>NZ_CP132338.1:0-3650000 GCF_046529625.1 Cellulosilyticum sp. ST5
TGAACTTTGAAAACAAAATAGTAACTATAAACCAGTCGATTCATTACGTCTCTAATAAGAGATGAGAATCAGTACAACTTGTACTAAGTAAAATAGTCAGTAGTAGAAATACTACACGGACAAACTTTTATATGAGAGTTTGATCCTGGCTCAGGATGAACGCTGGCGGCGTGCTTAACACATGCAAGTCGAACGAAGTGATAGGAGCTTGCTCCTAGAACTTAGTGGCGGACGGGTGAGTAACGCGTGGGTAACCTGCCCTATGCAGGGGGATAACGTTTGGAAACGAACGCTAATACCGCATAAACTATGGACAATCGCATGATTGTTATAGTAAAGATTTTATCGGCATAGGATGGACCCGCGTTGGATTAGCTAGTTGGTGAGATAACAGCCCACCAAGGCGACGATCCATAGCCGGCCTGAGAGGGTGAACGGCCACATTGGGACTGAGACACGGCCCAAACTCCTACGGGAGGCAGCAGTGGGGAATATTGCACAATGGGCGCAAGCCTGATGCAGCGACGCCGCGTGAAGGAAGAAGGTCTTCGGATTGTAAACTTCTATCAGCAGGGAAGAAAAAAATGACGGTACCTGACTAAGAAGCTCCGGCTAACTACGTGCCAGCAGCCGCGGTAATACGTAGGGAGCGAGCGTTATCCGGATTTACTGGGTGTAAAGGGTGCGTAGGCGGTTTGTTAAGTCAGAAGTGAAATTTAGGGGCTCAACCTCTAAGCTGCTTCTGAAACTGATGAACTAGAGTGTGGGAGAGGAAAGTGGAATTCCGAGTGTAGCGGTGAAATGCGTAGAGATTCGGAGGAACACCAGTAGCGAAGGCGGCTTTCTGGACCATAACTGACGCTGAGGCACGAAAGCGTGGGGAGCAAACAGGATTAGATACCCTGGTAGTCCACGCTGTAAACGATGAATGCTAGGTGTCGGGGCTTACGGGTCTCGGTGCCGAAGTTAACACATTAAGCATTCCACCTGGGAAGTACGATCGCAAGATTGAAACTCAAAGGAATTGACGGGGACCCGCACAAGCGGTGGAGCATGTGGTTTAATTCGAAGCAACGCGAAGAACCTTACCTAAACTTGACATCCCGATGACCGAAGGGTAATGCCTTCTTTCCTAGCTTGCTAGGACATTGGTGACAGGTGGTGCATGGTTGTCGTCAGCTCGTGTCGTGAGATGTTGGGTTAAGTCCCGCAACGAGCGCAACCCCTATCTTTAGTAGCCAGCATTGAGTTGGGCACTCTAGAGAGACTGCCAGGGATAACTTGGAGGAAGGTGGGGATGACGTCAAATCATCATGCCCCTTATGTTTAGGGCTACACACGTGCTACAATGGCTGCTACAAAGGGAAGCGATCTCGCGAGAGTCAGCAAACCTCAAAAAAGCAGTCCCAGTTCGGATTGTAGTCTGCAACTCGACTACATGAAGTTGGAATCGCTAGTAATCGCGAATCAGAATGTCGCGGTGAATACGTTCCCGGGTCTTGTACACACCGCCCGTCACACCATGGGAGTTGGGGGGGCCCAACGCCGGTGACCCAACCCTTCGGGGAGGGAGCCGTCTAAGGCAAAACCAATAACTGGGGTGAAGTCGTAACAAGGTAGCCGTATCGGAAGGTGCGGCTGGATCACCTCCTTTCTAAGGATAGAAATCGAAGGTTTAATAGTTACTGTTTTGCTTTGAGAGTTCATCGCTAGATGTAACTATCAAAGCACCGAACCGAAGTGAAACGGCGGTGAGGTGTTGCTTAAGATCTAGTGTAAAATTGAATTCTAATAAATTTGTGGTGATGATGCGCTTAGGGGAAACACCCGTTTCCATTCCGAACACGTAGGTTAAGACCTAAGCGGCTGATGGTACTTGTCGGGAGACTGACTGGGAGAGTAAGTGGTTGCCACATTTTATAGGCTCGTAGCTCAGGTGGTTAGAGCGCACGCCTGATAAGCGTGAGGTCGGTGGTTCGAGTCCACTCGGGCCTATTCACTTTTAAGAAGTGATGATAGGATTAACTCAATAATAAAAAACACCATATGGGGGTTTAGCTCAGTTGGGAGAGCACCTGCCTTGCACGCAGGGGGTCAAGGGTTCGAATCCCTTAATCTCCACTGTCCTTACAATAGGACAATTTGTACTTTGAAAACTAAACACAATTTAAAATAGATTTGTAAGTTATAGCAATATAACTTGCGCCTAACGATAAATGTACACGCACATTAGTGCAAAAATGTTTGTCAGGGTGTAAAATCTACAATTTAACCGATAATAAATATTCTTTGTATTCAACGAAAGTTGATTAACAAGGCACAAACGACCGATTAACGAAAGTTAATCATTATAGGTCAAGCTACTAAGAGCGTAGAGTGGATGCCTTGGCACCGAGAGCCGATGAAGGACGTGATAAGCTGCGAAAAGCTACGGGGAGTTGCAAATAAACTTTGATCCGTAGATATCCGAATGGGGAAACCTGGCAGAGCAAACCTCTGTCATCCTATAGCCAATACATAACTATAGGAAGGGAACGAAGGGAACTGAAACATCTAAGTACCTTCAGGAGGAGAAAGAAACATCGATTTCCTAAGTAGCGGCGAGCGAAAGGGAAACAGGCCAAACCAGATTACTTGTAATCTGGGGTTGAGGACTGCGTCATGGCAAGAATGCGGATAGCTGAAGAGTCTGGAAAGTCTCATCAAAGAGGGTGATAATCCCGTAAGCGAAATCCAAGTGAAGCCTAGCAGTATCCAGAGTACCACGAGACACGAGAAACCTTGTGGGAAGCCGGGGGGACCACCCCCCAAGCCTAAATACTCCTCGGTGACCGATAGCGCATAGTACTGTGAAGGAAAGGTGAAAAGAACCCCGGGAGGGGAGTGAAAGAGAACCTGAAACTCTATGTTTACAAGCAGTGGAAGCGCCATATGATGCGCAACCGCGTACTTTTTGTAGAACGGTCCGGCGAGTTACTAGCTGTGGCAAGGTTAAGTACCAGGAGGTACGAAGCCGAAGGGAAACCAAGTCTGAATAGGGCGCCAAAATAGTCATTGTTAGTAGACCCGAAACCGGGTGACCTACCCATGTGCAGGATGAAGTTACCGTAAAAGGTAATGGAGGTCCGAACTCACATCTGTTGAAAAAGGTGGAGATGACGTGTGGGTAGCGGAGAAATTCCAATCGAACCCGGAGATAGCTGGTTCTCCTCGAAATAGCTTTAGGGCTAGCGTTGATAGGAGTCTAATGGAGGTAAAGCACTGAATTGCCTAGGGGGCCCACAAGCTTACCGAAGCATATCAAACTAAGAATGCCATCAAGATACCGTCAGCAGTCAGACTACGAGTGATAAGACACGTGGTCAAAAGGAAAACAGTCCAGACCATCAGCTAAGGTCCCCAAGTGTGTGTTAAGTGGAAAAGGATGTGAGATTTCGAAGACAACTAGGATGTTGGCTTAGAAGCAGCCACTCATTCAAAGAGTGCGTAATAGCTCACTAGTCGAGAGATCTTGCGCCGAAAATGTCCGGGGCTAAAACACACCACCGAAGCTATGGAATTCACAATAGTGGATTGGTAGAGGAGCGTTGTAACGACGCAGAAGCAGTACCGTAAGGAGCTGTGGAGTAATTACAAGTGAGAATGCCGGAATGAGTAGCGAGATACAAGTGAGAATCTTGTAGGCCGAATATCCAAGGTTTCCAGAGTAAAGCTGATCTGCTCTGGGTAAGTCGGGACCTAAGGCGAGGACGAAAGTCGTAGTCGATGGACAACTGGTTCATATTCCAGTACTACCTATTATCAGAACTGCAGGGACGCAGGAGGATAAGCAAACCCAGGAATGGTATCCTGGGCCAAGCACAAAGTCGCACCTAATAGGCAAATCCGTTAGGCGAGGATGAAGTGTGATGGGGATCGAAATAAAAGTAGAGAAGTTGCTGAATCCACACTGCCGAGAAAAGCTGCTATTGCGTGATAGGTACCCGTACCGTAAACCGACACAGGTGGATGAGGAGAGAATCCTAAGGCCGACGGGAGAAGCGTTGTTAAGGAACTCGGCAAAATGACCCCGTAACTTAGGGAGAAGGGGTGCCTACTTAGGTAGGCCGCAGAGAATAGGCCCAAGCAACTGTTTAACAAAAACACAGGTCTTTGCTAAACCGAAAGGTGATGTATAAGGGCTGACGCCTGCCCGGTGCTGGAAGGTTAAGGGGAGAGGTTAGTCTAAGGACGAAGCTTTGAACTTAAGCCCCAGTAAACGGCGGCCGTAACTATAACGGTCCTAAGGTAGCGAAATTCCTTGTCAGGTAAGTTCTGACCCGCACGAAAGGCGTAATGATTTGGGCACTGTCTCGACAGCGCACCCGGTGAAATTGTAGTACCAGTGAAGATGCTGGTTACCCGCGACAGGACGGAAAGACCCCGTGGAGCTTTACTGTAGCTTGATACTGAGGTTGGGTATTACATGTACAGGATAGGAGGGAGACTGAGAAATCTGGACGCCAGTCTAGGTGGAGTCGCCGGTGGGATACCTCTCTTGTAATACTTAACTTCTAACCATGGCCCGTTACCCGGGTCTGGGACAATGTCAGGTGGACAGTTTGACTGGGGCGGTCGCCTCCTAAAGAGTAACGGAGGCGCTCAAAGGTAACCTCAGAATGGTCGGAAACCATTCGAAGAGTGCAAAGGCATAAGGTTGCTTGACTGCGACACCGACGGGTGGAGCAGGTACGAAAGTAGGACTTAGTGATCCGGTGGTATGAAAGTGGGATTGCCATCGCTCAACGGATAAAAGCTACCCCGGGGATAACAGGCTTATCTCCCCCAAGAGTTCACATCGACGGGGAGGTTTGGCACCTCGATGTCGGCTCATCGCATCCTGGAGCTGAAGCAGGTTCCAAGGGTTGGGCTGTTCGCCCATTAAAGCGGTACGCGAGCTGGGTTCAGAACGTCGTGAGACAGTTCGGTCCCTATCCGTCGTGGGCGCAGGAAATTTGAGTGGAGCTGTCCTTAGTACGAGAGGACCGGGATGGACGGACCACTGGTGCATCTGTTGTCATACCAATGGCATAGCAGAGTAGCCAAGTCTGGATCTGATAAACGCTGAAGGCATCTAAGCGTGAAGCAGACCACAAGATAAGATTTCCCATCCGAAAGGAGTAAGACCCCTTAGAGACTATGAGGTAGATAGGTTGGAGCTGTAAGTGTAGTAATACATTGAGGTGACCAATACTAACGGTTCGAGGGTTTGACCTAGATAATAAAGGTTGAATAAAAAATTGTGTTTAGTTTTGGAAGTATAAAGGTGTTGACATAAGTCAATAGATATGATATACTTCATAAGTGCTCAAGAGAGTAAAAGAAATAATCCTCGATAGCTCAGCGGCAGAGCATCCGGCTGTTAACCGGAGGGTCGTAGGTTCGAACCCTACTCGGGGAGTTTAAATAAGGCCCGTTGGTCAAGCGGTCAAGACACCGCCCTTTCACGGCGGTAACACGAGTTCGATTCTCGTACGGGTCATTACATTTTAATATGCCGACGTGGCTCAATTGGCAGAGCAGCTGACTTGTAATCAGCAGGTTATCGGTTCGAGTCCGATCGTCGGCTTGCTACATATAATGTAGTGATATGGACCCTTAGCTCAGTTGGTTAGAGCATCCGGCTCATAACCGGACGGTCCTGGGTTCGAGTCCCCGAGGGTCCATCATAGCTCATTAAAATGTAAGTAAATAAGGCCCAGTGGTACAGTTGGTTAGCACGCCGCCCTGTCACGGCGGAGGTCGAGGGTTCGAGTCCCTTCTGGGTCGTATTAGTTAGTTGTTTTAACTAATAAATAAAAATATGCCATTAATATGGTCGCTTAGCTCAGCTGGGAGAGCACCTGCCTTACAAGCAGGGGGTCATAGGTTCGAGCCCTATAGCGACCATCATATGCCCGAGTGGCGGAACTGGCAGACGCACAGGACTTAAAATCCTGCGAGCTAACCCTCGTACCGGTTCGATTCCGGTCTCGGGCATATTTTTAAGTAATTATCAATAAATAAGTGCGCATAGCTCAGCTGGATAGAGCGTCTGACTACGGATCAGAAGGCCGAGGGTTCGAATCCTTCTGTGCACGTTTTCTATAAGATATTATAGAAGTAAAATAAAATATAAAATTGACATCATGTGCGCATAGCTCAGCTGGATAGAGCGTCTGACTACGGATCAGAAGGCCGAGGGTTCGAATCCTTCTGTGCACGTTTTGCCGACGTGGCTCAATTGGCAGAGCAGCTGACTTGTAATCAGCAGGTTATCGGTTCGAGTCCGATCGTCGGCTTTTTGAATTAGAACACCTTAGGGTGTTTTTTTGTTGTTTGAATTAATATATATCATAGACTATTTATCCAGATATAATAAAGAAGTTTTTGATTGAAGAGTAGTGTATAAGAGGGTAGTTAGAAGCGCTAAAAATGTTTCTAACTACTTTTTTTAGTTATCAATATTGTTGAGACTTTACTTGTAAATCACGGAATTTAAAATAAGTATTATTAATTTTAGAACATCAAAAATATAGTATATATAGAAAGGGGGGTATCATGAAACAACTTTATTATTTGGATACTAATGAAATTTATGATAAGTTAAATACTAGTTCTAAGTTATAGAATAGTAGAAGAAAAGTTGAGATAGTTAAAGAGTAGGCTATAGGAATTTAAATACTAGTAGCCTACTTTTTTTGTGATGAAAGACTATATATAGTTTCAAAATGATTACATTAAATATTGATAATATAAAAAAAATAATATATAATTTAAATGACTTAGGAACACTTTAATACTTTTAATGTCTTAAAGGTAGATTATTTAATACATTAAACCTAAATACGATGGAAAGGAGAATTAGGGTTAGATTATTAAAATAGAGGATTTAGAATAAGAAGAAAAGGGGAGAATTATGGAACAAGGGTTGTTAAAGAAGAGTGCAATTAAAAACAATTTAATGTGGATAGTTATTTTGGGAGTGATTTGTGGGGGATTAAGTTTTTTTGGATATCAAAATAAAGATTATTTAAAGTCACTTATAAAACCTATAGTTTTACAACAAGAGGAAAACTACGATGAATACTATGAACAGATGCTACCACCTATTACGAATTTAGATGAATTATATATTTTAAATACCTATTTTTACCTATATGAGCAAGAAACACCTAGTTCTAAAGAAAGAAAAACTGATGGTATATATTTAACGCAGCTAGGTAATAAAATGATTATTTGCGTTTATCCAAGTACCGCAGATGAAGATCCAGATGTATTATTAACTGAAGATATGGTGGGTTATATTAAAAATACAAGTGAAGTAGACCGATATAGTGAATTATTACCAGAGGTAATAAAAGATTTTAACTCATACTATGGAACTGAATTCACTGAGGAAGACTTTGCACCTAAAGTACTGTATATGGAGTCAAAGAGCCGTTTAATTGTTAATTATATTGTTACTGGTGCGATTGTAATTTTTGGCTTAGCAATGATAATATATCTTATTAAATATGTTATTTACCTAATCAACTTTAAGGGGATGAAAGGAATAAGGCATCTGAAAAAGTATGGTGAAATAACCAGTGTTATAGATGAAATTGAGAGTGAACAACCCATCTACGCAGGAAAAGGACAAATGATTACAGAGAACTGGATTGTTTCCACTAAGTTAAACACTTGCGCAGTGAAACTTGAGAATATTATATGGGTTTATACGAAGTTAAAAGGCATTAGTGAAGTACAATATTATGCGCTTTATATACATACCAAGGATGGGGACAAGTTTGTAATAAATACCCTAACCGAAATGAATCATACTCAAGTTCTAAACCAGTTAAAAGAAATGATTCCATGGATTTATTATGGTGAAACTAGTCAAACACATAACTTATGGAAAAAGCAAAGACAGATTATGTTAGATGAAATTGAAGCGAATAAGAAAATAATAAGCCTTAATCAAATACAAGATACAGGGATAGAAGAAGTCTAAGAAAAGGATTTATTTCTCAATACATGATCTAATAGACGTATCACTTCAGTTGAAGTAAAATCTTAAGAGAGGGGGAACTATCATCTAGTTCCCCTTATAATATAAAATGTAAAAATATGATTGATGAGTATGAGGAGAAAAATGCAGGCTAAAGGATTAAACAAAGAGATAAGGCAACATTATCTAAAAAGGTTATTGATTTGGTGTGTTTTATTAATAGTAATCTGCATGCAGACTTATCCCAATAGAGAGTATGTAGAATCATTATTAATAGGTGCTGGGGATATTCAGGACTATGACATGAAATTATTTATAAAGGAAGTACCACCTGTTGTAACAGCCAAGGAAATGAGTTTTATTAATACTGGATATGAAATTTATAGTGGGGACAAAGATGGGGAGAATTACAAGGAAAGTACTATTTATTTAGGAGAAATGAAAGGTAAATACATGATATGTATATACGCTAGTACTAGTAGTACAGATCCATCCTATTTAACGGGTAAGAATAAATTTTTAATAATAAAAGAGGCAAACACATTAATTGATTATGAAACGATTTTATTAGGTGTTGTCCGTGATTTGAATGCTATTTATAAAGAAAATGTAACAGAGGCGGATTTTATAAATAAAATAGTATTCATAGAAGAAGAAAAAGGCTTGTTAAGATATCGCTTAGAAGTAGCAGGTTTAATCTGTATAAGTGTTTTTGTGATTTATGAAGTAATAAAATGTTTAGTAGGTGTACTGGGATTACCAAGGATTAAGGGAAGGCATTACATAGGTAAGCAAAGATGGAAAGAGGTTGCTTTAAAAATACAAGAAGAAAAGAGTCTTAGGGAAGATAAGAGGTATAGAATTACAGAGCACTGGTTTATAGGTATCTTCCAAGGTATTGTAGTTATACCAATAGAGAAAATGATATGGATTTATCAAGAAGACTATAGTATTTATATTTATGCTCAGGATGGGAGAAAGTATTGCTTAAGACATTGGAGTAGAAAGCAGATAGAAAAAATGTATAAAGATATGAAAGAAGCATTACCCTGGGTTTATCAAGGAAATACCAAAGACTTACAGTATATTTGGAAAAAGCAACGTATGCAGATGATAGAAGATGTTGAAGAAGGAAAATTAGATTATGATTTAAGTGAGTGGTTATAATCCAATAGACAGAATGAGCGCAGTATATAACTCATTAAAGTCGAATCATTTTAATAGAGCTGGACACTAAATAGTGTACCAGCTCTTATTAGTAATTATTAAATTTAATCAATAACAAGCTTTGTATAAAAGACTATTTTTCTTTAAAAGGAGGATCTTGAACATAAATACCTACGAGTTTTTGAATACCTCTAGGAATAGCATCTTTAGAATTTTTCCAATCTGCATCTTTATTACGATAGTCATATTTATCTATAAACCAGGATAAATCTTCTTCAATACGTTTCAGATTGGTTTGCATCTTATCAAATAAAATACTATAAAATTCAGGTTTAGCTTTTTCAGTAACAAGGGTATCTGATAGAGCCATTAAATCTCCAAAATGAGTAACACAGAAACCTTTACAATCCTTAAAGAGAGCCATAAAATCAGGGCTTGTCTCCATTAAATAGAAGAAAGTATTCATATAGCGGATAAAATTTTTATCAATATAGTCACAAACATAGCAAGTATGATTTTGTTCATTCACCCACTCACTAATAGGATTTCCAGCTAATTCATCCATGGTTTTAGCTTTTTTGAATTTGGCAAACATACTCGTTTTAGTAGGAGAAAAGGCTTCAATTTTCTTTGCTAATTCCTTTTGAAGGGCTACATAATGGGTATGTAACATAAGAGCCATGCCAAGTCGGTTGCCGTAATCATACATTTTCTTATAGTGTTCACTACAAAAGCCCATTTGGTCAGTTGTAGCGCGAATATCATCCTCCATATAAGCACAGCCTAAAATAAAGGAAATGGCATCTTGTTCTAACTTACGTTTTATATAACAAAAAGGACATTCATCCTCTGCATGAAAGGCATCCGTTAGTGGAATGGTATAAATTGTATCTTTCATAGAAAACTCCCTTCTTAGATAAAAAAATAAATAACTCTGTTTTTATTATACAATAATAAAAAATAATTACCTACTAAATTAATAAATTTAATCAAGTACTAATTGGTATATAAAGATAGAGAGTAGATTTAGAGCGTATTATAATCTAGAGAAACTGTCCTTAAGAAATAATGATTTATTATACTTTTATTGATAATGTTGGAATAAGAGTGATATGAGAAAGGTAAAAAAGAAAAATAGTTTATCTATAACGAGTGTAAAATAATAAATATTATGATAATATAAAAGAAAAATTAACAATCATTAATCATATTAAGGGACAAAAAATTACATAAAAATGGATATTAGTAGACGAAATGGTAATAATATGAAAGAATGAAAAAGTAAAGGGTGTGGAACATGAATAATATGGTAATGCTCAATCATGTAAGTCACTTTAATATTGGACAAATTTTAGAAAGTGGACAAGTGTTTCGCTTTGAAAAAATTTCAGATCATAGTTACCTTTTAAATGCCAAGCAAAAGTTAATTAAAATTACTCAGCAACCAGATTCTAGCAGTGTAGCGATTTATAATACTACTGCTAGTGAAGTAGAAGAAATCTGGATGAATTACTTTGACATTAACACAAACTATGAAAATATTACAGCAACATTAGCTGCAAAGGATGAATGGATGGCAAAAGCTGTGGAGTTTGGTAAAGGCATTCGTATTTTGCGTCAAGATCCATGGGAGATGCTTATTTCTTTTATTGTCTCACAGAATAAATCCATTCCTCATATTAAAGCTTGTTTAAAGAATATAACCAATAAATTTGGATTCCCAATTAATGAAGTCGATGGCATGGGAGAACATTATCATTCATTTCCAACACCAAAGGAGCTATCTCGTGCCACAGAAGAAGATTTAAGAGAATGTAAAGTAGGCTTTAGGGCACCCTATATAATGGATGCTTGCCAAAAAGTATTAAATGGTGATGTTATTTTAAACGATTTATATATTATGCCTATTGAAGAAGCTAAAGCCAAGTTAATGACTATAAAAGGCGTAGGGCCTAAAGTTGCAGACTGCATCTTATTATTTGCTTACTCTAGGATGGAGCTTTTTCCAACAGATGTTTGGATTAAAAGAGTAATAGAAGGCCTTTACTTTGAAGGTAAAGATGTAAAGTTAGAGGAAATACAAAAGTTTGCAAGTGAGTACTTTGGTGAATTGGCTGGTTATGCTCAACAATATCTTTTTTTCTATGGAAGAGAAAATGCGCTTTTTAAAGATATAAGTAAGAAAAAAGCATAAAACAGAGAAATATAAGAAGAGTGTATAAAAACAAGAGAAAAAAGTTAAAAATAAAAGTAAATCATTAAAAATAGAAGCAAATAAAAGAAATTATAAATAAATAAATTAAATATGTTTAAAATACCTTAAATAAGGTAAAAATTGTATTTGCAATATAAGGTATAATGCCATAATATTATAAATATCAATTAGCACTCAATCATAGTGAGTGCTAATAATACAAAAACAAACTATTAAATATAAACAGGGAGGTTTTCTTTATGAACTTAAAACCATTAAGCGACAGAGTTGTAATCAAACATCTTGAAGCAGAAGAAAAAACACAATCAGGAATCATCTTAACAGGGACTGCTAAAGAAAAACCACAAGAAGCAGTAGTTGTAGCAGTAGGGCCTGGTGGCGTTGTAGATGGACAAAAAGTAGAGATGCAGGTTAAAGTTGGAGATAAAGTAATCTACTCAAAATATGCAGGAACAGAAGTAACATTAGACAAAGAAGAGTATGTTATCGTTCGCCAAGGTGATATTTTAGCAATCGTTGAATAAGCTATTATATGACCTAAGGGAGCGTGTTTTCTTTAGTTTAAGTTTATCTAGCTAAGCATATGAGTACTTAATATAAACAACATAGGATAGTTTGAATAAACTAGTCTAAATAATAGAGAGTAAAAACAATAATTTAGGGAGGCTATAAACATGGCAAAACAAATTCGTTTTGGATTAGAAGCAAGACAATCACTTCAATCTGGTGTAGATCAATTAGCAAATGCAGTAAAAGTAACACTTGGACCAAAAGGTCGTAACGTTGTATTAGATAAATCTTTTGGTACACCACTTATTACAAATGATGGTGTATCTATTGCAAAAGAAATCGAGCTTGAAGATCCATTTGAAAACATCGGAGCTCAACTTGTAAAAGAAGTTGCTACAAAAACAAATGATGTTGCTGGTGATGGTACAACAACAGCTACTGTACTTGCTCAAGCAATGATCACAGAAGGTCTTAAAAACATTGCAGCAGGTGCAAACCCAATTATTGTACGTCGTGGTATGAAAACTGCAACAGAAGCAGCAGTAGAATCAATTAAAGCAATGAGCCAAACTGTTAATAGCAAAAACCATATTGCTAGAGTAGCAGCTATTTCAGCTGGTGATGATGAAGTAGGTAACTTAATTGCTGATGCTATGGAAAAAGTATCAAATGATGGTGTTATCACAGTAGAAGAATCAAAAACAATGGCAACAGAATTAGATGTAGTTGAAGGTATGCAATTTGATAGAGGATACTTATCAGCATACATGGTAACAGATACAGAAAAAATGGAAACTGTATATGATAATCCATACATTTTAATTACAGATAAGAAGATTTCTAATATCCAAGATATCTTACCAGTTCTTGAACAAATCGTTCAAACTGGATCTAAACTTCTTATTATTGCAGAAGATGTAGAAGGTGAAGCACTTACTACTTTAGTATTAAATAAAATCCGTGGTACATTCAACTGTGTAGCTGTTAAAGCACCAGGCTTTGGTGATAGAAGAAAAGACATGCTTCAAGATATTGCGATCCTTACAGGTGGTACAGTGATTTCAGAAGAAGTAGGTCTTGAACTTAAAGATGCTACAATTGACATGCTTGGTCGTGCAGCAAGCATTAAAGTAACAAAAGAAAATACAGTAATTGTTGATGGTGCTGGAGATAAAGCGGCAATTAAAGAAAGAGTTGTTCTTATCCGTAATCAAATTGAACAATCTACATCAGACTTCGATAAAGAAAAAATGCAAGAAAGAGTTGCAAAACTTGCTGGTGGTGTAGCTGTAATCAAAGTTGGTGCAGCAACAGAAACAGAAATGAAAGAAAAGAAACTCCGCATTGAAGATGCTCTTGCAGCTACACGTGCAGCTGTTGAAGAAGGTATCATCGGTGGTGGTGGTAGCACATATATCCACGTTGCTAAAGACGTAGAAAAATTATTAGATACAACAACTGGAGATGAAAAAACAGGTGTACGTATTATCCTAAAAGCATTAGAATCTCCACTTTACCAAATCGTAGCAAATGCAGGTCTTGAACCAGCAGTTGTTATCAATAAAGTAAAAGAACTTGAAAAAGGAACAGGTTTCAATGCTCTTACAGAACAATATGTAAACATGATTGAAGGCGGTATTATTGACCCAACTAAAGTAACAAGAAGCGCACTTCAAAATGCAACATCAGTAGCGTCTACATTCTTAACAACAGAATGTATCGTAGCTGACATTAAGAAAGATGAACCAGCTATGCCAGGTGGTGGCATGGGCGGTATGGGTGGCATGGGAATGATGTAATCCCACCCCAAATAAAGTAACAACTACTTCTCCAATATTTTGGAGAGTTGAATAAAGGATGTTCTTATCTAACAAAGTTAGATGGAACATCCTTTTTATATGTCTATATAGTAACTGGATAGTGAGAATGCCCTGAGTAATGTATTAAAAAGACCTTGTTCTCAATTTTTAATAGAAAATTTAAGAAGAAGACCTTTTTTGTGGTAGGAGAATATAAGGCATATAGGAGGAATTACTTATGGTAGCTTGATAGGAAACAATGATAATAAAAAAGTTCAATGAGTTCAAAAAATCCCCTATTAGATTAATAAGCAAGGATATTAAGAGAAACAATAGAAGTAGGTTGAAATAGAGAAGCAAGAGTTAAAACATAGGAAAAAGATACGGATTTATTTTAATGAGAGATCTAATGTAATAAAAGTAGGATAAGGTACAATATATTTGACTTGAAAAGTATATGATTAAATATTAAAATAATATAGAATATTGTAAATAAATAATGATTAAGAAATAAATAAGGAGGATAAATAGATTAATAGAGGTATGCATGACTGCAGCAGTAGTTGCTAGGATAATAATCGATTGACTAGTAACTGGTATAGTACGTTTTGCAACTCCAATTTGAATTTGATTTAAACAATAAGTTTCATATTGAAGTAGAACGTATAGATGATGATGGAGACATAGGGATAGAAAAAGACATGGGGTTAACTATGGAACTTAATGTTTATGTTGAAAAATTGGAAGATGGTTTTTGAAGATTATGAGCATCAATGTACATAGAAGTAGATGCTACATGATATTTCGAAATACCTTAAGAATAAATAAAAGGGGAATAGTAGTAATGAAAAAGTGGAGTGTATTGTTAGGTAGTCTATTAATAGTAATAGTAAGCGTTACAGGTTGTGGGATTAAAATAACTATAGGTGATGAACCAAAAACTAAAGAGCAACAGATGGAGGATGAAATCGCTAAAATATTAGAAGATAGCAGTATAGATGAGACTTTAGCTGGAATTGAGCAGGGGGTAGACACTAAGATTAGGGATTCAGAAAAAGAAGAAATAGAAGTAGTTGTGGAAGAAGAAGAGCCAGTTTCAGAAAAACAGCCTCCAAGAGAAGTAATACCCTTACATGAATATAATATGTACGATTGTATTTATAGCGAAAGGGAGAGCGAAGGCATACCGTATATATCAGGGGAATATGAAGAAATAGATTATGCCTTTGAAGTGTTACAGAAATATTTTGCTGGGGATAAAGAGGTATATAATGTATTACTAAGTAGCCAGTCAAGTGAGACTGAGCCTTTTGTATTAATAGGAGAAGATAGAATTAAACAATATGAAAAGAAACTCAAACTCTATAAGATCCAGTTAGATATGGAGGAAGATGAGTTCTTTGATACAGAAATTTATTCAGTAGAATATAATGGTTTCGAAAACAGCACAAAAGAAACAGGGGTAGAGCTCTCAATTTGTCTAAAACTAATGCCACAAGGACAAGACATTGAGGTTACAAAGTTCGTAACTGCATATGTAGTAGACTATAAAGATGAGCTAGGCGTATTATTATATTTTTAAAAACGAAGAACATAATAGAGTAATAAATAAAAGGCGAGTGAACATGTACTCGCCTTTTTGAGTGTTTATTGATTAAATAACTGTGAAAGTGGTTGAGCAGAAATGCTTTTATAAGAAGTATTTTGCCATCCAGAAGTATCATTAATGACGTGCTGAATATCTACAGCTAAAGAGATATCGGCATAGCCAGACATAATCATTGTATTAACTCCGATTACCTCACCCTTTGAATTAAATAAAGGGCCACCACTATTACCAGGTGCCAATGGCAAGCTAGATTGAAGAAGTGTCACACCTGATTCTTCCCAAGTATTATTAAATAGACCTACAGTTACTGTATTATATAAGCCTAGAGGACTACCAATAGCTAGTACTTCATCTGCTTTACTACAGGTGTCAGCATTACCAAAAGAAACAGGTTCACCGACTGCAGTAGCTAGTTTTAAAATTGCTAAATCTAAATCAGGATTATAATCGATAACGCCTAGAACTGTAGTGGTACTGCCGTCTACAAAACGAATAACACCTTCAGCTTGTCCGTCAATAACATGATAGTTGGTGGCAACCACACCAGGGGCAATAATAAATCCAGAGCCTTGGCTTGTTGGACCTAAGAAAGTAACTGTTTTGGGGTCATTTTCCTTAATGATTTGTTTAATATCAAGTGAAGTTGTATCGACAGAACTTGATGTATCTTTATTTTCGTCAAGAAGAATGGTACTTTCTACAACTACTCCATCTTGAGAAGCAGTGACATTATGGTCTTTAATAACATCAAGTTCAGATCCTTTGCCTAATAATTTAGCTTTAAATGCTTCTAAATATGCCTCAGGTTTATCAGTAGTGTCCTGTTCACTATGGATATAGCTACAATATTTTTCAATTTTATAACCTGTTTCTTCAGCTACTACAGTACAAGTACCTATATATTGCGTTTCTACTACTAAATCTGTTCCTACTTGTTCGCCTTCAATGGTTAAGATAACCCCCATTTTATAAATACCATTTCCACCACTTAATACTTTAATGGCATCAACAGATTTTACGAGAGATGAAATAGCCGACGGAGGTTTATCAGGGGAGTGTTTAGTAACAACACGACCATGGCTGTCAAGAACCATATCATCATAAAGTGACATTGTATAAGATTCAGGAAAAGGTACATCAGCATCTTGAGAAGCGTAAACTTCATAGAAGGCTTTGTAATTTGGAGAATACATATTAAATTGAGCATCGTAAGTTTTAAAATCTGGATTACCTTCCATATAACCATAGTTGTTCATTTCAAACCAATCAGTATAAAATTGGGTTGTGAAAGCAATTACATCATCGATTTCCTTAGAAGATGAAATTTTGAGTGGTGAATTTAAGGTAGTAGAGGGGGGGGCAGCAGAAGAATTAGGCGCTTTAATCTTGCCTGTAGTCTCCTTTGTCTGTTCAGTATCGTCACTAGCGTTTTGAGAGTCTTCGGTTTCTGATATATCAGATGTTGAAGGAGAAGAAGAGCTAGGTTGATCACCAAAAGAAATAGTTACTTTTCCGCAGCCACAACATAAGCATAAGATTGCCATAGTTATGAAAGTAGGTAGCTTTTTAAAATGCATTTTCATATAAATAGTCCTTTCTAATATTATCTTATATATGACATATTATACAAAAGATAATATTAAAAGTAAAACAAATAATCAAAAAATATTAAAAAAATAAAATATATTGAAAAAACATAAAATTTAATTTATAATCTTGTTTATTGTACATGGTAAGTCAAAAAATGTTGGATATAGTGACATACTGTGTTATTACTTCAAGAAGGAGAATAAAATGGAGAAGAAAAAAGTTGTTATTGGTGTAATCGGTGTAGTTTTGATATTAGTGATAGGGATTGTAATAGGTGGAAAAGTACATATAACAATTGAACCTAATGAATCTAAAGTAACAAGTGGTGAAGCAGATAAAAATAACGAAGAAAAGCCAAAAGAAGATAAATCAGTTAAGACAGCAGAAAAGGAAGAATTAGAGGAATCAGTCGATCAAAAGGATAAGAATGGCAGTGGTTCTGTCATTATCAAAGAAAATGAAGAGCAAGAAGTAGTACCTGAAAAAGATGATAACACTTATTTTGCTAAGAGCCAATTTAAGACAAGTAGTTTTTCAGAAGATCAAGTGGACACCAAAATATATGATGATGAAGAAGGAAAGAATTATAAGCTCGGTGAATATGCTGAAATTGATGAAGCCGTTGAAGTGATTCGTCAATATTTAAATGGTGAAACAGATTATTATAGCCAATTAGTAGAGCCAGGGGAAAGTAGTCAAGATGAAGAGAAATATTTTATGCTAGCTGGTGAAGAAGCTTATAAGGATAGAGATAAAGATTACCTATTATTACAAACCCAATTTGAATTTGAACCAGGCACTAAAGTGGACTTTGTTATTAATCGAGTAGAATATGACGGAGAAGACTTGGCATATGATGTAGGCGCAGGCTTGATGATCAAATATAGTGCTTATCCTGAGGGAAGTGAATATGGCTTTTGGGATATTATGTCCATCACTGTATATAATATTGATGGAAAATTGTATTTTAGAGTTTTTTAGAAATTAATACAGATAAAAATAATAATAAGAGAGGGAGAATATGAGAAAGTGGTTTGCTAGTATAATCTTAATGGCTATACTCATTACAAGTAGTATAGGATGTGGAAAGGTACATATAACTTTAGGGGATAATAAAAGTGAAGAAGAAAAAATGGAGGAAGAGATTAATAAGGTATTAGAAGATAACTCCATTGATGAGAGTCTAGAGGAAATGCAAAAAGGAATAGATGCTGTTAATGGGGAATCAGAGGAAGAAGAACAGAAAGAAGACATAGAAGAAACGCAGCAGAAAGAAGAAAAGAAAGATAATAGTAAGACTGTAACTAAAAAGTCTATAGATGATTATAGCGTGGATGATTATATATATAGTGAAGATGATGATATGCCTTATGTAGAAGGTGAGATAGAAGAGGTGGATTTAATAGCAGAAATTATCCAGGGAATGTATAGTGGAGATGAAAGTTATAAAGAACATTTATTGACCTATGAATCAGGAGAATATATACCAATTACTGATGAGGATATAAAAGCTATAGAGAAAGAGTTAAAATTAATTAGAATTTCTTTAGAGTTAACAGAGAAACAGAAAATTGATACAAAAGTATTCAAAGTAGAGTATGATGGATTTGCGACTTTTGAAGAGGAAGCAGGTTGTCACCTGACTGTAGGATATTATATGTATCCTGAAGGAGCAGATAGTTATACGTATCAGTTTTGTGCATTTGATATTATAGATGTAAATGGTGAAATGAAAGCTATTTACTATTAAATCAAACGCTATATTAAAGGTTAAATATTTATAATAAGCAATACAAATAAAGCAGCTAAGAGGATTAATAACTCCTCTTAGCTGCTTTATTTATTACTGGTAGTCATGGTAAATTGGGATGAATGAATAGTGAATTTAATGAAATTATAGTATAGCCTATCAAAAAGATATTAAAATAGCCCAAGCATACCAACGCCTAGTACAACAAAAGCAAAAATGATACGGTAGATAGCAAAGACTTTCATTGGCTTCTTTTGAAGGTAAGAAATGAAAGAACCAATAACCGCTAAGGCCACAATGAAAGAAACTACAAAGCCAATACCAAGGGCAATCCATTCACTTGCTAAGAGCGTTCCTTGAGCTTTTAAGATATTTAAAAGTGCTTGGCCAAACATAACTGGAATGGCTAGGAAGAAGGAATACTCAGCAGCAGCTACAGTTGAAAAACCAGCTACCCAACCACCTATAATAGTGGAAGCAGAACGAGACATACCAGGCACAATAGAGAGTACTTGGAATAAACCTACAATAATGGCCATTTTAGCTGTGATTTTAGTAGTAGACAGAGAAGTGGTTTGATTACCACGTAATTTGCTTTCTGCATACATCATCCAAAGACCACCTACAAATAAAGCACATGCTACGACAAGAGGATTAAATAGCTTTTCCTCAATTAAGTCATTAAAAGGAATACCTATAGCAGCAGCAGGAACACATGAGATGACAATCATAAGCCAGAAATAAAGACCACTTTTTTCGAAAGAAACATTTTTACTTGGAAACAAATGAACAATAGTATCCCAAATTTTCTTACGATAAAGAACTAGCACAGCTAAGATAGCGCCAAGTTGAATAACCATGGTAAACATATTAGCAAAAGCTGTGTTATCTGAGAATTTCAATAGGTTACTAAAAATAATAAGATGACCTGTAGAGGAAACCGGTAAAAATTCAGTTAGTCCTTCCACAACACCTAATATAGCCGCTTTTAATGCAAATAATAAATCCACTTTACAAATCGCCTCCTAAATCGCATTTGTTTATAATTTTTATACATAACTAGTTTATAATAGTTTATGAAAACAAGCTATCAAATTATTACATTTACTGATAATATTATAATTATAAAAACAATAACAGTAAATGTTGAAAAAATAGAGATTCTATAGTATTTTTATTATAGAGAATAAGAGGCGAAAAAGGAAGGGTAGAAGAATATGTCAGAAACATTTAAAGAGTATCTCATTAAGCAAAAGAAATCTTCAACTGATATTTTAGCTCAAATCGGATTAGTTGTAGCAACAATTATTCTGATAGGAGTTGCTTTTATGTTGGGTGGGGATTTTATAGGGCCGATTCTAATTGTAGGTATCCTATTTGGAGCAGGCTTTTTATTTAGCAGATTTAGCAGGGAGTATGAATATATTTTAACTAATAATGAATTAGACATTGATGTTATTTATAATCGCTCAAGACGTAAAAGAGTAATGACGATTGATATGAAAAAAATCGAGATCATGGCCAATATTAAAGATGAGCGTCATCAATCAGAACTTAATAAAGGATATAAAGTAGTTAATGTAAGTGATAATTCAAAAGATGAGAATACATATGTTATTATGACACAAACCCCAGCTAAAGGGGCATGTAAGGTAATATTCTCACCTAATGAAGCTTTTGTAAATGACTTATTCAGACAAGCACCTAATAAAGTTTTTAAGAAAATATAATAATAATCAATAAAGAAAGGGAAACTATTTTGTAGGTTCCCTTTCTTTATTGATTATGGAAGTAGATTGATTACTGGGTTAATCAATCTGACGTAGAAGGAATTTTCACATCGTAAGCATAAGCGTACTCAAGTTAAGGTTTCTAAACTATTCAGCCATATAAGCTATGAGGTAATAAATAGTTTCTCTCATTTCTAGCATTATAATACGAAAGTTACTATATATCCTAGTGACTGAATAGCTATAAAATTTTATAGTCAATGAATATTCGATAAATACAAGGTATAATAGAAGATATTCTGAATTTAAGAATACAAATGTATGCAAGTGACGTACAAATAAGGGGCTAATCACATTCGTTTCTCTTGCTTAAGGTAGAGAGTAAGCTATAAAATAGTTACTTCTCGTCAAATAAAATCTATGAAAGGACTTATATCGAAATAGTATAAAAAAGATGATTAGTAGGGCAATTGCGTCCATTAGAGAAGTAAATAAATATATTTTTCTACAATAGGTTTATTAGAATTAAAAAAGAAATAAGCAAAATAAACAAGGATAAAAAGGATGTCCGTCACAACTTGACAATACCTTTGAAAATGTGATAAAGTGTACAAAATATATCAATATTATTTTAACGTTCGAGTTTTTATTCAACAATAAAAACTATTAGCACAACTTTAGGAGGCCAAGCAATGTCTAAGATTTTAAAAGAAGGTATCACATTTGATGATATCTTACTCGTACCTAATTATTCTAATGTATTACCAAAGGAAGTTTCTTTAAGTACAAAACTGACTAAGACGATTACATTAAATATTCCATTCATGAGCGCGGGAATGGATACAGTAACTGAAGCGAGAATGGCAGTTGCTATTGCACGTCAAGGTGGTATCGGAATCATTCATAAAAATATGTCTATTGAAGCACAAGCTGAAGAAGTAGATAAAGTAAAACGTTCAGAAAATGGCGTTATTACAGATCCATTTTCACTTTCTCCAGAACACTATGTATATGAAGCTAATGAATTAATGGCAAAATACAGAATCTCAGGTGTACCTATTACAGAGGGAACAAAACTCGTAGGTATTTTAACGAACCGTGACTTACGTTTTGAAACAGATTTCAACCGTAAAATTAAAGAAGTGATGACAAGCGAAAATCTTATTACAGCACCAGAAGGGACAGACCTTATGGAAGCTAAGAAATTACTTGCTGAGCATCGTATTGAAAAATTACCTCTTGTAGATGCAGCAGGTAACCTCAAAGGCCTTATTACTATTAAAGATATTGAAAAAGCAATTATGTACCCTAATGCTGCAAAAGACAAACAAGGACGTCTTTTAGCGGGAGCAGCAGTAGGTGTAACTATGGATTTACTTGATAGAGTAGATGCCCTTGTAAAATCTAAAGTTGACGTTATCACAATTGATACAGCACACGGACATTCTCAAGGGGTGTTAGATGCCGTTAAGAAGGTAAAAGCAAAATACCCAGAACTTCAAATCATCGCAGGAAATGTAGCAACAGCAGAAGCTACAGTAGCACTTATTGAAGCTGGTGCAGACTGTGTTAAAGTAGGTATTGGACCAGGTTCTATCTGTACAACACGTGTTGTAGCAGGTGTAGGTGTACCACAAATCACAGCAGTAGAAGATTGTGCAGCAGCAGCAGCTCCTTATGGCGTACCTGTTATTGCAGACGGTGGTATTAAATACTCAGGAGATATCGTAAAAGCAATCGGTATGGGAGCAAGCGTATGTATGATGGGATCAATGCTTGCAGGTTGCGAAGAAAGTCCAGGAGAAATTGAATTATACCAAGGAAGAAAATACAAAGTATATAGAGGCATGGGTTCAATTGCAGCTATGGAAAAAGGAAGTAAGGACCGTTACTTCCAAGCAGATGCGAAAAAATTAGTACCAGAAGGTATTGAAGGCCGTGTTGCATACAAAGGTTATGTAGCAGACACTATCTTCCAAATGGTAGGTGGACTTCGTGCTGGTATGGGTTATGCAGGTGCAAGTTCTATTGAAGAATTACAAGAAAAAGCTACTTTTGTAAAAATCACAAGTGCTGGTCTTAAAGAAAGCCATCCACATGATATTCACATTACAAAAGAAGCACCTAACTATAGTGTAGATTTCTAAGGCAAAATAATGGGGGATGTTGCATAAACATATAAGGTTTCTCATATCTAAAATATGATTATGTGGCAGCCCCTTCTTTATTAATTAAAAATTAGAAATAAATCATTAATTAGAGATGCTGAAGCGTGAAAAGCTAGCTTGATTATTTATTAGTATGAATTAATAAAGATATATAGTTACGAAATGAATATCCTTAGAGACAGAAGGATGATATAATAGATGGAAGAAAAATCAAGGAGGCAAATGGCATGAATCATGAGTTAGTAATCGTTCTTGACTTTGGTGGACAATACAACCAATTGATTGCAAGACGTGTTAGAGAATGTAATGTATATTGTGAAGTACATCCTTACAATATCAGTATAGAAAAGATTAAAGAAATGAATCCAAAAGGAATCATCTTTACAGGTGGACCAAATAGTGTATATGGTGAAGATTCACCACTTTGTGATAAGGCGCTCTTTGAATTAGGTATTCCTGTACTTGGAATTTGCTATGGCTCACAGCTTACAGCACACCTTTTAGGTGGTAAGGTAGCAACTGCACCAGTTAGCGAATATGGTAAAACAGAAGTAGATATAGACACAGCCTCTAAGTTATTTGCAGGTGTGTCACCAAAAACAATTTGTTGGATGAGCCATACAGACTATATTGAACAAGCACCAGCTGACTTTACTATTACTGCACATACACCAGTTTGTCCAGTAGCAGCAATGGAAAATGTAGAAAAGGGAATCTATGCAGTACAATTCCACCCAGAAGTAATGCATACACAAGAAGGTATGACAATGCTTTCTAACTTCGTTCTTAACATCTGTGAATGTCAAGGCGACTGGAAAATGGATTCTTTCGTAGAAACAACTATTAAAGCACTTCGCGAAAAAGTAGGCAACGGTAAGGTATTATGTGCCCTTTCAGGTGGTGTTGACTCATCAGTAGCAGCAGTTATGCTTTCAAAAGCTATTGGTAAACAACTGACATGTGTATTCGTAGACCACGGTTTACTTAGAAAGAATGAAGGAGATGAAGTAGAAGCAGTATTCGGACCAGAAGGCCACTACGACCTTAACTTCATCCGTGTTAATGCACAAGAGAGATTCTACGAAAAATTAAAAGGTGTAGAAGAACCAGAAGCTAAAAGAAAAATCATCGGTGAAGAGTTCATTCGTGTTTTTGAAGAAGAAGCTAAAAAAATCGGTACAGTAGACTTCCTTGTACAAGGAACAATCTATCCAGATGTTATTGAAAGTGGACTTGGTAAATCGGCAGTGATTAAGTCACACCACAATGTAGGTGGACTTCCAGACTATGTAGATTTCAAAGAAATCATTGAACCACTTCGTCTTTTATTTAAAGATGAAGTACGTAAAGCAGGATTAGAATTAGGTATTCCAGAATACTTAGTATTTAGACAACCATTCCCAGGTCCAGGACTTGGTATCCGTATTATCGGTGAAGTAACAGCAGAAAAAGTACGCATCGTACAAGACGCAGACTGGATCTACAGAGAAGAAATTGCAAAAGCAGGGATTGCAAAAGAAATCGGACAATACTTCGCAGCACTTACAAATATGAGATCTGTAGGAGTAATGGGTGACGAAAGAACTTACGACTACGCAGTAGCCTTAAGAGCAGTAACAACAAGTGACTTTATGACAGCAGAATCAGCTGACCTTCCATGGGAAGTACTTGGAAAAGTTACAACTAGAATTGTAAATGAAGTTAAAGGGGTTAATCGTGTACTTTATGATTGTACAGGAAAACCACCAGCAACGATTGAATTTGAGTAAAACTAACAGCCGTGCGCGGCTTAACAAAAAAAGTAGGGATGAGAGCTCGCTCTCAATCCCTACTTTTTTTGTTAAACCGCATAGGGCGCAGTAACACAGTGAGATGAAGCGAAGCGGAGTCGAACTGTGTTGCGTAGCCCATCATATAGATGGAACGGAGTGGAATCTATATGATGCACGGCGATCGAAGCAATCAATATTGTTAGGTAAGATATAATGTAACAGCGTAGAAGTAAGCGTAAAGCAGTAGATTCACTTTCAAGCCCTACTATAAGCGTGCTAAACTTTATAAACTAGTGTGAGAGTATTATAGTGTCGTTGAATCAAGAAAATAATATTATCAGTCCCTAACATCACAATGGCAAACGATCCATAATGCCACCATTCACTCTATTATAATGGTTATCATTGCTGAGCTTCATCCTCTTCCTCCATAAAATAAATACGGGAGCAAAAGTCCTGAAAATATCTTACCTCATCATTGTAACCTGTTGCGGCAAAGCCTTGTTTTAATTTGATGCCACTATACATAAGCGTATCTCCGTAGACATGGTAAAACTCTGTTTCCCCATCTAGTTTAACCCATTTCGTTAAGATGTTGTGAAGCATCGAATCCTGTTTTACATGAATGGGTGATACCGTATTAATCAAATCACCAAATTCTTTAATGTTATGTTTGAGTTTCCTACCTGAAAAGGTATATCTCTTATCCTCATCAAGCCCTTTTGCCTTAAATATTTCGTGTTGCCAGTTTGCGGTTGTGAGTTTTTGCATGAAAAATCCTACTGATTTACTTTTGTCTGCTGATACCGTATTCCAAGAATAAATATTGCCACATCTTATGCGATAAAACGTTCCATATTGCAGTAGGTGGCGCCATTTTTTATAAAGTGTTACCTGTTCACTGAGTGCTTCAAGCTCTTCTTTCTTCATATCACTCAGATTACACTCGTATCCAAGGACACCAAAAGCCGCCACATTGAATCTGCTTTCAAAAGGTGTGATTCTCAAGGTCTGATGATTGGGGCAGCTACTGACATGACAACCTATGGTAGACATTGGATAACCATAGCTATAGCCGTCCTGTATAGCTAAGCGGCATACAGCATCTGTATTGTCACTTGCCCAGATTTGTGGGAAATAGCAAAGCATACCCAGGTCAAATCGGTTACCCCCTGCAGCACAACCCTCAAATAAAATGTTGGGAAATCTCTCAGTAAGGGTTTTCATAATGCTGTACAGTCCTATGTAATAGTTATAAAGCATTTCACCCTGCCTACCGGAAGGAAGAGAAGGGGAATAATAATCGGAAAAAATACGATTCATATCCCATTTCACATAACTTATGTTAGCAGAGGAGAAAACCTCAGACATACTTTTGATGATATATTCCTGAACATTTGGATTACAGAGGTCAAGAATACGCTGATTGCGGCCCTCGCTATGTGGTTGATCAGGAATGGAACAAGTCCAGTCAGGATGCTCTTTAAAAAGCTTGCTATCTGTATTAACCATCTCTGGTTCTACCCATATACCAAATGCCATTCCCATATCATTAATACGATCTGCCAGACCTTTTAGTCCATGGGGGAGTTTAGAGAGATTAGGGGTCCAGTCACCAAGAGAATGCTGATCATCATTTCGCTCGCCGAACCATCCATCATCCATAACAAACAGTTCTATTCCTGCCTTGGCTGCTTTCTTTGCAAGACGTAGCAGAGAGCTTTCTGTAAAATGAAAATATGAGGTCTCCCAGCTATTAAGCAGTATAGGGCGTTCTTTGTACTGCCAGCTTCCGCGTACAATGTGGTTTTGTACAAAGGAATGAAAGTGATGACTTGCCTTTGTGAAGCCGCAGTGAGAATAAGTCATTACAGCTTCTGGTGCTTCAAGGAAATTTCCCGGTTCTAACCGATAACAAAAACTAACTGGCGACATACCTGTTACAATTCTGGTATGACCGTAACTGTCAGCTTCTATGGCTTCGTAATGATTGCCACTGTATACCAGATTAAAGCCATAAACCTGACCAGAATCTTCATCTGCATTGGGCTCTGTGACAAATACCAGTGGATTGGCCCTGCTACTTGAAGTACCACACTGAGAAGAGACCACATATTTGCCTGCATTTAATCTGGTTGTATGACGCTGCATTTCTCGTCCCCATGCCCCATGAAAAGAGGTTACCTGATAGTCTGTACCAAAAAGCGTAAGACTGCTACTTAACAGCCTATGGACATTTACTGAATCAGAACTGTTATTTGTCAGACAGGTCTGCCTGCAGATCACGTCATCCTCTTCATAAACATAGTAATATAAATCCAGTGTTAAAGCATAGTGCTTATCAATGAGTGTGATGAGTAGTGTACTTACCTCACTGTCTGTGCCATAAGAACCAGGAAGGCAGGTAAAGGCTTTCCTTCCCGGTAATATTTGATGGGAATCATACAAAAAATCACATGTACAGCTTCCGTCTGCATGAACAATTTCCACTAGTGGTTCATTGATATCGCCTTTGCCATAAGAAGAAAATTCAAGTGCGGCATTTTCTAAAGATACACCAGGATTATCCTCAGAATACAATACCGTGTTGCCAGGAGCAAAAGTATGCTTTTCTGTCATTGCATCACTTTCCTCTAGATGAATCTTTCTCCCGTAGTGCAGATGTTCAAGATGACCGTCAGGATGTAACTTAAATACATAGGAAGTGTGCTTTGTGTTTAAATGAAAAAGTCCGTTTTTTTCTTGGATCATAAGGGTCATTCCTTTCTGGTAAGCTTAATGCTTTTGACGTGATTTAAGCTCCTTCGTAATTGACTCCAGTTTTTCATCTGTGAGTATATAATGTTTTTTAAAGACAATAAAGGCTACAAGGAGTACGAGCATAGGAAGTACAGTCATGGTCATGCGAAGTCCGACCACAGAACTGCCAGAGATGGCTGACTTAATGGTTTCATCTGCGCTTATATGGAAGACTGACAGGCAAACAGAAGCAATAAGTGCAGCAATTCCTGATGCAAGTTTAACCACAAAGGTCTGCATAGAAAAGATGACTGATTCATCTCTGCGGTTATTTTTAAGTTCACCATAGTCAACTGTATTCGCCAAAAATACGGTGGTCAGTACGTTAAGTATACCGACTGCTCCAAAAATAAAGAATCCTGGAATCAGAAGCAGAAATACATTTCCCATGCTGGTAAATGAAATGCCTAATAATACAAAATAACCAATGATCGCCATCCCTATGCTGATGTAAAATACTTTAATGGCTTGGAAAAATTTTCGAAGTAATGGGAACAAAATCATCATGGACAAGATCTGTACTGCACCACCGAAGGTGTTAAATATCGTGTAATTGGTTTTCCATGAAGTGCCACCAAAATCGTATTTGAAAAAGTAAATAACAAGATTTGAAGTAATATAGACAGCAGAATTAATGAGAACAATAGCAATGACCATTGTCATGGTTTGGTCATTCTGGATGAGTGATGTAAACATTTCCCTAATCGTTGCCGCTTTCATATCCACTGTGGATTTTTCTTTAATGGCTAGACAGGTAATGATGATAAAGATAAGAAAAAGGATAGCAATAATAAGCGCAAAATATTTAAAGCCTATTCGTTCTATTTCTGTATCAGGTGACCCTGAAGGACACAATAAGCTACCAAGTCCAGCTACTGCTATAACTGTAATAATGGTAATAATAGCACTTCCGACACCTGCACAGGAACGGGCTAGTGTAGACAGATTTTCACGTTCTTTGCCCCCTTTTGTAAAAGCAGGAATCATAGACCAGTAAGGGATATCCATCATGGTATAGGTAACACCCCATAAAATGTAAAACACTGCAGCATAAGTAGTAAGTCCCGCTCCATCAAGCTGTGGTGGTGCCGCAAACATAAAAAACAAGATAATAGCATTAAGCAATGTGCCTATGAGAAGCCATGGACGGAATTTTCCCCATTTTGTTTTGGTTTTGGCTACGATTACGCCCATAATAGGATCGTTAAAAGCATCAAATACTCTGGCCACTAATAAGATAATTCCCATTGCCCATGCGCTTACACCCATAATATCCTGATAGTAGTATAAAACATAGCTGGCAGATAACATGTAAACCATATCTTTTCCAACTGCCCCTATCCCGTAAGCAAATTTTTCTTTGACTGATAAACTTTTTACTGTATCCATAACTGCTACCCCCTGTATTTATTATTTATTTTCCTGTTTCATTGCCATTTCTACCACTTTATAAGCACCATCATAGAGTCCTATGGATTTGTTACGTTTGATGGATTCGCACATAGCTGCAAGAAAGGTGTTATCTTTATAAAATAAATTAATCATCTGCAAGGTATGTGGTATGTCACGACATTCCAGTGTACCATCTCCCATTTCAGCAGAGTGGATAGCACCCCACATTTCATGTTTTCCCACTCTTTTTATAAAGAGCTTTGGCACAGGATAAAATGCAAGCTCACTAGGCTTTGTTACGAGTACATCACAGCTTCTCATAAGCAGATTCGTACAATAAACAGCTTCGAATATATTGTGATGATAGAATGCATGGATGCCTGTGACAGGTCCTTCAAGAGCTTGATTAGCAAATGCCTTGGTATCTTCCCAGTTATCAA
Source organism: Cellulosilyticum sp. ST5 (assembly GCF_046529625.1). Lineage (NCBI taxonomy): Bacteria > Bacillati > Bacillota > Clostridia > Lachnospirales > Cellulosilyticaceae > Cellulosilyticum > Cellulosilyticum sp. ST5. The sequence goes on from NZ_CP132338.1 coordinate 28,953, forward strand.
AGTGTTCTGTGGCATAGGTAGATAAATCTGGTATCTCCGTAATCAAGGCTTCCCATACATTTTTGTAATCACCTACATTGATATAAAGAACAGCTTTGTTTTTTGCAATGGCAGGTAGTACATGCTTGATAATAGCAGCAAATATTTCTTTTTGCGCTCCTGCACCACCGATTGTTAGAAGAAAACGCATAGGTTCTTTATTGGCTTTTCGCTTCATACGCGCATCACAGTCTGCTTCTATATTTGAGACTAGTTCATGGTCAATATAGTGTCCTGTGTAGACTAAAGAATCGGCAGGAAGTGCATGACAAGTTGATTTTTTTTGCATACCATTGCATATGCGGTAACCCTGATAGGCATTCCAGCACTGAACCGTGTGAATGCTTCCTTCGGCAAAATGAAGTGCCATTGGCCAATTGTCAGGGATAGCATTAATAACCTTTTTCATGCCACTATGTACTGCAGCTTGTGATGGCCATACATGAGTACCTATAAAAGGCATATCTTTGGGGATGTTAGCAAATACAGGGGCCATAAGTTCCGCATTTTTTTGGTCAGAAGCATTATAGGAAAGTGCACGGAAGCCTTCGTAATTCATGGGTTCCCATACTAGCTTATTAAACAGAGAAAACTTAGAAAGCCTTGAGCCTAAAGAATACAATTCATTTTGAGCACTTATCACCTTTGTACAGGTAGTAGAAGGATAGGCGTTCAAATCCATCCAGTAGGGTGTATAACCCATGGCATGTGCTGCTGATGCCATTGCCATAGCAATTCGGTAATGCCCGAATCCCATACGAATATTGCCGACAATAATGCCTTTATCCCTGTCAAAGGTACCACTGGGATCTTTAGGGTCTACTATAATATTCTTGACGCCAAGTAAATCTCCGATATAGGGATTTTCCTCAATAGCAATTTTATAATCGGCGTTAGAATCATCCCCAAACTTTTTTAAATAGTTGTTCTTGGATCTTACTGCTTTCTTATAATCCCTTGATGATATGGGGTTTCCAAATATTACTTTTGATTTATCCTCCATTATAATCCTCCATTCTGATTGGCATTATTTTTACAAGTCACATGAAATGTAAAGGTGACTGGCTCTGTCTCTGGAATAGAAACGGTGACACTTCCATGTCCCTCAGAACCGATGGTCTTAACGTAGCATCCGCTGTACCCCCCTTGAAAAGGTAGGATGTCTGGTCCGATTAATGCGATAGCTCCTTCACAGGTGATGTGTGCGTAGCCTGAATAATAGGGAAGAACATTACCGTATTCATCTGTAGCAGAAAGCCTTATAGAGGCTACATCATAGGTATCGCTTTCCGTCAGCATTTGAGTATTGGTAGTCCCTTTTAAATGGATGCTAGTCATTGGGGCTTTGGTGATAGATTTAACGACTTTGCCATTTGTGATGGCATCAAACCTATAGGTAGTAGCCGTGCCACCCCAGTCTCCGATGTATTGATTATACAGCCTCAAGGCATCTGCTGGTTTCATGCGGTATATAGCCATAAGTGCTAGGGCTTTAAGCATAAGTCTGGGTGTCATACAATCTGCTCCCTTTAAGGCATAAGCGTTAAGCAGGTCTTTTACCAGCGCTTCCTGTCTTGAAGAAAAGTGTTCTTGTTTGCCCATCTTATCACCTATAAAATCATTCATAGTAATAGGTCCATGGGATAAGTGACTATAGGTGCTGTCTCTACTAAAGAATTCCTTAATCAATTCATCATTTTTATAAAACCTTACTGAATCTGCATTGGTGTAGATATAAATATCCCCTCTTATACAGCCAGGATGTTCGCCTATATCCATGGAGGAACTGATCTCTAGTACAGGATTTCTATTACCAAGAGCAGCATACACATAAGCAGCAGGCTTTGGATTGCGGAACATATCCATAACACCGTGATAACATATTCTATCTCCACTACCGAAATCACGGTGAGTATTATAATCAAACATGCACCAGCCAAAGGAACCGGCTATCTCATTTTCTGAGGCAACTGCATCAAGAATATTGGCGTGACGTCTGGCATGTTCCCTTTTGTGTGCCTCATCATCATAGGTTTTAGTAGGATACATATGTCCACAATATTCGGTAATAAGATAAGGTTTATGGTTATCCGATGTAACCTTTTTCTTTGGCTGACAGCCTCTTTTTACGCCATCATGTATAAAATCGTTATAGGTATAGACATCCTCTAATAAGTGGCTATGAGCTATTGCCCTGACACCTCCAGTAGGACGTGTTGGATCTGCTTCGTGAGCAGCCTTATTAGTAGCAAGATAAAAGGCATCGTCATCCTGGGACTCATTTATTCTGACACCCCATAATATGATGGATGGATGATTTCTATATTGTCTGACCATATCTGTTGTATTGATTACCGCCTGCTTTTTCCATGTGTCATCGCCTATATGTTGCCAGCCGGGAATCTCAGTAAATACCAGAAGCCCTATTTCGTCACATCTTTGTATGAAGTGATGTGATTGTGGATAATGGCTGGTTCTTACCGCATTTACACCAAGCTCGTTTTTCAAGATATCTGCATCCAGTTTCTGCATTGAAGCAGGCATGGCATAGCCTACATAAGGATAACTCTGGTGCCTATTGAGCCCCCTGATCTTTAACTTGCGTCCGTTTAAATAGTAGCCGTCTTTCTTAAATTCAGAACGCCTGAATCCTATTGTCGTAGTCACTGTGTCCAGTAACTGGGGTGTTTTTTGCGACATGTCATACAGACGAGTGACTAATTGATAAAGCACAGGGGTATCTATATCCCACAGACTGACATTGTCCACCGTAAATTTCGGATGACAGTCTGAACAGGTGTACGTTGCTAACGGTGTTTTTTCTTCAGATGCACTGTATAATAGTTGTTCTAATTTTACTGGGACATCAATGGCAGATAATGTAATATCACTTGAGAGCTGGGCAGAAACTTTTGTATCTAAGCGGATAGGTTCTGTTTGAGTTATTAAGATTTCTGGTTTTACAAAAATATCTGCAATGTGAAGCGTTGGCTTATGCTCTAAATAGACTTCACGGTATATCCCACCAAATGTCATATAATCTATGACATGACCAAAAGGTGGCTGATTTAATTGCTCATGGGAATCAACCTTTACGACCAGTACATTTGTTTCGCCGTACTTTACGCTAGAACTTATATCTACTGTAAATGCTGTATAGCCACAATAATGGGAATATATTTTGACACCATTCACAAATACATCAGCTTGATGTGCAACGCCTTCAAATGTCACAGCTACATAATCACCGTTCCAGTCTGCTGGAATATCCAGTTCTGTTTTGTACCAGCATGTCATCTGATAGAGGTTTTCATCAAAGTAATGAAAGGGTGTTTCTTTGCAGGTGTGTGGAAGTCTTACTTTCAAGCCTTTTGTAAATCCGGGTTTATGAAGCTCAGGTGAATAGTGTTCTGTAAAAATCCAATGATTGTTTATATATTTTTTCATTAACACACCAACCTTTCGGTTTAAAAAATGGAATCTGTCAATCTACAATAATGCCTCTTGTAAGCGTTTTAACCGTTTCTTTCAATGCCTGCTGATAAGTGATGTTATTTTTCTCAAGCAGGTCTCTTTTTAGAAATTGTTCCAGTGTAGCTTCAAATATTGTTTTGATGATAATGGGGTGTATCGGGCGAACCACTCCTTCTTGCATCCCCTGTTCTAAGAGGGCAATTGTATTTTCCCAACCATTTTCAAGGCGCTGTTCAATCTGTGAATATACCAGAGGATGCTTATCCTTGATAAGATATAACTGGCTGAAATCCAGATTTTGATAGCAGTCAGGCAGAACGCCTAAAATAGTTTCTATCTTCTCGGCCGTATTTAAGCTGCTATCCGAAAGCACTTTGTTCTCGCTGTCTTTAATGCCATCGAAACAATAATCCACCATTTGTAGTAGTAGAGATTCCTTGTCATTAAAGACAGAGTAAATCGTTTTCTTGCTAATAGATAATTCTTTCGCCAAATCATCCATGGTAAACTTAATGCCTTTTTTATTAAAAACAGTAATACATGCTTCTAATATACTTGTATGTAAATCCATATTCGTATCCTCCTAGGAAACTAAAAAACTATAATTGGTTTCCTAGTTTTCATTGTATCACAATCAATATTTACTTCAATTCACCTAAAATTATAATAAATTAATTATTATTTTGTGAAATTTAACGAATTTTGAAAAATAATTAAAGGAAAGACAGTAGGTTTAGCAAAATAGAAATACCATTTTAGAGTAGGGGAATGAATAGACAAGCGTATCAATAAGTATTATATTGAAATTAAATTGATAAGTCATAGTTACCATAGGAGATAGAGGTATGCATATAGAAACGGAGAGATTATCCTTAAGAGAAATGAATGAAAGTGATTTTGAGGCACTTTATGCTGTTCTTGCTGATTCAGATATTATGGAACATTATCCCTATACTTTTGATGAAAAAAGAGTGATGAATTGGATTGAGAAAAACAGAGAAAGATATAAGATTTTTGGATTTGGATTATGGGCAGTCATACTCAAGGCAACAGGAGAAATGATAGGTGATTGTGGCTTGACCATGCAACTTATAAATGGTCAGATTAAACCTGAGATTGGATATCATATCCGAAAAGACTGCCAACGACAAGGGTATGCAAGTGAGGCCGCCAAAGCGAGCAGGGATTGGGTTTTTAAGAATACACCCTTCAATAGGATCTATTCTTATATGAAATATACAAATATTGGTTCATATGCCACAGCACTTTCAATAGGGATGCATCAAGTTGATGAATTTATAGATAAGGAGAATGAGGTTACAAAAGTATATGTCATCACTAGAGAGGAATGGGAGAAGGAAGCTATTCGGACAAAAGAAGGCACAATAAGTCGGGAAAGGAATCTTTTGAAGTAATAACATAGAGACATAGCAGGGAGGTAGAAACTATGGAATGGATAAAAAGTATTAGCGAAGCTATCGATTATATTGAGGAAAATCTTACGGATGAACTGACCATCGAAAGAATTGCAAGTCATGCGCTCATCTCACCCTTTTATTTTCAAAAAGGATTTTCCATGCTTTGTGGTTTTACTGTGGGTGATTATATTAGACAACGTAGGCTCACACTTGCCGGAAGCGAACTTGTTTCCTCGGATACAAGAATCATTGATATTGCACTCAAATATGGCTATGAGTCGCCAGATAGCTTTTCAAAAGCTTTTACACGTTTCCATGGTGTTACACCTACAGCTGTACGAAAGGATGGAGCAATGATTAAATCGTTTGCTCCACTGAAAATCTCATTTACTTTGAAAGGTGGTTTTACTATGGACTACAAAATTGTTGAAAAAGAGGCATTTACGGTTATAGGTGCACAGAAAAAGTTTAAGTATGATGATGCGAAAACAGAAATTCCAAAGTTTTGGACAGAACATTATCAAAGTGGTAAAGGGAGTATCGTTTGTGGCATGTATGGCGTGAATATTGATGAAAGTATGGGAGACAAGGAGTTTGAGTATCTGATAGCAGACGATTACAATGGGAGAGCAGAAATACCAGAGGGCTTTGTTACGAAAGTAATTCCTAGCTATACATGGGCTGTTTTTCCTTGTAGAGGAGCAATGCCAAAAGCAATGCAGGAGGTTAATCAAAAAATATTTTCCGAATGGCTACCAAACTGTAAAGAGTATGAATTTGCGGCAGGATATTGTATCGAAATGTATGGTGATGCCTCTAAGTACAAAAATGGAATAGAGGATGATCATTACTATAGCGAGATATGGATTCCGGTAAAAAAGAAATAAATACAAGAATGTAAGTTAAGCATATGGCGAAAGGTTTAAAATAGTACTTGAAAAGCATTTTTAATGGATATATCCTTTGTTTTAAGGATATATCCATTAAATTTTATAGGAGAGTTTAATGATATGAATAAAGAAAAACTTAAAGAGCTAGAGAGTAAAATAAATAATGAATATAGTAATATTGCAGGAGTAGTTGTACTTAAAGATGGTGAAATGCGATACGAAAAGTATTTTAATGAGTGTACAGCTGATAGCAGGATCCATGTTTATTCAGTGTCAAAAAGTATTATTTCGATATTGATAGGGATTGCCATAGACAAAGGATACATCAAAAGTGTCAATCAAAAAGTATTGGATTTTTTTCCTGCTTACATAGTAAAAAAGGGGGAAAAGACCATACAGAATGTTACCATTAAAGATTTACTTACAATGACCACCCCATATAAATATAAGCTTGCACCCTACACCTACATTAAGTATTTCATGAGTGATAATTGGTTGAAATTTACGCTTGATTTATTGGGAGGTAAAGGACAAATAGGTCAATTTAGGTACACACCTATTGTAGGACCAGATATTTTGTCTGGTATTTTAATGAAAGTAACCGGACAAACGGTGCTTGAGTTTGCAACAGATCATTTATTCTCACCGCTTGGAATTATTGTAGAGCGTAATATATTTTTTCGAACCGCAAAGGAACAAAGTGCATTTAACAAAGCTACTAATATCAGCGGTTGGGTTGCTGATGCATCTGGTTTGAACTCTGCTGGATGGGGACTTACCCTATCCCCAGTAGATATGGCAAGTATAGGTAAGTTATTGTTGGATGACGGAGTTTGGAATGGAAAGCAAATCGTATCGACAGAGTGGATAAAGGAGAGTACCAAGGAACATAGCCGATGGGAGAAAGCAAATCTTTTATATGGATATTTATGGTGGATTGTTGATGATGGATTTGCAGCAATTGGAGATGGTGGAAATGTCATATATGTAAACAAAAAGAAAAATATAGTGATTTCAATTACCGCTCTTTTTAAACAGAATGTCACAGATAGAATAGAATTTATTAAGGAGTATATTGAATCAATCTTTGAGAATTGTATATTATGATGGTCTTAAAGCTTTGAATTGGGATGACAATAGTTTTGTTTTATTGTATGATAAATATATTTTATAGAGAAAATTCTGACTAAAATTAAATCAGCTATATTAGTTAGATGAAGAAAACATCAAATCTCAAGAAGAAAAAATATAGGGGGAATAAGAAAATGAAATATTTTCATGTAGATGTATTTTGTAAAGGGGCTTTTACTGGAAATGGACTAACAGTTATGATACTAGAAGAATTTTTGACTAGAGAAAAGATGCAAATAATAGCCAAAGAATTTAAACAGTTTGAAACAATATTTCTTGTACGTCTTGGAGAGAAGGATTTTCAGGCAAGAATTTTTACAGTAGAGGAAGAACTTGATTTTGCAGGACATCCTATATTAGGGGCAGCAGCAGTTATACATCAAGCATATTTCATGGAGGATAAGAAGATAGACATTTCGTTTCGATTAAATAAAAAAGTAGTACAAGTAGAAAGTAAAAAGGAGGAGGGAGGATTTAAGTGCTTCATGAATCAAGGGAAAGTAGAGTTTATGAAGCGAATAGATGAAAATTGCTATATGGAATTAATAGAACCACTCAATTTAGATCAGGAGAATCTTTCAAAAGAATTTCCTCTAGAAGTTGTATCGACCGGTCTACCATATTTATTAGTGCCAGTTGTATCAGGTTTAGAAAAGGCTAAAATCAAAACTGAGGATTATGAACAAGTGCTTGCGAATATAGGGGCAAAATTCGTATATATATTTGACGTAAATAAAATAGAAGGTAGAACATGGGATTCAAGAGGACTTGTTGAAGATGTTGCAACAGGAAGTGCTGCTGGTCCCGTGGGAGCATACTTATATAAGTATAAAGTCTTTTTGGAATCTGAAGTCATTTTATTAAGGCAAGGACGCTTTTTAGAAAGAGACAGTGAAATTGTAATTAATAAGAAAAAGCAGACGGATGAAATGATTGTAAGTGGCCAAGTGTGTATTGTAGCAGAAGGAAAAGTGAAAATATAGAACATTAATATAAACGTTAGGTAGATATACTTTTATTGTAACATCAATTTTTTATACGAATGGGGAGAATGTAAATGGGAAATTGGGGAACTGGTCTTTATTCAAATGATTTGGGCGAAGATGTCAAAGACGAATATTTATCAAAACTAAAAGGTGGGAAAAGTGATGAAGAAACATTAGCTGAGATTTTTCAGTCCTATAAAGAGGAAATGGAGGATGATGATGACCAATATGATGTTTGGTTTGCTTTGGCTGATACCATGTGGAAAAGGGGAAGATTAACTTACGAAGTGAAAAGCAAAGCATTAGTCTTAATTAGTGAGGAGAGACTAGCTAATCGCTTCGAAGATGAAAAGACTAAAAAAGCCAGAAATAAAGTATTAGAAAAATTAGAAGCACAATTAAATACTGAGATGCCAAAACGAAAAAGGATAGCAGTACATCAACCTTTTATTACAAAATGGACACCAAGAGAAGTATATTTATATCAAATAAAGAATCCACCAGAGGGAAAGGAAGAATATGAAGACTGGTGGGTAGTTATTTATGTAAGTCGTTTAGGTGAAATGGAGCCAGTAGTTAGGGGCGTGGTGGATGTTGTACCTTATATTTATTTAAAAATGTCAAAAGAAAAACCGAAGGATGCCTCACAAATCAATTCTCTGCCATTTATTGGTTGGTCTATAGAATGGAGTACGGGACAAGGAGCATTTGAAAAGGCACTTGTTGAAACATCCCATCGTTCTTATCCTAAAGAGATAGAGTTTCTAGGTATATGTGAGGATTTTCAATATCCAACACTTGAAATAAAAAGAGAAGACTTTCAATTATGGTGGTCATTTAAAGCAGATGCAATTGAAGAATATGAGAGAGAGTTGCAAAGAATAGAATATAATAAATTACTAGAGCGTGCAACAGGGTTACAGTTAGAGGACAGAGTGTCTTTTGTACAGGGACATCAGAGCTTACCTATAAAAAGAGGAAAAAATCATAAAATAAAAAGAACTGATAATCATCCCATACATAGCTCACATAAGAATAGATGGTGGATAGGCGATAGATTTGAATACATTATTGATCAACCACCAGAGGGGAAAGAGCAATATAAAGGCTGGAAGATATATCTCTATGTATATGAAATAAGAGGCATGGAGTTGGTAGTACCAGATGTGATGGATGAGGTACCATTTGTATATGTAAAGCTTATAGATGATGATCATTTAAGAGAATTTGCAGATTTTGTACCATTTGTATGCTTTTCTATAAATAAGAAAAATGGAAAAGGAGAGTATTTACTTCCATTTGTAGATATATTGGACTCATGGATGCCTAAAGGAATGAAATATAGAGGTAAATATTTACTAAGAAACCTTCCTGATAATGAGGACTTAGAGGTATGTAAAGAACATATTTTGCATACAGATCATTTAATACTAGAAGCAGTTAAAGGCTACGAACGAGAATTAACAAGATTAGGGCTAGAAGGAGTTGATAATACAACAGATATTATTCGAACAATAATAGAAAGACACAATCATTAATATTTGACTATGTAGAATGAGAAATAGTAATTATCGTTCTTGGAACGGCTAGATAGTATAGTGTATTAAAATTCTTTATAGAGAAAGTGATAAGTAAGCCTAGTTTTGGGAATAATATACACAAGTAACTGTATGTAATGGAACCTATCAACACTGTATTGAAGAAGGAGCACAGATTGTGACAAGAGTACAACTTATTTTCGCGTTTATATGTCAGGTAGTTATAAGATGGGGTATTCTACGAATTGGGCTTCTTGTCATAGGGTGGTCTTGGTATAATGGAGAGGGAGATATAGCAGTAAGCTGTATGGCTTCAGTTATTCTTGTTCTAGTGTATATTTTATTGTTCATCTACGAAGCCATTGTAACCTATAAGGAGTATAAAAAAATTAAAAAGCCAGAGGAATAGATACAATCGTAAAGTCTTTTTGCATTTGTATTTTTGACAATACCTTTGAAATATGGCATTCATTTGCCTACATATTATTGTGCCTTTGATTTTTCCAAAAAGACTCTGGCATAGATATTCTTTAAACTTTATCGGTGGATTTTCTATTTTCTTCTCCCAAGTCACACATAGCATATAAAATAGGGATTGTGAATTATAATAATGAAGTAGGTATAAAGAAAGCAGTAGCATTAGCAGATTGTATTTAGTATTGAAAAATTAGAATCTGTGAGAATTTTTGAGTATGTCTTATTTGGAATGCTTTCATATATTTACCTTAACAAGCTATACTAGAAGGAGTTTTAACTAGGAGATAAATAATCCAGAATATTTATAGTTTAAAAGAGATATATATAAGGAGAACATAATATGGGGAGATATAATGAATTAATGTTAGTACTTAATAATTATCAGTTAATCAATGAATTTGAAGAAATATTGGAAGAGGAATTAGAAAAAGATATAAAAAAATATCCAGATTTACCTAAAGATTATATTGAATTTTTAAGGGAAGTAGGGTGGGGAGATATTGAAATAGATACTTGCCTTAGTATATTTCATGGAGTAATTGAAACAGAGGTGATTTATAAAAGAAAAATCAAAGAGATTCAAGGGATTTTGTATTTTGGAGACTATGTAGTAGGGGACTGTTACTGTGGTTTTGCTATAAATGACAATTGGAGAATAGTAGAGATATATGATGATTTTCAAATTCGAATAGCAGATGAGAATTTTGAGGGCTATATTAAAAGTACAATCAGCAAATATATTAATACAGTAACGAGGTGATTTATTTAGCCTTAGAGTGGTTAGATATTGTTGCAGATTAGAAGTGTAAGATAAAAAAGAATAAATAAAAAACGCCTAAGTCATGCGATGCCCCCAATAAGTTAGATTTTCAGGTCTAACTTATTGGGGGCAGTTCAATAACCACATGACTTAGGCGTTTTCTTTTACCAGCCTCCAAGCTTAACTTCTATAACTACCTGACATACCTATCAAGGGGCATGGCGTAGCTCCTCAGCACTTACATGACTAATCTTGTAAGCACATCAAAGATAGTTATAAAAGTCAAACCAATGAGTGAGGAGCTCCTTAAAAGTCTTGGCCGGTGCACCCTTATGATGAGGAAGCTAAGGCTTTAAGACTCTGGTTTAAGCTTTGTTTAAGGTAATGCTAAATGTAAAGCATTATAAAATAACTTATAAAAGAGCGCTTCCCTTTACAGCGCATCAGTGAACATTTTCCTTAAGTCCAGAGGTACCTATAACAATAGATTGAGACTTGGCTGACCCGGTCAGTTCCTCAGATTGAAGCTGTGGTGATTCTGCTACGAGAAGTTATTTGTTTTATCTTTACATTATATTATATGTGATGAGAAAAGGAATTCCCTAGTTAAAAATAAAAAAATTATTGCTATTCAAAATTAATAAAATCAAATTAAAAAAGTCGTTGAAAAAAATTTTTAATTGATATAGTCTTGAGTATATCAATATTGATTACATTATTTTATGAAATAATACTCTCATAGGACAGGCTAACTGTACTTAAAAGTGGTGAGATGGTTTATGAAGGTGATAGCATTACAAAATACAGTTGACTCATCCCTAGGGGGAGACTGTAACATAGTCTTATATAAGGAGGCGAGTGATATGTTAGAGAGAGACAAGATTGTAATTAGAGGTTTACATCAAAATAATCTAAAGAATGTATCTCTAGATATTCCAAAAGAAAAAATAGTCGTGTTTACAGGGGTGTCTGGTTCAGGTAAATCAAGTATTGTATTTGATACCATCGCAGCAGAAAGTCAGCGTCAGATGAATGAGACCTATAGTGCCTTTATCAGAGGAAGATTACCTAAGTATGAGAAGCCAAAGGTTGAACTTATTGAAAACCTTTCGGCTTCTGTTATTGTAGATCAAAGTAGATTGGGCGGCAATGCAAGGTCTACAGTAGGAACGATTAGTGATTTATATGCAGCACTTCGCTTGTTGTATTCAAGAATTGGCACACCATATGTAGGAACAGCTTCTTACTTTTCCTTTAATGATCCCAATGGCATGTGTATGACTTGTTCAGGCCTAGGAAAAGTGACAGAACTAGATATTAGTGGCGCATTAAAGGAAGAATTATCTTGGAATGAAGGTATGGTGGAGTTACCAGCTTTTCACCCTGGCAACTGGTATTTTAAACAATATGTTGAATCAGGCTTATTTGATCCTGATAAAAAGCTTAAGGACTATACGGAAAAGGAACGAAACCTACTTTTCTATGGGGCCTATGAAAAAGATGGGGAGCGCGTTAACAAACGCGTAGAAGGTATTCATAATCATCTCTCAAGACTTCTTCTAAAACGTGATACTTCTACATCAGGAGATACCACGCAGAAACGCCTTGAGACAATGATTCACCAGAAAGAATGTCCAGTATGTCATGGAAGACGCTTGAATCAGGAAGTACTAAGCTGTAAAATTAACGGCTATAGTATAGCAGAGCTTTGCGAGCTAGAATTCGTGCAGCTTCGTGAAGTGCTAAAGGAAATAAAAGATGAGAGAGGCAAGACCATCATACAGACGCTTATTGCTTCACTTACGCGAATGATTGAGATAGGACTTCCTTATCTAAGTATGAATAGGGAATCTGCTTCCTTGTCAGGTGGAGAGGCACAGAGACTAAAATTAGTCCGTTATATGGGAAGTGCCTTAACAGGTATGACCTATATTTTTGATGAGCCAAGCACAGGGATGCATCCAAGAGATGTGCATCGCATGACCAGACTTTTACAAAGCCTAAGGGATAAAGGCAATACAGTACTTGTGGTAGAACATGATAAGGATGTCATTAGCATTGCAGATGAAGTCATAGATGTAGGGCCTCTTGCCGGCAGAAATGGTGGTCAAATTCTATTCCAGGGAAGTTATGAGGCACTATTATTATCTGAAACACGAACAGGGAAGGCAATGAGAGAGCAGATTCCGTTGAAAGAAAAAGTGCGCCTTCCTAAAGCGTTTCTACCAGTTCAAAAAGCCAAACTGCATAATCTAAAAAATATTTCTGTGGATATACCACTTAATATTCTAACAGTGGTAACAGGTGTAGCTGGCTCGGGTAAAAGTACATTAATCCGTGATGTGTTTGCAGAGACTTATTCTGATAGGGTTATACTAGTGGATCAGTCACCTGTAACGGCGACTTCACGTTCTACACCAGCTACCTTTCTTGGCTTTTTTGATGAAATAAGGAAGGTAATGGCCAGTGAAAATCAGGCAGAAGCCTCATTATTTTCATTTAATAGTAAAGGGGCATGCCCTATATGCGGTGGAAAAGGTGTAGTGGTGACAGAACTGGTATTTATGGATCCTGTAACCACAGTGTGTGAGAGCTGCGAAGGTAATAGATATAGTGAAGAGGCAACTAGCTATCAATATAAAGGAAAGAACATCGTTGATATACTGAATATGACTGTAGAAGAAGCCCTAGAATTTTTCGGGGATAATCGTAAAATTAGTAAGCATATCAAGGCGATGAATGAGGTGGGCTTATCCTATCTATCCCTTGGACAACCTCTCTCAACTCTTTCAGGTGGGGAAAGGCAAAGGATTAAGCTTGCTAAGTATTTGAATCAAAAAGGAAATATCTATGTGTTAGATGAGCCCACAACAGGCTTACATGCTTCTGATGTGAAAAATATTATGAAGCTTCTAGATAGCTTTGTAAAGCGTGGTAATACGGTGGTGGTGATTGAGCACAATCTAGATGTGATGAAACAAGCAGACTACATTATTGATATTGGGCCAGATGGAGGGAACGCCGGAGGAGAAGTTGTATTTACAGGGACACCAAAAGAAATGATTGCTTCTGCAAACACTATTACAGCAAAGTATCTACGCAAATCATGTGAATAGAAGGAATAAGGATAGATATATGACAATATAAAAATGCCCGAGTCATGTGAGAAGAACACTTGATTCGGGCATTTTTATAAGAAATTAATATTCAGTTAATGTTGAGTGACCATTGAGTTAATGTCTCTCTTTTATAATAGTCATATGATAAAGGGGGAGAAAACAGCTAGTGGTATGCCTTATTCACTAAAAGTTTTGTACTAGAGTTTTTAAATTTATGCAATTAATAGGAAAAGAAACAAAAAAATAAAAAGCCTAAGCCATGTAAAATTACATGACTTAGGCTTTCTCATTTTTGGGAGGCATACTTTGAACCTGAAAAATAGATGCTCATCTTAGAGGGGCGACAGTGGGGAAGCAGGCGTTTCTATTTTCTCAGACTCTTAAATTGAACCTACTCATCTGAATGCTAAAAAAATATGAAATAAATTAATTAAAAATAAAGTCGATTGATTTGAGGAAATTAATCTATTTATAGAAGATAAATAAACTTATAAAAGTAAAAAAATTAACTAAGAGGACACCTGACTTGCAGCATATAAATAAGTTTTCAAAGAAAAACAAACCACAAAAATGCTACTTTGATAAAGAATATACAGTGTGCAAAAGATGATTATCCTTAAATCAAGGGATAATTTTCTGAAAAAAGTAGTCATTTTTGTCAATATTATAAACAAAAGAATACAATATTTAAATTGTTTATAATATTGATTTGGTTTATATTAATAAGTATAAGATTAATTTAAGTTAAAATGAGAAGATATTTACTAGAGGGAGAGCAAATATGTCAAAGGGAAATATTGGTTTTGAGGAAGTTTTAGAATTTATTGAAGATTTGCCTTATAGTAAGTTTAGAAAGTTAGTCAATCATTATGCTTTACATAATGGCAAGGAGTTTGAACAAGAGCTGAATAATATGGTTATTCTAGACTTACAGTCTAGACTAGAGAAATTAAATATTCATAAACATTGTCCTCAATGTCAATCAAGTAAGGTAGTCAAGAATGGTAAGAGAACCAATGAAATACAAGAGTATAAATGTAAAGAGTGTTCAACCAAATATACATTATTTACAGGCACGCTGTTGGAGAAGACGCGTTATGATTGGGATAGTTGGGTCAAGGTGTTAGAGATGACGCTTAATAACTATTCACTTCATAAGATGATACATATTTTGGAAGAAACGTATGGCTATGAAGGAATCAATTATAAGACGATATGGCATTGGAGAATGAAATTAATACATGCATTAGCAAAGCTCCCTATGCCAGTACTTACAGGTGTTATTCAAATTGGAGAGATAAGGATTAAGGATTCTAATAAAGGCAATAGAAGGATTATTATAGAGGAATGTGATAAGGAGAAAGAAGATACAAAGCAGGATTTGATACTGATTGTATCGGCTATTGATAATAGAGGATACTGCGTTAGTAAAGTGATGCCCAATGAGGAATTTACCACAAAGCTGTTTAAAGAAGAGTATAAAAGGAATATAAGTGCTCCAGCGTATATTTGTTCCTACCCAGTACAGGTGTATGAGGAGTATAGTAAAGAATATAACATACCTCATTTTATTAAGCCCTTTCATTACATAAATGATATACAAACTCAAGCGTTTATCAAGGAGTCTGATGAGATATGTAATAAGGAATATATTAAGAATAAGGGGAACATTACATATGGTGAGGTGAAGCGGCTTAAAGAGCTGTATCACTTGGGGGTAGAGGAGATAGAGAAGATCAATTTACAGTTACAAACTTTTATTAATCAAAAAATGACCAATGTAAATACTAGGTATTTGCAAGATTATATAGGATTATATGTGTTTAAGAAAAATTGGGAGGTCACCTATGGTCACTTACCTACATCAAAAGAAGATGCAGAAAAGATATTTGTTGAATTACTTAAGCGTAAAAAGCAGGTTTTATAAGAATTGAAGTCTACATAAAGAAGTGTACTAATGACTCTCCTTACATATGATTATTGGTAAAAAAAGATAAATTAGCCTATGTGTTATGCAAAATAATGTATAAAACCATCCCTACTTAAATGGATAATATACAAAAAGCACAAAAAGTTGACTTATAATAAACTGATTTTGTATAATATTCTTGTAAGTACAAAGCAAGTGGTTATTTATCATTTGTTTAAATTACGAGTTGTACATAACTGAAGGGGGTTGATGAATAATGAGTAAAAAAATGATGAGCATTTTATTAAGTGCAGCAATAGGAACGACAATGTTAGTTGGATGTGGTGGAGGAAATGGTAGTACTACTACTTCAGGAACACCAGCACCAGCTGTAACAGATTCAGCTGAGCCGTCTGACTCTGCAGAACCAGCAGGTGGAAATGGGTATGCAGGTGATTTATCACTCATGCACTTTTCAACCTCAGAAGAATCTCAAGGGAATGGAGGTTCTGATGGATTCCGTACTATGATTGCAGAATGGAAGGAAGCAAATCCTAACATTAATCTAACAGAGAATGTATTAGCTAATGCTGAATATAAAACACAGATTGCAACTTTAGCTGGTGCAGGAGATTTGCCAGATGTGTTCTTAGTTCAAGGAATGAATGTTAAACAATGGGCTAAAGAAGGACTTATCATGGATATGACAGATGTTATTGCAGCGTCTCCAGACAGTGCTAATTATAATGAAGCAATGTTTACACCATTTAAAGACGAATCAGGAAAGATCTATGCTATTCCAGCTTTAACTGGTGGTACTTGTACAGTCGTTGTGTATGACAAACAAATGTGGAAGGATGCAGGATTTGATACATTCCCTACTAATTGGGATGATGTATTAAAAGCAAAAGACTATTTTAGTGGAGAAGGTATTGACACAATTGCATTTGGAAATGGTGGTAAATGGCAAGCTAATTCATGTTTTGTATCAACAGTAGGTAATGTGTATACAGGTAAAGACTGGTTCCAATCTATTATTGATAAAGGAGGAGCAAAATTTACAGATCAAGCATTTGTAGATGCTCTTACATTTACACAAGATGCATTTAAATCAGGCGTGTTTAATGCAGACTTTAATGCAATTACTAATGAAGATGCTCGTGAATACTATATATCAGGTGAATCAGCAGCATTCATCGGTGGTAACTGGGATGTATCTTACATCATGGCAACTTTATTAGAGGGAAATGCAGAAAAATATAATAATATTGGTTTTGCAACATTCCCTACTCCAGCTAATGCTAAAGGTTTAACCAATGCGCAAAACATTGGTATGGGATTTGGTGTAGCCATTAACCCTAAGTTAAAGGATGATCCTGAAAAATTAGCAGCAGCAATTGATTTAGCATACAAATTAACAGGCTCAGATTTCTCTAACTTTGTGGCTTCAAAATATGCACTTAGTGGTATTGTAAAAGTTGAAAATGTTGACTTGAGTGCATTTGATGCAGTAACACAAGCATTTTATAACTACTCTTATGTAGATACCAATGCATGTGAAATTTACGATTCATATGTAAACGGTGCTGTTTGGGATATCTTCAACACAGAACTTCAAGATATGTTAAATGGTGATACAGATCCACAAACAGTTGCTGAAAAAACACAAGCTGCATACGAAGCTAATTACTAATATTCATATGAGAAGATATTATTAGTAGGAAATAGCCAATAAAGTAGGGGGCTAGCCCGTTGTGTGGCTAGCCCCTGTTTTAATAAAAACTTAGGAGTGAAGGGGGTCTAACTGTATGCTAAGAGCCGTTAAACCAAAAGGCAGAACCATAGCATTGTATCTATTTATACCAGTTGTTTGGTATACTTTTGCTGTATTTGTGCCACTTATTACAGCTATGTTTTATAGTTTTTTTGAATGGAAAGGTGGACCTAGTAAAACCTTTATTGGATTAGAGAATTATGTAAGTTTATTTAAAGATAAAATATTTTGGGGCGCTTTTATTAATAATATTTATATTGTTATTGCTTGTATCATAGGTCAGATAGGTATTGCTTTTGTTGTTGTACTAATGGTTAACTCAAGACTTGCAAAATTGAAAGGTATTCATCGTACCTTTGCCTTTTTCCCAAGTACGGTGTCAGCTGTATGTATAGGTTTTATTTGGATGATGATTTATGACTACAAGAGAGGCGTTTTAAACTGGGTATTAGAAGCAATTGGTAGAGAAGATTTAACGAGAGTTTGGCTAAATGAGCCAGGGCTTGTATTACTTTTAGTTTGTATTCCACTTATTTGGCAATTTATAGGATATTACATGGTTATTCTATTATCAGCCATTGGCTCTGTAGATTCAGAAATATTTGAAGTAGCTGAGTTAGATGGTGCTAGTGCATTCCAACGTGCCATTTATATTGTATTACCACTTATTAAAAATACAGTTCTTGTTTGTGTTACTTTGTGTGTGGCAGGAAATATGAAAGTATTCGATCATATTTATACCATGACAAAGGGTGGACCAGGTAACTCGTCTATGGTTATGGCAATGTATGGCTATCAGGTATCCTTTTCACAGCAGAACATGGGATATGGTAGTGCTATTTCTGTAGGAATTTTCGTAGTAAGTTTATTAGTTATTGTAGGTGTGCAAGTACTAGTGAATCTACTAATGAAAGATAAGGGGGTGGAATAGATGCCAGCACAAGTAGTTCAGCAAAAGCAAGTGAATAAGAACTCACACAAAGTAGGTATCAAAACGCATATTGCTTCCTTTTTCTTAAATGCTTTTTTAATCCTATTTTCGGCATCATGTATTTTCCCGTTAGTATGGATGTTTCTTTCTTCGCTTAAAGAAAAAAGAGAGTTTAATGCGGATATTATGGGACTTCCAACATCCCCCACTTTCTCTAATTATATTAAGATTTTAAACAACGAGGATTATCATTTGGCTGAGTCCATGTTTAATAGTGTAAGGACCACAGCTCTTTCTATTATTCTAATTGTTTTATTTGGATTTATAGTAGGTTATATTTTGGCTAGGGTTAAATTTAAGGGGAATAGAATTTTATATGTTATGTTTCTAATGGGGATGTTAATTCCTGTCCATTCACTACTTGTACCTATATATGTGGTATTTAAAAACACTCATTTGAATAATCAGTGGTTTACCCTCATTATACCGTATGTAGCCTTTGGGTTGCCGATTGCTATATTCTTAGTAGAAGCCTTTATTAAGTCAGTACCAATAGAATTAGAAGAAGCGGCAGCAATTGATGGAAGTTCATTTTCAAATACGTTATTCAAGATTATATTACCTGTTACAAAACCAATACTTGTAACAATTGCAATCATTCAGACCTTTGCATGTTGGAATGAGTTCTCATTTGCTTTAGTACTCATTCAAGATGCTAACTTGCAAACTGTTCCATTGGCAATGACTATGTTTAAGGGACAATTTGCATCAGATTATCCTAAAATTATGTCGGCGATGCTATTAACGATGTCACCTATTGTTGTTTTATACTTCTCCTTTAGTAAACAAATCATTAAAGGTATGGTATCTGGTGCGGTAAAAGGATAGGATTTAAGTGAAGCATAAGAATGTAATGATAAAGAGATTAATAAATGAAAACGCCCAAATCATATGCAAGAAATAAATGATTTGGGCGTTTTTTCTATTTGTATTGATTTAAAGGAAGAAGATTCAAAACATATTAAAGCTGACATACTGTTGTCAGCTTTAATATGTTAGGATCTAATAAAGTACATATATTACAAACGAGGTGAAGGAAAATGTCATTCGATTATAAAAAAGAATATAAGTCATTTTATATGCCACCAGTGAGACCTGTTATTGTACAGGTACCAAAGATGAACTTTATTGCAATAAGAGGAAAGGGAAATCCAAATGATGAAGAGGGAGAATATAAAACAGCTGTGGGATTATTATATGCTGCATCCTACACTCTTAAGATGAGCTATAAAGGTGAGCATCAAATAAAAGGCTACTTTGAATATGTAGTACCGCCATTAGAAGGTTTTTGGTGGCAAGATGGTATTGCCGGAGTAGATTATTCAAATAAGGATACTTTTAATTGGATTTCAGTCATTCGTGTACCTGACTTTATAGCTGAAACAGACTTTCAATGGGCAGTAGAAGAGGCAACTAGGAAGAAGAAGCTAGATTTTTCCAATATGGAATTTTGGAGCCATGAGGAAGGTCTTTGTGTTCAGTGTATGCATATAGGTTCTTTTGATAATGAGCCAGAAACAGTACGTGCTATGGAGGAATTTGCTAGCTTAAAAGGTTATGTCATAGACTTAAGTGATACTAGACTACATCATGAGATTTACTTAAGCGACCCAAGAAAAGTAGATGTATCAAAGTTTAAGACTGTGATAAGGCATCCTATTAAGGAAGCATGATGATGAGGGAGAGATTCATTAATTTAGTAACTGAGAATCTTGATAGTGGACACCTATGATGCCTATTGCTGATAAAAAGCATCAACGTAGCATTAAAAGTAAAAAGGAGAGAATACAAGGCGTATTACATTTTGATTAAGATGTAATACGTCTTAAGTTTTAATCATAGGCTGTGTTAGATATGTTTGTTTATAATTGTTTAAAACTCCTAAAATCTGGTATACTCTAACTATTACACTTTTTTAGGAGAAGAACTAATGCCAAATACAACGGAAATTAAATAAGCTATTCAGTTATTATCAAAACATGAGATCAAGGATTTGTACCAATTGATCCTAGAGATTTTATCTTTCAATACGTCATTAAGTAACATGCATAAACAGATAAAACGTGGATTTCATAAGAATGGCATTTATCATATTAATAAGATTAATAGCTTGCATAGTCGTTTTAAACAATGGCTTGCAGGCTTTAAAGGTGTGTCTACAAAGTATCTTCCTAACTATTTGTCATTTTTCAAATTAGTTGAGATGATTAAAGGCGAAAAAGAACCTGTTCAAAATAAGAACACACTTCTATATGGTACATCTGGTTTTGTTGATGCCAGAATTTCTAATTTTAGAATTCGCCCCAGAACTCTTGCTAAACTCATCTAACTATTTAGATTTTCTTACAAGTATGATATAATCCTACTAAATAAATAGATATTTTATAAGTGGATAAATTAGAATTTGGAGTGACGAACTATGAAATTGTTTGATTGGGGTGGAAGAGAATAAATACATACTTCTTTGATTAAACAGACAATGAAAATTTAAGGAGAACAATGAAGTATGAACAAATTAATTTTAAGACCAATTATTTCTATTGAAGATAAGAACACATTTATTAGTGAAATTCAAGAAGCCTTTCAAAACGCTTACATAAAAGAGTTTGGAGCATTTGAAAAAACAATTCTTCCTACAAGTGATATTGAAGATTCTTTTAATGAAAGAGGTTCTGAGGCTTATGTTGCAGAAATTGATGGAGAAAGAGTTGGCGGGACGATAATCGTTATAGATGAAAAAACTGGATACAATTCACTTCATCTTTTATATGTGAAATCTGGCTCACAAAATGCTGGAAACGGATTTAAGATATGGAAAGCAATTGAAGAATTACATCCTGAAACAAAGGTTTGGGAAACACATACGCCATATTTTGATAAAAGAAATATTCATTTCTATACAAATCGTTGTGGATTCAAGATTGTAGAGTTTTTTAACCCTAAACACAAAGACCCACATCAAACAGAGGATAGTACAGGTAATATTCCAGAAGAAAACAATTATTTCTTTAGATTTGAAAAAGAAATGAATTAAACAAATTTCAGTTTATAAAACTTCTTCAATATTAATCTTAACCAACCAAATAGTTATTTTAGAAAGGAATAGAGTGCTTTCTACATGAAAGCTCTATTCCTTTTTTGTTTATCAACAGATTTGTCTAACACAGCCTAATCATAAGATAGAAAAAATATGCATATAGGGTTTTGAAATGAAGAAAAGTATATTATGATGTACATAATAGTCTAGGAGGAAATATAGCAATGAAAATGAAAGATCAATGTTTGCCCTGTTTAGTTAATCAAGTTATAAAGGTTGCAGATATAACGCAAGCACCAGATAGAGAAGCGTTATATAGAAAAATATTTACATTTCTTGCTCAGCTGGACTTTCAGAAGACTAACCCAGAAGTTATAGGAGAAACCTTCGCTATTTTAAAGTCACATTTAAAGAACGATGACCCCTATTATGAGGTGAGAAAATACTATAACATGCTATTAATGGATATGAGTGAATCTATAGAAGAACATATTAGGAGTCATGAGTACCCATTTTATCAAGCTGTTAAGTATGCAGTAATTGGCAATATTATAGACTTTAATCCTATTTATAACAGAACTATGGATGAAATAATGAAGTTTATTAATGATGCTGAGCATTTAGACTTTACAATTAACCATGTAGAAGCTTTGCAAAAGGATATACAAGAAGCAAAGACGTTATTATATTTAGGAGATAATTGTGGTGAAATTTGTTTAGATAAATTACTTATTAAACAAATAAAGAAGGAAAATCCTAACTTAAAAGTGCATTTTGGTGTGAGAGGCGCTGCTGTTGTAAATGATTCTATAGAAGCAGATGCTTATGATGTTGGGATTGATGAGTATGCCACGATTATTAGCAATGGGGACTATGCACTAGGTACTGTTTTAGAAAGAACAAGTGAGACATTTAGAAAGGTATTTGAATCTGCAGATGTGGTCATTGCAAAAGGTCAGGCTAACTATGAATGTTTAAGTGAATATGAGAAGAAGAAAATTTATTTTCTTTTAATGGCCAAGTGTCAAGTGATAGCAAATGATATTGGAGTAGCCACCAATTCACTAGTGTGTCTTAATAAAAATATGTAATTTGTCTTTGAACATAAAGAAATGATAGATGATACCCTAGCTAAACATCTTCTGAATAAAAGGTATTTGGATGGTATGAACCACTTATTTATGTGGGTATGATACTCGTGTTTATTATAGGTCTAGTGTTTGCAGGGGGCATGAGTATATTGGGGGCATATTTATTCATTTTATCTCAATTAACACTACTTATTATTGGAATCATTAAGACTAGAAAGCACAAAGATGTAGATTATGGAAATGTAGTGTTAGTGAATAGTGTGGGCTTAGTGGTAGCTTGTGGACTTTTCGTAATTATTAGATTTTATGTTTTTTAGGAGACAGGCTATTTTAATAAATGCTTATTCAGGATAAAATAAGGGTAAATGAGAAAGCATAGAAGGAGCAATTAAGTAGCATGTCTACTTAATAATAGAGCAATGAATATACAAATTTTTGGAACTAAAAAGTGTTTTGATACCAAGAAAGCCGAACGCTATTTTAAAGAACGTGGCATCAAGTATCAACTGATAGATATGAAAGAAAAAGGCATGAGTCAAGGTGAACTTAACAGTGTGAAACAAGCTGTTGGTGGCATTGAGGTCATGATTAATGAAAACTGCAAGGATAAAGAGGCTTTATCCCGTATTCAATTCGCATCCAACATTAATAAGGAAAAAAGAGTATTAGAATATCCGCAGCTTTTAAAGATACCTATTGTAAGAAATGGAAAACAGGCTACCATAGGTTATAAGCCGGAAGTCTGGAAAGAATGGGACTAATAAAAGGTTATTTATAGAGGAGTTGGTGCACTAAGAAATTAGTGCCCGGCTTCTTTTTTTAGGTAAAATAACGAGTTATATGAGTAAATATTCGATATTTGGATAGAAAAACTTGTGTTTAATTACTTAGGGGATAATATACTTCAATGAGATATCATATTTATCTGATTTGAAATTGAATTTAATTAGCATTCAGAAAGTAATTTCTTTGTTATATTCCTTAATAAGATTATGACTTGTTTAAGGTTGTGAGATTTAGGTAGTTCATACTGTGTAAAAATTATTAAATATATCGTAAAGTATCTAGAAACTTCTTTCATGAAATAATTATTGAAAAAAATGTAGAAATAGTGAATAATATGAATATAAGTATGTTATACGCGAAATCAATCCTAGAGAATTGTTTCGTACTGATTTCTAATTTGAAAGAAGTGAACGAGGTCATGAGCGTAAATAATATCAAACAGAATCTTTTATCGGTATATGAAGATATGACAGCAGTAGAAAGAAGTATTGCTGATTTTTTTTTAAATAATGGTGAGATGCTAGACTTTTCAGCTAAAAATATAACAAAACTTTTATATATATCAGATGCTACATTATCCCGGTTTGCAAAAAAGTGTAATTATAAAGGATATAGAGAGTTTATTTATCTATATGGAAAAGAACTACAAGAAGAACTAAATGAACGAAATATTAGTGTACTAACCAAAAGAGTAAAATACACGTACAGTACCTTAATGGAAGAGAGTTTCAACATGTTAGATGAGAAAAAAGTAAAACGTGTATCAGATTTAATGAATTCTCATTCTAGAGTTTGTGTGTGTGGTATGGGAAGTTCTGGATATAGTGCAAGAGAAATTCAGTTGCGATTTATGCGTCTGGGTATGAATATTCAAGCCGTGACGGATTCACAAATGATTCAAATGTCCACAGCCATTTTAGATGAAAACTGCTTGCTTCTTGCTATTTCATTAAGTGGGAAAACAAAGGAAATTATAGATGCTTTGAAGATGGCAAAAGGTAAAGGAGCTAGTGTGGTATTAATTACTTCTGAGATAGATGTAGAGGGTAAGGATAACTGTGATGAAGTACTCTATGTAGCAACAGCTAAGAATCTTGATGCAGGAATGAAAATATCACCTCAATTTCCAATCTTGATTTTGGTGGATGTATTGTACATGTATTATTTTGAAAATGATGCAAAAAAGAAAATGTCCAAATATAGAGATACCCTTTCTGCTTTACAGGGAGGAAAAGCAAATAATAAAAGAGAGAAAAAATGAAAAGGAGATAGAGTATTAAAATGAAGGATAAATGGTATTTGGGAATTGATATTGGTGGGACTGCAGTAAAAATTGGATTGATGAACGAAGAAGGAGAAATACTTAAGACTTGTACAGAAGTTGTAAATTTTGATGGCTATGAAACGCCGATTCTTGAGACGGTAAAAAAATCAATTACTTTCTTCTTAAAAGAAAATGCTGAGTATGAAAAAAAGCTATGTGGAGTAGGGGTATCAGCTACAGGACAGATTGACACCAGTAGTGGTATTGTAATTGGAACAGCAGGGCACATTAAGAATTGGATGGGAAGCAAAATTAAGGAAGAGTTAGAAGAACTGTTGAAATTACCTGTTTCTGTAGCCAATGATGCCAACTGTGCTGCACTGGGTGAATATTGGATAGGAGCAGCAAAAGGTGTTCAAAATGTAATCGTGATTACAATAGGGACAGGTGTTGGTGGAGGAATTATTACTGGAGGGAAGCTTTTATTAGGCGCACAAGGAATTGCGGGAGAGTTAGGACATTTTATTATTCAAGCAGATGGAAAGAGTTGTAGTTGCAAGAGTAGAGGGTGCTATGAAAAGTATGCATCTACGACAGCACTAATAGAGCTGATAAATGACGAAATATCAATGTGTAGGTTAGAAGCATTCGCAGATAGAGTAAATGGAAAGACAATCTTTCAAGAATTAAAAAAGGGTAATAAGCAGTTGGCACAGTTAGTAGATCATTGGATTGATTATGTCGCAGCAGGTATGGTAAGTCTTATACATATTTTTAACCCATCATTGATGCTAATTAGTGGTGGAGTTAGTTCACAGAAGGAGCTATTTATTGATAAGTTAGAAAGCAAGATTAGAAAGCAAATTATGCCAAGTTATGGAGTGGGACTTAGGATAGAGAAGGCAGCATTAGAAAATAGCGCTGGACTGGCAGGAGCGGTATACAATCATATTTTTAGTCAAAATTAATAGAGAAAAAGAACAAGCGACGATAATGGAGAAAATCGTCGCTTGTTCTTTTTATAAAGGGAGTTTTTAGATGTTATTTTACCGTAGTATATAGCTTATCTGGCAATTTGGCTAAGGCAGCTTCATCTGCAATAATAGTTAGATCGTGATGAAACTGCAATATAGAAGCAGGAAACTTAGGTGTTACAGCTTCCATAAAGGAATGATAAAGCGCATCTGCTTTGGCCTCTCCAGTGGCAATTAGAACTACTTTATTTGCTTGTAGAATATACCGGATTCCCATAGTAATGGCTTGCCTTGGAACTTCGTTAATGTTATTAAAGAGTCTTGCATTTGCGGCAATAGTGTTTTCACTTAGATTTACAACATGGGTATCCAAAATAAAATGGTCATTTGGTTCATTGAATCCAATATGTCCATTGTTTCCAATACCAAGAATTTGTAGGTCAATGCCACCAACAGAATGAAGATAGGAATCATATAAAGAACAAGCTTTGTTCAAATCTTGTGAATATCCATTTGGTACATGAGTATTTTCAGGTGGAATATTAATCTTAGAGAATAAGTGCTCATGCATGAAGTGATGATAACTTTGTTCGTTATCAGGGGGAAGCCCCACATATTCATCTAGATTAATAGAAATGGTATTGGAAAAATCAAGGTCTCCTTTTTCATACCACTCTACTAATTGCTTATAAGTACCAATGGGTGAAGTGCCGGTGGCTAGTCCTAGTACACTATTAGGTTTTCCAATGACTTGTGCGGAAATGAGATTGGCAGCCCGTCGGCTAACAGCCTGATAATCTTTTTCTTTGTAAATTCTGATATATTCCATGTTTATTATCCTCTCTTTCTTTTTGAGTGCCCACCTGGTAATTGGTTTGTCTTGCTCATTATAGGCAATAGTTCAAAATGTCACAACAGATAAGCAGAATCTAGAAAGAAATTTCACATAAATTACATAAAAATAGGATTTTTAGTGAGTACTTTCTGAAAGTTTATGTTTTATTGAAATATCAATAACTAGTTGTTATAATGCATTTATTCAGGCTAGAGGATGGGAGGAAAGTTAAATGAAGTTGAAATGGGATTTATTAGCGGATGACATAAGATATATTGCTGAAGAGGCTGAATTATTTTTGAAAAATAGTCCTGATAGAAGTACATACTATATTTCTGCATTTGCCAATAGACAGAATGGTTATTTGATGAAGAAAGATAAAGACAAAATAATTATTCAATATGGAAAGCTAACTGATTTTTGTAGAGCATTAATGGTGGCAGCACAACAGGATGGAGAATATCAAATTGAAGAAAAGAAGCATTTTGGCGATTTTGGTTATATGGTGGATTGTTCCAGAAATGCGGTTCCCAAAGTAGATACCTTAAAGACTCTTATTAAGAGAATAGCGTTTATGGGCTATGACTTTTTAGGGCTTTATATAGAAGATACTATTAAGGTAGAAGGAGAACCTTACTTAGGATATATGAGAGGTGCTTATAGTAAACAGGAGATTAGGGAAGTAGCTAATTATGCTGCAGGCTTTGGAATAGAGGTGCGACCATATGTACAGACTTTAGCACATTTTAACCAAATCAAGCGCTATGAGGAATATCAGAACATTATAGATACAGATGATATTCTTCTTGTAGGAGACGAATCTACCTATGAATTTCTAGAGAGATATATTAAAACCATAGCAGAAGGTTTTCAGGCCAAGAAGATTAATATCGGAATGGATGAAGCTCATATGGTGGGTCTTGGGAAATATTTAGATAGAAATGGATATAAGAACCGATTTGACATTATGTATGATCATCTTGAGAAAGTAACGGATATTTGCAAAAAATATGGATTACAGCCCCAGATGTGGAGTGATATGTTTTTCCGACTTGCTTTTGGAGGTGAGTATTACATAGAAGATGCAGAATTAAAGTCAGAGATAAAAATACCTAAAGGTTTGGAACTAGTATACTGGGACTACTATTCATGTGATGAAGAGCGCTATGATAATATGTTAAAACGTCACAAAATCTTAACAGAACATATAGGGTTTGCAGGGGGCGCTTGGAAATGGACAGGATTTGCACCACATAATCAATATAGTTTAAAAACCAGTAAAGCAGCATTGACAGCATGTATCAAGAATAATCTTGATTCTGTAGTGATTACTGGGTGGGGAGATAATGGAGCAGAAGCAAGTCTATTCTCTACACTTCCAGCACTTTATTTCGATGCCAATATGGCTTATGAGTCAAAAATGATAGATACACCATTTTATATGATGACAGGGATAAGAATGGAAGATTACATGTTAGTTGATATAGTAAATCCATTTTCTGAGATACAAGATAAGCATAATAATGCGAGTAAATATTTTTTATACAATGACCCTCTTATAGGTACATTTGATTCTGTAGCAGTGGGAATAGAAAAGAATTACTATTATTTAGCAACAGAGAAATTAAAAGAGTGTATTAATAATAATCCACAAAGTTCATTTATTTATTTGTTCCAGACATTAGAAAAGTTATGTAGGGTATTAGAGTGCAAGTTAGAGTTAGGAATACGTATTAGAAAGGCATATATTTCAAGGGACACTCAAGTATTAAAGCAAATTGCAGAAAAAGAAATTCCAGAATTACAGGTAAGAATAGATTATTTCTATCATTCTTTTATGGAACAGTGGTACTTAGAAAATAAGACATTTGGATTTGAAATTCAGTCCATACGAATAGGTGGACTCAAGCAACGCCTTACAGAATGCGCAGAAAAAATTTGCTTATATCTACAGGGAAAAAGCGATTTTATAGATGAGCTAGAGGAAGAGCATTTACCATTTCATTATTTTGAGCAAGATGATTTAAAATCACTCAATTATAATCTTTGGAGTGATATTATAAGTCCAGCTGTAGTGGGCTAACTATTATAGGACAATACGGAGCAGTGCCGTTTGTTAATTATAAGAACTTTTTAAGAGGAGGAAGAAAATGAATAGAAGAAAATTAACTAGGGTTTTATTTAGTACTGTGATCGCAACAAGTCTTATGCTAACAGGGTGTGGTGGTAATAAGGGTAATAGCACAGCAGTGGGATCAAAGGATGGGCAGTCAGCAGTAGCGCAGACTACTATTGAGTTTTGGACAATCTCACTGCAACCAACCTTTACAGACTTTTTCAATGAAAGAATAGCTGAATATGAAAAAGAGAATTCAAATATCAAGATTAAGTGGGTTGATCTTCCTTATGAATCTATTCAAGAGAAGTTAGTTACTTCAGTAGCAGGTGGAACCTCACCAGATGTAGTTAATTTAAATACACAAATGGCACTTACCCTTGCAGGGAAAGGGGCCTTAGTGGATTTAAATAAAGAAGCAACAGAGGAACAAAGAAGCATTTATATTCCAAGTCTGTATGAATCAACACAAATAGGAGATTCTGCTTATGCTTTCCCATGGTATGCTTCACCCAATATTATGTTCTATAATACAGAGTTATTTGAAAAAGCAGGAATCACAGATATACCTACTACATATGAAGAAGCAAATAAATTGGCTAAGCAAATGAAAGATGCAACAGGTGCATATCTTTATAACCCACCTGAATTCTTTAATATGTTATTTGAAGAAGGTATTCCTATATTAAATGATGATAAGACAGAAACAGCTTTCAATGTACCAGAAACAGTTGAGTTATTAAGCACCTATCAAGAATATACGAAAGCAGATATTCTTCCAAAAGATAAATGGGGAAGTTGGGATGAGGAGCTCAAATTATTTGAAACGGGAAAACTGGCAATTATTAGTTCTTCAGGATCTTCATTAGAAAGAATCAAAGATGAGGCCCCAGATATTTATGAAAAAATCGCAATTGCAGCACCTCTTACTGGAGCAGAGAAATTAAGTCGAAATGCATTAATGAATATTGTTGTCCCAGAGGCTAGTGACAATCATGAACAAGCAATTAAATTTGCCGCATGGATTACCAATGATGCCAATCAGCTTGCTTTCTGTAAAGAAGTTGCAATCTTCCCATCTACATCAGCAGCAGTGGCAGATTCATTTTTTACTTCTGATACAGAAACATTGGAGGGGAAAGCAAGAGCAATGTCTGCAGAACTTAGTGATACATCCAAAGATTATTCTTTAGGAATCGAAGGACAAAGTGATATTCAAGATGATGTAAATAAGGTATATGAAGCGGCCATTATTAGTGGTATTGATATACAACAGGCTCTTGATAATTCTACTAAACTGGTAAATTCTGAATTGAAGTAAAAAGAGTCAGAAACCTTCCTTGGGCGAAAGTGTCTAAGGAAGGTAAAATTTAAGGAGGTTTGAAATGAAAAGTAGGCACAAACAAACACTTAAAGCCTATCTATTTATGGCTCCAGCTTTAATTATTCTTATTCTGTTTGTATTTCTACCGATTTGTGGAAGTATTCCTTTGATGTTCTTTGATTATTCTGTATTAGGGAAAACAAAGTATATTGGTTTTGATAATTTTGTAGAATTGCTACAAGATCAAGAATTTCGTACTGCCCTATTTAATTCTATTTTATTTGTAGTGATAGTTCCTGTCATTCAGATATTATCAGTTATTCTTGCATTACTTGTTAATAGAAAAATGTATGGTATTACGCTATTCCGTACATTATTCTATATTCCGGTAGTAACTTCAATGGTTGCAGTAGCCATTATGTGGGGATTCTTGTTTGATTCTAATGGGGTGGTAAACACACTACTTATGGAAATGGGAGCAATTAGTAAGCCTCTTGGCTTTTTAAATAACAGTAAAACAGCCATGCTTTGTATTATGTTCATTACAGTTTGGCAAGGTCTTGGATATTATATGATGTTATATTTAGCAGGTTTACAGTCTGTGCCCAAAGAACTAGAGGAAGCTGCATGGGTGGATGGTGCGAGTAACTTTAAGACTTTATTTAAGATTAAGATACCTATGTTGAAACCTTATATTTGGTTTTGTTCTTTAAATTCAGTTATTTCGGCAGTTAGTGTGTTTGATGTAGTTTATGTATTGACAAAAGGTGGTCCCAATGATGCGACAAATGTAATTAATTATTACTCCTATGTAAAAGCATTTCAGGACTTCGAATTTGGATATGCAGCAGCAATTGGCGCGGTACAAGCTATTATTACTAGTATTTTAAGTATTGTGGTATTTGTCTATGGCAAAAGGGGAGGAGGCATGAATGGTAGTGAATAACTCATTAAAATCTAAGAAAAATAGAAAAAGCTTATATAAAGACCTCTGTATTTATATATTACTCATTATTATAGCTATTATCTGTGCAGGACCGTTTTTATGGATGTTTTCTACATCCTTTAAGAGTGGACAGAATATTTACGATTTAAGCTTTATTCCTAAAAATCCTACCCTAAGTAATTATATAGGGGTTATGGAGTTTATGAACATACCCCGATATATTGGAAATACGTTAATTTTAACAAGTTCATCTATTTTTTTGGATGTTGTTTTATCAGCTTTATGTGCATATGCTTTGGCGTGTATGGAGTTTAAAGGAAAGAAAATAGTTATGACGGCTTTGTTAGTATCTATGATTGTGCCCGCAGCTGCTGGTATGATAATTAATTATTTAATTATTAGTAAGATGAGCCTGCTTAATACTTATGTTGGAGCCATTTTACCTGGGGCGGTAAAGGTATTTAGTATCATTTTGTTAAGGCAGTCATATATGGCCATACCTAAAGAACTTATTGAAGCTGCGAGAATTGATGGTGCAGGTGATCTATGTATTTGGAAAAAGATAATGATGCCAGGAATTCTTCCAGCTGTGTCAACTGTTATAATCTTTGACTTTATTAGTAAATGGAATGAATTTTTATGGCCAATTATCGTATTGCAAGATCCAGATAAATATCCACTTGCAACAGCTCTGCAGTATCTGAATGGATCTTTCAACTACAAATTTGGCTATATAGCAGCAGGTACGATAATATCTATTGTACCAGTAATATTAGTATTTATTATATGCCAGAAGAATTATGTGGAAGCAATTAGTGGTGCAATAAAAGGCTAGAGTATGAATGGGTATCATGAGGAGTATATGGAAAGAGGAGTAGAAAATGGAAAGTATTATTAGAGAAATAAAGAGTACTGATAAAAAAGAAATTGTGAAATTATTTCATTCTTGCTTTTCCACATTGTTTCCTATCAGCGAAGAAATTCTTGAAAGAACAGTTTTTGAGTCAGGGGATTACTGTGCAGAAGCAAGCTTTGTGATTTGTGATGCAGAAGATGGAAAGATGATAGGATGTATTGCCACAAAGGTATCAAGAAATCAGGAATTATATCCGGATACTGGGTGGATTACACTACTATTTATAAGGCCAGAATACCGTAGAAGAGGACTAGGAAGTACATTGTATGAGAAAAGTCAGCAGGTATTTAAGGAAAAGAATATACATAAGGTGTTTATAGGGCAAGATCTACACAATCTATTTTCAGGCATTCCGTCTCCCAATATTGAAAATGAAAATTTTTTCCGTAAACATCATTTTTGGTTAAATCCAGACCAACATTATGATTTACAAGGGGATGTGCAACAGAATCCTACTCTTACCCGTTTCGATGTAACTGAATTTGAAAAAGAATTTTATGTAGAAACAATGAAATGTGGTTATGAAGAAGAATTGTTATCATTCTTAGAAAAGGAATTTCTCGGTCGTTGGGAATATGAAGCACAACAATATCTAAGTAATCAAGAAAACTTTGATAAAATTGTTGTATTAAGGAAGCACAACACAGAAGAAATAGTTGGGTACTGTATGCTTTCTATGAACGAAGATAAAATGGCGGGACTTGGTCCTATTGGAATTGGAAAAGAGATTCGAGGAAGACATGTGGGTAACTATATCTTGAGACAGGCACTACTGCAGTTACGTACACTAGGAGCAATACAGTGCCTAATTGATTGGACTGTATTAAAAGACTTTTATGGCCAATTTGGATTTAAACCTATACATGTTTATCGTAGTGGCTATAAAGAAATTTAGTACATATAACAACAGATTTTGTAGAGCACAGGAGTGAGGTAAAAATGAAGAAAAAAATAGTATTGCTACCTTTAGATGAGCGACCTTGCAATTATGATTTTCCAATGGAACTTTTTAATCATGAAGAGCTTGAGATTGTAAGACCAGATAAACTGGGCGATAAGAAAAAGCTTGCAAATAGAGATAAAATCATTAATTTTTTAAAGAAAGAGTGTATAGATGCAGATGGATTAATTTTGTCTATTGATATGCTTTTGTATGGGGGCCTGGTTCCTTCTAGAATTCATAATGGGACAGTGAAAGAGTTCCGAAAAATGTCTACCGTAATAAAAGAATTAAAAGAGAAAAATCCTAATTTGTTGATATATGGATTTCAAGTTGTAATGAGGTGTCCTTCCTATTCTAGTAATGATGAGGAACCAGATTATTATGAAGAATGTGGTGAAACCATTCATAGAGTGGGAGAATTAATTCATAAGAGCCGTCTTGGACTATCTGATGAGAAAAAAATGAATCTAATTATGCCTGAGATTAATCAAGAATATCTAAATGATTATGTAGGCAGAAGACAGATTAACTGTGAGATGAATCGCTATATACTTAATTACTTGAAAGAAGGATATTTAGATTTTATGGTGATTCCACAGGATGATTCGGCTACCTATGGGTATGCTGCTATGGATCAGGAAATTATCCGTGCAGAAATCATGAAACAAAATCTGGGAGACCGGATATTAGTATATCCAGGAGCAGATGAAGTAGGTATGGTGATGATAGCACGGCTTATTAATAAAATACATGGTAAGAAACCCAAAGTATATGTGAAGTATGTGTGTGAGAAGGCAAAGTATATTGTGCCCCTTTATGAAGGAAATACCCTCTCCACAACGGTAAAATATCATATTCTTTCGTCAGGATGTCAGATGGTAGAATGTTATGAACATGCAGACTTGATTATGGTAGTTACTGCACCAGCTGGAGAGATGAAGGAAGCTATAGCACAGCCATGTCTATTACCTGACTATCGCGCAGAAAGAAATTTCCCGGAGTTAATAGACTTTATAAAAGATCGTATAGCAGAAGGAAAACAGATAACTATTGCAGATAATGCTTATGCTAATGGTGGCGATTTAGAGTTTATCAATATGTTGAACTATAATAACCTGTTGTTAAAGGTCGATGGATATGCAGGATGGAATACTTCAGCAAATACTATTGGAACTGCACTTGCTGAAGGAATTGATGCACTTTACTATGGAAAGAGTAAAGCTCATCAGGATTTTCTTGTAAAGAGATATATTGAAGATGTAGGCTACTGTTCAGTAGTTCGTGGTAAGGTTACAGAGGAACTTGCTGGAACGGAAATGAACTATTTTGATGTAAAGGAAAAAA
This sequence comes from Cellulosilyticum sp. ST5, assembly GCF_046529625.1. Lineage (NCBI taxonomy): Bacteria > Bacillati > Bacillota > Clostridia > Lachnospirales > Cellulosilyticaceae > Cellulosilyticum > Cellulosilyticum sp. ST5. The sequence goes on from NZ_CP132338.1 coordinate 63,035, forward strand.
GAGGATTTGTATCACAAACTGTGGAAAAGTATTTAAGAGAATTTCTTTTCCAATATTGTAGTAGCGTAGCGGACAAAATATGGCTTAAGGATGTGTATATGCCATGGCGACGTATGTTTGAGGTTGGCTTCCAAGCAGGAATTGAGGCGAGTAGTGATGATAGATCAAAAGGGATTTAGTACAGATGGTCAGTGGTTCAAAGGTAATCTACATAGCCATACTACTGAATCAGATGGAAATTATACACCGCAGGAAGCAACACAGGAATTTAGGAAGCAGGGATATTCTTTTTTGTGTATAAGTGATCATAATCTATATACTGATTATAGGTCTTTATTAAACACAGATGATTTTATTATCTTACCAGGACTAGAGGCGGCAGCAGTATTATTTGATAAAGAGAATACTTGTATTTGCGTACATCATGTAAATGGAATATTAGGAACGACAGCCATGCAGCAGGCTGCTACAAAGCCACTGCTTCAGCATAAGGAGACATATGAACCTCGTGTTTTCTATAATAAATGGGATGAGGAAAAGGTTGCACAGGAGATAATAGATGATTTACATGAGAGAGGATGTTTTGTGACCTATAATCATCCCATGTGGTCTAGAGTGAGTTCTGAGTTATTGAAAAAGTTGTATGACATAGATATTCTAGAAATTTTTAACTATAATACGGAAAACGAAAGTGGTACAGGCTATATTACTAGTTGCTGGGATCAGATGCTAAGACAAGGTAGAAGACAGCTCGCTAATGCAGCAGATGACAATCATAATGATGGAATATTTGATGATGCTTTTGGTGGTTTCATTATGGTAAATGCAAGAAGCTTGACTCATGAAGCAATTGTATCAGCTATACTAAGTGGTAATTACTACTCCTCTGCCGGACCTTATATTTTAGAATGGGGAATAAAGAACGGTACAGCATACATATGTTGTGATTCTGTAGAGAGAATTAACTTTATTGCAGATGGTTATGTGGGAGCAGGAACTACAGTAATCGCTAAGGAAGAACCTCTACAGAAGGCCGAATGGAAACTTACTGGAAAAGAGAAATATATTCGAATAGAATGTGTGGATGCTCAAGGAAGAAGAGCCTGGACGAATCCTATGTACATTAAATAAGGGGGCATAAGAATGAATGTAATTCAACAACTGAAAGGAGGCCTTATAGTTTCTTGTCAGGCTTTGAAGACGGAGCCACTTTATGGCTCAGAAATAATGGCAAGAATGGCTATTGCGGCTAAGGAAGGTGGAGCTGTTGGCATTAGAGCTAATTCGCCACAGGATATTAAAGCAATTAAAGAAGTGGTAGACCTACCTGTAATCGGACTTTATAAGGTGGATTATCCTGATTCAGAAATCTATATTACACCTACTATGAAAGAGGTGGAGGCATTGATGGAAGTAGAACCAGATATCATAGCAGTAGATGCTACAGACAGGTTAAGACCAGGAAAAATGACGCTTGAACAATTTTTTATAGAAGTTAAAAAAAGGTATCCTAAGGTATGCTTTATGGCAGATTGTGCCACATTTGAGGATGCAGTTAAGGCACAAAAACTGGGATTTGATATAGTAGGAACTACTTTATGTGGATATACTAAATCTACTTTAGGAGTAGATATACCTAATTATGATATGATTCATAGAATAGCAGAAGAACTGAACATACCAACTATTGCAGAGGGAGGAATTTGGGAATTGGGGCAGCTTGCTAGAGTATATAAAGAAAAGATATTAGCTGCTGTAGTAGGAACTGCTATTACGCGTCCGAGGGATATTACCAAACGATTTATATCTGCAATTCCAAAACAGAGGTGGGAGTAAAAATGAAATTAGAAGCTTCCAAAGATAGAATGAAAGTAATGGGGCGCTATGACAGACTAGATGAGATGTTATACCTCTGCTATTCAGGGGCCTATGTAGAATTTCTCTTTGTAGGTTGTTATTTAGAAGTGGAGATGCTTTCTGATTTTGTCAGTAATAAAGAGGCATGTATAATGGGAGTGTACCTAGATGGAAAAATCCATTCTAGGCTTAAGCTAAACAAAGGCATACACCGTTATACTTTAATTGATTCTACTGAGCGCATAAGTGTAAAAGTCAGATTGATAAAACTGACAGAAGTGCAATATGCTACATCAGCAATACATGCATTATTTACAGATGATGAGGCTACTATTCAACCAACAAAATATCAAAGACGAAAAATTGAGTTTATTGGAGATTCTATCACCTGCGGTTATGGAAATGAAGGAAATCAATATGGAAGTTTTACTACTGAAGAGGAAAATGCAGTAAAATCATATGCTATTCTTTGCGCTGAAGAATTAAAAGCAGATTTTCAGCTGATTTCTTTTAGTGGGATTGGTATTATTTCCCGTTATATAGAGCCAGATATAGAGGAGCCTTTGACAGATGTACTCATGCCTATTATATATCCTTACACGGATTGGTACCTCTATAAAAGAAAAGAAATTAAGAATAAACATCTTTGGAATTTTAATGAATTCATAGCGGATATTGTAGTGATTAATTTAGGCAGTAATGATGCCAGTTATATTAGAAATCAAAAAGACAGAGAAAATTATTTTGTAGAGGAATACCAGAAGTTTATTAGTACGGTAAGAAAATATCAACCTGAGTCAGTAATTATCTGTACTATAGGCGTTATGGAAGGAAAAATCAGTCTTGTGGTGCAGAAGGCAGTTAGCTTATACAAAGAACATACAGGAGATAATAAGGTATATTTCTTTGAGGAAGAGGCGATTAGATCAGAGGAAGGAATAGGAACAGCAGGACATCCTACAGTAAGAACTCATGAGAGAATGGCACAGAAGCTAAGGGAATATATTCAAGAGAATGGATGGCTTGATTGATTAAAGAAAGGAAGGAAAGATAAAGTGAGTAATAATTGTTTAAGTGGTAAAATCTTTACGGAAGACGGAACCTTTCAAGAGGGAGTAGTTACAATAGAAAATGAAAGAATTACAAGATTGGAGAAAAAGCAAGATGTGCCAGATTATTACATCCTTCCTGGACTAGTAGATGTACACTTTCATGGATGTGCAGGTCATGATTTTTGCGAAGGAACTAAGGAGGCTATGATAGCAATTGCCGAATATGAGGAAAGGCATGGTATTACATCTATTTGCCCAGCTACAATGACACTAGCTGCAGAAGTATTACTTAATATTTGTGAACAGGCAGCAAGTGTTAAGAAAGAAATTCCTTCTTTGGTAGGCATAAATTTAGAAGGCCCCTTTCTTTCGTATAGAAAAAAAGGGGCACAGAATGGAACCTATCTCCAAAAACCTGATATAAATTTTTTATACGAATTACAAAAGAAAGCACAAGGCTTAATAAAACTTGTAGCTATAGCACCGGAGATAGAAGGGGCTATGGCGTGCATAGAAAAATGTAAAAATGACTTTCACTTTTCAATTGCCCATACAGAGGCTGATTATGAAGAGACATCCTTAGCTCTAAAAGCAGGAGCTGATCATGTGACCCATTTGTTTAATGCCATGCCAGTTTTTGGGCATAGAACACCTAGTGTGGTTGGAGCAGCATTTGATAATGAGAAGACTTATGTTGAGGTCATTGGAGATGGCGTTCATATTCACTCATCTATGATTAGGTCAATTTTTAAACTTTTTGGAGAGAACAGAGTTGTATTAATTAGTGACAGTATGATGGCAACAGGAATGCAGGATGGCATGTATTTACTAGGAGGACAAGATGTAATAGTAAAAGGTAATTTGGCTACACTTGTTGATGGTACTATAGCAGGAAGTGCAACTAATCTATATGACTGTATGGTCAATGTAATCTCCATGGGTATTTCACCTAAAATGGCTATAGAAGCAGCTACTATAAATCCTGCCAAATCCATAGGTTTAGATAAGGAAATTGGTAGTATTCAAGTAGGGAAATACGCAGATTTGTTAATAGTGGATAAAAACTATAAATTAATAAAAGTTGTATCTAAGGGTAAAATAATAGACCTAGAATGAGAGAACCTATGAAACAGTGGAAAATATGGATAGATCAGTACTTAACGAAAGAATTGGGAAGCAAACTTTTTACATATAGAGAACTTTTTAGTATGTTACTTCCGATTATTTTAGATGTTTTTTTTGTTAATATAATTGGCATCTTAACAACAGCAATGGTTAGTTCTTCTAGTCAGGAGTCTGTGTCGGCTGTTAGTTTAATTAATCCTATAGCTATGATGATCTATGCAGTAATTAGTGCACTTTCTACAGGTGGAACAGTTGTAACAGCCAATTATGTTGGAAGAGGAGAAAAAGAAAAAATTAAAAAGACTGCTGGACAAGTAGTTTCTTATCTTACGGTGGTGGGGGCGTTTACAAGTTTTATTATTGTTTTTTTTTCTAAAGAAATTGTTCGGATTTTCTTTACTTCAGCAGATAAACAAGTAATGCAAAAAGCAGAGATATACTTAATTGGTGTAGCAATATCGATGATTTTTCTAGCAATTTATATGGCAGTTTTTGCAATTTTTCGAGGGATTGGTGAAACGAGAACTTGTCTAGGTCTTACTGTCCTTATAAATCTAATTCATTTAATAGCAAGTTTTTTGTTCATTAATATAATGAATTTAGATATATTAGGGACAGTATTATCATTAAATATTGCAAGAGCAATAGGAGCAGTGGTTGCTATTTATATGGTGATGTGTAAGAAAGGCAAGATTGGCATTGCATTTAATTATTTCTTTTCATTAAATAAAGATATTGGAAGTAATATATTTAAAATAGGAATTCCTTTTGCCATTGAGCAGATTTTAATAAATATGGGAGGTATGCTAGTGCAGACATTTTTGGTTCCTCTAGGGACTATGATAATTGCAGCAAATGCAGTTACGAACTCTGTGCTAAGTATTTTGTTTGCCGCAGGAACAGCTGTTGGAACGCTTTCGATGACTATAGTAGGTCAATGCATTGGTGCAGGAGAGCAAAGGTTGGTAAAGAAATATGGAAAGTCTATGACAAAGTTAGCTAGCTATATGATAATATTGTCATCCATGATTTTTTTACCCCTAATGCCTGGAATTTTAAGTTTATATAAGGCGCCAGTAGAAACTGTTAATTTAATATGGAAGTTAATCTTATCTACAATCATTCCTATGATATTTTTTTGGTCTTTTTCAAGTGTACTACCATGTATACTTAGAGCATCTGGTGATTCAGCCTATGTGTCATGGGTTTCTCTTATAACGATGTGGAGTATTCGTGTACTATTAGGATATTTATTGACGATTCCTTTAGGATTTGGTGTTATGGGTCTTTTTATCGCCATGAGTGTAGAATGGATGGTTAAAAGTTTTATTTATTTTTTGCGTTATCGTAGAATTATTAATAGAGTATTAGATGATTGAAAATTAATAATTACAAATTTTAATTTACAAGGAGTTTAATGCAGATACAAGAGAAAGAATCAAATGGCTAAGTATTTAGATATTTGATAATGGAAATGATGAAAAAGCTACATTGATATATATATATTGATTTTTCTTGAAAAACAAGTACCTCCTACTAAGCTTCATCATGGACGGCTATTAGATTTATTGAGTCTATTAAGACAAAGGGGTTAGGTAATATGTTCATTTGTCAGAAGATAAGGACACTACATTTAAAGTTGGGAAAAGGAATGGTAGACTTATAGTTTTAGTAATTGACACAAGAAAGATGATAAAAGTAGGTATACTTAATGGAAACAAATTTACTTGCGTACTGGATTTTAGTGAGAAAATACCACCTTTATTTAATAAACATAAGCTTCCCACACTAGAATGGTGTATTTTACATTGAAAACTCAATATTGTAGCCAATAAAAGGGCATAAGGCTTCTCTTTTTGATATGATCCAATTGACAAAAACCAAAGTAGATTTATGGTATGTTAAGTATACCGCAATTACAGAGTTAAAAAAGCAATTAAAGGATGTATTGCTATAGTATAAATTTCATAGGAGGAAAGAGAACGTGATCAAGTTAAGAGGGATTATTGGTAGAATAAGAAGTATCAAAACAAAACTAATTGTTAGCTTTTCAGCTTTAGTTTTAATATCATTCTCAGTCTTGGGGATAGTTGCTAGTATGATTGCTAGCAATATTATAATAGATGAAGCAAGGGAATCCATGCTATCACTAGCGAGAAGCTCTGCAGCATTAGAAAGTAGCCGTTTAGAAATACAATCCAACACCTTAAAAACCATTGCTATATTGGATGAAGTTCAAGGAATGGAATGGGAAACACTAGCAGCAACATTGAATTCTCTTTTAGAAAAAACAGATTTTCAAGGAATGGGTATAATTGAATCCGATGGAACTGTTCGTTATTCCGATAGAAGAGAGTATACATTAAATGAAAACAGTCCTTTAATGGAGGTTTTCAAGGGCAAGGAAAGTGCATCTGAATTTACTATTAGTCAGGCAACTGGAGAGTTGAATTTATTACAATCTGTACCAATTGTAAAGGATGATAAGGTAATTGGAGCTTTATTTGGTGTGAGAGATGGAGGGGCACTAACTGATCTTGTTACTGACATTGGTTATGGAAAAAGTGGTTATAGCTATATTATAGATAGTGATGGAACAGTGATAGGACATCCAGATGTACGCTTAGTATTAAGCGAGTTTAATGCACTGGAAAAAGCTAGGAAGGATGGCAGCCTTACTTCTACTTCAACTGCAATAAAAAAGATGTTGGAAGAAAAAGAAGGAACTACTAGTTATTCTTATGAAGGAGGCAGTCTATATGTAGGCTATTCCCCAATAGAAGGTACAGATTGGACGTTTATATTGGTTGCTAGTAAGGCTGAAATATTAGATGCTTTGCCAAGATTAGAAAGTTCAATTTTAGTAATTGCTATTATTTTCATTGTAATTAGTATGATACTTACTAATGTGATTGGCAGTGGTATATCAAAACCAATTGTAGAGACTGTTGAATATGCCAATCAGATAGCAAAATTAGACTTGACCCAAATAGTTGCTCAGAAGTACATAGATAGAAAAGATGAGGTAGGAAGTTTAGCTAAGTCCTTACAAAAAATAACAGGTGGACTTCATGATATCGTTGCTGAAATTAATTCCTCTTCTGAACAAATGGCCTCTTCTGCCGAAGAATTGACAGCTACCTCACAGCAAGCAGCCACTTCAGCTAATGAAGTTGCAAAAACAGTAGAAGAAATTGCAGAAAGTGCCTCAGAACAAGCAAAACATACAGAAAATGGTTCTTCTCAAGTGTCTCGGCTTGGAATCACAGTAGAAAGAGTACATGGTTATATTGGAAATGTAAATAATTCTTCCAATAAAGTGACAGAGATAGTAACAGAGGGCTTAAAGGAAATGGATTCTTTAAGTCAAATAACAAAGGAAAGTACGCATGCTATAAGTGAGATTTACCAAGTTATTAACCAGACCAATAAAAGTTCAGAGAGAATTGGTGAAGCAAGCAATGTTATTGAATCTATTGCTACCCAAACCAATTTATTATCTTTAAATGCAGCTATAGAAGCAGCTAGAGCAGGTGAAGCTGGTAAAGGATTTTCTGTTGTTGCAGAAGAAGTTAAAAAATTGGCAGAGCAGTCTGCTGATTCAATTAAAGTGATTCATGACATTGTAAATGAGCTACAAAGTAATATTAGCCATGCAGTTCAGACGATGAATAGGGTTACCGCCATATCTGAAGAACAGGCCAGTAGTGTAAATAATAGTAAAGAGAGATATCATTTGATTGCACAAGCTATGAAAGACACTATCCAAGTGGTGAATCAGTTAAGTACTTCAGGAGATGAAATGAATGTAATGAGGGAAGATATTCTACTAGTATTACAAAGCATGTCTGCCATTGCAGAAGAAAATGCAGCAGCATCAGAAGAAACAGCAGCTGCCACACAAGAGCAAACAGCTTCTGTAAGAGAAATTGCAGAGGCTAGCGATAGTTTGGCTGAACTAGCAGTTAAATTGCATAGTTTGGTTGCCAAGTTCAAAATATAGAGTGTATTTATAACAAGAAAACTGATTAAAGAACATACAAAAAGGGTACTCCTACTTCTTTCTTAAGGGGGTACCCTCATTTAAGTGCCTTTATTCCCGACTATAATTTATACTGCATTATGTCGATATGGGAACTTGGATTGAATAAGATAGATTATTGAAAACAAAAGAGTTTCAAGGTTGATGATAAAAACGATAAATAGGTGGTTAAGATATTTGTAATATCATTTATGAGGATAATGCAAGGAGAGATGAATAATGGGATTAGGAGTAAAATGAAAAAATACCAAGTATTTAGATATGAAAACTTGACAAAACACCTTTGAAAGTTTAGGATTATTTAAAATATGTCAAATAATAAAGAATAAATTCTAAAATAATACGAGAAAAGAAGGGTGTTATGTTAAATCAGTTTTCTAGAACACAATTACTTATTGGAGAAACAGGAATAGAAACATTAGCTCATGCGAGAGTGGCAGTATTTGGCATTGGAGGTGTGGGTGGTTATGTTGTTGAAGCCTTGGCTAGGAGCGGCGTTGGGGCATTTGTTTTAGTTGATGATGATAAAGTCTGTTTAACCAATATTAATAGACAGATTATAGCTACTAGAAGAACGGTAGGGCAATATAAAGTAGAGGTCATGCGTGACCGCATTTTAGAGATTAATCCAAAGGCAGATGTACAGATTCATAAGTGCTTTTATCTGCCAGAAACAGCAGCGGAATTTGACTTTTCAAGCTATACCTATGTTGTAGATGCAGTGGATACTGTAACTGCAAAAATCTCAATTATTATGAAAGCTCAAGAAGCAAAGGTGCCGGTTATTAGTTGTATGGGAGCAGGAAACAAGCTAGATCCAACAAAGTTTGAGGTCGCAGACATCTATAAAACCCAGATGTGTCCTTTAGCAAAGGTGATGAGAAGAGAGTTAAAGAGGCGTGGTGTTAAATCTCTAAAAGTTGTTTATTCTACGGAGAAACCGATTAAGCCATTAGAAGATATGTCCATAAGTTGTAAAAGTCATTGTATTTGCCCACCAGGAGCAGAAAGAAAATGCACGGATCGCAGAGATATACCAGGAAGTATAGCCTTTGTACCATCAGTAGCTGGACTTATTATTGCCAGTGAAATCGTGAAGGATTTAGTTTGATATAAAAAACCGTATTCAGAAATGTGAAAGAAGCATTAATGAATACGGTTTTGATATTTTATAGATTTTAGTATCTTACAAAAATTATTCATATTTTTTTGCTATTATTATCATTGGAATAAATATGCCTAATAATATGGGTAAGATAATAAACCTCTGATACACAGGTGCATGTTCTTAAAAGATAGATTGCTATCTGTCTCAAAAAATTATATAGTTGATATAGGTTGTGTATTCAATACAAGAAGTTAATTTAATCATATATTTCAATTTACCGAATAAAGTTTCAATTCTCCATCGTAAATGATATAATGATTTGATTCTATTACTAGTGATATTTGGGGAACAGTTTTATACCATCCTCAATGGACAAGTATTAACATCTAAAAGAAAGGTAATACAAAAGGTTAATTTAAATGAATAAGGAAAACCAAATAACAAAAACGACAGGGCAGATATTTAAGGATAATATCTGTACGCTTTTCAATCTATTTAATCTACTTATTGCAATTGCCCTTGCCTGCGTAGGGGCATGGTCGAACATGTTCTTCATACTTATTATAGCGGTTAATGTTTGCATTGGAATTGTACAGGAATTAAAAGCCAAGAAGCTAGTAGAAGAGTTATCTTTATTGTCAATGCCAACGGCCGATGTCATCAGAAACAATGAAAAAATGCATATTTCAATTCAAGAGGTAGAAGATCAAGATATTCTTTTACTTGAAAGTGGCAATCAAATCTGTGCCGACAGTGTGATTATCTCAGGTGAGTTAGAAGTCAATGAATCACTACTTACTGGAGAATCAGACCCTATTATAAAGAAAGAAGGGGATTCACTTTTATCAGGTAGTTCAGTTATCAGTGGGAAGTGTCAAGCAAAGGTACTTCATACAGGTAGTGAGAACTATGTTTCTAAAATAGCTGATGAGGTAAAAAAACTTAAAAAGGTAAATTCAGAGCTAATGCTTTCTATGAGAAAAGTGACTGGGTTTACAGGCTGGTTGATTATTCCATTAGGTGTGCTTCTATTCCTTGAAGCTTATTTTCTAAGAAGTAATTCCCTTCAAACAGCAGTTGTTTCGACAGCAGCAGGGCTACTAGGCATGCTTCCTAAAGGACTTGTTTTACTTATTAGTATTGGACTAGCTACAGGAATTGTTAGGCTTTCTAAGCAGAAAGTACTCGTACAGGATTTATATTCTCTAGAATCTCTTGCACACGTTGATATTATATGCCTAGACAAAACAGGTACAATAACAGAAGGCAAAATGCAAGTTGAGAATGTTATCATGCTTGATGATGATTTCAAGATACCATTTAGCACGATTATGGGTGTTTTCTTAGGCAATACAGATGACAATAATGCAACATTTCAAGCCATGAAAGATTATTTCCCAGAAGCAGATGAGTTTCAAGTAACTTCAAAGATTCCTTTTTCCTCTGATAGAAAATGGAGTGCTGTAACCTTTGATCATGGGGATATATTTGTGATTGGTGCACCTGAGAAGCTTTGTGATAAGGAGCTTCCAGAGGAGGTACGCCATGAGATGAAAGATGGCAAGAGAATTTTGCTTGCAGGTGTAGCGAATAAAATAGAGGATAAAACGCTCTGCGCTAGTGAAGTGAAGCTACTTGCTGCTATCATTATTAGTGACCCAATAAGAAAAAATGCTATTTCTGCCATTTCTTATTTCCATAACCAAGATGTTGATGTAAAAGTTATTTCTGGTGATAATCCAGTTACAGTATCAGCTGTTGCAGCAAAAGCAGGAATAAAAGATGCTAGTAGCTTTATCGATATGTTTACAGTAAGTGATACGGACATTCCAAAGATAGCAAAAGAGTATTCCGTTTTCGGACGTGTGACACCACAACAGAAAAAACATCTGATTAGTGCCATGCAAAAAGAGGGACACAGTGTGGCAATGACTGGCGATGGAGTCAATGACCTTCTAGCAATGAAACAAGCAGATTGTTCTATTGCAATGGGGAACGGAAGTGATGCTGCTAGACAAACGGCGCAGCTAGTACTACTTGACTCGGATTTTTCTGTACTAAAGAACGTTCTTGCAGAAGGAAGAAGGGTTGTAAACAATGTTACGAAATCAGCTGGCGTATTTTTTATAAAAACGATTTATTCTGTATTGCTATGTATTATTTGTGTATTACTTAATATGGATTTTCCTTTTATACCGATACAAATTACCTTAATTGACCTGGCCATAGAGGGCTATCCATCATTCTTTATTTCCTTTGAGCCTAATGATACAAAAGTCAAAGGAAAATTCCTTCCTACAGCCTTAAAAAGTGCAGCACCTAATGCGATTGCCATCACACTATGTTGCATTATTATTGGAGCTGCATCATTTATAGTTCCAAATGATAGTGAGCAGACAGCGCTACTTATGTATTTAACTGTAGGTATGCTAGGCATTGTTGGGGTTATTAAATCTTGCATGCCATTTAATAAGCTAAGAGCATTCCTAGCTGTTACGACTACAATTGGATTTTTCACTGCAGTATTATTATTCCATAAGATTTTAAAGCTTCCTCTTATCAGTATGAATACATTATTACTCTTTGTAGGTATTACAGTGATAGGAATAATCATAGAAAGAATTTCTGCAGCATTAATCACTAAGGTATGTAAACATTAATAAAAAAATTACCTTTATGTATGTAAAATAAATAAAATAGATTATTTAAATTTAGATATTATAAATAGAAAAAACAAGAATCCCAAACTATGTAGGAGGGTACATAGTTTGGGATTCTTGCTTTTTTCAGACTCTTAGGTGTTACTTCTATAACTGATTAGTAAAGTAGAAAGTGTAAATAATACTATACTTCAAAGTTAGCATAGTAAGTATTGGTATCATAATCTCCTGTACCTCTAAAATCCATAATCTCTTTACCTATTCTGTATTTGCCAGCAGGAAGATTGCCATATAGCTCTGTCCAGTTCACTACCCATTCTATGCTGCTATTCATGGGGATAATCCAAGCTTCTTGTGTCCAACCTCGTTCATATTCTGAGGGCAACATTTCTACGGGGACCCATTCATTGTTTATTTGGACTTCTAGCCAATAAGGACTACCAGTTTGTAAATTTCCTGTTGGTTGGCCACCTGACTGATTACATACCAATGTCAGTCCAGAAGAGGTAACTTTGCTAGCCGTTAGTTGGATACCCCAAGTATCCGTAGTTTCTTTTTCAAATCTTATCCACTTCTCATTCATGTATAAATCGATGCTGTTTTCATCTACATATTGATAACCATAACCATCTCCAAAATTGGATTGGTTATCTTGGATTGGGATTTTAGAGGTATCTACGGCTGAAGTGATTTCTCCGTCCATCACACCACATCTACCTTCAATATCGCTTTCACGACCTGTATCAAGGTATAATTCGCCATTTACCATTACCATAGGACGCCTGTCCAATGCAACTTCTTCGGTCTCTTTTATTTCTTCTACATTGGTGGCTATAGCAGGTTTGGAATGTCCCTCACTTCCTGGAGCAAGAGCACTTTGACTACAACCTACCAATAGCAGAGACATACAGGTCATGGTGGTAAGTAATAATAGGTATTGTTTCATCTGGGTTCCTCCTAATAAGATGTTTTATTTAATCTTCTATTAGATTTGACGAAAAAGATTACGTAATGTTCCCAATATTCCTCTAATCAAACAGGTGTATGCCGTGTGACATATACTCATTTTTTATATATGATGTTTCAATCAGTTAATTACTAAGCCGAAGACTGTAGGCACTTGGGATAGACAGTTGTGTATAAATATTAAATTTAATATAATCAAGATGACCCTATAGGGGTTATACATGAAATAAGTATTATACACTCTAACAAGAGAGATGAATATAAGGAGAGAATAATAAAATGAATCATAGTGGTAAAAAATTCGTTGCATCCTATAGTGGTGGGAAAGACAGTCTGTTAGCCATATATAGAGCTATTCAAATGGGAATGGAGCCTGTTGCACTCATTATTACATTTAATACAGATAGAAATGAATCGTGGTTTCATGGCGTACCGGAAAAGGTGATTCAAGAGGTTTCAAAGTCATTGAATATTCCTATCAGGCTCATTAAAACTTCTGGTGAGGAATATGCCCAGAATTTTGAAAAAGAGCTTTTGTTTCAAAAGGAAAACGGGGTAGAGGTTTGTGTTTTTGGTGATATTGATATTGAGGAGCATTTAGAGTGGTGCACAAAGCGCTGCGAAGCAGTTGGCATAGAAGCTTTCTGTCCACTTTGGAAGGAAGAGAGGAGAGCCTTAGTGGAAGAATTCATAAAGGTGGGATTTAAAGCCAATATTACAGTGATAGATACGACAAGGCTTAGCGAGAAGCATTTAGGAAGGTGTTTATCTGCTAAAATCATTTCATCCATTGTATTAGAAGGAGCAGATGCTTGTGGAGAAAATGGAGAATATCATACCTTTGTATCAGATGGCCCATTATTTTCCTATCCAGTACCATTTGCTTATAAAGATAAAGTGTATAGCAATCAATATGCTATTTTACCTATTCAAACTAAAGTATAAGCTAGGTATGTATTTGATATTAACAAGAGATAATGAATGGCATTAATATTGCAAAATAAACATAAAGATATAAAAATTTTGTAAGTAATAGATGGATGTGCTACTATTAATTAAAAGATATATAAGATTTAATATTGGAAAATAGTCAAAACAACTAAAACGAGGAAAGTTACGAGGAAATCCATGGATAATCAAGAGCAAAAGCACAAACGACGTGTGAGATATAAAGGAACTCATCCCAAAAATTATAAAGAAAAATACAAAGAACTTCAGCCTGAAAAATATGGAGATACGATTGAGAAGGTAATCAAAAAAGGAAGTACACCTGCTGGTATGCATCTATCTATATGTGTTAAAGAAATACTAGAATTTTTACAAATAAAACCGGGGCAAACTGGTTTAGATGCAACCCTTGGATATGGCGGTCATACTTTAGAAATGTTAAAATGCTTAGAAGCTAAGGGACATATGTATGCCTTGGATGTAGATCCTATTGAAATAGTAAAAACAAAAAAACGATTAGAAGATTTAGGGTATGGAGAGGAAATATTAACAATTAAGCAGCTGAACTTTCGGGATATTGATCAAGTGGCTGCAGAAAATGGCTTATTTGATTTTATGTTAGCGGATTTAGGTGTCTCTTCAATGCAAATTGATAATCCAGACAGAGGTTTTTCATTTAAATATGAAGGGCCATTGGATTTACGATTGAATCCTGAGAAAGGTATATCGGCAGCTGAACGTTTAAAAGATATGACACAAAAAGAATTAGAAGGTATGCTAATTGAAAATTCGGATGAACCCTATGCCAAGGAGATATCTGCGGCTATTATTTCTAGAATAAGAAAAAAAGATTATATTTCTACGACGACTAAGCTTCAACAAGTTATAGGAGAAGCTCTTGAATTTATTCCAGAAGATAAACGAAAAGAAGCGATTAAGAAATCATGTCAAAGAACGTTCCAAGCATTACGAATTGATGTTAATAGTGAGTTTGAAGTGCTAGAAGAATTTTTAGAAAAGCTTCCTAATGTTCTTGCCAAAGGAGGACGTGTTGCCATACTAACGTTCCATTCAGGAGAAGATAGACTTGTCAAAAAATCCTTTAAAAGATTACTCCGTGAAGGGGTTTATAGTGAAATTGCTACTGAGATTATCAGACCATCAGCAGAAGAGTGTAATATGAATGGTCGCGCTCGCTCAACGAAAATGAGATGGGCGATAAAGGCATAATTTGAATAAAAAATAAAAATCCCCAACCAAGTACTAGTAGCACTTGGTTGGGGATTTTTATAACAATGTATTTTACATACAAAAAGTCATAAAAAAGACAGATTATGCTACTATTATGAGAGGGAAAAGGGGAGGACAGAAATGGATAAAATATTATTAGTAGAAGATGAAAAGAGAATGCAGGAGATAATCAGTGATTACTTTCAAGTTAAAGACTGTAAGGTTATCTGCGTGAATCAGGGGAGAGAAGCGCTGAGTATTTTAGAAAAAGAAAGCTTTGATTTAATCTTACTAGATGTGATGATGTCAGGAATAGATGGTTTTACAGTATGTAAAGAGGTACGCCTTCGGTATGAAACCCCCATTATTTTTATTACAGCAAAATCTGATGAAGAAGATCAGCTCTACGGGTATGAGTTAGGGGCAGATGATTATGTGACAAAGCCTTTTTCTTTAGGGGTATTATATGCTAAAGTTATTTCTCTTATTAAGAGGGCAAAAGGAACCATTATTGAGGACAAGCTGAAGGTTAATGATATTTGTATAGATTGCAAGAAATTAGAGGTGACTGTAGGAGGGGAAGAAATCAAGCTAGCTCCTATGGAGTATAGGATGCTTGTTTATTTCATGAGAAATAAAAGTCAAGTCATTACAAGAGACCAGCTTATCGTAAGGTTGTGGGGGTATGACTTTGAAGGGAATGATAGGGTGATAGATACTCATGTAAAAAAACTTAGAAAAGCATTGGGTAAAAGTGGCAAGGCTATTCGTACAATCATGAAAGTGGGCTATAAGCTGGAGGTGGCAACCAATGAAAAATAAGATGAGCTTTCGGAAAATACTTTTAAGAGTATTTGCGGCTTTTTTTGCTTTTTATATAGGTATTATGGGAATATTCACACTCGTTCAGTATCAAAGTAGTAAGAACAATGCTGAAAGTATAAGAGCTAACTTTACTGGTTCTATAAAAGAGTGGATGCGTTATTCTGCAGAATTCAATGCTACAGAGCAAAGTTCGGATACACCTTTAAGTTATCTATGGACAATGTCACGAGATACATTTTCTACTGATGAGAATTATATAAGAGCTACACTTTATACAGAAAGAGGAGAGTGTATAGCGAAAACAGGAAATTTTATAGTTTGTCCTAAATCTACTTTTGTAGGACGAAGTAATCTTGGTAAACAAACATATCATACTTCATATCTTCTACTTGATATGGATAAATATCTTAGCACTGAACAGATTACTTATTTGTTTGAATTAAGCCAAACAGAAAGCGATACCTTGAAGTACAGTCTAGCTGTGTCAGGCTATGAAAATAAGGAGGAAATCATTCCTGAAAAAATAACTGTTTTTAAAGAAAAGTGGAGACCCACAAGTAAAAGTGACGCTACCTTAATGAAGAGTGAGCTTATCGAAGAATACATTTTCAAAGTAGAAGATGTGCAGGGATTACAAAGGTATGAAGTAGAACATTGTAGGTTCTTAATTGAAAGTATGTTGAATGAAGGTTTTTTGAACTTAGGAGATAGTACCTCTGTTATGAACAAAAATAGAAGCAAAAGAAACTTAAGGAGATTTGAAGCATGTACACCAGTACTTATCGAAGATCATATACAAGAAGCTAGAAAACATATCACAGCATTGTCATCAGAAAGTGACTTTTATACGGAGAAGATGTATACCACCCAGTATCTAAATGTAGATGGTGAGAACTACTATTTAGTCATTAATACCATGAGCTATCCATGGGAAGCAGCTATAAGTGATTTGATACCCGTATATGGTTTTTCTTTACTGATGATATTCTTGTTAGTAGTTATTTTATCTAGGGGATTATGGAAAACTTATGAAAAGCAGACACTCTTAGAGAAGAATAGAAGAGAGCTTACAGACACTATTGGTCATGAGTTAAAAACACCTTTAGGCATTATTCGTACTTATAGTGAAGGGTTAAAGGAGCATATTTCAGAAGAAAAAAGAGATCATTATCTAGAAGTCATCATAGATGAGACTGCCAAGATGGATGAGCTTATACTAGAAATGCTGGACTTATCAAAGCTAGAATCAAAGGCCTATACATTGAAGGAAGAAACATTTTGTCTGAATACCCTTATCCAAGAGGTCTTAAAAAATAAAGAAAGACTTTTTGAAAATCAGGAATTAGAAGTAACTTTTACTGCTGATCAGGAGTGGGAGATTGTAGCAGACTACAAAAGAATGATGCAAGTAATCAATAATCTAGTAATCAATGCACTTATACATACACCAGAGGGCGGAAAGATTCAAATCTCAATTGAAAAAGGAAGAGTAGTCATTGAAAATGAAGGAGAGCCTATTCCAGAAAATCAGCTTCCTCTAATTTGGGACGCTTTTTATAAAGGAGATAAGGAAAAAGAAAGATGTGAAAGAGGGACAGGTCTTGGACTATCTATTGTACGTAACGTATTAGAACTTCATAAAATGCCCTATGGAGCCACCAACACAGATGGAGGAGTAAAATTCTGGTTTGAACTTATGCGTAGAAAATAAAGAAATGTAGTATAGATACTATTGGAGGGCCTGGAAAAACCAAGCCTGGAGAAGCTTACGGAAAAGGATTTGATGATGCTTTGTGGATAGATGATACTTTAAATGGACTTGGACTAGCTAAAGCGTCTTTGATAGGCGTATCTCATGGGGGATACCTAGTGCAGCTTTATACGGTGAAAAGGCCAGAAAGAATGTACAGAAGTTGCTATCAAAAATGACAGGAGAACATACAGAGGTATTTATAGAGAATCCATTACTGCTAGAACATTTTTGTTGGCTCATGCAGGGATTTAATAATATGGCTATGAAGTATCATAGTATATCTTCTTTATCAGAAAAAGAGATAGAGTTACTTCGTACAAAGGCATTTTTCCTTGTAGGACTGGAAAATCCTTTTGAAAAGCTTGGTGGAGAAGCTATACTGAGAGAGAAAAAGATGCGTGTGAAATTTTTTGAAGGTGTTGGACATGGAATTAATCATGAAATTGCAGAACAGATTAATCAAGAGATCATACATATTATAGAGAAAAACAGTTTTACTTCATAAATATATTTTTAAAGTACCATTAATAGTGCCAATACGGCTAAGGATAGTTGATTGCTTCTTGACAAAATACATAACATATTATATTTTAAAATAAAATACATAATATATTATATATTCTTGAAAAAGGAGGGCGTAGATTGAAATTAGAAGGAATTGATGAAGAGCTAATGTTATATGGGATGCTCTTTGCGTTATGCAATCGTATTCAAACAATAGGGGACAGTCAGTTTGAGGACATTACTATGAAGCAGCATTTTATGATGGTTGCATTAAGTGTAATGGGAGAAGAAGCACCCACTTTGAAAGAAACAGGGGAGTTCATTGGCTGTTCTTATCAGAATGTGAAGCGTATGGCAACACAATTGGAGCAAAATGGGTATTTGCGAATCATACAAGATGAAAAAGACAAAAGAAAACTAAGACTTGTTGCTACGGACAAAATGACAAAGCTAGAACAAGTGAATTTAGCAGCTACTAACCAATTTATGCAAGAAATGTATAGGGGAATTAGTAAGGAAGAATTAAAAATGGCTATAGGAACACTTAAGAAGATGAATCACAATTTAGGCGGTACCATACAGTAAATGTAAAAAAAGAGTCATTAGGAGGCTATTTATATGAAGATAATGAATGGTGAAGTTCTCCAACCTTTTACCATGGAAATTGTACCTATTAAGAAACTCATCCTTTTTAACTTTGAAAAAAATCCAGAAGCAATTTATGCAGGCCTTGAATTACAGTACCTAGCCACAGAAAACGAAGGAAAAGGTTTTAGGGTCATTGCTTATCGAAATGATAGATATGTGGATGTATACGATGAAGAAAGTTTATGCATTAAGGAAGTTGGAAAGTTTGAGGTATGCGATAAGGGACTCAAGCACTATCGTAAAGTGACTTTTGATAGAGGATGTTTTCAGTTAACAGAGGAGGGCATTCAAGTTGAATTTTGTTTTCGTGATTACAAAGGAAGGCTAATAGATGTAGTTGCAAGGGAACATGGAAAGAAACCAAGCAGGACCTTTGATCTTATAGCACCAATAGGCGTATCTTCAAGAAATCCAGTATCCTTTCCAGCCTTTGCTATGTACCAATTTGATTTAGTGAGAAAGAAAAATACTATCCTTAAAATACAAATCGATGGGAAAGACATACCACCAGATGCATTCCCAGTACCTATTCCCAAAGATGGACAAATGCGCCATTTTACTAGATATGGCTATGATTGTGAGCTGGTTGAGTTTGGGAAAAAACAAGAAGTGATTTTACAGACCTATCCTTGTAACAATCATGAAATTCATGAACAGGGATTAATTGCAACCTATCAAACAGTAGAGGATATGAAGCTGATGGAATCCCTAAGATTCCAGAACTCAAAACATATTTTTATATTGAAATTTGTAGATGCCTTTCCCGATTTATTACGTATGAAAAATACAGAGGTGAATGGTCGTTTTAAGATAGAGATGGATGAGTCTATGGGGTATTTTTCTGGTAAATATAAAGTAGCAAGACAAGAAGAACATGTTGAAATTACAATGATACCTACTGATGGATGGATTGTTCACAACAAGATGTTTTTAACAAAAGTCATGTTGCAGAAAAAATCCATATTTTGTACTTGGCCCAAGACGTATTGTTATAAGCAGAATATAAACTTACAGACGGGTCAATCGTCTACTAATTGGGCAAGAATAGATTATAAAGAATTGACTGCTGATTGGTGGAAAGGGAAATAGAGTCAAGAAATCATTACCAATGAAGTAGTTATAAAAGAGCAATCAATTCATACGCCAAGAAGTAGTAAACTTCTGGAGGTTCAATCATATATTGGAAGTGAAATACCTAAGATTTTACAACAAAGATAAGAGGTTTAGAAGATTGCCCCAAAAAGTTGTAAAGGAGAATAGATATATGAGGAGAACAGTACCTTTAGAAAGAGAAGCAGAATTGGTTTGTGATAAGAGCTCCAAACCACCTCTTATTTTTCAGCTTCCTCCAGAGCAGGGGCGTGAGGTTTTAGAACGTGCCCAGGATGCACCTGTTTATAAGTATCCAGCTGAAATTAAAATAATACCCGTTCAAACAAGCAATTGGGGGACCATTAATGTCTATTGTGTAATACCGGACAATATCGTAGGCAGCCCTCATGTGATTTACTATATTCATGGAGCAGGCTGGGTATTTGGTAGTTTTCATACGCATGATAAATTAGTGAGAGAACTAGCTGCACGTACACAGTCTATAGTCATATTTCCCGAATATAGCCGATCACCAGAAGCTAAATATCCTACAGCCATTGAGCAGTGCTATGAAGTCATGTGTTTATTACCAGATTTATTAGTACAAGCGAGTTGTAATGCTAGATTAGATACCCTAACAGTTGCTGGAGATAGCGTAGGAGGGAATATGGCAACTATAATGACGATTATGGCTAAGTATAGAAAAGGGCCTAAAATCCATAAGCAGCTCCTCTATTATCCTGTTACAAATGCCTGTTTTTCTACGGAATCCTATTACAAGTTTGCAGTAAATTATTATCTGTATAGAGCAGGCATGATGTGGTTCTGGGATCAGTATACAATGAGTAAAAAGGATCGTAATCAGATAACAGCCTCACCTCTAAGAGCAACTATAGAAGAATTAAAAGAGCTTCCTGATGCCATGGTTTTAAATGGAGAAGCAGATGTGCTAAGAGATGAGGGAGAAGCTTATGCTAGAAGGCTGCGAGAAGCAGGAGTCAGTGTAACAGCTATACGTTTTCAGGCGATCATCCATGATTTTGTAATGCTTAATGCTTTAGACCAAACTAAAGCCTGTCGTGCTGCAATGGATATTTCTACGGAGTGGGTTAATAGAAAAAATGCTGAGGTTATAAAGTAATAAAAATTTTGTCCAATTATTTATTAATGCTAAGAACCATCTGGTGTGAACAGGCATACAATGTACTAGCAATCACGCTAAAGGAGGTTATAAGCATGAGTTGTAGGCAAAAACCATGTCCACAAAATCCACGTCCACAAACACATGTACACGAAGTTCAAGGAAGTGTACAAATAGCTGAAATTCCAGATGACCCACATAATCACCGTTTTGCAACGGTATCAAGTGAGGTAAGATTTAATCCAGATGGAACACATTTTCACATTGTAAAATTCCGTACGGACTTTTATGAAAACCATTACCACGAATTCTGTGGTCCGACATGTAATGACATATGTGTTGGAGATAATAGGCATATACATTTTTTAAAAGATGAAACTGAGTGTAGTGATGGTCACAGACACGAATTCCGTTTTGCAACATTTATCAATGATCCCATTGGTGATTAGTACCTAATATTTTAGCCATAGCACATGCTGGAGGATGGGCTATGGCTGTTTTTTTAGAGAAAAAGTCGGATGTTAGGAAGAGGGAACTGCTATAATAATATCAACTTAGCAAAAGAGGGGGGAGAGCCTTGAATTATTATGAAAGGATTCAAAAAGCTATTGACTACATTGAAGCTTCTCTAGAAGAAGAGATGAAGATAGAGGATATAGCCAAAGAAGCTTTTATGTCAGTATCTAATTTTTACCGGATGTTTTTTGCTATTACAGGTTATCAGGCCAAAGAATACATACGATGTCGCAGAATATCCTGCGCAGCTCGTGATCTTAAACAAGGTAAAGAGAAAATCATAGAGGTGGCTGTAAAATATGCTTACAATAGTGTAGATGCCTTTTCTAGAAGCTTTAAGAGTATTACGGGATTTTTACCTAGTAAGTATACGGATAGCATTAAAAATTATGTTTTTGAAAGGGTTGATGTAATGGACAAGTATTTTGAAGTACAAGATAGTGAGGTTGCAGAGCAGTATCCAGATATTAAAGTT
Source organism: Cellulosilyticum sp. ST5 (assembly GCF_046529625.1). Lineage (NCBI taxonomy): Bacteria > Bacillati > Bacillota > Clostridia > Lachnospirales > Cellulosilyticaceae > Cellulosilyticum > Cellulosilyticum sp. ST5. Next base: position 84,977 of record NZ_CP132338.1, read on the forward strand.
TTAAAAGAAATGAAAGCTATGAGAGTTGCTTACTATTGCTATTACGGAAAAAATCCTGAAGATGGTGCCTTTAGCGTCATGCAGGACTGGGTTAAGAAAAATAATATAGATATTAATAATGGGAATTATCGTATCTTTGGTTATAACGCACCCGATACGGATGCATCTGGAGAAGAGTATGGCTATGAGGTGTGTATTACTATTCCAGAAGATTTAGTAGTGGAAGATGAAAAGGTAAAGACTAAAGAGCTGAGTGGCGGATTATATGCAGTAACGGCTATTAAGCGTGGCGAATGCCTTGGAGAAGCAATTATAAAAGGCTGGCAGAGATTTCAAAAGTGGTTAGAGGGAAGTAAATATGTCTATGGGGAGGCACAATGGCTTGAGGAACATCTAGGTTTTACACAAGACATGGAGCATATTGGTGGAGTGGATTTATATATGCCTATCCTATTACGTAGTGATTTAAAGGCAGAGGAAACGGAAGAGCTACTTTCTCCTCTGACCTGTGTTTCTTATACTGTAAAAGGTAAAAATGCAGAAAATAAAGCAAGAAAATATTTATTTGATTGGGCAAAAAACAATGGGATTGAGTTTCAAAAAGCTGAGACAAGGCTATTTGCCTTTTACAACTTTGAAAAGATAGGAACACCGGAGTATTTTTATACCTTATATTTAACTATTCCAGAAGCGCTTGAAATAAAGGATGAGAAGCTTATAAAGGAAACATTTACAGGTGGTTTATATTTAAAACGGTTCATAAAGTATAAAATGAATAGCCAATCTTGGTTTAATTTTATTAAATCCATAGAGTATAATGAGAAGTATTGTTTTGGAAGTCATCATTTTATGGAGGAGTATGTGATTAATGAACCAATGATTGATGGCGATACAGACATTGTACAATATATGCCAGTAATGAGGAGGATTTAGATGGAACTAATGATGCAGCCTAATCCATGTGCTTGTGGTCAAGCATGTATAGCAATGATTGCAAATAAAAGTATTGAGGAAGTTTTCAAGGTGATGAAGACAGAAGGACCAACCTCAATAGGTCAACTGATCGAGGCCCTTGATTACTATAAGATTAAACATGCAGAAAAAAACGTGAGAATTTCAAAGAAGAATCCAATGCCTTCAGAGTATGCTATTTTAACAGTACATATGCCAACTTATACACATTGGGTCTTATTGTATAACCAGCAATATTATGATCCAGAGTTTGGCCTTCTAGAGTCGTGCCATCCCGAAGGAAAGATTACCTCCTTTCTTGCAATTTATGAATAATAGGGGTATAAAGGAACAAATAATGATAACAAGCCATTAGAGGTGATATAGGTGGCAACTTTAAGTTAGTTAATAGATTAAATGAATTTGTTCCTGCAAGGTGTTAAAGTCTAATAAAAAACACGAAGGCCATGAATCAAATAGTCATTGCTCTTCGTGTTTTTTATTAGATGGTTTTATGAGATGATAAAGCTAGAAGATTAGCTCCAGTTATCGGAAGCCAATCTTTTATAAAAGTAAGCAATAATTTGTTCAGAGGCCAAAGTAGGATATTCAAGGCTCTTCGCTCTACAAATTTCTTCAGCATCTTGTTTAAAAAGAACCATACTTTTTTTGACAGCAGCTTCTAGGCTGCAAAGATCTGCTTTAGAAAAATAAGCTTTTAAGTGTTCTTGTTTTTCATTAGGGATACAGTGTTTTACTTTGCTTTCCCAGGCACCCCAATCTAAGTTATCATAGTAGGATAGTAGTAAATCCACATGTGAATGAAATAAGAACTCTTGGATGTTTTTTATTAATTTGAAGATATCATTTCTTTTGAAGTATTTAATCAGCATCTCAATATGGAACCAGTAAGTATCTATGGCTCTTAGGGTGTTAGGAATGTAGTTATCTGTGCGATAGCCTTTGTCAAGAAAATCAGCTACCTCCCCTGTTTGGTCAAAAAGAATATGCTCCTTGGTACAACCCTTACAGTGTTGTTTGCACATCCAAGCTTCTGGGTGGTCCTGATTAATAATAAAAAAGTCTAATTGATGGAGATTATCTCCCAGGCGAATGACACTGCAGTAATTTTTGAAGGAAGCATCATTAAAGCTCTCTGGCCAAAGGATTAAAAGCTCATCGGAAACAGCCCTAAGAAAATAGGGAACGTCTGCCGCAAAGGCTTCAAAATCTTTATCTGCTACCAAAAAAACTGGATCGTAATCAGAATAAATATCATCTTGCCCTCGGCTAATAGAGCCATAATGCCAACCTCCTTTACAACGCATATCCTTTTTCAAGAGCGCTAGCATATTATGAAAGGCTACCTCTAAATCTTTATGCATAACCCCACCTCCATTATTTATATTGTCATTTTACAACACAACTTGAAGTGGGTATTGTTTATTATTTACTTAAGATGGTTAAATCTTATCTTTTGGCAAATTGATTCTTATATTTATTTGGAGTTGTACCATAGGCTTTTTTAAAAGCCTCAATAAAGGCTTTTACATTAGGAAAACCATTGTTTAAAGCAAGCTCTGTTATAGAGTGAGTGCTATTTAGCAGTTCTTTATGGGCGTGATATAGTCTGATGTGTGTTAAATAACTATGTACGGTTTCATTAGTAGCGTTCTTGAAAAAGCGAGAAAAATAGTTAGGAGACATGCCGATGTAAGTCGCAATCTCTGATAGCGAAAGATCATCTTCATAATGATTTTCTATAAAGGCAATGACTTTCCTAATATCTACCATACTTTTTACCTCAGGCTTACTTAGATTTTTTTCTTGCCTTTTATGCTTACAATTTTTTAGCAAAATAAGGCAGAGCTTTCTGAGAGCAATAGAGAGTTCTAATTCATAGTAAGCATCTTTCTTTTCTGAGAGTTTGGCACACTCTAGAATAAGCTTTTTGAGTTGCTGATGAATCGTATCATTGCCACTCCAATTAAAATAATAAGTATCTACATCAGGGCAGTACTCCTTGAGTAAATCATAAGAGAGTAAAAGTGTAATAGCCCGCATGTGATTTTGATCCACTGCATCAGTTTCATGTAAATCACTACTATTGACGAAAAAAATATCTCCTGGAGGAATAGTTACAGAGTTGCCGTTAATGACTCCTTTGATTATTCCTTCTAGCACCAAATTAAACTCTAAATGGGTATGCCAGTGTAGGGGATAATGACAATTCATACATTGGCTATTACCAATATAAATCTGAGCAGGTATATTACCTTGATTCTCTACCTTTTCTTGATAATAATTCATATATCCCTCCATAAATGGTTATTTTTCTTCTAAGCAGCTATTTAAAACGTCATGAAGCATAGGAAATTACTTACTTATTTTATCTTTTTTATAATAATCTATTATCACATATCTGATTCTATAAAACAATAAAGCAGAATGAATAGATAGTATATTAGTATAACATGAATAACGATTTCAAAATTTCCTATGATATTAAAAGGCTTTAAAATAAAGATTGCGTTTATAATAATTATATATGGGAGATATAAACTTATGGGGAACATAAAAATAGCTTGTATAGGAGGAAAACATCATGAGATTACAAGGTAAAGTAGTATTAGTAACAGCTTCTACAAGAGGAATTGGATTAGCTTGCGTGGAACGTTTGGCAAAAGAAGGCGCTACTGTGTATATGGGTGCTAGAAATGTAGAACGTGCCAAGGAGATTGCAAGTGAATTAAATATAGAAGGTTATCAGGTAAAGGTTGTTTATAATGACGCAACAGTAAAAGAAAGTTATAAAACTATGGTAGAAGAAGTAGTTAGCCAAGAAGGGAAAATAGATATATTAGTGAATAACTTTGGAACCTCTAATCCAAAAGTAGATTTAGATATTAAGACTACGGATTATAATGAATTTATTGGAACGGTAGATATCAATTTAGCTAGCGTATTTTTATCATCACAAGCAGCTATTCCACATATGGCAGCAAATGGAGGAGGAAGTATTATCAACATCTCTTCTATTGGTGGTATTCGCCCAGATATCTCTCAAATTGGTTATGGAACAAGTAAAGCTGCTATTAATTATTTAACAAAGCTTATTGCTACCCAATGTGCAAGAGACAATATTCGTTGCAATGCAGTGCTTCCTGGGATGACTGCAACAGATGCTGTAAATAATAATCTATCAGATGCATTCAAAGAATTCTTCTTAAAACATACACCAATTAAGCGTATGGGATTACCAGAAGAAATTGCAGGAACAGTATTATACTTTGCAAGTGATGACTCTGCTTATACAACTGGTCAGATTGTAGATGTTTCAGGTGGATTTGGCATGCCAACACCTGTATATGGGGATATGATTGAACTTAAGAGCAAGAGATAAAAACAAAATGCCCTTGCTATTATTAAGAGTAGCAAGGGCATTTGTTAAATTTTTACAACATAATTTCTCATAAATCGCACATACTAGTATTGTAAAACCAAACCAAATTGAATGTAGGAGGGAACAAAGATGAATAATCAAAGTAACCAAAGCATTCTCGACTCGGAGGCTTACGCAGACAATGGTGCTGGAGATGGGCCAAAAGGAACTTAAGGCTTATAGGATTTGAAAAAATCTTATAAGTCGGTAAGGTTTTATAACTCATAAGGACCGACTTATCTATCATACAATGTATGAATTTAAGTAGGTCCTTTTAGTGTGCAACGAATTACATAGTATAAAAAATATAAAGATTAACAAGATTAAAACATAAATATAAGATAAAAAATATTGACTAATAATTATTATTGGCTTACAATTAATCCATAGTAAGTTACTCGGAATTAAAATGTATTTGATAAAGGAGAAATTCTAATGGAAGAATTAATTAAAATAAATGATTTACATGTAGAAGTAGAAGGAAAAGAAATTTTAAAAGGTCTTAATTTAACGATTAAGCCAGGTGAAATTCACGTTATTATGGGACCTAATGGAGCTGGTAAGTCTACCTTAGCAAGTAGTATTATGGGGCATCCGAAATATGAGGTAACAAGTGGAGAAATCTTATTTGAAGGAGAAAGCCTAGAAGAAGTTTCAGTAACAGAACGCGCTAGAAAAGGAATCTTTTTATCTTTTCAATATCCTGAAGAAATCAATGGGGTTACTATAGAGAACTTTATTCGCAGCGCTAAAATGGCAAGAAGCACTGAGCCTGTAAGATTAGTTGCTTTTAGAAAAGCTTTAGAAGAGAAGATGGAGGAGCTTAGTATTTCTAAAGAATATAGAGATAGGTATTTAAATGTAGGCTTTTCAGGTGGTGAAAAAAAGAAAAGCGAAGTTCTTCAGATGGCAATGCTACAACCCAAGCTTGCTATGCTAGATGAAACAGACTCTGGACTTGATGTAGATGCTACTAAAATTGTTTCAGAAGGTATACTGAAAGTAGCTAATGAAAACAATGCCTTTTTAATCGTGACACATCATAATCATATGCTTCAAGAGATTAAACCAGATTATGTTCATGTATTAGTGGCAGGAACTATTGTCAAAACAGGTGGTATGGAAATCGTTAAAGATATAGAAGCAAATGGATATGGTAAATATCTTCAAAAAGAAGGTGTGAATCTATGAGAACAGTAGTAGATGATGTCGAAAGAGGCATATATGATATTAAGAACAAAGATGAATATAGTTACAGAACTGAAAAAGGGCTGACTGAAGATGTTATTAGAGCTATTTCAAAAGAAAAAAATGAGCCACAGTGGATGCTAGACTTTAGATTAAAATCACTGGCTATTTATAATAGCATACCTGTGCCAACATGGGGACCAGATCTTAGTGAATTAGATATTGATAATATTATAACTTATGTAAGACCTAAATCACAGCTAAGTGATAACTGGGAAAATGTAGATCAAACTATAGCTAATACTTTTGATAGACTGGGTATTCAAGAAGCAGAATCCTCTAGCTTAGCAGGTGTAGGTGCACAATATGATTCAGAGGTAGTTTATCACTCTATTCAACGTGAGTTAGAAGCTCAGGGGGTTGTTTATACAGATTTCGAAACAGCTTGTAGAGACTATGAAGAGATTGTAAGAGAGTATTTTATGAAGTGTGTACCACCTAGTGATCATAAATTTGCAGCTTTACATGGGGCAGTTTTCTCAGGAGGCTCATTTGTATATGTCCCTAAAGGCGTACAGGTGAATATGCCTCTTCAATCCTATTTTAGACTGAATGCACCTGGAGCAGGTCAATTTGAACATACTCTGATTATCGTAGAAGAAGGTGCAAGTTTACATTTTATAGAAGGATGTTCAGCTCCAAAACACAATGTTATTAATTTACATGCAGGCTGTGTAGAGCTTTATGTTAAAGAAAATGCAAGACTAAGGTATTCAACAATAGAAAACTGGTCCAAAAATATGTATAACTTAAATACGAAAAGGGCAATGATTCATAAAAATGCCCATATGGAATGGGTATCAGGATCTTTTGGTTCTAGAGTGTCTATGTTATACCCTATGAGTGTCTTAATCGGAGAAGGAGCAAGTAGTGATTTTACAGGGATTACCTTTGCAGCAAAGGGACAAAACTTGGATACAGGAGCAAAGGTGGCACACCTTGCACCACATACTAAATCGACTATTCATACAAGGTCTATTTCTAAGGCTGGTGGAGAGACAACCTACAGAGGATTGGTTAAGATATCACCTAAGGCATATGGTTCTAAAGCATCAGTCAATTGTGATGCATTAATGCTAGATGATATATCAGCATCTCATACAGTTCCTGTTATGGATATTAAAAATGATGATGTAGAAATCGCCCATGAAGCAAAAATAGGTAAAATCAGTGATGAAGCTATTTTTTATCTTATGAGCCGCGGACTTACAGAGGAAGAAGCAGTAGGACTCATTGTAAGAGGCTTCGTAGATCCTATAGCGAAAGAATTGCCAGTAGCTTATGCTGTCGAACTGAATAACCTAATTAACTTAGAGATGAAGGGAACTATTGGATAGGAGGTGGAGAAATGACGGAGTTACAATCTAATTATATAGAAGACTATACAAAGCAAAGCCAGTTACTCATTATAAAAGAAGACATGTCTGGTAAGGAAAAGCATATTACCCTCGGTAGAGGTTCCTATTTAAAATTAGCAATGATTAATGAGATTAACCAAGAAGAAGAGGCTATTTTTAAGCTCAGCGTAGAACTAGAAGATGATGCCAAGTTAGAGCTGACGACGCTTTACCTAGGAAAAGGTAAAAATAAAGAGAGCATTACCATCTATCTTAATGGAGATGGTTCAAGGTGTAAACTAAAAGCAGGTTATCTCATAGATGAACAAACAACTCATATGATGGCATATGATGTGTTCCATAAAGGCAAACGAACGATTTCTGATGTCATTGTAAAAGGAGCACTTCAAGATGAAGCACATAAAGACTTTAAGGGAAATTTATATTTCAAACAAGGGGCTAAAGGAGCTAAAGGTTCTGAGATAGAAGATGCTATTTTATTAAGCCCTAACGCTAAGTCCTATGCAGTACCAGCGCTCTGGTGCGATGAGGATGATATTATGGGAAATCACTCTGCATCTTCTGGTAAACTTTCAAAAGATAAGTTATTTTATCTGATGAGTCGTGGTTTATCAGAAGAACAAAGCAAATGTCTCATGGTGGAAGCTGAGCTTGCTCCTATTTTAGATGAAATAGAAGAAGTGGAAATGAGAGAAAGCATTTCAAATGAAATAAGTAGGAGGATAGGAAAATGAAACAACTTGCATTAGAAACTTTGGTTCCAAAGACTGACTTTCCTATTCTCGGTGAAATCATTAATGAACAAGCCTTAGTTTATTTGGATAATGCAGCCACTACTCAAAGACCACTAGCTGTACTAGAAAAAACAAGAACCTATGTATTGCATCAGTATTCTAATGCAGGAAGAAGTGGTCATGTATTAGCAGAAAGAGCCTATGAAGCCTTGGAAAATACAAGAGAAAAGGTGAGAGATTTTATAGGCGCAGCGTCAAAGGAACAAATTATTTTCACTAGATCTGCAACAGAAAGTTTAAATATGATTGCGACAGGCTATACACAGATTGAAGAAGGGGATGAAATCGTCGTACTTATTTCTGAGCATCATGCCAATCTGTTACCTTGGCAGCGTATAGCAAAGCTAAAAAAAGCGCATTTAAAGTATATGTATTTAAATGATGCCCTAAAGCTTACTGAAGAAGAAATAGAAAGAAAGATAACAAATAAGACTAAGGTTGTGGCTGTAGCACATGTTTCTAATGTGCTAGGCTACAAAATACCTATAGAAAAAGTGGCAAAAAGAGCTCACGAGCAAGGTGCCATTCTCGTTGTAGATGCGACACAAAGTGTGCCACATTGTAAGGTAGATGTGAAAGAGTTGGATGCGGACTTTATGGCTTTTTCAGCTCATAAGATGTTAGGGCCTACTGGTGTAGGTGTTCTATATGGAAAGCTCAATCATTTAGAAAAGCTAGAGCCTCTTTTATTAGGTGGAGGCATGGTTGAATATGTAGAGGAACAGAGTGTTTCTTTTTCAGACCTTCCTTCTAGATTAGAAGCAGGTACCATCAATGTAGAAGGCATTGTAGGACTAGGTGCGGCTATAGATTACTTAAAGGATATAGGAATGGACCGTATAGAAGCCCATGAGCAAGCTATAGCTGCTTATGCAATAAAAAGACTTCAAGACCTTCCTTATATTCAGCTTTTAGGAGACAGTTTAGAAGATAAGTTGGGAGTAGTAGCTTTCAATGTAGAAGGCATACATGCACATGATGTAGGAAGTATATTAGATGCACAGGGAATTGCTATTCGAGTAGGTCACCATTGTGCTCATCCACTGATGCATTATTTACATGTGCCAGCTTGCTGTAGAGCATCCTTTTATTTGTATAATAGCTCATCAGATGTAGACCGTTTAATAGAAGGCTTAAAAGAAGTAAGGAGGGTGATGAGACTTGAACCTTGATTTGATTTATACAGAGTTAATTGCAGAGCATAGTCAGTATTCTCCTTATAAGGGAGAGTTAGAGGAAGCAACAATAAGAGAGAGGGGACATAACCCTTCTTGTGGAGATGATATCCATTTAGATATTTGTATTGAAGATGGGAAAGTAGCAAAGATGAGATTTCATGGTGTAGGTTGTGCTATATCTCAGGCCTCTACTTCTATGATGATTGAACTTTTAGAAGGAAAGACAGTAGATGAAGCAATGGAGCTAGCAGAGACTTTTATTAAAATGATTAAAAAGGAAATTACCTCAGAAGAAGAGCTAGCTGTACTTGAAGATGCTATGACCTTCCAGTCCATCTCTACCATGCCAGCGCGTGTAAAATGTGCAGTGCTATCTTGGTATACCCTTAAAAAAGCCATAGAAAAGCTATAAAAGGGATAATAAAAATAAACTTAAGAATAAGAGATAAAAATAAAGGGCCTTTGCTATGATGATAAGTAGCAAGGGCCTTTGTTAAGATTTATTGTAGAGTGTAATTTGTTCAATGTAGTATCTGTGATATAATAAGAGCATATGAATGAAAAGAGGCATAATATGGAGCAATATTTAATTAAAAATACAACAAAAGAACAAAGAGAACAGATTGTAAAAGATGCACTTGGTTATAGTGATTTAGGTTGTGAAGATGGTGGGGGCAGATATGGCTATGATTTTTATGAACCATATATTAATGGAGAAAAAGAACTTTCTGAACTTAACCAAGCATTTAGAGCTGCTTATGTAAGTGAAAGTAAGGAAAGACCTAGTAGTGGCTGTAGTTACGCTAGATAGTAGAACTTACTGGGCTTATGAACCCTAATGATATGAAAGGGCTATAAAACTGTAGAAAAGCGAGGTTGTTATTAAACATCCTCTTATTTTATTTGGATTAGGTGCGCTTAGGGGCGGATGATAGTACTGATTTATGCTAGTGAACGCAGCGTTTTCATACCAATGACCATAGCTTTATGATAAGATAAAATGTAGCAAAAAGCTAAAGTAGTAAAAAAGAAAGGAAATAGAGTAATGTATTACGTACCAGATGGAACTAAAAAATGTGGCTACTATGAGTGCAGCGAATGTGGCACTAGATTTTTATCTTTGCACTTAGAAGAAATCATAGATTGTCCTTACTGTGAAAAGGATTTTGACCCTGAGATTGGGCCTGATGAAGTCATGGAAGCAATCACCTCTAAGGCTCAGCTAGTTAAAATAATAGAAGGTGAAGACATAGAAATGTGGGATAAGCTTTTAAGTCTTGCTATTACAGGCGGAGACGAAGACGACTGGATATAAGGAGTATGGCATGAGTAATACAATTAAAGTGAATTATTATGATCAGTTTAAGTGCATTGCAGACAAGTGTTCTTTATCTTGCTGCCAGGAATGGCGAATTGCTGTAGATGATGAGACGCATCAAAAATGGCAGGGAGTTCAATTACAAGGAGTAACAGAAGCTGGTAAAAATAAGGAACCTCTTGAGTTATGTAGCTGTGTAAAAAAAGATGAAAATGGTTATGTTGTGGCCTTAAAACAGGATCAGCAATGTCCGTTTTTAAATCAAAAAAAGCTTTGTAATTTAGTCATTGAGTTAGGGGACGAGTACTTATCAGATACCTGTACTACTTTTCCAAGACAGATCAATGAATTTGGAGAAAGAACAGAGTACTCGCTGGCTTCTTGTTGCCCAGCAGTAGTAGATTTGCTAAATGAAAATGAAGGAAAACTCCAGTTTCAGCAAGAAGGAAGCAGCAAACAAAGTGATGAAGTACTAATGGCCGTACGTGATATGCTGATAGCAGTTATGGAAGAAGAGAGCTATTCGGTGCCAGAACGCTTAATGATGCTATTTTATGCACTTTTAGACCTTCAGACGAAGAAAAAGTTAACGCAGGAACAGATTAAAAGTCATTCAGCAAAAAAATATCTAGAGCCTGTAGTAGAGGCTATTAGAAACATGAAATTTGACTTAATGGATACCTTTTTTGAAAGAAATGAACTTTTCTTAGATATTGTAGAGAATTACCGAAAGCAAAAGCTGTACGTTAACTATATAGAAGAGATTTCAGTATTAGCAGAGTCATTAGAAGAAGAATATTCTGATGAAGAGCTTTTAGAAAAGCTAGAAGACTTTGAAGCACAATTAATTCCTTATGAAAAACTATTCAAAAATTATTTAGTAGCTGAACTTTTTGGTAACTCATTGATGCCTGATATGACACTAGAAGATTTAATCATTGCTTTTGAGTGGATTACCTTAGAATATAGTGTTATTAAGCAAGGGATTTTCTTAAAATGGTTATCAGGAGGTAGTAAGGAAATGACTTATACTATGGTTCGTGACTATATAACAGTGATTTCAAGAATAACAGGTTATGACCATAGTGATATCAAGGAGTACTTAGAAAATAGCTTTGAAAGTATTATTTGGGAGTGGGGATACCTAGCGCTTGTTGTTGGTCATGAGAAAATTTAATAGATAGTACTTAAGTAAATAAAAGGGCTGATAAGAAATAAAGCTGTGCTAACAGCGTTATTTCTTATCAGCCCTTTTGGATAAAATAAACTAAATGAACTAAATTGACTAATGAGTCAATGTGAAGTATAATTAATAGAAAATAAACATAAAACAGAAAAATGGATATAGGGGTTAAAGATGAAAGAGGAACAACTAAGTAAAATAAGTGAGCAACGCAGAGAAGCCATATTAAAAAGTGCAATAATAGAATTTTCACAGAAACCTTATAAAGAAGCCAGTACAGATCAAATAACAAAACAATGTGGCATTTCAAAAGGATTACTTTTTCACTACTTCAAAAGTAAGAAGGATTTGTATTTAGTTTGCTTAGAGCAAGCACTTATGAGGCTTATGACAAAAACGAAGGAGACTAAAGGTGAAGCATTTTATGAGATTATTTTCTCGGCTATGGACCATAAGTTTAACCAGTGTTTAGTTTTTCCAGAGGAAATGAGAATGGTGAATATGGCAGCTAGAGAAATGAGTAAGGATGTATTTGAGGAAAAAAGTAAACTACTGATGCGTTATATTCTAAAGGGAAAAGAAGAATCAGCTAAAACCATGACAAGAGCAGTATCTACGTTGAAGTTACGAGAACCACAAAATCCTAAAGTGACAGCAGCACTTTTAGTGTATGTTAATGCAGTAATGAACCACTATTTAGAGTTATATAAGGAACGACCAGATGACTTTTTTGCAAAAGCTGGTGAAATTAAGAAGGAGCTGAAAGCATATTTAGATTGCATGCTATATGGTATTGTAGGGGAGGAATAGTAGATGAAGAAAATAGGCTTGATAAAGGGTATGAGATTATGTGCTAAGTATCAAAAACTAAGTGAGACTGAAAAAAGTCAAGTACGTCATAAAAGACTACATGAGATGGTAGATTATGCAAGAACTCATAGTCCCTATTATAATCAGTTGTATAAAGACTTAGAAGAGGACTATACACTATCAGATTTACCACCCGTCAATAAGAGCGAGCTTATGGCACATTTTGATGAGTGGCTGACAGACAGAAAAGTTAAGCTAGAGGATATTCGTGTATTTATGGAGAACCTAGATAACATCGGTCGTAAGTTTCAAGGAGAATATCTAGTATTTACCACAAGTGGTTCTACAGGAAATCCTCTTGTGAGCTTGTGTGATCGAACAACTAATAATATGATGGGAGCCATTAATGCAGGGAGAACTTTTGCGAGAAAAAGTGATTTAAAGGCTTTTTTTCGTCGCAGAGGAAAGACAATAGGAGTTTTTGCGACTGGAGGTTTTTATTTAGGAAATAGTTCTGTTCGTGCCAGACTTTTATCTATGCCTTGGAAAAAGAAGCAAATAGCAGTCACTAGCGCCTTACTACCTGTAAAACAGATTGTAGAAGAATTAAATAGCTTTCAACCCGCTATGCTTGGAGGATATCCTACAGTATTAGAAGCATTAATAGAAGAACAATTAAATGGTCGATTACATATTAAGCCAGTGCTTATTATGACAGGAGGAGAATATCTTTCTAATACATTAAGAGAACGATTAAGTGAGGTTTTTAAATGTTATGTTCAAACTTCTTATTCTTGTACAGAAGGGGGTACTATAGCTTGTGAGTGCACAGAGCAGCATTTTCATATTAATGAAGATTGGGTTATTGTAGAACCTGTAGATAAGAATAATCAACCTGTAGAAGATGGTGTATTATCAGATAAAATTTTAATGACGAATCTATTTAATTATACACAGCCTTTCATTCGTTATGAGATAACAGACCGTGTTAGAATGCACCATGAGAAATGCAAGTGTGGTAATCCAATGCCTTGGCTTACATTAGAGGGGCGTATGGATGATGTGGCTATTTTTGTAGAAGAGGGACAAATCATAAAAATACCTCCACTTGCACTATATGCTACTTTAAAGGAAATTCATGGAATACAGCGCTTTCAGTTGGTTATTCATGAAGGTAATCAAATAGAACTTCGCTTAATTCCAGTAGAAAATGTTAATATAAATGAAGTATTTGACAAAGCTGTGCAAGTGTTAAAAGACTTTTTAGCTACTCATGGTGTAAAAACAGTAACATGCATCCTTTCAGATGAATATCCTAAGCAGCATCCAAAGAGCGGTAAATTTAAGCATATCATTAACCAATCAAAAGGTTAGGAGTTGTCATTAGTGTTCATTAAAAATACAAGAAAAGTGTGTATAATAGAATAGTAAATAAAGACACTTATCATATAATAAGAAGATAGGAATAAATGGTGATTATTGAATAAGTAAAGAGAGGAAATCATGGAACAAACGTTTATAGAGAAACTCATAAAAAGATTAATAGTTAAGCAAGATTATATTCTTGTACCAAATGAAGAAGGCAGGGTGATCATTGATTCGAGTGTAAATGTTCTCCTTAAGCAAGATAGTCAGTGTATTACTTATATACAGATTATTGATGGAGATAATAGTTCTATTGATATAATCAATGAGAGATTAGAGCAAAAAGATGGAACGTTATTACGTATGGGGGAACAGACCAGAATCTTTGCGTATAGTTTATTTGTTTTTTCAAATGGTATAGATGAAGAGAAGCTAAAACTAATCGAGGAAAGCCAAAGGAATCACGAAACAGAACCCAAGGCTTTTAAAAGCTTTGTAGTAGATACAAGCAGTAAAGAAGTTAAAAAGCTATTTAATAGGCCTAGTACTGATAGAGGACTTTTAAAATTAATCACTAATGTAGTGGAGAAAGATTCAGCAGAAGCTTATGATCAAGTATCAATTGAAACTTTAGTTTTGGACAAGAAGAAAGATTATCAAATCACCTATCAAGTTAAAAAGCCAATGCTTACCTATGGGCTTATTGCGATTAATATTCTGGTGTATTTAGCGTTGGTTTTATATGAAAGAACATCAGGCATAAGTTATGGACAGCTGATTATTCAATTTGGAGCTAAGGTTAACAATTTGATTTTAGAAGGAGAATATTGGCGACTCATTACACCTATATTCTTACATGGTAGTTTGATGCATCTACTAGTTAACTGCTATTCCCTATATATCATAGGTTCTTTAGTAGAACGCCTGTATGGACGAGGTAGATTTATCACAAGCTATCTCATTGCGGGGATTTTAGGAAATCTATGTAGCTTTTTATTTGTACCAGGCCCTTCTGTAGGTGCATCTGGAGCAATATTTGGTTTAATGGGTATATTATTATACTTTGGTTTAGAAAGACCACTTCAATTTAAGGTTTACTTTGGAAGTAGTATTATTACTACTATTCTTATTAATCTAGTTTATGGTTTCTCAAGTACAGGAATAGATAATTTTGCTCATTTAGGCGGCCTTATAGGTGGTTTTTTAGCTATAGGCATACTTTCAAATGTTAAGAAAAAGCGTTGGTATTTTAATAAGCTATTATATGTGCTAGTACTTAGTGTACTGACTGTAGGGGGTATAGCCTATGGCTTTAATAATAGCGAGAGTAAAATCATTCGTAACATGAATACCTTAGACAAACTAGAAGACATGGAAAAATGGGATGAGGTAGAAAAAATAGCAAAAGATATACTAGATATGGACTCACGATATGAGGATAATCAAATAATAGCATTATGGTCACTTATTAGAGCTCAAGGTATTCAAGGAAAGTATGATGAAGCTATCCCGTATTGTAATCAGCTGATAGCCTTAAGTCCAGCAGATGGACATTACATGTTAGGCATCATTTATTATGATCAAGGGGAACTTCAGATGGCAAAAGAAGAACTTTCAGCAGCGGAGGCAGCAGGTGCTGATGCAAAGCAGATTCAGCAACTACTAAGTATTATCCAGCAATATGAGAATCAATAGAAGTAGAAATAGAAATTGGTCGTGAACTTTCCAGAAGTGTTTTCAAGAAAAAAGAAAAGCTGATTCATTTTATTTATAGTAATTGGAGACAGCAAAAATAGCGCCCTAAGTATTCTATATACTTGGGACGCTATTTTTTGTTCCAGACTCTTGAAATTAACTTTTATAACTAACTAATAGACCTTAAACAAGGCGCAAAATGGCTCCTCAGCACGTATGCATTGTAGCTTAGTGCCTACTAGACTAGCTATGAAAGTCAAACCAATGAGTGAGGAGCTCTTATCGTCTTAGCCGGTGCACCCTTATGATAGGAAACTAAGGCTTTAAGACTCTGGTTTAAAACTTTATTTGGTAATGCTACGTATAAAAACCTTTAAAACAACTTATAAGTGGCGCCTTCCTTGCAGCGCACAAGTGAACATTTTCCTTAAGTCCAGAGGTACCTATAACAATAGATTGAGACTTGGCTGACCCGGTCAGTTCCTCAGGTTGAAGCTGTGGTAATTTGCCGTGGGAAGTTATTTATTTTGTTTTTACACTTCTATATATGTGCTCAAAAATCCAAATCCCTAATAAAAAATAAAATTTTCTGTTTTCCTCACTGCGCTACTGTCCTCGAAGTTTATGAGTTCAAAAACGTTTGTAAAAATGAGGTAGCCCTCTCCCTCATTTTCTCCCAAATGTCATTCCTCATAAGCACTGAGACAAACTTCTATTTGCACAGTCAAAAAAATAAACAAAATGAGATTATTAATTTCATATGGGGTTACACGTTTAACCTATTGTAGATGTAAAACTCTAGATGTATATTCATCTTAACACTAAATAAGTATAGAATTTTTGAATATGAATAAAGAGAAAGAGGAAGGAGCTATATGATGAATGAGAGACCAATTATTTTAAAGCAAGATCTATTAGAAGGGTTACAAAGTATAGGTATCGAAAAAGGACAGAGTATTATGGTACATACCTCTTTAAGCAGTTTTGGTTATGTATGTGGAGGTGCCGAGGTAATTATAGAGGCACTGTTAGAGGGCGTTGGAGAAGAAGGAACCATTATGATGCCTACTCAAAGCTGGAAAAATTTAGACCCATCCTATGGTGTACATTGGGAGGAACCTGAAAAATGGTGGCCTTTAATAAGGGAACATTGGCCAGCGTATGATAAAGATATTACGCCAACTAATACCATGGGGGCTGTAGCAGAAATGTTTCGTAAGTGGCCAGGTACTTTAAGAAGTGACCATCCAGCACGCTCAGTAGCTGCTTATGGAAAAAGTGCCAAGTATCTTGTAAGCCAACATGACTTAAGTGATATTTTTGGTGAGACATCCCCATTAGCAAAATTGTATGAAATAGATGGTTATGTTCTTTTACTAGGAACAGGATATGATAAAAATACTTCGCTTCATTTAGCTGATGTGAGGGCAAACTACCCATCAAAGCACATGGAGGAAAATAGTAGTGCTATGATGGTTAATGGCAAAAGAGAGTGGGTTACTTACTCAACACTTTATGTAGATGGAGAAGATTTTGAAGAGATAGGAAAAGCTTTTGAAGAAACAATGGCAGTTAACAAAGTCGACCTTGGAAATGCACAGTTACGTTTCATGAAACAAAGAGAGTTAGTTGATTTTGCAATAGGTTGGATAGAGCAACATAGAAAATAACATTGTTTAGAATATTCATACCAAAAACACATTGATTTCAACTAACTATCACTTTCTTACAGTAGATTATTTTTAAGCTTAATAATTAACTTAAGAAAGTTAAGGTGTTTTTATGGCAAATCAAAAACAAGTTATTGTAGTTATTCCGGCATACGAACCTAGTGATGAATTACTTACACTGATTCAAGAAATTAGAAGTCAGACACCGTTTAAGGTGATTATAGTAGATGATGGTAGCGGTTCACGCTATGCACCTATTTTTGAAGAAGCGAGGTTAGATGCTTATGTTATTGGATATAAGGATAATGAGGGGAAAGGAAGCGCTTTAAAAACAGCTTTTTCTTATATACTAAAAAGGTATGAAGAAGCCATTATAGTTACTGCTGATTCAGATGGACAGCATCGGGTCAAAGATATAGTAGCTATAGCAGAAGCTGCCAAACAACATCCCGAAGCACTGGTACTAGGAATCAGAAGCTTTGATAAACAAGTGCCAGTGAGAAGCAGATTTGGAAATAAGATAACTTCTTTTATATTTCAATTATCTTCAGGTATTAAAATTAAGGATACTCAAACAGGACTTAGAGCTTTTGATGGTAAAGCACTTAACTACTTATTAAAGATTCCAGGCAATCGTTATGAGTATGAAATGAATATGCTTATGAATTGGGCAAAGGATCAAAAAGAAATCTATGAAAAGCCTATTGAAACGATCTATAGGAATGAGAATTCAAGTTCACATTTTCACCCAGTTAAAGATTACTTTCAAATTTATAAGGAAATCATAAAATTTAGCTGCTCTTCATTGATTGCATTCTTAGCAGATTACATTTTATATGCCTTGCTAATTGTGCTTACAAATAGTCTTCCCATTAACCTGAGTATTGGCATAAGTAATGTGGGAGCCAGAATAATGAGTGCTATTTTAAACTATAATCTCAATAGAAAGTTTGTTTTTAAAAGTGACAATAACGTGCTTAAAACAGCCTTACAGTATGCAGCACTTGCAGCGGGAATTTTAGTATTAAATACCCTCCTTTTAACACTTTTAGTTCATACCTGCATTACTAATCAATTTGTTGCTAAGATTGTAGTAGAATTAGTTTTATTTATTATAAGCTGCACAGTACAAAAACAAATCATTTTTAAAAAAGCAGAAAAAATAGGTGAAGGCAGATGAAACATATCATAAAAAGAAAACCACCGTATTGGTGGGCTATTACATATAGCATATTACTCGTAGGATTTACTAGTTTTGTTTTGCTTAAAGTATTTGTTATCCAATCTACACAGATAGCTGATATTAAGGGTAGTGGCATTTATTTACAAGAAGATAAAGATAACCCTCATACTGAGGGGCAGGAACAAGTGAATGAAAATTTAGAAACTCATAATGATAGAGATGAGCAGGCAACACAACAAGATACCTCCATTACATCTGATGATAATTCAACTCAAGAGATAGCAGAAGTGACCGATTATTCTTATAAAGATGATAATATAAATATTACCATTAATGAAAAGCAAATAGATGAGACAAAAGTATATATAGTGGATATTCAATTAAGCAATGTAAAATATTTAAAAACAGCTTTAGCGGATAATGCTTATGGCAGAAATATTAAAGAAAAGACCTCTGAAATGGCTGAGCAGAATAATGCGATTTTGGCTATTAATGGTGATTACTATGGTTTTCGGGATTATGGATATGTCTTACGTAATGGAGTGTTGTATCGTAGCAATTATGGAGAAGCAACTGATGAGGCTTTTGTCATTTATGAAGATGGGAACTGCAAGGTAGTGACAGAAGGTGATGAAACAGCAGAAAGTTTGTTAGATAATGGCGCTGTTCAAATCTTATCTTTTGGGCCAGGATTAATTGAAGATGGCACTATAGCCGTTAGTCAAAATGAGGAAGTAGACCAAGCTAAAAGAAGCAATCCTAGAACAGCCATTGGTATGGTAGATCCACTTCATTATGTTATTGTTGTATCGGATGGTAGAACGAATGAAAGTAAAGGCTTAACACTCTATGAGCTGGCAGAAGTAATGAAGGATAGTGGCTGCAGTGAGGCCTATAATTTAGATGGCGGAGGTTCTAGTACGCTTTGGTTTAATGGTAAGGTTATTAATAATCCTACAGATGGCAGAAAACTAGGAGAACGTGAGGTGAGCGACATTGTCTACATCGGTTATTAAAGGAAAAGAAAGAGTAAGAAAAGGGCTTATTGGGATGTTGGTCACTTCTTTATTTTGTATTATATTTGCCATAATCTATAATCACTTTGGCCATGGCGTCTATTCAGTTTATATGACCTATATGTTTTTATTCCCACTTATTTTAGGAAGCGGTGTATATGGTCTTGTTTTAATTTTACCCCAAATGAAAGGAATTTCTAGACTTCCCTTTAATCTATATAATTCAGGTATTGCTACATTAACGGTTGGTAGCTTACTAAAGGGAATTTTTGAAATAGCAGGGACATCTTCTCCTTATGTAGTGGTTTATTGGTTAGTTGGAACTATAATGATTGTTTTTTCAGTGTTAATTGCAATAAGACAGAAAACAGTTAGTGAATAAACCGAGATACATGCTATAATAAAGGTAAATACTACCTATGAATCCTAAGACATCCAGAGATTACTATAAAGATGGCTTGGGATTTTGCTGTATCTACGAATTTTAAGGATGAATAAGTGTAGTAGTGTTAAGAAATAAAGGGGAAATGTCAATTGAAACAGACTAAACAAATGTCAGAAACTTTACTAGTTGGTTCTTTGCTTGCAATGGTAGGAGGTTTTTTAGATGTGTATACTTATTTAACTAGAGGAGGTGTTTTTGCTAATGCACAGACTGGAAATATTGTGTTGTTAGGGATAACACTTTCAGAAGGAAATATCAAAAAGGCACTTACTTATTTGATTCCTATTCTTGCATTTATCATAGGAATTATTGTTGCAGAAGTTATAAAAAATAAGTATAAAACTAAAGAGAGCGTACATTGGAGACAGATTATTGTACTTATCGAAGGCATAACGCTATTCATAGTAGCTTTTATTCCAGATACTCAGAATATGGTGGCTAATGCAATTATTGCTTTTGTATGTTCGCTGCAAGTTGAAAGCTTTAGAAAAGTAGAGGGGAGTCCTTATGCAACAACTATGTGTACAGGCAATTTAAGAAGTGGCACAGAGCTGTTTTATTATTATAGAAAAAATAAGGATCAAAAAGATTTAGTTAAAAGTCTACAGTATTTTTGCATTATCTTATTCTTTATTATCGGAGCTTGTATAGGAACTATTTTAGCTAAACTATTTTTACTAAAGGCGGTATTATTTTCGATAATACTTCTAGGAATTGTTATTTTACTTATGCATAAAAAAGAAAGCTAAAGTGCTATCCTACAGCATATTACATAGAATGTCGGGAAGAATTAAGAAAGTTGTACTATACTTTAATAAAGGTGATGGTTATATGAATTTATTAGATAGTATGAATGAAGCCATACAGTATATTGAAAAAAATCTGGGGGAGAAAATTGATTACGCAGAAGTAGCTAAAGTAGCAGGCTGTTCACAGTGGTATTTGCAGCGAATGTTTATGTCTATTACCGATGTTTCTATTTCTGAGTACATTAGAAGAAGAAGACTAACTTTAGCAGCCTTTGACCTTAAAAATAGTGATCAAAGTATATTAGAGATTGCTTTAAAGTATGGTTATCAATCTTCTGATGCTTTTACAAGGGCGTTTAAGGCTTTACACCTAGTGACTCCTTCAAAGGCTAGAGAAAATGGTGTACTTCTAAAATCATATGCACCCATTACTTTTATATTATCCATTAAAGGAGTGGCGGCTATGAATTATAAGATTCAAGAAAATGAAGCAATGCGTGTCGTAGGGGTTAAAAAATGGTTTTCAACTATTGATAATGGTCAATTAAAAGAAATACCTAAAATGTGGGATGAATTTCCTAAAGAAAAAATGGAAAAGCTCAAAAGTTTATCAGTATCAGGAGAAGTTGTAGGTATGTGCGGGGACATGTATAATGATGGTTTTGATTACTGGATAGGTGTTATCACCGATAAACCATGTCCAGAAGGGATGTGTGAAATGACAATACCAGCTTCTACATGGGCTATTTTTGAAGTCATTGGACCTATAAGACCTTTACCTAATACCATGCAAGATATATGGGGCAGAATTTTTTCAGAATGGCTTCCTAACTCTGGTTATGAGCATGCAGAAGTACCAGAATTAGAATGCTATAGTAATGGTGATTGTATGGCTGAGGATTATAAGAGTGAGATTTGGATTCCAATTATCAAAATGCCATAAGTCTATATTTATTAAATAATATAGTGGACTTGTATATAGAGGAGGATAAAATGGAGATTAAAACATGTACAAAAGAATCTTTTTCTGTAATAGGAAAAGAGGGTTCTACAATGGATGGAGATGCATTTGTTGAAAGACTATGGGATGATGCTAATACTCATTTTAATGAAGTAGGGGGCCTAGCGAAAACAGACGAAAATGGACATATTCTTGGCGTTTGGGGAGCTATGTCAGATGTGACACACTCCTTTAAACCTTGGGAAGATAATTTCACAAAAGGATTATATCTCGCAGGGATTGAGGTGAATGATACAGCTGAAGCGCCAGAGGGTTGGGTAAAATGGACTATTCCTTCATATGAGTATATTTATGTTAAAAGCGAAGGGCTCGATACATTTAAAGAAGTCATAGCATATCTGAAACAAAAGGGTATTACTCTTGCCGGTGCGGTACATGATTTCAAATGTCCTGAAGAAAATCAGTGGTATATGTTCTTTCCTATACGAAAGCTATAAGTACAATTAAGTTGGTTTTAATAGAGAGATTTGATATAATAAGTTTGATATTTTAAAGAAATAAAGGGAAGAATTTATAGAGCATTTGAAGGGGGACAGTTAATGGCACAAACAACAAAAAAGGCATTAGCAGCATCACTTAAAAAGCTGTTAACTCAAAAAACATTAGATAAAATTACAGTGATAGATATTGTAGAAGACTGTGAAGTGAATAGACAGACCTTCTACTACCATTTTCAAGATATATATGATTTAGTAGAATGGATTTTTGCTACAGATGCAGCTAAGGCACTTGATGGCAAAAAAACGTATAATACTTGGCAGCAAGGCTTTTTGCAAATCTTTGAGTATGTATTAGAGAATAAGGAACTAGTTATGAATACCTATCATTCTGTAAGGCGTGATCAATTAGAGCATTATCTTTATGATGTCACTTATGGCTTATTGATTGGCGTAGTAGAAGAAAAAGCAGTAGGAATGAAAGTGCGTGAAGAAGATAAGCAGGCTATAGCACATTTTTATAAGTTTGGTTTTGTGGGCTTGATGTTAGAATGGATTAGTAGTGGTATGAAAGAAGATCCTGAGCATATTATTGAGCAGCTTAGTATTTTGATGAAGGGCAATATTACGAGATCCCTTGAAAAATACCGTAGTGACCATCAAATCTAGACAGATCACCTAGAATGTATAAATTATGGGTGTTCCAGAGTATTTGGTTCTTGCTATGATGTACGTGTGTTATTAGATTCTACTTCAAAAAGGATGGATGGCAAAAAAACTTACAGACATTAAGCTACCATTTTTAGCAGGGCTTGTAGAAAAAGCTAGTTTAAAGAAAATCCAAGGAACGATCATCGAGGAGTTACTTGAAAGATACCACTTAATTTAAGGTTATAATAAAAGGGACTTTCGCATCATTAATACTTGTAAAGTCCACCGAATAAAAGACCTATGAAGCTAGAGATTTCAACTAGTTTCATAGGTCTTTTTGATAGACATCAAATGGGCCTAAGCCTATAATTTGCTTAAGATAGCTTACATAAGCAATTAAGAAATAAGAAGGTTTTGAAAGAACTATTACTTTAAAAGAATACCACTAAAGAAAATATCTTTAATGGAGAGATCTTTTTTGAGTATAACAAGATGAGCAATCTTACCATGAGTGATACTACCATAGTTTTTTTCAATACCAATAGCACGAGCTGGGTTGAGTGTAGCTGCTTTAATAGCACTTTCTATAGGTATTCCCATGCTAATGGCAATCCGCAAACAGTCCATTAAATGAGTTGCACTACCTGCAATGGCACCATCTTTAAGGGTAGCTAAATTTTTAGTTACTGTGACAGCTTGCCCACCTAAGCTATAAGTGCCACTAGACATACCACAGGCCATCATACTGTCGCTAATTAATATAACACGGTCATCACCAAAGAGTTTGAAGGTCGAACGAACTACAGAAGGGTGGATATGAATACCATCGCAAATAAGTTCAACCATACAATGAGGTGTGTCAAAAGCTGCCCCTATTACACCAGGAGCACGATGAGAAAAGGCTGGCATAGCATTATAAAGATGTGTCACATGATTAGCACCAGCTTCAAAAGCTTTTAGTGAAGTAGCATAGTCAGCGGTGGTATGAGCAATAGAAAAAGAGACTTGATTTTTAAAGGCACTAATACATTCATAGGCTCCGGCTTCTTCAGGGGCAATAGCTACTAATTTAATTAAATGATTAGAGGCTTCTAATAACCTAGAAAGCATAGCCTGATCTGGACAACGAAGGTAAGATGGATTTTGTGCTCCTTTTTTTGCATAAGAAAGGAAGGGACCTTCTAGATTGATGCCGCATATGGTTGCACCAAGGGTCTTTGGTGCATAGTTAGCAGCATGTTGGCAAATTTTAAGTAGGCTTTCCTCTGGCAAGGTCATAGTGGCGGGACAAATGGTTGTTATACCTTGGCTTAATTCATAAGTAGTAATTGCTTCTAGCGCTTCATCTGTGCCATCACAAAAGTCATATCCCATACAACCATGAAAGTGTATATCAGTTAAGCCTGGAATGATATAACAGTCTGAAGCATCATATGAGTCGGAAGATAGTGAGGAATGAAATGAGCGTGGTTCTTCAAGTCTAGAGATTTTATCCTTCGAAATGAGTATATCCTTTTTTTCAAATAAGCAAGAATCAGTAAAAACAAGGCCATTTTTTATAAGCATAATCATTCTCCTTATCATAGTATTTACCTTGTAACTATGATAGCAATTGAAAAAAGGGACTTCAAGCTTTATCTCATGGCTAGACAAAAAGAGAAAAAAAACACAGGATTATTATATTGGTATAATACAGTATTTGCTGCTGAAAATATAAATTACAGGAAATGGTATTATGTTGACAAATATATTAAAAAAAGTTATGATAAATAAAACTTTGAAAGTCAAAGTAAATATAAAACGAATAAAGATAAGTAAAAATAGATAGATTAATAATTAAGAAAGAATTCATGAGGGAAGGGCATTCAGATGATTAGAATTATTACAGACAGTACATGTGATTTAACAAAAGCAGATCAGGAGAAACTAGGCATTACCGTTATTCCATTACAAGTCTTATTTGGAACAACTCATTATACAGATGGTATTGATTTATCAGTTGAAGCATTTTATCAGAAGTTAGAAACAGAAAAAGAATTACCAACGACGACTCAGATTAATCCAGATACGTTTATAAATGCATTTGAAGAGTATTTAAAGCAAGGAGATGAAATCATTGCTATTTTACTATCTTCTCACTTAAGCGGGACTTATCAATCAGCAGTGATTGCTAAAGAGATGCTAGAAACAGACAAAATTCATCTGATAGATTCTCAAAATGTAACACTTGGTTTAGCATTATTAGTAGGTGAAGCTTCTAAATTAAGAGATCAAGGATTAAGTGCAAGTGAGATTGTAGAAGAGATAGAACTACTCAAAAATAAAGTAAAGCTAATTGCTATTGTAGATACACTTAAGTATTTACAAAAGGGCGGTAGAATTTCAGCGGCAAGTGCAGTAGTAGGAACTGCACTTGGTATTAAGCCTATTGTACAAGTAAAAGACGGTATTGTTCAGGTATTAGGAAAAGAACGTGGACAGAAAAAAATGTATAAGTTTATTGCTCATTATTTAGAAGAACATCAAATAGATACTCAGTACTGCGTAGTGTTTGCTCATTCTATGGCGGAAACGTCACTTAAATCGCTGAAAGAAATGATTGAAGAAAAGTATAATATTAATGATAACCGCACGGTATGCATTGGAAGCACAGTGGGAACACATGTAGGACCAGGGGCAGTAGGTGTGGCGTTTATAGCCAAATAAAAAGGACTAATAAAGCAAGAAATCCTATGCTGTGTATAATCGGCATAGGATTTTTTTTCATATTCACTTCTATACCGCTATTATATATATAAAACACTAAAGTTAGAATATTCTAAGATGAAATATTAATTGATTGAGAGAAAAAAGTAAAGCAATTAATGAGTATAAAGTTAAAAAAATTTAAATAAATTGTCTTATCTTAGGAGGTATGATATATTAGAATGAAAATTAATAAAAAATATAGATTAATCAATAAATAAAAGACGGAAGAAGGATCTCGATGTTTAGCGCATTAAAAAACAGATTATACGATAGTTCAAAGATTGATAGCGATAATAAGCTATTTAGTAACAAGGCATTATGGGTATTATTATTCCCTATTATTATAGAACAGCTTTTAAACTCTTTTATGGGTATGGCTGATACCATGATGGTTAGTAATGTAGGGAGTTCCGCTATATCGGCAGTTTCTTTGGTGGATTCTATTAATGTTTTAGTGATTCAAGTCTTTTCAGCTATGGCAACTGGTGCTACCATTATTTGTTCACAGTTTCTAGGTAGAGGAGATGAAAGGAGAACTAATAAGGCAGCGAGGCAAGTTGTGTTAACAATGGTGGTTATTTCGGTTACATTAACCATTCTTTTAATTAGTTGTCGAAGCTGGCTTCTTAGTTTTATTTTTGGACAAGTCGAGTCTGAGGTTATGGCAGATGCTAAGGTCTATTTTTTGATTACAGTATTATCATATCCGTTTATAGCTTTGTTTAATGCAGGTTCTGCTTTTTATAGAGCCGGAGGTAACTCTAAATTTCCTATGAAAATAGCTGTTGTTTCAAATCTACTTAATATTATAGGCAATATCATTTTAATATTTGGCTTCCATATGGGAGTTGCGGGAGCTGCACTATCTACACTGATTTCAAGGATATTTTGTTGTATGGTCGTATTTTATTTTCTAGGAAAACCTAAGCAACCTATTGTACTTAATGAGTATTTAAAAATAAGACCTGATTTTCCACTGATCGGTATGATTTTATCTGTTGGTGTGCCCGCGGGCATTGAAAATGGTATGTTTCAATTTGGTAAATTAGCTATTCAATCTACCGTGTCTACACTAGGTACAGCTGCTATTGCAGCACAAGCAATGACCAATATTTTAGAAACAGTTAATGGAATAGCTGCAATTGGTATAGGTATTGGGTTAATGACTATAGTTGGGCAGTGTATGGGCGCAGGAAGAAAAGAAGAAGCAAAATATTACATAGTAAAGTTGACAGGCTATGCCGAAGTGGCCATTATTTTATCTTGCTTGTTTGCCATGGCCATTACAAAGCCTATTACCTATCTAGCAGGTATGGAAGCAGAAAGCGCAAAACTTTGTTTTGAAATGATGATTGCTATAACAATTGTTAAACCTTTTGTATGGGTATTATCTTTTATTCCTGCTTATGGTATGAGAGCAGCAGGAGATGTGAAGTTTTCAATGATTGTATCTACTCTAACCATGTGGTTATGCCGTGTGGCACTATGTGTCTATTTATGTAAGGTATGGGGCTTTGGGCCAATAGCAGTATGGATTGGTATGTTTGCTGATTGGACTATTAGAGGCATTATATTCTCCATAAGATTCTTTAGTGGCAAATGGGCAGAAAAGCAAGTGATATGATGAATAGATGTAACCCTTTTAGCCACCAAGGGTTACATCTTGTTTATTGTACCATTCTATTGCCCGGGAAAATTGGTCTTTAGAAAACTCAGGCCACATTTCATCTAAGGTATAAAAATCAGCATAAACCGATTGAACAGGAAGTAAACCTGATAAGCGATTTCTTCCACCCCAACGGATAATAAGGTCAATTCTAGAGATATCTTTAGAGCAAAGGCAGTCCATAATGGTATGACGATTAGTAGTATCTGTATGCATATGTCCAAGGTCCCATTCCCAACCGTAATTAACAAGAAAGTTAACTTTAGTGGTTCCGGTGCCAAAAGCAACACGCTCTTTGGTATAAGGAAGTAGCTCACTAGGAAACATAGGAGACTGGGTATTGCCAACAACTAATAAGCGAACATCTTCATTTTTAATAAGATTAATGGCATCTATGCAGGCATCAACAAAGGCTTTAACCTGAACAGGTGGCCTTTTACAATTATCAGTAGTAAAACCATAATAGGTAAGTTCTTCAATACCGTAAGTTTTAGCAAGGCGAAGGGCCTCTACCCCTGGATTTAACCCATGCTCATAGCCTTGGTGCTTTTCAAGACCAGACTCATTAGCCCAGCGTCTATTACCATCAGGAATTATGGCAACATGTTTTGGAATTCTCATAAAGTGTTAAACTCCTTTTTTAGGGTAAGTATTACCAGAAGACAAAAGATTTAATCAGTTAGTAACTTATAGATTTGTCTATTTAGGTCAAGAAATGAGGAGGATCTTTTGTTACAATCATTTTTGGGGGATAGGGATGGATATAAGTCCATCTTTACTCCTTTTTATTTTGGGACAATATATGATAGAATACTATTAATAGTTAATTAATTTAGTTTAATAAGAAATCAATAACTATCATGAGGTTGGAGAGCTATATGGAAAAAATATTAATTATAGAAGATAATAAAGATGTCAATTTATTATTAAAAGAAACGCTAATAAGCGAGGGATATGAGGTGATTTCAGCTTTTGATGGGTTAGAGGGAACGAAATTAGCTAAAAGTGGTGAATTTAACTTGATTCTATTAGATATTATGCTTCCTTATAAAAGTGGTGATGAGATTTTAAAGGAAATTCGTACCTGGGGAGATGTGCCGGTTATTATCTTATCAGCTAAAGATATGGTAGGGACTAAAATTGATTTACTTAAATTAGGGGCAGATGACTATATTACCAAGCCATTTGATTTAGGTGAAGTAGCAGCTAGAGTTGCGGTACAGTTAAGGAGAGCACATAAGCAGATGAAAGAAGCAGAAGTACTGTCTTATAAAGATTTAATCGTAGAGAAAGAAGATAAAAGAGTAACTGTAAATGGGCAAGAAGTAGAATTAACAGCTAAAGAGTATTCAATGTTAGAGTTATTACTTAATAATCCTAATAAGGTATTTTCTAAAGCCAATATTTACGAAGCTGTTTGGAATGAAGAGTATCTAGGGGATGATAATGCAGTCAAAACCCATATGAGTAATTTAAGAAGCAAACTAAAGAAAGTAAATGCAGAAGCAGAATATATAGAGACCGTATGGGGTCTGGGCTATAGACTTTATAGAGGGTAAAGAAGAATTAACTTTTTCTTTACCTCTTTCTTATTTTTCTTAACCTTTTCTAAACCTTTTCAGTTTAAACTAAAACTATAAAAGAGTAGCTACTGTTTTTATAGCCTAACAGAAAGGAATTGCCATGAGAGAATATATATTGAAAACATATGGACTTACTAAACGTTACAACAACTTTATTGCCTTAAATAATGTAGATTTATCTTTAGAGTCAGGGAAAATCTATGGACTAATTGGTCAAAATGGGGCGGGAAAAACAACTTTAATGAGGCTTATTGCAGGATTAAGTATTCAGACTTATGGCGCTATCGAACTATTTGGACACCAAGAAGAACGGCAAAGGCAAGAAGAATTAAAGCGCATAGGTATTTTAATAGAAGAGTCAGGCTTAAATGGTAATATGACAGCCAGAGAGAATTTAAGATATTATCGAATCATGAGGGGAATTCCAGGAAGTGAATTAGAAGAAGAACTTCTTGAAATGGTGGGGCTTAAAGAGTCTCATAAAAAGAAAGTTAAAAATTTTTCACTTGGAATGAAGCAAAGGCTTGGTATTGCTATCAGTTTATTAGGGAATCCTGAACTACTCCTATTAGATGAACCTATTAATGGTCTAGATCCAGTAGGCATTGTAGAAGTACGTGGGTTGATTAAAAAAATCAGTGAGGAAAGGCATGTAGCCGTTCTTATCTCAAGCCACAATTTACCGGAGCTTTATCAGACCTGTACAGACTACATTATTATAGATCAAGGAGAAATTAAAAAAATACTAACGCAGGAGAACCTAGAGGAAGAATGCCAGCACCATTTACTCATTAAGTGTGAGAAAGTAGAAGCTCTAGTAGCGGTATTAGAAATGAAGCTAGGAACTACAAGATTCAAAGTAATGCCTGATAGAAGTGTTAAGCTTTATGATTATTTAGATCAAAGAGAAAAGGTGATAAAGATCCTTTTTGAAAATAACATCTTACCTACTCATTTTGCTTTAAGTGGAGATACATTAGAAAGTTACTTTTTATCTGTTATAAGGGGGGAACAAGGTGTTTAATTTAATTGCAGCGGATTTATTTAAGCTTCGTAAATTAATAGCAGTTAAAGTAAGTATACTCTCTTGCATGATAAGTGCAGTTTCCTTAACTATAATGAGCTATGGGATTTCCAAGGGTTTTATAAGTGAAGCAATAAGTGGAGATCTTTCGGGATTAACAGAAATCATGATGATTTCCCTTTTTGGTTCATTGATGGCAGGAGTAGTTATATGTCAAGATTTCGAGGATAAAAGCATGCATCATGTGATTTCGGCGGGAGTAGGAAGAAGTACGATTGTGAGAAGTAAATTCATTACTTTTGGACTCATGATAGCCATTTTATTATTACCCTACTTATTGACTACTTTAGTAGCAATGCTAATAGGTGTATCTTTGCCGGACAAGATTGTTGTGTCTACTTTTCTCAAATGCCTAGCAGATGCTAATGGGCAAGCAATAAGTGGTGTACAAATAGGAAAATTAGTCATTATTTATATAGCAACTGTAGTGGTATATGTAGCGAGATTAAGTATATGTATTCCGTTTGCTTTGATTATTAAAAAGCAGATATTTGTTATGATTGGAGGTTTTGCAGGATGTGGATTAATAGATATTGTTGTGGGCCTATTAGGAGAACTGCCTATTTTTTCAATTTTACTGGGTTACACACCTTATTCTAGAATTTATATGATTTTAGGCTTGGAGACGAATATTGCGGTGTTAATAAAAGCTATCATAGTTAATTTGATATTTATTTTTATTATGGGTGTCATAAGCTGTAAAATTTTTAAAAGAGTTGAGGTTAAGTAAGGAAGCTTGGGAAAAGGATGGAGGAACATATGGCTTATTTGGTAGGAATATTAATAACAATCATCATCTTGCTGCTAGGTTATATTGGAGTAATAGAAATGCAGATTAGAAGTATGAGTGAGCAGCTAGAAAGAAGACTAAAGGCGCATACACGTCAAAATATAAGCGTGCAGCTAGTCAGTAAAAACTTAAATCAATTGGTGATTTGCATTAATAAGTGCCTAAAGGCAGAAGAAAACTTACGTTTAAAAAGCATGCAAGAAGAAAAGCAATTTAAAGAAATGATTGCTAATATTTCTCATGATCTAAGAACACCTCTTACGGCCATTCAAGGCTATCAGCAGCTTCTTGAAAAAGGAGAACTCAGCGAAGAACAAAGAAAAAGGTTAGCAGTTGCCAGAAAACATAGTGAAGAACTAAAAGGTTTGATAGATCACTTTTTCGAATATGCTTATCTTTTAAATACACAGCCAGAAATAAAATTAAAGCATATCAATTTAACAGGGCTAGTAACCGATTGTTTAATTGCCTCTATCACAAGTTTTGAAGAAGCGAATAAGCCTCTTGAGTTTGAGGAAACAGCACCTGTTTATGTAGAAGCAGATGAAGAAATGGTAACTAGAATTGTGCAAAATCTTATTCGCAATAGTGTAGAGCATTCAGAAGGAACTATAAAAGTAGAGGTTTTAAGTAATAAAGAAGGAATACTTCGTTTCATCAATCCCGTTAGGGAACCGGAAAAAATAGATATCCAGAGATTATTTGAAAGATTTTATTCTGGGGATGAGGCCAGAAGCCGTATGGGAGGGCTTGGCTTATCTATAGTCAAATTATTAGCAGAGCAAATGAAGGGGAACGTTACTGCTGAAATAAAAGGAGATTTACTTGAAATTAAGGTGACATTACCATTAGCGCAATAAGAAGCTTAGGGAGGGATTATAATGATTGCGATTCAAACAAAGAGTTTGACTAAGAAATATGGGAAGAAAACAGCTGTTGATGGACTAAATTTATCAGTGAATCAAGGAGAACTTTTTACTTTATTAGGGGTGAATGGCGCGGGGAAAACAACCACTATCAAAATGCTTTCTTGTCTTATAAAGCCTACAGAAGGAGATGCTACATTACTTGGTGATAGCATTGTTAAAAGTCAGTATGCGGTAAAAGAGAAAATCAATGTTTCACCACAGGAAACAGCAGTGGCACCTAATTTATCAGTCAAAGAAAATTTAGAGCTTATGGCAAAAATCTATGGATGCAACAAAATAGAGAGTACCCAAAAAGTTGATGAGATGCTACGCATTTTTAGATTAGAGGAAGTGACAAATGATAAAGCGAAGACTTTATCTGGAGGCATTCAAAGAAGACTGAGTATTGCCATGGCACTTATTTCAGAACCGAAAATATTATTTTTAGATGAGCCTACATTGGGGTTAGATGTTTTATCAAGAAGAGAACTTTGGAGTGTCATTCAACATCTAAAGGGGAAAATTACGATTATTTTAACCACTCATTATATGGAAGAGGTAGAAGCACTCTCAGATCGTGTAGGCATTATGGCAAATGGAAAAATGAAAGCCATAGGAACAGTGGAGACTTTAAAGGAACAAACACATACAAAGAGTTTGGAAGAAGCCTTTGTATCCATTGCAACTATAGAGGGGGGGAAACAATGAGAGTATTTGCTTTTACATCACGAAATAGAAAAGAAATTTTAAGAGATCGTTTAAATTTGATGTTTGGACTTGGCTTTCCACTTGTGTTGTTGTTTCTTTTATCAGCCATTCAAGCTAACATTCCAGTAGATTTATTTGTAATTCATAAGCTTATTCCAGGCATTGCTGTATTTGGTCTTTCTTTTATCTCACTTTTTTCGGGTATGCTTATTGCCAAAGATAGAGGGACGTCTTTTTTAATGAGACTTTTTACTACTCCACTTACAGCATCTGATTATATTCTTGGCTATACTTTGCCGCTATTACCTATTGCGATTATGCAAAGCTTAATTTGCTTTATAGCTGCATTTTTTCTGGGGTTGGAGATTAGTATGAATGTCGTTTTAGCACTCCTTGTTATGTTACCAACATCTGTTTTATTTATAGGATTTGGCCTTTTAGCAGGTACTTTATTTAATGATAAACAGGTGGGTGCTGTATGTGGGGCACTCTTAACCAACTTAAGTGCTTGGCTTAGTGGAACTTGGTTTGATTTAAGCTTGGTAGGCGGTTGGTTTAAAACAGTTGCTTATGCCATGCCTTTTGCTCATGCTGTAGAGGCGGGAAGAGCCGCTCTAACAGGTAACTATAGTGAGATCATGCCCCATCTGTGGTGGGTGATTGGTTATGCAGTCGTTATTATGGCTGTTGCGATCATCATTTTTAAAAAGAAAATGAATAGTGACCAGATTTAAAAGAGAAAAGAAGTATTAAGTTATAAGGGAAAATGATAATTGTAAGCGAGGAATTACTGCGAATAGGTTCTAAACAAAAAGGAGAGTGTGTTTAACTAGATAACACACTCTCTTTTGATTCTCTAAAATAGGTTGTCAGGTTAATAATGAGGAAATAATTAATAAATTAAGCATAGTTCAAATAGTCAAGTTTTGATAATAGGTATCAATTAGATATTGACAATAAATCTCAACTAGAATATACTAAATTTAAGAAAAATGAAAATTATTATCAAGATATAATTTTTATCAAAATAAAGAGGGTGATGATATGCCTTTAACAATGGCAGGTATCGGAGAAAGCAACTTGATTAAGAAAGTTGGCGGTAAAGAAGAAGTAAGGAGATTTTTAGAAAGTTTAGGCTTTGTTATGGGAGGTAAGGTAACAGTAATCTCCAAATTAGATGGCAATGTGATTGTCAATATTAAAGAATCAAGAGTAGCTCTTAATAAAGAAATGGCTAGTAAAATTTTAATATAGAAAGGACGTACTATGAAAACGCTAAAAGAAATGAAATGTGGTGAAACCATTAAGGTAGTTAAGCTTCATGGTATGGGAGCTGTCAAAAGACGTTTGATGGATATGGGACTTACTAAAGGAACAGAGGTTTATGTGAGAAAAGTAGCACCTCTAGGTGATCCTATTGAAGTAACAGTTAGGGGCTATGAACTGTCTCTTAGAAAAGCAGATGCTGAAATGATAGAAGTTGAATAAAGATAGCAGAGGTAGAAGGGAGTAATCAAATGTCAATTAAAATAGCACTTGCCGGTAATCCAAACTGTGGTAAAACAACATTGTTCAATGCTTTAACCGGCTCAAACCAATTTGTAGGAAACTGGCCTGGCGTAACAGTAGAAAAAAAGGAAGGTAAGCTTAAAGGGCATGAAGATGTCATTATCATTGACTTACCAGGTATATATTCTTTATCGCCATATACTTTAGAAGAGGTGGTAGCTAGAAATTACCTCATTAATGAAACGCCAGATGTAATTTTAAACATTGTAGATGGAACAAATTTAGAAAGAAATTTATACCTTTCTACCCAACTTATTGAACTTGGTATACCGGTAGTTATGGCTGTCAATATGATGGATATAGTCAGTAAAAATGGCGATCTCATACATATAGATAAGCTTAGTCAAAAATTAGGATGTCCAGTTGTAGAGATTTCGGCTTTAAAGGGTAAGGGGATTAGTGAAGCTGCTGAAAAAGCAGTTCAGCTAGCAAAAGGTAAAAAAGCAGTTCAAAGAGTCCATGAATTTTCTGCGGAGGTAGAAAATGTACTTACCCATATTGAAAGTAAAATAGCAGATGATGTAAAAGAAAATCAAAGACGATTTTTTGCTATTAAACTTTTAGAACGCGATGAAAAAATAAATAGTTTAATGAATAAAGTACCAGATGTATCTGTAGAGATTAATGGGCTAGAAGAGTCAATGGATGATGATACAGAAAGTATTATTACCAATGAAAGATACCTCTATATTACCTCTATGATTAGTAAGTGCTACGTTAAAAAGAATAGAGATCAACTGAGTGTATCAGATCGCATTGACCGCATTGTAACCAATAGATTTCTAGCACTTCCTATCTTTGCAGTAGTTATGTTTATCGTTTACTATATTTCTGTAACCACAGTGGGAACTATAGCCACTGATTGGGCCAATGATGGTGTATTTGGTGAAGGATGGCAGCTTTTTGGTATGACTATCCCAGGTATTCCAGTTATTATTGAAGCCGGCTTAAATGCTATAGGCTGTGCAGACTGGTTAAAAGGATTAGTCTTAGATGGTATAGTTGGTGGTGTAGGTGCTGTTTTAGGCTTCGTACCACAAATGCTTATTTTATTTATATTCCTTGCCTTCCTTGAGGCTTGTGGTTATATGGCAAGAGTCGCTTTTATTATGGATAGGATCTTTAGAAAGTTCGGTTTATCAGGTAAATCCTTTATTCCTATGTTAATAGGTAGCGGCTGTGGTGTACCAGGAATCATGGCATCACGTACCATTGAAAATGATCGTGATAGAAAAATGACAATCATGACAACGACTTTTATTCCATGTGGTGCAAAGCTTCCTATTATTGCACTTATAGCAGGTGCGTTATTTAATGGCGCATGGTGGGTGGCACCAAGTGCTTATTTTGTAGGCATAGCAGCTATTGTTATTTCGGGTATTATTTTAAAGAAAACAAAAATGTTTGCAGGGGACCCAGCTCCTTTTGTTATGGAACTTCCAGCATATCACTGGCCAACAGTCGGTAATATCTTAAGAAGTATGTGGGAACGTGGTTGGTCCTTTATTAAAAAAGCAGGAACTATTATTTTATTATCGACAGTCATTGTATGGTTTACTTCTAACTTTGGATTGGTAGATGGTAAACTAATCATGGTAGAAGATTTGCAAGATGGCTTTTTAGCAGATTTCGGCAAGCTATTAGCCCCTATTTTTGCTCCTTTAGGTTGGGGAGACTGGAAGTCATCAGTAGCAGCACTTACAGGTTTAGTAGCCAAAGAAAATGTAGTAGGTACCTTCGGAGTATTATATGGTTTCTCAGAAGTAGCAGAAGATGGAACAGAAATTTGGAGCACCCTTGCAGGCCAAATGCCAGCACTTGCAGCTTATTCTTTCTTAGTGTTTAATTTACTTTGTGCACCTTGTTTTGCAGCTATGGGAGCCATCAAACGAGAAATGAATAATAAAAAGTGGTTCTGGTTTGCAATAGGTTATCAAACTGGCCTTGCTTATCTGGCATCATTATGTATTTTCCAAATTGGTCAGCTCATCACCACAGGCGCATTTGGTTTAGGTACAGTAGTGGCTATTGCGGTAATACTCATGGTGATTTATCTAATAGTTAAACCTTACAGTAAAGTAACGAATAGCATACAAACAAATGATTTAAAAGGCTTATAATGTATATAGCAAGGTTTATGATTTAAACAAGAAGGGATGTGTGCATATGGGAACTTTTATAGTGGGCAGTATAGTTGTAGTCATTATGGGAATAGCTATTAGGAGCATTATTAAAGATAGAAAGAATGGCAAGGCGTGTGGCTGCGGTCAAAGTTGTAAAGGTTGCAGTGGACACTGCAATCATTAGAAGCAGGTAGCAAAGGAGACATCTATGAGTAGAGCATGCATTCAATTAGAAGAAATGACCCAAAAGAAATTGGCAAAGCAGTTAGCTTTTCAATGTGCCCCTTTATTAGTGGGCATTAAAGTTTCTAATATCTTTATTGTAAGTATAGAAGATGAAGAGCATGTCAAAGCATTATTTAAAGAAAGTAGGATTTCGTATGATATCCTTTTTAAATGTGAAAAAAGAATAGTATTTTTCTTGTATCATAAAAAGCATTTACAAAAGCATCTTCTAGAAAGTAAACAACAGCAATTAATGAAGCAATTAGGATATGAGGAAAGTAGCCTAGAAGAAATTTTAAAACAAGTAGCAAGTAGGTATCAATGCTATATGAGTTTCAAACAACAATTCCCCCATGAACTAGGTATACTCCTTGGTTATCCACATGAAGACGTAAAAGCCTTTATAAAGAATGAAGGAAAAGATTGTTTATGTACAGGATATTGGAAAGTTTATTCTAACGTGAATCATGCTAAAAAAATATTTGAAAGCTATGATCAGGCAAAGCAAATGGTATTACAAATGGTTGCAAATGGTATGGACATTAAAGAGATTGTAGAAAAGTATCATGATAAGAAGCAAAGGCCATTGGCTGTTTAAGGTAAAAATAAAGAGGGTGGTAACAGACTGTATTTGAGGCTGTGTACCACTCTTTTAAGTTGGAATATTTAGGAAAATTAGCAGGAAAAGTTGCAAATGATTTGCAATAAGATTATAATAAGGGACAGTAGAGTATAGAAAGGAGGGGACCGAGGTGAGTGAAAAACATAAAAAGATAACAGTCATGCTAGGGTTATTGTTGATTGTTTGTATGTTATTTTCAATTGTGTATATTAATAAAGAAAGTCATCATGATTGTACTGGCCAAGGTTGCCCTATATGTTTACAGATTCATGTAGCTAGAGATTTACTTAACAGTATTAAAGGGGCTGTGCTAGGTGCATTATTAATTCAACCATTGTGCCTTATTAGAGTACATATCCAAGCTGGCGTAGCAGTGAATCTTTCTCAGTCATCGCCTATAACCCTTAAAGTAAAACTTCTGAATTGAAATGATGGTGTTTAAACAAAGAGAAGAACCATATTAAATTTGGAGGGATAGAAATGAATAAAAAAAGAACAGCATTAGCGAGTATTTTTCTCATATCAACAATGCTTTTATTTGGCTGCACAAATAAAGAAGTATCTGGGCCTCAGTCAGACAGGTTAAATATCGTGACTTCAGTTTTTGCACCCTATGACTTTGTAAGACAAATTGTAGGGGATAAAGCGGAGGTGAGCATGCTGTTACCACCGGCGGCAGAAAGTCATTCTTATGAACCGACACCACAAGATATTATCAAGATTCAAAATTGTGATGTCTTTATTTATGGAGGTGGAGATTCTGATGCTTGGGTAGATGGCATATTAGAATCTATTGATAATAAAGATATGAAAGTTATTAAGATGTTAGAATGTGTTGAACTTGTAGAAGAAGAAATAGTGGAAGGTATGCAGCATGAACACGATGAAGAGGATGAACATGCTAAAGCAGATGAACATGATGAAGCGGATGAACATCAAGATGAAGAAGCTCACCAGGAAGAACATGAGGAAGATCATGATCATGAAGCAGTTGAATACGATGAGCATGTATGGACCTCACCTAAAAATGCTATTAAGATTGTAAAGGCCATCGAAGCGGCTGTTATTGAAGCAGATGAGATAAATAAAACTGATTATGAAGAAAATACATCAGCTTATGTAAAACAATTACAAGATTTAGATGCAGCCTTTGAGAAAGTAATTGCTAGTGGTAAAAGAAAAGAAGTCATTTTTGCAGATCGCTTTCCACTACGTTACTTTGTAGAAGAATATGGGCTTAGCTATTATGCAGCTTTTCCAGGGTGTTCTACAGATACAGAGCCTAGTGCAGCAACAGTTGCCTTTTTAATTGACAAAGTGAAAGAAGATCAAATACCTGTGGTATTTCATATTGAGTTATCTAATGAAAGGATGGCAGATACCATTTGTGAGGCTACAGGAGCTAAAAAGCGCCTATTTAATGCTTGTCATAATATCACTAAAGAAGACTTTGAAAAGGGTGTTACCTACTTAGATGTGATGAAAGCTAATGTAGAAACCATTAAGGAGGCATTCAATTAAATGGCACTTATAACATGTAAAGAAGTGAAAATGGGATACGAGGGGAAGATCATATTAGACAATGTCAATTTTACTGTTAATCAGGGTGATTACCTCTGCATTATTGGAGAAAATGGTTCAGGGAAAAGTACATTGATGAAAGGCTTATTGAAACTTAAGTCAGCCTTAGGAGGGAAGATTGGTTATGGAGAAGGATTAGTAGCTAATCAAATTGGTTATTTACCACAACAAACAGATATTCAGCGTAATTTCCCAGCTAGTGTATATGAAGTTGTTTTATCTGGGAGGCTTAATCAGTTAGGCTGGAGACCTTTCTTCAACAATAAAGACAAAAAAGTAGTACTAGAAAAAATGGAATGGATGGGCATTAAGCATCTTAAAGGTCAGAGTTTTCAAGAACTATCAGGTGGTCAACAGCAAAGAGTTTTGTTAGCAAGAGCACTTTGTGCAACGCAAAAGTTATTATTACTAGATGAGCCGGTAGCAGGCTTAGACCCAGTTGTTACAGCTGAAATGTACGACCTTATTAAGACAATTAATGAGAAACATGATATTACAGTTATTATGATCTCTCATGATATAGAAGCAGCTATTAAGTATGCTTCTCATATATTACAGTTAGGTAATAAGCAGCTGTATTTTGGAACAACGAAAGATTATTTAAATAGTGATATAGGAAGAACTTTTGTAGGAGGTGGAGCCAATGCTTAGTACCTTATCAGAAATGCTAGCTTATCCATTTTTAGTAAGAGCACTCATTGTAGGGACTTTAATTTCCCTATGTGCAGCCCTCTTAGGTGTAAGCTTGGTGCTCAAAAGATATTCTATGATTGGAGATGGCTTATCTCATGTAGGTTTTGGAACCTTAGCGATAGCCACAGCTCTCAATATGGCTCCCTTACAGCTGACTATACCAGTGGTTGTGCTAGCTGCCTTCTTTTTACTACATTTAAGTGAAAGTAGTAAGATAAAAGGAGATGCTGCTATTGCACTGATTTCAAGTGGTTCTTTAGCAATTGGGGTAATGACCGTTTCACTTACAACAGGCATGAATACAGATGTATGTAACTACTTATTTGGGAGCATTTTATCCTTAAGTCAAGCGGATGCAACCTTAAGTATTTATTTATCTATAGCAGTTCTTGTTTTATTTGTCATTTTTTATGTACGTTTATTTGCCATTACCTTTGATGAAACCTTTGCAAGGGCAACAGGTACTCATACAAAAGCTTATAATATGGTAATCGCATTTTTAACAGCTATTACTATTGTATTAGGGATGAGAATGATGGGAGCCTTGCTTATTTCAAGTCTTATTATTTTCCCTGCTTTAACAGCTATGAGGGTGTGTAAGAAATTCTTATCGGTAGTAATCTGTTCGGCTATTATCTCGTTAGTTTGCTTTGCAACTGGAATGGTGATTTCTTATGAATTTGCTACACCATCAGGTGCTAGTGTGGTTTCTGTTAATATTGTTATGTTCTTAGTATTCTCAATGATTGGTATGATTAGAGGAGGGGTAAAACGATGAAAGAAGCAATACGTATAGTAACAATAGTACTGGGGCTTTCTTTCATCATGACAGGGTGTACTACTAATGAAACACTTAGTAAAGACCAAGGAAGTAAGACTCAGAAAGAGCAAGAAGCAGCAGAAGAAATCATATTACCCAGTGAGAATACGAACACAAGTGATATTGTTAGTGATGAGCAAAAAAGTGTATCCCCTAGTGAGAATGATGTGACAAGTATAAATGAAGATGTAGAGGTATTAGAAATCACAGAAAAAATGTATGTGAGCTATGTGAATGAGATTTATACTAATACAGCTGAATATGAAGGGAAGAAGATTAAATTAGAGGGTATGTTTACTTCTGCTTATGATGAAAGTACCAAGCAAACCTATTATTTTGTTTACCGAACAGGTCCAGGCTGCTGTAATAATGATGGAAGTATGTGTGGCTTTGAATTCACTACTAGTGACACAATACCTGAGGAAAATGATTGGATAGAAGTTATTGGTACTTTAGAGAGCTATGAGGAAAATGGCTATACGTATCTTACTTTAAGAGATGCAGAGGTAACTATTAAAACTGAACGTGGGCAAGAGATAGTTTATCAATAAAAGAAAGACACTTGTGAAAACAAGTGTCTTTTTATGCGTAAAAATATATTTTTTTATGTTACTAAGTTAAGAATAGCAGATCATGTATAACAAGTCTAGTATTTGAATGTATCATTTACTAATATAGTTATAGGATGACTATAACGATGTAGGGGGCAAGTGTATGTTAATATTAAGGCCAACGAGTATAGAAGAAGCAAAAATAATTACAGATATTAAAGCTAGGGCATACAATGATGAAACACGAAGGTTTGGACCAGGCAGAGATGGGGGACCTATGGGTTATGATAGCCTAGAGGAGAATCAAAGAATTATAACGTTGTTTGAAAATTATAGCATTATCTTAGATAAACAAATTATAGGTTGTTTTTGGATTCATTCCATAGAAGAAGCAACAGCAGAATTAGAAGACTTTTGTATTGACCCGAAATATCATAATAAAGGATATGGTTATGAGGTCTTAAAGCTACTAGAGACATTAGAGGAAAGATATAAAAGGTGGGTTTTAACAACGCCTTATTATAGCGTAAGAAATCAATACTTATATGAAAAAGTAGGATTTAAGAAGATAGGAATGCTTGAAAATGATTTCTTAGTTTTATATGAAAAAGTACTTGATTAATGGCGCATATTTTTTTCAGAAAAATACATGAGTTTGCTTGGTAGAGGTAGTAACAAGTATAATAAAATAAGTACATATTGGGTTAAAGTATTCCAGATGATAGTGAATGGATAAAAGAAATGAGGAAAAGTATGAAATATAGATATGTGGTAGATTACAAAGGGGACAAGAATTTAAGAGAGAGCTTTAATACGTTAGCTATAAAAACATTTGATATCAACTTTAATGACTGGTATGAAAAAGGACTTTGGGGAGAACAATATATTCCTTATTCCCTAGTAGATGGTAAGAAGGTGGTTGCTAATATTTCTGTTAATCTCATGAAATTTCAGCAAGATGGCATAGTTAAGAATTATATCCAACTAGGAACAGTAATGACAGATGAAGCGTATAGAGGTCAGGGACTAAGTAGATATTTAATGGAACAAATACTAGTGGAGTATAAAGAGAAAGTAGATGGTATCTACTTGTTCGGTAATGATAGTGTATTAGAATTTTATCCTAAGTT
Organism: Cellulosilyticum sp. ST5; assembly: GCF_046529625.1. Classification (NCBI taxonomy): domain Bacteria; kingdom Bacillati; phylum Bacillota; class Clostridia; order Lachnospirales; family Cellulosilyticaceae; genus Cellulosilyticum; species Cellulosilyticum sp. ST5. Next base: position 126,292 of record NZ_CP132338.1, read on the forward strand.
TGGATTTAAGCCAGCAAAGGAGTATCAATATAGTAAAAAGGTTTGTACGAAGAGCAATATGAAGACAGCCCAAAAGGTTAATATGTCAGAATGCAGTAACTGGGAAAAATTATTTACAGTTAGTAAAACAGCAGAACTAAATGGTAGATTAACTATGAGCAATCAAGGACTATTAGGTTTTTGGATAACAGGCTATAAGAAAAATAGCATTTATTATATGCCAGAACAAAAGGCCTATGTTATAGCAGATATAGAAAATGAGGTACTAACACTCCACGAAATTTTTGCAGGTCAAAGATTAGCATTAGATGAGGTAATTACTGCTTTTGGCGGTGGTATTAAAGAAGTAATATTAGGATTTACACCTTATGTGATTGAAGGGTATACAATTAAACCTTATCATGAAGAGGATTGCACCTTGTTTATTATAGGAGACAACTTAAAGATTGTTGAGGAACAAAAGCTAATGTTTCCAACAGTATCACATGCATAGTTTTATAAGTATTATTGAACTAATAATGAACAGAATGATATAATTAGCAATATAGAATATTTAAATTAATATTAAAAATGATGAGTTATTAAAGAGAAAGGAGAATTTTTATATGAGAAGATATGTTATTTGTGCATAGCAAGGGCTATTGCAGATTAAATTATGAAAAAATAGCCGTTGCTATTCCTAAACAATATTAATTTTTAGGAGGGCACAATGAGCTATAAGAAAGCTGAGGCAGTATTGCCAAATGAATTATTAGAGATGATACAAGAGTATATAGATGGGGAGTATCTTTATATTCCTAAGAAAGAAGAAAATAGAAAAATATGGGGAACCAATACTTCTATACGACAAGAACTTCAACTCAGAAATCAGCAAATCTATGCTGATTACAAAAAAGGAATATCTCCTCAAAAGCTAGGGGAGAAGTACTATTTGTCCTTGAAGAGTATTCAACGTATATTATTACAAGAGCGTAAAAAAAATGTATGAAAAATTATTTAGAGCAGCCAAAAGAAAGTAGTTCATGGCTGCTTTTACTATGGAGAAATGAAAGGAGCAACTATGATTATTTTAATAGGCGGTGAAAGTCACACTGGAAAAACTTTATTGGCACAAAGACTGCTTGAGAAGTATCACTTTCCATATACAAGTCTTGATCATATAAAGATGGGCTTAATTCGAGGGGATAAACATTGTGATTTTACAGCACTTGACTCAGATGATGTGATAGCTGAAAAGTTGTGGGGCATTGTTAAAGGGATGATTCAAACCTGTAGGGAGAATAAGCAAAATATCATTATTGAAGGATGTTATTTACCAGTGGAGAGGGTAAAAGAAGTTCTAGGGGAGGAAGTTATTGCATGCTATTTAATTTTTTCAAAGGATTATATTAGAAATCATTTTGATAAAGTACTAGAATATGAAAATGTTATTGAGCAAAGGAACTATTCAGAAGAAAGAAGTATAGAAACATTTATAGCAGAACATCAAAGGTTGAAAGCAAAGTGCATAGCCCATAGGGTTAAATATATTGAAATTACTGATGATTATAAAAGTGAGATAAAAGCTGCTTATGATTACATTGAAAGTAGTATGAAGCTAGAGTTAAGAACCTATGAGGAAGCAGACCTTACTGAAATTGGACAATTATTTTATGATACTGTTCATACAGTTAATGCTAAAGACTATTCCCAAGAAGCTCTAGATGCCTGGGCAAGTGGAAATATAGATGAGGTAAAATGGCATCAATCCTTACTGAGCCACTATAGTATTATTGCAAAATTGAATGATAAAATTGTTGGATTTGGAGATGTTGAAGGTAATTATCTCGATCGCTTGTATGTACATAAAGATTATCAAAATCGAGGTGTTGGTAGAGCTATTGCAGAAAGATTAGAAGACTATGCAAAGCAAAATAAAGAAACCACTATTACTACATATGCGTCTCTTACAGCAAGACCATTTTTTGAGAAAAGAGGCTACCTAATAATAGAAGAGCAGCAAGTTAAAAGAAATGATGTATTACTTAAGCGTTTTAGAATGGTAAAAGAGCTATAGATAAGTTATTAATCAAATAAAAAGAGGTCGTATTCATTCTGAAGAATATGGCCTTTTTACACTGTGAGAGAAAACCTTAAATGGAAAGTATAGGAGATATGACATCCGTTTTTTGTAAAAGATTCAAGTTAAATGTTAAATTTATGTTAAATAATAGGTTTTTAAGTAAAATTTCAGTAAAAAAACTTGTGTTTTATCATATATATGAATACAATAAGTGAGGAGGTGGAGAAAAAATGGCGACTATAAAACAGATTTCTGAAATGGCTAATGTATCTATGGCGACTGTGTCAAGAGTACTTAATAAGGATGAAACAATTGCTGTTAGTGCAGAGGTAAGAAACAAGATTTTTGATATTGCCCATGAACTCCAATATATTCCACCCAAAAAACGTCGCATGAAAGCCGAAAAAGGCATTACTATTGGCATTGCAGATTGGCATATCATTAGAAAAGATGCCCACCATGTTAAACTTTCAGATTATGTTGGAATCGCAAGTAGATTTTGCACAGATCCAGTAGAATTTAAAAGGATGACATATGGTGAAGACTTACAAGTAGATGGCATTATTGCTTTGGGACGCTTTTCAGAGGAAGAAGTACTCTATCTTAAGAAACAAAGCTATATGATTTTGTTTATTAATTCAGATAGACAAGATTATAAATATGACCGAATCATTATGGATTATAATGAAGGACTTATGCAAATGGTGTCATACATACTAGATGAACAAAAGTATGAAAGTCTAGGCTACATCGGCGCGTACTATGAGCAAGATGGTATTGTGATTGGAAAAACACGACATGAAGCACTTGTGACGATTCTTAAAGATAAAAATAAATATCAAGAAGAGCAATTTTTTATTGGTGAATTCAGTAAACAAAGTGGTTATGAAATGGCAAAAAAAGCTATTAGAGCTAATCATCTAGCCAAAGCAGTCTTGTTAGGCAATGACCAAATTGCAGAAGGTGCTTTAGAAGCTTTTGAAGAAGAAGGTCTTAAAGTACCAGAAGATGTTAGGGTCATTATTTATAAAGATATCGAGACATTAAGATCAAAATATCCTAGCTATATAGCTATTGAAATGTTTCCAGACTTTGTATGGGAAACAGCTATTAAGCTTTTAATAGAGCGTATAACAGGGGCAAGAACAGAAACGATGACTGTCATCTTACCTTCTAAATTTTGTGAGGGTAAAGTTTAAACTAGTTTTTAAAAACGTAAGTTTTTAAATATATACTTTTTAAAATTCAAAATTCTAATTGATGGAGGGAACAATGAAAAAATTTGGATCAATGCTTATGGCAATGGCATTAGGAATGAGTATGCTTGTAGGGTGTGGAAGTGGCACAGCTAATACAGGTACAACAGGAACAGAAGAAGGCGCTAAAACAATTGATAAATTAACAGTTGCATTCGTACCTTCTAAAGAGCCAGCAGAAATTGTAACAGCAACAGAGCCTTTAAAAGGAATGTTAAAAGAAGAGTTAGCTAAAGAGGGATACAACGTAGGCGAAGTAGAAATTACTGTAGGGACAAGCTTTGAAGCAGTAGGAGAAGCACTTAGTGCAGGGACAGCTGATGTAGGTTTAATTCCAGGTGGGACATACGTATTATACGATGATGGAGCAGAACCAATCTTAACAGCAACACGTGATGCATTAAGCATTGAATCTGATAATGCAAAAGACTGGAATGATAAAAAACCAACTACAGGTCTTGATGAACAAGTAACATTCTATCGTTCATTAATCATTGCAGGTCCATCAGAAAAAGGTCAAGAGCTTGCAGCTAAAGTAAATGCAGGTGAAGCATTAACATGGGAAGACCTTAACTCAGCAAACTGGAGCATGATGTCTACAACATCACCAGCAGGTTACATTTATCCATCATTATGGTTACAAGAAAATTACGGAAAAAGTCTTACTGATTTAGCAAGTGTAGTACAAGCAGATTCTTATGGTAGTGCAATGGCTCGTCTTGCATCAGGTCAACTTGATATCGTAGTTGGTTATGCAGACTTACGTCGTGACAATGAAGAAAAATGGACATCAGAATTCGGAAGAACAGCATCTATTTGGGACGAAACAAATGTAATTGGTGTTACACCAGGTATTTACAATGATACAGTAAGTGTAAGTACAACATCTAAAATTATGACAGATGAATTTAAAAAAGCACTTCAAAATGCATTTATCAATATTGGTAATACAGACGCAGGTAAAGAAGTTATTGCTATCTACAGTCACAATGGTTACCAAGTAGCGTCACCATCTGACTATGATAATGAACGTGCAGCTCAAAAATTAATTCAAGAACTTAATGCAGCAAAATAATAAGTCATATTAAGGTAATGGGTGAGTTTTTAACTCCCCATTATTTTTAGCGTAAAGATAAAAAAATTGTACTAAAATAATAATGTTAACACTAGTTCGCATTATTAAGGAATCTTATTAACAGAGGGAATGGAGCGTTATATGATTAAATTTGATAATGTAAGTAAAGTTTATCCAAATGGTTTTAAGGGACTTAAGAATGTTTCTCTTGAAATTGAGCAAGGTGAATTTGTAGCCATTATTGGCCTTTCAGGAGCAGGAAAATCGACACTTATTCGTACTATTAATCGTGTACATGATATTTCAGAAGGGACATTAACTGTAGACGGCACAGATGTAAGTACCTTAAAAGGCAAATCTCTTAGAAAATTCCGTAGAGGAATAGGTATGATTTTTCAATCCTTTAACCTTGTTACAAGAACAACCGTTATTAAAAATGTTTTAACTTCTAATATTCCAGATTTACCATTTTGGAGAGTACTACTAGGGTGTTATCCTCAGGAGCACAAAGTAGCAGCATTAGAAGCTTTAGATAAAGTAGGTATTTTAGACAAAGCGTATGTGAGAGTTGATCAACTTTCAGGAGGACAACAACAAAGGGTTGCCCTTGCCAGAACGTTAGCACAACATCCAAAGATTATGCTAGCAGATGAACCTGTTGCGGCCCTAGACCCTGTAACAGCAAAACAAGTTATGGATGATTTCAAGCGTATTAATAAAGAAATGAATATTTCAGTACTCATTAATATTCACCACGTAGATTTGGCACTTGAATATGCTGACCGTGTTATTGGTATTAGAGCTGGTGAAATAGTGTATGATGGTCCAAGTAAAGATGTAACTAAGGAAATCTTAGACCAAATTTATTGTGGTCAGGAAATTGGAGTAATGGAGGAGAAAAATGAGTTGGTACGATAAAATTTTTCCACCTAAGAAAATCCTATTAAGCGATGGCAAAGAAGTACTAGAAAAACGCTCACGTATGCCGTTGATTATTTTATTATTAGTTATTGCAGGGGCTATTTCTGTTAAAATCACAGGCTTTAATTTATCAACTCTTATGGAAAGAGGAAATGAGTTCTTTGTTATTTTAAAGAAAATGTTTCCACCAGAAACAAGCTATTTAAGTGCCATTTGGAAGCCTTTATTTGATACCATTAAGATGTCATTATTGGGCTCAGTTGTTGGTGGCATCATGGCAGTACCATTTGCTATCTTAGCAGCAAGTAACATCGTGAGTAATAAAGTGCTTGTAAGTATTATACGTTTATTTTTAAGTTTAGTAAGAACAATGCCAACTTTAGTGGTTGCCCTAATTGCTACTTATGTATTTGGTCTAGGAACCTTAGCTGGAACAACGGCTATTGCCATCTTTACTTTTGCTTATATTGGAAAATTACTTTATGAGCAAATTGAAACAGTAGATATGGGAGCTTATGAGGCAATGGAAGCTATAGGTGCTACAAAGCTTAGAGCCTTTCTTGCGGCAATAGTGCCACAAGTGCTACCAAGCTATATTGCTAACTGCTTATTCTGCTTTGAAGGAAATGTACGTTATGCATCTATTCTAGGATATGTAGGTGCAGGTGGTCTTGGACTTATTTTAAATGAGAAAATCGGTTGGAGAGAGTACAGCAGTGTTGGAATGATTCTTGTTACCCTATTTATAGCAGTTATGATTATAGAAGGTATCAGTCATTATCTGCGTAAGAAATTAACTTAATAAGGAGGGGAACGAGATGAATGCAGAAATTAAAAAACAATTAGAAAGACAACCTAAAACATGGGTTTTTCAAATCATTTGTGCACTTGTTTTTGTGATTCTTGTGGCTTGGTCTAGTAGTGCAGTTAAGTTTACAGGGCTAGCGCAAGGAGGCATGGATATTGCCAAAAATATTTTGGTTGGTATCTTTACGCCAGATCCAGAGCTATTATTTAACTTTACAAATCAAGGTGTACCGTATCTTTTATTAGAAACAATGTGTATTGCTTTCTTAGGAACAATTGTAGGAGCTATACTTGCTGTGCCAATTGCATTCCTTAGTGCAACAAACATTGTACCGAAGCCTGTTGCCTTAATAGGCCGACTTATTATCATGGCAGTAAGAACAATACCTGCTTTTGTATATGGGCTTATGTTCATTAGGGTAACAGGACCAGGTCCTTTTGCAGGACTTTTAACCATGTCTCTTTGTTCTATAGGAATGGTTTCAAAAATGTATATTGAATCCATTGAAGATATGGATATTAAAATATTAGAGTCATTAGATGCATGTGGATGTACTACCTTCCAAAAAATTAGATATGGGATTTTACCACAACTTATGCCAGACTTTGCATCAACTATTATTTATCGTTTTGATATGAACCTTAGAGATGCTACTGTTCTTGGACTTGTAGGAGCAGGTGGTATCGGTGCACCACTTATTTTTGCTATGAATGCCTATAGATGGAATGAAGTAGGTGCAATTCTAGCAGGTCTTATTATTTTAGTTTTAGTCATCGAATTTATTTCAGGTAAAATCCGTGTTAAACTGGCTAGGGGGTAAGGTGATTGGAAAGACGACTTAAAATTTATTACACATCAGATACGCATGGTTATCTTTTCCCTACAGACTATGTGAACAAAGAAGAAAAACCCATGGGCGTATTAAGCTGCAGTAAGTCTTTTGAAAAAGATGGTAATACCCTTATTTTAGATGGAGGGGATACCATTCAAGGATCGGCTTTTGCTAAATATATGTGGGAAAATCAAGCAGATGGCTGTGCTATTTCAGAAGTCTTTAACACAGCAGGGTATGATTATGTGACACTGGGTAATCATGATTTTAATTACGATTATAAAGGTGCGCATAGATATCTTAGTCATTTAAATGCGGCGTGTTTACTTGCTAATGTCATTGATCATAAAGGTGAACTTGGGTTAAATCCTTATGTGATTCATACCTTAGAAAATGGTTTAAAAGTAGGGCTGATTGGTCTTGTAACAGACTATGTATCTCTGTGGGAAAAGCCAGAGCACCTTCAGCATTTAGAAATATTAGATACCTTTGAAACAGCTCAACGTACCCTTGAAGAAATACGCCCTTTATGTGATATAACTATAGGGATTTATCATGGTGGTTTTGAAGCAGATCTTCAAACAGGAAAAACCTTAGCTAAAGGCAAAGAAAATGTAGGCTATCGCATGTGTAAGGAATTAGCATTCGATGTACTTTTAACAGCTCATCAACATATGCCAGTAGAAGGCACAGAAATTCATGGAACTTACGTTCTACAACTACCTTCTAATGCAGTAAAGTATGCAAAGCTAGAAGTGGTTGTAGGTGAAAAAGGTAAAGTGATAACAGCGGATTGCCTGACTCCAGAATCAATTAGTTTAAATGAAGTACCAGAAGCCTTAGTAGAGATGCAGGAGCAAGTACAAAGGTGGCTTGACCAAAAGGTAGGACGTTTTTCTAAACCTATTGAACCACTAAGTAAGTTAGAACTAGCCCTTCAAGGTTCTAAGCTAGCTGACTTTTGTAATAAGGTGCAACTTGCACACACAGGAGCAGATTTTTCTTGTACAAGCCTAGGAAATAATCCAATTGGCTTTAATGAGGAAGTCACAACAAGAGACATTATGGCAGCTTATCAGTTTCCTAATACCATTAAAGTATTAGAAATCGATGAGGCAACTTTAAAGAAAGCACTAGAACGCTCAGCGCAGTATTATACTTTAAAAGGCGGCGAAATAGTTATTTCAGAGTGTTTTGTAAGTCCTAAGGTAGAGCATTATAACTACGATTTCTTTGCAGGCTTTAACTATACTTTTGATATTTCTAAACCAATAGGGGAAAGAGTGATAAGTATCACTGTGAACGGAAAACCTCTAGAAAATAGGAAATATACAATTGCTATGAGTGATTATAGAGCTACAGGTACAGGTGGCTATGAATTTTATAGTGAATGTCCATTAGTAAGAGAATATGGTGTGGATATTCAAGAACTAGTTATTGAATACATTCGTAGTCATGAGTGTATTAGGATAGATGATAAAATTAATTTTGAAGTTAAATTTTAAAAAGTATATATAAAAAAGCCTTGATTATACTTGTAGGCAAGTATAATCAAGGCTTTTTCTAGTTGATGATATGAAATATTTGATCTTGTAAACAAAAAATATTTAATTATAATAAAAAAATAATTATATTTAGCAATTAATGATATAATTAAATTATATTTATTTCAACATAGAGGAGGCTAGAATGTCCATATATATTTTACTTGTAGCAGCAATTATATTGATATGTGTAGTACTCAATAAAATGTCCAGTAAGCTAGGTATTCCTATGCTACTTGCATTTATTGTGCTTGGGATGCTATTTGGTTCAGATGGTATAGTAAAAATCCCATTCGATAATTATGGTATCGTAGAGCAAGTTTGTTCGATTGCTTTAATTTTTATCATGTTTTATGGAGGATTCGGAACCAGTTGGAAACAAGCTAAGCCAATTGCCGTTAATGCAGTACTCCTTTCGTCAATAGGTGTTATTTTCACAGCACTACTAACAGGTCTTTTCTGTTATTTCTTATTAGGATTTGATTTTCTTGAAAGTATGTTAATCGGAGCTGTTATTAGCTCTACAGATGCCGCATCTGTATTTTCTATATTGCGCTCTAAACGACTTAATTTAAAGGATAATACGGCTTCATTATTAGAAGTAGAAAGCGGGAGTAATGACCCTTGTTCGTATATGCTTACAGTTATTATTTTAGCCATGATGAGTGGAGACTTTAGTGGTGGTCAGCTTGCTTACATGGTTTTCGCACAAGTTGTTTATGGCATTGCTATAGGAGCTGGGATTGCATTAATAGCAACTTGGTGTTTGACTAAAATTAAATTTGCAACAGATGGTTTTGACACTATATTTGTATTTAGCATGCCGCTTATTGCTTATGCAGCATCTACACTACTTGGAGGAAATGGTTATTTAAGTACCTATATTTTAGGTATTATTTTAGGGAATCAAGCGATACCTAATAAAAAATCATTAGTTTACTTTTTTGATGGTATTACAGGCTTAATGCAAATGTTAATATTCTTTCTTTTAGGCCTTTTATCTTTTCCATCTGAATTACCAAAAATCTTATTACCTTCATTAGCAATTGCTATCTTTGTAACTTTTGTTGCACGTCCATTAGCAGTTTTTGCTATTTTATCACCTTCTAAAGGAACAATAAATCAAAAGCTATTAGTTTCTTGGTCAGGGCTAAGGGGAGCAGCTTCAATCGTTTTTGCTATTATGGCTACTGTTAGTCCAACGTATATGAAAAATGATATTTTTCATATGGTATTCTTTATTGTTTTATTTTCAATCAGCTTACAAGGTTCTTTAATACCATTTATGGCTAAAAAACTTGATATGATTGATGATAATAGTAATGTTATGAAGACTTTCAGTGATTATTCAGATGAGGAGCCTATACAATTTATTAAACTTCCAATTTCAAAAAATCACTTATGGAGTGGTAAAAAAATAAAGGAGATTTCCTTACCCCCGGATATTTTACTTGTATTAATCATAAGAGGGAATAAACGAATTATACCTAAAGGGAGTACAACCATTCTCTCAGGAGATGTTATTATACTTAGTGCTCTTTCGTTGCAAGAGGATTTTGAAGCACATCTTACTGAAATGAAGATCGATAAAGATAATAATTGGATAGGAAAACCATTAGCAGAGATTACACTAGGGCCAGAAAAATTAGTTATTGTGGTTAAACGTAATCATAAAGTTATCATTCCAAATGGAAAAACAATCGTTAAAGAAAATGATATTTTAGTGATTAGTCAATTATAACAATAGTGAAATAATAGAGCTCATAAGCTAGGAGATTTATAGCTTGTGGGCTCTATTGTTGTATATTGAGTATAGTATAGCAGAAATAAATCAAAGAAACAGTAGATAAAATTGAATATTATGAAAAAAAGTTATATTATGTAGTTTTTATCTTGGTTTTAAGAAAAGTATTCATACAAAGCACTAACACTGTATATTTTCTACACCGTTTTCATTTGTGAAAAATGATAAAATTTAATTTAATTAGTTTTAAAAAATAGATAAAATACACATGAAATAATTAAATAGGATGAATGAAATGTTTTGGTGCAACCATAAAAGGTGTAAATATTTAACAATAATAAATGTCATATTGCACAATAATATAATTTGTATTATGAGTTAAAATGTAAAAAGTGTAGTTAAAATGATATATAATTTGAAGTAAATATAGAAAAAATGAAATTGAATTGAAAAGTTAAAATGCATTTAATAGAATAAATATAGTGTTAAAGTTTCTTACTGAAAAAAAAGGAGAATAATATGAAAAAATTTGTTAAAGCACGAACGAAAAAACGAACAGCTTTACTTTTAGCAAGTACCTTAGTGACGTCGACGATTATACCTTCATATGGAAATCCAATAAGTTTTCAAGGTGAAGAATTGATAGATAATACTAATTCTGTACTGAATAATTCATATGTAACTCAATATACAACAAATAGTGCTCTAGTAATAGGGTCAGAATTAATGCCAGAGCTAAATATTAACTATAGCTATGACTTTGCTAAGAAGCCAGAAGATTTTAGCATACCAACAGATGGAAATAAGATAGGAACGGTTACCTCGACAGATGGATTTGTTACTGTGGATGGTAAAGGGAGTATGTATTATAAGGATAATCAACATGGAGTTGCTGTAGCAGATGGCAATACCTTTCAAGTAAAGGTGGCAGGAAATGCTGTTATTACCTTTAAATTGTGTCAATATGGAAGTGGTGGTACTATTACAGCTGAGACTGATGCATCAGGAGGAAAGTTTTATCCAGAAGGTGGAATTGATTTAAAAGTTGTAGCGGATGGAGGAGAAGTAGCTTATGTATATAAAGGTGAGCCGGCAGTGCTTACTTTTACCATCAATGGAAGTGGTTATTTACATGGCTTTACAGTAAGAAATACTACTGAGGATGTGACACCTTGGATCGAAAAAGACTTCTCTATTTCTATTGGAAACACAAACCTCATAGCAACAGGTGCAACAACAGAAGCAGGTAAGGCATCAGTAGCAGTAGATAAAGGTGAAGTATATTATGCTCAAAGTAAAAAAGCATATGTGAGTATTGATTTAGGGAATGAAGTACTAAGTGAGGATTTATTAACTAATAATAGTCCGGATGTAGTAGAGTCTTTACACATAGCTGGTAATGGTGATGTTGTTGTAACTTTTATAGATAAAGAAACATACCCTCATACTTATAACATTAAAGTTCAGGATACAAGTCAATTTCAAAAGCCCACTATAACAGATGTATTTTCCGTAGATTATACAAAAGAGGCTAATATAGCAGATTTTACTAATACTAATCCAATTAATGATTTTTATACAGTAAATAATGGGATGTTATCAATTCGTAGAGGAATAAGCTCAAAGGCACCTTACTGGAAAGATCAATCCCATGGCTTATATTTATATACTGGGAATGAGATTAGTGTGGTAGTGGCAGGAGATGCTGAGATTACCTTTGCTGTCTGTATGTATGGTAAACCATATGGTATATTAAATGAACCTGATTTACCAGAAGGTGCAAATGGTTCATTTGTGTCAGGTGAAAATCATATGCAATCATCAGCATGTGGTAATACAATAACCTATCATTATACAGGACCAGCAACAACGTTAAGATTTGTATTAGCTTCTAGTGATAATACTTCAACAGGTGAAAATTATTTACATAGTACAACTGTAAAAAACACAGGTGAGTTAACAGGTTCAACAGTAGTAAATCCACAAGAGGCCATGCCAAATGAAGTTAACAAAGATGATACTTTCTCAGTTATACCAGTTGGACATAGATTAATGTTTGGTCATGATAATACATCTGCTTCAATTAACAATATGACAAATGTTGGTTATTATTTATTTGATGCTACAACAGATTTTTCGAGTTTAGAAGCAGATATTAAAATAACAGCCGTAGGAAACAGCACTAACTATGGTGTGTATACAGGTTTATTTGAACCAGAGAAGAATATTACTCAATTAGTGACATTAGGTATTCGCGGTGGTGGAAGTGTAAGAAATATTTATAATAAGACACCTAATAATACAATTGGTGCTGGTGGAATCAATAGTCAGTATGCTGTAGGTGATACTATTCATGTAAAAGTACAAAGAACACCTGAAGGCTTTTATTCAGAAATGACAACTAAAGAGGGGACAACATCTGCACTAGTAAAAAATTCAAATGCTGAGTTATTGAAAGTAGAAGGAGGAAGTGTACGTTTTGGTTTTGCCTTTGCTAATGTGAATGGTGTAATTAATAATCTAACTTATACTACTGAAGCAGGTAAAGTACTTTATAAGCAAACAGACTGTTATGAAGCAGTTGGTACGCCTCCTGTTGTAAATACAGTAAAAGATCCAGTATTATCAGAAGATCGCACAAAGCTAACTGTGACATGGACAGGAGATAATTGCGCAGATGATGGTGCCTATCAAGTTGAGTTATCTAAAGATGGAGGAAATCATTTCGAAGTACTATCTAACCAGGTAACAGAAAAGACATACACAGCAGAAATTGATGGCGATGGTACATATGTATTTCGTATTTCTGGTGTTTGCGGTGAAAATACAACACCAGCATTAGAATCTTTAAGTATTACGGTACAAGCGCCATTAGAAAGTCCTGTTTTAACAGCAGATAGTGGTGATACTCAAATTAATTTAAGCTGGACAGCTATTAATGAGGCAACTCAGTATCAAGTTTATAGAAAAGCATCTGAAGAAACAGAATATCAACTAATAAAGACAGTAGAAGGTTTAACTTATCAAGACGTTGCTGTAAAAAATGAAGAACCTTATTATTACTATGTAGTAGCTCAGTCAAATAATAATGAAAGTAATCCTTCTAATATTCTTTTGATGGTACCTACAGCAGGTCGCCAAGGAGAATATGTTTATGAAAATGAAGCTACTAATATTTTTATTACTAAGAAATCTTACGACACAGTTTATAAAAATGAAGCAACATTAGAAGGAGTTGTAGATAACAAGGGAACGCTTGCATTAGAAGTTAATAATAGTGTTCATGCTTCTATTAACCTCAATAAAAATGAGGCCTTTGCGTTTAAAGCCCCTTTAATAGAAGGTAGAAATGATGTGAATTTATTATTTACCGATGAAGAAGGAAAAGTAACACGTAAGACATTTAACTTTGTTTATTTAACACATTATGACCTTGTAGTAAATGAATCTTATACCGGGATAGATGGAGAAGTAGCTAGCGATGGAACCAATACAAAGATGTATCGTACATTGCAAGCAGCTGTGGATAGCATACCATTAAATAATACAAAGCGAGTTGTTATCCTAGTGAAAGAGGGTAATTACAGAGAGTATTTAAGAATTGCATCACCTTACATTACACTTATTGGAGAAGATAGAGAGAAAGTTAACATTAATTTCTTTGATAAAGATATAACTAAGCCAGGTGGCGATACTGATAAACGTTGTGCTATTCATGTGAAATCATCAGCTACTGGTTTTTCAGCAGAGAACCTAACCTTCGAAAATACCTATGAATATTTAGGCGACGGCAGTATTTCAAATGAATCAGCAGATGCAATACGTATAGATGCTAAAGAATCAACTTTTGTAAATGTTAAATTATTAGGCTATCAAGATACTTTGCAAGCTAATAGCAGTCAGCAGTACTTCTATAAATGTTATATTGCAGGTAATATCGATTATATTTATGGTAATGGACAAGCGCTATTTAATGATTGTGAGCTGGTATTTAGATATAATGCTACTAAAAATAGTGGTTATATCACAGCACCTAAAACAGATCCAAAAGTAGATTATGGTTATATCTTTAATAACTGTGTGATTACTGCAGAAGAAGGCTGTAATGGTTCTAAATATTTATTAGCACGTCCATGGGGGGCAGATGCTAGCGTTACGTTTATTAATACATATATGGGAAGTATCATTAACAAAGTAGCACCATATGCTGATATGAGTCCTAATTCATATAAGGAAGCACGCTTTAGTGAATACTATTCTTATGGACCAAGCTATGCCATTAACAGTGACCGCCCACAGATTTCAAAATCACAGGCGGAAACAATGCTTACACCAGCTTACTTAGGCTGGAATCCATATGATGTTTCAGAAAAAGTTTCTATGGACCACTTTGTAGGCAGCATTACAACACTAGGAGAAGAAAAATTCATTGAGACAGACTATACCAATGATAATGCAGATCCTGATGCAACAGATGATACAGGATTAGGTGCATTTAATCTAGAAGGCTATGCACAAAGAGTTACTGGTGGTGGAACGCTATTAGAGTCTTCTAATAGATACTATCAAGTAGCTACTGCGGCGGAGTTTTTAGAAGCACTTTCTACTATTAAGAAAACAGGGAAAGCAAGTGTCATTGAGTTAACACAAGATATTAACCTGGGTTCTAAGGAAATAGGGGATGTACTAAATAAATATAGTAGTATTATTAAACCTGTTAATAATCAACCTTTATTGCATCCTACACTTTTAGAAACAGGTATTTCTACACTGTATATTAAAGATATGAGTAATCTTACTATTTACTCTAAGAATGGTTCAGCAATTAAACATACTTGTATCGATATTAGTAATTCATCTAATATTATTATAAGAAATATTGTATTTGATGAATTATGGGAGTGGGATGAAGCTACTGCCGGGGATTATGACCGCAATGACTGGGATTATATGACTATTCAAAATGGTAGTACGAATATCTGGATTGACCACTGTACTTTCTATAAGGCTTATGATGGCGTTGTAGATATCAAGAAAGCCATAAGTAGTCAAACAACAGATGTAACTATTTCGTGGTCAAAGTTTTTACCAGAGAGTGAATCACGTTTCTTTGATGAAATGCTAGATTTATTAGAAGCAAATCCAGAGGCATATCCATATTATAATGAGTTAATTACTCATTATGATATGACTAAGGAGCAAGTTAGAGCTTATGCAGCAGCACAAAAGAAAACACATCTTGTAGGTGCGTCTGATACAGAAGCTTATACAGAAAACTTACAATTGACATTAGCAAACAACTACTATAAGAATTCAATGGACCGTATGCCTCGCTTACGTGGTGGGAATAGTCATGTTTACAATTGTATTTTAGATGCTTCAGAAATTTTAGAGCTTAAAAATAGCATTGAAAATCCAGAAGCAGCATTAAAGGTAGTAAGTAATGGGGCCATTTCAACTTGTGGTGCATCAGTGTTACTAGAAAATACATCAATTAATGGGATTATTAATGCTTTAGCAAGTGGTAATGGTAATAGCCCAGGAGGTTATATTAATGCTGTTAATTCTCTTTACTACTTAAATGGTGAACTTACAGATTTAGCAGTTACTGATAATGCTGGGGCAGGCATGATTCTTAATGCAGAAGAATTTATTTCTAAGCTACCATATAAAGATCATAAGTTATATGATGTAAATCAGTTGAATGCTAAGGTCTTACCTAAAGTAGGAGCAGGGGTTATTAACATGTCTAGTGTGCAATGGCAAAAGACAACTTATAATGATCCTTCAATTGGAGAAGACTTAGTAAAAGAATATGATGTTACCTTTGATTATCAAGGAGCAACAGCTAATAATACTATAACAACAATGAAAGTTACACTAGGTAAGGCTTATGGAGAGCTGCCAACACCTGAAAGAAGCGGATATACTTTCCTAGGATGGTATACACAATTATCAGGTGGTCAAAAAGTAACACCAAATACTATTGTTACTCAAGAACAGGAACATACGTTATATGCTAGGTGGAGTAAGCAAGATAGCGGCTCAGGTGATAGTAGTAGTGGCGGAAGTACGACCAAACCAGAAAAGCCGGAAGTAGAAGAAGTTAAGCCAGAAGGTACTGACAAAGAAGAAGTATTAGATACAAACTTTAATGATATATCAGGACATTGGGCAACTGAATCTATAGCATATGTTATTAATAAAGGCATATTAAAGGGTGTAAGTGAAGAGAGCTTTGCTCCTAATGCCCCTATGACAAGATCTATGTTTGCAACTGTTCTCTATCGTTTAGTAGGTGAACCAGAAGTAATAGGCAATAATACCTTTGTGGATGTAAAATCTGAAGCATGGTATGAAAAGGC
The DNA here is from genome assembly GCF_046529625.1 of Cellulosilyticum sp. ST5. Classification (NCBI taxonomy): domain Bacteria; kingdom Bacillati; phylum Bacillota; class Clostridia; order Lachnospirales; family Cellulosilyticaceae; genus Cellulosilyticum; species Cellulosilyticum sp. ST5. The sequence continues at coordinate 142,899 of NZ_CP132338.1, forward strand.
TATTATCTGGGCAAGTAAGCAAGGTATTGTTAGTGGGATAGGAGCTCAGATGTTTGATCCAAATGGAACAGTAACACGTGAGCAAATAGCAACTATGTTATATAATTACATAACAGCTATGGAAATTGACATCACAAAAGAGACTCAGACAGTAGCATTTACTGATCAAAAAGAAGTATCACCATGGGCAAAAGATGCAATGACGCTCATGGGTGAGTTAGGCATTATCTCAGGAGATGAGAATAAGAAATGTAATCCAAAAGCACAAGCAACGAGAGCGGAAGTAAGTGCTATGATTCATAGATTCATGAAGCTAGTAGAAGAACAAAAATAAGAGTAAAAGAGCTATACAACTGACATGAGTTGTATAGCTCTTTTACGTCTACTATTTTGGTACAGAGTAGAAACATCTTTTTGGAGAGATAATACGTTCTTCAGCTTTAAGTTCTTTGATTGCTTTATCAAGGTCTTTTTTCTCAGCACCAAGAGCAGCTGCTATATCGCCAGGTCTCATAGCCTCTGAATTAGAAAGTAATTCAACAACTTTATCTTTTAATTCCATAGTCAATCACCTTTCTTTTATTACTAAAATGATATTAATAGCAATACTATAGCATAAGTTTAAATACTTATCAAATGATAATTATTCTTTTAAGTTTTTTAATAGTCTATTGTCGTTAAACGAAATAATCATGTGAGGATTCCAAATGGAAAAACATGATTAGGAATAAATAACTTTCAAATAGAAAACCCTATTTTAAACAATGAAAATAGAGGAAAAAGGAATGATAATAAAAGTTTCAAAAGAAGATAAGATGTCAGAATCTCTATTAATTGGTATGCTACTTGCCTTTGTGGGAGGATATTTAGATATTTACTCTTATTTGGCAAGAGGAAAGGTATTTGCCAATACACAAACAGGCAATTTAGTTTTACTAGGCTATAACATTGCACAAGGAGATATGAAAAAGGTTATTTATTACTTGCTCTCTATCTCAGCTTTTATAGTGGGGGTTTGGCTTGCTAAAATAATAGAGCACAAAGTTAAGGGTGGAAAGTACTTTTATTGGCTTCACATGATATTAGTCATTGAAATAAGTACTTTATTTATGGTGATGCTTATTCCAGAAGGAGCCTTTAATGTACTAGCTAATATGATGCTATCCTTTGTTTGTGCTATGCAGGTACAAAGCTTTCGTAAGGTAAATGGTAAAGCTTACTCCACCGTTATGTTTACAGGTAATCTAAAGAATCTAGCAGAGCAGGCCTCTCATTACTATATAACCAAAGAAACCGAAGCGCTAGAAACTAGTCTTATTTATTTAAGCATTATAGTGATGTTTGTTATGGGAGGATGGTTGGGGGCACTGACAACTATAGAATATCATGTAAAAGCAGTTGGTCTTATTAATATTGTTTTAGCCATTGTTTTAATTCTCTTATACCAAGAAAAAAGGAAAATATAGCTCCTTATTTTACTTCATAAATAATAATAAGGTAGTCTTAAGAATAAGGTGGGTATAAGATGAGAGTATAAGTGTTAGGAGATTGAGGGTGAAATGAAGTGAGTTATGAAACGATGAGTGACTTTTTTACAGCCAGAGTAGAAGGATATGACGCACATATGCTAAAAAATGTTGGGGGATGTAAGGAAGGGTATAAAAAATTGGCAACCTTCATTCCTAGGAATACTGTCAAGCTTTTAGACTTAGGTTGCGGAACAGGTCTTGAGTTAGATGAGATTTTTAAAGTTTTACCTGGTGTAGAGGTGACAGGAATAGACTTAACAAAAGCTATGTTAGACAAGCTTAAGGAAAAACACCCTGATAAAGCATTGAAACTTATTCATGGCAGTTATTTTGAGTGTGATTTAGGAATAGAACAATATGATATAGCCATTTCTTTTCAGACCATGCACCACTTTTCTCATGAAGATAAAGTTCAGCTTTACACAAAAATTTATAAAAGTCTTAAGATGGGCGGGCAATATATTGAATGTGATTATATGGTGGAATTACAGGAAGAAGAGGATTACTGGTATAGTGCAAATGCTAAAGTAAGAGAAGAATTACATATTCCAGCAGGAGCATTTTATCATTATGATACGCCTTGTACTGTATCTAATCAAAAGAAACTCTTTCAATTGGCAGGATTCAGTCAGGTTAAAGATGTATGGCGAAAAGAAAATACGACTATTGTAATAGGTAAAAAGTAAAAATAGAAAATGTCCAAGATGTACTTAAATCAAGTAGCACTTGGGCATTTTTCTTTTAGTTTAAATATAAAGTAAGATAAGTATTTATTAATTTATACTAAAATCAATCGAGGTGACAAATTGAGACAAAAAATATGAAAAGTTAAGTGTAAAATAAATAAGAGAGAGTAAGAAGATTTCGGAAGGTGGAAGTACAATGATACCAGAGCCGGTTTGTAGTAAAAAACAATATATACTCCATGAGATGGTGAATAAATATATATTAATCACTATTATAATATGTACATTAATTTTTTTGTTAGCTTCCTTTGGTTTTACTTGTATTATTTTGACATATGTGCAGTTTATGATAAGAGAATATATTTTAGCATTACCTCTAGGTATTACAATTGTTCTTGACCTTTTTTTAGTAAGCGTCTTTATAAATGCAAAAAAGCAAGCTTATGAGTATAATTTATTAAGTAATAAGCAGATTCAAATAACTATGGATTATTATAAAGAGTACACTATGGATGGTGAAAAGAAGATTCCATGGGAAGAATTCTTTAGTATCACAGAAAAAAATGAGCTTTATATACTAGTACTAGCAGAGGAACATCCTAGAATATGGGATAAAAGAAAATTGATTAAGGAACAAATAGAAATTTTGGAAATAGCTATTAAGAAAAATAAAACGAGAAGAAAAAGAAGTAAGGAGGAAATTAAGAACCAATTACAAGAGGAGGCTAAGGAAGATGACATACATGATATATCGTATGGATTCAAAACAAAATATATAACCATATTCTCTGCTGTTTATGGTGGAATATTACCTAATGTAGTGTTTACTCTACCCTTTATAGTAGGTATAGTAGCTACGATTGGTGGCGAATGGAATATTGCCTTATGGTGTGCATTAGGTGTAGTACCACAACTTATAACAGTTTTTGTATCAAGTTATTGGAACAGTGGATTTAAAGAAACTATAGTATTTTTGATTATTAATGAGGAATGCATATGGATTAGTGACCAGTTAGGAAAGTATAAGTTTGAATGGAAAGAAATTAAAGGTATTATGGAGAGCAAACATTTATTTTATGTGGTTATAGATAGTATTAGTAGGATACCTATCTATAAATATGTGCTTAAAGAAAATGAATATGCTTTATTAAAAGAAAAGACAAAACCTAGGAACTATTTTAAATGCTATTTTGGAAGGTAATCATAAATATTATAAATTCATTAAGAAAGGAGACAATATGGAACATGAAGAAAGAATACTAATTAATAGAATTTCTAAACAGTGTTATGTAAATGAAAGAGTAAAAATTGCATGTAAAAGTAAAGGATGTGTTGATTTAATTTATGTGTTATTAGTGTTTGTAATTTCAGTTAGTACATCTAGTGAAGCTCGAAGATTTTTATTAAATGATTTAGGAGTAGGTGTATTATTGTGTCTAGGTGTATTTTTAGTAATTGGATTTTTACTAATTGAGCGAAATAAGGCTAGTAGATATTATAATTTACATATGGGAAAACAAGGAGAGGAACAATTTGTTTTATTACCTAAAGGTTTAAGAAGACATGATGAAGAAAATATAATTAGTTGGGTAAGTTTATCTAAAGTGAAGAAAAAAGAGGGTATCATTAGTTTCCATAAAACATGGGAGGAGTTTTTTATTTGGAATGAAGAGTGCATATCAGCTGAAATAAAAGAGTATTTAGAAACCAAATTAAGAGGAATGAAGGAATAGTTAAGTAAAATGACATCTAAGAAAAATATAGGTATAGGCTAATCTAAGGATTAACGTCTATGCCTATATTTATTAAAAGAGAGAAATAGAATTTTAAGCAAGACTCTTAAGGTGCAAAGAAAAAGCTTTTCTGTTATAATGAATTCACAACATTAAATGAGTATACATGAACTTGAAGGCATAAATATACTAGTTTAGTATCAAGGAGGAACAAAAGAAATGCATAATGATATTTTTTCAATAGGTAGCATTACTATTCATGGTTATGGGCTCATGATAGCAATAGGTTTTATGGTTGCATTATTAGTAGGTACATACAGGGCGAAAAAGAAGGGTTTAGATCCAGAGGTAGTCAGTAGCATTGCTATGTTAGCCATTGTATGTGGTTTTTTAGGAGCCAAATTATTATATGTCATAGTTGAATTTGATGATTTTCTTAAAAGTCCAATGGATGTTATTGGTTCAGAAGGCTTTGTTGTTTATGGTGGTATTATTGCAGGGGCGTTATCAGCCATTATTTATTGTCGTATAAAAAAAATCAGTTTTATGAGCTATTTTGATTTGATGATGCCATCTGTAGCGATTGCACAAGGTTTTGGAAGAATAGGATGCTTCTTAGCAGGCTGTTGCTATGGCATGGAAACGCAATCGATGCTAGGTGTGATATTCCCAGAAGGCAGTTTAGCACCAGCAGGTATAAAATTATTACCAACCCAATTATTTTCTTCAGCTGGGGACTTCCTTATTGCAGGCATTTTGATTTGGTTTTCAAGAAAATCAAAGTGTAAGGGAGATACAGGAGCACTTTACTTACTTCTTTACGGGATTGGTAGATTTGCTATAGAATTTTTAAGAAATGATGAAAGAGGCATTGTGGGGATGCTTTCTACTTCTCAATTTATTTCTATCTTCTTTGTGATAGGAGCGCTGATTTTATTTTTAATCAATCATCGAAATAATAAAATGAATACAACGCTAGATGCTTAAAAGTAAGATAAGTAGATGGATTTTATTTAGATAAAATAGAAATAATAAGCCACAGTATTTCTTTCATGTAAAGAGAAACTGTGGCTTATTATTTTAATATCATTTATTTAGAAGGATATGAAATGTCCTAGTGGATGGTATAAGCTGATATACCATGTTCCATGGCATCAAGGCCTTTAAACTCTTCATCCGTATCTACACGAAGCCCAATAGTTTCAGAAAACAAAAAAATACTTGTAGAAAAAGATACAGTTGGATTATTTGTTAGTTTACCCTTGATAGGAAAGAAAAGTGATAATAAAATAAAACAAATCAAGTAGTTTATTTTACTTAAAAATTAAGGTAATCAGATAGTATTTTAACTAGAAAAATTAAAAATTTATTATTGATGGAGGTTCATTATGAATTACGGTTTTTTTGATGAAAAAAACAGAGAATATGTTATTACTAATCCTAATACACCAGCACCATGGGCTAACTATTTAGGTTCTCCTGAATATGGTGCTATTATTTCTCACAATGCAGGGGGCTATAGCTTTGTAAAAAGCGGGGCTAATGGTCGTATTTTACGTTATGTGTTTAACCAAGAAGATAAACCAGGCCGTTATATTTATTTAAGAGATGATGAAACAAGTGATTATTGGTCAGCGTCTTGGCAACCTGTAGGTAAGAGTCTTGAGACCTATAAAAGTGAATGTCACCATGGAACAGCTTATACTAATATTAAAGCGGATTACTCAGGAATTCATTCAGAAGCCTTATACTATGTGCCACTTAACAAGACTTATGAAGTATGGCGCTTAAAAGTAACCAATACTAGCGACAGGCCTAGAAATCTTTCAGTATTTGGTTATGCAGAATTCACTAACGAAAACAACTATGAAAATGACCAGGTTAACCTACAATATACATTATTCATTACACGTACATACTTTAAGGACAATAAAATTCTTCAAACGATTAATGAAAACTGTCACAAAGGCTGCAATGGTAGCAATCGTAAAGAACGTTTCTTAGGTTTAGTTGGCTCAGAAGTAGCTTCTTACAATGGTGATAAAGCCAGCTTTTTAGGACGTTACCGCAGCTATGGAAATCCTATTGCAGTAGAAAAAGGAGCTTGTGATAATGTTCTTAACTACAATAGCAATGGTTGTGGTGCACTTCAAACTAAGATTACTTTAGCACCAGGAGAAACCAAAGAAATGGCCTTTGTACTTGGTCAGTATAATGATGAAGAATCAGCAGCTATTTTAGCAAGTTATGAAAATTTAAGTAAAGTAGACCAAGAGCTTGAAGAACTTAAAGCTTACTGGCATGGTAAACTTAGCAACCTTTATGTGCAAACACCAAGCAGTGAATTTAATAATATGATTAATACATGGAATGCTTATCAATGCTTTATTACCTTTATCTGGTCAAGAGCAGCATCTTTTATCTACTGTGGCCTAAGAAATGGTTATGGTTACCGTGATACCGTTCAAGATATTCAAGGAATCATTCATCTTGATCCAGAAATGGCTAAAGAAAAAATTATCTTTATGCTTTCAGCTCAAGTAGATAATGGTGGAGGCTTACCACTAGTTAAATTTGATCATAATGCAGGACATGAAGATACACCAGATGACCCTTCTTATGCTCAAGCAACAGGTCATCCTGCATACCGCGCTGATGATGCACTTTGGTTATTCCCAACCATTTTAAAATACATTGGTGAATCAGGAGATAAAGATTTTATTAACGAAGTGATTCCTTATGCTAATAAAGACGAAGGAACAGTTTATGATCACTTAAAGAGAGCGATTAACTTTTCAATGGAACGTCTTGGAGCACATCATATGCCAGCTGGTTTGCATGCCGATTGGAATGACTGCTTAAGACTGGGTAAGAAAGGAGAATCTTCTTTCGTAGCTCTTCAACTTTACTATGCCATGAGTGTACTTCGTGACTTTGCATCAGACTTAAATGACACAGACTATATTGCTTACTTAGATGAAGTTCAAAAAGTATTAGGTGATACAATCCAAGAAAATTGTTGGGAGGATGACCGCTTTATCCGTGGATTTAAAGAAGATGGAGAAGTGATTGGCTCTAAGAAAGATCCAGAAGCAAGCATGTGGCTAAATCCTCAATCTTGGTCAGTTATCAGTGGTCTAGCAACAAAAGAACAAGCAGAGAAAGCTTTAGAATCAGTTTATAGGGAACTTAATACTAAGTATGGTGCACGTGTTATGGCACCATCTTATAAAGATCATGCCTTTGACGGTGCCCTTGCCTTACTTTTCAATGGTTCAACTAAAGAAAATGGTGGTATTTTCTCACAACCTCAAGGATGGATTATCCTAGCTGAAGCTTTAATGGGGCATGGCAATCGTGCTTTTGAGTACTTTATGGAAAGCTCACCAGCAGCTCAAAATGACAATGCAGATGTACGTATATTAGAACCATACGTACATGGTCAATTCACAGAAAGTGTTGAAAGTCCATTTGAAGGACGTTCACATGTACACTGGTTAACAGGTACAGCTTCTACTGTGATGGTAGGCTGTGTAGAAGGTATTCTAGGCCTTCGTCCTGACCTTGACGGTATTAAATTAGAACCAGCTATTCCAAGCGATTGGAAGACATTCACTATGGATAAAGTATTCCGTGGTAAGAAGTTACACATTACAGTTAATAATCCAAGTGGAGCTGAAGGTGGCTATAAAGCTTGTTACTTAAATGGAGATAAATTAGATAGCAATTATATTTTTGCAGCAGCGCTGAAAGATGAAAATGAAATTATTTTAGAGATGTAATAGAATGAAATACCACTCAAGTTATAAGCATGGATGACTTGGGTGGTATTTTTTGTTGAAAAGGTAATAGAGTATCTCATTTGGATACAAGCAGCTATTGACTAAAGTTGTATACTAATAACGTAAGTTAGAAGTATGATTTGAAGGGAGGAAGAGCAAATGTGGATGATTTTTGCATTTGGTTCAGCCTTGTTTGCAGGGCTTACAGCTATTTTAGCTAAGTGTGGTATTAAGCATACAGATTCTAATGTAGCTACAGCCCTTAGAACAATAGTTGTTTTATTCTTTTCTTGGATGATGGTTTTTATAGCAGGAAAGCAAGGAGAATTAAGTGCCATTGAAAGTAAAACCTTGATTTTTTTAGTATTATCAGGAGTGGCAACAGGAGCCTCATGGCTTTGTTATTTTAAGGCCTTACAGGTAGGAGATGTTAATAAAGTAACGCCTATTGATAAGTCTAGTACCATATTAACCATGTTATTAGCTTTCATTTTATTAGGAGAGCCAATAACATTCATCAAGTTAGTAGCCATGTTTTTAATTGGTGGTGGGACGTATTTGATGATTCAAAAGCAGGAAGGGGTTACAAAGGAGTCAAAAGGGAAATCTTGGCTTGCCTTTGCCATTAGTTCGGCTATTTTTGCCAGTTTGACCTCTATCTTGGGTAAAGTAGGTATTGAAGGTATAGATTCTACACTAGGAACAGCTATACGTACCATTGTCGTTTTAGTGATGGCATGGCTTGTGGTATTTATTACAGGAAAGCAACATACCATTAGAAAAATTGATAAGCAAAGTTGGCTATTTATTATTTTATCAGGTTTTGCAACAGGAGCTTCGTGGCTTTGCTATTATAGAGCGCTCCAAACGGGTCCAGCCAGTGTTGTAGTACCTGTTGATAAACTGAGTATTTTAGTAACCATTGGCTTTTCTTATGTTGTATTTCGTGAAAGGCTTCATAAGAAATCAGCATTGGGACTTTTCTTTATTGTAATAGGAACCTTAGCTTTATTATTATAAGTAGGTAAAAGAAAGTAGCTAGTAAACAACTGGGGGACAAAAGCAATAATAGACTAAAAGACTAACAAAGAAATGGGGCGATGAGATGATACAAGATTTAAGATCACATCACTTTCAAAATGAATATAGTTATAATGCACCGGTTCAAGGAGATATAACTTTTATATTTGCAGGAAGAGATGTACTTGTAAAAAAGCATGAAGGAGAAATAACTTTCCCAAAATATGAGGATTTAGCACATAAGGAAGTTAAATTCATTTACTTATTTACCATAGATGATGCGCAGTATTATTTAGCAGATATAAAAGGGCAACAAATCATAGAGGGCTATAGCTTTGAAAACATTAATTTATTACGAACGCTTAAGCCACAACATGTAGCCTTTGCAGCTGTCACAGCATATCATTTATTTAATTGGTATAGAACGAATCAATTTTGTGGTTGCTGTGGTAAACCTATGGTACATAGTGGAATGGAAAGAGCCCTATGCTGTAATGCCTGTGGCAATGTGGTTTATCCTAGAATTTCGCCAGCAGTTATTGTAGGTGTAACCGATGGCAATAAACTGCTTATGACTAAATATGCAGGGAGAGATTATAAAAAGTATGCCTTAGTAGCTGGTTTTTGTGAAATTGGTGAAGCGGCAGAAAAAACCATAGAGCGAGAAGTTATGGAGGAAGTAGGGCTTAAAGTAAAAAATATTCGCTACTATAAAAGTCAACCATGGGGGTTTGCAGGTGATTTGCTTTTAGGCTATTTTGCAGAAGTAGATGGTAGTAACGAGATTAAGCTAGACGAAGATGAATTATCAGAGGGTGTTTGGATGGAAAGGGAAGCTATTTCGCCAGAAGGTGATGGTATCACTCTTACTTCAGAAATGATTTTACACTTTAAGAATCACATGAAATAGTCAAGAACTACAGATTCTTATTTAATAGAAAACAATATACCAAAGAGAAGTGGCTTTTAAAGGCAATGTCATTAAGTTAAGATGACGAAAAAAGATCTCTATACCAATCAAATGGTATAGAGATCTTTTTTTGAAAAAGTAGTTGACAAGACAAAGAAAATGTGTGGCCGCTCTCACTACTGATTGAATAAAGAGGTAGTGAGAGCGGCCCTTGTAATTAAAGGAAACTTAGTTACAAGGAGGACACATATGAAACCCAAACAAATTAAAAAGCTTTTAGTAGATGAAATCCAAAAGTTAGCTGACAATCCGCAAGATTATTGTACCAATCCAGGTAGTGATTTTTTACGCAAAAGAAAATTGCCCATGAATAAAATTTTAGCTGGAATTATTGGAATGGGAAGTGGGAGCCTTACAAACGAATTATTAGATCTATTTGGTGCATCTGCAGATACACCCACTTCTTCTGCGTTTGTTCAGCAGAGGAAAAAGATAAAGCCCGAAGCGTTTAAGAAGATATTTGACGGCTTTTCAAGTAAACTTATAGATAACTTTAATGAAGATATGCCCATACTTGCTGTTGATGGGTCTGATGTACAGATTCCTACCAATCCTGATGATTTAAATTCATTTCATTCTGGAAAAGATGGAAGAAAATCATATAATCTTCTGCATATAAATGCGTTGTATAATATAAATTATTCTATTTATCATGATGTGATAATACAAAAATCTAAAGAAAAGAATGAACATAACGCTCTACAAGAAATGGTTGATCGTTCTGAAATTCCTAAAGCACTCGTGATAGCTGATAGAGGTTATGAATCTTTCAACAGCATGGCTCACATTCAAGAAAAAGGATGGTTCTTTCTTATTCGTGTCAAAGATGGAATTAATGGTATAAAGAATGGATTGGATTTACCCAAAACAGACTGTTTTGATATTGATATTTCTTTAAAACTTACAAGAAAGAAAACGAATGCAGTCAAAGAACTTTTCAAAGACAAAAATCATTATCGAAGTGTTTCTTCAGCCCAACCGTTTGATTATTTACCACTTAAAAACAAGAAATCTGAACCTGCTAAATTCTATGAATTACACTTCCGAATAGTGAGATTTCCTATTTCAGAAACTTCCTATGAAACAATAGTTACAAATCTAAATAGTGAAAAGTATCCTCCTGATGAGGTAAAAAAACTGTATGCTTCTCGTTGGGGGATTGAAACATCTTTTCGAGATTTGAAATATACGATTGGAATGTTAGATTTTCATTCAAAAAAGGTGATGTGTATCCAACAAGAAATCTATGCACATATGATAATGTATAACTTTGCAGAAATGATTACCTCCCACGTAGTCATTGAAAAAAAGCAAAGAAAGCATACATATAAAGCAAATTTCTCAGTTGCAGTGCATATGTGTAGGTTATTCTATCATGGAAAAGCAACATCACCTGATGTAGAAGCCATAATTGCAAAAAATCTCATTCCTATAAGACCTGATAGGCATAGGGAACGAAACTTAATTGTTAAGATTTTTCATGGCTTCCTTTATAGAGTAGCATAAATCTTTGTAAAAGAATATAAATTTTGAGGCAGATGCAAATCTGTCTATTTGTGGTACCTGGAAATAGAAAAAGAAGCTGAAGAAATAAATCTTCAACTTCTTTTCCTAGGGATGCGTTTCTATCACAATGTTAACTTAATGACATTGCTTTTAAAGGAAAGCCACTTTTTTAGTGAGCAAAATATTTCCATGTCTAATTCTGATTAAGTAGTGAAGTAGTTCCATTGATTGACCTACAAGGGACTCAAGTGAATGAACCTCTTTACACCCAAGAAAAGTTAAAAAGGAGCAAATTGATAAAACGAGTAAAATGATGTAAAATAGGTGAATATGTAGAATGAGGAGGAAATATGAAGAAGGTAAAATTATATCATAACTTTATTAAGCGTAATGCTTTTTATCTCTTATTAAGCTTATCTCTTATAGGAATGACAGGTTGTAATACTAATCCGTCACAAAATCCATCAGTAGAAGTGGCAGGAGAGGTGGAACAAACCCCTACTCCACAAGAAGAAATGCAGGATGGTACTGTAGCAACTGAGGCGCCTCAGGAGCAGATGCCACAGGAAAAAGTAACCGAAGCTGAGATTCATTTTATAGATACAGGGAATTCAGATGCTATTTTAATTATGGCAGAAAATCAGGCGATGCTTATTGATGGTGGGGACAATGATGATGAGCAGCTTGTTGTTAGCTATCTAAAAGATCAGGGCGTTACTGAACTAGAGTATGTCATAGCTACACACCCTCATGCAGATCATATTGGCGGCTTAGATGCAGTCATTGAGTCTTATAAAGTGAAGCAACTATTAGTAGCTAATGGTGATGCTGAGACCAAGACTTATCGAGACTTTATTAATGCAGCCATGGATAAAGGATTAAGTCCTAGTGTACCTTTAGAAGACAGTAAGTTTCCATTAGGTAATTCTTACTTTACAGTCATGAATACCAATGGCGGGGATGATACAAATAATCAATCCTTAGTCATTGAATATGTCAATGGCGAAGATAAAATGTTATTTATGGGTGATGCAGAGAAAGAAGTAGAAGAAGAGCTTTTACCAAAGCTTTCAAAGGTAGATTTATTAAAAGTAGGTCATCATGGTTCAAGTAGTAGTACAACGGAGGAGTTCTTAAAAAAAGTAAATCCAACTTATAGCGTCATCTTATGTAGTGCAGGTAATAAATATGGTCATCCACATAGAGAAACGATGATAAACTTACAAGGTACAGAGGTACATAGAAGCGATGAATGCGGTACCATTGTTTTTAAATCAACAGGAAAAGGCTTAGTAACCGATTGTAAAATAGGAAGCTACACATCAGGAAGTGATACTAAAGCAAGTACTTCACAAAGTGATACCTCAAACAATACCTCAAGTAATACTACTTCAAGTAATACTACCTCAGAAAATGATAATTCAGATAGTACTACTGCTTCAAATAATATAAATCAAAGTACAGGAAATACAGAGGTTGTTTATTGGACACCAAAAGGAAAAAGTTATCATACAACGAAAGATTGTTCTGCATTAGTTAATAGCAAAACTATCTTAAGTGGAACCATAAGTGAAAGCGGTAAATATGATCCTTGCGATAGGTGTCATTAATAGAATAAAAAGATAATGTATAAAACTGATTTAGGAAGCTATGATGATTCTTAAGTCAGTTTTTTATTTGTTGCCACTCTGTTGTTCCAAATATTCAGCCTAATATTTACTTATTGTGTCAGCTATATTAAGATTAGCTTAAGTGAATGTTAGTTTTGGGATATTTAAATTAAAAGACTTAAGATATATTGGAAATATGGTCATAGAGATAAAGTAATTTAAAAGAGGTGGTCATATGAATAATAGTATTTGTAGAAGCGCATTAGATAGTGAATATAAGATATTAGATCAATTAGCATATGGATCAGAGGCATATTGGCAATATAATCAATCTTACATGGATATATTTAAAGAAAAATACAATATAACAGCAGAGTCGATTAAGCAATATGAAGTACGAGTATTAGAGGTGGAAGGTGAAATTACAGGCTTTTGGGGAGCTAAACGATATAGAGAAAAACTTGAGTTAGAGTATTTTTATATAGAAGTAGGGCATATCGGTAAAGGCAATGGTAAACTTCTGTGGAAGGATTTATTAAGTTGGTGTAAGGCACAAGGCATTTTAGAAATGGAGTTTGTAACAAGTGAGCAAGTGATACCTTTCTATGAAAAACAAGGAGCAAAAGTTATAGGAAGGGTAAGCTCGGAGATAGATGGAAGAGCTATTCCTTTATTAAGATACAAGCTAGAATAGAGAGTGTGATTGATAAGTAGATTACATATAAAAGAGGGGGATAATAAGATGTTAAGACTAAGACCATTTAAAATGAGAGATGCAGCTTATTTAGTGAACTGGCTAAAAGATGAAAGAAGTTTCAAAATGTGGAGTGCAGATAAGTTCGACTATCCTTTGTCAGTAGAGCAACTAAAAAATTATAAAGAGATGTATGAAGAGGATGAATTCGGCTGGATTTTTGTAGCTTTAGATGATAAGGGAATACCAGTAGGACACTTTTTGATGAGGATGGCAGACTATGAGAAAAATAGTGTACATCTTGGCTTTATTATAGTGGATCCTAATATAAGAGGAAAAGGCTATGGCGTAGAGATGGTAAGCTTAGGGGTGAAATATGCTTTTGAAATACTCAAAGTAAAGAGAGTGACTTTAGGCGTATTTGATGTAAATCCAGTGGCAGAGGCCTGCTACAAAAAAGTTGGATTTGTTACAGAAACTTATCACAAAGATATTTTTACTTATGGTGATGAAAAGTGGGGAATATTTAATATGGCTATTTGTCGATGATTTAATTTGGTTATTTGAGCGTCATTGAGAGAGGTGGATTATCATCATAAATGCCCGGACAAATTTTGATTGAGTTACAATAAGCAACAACAATCTATTACAAAAGGGGATGAGGTAATGAAGAAGGTACGAAGGGGAGCACTTATTTTGGGCATCATTTTGTTAAGTGTTATACTAGCTATTATAGGTCATGCAATTTTACCAGCAGATTTGAACTCGGTAGAACTAAATAGTATATTAGTAAAGAAATTTGGTTTCCCAGTGGTGGCTTGCTTATATTTTCTTGTGCTTTATTGCCACTGTAGTATGAGTGTTTTTCGTTATGGAAAAGAAGCAAGCTTAAATAAATGGCAGATTGGTGTGCGTTTTGGTCTTGCTTTTGGACTTTTATATCAAGTAGGAATGCTGGAAATTACTCCAGATCTAACTTCTTTTACCCTAGAATTTGTAAAGCACCAATTTTTAATAGGATTAGGAGATTTCTTACCAGTACTCATACTTTGTGTATTACTAAGCTTATTATTGGAGCGGAAAGAAAATAATAAAAAATGTTTACTACCTCTAGAAAAGAAAACAGTAACAGTGATCGTGATTGCACAAGCCTTCTTTTTAGAACGTATTGTAGGTTATGAAATAGGAATAGTGGCTAGTGCATATGAAGCATGTAAGTGGCCTTGTGTTTTTTGGAATTTGGTCATGGGTATAACCTTTGGGGTTAGTTATGTTTTATTATTACCTATCTTTCAGCAGTATAAAAATAAAGCCATTCATCTAATGGGAGTAACAATAGGATTAAACTGGCTATGGTTTAATGGGTTTATAGTACTAGTAATAGAAGGGACTTTAGGTGTTATGCTTATAAGGGGACTATTAGATGTAGGAGTCTTAGTATTAGTAACCTTTTTACTAGAAAAAGGTTACTTAAGAGATGAGTTGGAGCTATAATTTTAGAAAAATAATTAGTAGCAAGTGATTGATAACATGGGATATTCTTATATTTAAAGTTGTCAGAAAAACGGGATCTTTATTAAGCTAATAGGTAGCTTCACCAATAAATAAGTCGGAGACCGGTAATAAATGGATCTCCGACTTATTTATTTTGTTTTATAGTTCAAGTGCTTCTACTAATTCAGGCTTAAGAATGCCTAGAATATTGCTACGATGAAGAGCATTTTCTGGACAATGATCAATAGCATAAGTGCCTATCAATCTTGTATTTTTCCTGGATGAAGGATAATTACCTTCAAAAGAACATTTAAAAAGCTGATAAGCAGGCTGTTGACTTCCAGGAGCTAGACAATCTGGCTTAATAACGAGTATCTTACCAGTAAAATTAATATAGTGAGTACAGGGAATACAGTCGTCCATGGTATAAAAGCTTGTTTTTACATTTTCCATTTTCATAATATCACCGTACTTATAAAGCTGCTTAATATATGTTTATGCAATAAGTTAAAAAATATTAGATGTATAATTGATAAATACCCTTTCTTAGATGATGGAGATGACTAAAAAGTATGTATTTATTCAAGAACTCTAGGTAGGACCATAATAAAGATAAGAATGTTATATAATGTTGAGACGGACATTTAGCGATAGTTAAAGTATATAATACCCCCTAGAATAATGAGATAGCATTCTAGAGGGGAATTTATTATTTTGTATAGTTATCGAAGTAACCTTGAATGAAGATGATAGGAGTACCTTTATCACCACTTCCACTAGTTAAGTCTGAAAGTGAACCGATAAGGTCTGTTAATCTTCTAGGAGTAGTACCTTGAGCTGCCATGCTGCCTACAAGATTAGCTTCTTTATTACGAATATAATCAGAAATAGCTTCTTTAAGGGCATCACCGCTTAAATTAGCGAAGTCATTATCAGCTAAGTATTTAAGCTTAACTTCATTAGGCTGACCATCAAGTCCTTTTGTATAAGCAGGAGAAACAACTGGATCTGCTAATTCCCATATCTTACCTACAGGATCTTTGAAAGCCCCATCGCCATAAACCATAACTTCTACTAGTTTACCAGTTTTTTCTTTAAGTATAGTTTGTATACGGTCTACTACACTTTGGCAGTCACGGGGGAAAAGCTTTACAGTTTCTTCTGTAGCTTTATTAGAACCAAGAAGACCATAAGCTTCGTTATAGCCACTTCCGTCCATAGATGTACATAGAATATCATCTAAGCCATAAATCGTTTCTGCTCCATTAGCTTTTAAAATACGTTTAGTACGAACTCTTGTATGGATATCACAGGTAAGCACATGCTTAGTATAATCTAAAATGGTTTTGGGTTGATTAGAGAAAATAACTTCACATTCGGCACCACAAGATTCTACTAAGCTTTTATAGTAATCTATGTAATCAACACCTGTAAATGTATGTTTGTTATAACCAAATAAGTCACGGAATTCTTTTTCTGTTAATACATCTGTCCAAGGATTGATTCCTTTTTCATCTAAAAGATCTAGGTCTACAAGGTGATTGCCTACTTCATCAGAAGGATAGCTGAGCATAAGAACAACCTTTTTAGCGCCCTTTGCAATACCACGAAGACAAATGGCAAAACGATTACGACTAAGAATAGGGAAGATGACACCAATTGTATGATCACCAAATTTGTTAGCAACATCCTTTGCAATGGCATCAACAGAAGCATAGTTTCCTTGAGCACGAGCCACAACTGCTTCTGTAACGGTTACGATATCTTGATCTTCAATACTAAAACCTTCAGCTTCAGAAGCTGCTAACACACTATTTACGACGATGTCTGCAATATTGTCACCTTCACGAATAATGGGTGCACGAAGCCCTCTAACAACAGTTCCTACCATTCTTTCCATTTCAAAATCTCTCCTTAAGTCTGTATTTTTAAAAAACTCATCTCTTGTACTATACACCATAACTATGATATAAGTAAAATAAATAGTAATGATAAAAGATATAAGGAGAAGTTATATGTCAGTACCATTAGGTTTATATAAGATATTTATAGAAGTAGCTAAGTGTCAAAGTTTCTCTAAGGCCTCCAAGAATTTGTATATTACGCAACCTGCAGTAAGTCAAGCTATTATGCAATTAGAGGAGCAGCTAAAGGCTAGAGTTTTTACTAGAACGGCTAAGGGGGTAATATTAACCAGAGAGGGAGAGTTGCTTTATGAATATGCACATTCGGCCATTAAGTTAATAGAGGCCGGGGAGAAGAAGCTATTAGAAACTCAAAATCTTTTAACTGGTGAATTGCAGATTGGCGTAGGAGATACCATATCTAGATATTATCTTTTACCTTATTTAGAAAGTTTTCATAAGAAATATCCTTCTATAAAACTTAAAATCATTAATCGTACAACAACTAAGCTATGTGATAAAATCAAGGCAGGAACCATTGATTTAGCCATATGTAACTTACCTATTGACGATAGCCAGATTGAAGTGAGAAATTGCATGGAAGTACATGATATTTTTGTAGGTGGTAAGAGCTATAAGCAGCGTTCTAAAGTGCCACTTAGCTTTGAAGAATTAAGTGACTTGCCACTCATTGTATTAGATCAGAACTCTGTTTCTAGAAGGTATGTAGAGCAGTTTATGCTTAGGAAGGGCGTAAAAATGAGACCGGATATTGAATTAGGTGCTCACGATTTACTTCTAGAATTCGCCAAGATTGAATTAGGCATTTCATGCGTGATTAAGGAGTTTTCAGAAGAATACCTAGAGAAGAAAGAATTATATCATTTAAAATTACAAGAGGAAATTCCATCTAGGTATATAGGCGCTTGCTATTTGAAAAGTGTACCGCTATCTTCGGCAGCAATGACATTTATAGAAGGTTTACAACTTCCTATAAAATAGAAAGAGATATTTATTTCGTAAATCGATATAGGTATAGCTGAAATAAAGCAGGATATTATATTTATGCACTCGTCAAAGAAATATTAAAAGGAAATAGAAAAGGAAGTTCAAAAAGCCAATCTAAAAAGACGTAAAACTTTTATAGATTGGCTTTTTGAAGTTATAAATATAAGTAACTTATCTCACTTGATTAAACACATATGAATTATTCTTCGTGCCAAGAAGGGTTTAAAGTGGTACCACTAACAACATATTTTTTATCAACGGGTTCGGCAAAGGTTTGTGAGAAGATAGTAGACCAAGAAGCAATAAACCAAGCTTCTAATACAACAAGATGAATATCAGTTGCACCTACGGGGACATCAATATGTTTATTAACACCAGCTGTAAAACCATCTGTAGTAGTTGAGATTTCTTGACCATTAAGCTTGTAGCTTACAGTAAATTTAGCAACATAACCCCCAGTGTTTCTAACAATGATAGTCCCACCTTTTTGATTATTCATTAGAAGCCCTACAGTTTGTAAATTTTGTTGTTCTGTTTGATTCATTATTTTCAACTCCTTTAAGATTGATTTGATATAGTTAGCATAATAGAAAAAGGAAGATGATAGGTGGATTTTCCTTAAGGAGAAAAAATAGGGGCTGTAGGAAAGAATTATTGACATGAGTGGTGAAAATTAATGACAGGTAAGGATGAGAAGACTATTTTCGACAAAAAAATCATTTGTTTTAATATATAATATTTAAAAAATGGAAAGTAGGCTTTATTAACTAATGAAAAGATTTTCTGAAAAACATAGAAATAGTAGTAAGTTATTTTTCTTGTTAGTCATTATAACACTATTAACAGTAATGATAATTTGTTTATCTTATACTGGTATAACTGTTGAGAAAAGAGAAGCTACTAGGGGGTATATGGATTTAGTATCCGAGAATTTTTCAGAAAAGGTTGTGAAGCTAGATGGAGAATGGGAGATTTATCCTGATCTATTAAAGAATGAGGATTTTAGAGCTGATGATTATATACAAGTCCCTGGTAGTTGGGGAAAAACAGAAATAAAGAAGGAAGCCATTAAAAAACAGACGTTTCTAACCTATAGATTAAAGTTGAAACTACCTAAGCCAGAACAGTATTGTTTAAAACTTCAATTTGTATCTAGTGCCTATCGTGTATTTATTAATGGTGAGCAAGTTTGTGAAAATGGTAAGGTAGGGGTTTCAAAAGAAGAAGAGAGGGCAAGCTGGAAAAATAGGCTGATTCCATTTTTTAGTGAAGGAAAAGAAGTGGAATTGATTATTCAGGTTTCTAATTATCACTGTACTAATGGTGGGATGATGAGGAGTATTTTGCTATCCACACAAAGTACTTTATATGATTATGAAACGTTAAATGTGATTAAGAGTGCTCTTTTTATAGGAATGTTTATTGGTATAGGGTTTTATCTAACTTTATTAAATCAGTCAATGCATAATCGGTATAATTACACCTATTTAGGTATGTTTTGTATGGCATCTATGTTATTAGGCACCATTATTGATGGAGGGATCCTATTTTACATATTTCCAAAGCTACCATTAGGTATGGCCATAAAGATAGAATATTTAGCTTATATGGTACAAGTTATAGCGATGCAGCAATTTATTTGGAATATGTATCCGAACCTATACCACAAACAATTTTATAGAATCATAAGAGCCATAAATCTCATTTATGTAGGGCTTATCCTAGTAACCTCTAATCTAACCGTTGTATATAGTAAACCTGTATATATATCAGTCTTGTTAGTTAATTTTATATGTTATTTAATCTTAATTATAAAAGCCATTATAGTCAAAAGAAAGTATGCTTATACACTACTAATAGGTTCTTGTATGATGTACTTAGGATGTATCATTGAGATTCTAAATAGTCAGTTCTATTTTAAAGAGCCCATCTTTAATAATAATTTCTATATATTAGGAGTGCTTATTTTTTTAATCTGTCAATCTTATGTATTAGCTAGTACCGTTGATGAAGCATTTATTCAGTCTAAGCATGCAAAAGATATGGAGATTGCTTTTTTACAGGCTCAAATTTCACCACATTTCTTTTTTAATATATTAAACAACGTCTATTACTTAATACATATTAATGCTGAACAAGCAAAAAAATTATTGTATAGTTTTTGTCAATTTTTAAGAGTAAAGTACAAATTTGATTATAGAAAAGCCGTTTTTTATTCCTTGAAAGAAGAGTTAGAACTAGTGGAAGCCTATGTGAATCTAGAAAAAAATAGATTAAATGGTTTATTAGAATTGACCATAGAAGTAGATGAGATGTTACTACAAACATCCGTTTTACCCTTGATTATACAGCCATTAGTAGAAAATGCTATTAAGCATGGTTTTAAATCTACATTAATGCATATTCACATTACAATAGAAAAAAAAGATAAAGAAATTCATTTTAAAATCAAAGATAATGGGAAGGGTATGAGTCAAGACCGTATGATTCAAGTGATAAGAGGAGAAGAGCTAGATGCGGGTATTGGACTCAAAAATGTAAATTATCGACTATCTAAGTGCTATCATACGCAGTTAATTATAAATAGTAGATTAGAAGAAGGAACAGAGGTAGCATTTAATCTGCCATTGGAGGTGCAAGATGAAAGTGGTTATTGTAGATGATGAGATCAATGCAACAGACTATTTAGTATATCAGTTACAGGTATATCAAGAGATAGAGATCAAGGCTGTATTTAACGATGCTTGTAAGGCTTTAGCCTATTTACTAAAAAATCCTTGTGATGTACTTTTTTTAGATATTGATATGCCTAATATAAGTGGCATCTATATTGCTGAACAAATAACAGGACTTTATTCAGATATTAAGGTTTGTTTTGTAACAGCTTATAATGAATTTGCTGTAAAAGCTTTTGAACTAAGTGCCATAGATTACATTTTAAAACCATATACTAAAGAAAGACTAGAATTATCACTAGATAGGCTTAAAAAGTATACGGGAGAGGTAAATCAGTCCCTTAATCAGTTAAGTGATGAATACCATTATGACTTAGAAATGATTTGTGGATATGATGAGGAAAATATTATTCTTATTAATTATCATGAGATTTTTTACATAGAGACCTTACAAGGTAGTTTGTTTATTCATACAAAAGATAAAATTTATAAGGGTAATAAGACCTTGAACTTTTATGAAGAAAAACTGAATAAACGAGCTTTCTTTAGAACACATAAATGTTATCTAGCTAATTTATCCAAGGTTGACCGTTTTAAGCCGCGTATTAATTATACCTATGATATGTACTTTAAAGAAATCAAGGACGTTATTCCTATAAGCCGTAATAAGGTAAAGGAAATGAAGCTTTTCTTTAATCAGTAAGAATAAGGGGTTTTAAAGAAAAAGGAGGAGAAAGAAATGCAGGTAGAACAAAGTGTAAAAATGGAGCAATTAAGACCAGGTGATATTTTATTATTTTCAGCCATTGAAACAGATTGGGAGTCTTCGTTAATAGCGCTGATTACTAACTCACCAGTGAGTCATACTTCTATTAGTTATTATACTAACGGATATATAGTAGAAGAAAATATGCCTCATACGCAAGTAGTGGACATCAGGAACTCGGAAAGCAGGAAAGTTAGAACCACTTATATTATGCGCATGGATACTACAGCAAAAAGTCTAGTTAAAGTTGTAGATATAGCAGATCGTTATGCACAGGTAGAATTAGCTTATCCTATGAGTGCACTACCTTGTGTA
Organism: Cellulosilyticum sp. ST5; assembly: GCF_046529625.1. Lineage (NCBI taxonomy): Bacteria > Bacillati > Bacillota > Clostridia > Lachnospirales > Cellulosilyticaceae > Cellulosilyticum > Cellulosilyticum sp. ST5. Next base: position 164,591 of record NZ_CP132338.1, read on the forward strand.
GCTATCTATTTAGTGATTAAAGACTTAACCTATTCTTTAAAAGCACAAGGCATTATCACAAAAATTGTTAAGTTAGCCATGGGCGCTTTGATTGCCTTTTTAAATCAAAAAGATGGTAAGGCAAATTTTCCTATGCACTGCTCACAATTTGCTTATCATTGCTATTTGCAAGCTAGTAAAGAAGCAGCATTAGAAGCAACTATTGCAGCCGAAGCAGCAGGAAAGTCAAAAGAAGAAATGATAGAAGCCGGGAAAGAAGCAGCTAAAGAATTTAAGATTGTATTAAAAGATGAAGGAAAAGAAAATCTTTTAAAAGCAGTAGCAACTTATATAGATAATCATTATGATCAGTTAGAAAAGCAATTAGTAGCTGGTGCAAATCATACTTTACAGGTAGAGCAAGAACGGATAGAAGAAAAAGAAGTACTTTATGAAATGCTTTATCATGAAATAAAAGAGGTTAAAGCAGTAAGTTGTAGCAGCAATCAGAACGCTGAATTAACAGAAGAACTAGTCATTACGATTTATCAGTTTTGTCACTTGTTAAATGAAGTATATGGTGAGAGAATTGGCGCCATTCAAGAAGGGATAATAGGAGGAGAAAACAGTGAGAAAGCACTAGAGAATGAAGTGGAAATTGCTACTGACAAAGTCAAAGTGCTTCATACTATAAACAAGATTATAGAAATGGGAGAATATTTTATTGCACCTGGTGATTTGCTAAGTCATACTGAGAACTTAAAGGGTATAGGGGTATTGGATTATAATTCATAAAAAGCATAGTTGCATATAATCTAGATTGAGTTGAGGCTATATAAGGCAAATAGAGGTAAGAATAAGTAGAATGTACTTTGAAAGCAAACGAATAGGTGCTAAAATGATATAATAGTATAGCACAATAACAAAAGCAAAGACACAAAATAAAAAGCACTAGGAGGTATCACATGGATAATTTTATTTTTAATGCGTATACAAAGATTTACTTTGGAAAAGGTATGATTAAAAATTTACCAGAAGCAATAGAAGTACATGGGAAAAATGTACTATTGGTATATGGCGGCGGAAGCATTAAAAGAAATGGGATTTATGATGAAGTGAAAACACTTCTTTCAGAATGCAAGATAATAGAGTTATCAGGTGTCGACCCTAATCCAAGAATTGAAACGGTTAGGGAGGGCGTGAGGCTTTGTAAAGAGCATCAAATAGATGTGATCTTAGCAGCAGGTGGAGGTAGTGTTATTGACTGTGCTAAGGTTATTGGTGCAGGTTACTATTATGATGGCGATGCTTGGGATTTAGTGGTAGAACCAAACAAGATTACAGAGGTTCTTCCTATCGTAACCATTTTAACCTTAGCAGCAACAGGCTCAGAAATGAACAAGAATGCAGTTATCTCTAATATGGCTATTAATGAAAAGCTAGGAACTGGTTCAATGAATATGATTCCTCAGGCTTCTATACTGGATCCAGAGTATCTGTATACATTACCTGCTATTCAAACAGCAGCAGGGACAGCCGATATTATGTCTCATATTTTTGAGAACTATTTTAAGAAAGAGGAAGATACCTTTATTCAAAATAAATTAGCAGAGGGCTTACTTGAAACTTGTATCAAATACTGTCCTATTGCTTTAAAAGAACCAGAAAATTACGAAGCAAGAGCTAACTTAATGTGGGCAAGTACCTTAGCGCTTAATGGGTTAGTAGGCGCAGGCAAACCAGGAAGTTGGACTTGTCATCCTATCGAACATGAATTAAGTGCTTTCTATGATATTACACATGGCATAGGTTTAGCTATTGTAACATCAAGATGGATGAGACATATTTTAAATGAACAAACAGTAGGTAAGTTTGTAGCTTATGCGAAAAACGTATGGCATTTACCAGAGATGACAGATCCATTTGCTTACGCTAATGCAGCTATTGATGCAACTGAAGAATTCTTTAAAAACTGTGGTATTCCAATGACCTTTAGTGAAATAGGTATTAATGAAGAGCACTTTGAAGTCATGGCAGAAAAGGCAGTTAGAATTGGTGGTCTAGGAGAAGCTTATGTACCACTTACAAAAGAAGATGTAATCAGTATTTTAAACATGTGTTTGTAAAATATTTTAAAAAGGCTATCTAAAGATTTGAGGATCTCTAGATAGCCTTTTTGCTTTGTCTTTGATAACCCTTTATTTCTTAGATAAGAGCTAAAAGGATAAAGTTCAAGATAAAGAGAACTGCAGCTACAGCAAGGATTGGATGAATTTCCTTTGCTTTCTTTTTGCAGATTTTAACGATGCAATAGAAAATAAAGGCAGTACCAATACCATAAGAAATGTTATAGCTTAATGCCATGAAAAGACCTGCAAAGAAAGCAGGAATAGCTTCATCGAAGTCAGCCCATTTAATTTCAGCAAAAGATGAAAGCATCATCATACCAACGATAACTAAAGCAGGTGCAGTTGCAGCAGAAGGAACAGCACTTACAAAAGTTGAAAGGAAGGCACTAGCAGCAAAGCAAAGTGCTACAACAACACTTGTAAGACCTGTACGTCCACCAGCACCGATACCAGCAGCACTTTCTACATAAGTAGTCGTGTTAGAAGTACCGAAAAGAGCACCAATAGAAGTAGCAGTAGCGTCAGCAAATAAAGCTTTATCCATTTTAGATTTGAAGCCACTATTAGTTTCCATTGATTTTTCATCCTCTTCACTAAAGATACCAGTGCGACGACCAGTACCAATGAAAGTACCAATTGTATCGAAAGTATCAGATAAACTAAATGAGAAGATTGTAATAAGTACTAATGGAATTTTAGAGACATCTGAGAATAAAGAACCCAGACCTTCAGCAGTGAAAATAGCTAAGAAAGTACTAGGTAAAGCTTTGCAAGCCTCTGAAAAGCTGATAGTATCAGCAGTTGTAGTAAGTCCCATAGGAATACCAATAATAGTAGTTGCTACAATACCGATTAAGATAGCACCTTTTACATGAAGTACTTGTAAAACAACGATTAATACAAGACCGATAATAAATAACCAGAAGACAGGTTGATTTAAAGTTGATAAAGCAGGAACACCGGCTTCAAAGTTAATAATACCTACATTAAGAAGACCAATGTAAGCGATAAATACACCAATACCTCCACCAATAGCATTTTGTAAGCTGTGTGGAATTGATTTAATGATGTATTTACGAATCTTTGTAACAGTAATAAGGATATTGAGGATACCGCAGATAAATACCATTGATAAAGCTTGTTGCCAAGTAAATCCTAAGGTGAAGCATACGGTATATACAAAGAATGCATTAAGACCCATACCTGGAGCTTGAGCATAAGGAACGTTAGCTACTAAGCCCATAACTAAGGTTCCAATGATAGAAGCAATAATGGTCGCAAGGAAAACTGCACCCCATTCCATACCAGCTTGGCTTAAAATACCTGGATTGACAATGATGATATAAGCCATTGCAAAGAAGGTAGTAAGACCAGCAATTACTTCTGTACCGACTGTAGTGCCGTTTTCTTTAAGCTTGAAAAACTTTTCCATAACTATTTTCCTTTCGATATTATGTAGATTAATATTTTGACTTTATGAAAAAATTATAAAGAACAAAACATAAATGAATTGTACTAATTATTAGAGAAATTATCAATATGTAAAATGAAATTTTATATCTAAATTTGTAGGAGGTTAGTTAGAAGCTTTACTAGAAAGCCCTTTAAGGTTCAGTAAAAAACAAATGACAACTTCTATTAGAAAGAAAAAAATGATAGACAAAGCTATTGTTTTATATTATGATAGTTAACATAATTTTAAAAAGCAGAGCATCGTATAAAGTTGAAGATATGGTTCAACAGTTTCTACCAAATCACCTTAAAGGATTTGACTACGATATGAATCTTATATTTTGCATATCTACAAGGGACTCATTATACGGTCATGCACAAAAAGCATGGAGGCGTCAATAATGAATGTAATAAGAAGTTTTACAAATGGGCAAGGAGCTAATGTGGCTAACATCTATAACTTAGATGGAAGAGTACCAGTAGCTAAAGCCATTCCTTTCGGGCTTCAACATGTTTTAGCCATGTTTGTAGCTAATATCACACCTATCATCATTGTGGCAGGGGCTGCAGGTCTTTCTAGCCAGCAAAGTGCTGCGCTTATTCAATGTGCCATGCTAATAGCAGGTATCGGTACTATTATTCAACTTTATCCTGTTTGGAGAATCGGTTCAAAAATGCCTATTGTTATGGGAATTAGTTTTACCTTCGTATCTATTTTGTGTTTTATTGCAATAGAGTATGGCTATAATGCCGTAGTAGGGGCAGTACTTATTGGTGGATTGGTAGAAGGCGTACTTGGTTTATTTGCAAAGTACTGGAGAAAAGTTATTACACCAGTAGTAGCGGCTAGTGTTGTAACTGCTATTGGTTTTTCACTTTTAAACGTAGGAGCCTATTCTTTTGGCGGAGGAAATGGCAGTCCTGATTTTGGTTCAGCTTCAAATCTTTTATTAGGAGCAGTAACTTTAGTGACTTGTTTAGTATTTAATATCTTAGCTAAGGCTCATTATAAACAATTATCTGTATTAGTAGGCCTTATAGTAGGTTATATTTTTGCTATTTTTTTAGGAAAAGTAGATTTTAGTGCAGTAGCAACAAGTGGCATTATTGCACTTCCTGAGTTCTTACCTTTTAAACCAGAATTTAATTTAAATGCGATTATTTCAGTTATACTTATTTTCCTTGTTTCAGCAACAGAAACAATTGGAGATACTTCAGCTTTAGCTGTTTCAGGCTTAGATCGTGAAGCTACAGAAAAAGAAATTTCGGGTTCTATTGCTTGTGATGGCTTTATTAGTAGTATTTCAGCACTATTTGGTTGTATGCCAATTACGTCTTTTAGCCAAAATGTAGGGCTAGTAGCTATGACAAAGGTAGTTAACCGTTTTACTATTTTAATGGGAGCTATCATTATGGTATTAGCTGGTTTATTTCCTGCCTTCGGTGCTTTATTAGCTACTTTACCTGAACCAGTATTAGGTGGTTGTACGTTAATCATGTTTGGCTCAATTGTAGTAAGTGGACTTCACATGCTTGCTAAATGTGGTTATAATCAAAGAAATATGATAATTGTAGCACTTTCGCTAAGTGTAGGTATTGGTTTCACACAAGTGCCAGAAATCTTTGCGATTTTTCCAGAAATCGTTCGTAACGTTTTAGCAGAAAACTGTGTAGCTGTTGTATTCATTATGGCCCTGGTACTTAACTTGGTACTACCTAAGAGCATGGAGAATAACTAAAAAAGTGGTAATCCATTTTAATAAGTCAATGCATACGTATTAAAAACTATAAGCAAAGAGAGGAATTGCAATGAAAGCCCTAAAGGAACGTATTATTAAAGATGGTAAAATTAGAGAAGGAAATGTACTGAAAGTAGACGCTTTCTTAAACCACCAATTAGATATTGAGCTTTTTGAACAAATGGGAGAAGAATTCAAAAGAAGATTTGAGGGGAAAAAAATCACTAAGATTCTTACTATTGAAGCTTCAGGAATTGCCATCGCTTGTATTGCAGCTAGATATTTTAAGGTACCAGTCGTATTTGCGAAGAAAACACAAACTAAAAATATTGCAGGAGATGTTTATACGAGTAAAGTAGAATCTTTTACTCATGGCAAAGTATATGACATTATTGTTTCAAAAGAATTTTTAAAACCAGAAGATCACGTTTTAATAATCGATGACTTTTTAGCAAATGGAAAAGCATTGCTAGGCCTTACCAAGCTTGTACAAGATGCAGGTGCTACGGTGGTAGGGGCAGGAATTGCTATTGAAAAAGGCTTTCAGGATGGTGGAAAGCTGATTCGTGAAAGTGGCATTCAGTTAGAATCTTTAGCCATTATTGATGCTATGAGTGTTGAAGAAGGTATTACCTTTCGCGAATAATAAATAAGAGTTAAGTAGTAATGGAAGAATAAATAGAAAGATAAAGAGAGTGAGCCTCAGATATAAAACGTATCTGGGGCTTTTTACATGTAGAGAAAAAGTACGATTTATTAAATTTATTAAAGTATAGCTACGATAAAATAATCTATTATTCTAAGGTATCCTAAAACAGACAAAATAATGGAAAGGTAAGTTATACACAAATAAGGATTAATAGCAGCATAACTTAACCTAAGAATTATACTTGATTCAGTTCTCTAAAAATAAAAAAGAAAAGCTTATAAAATTAATGTTAAAAATGTATTATTATTTCCAATAGACAGAATTAATTATTTGACAATAAATATTATTTGATATAATATATAAGTATAATAAATAGAAAAAATACATAAAAGTAAGGAGAGATTAATGATGAAAAAACTATTTAAATGTACGATTTGTGGATACGTAGCTGAAGGAGATGAAGCTCCAGAAATTTGCCCAAAATGTAATCAAGGAAAAGAAAAATTTGTTGAACTTAGCAGCGAAGATGCTGAAAAAATTTATGCTTCTGACAGAACTAACAGCATTCATGCAGAAATTATTTTATTAGCAGAAAAGATTGCTGAGCTTTCAAAAGAAGGTATAGAAATCAAACTTGATCCAATGTGTGTAGCTGCTTTTGAAAAAGCAAAGAATGAAGCTTGGGTTATAAAACAAAGATGTAAAGCAGAGCTTGCAGGACATATGTCTAAAGGTAAATGGTAAGCATTAGACTTACATAGAATTTATGCTATATCAGTTAAGGTATATCTATAAGCAATAAAAGAATAAATCCAAAAAGCTATAAAATCACTTCGTTGATTTTATAGCTTTTTGGGTTTATTCTTATTTGTAAGCGTTTAATCTAGCCTTATGTAGCGCAGAATAAATCTAAGAGGTAATAAGCTTCAAAAATGACTAAAAAGAGTAAAGAGAGTAATGATGACATTAGAGAATATAATAAAATGTTGTGAAGGCCTAACCCCAACAGAAAATCAATTAGCGCAGTACATTTTGCAAAACAAAGAACAGGTTCAAAATTTATCTATTCAAAGTCTTGCTGAGAGAACCTTTGCATCCAAGTCTGCCATCCACAGACTATGTAAGAAATTAGGACTTAATGGTTTTAATGAGCTTAAGGTAAAGGTAGCTCAGGATCTAGTAGAAGATCATAAAACTAGGACACAAATAGATGTTAATTTTCCATTTACGGCCCATGATACACAGAGGACAATAGCAGAGAAATTATTAAAATTATATGAAGCCTCTATTACAGATACGTACCATTCTATTGATATGGAGGATTTAAAAAAATGTGTTACCTTATTACATGACGCAGATATTATTGACATTTATACACAGGCACATAATCTAAATGTAGCTGAAAATTTTCAAGATAAAATGCGTTCCATTGGTAGAAGTGTTAATTGTCCCAAATCGACTTATGAGCAGCGTTGTATTGCAACTGCATCTAAGAAAAATCATGTAGCAGTTATCTTATCTTATTCAGGAAGAGCAAGCTTTGTATTACCTATTGTAGAAATACTAGGTAAAAAGCAAATAGAAACCATTTTAATAGGTAGACTAGGAAATAGTATGATGCAAAAACATATCAAGCATCATTTATATATAAGTGATAAAGAAGATCTTAGAAATAGAATCTCTCAGTTTTCTTCTCATATTGCTATGCAATATATATTAGATGTTATTTTTAGTTGTATTTTTAAACAGGATTATCAAATGAATATAGATTATATTCAAGAGGTCATGGGTCTTATTGATGATAGAGATATTAATGAGGAGAAATAATACTTCTAGAGCTTGTTAGTTTATTAACTAATAAGCTTTTTTATGTATAAAATGGATAAAAAGTATCAAAAAGTTTCAAGAGCATAAATAAGCCCATTCACATTTTTAGAAAAAAGCATCAGAATGCTCTGTAGAGGTTGAAGGAAATACATAAAAGAAATATATTAGAGATGCTAATAGAAATGAGGGATAAAAAATGAAAAAAGCGATATTTTTAGATATAGATGGTACCTTAATAGATTCTTTAGGTGGTCTTACAGAGATTTCACCAAAAGTTGAAAAAGAAATTCGTATGCTGCAAGAAAAAGGAGTCTATGTTTTCGTTGCAACAGGAAGGCCTTATGCATTTATCAATAAGTCCTTATTAGAATTTGGTTTTGATGGCTTTATTTTAACCAATGGTGCACAGGTTATGATTAATAATGAAACTATTTGTAGTAAACCGATGGGAAGTGACTTTATCAATCAATTGGTATCGACACTTGAGGAGAAAGGCATTCAATATGTTTTAGAAGATGATAAGCATGCTTATATGAAAGCAAGCCACAAAGCGTTTTATCAGTTTTATGATAGTGTAGGGATAGGAAAGGAATGCTTTATAAGTGATTATAATCTTGAAAAGCTTAATGTGTATAAAGTCGAGATCATGTGCCCTAATGAGGAGGTTTTAAATCAGTGTGTGGCGTTTATTAATCAGCATTCAGAGTATGGCTGTTTTCAGAGTATAGACGAAATTCATCTAGAAGTTTATTTTAAGGAAAATACAAAAGCAGCAGGCATAATAAAAGCTACAGAGTATTTGAATATTCCTATAGAAAACACCTATGCTTTTGGAGATGGAAGAAATGATATAGAAATGCTAGATATTGTTGGTTGCGGCATAGCCATGGGAAATGCTTCTGATGAAGTAAAGCAATATGCAAATGTAGTTACTGATACGGTACACAATGATGGCGTAGCTGTAGGGATTAGAAAATATATTTATGACAATAGATGAGAATTTTAGGACATCTGTGAGAGAGTAATTTATTAATGACTACTCCATAGATGTCTTTTTTATTACGCTTATGCTCTTTATTGAAGAATTTTCAAAAATAGGAATAGTATCTACAAAAATGCTTCACTATTATGAGGAGATGGGTTTAGCAAATAAATATAAAAATTACACAAAAGCCAATTGAGAATGAAAATCAAGGTTGGATAATATTACATCTATCGATTAAATGGGATTTATAGTAAAATCTAGAAAGACTTAACATGAATGCATTTGAGTACAAACAAATAAGAAGGAGAATACACATGAAAAAAAGTATAGCATTAATAATAAGCGTATTAGTACTGGCACTAGGTCTTGTAGGATGTACTAACAATAATCAGTCAGCAGAAACGCCAGATACGACTAATAATCAAATAGAAACAAAGGTTGTGACAGATGTAAAAGGTGAAGTAGAGATTCCTGCTAATCCTCAGCGCATTGTAGATATTAGTGGAGCCAGTGATATTTTATCTATTTTAGGATATGAGGTAATAGGAACAGCTAATAGTGATGGTTATGATTATACAAAATTCCCATCTTATCTAGAAGATGTATTAGGAGAAGCAGAAATTCTAGGTTATAGCATGTTAGCTGAAATGGACGTAGAAGCTATTATTGCATTAGAACCAGATCTCATTATTATTTCAACAGTTCAAGAAAAGATGTATGATCAGTTATCAAAAATTGCTCCAACTATTATGATTGAAATGAAACAAATGGATTGGAAAGAAGATTTCATGCATGTAGCTAAAGTCATGGGAAAAGAAGCAGAAGCAACAGCATGGATTGATAGTTACTTAGAAAAAGCAGAAGCAGTTGGTGCTAAGATTAAAGAAACTTATGGTGAAGATAGTTCATACTTATCTTTCTTAGCAAGTGGCGGTAGCTTATTTATTTTCGATGGTGCAGGGCTTGGAACCATTTTATATGATGATATGGGACTTGCTAAACCAGAAGGAATGCCACAGCAAGAAAATATTAGCTTGCCTGTAGTAAGCTTTGAAGGGTTAGCAGAGATTGATGCAGATTATATCTTTGCTATTGCAACAGATGAAGATATGGTTTCTTTAACAAACAGTTCAATTTGGAATGGTACAAAAGCAGTAAAAAATAATCATGTTGTATCATTACCTGCAAGTCCGTATTTTAATCAAGGATATAGCCCTATTGGTAGATTAGCATTCGTAGAAGAAGTTGAAGCTTTATTAGCAAGCATCAATGAATAAGAAAGTTTTTCTCTTAACGGTAGGTTGTAGTGTAATAGCAATAGTAGGGCTAGTTATTGCTATATGTGCAGGTGCAAAAAGTATTCCCTTACAAGTGGTATGGGAAAGTATTTTTAACTACCAAGATGTTCTAGATATGCAATTAGTCCGAGATGTAAGAATACCAAGAGTCATTAGTACCGCCTTTGTAGGCGGTATACTTGGTATGTCAGGCGCTATGATGCAAGGGGTGACGCGTAATCCAGTAGCAGAGCCTTCTCTAATGGGGATTACTCAAGGTGCTACACTTGCAATTGCCATTTTAGGTGCAAGTCCTATGATTTATGGCTTATTAGGCAATACGACTGCAGCATTTATTGGTGCCATGATCAGTGGCCTATTAGTATTAGCATTTAGTATGAAAAGTGCCCGTAATATGAATATTTCTAGATTATTATTGGCAGGAACGGCCTTAAGTACGTTTTTTATATCAATGGCAACGATCATTGCACTACTAACTAATAAATCACAAAACCTCGCATTTTGGATTTCAGGTGGGTTTAGAGCAGTTACTTGGGAGAGTGTTAAGCTATTAGTGAGTGTTGGCGGAATAACAGCCATTCTGGCACTACTTTTAGCACCTAAGATTAATATTGTAAACCTAGGTGAAGACGTTTGTATTGGACTTGGTCAAAATCCAACGAGAATACGTATGTATACATTGTTATTAATAATTCCTATGTGCGCCGTATGTGTTGCTGTGGCAGGAAACATTTCTTTTGTTGGTTTAATCGTACCTCATATTTTAAGAAAACTAATTGGACAAGATTATAGGAAGCTTATGCCACTGTCCTTTTTACTAGGTGCTACTGTTGTGATTTGGTCGGATATACTGGCAAGGCTAGTTAATCAGCCTTATGAAACACCAGTAGGATTATTTACCTCTTTAGTAGGGGTGCCACTATTTATTTGGATGGTTAGAAAGGAGAGCTAAAAATGAAAAAACGTATTTTAATCGCTAGTATCATGACTAGTCTTCTTTTGCTAGTAGCCATTTTGATAGCAATGAGTTGGGGAAGTTATACCATAAGTTTTCCGAATATACTTCAGACCCTTTTTGGAAATGGTAATAAGCTTCAAAGTATGACCATTTGGGATATTAGGTTACCACGCATTTTTGTGGCACTAGTGGTAGCTCTATGTTTATCAACATCGGGCTGCGTGCTTCAGGGAGTAACGAGAAATGAACTAGCAGAGCCTGGAATTATTGGAATCAATGCAGGAGCAGGTCTTGCAGTGGTACTACTCATTAACTATGGTGGAACGAATTATTATAGTCAAATTGGAGATTTATCATTATTTCTAATGCCTTTTGTAGCTATTATAGGAGCTCTTTTAAGCGCAATAATTATTTATCGTTTAAGCTATAAAAGAGGCATCTCACCAACTAGGCTCATTTTAGTGGGTATTGGCGTTAATGCAGGCATTAATGCGATTATTACTTTATATCAATTAAATATGTCAAAAGGTGATTATAATCAAGTGCTAACCTGGATTAGTGGAAGTCTCTGGGGAAGCAGTTGGAAGTTTTTTTATGTCATAGCCCCATTAGCTATTATATTTTTAGGCTTAGTCTTTTGGAAAGCTAAGACGCTAGATGTACTTGATCTAGGAGATGAAATTGCTACTGGATTAGGGGTTAAAGTAGAAAAAGAGCGAAGAATCTTAATGTTTTATGGTGTAGCGCTAGCAGCTATTGCTACTGCTGTTGCAGGGAATATTACATTTCTTGGATTACTAGGCCCTCATATTGCTAAAAAAATAGTAGGTCCTGTTCATAGAAGACAAATACCACTTGCTGCAATGATAAGCTGCATAATCATTTTGATTGCCGATACTTTTTCAAGAAATATATTCTCACCAATTGAAATACCAGCAGGTATTACTATTGCAATTATAGGCGTACCTTATTTTGTTTATTTAATGATGCGTGAGTAAACTTTTTAATTAAAAAGCTAGGAGGAACAAATGGAAGCAATTGAAGTAAGTCAATTACAAGTTGCTTATGAGCACAAGTTAATTATTGAAAATATGAATCTTAAAATTCCTATGGGAAAAATCACTATGATTATTGGTGCTAATGGTTGTGGTAAATCTACGCTATTAAAAACTATTGCACGTATTATTTCACCTAAAAAGGGAGAAATCAAATTAAATGGTATCAATATTCAAAAACAAGCACCAAGAGAAATTGCTAAAAAGATGGCAGTGCTTCCTCAAAGTCCGATAGTTCCTTCCGGCCTTTTAGTAAAAGAATTAGTGTCTTATGGAAGATTTCCTTATCAAAATGCTATGGGGGGAATGAAACAAGAAGATGTTGAGAAAGTCAATTGGGCAATGGAAGTTACAGGCATTTTAGAGTTTGCCGATCGCTCAGTAGATAGCTTGTCAGGTGGACAAAGACAGCGTGCTTGGATTGCTATGGCACTCGCACAAGAAACAGAAATCCTAGTATTAGATGAACCAACCACTTACTTAGATATGGCGCATCAGTTAGAAATACTAGAGCTACTACAAACCTTAAATAAGCAGCAAAATAGAACAATTGTTATGGTATTACACGAATTAAATAATGCCACAAAGTTTGCGGATTATATTATTGGCGTCAAAGAGGGGCAAATCGTATTTGAAGGCAAACCACTTGAAGTGATTACCAAAGAGAATTTATTTGAGCTGTATGGCATTGAGGCAACACTACAATTAGATGCAGCAAAACAATACCCAATCTGTGTAGATTTTAATTTAGCAAAGCACTAAGGCACATTTAACCCAAGGGGATTAAGAAAATGATTGGGGTTATGAGAGGGAAAAAGTAAGGAGACAATATGTCTAATCAATTATATAGTAAAAATTTTATGATATTAGTCATAGGGCAAATTATATCGCTATTTGGAAGTTCAATTCAGCGATTTGCCCTTTCTTTATATCTATTAGATTTAACGGGATCTGCTAGCATATTTGCCACTATTTTAGCTATTTCTATGCTACCCATTGTTTTAGTATCCCCTATAGCAGGAATACTAGCAGATAGAGGAGATAAGAAAAAGTGGATGGTCCTACTAGATACTATAAGTGGCGTCATATTAATGATTTATTCGCTTTTTATATTTCAAGGAAGAGACCACGTTGTCATTGTAGCTATAATGATGGTTCTGCTTTCTGTGATATCCACCTTATATCAACCTATAGTTAATACCTGTATTCCTATTCTGGTAGCTGATGATCAGCTAGTAAGAGGTAATGCCATTATTCAGCAGGTGGCATCATTAAGTAATTTCTTAGGACCTCTTATAGCAGGGGTATTATATGGCGTGCTGGGAATAAAAGGTGTTATTATACTTAATATTATAAGCTTTCTTTTTTCTGCAGTAATGGAAATGTTTTTAACCATACCCTTTACAAAGAAAGAAGGGGGAGAGCCATTTACCAAAGTATTCGCTAATGAAATGAAAGAAAGCTATCATTACTTAAAAAATGAAAATCCTATTATATTCCGTATGATTTTTATTTCAGGCTTATATAACTTATTTTTAGTACCTATTTTTAGTGTAGGAGCACCTTACATCATTAAAGTCATTTTTGGTATGTCTTCAGAAGTATATGGCATGGTAGAAGGCTTTATTGCACTAGGAATGATTATAGGCGGGATGATTATAGCTGTTAAGCCGAAGCTGTTCCATATTAAAAAGGTTCATAGAATTTTATACATCACAGCTGTATCTATTATGATGATGGGAGTAGCAGTTTATCTTCATAGCAATCGCATGATAAATGCGGGGATGAGCACCATTTTATTTGCCGTATTTGGCATGCTTATTATGCTCATATTAGGGATTGCTAATGTTTTAAGTGCCAGCTATATTTATCAAGCTGCAAAATCTTCAATGCTGGGCAAGGTATCTGCATTTGGGGCTGCCTTTGCTACTTTATGTATTCCTTTAGGGCAGCTCACCTTTGGGCTTTTAGTAGAGAGCTTTTTAACAAAGCTTGAGCTTATTCTTTATCTATCAGCAGTATTGACATTAATGGTTACATTATTAGTACGTTGGAATGTTAATCAGATTAAAGATGAGGGGTAAACAGACATAGTATTTTGTGAAATTAGAATATAATATTTTTGTGAATTATAGTTGAAATCTCATTTAAAATAGTGTACCCTAAATTTAGGTTCTGTACGACTGGCGGATAAGTGGGAGCACCCACAGGGAGTACAGAAATTTAGAAATGCCGACCGCCTGGGCGACCTTTGTAAGGTTACTCAGGTGTCGGCATTTTTCGTTTTTAGAAAATAAGATGATTGGGACTAAAGATGATGTTGGCACTGAGATGACTCAAAAGTAATTATAAATGATGAAAAGGAGAATGTAGATGATTTCATTAGAAAACGAATTAAAACAAAATCCATATCCAGGTAGAGGGATTATCATCGGCAGATCAAAAGATGGTAAAAAGGCAGTAACAGCCTACTTTATTATGGGGAGAAGTGAAAATAGTAGAAATCGTATATTCGTAGAAGACGGTGAAGGCATTCGTACACAAGCTTTTGATCCTTCTAAATTAATAGATCCAAGCTTAATCATTTATGCACCTGTTCGTGTACTTGGCAATAAAACAATTGTAACGAATGGAGATCAAACAGATACCATTTATGAGTTAATGGATAAACAGCAAACTTTTGAACAAGCCCTTAGAACCAGAGAATTTGAGCCAGATGGTCCTAACTACACACCTAGAATTTCAGGGATTATGCATATTGAAAGCGGTAAATATAACTATGCCATGAGCATTTTAAAGAGCAATAATGGAGATCCTTCAAGCTGCAATCGTTATACCTTTACATATGAAAATGCCAAAGCGGGTGAAGGGCGTTTCATCCATACTTATAAATGCAATGAAGATCCACTACCAAGCTTTGAAGGAGAACCAAAGTTAGTTGAAATTCCAAATGATATTGAAGATTTCACTCAGATGTTATGGGAAAGCTTAAATGAAGACAATAAAGTTTCTTTATTTGTAAGATATATTGATCTTGAAACTGGTAAATATGAGACACGTATTGTTAATAAAAATAATTAAAGACCAATAATAAAAATATGTATCATTAAATAGATAAAATTAAATAGACGAAGTAAGTCATCAAAAATGAAGGACTTGATTGGTAGTAATAAGCAGTCAAGAAATAATGGTGATAAACCATTTATATAGGATGTAAATAAATGAGTGGAGGGATAGGAATGAAAGAATTAGAATTGAAATACGGCTGTAATCCAAATCAAAAACCATCAAGAATTTATAGCGAAGAGGGTACACTTCCTATTGAAGTATTAAATGGCAAACCAGGTTATATTAACTTCCTTGATGCTTTCAATGGTTGGCAATTAGTTAAAGAGTTAAAGGAAGCAACTGGACTTCCAGCTGCAACTTCTTTTAAGCACGTTTCACCAGCTGGAGCTGCTGTAGGGCTTCCTCTTACTGATGTAGAAAAGAAAATCTACTGGGTAGAAGATTTAGGGGAACTTTCACCACTTGCAAATGCTTATGCAAGAGCTAGAGGTGCAGATAGAATGTCTTCATTTGGTGACTTTATTGCACTTTCAGATGTTTGCGATGTGGCTACTGCAAAGATGATTGCAAGAGAAGTATCTGATGGGGTTATTGCTCCTGGTTATGAAGAAGAAGCACTTGAAATTTTAAAAGGTAAGAAAAAAGGCGGTTATAATGTGGTTCAAATCGATCCTAACTACGTACCAAATCCTATTGAGCGTAAAGAAGTATTTGGTATTACTTTTGAACAAGGCCGTAATGAACTTAAAATTGATAAAGCGTTCATTAGCAACGTTGTGACAGAGAACAAAGAAATCCCAGAAAGTGCACAAATTGATTTAATTATTTCACTCATTACTTTAAAATATACACAGTCTAACTCAGTATGTTTTGCTAAGGGTGGTCAAGCAATTGGTATTGGTGCTGGTCAACAATCAAGAATCCATTGTACACGCCTTGCTGGCACAAAAGCTGATAACTGGTTCCTTCGTCAATCTCCACAAGTACTTGGTCTTCAATTTGTAGATGGCATTCGCCGTGCAGACCGTGATAATGCCATTGACCTTTACATTGGAGAAGATTACATGGATGTTTTAGCAGATGGTGAATGGGAAAGAATTTTCAAAGTAAAACCAGCTGTATTTACTAGAGAAGAAAAAAGAGCTTGGCTTGATCAGATGCAAGATGTAGCGCTTGGTTCAGATGCTTTCTTCCCATTTGGTGATAATATTGAAAGAGCTGTTAAGAGTGGTGTTAAATATATTGCTGAGCCAGGAGGTTCTATTCGTGATGAGCAAGTAATTGAAACTTGTAATAAACATGGGATAGCGATGTGCTTTACAGGCATTCGTTTATTCCACCATTAAGATGAAATAATCAATTCAATTTGAAATAGGATATTATAAGACATTATGTTTTATAATATCCTATTTTTGTATGCTTGGATGTAAACGGGTATTAACTGTTTAGCCATCCTTTTTGTTAAAGCAGTAGCATTGAATAATAAGTTCATAGAGCCTATAATACAAGAATGAATAATAAAGCATGCTAAGGATATGAAGAAAGAAGGCACAAATGATGAGAATTGACCCCACTTTATATACAACTATTCCTTCCCCAGAAGGTAGATTAGAAAAAGAAATGGCTATTTATCCCATTCTAGAACAGCTAGGTATTCCTTTTGAACGTTTAGATCATGAAGCAGTGGCAACTATAGAAGACTGCGGAGAAATTGATCGGTATCTAGGAATTACCATTTATAAAAATTTATTTTTATGCAATAGTAAAAAAGATCACTATTATTTATTAGTGATGCCAGGAGATAAAACGTTTAAAAGTAGTCCTATTGCTCAGCAAATAGGTTCTACTAGACTATCATTTGGTACACCAGAAGTATTAGAAGACTATTTAAATTTAACACCAGGCTCTGTAAGTATTACAGGATTACTTTATGATCAAGAAAAAAGAGTACAATTACTTATAGATGAAGCCATTTTAGATACAGAGTATTTTGGTTTCCACCCTTGTATCAATACCACTAGCTTAAAAATTAAGACTTCTGATTTAATAGAAAAATTGATTCCCTACTTGAATCATCCTATTACCTACGTAACAATATAAATATATTCGTAGCTATGCGTTGAATAATACTGCTATAAAGCCTTATAATACAAGAATAAAGTAAACCATTAAAAAGTGCCGAGGAGACTACTATGCCAATTAATAAAAAGATGCTAACGACACTCAGAAAAATGATTTATCCAGAAAAAGACTTAAGAGAAACATACAAGCTAGAGCGCAGAATGGTGAATTTTGCCCATCCTCATGTGCTTAAGCCCTTTTATAAAATTTGGGATCATGAGATTAAAGTAGGTGATCATCAAATTCCTGTAAGACTTTTTTTCCCTCATAAGGAAGGCGTTTATCCGCTGATGATCTTTTTTCATGGAGGAGGCTTTGTAACAGGAAACATAGATAGTTATAGCAAGGTTTGTACACGTCTCGCTAATAAGACAGGTCACATTGTTCTATCCGTAGATTATCGTCTTGCACCAGAGCATCCTTTTCCAGAAGGACTTGAGGATTGTTATGCAGTAGTTAAAGAAGTTGTATCTCATACCCTATTATTTAACCATCCGTTAGAAAAAGTGACCTTAATAGGAGATAGTGCAGGGGCTAATTTAGCAGCGGCTGTGTCTTTGTTAGCCAGAGATAGAGGGGAGTTTCAAGTAGAGCAGCAGATTTTACTTTATCCAGCCACCTATAATGATTATAGTGATGCTTCACCCTTCCCATCTGTTAAGGAAAATGGGAAGGATTATTTGCTGACTCAGACACGTATGACTAACTACCTCAGCTTATATGTGAGTGACCCTAAGGAACTTCAGAATCCTTATGTGGCACCTTTATTAGCGCAGGATTTAACTAATCAACCAAAAACCTTGATGATTACAGCAGAATTTGATTTGTTAAGAGATGAGGGCAGGGCTTATGGAGAAAAGTTAAAGGCTGCTGGTAATGAGGTAGAGCTTTATGAGATTCCAGAAGCTATTCATGGTTTTTTTGCACTACCCCCTTTGTTTGAAGAGGTAAAAACGTGTTATACTATAATTAATCGTTTTTTAAGTAAGGGGACAGAAGATGAACGAAACAAAAACACCAGCTTGGAGGCGTCTAGATAATGCTGCCAAGATTTTTCCACCCACTAGTAATAATCAAGATACAAAAGTATTTAGATTTGCTTGCCGATTAAAAGAAGAGGTTGAACCAAAACTTTTGCAGCAAGCTTTAGATAAAACCATGAAGTCCTTTCCGCTTTATGCTTCTATTATTAGAAAGGGCTTGTTTTGGTATTACTTTGAAACAAGCCGCTTAAAGCCTAAGGTTGAAGAAGAAAGTAAACCACCTTGTAGTGCACTATATCATGAGGATACCAAGAATCTATTATTTGAGGTGACTTACTATAAAAAGCGCATTAATTTAGAAATTTATCATGCACTAACAGATGGTGTAGGAGCATTGCAATTTCTAAAAACCATAGTGCGCCATTACTTGGTTTTAAAACATAAGGAAGTCTTTAAGGATTATATACCAGAAATCGACTATGATGCTTCTACGGCGGAGAAAGAAGCAGATGGTTTTAAAGCACATTTTTCCAAAGGTAAAAGTGCTAAAAATCCTTCTCTAGGAAAAGCCTATAAGATTAGAGGAGAAAGGCTAGAGGGGGATATTCTTAAAGTAGTTAATGGCGTTGTATCTGTAAAAGCAGTTTTAAAAGAGGCCCATGCGTATGATACAACCTTGACGGTTTATTTAGGTGCAATACTGATAGCTTCTATAGGGAAAGAGATGGCTATCAAGGATAGAAAACGTCCTGTGGTGGTATCTGTTCCCGTTAATTTGAGGCCATATTTTAAATCAGCTTCAGCACGTAACTTTTTTAGTGTGGTTCATGTACCTTATTATTTCGGAGACAAGGATCCAGAGCTGACAGAGATTATTAGTTATTTAAAGAGCTTTTTTGAAAAGGAATTAACGACAGAAAAATTCCAGCTACGTTTAAATCGTTTAGTTGCTCTAGAACATAATTATATAACAAGGGCTATACCATTAGTCCTTAAAAAGCCTACCCTACGTTTTGCACATCATTTATCTAGCAATGAGGTAACCACTAGTTTTTCTAATATTGGAAAGGTTACTATGCCAAAAGAGTTAGAACCGTATATTGATGCCTTTGACGTTTGTGTAAGTACCACTAAGGTACAGGTTTGTTTATGTTCTTATGGAGACAAGCTTTCTATTAGCTTTACTTCTCCTTTTATCAGCAGTCAGGTACAAAAGCATTTTTTTAGAACTTTAACAAGCAGGGGCATAGAGGTAGAACTTTCCACTAATGTAGTGGACAACTTAGGAGAAATCAGTGGATAAAGGAGGCGAAAAGGATGAAGTGGTGTGGAAAATGTAAGGTTAAAATCGTAGGAACAGAAAACTATTGTCCTTTATGCCAAAATGAATTAAGTAAGCTAGATACCATAGAAGAAGATTTATTTCCAACAGCTTATGAAGGAACAAAGGAAAGGCATATGGTGATGAAGGTACTTGCCTTTCTCATGACATTAATTGGTATTATATCTGTATTTCTCAATATTTTATTTCCAACTAAGATTTGGTGGGCACTTATAGTCATTGTTACCTTGATTTGTATTCGTATTAGCTTAAGGATTGCTATTGCTAAGCATAGAAATATTTTAAAGTACTTATTACACCAAAGTCTTATTATTATTGTTTTAACATTGTTTATTGATTATGTCACAGGACAGAATGGTTGGGCAGTTACTTTTGTTTTACCAATTATCTTTACTTTAGCCATGATAGTGATGTACTTACTTTCAAAGATTTTACATTTGCAAGCAGGAGAATACATGATTTATCTATTATTAGATGCCGCATTTGGGGTCATTCCCGTTGTATTTATAGCTACTAATAGTGTAAAAACACCCATTCCTTCACTTGTTTGTATCATGGTAAGTATTATTTCGGTAACAGCGCTTATTATTTTTGAAGGGACTGCTATGTATAGTGAGCTTAAACGAAGATTGCATATTTAGTGAAATGTTTTAAATTGAATGAAAAAGCAAAAGTGATATGATATAATCATCCTGTTAGATAAATCGTCTATAAAGGAGAATGAGAAATGAAAAAGAAATTAGGTATATTTTTACTAACTATGCTATTAGCTACATCTACAGTTTTTGGTGCAAGTATTAAAATTGTGGTTAATGGGGAAGAAGTAAAATCAACTGTGGCACCTGTTCAAAAAAACAGTACAACTTTAGTACCTCTTCGTTTAGTAAGTGAAAAATTAGGTGCAGAGGTAAAGTGGTATCCAGAATATAAAGGTATTACTATTTCAAAAAGTAATCTTGTTTTAACGATGTATATAGGAAAGAAGAATCTTAATATCTGGAATAGTTCTACACAAAAAGAAAAAGATATTGCTTTAAGTGTAGCTCCACAACAAATAAGTGGTGTAACAATGGTACCTTTACGAGCCATTTCAGAAGGATTAGGGTGTGAAATTGCTTATGAAAATGGTGTGATTAATATTATTTCTTCTGTTGAAGAAACCTACCAAACAACGGAAAATGAAGCTTATATTGAAAAAGAGTTAAGAAATAAATATAGCGTATGTAGTACAGATATAGGGAATATTAATATGTTTTTCTGGGTGTATGAAAACGTTAATAGAGATGAAGATGCTTCTTGGGATTATGAAATATACGGTAAATTTGAAGAGGCTGAGTTAAATAAAATATTCCAAATTAAAGATGCTACTACCCAAGAGAAGGTTAAAGCACAGCTTAAAGCACATATGGAAAATGCTGCTAAAGAGTTAATTGCAAATCATGCTAATGTAAAATTTGTAGGGGCATATGATTGTAGTTACTATGAGGATGTAACGGATTTAGATACGTATGTGCCTGTATTTTTCTGTAATTGGAGCAATTACATAGAAGATGAGGCTGGTACCTATTCTGGTAGTATACTTGATCAATTTGGATGGATTACTGAATGGGATTCAGAAGAATGGTAAAATAACAAAGTAAGGCGGCTATGAAAAAAAGCATAGTTGCCTTTTTTACATAGCTGCCTTATATAGCAAACAATTAAAATATAGGGTCACTTTTTATAGTAACTTCTACTCAAAGTATATAAAGTCGGGTACAATAAAATAAAACAAGAGAAAAGGGGGAAAATAGATATAATGTCACCAATAAGCATACATTTACTAGAAAATAGACATTTTGATGAGCTTTTTGAATTTGAAATCCAAAATAGAGCTTTTTTTGAGAATATGGGCTTTGGACGAGCTAATAATTATTATGATAAAAAGCAATTTGAACTTATTCAGGAAGAAATTATACAAGAGCAAGCACAAGGTAAACACTTCATGTATCTAGTAAAAGATAAAATAGGAGTTATTGTAGGGAGAGTTAATTTAATAGATGTGGTAAGGAGCAATTTAAATAAAGCAGAAATTGGCTATCGCATGGGGGCGGCTTATCAGAGTAAAGGATATGGAACTAAGGCGGTAAGCTTAGCTATAGAACAAGCTAAAAAGGTTCATCAGTTAGAGCGACTAGAGGCAGGGACTAGTCCTTATAATATTGGATCACAAATAGTACTTATAAAAAATGGTTTTCAGTTTAAAGATAGAAAAAAGCAATCTATTTACCACAATGGCAGGTGGGAAGATAGTATTTTGTTTGAAAAGGTTTTAGATGAAATGCTAATAAAATAAATTAAACAGGTAAGGAAGAGAAGATGTATAAAATAGGTGTTATATCAGATACACATGGTTTACTAAGAGAGGAAGTGATGAGTCAGCTTGAAGAATGTCAGCTTATTCTTCACGCAGGAGATATTAATAAGCCAGAAATCTTAATGTCTTTAATGCAGATTGCACCTTTAAAGGTCGTTAGAGGGAATAATGATAAAGGAGAATGGGCTGAGGCACTTCCTGAACAATTACGTTTTACTGTAGAAGGAAAAAACTTTTTCATGGTACACAATAAAAAGGATTTTATTAAGGATAGGACAGGTATAGACGTGATGATTTGTGGTCACTCACATAAGTATAGTTGCAATTTAGAAGGAGAGACTTATGTATTAAACCCAGGAAGCTGTGGTAAAAGAAGATTTGATTTAGCTGTTACAATGGCAATCCTTACTATAGACCAAGGACAAATAGAAATCACTCAAATAGACCTGCCACATTAACACATAAAAATTTTAAAATAGGCTCATTCTATTGGAGAAAGGATGTGTTATCATGGCTAATAAACCTGGCTCAAATAATCCAATGCAAAAAGGCGAACGTAGACAAAAACTTCATGAGGAGCAAAATAATCATGGAGAGCCAAAGAAAAAAACAAGCTATAGAACGCCAGTCAAATAGGTAATAGTTAAATAATAAAGGTGTACATAGGTATAGATTCTAAGTACACCTTTATTATTTTGCCAATTATTATACGCGTATGGTATTAACCTTATATATATCAAAAATAACCTTTTAACTTATTAATTTACCTGTTATCAGTAAAACAATATTATTTTTAATAATAAAGATATAATAGGGATGCAAGGAGAAAGATAGGATTGGATGAAATTTGCAAATAGGGATGAGAAGGGAGTCAGGTAAAGTGATAAGTGATAAGGTAGCGGCAAATGTGAATGAACAAGAGTTTAGTGTTACTGTCCAGACAAAATTGATGCAGAATTATAGGGTCGGGTCTATTATTCAGGGTGGAGCAAATATGTGCAGTACTTCTTGCATAGGGGAAGCAGGATATGAAGATGCACTATTTGTCACAGATTCGAGGGGAGAAATTTATTGTTTAAAGCAAGATTCAGGTAGTACAACTGGAATGGTAGGGGAAAAGATTGGAATGCATGGTAATCATGTTGCATTGGGAAGAGATAGTAATGGCAAGCTAATTATCTTTAGTAGCCAAGCAGAGCAGCTTTATTGCATGCAAGAGAAGAAGAAGGGAAGTTTTACGTTTAATTCCAGTGAAAATGTAGCCATTCCATTGCCAGTGAATGCTTCTTCTATAGAAGCCATTTGTGTGAAACAGATTAAAGAAGGAATGAGTATTGCCGTGTTTTATAAGACGCAGCTTGATGCAGCTTATTATGTGGCATATGGGATTTGGAAAGATCAGGCACCAGAATTTAGGTTATTGCCTTCTACTTTCGGCAATACAGCATGTATTTGGCTAGGGAGCCAAGAAGAAGATTTAGCTTTAGCTGTCGTTGACAATATCGTGGCTACTTATCATTTGGCTAGTAAAAAAATAGAAACTTATAGTTGTGATACGATTCTTCGTCCCATTGCTATTAAAAATGTAATTGGGCAAGCTGGTGAGGATATTATTTTTGCTATTATAAAAAATGGTAAGAATGCAGATTTGAGTGAACTTAAACTAAATCAGGACAAGAAAAACTGTGAAGTTATACCTTTATCTAAAGATAAATACTTTACTAGTTTTGATATTTGTAAGGTGCAAGAGGGTGAAATTCACTTATTAGGTATTGCTACAGATAATGTTTTATATCATGCAGTTAAGCAAATAGATGAAAGTCAAACGACATCAGATTTAACACCAATAAGTTCGGGTATAGCACAGGTAAGTTGTTGTGGAAGTTATGCTAAGGAATTGACGGCATTTATAGTAGGTACAACACAAAATAGAGTGGCCCACTTTATTTATGAATTAGAAACAGGCAACTGGAATAGGCAATATACAGATTTGCCAACGGATACAGAGCATATTGAAGTTTATTCTGCTTATACTTCTGAAGTAATGGCTTATGATCCAGCAGGTGCCCTGTTAATTGCTACACCTGTTGAGATTTGGGCATCAGAACTTACTAAAATTGAAACGAGGAGTGGGGTTTATTACGTAGGACCTCATAATAAGATTTTAACGTCAACTGATACAAGAGGTGTTTTATCCATTAGCCAAGAAACGAATATGCTTGCAAGTAGTGAAATAATCATCCATTTACCAGCAGTAATGGCAGAGGATGAGACGCTAGTGATTAAGCAATTTGAAGGAGTTCAAACAAAGCTATATCAAGTTGATTCCAACCAGTTAATGAACGCAAAAAAAGCAGATGGAACTTATTTATTAGAAGATACTTATCGTACAGCTGAAACAACTACAAGTTTAGCAAATGCTATTTCTAAGTGTATGGGAATGGTAGAGCAGGTACCTGTAGGGCATAAAAGTATGAATACTAGAGGAAAAGCAAAAGGTGTATATAAGGGGAAAATTATACAGTTAGACGAAATAAGAAAATTAAGAGTCCCTGAGAATCCTCAGCATTGGAGCTTAGACTTTAGTGGAAATCAAATGTGCTACCAAGATTTATCACTTGAAGAAGCTAATAATCAAATATTACTCATGAAACAAGGTAGTACCAATGTTCAAGGCATATTTAGCTGGATCACTAAGATCGGTGACTTTTTTAGAGGAGTTGTTGATAAAGTTATTGATGTTGTAAAGATGGTAGTTACTACTGTTGTTGAAGGCATTAAGGTAGCTTTTGATTTTATTGTAGACGGTGTTAAATATGTATTTGAACAAATTGTTACTTTTGTAGAGGAAGCTTTTGATGTGGTAGAGATCATTTTTGATAAGGTGAAGGTTGCTTTTAAAGAATTATTCCAATGGTTAGGCTTTATTTTTAATTGGGATGATATTTTAAGGAGTAAAGAAGTTATTAGTTATTTAATGCAACAACAATTAGCTTTTATACAAGGTTCAGTAGAAGGTACTAAGGAAATTGTCATGAAGGGTATTGATGGCATTCAAAGCAAGGTGAGTACAATTTTTGACTGGGCAATTAAAAATATTGCAGGCAAAGAATCTTTACTAGGATATATTAAAGAAAATACACTAGATGATCCAGAGATGGAAGAGGCGTATAGTAATAATTTTTTAATGGAGCAGTTTGAGAAAAATAGTCCTGCTATAGAAAGTGTAGTTTATGAAGCATTAGAGCAGGATAGTGTATTAGATGAATTTATTAAAGAACTAGAAAAGTTAATTGATTTTACAGAATCACAAGAAGCTTTTACAGAAGCTATAGCATATTTTAAGCAAATAGGTAAAGCACCAGATGAATTATTTAATAACCTATTAGCCGGCTTATTTAAAATAATAGAAGGGATTGTTCAAGCGACTTTATCAGCTACTCAAGCTGTGCTGGGTGCATTATTCGATATTGTAGAGTACATAGTGGGCGCAATAACTAAGCTATTAACAACAGAAATAAAGATTCCTTTTATTTCACCATTTTATAAAATGATTAGTGGTAATAGTGCACTAACATTATTAGATCTAGCGTCACTTATTATAGCAGTACCTGCAACTATTTTCTTTAAAATTGCTAAAAATAAAGCACCATTTCCTGACTCGGCAAGCATTGCAAGCTTTAAAGAACAGGTGAATGCAGAACGTATGTTAGCAGCAGCCGGATTTAAGGTGACGAATACTTTAAAAAGCTGTGTGGGTGCTGCTAGTGAGGTGGTTCAAGAATTATGCAAAGTCTTTGGAGCAGTTAGTAGTTTCTTTTTCTTTTCTTTTGCTGGAATTACTGATTGTATAAAAGATGCACCGAGTGCTATACAAATAATGCCTTTAATTGCAGAATTTTGTTGGCAAGGATTTAGCACACCTTGGATTGCATCAGATGGGGCACCAGATTGCTTTACAGAAGATGGGCAAAGCAAAGTAAATTGGATCTATGTTAATCTAGGGTTAATAATAGATGGTGCATTTTATATACTAACTAAGAAATATGCAGATAGTGCAGAAGATCCAGGTAGACTAACTACAGCTATATATGGTTTGTTGCACATTATACCGACTACCCTTGCTTGTCTTCATGCAAAACCAGTAGCTATTGCAGCTAATGCTATTTCTCCAATTGTAGAGATATCAAAATTATTACTCTTAACAGAGGTTAGTGCAAGTACAGAAGGCATAAGTATAGCTTGTGCAGGTGTTATTGATGGCATGGCAGCTATTGCAATGCCAATATTAGTGACCTGTTCATAAATCATTAATAAGCATTACAAAATAAAAATAAATAGGAGTGAAGTATATGGGAGATTTTAATAATGTTTTTATGAGACCCAACTTAAGTAGTCAAGGAACAGTGCCAGCATCAGGAGATTATGCATTTTCACCGGATATATGGCCATCAGGATATGAACCTATTACTGACTGGCAAGTTTCGCTTGTATCAGAGGATAGTTATACAAAACAATCAACAACAGATACAGTTCTAGGAAAAGATAACTATTTTTACATAAGGTGCAAAAATAATACCGATCGAACCATTTCTAGTAACGTTTCATTATATTATGCCCCAGCATCAACTATTACTTGGCCTAGTATGTGGCAAGATAATATTATTAAAACAGATTTAGGTGAAAACAAAGCACATATTGATTATTTAAAGCCAGGTAAAATAGGAACTATTGATAGACCTTTTGTATGGAGACATGTACCAAAGCCTAATAATGGAGATCATTATTGTATTATTGCTCAAATTAATGATGATCAAAATACGAATCCATTTCCAAGAGTAGATACACAGCTAGATCAAGCTAAATTAATGCTGAATAATCTGAGATGGGCTCAGAGAAATATTACTATTGTTGATAAAGGAGCACCTACTTTTTCTTATACGGCTGATATTAGTGTACCTATTAACATTACACCAGGTAGTAGAAAGTATAAAGTAAGTGTCATGCCTAAAGGATATATGGGTTGGGAAGTAGAATTTGTATGTAGTATGGGAGACTCTGAAAATAAGGCAATTAAGTTACAGAGAAATAAAATCACATCAGATAATATGATTTTAGGATGTAGCTGTACTTTGGATCCAGGTTATTCAGCTAAGATTACAGTATATATGTATAATACTTCAGGGCAGCCATCAGCAGCTGGCGCAGAAGTGCCTTTAGAAGTCTCCTATCAAATAGACGATTCAGAGTTAAGGGAAGCATGCCTAAGAGGATTAGTAGATCCTACGTATTCTAATCGACTTCATGCTGCAATAGAAGGTGTAGAAAACGGATTAAAAGGTGGTATTGTGTATTATACTAAATTAGGTTCTTATTCTTCTCTAGCAAAATAATGATTTTACGATATTTTAGGATATGAGAAGGTATCTGCAGCATTTATTATAAAATGAAGGATATATGAGCGATTTATATCAGGTAGTAGGTGGGATGAATTTTACACCTACGGAGATGTAAGATGATAAAAGGCGATTTAAAGAAGAGACATACTTCTTTAAATCGCTTTTTAGTTTTATATAAGTATAAGAAAAGTTGGCTTTTTATTGTCAATCTAAAAAGGTATATAAATGATATAATGAAGAAAAGGAGGCTTTAATGATGACAATTGCTGAAGTAAGTAGAAAATATAACCTTTCTCCAGATACACTGCGTTATTATGAACGTATTGGGCTTATTCCTGCTGTCCATCGTAATAAAAGTGGTATAAGAGATTATACGGAAGAGGCCTGTAAGTGGGTAGAGTTTATCAAGTGTATGAGAAGTGCAGGTATGCCCATTGAAGCGTTAATTGAATACGTAGCGCTATTTGCACAAGGAGATGAAACTATTGAAGCGAGAAAAGATCTTTTAATAGAACAGCGAAGACTTCTAGCAGAAAAAATGGAAGAAATCAGGGCAACTATAGAACGCTTAGATTATAAAATAGAAGGATATGAAAAGGGACTTGTAATAAAAGAAAAAGAACTAAGAGAAATGGAACTATAAGAGTGAATTGAAAAAGGTACTACTAGGATGGATGAAACTTCTAAGTAGTGCCTTTTTAGTTTTAAATAATAAGTTATTATATGAGCAAAGTAAATCAAGGCGTTTGCCATAAACATTACTACTATAAAAATACTGTTATAAAGAGTTTCAAATAGGATTAGTTCAAGTAAAGTCTTAAATTAACGAATTTAAAAGTGTTTTTATCTTTTAGCTCTAGAATTACTTTATAGGTATTACCTTCGCTTAAAGTCATATTTATAAATGGATAGTAACCTACCGAATTACGTCCAACCTCCCCTTTATTCACTAATTCATTAGTTGCTTCGTTATAAACTTCATAGCTGGCATTTTTACCAAAAGTAGTAACATCAAAAGTATAAGATCCAGTTTGAGTGGCGTCTACATAAAAAGTATATTTGCCATCACTAATAATGTTTTCGAGTAAATGAATACCCTTTAATTGCGTATTACTTCCCAAAAAGATTATTAGAACAATGGTAAGAATGCTCATTCCCCATATCCATGGCTTTTTTTAATCCATATATAAGTTTTTCTGCATATATGAAGACCTACCTTTACTTGAAATTTATTTTTGTAGATGGATGCATTTTTTGTAATACAATAATCCCATCATACGCTTGTGAAGGAATCATTTTTAAGGTGTAAAAAGTTTTAAGAGCTTTTTGCCAACTATTGAACTCGGCACCAATATTTGTCATAGCTATTTGGGTATCAAGTATTTCTTTAAGCTCATTATTTTCTTTTGCTGAGGTAAAATCCATGAAGTAGATATTATCCTCTAGATTTTCAAACTGAGATGTTAGAGCATTAGTATTGTTTAGTGTTATAATCATATCTTTTCCGGAACTATTTACAACATTAAAGGAGCTTTCTAAAAAATCAGTACCAATGGCGTAGTAAGCCTTACCATAGCTTTTTGCAAGTCGTTCTCCCATACAAGTAAATCCTGCAGATGAAGATGTTTTTTCTATGTGTCCATTATGACCAGTAATAAAAAGCATTTGATTTCCTTCGTAATTGAGTATCCAATCAATTTTATCTTTCATATATTGGTCTCTCATATTGGCATAATGCACCCCTGCGCTACGCAAGGTTGCATTTTCTTTAATAGACTGGGCGCATTGCAGGGCAAATGCAAATTCTTTCTCACTTGATTGAGCTATGAAATCATTCTTAGAGGCCATCATTATTTTCATTAATGCATCTACTTTTGTCACTGCAACCTTTACCTTGATTTGATTCTGAGTATAAACCGTTTGATCATTTAAATCAGAAAGTAGAGTTGAATATTGTTTTGAAAGCTGCTTATTTACTTTGTTAAGATAGTTAAACAAAAGCTCTTTGCTATTATCATAACGCTGCATATCAAAGCCATAGAACTTTAGCTTTTTATTTTCAGGTGCTGTTTGGTTATAATTTCTCATCCACTCAATTAAATCAGCCATTTCTTGGGTTTTATAAATAGCAAATCCTATCTCAGCAGCCGCCTCTTTAGCAGTGCCATTCCCTCCTGAAATATAGTCATTCACCTTTGCACTTCCACCAAAATCACCTTCTATTGCAAAGATGCGACAATTATTATGTTCTATTAAAGCTTTAAATACATCGAGCTTTAATGTCTGTAATTCACTATTGCCATGGGTTGCTTCGCCGAGGCCTACAATTTTAATATCTGGAGCTACAGCTATCTTGTCTACTGCTGAAATATAGTTTTGGATGGCTATAGATGGTTGAGCTTTAGTAGAGCTTACAAGAAAACAAATTGATAAAATAGCTGATAAGACTAGGTATCTCTTTTTTCTCATTTATACTTTTCTCCTATAACTTTTATGTTGATATTTCCAAGCTATGTATCTAACTAGTTTTATTAATAATTATATAATTGATTGAAACATTAATTAGAAACTTAATTAAAAAATAATATTTATCACTATATTACATAATGGATAGAGTAGAGAGAGAGTTTCATTATTGTGACCAGTATAGGACTTACAAAAGAAGAAATAGAAAAGATACAACAAGAATTATAAAAAACTAAACACCAAAAAGGCACTACTAGGAAGTATTAAACTTCTAAGTAGTGCCTTTTTGTTTCCAGACTCTTGTATTTTACCTTTATAAAAGCTAACCTGGCCTCAAAAAGAGCATAGTATGGCTCCTCAGCACTATATGATTTTTAGGGCTATGGGGATAGCGAGTATAAAAGTTAAACCAATGAGTGAGGAGCTCCTTAAAGTCTTGGCCGGTGCACCCTACTCTAGGAAGCAAAGACCTTAAGACTCTGGTTTAAAACTTTGTTTGATTAGTTTTTGCAATTATATATATGTGGGCAAGCAGTGGAATCCCAAATAAAAAATGAAAAATTTATGTGCTATTTTTGCATATAACCTACCATGACAATTGTCACCCCTAGCTTCGTTTTCTTGTCACTGTTTCGCACCACCTTACCCATGTTACATTATTATTATCAAATCACACCATTAGAGTACAAAGGGGAGAGGAGAAGCTATGGGAGCTTTTGTTGAGGTTAATAAATTAGTTAAGATGTATGGGGATTTTTGTGCTGTTGATCATTTGAGTATTAGTATTGAAGAAGGGGAAATCTTTGGGCTTTTAGGGCCCAATGGTGCTGGCAAGTCAACTACCTTAAGTGCTATTACCACTTTAAACAATTTTGAAAAAGGAAGTATTAAAGTTGGAGGTTTTGATATTGTAAAAGATAAAATGAAGGTCAAAGCATTAGTAGGAATGGTGCCACAGGATATTGCTGTTTATAAGCACTTAAATGCTTTAGAGAATGTGAAATTCTTTGCTTCTTTTTATGGATTAAAAGGAAAGGCATTGGAGGAGGCAGCATTAGAAGCGCTTGAATTCGTAGGACTAAGTGAAAAGCTTAAGATGAAACCAAGACAGATGTCAGGTGGTATGCAAAGACGACTGAATATTGCTTGTGGTATAGCGCATAGGCCAAAACTTATCGTTATGGATGAACCTACCGTTGGCGTAGATGCTCAGTCTAGAGAGCATATTTTAAATTCGATTCGTATCTTAAAACAAAGAGGGACTACGGTGATTTATACATCACATTATATGCAAGAGGTAGAAGAAATTTGTGATCATATTGCTATTGTGGATCATGGAAAGCTTATTGCTAATGGAACTAAAGAAGAGCTAGTATCCTTGGTAACAGATATAAAAGGCTGCAGTATCACAACGAGAATCACAAGTAAGGTAGATACTGAGCAGCTAAAAAAAGAACTTTCAGTACTACCTGGAGTCGTGAGAGTTAACTTAGACGAAAATGAAATCCACTTAGACTTATCTATTAAATGCGAAAATATCATGCCAATCCTGGAGATAATTAATGCTTATAAGCTGCCTATTATGAATGTGACAAGTGAAAAACCTAATTTAGATATGACGTTCCTAAGTTTAACAGGACGAGAGTTAAGATAGGGGAAAATTACATGAAAGATATAATTTTAAATGAATTTAAAAGTTTTTTGCGTAATCCCTATTTAATCCTTGTTCTTATTATATTTCCAGTAGTATTAGTTTATATTTTAGGAAGTTTCCTAGATGAGGTACAGACTGCTGACCAAGCTATTGGGGAGGTTCATTTAGGCTATTTCATAAGTAAAGATCAAGAAGATGAAGCAGAACAAATAAAAGCAGTACAAATAAGAAGCTTGCTAGAAAACACAAAAGAGAAGCTAAATAAAGCAAACGTTATATTTGAAGAAGTGTCTTTAAAGGAAGAAGGGTTAACACTTTTACAAGAGCAACAAGTTGATGCTTATCTTGTTTATGAGGCAGGTAGCTTAAAACTTTACGAAGGAACAGACGTTTATTTAAACCATACAGTCAAATGTATGATAACAGGTATGTTAAAGCAAATGCATGTTTATGAAATAGCTACTAATAGTTTAAAAACTAGCAGCTTTCATTTTGACGAAATGCAATCAGTGAGTGAAAAAACATATACAGTATCTAAAAAGTTACAAACACAAATGTCAATGATGGATTATTATGCTATTGCCATGACCATTATGACTGCTTTCTTTGGGAGCATTGGTTCTTGCATGGCGTTTACAGATGAGAAAAATAGTAAGACAATTAATAGGCTTATTATATTGCCACAGAATCGCTTTAAGCTTTTTGCGGGAAAAGTAGTAGGTTTGATGCCACAAGCTATTTTGCAGGTGACAGTTATTATGTTAGTAAGTAGCTTCGTTTATGGCGCTTCTTACGGCAAGGATTTAGCTAGTAATCTTCTATTATTTGCATTATTTGCAGGAACGTCGGTTACTGTAAGTGCTATTGGCATATTATTAAGTTTAATTTTTAAGAAATCTATGGTAGTCCTTTTATTTGCAGTGAATTGGCTCCTCTTGTTTTTTAGTGGTATATTTGCCATGGCAATGGCAATAAAACCGCTATGTGATTATTTGCCACCTTATATACTTAATCAAGCAGCTATTAAGCTCAGTTTATTTGGAGAATCCCAAGAGGTTTGGTACATCCTAGGTGTTGAATTAATCATTATAATGGGTGTTCTTGTTTTAGGTGGCATTATTTTTAGCAAAAAACAAGAGGAAAGGGGCTAAGTTATGAAAAATATAGTAACCTTTTTTGATATGAGTTTAAAGCGCAACTGGTTTTCAATTATTTTGGCTATTGCATTAGGTGTATTACTTTGTGTGATGCAAGAAAGTTTTGGTGGTAACTTTAATACAGCTTTTAGAGAAATGAAAGTGGCAGTTATAGATCAAGATAAAAGCGCTTTATCAAAGCAATTGATCAGCTATCTTAAAGAAGAAATTGGCATGCAAATTGATACAGGAAAATCCTATGAGGCTTATAGCAATGAGTTGCTAAACCGAGAGCTGTCAGCTATAATTGAGATAAATAAGAATCTTCAAAACGATCTAGTGGCTCAGCGCACTATTGAGCCTATTCAAGTGACTACCATTAATAACTATGCCAATGAAGCTTTTATCAAAGCCTATATAGAGGTGTATATGGAAAGTGTAGAAGTACTGGGTGCTACTAGTGGAGGAGATAGTAAGAGGTTCGAGATACTATTAGAGGAAATGCAAGTAGGTCATCATGGACTAGAGCTTATAAGTGCTAGTGAGACCATGATAGAAAGATATACAGCCGGTATTGGTTTTAAGTTAACACAAGGTTTTTATTTGAATTTTATTTTCTATATTGGTTTAATTATTGGATTAATGATTGTAACAGATCATGTAGAGGGTACTTTAAGGAGAATCCAGAGTACACCGATGAGACCAATGGAGTATATTTTAGGAATAGCTCTTTATGCACTCATTGTAGGTAGTATTTCGGCTGTTATTTATATAGGTTATCTAGGCTTTAAGCAAAGTGATGTAGGATTACCTTTTTGGATGGTGGCCTATTTGTTATTAGTATTTGTCTTAATTGTTATTGGCATTTCTATGATTTGTTCCTTTATAGTGAAGACGAAAGTGGGAGTGGTTTTTTCTATTTATGGTGCTGGATGTATGGCAGCTATTTTAGGTGGTGCTTACTTTGAAACCAATATGGCACCAGAATTTATGAGGCGTCTTGCTAAGATTGTGCCACACTATTGGTATATGGAATGTATTAGAGGTATGCAGGGAAGAGGAAGTTATAATCCTATGGGGGCTTTAATTATTTTAGGATTATATGCCTTGTTCTTTATGTTATTAGGAACAGTATTATTTAATAAGCAGCTTACAACGAATGAGTAAGCCATAAGGATGGGGAAAATGAAAGAAACAACAAGGGTATTTGCTATATATAAGGTGATTGCGTTAGCCATAAGCTTGGTTTTCATGCAGCAATATAGCAAGGAAGCTGTTTTTATAACAGGTTCAGCCCTTGCTTTTTTATGCATTTTTATAATAATGTATGCGCTTGATTTAAAGTGCAATGGGTGGAAAAGAGAAAGTCTAAAGGGTAAGTGGCTGGGGAAAGTAAATCTATTTTTAATTCTTCTTTTAGAGGGAGTATTACTCGGATTAGGAATAGAAGAATGGCAGCCTATTTTTATTGTATTAGGGATAGAACTTATAAGCTATTTAACAGAGGAACATTACTTCTATGGCTTGAGCGTAGCCGGGTTCATAGTGATGCTTGGGATTTACCCAGGGACTATTAACTTGGTTCTTATTAATATATTGGTATTAATAACCTTATTGATTACAATAAATGATAGTAAAAAGCTAAGTTTTTATAAAATACTTAATAGTGATCAAAGGGAACAACTGATTCACCTAGAAGAACAGATTAAAGATAATGAAAGGCTTTTTAAAACGATTAAATACTCAGCAGTCTTAGAAGAAAGAAATCGTTTATCAGCCAGATTGCATGACAAAATAGGGCATAGTATATCCAGTAGTATTATTATGTTAGAGGCAGCTATGCTTCAGATGAAGAAAGACCAAGAAAAGGCACTCATTAGTATGCAAAAGGCCACAGCTCATTTAAGAGAAGGTGTAGATGATATTAGGAAGGCATTAAGAGAAGAAAGGCCCATTAGAAGTGACCTAGGAAGTAATGATATTCAGCTTCTATTAGATGAAGCTAATGCAAAACATGAATTACATACTATTTATCGAACAGAAGGTAATCTAGAACAGGTTAACTTGGAATTATGGCAGTGCATTAAAGAAAATGTAGGAGAGCTTTTGACCAATGTATTAAAGCATTCGAAGGCTAGTGCTTTTACTGTGGAGATTAAGGTGATGACTGCTATGGTGAAGGTGAGCTACTATGATAATGGGGTTTGTAAAGGTAAGCTAATTAAAGGGTTAGGCCTAGAAGCAGTTGAAGAACGTACCATTAAATGTAATGGGAAATGCTTTTTTGAAATGAATGAAATGGGTTTTAAGGTGATAAATATCTTTTTAATTTCATAAGGGGGAATTTCTGTGATTCATATTGTTTTGGTAGATGATGATGCCATGATTAGAGAAGGGCTAAAAATGATTATAGAGACCCAGGAAGATTTTATTTTAGATTCTGTATGTGAAAATGGGGAGAAAGCCATAGAGGCCTGCAGACTTTATAAACCAGAAGTGACACTTTTAGATATCAGAATGCCTGGCATGAATGGTATTGAAGTTGCTAAGCTCCTTATAGAGGAGAACATTAGTAAACCATTGTTATTAACAACCTTTGATGAACCAGACTTGATTTTAAATGCCATGAAAGCAAATGTCTATGGCTATATTTTAAAAAGTGCTTCAGCAGATACCATGCTTTCTGCTATTCGAACAGTAGCTTTAGGAGGAAATGTTTTTCAAAAGGATGTTATGGAATTTATTACTTCTCAGGTATCAGAACAAAAGCAAAAGGAAAATCATTTATTTGATAGCTTAACAGAAAGAGAAGTGGAAGTAGCAGCGGCTATTGCAGAAGGCTTGTCTAATAAAGAGATTGGGAAAAAGCTATTTATTTCAGATGGCACTGTAAGAAATCACATTAGCGTTATTTTAAGTAAAACAGGACTTGAACATCGTACCCAAATAGCAGTAAGGTATTTGACTCGTTAAGAGGTGTAAGTCATTAAGGAGATGAAGGAAATGAATAGAGAAATGCTTTATAAACAAATGGAAGACTTAAAAGAAAAAGGACGTATAAAGGAACTATTTGAATTAGTAGAGAATGAACTCTTATCAATAACGAACATGTCTTGCACTTTACCATGTTATCAAGTATTGAAGGCTATTTCCTTTGAACAAATACCTTCTACACTCAGTAAATTAATAGTAGCTTGGTTAGCCTTTTTAAATGGTGATAATAACTATGCTTATGGCAATATGAAAAAGCTTGAAGAAGAAGAAATGACCAATAAGCAGTTAAAAGCTTTTTATTACTCGCTTCAAGCTTTAATGACCTTTAATACAGAAGCGAAGAAGAAGCTAGCCCTAGCAAAACTAAGTGTAGACATACTACCACCTGAGGAGAGTTCCTTATTTATGGCTAATGCCAAGCTTACCTATGGTCAAATGCTGGCAGGTTTCTTAAGGTATAGAGAAGCGACTAGATTATTTGATGAAGCTTATCGGATGTTTTTTAACCTGGGATTAGATTTCCCAGCTAGCGTAGCCCTTACAAACAAACTACTTAATTTATATTATCTAGGAGACATGAGAAGGGTGATTGAAGAAAGTAATCAAATATTGATTCAAATAGGCGATATGAGTGAGAGAGATAAGGGATATTGGGACATTATTTATTTACCACTTGGTATGTGCTATTTTCAAATGGGAAAGTTAAAACTGGCATGCAAGTATTTAAAATTAGCTAAAACGTGTATAGAAGATACACAAATGCTTCATATGCAAGGTGTAGTGGAGCCTTTTTTAATGAAGGCTTATTACTTGCTGGATGAACAAAGGCATATGCAAGAAGTGATGTCAGATCTTTTAGCTAGATTAGGGCATATGCATTATATTTATAGAGAACTATTTCAATGCTTGTACTATGTTTTAACAGAAGATACGACTTATACAAATAAAGAAGAAATAGAGGCAATGATTGAGCGCCTTGAAATGGAATTTACAAAAAATCATTATCAAGGGCAGTATCAAGTAGTGGAACTTTTACTCTTGCTTCAGCAAAAAGGGCTGAGCCATATTATAACCATTCCTTATTTATTAGATATGTTGAAAAAAGTGCGTTTTACAGGTATGAGGACACAGCTTCAAGAACTGCTTATTTTCTTAGCGGAAATTAACTTAAAAGCTAATAGGGAAAAAGAGGCTATCAGTTGTTTAAAGGAAGCTGTGCAAGTTCAAAGAGAAACAGGTATTGTAGCAAGCTTTTACTTATTGGGAAGAGAAATCCTACCTTTGCTAAAAAAGATAGATCAAGAAGTATACCTTCTCGTAGCACAATTTCATAAGGAGAATGAAACGAGTAAAGTAGGCATTAAAAAAGAAGAGTATCTTTTAACACCAAAGGAAAGAGAAATCTTAAGCCTAGTAGCAGAAGGAAGAAGTAATGCAGAAATAGGAGATCAGCTTTATCTAACGATTGGAACTGTTAAATGGCATATGAATCATATATTGGGAAAACTAGAAGTGAAAAATCGTATACAAGCAGTGAGTGAAGCCAGGAAGTTAGGGGAAATTACCTAACTTTAGTTAGGCGAAGGACGTTACCAACTTTGTTACAATGAAGGAGGTTTAACAAAGGAGGTAAGAAAATGGAAACTCTAGAAAGTCATTTTCATTTATGGTATGGTGTCATATTTTTTATTTTGCTTTATGGGATTGCTATTTTATTTGTGCCGTTTTATAAAAAGATGGATCGTAAACCAGCTACAGCTTACATGGCATTTGTAATTGCTTTTGCTATAGAAATGCATGGGATTCCTATGAGTATGTATTTTATTTCATGGCTTATAGGTAAGAGGCTTCCAGAAGGGGTATTATGGGGGCATACACTAGTAAATCAAATAGGATATTTAGGAATGTATCTCAATATCGCTCTAAGTATAAGTGGTATCATGATTATTGCTAATGGTTGGTATAATATCTATCATAAATATTGGGCAAAAGAATCAGGTAAAGGGAAAGTGGTTAAAACAGGCATTTATAAGTATATTCGTCATCCACAGTACACAGGCTTTATGATGATTACTTTGGGGATGCTATTAGAATGGGCGACACTCCCGATGCTTTTAATGTGGCCTTTTATTGTATGGCTTTATAATAGGTTAGCAAGAAAAGAAGAAAAGGATATGATAGAAGAGTTTGGTGAGGAATATCTCAGTTACATGGAAAGAACCAAGCGCTTTATTCCATTTGTAATATAAAGAGGAGAAATAGAAATGATACATTTTAAGACATTAATCATAGGGGTAGTAGGTCTTATAGTAGCAGTCACTAGTGGTTGTATGGCTGAAGAAGCAAGCAAGACGGTAGATGATATTTTAGGGAGAAGTTATCAGGAAATGAAGGTAAGTTCTACTTCTATTAATGAAGCAAATCGATTATTAACGCAAACAGTAGCTCAGAAAAAACAGAATGAGCCTCAAGGAGATAATTTAAGTCCAGCACTTAGCTTTGATGAAGTGGAAGGTGCTAACTGCTATGCTATTTATATGTTTGACAAAACAGCTAATCATTGGTTACATTGGCGTGCTATTGTAACGAATGCCACGGATTTAGAACAAGGTGCTTATACAGAAACAAAGGATTATATAGGACCCTATCCACCTAAAAGTAGAGACCATAGTTATTGTATAGAAGTTTATGCTTTAAAACACAAACCAACTAATGAGATAGGAAAGATGGATGGTACTAATTCTTATGAAAAGGTTGTTAAAGCACTTGACCATGTCAATGACGAGTCGGGAAATATACTAGGTTATGGCTCTGTCACAGGATACTATAAGCATGGAGACATGACAAAATAAAAATAATAGATATATTGAAATAATAAGGCCAAGAAGATAGTAACCATATTTTCGTGGCTTTATTATTGAAGGATAAAAAGTGACAAAATTTACTCAATAACCATGCTAAACTATTAAAAAAGATAGGAGGCAAGAGAAATGAAAAAGGGAGCAGTAGCTTTAATTGTAAGTCTTATGCTAATGACTATAGTATTTGCTAAAGAGCCAACAAAAGTATCAGTTGTTATTAAAACACAAACAATACAGTGTAATGGGGAAGCACAGAAGAAATTGGTTATCCAGCATAGAGGAACTACCTATGTACCATTAAGAGAATTAGGAAATCTGTTGAAGGTTAGTGTAAGTTATAAAGATGATACTATTATTGTAGGAAGTTCTCAAGCAGCAACTAGTGTACAAAGTACTGAAGTGGCTGAAGTAAAAGCACATATAGTGCAAGCAGAAATGAAGTATCAGCACTACCAGGGAAATAACGTGATGGGTGCAGGAAATATGATTATTTATAATGGTACTACCTATATGCCACTTCGAACCTTTGGAAAAATTGTAGATGCCGATATCTCCTATGAAAATGGGAATATTATCATAGGAACAGTAGGGAAAAAGGACAAAGAACTTAATCAATCTACTAATCAAACAAAGCCTGTTCCCCTAGGGACAGAGCAGTTAGTAACAGTAAAATCAGGATTAAAAGAATATAGTGCCAAGATTAAGATTAATGAAGTATTAAGAGGTGATGAAGCCTGGTCAGTATTAGAAGAAATAAGTAGTAACAAGCCCGCACAAGAGGGGAAAGAATATGTTTTAGTGAATTTTTTAGTGGAAGTGGTATCTGTACAGGATGAAGGCGTGGTAAGTTTTGGAACTAATCTGTCTGGAAGCGAAAGTACCAATATGAAAGGAGCAGTAAGATTATCCTACTATGACTTTATACCTTATAGTAACCAAAATACCAGATATGAGTCTCAATATGTAAAAATGCCATATACAGCACTTCAAGGAATAGTCAAATCGGGAGAACAATTAGATGCATGGGGTGTTTATGTAATAGATGAAAAAGATACAGCACCTAAATTACTATTTGGATATAATTTTTCAACTGCTACAGGTGGTACATGGTTTAGTTTGAGTTAAAGAAAAGAGTGATTGTGTATGTGTCAAAAGGAAACAGTATACTATAATCAATATGGGCAGATTGAAATAATAGAAGTAGTAGAGTCTCAGTTAAATTATAAGTTACATAACCATAGTCATTCATATACAGTTTTATCAGTCTTAAAAGGAAGTATAGAACTGAAACCAGAGCCAAACTATTTACTATTAAATAAAGGGGATATTTACTGTATAAAGCCCTATGAAGTACACAAAATTGCTTCCATAAAAGCGTATAGCTTAATAGCTATTATTTTACCAATTACCTATTTACAAGTAAAAGATGGGATTGCTATAAGAAAACAAGTCGAAAAAGGTTTAATGAAGACCTATCTTTATAGTCAATTAGAAGTTAATAAACGA
This sequence comes from Cellulosilyticum sp. ST5, assembly GCF_046529625.1. Classification (NCBI taxonomy): domain Bacteria; kingdom Bacillati; phylum Bacillota; class Clostridia; order Lachnospirales; family Cellulosilyticaceae; genus Cellulosilyticum; species Cellulosilyticum sp. ST5. Next base: position 204,549 of record NZ_CP132338.1, read on the forward strand.
AAAATTTTATTAGATTATATAGAGAATGTTAAGCAAGATGAAGCTGATTATGATTTTAATGAGGAGATAGAAAAGGTTATTCAGTGGTGTAAGCAACATCCAGAGAGATTTTTTTCGTTAGAGACGATAAGCAAAGAAACTTATTTTAGTCCCTATCATTATTTACGTACTTTTAAAAATCAAGTTGGGTTAACACCCCATCAGTTTCTGATTCAAAATAGAATTAGAAAAGCTCAGCAACTTTTAAGAGAAAATAGACAAGTAGCAGAAGTGGCTTTGCTTGTGGGATTTTATGACCAAAGCCACTTCATAAGACATTTTAAAGAATTAATTGGAATAACACCTAGTGCTTATAAAAAAGTATGTACTAACAAAGAGCAGGAATAAATTTAGCAAAGAGGAAGAGGCCTTCTTTACCTGCTATAACACGATGTGGAAGATTAGAGGGTAGAAGCGAAATAACTCCTGGGGTGTAGGTAAGTGTATTTTTACTAGTAATACAGGTGCCAGTACCATTAAGAATTTCATGAGTTTCAAATTGGATTTCATGAATATGAAGCCCAATTTCTTTGTGAGGGTCAATACGTACTAGGTGAAAGCTGAAAGCACCGTTAGTGTCTTTAGAAGTAATAAGGTGCTTCAAGGCAACACCATCAAAGGTGGGATGTGAAGACCAAGGGATAGAAGTAAAATCAATTGGTTTATCAGGTAAATACCCTGTTCCAGTTTCAAAGGCATTCAATAGATTCATCATAAACAACTCCTTTAATTTATTGAGTTTAAAAACCTTGATAATAGATAATATAACAGATAAATCCTAATATAAATTGTATAAAATTGCTGCATATTGGAGGTAAAAATGGAGGAGCTAGGATACCAAATAAGAAAAGTGTTAGTAGGAATAAGTCTAATAAGCGTAGCTTTATTGCTAGGATGTAATAGGATTAATACTCATCCAGAAACTATAAAAGAAAATAATTCAGGAACAGTGGTACAAGAAGAGGCTTTGATAGAACAGGCACCTATAGCTAAAGTAATAGATGACCTAGAGTGGAAATGGACGACAGATCCTAAGGAAGAAACCATGCTTAATGGGCAATTAATTTATCCTAAAACTTCTTTGTACTTAACAAGTAAGACAAATCCTACGCTCTGTATCGATTTAAAACATCAAGTAGTGGGGATTTACCAAGAAGATGAACAAGGAAGAGGCATTTATCCTAAAGATGCTTATTTACCTTTAAGTAATTGGTTTGCAGGCGGGGGAGAAAATATCATGATTAAATTAGAAAATGCTACGAGCTTTTATGTCATGGTAAATCCTGTTGAAGAAGGCACTCCAGATTATATAGGAAGAGGACCAAGTACGTCATGGCAAGATTATTTACCTATTGCCAAGGTGACCTACAAGTTAGATGAGAAGGGCAGTATAAAAGAAATGAGCGGTGAGATATATGAAGTAGATTACAGTGCCTTTTTCAAAGAGAGTAAGCCAGTTCCATTGCAACTTGAATATGCTGTATGGGAAAGAAAAACCAAGCATGGACCAAGTAGTTGGTATAGGCTTTATTTGAATTTAAAAACAAATCGAGAAGAAACCATAGATTTAGGTTTGTACTTATCTAAGCCTCAGTTAGTGGTTAAAGAAGAGATAAAGGATATAAAGTTGCCCAAGGAAACAATAGCTGTACTACAAGGAACATATGAGGAGCAGGAGCGTGTAATAAAAGAGTATTTTATACTTTATCTTAAAGATGATTATTTAAGGCTTCAATATACAGAGCTAAATAATGAAGAATTTACCTATACCAAAGAAATATATAAGCAGGCTGTAACAGATGGACAGGATATACAGTTAGGTGAAATGAAAGTACGAAGTCAGCCTTATATAGCGGATGAAGGATATCATCCTGTAGTGTGCAATGGGAGCTTGCTAGGTGGTTCAAAGGATAATAGGGTTTATTCTTATTTAGAAATGTGTCACTATATTCATCAAGATGAACATTATAAGGTTTATAGCCTAGAAAAGGGCTACATAAAGGAAATTGAACATTCTCAGTTTAGTTTAAAACAAGATAATGTGATCAATGCCAATTCCTATAGAGGGGAAATACAAATAGATGAAAAGATGCCTTATCTAGCAGTTAGTGGTACATGGGAAGCAATGCCTAGAATACCTAAGGCGCAAAGTATAGATAGTTATCAAAAGTTTTTCCCTAATGCTACAATTTTACAAAACTACCGTATTGATATTGAAGGAGACGGGCAAGATGAAGTGGTACTGATACTACAAGAAGAAGGAAATACAAAGCTAATACTTCGAAAAATAGGTAATGATGGCACTGTACATACTATGAGAGTGACTATTAATTTAGTTACAGGAGACAAAGGAAGGATTGTAGCTATTGCTGATGTGCAAAATGATGGTGTTATGGAAATAGTTGTTGAATCTGAAGAGTGGGGAAATCCAGGATATAAGGTATATGGTTATCAAAATGGCTCATTGTATGAAGTATTTGGTGATGTGGAAGATATACACTGTTGGCACTAAACGAAGATGTATTTTAAAACATAGATTGAGCCATAATAAGCAGAGTAATGTTTAATCATATAAAAAGGAGCATCATTTATGATCAGTCGTGTACTTTCTATACTTTTATTAACAACCTGCTTAGTAAGTAATAGTGGAAAGGCTCAGGTTATTCCTGCAGAGATCGATAGTTCTAGAGAAGCTGAAGTAATTAGGATTACTTTGCAAAAATTAGATCAAGTATTAAAGGATAAAAACGGTGTTCCTATGTTACAGGTTCAAGGCAATATCCCTGTAGTTACTATAGGAGGTAACCAAAAAGCTACTAAAAAGATGAATGATTTTTATCAAAATAAAAGGAAAGCTTTTGAAGTACAGCAAGCTATTGATTTTAAACAAGCCCAAGAGGATTATAAAGGGCGAAGTGAGGAAGAAAGAGCCTACTGGGAAGGTTATGGCTTAGGTATGAGTTATATGCCAGAAAGGCTAGATGAAAAGGTAATTAGTTTGATAGAAAATAATGATGAATATACAGGTGGTGCACATCCTAATAGTTGGCGTTATGCTCAAAATTTTGATCCTAATACGGGCAGGCGATTAACTTTAAAAGATATTACCACAGATGAAAAAGCAGCTATTACTTTTATTAATCAAGAGTTACTAAAACAAACTAATAAGTATGAATATAAAGAGTATTTTTTTGAAGGCTATGAAAAAAATATCAAGGATATTTTAACAGAAGATACTTGGTACCTTTCAGATAATGGGTTTGTGGTCATCTCTAACGAATATATTATTTCACCTCATGCGGTAGGTATTTTAGAATTTTCGATTCCTTATGAGGTATTCCCTTATTTAAAGAAAGAATATAGACCATTAAGCAAAGGAGTACCTAATGAAGTGACTTCGCCTATGGAAAATAAGGTATACTAAGTCGTTATATATAGGTTTGGTTTTACTAAGAAATGGTGTATGTATGAGTATATGATTTTGAAAAATGAGAGGGATAGAGCGCCTTAATTACCCCAAATAGCTATATGGATGTTAGAATAAAAGAGATATAAAGTACATCTTTTGTAGATAAATAAGATGTTAGGGAGGAGAAAATGAGTAAACAGGAAATAAACTATAATGAAAGGCGAGTCACTATCAAAGACATTGCAGAAAGCTTAGGGGTAAGCACAGCTACAGTATCTAATGTAATTCATGGAAAGACCAAGAAAATATCAGCCAAAACAGTTGAAAAAGTGCAGGAGCTTTTAGAGGTAAGTGGCTATATTCCTAATATGGCAGCAGTTTTATTAGCTCAAAATAGCTCTAAGATTATATGTGTTATGCTCTCAGATGATCAAAAATACAATGGACAAATGCTAAAGGATCCCTTTGTGAGTGATATACTAAATAGCTTATCTAAATGTCTTAATCAAAAGGGCTATTTTATGATGGTCAAGGAAGAATCACGTTTAGAACAGATTGTACAGTATGCTTCTATGTGGAATATGGCAGGGCTTATTTTAATTGGCTATTGTAATCAAGATTATCAAAGTTTAAGAGCAAAAATGCGCATCCCTTTTTTGGTTATTGATGGCTATGTGAATGAAGCTGAAAAATATTCAAATGTAGGTATTGATAATGAAGGTGGAGGCTATCAAGCAGGAAATTATTTAGTACATAAAGGTCATCGTAAAATTATGTTTTTATCAGATAATGATACTTGTGGCGATCATGAACGCTATATGGGCTTTAAAAGAGCACTTTTAGACAATCAAATAATAGTTATGCCAGAAGATTTTAAGTTATTGCCTTTTGATGAGAAAGAGCGTTTTGCTTATTATAAGCACTTATTGAAAGAAATAAAAAAATACACGGCTGCTTTTTGTGCGTCTGATGTATATGCCATTGAATGGATGAATTATCTTTTAGACCAAGGCGTAAAAATTCCAGAAGATTTTTCTATTATAGGATTTGATGATATTCAGCTAGATCAGTATGTAAGGCCCAAATTAACAACTATCAAACAAGATATGAATAAAAGAGCAGAAAAGGCTATAGAGCTACTTGAAGCGCTGATAGCAGGAGATGAAGCAATAGCAAACGTGGTACTTCCCACCTCCTTAGTGACAAGAGAAAGTGTAAAAGATATAGGTGATAAGTGACAAAAAGAAGTTGCTTTTTTTAGTTTAGGTTACGCGCTTAACCTGTTGATATATTCAGGTGCTATAGTAAAATAGGAGTATCTAGATAGGCTTTGCGCAAATGCCTCTAATAAAGAGGTGATGGTTTTGAAAAAAGAAAACACTACGTTTTATAAAGAACTTAAAAGCATTGCTGTGCCTATTGCATTGCAATGTGCTTTTCAATCTTCATTTAGTTTGGTTGATCAAATAATGGTAGGGCAATTAGGAAGTATTAGTATAGCAGGAAGTGGTATAGCTGTTAAATACAGTAGCCTTGTGACGGTTACATTATCTGCTATTTCAACTGTTGCTGCTATTATGATTGCGCAATATTGGGGCAATAAAGATGAAGAAGGGATGAATGTAAGCTTTTTTTCCAATTTATATATTGCTATAGGAATTGCTATTTTATTTTTAATTCCTTCATTAGGAATGACCAAGGATATCATGAGGATTTATACAAAAGATACAGCTATTTATTTAGCAGGTGCTAAGTATCTTTGGATAATAGCTCTAAGCTTTGTGCCAATGGCCATTACTATGGTTATTTCTGCGCTATTAAGAACCTTGGAAAAAAGTAAGTGGCTATTATATGGAAGTATAGTGGCTATGATGCTTAATATAGTAGGCAATTATTTCTTTATCTTTGGAAACGGTTCCTGCCCTGAAATGGGCATCGAAGGAGCTGCTTTAGCAACTCTTATAGCTAGAGTAGTTGAAATGAGCTTACAAATTGGATTTATTCTAGTACTCAAGAAAAAGAAACAAATCATACTTAAACCATTAGTACTTCCTAGTAAAGCGTTCTTAAAAAAGGTAATTATTATTGTTCTTCCCATCTTGGCGTGTGAGTTCTTATGGAGCTTGGGAGAAAATATTTATGCAGGTATTTATGGAAGATTAGGTAGAGATGCTTTAGCTGCGATGACATTAACTAGCCCAGTACAAGGCTTATTAATAGGGTTGTTTAGCGGCGTATCAGTAGCAACTGTTGTTATGGTAGGTGGTAGATTAGGAAAAGATGATTATGAAGGCGCTTATGCAGTTGCAAGAAAGCTTTTAAAAATAGGTGTTATAGGTTCCTTAGGAATTAGCATAATTTTATTGATTTGTGCCAGATTTTATGGAAGGCTATTCAATGTAACTGAGGAGGTAAGTCAGCTTACTTGTTATATTTTGTATAGTTTCAGCTTCGTTTTATTTGCCAAGATTGCCAATATGATTTTAGGTGGGGGTATTTTAAGAAGTGGGGGAAATACAAAATTAACTTTAATTATAGATATAATAGGAACTTGGGGATTTGGTATTCCCTTAGGCTTTTTAGCAGCTTTTATCTGGCATTTACCTATTTACTTAGTTTACTTTATCTTATCATTAGAAGAACTAGTACGTTTAGGGCTTTCTCTTATTTTATTTAAAAAGAGGAAGTGGATGAAGAATATTACATAGAACTAACAATAGGAAGTAAGGAGGCCTTTAAGAATGGAAATAATGAAGGTAAATGAAAGAGATTATGAAGTGGTGAAGCTTTTAGGTAAAGGAAAGGGCGGCTACTCTTATTTAGTAAGAAATGAAGAAAAAAGCTATGTGCTTAAACAAATTCATCATGAGCCTTGTGAGTATTATCAATTTGGAAATAAACTTGAATCAGAGTTAAATGATTACCAGAAATTATTAGCTATTGGTATTTTAATGCCTACTTTAATAGAAGTAGACCAGAAGAGAGAACGTTTGCTTAAGACATTTATTGATGGTGAAACCATATTTGAATTAGTGCTTAAAGATCAAATGAAATCATCTTATTTACAACAAATGCATAAAATGTGTAAAGTGCTTTATGAAGCGAAGCTGAATATTGATTACTTCCCTACTAATTTTGTGGTACAGGAGGGGTTGCTTTATTATATTGATTATGAATGTAACAGCTATATGGAGGAGTGGAACTTTGAAAATTGGGGAGTTCATTATTGGAGTAAGACTAAAATATTTTTAGATTACATAGCAACACATTGATAGTAAATGTACCTCTTAAGAAGATAGAATGGGAAGAAGGGTTGAAAAATTATAAAAAATATAATACAATTAATATGATTAATATGATTTTTATTAATTAAAATGTTGGTAAAAAGAAAGGAAGGTATAATATGAATTTAAAGGGAACTAAAACAGAGAAAAATCTACAAGAAGCATTCTCAGGGGAGTCACAGGCAACAAATAAATATACATATTATGCATCAAAAGCTAAAAAAGAAGGCTATTCTCAAATTGCAGCTTTATTTGAAGAAACTGCTCGTAATGAAAAAGAACATGCAAAGCTTTGGTTTAAATTACTTCATGGAGGCATTGGCTCAACAGAAGAGAACTTAAAAGATGCTGCAGGTGGTGAACACTACGAATGGACAGATATGTATGCTACTTTTGCTAAAGAAGCAAGAGAAGAAGGATTTGACCACATTGCCTTTTTATTTGAAGAAGTAGCTAAGATTGAAAAAGAACATGAAGAACGCTACTTAAAACTTCTAAGTAACCTTCAAGGAAATACAGTATTCCAAAAAGACGAAGAAATAGTATGGATTTGTAGCAACTGTGGACACATTCACAGAGGCAAAGAAGCACCAAAAGTTTGTCCTGTATGTGCACATCCACAAGGTTATTTTGAAGAAAGAGCAACTAATTACTAATAATAAAATAGGTTCTGTTAGATAAAATTGCGGATATAATCTCCCATAGAAGATTATATCCGCAATTAACGAATTTCTTTATTCAGCTAAAATCATAACGGTATCTAAGTTCTATAAGAATACCCCTACCAAAAAGTGAATATGTTGGTAGGGGTATTGAGTATTATTTAAGGTTGAGCATATTTCGGAGATAATCAGCACTAATTTGAATACTCCTAATCGGATCATTATCTATCCAATTTTTATGAGTTTCAAGGATAATGCCTTCTACACCATTTGCTAATGCAATTGATGTGAGAGTATCCAAATCTATATTTCCCGACCCTAATTCAGTCGCATCTTCTGTTAGTATCGGAGTCATATATGGTCCAGACTTGGTACACCCACGATCATTTATATGCCATAATTTCATTCTATCTCCAAGTTTCTCCATTAACGCATAAACATTAGCCCCTCCATCTGCTATCCAATAGCTATCAAACTCGAAGTTAATATATTCAGGATTAGTTTCTTCAATAAGAATGTCATAAGCTGTTTTAGTAGATGTTACCTTTTGCAGTTCACAATTGTGATTATGATAAAGCAGCTGAACCCCTTCATCTAAAAGAGCTTTTCCAGCGGCGTTAAGACGCTGAGCAAGCTTTGTTACTTCGCCTAAGTCGCTATAATCAAATCTATACATACCAGTTATAACCACAGTATTTGTTCCAAAACTTTTAGCTTCGTCTGCTACAGCCTTTGCGTCGTTTTCTATGCTAGAAAGATTACTGTGCAGACTTATTACTTTGAGTCCACTTTCTGCAATTAGTTTATGCCAATCGAGTCCACCGCCATCTCCAATAGGCATTCCAGAAAACTGAGTCATTAGTTTAACTAGTAGTGATGATTTATGGATCATAAAATCATTTAATTCAATTGCATCATAACCTGCGGCCTTAATATTTTGCAATGTCTGCAAGGCATTGTCATAGTTGTTGCATAATGACCCTATCATAATCTGTTGGACAGCTGTTGGAATGTGTTCAGCATTTGTAATAGTGCTAACCACCTCTTTATCATGTGCTTTAAGTATTTTATTAACTTGGTGAGTTTTATATGTTTTATAACCAGCAATAAATATCAGCATACCCATTATAATAAATAGGAAAATGCTTATTATGTTTCTAATAATTTTTTTCATTTCATAACTCCTTTTAGTAGTGTATCATATATAATAATATCAACATCTGTTGATTTTACAATCGACAAATAATACTCAAATGTTGATTTTAACGGAGGAACTATGACAGTGAAAAGTAACATTAGTAAGAGAGTGCTCTTAACAAAGGGTTTGGTACAGAACGCTTTGATACAAATGCTAAAAGAAGCTAAAATAAACAAAATAACTATACTAGAATTATGCCAAGTAGCCGGAATTAATCGTACAACATTCTATAAATACTATGGAAGTCAATATGATGTATTTGATGAAATTGTTAAAGAGTATTTACAACAAACATCATTTACTGTTTTAGAAAATCTTTCAGATGGTAAAAGTGGTTATGAATGTTTAAGAGAAACTCTGCAATATATAAAGGATCATCATGAATTTGCAAAACTTATGCTGCAACAAGATCATTATAGTCTACTTTCTAATATAAAGTATTTATTCCCGCAATTTGATGATATTATAATCAATTGCTTACCAGAAACATTAGATATAAATACAAAAAATGCTATTGCTACCTATGTTCAACATGGGTCAGTCAGTATCCTTAAGGAATGGGTCCTATCTGATTGCAAGGTGTCTCCAGAAGAAGAAGCTCAATTAATCTTATATATTGCTGGAAGATCAATGAGTATTCAATAAAGTTGATATTTACGATGAGTTAGTGACTATATAACTCATCTTTTTATATTCTTATAACTTATAAAAACACTGCCCCTCTGCCTCGATAAGTTTCTATTCTGGTATCTACGCAAGGGATTACACTATGAATAAGTATATTTTTGCTGCGTACAACTTCCTTTTCATCACAAAATAATTGGAGCCATTTGAACCAGCAGAGATAGTTGATAAGGAACTTTGTAGATACCCCTTTAAAACGACGTATCCAAGCTTTATACAGGCTGTGTAATGCGTTAAGGTGATTAATATGATAAATACCCTCTTTGTGCCTGCCACGCTTAATCTGCTTATGGTTCAGTTTGAAATCTTTAGCAAACTGAATGTAAGACTTATGCGAATCCGTACATATAATGGAGCCTTGTTCAATACGTCCTTCAAATAGACGTTCTAAGTCCTTGCTTGTAATCCTTCCGGTACATACAGGCTCAAGAATAATATTATTGTTACGATCTATTGCAGTAGCAATACATACCTGCTCATAACTGATACCACGTACCTTTACTTGCCCGCCTCTATGTCTTGCAGGGCGGGGCATAACAAATCCACTCTTCTTATGGTTCCCTTTGTAGCTGTATGCTTGAAAGGTTTCATCCATTTCCACAACGCCTTTAACTGCACCTGTCCCCATATATTCACGAATACAATCCAAGAGCTTATGTCTCATATAGAATGATGTTTTAACGCTAACCCCTACATGAGCAGCACATTTCCTAATACTTAGTCCGAGCAACATACATTTAGCATACTCCATCCATTTAGTTAATGGGAGTTTTGTGCATGATAAGACCGAAAGCGTTAAATCATTGAAGTTCTTTTTACAATCCTTACATTTATAGCGTTGCTTATCCCCTAACTTGCCATTTTTAACAACAGCAAGAGAGCCGCAATGCACACAGACTTGACCGCCATTGAAACGATGTTCTTTAAACTCAGTCTGAATATCTTTGGACATAAATTGAAGAGATAGTATCTCTCCTATAAAGTTAAATAATTCTCTTAGTTGTCCATCAGAAAGTGTTCGAATATCGTTAATTAACTTATTGAAATCTGTCATATACGGCTCCCTTAAAAAGTTTAATAGTTAAATTATACCATTTATTGGGAGTTCTATACAAATGTCCTCAAGTATGTCTAACAGAGCCATAAAATAAAATAAAAATGCAAAGCCTAGTAAAATAAGGCTTTGCATTTTTTTATGTATAATATGGAGCTTTCTTTTGTAGTACTTAGGCAATATAGTAGGAGAGAAGACAACATAGCTTGATTGAAAAGGCAGTGGAAGAACGATACAATTAAAATGATTAAAAGTACTAGTAATGCATTGCTAACAAGAAGATGGAGGAAAATTCAAATGGTATTATCTACATATCAAGTCAAAGAGATAGAAGCATTAAAAATACTAGGAAGAACTGCTAATAAAAAACAACCACTTACCTTGTTCTGGACAGGAAGTGGAATAGAATGTCATATAAGGGCAGCAGAGCTTTGGATAGAAGTAGAAGCTGACTACAGTGCCTATGAGCCTTGGATAAGTATTGTTATTAATGGTACCTATGTAAGTAGAAGAATGGTAGAGAAGGGAAGAAGTTGGATTTGCATTTTTAGAGGAATGAATCCAGAGGTTATTAAACAGGTAAAAATCATTAAAGAAGTACAAGCTATGTCAGGAGACGAAGATCATCTACTTCAGATCCATCAGCTTAAAACAGATGGTAGCTTCTTGCCAGTAGAAGAAAAACCTTACAAATTAGAGTTTATAGGAGATAGTATTACATCAGGAGAGGGAAGTATAGGTGCTAAGATAGAAGAGGATTGGATTTCAATGTGGTTTAGCACTGAAAATAATTATGCCAGAATGACAGCAGATGCTTTAAGTGCAGAATATCGTCTTATTTGTCAAAGTGGTTGGGGGGTCTATAGCAGTTGGGATAATAATCCTCATGCAGCTGTGCCACTTTATTATGAGAAAGTATGCGGCCTATTAAATGGCAAGAGAAATGAGTCACTAGGAGCAAAAGAAGAGAATGATTTTAAGGCATGGCAACCTAATGCCATCATTGTTAATTTAGGAACCAATGATGGTGGCGCTTTTAATTCACCAGCTTGGAAAGATGAGCTGACAGGTGAAAGCTTTAAACAACGTTTAAATGAAGATGGCTCTTTTAACAAAGAAGATATTGAGTGTTTTAAAGAGGCAGCAGTCACTTTTTTACATAAGCTAAGAAAATATAATAAAGAAGCTTATATAGTATGGGCTTATGGGATGTTAGGGGATGTTATGGCACCTTTTATAAAAGAAGCTATAGCAACTTATGAAAAGGAAAGTGGAGATAATAAAGTAAGTTTTATAGCGCTACCAGATACGACAGATCAAACAGTGGGAGCAAGGCAACATCCAGGAGAACTTTCACATAAGCAAGCTAGTGAGGTTTTAGTATCATATTTACAAAGCATCTTAGTTTAATACTTTCCATAACCTTTAGGTAGGCCGTAGGTCATTTACTTAAAGGTTTTTTCAATCTATCTAAAAGCATAGATAGAGCAGACAAGGATGTTATTGATAGGATAATGGTCAAATAGTAGCTACACATGTATATTATGTTACGAAAAGTAAATAATAAGATTGAATATTTATAAAAAGGTGATATAATAGAAAAACACCTTAGAAATGGAAATAAGCGGCTGAAAGATACGACGGCTTGGTAGGCATATCTACTAAGCTACTTTTTTGATGTCTAAAATGCAGAAAAGGAGAGTATATGAAAGCAGAGGAACACAAGGATTATAAAGAAGAAGCACATCAGTTAGAATTAACTAAGGCATGGATTACAGCTCAAAGTGAGACATTAAAGGAAGAAGGTCAGACATTAGAACATGAAATTGCAAGCTTGCGAAAAGAGGTAAGTAGTGCTTTTGATGAACGTTTAGTTTTGAAACTTCAGATGAGGCAAGGGCTAACAGAGGACTTAAATAAATATAGCCAAATACAAGCAGCACCTTATTTTGGAAGAATTAACTTCAAAGAAAATTTCACAGACAACTTAGAGGTTGTTTATATTGGTAAGTTCGGACTTTATGACAGTGAAAAGGGAGATATGTTAGTCTTAGATTGGCGTACTCCTATGGCTAACATTTACTATAGCGGTATTGATGAGGATGTAGCTTATAAGGCGCCTGATGGCATAGTAGAAGGTAAAATGCTTTTAAAGCGAAGATATGTCATAGAAGAAGGTAAACTCACAGAAATTCATGATGAGAAATCCTTGCAGGATAATTTAAAAGACAGCTTGCAGCAAGGAACGGGCTTTTTAATGGATGCTTTAAATAAGTCTACTAGTGGACGTTTAAAGGAAATTGTAGCCACTATTCAGCAGGAACAAAATCAAATTATAAGAAGTGAAAGCTTTTTGCCAGTAGTCGTTCAAGGTGTAGCTGGGAGTGGTAAAACGACTATTGCACTTCATCGTATGGCTTATCTTATTTATAATCAGCAAAATCCTAAAGCAAAATATATGGTAGTAGCACCTAACCAATTATTCTTAAAATATATCTCAGATATATTGCCTGATTTAGGAGTAGAGCATGTGGTTCAGACTACCTTTGAAGCTTGGGCACTTGATAAATTAGGAAAAGGGATTAAGCTAGGGAAACAAAGAGATAAGTTAGATACTTTATTAGTTGAGGCAGAGGAAAAAGCACAAATCTTAGCTTTAGCTAGCAAATTAAGAGGCTCCATTTTATTTGCTAAAATAATTGATAAAAAGTTAAAAAGACTAGAAACTAGTATTATTGCACCAGAGGGGATTCAATATGAGGGGATCACTATAGTAAGCTATAAGGAACTTCAACATATGTTTCTAGTAAGTAATGGAGGTCTCCCTTTAATGACAAGGGTAAAGCTATTAGGTGATTATATTAAGAAAAAGCTTCAAGACAAGCAAGCAGATATTAAAGAGTTGATCGAACAAATTTATGCTAGAAAACTAAAAGCACTCAAAGCTTCAGTGACAGATATAGAAACTGTACGTCAAGAAATTATTGCTCTTTATGATGAAAGAGATGAAAAAATCAAAGATATTAAAAAGTGGTCTATAGCTTATACAAAAGCTTATATCAAAAACATTGCTTTACCATCTGCACCTACTTTTTATCAGCAGATGTTTGAAGAAGAAAGTCTTTATAAATGGCTAGAAGGAAAAATGCCGGAGGAAGCACTTAAATCAGTTATTGTTTTAATACAAGATCAGCTTAGAAAACAATTTTTTGAAACAGAAGATTTAGGGCCACTTGTTTATATTCAAAGTCAGCTTTATGGTCTAGATGATGAAAGGCAATATGCGCATATCGTAGTAGATGAAGCACAGGATTTAGACGAAATGAAATTATTGGTGCTTAGAAAGGCTTCAACCAATGATGCCTTTACGTTAGTAGGAGACTTAGCACAAGGCATCTATGGTTATAAAGGAATTAATAATTGGCAAAGAGTCATGGATAGAGTCTTTGAAGGAAAGAGCTATCATTATTTTGAGATGACTACGAGTTATCGTTCTACCATTGAAATTATTGAATTAGCCAATAAGGTACTAGGAGCAAATAAGGATCGCCCCGTTTTATTAGCTCAGCCGGTTTTTAGACATGGACATAGGCCAGAGCTTATCCACTGCATAAGCGAAATGGACAGAGTAAATCAAATTTATAATAAGATTAAAGTTTATGAGGATCAGGGCTTAGTATCCATTTGCGTGATTACTAAAGATCTTGCAGAGGGTGAAGACCTATACCGTGCACTTAGAAAGAAAGGTCTAGAAATAGAATGGCTGCAAGATGAAGAAGAACAGTATAACGGACAAGTAGCAGTGATGCCAAGTTATTTAACTAAGGGATTAGAATTTGATGCTGTTTTACTTTATGATGTGAGTGCAAGTAAGTTTAAGGCAAAGGATTTAGATATTAAATTACTTTATGTCATGATTACGAGGGCACTTCACGAATTAAGTATGTACACCATAGACTTACCGACAGAGCTAGTAGCATCCTGCTTGTAACCGATGAAGTTGCTATTATAATTAGAAATTTGTCGTGGATTTTACGGACTATTTGGGCAAAACTGAGATAGGGTGGCTACCTGCCGTGGTTCTGCTCCGCATTTTCAGTAGACACTAAGTTCACTTTACTTATAGCAGATAGAGACAACAAAAATAGCTCTTCAAGTATAATAACTTGAAGAGCTATTTTGTGCTCCAGACTCTTGAAATGAACTTTCACAGCTAGCTAAATAGACCTTAAGCAAGGCGCAAAATGGCTCCTCAGCACGTATGCGTTATAGCGTAGTGCCTACTAAGACTAGCGATGAAAGTTAAACCAATGAGTGAGGAGCTCCTAAAAGTCTCGGCCGGTGCACCCTATGCTAGGAAGCTAAGACCTTAAGACTCTGGTTTGAAACTTTATTTGATAATGAGATGTATAAAAACATTTAAAACAACTTATAAGTGGCGCCTTCCTTGCAGCACACCAGTGAACATCTTCCTTAAGTCCAGAGGTACCTATAACAATAGATTGAGACTTGGCTGACCCGGTCAGTTCCTCAGGTTGAAGCTGTGGTAATTATGCCGTGGGAAGTTATTTATTTTGTTTTTACACTTATGTATATGTATTCAGGAAGCCGAATCCCTAATAAAAAATGAAAAATACTTGTCGTTATGCCTTCTTTCCCTACTTCGTCACTGTCCTTAAAGTTTATGATGTCAATAACATTTGTGAAAATGAGGGGGAGGACTGTCTGGAAGAGTGACTTGGGAGAATTTTTTAGAGGCACTTGGCGAACGTTTTGGATGGGTCTTAGCACGAGTGTTTGACCACCGGGAGTTTTCGTGCGTTCATCCAAATAAATGAGCCTAGTGCCTCAAAAAATTTGAACCGGAACTCTGGAAGACAGCCCTCCCCCTCATTTTCTTCCAAACGTTATTCTCATAAACGCCAAGGCAAATTTCTATTTGTATGATTGAATAGGCTTAGGCTATAAAAGGTCTAAGTTAACGGAAGAATAATGTCGATATATATCATAATCTATTGATGTATGAGATAAATAAGAGAGAATGAACACTGGGAGGAACTGAGATGGCACTAATAGCTAGAGATAAAGAATTAAACCAAATGATTGTGTATTTAGAAGCAGTCATAAGAGGAGAAGCACCTTTAAAGCCTAATTTTAAGAATGCTAAACACAATCGCCTTTTATATATATTTGAAGAAATTTTAGAGCTGAATAAAAACTATATGACTATAGCACTAGAAATATTAAAAAAGAGTGCGAGCTTAAGTGAATTTGATGTTAATATGAAATTTTCTTCTAATCAATTAAAAGATATTGTAGCAACAATGATTGAAGGCAGTTCTAATAATATGACTATGATTGAGGAAACTGCTACTAGTTTTAATGAAATGACTAATGCTGTAGAGCAAGGTACAAAAAATATTAGTTATATTAGTGAAGAGTCTCATCATTTAGTAAAACGTAGTCAAGATAATATCGCACATATTCATCAGATTTCTGAATTAAAAGAGGCCATTGGAGAAAATGCGAAGATTATGCTAGATAAAGTTACCGTTTTAAAGGATATGTCAGCTAAGGTAGATGAAATGGTAGATGGTGTAAGAAGCATTGCTGAACAAACCAACTTATTAGCTCTTAATGCCAGTATAGAAGCAGCTAGAGCAGGAGAACAAGGTAGGGGCTTTGCAGTAGTTGCTGAGGAGATTAGAAAACTAGCAGAAAGTACTAAACAAAAGCTAGAAGATATGCAAGGCTTTACAGAAGGTATCAGAAGTGCGACAACAGAAAGTATTAAAAGTGTTGAAGTGACTCATGTATCCATAGAACATATGAGTGGAACCATTGATACAGTGACTCATAGCTTTGAAGAAAGTGCTAAGGGTGTAGAACAGGCTATGAAGGAAATCAATCAGTTAAGCTATACGATGCAAGAAATGAATGCCTCACTTCAAGAAATGAGACAAGCTGTTTCAGTTATTAGAGATGATTCGGAGCAAATTAGTAATATGGCAGAAACTATTGGGATAGAAGCAGACCGCAGTGCTACTCAGTCTGAAAAAATAAGTGAAATAGATCAAAGTTTTTCTCATTATATAGAAGAAATGGTAAGCAGGCTCAATAAAGGAATACGTCCTATGAGTAATGAAGAATTTATAGTAGTTATTGACAAAGCCATAGCTTCGCATGAAGGGTGGGTTAATAAATTAAGTGATATGGTACAAAGCAGATGTATCGTGCCACTACAAACCAATGGAACAAAATGTGAATTTGGACATTTCTATGGTGCTTTAAAAGTAGAGCACAGTGCACTTAAAGATAAATGGCAAGCGATTGACCCGGTTCATAAGGCACTTCATCAGAAAGGTCATGAGGTGATTCGTGAACTACAAAAGAATGGTGGCGGTAGAGCAGAAAGTTTAATGGAAGAAACCAAGAAAATGTCCAAACAAATAGTCCAAGGTTTAAGTGAAATCAAGCAAATGACTAAGTCGTTAACAAGTCAAGGAGAAAAAGTATTCGATAGTATGATACTAAATAAAGCGTAGCAATAAGATAGAAAAGATAGTGATGGTGATGATAACAAAGTGGCGAAAGAAGCCTGTTATCATCACTATTTTCTTGTAGGTAAAAATATGTAAAAAGTATATTGACAGTGGTGTTTAGTAGTGATAAAATTTAAGGTTTGGTTTTTTGGGGTAAATGTGCTATAATGATAATAGGAATACAAAGAAGTAAATAATCTTGGAGGTGAAATAGATGTTTAAGGTTGGTGATAAAGTTTTTTGCCCTTTAAGAGGGGCGGGTATAGTTGCAACAATTGAAGAGAGAAAAATGCTAGATGAAACGAAAGAGTACATTATTATTAAGCTTCAATCTTCAAATACAACAGTTATGATTCCTACTGATAAAGTAGAAGCTTCTCATTTTAGATTCGTAAGTGATGAAACAATGACTAATGAAGTATTAGAGAAGTTAGCTGACAAAGAAACAGAGATTCATGCGTCTACTGTACTCAAGCAGAGAATGAAGGTTAATAAAGAAAGATTAATGGCAGGAAGCTTGGCTGATTATGGAGAGGTTATTAGAGAATTAACACATATTCAAAGGGGTAAGGCACTTAATGCCAGTGAAAATGCCATGCTTATGGAAGCAAGAAAATTCTTGGCAGATGAACTAAGTTTAATCAAATCTATTTCCATGAAAGAAGCAACAAAGTTATTAGATAAGGTTTTGGCATAAAAAAGCAGTTTAAACATATGTTTAAACTGCTTTTTTATAGTTATGCATTTAAGCTTGTGCAACTAATTTACTAAGTTCAATAATGGTCTTTGTAGCTAGAAGCATATGATTTACAACAGTAAACTCGTATTTACCGTGATAATTATAAGCACCTGTGAAAATATTAGGGCAAGGTAAGCCATTAAATGAAAGTCTTGCGCCATCCGTACCACCACGAATAGGTTCATGAAGTGGTGTAACGCCTACATTTTGAATAGCTTTTTCAGCTAAAGCCATAACCCTTGGATGTTGATCAATAATCTCTTTCATATTAAAATAACTATCTTTAAGAGTAACCTGGATAGTGTCTTTACCATATTTCTGATTAAGTTGGTCAGCAAGAGAAAGCATCATAGCTTTGCGTGCTTCAAACTTAGTTTTATCATGGTCTCGAATAATATAATGGAGTTCAGTATGTTCCAGAGTACCTTTCATATCATGAAGGTGATAGAAGCCTTCATGTCCTTCGGTAAGCTCTGGTACTTCATCAGCAGGCAAAAGACTTTGATATTCACAAGCAATGGTTAAGCTGTTTTTCATTTTACCCTTAGCATCACCAGGGTGTACACTAATGCCTTCAAAAGATACTGTAGCAGAAGCTGCATTGAAGTTTTCGCACTGAAGCTCACCTACTAAACCACCATCTATGGTATAAGCAAAGTGAGCATTAAATTTTTTAACATTAAAGTAATCTACACCTTTTCCAATCTCTTCATCAGGGGTAAAACCTATACGGATAGTTCCATGAGGAATTTCCGGATGATTAATGAGATATTCTATAGCTGTTAATATCTCAGCTATGCCTGCTTTATCATCGCCGCCTAGAACAGTAGTACCATCAGTTGTAATGAGCGTTTCACCAATAAAATCATTTAAAATAGGAAACTGCCCAGGGCTTAAAGTCACCCCGGTTTGAGCATTGAGAATGAGGTCACCCCCCTTGTAGTCTTTAACGACGTGAGGTTTAACATTTTTACCTGAGTAGTCAGGCACAGTATCCATATGGGCGATAAAGCCAACGATATCTGTGTCGTATGTTACATTACTAGGTAAAGTAGCCATGACATAGCCATATTCATCTAAGGATACATCTTCAAGTCCTAAGGCCTTACATTCCTCTAATAGCATTTTAGCAAACTCTAACTGTGTTTTTGTACTAGGAAAGGTGGTACTTGTGTCATCAGACATTGTATCGATTTGAACATATTTTAAAAAGCGATTTATTAATTTTTCTTGCATTTAAAGTCCTCCTTTACTGTCTTTTACTCTAGTATAGACATATTTGCAGATTTTCATCAAGTAGCTTTAGCTACTATATTTTTAATGAAGGATTAATGAATAATGATTTAAGACTATGATATAATACATTTAAATAAATGTAAGCGGAGGAAAATATGGCTAGTTTCAAAGCAATCTGTATAAAAGGTGGAGAAGGTATTGCTCAAGGTGACATTGTTAAGGCATGGAAAAGCTTTAATATCATGTTTTATAGAAAAGCATTTAGGTTTAAAGTAGGTATGTCACCTGAACAATTTTGGGAGCATTTTGTTTGCTTAAATCGTTATTATATAGTTGAAAAACCTACCATAAAGAGACGTTTTAGAAGACCAAAGAAACAATTTTTAAGAGTGGAGTTCCCTAATATTTCAGAAGAACAGCTTATTTTATTATATAATTATGCTTTCTCATATATTGAACTTATTAAGCAAAAAAATCCTGATCTTATTCAAACTTTTAATTATAGTATTGTATCTACACTAGAGAAATTAGAATACCTTTATGGTGTTCTTTCACCTTATGAATTTAATGAAGCAGTCAAAGATTCAGAGCAAGTATTTAAAGGAATATATAAAACAGCAATTAGTCTGGAACTGCAGACTTTCCCACAAAACATGAATTATAGCCAAATGCTTCAAAACTTTAAAGTGGATAATCAAATTCTAGGTGAATTTTTTAAGGAACTTAATAAATCAGAATAATGCGTTGGTAGAGGGAAAAAGTTAAATAATAATAATTGTAAAGTAATAATAGATTGCATATAGGTGATAAAAAGATTACAATAAAGATACTAGTTTAATATTATAGAATAGAGACAAAATGGAAAAGGACATAAAATTAGAGCATAAGGAGATTGAGCCATGATAAAAAGTAATTTATTATCAAGAGTAGAGACTATGCAATTTGTTTTACCGGAGCATTTGAATGGTATGGGGAATATGCATGGCGGAGAAATAATGAAGTTGATGGACAATACAGCAGGTCTGGTGTTTGTAAGACATGCAGAAGGAAATGCTGTAACGGCAGCTGTTAATGATTTAAAAATGATAAAACCTATTCCTGCTAAGTCAGTGGTTAGATGCGTAGGAGAATTAATAGAGACTGGTAGAACTTCCATGAAGGTATGTGTACAGGTTTTTATAGAAGATGTACAAACAGGTAGTACAACTTTAGCTTCAGAGGGATTATTTATTGGTGTGGCTGTTGATCAGGCAGGAAAGCCAAGGGAAGTAGCCAAAGTAAAAATTGAGAAAACAGCTTAAATAAAGAAGAAACGGTTTATACATAATGAAGGCTTGGCTTTGGATGAAGACAAAGAGCCGTAATGTGCAATAAGCCGTTTTTTTGTTAGTACTAAGTGGAGGTATACAATCATGTTTAAAATAAAGGCAGAAGAATATAGTTGCCCTGTTGAAGCGTTATCTAATATTTTAGGTAAAAAATGGGTGGCCACTATTATATGGACATTACAAAAAGAGGAGAAACGTTTTGGACAGCTTCAACGCGAAATAGACGGATGTACTAAGAAAATGCTTTCACAGCAGCTAGATTTATTAATGGAACAAGGAATTGTAGAAAATGAAAAAGTGATAAGTGGTAATACAATGGAATCTAAGTATTATTTGAGTGAAACGGGATTATCATTACTTCCTATTGTGGAGCAGATGATTGAGTGGGGAAATAATCATTTAACTTGTGATTAATAAGTGACCTGGTTACAGAAAAGTGTCTAATTGTTATGATACGCTATTTCTGATAGATTAATTATTGATACCTAGTGGATTGGTTATGTATGAAGAAAGTAGAGGTGAAGTGAGTGGAGAAGCTTAATTTAGTTGTAGTATTTATAGAAGGATTGGTATCCTTCTTATCCCCTTGTGTTTTGCCTATTTTACCAGTGTACTTAGCAATGCTTTCTCAGAACACTGATAATGAAGGACAAGCAAAACGTAATAGGAAAACATTATTAATTAACACCCTATTATTTGTATTAGGTATATCTACAACCTTTCTTATTTTAGGAACAGGGGTAGGATTTATCAGGCCGTTTTTAATGAGTAATAAGAATGTCTTTTTAGGTTTAGGAGGACTACTTATTATTGGTATGGGCTTGTTTTATATGGATCTACTCAAAATAGATGAACTTCAACGAGAGAAACGTATGCACTATCAAGTAAAAAAGATGAATCCTTTAGCTGCGTATATTTTAGGGTTTACTTTTAGTTTTGGTTGGACACCTTGTATAGGACCTATGCTAGCGTCTGTTTTGGTAGTAGCTTCTACAAGTAGTAATGCACTAACAGGTTACTTGTTAATAGGTGTGTATACTTTAGGATTTGTAGTACCATTCTTGCTTTTAGCAGTATTTGCGGAAAAAATGATAGAGCTTTTAGAACGTGTTAAGAGTAAGGGGCTAAGCATAAAAAGAATAGGTGGTATGTTACTTGTATTAACTGGGCTTGTTTTTTTAATGAATGGATTAACAGGACCGAAGGAAGTCATTACTAAGCCTACGAATGAAAAAGTACAAGAACAAAGTTCGTCAAAAGAAGAACAATCAAATGAAGAAGCAGAAGTAGATGAAGAAGCTGTTTTAGCACCGGATTTTATTCTGGAAGATCAATATGGTAATACACATAAGCTTAGTGATTATCAAGGGAAAACAGTGTTTTTAAACTTTTGGGCTACCTGGTGTCCACCTTGTAAAAAAGAGATGCCAGATATAGAGAAGCTTTATGAAGAATATGGTTTAAATGAAGACGAGGTGATTGTATTAGGTGTAGCCATGCCTAATATAGGAAGAGAAGGCAGTAAAGAAGACATTATTGCATTCTTAGAAGATGAAGGGTATACCTTCCCTGTTGTATTTGATGAAAGTGCTGAACTTATGTATAACTACCAAATCACAGCATTCCCAACCACTTTTATTATTAATCCTAAGGGTGAGGTTGCTTTATATGTGCCAGGAGCTATGGATTTGAGCACAATGAAAGAACTTGTAGAAAAATATTAATAAACAAAACAAAGGAGGATACAGCCATTAGCTGATCCTCCTTTGTTTTGTTTATTAAATAAAGGATGTCTAGTATAACGTATCAATAGCAGATTCAAAAGAGGTACATTGATAAACCATAAAATATTTAACGAATTCTCTGGTAAGGGTAGTAATATCACTAAATACATAATTGGTAGTACCTTTGATAAAGACAATTTCACTGCAAGTAGTATAAGCCATAGTTGGAATAAATTCTTTAAAAGTCCAGTCCATATCCTCAGCACCTGTTCCAAAGGCAGAGGTAACATCAATGACCATATTAGAAACCCTATATTTCTTTAAAAGATAAAGCGCATAGTAGAAAGGGTCACGATAGTCATTGCCAACACAAGGCTTTTTCCATTGCATAAAGACGATGTAGAGATCAGGTCTATAGCAAACATGACAGAAAGCTGTATCAAACATACTTTCACTCCTTTATAAGGTGGTCGTATTTTATTTATATATTCTAGTATAGCTTAATTGTACCTAAAATTAAATATATTTCGATTAATATGTTCATAAATTGTTAATCTTTTTACTTTGATGAGATTTTAAAATAGAAGATTAACAATTTAATGTGTCTTATTTTTATCAATTATCAAAAATTGTTTTAGAAAAATAATAATATATTAGGTGAAATTTGGCATAAAGATTGTGTTTAGATTAATAAAATAGAGATGTATATAAAAATAAAACAGATATAATAGAAGTGGCAAGTCACTATAGTCTGTAGGAGGGATTTTATGGATTTAGTAGTACTAGTACCTATTTGTTCAATCATTGCATTACTATTTGCAGTGTACTTCAGCAGAAAAGTACTAAAAATGAGTGAGGGAACAGAAAAAATCAAAGAAATTGCATCAAGTATACGGGTAGGAGCAAAGGCATATTTAATTAGGCAGTATAAGGGTGTGGCAATCTTTTTTGCAGGAATGTTTGTAGTGCTTTTTATTTTAAGTAGGCTTGACTATGTAAGTGTTTTTGTACCGTACGCCTTTTTAACTGGAGGATTTTTCTCTGGATTAAGTGGCTTTTTAGGTATGAAAATAGCAACATCCGCTAACTCTAGGACGACCTGGGCATGTACAAAGAGTTTAAACTCGGGACTTAGAGCAGCATTTTCTAGTGGTGCAGTAATGGGGCTAGTAGTAGTAGGTTTTGGCTTGTTAGATTTAAGTATTTGGTATTACATATTAGAATGGTATTATAGAGCATTACCAGAAGCAGAGCGTATTGTTTATATTACTTCTTCAATGCTAACCTTTGGTATGGGTGCTTCTTCTATGGCATTATTTGCAAGAGTTGGTGGAGGAATCTTTACTAAAGCAGCAGATGTAGGAGCAGATTTAGTAGGTAAAGTAGAAAAGGGAATTCCAGAAGATGACCCTAGAAACCCCGCTGTTATTGCAGATAATGTGGGGGATAATGTAGGAGATGTAGCAGGACTTGGAGCTGATCTTTATGAGTCTTATGTAGGTTCTATTATTTCTTCATGTGCTTTGGCTGTGGCAGCAGGCTTAGGGATGAAGGGTGTTGTTATCCCTATGTTGGTAGCGGCTATAGGGGTTATTGCTTCAGTTCTAGGTACCTTTTTTGTAAGAACAGGGGAAAAGGCTTCCCAAAAGATGTTACTTAGAGCTTTACGAAAGGGTGTTTATTTCTCAGCTATCGTCATTATGATTGCAGCTTATTTCCTCGTTGTTAATGTACTAGGACAGGAACATGTAGGTATTTACTTTGCTATTTTAAGTGGACTGATTGCAGGTATTGGTATTGGCTTTTTTGCAGAATACTTTACAAGTAGTCAATACAAGCCTACAAGACAATTAGCAGAGTCTGCCCAGACAGGTTCAGCTACTGTTATTATTAGTGGTATTTCAATAGGTATGCTGTCTACCTCTGTACCTGTTATTATTGTGGGTATCTCAGTTATTGCCAGCTATCTTTTAGCGGGTGGTGCTGATAACTTTAATATGGGCTTATATGGTATTGCTATTTCAGCTGTAGGTATGCTTTCTACATTAGGGATTACCTTAGCCACAGATGCTTATGGACCTGTGGCAGATAATGCAGGTGGTATTGCAGAAATGGCAGAGCTTGAAAGTGTGGTAAGAGAAAGAACAGATGCACTTGATTCATTAGGTAATACAACTGCAGCTACAGGTAAAGGCTTCGCTATTGGTTCAGCAGCCCTTACTGCTTTAGCATTTATTGCAGCATATAAAGATTCTATAGAACTGTTAGTCAAACAAAGAGGTTTAGATTTTACCTTTGATTTATCGATTATTAACCCACAAGTCTTAATAGGTTTATTTGTAGGTGGTATGGCTACCTTTGTATTTGCAGCATTTGCTATGAGTTCTGTTAGTAAAGCAGCAGGCAAAATTGTGGTTGAGGTAAGAAGGCAGTTTAATGAAATTCCAGGACTAATGGAAGGTAAGGCTAAGCCAGATTATGCTGCTTGTGTAGATATTTGTACAAAAGCATCTCAAAAAGAGCTAGTTAAAATTGCTTTATTAGGTGTTGTTTCTCCATTAGCAGTTGGCTTATTATTAGGTCCAAATGGTGTAGCAGGTTTATTAGCTGGTGCCACTACTACAGGTTTTATTCTGGCTGTAATGATGGCTAACTCTGGTGGTGCATGGGATAATGGGAAAAAGTATATTGAAGAGGGTAATTTAGGTGGCAAAGGTTCTGATGCACATAAAGCAGCAGTAGTAGGTGACACCGTAGGAGATCCATTTAAAGATACAGCAGGTCCAGCCATTAATATTTTAATTAAACTTATGGCGATGGTATCCATCGTATTTGGTATGTTTATATTAACCTGGTCTATCTTATAAATTTCAAATAAAAGGTTACTTCATTAGAGGTAACCTTTTATTTTTCTATACTATATCTTAATATATTCCATCTCATTGCTTAAGCACCATGTTTTAATTTGAAATTTATGTATCAATGATGTATCATGTCAATTAACTGATAGATACTGCTTTGGATAGGAGGTTGCTTATGCAAATGACCTATATTGGACATAATCATGTCCATGACATGGATTTTAAAATTGAACGTCCCGATGGATGTGGTGATTATCTTGCGCTGCTTATAAAAAGCCCTGCTTTATTTCATGTGAATGGACAAGATGTATATACCTCACCTAATATATTTTTTCTATACCAAAAAGGAACACCTCAATATTATGAGGCTTACAAACAGCCTTTTTCTAATGATTGGTTTAATTTTACACTTGATTCTGGTGATGAGGATTTCTTGAAAAAGCTACATATTCCATTTGAAAAGCCTATTCCCATCAATAACATGCAATACTTTTCTTTGCTGATTAAAAATATGACATATGAATATTACGCTGGGCAGAATTATGGCCGTGAAGCATTAGACCATTATATGAGGCTTTTTTTATTAAAAATAGCTCAGGTCATACCCGCTCTTAATAAGGGCATTGAAAAGATTCATCATGACAAATTCTCTCTTTTACGTAGCAAGATTTATAGCGCACCTTATGAGAAATGGTGCATTGAGGGTTTAGCACATGAGGCTACGCTTAGTCCTTACTATTTTCAGCGTTTATACAAAAAAAACTTTGGTGTCACATGCTTAAAAGATATTATTAATGCGCGTATTGAATATGCTAAATACTACTTATCACAAACCAATCTTTCTATTAAATATATTGCTGAAACTTGTGGCTATGAAAATGATGTACACTTTATGCGTCAATTTAAATCTAGCACAGGTTTGACTCCTAGTGAGTTTCGCTTACAACAATACAAATCTTAAAAAAGCATTTTTCATCAGTAAACAAGCAAGATTAGTCATTGTTAAGACCTTTTGTTAAGGCTATCATTAATCTATATGGATTAAGAAAGAGGTGGAACCAATGAGTTTTTCTAAAGATTTTATGTGGGGCGTGGCAACTGCTGCTTATCAAATAGAAGGTGCTTATAATGAAGATGGAAAAGGGCTTGGGATCTGGGATACCTATTCTAGACTTCCTAACACCATTAAAAACGGAGAAAATGGAGATATAAGCTGTAATCATTATCACCTTTATAAAAACGATATTATGCTTATGAAGGAAATGGGGATCAAGAACTACCGTTTCTCTATTAGTTGGCCTCGTGTATTTCCAGATGGCATAGGTAAAATTAATAAGCAGGGTTTAGACTTTTATTCTGACTTGGTGGATACCTTATTAGAAAATGGGATTACCCCTTTAGTGACGCTCTACCATTGGAATTTACCCAATGCCTTGCAAAGAAAAGGAGGGTGGCTAAATCCAGAAAGTAGCGATTGGTTTGCTGACTATATAAAGGTAATCGTTGACCATCTTTCTGACCGCGTAACTTATTGGATTACGATTAATGAACCTCAAGTTTTCGTAGGATTAGGTTATAAAGATGGGGTGCATGCGCCGTTTTATAAACTTCCTACAAGTGAACTGACACAAATGTCTCACAACATTCTTTTAGCTCATGGAAAAGCTGTTAGAACCATTAGACAGTATGCAAAGAAAAAAGCGATTATTGGCTTTGCTCCAACAGGTCCTTGTTCTATTCCTCATTCAAGATCAACAGAGGATATTGAAGTAGCTAGAAAGTGTAGCTTTGCCCTGGATCGAGATAACTTTATCTTTACAAATAGCTGGTGGGGGGACCCTATTGTATTTGGCCAATATCCAGAGGAAGCCTATAAAGCCTTGGGAGAGGATATGCCTTCCATTAATCCAGGAGATATGGCTATTATCTCAGAGCCTATTGATTTTTATGGTGCTAATATTTATCAATCTCAAAATGCTTTTGCTACTCCCAAATATCCAGGGCAACCAGTAACGAGTTTAGGATGGGCAATTACGCCGGAAGTCTTATATTGGTCACCTAAATTTTTATATGAGCGATATAAATTACCTATTTTAATTACTGAAAATGGTATGGCAGGTTGTGACTTAGTTCATCTAGATGGCAGGGTGCATGATGATTATCGTATTGATTTTTTGACTCGTTATATTAGTGCTTTAAAACAAGCTGCTGAAGATGGCATAGAAGTGATGGGATATATGCATTGGTCATTTCTAGATAACTTTGAATGGGCAAAGGGGTATGCGCCTCGATTCGGTCTTGTATATGTTGATTATCTTACACAGCGTCGTATCATCAAAAACTCAGGTTATTGGTATAAAAAGGTTATGGGTACAAATGGCGAAAGTTTATAAATTATTTCTATGAACCTATTAAGCTTGTTACATAAAAACAGAGAATTGCTGAGAGTACTGTAAGCTGTTCCCTGCCAAGTAGACAATTAAAAAATAAAAATTTTTTCTGCCAGTAGGTATAATCTACTGGCAGTTTTTATGATGCTTTAAATACATGTCACGTTTTTCACTGGGGCTAACACACCTAAATGTTTATGTACCATCTATAATATGTTAATCGAGACACATCACTAAGCTTGCATAATACACAGATAGTTTTAAAAAATTATGAGGATATTTAAAGAAAAATACAATTTGAAAATTGCAAAATATATTTACTTCAATTATAGTTAATATAAGCAAGGGGAAAATAAAATGACAAGAAGTAGGGTTAAAAAGAAAGGGGAGAAGAAATGAAAGGATTTAAAGCATTAGGAGCTGTAGTTGGATTAAGTGTATTATTGACTAGTACTATTATTTTAGGCGCAAGAACAAATCAAGAGACAAAGCTTGTACCTATAAAAGACGAAGCAGAATTAGTAAGGCTATTAACAGATAAAAAAATACTTGTAGAACCAGAAACTTTAAGTGAGTACGAAGTACTCAGAGGCTTAGAAAACACCGTGCCTAATACACAGGACATTGTAGCCAATGATCAGACTAGCGATATGAAAAGTGCCACATCAGAAGGTGGTTATTCAGAAACTAATATTCAAGAGCAAGGAGTGGATGAAGATGATGTACTAAAAAATGATGATAGATACATCTATAAACTAGTAGACCATAGTAAGATTATGATTATGGATACTCAACCTAGTTTGCATATTATAGGGAAGATAGAAAGTGATATGGTTCAGTTTAACAGCATGTTTTTAGAGGGTAACCAGCTTATTGTCATAGGTAGTGAAGGACGTCGTTATGAACCTAGAGAAATTCCAATTACTTTAGAAAACGGTGAAGTGGTTAATCAAATCGCTAGGCAGTATACCAATATTAGCATATACGATGTAAGTAATAAAAAAGAACCAAGATTAAAACGTGAAATTTCTGTACAAGGCAATAAACATACAATGAGAAAGATCGAAGATAAGCTTTATTTGGTTACAGAAAGTATGATTATGAGGAAAGCAAATAATGCTTATACAAAGGAAGATATATTGCCAGCTTATAAGGATAGCTTGCAAGGAGAAGAACTACAATTAGCTAAGCCTAACCAGATTTATGATGTACCCTGGGCTCAAACCAGATATATGTTAAATACAACTGTATTAACAACAATAGATTTAAAACAAAGTAAACCTACAGAGCTGAAAATGCTTTTAGGAGCTATAGGTAATGTTTATATGGATAAAGAAGCAATGTTTCTAGAAATCTATGGTGGCTATAGTACCATTAGCCGCTTTAATGTGGAGGGACAGAGCTTAAAGTATGTAGGAACAGGTGTCATAGAAGGCAGGTTATATAATCAATTTGCTATGGATTTATATGATAATTATTTACGCGTAGCCACCACTAGCTATAATCAGCAA
This sequence comes from Cellulosilyticum sp. ST5, assembly GCF_046529625.1. Lineage (NCBI taxonomy): Bacteria > Bacillati > Bacillota > Clostridia > Lachnospirales > Cellulosilyticaceae > Cellulosilyticum > Cellulosilyticum sp. ST5. Next base: position 233,210 of record NZ_CP132338.1, read on the forward strand.
ACGTATGAAACCATAAATAATCTATTTATCTTTGATAAACAAATGAATCAAGTAAGCAGCTTAACGGGTTTGGCTCCTACTGAACGTATTTATAGTGCTAGATTTGAAGGGAAAACAGGGTATTTAGTAACGTATAAGCAAATGGATCCTTTGTTTGTACTAGACTTAAGCAATCCTAAAGAACCAAAGGTAAAAGGTCAATTAAAAATTCCAGGAGTAAGTACTTATCTCCATCCCATTGCAGAAAATTTAGTAGTTGGTATTGGAATAGCCACTATGGATGAAGAAGAAGGTGGCAGTCAATATAGCAATGCTTCGGCTCTGCAAGCAGGAATTAAACTATCCCTTTTTGATGTGAGTAATCCAAATGAACCAAAGGAAGTGAATAAAATTATTCTAGGAACTAGAGGGAGCTACAGCAGTGCCCAATATAATCACAAAGCAGTTACTGTTCATAAGGGAAAAGCAATGCTAGCTATTCCTGTTACAATTATTTATAATAAAGAAAAAAACTTAGAAAATTTTTATGGCGCGTATGTGTTTGCAGTAGAAAATGGTAAGTTGGTAGGAAAAGCTAAACTAGGAAGGCTTACTAATAGCTATGGGTATTATTATGGCTATAATGAAGATCGAGTGTGTTACATAGGTAACAAACTTTACTACTTATATGAAGATAAAATAAATGAGTATGAAATAAGTAACTTTAAACGACTTCAAACTTTAACAATGCAATAAAATAATTGTTACTTTCTTTAGAGGGGAGTATAATGTTGATTAAGAATTAAGAATTAAGAATTAAGAATTAAGAATTAAGAATTAAGATAAATAAGAAATAGCAAGGGAGCTTGTGGGAGCAGGCTGAGAGGAAGTCATCTAACTTCGACCTTTATAACCTGATTTGGATAATACCAGCGAAGGGAGCAACCAGTGAACTCATAGTAGGTCATACCCTAATGGTATGGCCTACTATTTTTAATTATATAAAAAATAAAGAAGGAGAAAGTCAATGCTTGATGATGTGATTGAGAAAGTAAGAAAACTAGTACCACTTATACATTGTATTACAAATTATGTAACAGTTAATGATGTAGCTAATAGCTTATTAGCAGCTGGTGGTTCGCCTATTATGGCAGATGATTTAGGAGAAGTAGAAGAAATGACAAGCTTATGTCAAGGTTTAGTCCTTAATATTGGAACGCTTAATCGAAGAATAACAGCTTCTATGCTCTCCGCTGGGAAAAAAGCTAATGAATTAGGACACGTAGTGGTACTAGATCCAGTGGGAGCAGGTGCTTCAAAGCTACGTACAGAAACAGCTCTTCAGCTAATAAAAGAGATTCACTTTGATGTTATTAAAGGGAATATTTCAGAGATTAAAACTTTAGTCTTTGGTGATGGGAATACACAAGGTGTAGATGCCGCAGAAGGTGATGTTGTAACAGAAGAGAATTTAGATGAAATGATTTGTTTTGCTAGAAAGTTAAGTGAAAGGACAGGGGCTATTATTGCTATTACAGGAGCTATTGATCTTGTGGTAAATACCAGTAAAGCTTATGTAATTCGTAATGGTAACCCATTAATGGCCAAGATTACAGGGACAGGCTGTATGCTCACAGGCATTATGGCAGCTTATGTAGCAGCTCATAGGGAAAAGGCTATAGAAGCGGCGGTGATGGCCATAAGTGCTATGGGATATTGCGGAGAAATTGCTTATGAAAAATTAAAGCAAATAGAGGGAGGAACCTCGACCTATAAAATGCTAATGATTGATGAGATAAGTAAACTAACTGATGAAAAACTAAAAGGGGGTTGTAAAATTGAAGTGCGATAAAAAGGATTTATTACTTTATGCTGTAACAGATAGAAGCTGGGTAGGTAAAGCCAGCTTAGAAGAGCAAGTCAAAGAAGCTTTAGAAGCTGGAGTTACTTTTTTACAACTAAGAGAAAAAGAGTTGTCAAAGGAAGCCTTTATTGAAGAAGCAAAAAGAATAAAAAAGCTAACAGATTTTTACCATATTCCTTTTATCATTAATGATGAAGTAGAAGTTGCCTTAGCAGTAAATGCAGATGGTGTCCATGTAGGACAAAAGGATATGGAAGCAGAGAATGTAAGAAAACTAATAGGACCTAATAAAATTCTAGGTGTATCAGCCCAAACAGTAGAGAAAGCCTTACGTGCAGAAGCTAATGGTGCTGATTACATAGGTGTAGGTGCTGTATTTTCCACCTCAACCAAGCAAGATGCAAAAGGGGTATCTTTTGAGACCTTAAAGGCTATTTGTAATGCTGTACATATTCCAGTTATTGCAATAGGGGGGATTACCAAGGATAATATGGTGCAATTAAAAGATTCAGGGATTGTAGGGGTAGCAGTGGTATCCGCTATATTTGCTAGTCAAAACATAAGAGAAGCAACCTGTGCCTTAAAGGAGAAAGCAGAGCAAGTAATAGGTAGGTGAAATAGAAATTTGTCGGGGACTTTACGGGCTATATGGGCGGAACTGAGAGAGGGTGGCTACCTATCGTGGCTTGGCTCCGCATTTCCAGTAGGCACTAAGCTCACTTTTTTGGATGAACGCCCACAAACTCGGTTCCCGGGGGCACGTGGGCTAAGTACCATCCAAAACGTTCGCTAAGTGCCTACTGAAAATACTCCGAAGTCACCCCGTCAGGCAGCCACCCTCTCTCAGTTCTACCAGCAATAACGCGTAAAGTCGCCTCCATTAAGTGTTTTCAAGAAAAAACAAAACTTGTTATTATCTTTTTTCTGCACTTTTCACTTAGGGGTTTGAACGCTTAAGAGATCAATAATGCTTGTAAGGCTCCCTAGCTTCCTTACAGAGCTACTTCTTGGCAAAACAGACTTATAGGAAGCTTTATACGTTATTGCCTTGGGCGCCTGCCCCCGGCTTCGAGTATTTTTTAACTGTCGTTACGCCTTCTTTCCACGCTGCTTCACTGTCTTGGATGTTTATGAGGTCAACAACGTTTGTGAAAATGAGTGGGTATGGGTGCCTGGAGTAGTGACTTGGGAGCATTTTTTAGAAGCACTTAGTGAACGTTTTAGATGGGTTTTAGGCAGCTGTTTGAACGAAGTGAGTTCTGCCGTTCATCTAAATAAGTGAACTTAGTGCTTCAAAAAATGTGAACCGGAACAACGGAAGGCACCCATACCCACTCATTTTCTCTCAGACGTACTTCTCATAAACGCCAAGACAAATTTCTATTTATGGTACCAATTGAATGGATAGTTATCAAAGAATAATAAAGATAAAGGGGTAATGAGATGAAAAAAATATTGACGATTGCGGGTTCAGATTGTAGTGGTGGTGCTGGCATTCAAGCTGATATGAAGACGATTACGGCGCATAAGATGTATGCCATGAGCGTGATTACAGCTTTAACAGCTCAAAATACCACAGGCGTTTATGGTGTAGTGGATGTAGCAGCTGATTTTGTGGGAAAACAGTTAGATGCTATTTTTACAGATATTGTACCTGATGCTGTAAAGATTGGTATGGTATCTAATGAAGGAATTATTAAAGTAATTGTAGAAAAACTTGTACAGTATGATGCAAAACACATTGTAGTAGATCCAGTCATGGTGGCTACTAGTGGTGGTAAACTATTAAATCTAGGTGCAGAGAGTGCTTTAGTAGAGAAGCTCTTACCATTAGCTGAAGTCATTACTCCTAATATTCCAGAAGCTGAATGCTTATGTGGTTTTTCGGTTCAAAGCAAAGAGGATATGTTAAAAGCAGCTGAAGTGATTTCAAATAACTTGTCAGGGGCTGTACTTATTAAAGGAGGGCATTTCACAGAAGGTGCTGATGACCTATTATATAACAAAGGAAAAGCGCTATGGATTGTAGGAGAAAGAATTGCTACAGATAATACCCATGGGACAGGGTGTACATTATCTTCAGCTATAGCATGTAACTTGGCAGTAGATTTCACTCTAGCTGAAAGCATAGAAAAAGCAAAGTTTTATGTAAGAGGTGCATTAGAAGATGGGTTAAATCTAGGTAAAGGGAACGGGCCTTTAAATCATTGTTATAACCTAAATAAATGATAAGCATCTTAGTAGAACAATTAAAGCCACCCAATATCCTTTAAGTAAAATCTATGAGGAGAGATTTGGTGGCTTTTCTTTATTTTAATTTAGAATGAGAGACTAAATAGTGTTTTCAATTTTAAAATTATTAATGTGAATAATTATTTATGAAATGTTTTTAAATATTTAGAGAAGATTTGTTACATCTGCTACGATCTGTTCTACTGTTAAGCGATTTTTATAAAGTACGTCATTAACATCATAGCGATCAAGGAATTCTTTCCTCAATCCATAATTGAGTACCTTCACATCTGAAGCACCATAAAATCTTGTAATTTTCTCACCAAAACCACCGTCTAATATACCATCTTCTAAGGTAATAACGATATCATGAGTTGCTTTAAGGGATTCTAATAATGGTTTATCAATGCCAGTAATATAGAGTGGATTGATAAGAGTTGGGGTTATACCTGTTTGATCAGTAATGGCATTTGCAACCTTAGTGCCTAGCGTATAGAATGTACCCAATGCCACAATAGCCACTTTATTTCCTTTGTGTGTGACTTGATATTCATTAAGTTTACTAAAATCCTTAATAGCAGGTTCACCAGTAGAAAGCATATTCCCTCCTGGCACACGGATAGCTACTGGATGTTCCTTTTGAGTAGTACTCCAATCAAGTAGAGCTAGATATTCTTCTTTGGTAGTAGGTGCTAAGTAAACCAGATTTGGGATATTAGCCATTAGAGGAATATCATAGATTCCAAGGTGTGTTACATCATTCATACCATATACGGAAGCAGCATACACAATGATGGTTGCTGGATTATTATTAATACAGAGATCTTGAGAAAGTTGATCAAAGGTTCTTTGAATAAAGGTGCTATAGACACCATATACAGGGATACCACCATTAGCTGCAATACCTGATGCAAGTGCAACAGCGTGTTCTTCAGCAATGCCCACATCCACAAATTGTTTACCGGCTTCCTTCCTTTTATCTTCGGTGAAGCCCAAGACTGTAGGCGTTGCAGAAGTAATAGCAACTAGGGCCCGATTTTCTTTCATTTTTTGTAGCAGAAAATCACTTGTTATACTAGAGTAATCCTCACCGTCAAAAGTAAGGGTAGGTTTCCCTGTCTCTATGTCAAAGGGCATACACCAGTGCCAAGACTCCTTGTTTTCTTCAGCTAAGGCATAGCCTTTGCCTTTTTGTGTACAAATATGAACAACGATTGGATGGTCAATATTTTTTACTTTTTCAAAAGCAGTAATAAGCGTTTGTATATCATTACCTTCTTTTACAAAAAGGTAATCAAGACCCATTGCTTTAAATAAGTTACATTCGGCCTTTCCTTCTGTCTCTCTAAGTAGTTTAAGGTTTTTGTAAAGGCCACCATGGTTTTCTGCAATAGACATATCGTTATCATTAACAATAATAATGAGGTTGCTATTAAGTTCCGGTGCAAAGTCTAATCCCTCTAATGCTTCGCCGCCACTTAAAGAACCGTCCCCAATAATAGCAATGATGTTTTCCTTATCTCCTTTTAAATCCCTAGCTTTTGCTAAACCACATGCAAGGCTGATAGAAGTTGAAGTGTGACCGATGGTAAAGAAATCATGTACACTTTCCTTTGGATTACTATAGCCGGTTATATCATCATAATGTGCTTCGTAAAGGAAAGCATTTTTTCTTCCTGTAAGCATCTTATGGCAATAGCTTTGATGAGAGACATCATACACCATTTTATCTATTGGTGAATTGAACACATGATGAAGTGCGATTGTAGCTTCCACCATACCGAAGTTTGGTCCAAAATGTCCACCACGTTTACTTAGTTTTTCTAAAAGTGCTTGACGCATTTCCTCTGCTAATTCCTTTAACTGCCTATCATTTAGTTTATGTAAATCTGATGGCTGATTGATTTGTTCTAAATACATTGTGTTTCCTCCTAACGATGTTAAATCTCTTTAATGGTTTGATTAATTCTAAGTAAGCTTACCTGTTTTACTCTATCTTCATAGTGTTCTACAAAGGATGAGTCTATTGTAAGCCTTGGAGTGAACTCCAAGTCAATACTTTTTTGTTTTTCTCTATTTTAGGATTAAGATAGGTGTAAGTTAGATGATTAAGGGCATAATAAAACCTCCAATAAACATGAAGTAGGTGCAGACTACTAAGTGTTTATTGGAGGTTTTCTGCTTTACTCGGCAGGTGTATTTCTAGATACCCATTGATTGTTAGTAGCAGATTTCTTTGCTTTATCGTGAAAATATTTAGTGCCTTCGGTGCTTTGATTAGATGAATCGCTGCACCATTCATTATTAGTGGGTGATTTAGGTGCCTTGGAATTACTCATAATATGTGGCCTCCAATATGATTGAGTTTAAGAGTACATATTTATTATGATGCAAGGACGCTAAAAACATACCGGAAAATCATGGTTGAAGGCAAAGTGATGTTTTTAATAAAAAGTAGAAGCTTTGACTCATGTAACTAAGTTACAGAGATAAAAGCCATTTATTAATAAGATAAAAGTAATTAGAAAAAAAGGAGGACATTTATGGCAATCCAAAAAAGAAAAAGATATGCAAGTGTATTAGAGAAAGAATGCGTGGCTTGTGGCACTTGTATTTTAGTATGCCCTAAATTAGCCATTACAGTACCGAGAGGCATTTATGCAGAGGTGAACACAGATTTATGCATAGGCTGTGGGCTTTGTAAAAAAGCGTGTCCAGCCTCTGTGATTGAAATGATTACAAATTTAGCAGAAGAGGAGATTAATAAAAATGAAAAAGAAAGAATGGTATAATTATTTATGGATTTTCTCTTCAATCTATTTGATTTTAGGGTTTATTAATATTCTTTTTGCATGGGTAGGATTAATTTGTTTCTTTGTTCCACTTATTATTTCCATAGTAAAAGGAAATAAGACTTATTGTAATAAGTATTGTGGTAGAGGGCAACTGTTTGAAGTTTTAGGCAATAAGCTAAAGTTATCTAGAAGAAAAGATATTCCTGCTTTTCTTAGAGCTAAATGGTTTCGCTATGGCTTTCTCATTTTTTTCTTAACCATGTTTGTGAATATGCTATTTATAACCTATTTAGTCTTTGCAGGAAATAAGGGTTTAAAAGAAGTTGTTACTTTGCTGTGGACGTTTAAGTTACCGTGGAACTGGGCTTATACAGAAAATATAGTAGCACCTTGGATAGCACAATTTGCGTTTGGCTTTTATAGTGTGATGTTAACCTCAAGTGTGATGGGCATCATAACAATGGTATTATTTAAGCCACGATCATGGTGTGTTTATTGCCCTATGGGTACTATGACACAAATGATTTGTAGAGGAAAACATCATTGATTTTAAAAGTAGCTGTTGCAAAAGGAAGGTGTTTGCAACAGCTACTTTTATACTTATAGACGATTGGATTATACAAGGATAAAATATATATCTTACATCAAATAAAATACATTTTAGTAAAAAATTAAACAATTATAAATAAATTTGATGACAAAATAAATAATATGTTGATATAATCAGTTTACACATTATTTAAACGAGGTGACTGGATGCTAGAATTGCTTTATTTAGAGGTAGATATATTAGGAATTGTTATTTTGATGATGTTGTTATTTAATCTCATAAAAAATCAGAGGAGAAAGATGCTACTCGACCAAAATTTATTTGCACTATTATTGATAACCAATCTATTTCTATTAATATGTGATGCGGTCATGTATCTTTTAAATCATAGACAATTTGCTTATGCCAGAGAATGGAATATAGTTATTACAACCATCTACTTTATTTTAAGTCCATTAATTTGCTTTTTTTGGCTGCTTTATAATGATTATAAAATAAATCAGAATAAGAAAAGATTATTAAAATATATGCCTATATATGTTATTCCCACTATAATAAGTACCTTTCTAACATTATTAAGCCCTATTACGGGATGGATTTATGCTATTGATAAATATAATGATTATCACAAGGGGAGTCTATTTATAGGCATTCCTCTTTTGGCATTTACTTATTTATTTTATGCGGCTTATTTAACCATAAAAAAAGGGAAGGAAAGTGATGATTTAACAAAAAAGGAATTATATCATTATATGCTTATACTTCCTATAGTCCCCTTTATTGGAAGTGTTGTGCAGTCATTTATATGTGGCGTATCGATTACTTGGATTTTGGTTACGTTGACGTTGCTAAATATGTATATTAATATACAAAATCATCAAATTTACACAGATCAGTTAACAGGTTTGTATAATAGAAAATTTATTGAAAACTACTTGTTAAATAATATGCAAAAGCCTAAGGATGGAATATTATTTGCATTATTTATTGATGTAGATAAATTTAAAGGTATTAATGATACCTTTGGTCATTTAATAGGGGATAAAGCACTTATTCAAATTGCTACTATTTTGAAGAGAGCTTGCAGTGTGAAAAAGGATTATTTAGCTAGAATGGGTGGAGATGAATTCCTTATTGTGGGGCGAAGAGCTAGTAGAGATGAAGTTGAGGCAATGACAAGGCAAATACAAGAACGAGTCGAAATATTTAATAAATCTGGACAAGCAGAATATATACTTTCCCTCAGTATGGGATATACCGTATTTGGTGAAAATAATATCCATACGATGGATGCATTTATTAATGGGGCAGATAAGCAAATGTATTGTCATAAACGCTCAAAGTAGTTAAAATGCAAATCGAATAGTAAAGTAAATTCAAAGGAAGTATCATATATGAACGTCAATAATAATAGAGGAGTGTACTAAATGCGTGATGCATTAGTTACACTTCTTTTTTGTTTGTGAAAATAAATATTTTTGAGTATGACTAAAGTCAGAAAGTCATATGACCAAAACATATGACCAAGGTTAGTTACCTAGACAGGTGGCTTTCGATACAATAATCATGTAGAAGCAGGGAGGCGTGAAAATGAGGATTTTACTAAAGTATACGATTAAATCTATGTTAGAAAAGAAGTCTAGGACCTTTTTAATTATATTAGCCATTAGTTTAGCTGGTGCTTTATTTTTAGCTTCTAGTCAGCTATCAGATAGTATTACTAGGATGTATGAAAATAATTTAAGGCAGGAGATAGGACAGGTAGATGTGGTTGTTAAGCCTAATAATCAATCTCCTTCGTCTTTTATAAACCCGCATTTAATGAGTGAAGTAAAAGAAAGCAAGGTGATTCCTTATGTAGGTGGTATGGGGGCATATAAGGTAGGTGTTAATACCTATGAAAACATCAGTATTAACGGCTATGAATTAGAGGATTATAAGGCCATTAATAAACTGAGTTTAGTGGCAAACAGTCAGGTAGAACCTTTCACTGGACCTAAAATCATTGTGAGTGAAAAAGCGGCAAAGCATTATGGGTTATTAGTAGGAGAAAGTATAACACTTAAAATAAATGGTGTTAATAGAAAGCTCATGATAGTAGGAATTGCTGAAAGACAAGGGATTTTCGCAGGTGAGGGAAATGGTTATACCAGTATAATGCCTATGGAGACTTTAAGTGAATATAGGGGTGGTAATGGAAAGCCTACAGCTTTGTATGTTCAATTGCAGGAAGGCATAAGTGAGGAGCAGCTGATAGGAACATTAAAAAGTATCTATTCACGTTATGATGTGGAAGCAGTTTTGGATAAAGCGGTTTTTAAAGAAAGCATTGCTTGGATGACAGACCCTTTTATGCTTATGACATACATGGTTATCTTTATGAGTTGTTTTATTATTTATTCTTCCTTTAAAGTCATTATGCTAGAAAAGTTGCCAATGATGGGTACCTTTAGAAGCATTGGTGCTAGTAAAAGAAAGATGAATCAAGTACTGCTTTTAGAAACTTGCTTTTATGGCGTAGTAGGCGGCTTAGTAGCAGTTATCTTAGGCATAGGCATTTTATACATCTTAACCTGGGTGATGTCTTCTAGTTATATTTCAGGGAAGGTAGAAATGAGTATTACATCTATAAGTTGTCTTTTAACGTTTGTGTTAGCCAACGTCATTGCTTTCTTTAGTACACTAGTACCTATTTTAAGCACGAATCATATTTCATTAAAGGACATTATTTTAAATATAAAAGCTCACAAATCTCAGAAGCGTTTTAGAAGTTTTTTAGAGGGAAGTGGCCTTATTGTTTTTGGTTTTATTTTAGGGAGAATGGAAAGTCCAAGTATAGGAACGGTATATGCAGTAGCAGCACTATTTCTCATCATTATAGGGATGATTAAAATTTTACCACTTGTTGTTTTATACAGTGCAGAGGTATTAGGCATTATTTTTGAAAAGCTATTTGGTAATTTAGGAGGTTTAGCAAGTAAAAATATTAAAAAGAATAAAAGCGTTTTAAATAGTATTACCTTAATTACTATAGGAATCAGTATTTTGCTGATGATTACTACTTTAACACAAAATGTATCAGATCAAATTTTAGACCTATTTGACGGTGTTTTTCATTTTGAAGTATGGGTAGAAACGGGAGAGATGGACGAACAAAAAGCAAGGAACATTCAAAGAAATGATGGTGTATATGAATCCTTAAAGTTCATGGAGGACTTTTCGGTAAGGGTAGATGAATTAGAAAATAGAGAAATAGCTATTGAAGCCTATAAAAATGATGACCTTATAAGGTTTAAGGATTATAACCTATTAGGTGATGCACCACAGCTATTAAAGCAGCTTCAAGAGGGGAGATATATCATTGTGAGTGAAAACTTAAGAAAGAAGTTTAAGCTCAAGGTAGGCGATCGATTAACCTTGAATTTTGACAAGGAGAAGAAGCATTATGAGATTATCGGGTTTATGGATACCATATGGGAAAATGGTAGGTTATGCCTACTTCCTATGAAATATTATAAACGTGATGCTGATAAAATTTACTATGATTGCATCCAAGTTAAGGTGAAAAAACCAGAAGAAGAACAGCAAGTAGTAGAAAGCCTAGGTAGTTCCTTTAAAGATACTTGGACCAATATTTATACGACTGAGGATATTAAAAAGTGGAATCAAGATAGTAATGCTTCTCTTATGGGGATGATTAATGCCTTTGCTATTTTAGCCATGCTTATTGGCATTATAGGAGTGGTCAACAATCTAGTTATTAGCTTCATTGAAAGGCAACAAAGTATAGCCATCTTACGTTCTATTGGGATGAGCAAGCGGCAAGTACTGGGAATGATTTTTATAGAAGCCTTGGGTTCTGGTTTAATAGGTGCTATAGGAGGTATTATAGGTGGCATACTGGTCATGCTCAATATGGATGCCGTTTTAAGTGCACTTAATCTACCAGTAAAAATGGAAATTATACCTCAGCTTTTTATAAGCTATTTGGTAGGAGGTGCACTCATTACTTTAATAGGTTCTATTTTACCAGCAAAGAGAAGTTCAAAGCTGCAGATTATTGAAGCTATTAAGTATGAGTAATCTGGTAGTAGGAGATAAGGAGGAGTAATAGTGTCAGAGGTTGTTATTGAAACGAAGGGCTTGTGGAAAAGCTTTGATTTAGGTGATGAAAAAATACACATTTTAAAGGATATTAATCTAACTATTGAAAAAGGAGGGTTTTATTCTATTATGGGACCTTCGGGTTCTGGAAAGAGTACCTTGTTGTATCTTTTAGGGGGTTTAGATAAGCCTAGTGAAGGCAGTATTAAAGTGAATGGAAAAGAATTAATGACCATGAAAGACCAAGAAGAAAGTATTATGAGACGAAGAGATATGGGGTTCGTTTTTCAGTTTTATAATTTAATTCCTAATTTAACAGTAGAGGAAAATATTATGCTGCCTATTTTATTAGACGGTAAAAAATTAAAAGATTATAAAGAAAGGTTAGAAGAACTGTTGGAGAAAGTAGGACTTACTGCTAGAAGAAAATATACACCGAGAGAACTATCAGGAGGACAGCAACAAAGAGTAGCGATTGCTAGATCTCTTATGAGCAATCCCAATCTCATCTTAGCAGATGAGCCTATTGGTAATTTAGATAGCAAAACAGGTATAGAGATTATGGAATTACTTCAACGTATTAATAAAGAGGAAGGAAAAACCATTGTGCAGGTCACTCACTCTAGAGAATCTGCTAATTATGGGACTCATTTGATTGTAGTGAAGGATGGACAGATTAGTAAGCTAGAGACTGGTAACAACGAAGTAAGAAAAATCGTTTGATATGGAAGGGGAAGATTTTGTGAGTATAAGAATAGGAGCTATAGTTTTAGGAATAGGAGCTTTAAGTTTATTAGCAGGTTGTTCTAAGGAAGTGAAGGCAGATGCTAAAATGGAAGAACAAGTTGTAAAGGCAGATATGAAAGTAGAAGCTTGGGGAGAAGTAGAAGGAACCATTATTAAAGAAATTTATGTTGATTTTCCAGCAACTGTAGAAGCCATTAAAGTAAAAGAAGGGCAAATTGTAAAAAAAGGAGAGGAACTAGTTCTTTTAAATTATGAGCCTTACAAGCAAACCATTTTAATGAAAGAGAAAGAAGCGACTTTAGAAAGTATCACAGCAGAAGCTAAGCTAACAGAAGCCACAGGGCAGGTGAAAAATATAGCCGCTTTAAATGAGGAGCTTAGTTTATTAGAAAAGCGTTTAACAGATGGTCAAGATCCGGAAATACTGAGCATAGAAAGTGAACTGACAACAATCAGGCAACAATTAGAAGATTTAGAAGAAGATTATAAGGTACAAACGGCTTTATTAGAGGTGGGAGGAAGTTCATCAAAAATAATCAAAGGCATAGAAACGCAAAAAACAACGTTGCAAACACAAATAGATACCTTAGAAGCTAAAAAAAGTACTTTAGTAAAGGAAAAAACATTAGAATTAGAGAAATTAAAAGCTGAAATCGCCAATGCTAAAGATGGGCTAAGTACTACAGAAAAAGGTAATAATGCCATGGTACAGACGAGTGCCTTGAAAGATGAAATAGGTAATTTAGAGATTTCAATGATGAGAGATAAATTTCAAAAAAGTTATATTAAAGACAATGCAATTATTACGGATATAGAGTCTGCTATCATATCTAAAATCAACGTAGTAGAAGGTTCTAGGGTGGGTGAACAAAGTGGTAGTGTACTTCACCTTATTGATCAAAACAGTTTAAAGATTACAGCCCATGTTCCAGAAGAATTTATTAAATCGGTAGCTATAGGGAGTGAGGTAGAAATTGTGCCCTATGCAGATAAGACTATTAGTTTACCTGGCAAGGTAACAGCTATTGCTGGTGAAGCTGTTAAAGAAAATGGTGAAACAGTAATTGATATAGAAGTAACTCCGGATGAAGTAAGTCCTTATTTACAAGCGGGTTATGGCGTAGATGTTTTTATTGGGTAAAAGAATGATGAATATAAAGAGTTGCCTAAATATTGAAACCAACAGACGTAAAGGGTTATAATGAAAAGAAAACATAGGGATAAAGGGGCTTTAGCATGAGTCAATTAGAACGCTATATTATTTATGTGATTAGTCCATTTCTGTTAATGACTGTTTTTTATTCAATGATGGTTAATACAGGGGGTCTAGGTTGGTTATATGTACCTATTATTTTAGTAGCCATACTTACGATTTACATGGAATTATTTATATTACCCAATCCAGCGTTAACAAGGCGCTTTTGGTTATTACTCATTTGCTTAGGTTTATGCAATTTGTTTATTGGATTATTTGAAACAGGTAGCACGTATCATATTTATAATTTTTTATTACTATTTGCACTTATGCGCTATAAGGGAAGAGGAAAAGCAGGGATTCTTTTAGCAATAGATTTCATTGTAATAGGAGTAGTTATTGCCTTTAAAATGCCTATAAGTGAAGTTTATTTCACTACTTATTTAAGTTGGATAAGAAACTATAGTATCGTCTTTTTGGGACTTTCAATCCTTCACTATATGATTATTCAAAATCAAGAATTAATGCTTGCTAAAAAGCAACTGATTGAAAAAAACCTAGACCTAAGTTATGCCTATGAGCAGCTTAAGAGAGCTTATGATGATTTAGAAGATTTCACCATTATGAAAGAAAGAAATAATATGTCTAGAGAGATGCATGACACAGTAGGGCATACGTTAACAACTTCATTAGTAGAATTAGAGCTCTGTAAAATGCTTGGAAAAGATAATGAGGAATTAATGAATAAGCTAGAGCATATTAGCAGTCAAGTGAGAAAAGGTTTAGGGGATTTACGTATGACAGTACGTAGGCTTAAAGAGGACTTGGATTGGGAACAAGAAATTTATGCCATAGGTGAGCGCTTAAATGAGTATACAGATATCAAAGTAAAATACATAGTAGGGGAATTAACAGGCATTTCCACACAGATTTTAAGATGTGTTTATCGTATTATACAAGAAGGAATCACCAATGGGATTAAGCATGGAAAAGCTACAGCGTTTATGATTGAAGTAAAAAGAGAAGAAAGACATTTATGGATTGAGATTTTAGATAATGGACTAGGAGCCATAGCCTTCAAGCAAGGCTTTGGCTTAAATGCTATGAGAGAACGTGTAGAAGCATTAGGAGGAACGCTTCATTTTGAAAGCTATAAAGATGAAGGATTTACTATACAAGCACAGATCCCATTAGAGGAATAAAGAAAGGAGCGAAATCATGATAAACATAGCTATTGTAGATGATCAAGAGCTTATGAGAGATGGATTAAGGCGTATATTAAGTACATACGAAGAACTTCAAGTAGTGGCTACTGGGAAAAATGGCTTTGAAGCACTAGAAATCTGTAAGCAACATCAGCTAGACGTTTTGCTCCTAGATATAAGAATGCCAGAAATGAATGGGGTAGAAACTGTAAAAAAACTTAAAGAAGAAAAATATAGGGTAAAAGTAGTCATGCTTACTACTTTCGAAGATGAAGAATATATTGTGCAAGCTATGGCTTATGGGGCTAGTGGCTATTTATTTAAAGATATGCCTTATGATCAATTAGCAGAATGTGTTAAAGAAGTGCATGAAGGACGTTTTATGATGCCTCAAAAGGTAGCAGAAGTATTAGCTAAGAATATTTATGCACCAGAGGCACTTAAAAAAAGGGAGAATCCTTATGATTTTACAGAAAGAGAAGTACAAATTGCAGAAATGATGAAAGATGGTTTTACCAATAAGCAAATTGCTAAAACCCTTTACATATCAGAAGGAACAGTAAAAAACTATGTTTCTAATATTTATGCTAAAACGCAAACAGAAAATAGAGTAGAAGCAGCTAATCTCCTAAAAAGCATTTTTTAAGTATAGCTAGCTAAAGATAGATGAGGAGTGAAATGATTCACTATCTATGACAAAAGAAACTTGACGCCCTATATTATTGGAAATGAGAGGAGGGAAAATATTGGACAAGCCTTTAAGCTATAGCACATATAGCAAAGGTAATCAAAAGGTGGTTTTTAGATATATTGTAAGTGTAGCCATCTGTATTATTTTGCTAGGTGTTACCAAAATCATTATTAACAGCCAAAAAGATGAGATGAATGTTTGGGAAATCAAGCACCACTATTATTCTCATTTGTATAGTAAAGGAAACGAAGTAGAACCACAACTGATAGAAAAGATTAAAAATCTAGATGATGTAGAAGGAATCTACCCGTATTACAACTATTATCAAGCCTTCCAAGGATTTCTGAGTAACATTGATAGTACAACTTACTTCTTAGAAAGAAAAGGGATTGTGAAAATAATGGAGCAGTTAGCGCCAGAATATGATACAAGCCGGATTCCTGAGGAAAATCAGTTTAAAGCCATATTAAGTCAAAGAGTAGTAACGAATAGAAAGTTACAGTTAGGTGATATGACCATTAAGGATAATCAAACAACGTATCAGGATACTTTTGAATCTACACTTCCTATAGGTTTTTGTCCCACAACTGTTGAGGATAATGGATACTATTATTTGATTTTAGCTAAAAAAGGTAGAGTTAGTCAGATGAATACGGCAGTAAGAGCGATGCTCCCGGAAGGAGTCTATTATGAGGATTTAGCAAGCGTTACAAAAGAAAATATGCACGGCTTTAGTGATTTAGAGCATACCTTCAATATTATTATGATGGTAATGACTTTAGTATTATCGGTAACTACCGGGTTTCTAACGTATATGCATTATTTGGCTAGACGAAGAGAAGTTGGCATTTTAAGTGCTATTGGTTATAGCGACAGTATGCTCATTAAAAGAATGTCTAAAGAAATTTTGATAAGTACGATTATAGCTACTATATTAGCTATATTGATTATTAGTGTGATTGTAAAAGGTCTCAATATTTTTTTAGCAAAACCTAATGGCTATATGCTTTTTAAGATGGACTTAAGTATTATCAAGCTATTAATCATTGTCCCACTTTTTATGATGATTTTTTCACTTATTCCAACTTGGATTTTATTACGTACGACGACACAAGTCACACTGGTTCAAAGGGGATATTAAATGTTTAAAGTAGAAAATGTGAGTTTGTTGTATGATTTAGATAAGGAAGATAAAACCCATGCTTTAACCCATATTAATTTAGAAATTAAGGAGGGACAGTTCTATGGTATATTGGGACCTTCAGGAAGTGGTAAAAGTTCACTACTTTATTTGTTAAGTGGGATTCAAAAGCCTACTAGTGGCAAGGTATACTATAAAGGAGCAGTTTTATCTGAGATGGAAGAAGAAGCTTTAGCAGCTATTAGATTAAAGGAGTTTGGCTTTGTTTTTCAAAAACATTTTTTAATTCCATATATGGACGTATTACATAACACCCTGGTACCACTTAATTCAAAGAAACCAGATGATGTGGAAAAAGCAAAAAGCTTACTAGAACGTCTAGGCTTAGAGCGAGAACTGAAGAAAAAGCCTTATGAGCTAAGCGGAGGACAATGTCAGAGAGTGGCAGTGGCTAGAGCCCTTATTAATGAACCTAAAGTCCTTTTTGCGGATGAGATTACAGCTTCACTTGACCATAGAGCAGCTAGTAGTGTGATGGAACTGCTAGAAGAAATAAAAGCACAAACAACTATTTTATTTGTAACCCATGATGAAACGAAGATAGCCATGGCAGATGAAATGATTTATTTAAGAGAGGGTCAATTAGGAGGCGATAAAGATGAGGACTAAGGAGGAATGGATGTACACTTTGAAAAGAAGCATTCCTACCTTAGTTGTACTTGTTTTACAAATAGGCCTTATTATTTTCTTGCTAAGTATAGGACATAGCGTTGTAGAAGGTATGCAATATGGATTGGGTTATAGTATTAGGCAGGTTATAACGATAGATGTTAACGGTGGAACAGATAAACAAAAAGAATCTGATATCAATACCTTAAGTCACATAGAGGGTGTAACAGAGGTGTTTGAGGGAGAATGCTATTATATGAGAACACCTATGTTGTTTTTTAACACAGGAGGAACGCCTTTTATTAAGGTGCAAGAAGGACAGTTAGAGGCTTTAATGGAAAGGTTAGATGTTAAGCTTATAGAAGGAGATTTACCAAAAGATGAAGATCAAATATTAGTAACAGCAGAGTCTTTGGCGCTCTATGATGCTCAGATAGGAGACTGGATTGGAAGGGATTATATCGACGAGGATTTAGATAAAAATTACCAGATCTGTGGCGTGATTAAAGGCAAGGCTAATATTTATTTATCAGAAATGTCAGGACCTACTAAGGGATATGTGGTAACTTTTGCGTTCCCTTATGGAGATGTAGTAGAAACTGAAGTTCTTCGTTTATTTAAACAAGTAGCGTCTATTGGTTGCTATAGTGAAACAAGACTTTTTGAAAAGACGTTAATCCATAATATGCTCATACTAGGAGGCGTTGTTGTTACTGTGTTTTTCGCAGGCTTAGTAGCTACTATACTTAATTTACTAAGCAATGAACTTAAAGGGAGATTAAGTGAAATTACTTTATTAAGGCTTATTGGTTATAGCTATGGAAAAATAAAAAGACAGCTTTTTAGTTATTATGCTATTCTACTTTCAATAGGTGGTTTAATAGGTGTTGGGGTTGGAGAGATAGGGGTTATTTTATTTAAGTATTTATACTGTGAAGCAAGGGGTATCTATTTCAACGCTTGGCACAATACGTTTATTGTGGTTCCGGCAATCATGATTTTGATTTTGTATGGACTAACAATAAGATGCATGAACTTAGAGTTAAAACAAAACAGCTGGCAGAAAAGTATGTATGAGTAAATAGAATTGTAAGCTACTACAAAGTATAAGGAAAGTTTATACTTTTTTTTACCTATAAGTTACAAAAATGAAGATAAGACTTGAAGAAGCTTGTAAAATATGGGAAACGGTATTAAAATAAAATAAGTTAAAAAAGTCAGAAAAATTAGAGGAGAAAGCCTATGAAAAAAATACTATTTGTAGCTTCAGAGTGTGTTCCCTTTATAAAAACAGGTGGCCTAGCAGATGTAGTGGGAACCTTGCCAAAGATGTTTAATCCAGAGAAGTATGATGTAAGAGTAATCATCCCAAATTATACTTGCATACCTGAACAATATAGAAGTCAGTTTGAATATGTAACCCATTTTTATATGGATATGGGCTGGTTTCAAGAGCCTTTACATGTAGGCATTATGAAAATGGTTTACGAAGGCATTACGTACTATTTTATTGACAATGAATATTATTTTAGTGGTTGGGCACCTTATGGTACCATGCGCTTTGATATCGAAAAATTTTGCTTTTTTAGTAAAGCAGCTTTAGCTGTTTTACCTGTTATTGATTTTAAGCCAGATGTTATCCATTGCCATGACTGGCAAGCTGGACTTGTTCCTGTATTTCTAAAGAGTTTATTTAGTAGTAACTCATTCTTTAGGAACATAAAAGTCATTATGACTATACATAATCTTAAATTCCAAGGAATTTGGGATGTTAAAACAATTAAAGGCATTACAGGCTTACCTGAGTACTTATTTACACCTGATAAGCTAGAATACTATAAGGATGCCAATATGTTAAAGGGCGGACTTGTCTATGCGGATTATATTACAACAGTAAGTGAAACCTATGCAGGAGAAATACAGATGCCTTATTATGGGGAAGGATTAGATGGACTACTTCGCGCTAGAAACCATGAATTATGTGGTATTTTAAATGGAATTGACTATGAGGTTTATGACCCTGTTAAAGATGAAAGCTTATATCAGAACTATTCTGCTAGAAATTTTAGAAGTGAAAAAATTAAGAATAAACGAGGCCTTCAAAAGCAGCTTGGTTTAGAAGTAAATGACAAGAAATTTATGATTGGTATTATTTCCAGATTAACTGATCAAAAAGGTCTAGATCTTATTGACTGGGTAATGAGTGGTATTTGTGATCAAAATGTACAATTAGTTGTTGTGGGCACAGGAGAACCTCAGTATGAGAACATGTTTGAGCATTATCAGTGGATTATGCCTGAACGTGTATCTGCCAATATTTTTTACTCAGATGATTTAGCTCATAAATTATATGCAGCGGCGGATACACTTTTAATGCCTTCACGTTTTGAACCTTGCGGCCTTGCACAACTAATGGCTCTAAGATATGGTACAGTACCTATTGTAAGAGAAACCGGTGGCCTAAAAGATACAGTACAGCCTTATAATGAATATGAAAAAACAGGTACAGGCTTTACCTTTGCAAATTATAATGCCGATGAGATGCTTTATGTTATTAATTATGCAAAGCGCATTTACTTTGAGCATAAACGTGAGTGGAATCAGATGATTGAAAGAGGTATGAATACCGATTTTTCATGGCGTACTTCTGCTAAGAAGTATGAAGCACTTTATGACCAGCTTACTTGGTAAAATGTTAAAAGGGACAAAACTATTTATATGAAGGTGACTAAATAATCATAAAAGATAGGAAGTAGGCATTGACAAGAAAAACTTTTAAAGCTATACTACGAAAAATATACTAAATTCAATGAAAAGGAAAGTATCCTTTTGAAAGTTCATACAGCGAGTTGGAACAGAGTGGAAGTCCAGCATGAAGTCATAGGGAGAAGAGGACCTTGGAGAAGCTATCTGAATTTCTAAATTTAGAATGTAGGATGTGACGTTAACTGCGTTAAAGTTTTCAAGTGGATTGCAGAGGCAATCAATTGGAGTGGTACCGCGGAATATTCCGTCTCTTATTATTTTAATAAGGGGCGGTTTTTTTTATTCTTTTTTATACTTTTATAGGAGGTTAAGTGATGGAGCAACTACAGATTTGCATATCAAAAGAAGTAGAAAAAGCATTTACGGATTGTGGTTATCAAGCAGAATATGGTAAGGTAGCTTGGTCTAATAGGCCGGATTTATGTCAGTTTCAGTGCAATGGTGCTTTAGTGGCAGGTAAAGTATATAAACAAGCACCATTACAGATTGCAGAAGAAATTGCAAGTAAGTTAAAAAAATCCAGTTTATACAAAAGTATTGTTTGTGTAATGCCAGGATTTATCAATATAACACTTACAGATGATTTCATTGCTAGGTACTTGAATGATATGGCAATGGCTCCTAAGTGGGGATGTAGCGAGATTGGGAAAGGAAAGAAAATGATTTTAGATTATGGTGGACCTAACGTAGCTAAGCCTTTACATGTAGGGCATCTCAGAACCGCTATCATAGGAGAGAGCCTTAAAAGAGTAGGGAGATTTTTAGGTTATAAGGTCTTAGGAGATGCCCATTTAGGTGATTGGGGACTCCCAATAGGATTAATCATTACAGAGTTAAAAAAACGTTCACCTAACTTACCTTATTTTGATTCAAGTCATATAGGAGCTTATCCCAAAGAACCGCCTTTTTTAATAGATGAATTAGAAGAGATGTATCCTACAGCTAGCAGATATGCTAAAGAAGTGCCTAGCTTTATGGAAGAAGCAAAAGAAGCTACTTATTTATTTCAGAATGGACATAGAGGGTATGTAGCTTTATGGAAGCATATTCTAGATGTATCTATAACAGATTTAAAAAGAAATTATAAACAGCTTAATGTTTCTTTTGATTTATGGAATAAGGAAAGTGATGTGCAAGGCTATATTCCTACTATGGTACAACAACTAATTGATCAAGGGGATGCTTATGAAAGTGAAGGAGCACTTGTGGTAGATGTAAAAGAAGAATCAGATCAGAAGGAGATGCCTCCTTGTATATTAGTCAAATCAGATGGGGGCACTCTTTATAGTACGACTGATTTAGCAACAATTGCTATGAGAAGAATAGATTATAATCCTGATGAAATTATTTATATTGTAGATAAGAGACAGGCAATGCATTTTGAACAGGTTTTTAGATGTGCAAGAAAGACTCACCTAATAGATGATAAAACGAAATTAATCTTTCTTGGCTTTGGAACTGTAAATGGAAAGGATGGAAAGCCTTATAAAACAAGAGATGGAGGTGTTATGCGTCTAGAAAATCTTATCAAAGAAGTAACTCATAAGGTCTATGAAAAAGTTAGTACTAATAAAAGTATTAAGTATGAAGAGGGCATGGCAATTGCAAGTAAGATAGGAATAGCTGCATTAAAATATGGAGACTTATCTAATCAGATTTCAAAAGACTATATTTTTGATCTTGATAGATTTACTGATTTTGAAGGGAATACCGGTCCTTATATTTTATATACCGTTGTACGTATTGGGTCCATTCTAAGTAAGTATAGGGAGGAGGGCCAAGATAATCTTGGAAGCAAGATAGAAGTGAGCGTACCATCTAGCAAGAGTGAAAGAGACTTAATGCTGAAGTTAACTAGATTTAATGAGATTATTGAAGCTAGTTTTATAAATTATGCACCACATAGAATTTGTCAATACATTTATGAGGTTTCTAATAGTTTCAACCATTTTTATCATGAGCATAATATTTTAAAAGAACAGGATAAGAATAAGCAGGTTGCTTGGATTAATCTTATAACCTTAACTCAAGCTATTTTAACCGTAAGTTTAGAGTTGTTAGGCATAGAGGTACCAGAAAAGATGTAGTGAAAATAGATAGAAATAAGAGGTGTAGCCAAAATGATATAAATACATTTTGATTACACCTCTTTAGTTTTTATTCTTGAATAAAAGAAAGCTCAATTTTAGTGGTCTGTGGTACTAATTGAGTTAGTTTTACCCCTGCAGCTTCAAACATTTTCTTTGAAGCTTTTACGGCGTCGGTATCGGCATATTTATCTGAAAGGTAAATGACTTCTTTAATGCCACATTGAATAATGGCTTTACAGCATTCATTACAAGGAAAAAGTGCTACATAAATTCTAGCACCTACTAAAGATTTACCTCTAGCGTTTAAGATAGCATTAAGTTCAGCATGTACAACAAAAGGATATTTGGTATCTAAAAAGTCTCCATCTCTTTCCCAGGGAAATTCGTCGTCTGAACAGCCTAAAGGAAGGCCATTATACCCCACACTTAAAATGGTATTTTCATTAGCAGAATCATGAGAAGCTCCACTCACAATACAAGCACCTACCTGTGTACTTGGATCCTTACTTCTCTTAGCTGCTAATAGGGCGATGCCCATAAAGTAATCATCCCAGGAAATATATTCTTGGCGTTTCATTTTATCCCTCCTCATGAAATAGCAATCTTTAATCATTACACCTAGTATAATATGATAGAAGTTATTGTTCAACACACTTCGTAGATAATTACCAAAATCAGTGAGGGATTTTTGATGTTTTTTTGTTAGCACTTTCTAAGGAAATTGTGTATAATAGAATTCATCAAAGAGGATAATAATTATTCTCTAAAATAAATTATTTATCAGTATCGAAAATGTTTCGGACGTTATAGATGCAAGACAAGATAAAGGAAACAATGTGAAGGTTAAGTAAAAGAGATGGGGTGTTCAGGTGACGATTGAAATTAGAAAAAGAGATGGTAGATTAGAGCCACTTTGTGCGAGTAAAACCAAAAAGATGGTAGAGTTTGCCTGCCGTAATTTAGCTGGTTGTGATCCAATAGAACTAGAGTTAGATGCTAAAATTCAATTTAGAGACAAGATGACAACTAGAGAAATTCAAAAAGTGCTTATTCAAACTGCTATTGAGAAGGTTATTCAGACTAATGAAGATGCTTATGGCAATCAAGTTAAACAAACGCATATTAATTGGCAGTATGTAGCAGCTAGGCTTCTAGTATATGACCTTTATAAAGAAGCGGCTATTAGTAGAGGTTATACGCATTTTGGATATGGTGACTATAAAGAACTTTATGAAGAACTAATTCATAGAGGACTTTACGGGGATTACTTAAAAATGAATTATACAGATACTGAAGTAGAGGAATTAGCAGCCTATATTAAACCAGAGAGAGATGACCTTTTTAATTATGAAGGCATTAAGCTTTTAGCAGACCGTTATTTAGTAAAAGGTTATAAGGGAGAAGTAATGGAATTACCTCAAGAAAGGTTTATGACCATTGCGATGCACCTTGCCATTCCAGAAGGCGAGAAAAGAGTTTATTATGCAAAGCAGTTTTATGATCTTCTAAGTCAGTTGAAAATGACAGTTGCAACACCAACTTTAGCTAATGCAGGAACGGCTTTTTATCAACTAAGTAGTTGCTTTATTTCTACTGTAGGGGATAATCTATGGTCTATTTATGATGTAAATCAAAAATTTGCTCAAGTATCTAAGCATGGTGGTGCATTAGGGATTTACTTAGGAAAAGTAAGGGCTTTAAATAGTGAAATCAGAGGGCATAAGCGTTCGTCAGGAGGGGTTATTCCTTGGGTAAGATTATATAATGATACAGCTGTAGCAGTAGATCAATTAGGTAGAAGAAAAGGAAGTGCTTCTGTTACATTGGATGTATGGCATAGTGATTTATATGATTTCCTTGAGCTTAAAACGAATAATGGGGATGACAGACGAAAAGCTCATGATATTTTCCCTTCTATTAGCATTCCAGATTTATTCATGGAAAGACTTTTAAAAAGGGAAAATTGGAGCTTGTTCGACCCTTACATGGTTCATAAGGAAATGGGCTTTTACTTAGAAGATTATTTTGACGATGAAGAGGATAAAGCCTTTACTACCCGTTATCTAGCTTGTGAGGCTAATGAAAAGTTAGAACGTATTACGATACCTACGCTAGATATTATGAAAAAAATCATGATTAGTGCAGTAGAAACAGGTACACCTTTTATATTCTTTAGAGATACAGTAAATAGAGCTAATCCAAACAAACATTTAGGCATGATTTATGCTTCTAACCTTTGTCATGAGATTGCTCAAAATATGAGTGCTAGCGAACTCATAGCAGAAGGGACAAAAGAAGTAAATGGTGAAATGGAAGTATATAGTCGCATTAAACCAGGAGATATGGTAACTTGTAACTTAAACTCTACAAATCTTGGCAGAGTTGAGAGAGAGGAATTTAAGGATATTATTCCACTTCAAATTCGTATGTTAGACAATGTTATTACACTTAATCAGCTTCCTGTTAAAGAAGCTCAGCTGACGAGTGATAGGTACAGAGCAATAGGTTTAGGTACAAGTGGTTATCATCATTACTTAGTTAATCATCATATTTCATGGGAAAGTGAAGAACATTTAAAAGTAGCGGATGAGCTATTTGAAGATATGGCATATGAAGCCATTAGAGGATCTATGGAGTTAGCAAAAGAAAAAGGGGCTTATCCAGGATTTGAAGGATCAGAATGGCAAACAGGTGTTTACTTTGAAAGAAGAGGGTATACATCCCCTAGATGGCAAAAACTTAAAGAAGAAGTAGCCAAGTATGGTCTTCGTAATGGCTATATTATGGCAGTTGCCCCTACAGGAAGTACTTCTAATATAGCTAATACTACAGCAGGTATTGATCCTATCTTTAAGAAATTCTTTATTGAGGAGAAGAAGGGAAGCTTTACACCAAAGGCGGCACCAGATTTATGTGCTGAAAACTTCTGGCTCTATAAAGAAGCTCATCATATTAATCAAAGCTGGAGCATTAAAGCTTGTGGTATTAGGCAGCGTCATATTGATCAAGCACAATCATTTAACCTATATGTGACACCAGAAGTTAAGGCCAAAGACATTTTACAAATGTATATCGATGCATGGCAAGAAGGGGTTAAGACGCTTTATTATGTACGTAATCAATCACTAGAAACAGATGAATGTACTAGCTGTTCAAGTTAAGGGAGAGGGAGAAAACATGTTAAAAAAACGTATATTTAATGAAAAAGGTGATCGTGGTACCCAACAAATGATTAATGGAAATACCACCAATCTAAGAGAATGGAACCGTATCAAGTATGATTGGGCACAGACTTTATACCGTACCATGCTCAATAACTTTTGGATTCCAGAAGAGATTGCTCTTAATGAAGATGTAAAAGGTTTTCCTTTTTTAACAGATGGAGAGCGTCATGCTTTTGATAAGATTATTGCATTTCTTAACTTCTTAGATTCTATTCAAAGTGAGAATCTGCCACACTTATCACGTTACATTACTGCTCCTGAAGTTGCTTCACTTCTTAATATTCAAGCTTTTCAAGAAGAGATCCATGCTCAAAGCTATTCGTATATACTAGATACAGTAACCAATCCTGTAACGAGAGATAAAATTTATGACCAGTGGCGAGAAGATGAAGAACTACTTAAGCGAAATCGCTTTATTGCAGATATTTATGAACGTTTTAATGAAGAACCTAATGACAAAAACTTTTTAAGAGCGATTATGGCCAACTATATTTTAGAAGGGATTTACTTCTATTCTGGCTTTAGTTTCTTCTATACTTTAGCAAGACAAGGAAAGATGACAGCTACTAGTACCATCTTTAAATATATTAATAGAGATGAAATTACTCACTTAGTAGTATTTCAAAATATTATTAAAGAGCTTAAAAAAGAAAATCCAGAACTATTTACTGAAAGTATGATAGAAGAGTTTAGAGAGATGATGCGTGTCGGTGTAGAGCACGAAATTGCATGGGGACAATATGTAACAGCTAATGAGATCATGGGTATTAATGACCAGCTAATAGATGCTTATATCAAGTATCTTTCTAATCAGCGTCTTAAAGCTATTGGTTTAGAAGAACTTTATCCAGAAATTACGACCCATCCTATGGCGTGGATTGATAGTTTTTCTAAATTAAATAATACTAAAACAGATTTCTTTGAGGCTAAGGTGACGAATTATACGAAAGCTGCAGCATTTGATTTTGATAGTCTAGAGTAGTTTAAGTAGACTTATAATGAAAATATTGGATGAAAAGATGGTGGCATTAAAAAATGCAACCATCTTTTTGATGTGGCAAAATATTAAGAATAAATAAATTATTGCATAGAAAAGATGCTTTTTATTTTAAAGTAAGGTATCCTTATAAGGAAAGGGGAGATAAGAATGATTTCACACAAAAATTTGTTTAACAATAATAATATGAAGGAGATTGCTTCATTAGGAAGTGTCAAAGTTTTTGAACATGAAAAAGATTTAAGTTTGAAAACACCAGAACAAGCTATCGCAGCTTATTATGCTTCAGAAATGAATATTCGTAAAAGGCAGGTACTTATTGAACTGAATAATAATGCCTTTACCATTAGTGCAGGTGCTATGCAGTGGATGGCTGGAGATGTTAACATGGTAGCAGACGTGAAAGGTATTGGAGACTTATTTGGTAAGGCGATATCTTCTAAAGTAACGAAAGAATCTGCCATTAAACCTAAATATCAAGGGACAGGCTTATTGATGTTAGAGCCTACGTATAAACATATTTTATTAGAAGATATTTCTACATGGGGTGGACTTGTATTAGAAGATGGTTTGTTTTTGGCCTGTGAATCTCAAATTACTCAGAAAGTCATTGCAAGAAGTAATTTGTCTTCAGCGGTACTTGGTAATGAAGGCCTATTTAATTTATGTCTAACAGGACAAGGCATAGCAGTTCTAGAAAGTCCAGTACCTAGGGATGAATTAATAGAAATTGAGCTAAAAAATGATGTGCTAAAAATAGATGGTAATATGGCTATTGCATGGTCAAACAGCTTAGAGTTTAAAGTAGAAAAATCAAGTAAAAGTCTGTTAGGCTCAGCTGTTTCAGGAGAAGGCTTTGTAAATGTTTATAGAGGAACAGGAAGAGTATTGATGGCTCCAACTGCTTAGTAATAAGAAGTTCTATTCGAAGTGCTAAATAACTCATTTAGATGAGGTATTTAGCACTTTTTTATTGAGCAAAGTAAGTGGAAAAAATTGTTTTAGTCGTTTCTTAAATTGCTAACTTACTTAATGTGCATATATTTTGAATTATTAGAATGTTAAAATTAGTAAAGAGTTAGTTAAAGGAGGGATGAGGGTGAATATTATTGAAGCGAGAGGAATTTATAAAGATTTCATAGTAAGAGAAAACAAAATAGAGATATTAAAAGGAATAGATCTAATAGTAGAAACAGGGAAATTGATGGTGTTTATGGGACCATCAGGTTCAGGAAAAACTACTTTGATTAATCAGCTCTGTTTGTTAGATACTCCCACCCAAGGAACAGTCTATTTGTTTGGTGAACGAATGGATGAATTAAGTGAAGAAAAAAAGGATGAAATAAGATGTCAGAAAATGGGTATCATTTTTCAATCTGTTGCTCTAATTCCTAAGTTAACAGCTTTTGAAAATATTGATTTTGTATTAAGAATGATGAAATATCCTCCAAAAGAGAGAATGGAGAGAGCTAAAGAGTGCCTTGCGCTAGTTGGACTTGAAAAGAGAATGAATCATATGCCGTATGAAATGTCAGGAGGAGAACAACAGAGGGTGGCTATAGCAAGGGCGATTGCAGGGAAACCGTTATTGATTTTTGCAGATGAACCTACAGCAGAACTAGATTCAGAAACAGGAGCTAGAGTCATTCATTTATTTAGGAATCTAGTAGAGACTCAGCAAACGACAATTATTATAGCTTCTCATGATCACTACACAACCAAGTATGCTGATCAAATTGTTTATTTGAGAGATGGGCAGGTGAAATTACAAGATGAGTAGTAGTGATAGGGCAATGATAACATGTGAAAGCATTTTTAAGATTTACAAATCTAAGGAAGTAGAAGTATTAGCTTTGCAAGGGTTAGATTTAACTGTAGAAAAAGGGGAACTTGTAGCTATTATTGGTAACAGTGGGAGTGGAAAATCAACCCTTCTTAATATGATAGGAGGTTTAGATAAACCTTCAGCAGGAAGCGTGATTGTAGCTGGGATTAATCTAGAAAAAATGAATAACAAAGAGTTACAACAATATTTTCTAAAAACAGTAGGGTTTGTATGGCAGAACAATGCCCGTAACTTAATACCCTATTTAACAGCAGTAGAAAATGTAGAGATGCCTATGATTTTAGCAAAAGAAAAAGAAAAAAGAAGTAGGGCATTAGAACTGCTGAAGTGTGTAGGTTTAGAACATAGAATAAGTAGTAAATTACAAGAGTTATCAGGAGGAGAACAGCAAAGAGTAGCCATAGCGTTAGCATTAGCTAATAGGCCTAGGGTATTATTGGCTGATGAGCCAACAGGTTCGGTAGATTCACTACAAACGAAAAAAATTATGGAGGTTTTACAAAAAGTTAATAAACAAGAAGGGGTGACAGTTGTTATTGTTACTCATGATCAAGAACTATCAAAAATGGTAGATAGGGTTATTAATATTCGAGATGGCAGAGTAAGTTCTGAGTTTTTAGCAAAACAAGAAGAGCAAGCAAAAGATGGGGAAGTAGGATTGGAGAATATTTCAAATACGCATGATGAGTGGATTGTTATTGATAAGGTAGGACGCTTGCAATTGCCTAAAGACATTGTAAAGGAGCTACATCTTAAAAACTGGGATAAGCTTCAGGTTCATATGGAAGAAGAACGTATCATACTAGAAAGGGGAAAATAAAGTGAAAATCAAATTACTGAGATGGGGAATTATAGGGTTAATAGTCATAAGTATAAGTGGGTGTTACTTTTTGCCGGAAGAAGAAAAGCCTGTAGAAGCCCCTGTATTAATTGAAACGCAAGAAGAACTTTATTCAACCACAGAAGCAACAAGAGGGGATTTACAAATCACTAGTGAAGGAATAGGTTCACTTATAGCTAGTGAAATGGAGGCTATTAAATTTAAAACAGGAGGGAAAATAAAAGTCTTTTATGTCCAAAATGGCGATACAGTCAAAACGGGAGATCTGCTAGCTGAAATTGAAGTAGGTGATATAGAAGAAGAGATTCTGTTAGCTGAGATTGATTTGGAAAAGCAGGGATTATTATTAGAAGAAACTAAATTAAACGCACAAAAAATGGCTAAGCAAAATAGTCAAGCATTAGAAAATAAAAAGATTGAGCTAGAAGGTTTAAATAATTCATTAGAAGAAACAGATAAAAGAATAGAAGTAAATCAATCCCTATACAACTTAGGGGGTTTATCTGAACAAGAGCTTAAAGCGAGTCAAAATGTATTAAAAGAACAACAACTTAAAGTGAAAACACTTGAAACAGAGATAGAAAATTTACAAACTAGTATTGATGCAAAAGAGCAAGAGATAGCTGTAAGGAAAGGTGAATTGGATTATAAGGAAGCTGACATTAGATTAGAATCTTTAAAAGAAAACCTGGCTGCGGCTAAGCTCTACTCACCCGTAGATGGTGCTATTGTGTTTAAAACAGATACATTAGAGGGTGAATACATAAGTTCAGAAGCTATTATTTTTCAAATTGCCAAGACGGATGATTTTTATGTGGAGTATGTAGGCGATTTAGCAGGACAATTTAAGGTAGATGAACAAGTAATACTTCAATATGATAACAAAGATTACAGAGGTGTAGTCATTATGAATCCTAGAACAGCACCAACAGAGAACGCAAGTGTTTACGAAAAAACAGCACGTTTTCGGTTTGATAACATAGGTGAAGTAGCAAATCCTATCAAAGGGAAATTAGTTAAGATTACGAAGCTAATTGCAGAAAGTAAAAATACGATTATAGTACCTTCTGATGTTGTGCAATCAATAAATGGTAAGCCTTATGTGAATGTGTTAGAAAATGATATCAGGGTACAAAAAAATGTAGAAACAGGTTTATATAATAATGCTTATACAGAAATCAAGCAGGGGATAGAAGAAGGAGAAATAATTATCTTGAAGTAATCCAATAAATAGAAAGGAGAAGCAAATGCTACATATTATTATAAAGAAGATGCAGAGCAATAAAACTTTGTTTATATGTCTAATAATAGGAGCTGTACTTGTAACTGCTCTTACTTGTAGCATCCCTCTTTATACATCAGGTGCTTCAACAAAAGTTCTTAGAGAAAGTCTAGAACAGATACGAAGTGATACTGATACTTATCCAGGAGAAGTGACGATCGAGTACCCTGTTCAGTTTGATACATCTGAGGGAAATCCGATGGATAAAGTAAATGAGATAGAAGCTAAGGAAGTAACCCCACTTAAACAGCAGCTGGGACTTCCTATTGCAACTGAAAAAACTACCATTAAGACTGCGGATGCTGACTTATATAGGCTTATAAAGCCAGATGATAAGGAAAATTATGATAAAGTAAGTGATGAAATATGGGCTATTAAAGATATGGAAGAACATATTTCAATTGTAGAGGGAAGAATGTTCCAGCAAGAGATAACAGATGACTGCTTGGAGATTATCTTATCAAGAGGAGCTTATAGTAAGTCAAGTATGACATTAGGTGAAGAAATCGCGCTGGTACAGCATGGGGACTGGTATGGAAGAGGTGAGATGCCCAAGAAGTATATCAAAGTAAAACTTGTAGGTATTTATGAAATGGATGACCCAAGTAATGATTTCTGGAGACTTAGTAAGATAGATTATGCTAAAGGTATTATGGCTCCTTATAATGCTTTGGTAGAGCAACTATTTGTAGAGCATCCTGAGTGGATGGCCAAAGTCTACTGGCAAATAGGTTTTGACTATAAGCAAATGGAAATTTCACAGGTTAGAGCTATTAGTAGCAGAATAGACAAGGTGGGAATACGCTTATTTAATCGTTTGATAAGTTCTAAAGTAATAGCAAAGTTTTCTTCTACCTTAAAAAGCTATGAGATTAAAGAGAAACAGCTGATTTTTACCATTTGGATATTAATTTCTCCTATCATGTTAATGTTGGTACTATACATTTGTATGATTTCACAACTCATTGTTATGAATGATCAAAATGAAATAGCAGGCTTAAAAAGTAGGGGAGCGAGTAAGTGGGATATTCTTAAAATTTATTTATGGGAAATTTTTATTATAAGTAGTATTTCTTTTATTGTAGGCCCATTATTAAGCCTATTAATATGTAAGCTTATAGGAAGCTGTAGCGGCTTTTTAGAATTCGTGGGACGAAAAGCCCTACCTATTAAGGTGAGTGTAGAGATATATGCTTATGCACTAATGGCACAAATTATCTTTTTTATGACCATGATTATACCTGTACTTATTTATTCGAAAGTTAACATTGTTGAGCACAAGCAAAAGAGTAAGAAGAAGAAAAACCTATGGCAAAGGACATGGATTGATATCATATTACTCGTTATTTGTGCCTATTGGTACTATAGTTATATGAGAAACGAACAAATGATAGTTACAGAAAATATTGATCCATTATTATACTTAGTAGCCACGTTATTTATTATTGGGCTGAGCCTTTTATTTATTAGGGTATATCCATGGTGCATTAAATTGATTTATACACTTGGTAAAAATAAATGGGCACCTACTTTATATGCAACTTTAAATCATATGAGTAGAATTAAGGGGGGCGAACAGTTCATTATGCTATTTATGATAATGGCCATTGCTATTGGTATTCTTAATGCAAATGAAGCCCGAACCATTAATACTAATAGAGAAAATAGCATTAATGCTAGGAATGGGGCAGAAGTGGTAGTAATACCTTCATGGAAAGACCGTAATGCCTTTTTTTCTAATAAGAGTGTAACAGGAGAAGAGTTAGGTGTTGTAAGAGTTGATTACTGGGAAGGTGGTAATGACTATGAGTATGAAAAACTAGATGAAGTTCAAGAGGTAACCAAAGTTGTTACTAAAGAAGCAGATAGGACTATGGTGGGTAGTGTGATTATACCATCTACTTCTACGATTATGGGTGTTGAGCCGACATCCTTTGGAAAGGTGGTATGGTCTGACCGAGAGATTTTACCTGTATCCATTAATGAGTATTTGAATATTTTAGCTAAAAAGAACAATGCCATGTTTGTATCGTCTAAAATAAAGGAATATGGCACAGTAGAGGTTGGAGACACCATACGTGTTAGTCTGAAAAATAGTAAGGGCATAAGTTTAGGAGAAGTAAAAGGTGTTATTTGTGGTTTTATTGATTATTGGCCTTCCTTAACTAATAAAGTATATAAACCAGGACATAAGAATGAAGACCCTTATCAAGATAATATGATGATTATTTGTAATTTAAATTACCTACAAAATAGTCTAGGAACACTTCCTTATAATATATGGCTCAAGAAAGCATCAGGAGTAACGGATCAAGTTTTATTAGATGTCATAAAAGAACAGGAAATAAGTTATAAAGAGATTCATTTTACTAGAAGCCAAATTATTGAGAAGAGAACAGATGCCTTTAATATGGGTATCAATGGTATGCTCACTTTAGGTTTCATTATTATTATGTTAATTACTTTAATTGGATTTATTATTTATTGGATGATATCTATTAAAGGAAGAGCACTACAATTTGGTATTTTAAGGGCTATGGGACTTAAACAAAAGCAAATGGTAATAATGCTTGCTTTAGAGCAGCTGTTTATATCGGGTATAGCCGTTACAGTAGGCATTTTAATTGGAGGGTTAACCAGTGACTTGTTTATTCCACTAGTATATAAAGCAGTAAGTGATGTAACACAAGGGTATCCCTTTAAAACGTTTTACTTAAGAATAGATTATTATAGAATATATATCTTTATTGTCATTGTATTAATGAGTGGATTAGGCATTGTAATAAGAGGTATGAAGAAGATGAAGCTTTCACAAATTATTAAATTAGGGGAAGAATAAGAAGAAAATCAGGGAGACCGTCAAAAGAAGCGATCTGCCTGATTTTTTTATTTGCATTGCCACCCCTTTTATAAAAAGCTATAATATAAAAATAGTCTATGAAGAAATATACTAGAAAGGGAGAATATAAATGACGAAATCAACTCCTTCATTTTATAAAATGGTATTGGCATTGGTTTTGCCCATGGCACTTCAAAATTTGATTAATGTCGCTGTTACTTCTGCAGATGTTATTATGCTAGGCAAAGTAAATGAAACAGTGCTTTCAGCCTCATCCTTAGCGGGGCAAGTACAATTTGTAATGACACTCTTTTTCTTTGGGATTACCTCTGGAGCGGCGGTACTTACAGCACAATATTGGGGACAAAAGGATACAAGAACCATTGAAAAAGTAATGGTTATTGCACTTAGAATATCCCTTGTAGTAGCACTATTTTTCACAGCTACTGTTCTTATTTTTACTGAGCCAGTTATGAGGATTTTTACTAAAGAAGTTGATGTTATTGCAGAAGGTGTGAAATACTTAAGGATTATTGCTTTTTCGTACATATTGACGGCCATTACCATGGTTTATCTTAACATCATGCGTAGTGTTGAAAAGGTAATGATTTCAACGCTGGTTTATTTGATTTCACTGATTGTGAATATTATTTTAAATGCTATTTTTATTTTCGGACTTTTAGGCCTTCCTGCCTTAGGCATACAAGGAGCTGCTCTTGCTACACTTATAGCACGTTTTGTAGAATTGTTAATTGTAATTGTTTATGCAACTAAGTTTAATCACACGATTCGTTTTCACATAAAAGATGTGTTTACTAAAAATCAATTGTTAGAGAAAGACTTCTATCGATATTCAGTTCCAGTTATTGCTAACGAACTGATGTGGGGAGCAGCTTGTGCTATGAATACAGTCATTATTGGTCACATTGGTAAATCAGTAGTAGCAGCTAATTCAGTAGCCCAAGTCACAAGGCAATTAGCCACAGTAGTTTCCTTTGGAATTGCTGGGGCAGCAGCGATTATTATTGGTAAGACCATTGGAGAAAAAGATGAGGAAACTGCTAAAGTGTATGGCAAGAAGTTTGTCCACCTTAGTTTATATGCTGGCGTAATAGGGGGACTTATTATCTTAGTCATTAGGCCAATTGTGATGAGTAACTTAGCACTTACTAAAGAAGCACAAGGTTATTTATCAATTATGATGTTTGTAATGAGCTATTTTGTAGTGGCACAGTCTTTTAATGCTAACTTAGTAGTAGGTGTTTTTAGAGCAGGAGGAGATACGAATTTTGGTCTTATTATCGATGTTGTAACTATGTGGTGTGGCTCATTATTATTAGGGTTTTTATCAGCATTTGTGTTTAAATGGCCAATTGCTATTACATATATTTTGTTAATGAGTGATGAGCTCATTAAGATTCCGCTTACACTTTATCGCTACAAGTCTATGAAATGGCTAAGAAATGTGACAAGAACCATTACTTAGCTGTTAAAGTAAAGGAGGAGAACGGTGAGTCAGAAAAAGAATGTAAAGGAGCTTTTAGCAGAAAGCTTCAAAGAACTTTTACTTGAATGTGCCTTTGAGAAAATTACTATTAAGATGATTACTGACCGAGCAGGTGTCATACGCCCTACCTTTTATAACCATTTTGCAGATAAGTATGAAGTATTAGAATGGATTTGCTATACAGATATTTTTGAAGCAGCTAGAATACTTATTAATACGGACATGTTGGTTGAAGCAGTAAAATTACTTTTTACCAAGTTAGAGGTTCATAAGGACTTTTATACAAGGGCAGTGAAAATAGAAGGGCAAAATGCTTTTGAAGAAATTTTTTATCAGCATTTAGTAGAATTGTTTGAGGAAAGTTTTAAGATAAAGGGAAAAGAAATAAAAGGGCATAATTTATTAACCAATCATAATGTATCCCAGTACTATGCCAAAGGATTAACTTTTTTAATTCAGCAGTGGCTCTTAGCAGGCTTACCAGTAGAAGCCAAAGAAGTCACCAAAAGCTATTATGATTTAATGTCTCATTCACTTGAAGAAATTATTGAGGGAAATTCATCCTTTAATTAATTAAAAGTAATAAGCGTTATACTACAAAAAATTTATACAGAATAATAATGATGTTTAAAAGCGGCTACATTAGCTGCTTTTTGTCGTTTTTAGGACATAAATCGGCGATTAATGTAGCTGTCATTTTGATCACCCCCTTTTTATAATAAGGTTAATTAAAAATATGAAGGAAAGGAGTGAAACAATGCAGTTTTGGGAAATCGTCATTGTAGCTATTGGACTAACCTTAGAGGCTTTTAATACAGCTATTATTAAAGGTGCAGGCCAAAGAAATTTAACTAAAGGGAAGTTATTTGGCATAAGTTTAGTGTATAGCATCATACAAATAAGTCTTTTAGGTCTTGGTATTTTTCTAGGTTGGTTACCGATGAAGCATTTACAAGGACAACATTTTATAGGAATAAGTGAATGGTTTTCAGCCTTTATTTTAATAGGCATGGGTGTTAAAATGCTAGCTATTATGATAAAACATAAGCAAATTACAGAGCAAAGAGAAAAGGATTTGAATTATAAAGACATCATTAAACTTGCACTTACCACTGGCTTTGATTTGATTGCATTCGGTGTAGTATTAGCACTTTTAGGTACCTCTATATTAAGGGGTTTAATACTTGTTTTTAGCTTAACGGCACTTCTTGTGACCTGTGGTTTATGGATGGGTTATAGACTAGGGACAAAATATAA
This sequence comes from Cellulosilyticum sp. ST5, assembly GCF_046529625.1. Lineage (NCBI taxonomy): Bacteria > Bacillati > Bacillota > Clostridia > Lachnospirales > Cellulosilyticaceae > Cellulosilyticum > Cellulosilyticum sp. ST5. The sequence goes on from NZ_CP132338.1 coordinate 269,031, forward strand.
GTATGTAGTTGATGGCTGTAGTGGCGTAATTCTCATCACCATGGGTGTAAAGGTGGCTTTACACTATTTTCAGCTTATTTAAAGGAGGACGGATTAAATGTTAAACGTAAAGTATCATGTGGAAAAAGCTGTATTAAAACAATTATTAGGTTATCTTAGGAAGGATCCGGAACAGCATTTAAGTAGTATTGTTTCTTTATTACGAAAGGTGGATACAGGAAAGCTTTATACTAGCCAATTTGATATGGTAGAGGAGCTTCTTAAGGAAGAAGATAATAACTGGGTAGAGCTTATGACTAAGCTGACCAAAGAAGTACATCCTCACATTTTAGAAACTATTTTTAGTAATTTCTTGTTAAATGCCTCTATTAAAGGATGGGAAGAAATAGAGAAAAATAGGGAGAAATATGGGCATGATATTCCGTTTACCTTGCTTATTGATCCAACCACAGCTTGTAATAAAAAGTGCATTGGCTGTTGGGCAGCAGATTATAATAAAGCACTTAATTTAAGCTATGATGAGTTAGATAGCTTATTCACTCAAGGAAAAGAATTAGGCATTTATTTTTATATCATGACAGGTGGCGAACCGCTTATTAGGAAAACAGATATTTTAAAATTAGCTAAAAAGCATAATGATTGTGTTTTCATGATTTTCACTAATGGTACCCTTATTGATGAAGCGTTTTGTAAAGCTTTGTGTGAAGTAGGTAATATTGTACCAACTATTAGTGTTGAAGGTTTTGATGATGCTACAGATGGTAGACGAGGTAAAGGTTCATGGGAAGATATTAAACGTGCTATGGCAGTTATGAGAGATAACCGTGTGCCTTTTGGCTTTTCAACTTGCTTTACAACAGCTAACTGCGATAGTGTTTTATCAGAAGCATTTATTGATATGATGATTGATAGAGGAGCTTATTTTTCTTGGTACTTTACTTTTATGCCTATTGGATGTGGTACAGATACCTCTTTAATGGCTACGCCTGATCAAAGAGAAAAGCTTTATCGTACCATTCGTCACTGGAGAGAAACGAAGCCTATTTTCAATATGGATTTTTGGCATGATGCAGAATATGTAGGTGGTTGTGTAGCTGGCGGTAGACGTTATTGTCATATTAATGCTAATGGTGATGTGGAGCCTTGCGTATTTTGTCATTACTCAAATGCTAACATTAAAGAGGTATCGCTAATAGAAGCTTTAGGGCAACCTTTATTTAGAGAATATCAAAAGAATCAACCTTTCAATGACAATCAATTTAGACCTTGTCCTATCTTAGACAATGCGCCTAAAATTGCTGAAATGGTGAAAGCTTCTGGTGCTAAATCTACAGAATATGTTAATCCAGAAGATGTGGATGATTTAGTAGCTAAGACCATAGAGTATGGTAAGACTTGGGCAAAACGTGCAGAGCCATTGTGGGAGGAAAATTTAGCAAGTAAAGCAAAAGTTAAAAAGCAGGGAAATACTTGTGGATAGTAAAGAAGTGAAAACAGGGTACAAAGGTATACGCATCATAGGCTTTACAAGTCTTATGCTTCTTTTAATCTACTTGTTTTTTAAAGATACATATGTAGAAATAGGTTTACAACTTAAAACAGCGGCATTAGGAGGAATTCTACTCATTGCTTTATTAGGAATAGCCTATGTCATATGCGATGGTATTTTAGTTGCTATATTTGCTAAAAAACATAGGTCTACCTATACCTATAAAGAAGGCATTTTAACTGTATGGTATGCTACTTTTTATAAAGGGATTACCTTTGGAAGTGGAACAAAGGTGGCACAAATGTATATGCTAAATGAGCAGGGAATACCACTTGGAATCAGTGGAAGCTTTTTAACTTTAAATTATGCCTTGCATAAGTTGTGCGTGCTTTTATATATGAGTCTAACTATTTCAGGATGGCAGCAACACTTAGCCCATTCCTATACAGGGTATATTTATTTTGGATATGGTCTTAATCTCGTTATTATTGGATGTTTAGTACTGGCATGTACTTGGAAAAGATTTCATGAGCTCATTTTGTGGCTGCTTCGTAAAGGACTGGAAGCTATTAATAAAATAGAACTTTACGAAGGGGTAGAAGCATTTTTAGTAGATTTAGAAAAAGAGAGCCGTACTTTCTTTAAGGCGAAAGGAAGACTTATTATTTGTACCCTACTTAATTTAATTAAATTAAGCTGTTGGTATATAATTCCTTATATTGCTTACTGGAGCATGACTAGAGAAATGCCACCTATAGACTTTTGGGAAGGAATGGCACTTGCCTCAGCAATGAATTTATTAGTAGGCGTCATACCAGCACCAGTAGGAATGGGATCTAGTGAACTGGTTTATTTAATGCTATTTAGCAGTTTATTTGGTAAGTTAACCACTGATTCTACTATGCTACTTTATCGAATGGCTAGTTATTATTTACCCTTCTTAATAGGAATAGGGGTAGTCATGATGAGGCGATTCAATAAAATAAAAGAGGGGGAACCCTGTGAAACTTAAAATTATAAATATCAATTAAGTTATATAGAAAAGAGAAGGATGATAAGTCTTTTAAGATGAGGCATCCTTCTTATTTTTTGCTAACTTTATAAAAGAAAATACTTAGGTGAGAATGGTAGTTGTTAATAAGCAATAGGATATGGAGCTGTCTACTCATTGAAATTATATAAGAAAATCTATGTCAGCAATCCTTCTATCAGGTGTATAATAATAAAAATAGTAACAAGGGAGTGGAAAGGATGAATTTATTTGAACATGAACTACAGATAACGAGTAGACAGATGCTTGTAGATATTACAAGTGCAGTAAAAAAAGATTTAGAAAAAAGTGGGGTAAAAGAAGGGATTGTAGTTGTTTACTGTCCTCATACTACTGCGGGGATTACCATTAATGAGAATGCAGACCCCGATGTCAAAACAGATCTTATTTATGGTTTTGAAAAGGCTTATCCTACTACAGACAAAGAGTACCTTCATTATGAAGGGAATTCTCATTCACATTTAAAAGCCAGTACAGTAGGAAGTAGTGAAACACTCATCGTACATGATAGTGAACTTATCTTAGGAACGTGGCAAGGTATTTATTTTTGTGAATTTGACGGTCCTCGTGTACGCCATTTTTATGTGAAAATTATGGAAGGCTAAGAATAAGCAAAAACAAAGTGATGGGGCAAGCTGCATAATTCTAAACCGTTATCCTCATAATAAAGGCAAGAGTTTCACAGCATAGATAATGAGAAAGGGTTTTTAGATGAAATATATAGTACTTTCCCCAGATCAAAAGCTTATTGGGTTTGAAGATAGCGAACATGTTCTTGAATATTGCTTGGAAGTAGATAATGATAGCTTAGATGATTATTGTGAAGAGCAAGAACTGGTTTATGAGACTATGACACCTACTGAAATAGGACAAATTTACACGAATATTGGTGCTATTTCAGGAGGCTGTCAGATTTTTTTAGTAAGTGATGTACTTAATCTAATGGAAGAAAATGCAGTAGATGATTATTATATTGAAGAGGCCAAGGCACTCTTTGAAGGCAAAAATCTTCTAAAAGAAATGACTTGCCCTGGCTATATAGAAGATCTATTAGGAGAACTGACACCTATTTATCCTTCTAATTTAACAGAAGGTATTTATTTTATGGAAAATATAGATGCACCTAATGATGAAAAGGATAATGGTTAGGACTGTCACTCAGTTATGCCCTCAATTTTACTAAGTATAAGGGAGGTGGCTTTAGTAAGGCCGCCTCTTAATACCTTATATTGCGCATGAAAGTCTTTAGGATAATGAGGAGATAAATTAGAATGGATGTAAAGTGAAGCTATGCCGCTATTATAAGCACCTTCACAGTCAGCATTATAATCATTACCAATCATTAAGCAATCTTGAGGAAGCAGTTTCTCATTTTTTAAAAGTATTTCATAAAAAGCTGAGTCGGGTTTACAGCAGCAGTAATCTGAAGAAAAATAAATACCATCAAAATAATCTTCAATACCTAAGATACGCATTTCTTTTAAGGTAAATTCTCGTTGGGCATTGGAAAGTACAAAAAGTTTCTTGCCAGCTTTTTTTAAGCTACTAAGTAATTCATGAACACTAGGATAGAGCTTAACATACTTAGTAGAGAGAATCCGAAAGAACTGCATAGCCGAAAGTGTTAAATCAGCAGAAGGTATGACTGCTTTAGCAAGAAATAAATCTCTAAATACCTGTTCTAAAGGAAAATCAGGATAAGGTGTATGTGTTTGCTTAGTTTTATAGATATTTACTTTTTCTATGTAGGCATCCTTTAAAGTGGTAGCTGTATAAAGAGCACCATTAAAAGCATAAAAAGAACTAAGCTTTTGCCAAAGTAGTGAAGATTCTTCATTAGTATGAATGTCAATTAAAGTACCATATAAGTCAAAAAGATAGTGTTTGTACATATAAATCTCCTTTGTGAATATTCTGAGTTTATTATAGTTATAAAATGAAAAGTTATCAACATTAAAAAGGATTAAAGAAATAGTAAAGTAGTAAGGGATTAATCTTAAAGGAATGAGGATGTAGGGAATGAAATATCAACCAACTGAAAATAATGTGAGTATATATGGAAGAACTTTAACAAAGGCAGGAATGCTTTATCTTGGCTATTCTTGTACAGGGATAGCTTTTACTTGCGCAGCTAGAAGTGTAAAAGCACGTTTATGGAGTAACAGTAATGCATGGGGAAGTGATTTAAAGGCAGTAGTGGCTGTTTTCGTCAATGATGAACTATATAAACGTTTTGTCTTAGAGGAAATAGAGGCCGATTATGTCCTTTATGAATCAGAGGAAGTGAAGTCTGTAAAAATAAGTTTAATCAAGTTATCTGAAGCGGCTTTTGCCAAGGTGGGGATTAAAGAAATTGATATAGAAGGAAATGATGTGCCAAGACCTATCGGGCCAAAAGCAAGAAAGATAGAGTTTATAGGTGATTCCATTACTTGTGGTTATGGGATTGAAGGAGAGTGGAACAAGTCTATCTTTAACACAAGAGAAGAAAATCCATGGGAAGCTTATGCAGCTACTACAGCCAGAGTACTTGAAGCGGATTATCATCTTGTTTCCTGGAGTGGTAATGGTATTATATCAGGGTGGACTGAAACAGGTGAAATCAATGATGAATGTTTGATGCCAGAGCTCTATGAATATACAGATTTAAGTTTAGAAAAGTCACTAGGGCATGAAAGTTATGAGAAATGGGATAGTAAGCGTTTTGAGGCAGATTGTGTAGTGGTTAATTTAGGAACCAATGATGCGAGTTATACTAAGCATGAGCCAGATCGTATAGCTGCTTTTGGAAGAGGTTATTATCAGTTTTTAAAACGTATAAGAGAAAAACAGCCTAAGGCTTATATTGTTTGTACTTTGGGAGTTATGGGGGCAGACTTATATCCTGAAATAGAAGCTCAAGTAGCACGTTTTAAAAAAGAAGAAAAAGATGAATGTATAGCTACTATGGCCTTTCGTTTACAAGAAGAAAGTGATGGAATTGGTACAGATTGGCATCCTAGCATGCTTACACAAAAAAAGATGGCAGAGCAACTTATAAATAAGCTTCAAGGTTTACTGAGTTGGACATAGATAAAAAGATTTTATTTAAAAATAAAATAACAGTTTGACAGTTGTATGGAAATCGTATATAATAAAAACGTACTTGATATATGTTTATAGATTTCACGCATTATTAGAGATTATAATATATATGATTAAGACGTATATATGTGATTTCTAACAATGCGTGAATTTTTGTTTATATCCATTACAACAATTATTCATAATAGGAGGTACCGCATAATGACAGGTACAGTTAAATGGTTCAACGCAGAAAAAGGTTTTGGTTTCATCGCTAGAGAAGATGGAGATGATGTATTCGTACATTTCTCAGCTATCCAAGGTGACGGATACAAAACTCTTGAAGAAGGTCAAAAAGTTAACTTTGAAATTACTCAAGGTAACCGTGGCGCTCAAGCAGAAAACGTTACAAGAGCTTAATTAGCGAACTAAAAGTCCAAGGGATTAGTCCCTTGGACTTTTTTTGCTATATTCTTTATGAGGTGAGAAATCTAATAGATGAAAGTCCTAAAATATATAAATGAATATTTTTACGATTTCTGAATAGAATGATGCTATTTTCATGCTAAAAGCTATTATAAAATTTAATTATAGATACATTTTAAGGAGGAATTAGCATGAAAGGAATAGAATTGAATGGTAAGTGGCAATTTAAAAGCCGAAAAGATCAGGATTGGTTAGAAGCTTATGTACCAGGCACTTTATATACAGATTTACTCAGATTAGGCAAGATGAAAGATCCTTTTTATGGTGAGAATGAGGAAGAAGTAAAGGCCTTATCAGAATTAGATTATGAATACAAGAGAAGCTTTGAGGTTTCAGAAGCATTATTGACTCAAGATAAAATTGTTCTTGAATGTAAAGGAATTGATACGATAGCAGAGATTTTTATTAATAAGCAAAGCGTCGGAAAAACTCAAAATATGCATAGAACTTATGAATTTGATGTAAAAGGTATACTAGAAGTTGGAATGAATGAGATTCATATTATTATTGATTCACCACTTCAATACATCAAGCAAAAGGATGAAGAAAAATCCTTATGGGGAGTATCAAGTACAGTCCCAGGTTATCAACATATTCGAAAAGCTCACTGCGCCTTTGGGTGGGATTGGGGACCACAACTTCCTGATATGGGTATTTTTAGAGAGATTGCTATTAAAGCATATAGCGAGGCAAGACTGACAGATTTATATGTCAAACAACAACATAGTACTGATGGTGTAAAGCTAGGAATAGAAGTAGAAATAGAAAAGCTTACTTCAAAGGAATTACTTGTTGAATGTCAAATAAGTGATGCTAAAGGGCAGATGGTTGCTCATACATACGAGGCAGCAAATGACTTAACAGCATTTAATATAAATATTGAGAATCCAGAACTATGGTGGCCTAATGGATATGGTAAGCAACCACTTTATGAAGTTAAGGTTATTTTAAAGAATGAAGATAAAGAGTGTGATGTTTTAAGGAAAAGAATAGGTCTGCGCACCTTAAGGATTAAGAAGGAAAAGGATCAATGGGGGGAAGGTTTCTGTTTTGAAATAAATGGCTTGAGTATTTTTGCGCTAGGTGCCAATTATATTCCAGAAGATAATTTGATGGGAAGAAATACACTAGAAAGAACGAGAAGAATATTAGAGACTTGTATTCGTTCAAATTTTAATTGTATACGTGTTTGGGGTGGAGCTTATTACGCAGAAGATTATTTTTATGACTTATGTGATGAACTAGGGCTTATTGTATGGCAAGATTTTATGTTTGCTTGTGCAGTATACAATTTAACAGAAGACTTTAAAGACAATATTATGGCTGAATTTGAAGATAATATTAGACGACTAAGAAATCATGCAAGTCTTGGATTATGGTGTGGTAATAATGAAATGGAATCAGCTTGGTGCTATTGGGGACTTCCTGAAGACCAGAAGCTGAGATTGGATTATCTTAAAATGTTTGAAGAAATACTTCCAGAAATGGTAAGAAAGTTTGATCCACAAAGATTTTATTGGCCATCCTCTCCTTCTTCAGGAGGCGGATTTTTTGAGCCAAGCGCACAGGATAAAGGAGATGCACACTATTGGGATGTATGGCATGGTAAGAAGCCGTTTGAGGATTTTGAAAATCAGTATTTTAGATTTGCCAGTGAATATGGTTTTCAATCCTTTCCTAGCATGAAGACCATTAGAACGTTTGCAGAAGAAAAGGACTTTAATATATATTCTCCAGTTATGGAGCAACATCAAAAATGTATTGATAATGGTCATGGGAATGCAACAATAATGTACTATATGGCTCAATACTATCCATACCCAAAGAATTTTGAGATGACTTTATATGCATCACAAATTTTACAAGGAGATTGTTTAAAAGTTGCTATCGAACATTGGAGAGGAAATCGTGGTAGATGTATGGGATCTACTTATTGGCAATTAAATGATTGCTGGCCAGTAGCTTCTTGGGCAACTATAGACTATTTTGGAAGATGGAAGGCATCTCAATATTATGTAAAAAGGGCTTATGCACCAGTGCTTATATCTGCTAAAGCAGAAGAGGGAGGATGCAGCTTATACATTACTAATGATACATTAGAGGTGTTTAAGGGAGAAGTAAGTTGTCAGATTGTACATCAAACTAAAGGAGTACTTCATGAAGAAGTATTTGGAGTAACAGCTGAGAGCTTATCAGTAAGGCATATGATAACCATTCCGTATCAGCAGTATATTACTAATAGAAGTGATGAAAGAAATATCTACATTGTTTATAAGCTCTACAGTGATAAAGTATGTATTAGTTCAGATACATTATTATTAGTTAAGCCTAAGCAATTTGAATTTAAGGAGCCTGGGTTAAAAGTTGATATAGTAGAATATGAAGACCATTTCGGAATAAAAGTAAAAAGTGATGTATTTGCAAGACGTGTAGGAATTGAGTTTAAGGAAATCGATACGATATTAGAAGATAACTATTTTGATGTATATCCTAATATAGTCAAAGAAGTTAAGTTGATGAAAGCAGACTTAGATAATGATATAACAAGAGAAATGCTACAAGATCAAATCAAGCTTACTAGTGTATATGATTTAATGTAAGCAACAAAGTGAAGAAAGGCAAACTGTAGTTGCAGTTTGTCTTTTTTCAATGCACAAATAATAAATTGAAAATTAAAAATAAATATAACTTTAAAAATTAGATAATTGAGTATACAATATATCTATACGATATATTTAGAGGAGGTGTTTAAGATTCTAGAGTCTATTGTTTTAGGTATGGTACTAGAAGATGATCTAACAGGCTATGATATAAAAAAGCTTATAGAAAATGGTATTGGTATTTTCTATAAGGCTAGTTTTGGTAGTCTGTATCCTGCACTGAAAAAGCTAACTGTAAATGGGCATTTAACTACTTACGAGCAACCTCAAGGGGGTAGACGAAAAATATTTTATCATATTACAGAGGAGGGAAAACAGCATTTCTTTGAGTGGCTTTCAGCACCTATAAATATACTTGATGGAACAAACACGCATTTAGCTAAAGTATACTTTTTTGATAAATTGCCACCAGAAATCCGTGAACATCAATTACTGGAACACGAAATGAATAACATTAATTATTTGAATAAACTTCAAGCGCTAGAAAAGGATTTTGATAAGATAGAAAATAAGGATGGCTTTTACTATAAGCTATCTACTCTTTACTATGGCATTTGTATAACACAGGAAACAATTCGATGGTGCCGCCATGTTCGGAGTCAAAAACAACTATCTGAATTAATTGAAGGAGAGGTAGAATAATGAATGGATTAGGAGCCAGGCGTTCTATACTTGTTTCATCGCATTATAGCTGTGAAATACATTGTTATCATTTAGATGGATATAAGGCAAAGAAAGGATGGCTTGTCTAACAAGTCAAAGGTGATGTTATGCTAATGAAATCTCCAAGTAATGCTTTAAGTCCTTATTACTATAAAGGTGGTTACTTTCATGGGATACATTATGGTAGCTATTATGATGATAGGGAAGCTTTGTTTTCTATGATGGAAAGAGAAGAAGTGTTCATTTTAAATTCTTCAGAAAGGAGAAGGATTTTAATCGATTTTTACGGAACAAGTGTATCTCAATTGATGTTAGACAAGGTTGTAGAGCATATTAGGCATTTAAGTCCTAGAATTATCAAACTTGCAATAGCAACTGATAAGAGAAGTCTATGGCATATTTGTAAAGCGATTAAAAAAGCAAATATATTAGAAAACGGACAACTTTACTTTAGTACAGATATGGAAGAAGGAAAAACATGGTTAGTTAGTGATGAATTTAGAAACAAGGCTTAATTTTAAAGTAACAAATAAAAATGAATAGCTTTCATTAATTAGGGCGTATTGCGTGGAATTGTGCAATATGCCTTTTTAACTTGAAAATAACCTTAAAAAACTTTTCTAAACCTTTAAGATTAATTTAAGGAACGGCTAGTATACTCATTACATAATCAGTCAGCTAAGCGCTATGATATAAATAATCAATAGGAAACGGAAAGGGAGGAAAAGCAATGGCTAGTACAAAAACCAATTATGTTTTTGAGCGTGTAGAAAAGAAGTACTTGCTAACGAAAGAAAAATATCAAGCACTCTTAAAAGCAATAGAACCTTATATGGCTCAAGATGAATATGGTATGCATACTATTTGTAACATTTACTATGATACACCTACCTATGATCTCATTCGAACTTCCATAGAGAAACCTAAGTACAAAGAGAAGCTTCGTCTGAGAAGCTATGGTAGACCTAATAAAAAGGATACAGTGTTTATAGAAATTAAAAAGAAATATAAAGGGGTTGTTTTTAAAAGGAGAGTTTCTTTAACGTTAGAAGAAGCAGAGCGTTACTTAAATAGTGGTATCAAGCCTAAAAAAGAGAATCAGATATTTAAAGAAATTGATTACTTTATGGCATTTTATAAACCTATTCCAAAGGTTTACTTAGCTTATGACAGAATTGCTTACTTTGGTAAAGAGGACTCTAATATTCGTATTACCTTTGACCATCATATCAGAAGTAGGCAGGGAGATCTAAGCTTAGGAAAAGGAGATTATGGTGATTTTCTTTTAGATAACAACGAGTACTTAATGGAAATCAAGGTACCCTTAGCCATGCCACTGTGGTTAGTGCATACGTTATCAGAATTAGAAATTTATCCTACTTCCTTTTCGAAGTATGGAAATGTTTATAAACAAAGCTTATTAGAAATGAGGAGGGAACAAAGATGCTTACAAGCATACTAGATACAGGAGCAGGAACAGGAACACTTCAATTAGGAAACGTTTTAATTTGTACAGGAATAGCATTGATTTTAGGTGTAATCATTGCTTTAGTTTACATGTCAGATGGGAAATATACGAAGAACTTTACAGTATCTTTGGTGATTTTACCAGCACTTATTCAAGCGATTATTGCAATGGTTAATGGTAATTTAGGAACCAGTGTTGCTGTTTTAGGAGCTTTTAGTTTAGTAAGGTTCCGTTCAGTACCAGGTAATTCAAAGGATATTTCTTATATTGTATTTGCCATGGCAATTGGACTAGCTACAGGTGTAGGCTTTGTTAGCTTTGCGGTATTAATGACAGTGATTATTGGTATAGCATTCTTCCTATTATTTAAAACAAAATTTGGAGAAAAACAATCTCCAGAAAAAGAATTAAAGGTAACTATTCCAGAAAATATTGATTATACCACTATATTTGATGATCTATTTGCAAAGTTTACAAACAAGGTAAGTTTAGAAAGAGTAAAAACGACTAATTTAGGTAGTATGTATGAACTACATTACATGATTGCTTTAAAAGAAGAGAATAAAGAAAAACAATTAATAGATGAACTACGTTGTAGAAATGGTAATTTGCCTATTGTATGTGGTAGGCCAAAAGTAACGAAGGAAGAACTGTAGATAAGACTGATTGAGAAGGTGGTATGATGAATAAGAGATTAAGAAAGAATATACGCTTGCTAGGCATGATAGTTTGTATAAGTTTATTTACAGGTTGCAGTAATAAAAAAACAGACATAGCTAGTCAAACGCAGCAAGAAACACTCACAGTAGAAGAAAATCAATCCAATAAAGAAAATACCATAGGAGAATCCTTAATAGCTCAGGTCGTTAACTACGAAGAAGATGATTACTATACATCATGGGAAAATACTGTGGCAGCAACTATTGAATTAAAGGAAGACCAAATTAGTTTTGAAGGAAATGGTGTAAAAGTAGAGGAAAGTACGCTTACTATTGAAAAAGCAGGGACCTACGTAATAAGTGGAACATTAGCAGATGGAAGTATTATAGTAGATGCAGCAGATAAGGCAGCAGTACGCCTTGTTTTAAATGGCGTAGATATTAATTGCACTACAACTGCTCCTGTTTATGTCAAACAAGCCGGTAAGGTAGTTTTAAGTCTAGAAGAGGGGACAACCAATCGCTTTACAGATGGAGAAAGCTATATATTAGAAGATGCCAGTAGTGATGAGCCTAATGCAACTATTTTTAGCAAGGATGATTTAACTATTAACGGAAAAGGTAGCTTAGAAGTAATAGCCAATTACAATAATGCCATTACCTCTAAAGATACTTTGAAATTAATGGAAGGCACATTACAAATAGAAGCAGTTGATGATGGGATCATGGGGAAAGATGCTGTCATCGTAAAAACAGGTAATGTTCAAATCACAGCAAAAGGTGATGGTATTAAAGCCACTAATGATACAGATGAGACAAAAGGGTTTGTAGCCATAGAAGATGGAAACTTTAATATAGTAGCAGGAGCTGATGGCATTCAAGCTAAAACAAATGTCTATATCGCAGAAGGAACGTATACGGTAGAAACTGGTGGAGGAAGTGCTAATGCAGTTAAAAAGCAAGAACAAAATCAAGTGGCTGGACCTATGGGAAAGGGCCAAACTAAGGTCAGCACGACAGCTACGCAAGTAGAAGATATTACAGCGACTACTACAACGGAAAATACAGATGAATCAACTAGCTACAAAGGCATTAAAGGAAGCAAAGCTATTTATATTAGTGGAGGTACTTTTACATTAAACACAGCGGATGATAGTATCCATAGCAATGATACCATTGCCATTAGTGGTGGAGACATGACTCTAACATCGGGAGATGATGGTATTCATGCAGATACCCAGCTAAATATAGGAGAAGTAAAATTGACTATTACAAAGAGCTACGAAGGACTAGAAAGTAGTGAAATTAATATTACTTCTGGAGAGATTAACGTAATGGCTAGTGATGATGGTGTTAATATAAGTGGAGGAAATGATGCTTCCGCTATTAATGGAAGACCTGGACAAAATAGTTTTGCAAATACAGAGGATGGCAAGCTCACTATTAGTGGAGGCACTCTTTTTGTAGATGCTTCAGGTGATGGTTTAGATGCAAATGGTTCAATTGAAATGTCAGGAGGCACAGTTGTTGTAAATGGGCCAACCAATGATGGCAATGGTGCATTAGATTATGATGGTAGCTTTAATATAACTGGTGGTGTATTCATCGCTGCTGGTAGTGCAGGTATGGCACAAGTACCTTCAAGTAGTTCTACTCAACCAAGTATAGCCATGACTTATTCAGCCAATAAGCAGGCAGGAGAAATGATTCATTTAGCTGATAGTAATGGTAATGCTCTACTGACTTTTGCACCTACTAAAGCTTACCGTTCTGTAGTCATTTCTACACCTGAAATAAAAACAGGAGAAAGCTATAGTTTTTATGCAGGAGGTAGCGTTGCAGGTAATGCTACTAATGGCTTATATGAAACAACTGCTGCTTATACACCAGAAGGAGAGGCTGTTAGCTTTACACCAACTGACATAGTCACCTATTTATCAGAATCTGGTGTGACAACAGGAAACAGTGGTTTTGGACCAGGTGGTAATGGTGGAGGTGGAAGAGGTGAAAAGCCAGATAAAGGAGCTGCAACTCAGGATGGTACTACACCTCCAGCTATACCAGATGAGAGTAATAGACCAGCTTTGCCAGAAGGTACAATGCCTTCAGAAGGAACAATAAAACAAGGTGAGGAAGGTATGACACCACCAGAAATGCCTACAGGGGATAATACTACAGAAGGTATGGCGCCACCAGAGAAACCTACTGGGGAAAAAGGTGCAAATGGAACACCACCAGAAAAACCAAGTACTGAAGGCAATGTAGATACTACAACAGCTCCAAGTGAGAATAGTAGTGCACAGTAAATAAAAGCAAGGACCATTGTCCTTGCTTTTATTGTTAACACTAATTAATTACCTGTTTTATATATCGTAGGTGCAGCTGCATAAGTATCCCAAGAAATAATAAGAGATTCTGTTAACTGTTCTTTATTATAGGTTTCTCTAATAGTTTTAACTTTATAGCCTTTATAGCCAGAAGAAATTAATGAACGTGTTCCTTTAGGTAGCGAACTATCTTTTTTATAACGAACAGGTGAAGGAATAACTTTGTAAACTTCACTTTTAAGGACATAAGTTGTATCTAATAAACTGTGATTAGAATATAAATCAATACAAAGCTCATTATCTTTTGTATAAGCGACGATATAAAGAGGATATTCTAAGGTATTAGTAAACTTAAAATCAATAGAATCCCAATTGATTGTAGCATCTAGTCCCAGAGGTACATAAGAAGAAGGCCTAGAATGAGGCAGTCTTTCTGTAGGAAGTAAGCCAATTTGCAAGATGGCATTATATAAAGTAGAAGAAACTTGGCATACACCGCCTCCAACACCCTGTACCATTTGATAGTTGGCAATAACAGGTGCATAGGTATAGCCTTTATCTAGCGTTGTATTACCTACTATACCATTAAAACTAAAGGTTTCGCCAGGCATCAGTAGGATATTATTAATGGTAGCAGCACAAACAATAATGTTGGTAGCGTTACCTGTACCTGGAGTAAAACGCGTGTGATAAGAGGTGACAAGGGTATCAACAGTTTTTAGTACTTCCGTAGTAATATCAGGATTGCTTGTTGAAATAAAAGAATTCATATCGATAGTTGTTATGTCAGCCAACTGTTTATAGTCCATTAGATAGTGATGAAGTTTTTCTAGAAGCGCAGTCTTATCAAAAGAAATGGTTGCAACATGAGGTGTTAGCTTAATATCACCGCTTGGTGTAATGTGAATAGCTGCATCTTTAGAATCAACAGTTTGACTAGTAATCAAATTGATTGCAGCTGTTTGTAATTTTTGCTCATCAAAATTTAATGAGATTTCAAAGTTTTTAGGGGCCTCTCCTTCTAATAAAGCTGTTTTATCTAAAAAAGATAACTGATTAGGATAGTGTAAGGCTTCCTGAATAATGGCCGTCAAGTTTGTATCAATTAATAAATCGCCTAAAGAAAGCTGAAGACGAGTATCACCTAATGTTAAGATTAATTGCTTATCTAAAATAGGGTTTAGATAATACTCGTTAACAACAGTGATGGCTTCTTCAGCTGTTTGATTACCTATATCTATATTATTAATAGAAATATTTTTATAAAGTCTTACATCGTACTGTGCAAAAATAGAAGAAAAACCTAGGATACCACTTATAATAATAGCTAGTCCACCACAAAGAAGTTGCAAAACAAGAAGTTTAAGTATGTAAATTTTATTTTTTATCATAGGCAACTAGTTTTTGAAGAAATTTAAGATATTATGAATACGAGTTTCTTCAGTTTCGACTAAAGTGGTTTCTTCTTGAATGAGTTTTTCTTTTAAGCGGACTTGTTGATGATACTCAGCAATGATGGCATTTAAGCGATCAATCTCTTGTTTAAGATTTTCAATATCATTAAGATTAGCAGTAGTATATTCATCAATAAACCCTTTTAACTTAGTTGAACGTGTATGACCATCATCTAATAGTTTATCAATATTCATAGCTGAGGCTTTAATGATATTATTGACGGTTGTTTTCTTGACAAAGTCAGGTAATTCTGCTGGTAAAGCATTGATTAAGTTTTCTAATAAGTAAACAGAATCTGTAACAGCAACAGTATCTAGGTCATACTTAGTATAAATTTCTTTAATACTTAAATGACGGTCATAAGTAGCTGCTTTTTTGATATCTTCTTCAGAAATAGGGTTTGGCATAGTCGGTGGCTCCTCTATTATTTCTTGTACTTTGATAGTTTCTTCAGTCTCAATTTCCGGCGTTACTTCTACAGCTTCTTCAGAGGTAGCGAAAGATGAAACTTCTTCATCGGTAGTGGAAGTATCTTTTTCAACAAATTTATACTTTTCCAATATAGACATCATTTTTCCCATCTAGTTGACCCTTTCTCTTATAATATTTTATTTATAATATGATATGTATTATGTAAGTGTTTAATAGGATGCCTCCTATAAGAATCAGAGAGGCGGATAAGATATAATAAGCCTTGCGGGTTAATTTATAATCTATAAAATGTAATAACCAATTAATGAAATACATTAAAACATTAATGATTATTACAGTTGAGCATGTCCCTATTAGTAGATAAAAAAAGAGCATTTAGGTACCTCTACATCATTGTTTAATAGAATCTTAATAAAAATAATAAGATATTTAACGTCATACAATATTATATAATATTAAATATCTTATATCAACATATTTAAAAAAATGATAAGATTCGAGAATTAAAATAATTTATAATGAGGTTTCTCTTCTCCAAAAAGCTGCCAGCGAATAAAATCATCTAGAAAAATAGCAGGCAAGGATAAAAAGAACCATATAAAGCTAAAGGGCAAGCAGACTTGACCTAATATGTTAAAAGGAAGATGGCTATAATCCCAAATAGCAAGATGTAGGCCTAAGTTGAGGATGACTCCAGCTACAAATTCTAAGGCAGTAATAAGAATGGCAGACATGGCCATTTGCTTAATTAAGGAAAAATCATAACTAAAGGTGCTATTGATAAGACCAATTAGAAGGAAGCAAAGGCCTCCTAAAATGCCCATAGTCCAGTGAGTACTTCCACTAAAAAGGATTTCAATCATCATATATAAGAGTCCACCTAGACTAAATAGGGTAAAATATTTAAAAAAAGTTTTCATATCAATTTTCCTTCCAAAGAAATGTTAAAGTTAGTATGAACGGGGAGGTATTGACTTATACTAAGGTTTAAGTTATAAAAGAAGGATATGTGAAACATAAATAAAGAAAACAGAGACAACATGGAGAAACTAGAAATGGAACAAAGTACTTTTTTGACACAGTTTTTATTGTTAAGTAATCCACTAACAGTGGCATTTATTGGTGTATTAATCATTTTATTTTTTGGTATTAGACAAATGGAAAAAAGAAAAATTAAGTTTTCCATTCGCATGATTATAAGTACAATAATTGGGCTTGTACTTGGACTTATTATTCAATGGGTAGCTGGATTTCCAGAGATACCAAAAGATATTGTGTGGTTAAGTGAAGTATCTAGCTGGTATGGGCTAGTAGGGAATGGTTTTATGGATCTTTTAAAGATGCTTGTCGTACCACTGGTATTTTTATCTATTGTGAGAGTTATTATGAATATGCAAGGAGAAGGTATTGGGAAGCTCACTGCCAAGACTATAGGAATGCTTTTAGGAACCACTGTTATTGCGGCTATTATTGGTGTTATTGTAGGACAAATCTTTGGATTGGGTTCAGGAGATATTGTGGTTATCCAAGATGCAGAAATACGTGAAATGTCATCTATTGTAGAAACTTTTAGAGGACTTCTTCCGGCTAATCCTGTTAAAGCCATGGCAGAAGCTAATATTGTTGCAGTCGTTATCTTTGCAGCTTTTATTGGTATCGCTATTAGAAGGATGAGCAAAAAGCATGGGGAAGTGATAGAGCCATTTGTAAAATGGATAGAGGCCTTTTACAAGATTATTTTAAGTGTAGCTATGACGATTATTAAATTTATGCCTTATGCAGTTATTGCACTTTTAGCTAATACAATTACTGCAAGAGGTGTAGGAGCCTTAAGCTCAGTGCTTCATTTTATAGTAGCTATTTATTTAAGTTTAGCCATTATGTTTGTGATTCATTTAGGAATAGCTCTATTGAATGGTCTTAATCCTATTCAATATACAAAGAATGTATTAGAGCCGCTAGTACTTGCTTTTACATCACGCTCTAGTTTAGGGACTTTACCTGTAACGATTGAAGCACTTCATAAGAATGTGGGAGTGGATGAAGGAGTGGCTAGCTTTGTAGGAAGCCTTGGCTCCAATATGGGTATGAATGGTTGCGCTGGTATTTATCCGGCTTTAATGACAGTGATGTTAGCCAATATGACAGGCACACCAATGGACTTTAGTTTTTATGTGATGTTAGTCATTATTATCACTATTAGTTCCCTAGGTATAGCTGGTCTACCAGGAAGTGCTACTATTGCGGTATCTGTGGTTATATCAGGAATGGGAATGGGTGCGTATTTCCCACTAGTAGGTGGGGTTATTGCTGTTGACCCTATCATTGATATGGGACGTACTATGGTTAATGTAAGTGGGACACTTATTAGTGCTACTACAGTGGCAAAAACAGAAGGTAAATTAAACAAAGAGATATTCAGTAAGAATGAATAAAAGAATATAAAGAATGATAAATAGAAATAGTTAAAAAGGAAGAATTTTAGAATAGTAAGTTCTAAAATTCTTCTTTTTTGCATTGCAAAATATTTACTCATATAAAAATATAAGATATAGTATAATTATGTAGAAATAAAGGGGGAATTATAGCATGAAGCAGTTTAAAAAAGTAAGTTGTATTTTATTAATGCTTCTAGCGTGTAGTACAGTGGTGCAAGCAGAAGAGATAACACCAGTAGTGACTACCAATCAAACAACTGTTTATAGAGATACAAGTGGAATGAAGTTAGATTATATACAGATACCGGGCTTTCTAGTAAGTCCTCTCCAACAAAAAGGAGAGGTGCTAGCACCTTTTAATCAATCTAGGATTGGCTATTTTCATCAAGGAATAGATATTAGAGCAGCTGAAGGAACCCCTATTTTTGCAAGTGCTGATGGCATAGTGACTAAAGCAGCACCTGATTCAAAGGGTGTCACTAAAGGCGGCGGACATATGATTTTTATTGATTATGGCAATGGTGTAGAAGCAAGATACATGCATTTAAGTGCTTATGGTGTAATAGCTGGTGATGATGTAAAAGCTGGTGATATTATTGGATTTACAGGAAACACAGGTGACAGTAGTACACCGCATCTGCATTTTGAATACTACATTGGTGGACAAGCTATCGATCCTGCTTTTATTTTTGAAGCAAGTGGCATTATTGGAGATGAAGTAGTAGTGCCTATCAGTCAGAAAAACAATGAAGAAAGCTTTTTGGTTATTCAGGGATAAAAAATTAAATTTATGGGAACCTAAAGTGAAAAGGATACGTCTAAACTAATGGCTAGTTAAGTTTAGCAGATTATTAATTGACTTTAGGAGAAACAAAAATGAAAATAAACAAAAAACTTTTAGCAGTAATCATGACATTGGTAATTGGAAGTGCAGCTTTAACAGGTTGTGGGCAAAAAACAGAACAACCATCAGTAACGCCAACTGAGTCTCCAGCGGTAGATGAAGTTACACCAACTGAAACACCAGTGGTAGATGAGAATGCAGGCGGAGTGACAGGAGAAGAAGTGACAGGAGAAACAGATCCAACACCAGCCCAAGAAACTTATTTTGTAGCAGTTGATGGTATTGAAATGCCAGCAGGAATGGCTATGGATAGCACTATGTTTGCTGATACTTATGGTATTGATACAAGCTTATTAAACAGCTATTATGTACAAATGCCAATGATGAATGTACATGCAACAGAGGTTGCTGTATTTGAATTAAAGGATACTAAAGATGCTGATAAAGTAATGGCTGGTATAGAAAAAAGACAAAAAGCTTTAGTAGATCAATGGAAAAGTTACTTACCAGAACAGCTTGAATTAGTTGAGAACTATAAAACAGCACAAAAAGATAATATGATCTTATTTGTTATTAGCCCAGAAGCAGATCAAATTGTACAAAAATTTGAATCAGCAAAATAATATAGAATAAATATAAACGAATAGGTGTAAAAAATAGAGATAATAAAAAGCCATGGATTCCCATGGCTTTTTATTTATAGTCCTAACTCACAAGCAACAGCTTCCACATGACCTGCTACTTTTACTTTACGATAAATTTTAGTAAGAATTCCCTTTTCATCAATCATAAAAGTACTTCTTTCAATACCCATACTTATGCGTCCATACATATTTTTTTCTTTAAGTACATCATAAAGTTTACATACCTCTTCATTGCTGTCCGAAAGGAGCACGAAAGGAAGATTGTATTTAGCAATAAATTTATCATGAGAAGCAAGGGTGTCACGGCTTATACCTAAAATAATAGTATTTGCATCAGCAAAGGCATTAAAGTGGTCACGAAAAGCTTCCGCTTCTCTGGAACAACCTGGTGTATTATCCTTAGGATAAAAATACAAAATAACTTTTTTACCTAAATAATCACTTAAACGATGCTCCTTTTGGTCCGAACCCATTAAAGTAAAATCAGGAGCAACCATACCTTCTGTTAAAATCACATCTGACATTATATAACCTCCTTAGTAATAAAGTTCTAATTAATAATTATTATCCTATAAAAAGTATTGTTTGTAAAGAGAATCGTGTGTAAAATAAAAGAAAAAGTATAAGGAGCGCCTATGTATATTATTATTTCACCAGCAAAAACATTTAAAATACCTGATAATACATCTCTTAAGCCTTATGTACCACTCACTTTTCACGAGTCTACTAGAACTTTAGTAAAGCAGCTTTCACAATATACCGTAGAGGACTTAAAGCAGCTCATGAAAATGTCAGAGGCTTTAGCAGAAGTAAATGAGGCCAGATACAAAGCATTTTTTAATCCAAGCCAAGACAGCTATGAAGCTATCTATGCTTTTTATGGTGAGGTTTATAAAGCCCTCCAAGTAGAAAGCTTCGATCATGAAGCTATAAGCTTTATGCAAAATCATATGGGCATTTTATCGGGTTTGTATGGTTTAATTAAGCCTTTAGATAGGATACAAGCCTATCGACTAGAAATGGGGACAACACTTTCAGTAGGAGAGAAGAAGAATTTATATGAGTTTTGGAAAGACGATTTAACAAAATATGTCTTAGCTCAGCTGGAAAGACAAAAAGAAAAAGGCTTTTTGGTCAATTTAGCTTCAGAAGAATATAGTAAAGTATTAGACTTAAAAGCAATTAGTAAACAATATCCAGTTATTCAAATGAGCTTTAAAGAAGCTAGTGGAGAAAATTATAGAGTAGTAGGTATGTATGCTAAAAAAGCTAGAGGTCAAATGTTACGCTTTATTTGTGAAAATAAAATAGAACAAGTAGAGGAGTTAAAGCAGTTTTCAGAATCTGGATATAGCTGGAATAAAGCACTATCTACAGAGAAACATTTAGTATTTACAAGAAATAAATAAAATGAAAAAGATGAAAAGGGAAAAGGCCTTCCAGGGGAGTTGGAAGGCCTTTATATGGGGTTAAAAATAGATAACTTAAGTATCTAGGATTACATCATAAAGGTTTAATGTGATGATTAAGTGAAGGGAAAATGATAATTAGAAGAAAACATAAAAATACAAAAAAACATTATCCATATATTCAAAAGTTACAGAAAATATGATATAATAATTTGTATAATATGATTAATAAATAGATGAGAAGAGGTGGTTATATGGGTGAAGCTGCTACAGTTGCTTGCCAGCCAATGACATTCCAAGGTGAAGAAAGTCGTCATAGCAATAATTTTTGTGTTAATCAGTTACCGCATAAAGATAAATTACTTTGGCATATCATTACGAAAACGGATACTGACACAGAAATTAGGTTTAATGTAAAAGAACATCATACGTACAAAGAGGATGATCTAAGATTTGAGAATATCCAAAATGGTACGATTACCCCGTATTATGCTTATAGAAACCTATATATATCAGAAGTAAAAAATGTCACTGGCCATTTTATTGTAAGAGTAGAAGCTATTGATTAGAATAATAAATTAAATATAATTAGAAAATATGAAAAAGATGTTCTTTTAAAGGACATCTTTTTATTTTGGGGTGTTTAAAGGAAGAACCCAAAGATGAGGAAGTAGTGGAATCAAAAGAAGAATAAGGTAATGCACTTTCTTCAATGGTGACAAATACCTTGCTAATAGGAATATTAACAGTATTTGTGTAAATAAGTGAAAAGAATAAGAAAATAATATATAATAAATGTAGTTGAAGAGAGGAGCGTAAGATGAACGCATTTGAAAAGAAATACAAACCATCTAAGAAGCAATTTATTATTCCTACTATTGTTTTTATTTTATGTGCGGTAACAAGTATTTTTTTGTTTTATCAGGGCAAGGCAAGAAGTATAGATCCACCTAAAACTAGTTTTCTTGTACCGGGAACTACTATACTTGATCTAACACAGTCAGGTCGATATACGATTTATTTAGAATTAGATACTTTATTTGAAGGTAAGCATTATGAAGCACCTGAAGTTATAGAGGGACTAAAATGTGAAGTGATGAAGGATGAGACTAAAATAAAGGTTGAAACAGCAGATTTGAGTTATAGTTATAATAGAAATGGTCAAAAAGGCGAATCGTATTTTAATTTTACTATCGAAGAGCCAGGAAGCTATACTATTATTACGACTATAGATAATGAGCAAATGAAGGAAGCTGTATTATCTGTAGGACTTAAAAATGAAAAAATGGTTAGAGTACTGCAATTTACTGTAGGTGCCAGTGTATTAATGTTAGTTGGAATATTTGAATTTATAGGTTACATGATTTATGGTCTTATTAAGTTAATGATTTATAAAACTAAATTAAAACAAAATACATATTGATAAGAGCTAAAAATAAAGAAGCTGGATATTAAAACTAATATAGCGTTAGCAATAAAAAATGGACTAGAATAAAACTATTAAAGGAGGGTGTATAATGGGAAAACTTTATCAATTCCCTGAACATAAGCGTTATAATTCCTATAAAGCACCTACCTATTCAGAGGATCAGCAGCTTTTACAAGGGATGATGCATGCGCTTATTGCAACTTATCAAGAAAAAATTGCCCAATTGGAGAGCTATAAAGAGGAAATTAGGGCGTTGAATGAAACAAAGTGTGATACAGCTAAGGAGATGCTACAGTTAGTTAAACAAATGCAGAAGTTATTTTTCAAGTATGGTGTTTATTGTAACTTCTATCGTTTTTATACTTTAAATCAATTATATATACTCTATTTTAACGATACAAATTTAATTTATACCTTTGAGGATAATCATCGAATGGATGTTAATCCATATACGCCAAGTCAATTTGAGGAACAGTTTAGTAATTATCCTTTTACTTTAAATTTAGAAGATGAAGTGTTTGAAGCTTTTGATAAGCAAATACAAGATTTGAGAATTACTATAATTACGCTGACCAATACACAAATTTAGTAGCTAGGAAGTTAATGTGAAAATTGTTATTTTAAAATCCAACAATAGTCTAATAAAATAGATTTAAATTCAAAAATTCTCAAAAATTGACAGTTAATTCGATTTACTATACGATAGAAATGATGTAAAAGGAAGTTGTAAGGTAAAGAGGATGTGATTGTTTGAGAGTATCTTTGAGAATAAAAGTAACGGCAATGACTTCATGTATTATTGCAGCCGTTTTCTTATTGACTGGAATTGTTTATTATGAAAGTATTCACAGCTATGCTACACATAGTGTATATAAACAAGCTTTAGGTATTAGCCAAGTAGGGCAAGCCATGATAAATGGTGATGCTCTTCAAAGAATTGAACAATTAAAGGATAAAGAAAATGAGGATTATAAGGAAGTTAAGCGTGTTTTAACAACATTAGGACACTTAATAGAGAGGGGAGATATATTTGCTATAAATACCTATGAACAAAATCTTGTTTATTTATCTGATAGCGTAAAAGAGAATTTTGTATTAAGTTATGAGCGTTTACCAAAAGAAAGATTTATAAGCGTGTTAAATAAATTAAAAATAGGAGAACCTTTCTATTTTAAAGACTATTATGATGAATATGATAAAAATATACTACGTGGCGTTTTACTGCCAATATTTAATTCCGATCAACAGCTAGTGGGGATGGTAGGCTATAAAATAGAAAGAGCTCTCTTTTATTTAGATTTATATTTGGTTAGATGGCTCATTATATTAAGTACAGTAGTGTCTGCATTGGTTTGTATAGTACTAAACTATTTTGGCTTTAAAAGGGTATTGAGACCTGTTGATAAGCTAATGAATACTATGAACAAGGTAGCTAAAGGTGATTTTAAAATAGAAGCAGATGTCAATCGGAAAGATGAGATTGGCAAAATTAATAGAAACCTAATTAAAAGTTGTGAACGTATTAGCCAGATGTTTGAGCATATTACTATTTCATCTACTAGCTTAAAAATGATTGCAGAAAGAATCTTAGAAACTTCCAAGAGGGGGTTAGTTGCTTTGGAAGAGATTACAAATTCAACCAGAGAAATTTCTCTTATTTCATATGAGCAAGTAGATAAACGAGAAAGTGCTAAATTGGCTATTACCTATTTAGAGGAAGATATGCGAATTGTTGTGGCTGAAGTAGATAAAGAAAAGAAGGAGTGCAAAGTGAGTGAGGAACTTATTGAACAAATGGCTACTCATGTAAGTACAATTAAGCAAAAAATATATGAGTTAGACCATGTGTTTGAGATTATTGATAAGCATACCGTTAATCTAGCAGCTGTTACAGAAAGACAAATGGCTGTATCAGAGGGATTTACAGCTATGGCAGAAAGTTTAAATCAAGAATCAGAAAGCTTGAATAAAAGTGTATCGCGGGTAAAAGTGTAATAGATAAAAAGAAGTATCTTTTGGAGGTTAGGTTGCAAAGGATACTTCTTTTGTTATATGATTAATATTAAATGTCCAATGCTATGACACAATGACAAACTTAAAGAATCAAAGGGAGAAAAATGATGTATAGTTTTAAAAATGATTATAGTGAAGGTGCTCACGAAAATATATTAAAAGCAATGGTAAACTCTAACTTAGAACAAACGTCAGGTTATGGAGAAGATGCTTATACAGAAATAGCCAAAAAGCTATTAAAAGAAAAAATAGAAGATGGCACAGCCGATATTCACTTTTTTGTAGGTGGAACACAGGTTAACTTAACCGCCATTTCAGCTTTTTTAAGACCTCATGAAGCAGCTGTTGCTGCAGAAACAGGACATATTAATGTTCATGAAACAGGAGCAATTGAAGCTACAGGCCATAAGGTAGTAGCAATGAAAGCTCAAGATGGAAAATTAACACCTGCACTTATAGAAGAGGCTTTAGATAGACATACAGATGAGCATATGGTAAAACCCAAACTCGTGTATATTTCTAATTCAACAGAGATTGGTACACATTATAACTTAAAAGAATTAGAAGGACTTAGTGAGTTTTGTAAGGCACATGGCCTCATTTTATTTATGGATGGTGCACGATTAGGTTCTGCTTTAACAGCCCAGGACAATGAAATCACCTTAGCAGATTGTGCGAGATTAACGGATGCTTTTTATATTGGTGGTACTAAAAATGGTGCATTAATGGGTGAGGCTTTAGTGATTACTAAAGAAGAGCTTAAAGCCGATTTTAGATTCCATATTAAACAAAAAGGAGCATTACTTGCTAAGGGAAGATTATTAGCCATTCAATTTATTGAGTTATTTAAAGAAGACCTATTCTTTGACTTAGCTGCCCATGCTAATCAAATGGCTAACCAATTAGCTGAAGGTATAAGAGCGGCAGGTTATAGCTTCTTAACAGAGTCAGTAACAAATCAAGTATTTCCCATTTTTCCAGATGTGCTTTTAGAGCAGCTTAAAGAGGAATTTGATTTTTCTTTCTGGGAGAGAAAAGACGAAACACATACGGTTATACGTCTAGTAACTTCATGGGCTACTAAGCCAGAAGAAGTAGAACGCTTTATAGCTTTTATTAATCAATAAGATAAAAATATGAGTAAGTATTTTACAGTATCCTCTCATTAAAAAGGAGACAAAGAGAAGTGCTAGGGGCTTCTCCTCGTCTCCTTTTTTAATAACAATAGGGTATGAAGTTACTATAGGTAGATTAATCAAATAGCTTCTTTTGAGAGTTTACATGCTTGATAACTATAAATACATAATAAGATATATCCAATAACTTGGAGATAAGATAAAATGAGTGGCATAAGTTGGTAAGAGAATAAGTAGCTATCTGTTAGGACTAAACTCATATTTAGCGTTTCTAAAACGCTAAAATAAACAAAGAAATGTAGCGTATTTTTATGTGGTCTATATAAATAAGCAAGAATGAGGCAAACAAGTGCAGGAAAAATATAGCGTTCATGCATATGATGACCCAAAGTGAAAATACCTGTAATCATTAAGGCTCCATAAAGCGCTAAGTTATTTTTAGTACTATCTTTAATGGCTAAAAAAGCAGTATAGCCAATGGAAAATAGGATACCTATAAGACCAATAAGCTTATAGCTTAAACCCAGGAAGGTGGCTGTATCAGGTGCCCAAAGACCATTAATAATAGCTATAAAGTTTGTGGCATTTAAAGAACCATAAGGATAAGATCCCATAGTTGAAAAATAAAGTTTAAAGAGCCATAAAGGGTCCTTTTTGGTAATAAGGAAAGGTAAGCAAATAAGGATGAAGACTCCAAGAGCAATCAGTCCAGAAATAAGAGTTTGCTTAATCACTGTTTGAGCTGGCTTTTCTTTGCAATAGTAATAGTAACCAATAACAAAGATAGGACCAAATAAAAACATCTGAGGCTTAATAAGTAAACCTAAAACAAAGGCTATACTTGCATAAAGGAGTCTCTCATTGTATAAGCTTATAAGCATTAAAATAACAAAAAAAGAAAAAACAATATCTACCTGTCCCCAGATACTAGAGGTTAATAAGACAGCCGGATTAAAGAAAAAGAAAGCGGCTAGTAGTAAGGGGCTTTTATGTTGTCCTTTTTCAGCATAATAATAAATAAGAAGTGTTGTTAATAAATCAAAGATAATAATAGGAAGTTTTAAAAGCATAGAGTGAAGTATATGAGTATAAGGTAATTCAGTAAGTCTTAATAAAATACCAATAGGCCATAAAATAAGTAAATAGCCAGGAGGATAATCAGCAAATTGCATGGACTCATAAAAACTTCCGGGACCGTAATTAGCCATGCCCAAAGCCCATCCGGACCAACAGGTCATATCTGTAGGATGTCCGGTATAAAAGAAAGCCAAAAAAATGCGTAAGCAGATTCCTGATATGAGCAGAAGGGCTAGCTTTGTTTTAGAAGAAGTCTTTTGAATAGTACTTAATAAAGTGAATTGTTTGTAAGTTAGAATGTAAATAACACTATAAATAATCATTAATAAAAGTATGATATTAGCAATTAATTGAAATTCATTTTCCATAATAATTTCCCTTTGGCAAAGTTTTAGCAATATATTAGCACAAAAATCAGATTCTTCCAAGGGGTAATAATCATTAGAACATTTTGATGGGTTAAACCTGATTAGGTTTGGCATGAGTGAATATATCTTCAATGTATTTTTCGTAGTTTTCTTTTTGTGTGTGTTTATTTCCAGAATAAATTTTATGTGAAGTAACGGCACTATTTAAAAGAGTAGGTGTTAATGAGGTTAAATGATGAAATTTACCTATGTCGTATAAATTTCTAAGTGTTTTACTGATTTTTAGAAGTGAGTCATAGTATTTGCCATTGGCAAAGCCCCTAAGTTTTGAGGCATCATGGGGTTTTGCATAAAAGAAAAGGGACTTAGCTAGCCACCCATGTTTAGCAAAGCCATCTTTAGTTGTATAGGATAGAACAAAGTTAAGGTAATCAGTAAACTCGGTAAATGGGCCCGTGGTGGTTTTTATACCAACAATAGGATACCATAAGTCTTTGATTTTCCCGCTATTGGTTCCAGAAGAGCTATAAAAAGCAAGAGTTACCTTTTCTATGCCATAAGGGTATTTAATGTCTACATTAATTAAGCCTATCATCCTAAATGGCGATACCGTATAAAGATTGACTTTAAAACTATCTTGATATATTCTGATTATTTCACTTGAGTTTGACATCATTATCACCTGAATCAAATTTATAAAATGTAATAAAGAGATAAACCATATAGTTATGGAGGGCGTAACTATATGGTTTATCTTTAAAGTTAAGGTTTATGCAAACTATAAGAAGCTTTCTTCGAGTTCTTTGAG
Source organism: Cellulosilyticum sp. ST5 (assembly GCF_046529625.1). NCBI lineage: Bacteria > Bacillati > Bacillota > Clostridia > Lachnospirales > Cellulosilyticaceae > Cellulosilyticum > Cellulosilyticum sp. ST5. Next base: position 296,950 of record NZ_CP132338.1, read on the forward strand.
ATCACTTCTTATCTCGTCAAGTTCTACATAGCTTTCTTTAATCTCCAATAGTCGCTGAAGAAATACCTTTTCTTTTTCTGTTAAGTCCAGTTCATCGTACCAAGGTCTTTCTTCTTCGGTTTCATCAAAATAATAGGAGGTGTAATATAAATGAATTAAAAAATCCCCTAGATACCAGTAATCCATTTTTTTTACATATTTTTTATTGTCTATATAGCGAGCTAATCCAAAATCTATTAATATGAGTTCATTACTATCTGTTAAGATAACATTAGGAGGTCTAATATCACGGTGAACAATATTGTTTTTTTGTAGTATGGCAATAATGTCTAGCATTTTAAAGGCAATTTCATAGATTTCTTTTTTGGTAAACTGATGGCCATCTTCCATGAGTAAATCTTCAAAAACTTGACCTTCCATATATTCTAATATATAGCCTTTTGCATTAGGAAGATTAAATTTTCCCATAAACTTAGGAAAACAAGGGGAATCTAATTTTTTTAATAGTACTTCCTCGTAAAATAATTTTTCTTTTGTTTCCCTAAGCATATTTTTTTTGAGTTGTTTAATAATATATTTTTTGGACTCATGACTTTCAGCTAGATAAACTATGCCATATCGCCCTTCAGCCAACATCTCAGTAATAGAGTATCCATTTATTTGTTCTCCGGGTTTATAATATTTATCCATATACACAACATCTACTTTTAATTAATTTTTTGTGATTATCTGCTAAAAGAACGGCTACGACTGAAAGAACGACTACGACTGAAAGAGCGGCTACGGCTAAAAGAACGTCTAGAAGAACGTCTTGAACGGCAGCGGCAATTTCTACGGCCCCATGAATTGCAACCACAACGATTAAAACAATCACTTGAACGGCGACGACACCTTCTGCAACGTCTTGACCTACGACTAGATCTTCTAGAAGAGTCACTTGAACTACTATTAGAGCGACTTACTTTGAAATGATTATGCCCTCTACATGAATCTGATCTTAAACAACTCATAATACCATCTCCTAATAATATGATTTAACTAGAATATATATTAATATATTGTAGTCATGGTACATTATATGACTCGTATCTATTTATTGTGACAGGTTTGTACTTTGCACGACGTAAAATAATTCAACTATTTTTCAAACTTTCGATTTATTTCATCACTACAAAAGGCTATTTCACAAAGTAGATGATCTTTGTAAAATAGCCTTTTTGTTTTAGGCGTTTAATTGTAATTTCTATAATAACTGTTTGTTCCTTAAAGAAGAGTATAAAATCATAAGACGTATTAGTGCTATAATAAAGAAGATTAAATATATTCTTTTACAAGGTCGATAAAAGCTTTCATTGCTGGAGTAACACATTTATTTTTATGATAAAACACTTGTCCATACATATCTAACTGAAAATCTATGATATTGAGGGGATGAAGAAGTTGTGCTTGAAGTTCATTAGTAATAGAAAACTGAGGAAGAATAGAGAGGCAAATGCCTGAAGCAACAAATTTCTTGATGATTTCTGTATTACCAATTTCCATAAAAGTATGGAAGGGTAGTTTTTTAGATAGAAGTAGCTCCTCAAATGTATGACGATAGCTACAGCTACTTTCTGTAAAGATGAAAGTTTCAGAGGATAAATCTGATAAGTGAAGCGTGTGCTTATTACAAAGAGAATGTGATTTTGGAGCAATGACACATATGGGGTTGGCATATTCCAGCTCTTTAATCCAAAGATCAGAATTGATATGAGTGTCAAATGTCCATAGTAAATCAATAGTATTGGAATTAAGCATAGTAGCGAGCTCACCATAGGTACCTATTTTAATGATAGTATTTACCAAGGGATATTTTTTGTGATAGCTCTTGATGATTTGTGGAAGGTAAGTAATACATAATGATTCTAAAAGTCCAACTCTAAGTTCACCTGAAGGTATAGCAGAATATGACAGTTCTTGTCTGGCATTAGTTACAGCAGCTGTGATTTGTAAGGCATATTTCATAAAGGTTTTTCCGGCTGAGGTTAAGGATACGCTTCTACCAATCCTGTCAAATAAAATAGTATTAAGTTCATTCTCCAACTGCTTAATTTGCGTGGTAACATTTGATTGTGTATAGCCAAGTTCTGCTGCTGCTTTAGAAAAACTATTTAACTCAGCTACTTTTATAAATGAAATAACATTTCTAATCCCCATAAGTACTCCTATCAAAATTATTTATTCTAAATATAAAATGTATTAATTTTACTTATGATATACCGTATGATACGCTGAAACTATAAAATAAGCAATAGTTTTTGCAAAAAGGACGGTGCTATGATGAGAAAAATAAAGATAGGTTTTCTTGGACTTGGTGTTATAGGATCTAAGTTATTAAATATCATTCAAGAAAATAAAGAGAAAACAAAAGAAGCATTTGGAATTGAATTTGAAGTAGTTGTTATTATGGTTCAAGATGTCTTAAAAAAGAGGGATGTAAATACTGAAGGGATTAAAATGACTACTGAAGCAAATGACGTTGTTAAAGAATCTGATGTGGATATTTGCATTGAATGCATGGGTGGGGACGGAGTAGAGAAGACGAGAGAAACTGTACTTTTGGCACTTCAAAACCATAAGCATGTTATTATGTCTAGTAAAAAATGTCTAGCTATGTATGGAGACGAAATAATACAAATGGCACAAGAAAATGGCGTGCAGATTAGAGTTGAAGCTTCAGTAGGGGGTGGCATTCCTATATGTAGATCATTAATGCATATGTCAAAAGGAGAAACTATTATCAAGTTATTTGGAATAGTAAATGCTACATCAAATTATATATTAACTTCAATGAGTAAGAATCATGCATCATATGAGGAGGCATTACTTGGAGCAAAAGTAAATGGTTATGCAGAAAATGATTCATCTGAAGATGTTGATGGTTGGGATGCAGCATATAAATTATGTATTTTATCACGTTTATGTATGAATTTATCTATTAGGTATCAGGAGCTACGTCCTATTTCTTTAAGAAATAAGAATGCAGTAGATATAGATAAGGCAGAGCAAGAGGGGAAAATAGTAAAGCAGATCATCTATGCATATAAGAATAATACTGGGAAATTAGAGTGTTATATTGGTCCTTATGCTATTAGAAAAGACAGTCATTTGGCTATGGTTAGTGATAATAATAATATGATATTCATTGAGGGGGAGTATAGTGGAAAAAGAGCTTTTTATGGTGAAGGTGCAGGAGCTAATGCTACCGCAAGCGTTATGTATGATGATTTGATGGATGTTATTTTTGCAGAGTATAAGTATAGGAATGCAGTAACAAGTCATATAAGCAATATAGATGTATTAAGTATAGAATTGTAAATCGAATACTAGAGTAAAGTGGGTTAGTGATATGGAATGGAGGAGAAAAATGAAAGAGTTTGATTCAGAGTTTTGTCATGTAAAATGTATAGAAGAAGATGATGTGGTGCTACTTACTTGGAAAAAGTTTGCATGTGGTGATGATTATAGAAAACCAACCACCTTTGCTTGGGAACTTTTTAAAAAGAATAATGTAAGTAAATTTATAGTGGATGCAAGAAATGGTTTTGAAGATGACCCAGCCGATGTGGAATGGGGTTTCTCGGTATTACTACCTGGAATGGCTAAAACGTCTTGTAAGATAGTATGCTTTATTATGAATGAAGTAAGTTCTATTGAAGAAGAAATGGATATGTGGACTAAAGAATTCAGCAAGTATTTTAAGATAGTAAAAGCAACTAGCTACGAAGAATATTTAGAAAAGTTTAATAATATTTCTTGACCCTTTTATATTTTCTGCTTATCATAAGTTCAACAGGTTGTACGGCTCAATAGAGACAAGGAGAATAAATGGTGGTAAATGGGCTATATCATGTGATTTTCAAGAGAAAGTCTATAAGGAGGAAATGATGATAAGTTTAAATGAAGCTAATCAAATTTTCAAGGAAGCTTGCGAGTTGAATAAAGGTGATTGGATAGAACATTCTGAGTATGTTGCTAATCTAGCAAGAAAAATAGCTATAAAATCTGGTTTGAATTCAGAAAAAGCCTATATTTTAGGTCTACTTCATGATATTGGAAGAAGAAATGGAATAGTGCAAGCAAGACATGCCATTGAAGGGTATAAATACATGATGGATAAATGTGAAGAGATAGCCAGGATTTGCTTAACTCATACCTTTCAGTACAAAGATGTAATGGGTATATATGATACATGGGATTGCTCGAAGGAAGAGGTAGAAATGGTTAAAGATTACCTAGAGCATATTACATACGATGATTATGACAAGCTTATTCAATTTTGTGATGCAGTTTCTCTAGCTAAGGGGTATTGTATTGCTGAACAAAAGATGGTTAGCTCTGTTCTCAAATTTGGATTTAAAGAAACCACTATAGCAAAGTGGCAATCTATACTGTTACTAAAATCCTATTGGGATAGTAAGGTAAGTGGAAATGTATATGATTACTTTAACGAGTAAGAGGTAGAAATAAACATAGGAATCAGTTCTATTACTTCATAGAATATGGAAGTGACCTATGAATTAATTTGCAACATAAGATTACTCAGTGAAAGGAGTAGAATATATGAATGTTGTTATTATTAATGGAAGTAGTAGAAAAAATGGTGCTACAGCAAAAATATTAAAAGGAATATTTGATGGTGTATTTAAGCATTGGGAAAATAAGCAAATTAATTTTAAACATATAGAATAAGGATAGTAGATAATAAAATGGTTGATCAATGAAGAGAAAAGTTTTGAGTAATAAAAAAATATAACAGGGACTGAGAGGTACATTTGATAAGATGAAAAAGACAGCAGGAAAACATGAAGAAATCTCATATGAAAAAGGTAAAATGAGTGAGTTAGAGGACATCGTTAAGATTTTTAAAAATGCAGCAGAAGAAATGCTTCATCATCAGATTAATCAATGGGATGAAGTATATCCTAATGAAGCAATATTAAAAGCAGATATAGAAAATGAAGAATTATTTGTTGGCAAAATCAATAATGAAATAGCTGTTGTGTATGTACTCAATCAACTATGTGATGAGCAGTATAGTAATGGGAAATGGACAGAAGACCAAGGAAGTTTCAAAGTAGTTCATCGGTTATGTGTGAATCCTACTTATCAAAATAGAGGAGTAGGTAGGCAGACGATGACTTATATTGAAGAGGAATTAATTAAAGAGGGTAAAAGAGCTATTAGATTAGATGTTTTTTCAAAAAATCCCTTTGCACTAAAAATGTATGGGGCACTAGGATATAACGTGGTTGGAGAGGCTCACTGGAGAAAAGGGTTATTTTACTTAATGGAGAAGCTAATAAATAGAAATTTGTCTTGGCGTTTATGAGAAGTACATCTGAGAGAAAATGAGTGGGTATGGGTGCCTTCCGTTGTTCCGGTTCACATTTTTAGAAGCACTAAGTTCACTTGTTTAGATGAACGGCAGAACTCACTTCGTTCAAACAGCTGCCTAAAACCCATCTAAAACGTTCACTAAGTGCTTCTAAAAAATGCTCCCAAGTCACTACTCCAGGCACCCATACCCACTCATTTTCACAAACGTTGTTGACCTCATAAACATCCAAGACAGTGAAGCAGCGTGGAAAGAAGGCGTAACGACAGTTAAAAAATACTCGAAGCCGGAGGCAGGCGCCCAAGGCAATAACGTATAAAGCTTCCCATAAGTCTATTTTGCCAAGAAGTAGCTCTGTAAGGAAGCTAGGGAGCCTTACAAGCATTATTGATCTCTTAAGCATTCAAACCCCTAAGTGAAAAGTGCAGAAAAAAGATAATAACAAGTTTTGTTTTTTTCTTGAAAACACTTAATGGAGGTGACTTTACGCGTTATTGCTGGTAGAACTGAGAGAGGGTGGCTGTCCTAGCGGGGTGACTTCGGAGTATTTTCAGTAGGCACTTAGCGAACGTTTTGGATGGTACTTAGTCCACGTGCCCCAGGAACCGAGTTTGTGGACGTTCATCCAAAAAAGTGAGCTTAGTGCCTACTGAAAATACGGAGCCAAGCCACGTAGGATAGTCACCCTCTCTCAGCTTTGCCCCAATAGCCTAGTAAAGCCACCGACAAATTCCTATAAAAGACGAGGAGGAGCAATATGAATAAGCCATATTCATTAGTAGCAGGAGACAAAGTAGCCATTGTAAGTTTATCTAGTGGCATACTTGGAGAAGCATTTTGTAAGCATCAGATTGAATTAGGGAAAAAACGTTTAAAGGAGTTTGGTCTTGAAGGCGTTTTTATGCCAAATGCACTACGAGGAATAGAATATTTAAAAAGTCATCCTGAAGCAAGGGCAGAAGATTTAAAAACAGCGTTTTTAGATGATGCAATAAAAGGGATTATTTGTGTGATTGGAGGAGATGACACCTATCGTTTATTACCTTATTTAATGGAAGATCAGCTCTTTATTAAGAAGGTAAAAGAAAGCCCAAAACTTTTTACAGGGTATTCTGATACGACCATTAATCATTTAATGTTTTATAAGTTAGGGATGGGAACCTTTTATGGTCCTAATTTTCTGTGTGACTTAGCAGAGCTAGGAGAACAGATGTTACCTTATACAAAAACAGCTTTTGAGTTGTATTTAAAAGAGACAGATGAACCTCCTATTATACAATCAAGTGCCCACTGGTATGAAGAACGTACAGATTTTTCGGTAGATGCAATAGGAAAAGAAAGAAAGGCTCACCTTGAGACAAGAGGCTATGAACTTTTGCAAGGACCAGAAAAGTTTCAAGGTAGACTATTGGGCGGATGTATAGAGAGCCTTTATGATATGTTATCTAGCAATCGTTATGAAGATGAGAAAGTGGTATGTGAGCAATATGGCATTTTCCCTAGTCTAGAAGAATGGCAAGGTAAAATATTATTTCTTGAGACCTCGGAAGAAAAGCCATCTCCAGAAGAACTAGAGAAAGAACTTATGGCACTTAAGGAAAAAGGCATCTTTGAGGTGATTAATGGCATTCTTGTAGGAAAACCACAAGATGAAACGTATTATGAGGAATACAAATCAGTATATTGTAAGGTGGTAGATAAGGCTGATTTACCAATTGTTTATAATGTTAATTTTGGACATGCACAACCTAAGTGCATTATTCCTTATGGTATTGAAACGGAAGTGAACATGCAAAATAAAACAATTCGCTTTAAGGAGCCATTGTTTAGTAGAAAGTAAAGATAATAAAAACGACATAAGGGAATGAATTAAAAAAGTAAATTAATAGGAATTTGAAAGTAGATGAAAAAGGAGGAATGCTCAAGGTGAATAGTGAACCAATATTTAGATATGCAGAAGAAAAGGATGTAGCTTTAATTCTGGGCTTTATTAAAGATTTAGCAGAATATGAGAAAATGTTAGAAGAAGTAGTTGCTACAGAAGAAATGCTTCGATACTGGCTATTTAAAGAGAAGAAGGCAGAAGTCCTTTTTGTTATGGAAAACGAAAAAGAAGTAGGCTTTGCTTTATTCTTTTATAATTTTTCTACTTTTCTTGGACAAGCAGGTATTTATTTAGAAGATTTATTTGTGCTTCCAGAATATCGTGGTAAAGGCTACGGGAAAGCGATTTTAAAGCAATTAGCAAAGCTTACTATAGAGCGTGGCTGTGGTCGCCTAGAATGGTCATGTCTAGACTGGAATAAACCAAGTATTGACTTTTATTTATCATTAGGGGCAACACCTATGGAAGAATGGACCACCTATCGTGTAACAGGTGATACTTTAAAGAAACTATCAGGGCAGTAATGCGACAATTAGCTTACATATGGTTTAATATACATAAGGTCTTAAGTCATATAGTGGAACAAGACTGTTGGGAAAACAATTATAATAAAGAAGCTTATGATTTACACTTAGTAAGGGGGAAACGTATGGAATTAGAGGAAGTGATGTACAAAAGAAGGAGTTCAAGAGAATTTCTGACAAAGGAAATAGCAGATGAAGATATAGATACTTTAATGCACTACGCTATGAGTGGACCAAGTGCTTGTAATAAAAGGCCGTGGGAGTTTTACATTATTAAAAATGCAGGTATTAGAGGAGAGTTAAGGAAGGTAACAAAATATACAGACCATATGTCACCACTTATTATTATTGTTGCTGGTAACACAAAAAGGGCACTTGCTTTGCAGCTCAATGATTTTTGGATACAAGACTGCTCTGCAGCAATAGAAAATATTCTACTCGGGGCAACATCCTTAGGTATTGGTTCTTGTTGGTGTGGGTTAAAACCACAAGTAAGACCAGTAAAAAAGGTTCAAACTATTTTAGGTATAGAAAAACACATTGTACCACTAGGTTTAATTCATTTAGGTTATACGGCTCAAGAACCCGAGCAAAGAAGTCAATATGATAAAAAAAGAATACATATCATGGAATAACATATTTGGGGAACTTCTATTATTAGTGAGGGAAGAGTGTATGGAATTAGAGAAAGTCGTATATCAAAGAAGAAGTTCATCATCGAACTTATATCAATATTCGTAATACGAAGTAAAATCTTTTACTTAAAGGAGTGTAAGAAAATGAAATATGAATGGATTGATCAATATCTTCTAGAAAAAAAGGGTGTTACTAAGGATTTGAAGAAGGAATGGAATTGGATACGTTATTTGTTAGGGGATAAAATGTTTGCAGCTATTTGTTTGGATGAATGCGATAAACCCTATTATATTACTTTAAAATTAGACCCCATAGAGGGTGACTTTTTAAGACAGCAATATGATGATATTGTACCAGGTTATTATATGAATAAAGTACATTGGAATTCGATCAAACCAGATGGAAATGTTCCTGATGAGTTAATGAAAAACATGCTAGATAAGTCATACCAGTTAGTATTGTCTAAGTTAAGTAAGAAGAAGCAGCAAGAACTACTTCAAGGATAGAGTGCCCTATATATTAATAAATACAAAAACATGTCTTCAAAGAAGCATCAAAGCTTAATGAAGACATGTTTTTTAGTAACTAAGAACTATTTTACTATAGCTTCTTTATTATGCACCTTCGCTTAAAAAGCGATATTGTGCTTTATATAAATTGTAATAAAGTCCCTTCTGCGCTATGAGTTCCTCATGTGTTCCACATTCAGCAATATTAAGGTCGTTAATTACCATAATCTTATCGCAGTCACGAATGGTAGATAAACGGTGAGCAATAATAAAGGAAGTTCGTCCTTTAAGAAGCTCCTTTGTTCCTTCTTCTACTAAGGTTTCGGTTTGTGTATCAATATTAGAAGTTGCTTCATCTAATATCAAAATACGAGGATTAGCCAGTAGTGCCCTAGCAAAAGCTAATAGTTGTCTTTGCCCTAATGAAAGTCTAGAACCTCTTTCATTAATCTTCGTTTGATACCCATCTTCTAGGCGCATAATAAAGTCATGAGCATGAACAGCTTTAGCAGCAGATACGACCTCTTCGTCCGTAGCATCTAGCTTACCATAGCGAATATTCTCCATAATGGTATCAGAAAACAGGAAGGTATCTTGAAGCATAATTCCCATTTGCTCTCTTAAAGAACCAAGCTCTACTTCTTTAATATCATGTCCGTCAATTAAGATACGTCCCTCGGTAGGATCATAAAAACGGCTAATCAAAGAGATAATGGTTGTTTTACCAGCCCCAGTAGGACCTACTAAAGCGATTCTTTCACCAGGTTTAATCATAAAATTCACGTTGCGTAGCACTTCCGTTTTTTCATCATAAGCAAAGGAAACTTGCTCAAAACGTACTTCACCTTCGATAGAAGAAAGTGAAGGTGCATCTGTTTTACTATAAATGGTAGGTTCTACATCTAAAATATCAAAAATACGGTCAGCTGCTGAAAAGTTAGAAATCAGCGTATTATAAAAGTTACATAGATTCATAATAGGATTCCAAAACATTCCTACGTACATAGAAAAGGCCAGCAGAGTACCAATCTGAATTTCTCCAGAAGTAACCAATCGGTAACCAAACATATAAACTAAGACAGCACCTAGACCAGCAGAAATATCAACTAGTGGCCAAAATAAATCATTAAGCTTGACAGCATGAATAAAAGAAGAAGAAAGTTCACTAACGATTTCTTTGAAGTTACCTGCTGTTTGCTTTTCTTCTGCATAAGCTTCTACGACTTTAATACCAGAAAAGTCTTCGTGAGTAAAAGCATTCATAACAGAACGTTTGCTACGGTAAGCATCCCATCTACGTCTTGAGAAAACTTCAATATAAAACATGGCACCTATTAAAAATGGCAAAATGATTAAGCAACCTAAAGCCAATTTTACATTTAAAGCTAGCATAAAACAGGAGATGCCCACTAGTGTAAGAAGTTCTGGAATGAGGGACTGAATACTTTGAGTAAATAAATTCTGAAGTGCATTTACATCACCCATAATGCGAGCCAGTATTTTACCCACAGGCCTTGAATCAAAGAAATTAAAAGATAAGCCTTGAATGTGGGTATAAAGTTGATGACGGATCTCTACTAAAATTTTATTACTTACCTCTGCTACTAAAATATATCGTATTTTAGAAAAGCCCCAAGCAGCTAAGTTACAGGCGCATAAGAAAAGTCCCATAATCAGAAGACCGTTGACATTTTTATCAGCTACATAAGTATCTATAGCCCTTCCTAAAAGGAGGGGATTAATTAAATTACAAAGCATCACTAAGATCATGAGTGAAATAACAATTGCACTTTTTCTTTTATAAGGTTTTAAATAGCCTAACAATCGTTTAATGAGCTGAGACTTACTTCTAGATAAAACCTTTTCTTCTTTTCTAATGTTATTAGCAGACATAAGTCGCCTCCTTTAGCTGCTCCTCAAAGCTTTCAAATTGCTTTTGATAAATGGCATAATAACGACCACGCTTTTTGAGCAATGTTTCATGGTTACCTTGTTCTACGATTTTACCGTTTTCTAAATAAAGAATGATATCAGCATTTTTTACAGCAGAGATACGGTGAGCAATCATAAAGGTAGTTGTTTGATAATTTTTTTCTTTAAGATGAGTGAGAAGCTCATATTCAGTTTCAGTATCTAAAGCTGAGGTAGCGTCATCTAAAATTAAAATAGGTGCTTTCCTTAAAATAGCTCTAGCAATAGCGAGACGTTGTTTTTGGCCTCCGGATAAGCCAACGCCTCTTTCTCCTATTTGTGTACGATAACCTTCTTCTAATTCTGCAATAAAAGGTGTTGCACAAGCTAAATCACAGGCAGTTGCAACTTCTTCCATAGAAGCGTTTGGTTTTCCAAAGCGTACATTGTCAGCAATAGTATCTGAAAATAAGAAAGTATCTTGCATGACGATGGACATATTTTGTCTGAGTGTATGTAAATGCCACTTTGAAAGTGGTATGCCATCAATGAGGATTTCACCACTAGAGGGCTCGTAATAGCGTCCAATTAAATTTAAAAGTGAGCTCTTACCAGAACCGGTAGTTCCCATAATGGCTACAGTACTGCCTGCTGGAATGTCTAGGTTAATATGTGATAAAACTTCTTCACCCTCGTTATAATGAAAGCTTACATCCTTAAAGCTAATATGTCCGTTAAGGGTATCTGGACAGTAAGCATCATCAGGACTTGTGATTTCTGCTGGTCGATCTAGTATGGCAAAGATTTTCTTAGCAGAAGCAGAAGTACGAGAAAGCATATCGGTAAGCCACCCTAGTTGACGAAGTGGCCAGACGATATACCAAATGTAAGTATTAAAGGCTGTTAAGGTACCTAAAGTCATTTCTTCTTTGAGAACCATATAACCACCGAAGATAATCATGGCTACCAAAGCGGTATTAGTGAGAAAGTCAATAATTGGAAAATACTTAGACATATAGCTTGCTTGCCTCATGTTAAGTTCGTAGTAACGCTTATTTAGCTTTAAGAATTTTTTGACTTCATATTTTTCACGAGCAAAAGCTTTAATTAAGCGAACACCTGCAATATTTTCCTGAGCAGTGGTATTAATCACTGCTGTTTGATCACTGAGTTCTCCATAGCAAGCACCAAAAAGCTTTTCTAGCTTAAGGGTGATAAAGCCAATGGGTATTAAAAGGATTAAACAAATAAAAGCTAATTTAGCATTTAAGCTAAATAGAATAATAGTGCTTAATACAATATAAAAGATATTTTCAATAAGTAATCTCAGCCCAAATCCTAAGGTTTGCCAAATGTTTTCTAAATCTTCACCGATACGAGCCATAAGCTCACCTGTATTCATATGATCGAAGTAAGCAAATTCAAAGGATTGAATATGATTAAAAAGCTGATTTTTTAAATTGAGATGTACTTTAGTGCTCATCAAATCATAAAGAAATTCCTTGGTGTAACCCAAGATAGCTTTAAGCAAAGCTAAAACCAAAAGCCAAATCACTAAAGATACGACTAAATTGCTTTTACCGCCCAAGATAGCATCATCAATAAAAGATTTTTGAATGAGTGGTACAATCTGATCAATACCAATAACCGTAAACATGGCTAAAGTGGCAATACCAATCATGGCGGGATATTTAAAAACATACTTAAAAACACGAAGCATAAAACGTAACCTCCCCTAGAAAATATATTTTTGGCGTACAAAAAAAGGCCATGTTAAACCATGACCTTTTGGACGCAATAAAATATTAAAAAATTAATCAAAAAGGATATTCATGGTGAATAGCCTATCCGGAAATAGAGATAGGACTAATAACATTATTTAATTTTGTAAAGCCATACATACGAACATTTTTACGATTATTAAACATTAGTCCTACCTCCTTCTTTAAAATTTGAAATCTGTGATTATTATATACATAAGTATAATATTAAGTCAATGTTAAAATTTTAATTGTTAAAATTTGATTAAGAATGTACCAGTAGAAAATTTTCTTGTTAAAATAGCTAATAACTTATAAAAATTGCCAGGAAGTTTAGTTATTTAAATGGTTGATTGCAACAGAATTTATGATATATTAGAATTTGATATTTAAAATAGAATGCTATGGGGAAAAAGAGAGGGACGGTAGGATGTTACTCATTTATTTAATTGCAGCACTTTACTATTTAGAAAGTGTTTTTCGAATAGTGTTTAGTGGCAAATTTTTAAGTTCAGGACTGTTTTATAGCTTATTATTTGTTGTGCCAGTAGGTGTGTTATGCTATTTGATTTGTACGGCTTTCAAAGAAGAAAAAAGGAATACGGTAGGTTGCACTTTATTAGGTGTGATTACTTTTGTTTTTATATCACAGTTCATTTACTATAAGATTTTTAGGATGTTTTATACCTTATATTCAGCATCTAATGCAGGTCAGGTTTTTGAATTCTGGGAAATTATCATGATTAAATTAAAGAATGATATAGGACCAATCTCATTAATGCTTGTACCATTTGTATTATTACTTATTGTTAAAAAGTGGATTAAACCATTTAAAGTAGTAAAGGCTAAAGAAAGATTTGCTTTAGGAGGTATAGCAATACTAGCACAATTGATTGCTGTAGGTTTCCTTCATTTAGGAGCGAAGGATGCTTATTCTCCTTATGATTTATATTATCAGCATCATTATCCTATTATTGCAGCAGAAAAACTTGGCCTTATGACGACTTTAAGATTAGATGCTAAGCGTACTTTATTTGACTGGAACCCAGGTCTAACAGAAAGCAATCAAGAAGTTGTCCTGCTTTCACAAGCACCTGATGATGATATGGATTTTCCAGATAGTAGCGTACCAGCTATGAGCGAAAATGTAGAAGAAAATGTTGATTATAATGAGTTAGATATTGATTTTGATAAACTTATTGCAGAAGCAGATTCAGAAGAGATGAAAGCTATGCATACTTACTTTAAAAACGTAAAGCCTACAGCTAAAAATGAATATACGGGGAAATACAAAGGTTATAATTTGATTACGATTACAGCGGAAGGCTTCTCACCTTATGCTATCAGAGAAGATTTAACACCAACACTTTATAAGCTTTCCAAAGAAGGCTATCAGTTTACAAATTTCTATACGCCATTATGGGAATTAAGTACTTCAGATGGTGAATATGCTCTATGTACAGGGCAAATTCCAAAGAGTGGTATATGGAGTATGGCAAGTTCTGGAGCTAACGCAATGCCATTTACTTTAGGAAATCAGCTTGCAAAGGAAGGCTATAAGACTATGGCGTTCCATGACCATGACTATGATTATTATGATAGAGATATTTCTCATCCTAACCTTGGCTATGATTATAGAGCTAAGGGAAAAGGGTTAGATATAGAAGAAGCTTGGCCAGAGTCTGATGTAGAAATGATGGATGAATCTGCAGCCGAGTATGTTCATGATGCACCTTTTCATACGTACTATATGACAGTAAGTGGTCATATGAATTATTCCTTCTCAGAAAATGACATGTCTAAGAAAAATGAGGATTTAGTCAAAGACTTAGACTTATCAGAGACAGCCAAAGCTTATTTAGCTTGTCAGATTGAATTAGATAGGGCTATAGAAAGTTTATTAAAGCAATTAGAAGAAGCTGGCGTATTAGACCATACTTTAATTGCAATTACACCAGATCATTATCCTTATGGTCTTAATAATGAGTATATTAGCGAACTAGCTGGTAAAACAGTAGATGAAGATTTTGGTATTTATAAAAGTACTTTTCTTCTTTATACACCTGGCATGACACCTACAGTAATCGATAAGCCTTGTTCTAGCCTAGATGTATTACCAACCTTATCTAACTTAATGGGCCTTGAGTATGATTCTAGATTATTTGTAGGAACAGATATTTTCTCTTCTTCAGAGCCATTAGTGATGCTTTATAGTCGTAACTTTATTACAGGTAAAGGGCGTTATAATGCCTTAACCAAGGAGTTTACCACAGCTATAGGTGCTGATGTAGATGAAGATTATGTAAGAGATATGATTGATACAGTAGATGCTAAGTTTTACTATTCAGCCAAGGTACTGGAAGAAAATTATTACGAAAAGATTTTATCAGCTATAAAAGAATAAGCATTGTATTTGACAATGTGATATAGTACAATGCAAACATAGTGATAAAAAAGAAAGGAGCTTATGTTATGAAACTTTTTGCTATCAAACAAGGATACACCCCAATGGCAAGTAGCAGTATGTCAAAAACAGGTATGTTACTGTGGGTTGGGGATACTATGCCTTTTTTTAGAAAAAAGTGATGACATTAAGCTTTTTTTAGGTAAGTAGCTCCAACTCTAAAGAGGTTTCTTCAAAAGAAGGACCTCTTTTATTGTGCAAAAAAGAAACCAATAAAACAGAGAAAAATAGGAGCGAAATATGAAACGTATACAAAGAAATATTTTTATTAATTATATTTATACTGGCATTAAGTGCATGGATATGACGAGTTCCATTTGGGTGTTATATTTAGCTTATAGAGGGATGAATTTAGCTGAGATTGGACTTTTAGAAGGCATATTTCATTTGACTAGTATGCTCTTCGAGATTCCAACAGGTGCTATAGCGGATTTATTAGGTAGAAAGAAAACAATTGTATTAAGTAGGATAAGTGCTTTAATAGCCACCCTTCTAATGATTAGTGCTAATGGTTTTTGGGGTTTTGCGATAAGCTTCATTTTTTCAGCCGTTTCTTTCAATTTAAGCTCAGGCTCAGAAGAAGCACTGGTTTATGATAGCTTAAAGCAACTTGGAAAAGAAGAACAGTATGTTAAAGTAAATGGTCGTTTGAATTTTATTATAGAAGTGACTCAAGGTATAGGTGCTTTTTTAGGCGCATTACTAGCTGAAAGATCATACCTGTTAAGCTATAGTATTGCTATTATTTTTACTATAGTGGCACTGTTATTAGCTTTAGGTTTTGAAGAAGCTCTTATTTATGAAAAAGAGGAAAAAGTTAGTTTTAGAGTGCACTTTAAGTTAACTATGCAGCTTATTAAAGCTAATATGGAACTAGCCTTTTTGCTAGTCTATTATCCAATCATTTTAGCGATTTCAGCTATTATTTATTTCTATGGACAGCAGTATTTTGCAGAACAAGGAGTGAGTAAAGTAGGTATTGCCATTATTTTCTTACTCAATAGTGTTTTAGCTGGAGGAGGGGCTTTGGCCTCTAATTACTTAGTTAAGAAATTAAGGCACCATACTACAACTATAGTAGCTTTACTCATAGCGGTATGTATGGTAGGCTTTTATTGGAGTGAGCAGTGGTTTAGTATATTGCTATTTTGCTTTATAGGTGGATTAACAGCTGTTTTACAACCGATTAGTAGTGGAGCTATGAACAAACTCATACCTTCAAAACAACGAGCTACTTTAATTTCAGTACAAAGCATGGCTTTTTCTATTATGATGATTTTATTTTTTCCACTATCAGGAGTAATAGGTGATTTAGTTGGATTGAAAGTGACCTTTGTTTTACTAGGACTTGTTTTAGTAATCTGTGTTGGTATTGGATATAAAATAAGTAAGTATTTCCTAAGTTATAAAGGTGATAAAACGTATGTGCGTATATAAAATGGGAAAGCTAAGAATAAGTGCCACTAGGCAATGAAGACGGAAATGGATGATGAAAATAAGGAGGAACAAACAGATGGTTATCAAAGTAGATTTTGATTATGATGCAGATTATATTTATTGTCCGGATGGTGTATCATTAGATATGGATACGCTTATTAGAAGGTTTAATAACTGGATTTATGATGAAAGTATTAATCATCCTTTTTGGATAGATGATACACATTGTGGCGTTTGTTATCGTGGTGATGCGATCGCTTATTGGCTGAACGAATGTGTCTTAGAGAAAAACGAAGATGTAGCTAAGGTAATAGAGCAAATGATAAAAGAAGATAAAGCCTATGATTACGCTATTATGTTATAAAGTAAGTTAAATTGAAAAGCCAAAAGGATAAAGGTCCTTTTGGCTTTTTGTTTTAAGCAGAATACTTGTCACAGTATTATTGCATTGATGAATATTTATATTTATAGTAAAATAATTATAAATATTTAAACTATTGGGTTGTAATACTAGCTCAATCGTTCTAATCTTCAATAAATGAAAGTGGGGAGAGTATATGTCTAAGGATACATCTATACGTGATTTTGGAATTGGAGTTGTACTAGTTATTATAGGGCTTTATAACATTTTTAAAAATACAACTATTGGAGTTATATGGATTAAGCAGTTATTTGGGTTCAATTTGCCAGGAGGAGCAGTAACGATTCCGTTATTAGTAGGTATTGCTATTATCTTTTTTAATCTTAAATCACCTATAGGTTGGATTATTACTGCTATTGGTGCTATTGTCATTATGATTCAAATCATACTTAGTTTAAATATTATTTTTCATGCAACCAGTTTGATAGATTATATCTTAATGTTTGGTGGTACTTTTGGCGGGTTAGGTTTAATAGCAAAGGCACTTCTTCGCCACTAAATAATGATAAAAATCCTCTAGCTTAATTTCTTTTGTTTGTCGTATAATAAGAAAAGATAGTAGGATAAGGAGGAAGAAAATTGGCAGAAGAAAGAGAATCTCGAATGAAATACATAGGACAGCTTGTAACCTTATTCGCATTAGAAATCCTTATGCTGTTATTTAGAATAGCAGTACCTATAGGTGCTACTATAGGTGGGTTACGCGGAGAATACCAATGGCTTATTAGTGAAGTCATTTATATGGTCATAGAAGGTTTCTTAATTATTATATTAGTCAATCATCTTATTTTTAAAAATGCTTATAAAGAAATGGGTATTATAAGTTTTAAAGAAAATATTTTTTCATTATTAAGCAATTTATGCTACCTAGGTATAGCAGCTGGTATTACTTATGCACTCAATTATATCTCAGGAGGAAAAAGTGCTTATAGTGTCACTTATATCATAACTCATGTTTTAATCTTTTTTGTAAGTACTGCTTTTTTACAAGAAGTGATTTATAGAGGATGCATCTTGAATGACTTTTTAAAGCTAACGGGAAGAAAAGCCTTTCTATCGATTTTAGGAGCTACTTTGCTTTTTATGTTGGTTCATGTGCCCCTTACCATGCTAGAAACTAATTTTGAAAGTTTATTTGCAGGTAATATAAGTCAGGTAGCCATGGTGTCATTTGGGATAGGTCTTTATTTAAGCTTACTTTATTATTGGACTAATAATTTATGGATTTGCATCATTATACATGGGACTTATAACTGTATTAATGTAGTAGCAGATGGCTTGTTACAACCTGTTTTCAAAGTTGTTTATATTTTGGGAGCGCTTATTTATCTTTTATATGCAGGTATTCATTATATGAAAGGTGAGGTAATAGAAGACGAAGAAGAAGATGATGATGATCTGGAACAAGTCGTAGAAGAATCGATAAGTAAGTTACCAGCTACTGAAGAAGCAGAGGGTGGTTTAGCATATCAGATGATACAAGGGATAGAAGAACTAGAAGAAAAAGAAGTAGAAACTGAGATTAGTAGTAAAACGACTAAGCTAGATGAAAAAGCTAGTTTTTCAGAGGATTTAAACAAGACAGCTATTATTCCTATGGAGGAACAAAATAAAGACTTGAGTGAAGCAGCTATTATGTCCTTAGCACATCAAAAAGAAGACTTAAGTAAAACAACTAGATTTCCTATAGAAAAGATAGAACAAGAAAGTAGCCAAGTAGATTTAAATCAAACAGCTATTATTAATTTAAAAGATTTAGAAGCTACAGAGGAGCAAGAAGATCTAAGTAAGACGGCTATTATTAAAGTTGCGGATTTAGAAGCTGCTGATAGCAATTCTAAGCCCGCGAAAAAAGTAGTAGACTCAAAAGAAGGGGTTGTAACGAAGTTTAAAGAAGAACCAAGCTATATGAATCACTTAGAACGTTCCTTAGGAGAATTTGAAAGCATTTATAAACAAATAACGCCAACTGATCCTCCTATAGATATCTTATCTTTCCAAGGGGAAAAGTTTAATGCCCTAGTGACCAATGGCATGCGTTATCTGCCTATGAATGTACCAGAGTATCTTAAAGGAAATGCTTATGCAGAGCTTGTTATGTTTATAGATAAAAGCTTTGATATTTCAGATGAGGGATTTTTAAAAGAAGAAAATAGTTGGTTACTACAAAGCCTAAGAGATTTAGCAATGTATCCAAGACTGACTAATAGCTATTTAGGCTGGGGACATGCAGTTGGAAATGGAGAAGAGAGAACGCCTTATTATAGCGGTAGTGATTTATGTGGTATGCTGATTTATCCACCTGTTGTTCAAGAGGATATGAAGTTTTATACCTTTAAAGAGGGAGAAAAAACAACTTACATTTATAATGTTATGCCTCTTTATACAGAAGAAATTGACTTTATATTAAAGCATTCTGGTGATGCTTATTTCGATCGCATTCGTGAATTAGGGATCTCACAGGTAATTAAGAAAAACAGGCCTAATGCTTGTTTAGAATAAAGTAGTGTAAAAAATAAGTTAGCTTGTTATTTAACAAGCTAACTTATTTTTACGTGAAGTCATTTTTGCAAGATAGAAAAAGTATTTGTTTCATTGCTAAATGTAAACACTAGCCTACCTTTTTATGAAAATCTTTTGGGGGAGTGACAAAATGATTAACTAATAAACCAATTATAATGCCAAATAAAGTTTCAATAATACGGTTTAAAGTATAGTGAACAGGTGCCTTATAGGCATTGGCTGTTGTTACAGCTAAAAACACAATACAAGCAATAGGGATGCATCCTTGTCGTTTAAGTAGGTTAAGAAGATAAATGATGGTGATAATACCTAATGCAATAATAAGGTAAGTACATAAAGTACCTAAGTAGGATATGGGAATCGTTTGTTTAACAAAGCGGCATACATAAAGAAAACATAGACCTATAGCACCTCCAAGTATTGTACCAAAACCACGAATAAAAGCCATCTTGCGAGAGTTGCTAGAAGTATCTTGCAAGCAGAAAATAGTAGTCATACAAGCAAAAAAAGGCTCAGCTGGAAAAAGTGATAAGCATAAAAAAACAGCTAATGCCGTTTTAGTTGTACGTAAACCAATCTTGGGTAAATCAGGTAATTGCATAAAAATAATCCTTTTCAATCTAGTTTAATTTAAATCATTATCAATAGAATTATGTTAACCTTAAGCGGCTTATTTTGTCAATATTGTATTTAGGGTTGAAAAATTAATTTGAATATTGTATATTTATTGTAAAAGTTTACAGAGTTTTGAGAAAATATAAAATCAACTGATAGGAGAGGGGACCTTGATGTTTGTAATAAAACAAATACAAAGAGAACAAGTAGGGCTTGTAGCTGAGATTATTAGGGAAGCCTATAAAGAACAAGCTAGATTGCTTGACATAACAAAGGAGAATTATCCTAGTTATGCAGGGTTTGAAAGTAAAACGGATATAGAAGAAGCACTTTCAAAGGGCTTCAAAGTTTGTTTGCTTTATGAGGAAAAGCAAGCGATAGGAACCATACGCTACTGGATAGATAGGAATAATAAAGAAAAAGGGTATATTAGTCGTCTGGCAGTGTTACCTACATTTTGTAATAAGGGAGGGGGCTCACTCCTATTGAAACATGCTGAAAATGCGTTATATGCTCGAGGTGTGAAGCGTATAGAAATTTGTTTTATTAAAGATTGTAAGGAATTTGAAACTTTTTATAAGGAGAGGGGCTATAAAGTAACGACCGACTTAATGGTAAATGTCTTGCCATATGGCGTAAGATATATGGAACTTAATAAAGTTACTAATTGTCTGGTTATGGATCAATGTTAGGTGTATTCATCCTAAAATAGTTGTATACTATAGAGGAAAGAAAGGGTGAGTGAGACATGAATTTAGACATTAACAAAGACTACGTCTTAAATACAGCTAAGGAAATATTAGCACTGCATAGTCCTAGCGGCTTTTGTTATGAAGTAATAGATCTTATTAAGCAAAAAGCAAAAGCGTTTGATTATGCCTTTGAAACAACCAGAAAAGGTTGTGGTATTATTACCATTCCAGGGAAAAGTAAAGAACAAGTGATTGGCTTATCTGCTCATGTAGATACTTTAGGGGCCATGGTACGTTCGATTACTAGTGCTGGCACTTTAAAGTTTACTTTAATTGGTGGACCTATTCCTGCTACTTTAGATAGTGAATACTGTCAGATACGTACTAGAGAAGGGAAAGTTTACACAGGGACCTTTTTAAGCACAAGTCCAGCTGCTCATGTTTATGAAGATAGCAAAAGTAAAGAACGTACACCAGAAAAAATGGAAATCCGTATTGATGAAGTAGTTCGTACAAAGGAAGATGTATTGGCCTTAGGTATTGAGTCAGGGGATTTTGTTTTTATTGAACCTAAAACAGTTATTACAGAAAGTGGCTTTATCAAATCACGTTTTATAGATGATAAAGGAAGTGTAGCAGCGCTCATGGGACTATTAGAGCTTTTACACCGAGAAAATATACAGCCACACTTTACAACTAAAATTTTTATTTCAGTTTATGAAGAAGTAGGACATGGTTCTAGTTATATTCCAGAAGATATTACAGAAATGATTGCAGTAGATATGGGGTGCATAGGGGAAGACTTGAATTGTAGTGAATATGATGTTTCTATTTGTGCAAAGGATTCAGGTGGACCCTACGACTATGAAATGACTACAAAATTAGTAGAACTAGCTAAAGCAAACAACTTAAAGTATGTAGTAGATATTTATCCTATGTATGGTTCTGATGTAGGTGCTGCCCTTCGTGGTGGCAATAATATAAGAGGTGCATTAATTGGACCTGGTGTGCATGCATCTCATGGGATGGAGCGTACCCATTATACAGCCCTAGAAAATACCATTAAACTGTTATATCTATACCTAACTCATTAATAGCAAGTAGTAGAATGTTGGCTAGGGAATAAGTAATAGCTATTTAAATCAATGATATGAGCCAAATTTAAAATACTAATGTAAGCGTCACAGTGCTACAAGCCTGTGACGCTTTTTTAGATGGAGCATGCATTTCATACCCCAAAAACTTCAACTTAATAGGCCGAAAAAGTAACTTAATGGGTAAGTTATTGCTGAATGAGCTACTGTTACCTATAGTCATAGTATAAAGATCATAAAAGGGAAGGGGAAATAAGATGTACTGTATAGAAGTGAATCATTTAGTTAAACAGTTTGGAGAGGTTAAAGCTGTAGATGATATTAGTTTTAAAGTAGAACAAGGGGAACTCTTTGGATTTCTTGGTATTAATGGGGCCGGAAAATCTACTACGATTAATATGCTTTGCACGCTTTTAAAAAAAACATCGGGAGATGTTTATATTAGTGGGTTAAGTTTAGGAAGGGAAGATAAGCGTATTAGACATAAAATAGGAGTTGTCTTTCAAGGAAATACTTTAGATGAACGCTTAACAATCCGTCAAAACTTATATACAAGAGCTTATTTGTATGAAAGCAATGGGGAAAAGGTTAAAGCTAATATTAATAAGGTATGTGATATTTTTGATATTGGTGAACTGTTAAATAAAAGCTTTAAAGAACTTTCGGGAGGACAAAAGAGACGTTGTGAAATTGCAAGAGCTTTATTGAATGAACCGGATATTTTGTTTTTAGATGAACCAACTACGGGACTTGATCCTCATACAAGAAAGGTTGTATGGGAGCTTATTGAGGACTTACAGAAAACAAGGGGAATGACAGTCTTTTTAACGACTCATTATATGGAGGAAGCTGTAAGAGCTCATCATGTAGCAGTCATGGATGCCGGTAAAATAGTAGCTTTTGATACACCACAGCAGCTTAAAGAAAAGTATGCTAGTGACCAGTTGAAATTAGTACCCAATCACAAAACAGAGATACTTAACTACTTAAAGGCAGGTCATTTTGCTTTTGAAGAAGAAGGAGCACGTATTAATGTAGAATTACCTAATAGCTTAAGTGCTATAGAAGTACTCCAGGATTTAAAACAGTTTATGACAAGCTTTGAAATGGTTCAAGGCACTATGGAAGATGCATTTTTGAATATTACAGGAAAATGTTTGAGGGAGGCATAGAAGTGAAAATATTAGGTGTATTAGTGAAACGTCATATGTTAATGTATTTAAAAGACAAGCAGAATGTTTTTTTCTCTTTTTTATCCATGCTTATTATTTTAGCATTAAATACCGTTTTTTTAGGAGATGTCAATATTAAATATCTTCAAGAGTTCGCCAATATAGAAAAAGCCAAAGCACTCTATGTAACTAATAGTTGGTTAATGGCAGGAATTATGATTGTTAATGCTGTTATGATCAGCTGCACTATGCTAGGCATTATGATAAAAGATGAAGAAGACCATAAATTGCAAGGTTTTTTAGTAGCCCCTATTAGTCGTTTTAAATTAGTATTAAGCTATATTATTGCAGCCACTATTACAGCCTTTGCTTTTGGAATAGCCACCTTTATATTCTCTCAGTTTTATATTTTAGGAGTAGGAGGAAGCCTATTAAGCCCTTTGAGGATGTTAGCAGTTATGGGAGTGATGTTAGTCAACATTGTTTCTAGTGTGGCTATGTTATTTTGCATCACATCTTTTGTTCATACGATGAATAGTTATGGGGCTTTAACAACAACTTTAGGAACTTTAATAGGGTTTGTCTCAGCTATTTACTTGCCTATGGGAAGTCTGCCAGAGAGTGTGCAAAGTGTACTAAAGGGCTTTCCTATTTTATATGGCACTGCTATGATGAGAGAACTTTATACTACCCCAGCTATCAATACTGTATTTGAAGGAGCCCCTACAGAAGCTATTTCACTTTATAAAGAATATATGGGTGTTAGTATAACTTGGGGAGATACACAAATGAGTAATGGTATGAGTTTACTTATTTTATTAGGAAGTGCTATAATATTCACAATATTAGCAGGAGTGATTGCTAAAAAAAGAAGAATTTCCGATCGATAATGAATAAAGGGGAAAGGTATGAAAATTATTATTGAGGATGTAGTAGAGGGAGAAGAGGAAGCCATTATTATTAGATGTCATGAATTAGATGAAGCTTTGTTACAGACCATTTATGGCATTAAAATGCAACATCAAAAAATAGTAGGTTTTGATAAAGGGATCATTCATATGATTATTCCTAACGAGATTTATTATTTTGAAGCAGTTGATAATAAAATATTTATTTACTGTAAGGAAAAGGTCTATGAATCTAAACTAAAGCTTTATGAAATTGAAAATATGTATGCACATACAGACTTTTTTAGAGCTTCTAAATCTATTATTTTAAATTTAACTAAGATTAAGCATTTAAGTCCTGCCTTTAATGGAAGGTTTGAAGCTTTATTAGATAATGACGAAAAAGTTATTATCTCTAGGCAGTTTGTACCAGAACTAAAAAGGAAATTAGGGTTATAGGGGGAGCTTATGAAGGAAGAAATAAGACGGATTATGAATCAATTTTTTATTATTACCACTGGTACTGTGGGTGGAGCAACTTTGTTCACAGCATTTTTTTATGCTGAAAAAGATATATCTCCAAGTATTTTGTGGCAAATATTAGTCCTTTCATTCCTAACTGCATGCATGAATATTATTTTTCACTCTGCTAAGGAGTTAACGAAGAAACAAATGATATTTAGGCAAGGCGTACATTTTATAGTCATATTCATTATTTTAATGGTAGGAGGCCTTAGTTTTGAATGGGTTGAAGGAAAGGATATCAAACAAATCATAACGTTTAGTTTGATTATAGTAGCGGTATATGTTTTTGTTTGCACAATTGTGTACCTTAATGATAGAAAAACAACTGACAGGCTCAATGAGAAGCTAAAAGTTTATAGAGATAAAAAACAGCAGGAGGAGTAACGTTTATGAGGCATGCTACTGGGCGGAAATGAGAGGATAAGGACTACCTTCCGGAATTCCACTCCGTATTTTTTGAAGCACTAGGCTCATTTTTTTGATGAACGTGTGAAAACTCATTTCATTCAAACACTCACACTAAAACCCATCAAAAAAGTTCACCAAGTGCTTCTAAAAAATACTACGAAGTCATTCCTACAGGCAGCCCTTATCCTCTTATTTCTTACAAGCGTTATTAAGCTCATAAACGTTCATGCTCCTAAACGAGAAGAGCAGAAAAGAGAGATCAACAGTCATGCATAAAGCTACTGGCTTGATGTATCTTCCAAAAAAACAAAGCTTAGTTATTTTATTGATAGTAGTTAAAGACAACAAAAATAGCTCTTCAAGCAGTATCACTACTTGAAGAGCTATTTTTGACTCCAGACTCTTGAAATGAACTTTCACAGCTAGCTAAATAGACCTTAAGCAAGGCGCAAAATGGCTCCTCAGCACGTATGCGTTATTGCTTAGTGCCTACTAAGACTAGCTATGAAAGTTAAACCAATGAGTGAGGAGCTCCTAAAAGTCTCGGCCGGTGCACCCTAGGCTAGGAAGCTAAGACCTTAAGACTCTAGTTTAAAACTTTGTTTATCTATTTGTTTTTACACTTATGTATATGTATTCAAGAAGCCGAATCCCTAATAAAAAATGACGCATTGTTATTATTTTTTTGCACGCCTCGATTAGGGTCTTGAACGTTTATAATGTTTATATTTATTTTCTCTCAGATGTAATTCTCATAAATATCAAGGCAAATTTCTCTTTGTATGGCTGTCAGCTTTATTTTAAGGAAAAAGCATATCGGTAGGTCATGCACTGCTTAATACGTGCTTTCATTTTTAAATGGTAAATGCAATTACCATTGCTAAATAAGACCATTTTGAGTTACGTTTAAGCAACAGGTATATTACGCCATATAATAGGGCAAATGTCATAACGCCAATACCTGTATAAATGCTGCCTTTACTTAGAATGTGGACTGCTCCCCATGTGCAGCACAGTACTAGACCACCCCACGGAATTTGAGTTTTCTTTTGTAGTAAAGATTCAGCGAATTTCTGCCCAAATGCTACAATCAGATAAACCAAAACGACTTCAAAGAAATAGTACATGTACTGAAATATGAACAAGAGTAGTCCCTTTTTTTGAAATTCACCAATGATTTTTAATATACCCCAATCAAAGGCGTTTAGCACAATACAAGCAATAACTAGGACAGCACTTATTACCTGTCCATTTCTTGTGGGTTTTGAATCTGATAATACGTCGAAATCCAAACTCTTTTTAGAACTACGAATGATCAAAGTTGCAGTTACGCCCCAACATAGCATAGTGAGTAACCAATGAATAATAGTTTGTGCTGGTGTATAATTGCTAGTACTAATGCCACCGAACATCATAGGTTCGATCAAACTAATTAAAACTATTTCTAATCCTAATCCACCAAAAGCATATAGTGCATACCACAAGTAATCCCAAGTAGAAATTTTATTTTTCATTGAATAAACCTCCTCGTTATTGAATTTTATGTATATATTATAATATTAGAAATTATATAAAATTACTAAATTTAAGTGAGATATAGATGAGAATAATATTAAAGAATATCACAATTTCTTAACAACCATAGACGAGAAGCCATAAAATCATTATGATATATAGGGGAAGTATAAAAAGAGGAGGGCAAAATGAAGTCACATTCCAGTGAAAACGATTTAGTTTTAAAAGTATTAGATAAAAGCTACATAAAGCAAATTATGAATTTGCAAAGTGAGATTGTAAAACATATAGGAAATCCTGAACTATTTGCGGTGTCAAAGCAAGAAGAGTTCGAAGAAGCTATAGAAGAAAAAGGCTGTATTCTAGGTTATGTAACAGCTGATCATCAGCTTATTGCCATGGGAGCCTATTTAAATTTTGGTTATGATGAGAGAAATTATGGTTATGATATTGATTTAACAGCTGAAGCATTACTGAAGGTAGGACAAATAGAAGCGACAGTAGTTGCAGAAGCTTATAGAGGGTTAGGCTTACAAAGAAAGCTATGTACCGCTTTAGAAGAAGAAGCACGCAAACGAGGAAATGAACTTTTATGTGCTACAGCATCACCTTTAAATGAATATAGTGTAGCTAATTTCTTAAAATTAGGTTATACCATCGAAAAGGAAAAGCTAAAATACGGTGGACTTAGAAGATATGTACTGGTGAAAGCCCTATAAAGCGAAAAGGACTAAATGGCTATTACACTTAGTCCTTGGGAGAGAGTGATTCTATTTAAAAAAATAAATGTCACTAGATAAATCAGTATTATTTTACCATATTTGTAATTGGTAATTATATAGAGTAATTAACGGTTTTTTACTAAAAAAATTATTCAAATTGTCACATATAACTATTAAGGAAGTATTAAGATTACTCAGATATACTACAGATATAAATAAAAACAGTTGATAGATGATAGCAAGGAGGACGAGTATGTTATTTTCAAGTACTATTTTCTTATTTGTTTTCTTGCCTGTTGTACTCTTGTTATATTATGGAGTAACCAAAAAGCAAAACAGTAGGAATCTATTATTACTTATTTCAAGTTTGATTTTTTATGCTTGGGGCGAACCTAAGTTTGTATTAGTCATGCTCCTTTGTATAGGTGCTAACTATGTATTTGGATATTTTATTGATAAGTACCGCGGGCAGCAAAGTAAGACGACCCCTATTTTAGTAGGAATGTTAGTTTTTAACTTGAGTATTTTAGGGATTTTTAAATATGCAGGCTTTATTGTAGAAAATCTAAATAATCTTGCACATACGACTTTCCCAGTACCTAAAATTGCACTCCCTATAGGTATTTCATTCTTTACTTTCCAAAGTATTTCTTATGTGATTGATGTTTACCGTGAGAAAGGGAAAGCACTTAAAAACCCACTAGATGTAGGACTTTATGTGGCGCTTTTTCCACAGCTTATTGCAGGACCAATCGTTAGATATGAAACAATTGCTAACGAGATTCATGGAAGAAAAGAAACAGAATCTGATTTTGCATCAGGTATTGTAAGATTTATTATTGGGTTAAGTAAGAAGGTTTTACTAGCCAATCAATTTGCACTGATAGCAGATAAGGTTTATAACACGGGTGCAGGTAATATTAGTGTGGCCTTTGCTTGGCTAGGGGCTATTGCTTACATGCTACAAATTTACTTTGACTTTTCAGGGTACTCAGATATGGCCATTGGGTTAGGAAGAATGTTTGGTTTCCACTTTAATGAGAACTTTAATTTACCTTATACAGCGAAATCTGTATCAGACTTCTGGAGAAGATGGCATATCTCTTTAAGTACTTGGTTTAGAGATTATGTTTATTTCCCTATGGGAGGTAGCCGTGTTAATAGTAAGTTAAAACTAGGTAGAAATCTTTTGATTGTATGGCTTTTAACAGGTATATGGCATGGAGCAAACTGGACCTTTATTGTATGGGGCTTATATTTCGGTGTGATTTTAATCATTGAGAAATTTACAGGTTTAGATAAATGGATGGAGAAAAGTAAGGTTATTGGACATCTTTATACCTTATTACTCGTAATCATTAGCTGGGTATTATTTAGAGCAGCTAATATTGGAGAAGCTATTAACTTCATTAAAGCTATGTTTGGTATGGGAAATGGTATTTTAGTAGGTGATTTAGCAAGCTTTTATATCAGTGAAAGCGTTATGCTTCTTGTTATAGGAGTTATTGCTTCAATGCCCGTAGCTAAATGGATGAAGAAGCTTTATGTACAAGAAAACCAAATCATTCAGCAGTGTAATCGTGTATTAGCTATGAGTGTACTTGGTATACTTTTCTTCGTAGCAGTAGCGTATTTAGTAAAAGGAACCTATAATCCTTTTATTTACTTTAATTTTTAAGGAGGAAGCAAAATGAAAAAAGTGACATTACAAAGAGTTGGCATTTGCTTATTTTGCGTAACTCTTATTGGAGGGGGCATTTTAACAATAGGCCCCAATATCAAAAGTATTGCGAAACAAACTTTATCAGGTATGAAAAATGGCTATGCAGAAAAAGCTACTATAGAGGGACTTTTAAAAGGCACCATAGGAGGCATAGAAGCCGGTATATCTGATTCAGTTTTTGGAAAAGAAGCTTATATTAACTTATATGGCTTATCTGAGCGCCTTTTAGGGAAACATTATATTAGAGATACAAATCTAGTACAAAGTGTTATTAAAGATAATAACGGGCAATTACAATTTGCAACTAACAAGGTAGATACAACACCTTATGCAGAAGAAATAGGACAAGTTAATGAATTATTAAAAGAAAAAAATGTACCTTTTATATATGTTCAAACACCATTAAAGGTGATAGAGGGGTATACACAGCTTCCAGCATCAGTAATAGACTATGCAGAAATCAATACGGACACCTTTAAAGAACAGCTAGAAGAAAAAGATGTGGATGTATTAGACCTAAGGGAAAATGTTAAATCAGCAGGCTTAGATTATAGTACACTTTTTTATAATACAGATCACCACTGGCGTACGCAGACAGCTTTTTGGGCTGTAGGAGAAGTTGTTCAGTATTTAAAAGAAAGTACAGGAATTAACCTAGATCCAAATCATTACTATACAGATAGCAGTAATTATGAAGAAACCTTTTATAAACAAAACTTTTTAGGTTCACAAGGAAGAAGAGTAGGTAAGTACTATGGCGGATTAGATGACTATACCTTAATGACACCTAACTTTGATACGAGCTATGAGGTAAAGATTACTAAAACAAATGGGTCTACAGTAGCAGAAGGAACCTTTGAAGAAGCTATCATTAAGAAAAATTTACTCAATGCGACTAGTGTATTTACGAATCGTTATGCTTCTTATTTTGGCGGAGACTTCCCAGAGGTGGCTATTAAAAATAAAAATGCAGAAAATGACTTTAAAGTGCTTATTGTAAAAGATTCTTTTGCACTACCTTTTTCAGCCTTTTTCTCAACCATGGTAAGTGAAACGAGAATGTTAGATACAAGATACTATGAGGGTGAAGTAACAGATTATATTAATAGCTACAATCCCGATTTAGTGCTATATGTGTATAAATCTATTAATACACAAAAATAAGTTCAGTAAGTAGGAGATTATAAGAACCATGCAAACAAAGAATATTTTTCGTCAAACGAGAAGAAGAATTGTAGTAACAAGTCTGGAGATTGTTATAGGGGTTCTTATAATCTTTGCTATTGTCACTAGCAGCATTTTTGATAGAAATCTTTATCGAAGTATAGATCAACAATTACTCACTCATAAAAATATGACAATCAATGATATAAAGGTTATCTTAAAAGAAGATCAGGTAACGGAAGTGGTTATGCCAGTTCCACTTGCACAAAATCTCATTAGCTTTGTGTGGAAACAAGATGTTTTGATAAAAGGGAGTCCTCACCCTTATGTAGGTTCCAATCCATACCCACAGTTTCCAGCAGGCTCACAAGATAAGATAGTAACCCTTAAGGATGATGGACATACCTATAGAGGCATTACCTTTTCTACGCAAGATTTGAGAGTAGAATTACTTTTAAATGTAGATACAGAAGTCATGAAAGCAAAAGAACTACGTTTAGCTTTGTTAATGGCTGGAGGGATTGTTATTTTTATTGTACTAGGGCTTGGGTACTATTTAGCAACTATTACTTTAAAGCCACTTAAAAGAGCTTATGATAAACAAGTGATGTTTATTCAACATGCTTCTCATGAAATGAGGACACCGCTAGCGATTATGAAAGGAAGACTTGAGTTATTAGCGAGACATAACAATGAAACGATAGAGGCACATTTCGAAGAGCTCTCACAGATGATGGAGGAACTCAGAGGACTAGAAAAGTTAAATAGTGATTTATTTTTGATGTCAAAGGAAGATGTAGGCGGTAAACTGGAGCTATCAACATTTGAAGTAAACACCTTTCTGAAGGGGATTTACAGCTTTTATGAAGATTATGGTGAATTGCAAGAAAAGAAACTACATTTTACGGAGACAGGGCAGCCGATACAAGTTTATTGGGATCAGATAAAGGTGAAAAGGTGTGTCAGCATACTCATTGAAAATGCCTTGAAATATACTCAGGCTGGAGATGAAATTCATTTAAGTGTGATACCTAAAAGTGATAAAAGTCTTCAGATTGTTGTAAGCGATACAGGAATAGGAATAAAAAAAGAAGAACTCCCTCATATCTTTGAACGCTTTTATCGAAGTGGTGAAGTAAGGGCAGCAGGCATTGAAGGAAGTGGCATCGGCTTAAGTTTATTAGAATCTTTAGCTTATACCATGGGCATCAAATTAAAAGTAGAGTCTATTTATGAAAAAGGCACAACGTTTAAATTAGATATACCTATCAAGATGAAATAAAATAATAACCCCAAGTATACAAGAAGCAAGGTGCCAATTGTTTACTTGGGGTTATTATGATGAATCAGTTTATTTGAAAGCTTTACTTCATAGGAAGAATCACTAAGAAAGTAGTAGGACCTTCTAAGGTACTTTGTACTTCAATGCTACCTGCATGTTGGGTAACAATAGATTTAGCAATAGATAAGCCTAGTCCATACCCGCCAGTTTCGCGGGCCCTAGAAGGGTCTACACGGTAAAAGCGCTCAAAGATTTTATTGTGATGTTCTACAGGAATACCAGGGCCTGTATTAGTTACAGAAAAAACAAGTTTGTTTTTCGAAGCATCACGCCTCAGAGAAAAGTAAATATCACCAGCTTCATTGGCATTCTTAATGGCATTATCCAGTAAAATAATGGCTAGTTGTTTTAAACGATTTTCATCTCCATAAACAAGAAGGTCAGGTGTGATATCCATATGAAAATGCTTATTAGATTCAAAGATAATAGACTCAAAAGGTAAGCAAACATTAGTAAAAGCTTCACTGATATTAAATTCAGATTGATGGAGAAGCGCTTCATCATCATCCACTTTAGCTAAATAAAGTAGGTCATTAACAAGTTTAGTCATACGTTCTGTTTCAGTTTTAATGTAGTGGAGCCATTTACTTTGATTTTCTACGTAGTCAAAAGGATTACTGAGAACAACATCTGTATTAGTAGCAATGACAGTAAGGGGTGTTTTGAGCTCATGAGAAGCATCTGCCACAAACTGCTTTTGCTTTTCCCAAGCTTTAGCAACAGGCTTAATGGCCCATTGTGCTAAGTAAAGCGTAATGACAAAAAGAAGGGTAAAGCTTAAAAAGCCAATAAGTAAACAGATCATGAGGAGACGATTTAAGGTGTTTAATTCCTGGCTGCGATCAGAGAAAACAATAACCTTACCGGTATCTGTCATTTGTTTTAAAAATCGTACTTCTGTTGAGTTAACAAGAATAATACCTTCCATAGTATCTTGTGCTTCTGCTAGTTCCACGAAAGTAGGAATTTGTGCTAGTTGCTCTTGAGATTCAAAAGGCGGCACGATTTGAATGACTTCATCGCTACTTGAAATGCGTACAAGAAAGCTATCATCTCCTAAACGAGGCATTTCAGGTTTAGGCCGATAATTAGGATCTTGAAACATAGGAGGTTCATGACGAAAAGAAAATTGATCAGCTTTTGCTAGATTGCGCATGTTATTAAGAGAAGAATTTTTTTCACTTTGTGCCATGAAAAAATAAATGCCGCTAAAAATAACAAGCAATACCACTGCAATAAGCGACATCGTAATGAGTAAAAAGCGAGCTTTTAGTTTCTTAAGCATTTATTCACCTCCTAAACGATAGCCGACACCACGAACTGTTTGAATACCTACCTTTGAATGAATATGAGAAAGTTTTTTGCGAAGAAAAGAAATATAAACCTCTACATGATTATATTCAGCTTCTGAATCAAAGCCCCATATTTTTTCAAGTAGTTCTTCTTTGCTTACAATATGTTGGCCATGGCGAATAAGAAACTCTAAGATGCGAAATTCTTTGAGTCCTAAACGAATGGTTTTACTTCCACAGCTGAGTTCATAAGTAGAAAGGTTTAATGAAATATCTTCAAAATGAAGCGTATCGTCACAAATAAGTTCACCACGTCTTCTACCGAGTGCTCTTATACGTGCTAAAAGTTCATCAGTAGCAAAGGGTTTGGTGAGATAATCATCAGCACCATGGTCAAGGCCCTTAACCCTATCAGATACTTCATCTTTGGCAGTAAGTAAAATAACAGGTGTTTGAATCTTTTGTTCTCTAAGTTGTTTAAGGACTTCTAAACCATTTAATTTAGGGAGCATAATATCTAGTATAATGACATCATAGATACCTGTTAAAGCATGATCAAGGCCAGTAATACCATCATAAGCTGCTAAGGCTGTATATTTGTTTTTTTGTAAAATCTGAACTAAGGCTTCTGCTAAGCGGACCTCATCTTCTATAACTAATAGATTCATAATCTGTAAGCTCCTTTCGTCTGTATCCATATTAGAATAGATGATTTCATTTTATTTATGATAACATAGTAACCTTAAATGATTCTTAAATGCAACCTATCAAATATAATTCTCATTTTATTTTTAGTAAAGGTAGAAAAAAGGAAGATTTAGGTTGATTTATATAACAAGCTAGCCGATATAGTGTATAATAAAAGAGGACATCTCATAAAATATAAAAATCTATTATGAATGATACGATAACGAGGATTCTATGAATAAGATTAAAACAATAACCATAGTACTTATAATAAGTATGTTATTTCCCTTATTACTTTACGGGGAAATTCAAAAACCAGTCGCTCAATTTGCTTTAGGCAAAACAACTTATCAAGAGGGTGAACCTATAGAGGTAATTGAATCGAGCTATAGTCCTAGTGGACTAAAGATTGTTAAAAAGGAATGGAAAATCATTATTGATGGTAAACAAAAAACAAGTAGTAATGCCAAAAGTTTGATGAATAATATAAAACAAGGAGAATATACGCTTTACTTAAGAGTTAAAGATGTCAATGGTGTGTGGAGTGACTTTATAGGAAAGAAAGTAAAAATCACAGCACCAAGGCCATTTATACTAAAAACCTTTACAACAGAAAAAAGTACATATGCAATAGGTGAAAAAATACAATTCATATATGAGTATGATAATCCCAATGACATTAATTTAAAAAGTCAAAGGTGGCGATATAGAAACTTAACCACAAATGGTTATTTAACCTCTGGGAAACCTAATTATTTGAAAAAGCCAGGTAAATATGAGATTACTTTAGAAATGCAGGATGAATGGGGGCATTGGTCAAATAAGAAAACTTGCTATATTACCATTGGGCAAGAAGAGATAGTGAGAAATGGTTATTATCTTTTCAATAAGGGCAGACAGGGTGATTTAATAGAAGGCTATATTGACAAGGATTACAATACCTTTGATGAAGCCTTAAAGGTAGAAGTGCAGGATATACCAGGGACCTTAATCATGAGTAACTCACCAGAAAGTGTTCCTTCGAGTGGTATTCTTTATAGAGATACAAGTAGTGGCAAAGGGATTATGACAGTTCATCATAAGAATGCAACTGGATTACCCAAAAAGCTAGTCATTTTAGCGACTTCGAAAGAAACAACGGACCTTACTTTGACCATTAGCAATGAAGCTATCTTAGGACCTCATAGCAATATTTTAAAAACAGGGCAAAGCTCAGTTAATCAGTATTTTAAAGGAAAAGCTAATAAAGATTATGTACTTAAACCAGGTGAGACTGTATGTGTTTATGATAGCGGGGCGAAGAAAGCTTGGGAAAATGGAGAAATTATTTCTGGTTTATTTGATTTTAATAGTACAGGTAAAGTCACTTGGACTGTTGTGATCATGGATGAAAAGTCAGATTTAAGCAATGTTTCTAAGCTTCAAGTATTACCAAGAGATAATCATGTAAGAGGTACTTTCAATATTATTGAGAGAAAGTATGTCGTAGATGTAAGTGGCATCAAAGATCCAACGAAGCTTGTGGTAGGCAGAGAAAAAGAAGAATGGTTAGAAGGCGTAGATGCTTTAACAGGAGAGACTATTAGAAATCAAGGGAATTATGGTTTACCTATTACCATTGAAGTTAAAAATACAGAGGATATAGGTGTTATTTTAAATGCCAGAGGAGGCGCTTATTTAGGTGCAGTTAAATGGAATAAAACAAAAGTGTTTAACGTACCAGACGAAGAGATTCTAAGTTCTAAAAAGTTAGCCGCCCTTATTGGAAAAATTCCACAAGGCGAAGGTGCAGAAATAGTATACACATTGCCAAATGGTTCTTCAGCACCTGTATTATTTGGCTTTATTCCAAGTTCACTTTGGAAATAAGAGGAGGAGACAACAATGAAGTTACTTTTAATTATTGATGTACAAGGTGGTTTTATCAATGAAAACACCAAGCAAATTCCAGAAGATATTATAAAACATGTTAAGAATTACGACTATGATTTAATTATAGCAACGCGTTTTATCAATAAGGTTGATTCTTTATATCAAACAGAATTAAATATGAAGGAAATGACCATGCTTAGTCCAAAAACCAAGTTAGTGGAGGGCATAGGAGAATTAGCAGATATTGTGATTATGAAATCTACTTATACAGCTTTAACAGAAGATGTCAAAAAGCTTTTAAAGAAAAATGAGTTAAAGCAGGTGTATATTGCTGGACTCAATATGGAAGGTAGCATCATGGCTACAGCTTTTAATTTATTTGATAGGGATATTAAGCCCATCATATTATCTCAGCTTTGTGGCTCAGTAAAAGGTGAGTCAATGAAGCAAAGTACATTAGAGATTTTATCACATAACATAGGAAAAGATAATATTCTTTAAAAGGACCATGAAGGGGTAAGATAAGAAAGAGAGGGAACTATTAATCTGCAATGCCCTCTCTCTTTTTATTGTAATTCAACTAAATGTTTAAAATAGCGTCTAGGCATATAAGCATTACGTCTTTTGATATTAATACGCTCAGGAATAGTAGTAGAAGTATAGTAAGCTTTAAAGAGTTTTTCAAATGGATCATCTATTTGTGTCCTTAGAAGTACCTCGGCCTCATGAGGCGTAAGCTGTTGGATAAAGATTTCCTTTTGGTTATAAACAATCACTTCTGAGCGCTTTACATCGTGAATCATAAAGCATTGATCAGAAAAGCGCTTTTCAAAATGCTCTATTAATAAAGGTAAAATATGATGGTCAGGTTCAATCTGAGCATAAAATAGCATAGGACGTATTTCTTTAAAGCGAACAAAACCAACATAGCGATGGGCTTCAAAGCGGACGTGTTTTACAGCCAGATCCATAGCACGAATAATGTCATTGTTTTTGGCTAAATTGATCCTGTCTGTATAACGATAGCAGAGTTTAAGGTAGTTTAAGATAAGCGTTTCAACGCCTTCTTCTTCACTTAAGTAGGCACAATAAACATTTTCTAAAGTAGAAGTAGAAAGCTTATCATGAATGCTAGTATAAACCCGATCAGCTTTTTCAGCTTCCGTTACAATAGTTTTGGGAGAAGTAAAAAAAGAAGGAGCATAAAGCTGAGATTTATAAATATGGACTTCTTCACGTTCTCCATAACCATAAAAAATGGCAGTTAGTAAGCCATCAAAGGTGCCATCATATAAATAATCAATCATAAAGACCTCCTAAAAATAATCATTATAATTCACCAGTTAAAGCTGTGGGCGTATCAGATAGTAAAATATGCTGTTTGATACCGACTGTTTTAGGTAGTAAAAGAGCTGAGGTAGGTGATGTGATCATTTTATCTGGCGGTGGTGTTTGGAAGTTAAATAAACTGAGCTGCTCATAAGGTGCTGTTTCATCATAATAAGCATCTTGAGGAATTAATAGTCGTTTAATCTTATCTTCCTGCATATCCACCTTGCCATAATATTTAGTGTTACAAGTAATAAAGTACTGAGCCCTTTTAAGAACAATCCCCAATTTGCGTAAGTCTTCATAATGCAGAGGTGCAATACGCCTACTACTCATAATTTTTTGTGCACCACGAATGCCAATACCAGGAACTCGTAATAGCATTTGATAAGGCGCACTATTAATCTCTACAGGAAACTGTTCTAAATGATTAAGGGCCCAAGAGGTTTTAGGATCTAGGTGAGTATCAAATTGAGGATGTGCTTCGTCTAATAGCTCCGTCGCCTTAAAACCATAAAGTCTAAGTAACCAATCTCCTTGATAAAGCCTATGTTCTCTAAGTGTAGGTGGCTGGGTTAGTTCTGGTAAGTTCTTTCCCTTATTAACCGGTGTATAAGCCGAATAGTAAACTCTTTTTAAACCATATTTATTATAAAGCTTCTCACTTAGATTTAATATATTATAATCTGTATCTGGAGTAGCGCCGATAATAAGCTGGGTACTTTGACCACCAGGGACATAAAGAGGAGCTTTGCGAGACTTTTTACGTTCTTCTAGATGAATTAAGCTATTTTGATGTATATCATGCATTGGTTTAAAAATAGCTTCTTTTTTCTTGTCTGGGGCTAAAAGTTTTAAAGAATCGGCAGAAGGTAACTCGATATTAACACTCATACGGTCCACATGAAGGCCGGCCTCGTGAATTAACTCATCACTAGCGCCAGGAATAGCTTTTAAGTGAATATAACCGCCGAAGTGGTGTTCGGTGCGAAGCTTTTTAACAATGCTAGTGAGCATTTCCATAGTATGATTAGCATCTTTGATAATAGCGGAGCTTAAAAAAAGTCCTTCTATATAATTACGTCTATAAAAATTAATAGTAAGAGATACCACCTCCTCTACTGTAAAGGCTGCTCTACGTACATTATTAGAACGCTTATTAATGCAATAAGCACAGTCGTAAATACAATAATTGGTTAATAGAATTTTAAGAAGGGAGATACAGCGGCCATCAGGGGTATAACTATGGCAAATGCCGGCAGCTTCTGTAGAACCGAGTTGTCCTTTTTTAGGAGAACGATTAGAGCCAGAAGAGGAGCAAGAGACATCATATTTTGCTGCATCAGATAGGATTTCTAATTTTTCTTTAATATCCATGATTTCACCTTACCTTTAAAATTAAATCGAACATTTGTTCTATTATATCCCAAGATAAGCAAATAAACAAGGGGCCAGTGAAATAAGTAAGAGGAGGAGGTATAGATTGGTCTTAGTGGGTAAAAATAAGGTTATAGCATAATTGTAGATAATTAACCTTATACGATTAAATAAGGGATATTTTGACATGAATTTTTAGAATAAGGGCTCATATGTTTACTTAAAGCAAGAATTGTATTATCATTAATTTAAATACTAAACTTAACATGACTAGAAGGGAGGTCAGAATATGATTCATATTACATTACCAAAGACACTTGCAATAGTAGAAGGCCGTATTAATAAGGAAGAGCTAGAAGCTATTTTTGAAAAGGGAGGAAAATATCCTTCAATTAAAGAGCAGCTTATTTTAAAAGCTTATGAGATTACTGACACAACAAAGATGGTTTATGATTCTAAAGAATTAACAGTACTATCTAGTGAGAATCAAACAGGCACTTACTTAAGTTGTTTTAATAAAACAGAAGAAGAAATCAAATTAGAAATACCTCTTTCAGCTTTGGCGTTAGAAGAGAAATATAGTGCTTATTGTGTTTTAACCGCAGAAGAAATTGATATTTCTGAAGATATTTTGAGATTAATGATTCCAGATGAAGGTATATTATTAGTTAAACTAACACCGGAAGTATAAAACTAAGCATTGAGGGAAAAGCAATTTTTGAAAGAGATGGTAGAGATGAGATGAAGCATTTACCTAATATAAAAGACTACTATGAAATAATGAATAAGCTTCCCTTAAAAGCAAGTTATACGAGAGAAGAATTGATGATACCGGAGCTTTTAGTAGAAGCCGAAAAAGAGATAGAGCTTTATTATTGCACGCACAATGAATACATGAATCCAAGAGCAAAAGTATTTATTATAGGTATTACACCAGGCTTTACTCAGATGAGTAAGTCTATTAGCACGGCTAGAGCATGTATAGAAGAAAATAAGCCTTTAGAGGAAATGGTCCATTTGTGTAAAAAGGAAGGACGCCTAGCAGGAGTACTTAGAAAAAATGTAGGTGAAATGCTAGAAGCGTTAGACTTACCAAATGGCTTGGGAGTTGAAAGTGCCAAGGTACTTTTTGATGAAAGAGAAGACTTATTGCATACCACATCTATGATTCCTTTTGCAGCGTTTGTAAAAGGTAAAAATTATACAGGGCATAGCCCGCAGCTATTAAAAAGTGACTTTTTAATGAGCTATGTAGAAGCACATTTCTACCCACAAATAGAAGTAATGCAAGAAGCACTTATTATACCATTAGGCAGATGTGTAGAAGAAGTGATTAAGGGCTTAATTGCTAAGGGCAAAGTGGATGAAAATAAATGCCTACTGGGTTTCCCACACCCTTCAGGGGCTAATGTGAATAGAAAAAAGCAATTTGAAGAAGAAAAACAGCAGTTGTTGATTAAAGTAAAACAATTTTGTAAATAATAATAAGGGACTAAAGGTTTTATGTCGCACTATAGATAGACTCCCATCTATAGTAAAAAACGGTCATTTGGCAGTGAGGGTTGCCAAATGACCGTTTTATTTTACTAAGATGATTGCGGCTTTTACTTTTCAAGAGCTCCTTTGATTTCATCAAAAATGTCAGCCACTGTTTCTAAGTGGGTAGCTTTATAAGCGTTACTACCACAGAAAAGAAGTGCATGTTCAATATCTCCCTTGGCCGCAGCTATAAGTACTTTTGAAATACAATAAGGAATAGTAGTCACGCCGCATTTTTCAATACAATGATAAAAGCAAGCTTTATTACCAGGCGTATTTTTGATATAGTCATTTAATATAGCACGACCAGGCATACCAACAGGGCTTTTAATAATTTGAATATCTTCCTTTTCAGCTTTAATATAAGCTTCTTTATAGGCTGATGCAGCATCACATTCATACGTTGTTACAAAGCGTGTACCCATCTGCACACCATCTGCACCGCGCTCTAAAGCTAGGCGTACGTCTTCACCGGTGTAAAAGCCTCCTGCTACGATAACAGGAATAGCTTTTTCGTATTTATTTTCATAGTCTTTAACAACCTCTTTAACCTCTTTCATAATATCTAGAACATCAGGATTTTCAGCAATCGTTTCATGAGAAAAACCTAAATGTCCACCAGCTAAAGGTCCTTCTACAACAATGCAGTCAGGTGCTACTTGATGCTTTCTATCCCACATACGGCAGATCACACTTGCAGCTTTTCCGGAAGAAACAATAGGGGCTATTTTAGTAGCACTACCTTTGGTGAAAAGTGGTAAATCTAAAGGGAGACCTGCACCAGAAATAATAAGATCAGCGCCAGCTTCCACAGCTTTTTTAGCATATTCACCATAATGTTTTAAAGCTACCATGATATTAACCCCTATAATACCTTGTGGGGCAATAGCTTTAGCTTTTAGTAGCTCGTCTTTTAAGCTACGCAGATTAGCTGCTAAGGTATTAGTTAGAAAGTCAGGTTCGCGGTAACCTACTTGAGCAGCAGAAATAACACCAATCCCTCCATTTTTTGCCACATGACCTGCTAACTGATGCAAGGAAATACCTACACCCATACCACCTTGAATAATAGGAAATTTTGCTTTTAAATTGCCAAAAGGCAAGTGAATTAAGTTCATTTGATCAACTCCATGTATTAGATTAAATAGAATAGTAAACATATATTTTGATATTCAAAGTAAAGACTTTGATAATCAAAGTATATGAATAAAGCACAAAATTGTCAATAAAGAAATCAACTTATAAATGTAAAAAATTGTATTGACAAAATGAAGCTATCGTCATATACTTTGAAAATAAAATACTTTGAAATGCAAAGTAAAAGTATTTTTGTTTATTTCACTTGAAGGGAGGAAGGAAAATTGGAGGACTCAATTGAAATTGTAAATACCTTGCTTGTGAATTCCTTTAATAAAATTCTTACACTTGAGAAAGATGTGTTAAAAGAAGGTCCTTTTAGTGAATTAACCATTACAGAGTTACATGCTATTGAGGCCATTGAACTGAAAGGTAAAACCATGACTGAAACAGCTCATAAGTTAGGTATTACAGTAGGGAGCCTCACAGTAACGATTAATCGCCTTGTAAAAAAAGAATATGTCGTAAGAAGTGACAAGGAAGGGGATAGGCGTCTTGTTCAACTAACGCTCACTAAAAAGGGAAAATTAGCTTGGAGATTGCATGACCACTTTCATAGACATATGGTAAGACGTATGCTACAAGGACTAAAGGAAGAGGAACACCAAGTTTTAATTCAATCTCTAGAAAGTTTAGTACACTTTGTAGAAGAGCAACAAGCCTATTTTAAGGCCAAACAATTTGAGGAGAACAAGTTATGATTGGAATGAGGATAAAAGGATTAGGGAAAGCAGTACCAAAAAGAACCGTATCCAATGATGAACTTAGTCAGTTAGTAGACACATCAGATGAGTGGATTACCAGTCGCACAGGTATTAGATCTAGGCATATCGCTACGACTGAAACGACTACCACTTTAGCAATAGAAGCAGCTAGGGAAGCCGTAGTAACCAGTGAGCTGAGCAAAGAGGCTATAGACCTTGTAATCGTGGCTACGGTTTCACCAGATACCATGATGCCTAGTACAGCCTGTAAGGTGGCAGAAGCACTTGGTATAGAAAAGGCTACTTGCTTTGATGTAACAGCTGCTTGCAGTGGTTTTGTTTATGCCACTCAATTAGCTGATAGCTTAATTAAGACAGGCATAGCACACAATGCACTTGTTATTGGAGCAGAGGTCTTAAGCAAGGTAGTAGATTGGAAAGATAGAGGTACCTGTGTTTTATTCGCAGATGGGGCAGGAGCCGTCGTTTATGAAGGAACAGAGGATAATAAAATCTATCATATCGTAACAGGTTCAAGACCAGATGGTGCTGAACAAATTACCTTAGAAACAGCGGGCTTTGACCATACCTTTTACGAAAGGGAAGAAGTAAAACCAGCCATTAAGATGGATGGCAAAGGCGTGTATAGCTTTGCCACAACAACAGTACCTAGAAGTATAGAAGAAGTTTTAAGTGTAGCTAGTTATAGTGCAGATGATGTTGACTGGTATATTTTACACCAAGCTAATTCACGTATTATGGACCGCGTAGCTAGTCATCTTA
The DNA here is from genome assembly GCF_046529625.1 of Cellulosilyticum sp. ST5. NCBI lineage: Bacteria > Bacillati > Bacillota > Clostridia > Lachnospirales > Cellulosilyticaceae > Cellulosilyticum > Cellulosilyticum sp. ST5. The sequence goes on from NZ_CP132338.1 coordinate 338,976, forward strand.
AAATATCAAAGGAGAAATTTTTCAAGAATTTAGATGAACATGGTAATACATCAGCAGCTAGTATCCCTATGGCTTTATATGATCTAAGTCCTAAGCTAAAAGCAGGGGATAAGCTCATTGCTTCAGGCTTTGGGGCAGGCCTTACTTGGGGCACTATGCTATTTGAGTGGAGTAAGTAAAACAATTAAAAATTAAAAATTAAAAATGAAGAATTAAATAGCATCCATAGGCTATTAGCCTTTTAGGATAAATAAAAAACATTTTAGGAGGAATACAATATGTTAGAAAGATTACAAGCAGTTATCGCAGACAAATTAAGTGTAGAGGTAAGTGAAGTTACACCAGAAGCTACTTTCCGTGAAGATTTAGGAGCAGATTCATTAGATTTATTTGAAGTGGTAATGGGAATTGAAGAAGAATTTGGTATTAGTATTGAAAACGAAGACTTAGAAAAAATTCAAACTGTAGGAGATGCACTGGCCTATATTACAGATAAACAATAAACCATAAGGAGATAACAGTAATGAAAACAATATGTGATTTACTGGGGATTTCCTACCCCATTATTCAAGGTGGAATGGCATGGGTGGCTACTCATAGTATTGCCGCAGCAGTTTCTGAGGCAGGGGGATTAGGTATTATTGCAGCGGGGCACGCTCCTAGTGATTGGCTCCGCGCGGAAATCAGAGCTTGCAAAGCTTTAACTAATAAACCTTTTGGTGTTAACATTATGCTGCTTAGTCCTTATGTAGATGAAGTAGCTCAGGTTGTTGCAGAAGAAGGCGTAAGTATGGTGACAACAGGAGCAGGTAATCCAGGTAAGTATATGGAGCTTTGGAAAAGTGCCGGCATTAAAGTAATACCAGTAGTACCTTCTGTAGCACTTGCAAAACGTATGGAGAAGTGTGGTGCTGACGCCGTCATCGCTGAAGGTGGTGAATCAGGTGGCCATATTGGTGAACTAAGTACAATGGCCCTTGTACCACAAGTTGTAGATGCAGTTGATATTCCAGTTATTGCAGCTGGCGGTATTGGAGATGGTAGAGGTATTGCAGCTGCCTTTATGTTAGGAGCCCAAGGTGTGCAAATGGGTACCAGATTCTTAGTCGCTAAAGAATGTGATATTCCAGACAGCTACAAACAAAGAGTGCTTAAAGCATCAGATATCGATGCAGTAGTGACAGGTCGCTCAACAGGACATCCAGTGAGAAGCCTTCGTAATCAACTGACTAGAGAGTTTGCTCAGTTAGAAAAATCAGGTGCAACACCTGAGGAACTGGACAAATTTGGTACAGGTGCTTTAAGAAGGGCTGCTGTAGAAGGTGATGTGATGAGAGGATCAGTACTTGCTGGTCAAATCTCAGGGATGATTACTAAAGAACAAACTGCTAAAGAGATGGTAGAAGAATTAATACTAGAGCTCAATCAAGTATTAGCAGATAAAATAGAGGGGCTAGAAACCATGGTTAGCCAAATTAAAAACAAATAGGAGGTGGTAAAAATGAAAGCAGCCCTATTATTTCCAGGCCAAGGTGCACAGTACGTTGGTATGGGCAAGGACTTATACGATTCTTATATTATTGTAAAACAATTATTTGACGAAGCAGCTAGCGTTCTAGATTGGGACGTTAGAGAAGTATGCTTCACTGATTCTCATGCACTTATTAATCAAACACGTTATACCCAAGCTGCCCTTTTTACAACTAACTATGCGATTTATAAAGTACTAGAAGCCAATGGGTTGAAAGCAGATGCTATGCTTGGTTTTAGTCTTGGCGAATATGATGCTATTACTGCCAGTGGGGCTTTAGATTTTAAAACAGCTTTAACATTAGTTGATAAAAGAGCAACCTATATGGAAGAAGCAGCCAATAAAAATCCAGGTGGCATGTCAGCAGTTATTGGTCTTGGCATAGAAGAAATCAAAGCAGTTTGTGAGGCTATTAGCGAGGAGAGTCATTTACCAGTGGAAGTAGCTAATGATAACTGTGAAGGACAAGTAACCATAGCAGGCGTGAAAGAAGCATTAGAGCTAGCTAGCTTAAAATTAAAGGAAGCAGGCGCTAAACGTGTTTTACCTCTTAAAGTAAGTGGCGCTTTTCATAGTTCACTTATGGAAGAAGCTAAAGAAAAGTTAGCTAAAGAGCTTGTAACTCTTGATTTCAAGGAGCCACAAGTAGAGGTAATCAGTAATGTGAGTGCAGGGCCTATGAATAGAGAAGAGATTATAGAGAATATTCCTCTTCAAGTCGTTAAAGGTGTACGTTTTAGAGAAAGTATTCATTATTTAGTAAGTCAAGGCTTTGACACCTTTATAGAGGTGGGGCCTAAATGTACACTAAGTAACTTAGTTAAAAAGATGGCACCAGAAGCCACTATTTTAAACGTAGAGGATAGTGATACCTTACGAAATGTATTAGAAAAGGTAGGTAGAGGCAATGCTTAAAGATAAAGTAGCGGTGATTACAGGAAGTGTTCGAGGCATAGGAAGAGCTATTGCTATGTGCTTTGCGAAACAAGGTGCAAATGTTGTAATTAACTATAGTAGTGAGAAAAGGAAAGAAGAAGCTGATCAAGTTGTAACAGAAATTAAGGCATTAGGGGGAAAAGCTATTGCCCTTTGCGCTAATGTAGCCAATAGTGAAGAAGCCAAAGGACTTATTGAAGGAACCATAGCTGCTTTTGGTAAAATAGATATTTTAGTTAATAATGCAGGTATTACTAAGGATATGTTACTTCTTAGAATGACTGAAAAAGAGTTCCAAGAGGTATTAGATGTGAATTTAAAAGGTGTTTTCAATTGTTCAAAGCATGGGGCTAAAGCCATGATGAAAACAGGTGGAAGTATTATTAATATGACTTCAGTAGTTGGCATCAATGGTAATGCCGGACAAAGCAACTATGCAGCCTCCAAGGCGGGAGTTATTGGATTTACCAAATCAGTAGCTAAAGAATTTGCTGGTAAGAATATTCGTGTAAATGCAATTGCACCAGGTTTTATTACAACAGATATGACAGATATACTTCCAGAGCGTGTTAAAGAGAGTGTAATGACAAGTATTCCTATGAAACGTTTTGGAGTGAGTGAAGAAATAGCCAATGTGGCAGTATTTTTAGCAAGTGATCTTTCAAGCTATATTACAGGAGAGGTTATTAAAGTAGATGGCGGTATGGCCATGTAATAACGAGAAGGAGAAGTGAAGATGAATAATAGAGTTGTTATTACTGGAATGGGCGTAGTATCACCGATAGGAAATGACGTAGACACTTATTGGAATAGCTTAAAGGAAGGAAAATGTGGTATTAAAGTACTTCCAGAAGAATTACAAATTGAAGGCACTAATGTGCATGTAGCAGGAACAGTAACAGACTTTGAAGTAGAAAAATACATCGATAGAAGAGAAGCAAGAAGACTAGCTAGATTTTCTCAATTTGCTATTTATGCTAGCAAACAAGCTCTTGAAAATGCAAAGCTCAATATGGAAGAGGAAGATGCCCATAAGGTGGGTGTTATGATTGGAAGTGGTATTGGAGCCTTAGATGTTATTGAACAAGAGACGCTTAAACTTCATGAAAAAGGCGCAAAAAGAGTATCTCCTTTATTTGTACCTATGGCAATTGTCAATATGGCAGCAGGTAATGTAGCTATTCATACAGGTGCAAAAGGTGTTTGCTCTACGGTGGTTACAGCCTGTGCTTCTGGTACACACTCTATTGGAGAAGCCTTCAGATATTTAAAACAAGGTTTTCAAGAGGTGATGCTAGCAGGCGGCAGTGAAGCTTGTATTACGCCTTTAGGGATTGCTGGGTTTAATGCTTTAACAGCATTAACGACGAGTGAAGATCCTATGAGAGCATCTATTCCTTTTGATAAAGAACGTAGTGGTTTTGTTATGGGTGAAGGCGCAGGTGTACTAGTCATGGAAACTTTAGAGCATGCAAAGAAAAGAGGCGCTTCTATTATAGCAGAAGTGGTTGGCTATGGTGCAACAGGTGATGCACATCATATTACGACACCAGCTCCAGGAGGGGTAGGTGCGGCTAGGGCTATGGAAGAAGCTTTAAGAGAAGCAGGTATTGCTTCAGAAGCTGTGAATTATATTAATGCTCATGGTACAAGTACACAGTACAATGACCTTTATGAAACTATGGCAATTCAAAGTGTATTTGGTGAAGCTACTAAAGTAGCTGTTAGCTCTACTAAATCAATGACAGGCCATCTCCTAGGTGCAGCTGGTGCCATTGAAGCCATTGCCATTGCTAAGGCAGTAGAAGAAGACTTTATCCCACCGACAGCTAACTATCAGGTGAGAGATGAAGCTTGCCCACTTGATTATGTACCAGGTGAGGGAAGAGATGAAAAAGTCCAATATGCCATGAGTAATTCTCTTGGTTTTGGTGGCCATAATGCCACTTTAATCTTTAAGAAATGGGAGGAAGCTTAAATGGAAATCGAAACAATAAAAGAACTTATTAAAGCTTTTAGTGAAGCAGAGCTTACCAAGCTTTCTCTTAAATGCGAAGATTTTGAGCTAAAGCTAGGCAAAGAACAAACCATTTATCAAACAGTCATGACAGAAACAGCACCCCTAGCACCAAGTGTGCAAAGTCCTGCTTACAATAATGATGTTGTTATGAGTGAACCAAAGATGACACCTGCGGCAGAAGTACCAGCAAAGGCCATTACATCACCTATGGTAGGAACTTTCTATGCAGCTAGCAGTCCTAAAGCAAAGCCTTTTGTAGAAGTTGGTTCTAAAGTGAAAAAGGGCGATGTGGTATGTGTGATTGAAGCTATGAAACTAATGAATGAAGTAGAGGCAGAGATAGAAGGCGAAGTAGTAGAGATTTTAGCAGCTAATGAGTCTATGGTGGAATTTGGCCAGCCTCTCTTTATTTTAAAATAGAGAAGGAGTAAACCATGTTAAATACAAAGCAGATTATGGAGATTATTCCCCATAGATATCCTTTTTTACTGGTTGATAAAGCAGAATTACTGGAAGATGGCGGGGCAGCTGTAGGCTATAAAAATGTAACCATTAATGAACCTTTTTTTCAAGGACATTTTCCACAGGAGCCTGTTATGCCAGGCGTTTTAATAGTAGAAGCACTAGCTCAAGTAGGTGCTATTGCACTTTTGTCACAGGAAGCCTTTAAAGGTAAGATTGCTTACTTTGGTGGGATTAAAGATGCTAAATTTAGAGGTAAAGTAGTACCAGGTGATACCTTAAAGCTAGAGTGCGCCATTATTAAGCAAAAAGGCCCTATGGGTGTAGGTAAGGCAGTTGCTAGTGTAGAAGGTAAAAAGGTATGTGAAGCAGAACTTATTTTTGCTATCGGCTAATAGGAGGTGAAGGAGGATGATAGAAAAAGTACTTGTTGCTAATAGAGGAGAAATTGCTGTTCGTATTATTAGGGCGTGTAAAGAAATGGGTATTGCAACTGTAGCGGTGTACTCAACAGCTGATGAAGAAGCACTCCATGTACAACTAGCAGATGAAGCAGTATGCATAGGAAGTCCTCTTCCTAAAAATAGTTACCTTAATATAGAAAACATTATTAGTGCAGCCGTTTTAACAGGTTGTGATGCACTTCATCCGGGCTTTGGATTTTTATCAGAGAATGCTAAGTTTGCAGAAATCTGTGAGAAGTGTGGGATTACCTTTATTGGACCTACAGGTGAGATGATTCGCCTCATGGGAGATAAAGCCAAAGCAAGAGAAATGATGATTGCTGCAGGTGTACCAGTTGTCCCAGGTTCAGAAGGTAAAATTGACGACTTAGAAGAAGCTATGTGCCTTGCAGATCATATTGGTTATCCTGTCATTTTAAAAGCAGCTGCTGGTGGTGGGGGCCGTGGCATGCGTATTGTGTGGAAGAAGGAAGAGTTTGAAAAAGCTTTTTTATCTGCTAGTAGTGAAGCAGAAAATGCTTTTGGTGATGGCAGTATGTACCTTGAAAAGTATATTCAAAATCCACGTCATATCGAATTTCAGATTTTAAGTGATGCTTATGGTAATGTAGTGCATTTAGGAGAAAGAGACTGTTCACTCCAACGTCGTCATCAAAAAGTCATGGAGGAAGCACCTTCACCTTTCTTAAATAATGATATGAGAAAGCGTATGGGTGAAATTGCTGTTACTGCTGCTAAGGCTGTTAACTACCAAAATGCAGGAACGATAGAGTTTATAGTAGATGCCAGTGGTGAGTTTTACTTTATTGAAATGAATACCCGTATTCAAGTAGAACACCCTATTACAGAAATGGTGACAGGCATAGATTTAATCAAGGCCCAAATTAAGATAGCAGCTAAAGAGTCCCTTGCTGTCAAGCAAAAAGACATTCATATTAAAGGGCATGCTATTGAGTGCCGTATTAATGCAGAAAATCCATTACTCAACTTTAAGCCTTGTGCTGGAACTATAGAAGAACTTTATCTTCCAGGCGGTAGAGGTGTTCGCATTGAATCTGCACTTTATGAAAGCTATAAGGTACCACCAACCTATGATTCAATGCTTGCCAAAGTCATTACATTTGGTGATACCAGAGAAGAAGCGATTGCTATTATGAAAAGAGCTTTAGGAGAAATAGTGATAGAAGGCATAGAAACCAATGTGTTCTTCCAATATCAGCTTTTAAATGAAACAGCTTTCGTAGAAGGTAAATTTGATACCTCATTTATCGAACGCAACCTAGAAACAATTTTAGGAGGAGTGGTAGATGAAGCTTAATGGTTTTATAAAAAAGAAAACAAAGTATGCTATGGCAATAGGCGAGAAAGCTAAAAAGTCAAGTGTACCAGAGGGCATGTATATTCAGTGTCCTAAATGTAAAAAAAGCATTTACCGTGCTGATTTAAAAAGCCACCTAGGCGTTTGTCCACAGTGTGGTTACTATTATCCCCTATCAGCAAGGGCAAGAATCAGCTTGGTTGTGGATAAAGGAAGCTTTAATGAGTTTGATACTAATATGACTAGTAGCAATCCATTAGATTTCCCAGGCTATGAAGAAAAGTTAACAGCTTATCAGGAAAAAACAGGTCAAAATGAAGCCGTTATTACAGGCGAAGCAGAGATAGAGGGTCAAAAAACGATTATTGCAATTATGGATTCAAGTTTTATGATGGGAAGTATGGGTTCGGTGGTAGGTGAGAAAATCACTAGAGCCATTGAGTATGCTACCCAAAATCATTTACCTATTATTATTTTTACAGCATCAGGCGGCGCTAGAATGCAAGAAGGTATTTTTTCACTTATGCAAATGGCTAAAACAAGTGCAGCACTAGCAAAACATGATGACAATGGACTTTTATATATTAGTATTTTAACTGACCCAACTACTGGCGGTGTAACAGCCAGCTTTGCCACCTTAGGTGACATTATTTTAGCAGAGCCAGGAGCACTTATTGGCTTTGCAGGACCTCGAGTAATTGAACAAACCATTAATCAAAAGCTTCCTGAAGGCTTTCAGCGTAGTGAATTTCTTTTAGAACATGGTCAAATTGATAGCATTGTAGAACGAACAGAATTAAAAGCAACTTTAGGAAAACTCCTAAGATTGCATAGCAAGGAGGGGTGAAAGTGGAAGATATAGTGATTCGCTTAGAAGCTATTGAGGGTGCTATCACACACCTGAAGACTTTAGAGCAAACCCCAGATATAATTGACGAAATGGCAAGGCTTGAAAAGCTGGCTACTAAACTTCGCAAAAAGCTTCCAGCAGAAGAAAAAGCATGGGATAAAGTAGTATCAGCTAGGAAATTAGATAGACCTAGAGGTAACTTTTATATAGAAATGATCACTACAGATTTTATAGAGTGTCATGGTGATCGAAGCTTTAGAGATGATCCTGCTATTATAGGTGGGATTGGAAAAATTGGTGAGCACACTGTGACCTTGATTGTTCAAGGCAAAGGCAATACCTCTAAAGAAAATATGGCAAGAAACTTTGGAATGCCTCATCCAGAAGGCTATAGAAAAGCACTTAGGCTCATGAAACAAGCTGAGAAGTTTAATCGGCCAGTTGTTTGTTTAATTGATACACCAGGTGCCTACTGTGGACTTGGAGCTGAGGAAAGAGGCCAAGGTGAAGCTATTGCCAGAAATCTTATGGAAATGGCTAGATTAAAGGTACCTGTTATTGCAGGTATTATAGGCGAAGGCGGAAGTGGTGGGGCACTGGCTTTAGCTGTAGCTGATAAAGTCTTTATGCAAGAAAATACGATTTATTCGATTTTATCACCAGAAGGCTTTGCAAGTATTCTTTGGAAAGATGCTTCGAGAGCCAAAGAAGCCGCAGAAAAAATGAAGATTACAGCACCAGAGCTTTTAAATTATGGCATTATTGATGACATCATTTTAGAGCCAGTGGGAGGTGCCAATCTAGATCCCGTAGCGGCTGCAGATGCACTTAAGCAGTATTTAATGACGCAGCTCACAGAACTTAAAAAGCAAGGTGAAGAAGAGAGGCTAAGTAGCCGATATGAGAGGTTTAGGAGATTTGGAGTTATTACGCAGTAATGGTCAAAAGAGTATTGTACAGGATTAAAGTACAATGCTCTTTTTCTATTTGGAATAGTAATACAGAGAGTAATAAGCGTTTGAGAAGGAAATGAGATGGGGCGGCTATCCTTCAGTGTTCCGCTCCGTATTTTCGCAGGCACTAAGTTCATTTTTTTGATGAACGCCCACAAACTCGGCTAACGCCTCAAACACGTGGTCTAAAATCCATCAAAAAAATTCACAAGTTAGCTACTCTAAATGAAAACGCGCTATAAAACTAAAGATTATCTTAGTTTTATAGCGCGTTTATTGTTTATGTAATAGGAAACTATCTTGCTATTACATAGGCTTGCAAGGGGAGAATCCCCAGCTAGAAATAGTTACTTAAGGGTAAAAGATTTAACAATCTTTTCAAGCTCAGTAATACAATCCTTATTGGTATTAGCAAGTTGCTGTGTTTGGGTAGTTGCTTTTACCATATCACCAGTTTTTTCTGCAATATTCATAACACCAGAACTTGATTCTGCAATGGTGCCATTAATACCTTGAATGGCATCATTAATTTGTGCTGTAGTCTGGGCTAAGGCGTTAATCGCATTATAGATATGAGACATATTATCTTGAAAGTTATGAGCATCATCTGCATACTGTTTACCTACATCCATAAAGTTATCATAATCTGTTAATACGACGTTCTCTAAGAAATGACTAGTATCTACTAAGCAGGCAGACATATGAGATACAGCGTTATGAACTTCTTGGATAATGGCATTAATATCTTTAACAGTTTGTGTGCTTTGTGTAGCTAAAGTTGCAATCTCAGAAGCTACGATAGCAAAACCTTTACCAGCATCACCAGCGCGAGCAGCCTCAATGGAAGCATTAAGGGCAAGTAAACTTGTTTGAGAAGCAATATTATTAATAACGTTAGTAAGTGCATTGATTTTGTCTACTGCTTTTGCATTTTCCATTGCTAGGTTTGTTTTATCTTTAACTGTCATGTAAACATTTTGTGTTTGCTCTCGTGCTAAGGCTGTTTTATCATAAAGTGTATTGGCACGCTCCATTACTTGAGTTGCTAATACATTTCCATTAGCAGAAAGTGTACTAATTTGAGCTGTACTTGTATTAATATAGGCGATGCTTTCACTGATATGATCTGTAGTAGCAGAGGTTTCCTCCATACCAGCAGCTAACTGTTGGGTAGTAGCAGAGTTATCCATACACATGGCATTCATATTTTCTGTAACTGAGCAAAGAGAAGACACATTATGGTTAATCGTTTCACTCACTTGATCAATATTACCAACAATTGTTCTAAGTGATTGACGCATGGTATGTACAGCACGTGCCATTGTTCCTGTTTCATCTTTCAAGGCATAAAGCTGCTTAGTATTGGTGGTATGTCTAAAGTTAAATTGTGAAGTCTTTTCAATAATATCAGTAAGCATAGTAATAGGTTTAATAAGCCTTCTGCTAAAAATAATACTGAGCAAGAGAGCTAATAATAGGGCAATTGCTGCAGCACTTATAATTTTTAGACCAAGAGAAAGAGAATTTGAATAAATTTCCTTTACAGGTGCAGTTAAAGCTAATTTCATGCCATTTCCTAGAATAGAATAGCATAGATCTTTAGTTTGATTATTATAGTTATATTGTATAGAGGTATTTTGACATGATGTATCATTTAAGATGGCATTTAGGTTGCCAAAGCGTTCATCATTTAGACTTGTACCCATAGGCAGATTTTTGTGCGAGAGAATGGTGTTTTCTGCATTAGTTAGAAAAGCATAACCTGTATCATAAAGTTGAAGTTCATCAATGATATTCTGGAACGTATTAAAGTCAATATCCATACCTACCACACCAATAGAAACACCATCTTTAAAAATAGGTACTACATAAGAAACCATATAAACATTAATATTAGCGTTCATATAAGGATCTAACCAAGTAGCAGCTTTATTTTGAACAGGCGTATAGTACCAGCCAACATGGGCAGTATCAGTAGGTTCGTAGGTGCTAAAGTCAGTTGGTGTTACCTTCTCAAATTGGCTATTAACATCAGAACGAACTAGAAACAAACCCGAAGTAGGTTCAGTAAATTCTGGGTTATAACGTAGGTAAACAGAAAGTGCACCTTGGGTGTTATTGGCGAAATCTAAAATAGTTCTTTCCATAGAGTCGGTATACTCTTTGACATAAGTCGAATTTTGCTGAAAAGCTTTTGTATCTGAAATGTTATTAACTGTAGTAAGTGCAAGCGTATCAACAGATTGCTCAATGCGTGAGATGATGCTATTGAGTTGTGTACTTTTAAGCTGACTAGTAAGTTGCATAGACTTCCTAGCCTCTGTATTAGTAATATCAGTAGTAGTACTAATACTAAGCCCCCCAATAATAATGGCTGTAAACAATGTGATGAGCAAGGTCATTGACATAATTTTGTGTTTTAATGAATTCACTACTATTTCCCCCTATATAATTATGAAATAAGTATATATTATTTAGAATAATTAAGTAATTATAACATAATGATATTCATTTCACGATGTAGTATGTTGCTATATTTTTATTGAAATTTATAGAACCAAGTAATAAACTAATCAATAGGTATAAAGACAGATGACTGAGTAAAGAGATGGGATGGCGTATATATGAGTCAGATTATTAAACTAAGCTATTATGATGCATTTCGCTGTATAGGAGGAGAGTGTCCTTTTACTTGCTGCCAAGAGTGGGCAATAACAGTAGATGAAGATACCTTGGAAAAATGGCGAGAGATTAGTTTGGAAGAAATAGGAATTAAAGTGGAAAAAATTGCTATAGGGAAAAAACGAGTAATGTTATGTGACTGCATTGAACATGAAGAATCAGAGCAAGTCATTGAGCTAAATAGAGATAAGACTTGTCCTTTTTTAAATAAAGATAAACTTTGTGCTGTGGTAGTAAATTTGGGTGATGCTTATTTATCAAAAACCTGCACAACCTATCCAAGGCATATACATAAGGTAGGTAAAAGGGAAGAATATTCATTAGATTTTGGATGTCCAGCTGTAATTGATTTGCTTTATAAAGAAGAAAAAGGAATCCATTTTAAAGAAGGTGAAAAAGAAAGACAAGAAACTTCAGTCTTAGAAGAGATACGCCAAATGCTACTTGAACGTGTTCAAGATGAAGCCTATTCCTTAACTGAGGGGATTTTAATGGCATATTGCTGTTTGTTAGAACTTCTAGAGGAAGAAAAACTGACAGTAGAAATAGTACAAGCTTATAAAGAGAGAGATTATTTAGAGGCATTAGTAAGTGAAATGCGTACGATGCAAGTAGAGGCCATAGATTCTTTTTGGGAAAGAAATGAACAGTTTTTAGATCGCATTCAGCTTTATCGTAAGGATGAAACGTATACTAAGGATATAGAAGCCTATAGTGTTTTGGCTGAAAGGCTGGAGGAGTATTATTCAGACACATGGCTCTTGGAGAAAAATGAAGCCTTTGAAACGCAGTATCAAGGGTTTGAAAAGCTTTTAAGAAACTATTTAGCAGCAGAAATTTGGGCAAATGTTTTAAGAGACCATATGACGTTAGACGATATGGTTATGGTGTATCAGTGGGTGATACTAGAATACTGTGGGATTAAGCAATTAACTTTCCTTAAGTGGGTCTCAGAAGAACAAAGGATGGTAGATTACAGCATGGTAAGAGATGCTATTATGATGATTGCTAGAATGATAGCTTATGATCAAGATGAGATTGAAAAATGTTTAGCGTATAGCTTTGAAGAACCGATTTTAGATTGGGGAACTTTAGCCCTTATTGTTGGTAGTGGAAAGATGTAAGGGCTGAAGCAGGGTAGAAATATAATGAATAGCTAGTGAAAATAAATAGGAGATTATATGAGAGGTAAAGAACGTGCTAAGAAGTCAGTTTTTCAGGCGTATATATACATCTATAAGGTACGGATGCAGAAAAAGATATAAAAGTAAAAAGAAAATATTATAAAGATAATGAATTTAATGTATAATTTATGTGTGTATATGGATAGGTTTACTATTAATAAAATAATCAGGAATAGAGGGGAAATGTTATGGATCCAATTTTAAGTCAAATTCAATTATTTCCATTTACCTTTGCCATGGAAGGATGGATGAAGTGCGAAGGTCAGACGCTTAATATTATGCAATATCAAGCTTTATTTTCTTTAATAGGTATTACCTATGGGGGAGATGGTAGGACTACATTTAAAGTGCCTGATTTAAGAGGGGCAGAACCACTACCGGGAATGGCTTATTATATTGCAATAACAGGGCTTTATCCAGTAAGAGCATAAAAATGAGAAGAGGGCATTCCTACGTATTTTCCAATAGGAGTGCTCTCTTTATTTGTTTAGAAATTATTTATTAGGATTCTCAGCAGCTTCCGCATCAGCTTTAGTTTGATGAACAGTACCAAAAGGATGATGAGGAGGTGCATAGATAGAGTAAAGCTTAAGCGGTGTTGAACCAATGTTAAGGAGGTTATGCCAAGTACCAGCAGGTACAACAAAAGCATCACTAGCTGATACAGTTTGCTGAAAATTAAGTTGATTAGGCTGGTCCCCCATCATGACTAACCCTGTTCCATCTTCAATACGTAGAAATTGATCCACATCATTATGGATTTCAAGACCAATAGATTCTCCAGGAGGAATGCTCATTAAAGTAAGCTGCAGAGAGTCTCCGGTCCATAGAACTGTACGAAAAGTATCATTGGCTTTTGTAACCTTTTCAATGTTAACCACGAAAGGATAGGGTCCATAATCTTTGATGACTTGAGTTGAGTTAGGCATATTACGACTTTTTTTATGGCCATTTAAATAAGGTATTTGATAATCTTGTGAAGAAGTGTTTTTTTGAATAGTATGTTGATACGTTGGATTAAAATGAGGCATTTTGATAATCCTTTCAAAAATTTTACATTAACAGTATATGTAAAAAAAGATAATAAGTGAAGAAAAGACAAAGGTTTTAATAGAAAATCATTGACTTACTTTATAGTTGAGTTAGATTGTGGTATAATATTTAAGAAGTAATCTATAGGATTATGATTAAATTGATTTATATAAATAGAATAAAAGATAAGGAGAAATGAAATGGTAAACATTAAAGATGTGACATTAGATGAGGTGCAAGCACTTATTGTACCTATAAGTGAGAATGATATTCAAGAGAAAACTCTAGAAGCACTTAAAAGCAGTAAAGCTTTTTCAGGTAAAGAAGGAGATGTATTTGTTCTTCCAATCGTTAAAGAAACTGTTAAGTATATGATTTATGTAGGAATGGGGAATAAAGAAGCATTAACAGCAGAGGGACTTCGTCAAGCTATAGCAGAAGGTGTAAAAAAAGCAAAGGCTGCAAAAGTAACAGAGGTAGGCATTAAGCTAGTAGTAACAGACAACATTTGTGTAGGTGGTAATGTCAAAGCCATTACAGAAGCAGCACTTCTTGCAAGCTATAGCTTTGATGAGTACAAAACTAAGACAGAAGAAGAAGCACCAATGAAATTCTATTTAGTAGGTGTACCAGCTGCTAAAGTAGAACGTGCTAATGAAGTTTTAGCAGCTAGCTTAAAAGTTGCAGAAGGTGTAATCATTGCGAGAGACTTAGTGAATGAGCCTTCTAATGTACTTTATCCTGAAACTTTAGCAGAGAAAGCAGTAGAAGTTGGTAAAGCTGCAGGGTGTGAAGTGGAAGTTTTTGATGAAAAGCAAATCGAAGCACTTGGTATGAAAGCCTTTTTAGCAGTAGGTGCTAGTTCAGAGCGTAAGCCAAAACTGATTGTCATGAGATACATGGGTGATGCTGATAGCAAAGAAGTTTTAGGGCTTGTAGGAAAAGGTTTAACTTATGATACAGGTGGTTATTCATTAAAACCAACTGATTCTATGAAGACTATGCAAAGTGACATGGGCGGTGCAGCCGCTGTTATTGGGGCTATGAGCGCCATTGCAGGTAATAAAGTAAAAACGAATGTGATTGCTGTTGTAGCAGCTTGTGAAAACGTGATCTCAGGAGGAAGCTATAAACCAGGAGATATTATTGGTTCTATGGCTGGAAAAACCATTGAAATTCTTAACACAGATGCAGAAGGCCGTTTAACTTTAGCAGATGCTATTACTTACGCTATTGAAAAAGAAAAAGTAACTCGTATCATTGACCTAGCGACTTTAACAGGTGCAGCCTTAGTGGCTTTAGGAACAAGTACAACAGCTGTTGTAACTAATAACCAAGACTTTTACGAAGTACTTCAAGCTGCAGCTAAAAAATCTGGAGAGCAATTCTGGCAATTACCAGCGCATAAAGAATATGCGAAAATGAATAAAAGTACAGTAGCGGACCTTAAAAATACCGGTGGTAGATTTGCAGGAACGATTACAGCGGGATTATTTGTAGGTGAGTTTGTACAAGACTTACCATGGTTACATTTAGATATTGCAGGAACTGCTTGGGCAGATACTGCAGAAGGCTATATCACAAAAGGTGGTACTGGTGCACCTGTAAGAACCTTGTATCGTTTAGTAGAAGAGCCTTGTGGTTGTCATCATAATCATTAATAATGAATAATTGATGATTAAGCATAAAGAATGAATGATGCAGAATGAAGGCGTTAGCTTAGAATAGAAGAAAGAGTAGAGGGCTGTTATAAAAAGATAACAGTCCTTTACTTATTATAAGCTTGGGAAAAGGCATAGAAGTAGCTTGAGAATAATTACCAAAAAATTGATATTAATAGGTTTAACTTGAAAAAATAGGTAAAATCTATAATAATGGACAAGAGAGACTTGAAGTATAAGCAGCATCAATGCCGCATATGCTATAAGCAATGAAAATGAATAGGAGTATTCTATGAGAATAATTATAATTGGAGGCATTGCAGCTGGTATGAGTGCAGCAGCAAAGCTTAGAAGACTAGACAAAGAAGCAGAGGTAGTGGTCTATGAAAAGTCACCACATGTTTCATTTGGCGCTTGTGGATTGCCTTATTATGTAGGAGGATTCTTCGATAATGAAGCACAAATGTTAGCAAGAACACCACAGCAGCTCATAGCGTCTGGAATTGAACTTTATATAGAACATGAGGTGCTCCAGGTGATACCTGAGACAAAAACCTTACAAATAAAAGATTTACAAACAGGCACTATCAAAGAAGACCGTTATGATGCTTTAATGATTGCCACAGGGGCTAGTAGCATTATGCCACCTATTGAGAACTTGGAGCTTAAAAATGTCCATACCCTTCGCTCCATGTCAGATGGAAAAGTATTACGTGAGGCATTAAGAAAGCCAGAAGTAAAACGTGTGGGCATTATTGGAGCAGGGTTTATAGGTCTTGAAGCTGTAGAAGCTGCTAAAGCATTAGGAAAAGAAGTCGCTGTTTTTCAGTTAGAAGATCGTATTTTAAAAGAAGTATTTGATCAAGAGGTAACTGAGCTTTTAGAAGCAGAGCTTAAAGCCCATGATGTAGCGCTTTATTTAAACAGTAAAGTAACAGCTCTTCGAGGAGAAGGCTATGCCACCCACATTGTTACAGAAAATGAAGAGATCCCTGTAGACTTAGTGCTTTTAGCAACAGGCGTAAGACCTAATACAGCATTCTTAGACAACACAGATATCGAGCGCCTACGTAACGGTGCCATTGTGGTAGACCAAGAAGGAAAGACCTCACTACCAGGGGTATATGCAGCAGGTGATTGTGCTACTGTGCCTCACTTATTAAAAGGAGAACCAGCTTATATCCCACTCGCAACAAGCGCTAATAAACTAGGGCGTATTGTGGGCGAAAATTTAGCTGGTAATCATGAAGTTTTTGAAGGAACCTTAGGTTCTAGCTGTATCAAGCTGATGAATATGGAAGCAGGGCGCACCGGATTAAGTGAAGCCGAAGCTGAAAGCATGGGACTCGATTATAAAACTGTTTTTATTACTGATAAAAATCAAACAGATTATTATCCAGGCCAAGAGGATTTATCTATTAAACTCATTTATGATGCCAATACCAAGATATTATTAGGTGGGCAAGTAGTGGGAAGGAAAGATGCAGTGCAGCGTACCAATGTATTAGCTGTGGCTATTTATGCAAGGCTTACCACCAAGCAATTAGGGATGCTAGACTTATGCTATGCGCCACCATTTGCACGTACTTGGGATGCCATTAACATTGCAGGTAATGTAGCTAAATAAAAAGTAAAAAGGGAATTGTTCGTTTTAAACTGAACAATTCCCTTTTGTTACATATGCCACCAATTGCCTATATTACTTAGATGCCAGCCAGAGTCAGACTGAGTGAGCACCATCTGACTACAACCAATATGTAGCGTTGTAGAGCGCCATTTACTAGGATAAAGAATGATTTCATTTCCACTTACGACTTCTTCTTCAATTTGTAAAAAGAGGCCTTCTGTAAAAATGAGATCTTTAATATAACCCTCTTGTTGCAGTTTTTCAAAAGGAGCATTAAGGACGGTTAAGTTATATTTTTCTAAAGCGGTTAATAAAGCTGCTTTTCCCTTTTCATCTAAGCTAGTTAGCATAGAAGTATCAATGCCTAGATAACGTGCATTATCGTTAAACTCAGGATTTTGCTCCATAACCTCATCAATGGCAGCTACTAGTGCTTCTTCTAAAGTTGTCCCCTGCGTAAGTGTGCTAGAAGGGGTAGAGGTGGGCGTAGGTGTATCTTTTCCAAGGCTTGGCATACAGTAAAGCCAAAGTCCTCCTACGATAAGGACTGCGATAAGGGAAAAAATAAGAAAAGGTTTTTTACTCATAGGTCCTCCATTATGTAATGACTTTTAGTAAGCAACATGACCTTTAATAAGCCTGGATGCAAGCATTTACTTTTCTTTTATTGTAGCATAGGTTTTTGAAAATAACAGATAGAAAGCAAATTCATAGCAAGAAAAGTAGGGTAAAACAAAAATTTGAAAAAACGGCCAAGTTAGCATAAGATAAATCTATGAAGACATATAGAAGAGGGAGAGCCTATGCAAGTCGAACGGTTATTTGAGATTGTTTTTATTTTACTTCATAAAGAAAAAGTAACAGCTAAATGGCTAGCGGAAAAGTTTGAAGTATCTACTAGGACGATTTATAGAGATTTAGATACTTTAAGTAGCGCTGGCATTCCTATTTATACGAATAAGGGAAATGGTGGTGGTATTAGTATATTAGAAGGCTTTAAGCTTGAAAAAACTTTTTTATCTGAAGCAGAGCAAAATGATATTTTATTTGGTCTTCAATGCTTAGGGGCAACAGGTTATAAAGAAAGGAGCCAGGCGCTTAATAAACTAGGACAGCTTTTTAGACGCGAAGATTATCATTGGATCCAAGTAGACTTTACGCCTTGGGGAGACCAAGGCAACGTAGAAAATAACTTTAATGTACTGAGATATAGTATTATTCATAGACAAGTCGTTGCTTTTGACTATTACAGCGGGGTAGGCGAAAAAACAAGAAGGTGTATCTGGCCTTATCGTTTAGTTTTTAAAGGAAAAGCCTGGTATGTAGAAGGGTATTGTTTACTTAGAAAAGCCATTAGACTTTTTAAACTAACGCGTATTAGGCAAATAGAACAGGGAGAAGAAAGTTTTCTATTGGAAGTGCTAGAGGAAAAAATGAGAGAGGTGAAGCCGCAGCCAGAAATAGGAGAACAAGGCGATTGTATTGCTATTACCTTATGGGTAAGTAAGGCTCTTGCCTATCGTATTTATGATGAATTTGAAGTAGAGCAGGTAAAGCTTCTAGCAGATGGGAATTTTGAGGTGAATATAGATTATATAGAGTACCCAGAAGAGGATTGGTTTTATAACTATCTCCTTTCTTTTGGAAAGGAGATAGAAGTCAAATCGCCAGAAAGTGTAAGAGTGAGGCTAAAGGAAAAGATAGAAGCTATGCTTAGGCACTATTGTTAATAGTGCAGCTATTAAATAATATATTTTAAATCTTTATAGGGAAAAAGTGCATCTAATTCTTTCGTAAAGAAAGTTTTCATAGCTGCAAGCTGATCTTTAGGATAAATATATTTACCATAACCAAACTGACCATATTTGAATTGCCTTTCATCTTCTACCATGGGTAAGGTATTTTCCGGGAAGATTTCATTAATACGATTCTTAGCTCTTAGGGTATAGCGATGAGAAATAACCTCGAAAATAATAGGGTAAAGTGGTTTTACAGGAAAAGCTTCCTTGATTTCTAGAAGAAGCTGATGATATTCTTCTTCCCAATTCGGATAAAGAAAAACTGGAGCAAGGATAAAACCAACAGGATACCCTTTAGCTGCTAAATCACTACAAGCTTTAATCCTAAGCTTAGCAGAAGCCGTATGATGCTCATAGGCATTGATGATTGTTGGTGTATTTAAACTAAACCGAATTTCTGTATGACCATGATGAGGAAGATCTAGTAAGCCTTTAATATCATTATATTTACTAACAAAACGGAAACGTGCATGCTCCTCCTGACCAAAGAAGGTAATACATTTGGCCAGTGAATGGGTATAAGGTTCAACAGGGAGAGGGTCTGAGGTAGCAGCACCTTCAAAAAGCGTTATTTCTGGTAGACGTTCATGGATATAATGCGCTGCTTGTTTAAGAATATCATCTATATTCACATGGACCCGAACAAAAGGTTTATCACCAAGTTGCGTATTCAGATAGCAGTATTCACATTGTCCCATGCAACCACTTACAAGTGGAAGTTGATAGTGAGCAGAAGGCTTACAGCTTTGGAACTTAAGACTTTTTTTCACACCAACCACTAAGGTTTGTTTGCCATGCTGATATTGCTTATGAAGCTCATCACCAGGAATTTGACGTTTCACTTGATTAGTGGCTACTTGAAAAAGTTCAATGCCGCTTTGTTCATTAAAATAGTTATAAAGCTCAGTGCCTAAGGGATAGTCAAGGGCACCTTTCTCGAATATAACACGTTTGGGAATAAACATAATAGGTCCTTTCTAAAAGTATGAAATACTAATATTTTTGGCCAAATCTCTTTAAATATGTATGTATTTCAAAATGATTATGTACATAAAAGTACTCAATGGATGATACATACTATTCATTCAGTCAAAAAAAGAATGCTGTTTAATGTGCTAGCAGCATCTTTATCGGAAACATATATAATGCTATTTTAATTGATTTTCAATGCCTAGAAGTAGTAGTTCATAAGATAGAAGTCAAGTCCCAGAAAGTGTGAGCATCAAGCTTAAAGAAAATATACAAGCCATACTTCAGTTCTACAATGAAGCAGGAGCATTGCAAAAATAGAGGTAGATGAGTAAAATAAAAATCAGATACAAACATATAGAAAAATCAGAAAAGTGTTTTGGAAGGGGGATTTTAAGTGAAGATAAGAAAAGTGGGGTTTCTATGGCTAATAAGTATGCTGATAATAAGCAGTTTCATAGGTTGTCAAAGTAAGGATGAGCATTTGCAGGTTGATACGCCATCTTCTCATAAGCCTAAAGATGTGGCGCCAGAGGAAGAAGAGGTGAAATGGGAGGACTGGTTGTATTTTCGAGAAGATACTAAAAACACCTTAGTGCGCATGGCATTAGGGAGACAAAAAGAAGAAAGGGTAGCAGATCATATCAGTCAGTGGCTTTTAGAGGAAGATCAATTACTTTATACGACTCAGGAAGACTGGGAAAGCTTAGATACAAGTACAGAGCCTCTTACCATAATAAATGAAATACTGATTGCAAATCTAGATGGAAGTGAAGCTAAACTACTGGCAGGTAAGGAAAGTACCCTTGATGTAGCTACGCCATATGAAGGAAGGCAAAGCTATTTGAGATACGGACCTTTAGGGGTAGTAGACAGTTGGGTTTATTTTAATGTTTCCATAGGACTTTCTGGTACAGATGCTAGTCAAAGCATCATTTTTCGAATGCATTCTAATGGAGAAGATTTAGAAGAGGTTTGTAAACTAAAAAGCAATGACATGGTCTATTCCTTTGGTGTAATAGGCGAGACTATGTATTTTACCAGTGGTTATATGCAAGACAATTATGACCTTACCCTATATCAAGTAGACTTAGAAACAAAAATAAGTCAAGTCCTAACTGAGCGAGGGGTAGTATTAGGTAAGTATGAGGAAGCGTTATATTATGAAGAAACCACTGGTGATAATGGCGTTAATAATTATCAAATTAATAAGATAGTAAGTGGTCAATCAGAAAATTATATAGAGAAAGTGACTAGCATTGATCATACTAGTGACGCGCTCTATTTTAATTTACAGGAACATAACATTTATATAGGCCATAAAATCTTTAATGAGGGGTATGGTGAATTTGTTAAATATAATGAGGTGTATGATTTAAAGAAAAAAGAAACAAGAGTAAGTTTGCCTGATGAACAAGGCTTTCCAGGAGGAGGGGCAAGTACAAAGGTCATTAGTACAAAGGGTACAGCAACGTATTACTTACAGTACCTTAATGAATGGAATTGGCTTAGTGATTTAAAAGTAGTGGATACATCTACTAATACAGAGACTGTCCTTAAAAAAGAGATTATAGAACCTAAGCTGATACATCTGCAGGTGCAAAATAATCAGTAAAATGAATCAATCGTTCTTCACTAGTCATTCTGTATTTATCGCGTTATACAATAAGCATCAACTAAAAATTGGTGATGAAGGGGAGAGTATTAAATGAGAATAGGGAAAAAGGGGCTTATAGCCTTAGTGGGATTACTTTTATTTGGGAGTTTAGTAGGGTGCCAAAAGAAAGAAACCATGCAGCAAGTGGCAGGAACATCTGTTAAAGAATCAGAAAAGACCAAAGACACAGAGATAAAAGAAGAAGTCATTAGGGGAGAGGATTGGCTTTATTTTAGAGAAGACTATGAAGGACCTTTAATGCGTATGCAATTATCTACCCAGAAGGAAGAACAGGTGGTAAAAGGTATAAGCCAGTGGCTTGCAGCGGAGAATCAGCTTCTTTATTCTACAAATGAGGATTGGGACAGTTTATATACAAGTTCAAAGTCAATCGTGGTGATTAACGAATTAAGTATAGCAAGTCTTGATGGTAGCAAAGTCCTAAAGCTTGTAGGTAAAGAAAATGAATTTGATTTTAAAACGGAGTTTGATGCGAATAAGTACTATTTACGTTATAATCCCCTGGGCATTGCAGATGATTGGGTGTATTTTAATGTGATCTTGGGTATTCCAGAAACAGACGCTAGTCAAAATACTATTTACAGGATACGCCCTAATGGTAAAGAGCTAGAAGCCGTTTGTGAGGCAGGCCATGCGTATGTTTATGATTTTTATGTCGTAGATGATGCCATTTATTATGCCAGTAGCTATATGGGTGACTACTATATGGGGAATAACTATAGTATGATTAATCAAGTGGATTTAGAAACCAAGCAGGCCAATTGCTTAACAAACGAGGGATTTTTATTAGGGGCCTATGAGGATGCTTTATACTATGCGGAGATTGTAACAAAGGGAGCTGAAAGAAGCTGCAAGGTTAATAAGGTTGTAAGTGGCAAAAGAGGACAAAGCATTAAAGAAGAGGTAGCCTTTGAAAATGAGGGGGACCAAATACTTCTTCAGTTGCAGGAACATAAGATCTACATAGGTAAGCCTTTTGATGAGTATGGTAGTGTGAGCTATAGCAAAGCATATGATTTAACCACAAAAGAAGTGACACCTAGTTTACCCTATGAGCAAAGTTATTATGGCGGCAGTGCAAGTAGGCAAGCACTAAGTGCAAGTAATAATCAGATTTACTATTTAGATTATGCAGACCAGTGGCATTGGACGAATGAGTTAAAGGTGTTAGATGTAGCCACTAAAACGACTACAACTTTAAAAATGGATTTGATAGAGACTCAACTACTTCATTTATATCCTAAAACCAATAAGCAAATGAAGTTAAAAACAAACGTAGCGACAGCTGAAGCAAACCTAAACTTACAAGCTCAGCTACATGAAGAAACAGGTGTTTTTTATAGTACAGAAACAGGCTTGTATCGTATAGACGAAGAAGGCAAGAAGTCTACTAAACTTTATGATTTAGATAGTACTTCTACGTGGCGTGCTGTAGAGGTAAATGGAGAAAAGGTACTTTGCTTTAATGTAGCGAGTAATCTCTATAAAGGAAATTTACAAGGTACTTCACTAGAAATCTTAGCAGAAAATACAGCTAACACTTGGCGCTATTTTCAAGATGACCAAACAGGAGAAGGATGGTTCTTATGCGAAGATGATAATCAAAATGTTCAGGTAGTGAGCCTAGACGGTAAAGTGAGTTTTGCACTGCCTCATAAGAACATAGGAAATGTAGAAGCTTATAAAGGTAAAATAATATATAGCTTACAAACCTATCCTTATGGCGAAGCAGATGGTAATCCAGTAGAGCCAGTCATTTATAGCTGCGACATAAAAGGTGAAGCCAAGGCGTTTATTGATTTCAATGAGTTTTATACAGCCACAGAGGAAGTTTGGGATGAGTTAGGCAAAGTGTATAGTAGTTTAGAAGCTATAAGGGAGGATCAATTATACTTTACTGTTGCGGATTGGAGTAGGAATGTTGTAGAACTATTTGAGTATGATTTAAAGACCGATGAAGTGAAAAGTGTTTATAAGGTTCAACCAGGACTTGAGCCTTATCTAGAGGTAAATATAGATGACAAGTTTATTTATTTATCTTATGCAGAAGTGCGACATAGCTATGTGAATCTTCAATTAGATCGTAAGGATTTTACTGAGATAGATGCTGGGTATAAAATAGGTGAAGATGCTTCTTACATTTATAAGCTTAAATATGATGGGATTTATAGCTTAGATAAAGGAACAAAGCAATCCCACCTATTAACACAGGTATTTCCAATGTTTTGGTATGACGATTATAAGGAGATTTCAGCAAGACAATTAGGGGACTGGATTTACTTTAATGACTATGCTGTTTATCCAACGGACTCAGAATATAGTAACCGAGCTGAGATGCCAGATGTGATGTTTCGGGTCAATGTCAAAACAAAACAAAGACAACAAATGGAAGATGACCTCCGATACATCAACTACTATGTATCGGATACAAGAGAAATGGATGATGAAGGCTATTTCTATTTCGCATATACCAAGGAAGGAGACAATCAGATTATCAAATTAAAAGATAGTTTAGAAGTAATCAAAGTTATTGAGACTTCCTCTTATATTAAGCAGCTAGAGTACTTAAAATAATAAACAAAATAAAAGACCTAATAAAAATAGCTGATAAAAGACATTCTCTTTTATCAGCTATTTTTATTTAAAGTTCTTCACTTAAGCTTTCCCACTCTTCGTAGTACTTAGAAATGATTGCGTTAAGCTTTTCTTTTTCTTCAAGTAAGCATCTGCTTTTATCATAGTTACTGTAGACTTCCTCTAGGCAAAGCTGGGCGTCAATATCAGCTATTTTTTCTTCAGCTTCGCTAATAGCTGTTTCTAGCTTGGCCATTTGGTTTTGAATACGGCGTATTCTGGTTTGCTCTTCTTTTTGCTTTTGCCAATCTTCTTTATTAGTGGTAGCAGCAGTAGCTTCTTCTACAACAACGCTGGTTTGCTGAGTAGCTGAAGCAGCAAGCTCCTTTTTCTTTTCTATATAATAATCATAGTCTCCTAAATATTCCATGGTGCCGTCTTTAGACATATCAATGATTTTACTTGCTGTTTGATTGATAAAATAACGGTCATGGGAAACATAAAGGACAGTGCCTTCATAGTTTAATATGGCACTTTCTAGAATTTCCTTTGAAAGAATATCTAAGTGGTTAGTCGGCTCATCTAAGATGAGAAAATTGGCTTTAGAAAGCATGATTTTGGCTAATGCGACACGGCCTTTTTCACCACCGCTTAAGCTACTAATGGGTTTAAAAACATCATCATTCGTAAAGAGAAAAGCAGCCAGTACATTACGGATTTCTCCATTTTTAAGTTCTGGGAAAGTACCTTGGATTTCTTCCATAATGGTGTTAGAAGTATCTAAGGTAGCATGTTCTTGATCGTAATAGCCTACAATAACATTGCTTCCTAATTTTAGGGTACCCGTTGTAGGAGTCATTTGATCTAAAATCATACGAAAAACAGTGGTTTTACCAACGCCATTAGGACCTACGAGAGCTACTTTATCCCCTTTTTTGATTTCCATATTCATATGACTAAAAATCGGGCTGGTATCAAAGGTTTTACTTAATTCACTAATGCTTAAGACATCATTGCCACTTACAACTCTTGGGGTGAGCACCAGCTGCATAGGTTTATTATCAATCATTGGCATATCCATGACTTCTACTTTTTCTAAAGCTTTTTCACGGCTACGAGCACGTTTAATAGATTTTTCCCTGTTAAATTGTTTTAGCTTAGCAATAACCGCTTGTTGGTGAGCAATTTCCTTTTGCTGTTTTTCAAAGTGTTTCATAGCCACTTCATATTCTTTTTCACTTTTGATGATGTAGTCGCTGTAGTTACCGTTGTAAACAAAGCTACGTCCAAATTCTAAGTGAACGACTTTAGTGACGATTTTATCTAAGAAGTAACGGTCATGGGAAATAATAAGGACAGCACCTTTATAGCTACGTAAAAAGCCTTCTAGCCATTCGATAGCTTCAATGTCTAAATGGTTGGTAGGTTCGTCTAAGAGTAATAAACTAGGCTCTTGAAGTAGGAGCTTACCTAGAGCGACACGGTTTTTTTGTCCACCTGATAAAATAGACACTGGTTTATCATAAATGGTTTCATCAAAGCCTAAGCCTTTGAGAACGCCTTTGACTAAACTTTTGTATTCATAACCCTTACTATTTTCAAATACCATACGTTCAGCATCATATTTATGAATGAGTTCTAAAGAACCGGTCTTAGCGATTTCAGCTTCCATGGCATGAAGTTTTTCTTCTAAGGCAATAACTTCATCAAATACATGTAGGAGTTCCTCATAGACGGTAGCTGTAGAATCTAACTCCATATGTTGTTTTAAGTAACCTATGGTGCAGTCTTTAGTAGAAGTAATGGTACCTTCATCTGGTTCTAATTCCTTAGTTAGAATTTTAAAAAGGGTGGTTTTACCTACACCATTATTTCCTATTAAAGCTACTTTCTCATGGTCTTCGATATGAAAACTAATATTTTTTAAGATTTCTCGGTCAATAAATGTTTTCTTGATATTGCTACATGAAATAATCATAATATCCTCCTTGTAACGCCTTTTATTATTTTAGCAAATAAAAGCGCAAATTGAAAGAAAAGGGGCCAATAATCTACATTGACAAAAAAAAAACTTAAATGCTATACTAGGGTTATGAGTTTGCGTATATGAGGAGATGAGAAGGTGACGGAAGAAAGAAAGATTTCTATGAATGTAATACGGAGATTGCCACGTTATTACAGATATCTGGGAGAATTGTTACAAAAAGGAGTAACCAAAATCTCCTCCAGAGAATTAAGTGAGAAGATGAATGTGACCGCATCACAAATTCGTCAAGACCTTAACAATTTTGGAGGCTTTGGGCAACAGGGTTACGGATACAATGTGGAGTACTTGCATACAGAGATAGGAAAGATATTAGGACTTCACCAAAACTATAAAATGATTATTGTAGGCGTAGGTAACTTAGGACAAGCTATTGCTAATTCAACATCATTTAGTAAAAGAGGCTTTAAGTTAATCGGTTTATTTGACGTTAATCCAAGACTAATTGGTATGAGCATACACGGGGTAGAAGTACAAGATATTGACAAAATGGAGCAGTTCGTAAAAGAAAATGAAGTAGAAATTGCTATTTTAACAATGCCAAAAACAAGAGTAAAAGAGACAGCTGAGAGTTTAGCAAAATGGGGGATAAAAGGCTTATGGAACTTCTCACCTGTGGATTTATTCGTACCAGATACAGTACAAGTTGAAAATGTACACCTTTCTCATTCATTAATGACTTTGGCTTATAAGATTAATGAGGCTGAGGTTGAAAGAGAGAAGAAAGATAAGAGTGAGAGTATAGGGCAAATTGAAGAATAAAATGTGGGCTTAATGGATTTCTTTGGGAATGATGTTGAGTGGGGTGCAGTATAAAAGAGTGAATAAAGAAATGCCTGTGAGGCTTTTGTTGGGAAAACAGAAGGCTTATGGGCATTTTTTTGCGTTTAAAGAGATAGATCTTTAGGTAACAGGGGAGTAAAGGCGAAAAAGTGAGAACAAAGATAAAGTGAACGTTTCCTTTTGTAAGTAAGTTGCGATCAGAAGCTAATGGGAAGAAATGAGAGGGATGGCTACCCTCCGGGGTTCCGCTCCGTATTTTCGCAGGCACTAAGCTCATTTTTTTGATGAACGGTCGAAACTCGCTGGCGCTCAAACAGTCTCCCTAAAACCCATCAAAAAAATTCGCTAAGTGCCTGCTGAAAATACTCGCAAGTCACCCCTTGAGGACAGCCATCCCTCTCATTTCCATCAGCTTTCTGGCGTAAAGATGCTTTTTATAAAAAGAATAACTTAGATAATGTCGAAAATAGACGAACCCTTTTTGTTGTTATATGTATTTTATTAAGAGTACAATAAGTCTATAAAAGAATAGGCATGAATAGTGTTATAGAGGGAGAGGGTTATTTCGCGTTGTTTTTGTGTAAATTGTATGGGTGTGTTTATAATAAAATAAATTGGTTTATTAATACTTTGTGGCACTGTATATGGATAATTAAACTTAGAGAAATAATGACAATATGTAAGAGAAAAGGAATAACTATTTTTATATGTTTACTGTTGGGTAAGTTATTGTTAATAAAACAAAAAAGTGGATGTAGGAAATGGATATTTATTTATATTCATGATGTTCAACAGAAGAAAACAAGTAGGATATTAATAAATAAAAAGAGAATTTAAGAAGTGAGAACGAAAAGGATATCTATTGTTCATATGAAAGTGGAACTAGGATAGGCATAGTAGGAGCGAATAGATTACTAGGTAAGAAGGTGACTGGATATACAATTGTTATAATAAAAGTATCATGAATTATTAGAAGTACAAAGCAGTTATGTGAGATTATAGAAATGATTAAAATATTGGTATTTATAAAGAATAGAATTTGTGCATAAGAGAGTAAAGAAGGGGGATAAATTATTGGATGAGTATAGCAATATTAAAGCAAAAGTGAGAGACTACCAAAGGCATGCTATAGATACCATTGAGAAATATTTAAGTTCTGATTCACAGAAACAAGCACTTATAAAAATGCCTACAGGAACAGGGAAAACAGGTGTTATTGCAGTTGCATCTCATATGAGTATGGGGAATATATTGATAATCGTTCCGAATGCGATACTTCCAGAACAAATTAAATATGAAATAGAAGATGCATTTTGGGAAAAAATAAATTGTAATAATATAACTAATAAAAAAGATATTAAAATAATTAAGGAAGATGATACATTAGAATATATAGAACATATAAATATGCAGATTTTGATTATTACTATTCAAAGGTTATTAATTCTTAGTAAGGAGAAAAAAACAAATAGCTTTAGTAGACTAGTACAGTGCACAAAGGCTATCTTTTTTGATGAAGGACATAGGGAGTTAGCAGAAATATGGGCAATAGTAATTAAGGAATTTAAGTGTAAGAAAGTTTTATTTACTGCAACCCCATATAGAAATGATAAGGCATTATTTAATATAGATGAGCAATTTGTTTATAGGTATTCAATACAAGAAGCATTACATGATAAGTCAATATGTAATATCAAATTTGAAAAGTTGCACACTAGATTAAGGGAAAAAAATACAATAGATGAGTTGATTGATTTTATAATTAATTTAGTAGATAAACAAGACAAAAGAATATTAATTAGAATGGAAAACAAATATTCTATTGAAACAATGGTAAAGAAAATAAATGAAAAAATTAATAATATAGCTGCTGGATTTCATTCAGAATGTAGTAAGAGCCCAAATTTGTTTAATAAAGGGCAAGAAATATATGCTATCAAAAATCAATATAATGTATTTATTCATAGCGATATGTTAATAGAAGGCTTAGATTTTTGTGAATTAGACACCTTGATTATACTTGACTCTTTTTATAATTCAAGAAGTTTTATACAACAGATAGGTAGGGTTTTGAGAAATAATGAAGAGAAAAAACAAGCTATAGTATTTTTGTGGGAGAATGAGTATGAAAAATGGTTGGAACAATGGGAGTTATACATAAGAAATGATTCACAGGATCAAAACGTTGAATATATAGAGGGCTTTTTTAGAGAAAGGTTTCTATTCGAAGAAGATTTTTATAAAGAAGTCAAGATACCTAAGAAAGCAAATATATTTACAACAGACAAGTCAGTATTTAATGAAGTAAAGAATCGCATTACTGATAAAATTACTGGTAAAGTAGACCTTACATATAAGGTAGATTATGAGGAGAGAAAAAGAGAATATTTATTTTGGATAATGTGCTATGAAAAGCGTATGCCAAGTAAATTTTTTGATTTCAAATATTATGAAGATAAAAGTTTACAGATGGTGGTTTTGTTAGAAGTGAAAAAGAATAACAAATATTTCATATTTTATCAGGATACATCAAATTTTAGTGTTCCCATTTCAGAGCTAGATATTATACAAGTGGCAGCAGAAGATTTTTATAAATTAATTCCTGATGAATTTGAAATACAGAATACTAGGTATACACAAACAATGCAGAGAAGAATTGGCCCCCACACACAAGACATTACAGGTTTTAAGTTAAATTCAGTGCCTAATAACACAAATGAGAGAATGTCCTTTTGTAGAAATGTTTCAGGGGTAATGAGGGGAGAGAAAACAGTTAAACGATATGTGAGTCCTATTAAAGCAACAATATCTGATAAAGAAAGTGGTACATATATGGACTATGTAGATTGGGCAAGGAAAATTGTTGGTATTTGGATAACAAAATCAAGAAGTAATTTATACTTTGATAGATATTCAAAAATAGTAGCCCCTCCTACTAGTTTACCAACATCTATATTATTAGAGATAGATAAGAATATAAAAGATAGGAAAACAGGTAGAGAATTTTATTTAGAAAGTAGTTGCATACAGATTAATTCGAATAAACAGTTTACTATGATTATTAATCATGAGCCATATATATGTAATATAGGAAATCTAAGGACTAATAAGATATCGGTTAACACTCCGTTTAAAAATCGCTATGAAGTGGTTGAAAATAAGGAAAAAAATATATTATTAGAAACTTACCTTAATAAAGGAAATTTTAGGTTATACTATAGAGAAAAAAATATTATGTATAATGACAAAGTACATTTTTCACCTAATATTACAACCTATTATTCAAAGGCAGAAGAATGGTCAATGTGGAAAAGTATACAAGTAATTGATGAACTTGCAACATGTAAAGATGAAAAATTGGGTGATAAGACCATAACAACAACATGGCCTCCACAAAGTACATTTAATGTTATTATAAATGAGATAGAAAAAAATTATCCTTATATTAAATATATTGTATGTGATGATCAAAATGAAGAAATGGCAGATTTTATTGCATTGTCTGTAGAAAAAGAAAAATGTTATTTTATTCATTGTAAACAAAAGAAGAAATCCTTGAGTGCTTCAGATTTTCAAGATGTATGTGGACAAGCAATAAAAAATATACAGTACATAATAACTTCTAATTGGTCAGATTTAGAGCATATAGATAAGCACATTTCAAGGTGGAAAACTACATGGAAGTATACTCATACACCTAAAAAGGGAAGGGAGATTACATGGAATATAAATAGATTAGTTAAAGCTCCTAAAATAGAAGATAATAATGGTATAATTAGATATGGTACTATAGACGACTTTGTTGAACAATTTAAGAAAATTAATACTTCATATCAAGGGGAAAAAGAAGTATGGATAGTGCAAGGTGGATTATCAAAACAGGGATTAAAGAAAGAAATAGAAAGAGTTAAATCTTCTACTAAGCAAAAAGAGCAAGTAACACAATTAATTTGGTATTTACAAAGCACACAAGATATAATAATTAATGCAGGAGGAAAGCTGAAAATTGTGTGTCAGCCGTAATAGTATGAATTTTGTTTAATAGAAGATTTATGAAGCATAATACTAATATTATATAACAAGATAGCAAGAAATACGGAAAAACAAGTTATATATTACTTCCTATAAAGTTAGTAAATACCATATAAATATCTCTAGCATGTATAAAATGTTTTAAAGTAAAAAAATGATTTGGTATGTAATTATTAGTGAGACGTTTAAAGTAGAACTAGAACATACTTCTTTGAGTTTATTTTTCATAAATTAATTACATAGACTTGTATTATGGGAGAGAAGGTGATTTTATGGGTAGGCAAACAGAGGTATATAGACATATGCATCCAGAACAGTTTTCTGATTCTAAGGTTGTTAAAAGGGGTAAGATGGATAGAGATTTCCTTGATTATTATTTTGAGACATTAACAAACAAAAGTTTAGATAAACAATTTGAAGATTTCTGCAGACATATTGCAGAAAATGAAATTTGCCCTAATCTATTACCTCAAACAGGCCCAACTGGGGGAGGTGACAGTAAGGTTGATAGTGAAACATACCCGGTATCAGAAGAAATTGCAATTTTGTGGTATGTCGGAGAAGGAAATAAAGCTGCTTATGAACGATGGGCATTTGCAATTAGTGCCAAAAAGGACTGGAAACCTAAAGTAAAATCTGATGTTGCAAAAATTATAAAGGTTAATGAAGAAGAAAATCGGGGATATACAAAGATTTTCTTTATGTCAAATCAGTATATTTCGGATAAAAAAAGAGCGGAAATTGAAGATGAATTACGTAAGAAGTACAATATGGACGTTCGAATTCTAGACAGGACTTGGCTTTTGGATAAAATTTTTGGTAATCATCGTAATGTTGAGATTGTAATAAAAAGCTTTGGGCTATCTGATAGCTTTCATGATGAGATACAAGTTGGAGAAAGAGACTATAAGCGTAAAAAGGAGTATCAGGAAATTGAAAATCGCTTAAAAGATAATGATTTAAAACTGTCGGAGAAGGTTTTTCTTGTTCAAAGGGCTGTTGTTTTAGGAAGAGAACTTGAATTTTCAAAGAGCCAGATACTTGGATGCATTGATAGAAGTATCAGAATTTCAAAAGAATATGGCATGAAGATTGATTTGGCAAATGCATATTATGATGCTGCATGGACTACATATTGGTGGTATTCGGATGCAAAGCTTTACTATGAATATTACAAGGAATATGAAAATATTGCCTTGTTAGAAGAGAATTCAAATGTATTTAATCGTCTAATTAATTTGTGGATAAATTTATATACATTGGCTTTTGAAGAAGTAGATTTTCAGGTTAAAGAGCATACTGAAAAAATCCAGGAAAGATACAAAAAGTATCTTAATGATCAGTCAAAACCCAATTCAGCTATTGAAGTAAAGGCGACATATCAATCAATGCGTATTTTGCTTGGAGAGGATATTGATGACATTGTAAATGAGATGATTCAAATACTGGATGACAGTTTTGGTCATTTGGATTTGGATTTATATCCATTAAAACGTATTATTCAGGAAATTCCTATGATTGAAGATGCAAAACGCTATGATGAGTTGTTTGAACATATGGTATCTATTATGAGTAGTCATCAGCAAAAAACAGAAGCAGCCTTCATGCTCGCAAGTAGAGGACGTTCGTTGAAAAAGAAAAAACCGTATGAAGCATTGGTATATTTTAGTCGGACTCTAATGAGTTTTTTCAATCAAAAAGATAAAGAGTATTTAATTACTGTGGTTATGGAAATGGGGGAAATATTTGAACAAGTAGGACTTTTATGGGCTGCGAGAAATTTTTACTATTTTGATTTTTGTTTGTGCTTAAACCAATATATGAAATTTGGTGAGGTATCACCTTGGTTTTTTCTAAGTGCACATTCACTGAAATATATTGAACTACGTCTTGGACATATACTATATGCTACAGAATTTGATTTGTTAGCAAAGATTGCTGAAAAGTTGTATCCACAAGAAATAGAAAAGAGGGAAAGACAGGAAGAAGATTTTGATTATATCCTTGCTATTCAGATTCTGCGAACACAATATGATATTGAAAAAGAACTGGGACAATTGCCATTTTATTTAGAAAAGCATGGGCTTGTTTTTTCTGCGATGGTAATGAAATACGAACTGGGATATTATGATGAAGATATTCTAAACTCATTAAACGGAAACAAGGGTTCATTTGATGATCTTATAAGTAAGTGGAAAGAACACCCTGTACTTGAGAGGTTAAAGTATTCTCCATGGTATGGAAAAGAATCATCATGTAAGATGCAGACTAAAGTGTTGGGATGTACCATAGAAGTAGAGATTGAGAATTGCTATGACCATGGAGAAATTGAGATTGGTGCAACAATTTTGGCGACAATTGAAAGCTTCTTAGGAACAGGTATAACGAATCAGCTTATTTCATTGACAGGTAAAATAGTCATTGAAATCTGTTTTGACAGTAGCTATGAGTCATTAATTAGAGGAGAAATAGTAGCTGACAGGCCAAATCATATTAGGGTAATTTTCTCAGAATATGATGCCTCGAATACTATAGATGCTCAGAAAAAGTTTTCTGATTTTACCAATGATTTGTTAGGAATGATAATATTAATTATGTTTCCAAATGGTTCTGGTTTAAGAAATATAGAGAAGATGATAAAAAATGATGCAGCTTTTGAACGTTCATATACTTTTGCTAACAGTGTGTTCTATGGAATGGAAACACTTGGGAAGGATACATTTACTTTTGATACAATTTTGAGAGATTATGAAAATTTAACAATGCAACGTACTAACAAATGTGGCAATAGTGAAATAAAAAATACTAAGAATGTTGAAGAAATAGTAAATCCTAAAAAAGTACATTATAATATTTCAAAGGATAAGTTGAATTTAGAAAATGTTAGTAATGAGGACATTGTTACGCAGTCCATTATTAACATTCCATTATGGAATATTAGTGAATGGAAAGGTGTTATGTTTATATCAGACCCATATAGCCACTCCATTCCTCCTGTTCTTTCATTTGTTTTTGCGAAAGAGACTGGGAAAACGGTTTTTGAAGAGTGGATTAAAGAGATTGGAACTTTTGATAGTAAAAATGAGATTAGTATATGCATTATAAAAGGAATTGATAAGGCGCATCCCCATTGGTATAGAGTAATAGTTGGAACTGTAAGTTTCGAAGGAATAGAGAACAATAAGCCTAAAATAGTTGTACAATCTTCAAGAGTCCATACAATGACGCCAGAGAATAATACTAACCTTAGACGATTTGAAAATGAGATGCAAAGAGGTATTGATTATTGGCTATGTCCATCTATTATGCCAAATCAAGTTCAGCAACCGAAGATAATGAGCGAGCTGGCAATCAGAAAAAAAGATAAGAGTATAATAATTTGTAATGCATGTGATGTTCAGGAGAATAATCTTTTGGCGTATGGTGGAATTTTTCCCACTGACAATCCTATCATTCCTATAGGTAGGGAAGATGCCCCAATATTAAAAATGATTGCACGCAAAAGGAATACTTACAAAGAATAACCGTATAGGAGATTTTGTAAAAGTGAATTATCATAACTGATTAAAACACAAGCAAGTTGAATCAACAAATCTCCATTTTGCAGAGAAGATAAAATAATAGTTTTGAATAGCGATTGGTTACCCTTTACTTTTAGTTAAAAACAAATTGATCAGATAGAATACGTAGGAATAAATATAAGTTGATTTTATTGTGCCTCCATAGACTCTAGACAGTATCAAGATTTTTTTGAAAATTGTATTTCTACCATGGCAAAACTGTAGATATCCAACTATGTAATCAGATTCTTTCTGTAAATCTATTTCTTTGAGAAGATTCATGTTCATATATCGATTAACAGCCCATTTGGTAACAGCTACATGGCAGAGTCTGGCACGTAATAATATAAGTGAAATCTATCTATCAGGGAATGATCCTATGGCTTTTATACGTTTTTTTATCTCATGATTGATACACTAGATTGTGTTATTAGTACAAATATGTAATCGATGACATGGCGAAAAATTCATGTAAGTCAAAGTCTCAAGTATGCCATCGTTCACTTCCTTTGCCATCGACTAAACCTTTATCTCTCACAACCTAGTGACTACCTGCTGTGCCTTTTCTACTTATATGTTGGAATGCATTCCTAAGCGCATTTGGTTTTTAAGATGCAAGTAAGTACCTTATTAAAGATTTAAGAGCATTAGTTAATACTAATCGCTAGTAAACAATGAATAGGTATGGTGCAGCTATTACAGCAATGTATGTCTTAAAATAGCAATTTAATAAAAGCCTTAGGGAAATTGCTGAGACTTTTACTAGCCAAGAAAGTAATCAACTGCAAAAACCTCTGGATCGGTAACATTCATTTTTTCGATATAAAACCTTGCTATTTTAGATTTGGCAAAATAAATATTACCAGTAAATTCATCTAATAGTATAGGATATGGACCAGTAAATACCCAATAACGAGAGACTTTACCTGTGCATTGAATGCCGTCAATATCGGTTTTTAGTCTGTCCAGAATTGAATTTGAGTAGTCAGTATTTTGATTATACGTTTTATTATTTAAAAAGTTATTATATGCCTCAAGGAGTTGAGTGTGTAATAATTGAGATACTTCTTCTTTAGTTAGCCTTTTTTGAGTAGAATTTTCATCAACAGTAATAAGTGGATTTTTTAATAAATAAAAGGGTGATGATTCCTTATAGGGTATATAGTTTAAAGTAATAGGAAAAGCTTTTTCAAGAAAACGTAAAGGAACATAAAGGCTTCCGTTAATTGTACATACTTTATCTTCAGATAGCGCTTCAACTCCATTGATAAGAAACTTTTCTTGATTAGGCTTAACGGTAATCTGTAAAGCATTTTTTTGAATAATGGCAGTTTGAGAAGAAGCATCCCAGCGTACATTCATTCCAAGTTCTTCGCTTACGATTCTAAGAGGAATAAAGGAACGGTTATTAATGATTTGAATATTAGCAGTAGGCACAAATGTTCCATTAACCATTAAGAAAGGATGAGCTTCTTTAAACTTTAAGGATATGGTTTCTTGATTAGGGAAGGTGAAAATATAAAGCCATTTTGAAGTAAGATCTGGACGCCCTTGATAATTTAGAAGACAATAAGCTTCTGGAGTAGCAGCTTCAGTTGACAGGGGAAGAGCGATGGTTAAAAATGATAGCATTAACATTAATAGTGATTTGATTTTTCTATGCATGACACACCTCATTAGAATAAGATAAATGTATTATAGCATAATTTTCCAACAATTTAATCAAGTTTAAAATGAAGCTTATGGTGTAATGAACGCAAAAAAAGTAACCATGTATCGTGACACATGGTTACTTTTTTTGCTTGGCTCCAGACTCTAGTGAAACCTTCATAGCTCCTTAGTAAGCCTGATTCAAGGCATAAAGTGGCTCCTCAGCACTCTTCTGGCAATAGAAAGAGGCCTACTAAGGGGAGGTATGAAAGTTCAACCAATGAGTGAGGAGCTCCTTAAAGTCTTAGCCGGTGCACCCTTGTGATAGGAAACTAAGGCCTTAAGACTCTGGTTAAAAAACTTTATTGGGTAGTGCAAGGTGTAAAAACGTTTTTGGCAACTTATAGATGGCGCCTCCCTGCCAGCGCACTAGTGAACATTTTCCTTAGAGCCAGAGGTACCTGTAACGACAGATTGAGACTTGGTCGACCCGGTCAGTTCCTCAAGTTGAAGCTGCGGTGATTATGCCGTGGGAAGTTGTTTGATTTGTTTTTACACTTATATATATGTGGGCTACCAGTGGACTCCCTAATAAAAATTTAAAAATTTTATGAGCAGTTGGTTTGGCATTTAACGTATTTTTTTATTTGTCGTCATATGTGATATACTAGACCTATATTAGACGTAAAAGGACGGAGTGAAATGGAAAATTTACGTGGTGTAGTAGAGCGCATTACTTATGCTAATGAGGACACTGGTTATAGTGTGATTAAGATTAGGTGTAAAGGCTATCATGAGCTTGTAACGGTAGTGGGGAGTATGGCTACTGTTAATGTAGGTGCGGTTATTACTATGAAGGGGTTTTGGTCGAGCAATCCTAAATATGGTAGGCAGTTCGAGGCTAAGGAATGGGAGGAGACTTTGCCTGCTAGTATTTATGGTATAGAGAAGTATTTAGGCAGTGGGCTTATTAAGGGAATTGGGCCTGTGTATGCTAAGAAGATTGTTAATTTATTTAAGGAGCAGACACTAGATATTATCGAAGAAGAACCTGATCGGATTATAGAGGTTCCTGGGATAGGTAAAAAACGTGTAGAGATGATTAAGAAAGCTTGGCAGGATCAAAAGGAGATTAAGAACATTATGATTTTCTTACAATCCTATGGTGTATCCACTTCTTTTGGAAGTCGTATTTATAAATACTATGGCAATGAGAGTATTGAGGTGGTTAAAGAAAATCCTTATCAGCTAGCAGATGATATTTATGGGATTGGTTTTAAAACAGCTGATGGGGTAGCAGCTAAGCTAGGGATAGAGAAGGATTCTTTTAAAAGATGCCGTGCAGGGCTTTTTTACACCCTGAGTCAACTCTCAGAGGAAGGACACTGTTTTGCTAGAACAGAGCAATTAGTGGCTAAATGTGTAGAGATACTAGAGGTAGAAGAAACAAAGGTGATAATGACTATCGACCATTTGATTAAAGAAAAGGAACTGATTAAAGAAGAACCAGATGCCATTTACTTACCACCTTTTTATTTTAGTGAAAGAGGGGTAGCGAAACGTTTAAAGGAGATTATGGCAGGTCATACGCTAAGGCAAGTGAAAAAGAGTGATGAGGTTATTGCTTTCTTAGAAAGAACAGAGCAGATGACTTATGATGATATTCAAAGAGAAGCCATTCATCTTGCAAGTAGGTCTAAGGTGATGCTATTAACAGGTGGTCCGGGAACAGGAAAGACAACCACTACTCACGGGATTATTAGTTTGTTTAAAGAGTCAGGGATGGAAGTGCTGTTGACTGCACCAACAGGAAGAGCGGCTAAAAGGATGAGTGAAGCCACTGGTATGGAGGCTAAGACCATTCACAGGCTATTAGAGTGTAAGCCACCTGAGGGGTATAAGAAAAATGAGGATCATCCATTAGTAGGTGATGTCCTTATTATAGATGAAGCTTCAATGATAGATATTATACTGATGTATAATTTATTAAAAGCCATTCCAGATCATATGATTCTTGTTATTGTTGGAGACATTGATCAGCTTCCTTCTGTAGGCGCAGGCAATGTGCTTCAAGATATGATAGCTTCTGGCGTTATCCCTACCATTAAGCTAGAACGTATTTTTAGACAAGCTATGGGAAGTAAAATTATTACCAATGCCCACAAGATTAATAAAGGAGAAAATCCGGATTTAAGAGGTGGAAAGGATAGTAATTTCTTCTTCATAGAGCAAGAAGAGAGTCAGGGGGTTATTGATACGATTGTCAAACTATGTACCAAAAGGCTGCCTCAGTATTATAAAGTGAATCCAATCAAAGACATTCAGATACTAACACCTATGCAGCGTTCTGAAACAGGTGCTGCTAACCTCAATACAGTACTGCAATCAGCACTTAATAAAAATACGCTTCATTTAAAACGAGGGGCTACTGAATATAGGCTCAATGACAAAGTGATGCAGATACGAAATAACTATGATAAGGAAGTCTTTAACGGAGATGTAGGCTTTATTTCAGACATTGATTTAGAGGAGCGTACGCTTAAAGTGACCTTTGATGAGCGGGAAATAGAGTATGAAGCATTAGAATTAGATGAACTTGTACTGGCTTATGCCACCACGATTCATAAGGCCCAGGGAAGTGAATATCCTATTGTAGTCATGCCTCTTACTTTTAGTCATTATGTGATGCTCCAGCGTAATCTAATTTATACAGGTATAACGAGAGCTAAAAAGGTAGTGGTGTTGGTAGGTAATCGTCAAGCGATTTATGTTGCTGTGAAAAATAATGAAGTAAAAAATAGAAATACTAAATTAGCTGAGAGACTACAAAGTGAATCCGTGATTTAGGAGCTTACTCATGTATAATGAACGATACATCAGGATATTCTCGTTCTAGGAGATGTCATTATTGATAAAATCCTAATAAAAAGCCAAATAATTGTATAAGAAAATAAATGGTTTCTTGAAAAAAACATAGCTATCATAAAGATATGAATTTATTAAGGGAGGTATTTAATGAATACATACGATGTTTATTTACATGGCATGATTTTAAAGACCAATAGTTTTTTACTTAAGGATAAGTATCCTATAGCAGATACTTATGGTGAGATTAGAGAAAAGTATGAGCTACCTGGAGGTGAAACAGGGACTTGTGCTACTGTACTTAATAGCTTAGGGTGCACGGTAAAAATGGACGGTAATTATATGGGGGCTAAGACCTACCCTTTGATTAAGTCGTTTTATCAGGATAAAAAGGTGGATATAAGCGCTTTGACAGTAGAAGAGGGCTATGATGGACTTGAGGATTATGTCATTATTGACCAAGCGACAAGGACACCTTTTGGGATGTTTCAGGGATTTTATGGTGATACGGTAGAGCGGTGGAATCAGCCTAATAGGGAAGATATTAAAGCAGCTGCAGTTGTGGGACTTGATCCTTTCTTTAGAATAGCCTCAGAGGAAGTGGCAGCTTATTGTATTGAAGAGGGGAAAAAGTATGTGACGATCGATTGCCCTTATGATAGTTTTTTACATCAGAATGCTAGTATTACTATTTTATCAGGAGAGTTCTTTGGCTATACTTATCTAGATGAGGATAAAGAAGAGCTATTTGAACGTTATGTGGAAAATAGTGAGGGCTTAGTGATTTTCACAAGAGGTTCAAAGCCACTATGGTATGGTAGAAAGGCAACAGGAAGATTGAGTCTTGAGCCTTATCAAGTAGAAGTTAAAAGTACTTTAGGCGCAGGAGATACCTTTAAAGCTGCTTGTATCTATGCCTTATTAAAGGACATGTCAGATTTAGAAACGGTCAAATTTGCTAGTGCTACAGCAGCAGTAGCTTGCACTAGATTTCCACTACCTCTTAATCCACCGCAGTTAGAGGAAGTTATAGCGTTAATGAATAGCTAATATAGAGTAGAAAACCATTCTTTCCATTGGAGTAGGATGGTTTTCTTTTTTTTGATTGATAACAGTAAATAATGGAGCAAATTGATACAAACAACATACTCATTATGATAAAGATTGATTATTTAGAAAAAACATACTATTATATAAAATATATTTTGTTAAGGGGGAGTTTTATGTTTAAGGTAATTGGGGGTGTAGTCTGGGTATTAGGAACTCTAGGGAATCTGCTAGTTATAGTGGATAGCTATGATAGTGAAGGGAGTGTATCTTTACTAGGCGTAGTTATAAGTTTGGTGAGCGTTTTTTTATATGGGCTTTTGTTTTGGACTATAGGTGTTATTTTTGACGAGTTAAATAAAATGAGAAACTTAATCTTTGATTTAATGTATGGTATGAAAAAAGAAATAATAGATTCTTTAACAAAGGGAAGTAATAAAGACCAAGCTCAATCCACAGAAACACATATGGTGCCTATAGATAACGGTGTTTGGGCTTGTTCTAGCTGTGGCACTGTTAATACAAGTAGCACTATAACTTGTAAGGGTTGTGGACAATATAGATAGTAGTAGGTAGAACAAGGATGATCACAATCTATATGGCTGAATGATATTGAATTAGGGGGAATTTGATGTTTAAAGTAATAGGAGTTATTGTATGGATATTAGGAGGAGTAGCTAATTTATATCTGCTAACAAATTACTTTGGAAGTGGTTCTTTTCTTATATTAGTTATTGGTTCAATAGTTGCTTTTTTAGCCGGGCTTATTTTTTGGACTTTAGGAGTTCTCTTTAGAGAAATGAAAAGTAATAGGCAACTCATATATGAACTGAAAAAGGAAATAACAATAGCATTGGCGAAAGGTAGCAATAAACCATACCTTCAATCTGATGATTTTCGTATGATACCTATAAATAGTAGTGTGTGGCTATGTCGTTGTTGTGGAGCTGTTAATACAAGTAGCCTTATCACTTGTAAAATTTGTGGAAAATATAAATAGAAGTATTTTTGAGCTTATTCAGTGAGTCTACACTATACATTCTGAATAAGCTTTTGTTATTGAGGCTTAAATTGTAAATTGTCTGCATGAGTAACCGTTTTATTTACCGATATATATTTATATCTAGTGACTTAACAACGCAATCATCTAAAGTAGTCCTATATCGTACTAAGCAGTTGTCATTATAGAATAAATATAAGCTAACCATAGGATTTTATTCATTTTAGGTTTATAATAAAAGTAATAAAAATAGTTTAAACCCTAAGGTTAAAGGAAGGAGGAGAGATGCCAGTATGTTTGATTTTATGAAGAAAAAACGCCGCATTGTACTAAATGAGCAGCCTGAAGAAGAAGTGAAAGTTACCAATAGCAATGTTAATCTAAAGAAAGAGTACGTAAGTGATATTTTAAAAAGTAGGAAACTACCTATCGTACTTTTAGACCCTCTATGGCATACCATGAGAGATAGTATTCAAAGTGATATTATTAAGGCTCAGGAAAAAAACTTAAAGGAGCTTTTAAAGGAACAAGGTCGTTTAAACAATGACTATAAGGAATACAGCACTGTGAAACAAAATTTTTTAAAGGAAATTTTAAATTTAAGTGGCGAAGTACAAGTTGATGGGAATAGTGAATCTATTGAAGCACTTAATAAGCTCCATCAAAGTACGGTAGGTGTCAATCAAAAACTAGAGGATATTGAAAAGCGTATAAGCGAAGTGGAAGTGGAGATTGAAAGTGCTAACCGTGAGATTATAGAAGAAATGATTGCGGTAGGGTACGAGTATATTGATGTTTGCAAGGAAAAGGAAATACGCTTAGAAAGAGAGATTACACAGCTCAGAGAGCAAATGCTTTTGAAAACAGCAGAAAAGAAAAAGTGTGAAAAGCTCTTAAAAGATGTGTATAACTACCTTCATAGCATTGTAGGAAGAGAACAAATAGAAGTCATTGACAGAGGCTTAGGAGATAAAAAATAAGATGATTATAGGTATTGGAACGGATATCATAGAGATTCAAAGAATTGAAAAAGTCATTAGTAAGACACCACGTTTTTATAAAACGGTTTATACAGAAGAAGAACGTGCATACTATGAAGCAGGACATAAAAAAGTAGAGAGCCTAGCAGGGGCTTTTGCAGCCAAAGAAGCGGTTAGTAAAGCTTTAGGGACAGGTTTTAGAGATTTCTCACCTTGTGACATAGAGGTGAGGAGAAATGCCCTTGGTAAACCAGAAGTTCATTTACTCGGCGGAGCCAAACAAGTAGCAGATGAACTAGGGGTAGGGCGAATTCATTTAACGATTTCTCACTGTCAGAGCTATTCAGTAGCTTACGTGGTAATAGAGGGAGTGGAGGAAAAATGAAGTTAATGACACCTTCAGCCATGCATGCTTTAGATGAAGCAGCGATTAAAGAATATGGCATTCCAGGCATTTTATTAATGGAGCATGCGGCTTATCATTTATTTAAGCATTTGCAAGGTAGAGATAAGGCAGAATCTGTTGTTATTGTATGCGGACCTGGTAATAATGGAGGGGATGGTTTAGCTTTAGCGAGACAATTACAAACCTGGGGGCAGAGCAAGGTAAAGGTGTTACTTTTAGCCCCTAGAGAGAAACTAAGTGAAGATGGAAAAACCTATTTTGATATTTGCCAAAAATTA
This sequence comes from Cellulosilyticum sp. ST5, assembly GCF_046529625.1. Classification (NCBI taxonomy): domain Bacteria; kingdom Bacillati; phylum Bacillota; class Clostridia; order Lachnospirales; family Cellulosilyticaceae; genus Cellulosilyticum; species Cellulosilyticum sp. ST5. The sequence goes on from NZ_CP132338.1 coordinate 381,361, forward strand.
CAGGTGGACATGATGCAGGTAGATAAGCAAAATAGAGATACGGCTTTTAAAAGTTTAGAAGCCGCCAAGGTGATTGTAGATGCTTTATTTGGAACGGGTTTAACAAGGCCTGTAGAAGGTTTATACGCTGAAATGATTGACCATATGAATCAAAGTACAGCTTATAAATTAAGTGTAGATATTCCTTCAGGTCTAGATGGCAATACCGGAAAAGTACAAGGCATAGGTGTGATGGCAGATTATACTATTACCTTTGTACTTCCTAAAAAGGGACTGTATCAGTATCCAGCACCGCTATATACAGGAGTGGTAGAGGTAGTGGATATTGGCATGCCTAAAGCGTTGGTAGAAGCAGCCCAAACAGATACCTTTTCTATAGAAGAAGAGGAGATGAAGGTGCTTTTACCAAGAAGAGCTATGCGTAGCAATAAAGGAAGCTTTGGAAAGGTATTAGTCATCGGTGGGAGTCAGGGGATGTCAGGAGCCCCAGCTCTAACCAGTATGGCCGCCTATAAGGTGGGTAGTGGTACTGTTACTGCTACCGTACCTTATGCTATATTAGAAATAATGGAACAGAAGTTAACAGAGGTAATTCATTGTGGTTTACCAGATGAAGATGGTTTTTTCAGTAAAGAAGCTGGAAAAATAGTAGGAGCCATGCTAGATCGCTATGATGTGATTGCTATAGGTCCTGGTCTTGGTAGAAACAGAAATGTATTGCCAGTGCTCATAGATGTTCTTATAAGTGATAAGCCCTGCGTCATAGATGCAGATGCACTTTATTTCATTCCAGAACTTACAGAGCTACTCCGTATTCGAAAAGCACCAACGATCATAACCCCTCATCCTGGTGAAATGGCAAGACTCACAGGACTTACGATAGCAGAAATACTAGAACAACCTTTAGAGATTGCCAAAAAAGTGGCACAGGATTTACGGGTGATAACAGTATTAAAGCTAGAAAGAACAGTGATAGCAGACCCTAATGGTGACATATATATAAACAGATATGGTAATTCAGGCTTAGCCAAAGGTGGAAGTGGTGATGTTTTAACGGGCATCATTACAGGACTATTAGCTCAAAGTTTAAAGGCAGGTTTGCCTGCAATGGCTGCAGCCAAGTTAGGTTGTTTCTTGCATGCTAAGGCAGGTGATGAAGCAGCTAAAGATTTGACTGAATATAGCTTCTTGCCAAGCGACACCATTCATTATTTAAGTCAAGTATTGAAGGCGCTTATTTAAGTATTAGGGTAAAGCATATAGGGGGGAATTGTATGCGTGCAAAAGATATTATGAATAGACCGGTTGTTTTTGTAAGAAATGAAGAATTGTTAGAAGATATTATTAACATTTTAATGCAACATCAAATTAGTGGCGTACCTGTTGTTGATGAGAACAACCAATTAGTAGGGGTTGTGAGTGAAAAAGATTTAATGACAAAGGAAAAAGGTTTAAATATTTCATCATATATAGCGTTTATGACGAGTATATTAGGTATAGATGGGAAAAAGCAGTTGGGAGAAAGTAGAGCAATACTACAAACCACAACTGCCAAAGAAGTGATGTCCACTCCTGCCTTTGCCGTACATGAGGAAGCTACTATTGAAGAGGTTGTATCACTTATGATGAACAGACATATTAATCGCATACCTGTTATTGATGAAAATAACAAGCTTGTAGGTATTATAGGTAGAACAGACTTACTTCCCTTATTGTTAAACCGTTAGGGGGATAGTATGAATAAAGTACAAAGGTTTGCTGTATTAAGCTTTTTACTTATGATGACATTAGCTTTATCAGGTTGTTTAAACAACCAAGGTGCTTCTAGTGTTAAAGATTTCTTTGATGATTTCAAGGGTTATGAAGCACAGGTAAAGGTAAGTTTATTGAAGGATTCAAAACCTAATGTACTAAGGATGAAACAAAAAGCCGATTTAAAAGGCAATTATGAATATATCTTAGAAGAACCAACTCATTTAAAGGGCTTATGTGTCACCTATGATGGAAGGCGCATTACCCAGTACCACCCAGCTACAGGTCAAACAGTTGAGTGTGAACCTAGTCAGGCTCGCCAAGAAATGCTTTTAACCAGTTTTGTAGAACGCTATCAATCCTCTAAAGAGGTGAAGAAAGATGTGGTTAAGCAAGATGGTAAAACTTTAGTGACAATTGAAATGCCTATAGAAGGTGGGTTCAAGTATATGGCTAAAGAAAAGCTTTATTTAGATGAGGAGAAACTGTTACCTATTCAAATGATTATATATGATGAAACAGGCAATATTACCTTACAGGTTGACTACGAAAGTTTCAAATACAATGATTAGATAAGAATGAGAACGTTAAGTTTCTCAGGGAGGTAAATATGGAATCTCTTAGACCACGTGTTGTTGCAGAAGTTAATTTAGGTGCAATAGAACATAATTATAAACAAATTCGTCAGCATATACCGAATCATACAGAAATGATGGCTATTGTCAAAGCAGATGGGTATGGTCATGGTGCAAAGGAAGTAGCAAACTTTCTACAAGAGCAAGGTGTCAATCGTTTTGCAGTTGCTATTGTAGCAGAAGGTGAGGAACTAAGAAGTAGTGGTATCACATCACCTATTTTAGTTTTAGGCTATACACCACGAGCAGATATTAAAGCGCTTATAGAAAATGATTTAACCCAAACTGTTTTTTCTTATGAAATGGCAAAAACCATATCTGACGAAGCAGGCCGCCTTGGTAAGACCGTCAATATTCATTTAAAGGTAGATACAGGGATGGGGCGCATTGGTTTTTTATCGTCACCTAAAAGTATAGAAGAGATTTTAATGATTACAAAACTTCCTCATATTAATTTAGAAGGTATTTTTACACACTTTTCTACAGCGGATGAAGAAGATACAAGTTATACAAAAGAACAATGGAGTATATTTGAAGGCTTTTTAAAAGAATTAAGTGAAGTAGGGCTTGAACTTCCTATTATTCATGCAGCTAATAGCGCAGCCATTATGTGTCATGAGTATACGCATTTAAACTTAGTAAGACCTGGTATTATTCTTTATGGATACTATCCTTCACCTTATTTAGAAGGGAAAGTACTAGACCTTGAGCCAGCCATGACACTTAAAACTCAAGTTGTTCATGTGAAAGAGCTGCCAGAAGGTCAGTACGTCGGCTATGGTAGAAAATTTTACACCCATCAGAAAACTAAAATTGCTACGATTCCAGTCGGTTATGCAGATGGTTATTCAAGAAATTTAGGTAATAAGGGCAGAGTTCTCATAAGAGGACAGTATGCGCCTATAATAGGAAATATTTGTATGGACCAATTCATGGTCGATGTAACTCATATCAAAGGTATATCCGTAGAAGATGAGGTTGTACTCTTTGGTAAACAACAAGATGCAGTCATTCCAGTTGAAGAAATTGCTCAAAGCTTAGGCACCATTAATTACGAGATTGTATGTATGATTGGTAAAAGAGTTCCACGTATTTATATAAAACCTTAAAAATTTGAATAACATCGTATAAATTTATGAAAAATCGGCAACAATGAAAATAGCTAGTTAGGAGTAAATCACGATGTTAGTAGGGAGTGATTTGCGAATGGCAAAGTCTAGAAGTGATTTTCAGTTGACCAAAGAAGATAGAGAAACAATCCCTGAAATCAAAAAAGAAATAAATACGATGAAAAAAGGCTATAAGGAGATGGCAGCGATTAATTTAGCGCTCTCAAACCTCTATTTTGAAATAGAAAGTGAGGCGGAGTCTTATTATGATCGCATAGCGGAGTGTGAGTAAAGTGCAAGTAAAACGTGGAGATATTTTTTATGCGGACTTAAGTCCAGTTATTGGTTCAGAACAAGGGGGTATTCGCCCCGTATTAGTAGTACAAAATGATGTTGGTAACAAATTTAGCCCTACAGTGATCTGTGCGGCAATCACTTCAAAGATTAACAAAGCAAAGCTACCTACACATGTAGAGATTGATGCAGCAGAATACGAGCTTGTTAAGAATTCTGTTATACTCCTCGAGCAAATCAGAACGATTGATAAGAGACGACTAAAGGAAAAAATCTGTCATTTAGACGATAGGCTTATGGCACAAGTAGACAAAGGGATTATGATTAGTTTTGCATTACAATAAAATACATAAAAAATGTATCTGGAGACTTTGTTTAAGTCTCCTTTTTGTTGCTTTTTTGCATAAAAGGATAGAGAAATAGTTAAAAGATAGGATTCTACGTCGATCGTTGAGCTATTCGAGGTGGGTTGTTTTTTAAGTAGCTAAGAAGTTTTAGTAGGGAGTGAACTTTCTGTGTTATTAATTGCCTACTAATGAGGTGCTATAAGTATTGTAAGGATATAATTCAGGAAATTGACTTTGACACTTGAATAAGATATGGTAGAATAAAGGTTAACATTAGGGGAAAACTAGAATTTGCATAGGACGACTTAAAGGAGATTTACATGGAATTAACAAAGGTTTACATACAGCTTGGCATTTTATTTATACTCATGTTAACGGGCTATCTATTGGGTAAACTTAAATTTTTTACAGCAGAAAATAATGCAACCTTTTCAAAATTTATTGTTAATGTAGCATTACCAGCAGTTATTATTTCTGGAATGAATATGCCACTGACAAAAGAAAATATGAATAGAGCACTCACAATATTTGGATTATCATTTATTGTCTATGCGCTGACCTTTATAATCGCTTGGTTCATACCTAAAGGGCTTACAAAGAACAATCAGCAAAGAGGGGTTTTAAGCTTTATGCTCATGTTTTCTAACTGCGCTTTTATGGGATATCCAGTACTTGGGGCCTTACTTGGGCAAGAAGCCATTTTTTATGTAGCTATTTACAATATTTGTTTTAATATTTTAGTTTATACTTTAGGTATTAAATTACTTGAAACAGGCAACAATCAAAGCAAAAGTTTTGATTATAAGCTTCTCATTAATCCAGGGATTATAGCAAGTTTAATAGGCCTTGTATTATTTGTGTCAGGTATAGAGCTGCCAGCATTTATAAGTGGAAGTATTGATGCTATAGGCAGTATTTGCACACCCCTTTCTATGATTGTTATAGGAAGCATGTTAAGTCTTTTGTCACTGAAGAAAATGTTTGGGGAAACAAAGATATATATTTTGGCAATTGTGAGACTTTTTTTACTTCCTTTCATTATTTTTACATTATTAAAGTATATACTAAGGATAGAGGATTCATGGCTTATTATGATTCCTGTTATAGTAGCAGGTATGCCTGTGGCTAGTAACGCAGCAATGATGGCAGAAGCTTATGAAAGTGATGCGGAGCTAGCTTCTCAGGGGGTTTTAATTACGACCTTGCTTAGTTGCATTTCTATACCGCTACTTATATACTTTATTTAGCTATTATGAAGAGATAAACATGCATATACTAGAATGAGGACATTCAGCCGAAATAAAAAATAAAAATAAAAATGGGAGGGCTTTAAAATGTCAGATGTATTCAGTAAATTAGGGGATAGTTTAAAATCAACACTTAAGGTAGCCACAGAACAAACACAAAAATCAGTAGATCAAGTAGCTTGCAGAACTGACTTAATGAATAAAAGAAATGAATTAAAAAGATTATTTACATCACTAGGTGAAGCACAATACAAATGCTATGTGGAACAAGTTGAATGTGAAGAAAGAGATGCACTTTATGCTAAAATTGATGCACTTAAACTACAAATCACAGAAATTGAACAGCGTTTAGGTGAAATTGTAACAACACAAAAGAGCAGCCTAGACTCTTATAAGAGAGAAGTTAAGTCAACTTGGAATGAACCAGAAACACAAGAGAAAAAAGCAGATCTTGAAGAAGATGGTATTGAGATTTTAAAGGTTTGCCCAGTATGTAATACAGGCAATCATGAATATGCAGCTTATTGTATTAAATGCGGTAACAAATTTGAATAAGCAAATAAAATGCAGCATGAGTACCTGAGACAAAGGAGATGAACAACATGGAAATTAAGTTTACACCACAGGCCCAAATGGCCATTGAATATGCTGAACAAGTTATGACAGATTTTAGACACGGTTATTTAGGAACTGAACATCTGCTTGTGGGGCTTATTCATGCCAAAAACTCTGTTGCCCAAAAGGCTCTTGAAGCATGTGGAATTACAGAAGAAGACATTTTAGATAAAATTAAAGATATTATTGGTATGGGAGGAAGTCCACTGGTAGCAACCAGGGACTTCACCCCACGTGTTAAACGTATATTTGAAATGAGTACCCAACTTGCAAAACAACTAGGCAGTGAGAGTATTGGAACAGAGTATCTTTTAATTTCAGTATTAAAGGAAAAGAATTGTATAGCAGTTAAATTATTAGAAACATTAGGCATTAATATAAGCAAACTTTTATCTGTTTTAATGGAGATGTTAACAGGTAGCACTCAAAAAACAGAAGCTAGCTTTAGTACGACTAAGGCTGGTGAACCAGTAACTAAGTCTACAACACCTACTTTAGATAAATATAGTAGAGATTTAACAACTTTCGCTAGAGAGGGTAAGTTTGACCCTATTGTGGGACGTGAAAAAGAGATTGATCGTGTGATTCAAATTCTTTCTAGAAGAACCAAAAACAATCCTTGCTTAGTAGGTGAGCCAGGAGTAGGTAAAACTGCCGTAGTAGAAGGCTTAGCACAAAAAATAGCATCAGAAGAAATCCCGGATTTATTAAAAGGTAAACGTGTGGTTTCTTTAGATCTTTCTTCTATGATTTCCGGTACTAAATACCGTGGTGAATTTGAAGAGCGTATTAATAAAGTGATTGAAGAAGTAAGGTTAGCAGGAGATGTTATCTTATTTATTGATGAACTTCATACTATTATTGGAGCAGGTGCAGCAGAAGGTGCCATGGATGCCTCTAATATCTTGAAACCTTCTTTAGCAAGAGGAGAGGTGCAGCTTGTAGGTGCTACGACTTTAGATGAGTACCGCAAACATATTGAAAAAGATGCAGCCCTTGAGAGACGTTTCCAACCTGTACAGGTTGAGGAACCTAGTGAAGAAGAGACCTTAGAAATCTTAAGAGGTATTAAAGATAAATACGAAGTGCATCATCAAGTTCAAATTACAGATGATGCCATTAAAGCAGCTGTTAAGTTGTCTGCTCGCTATATAGCAGACCGCTACTTACCAGATAAAGCCATTGACTTATTAGATGAAGCGGCTTCTAAAGTAAGATTACGAGCTTTTACAGCGCCTACTAATATTAAAGAATTAGAGGAACAGCTGAGTAGTCTAGGTGAACAAAAAGAAATAGCTATTATGAATGAAGAATACGAAAAAGCGAGTGAAATTAAACGTAAGGAAAATGAGATCAAAGAAAAAATCGCTAATGCGAAGGTTGAGTGGGATGCTAAGCATACGAAAAACAACCAAGTGGTTGGCGAAGAAGAAATAGCAGATATCGTAAGTAGCTGGACCAATATTCCAGTTAAACGTTTAGCAGAAGAAGAAACGGAAAGGTTAAAGCAAATGGAGAAAATCCTTCATGAACGCGTAGTTGGTCAAGAGGAAGCCATTGTTGCCGTTTCAAAAGCTGTTAGAAGAGGTCGTGTTGGTTTAAAAGATCCAAACAGACCTATTGGTTCCTTTATGTTCTTAGGACCTACGGGTGTAGGTAAGACAGAGTTAACTAAAGCATTGGCAGAAGCTATGTTTGGAGACGAAAATGCCATGGTACGTGTAGATATGTCTGAGTACATGGAAAAGCATACGGTTTCTAAGATGATTGGTTCACCTCCAGGCTATGTAGGTTACGAAGAAGGTGGCCAATTAACAGAGAAAGTAAGACGTAAACCATACTGCGTTGTTTTATTTGATGAGATTGAAAAGGCCCATGGTGATGTATTTAATATTCTACTTCAGATTTTAGATGATGGACATATTACCGATTCTAGAGGTAGACGTATTAACTTTAAAAATACAATTATTATCATGACTTCAAATATTGGGGCAAGAAGTATTATTTCACCTAAAAAGGTAGGTTTTATCTCAACTGAGGATGCAGAAAAGTCCTATGAAGATATGAAGAAAAACGTAATGGAAGAAGTGAAGAGAACCTTTAAACCAGAGTTTTTAAATCGTATTGATGAGACACTTGTATTCCATCCATTAAGTACAAAAGAAATTAGAGAGATTGCTGATATTATGATTAAGAGATTAATCACACGTATCAGTAAAAACGTAGGAATAGAAATTCAATTAACCGAAGAAGCCTTAGATTTCTTAGGTAAAAAAGGGTATAATCAAGCCTATGGTGCTAGGCCACTTAGAAGAACGATTCAGACCTATATTGAAGATAAGCTTTCAGATGAAATTTTATCAGGAAACTTCAAAGAGGGAGATGTTGTTTCGGTAACTGTAGATGGTGAAGTATGCGTATTTACTAAACAAGATCAGCTTGCAAAGGTAAAGTAAATAAGTCTTGAAATACTAAAATCAAGTGAATAAATTTAAAGATATTAAAATCAAGTAACTACACTTAAAAATACTAGAATCAAGTGATTAAGCTTAAATACACTAAAAATAGGTAAATAAATTTTAGAAACAATGAAATCAAATAAATAGGTTTTATAAGTGCTAAAATTAAGTGTTTGGGTTGAGTAAATTTGATAACGGTTATTTTTTGAATAAACAGACTAAGTAAATAAGTATATAATGTGAGGATAAAGTAAAATTGAATATAAATATTCATATACTTTTCACCTAGTATCATGTATAATAAAGGCATGAATAAGATTTAAAAATAGAGATAAACAAAGAGATAAAACATTGGAGGATTTAGCAATGGCAGTTGTTAATGAAATTATACGTGTTGAAGAAAACGGGGCACTTAGTTTTGGTAACTACGAACTTCAAGAGAAAACAAAAGTAGTAGACTTCGAAGTAGAAGGTAGATTTTATAAAGCAAAAACTTTTTACGAAGTAACTAAACTTAAAAGAGATGGTGCTTTAGTATATGAGTCATTACCAGGAACAGCAGTGCACCAGTTTAAAGTTACAGATAATGGTGTGAGCTTTGAAGTAGAAGGTAATGGTAGTTCACAAATCACCATGGAATTAGAACCAGCTACGGACTATAAACTTATTATTAGTGATGTAACAGTAGGCAATATTCGTTCAACTGTTTCAGGAAAATTAAGCTTTTCTGTAGACTGTGCAAAAGAAGCACAAACAGTAGAAATTAAAAAAGTAAAATAATAAAGTCTATAAGGTCGCCTAAGGAAGAAAGTTTCCCTAGGCGATTTTTTAGTGTGTTCATCATGATTATACACTGGTCCGAATAACAAAAATCATATGAAAGACGTATGTATGGATGAGCTTGATAAGTAGACCTAAGGTCCATAATACTTGATAATGAATATTATAAACAGTCAGATAGATAAGAAAATGGCATTTTTATTGAAGACTCAGAGATAAAGAACTAGAGTGAATTCCAAAGTTATATTCTAAGTAGTGATATAAATTGGAATGCCAAGAAGTCAGAAGGAATCATAGAAATTAAACTTCAATAAATGATTTTGTGTTTCTTATTCGATAGGCGAATAAAGGGTACAATTATCATGTGAATGGAAAAATTAATCCTAAATACGGGAATAATAGATATACTATTAGATATAATTTCTAAGTATCACTATATATAATGAAGAAAAAATAGTAAGTGCATTATATCTAATAATGCGTGCTAAGCAATGCATCCCTGAATCAAGGGAATGGAGAAAGAATAAAGGAAACAAAAGATCAGTAATGCGTTCATGATCAACTCATATGAGAAGTATAAGAAAAGTAGTTTTAAATGATAAAAAGGTTTATACTATAAATGATGCTCAAGGGACTGTAAAATAGCAGTATAGAATAAAAATGATAAGTTTGAGTGCAGGAAAAATTATTTTTCTTTATAGCAGTAAGGCACTAAAAACTTCTATGTATAGTAGAAGAGGGGTAGATTTAAATAAGGGATAGAAAAAGGATAGAAAAAGGATAGAAAAAGATAAAGATAAGAAAAGATAAATATAGGAAAATAAATAAAATAAATAAAATAAATAAAATAAAGAAACAAGGAAAAATAAAAAGATAGTATAAGATAAGAAAGGAATAACTATGGCAAAAGCAAAGCAAATTTATGTATGTACAAGTTGTGGACAAGTCTATTCAAAATGGCAAGGAAAGTGTGATGCCTGTAAGGAATGGAATACAATAGAAGAACAACAACCAGAGCCTGTAAGAAAAACAGGGGGTGCTAGAAGTAAAGGTTCTATTCCTACTAAAAGGTTAGTTGATGTAGAAAGTAGTACATCCGCTCGTATTATTACAGGGATTAGTGAATTTAATCGTGTAATGGGCGGTGGTATTGTTAAGGATTCTCTTACTATTATTACAGCTAGACCTGGAGCAGGTAAATCTACCTTGTTACTTCAGGTAGCTCAAGATGTAGCTAATCAAGGTATGAATGTTCTCTATGCTTCAGGAGAAGAAAGTGATAGCCAAATCAAAAATAGAGCAGAACGTATTTTAGAGAGTATTCATCCGAATATATGGATTCATTCAGATGTAAGTATGAATCATGTTTTAGATTTAATAGAAGAAGTAGAGGCAGACCTCATTATAATAGATAGTATTCAAACCTTTATCATGGAAGAGTATAACTCAAGGCCAGGCAGTCCTGTGCAAACTATGGAATGTGCTAATGCGCTGTTACAAGTTGCGAAAAATGGTACAAAGCCTAGGGCGATTATTATTGTAGGACAAATGACAAAAGATGATGAAATTGCTGGGGTTAGAGCACTAGAGCACTTAGTAGATGCTGTACTTATTATTGAAGGAGAAAGTGGCGAAGAACTGAGAGGAGTAATTGCATCTAAAAATCGCTTTGGTTCTACAGGAGAAGCAGCTTTCTTTGCTATGACAGAAAGAGGTATGGAACCTATTGAAAATCCATCAGAGTATTTTATGACCATGAGAGAAAAAAATGAGCAAGTTTCTGGGTCAGCCCTTACTGTGGTTAGAGAAGGTTCAAGGCCTATTATTGTAGAAATTGAAAGCCTTGTTAGTACGTCATTTACCCCTTATCCAGCTAGAATCAGTGAAAATATGAAGAGAGAGCAACTTAATACGCTTATTTCTATTCTAGAGCAACGAGGTAAGGTACAACTTTATGATAAGAACGTAGTTGTAAAAACAACAGGTGGTTTAAAACTTAAGGAACAAGCTGTTAACTTAGCTGTAGTCATGAGTGTTGTTTCCTCAGAAAAAGGAAAAGGTATACCAAGTGACACTATTTTTATAGCAGATATTGGCCTTACTGGTGAACTTAAAAGAGTACCAACTTTAGAAGCGAGGCTAAAGGAAGCTGATCGCATGGGATATAAAAAAGCTTATGTAGCTAGAAAGGCTCTTCAAAGAGAAGTGACATTTAAAAATCTACAAGTTATTGAGAAAAACACATTAAGTGAAGTGATTTGGAGTGTGTTTGAAGAAAGAAAGGACTTACCATTTTAAATATGACATACTATTGTCAAATTCCATAACTTATAATGTCCATATCATAGTATATGAAGGAGAGATAATAAAATGGAATATGAAATAGTTAATATAACGGAGAAGCTATTAGTAGGTGTAGGTGCTCGCACTAATAATCAATCGCCTAATGTAACACAGATTATAGGAGGTTTATGGCAGCAATTGTTTGGTGAAAACCTCTATTTAACAATGAATCAAAAGAAAGATGATACAACTATTTGTCTTTATGATCACTATGAAGCAGATTGGACAGGAGATTATGATGTAACAATAGGGTGTGAGGTAAATACTATAGAGGGGAATGAGGCTTATATAGTTAAGCATATTCAAGCGGGAAGATATGCCAAGTTTATTTTAAAGGGAGATATGAATCAAGTTGTACCAATGTTTTGGAATAAACTTTGGCAAATGAAAGAATTGAAGAGAAGCTATAAGAGTGACTTTGAACACTATATTAATAATGATGTACAGAATAGTGAGATTCATATGTATATAAGTATAGAATAAAACTTTTTACTTGCATGTATTAAGTCGGAATGAAACATGATTAGAGAAATAAAAAAGCAACGTGACAAATGTCACGTTGCTTTTTTATTTCTCTATAGTAATAGCATCAACTGGGCAGCTACTACAAGCTTCTTCAGCAGCTTCTACTAATTCATCTGCGATTGAATCTGCAATTGGTTCTGATAAACCGTCTGCGTTCATAGTAAAAACTTCTTCAGATATAGATGCACATAAACCGCATCCAATACATATATCATGATCAACGATTGCTTTCATATAAATATACTCCTTTTATAAAAATATTGCTCTACTATAAGTAGTAGAAGATATAGTTATTATAACACGAAGTAATATTAAAAGATAGTAGTTATTGATTATTTAATATTCAATAAAAAGATGGATAACTTCCAAAAGCGACGTATAAATGCAATTTTAAATGCATCAAGCTGCAAAATACTCAGTTCTATAAGTTTTTTGCTTATATGTAAATAAGATTTAAAAGGATAAGTAATGCTTGATTATCAAGGCTCTTTATATGTTATATGTTACATGTACATATAGTTTACATAAATTAACTGGTTAACGCTCTTGCAAAAGCTAAATCTTGTTGTTATAATAAGACCAGATTAAATGAGTTGACATAAAATAAAATGACAGCAGGAGGAAAAGTATGAAGACGGAAAAGAAAAGACAGAAAAAGTCTCTTATTGAGACGATTGGTAAGAAGATACCCGATCCAGTTATTATCTTTATGGGGTTATTTGCCATTACTATGGTTTTAACATATTTCTTAGGCGGAAAAGAGTTCTCAACTTTAGCAAAAGACGGTAGTACAATTACTTATCAAATTAAAAATATGTTCGAAGCAGAGAATATGAGATGGATTTTTGATAACGCGCTACTTAAAAACTGGTTATCATACGGAAACGGCGTATTAGGAACAATTCTTGTTGTTATGTTAGGTGTTGGTTTAGCAGAACAATCAGGTCTTTTATCAACACTTATTAAAAAGGTAGGTCTAAAAGTATCAGATAAGTTTTTGCCATTCATACTTGTATTCTTAGGGATTATGAGTAGTATAGCAACAGATGCAGGATATATTATTCTTGTCCCTTTAGCTGGTTTACTTTATGCAGGGCTTAAGAAAAATCCACTTATCGGTATGGCAGCAGCCTTTGCTGGGGTATCAGCAGGGTTTAGTGCTAACCTGATTCCAGCAACACCAAGTGATATTATTTTAGGTACTAATGCAAAAGCTTTTGCTGAGGCTCAAGGTATACCTTTTGTGACAGCAGCTGGTAAAGCTATTACACCAGCAACAATGCATTACATTTTCATTGTGGTATCAACAATTGCCTTAACACTTGTTGGTGGCTTTATAACGATCAAATTTATTAAACCAAAATTAGAAAAACAAGATTATACTATTCCAGCAGACATGAACTTAAATGAGTTTACTGTTAAACCAGAAGAAAACAAAGCTTTAAAATGGGCAGGACTTGGTCTTCTTATTGGTGGAGCGGTCGTAGCACTTCTTGCATTTGGACCTTTAGCTTCTTATGAAGTAGTAGATGAAGCAACTGGCGTGGCTAAAACAGTAACACCATTAATGGATAACATTATTTTAATCATTACTTTCGTATTCTTTATGCCAGGTTTATTCTATGGCTATAAAGTAGGTAAGTTTAAAAAGATGGAAGACGTTGTAAAAGCAATGTCAACTGCTATGAGTTCAATGGGATATACTATCGTGTTAACATTCTTCTCATATAACTTTTTGGCACTTCTTAGTGAGTCACAACTTGGAACCTATTTAACTTATTTAGGTGCCACAGGTCTCCAAAATATGGGACTTGCAGACTATCCAATTCTATTATTAATCGGATTTATTATTACAACAGCAATAATTAACTTGTTTGTTGGTGGTATGACATCAAAATGGATGTTACTTGGACCGATTTTCATTCCTATGTTATATAATGTAAATAGTTCAATGACACCAGATATGGTTGCAGCAGCATATCGTGTAGCAGACTCTTCAACTAATATTATTACACCATTAATGTCTTATGCAGGTTTAATTCTCGTATTCATGAGAAAATATAAACCTGAATACTCAGTGGGTGATTTAATCAGTTTAATGTTCCCATATTCTATGGCGTTCTTAGTAATATGGACAACTATCCTTATTGGATTCTTCACATTTGGTATCCCATTAGGATTCTAAGAAAATAAAAAGCGGTTACTATTTTTAGTTTTAGACACTAAAAATAGTAACCGCTTTTTATTGAGCCATCATTTATGATGAACATGGATAAAAGATAAGAGAATAATTGCTAAATCATTAAGAATCAATGTAGCATATAAGTTATCATCTTATTTTAAGTGGATTATTCTGTTTCAACTTGACCACGTTGGTAAACCTCATGCCCAACAAAACCAGTTTTTAAGTCCTCCCAAAATTGTTCTTTGAACACAGGAGGGAATATAGGAATTCCAGAAGATTTTAATTCCTGTTCAGAAATGAAGCGACATTCTTTAATATATTGTTCTACAACTTCAGGATCAGTACCAGCTTCTAAATCTTCAATATTATCTACAGTGGTTAAAAAAAACATTCCTAGATGATGTGTATTGATAGCATAATCCACATATTCACTCATATAAATAAGCTGTATAGGACGACAACGAACATGACACTCTTCTTCAACTTCGCGTACAATGGTATCAATAACACTTTCTTCAGGTTCCATACCTCCACCAGGAAGGGTCCACCATTCAAAGCCTGTACGGGGATCTTTTTGACGAAGAACAAGTAGTTCATTGTGTTCATTTAATATGACAGCGGCAGCTCTTGGTCGTAGATTCATAAAAGCCTCCTCAGACTAGTGTGTCATTAATCTACGAACATTATAGCACGAGTTATAAATAATAAATAGGAAAAGTATACAATTCTTAGACATTTTGACAAAATATTAGCGTAAGGAGTATTTGCCCAGTAGTTCAGTGCGGTATTTTTCTTTTTCTAATACATCTGAAAGCGAGAGGTCAAAAGTGTTAGCTATAGCACCTAAATAGAAAAGAACACGCCCTAATTCCTTTTCAAAAAGATCTTCACAACTAGGACATAATTTCCCTGAAATATGAGTACACATTGCATTTTTAATTTCTTCTATAGATGAACTTTCAGTGAAAGTATAGGTTTGTTTATGAGCCTCTATTGTAATGCAGCCACAGGTGGTAGTAGCTTTAGAAATAGTTCGGCAGAGGTGTGTGCAGGCATCTTGTAACTTAGTAGTTTGATCTAAGATACTCTTATTTCTTATTAAAATAGTATCGATGAAATCTTGAAAGGCTTCAAGTTCAGTTGACATATAAATCTCCTTCTTTATGGTAATTATACCTTATTATAGCATTTATAATCTAAAAAATAAACAAAATAATAAATGTTAATTAAATACTGACAAATATAGGGAAGGTTGTTTTTTGTAAAAAAATAAGATAAAGTAAGCTATATGTAAACTTAGATATGTACAAAAAACGCAAAAGTTGATATAATTAAAATGTTGTTTTGAGAAACATATATGCTTTATTAACAACTAAAAAAGGGGTATTAAGATGAAACTTAACTTTGATTACAAAGGCACCAAGATAACCTATGACTTAACGTATAAGAAAACAAAGGCGATATCTATCAAAATTACTGAAGAGGGCAAAGTGAACGTTATTGCACCAATAGGTACCTCTATTTATGCTGTCATGGATAAAGTAAAAGGAAATGCACCATGGATTATCAGTGAGCTATATCGCAATAGACCACAAGCATCGCAGTCGCAATTACTAGAACAATATACGTATTTAGGAAAGAACTATAAGTTAGAGATAGTAACTAGTTCTGAACTAAAAGAAATTAAAGTAAAGATGTTAAGAGGAAAACTTGTAGTTGAAACTTATACAGAATCTACTGCAGAAATAAGACAAGCTATTATTGATTGGTATAAGCAAAAAGTAAATGCGAAGATCAAAGAGCGTTTAAAGGCATATAAAGAAATGTTCGAAATGGTGCCAGCACAAGTTGAAGTAATGGATGATAATACAATTTTATTCCGTAGTGATGAAACCTGCATAACTGCCAATGTAAGAGTGGGAATAATGCCTGTAGAGATTATAGATTATATTTTAGTAAGTAGTTTATGTCGTATAAATGGTCTAGTAGATGGAAAAGAAGTAGGTAAAATGGAAGAAATTATTCCAAGCTTTGAAAAAAGTAAAGAATGGTTAGAAGAAAATAAGAATAAGTTAACTCTATAAAATGTGTTGACAAGTAGTGAGTATATCTAGTATAATTCATGAAGTCAGCACAAAACGGGTTGACTAAAAAGAAAAAATAATGCCTTGACATATAACAAGATAAATGCTATATTGTATAGGCGCTTGTACTTTGAAAACTAAATACAATCAATTATAGATTTGTAAGTTATAGCAATATAACTTGCGCCTAACGATAAATGTACACGCACATTAGTGCAAAAATGTTTGTCAGGGTGTAAAATCTACAATTTAACCGATAATAAATATTCTTTGTATTCAACGAAAGTTGATTAACAAGGCACCAATCATGTGAAAACATGATTAGGCCGCTCAATAATGAGCAATAGGTCAAGCTACTAAGAGCGTAGAGTGGATGCCTTGGCACCGAGAGCCGATGAAGGACGTGATAAGCTGCGAAAAGCTACGGGGAGTTACAAATAAACTTTGATCCGTAGATATCCGAATGGGGAAACCTGGCAGAGCAAACCTCTGTCATCCTATAGCCAATACATAACTATAGGAAGGGAACGAAGGGAACTGAAACATCTAAGTACCTTCAGGAGGAGAAAGAAACATCGATTTCCTAAGTAGCGGCGAGCGAAAGGGAAACAGGCCAAACCAGATTACTTGTAATCTGGGGTTGAGGACTGCGTCATGGCAAGAATGCGGATAGCTGAAGAGTCTGGAAAGTCTCATCAAAGAGGGTGATAATCCCGTAAGCGAAATCCAAGTGAAGCCTAGCAGTATCCAGAGTACCACGAGACACGAGAAACCTTGTGGGAAGCCGGGGGGACCACCCCCCAAGCCTAAATACTCCTCGGTGACCGATAGCGCATAGTACTGTGAAGGAAAGGTGAAAAGAACCCCGGGAGGGGAGTGAAAGAGAACCTGAAACTCTATGTTTACAAGCAGTGGAAGCGCCATATGATGCGCAACCGCGTACTTTTTGTAGAACGGTCCGGCGAGTTACTAGCTGTGGCAAGGTTAAGTACCAGGAGGTACGAAGCCGAAGGGAAACCAAGTCTGAATAGGGCGCCAAAATAGTCATTGTTAGTAGACCCGAAACCGGGTGACCTACCCATGTGCAGGATGAAGTTACCGTAAAAGGTAATGGAGGTCCGAACTCACATCTGTTGAAAAAGGTGGAGATGACGTGTGGGTAGCGGAGAAATTCCAATCGAACCCGGAGATAGCTGGTTCTCCTCGAAATAGCTTTAGGGCTAGCGTTGATAGGAGTCTAATGGAGGTAAAGCACTGAATTGCCTAGGGGGCCCACAAGCTTACCGAAGCATATCAAACTAAGAATGCCATCAAGATACCGTCAGCAGTCAGACTACGAGTGATAAGACACGTGGTCAAAAGGAAAACAGTCCAGACCATCAGCTAAGGTCCCCAAGTGTGTGTTAAGTGGAAAAGGATGTGAGATTTCGAAGACAACTAGGATGTTGGCTTAGAAGCAGCCACTCATTCAAAGAGTGCGTAATAGCTCACTAGTCGAGAGATCTTGCGCCGAAAATGTCCGGGGCTAAAACACACCACCGAAGCTATGGAATTCACAATAGTGGATTGGTAGAGGAGCGTTGTAACGACGCAGAAGCAGTACCGTAAGGAGCTGTGGAGTAATTACAAGTGAGAATGCCGGAATGAGTAGCGAGATACAAGTGAGAATCTTGTAGGCCGAATATCCAAGGTTTCCAGAGTAAAGCTGATCTGCTCTGGGTAAGTCGGGACCTAAGGCGAGGACGAAAGTCGTAGTCGATGGACAACTGGTTCATATTCCAGTACTACCTATTATCAGAACTGCAGGGACGCAGGAGGATAGGCAAACCCAGGAATGGTATCCTGGGCCAAGCACAAAGTCGCACCTAACAGGCAAATCCGTTAGGCGAGGATGAAGTGTGATGGGGATCGAAATAAAAGTAGAGAAGTTGCTGAATCCACACTGCCGAGAAAAGCTGCTATTGCGTGATAGGTACCCGTACCGTAAACCGACACAGGTGGATGAGGAGAGAATCCTAAGGCCGACGGGAGAAGCGTTGTTAAGGAACTCGGCAAAATGACCCCGTAACTTAGGGAGAAGGGGTGCCTACTTAGGTAGGCCGCAGAGAATAGGCCCAAGCAACTGTTTAACAAAAACACAGGTCTTTGCTAAACCGAAAGGTGATGTATAAGGGCTGACGCCTGCCCGGTGCTGGAAGGTTAAGGGGAGAGGTTAGTCTAAGGACGAAGCTTTGAACTTAAGCCCCAGTAAACGGCGGCCGTAACTATAACGGTCCTAAGGTAGCGAAATTCCTTGTCAGGTAAGTTCTGACCCGCACGAAAGGCGTAATGATTTGGGCACTGTCTCGACAGCGCACCCGGTGAAATTGTAGTACCAGTGAAGATGCTGGTTACCCGCGACAGGACGGAAAGACCCCGTGGAGCTTTACTGTAGCTTGATACTGAGGTTGGGTATTACATGTACAGGATAGGAGGGAGACTGAGAAATCTGGACGCCAGTCTAGGTGGAGTCGCCGGTGGGATACCTCTCTTGTAATACTTAACTTCTAACCATGGCCCGTTACCCGGGTCTGGGACAATGTCAGGTGGACAGTTTGACTGGGGCGGTCGCCTCCTAAAGAGTAACGGAGGCGCTCAAAGGTAACCTCAGAATGGTCGGAAACCATTCGAAGAGTGCAAAGGCATAAGGTTGCTTGACTGCGACACCGACGGGTGGAGCAGGTACGAAAGTAGGACTTAGTGATCCGGTGGTATGAAAGTGGGATTGCCATCGCTCAACGGATAAAAGCTACCCCGGGGATAACAGGCTTATCTCCCCCAAGAGTTCACATCGACGGGGAGGTTTGGCACCTCGATGTCGGCTCATCGCATCCTGGAGCTGAAGCAGGTTCCAAGGGTTGGGCTGTTCGCCCATTAAAGCGGTACGCGAGCTGGGTTCAGAACGTCGTGAGACAGTTCGGTCCCTATCCGTCGTGGGCGCAGGAAATTTGAGTGGAGCTGTCCTTAGTACGAGAGGACCGGGATGGACGGACCACTGGTGCATCTGTTGTCTTACCAAAGGCATAGCAGAGTAGCCAAGTCTGGATCTGATAAACGCTGAAGGCATCTAAGCGTGAAGCAGACCACAAGATAAGATTTCCCATCCGAAAGGAGTAAGACCCCTTAGAGACTATGAGGTAGATAGGTTGGAGCTGTAAGTGTAGTAATACATTGAGGTGACCAATACTAACGGTTCGAGGGTTTGACCTAGATAATAAAGGTTGAATAAAAAGATTGTATTTAGTTTTGAAAGTATAATATACTTTTATATTCCTCGATAGCTCAGCGGCAGAGCATCCGGCTGTTAACCGGAGGGTCGTAGGTTCGAACCCTACTCGGGGAGTTTCCTTTAGGAAAGTATAGGGGCATAGTTCAGTTGGTAGAACGTCGGTCTCCAAAACCGAATGTCGTGGGTTCAAGTCCTGCTGCCCCTGTTTTAATATGGTCGCTTAGCTCAGCTGGGAGAGCACCTGCCTTACAAGCAGGGGGTCATAGGTTCGAGCCCTATAGCGACCATTTATATGGCGGAATAGCTCAGTTGGCTAGAGCACACGGTTCATACCCGTGGTGTCGGGGGTTCAAATCCCTCTTCCGCTACTAATAAAAAATCACCTATGTAAAATACATAGGTGATTTTTTATTAGTACTATCTAGTTTTAGTATATATCTAGATAATAAAATGATTTAACTTCCGTTACAGTAATACTCTGAAGGGAAATGTTCATATTCAAAGAATACGAATACTTCTTCCGTTCTCAAGTTAAACATAGTCCATTGTTCTAAATAATATTGTTGGTAACAAAGGGTATGATATTCAGAATCAGAAAGATTAGTATCATCAAAGGTGTATACAGAGTAAAGAGGTGTAGAGCAGTCAGATACATATTGATAAGTAAAATCAAAGGCCTTGGTTTCAAAAGATATATAGGGTTTTAGGTTGTGGTAGATATCTAGATGAGAGGCAATAAATTTACCTAAACCATAGTAAGGAGCAAAACAAAATTGATGCCATTCACTTTTCTCAATTAAAGTTATTTCTTCTATAATGTTTAGTGGAAGAGGACAAATATATTCTTTATGCATGAGTAATGTTTGAGACTTACTGGTTCTTGTCATAACAATGAGGTTAGACATAAGAGGACCTCCTATAATTATATGTTAAATTGTATGTAGATATGAGTTGATAAAAATAGATTTAAGTACAAAAATAGTTACAAAAAATAGTAAAAACTTAGCAAAAAGTGTTGACATGAGTCAGTGGGTTTGGTATACTAACGAAGTATTCCTCGATAGCTCAGCGGCAGAGCATCCGGCTGTTAACCGGAGGGTCGTAGGTTCGAACCCTACTCGGGGAGTTTTCCTTTGGAAATAATATAGGGGCATAGTTCAGTTGGTAGAACGTCGGTCTCCAAAACCGAATGTCGTGGGTTCAAGTCCTGCTGCCCCTGTTTAAAGTTAGGCCCAGTGGTACAGTTGGTTAGCACGCCGCCCTGTCACGGCGGAGGTCGAGGGTTCGAGTCCCTTCTGGGTCGTTTTGGTCGCTTAGCTCAGCTGGGAGAGCACCTGCCTTACAAGCAGGGGGTCATAGGTTCGAGCCCTATAGCGACCATTTATATGGCGGAATAGCTCAGTTGGCTAGAGCACACGGTTCATACCCGTGGTGTCGGGGGTTCAAATCCCTCTTCCGCTATTAGAGCACTTAGATATAATCTAAGTGCTTTTTTTATTTTAAAAAATATGGATAATAAGTTGTTAGATATAATCAAATGAGAGTGTTTTAATATATTTGGGAAATATTATTGTTAATCTAATAGTAGCATTTGTGAAATAAAGGATAAGTTAAATTAATATTTGACACAGAATTTTAACAGATTATTCAGATATATTAATCTAATAATACACTAAAACATGACTATATACAAGTAAAAATGTAATTAAATGGAAATTTGAATGCTATAATATAATCGCATCTATGGACAATAGACATAATTAAGTATAAAATATATTATATAACATAAGCGGGGTGAACAAATGGATATTGCACAATTAAGTACGGCTATGGCTATGCAAAATACAAGTGTAGAGGTAAGTGTAGCAGTTATGAAAATGGGAAAAGAGCTTGTAGAACAAAATGGTAGTCAAATAACAAATATGATGAAACAAATGGAGTTATCCATTAACCCTCATATTGGTAGTAATATTGATGTGACTTTATAAAGAAGAATCCCAAGGGATTCTTTTTTTGTTAAAAATTACGCAAATATATAATAAGTAAAATGGAGTACAATAGTATGAAAAAGACAATATATATATCAGATTTAGATGGAACATTATTAAGTCAGAACAAAGAAATATCTAATGTTACTAAAAATATACTTAAACAACTAAAAAAGAAAGGTTGTAATTTTTCTATTGCCACAGCTAGGACACCTGCTACAGTAGAAGTAATTTTAAAAGAACTAGATATTCAGGAACCTATTATTTTAATGAATGGAGCAGTTTTGTATGATTTAAAGAATCATCGATATTTAGAGGTAGAGTTCATTTCACAGCAGGTTGTAAAGCAAGTATTAATGCAGTTGGATTATTTGATAGAAACGAGTTTTATTTATACAATAGATAATAATGAATTAATAGTACATTATCAGCAGTTAGAAAATGAGTATAAAATAGCTTTTTATCAGGAAAGAGCTAAATCACCATATAAATGTTTTACACAACAAATATTAAAAGATTATACTAAAGTTGCATATTTTGTATTTTTAGACACAGAAGATAGAATTAAAATGATTTATGAAAGAGTGAAAAAAATCGATGGGATTGCTTTAGTTATGTATAAAGATGTTTACAGCAAGGAAGGTTATATTTTAGAAATCTATAGTGATAGGGCTACCAAAGGAAATGCAATTAATAAGTTGAAGAGAAGAGGATATGAGAATGTCATTTGTTTTGGAGACAATCTAAATGATTTATGCATGTTTAAAGTAGCAGATGAAGCTTATGCTGTGGGAAATGCGATGCAAGAAGTAAAAGAAAATGCAACAGCAGTTATAGGAAATAATAATGATGATAGTGTAGCTAGATTTATTCAACTTCATTATGAAAAAATAAAAGAAAAGGAGAATGGATTATGTTAAGAGTTGGTATGGGATATGATGTTCATCAGTTAGTAGAAGAAAGAAAACTTATTATAGGAGGAGTAGAAATTCCACATTATAAAGGATTGCTAGGTCATTCAGATGCAGATGTTCTTATTCATGCCATTATGGATGCTCTTATTGGTGCTATAGGTGAGGGTGATATAGGAAAGCATTTTCCAGACACAGATCCTAAGTATAAAGGAATTAGTAGTATGCAACTATTAAAACATGTTGGACAGCTTTTAAAAGAAAAAAATGCATTAATTCATAATATTGATGCAACTATTATCGTACAGCAACCTAAGATGGCTCCACATATTATGAAAATGAGAGAAAATATTGCTGAGGTTTTACAAATTCAAGTAAGCCAAATCAATATTAAAGCAACAACAGAGGAGAAATTAGGTTTTACAGGTGAAGAAAAAGGTATTTCAAGCCAAGCAATTACTTTAGTTGATCTAATGGATTAAAATAGAAAATAGAATGTAGGGGATGACATGGAAGCAGAAGAGATTAATTTGAGACTACTTAAGTTTTTGGCAAAACAATATCCAACGATGGATCATGCCATTACAGAAATGATAAACTTACAGGCAATATTAAATTTACCTAAGGCTACTGAACATTTCGTATCTGATATTCATGGGGAATATGAGGCATTTTCTCATGTACTTCGTAATGCCTCAGGTGTATTAAAGACTAGAATAGATGAACTTTTTATAAATGAAATGTCAGATAAAGAGAGAAGAGCTTTTGCTATTTTAATCTACTATCCTGAGAAAAAGATGAAGCAAATTGCAGCAATCGAAGAAGAAATGAATGAGTGGTATAGGATTAATTTATTAAGAGTTATCAGACTCTGTAAAGTAATTTCTTCTAAATATACACGATCAAAAGTAAGAAAAGCATTACCAAAAGAATTTGCATATATTATGGAAGAACTACTTAATGAACAGGTAGATACACCTAATAAGGAACAGTACTACTATGAAATCGTAGATCGTATTATTAGTTTAAACAAGGCAGAAGCTTTTATGTGTGCTTTTTGCCATCTTATTCAAAGACTTGCTATAGGACATTTACATGTTTTAGGGGATATTTTTGATAGAGGTCCTCGTGCTGATAAGGTGATGGATATTTTACAGCAATATCACTCTGTAGATATTCAGTGGGGAAATCATGATATACTATGGATGGGAGCTGCTTCAGGTAGCGGAGCCTGTATTGCTAATATTATTAGAAATGCCTGTAAATATTCTAATTTAGAAACTTTAGAAGATGGGTATGGCATCAATTTATTGCCATTAGCCACATTTGCTTTAGACCAATATAAGGACCAAGATTATAGTTTATTTATGCCGGTTATAGATAATGAATGGGATACAAAACAAGACGATGTAAGATTAGTCGCATTAATGCATATGGCTATTACTTTTATTCAGTTTAAACTAGAACATCAACTTATTGAGAAATGCTTTGATAAGGAAATGATGAATAGAGATTTATTAGATAAAATTAATTATCAAGATTATACCATTGCAATTGATGGGGTGACGTATCAATTAAATGCTGATGTTTTTAAGGGGATTAATCCGAAAGCACCATATGACTTATCCAAAGAAGAAATAGAAGTAATAGATAGATTAAGAAGTTCTTTCTTACAAAGTAGTAAGTTACAAGAGCATATTCAATTTATGTTTACTAATGGGAGTATGTACAAGGTATATAATAATAATTTACTTTATCATGGATGCATTTTATTAACAGAAGAAGGAACATTTAAGCAGATACAATTAGATGATAAATATTATTCTGGTAAAGCATATCTAGAGCGTTTAGAAGCAATTGTTAGAGAAGGATATTTTAATGTATTAGATAAAGAAGCAAAACAAAAAGGTATGGATATGATGTGGTATCTTTGGTGCGGTAGTAATTCTCCGGTATTTGGAAAGCAAAAAATGACTACCTTTGAGAGATACTTCATACAAAATGAGGAAACTTGGAAGGAACCTAAAAATAGTTATTATGAGTACCTAGATGATGAGGAAATGGCAATGAGATTATTAATGGAGTTTGGTATTAATAGTGAAGAAGGGCACATTATTAATGGGCATGTACCTGTACAGGTGAAGAAGGGGGAAAAACCTATCAAAGCAGGAGGAAAAATTATTGTTATAGATGGGGGATTCACAAAGGCTTATCAAAAAATTACAGGTATAGCTGGCTATACTTTAATTTATAATTCATTTGGGCTACAACTTGCATCTCATGAACCATTTGAAGGCGTGGAAGAAGCAATTACTTCTGAGAAGGATATGGTAACTTCTATGAATGTGATAGAATACATACCAACCCGTAAACGAGTGAAGGATACAGATATCGGAAAAGATATTGATGGACAAATTAAAGCACTCCTAACACTTGTAGAGTATTATCAATTAGGTTTATTAAAAACAAAAGAAAGTTAGTAATACTAGTTAAGGAGATTGACATTGTTGATAAAGTAATATTTATTAAAAAGAACAAGGATGTGATAGGGAGGTGATTAAATGAAGGAAAAGGCATATTGTCCCACTTGTAAAAAGGAATTAGAACTAATTGCTGCATGTGGAGCTGCTAATTATTTTTGTAATTATTGTAAGAAATTAGTTTCGAGTAAAAGTATTTTAAAGGAAGAAGAAATACAAGAAGAATCACCAAAAGAACAATAAATTGAGAGAGTAATGAATTAAAAGAATAATGAATTAAATAAGAGTAAATCAAATAAACATAAATAAAAAGGGGATATATAGGCCCCTTTTTATTTATTAGGTATCTCATCATTTAGCGTGTCGTGATGTTTTAAATTTAATGATTTATGAAAGTTATTTAAGAGGTAGGATACGAGAAGTGATGTGTTTCATTAAGTGAGTATAAATATCATCTAGTATTGTAAAATCAGTGGCATCAATATAATACTTTTCCAGATCATCATGTAGCATCTTAGCATAAGTAAGATGTGAGAGGCCCTCTTTTACACAAAGTTTATAGCGTTTAGAAATATGAGCTAATTCTTTTTCATAAGTAAGGTCGGTGTCAGGAGAAATGAGTTGTTTATACATATCAATAGTATGATCATCTTCTCTTTTGGGAAAATACTCATGAGGTGAGGTACTGTCAAATATACAAACTTCAAGCTCTGGTATGATAAGCATATCTAAGCTATCAGGATCAAAGCCACAATGATAAACTTCTACATCTAAACCTCTAAGTTGAGCCGTAGCTAATAGTTTTTTGAGTAATGTTGATTTGCCAGAGCCAGGGCGCCCTTTAATAAAATAACGCTTTTTCATAGGTTCGATTAAATCTGGGACAAAGTCAAAGGCACCTTTAGGAGTGGAGCCACCAAAGAAGCGATGCATAATTGTACTTCGTTTAGAAAGTTGTGTGGTGCCTAATATTTCACTAATAACTTCCTGAGTTAAAACATTGGCTTTTTTGAAGTTCATATGATCGATATAAATTTTTTCCCATTCATCATGAATAGCAAGAGCTTCTGCAAATTTCTCATAAGCTTTTGGATAACAAGCAGCAATTTCTTCTTGTAGATAAAGAATTTCTTTTTTGTGCTTACTTAATTCTTCAATATTCCAAGCTATGCCTAGATTAATATATTCTTCTATAGCACCAGGTGCAGTAGGTTCTACTACATGAGGAGAAGTACCATCTACTATGCCTATACTAAGCGTTCTACAGATAAGACCATCCAATGAATCTGGATCGGAGGAGCAATGAATATATTCAACAGAGTATTCTTTTTCTTCTAATGCAGTACCTATTTTTTTCATAAGAGAGGATTTACCAGTACCAGGACCACCCTTTAATATATATATTTTATTCAAACTCTTTAAATTAGAAGGGAAAAAATTTTGAAAACCTTTGGCAGAGTTAGCACATACGAAATAATGCTTTGAAAATATAGTCATTAAAAACACTTCCTTAAAAAACAATGAGTCATACTTATCATATGATAAAGCAAGAGACATTGTGAAAGAGGAAAGAATATGAAATAGTATAGCATATTACTATTAGGTTGATTTATAATTGAATAGATGAGAGATAAGCTAGTTCTAGATGTAAGATATAACAGAAACAATGAAATGAGAAAATATATAAAATAAATATAGATTGAGAAGGTACCTGTGCTTATAAACTTATGAAGGGATTAGGTCCATAATGTAATAAAGAATAGGGGGAGGTCTATAATGCGAAAATTAGGGCGTATAAAAGAAAGTATGATCAGCTTATGCATTGTTATTTTTTGTTTACTGGGGATTTTTATTGTAATAATCATTACTCCACGTTTAGAAGCAAAGTATGAATCAAAAGATGAACACTTGGAGCAAGAAATGATAGAAGTTTTACCAGAAGAAGAGCAAGAGTTAATAATTGATATTGAAGCATTATTTGAATATAAGGGTACCTCTATTAATGATGAAGAAGAGTTGAAGGAACTAATAAGTATTTTACCAGAAGGAAATGAGATAGAGCAGATTATTATGCCTAATGAGGCAGGAAAGTATGGAATACAAATACAGTATAAAAAGGTATCGAATACTAGTGGGATAAATAGAAGCAAAGTTGAGCAGATGATGCTTTTAAATAGTACCCTATTAATGAGTCTGTGCAATGACTTAAATGCAGTTACAATGAAGACTTATATAGGAAATGATTTTGTGGAGCGATTTATTTATAGGGGAGATTTAGATAGCTACTTTCAAGAAGATATTAGAGCAAGTCGAACGTTAGAAGAGTTTAGGAAATATAGTGAGTGCTTTTTGAAACAAGAAGCTGTTACACAATATATGGGTCAAAAGTATACATACAGTACAGAGCTAGGAGAAAAAGTTGATCAGTTTTTTAAGTTAAATTTTCCAGTAGGTCAATTGGCAAATGCAGATAAAATGCCCTATATAGATGAGGACTTGGGAGAAGATTTAATCAAGGATTATGGATATCGTTTGTTTGTAGAAGGGTTAAAATATAATAATGACTATATCAATTATTATAGTGCATATCGTTTACTAGAATTTTATAGTATACCTGAATTAGAAGAAATGCTAATAGAGTTAGCTATCTGCAAAAATAGGACAAGCAATGAACAAGTTAAACTTGCATGTACTTATGTAATGGAAATACTGGGAAATCAATCTATACAGGAGCCGACTTGGATAACAAGGTTTAGAGAAAATACTTTTGGTGGTGGAAGAAAGGTATATATAATTCGAGAGGGGAAAATAAAAGAGTGGGGAGAATGGGAGATACCAACAGCTATCAAGGAGTTTTCTATATCACCTGACGGAGAAATGGTATGGTGTTATGGCGTAACATCAGAACAGGAGTATGCTTATGTAGCACCAATCGAAAATGAGGAATGTTATAGTTTGGGTAATATAGAAATTGAAATGAAAAATGATGAAGCTATTCCAGAATTAATGAGTTGGGCAAAAGAACAGTTAAAACGAAAATCACTCCTGGCACCTATAGATTTAAATAGCAATTTAGAGGTCAAAGCAGATTGGTTTAGTAAAGCCTTTTTAAAACTACAATTAATTTCAAATGAGCCCCAAAAAGCACAAGACCTATTTTATAATCCAGAAACACACCTATTAACACCAGTAACGCTTGATGATGAAGATTATAGCTTAACACAGTTGGTGTATGATTTAAATGAAACATTATCATTAAAGGGATATACACATATTACGCAAGGAGGAATAGAAGCAGAAGGGGTAAGATTATATTTAGGTGAGGATTATATAACAGTCTATGAATATAGTAGTATAGAGGAGCAAGAGAAAAGTAAGCAATCATTGCAAGAATTGATACTAGGGAGCAATACGAGTCGTACTAAGAAAAAAGTATACTTTTTTGAAAAGGGAAGGTTACAAATAGTTTATGAGGGAACTGAGCCTGAGATAATAGAGTATCTAATAAAAGAACTGGATCTTCCTGCAAATTAGCGCAGCTTGCTAAAATTTAAAAATAATCATATACTAATAAGGTTGTAATAAGTATTGACAAGGGGGAAACAGGGTGAATAGACAACAAGAATTAGAAAATACTTCTATAGGAAGATTATTATTAAAATATTCTATTCCTGCTATTATTGGAATGCTTGTAAATGCACTTTATAATGTAGTGGATAGAGGATTTATAGGAAATATTCCCGATGTAGGAAATGCTGCTATGGCTGGTGTTGTTATTACTATGCCAATCGTGACTATTATTTTAGGATTTTCCATGCTCATTGGAATAGGAACAACTGCTTATATTTCTATTAAGTTAGGTGAACATCAACGAGAAGAAGCAGAAAAAGCATTAGGAAATGGGTTTGTTATAGCTACGTTTATGGCACTTATTTTAATGGTACTAGGACTTATTTTTGCACCTCATTTATTGAAATTATTTGGTGGAAATGAAGAAACCATACCTTACGGAGCTCAATATATAAATATCTTTTTAGTGGGGACTCTATTTAATGTATTAGGGTTTTGTTTTACCAGTATTATGCGTGCTGATGGTAGCCCTAAGATGTCTTCTGTATGCATGGTAATTGGATGCGTACTTAATATTATTTTAGACTATGTATTTGTATTTGTTATTCAAATGGGTATAGAGGGAGCAGCATTAGCAACAATTATCTCACAAGCTGTTACTGCTATTATTGGCTTATGGCATTTTACAAAAGGAAAGTCAGGCTTAAAATTAAGAAAGCACTATTTTAAATGTGACTTAAGTGTCATTAAAAATATAGTTGCTATAGGTATGGCACCAGCAACTATGCAAATGGCGATCAGTTTAGTACAAGTAGTCATGAATAATGTATTAAATCGTACAGGAGGACAAGTAGCTGTAGCAGCTATGGGTGTTATAAGTGCTGTGACGATGCTAGTGCTTATGCCTATTTTTGGGATTAATCAAGGAGCACAGCCTATTATTGGCTATAATTATGGCGCTAAAAACTATAGGCGTGCGAAGGAAACAAGCATTCTTTCCATGATAGCAGCAACTATTATTTTAACTATAGGCTGTATTATTATTGAAATAATGCCGGGCTTCTTTGTTAGAATATTTGATGGCACAGGAGAGATTGCCCCTGTTGCAGTACCTGGAATTAGAATCTATGTTCTAACTTTACCTATTTTAGCAGTTTCTATTATGGGATCAAATTATTTTCAAGCTATTGGAAAAGCGAAGGTGGCTACAGTACTTAGCCTTTTAAGACAAGTATTGGTACTTATTCCTGTTATTTATATTGCCTCTTCTATAGGAGGATTAACAGGTGCGTGGTGTGCACAGCCAATTAGTGATGTGATTTGTACAGTGATAGTTGGTTTTGTGTTAATTAAAGAATTTAGAAGCTATAAAGAAAATAGCCATGAGGTATTATTAAAAAGCCAAACAAGTGAATAAAATAGATAAGCTTAAAAGATATAAGAGCATTTAAGAAAAGTTAAATAAGCAATTTATAGATAAATATAAAAAAGAAGCTACAATACTTAAGCGTATTGTAGCTTCTTTTTTGAATAGTAAAATTGACTATTGAGGATAATTTAAATTAGCATTTGTGAGCTTAAGAAGTACATTTTCTAGATACTGTTTAGCTTCATATCTTGCCATTGGAAGATTTAAATCTAAGTAGTTACCACAGTCTCTTGCTGTAGCACCAGGAATTTCTCCCTCAAAATGAGAAATGAATTCAAATAGCTCAGTAATAAGTGGTGCAATTTCTTTAGGATTTCTATTACCTTTTAAGATAAGATAGAAGCCCGTACGGCACCCCATTGGCCCAAAGTAAATAGTCTCATCAGCAAAAGTAGGATGATTACGTAAAAAAGTAGCACCAATGTGTTCAATGGCATGAATTTCAGCAGTATTTAAAACAGGTTCTAAATTAGGACGTTTCATACGTAGGTCATAAGTTGTAATAGTATAATCGCCAATAGCATCTACACGTGAAGTATAAATCCCAGGCAATAAGTCAATATGATTAACAGTAAAACTAGCAATCTTTTTCATAGTGTAATCCTTTCTTTAAATTAATATTTTTATAAAACACATGAACTACTACCAAGTTAGTAGATATAGTTGAATTTACCTCCATTATACTCTAAGAATGATTATTCGTATAGATGATAGTTTATAGTTTTCCCTTGATTTAGCAGAAGTTGTCTGATAACATAAAATAAGATAAAAAGATAAAGAGGTGCACGAAATGAGTGAACAAAAAAAAGTTATTTTTAGTGGCATGCAGCCATCCGGTATCATTACGTTAGGAAATTACTTGGGTGCCCTTAAGAATTGGACGAATTTACAAGATGAATATAATTGCTTATATTGCATTGTAGATATGCATGCTATTACTGTAAGACAAGATCCAGCAGTACTTAGAAAAAATGCAAGAGAATTAATGATGCTTTATATAGCAGCAGGCCTTGATCCTGAGAAAAATATTATTTATATGCAATCTCACGTATCTGCCCATGCAGAGCTAGCTTGGATTTTGAATTGTTTTACTTATATGGGTGAATTAAGTCGTATGACACAGTTTAAAGATAAATCTCAAAAACATAGTGATAACATTAATGCAGGTTTATTTACGTACCCAGCACTTATGGCAGCAGATATTTTATTATATCAAGCTGATTTAGTACCTGTAGGAATTGACCAAAGACAGCATTTAGAGTTAACAAGAGATATTGCTATTCGTTTTAATAATCTATATGGTGATACCTTTAAAGTACCAGAGGCTTATATTCCAAAAGTAGGAGCTAAAATTATGAGTCTTCAAGACCCTACTAAGAAAATGTCAAAATCAGATACAGATGTCAATGCTTCTATTAGTATTATCGATGATACAGATACCATTATCCGTAAGTTTAAACGTGCTGTAACAGATTCAGAAACAGAAGTACGTTTTGATGAAGAAAACAAACCAGGGGTAAGTAACTTAATGACAATCTATGGGGCTATTACTGGTCAAACCATGGAGCAAGTAACAAATGAATTTGCAGGTAAAGGTTATGGTGATTTTAAAGTTAAAGTAGGAGAAGCCGTAGCAGAAGAATTAAAGCCACTACAAAATCGATTTAAAGAATTATCTAGCGATAAAGCGTATATTGATGGTGTGATTAAAAAGAATGCAGAAACAGCAAGTTATTTAGCTACTAAGACTTTGCGAAAAGTACAAAAGAAAGTAGGCTTTCCACCTATTATTAGATAAGAAGCAAATAGGAAAGTAAAATAAACATAAGGATGATATGAAAAGAAAAAGGCACTTATCTTTAAAGTAAAAACTAAAGATAAGTGCTTTTTAGTATGCAAAACTGGAAAAATCATTTATTGTGAGGTAAGAGGCAAAAAGCCCTTACCATTTCCTATTACTTGTGAGGTTTCTGTTACAGTCATAAAGGCTTTTGAATCTATACGCAGCACTAGTTGTTTGGCTTTAGCAACTTCACGTATACTAACAGTTGTAAATAGAATGTACTTAGACTCTGAAGTATAGGCACCGATAGCAGGAATCATTGTAACACCACGATGTAATTCCTTAAGCAAGCATTTTGAAAGTTCATCTGCGTGTTCACTTTCTGTAATAATGTATAAGGTACGTTTTCTGTTAATACCATCTACTACAAAGTTAGCCACTTGACTACTTAAAAACATAGTACTAATGGTTAATACTGCTATATCTAAGCCAAAGAAGTAAATAGATAAAACAACAATGAGAGCATTTAAATATAAGGTAACAGTTGCCATATTAATAGAAAAGTATTTATTGATAATTTTAGCAATAATATCTGTTCCACCAGTAGAGCCATCAGCTCTGAAAATAATACCTGTACCCAGACCGTGTAAAAAGCCAGCAACAACAAGTGTAGAAAGGGTATTTCCCTGAGTAATAATAAGAGGATGTGTAACCTCTAACCAAAAAGATAGCATAAGCATGCCAAATAAGCTGTAGGTTAAATAAGTTTTACGAAGGAAAATAAGACCAAGTATAAAAATAGGGATGTTAAGTAAGATAACAGTAATACTAACTCTTGCATTAAATAAAAAATAAAGAAGCATGGAAATACCATTGACGCCACCACTTAAAAGTTGATTAGGAATAAGAACACCATTAGTGGCGATTGCGAGAAGTAAGGTGCCAATCATAATGCTAAAAATACGGTTGTAATTAATAAAATTATTTTTCATGAAACTCTCCTGAAGCAGTTAATAATTAATCTCCTATTACTATAAAGCACAAGCAACTAATAAGCAATATGTCGAAATACAATTTTTATATGAGAAATTATGTTATAATAAAGTATACTTTAAACGAAGGGATATAAAAAATGAAAATTTTAGCTGATATTCATACGCATACTATAGCAAGCGGACATGCTTATAGTACGATTACAGAAAATATAAAAGCAGCAAGTGAAAAAGGGTTAAAGCTTATAGCCACTACAGATCATACTGAAGGTATGCCCGGTGGAGCGCATGCTTTTCACTTTGCTAACTTAAGAAGTTTACCAGATGAGATTGATGGTGTGAAAATTTTAAGAGGAGCAGAAGCTAATATCATAGATTATGAGGGACATTTAGATGTAGATGAGGAGCTCCTTGGTGAACTAGATATGGCTATTGCTAGCTTTCATCCACCATGCATTGATTTTGCAGATGTGGAGACTGTGACAAGAGGTCTTGAGAAAGTGATGCAAAATCCATATATTTCAATCATTGGACATCCAGGAGATAGTAGATATCCCCTAGATTTTGAACGTATTGTAAAAATGGCAAAAGCAACAGGAACACTTTTAGAGGTAAACAATGCTTCTTTAAAACCAACTAGCTTTAGACCTGGGGTAAGAGAAAGTTTAATAGAGTTACTTACCTACTGTAAAGCCTATGAAATGCCTGTTGTTTTAGGTTCGGATGCACATCATATGAGTGTGGTAGGTGGGTTTGAAGAATCTATTATGCTACTTGAAGAACTAGACTTTCCAGAGACGTTAGTATTAAATACAAATCCAGAAGCACTTGTAGACTTTATTTCCCAAAAGAGATTGAAATAATCAATTTATTACTGTACAATGATAAAGTAAACAATATGGCGAAAGGGCGATTAGTAGGAAATGAATTCAAAAATCAAAGATGATGTAACAGATAAACTATTTGAAGCCATTTTGACACTGGAAAATGTGGAGGAATGCTATGCTTTTTTCGAGGATATATGTACAGTAAATGAGATTAAATCTCTCGCACAGCGCCTAGAAGTGGCTAAAATGCTACAACAAAAGAAGACTTATCAAGATATACAGCAAATTACTCATGCTTCAACAGCTACTATTAGTAGAGTAAATAGATGTTTAAGCTATGGTTCAGATGGCTATAAATTAATATTAGATAGAGTAGGCAAAAAGTAATTGAAAGCCTCATCATAAAACAAATAAGACAGCTTAAAAGGCTGTTTTATTTTTCCCTGAGTTCAAACTTAAAGGAGAAAAGAAAGATGGATTTTACAAAAGGACTTAATGAAAGACAAAAAGAAGCCGTATTGCATACAGAAGGTCCTCTTCTGATTTTGGCAGGAGCGGGATCAGGAAAAACAAGAGTGCTAACACACCGTATTGCTCATTTAGTAGAAAATAAAGGGGTAAAGCCTTGGTCTATTTTAGCTATTACCTTTACCAATAAAGCTGCAAAGGAAATGAAAGAAAGAATAGGAAACTTAGTGGCTGAAGATGCTGTTAATGAAATGTGGGTAAGTACCTTCCACTCTATGTGTGTACGTATTTTAAGACGGTATGGAGAACGTTTAGGTTATTCACGTTTCTTTACTATTTATGATACAAGCGATCAGAAGACGCTTATTAAAGATACTCTAAAGGCTCTTGATATAAGTGAGAAAAACTTCCCTGTAGGAACTGTTATGGGGGCTATTAGTAGTAAAAAAAATAAACTAGAAACCCCTAAATTAGCAATAATGAATGCTGGGGATGATTATAGAGAAAAAATGCTTGCTAAGATTTATGAGAAGTATCAAGGTAAATTAAAAGAGAATAACGCGATGGATTTCGATGATTTACTTGTTAATACTTATTTACTCTTTAAAGAGTGTCCAGATGTATTAGATTATTATCAAAGTAAGTTCCGTTATATTTTAGTAGATGAGTATCAGGATACTAATGGTGCTCAGTACAAGCTTGTAGAAATGCTAGCACAGGGGTATCAGAATTTATGTGTAGTAGGTGATGATGACCAGTCTATTTATGGCTGGCGTGGTGCAGATATTACTAATATTTTAGGTTTTGAAAAAGACTTTGCTGATGCAACGGTTATTAAGCTTGAACAAAATTACCGTTCGACTAAAAACATACTGGATGCAGCTAATAGTGTGGTTGCTCATAATAAAGGTAGAAAAGCAAAAGCACTTTGGACAGAAAGTGAAGAAGGCGAAAATATCTCTATTATTCCAACAAATAACGAATATCAAGAAGCAGAGACTATTGCTAATACTATCATTCATGCTATAGAAAATGGGGAACGTGAGTATAAAGACTTTGCTATTTTATATCGTACTAATGCACAATCACGTGTACTGGAAGAAAAACTCATTACAGGAGCTATTCCTTACCGTTTATTAGGTGGTACACGTTTCTATGAACGTAAAGAAATTAAAGACTTAGTTAGCTACTTAAAGGTTGTATGTAATAGTAAAGATGATATTGCTATTAAGCGTATTATTAATGTACCTAAAAGAGGAATTGGGGCTGCTAGTGTTAATAACATTGAGGAGTATGCTGAGCGAAATCAAATGGACTTTTTAGAAGCAGCTAGACTCTGCAAAGAAATGGGTATTTTAGGAGCAGGTCCAAGTCAAAAGGTACTTGGTTTTACTGGTTTAATAGATGAATTACAAGAACTAGCTGAAGAAAATGATATTAAGCTTTTACTTGAAACAATTATAGAAAAAACAGAGTTTAGAAATCACATTCGTATGACAGAAGGTGATACAGCAGAAGACCGTTTAAGTAATATTGATGAACTTGTTTCTAAAACGATTCACTATATGGAAACAGCGGAAGATCCAAGCCTTGGAGAATTCTTAGAAGAAGTAGCTCTAGTAGCAGATATTGATAATTATGATGAAGATAGTAACTCAGTAGTCCTTATGACACTTCATAGTGCTAAGGGACTAGAATTCCCAGTTGTATTCATGCCAGGGGTGGAAGAAGGCTTATTCCCAAGTTACATGAGTTTAACAGAAGGTGATGATAAGCTAGAAGAAGAAAGACGTCTTTGCTATGTGGGAATCACAAGAGCTAGAGAAAAATTATTT
This sequence comes from Cellulosilyticum sp. ST5, assembly GCF_046529625.1. Taxonomy (NCBI): domain Bacteria; kingdom Bacillati; phylum Bacillota; class Clostridia; order Lachnospirales; family Cellulosilyticaceae; genus Cellulosilyticum; species Cellulosilyticum sp. ST5. The sequence continues at coordinate 417,287 of NZ_CP132338.1, forward strand.
ATGCTTTATGCAGACCAAAGAACAATGTTTGGACGTACTCAATATAGTGCGCCATCACGTTTCATTAAAGAGCTTCCCAAAGAAGTAACAAATTTAGCACAGTTAGATAAGGAAAATAATAGCAGAGGCAATAGACAGGCGTTTACAAGCTCTCATTTTGAAGAAAAGAAAAACTTCACAGGTGGTTTTGAAGGTGGAGTAGAGAAAAGAAGCTTTACTGCCACTACTGCAACGGCATCAGAAAAACGTAGTTTTGCCACAAGGGTACCAGAAAAGCCTGGCTTACCAAGTTTTAAAAAGGTTGGTATGCTAGGAAATATAGGTAAAAAACTGGATAATATACCAGAGCCAGTAGCAGACTTTGTAGCAGGAGATACAATAAGCCATATGAAATTTGGAAAGGGAACTATTCAATCTGTTGACAAGGTGAATAATGATATTTTTGTAACCATTGCTTTTGAAAATGGTGATATTAAGCAGTTAAGCACACGTTTTGCTAAATTAAAGAAACTGTAAAGTAAGCCATTAAAGTAAATAGCAAATTGATACAAATCAAGAGAATAAGAAGTAATAAAGAAAATAGAGTTAGATAATAAATAAAAAATCAAAAGAGAACTAGAACAAAGCTAATAACAAAGCATTGAAGGAGAAGGTATGGTAGAAGGAAATACCAAAAAATTATTAAGAAGTATCATGGCAAAAGCAGCATCTTATGTGGAAATCTTGATTAGTGCCTTACTTCTTATAGGGATTTTAATAGGTGCCATTAATTTAGGAACAGAGTTGATTGCTATGGGGAAAGTAGCATTAATAGCACCAGATATTACAATGCCTGTGGAAGAGTATTTAGCGACTGGATTGCAACTGATTATCGGTGTTGAATTTATTAAGATGATTTCCAAGCATACAGTAGGGAGTACGATTGATGTATTACTCTTCGCTATTGCTAGAAAATTAGTGGTTAGTCATGGTGGTGCAATAGATTTATTATTAGGCATTATTGCCATAGCTATTTTATTTATTATTAAAAGGTACTTTGGTAATAAATGTGAAAGGTGTCCTATTGATCCTGCTAAGGCTAAGCTTAAGGAAAGTTAAGGGAGACTTGGCTCCAAAAGGTAACTTTACTTTTTGGAGCTATTATATTTTGGGGAGTTTTCTATTATAATAGAAGTGAAACTAATAAAAACGAAATATAACACATATCTTAACTATAAAAGTATAAAAGGTTTAAAAGAAGAGGTGAAACAATGAAGGCTGTTGAGCGCATGAAAGAATTAGTCGACGTGCTAGGAAAAGCAGCATATGCTTATGAACAAGAAGATAGAGAAGTCATGAGTAACTATGAATATGATAAGCTCTATGATGAACTAAAAAGGTTAGAAGAAGAAACGGGTATCATATTAGCAGGCAGTGTAACACAAAAAGTAGGTTATGAAATAGCTAGCAGTTTACCTAAAATCACACATCCTAAACGGATGCTTTCTTTAGATAAAACAAAAGAAGTAAGTAAATTAAAAGCTTTTTTAGGAAATCAAGAAGGTTTACTTTCATGGAAACTTGATGATAAGTATACTTTTATAAATATAATTAGTTTATAAGAATATATAAGAAATAATCTAGGAATAACAATATATAAGAAATATGTTTATACTATAAAAAAACAAACTAAATTAAATAAATAGACGATATTATAAGTAGACAAAAATAGTGATTTCGTTTGTTTTCTTTAAGAAAGGCATAGGCAGATAGATGGAAAAAATGAGAAATAGAATAAAAGAATTAGTAAATAAATTGAATGAAGCATCAGAAGCTTATTATAATGATAAAGATGAAATAATGAGTAATTATGAATGGGATAGATTATATGATGAACTTGTAGAGTTAGAAAAGAACGCAAATTATGTATTACCAGAAAGTCCAACTCAAAAAACGGGTACAGTAGAGAATATTACAAATGGTCGCAGAGAACAACATGAATTTCCAGCACTATCTCTTGCTAAGACCAAGCAAATAGAAGAACTCCAAAAATGGGCTGAAGATAAAGAAGTTTGGGTAACAGGAAAGTATGATGGTGCTACATTAGTATTATCATATACTGATGGCATATTGGAGTCTATTTTAACACGTGGAAATGGATATGAAGGGACAAATATAACTTTTATGGCTGAGGGAATTAAAGGCATTCCTAGAAAGATTAAAGAAAAAGGACATATGGTTATTCGTGGAGAGGCTACAATATCATATTCTGATTTTGAAGAAATAAATAATACTATTGATGATGATGATAAGTATGCTAATCCACGAAACTTAGTGGCAGGTTCTCTAGGATTAGATGCAACTCGAATAGATCTTCTAAAGGAAAGAAAGATAACATTTAATGCATTTACCTTAGTTTATACAGTAAAAGATATAAAATCATGGGGTAAAAGAATGGACTTTCTTGATGAACTAGGATTTATTACAGTAGATAGAGAATTGACTAATGCTAATAAATTACCAGGAGTTATTGAAAAATGGACTGCCAACGTCGAAGCTGGGAAAATAGATATACCACTAGATGGACTTGTAATTACTTATGAAGATACAGAGTATGCATCAACAGGTTCAGTAACTGGACATCACGCAACAAGGGCAGGATTAGCTTATAAATGGGAAGATGAAGTGGCAGAGACAATACTAGACCATATAGAATGGTCTTGTGCTGTGAGTACAATTTCACCTGTAGCGGTATTTGATGAAGTACAATTAGAAGGAACGAAAGTTACAAGAGCATCTCTATGTAATATATCTGAACTAAAAAGATTAGGTATAGGGGCAGACAGAAAAACCAAGTTAAAGATAATAAAAGCAAATAAGATTATTCCTAAATGCATAGAGGCAGATAGTAATGGCACTATGTTTACTATACCAGTTCAATGTCCTGTATGTGGTGCTGACACGAAGATTCATATTAGTACAACGAGTCAAACAGAAACATTACATTGTGTTAACCCAAGTTGTACAGCAAAACATATAAAGAAATTTGAAAGGTTTGTGAGTAAGTCAGGAATGGACATAGATGGATTATCTAGGGAAACTATAGTGAAGTTTATTAACAAAGGATTTATTCATGACTTCTCAGATATTTTTCATTTGTATAAGTTTAAAAATGAAATTGTTCGTTTGGACGGATTTGGGGAAAAATCATATAATAATTTGATTAATGCTATTGAAAAAGCAAGAAATACTACTTTATCTAGATTTATTACTTCATTGGGTATTCCAATGATAGGTGTAGATGCAGCAAAGAAAATTTTTGCAACAATGGGAATAGATGAATTCGTTGAAAGACTAGAAATGGAGAAAAGTTTTGAAGATATAGATGGAATAGGTTATGAAAAATCAAAATCAATTCTTAATTGGTATCAGAATGAAAAAAATAGAGATGTTTTAGAAAAACTGCTACAAGAGATATCTATAGAAAAGATTCAACCATTATTAAGCAAAGATGGAGCTCTCAATAATATAGTTTTTGTTATTACAGGTGATGTGCATCACTTTAAGAACCGAGAAGAATTTAAGGAATATGTGGAATCACATGGAGGAAAAGTAACAGGTAGTGTTTCAGGCAAAACAAATTATTTAGTAAATAATGATGTTTCTTCAACTTCAGGTAAAAATAAGAAAGCTAAAGAATTAAATATACCAATAATTAGTGAAGATGAATTTATGAGATTATTTGTGAACTAAAAAGTAAACTTAAAGATATAGAATAGAAAGATAGTCCCTTCAAAATTGAAGGGGCTATCTTTGATATAATACTTAATGCTTTTAGACTTATAACTCAATTATTTGACTACTATGTATCAATCTAGCTTCTTCTTATTATTAGTTTGTTATTTCTATATTACACTCTTAGCCTGCTTACATATATTAAGGATTATGTATCCATTGAAGCAATGCGGTGCGCCATATCTTCGTCGTTGTCTTTATATCTTTGATAAAACTTATTTGGGATAGTATAGCAGGATTTACGATGTGCATAAATTTTACTCTGAATTTCCTGTAAATTCTCAATCTCTTTTATGTCAGGAGATTTAACTAGATTGTCGATTTCTTCTAAATTTTTAATATCTTTATTAAGTTGCTTAATTGTTTCTAATAACCATCGAAGCATTGGAAGAATAAATGCAAATCTTGAAAGCAAGATTGCTACAGATTCGTTCTTAATCATGCCTATTCCAAAGATACCTATTCCAAAAATTCCTATAACAATTAAACTCGTTAACCTGAAGCGTTTTCTCAGACTAACATCCCAATAAAAATTTTCTTTTTGGCAAATCAAAATTCCTTTTGTTAGATCAACAGTCCCTGCGGCTGGTGGGTACCAACCTAAGAGTTTCTCTTTCTCTTTTGGATTATTGAGTAGTAATTTGGATTTTTCAGATACTATACATGTAATATTGTTATGTTTACCAAATAATTTGCTATCCCATGGCATTTGATAAACATAGACATCAAAATGTTGTTGAATTTCGGCAGCATTGCTCTTTTTTTCTGATATACTTGAGCTGATAAAAAAACTAATAAGCATACTCATTATAGATAATGCATAAGATACTACATTAATGTTTTCAGTGTTTTCAATTAAATCTTGTAGTATTGCCAAAGATATAGGAAAAATTACTGAAAATAGTATAACTACTAAATCTAACTTTTTTGCTTCATTGTATAGTTGCTTCTGCGCAGCTAGATAATATATACATTTATCTTCATTTTGTCTATCGCATATTGTATTTCCCATACTTCCTCCTTAATATTTAATTACCAGTGTACCCAGGAAATGAACTGCCAAGTACCTCACTCCATTTACCTATTGCTTCCTTCTGCTTTTTATCATTTTCATAGTTCCATGCTTCGCATGCCTTGTTATAAGCATTATACAAGGCATTACTGATTTTAAGTCTATCCGCTGTATTGAAGTTATTTAAATTTCCTTGTAGACCCTTCGGATCCTTCACATCATTTTTAATTGCATTAGATAGCGCAGATAATAGATTCATGAACTCCAAATCAATCCACCAATTTTTTTTAGTCTCTTTTTCCTCATATATATTTAGAATCATGCATTCTAATAGATAAGAGCCTATTGTCAAGGTCACTTTTCTTTTATTCCAATATTTCATCAATCGAATGAGTTCTAAAATTTTTCCATTGTGCTTTTGATTTACGGTTGTTGTTCTCTCGTTATCAATCCGAGGATCTGTTTTTTTCCAGTTTCCACTACCATCTGGAATTAGGTAGAAATCATGTTTTGTATAAAAGCAAGGAATAATATCAAAGTTCCATGTATAAGAGTTCATTTTCAATGTGGCAGCTTCTTGATTTTTATGCATTTCAGCTTTGCTATAATCATTCAACTCAGATAGCTTTGATATTACACGATTAATGACTTTAGTAGAATTTATGTTATTAGTACCTTCTGTAAGCATCGCATTTGCTTTATCGCTATCATTTCCAGTTATATAAATACATTCTGTTGATTCAATATAGGTTCGAGTTGCTTCAGCAGATAAACATAACATCAAATCTATATCATCTAATTCACGGATTTTAGTTCTTCTAGCAAATGAACCAAATTTTAAATTTCTTTCTTGATAAATAGCAAAAAAATCGTCATCTCCGCTAAAACCATTTATATTATCTATAAGGTTATCCCTACTTGTCCTAGCTTTATTAGTACTATCTGGAATAAGATTAACTACATCTTTCATAAATTCTGAAAAGGCCTCATTTACTGTTATCGCCATATAATATTACTCCTCCTTGTTTAAATTAGTACCTGTTATTAAAATTACTAACTTAAGTATACTTTTAGTTTGTGAAATAATCTATATTTATTGGAAATATAAAAACTAATAGTCGTTTTTACTCTTTGTTTATTAAATTTATCTTATGAATAATTTAAGAATATATGGCTTAATATAACATATTTATATTCATAAGGTTCAACAGACTTCCTTAGTTTATAGTATAAATCCCATAATGTAGATTCTATTGATTTGCCATCATCTATCCTCCTTTGTGCTACTTATGTGTGAAATAAAATCTGAGCTAATTAGATTATTTTCAAGATATTGAACACATAATATATATATTTTATCATAGAATGTAATGTTTCTAAATATTTAGTATAAAATAAAAAATTCAATATAGATAAATAGCTATTTATAGGAATAATTATTCATGGGTATATATTGAAACGAATGGCTTAAACCAATTATGATTATGTTAAATCCTATTAATTGCTAGTTATATAGACTAGGTGTGAGGATTATATTAGGAATAGAGCATTAATCCCCAATTTTCATGTATTTAATTCTATGCCTTTAAATGCTATAATTAATATTTAAATTTTTTTTTAGGAGGCTTTAATTTTGCACCAAAAATTATCTCACTTATCGACACAAGAAATTCAAACACTCATGCAGCGCTATTATGCAATGAATTCTGGAGAAACGGCCAAGGTACTTATTGAGGAGTACGGTATTGATACTGCCCCATCAAATCTTATAAGACTATTTCCTAATATCTGCTGCGAAGAAAAGTGTGAATATTGTGGTGTGCCTTTAGAAATCAAGCCTATTGCTAAGTCTAACTTGAGAAGTCACATCTTTGATGAACCTAAAGCATGTCCAAACTGTAAGCATACACTTTCGTCAAAAGTATGCTATTGTGAGAATTGTGTTGAAAAGCGTAAAAGAGACCATATAGAAAAAGAAGGAATTGCTCGTAATCAAATAAGAGGTGTGTATGGTAACCCTTGTCCTTCTGTTAAATATGAGGAATTAAACTTTCTTCAAAAAGTATTCTTGGGGACACTCCTTAGAGGCTATTTGTCTGAGGATTTAATGACGATTGAAGGTATGGATCCTGATAAACTTACACCTGATGGCAGACAATCCAAAAGTTTATTGAAGCATCTTTATGAGGCTAATATCATTACTGTGAGTCCAGAATCACCTGTTTCTGCTTTTATAGAAGAAGATTTTCCGCATACTTATTATATATGGAGAGTAAAATACAACCTTAATATTGAAATTGTTGGAGATAAAAAGGAATATATACAATCTATTCTTTATCCTACAGCACTTTCAGAGGCGGATAAACATCTTGCATATGGCTTATGGGTTAAAATAGCTGTTGAGGAGTGCCTAAGTTATCTTAGGTATCAATTAGAACGTGTGAATTTTGATTTTGTACTCGGTGATAGAACATATATCATTTTTGAAGAGCTACTACAGCACTTCTCCACTGCTCAAATTTATTCGCTTATTTGGAAAAAAGTTTGTGAAGCAACAAGAGCTTATCAAAGTAATGAAATGTCAAAAGAGGATGCAATGCAGCGAGTTGTAAATGGGTGTCTTAGATATGGAGAGTCTGCTATTTCTAAAGGTTGGGAACTTCCATATTATAATAGACCTAAAACGGTACCTCAAACACTTATAAGTGAATACTTTTTCAATCAACTGCTAAAAATTCAGGAACTGGGGTTTGAAATGACGCCTACACCACTTTAAAAAGATACTTTTTTGTATAGATTTAAACGAGTAGAATAATAAGTATTTCTTTCTAAATGAAAACGTTTAAACAGAAATAGATAAGGAGACTGTTAAACGACTAAATTAATTAGTCTATTTAACAGTCTCTTTGCTTTAATAGGACAAAAGATACCAATAGTTTGGTGATACTTGGGATTTCTAGTTACAGGATTAAAGATAAATAAGAAAAATAACAGATATTAATTCAATCAAATACATGATAAAATAAAAAATATTCAGAACTTAAGTTTGCTAAGAATGATAAATTTAATTATAGGATGATGAATTATGAAAAAAATATATTTTGCACCCTATCAATATACATTAGTTGATGAAATGGGAGAAATACATAAATCCCTATTAATAGCAATGTATATAAATAATATGATAGTGCGAATAACAGACTATTCTCGATATGTTTCTAAAAGAAAAGGCTCTAAGTACTTATATGCTACTGATAATGATGGCATACGTAGGGTGTGTAATTTCCTTAACTTTGTATTAACTGAAAATAGAAGAGTATTTAAGGTGACTTGTATTGCGAACATACCATTTATTGCAGCTGAAATGTATATAAATAACTTTTCTAAGACTAAGAGAAATGGAAGATATCCGAGTAAACAATCTGTAGTTAAAGAAAGAGATGCAGTGTCTCATTTTATGTATAACCTAGGAAAACAAAGATATGATAGGGAAGAACACTATTATGTAAAACCTCTTCTTATTAAAGGTGGAGATAAAGAATTAATAATAAAGGGGAAGACAAATATTCAATGGGAATATGAAATTGAGGCAAAGTATTTATCCAATGATAATAGATATAATTTAATTCGAGATATTCCTCAAAAGGCTATTCCGCTTATATTAAAAACTATAAAGAGAGAAGCACCGGACCTATATTTGGCAGTTCTTTTGCAGTTAACAGCAGGTCTAAGGGCTGGTGAAGTGGTAAATATACGTAGACCAGATAGCAAATATCCAGGAGGAATAAAGTTTCGAACAGTAAATGGCGAATTTCAAAATTTTGAAGTAGATTTAACTAAAAATTATTTATTGCGTTCGGATGGCAATGAAGTAGGATATATTAAAGTAAAAAGAATGCAATCTGTGTATCCTATTTTTTTAAAAGAAATCCAACGAGCTTATGAGGAACACTTAGAGATTATTAATAGTATAGAGCTTGAGGAAGATAAGCCATTATTTGTTACAGTATATACAAATAAAAAAATAGGAAAGAGAATTGGCTTAACTAAGAAGGCCTATTGCAAAAGAATAAAACAGGTTATGAAAAAATATGTAGTTCCAGAACTGTTGAAATCAAAGGAATCAGAGCTTATAACATATGGCCTTTTGGTAAATGAAAATAGTTGGGGAGTACATGCATTTCGACATTGGTTTACGGTGCAGCTTGTGCTAAATGATGAAGATATTAATAGTATTGCTAGTTGGAGGGGAGATCGTTCATTGCAAAGTTCTTTTACTTACTTACAAAATAAAGGTGAGATTATGAAAAAGTATAGGAAGGCTAATGAAAACGTCGCGCAATGGACTATTAGCCAAATATTAGGAGAGGATTTTTATGAAAGTTTTAAAGAAACAAGATGAAATAGTAACGTTAAAAGAAGTTGCAAAATGTTTGGATGAACCTCTATGGAAAATGAATATTATTGTACGTGATAACTTAATAAAGACATATGGTATAGAAAGAGATATAGGAATTGATATAAAACTATTTGAAGAATGGAAAGCTGATTGGAATAGTTATATTCCTTTTTATAAATTATTAGATGAATTAATTATAAGGTATAATTCTTTAGTGACTAGAAGATTATTTGATAAATTACGAGTATATACGTTAGGGTATAAATGTTTTGGCGCAAGATACTCCACTATTTTATATTACAAATCATTTGATGAGTTTGCTTTATATATAAAAAAAGAGGATAAAGAAATAATCAGTGAAGAATTAAAAGATTTTATTAGTATTTATAATCGGACTTATGAAGAAAAATTGAGTTTTTTACTCAATAAAAAAGAGTTTACTTCTCTTCCACTGACTAGAAAATACATTGATAATTACTATAAATATCTAAGAAAAGGCTATGATAACTCATATTTAGAAGCGGTTAACTATATTCGCTTAAATATTAATAAAGAATTAATAGATATGAATGAAGAAGAAATAAGTGATTTTGTTAATAATGCCTCTAGGAATATCACCAAAACGGCGCTTACAACGCTTGTGGATTTATTACAATCTCTGAGAAAAGAGAAAGAATGTAAATTTAAACAATTAAACCTAAAGGTAGACAAAACTATTGTAGCTAAAAAGAAAGATGTTTCGGCATATGATGTGGAAACTTATTTATCTATTGCATATATGTGTTTTAATTCAGGTTTTATACAAGAACAACAAATGGTTGCGAAAGCCGTAGAAAGTGCAAAATTAGCAAGGGTTTGGTTATATCATGCAATGAATTTAGTATGTGATTGGAGAAAAAGTGATATTGAAAATACACTTCCCAGAATATCCTTGCCCTATGAAACCAATGAAATGAGAGAATTGATACTTATAGAAAAAATAAGTGTAGAAACGTATAAGCTAATAGCTGAAGAGGTAGAAATGCGAATAAACTATTTAGCAACTAAGCCACAAAAGATTCGTAAGTTTTCAAGAACAAGTCCCTTGCGAATACACATAGCAGAATCTTATATTGAGATAATAGGAATGCTATTTGCTATTTGTGAAATTCATTGTAGAACAAGTAAAATACTCATAAAAAAGGAGCATTTATGCCAAAGTAAGTCGTTCAGCAGGGAAGATGCAGTTAAACTTTTTGGAGAAGATTATAAAAGAGTATTTAAGGGGAGGATAATGTCTAATCTACGTATAAATAAGCAGCATATGAGTTTGATAAGTGAAGAAGGTAATAAACTTGGTACGGATGGATATTTAATTGCAGCGTATGCAAGAAGCCATACTGGAGGAATTAATACTATACCAGAAGTGACTGCTAGGTATGTTACTGCAAGAATGGATGGATATACTGTAAATGACATAACACGTATATTGTTTGAGCGTGGAGTATGTAGTTTCGTACCGTACTTATTTGCGGAAGCTGTGAAGGGAACTATATTTACAGAAAAATGTGAAGAAGAAAAAACAAAAGTTATGAATGCTTTATCAGTATCCCCTATGGAGATAGAAAAGGTTATTGAAACTGATGAAAGGCTAGAAGGAATTGTAAAGGGAAAGGTGCACAATATCCTTGAGGCTGTGACTGATGGAACTATAGCAGAAGTTATTTTAGAAGCATTAAAAAGTATAGCTAATGGGGAATCATCTGGAAAAAATACAGGTATTTATTGTTTAAAAAAGGCATGCAAGAAAGGGTGCACAGAAGAAAATAGAGAAATTTGTATAGGTTGTGGATATGAAATATATACAAAGGCTTTTATATTTGAGCTTATTAATGAATTAAAAAGGCAAGAACGTTATTATAGCACAGCAAAAAGTAAAGCTGAAAAATATAAACGTAAATGTATTTTAGAAAAAAGATTATATCCCGCTGTATATGAAGTAATGTCTGTAATGAAAAATATTTACCATTGCAATATTGAAGAATTTAAAACAATGTTATTAGAGGGAGAATAAATGGCAATTCTGGCAAATATAAGCACAACAAAACATATCAAACAACACCTTATAATTAATGAAATAAGTGAGAAGGAACAACAAATAGCAAGAAATAATTTTAGGGTTTTTAAAGAGAATAAGGTTATTCTATCCAATTTTAGTGATTCTGTATGGACTATTACTGATCAAACTAATACAGTTAGATTAGATTTTAGATGTGATGAAGTTTTGATAAAAAAATCATTGAAAAAGACGAGTGTTACGGAGTATATAGATTATTTAAAGTATTATATGTTGTTGTTGTTTGGAAAGAATAGTATTTTGTTGCTTCGTAGAACAGTAAAAAACATAATTATTGCAATAGAAGCCACAGAATGCTTTACAAATAAACCAAATGATGATGGTGTTTTATGGAAATATGGAGTTAGTGAGTTTATAGATTTAGCACCAGAGGCTACTCTTGTGGTAGAAGAAATTATGGAAGAAAGACAATATGACATTATACACAAGAGAGAAATTGCAGAGTTTCAGAGTTATTTTTTATTAAATGATATTTTAGAAGATTATTGGCAAAAAGCTAATGAAATGGAGAAAGACCTCTTCTACCCTATCTTACTGTGGTGGAAGATAAGTATGATTATTCCAGTACGTCCAACAGAATTCACCATAATTCCAAAAGATTGCATAAGAATAGAAAAGGAACATTATTTCTTGAAGATACGTCGAACTCATTTAAAGGGAACTAGAGGAACGCATATACGATATAATATAGAGAATGATTACACTATTTATGAATATGAAGTATCTAAGGAAATAGCGGAACTTGTAGTGGAATATAGGGAGAGAACAAAAAAATATAAAGAAGCAGAAATAGACAGTCTCTTTTCAGATGATATGTGTAAAAAGGTTTTAAGAACCGTGTTTAATCAGTCCAGTATAAAAAAAGAATATCCACATTTGAGACTTTCAAGATTTTATTTGATACTAGAATATTTTTACACATTTATTGTTCAGGACTTGTACGGATATAGAATCATAATGAAGGAAGAGTTACAAGAAGTAGATGAAATGGGGGAACAAAGATATCTTGAAGAAGACGAAATTATTCGTGTTACGTTAGGTGATTCTAGGCATATCTCGTTGCAAAATATGCTTCTAAATGGTTGCACAATTCTTATGGCAAAAGAAATTACTAAACATGATACTATTGATATGATATTTCACTACTCGAATAATATGAAAAACTTAGTGAAATGTAGGGCATACAATTTGTATCGCTTACAAACCAACAAGGTGGATACTATAAATTTAGATAGAGGCAGTGTTCTAAAAAAATGGTTGCCTGATAATACATTAGAAAGTATGGAGGTTGATAATGGAAAATGCTTTTCGCCTTCTTTTGTTAATGAGAATAATCCTATAGATTGTTATAAGGTGGCAGGTGATTGCCAATTGTGTAAATGGTTTAAAGGTGATTTGAGTAGTGAAAATAAGATATTAGAAAAACAAGAAAAAAAGCTTGAAGAAAAAATAGCACGTCTAAATATGTGGGTATCATCTTTGGCCAAAAGAAAGAATGAAGAAGAAATACAAATATTAGCAACTCAAATGGTAAGCGAAGTGAAAAATTTAGAAAATATGTATGTTAAAAAATTTCAAAGAGAGAACAAATAGATGAATAATGTAGGAAGGCCTAAGAAATATACTACCCAAGAATTAAAAGATATTATTGATAATTATGTAGCGAACACTAAGGGACTATATAAGATCAATGCAACAAAAGTTGCAAATTATGGTGTTGAGGTATTGGGATTTAAAGATTTAAAATACTATATTTTTAATAGAAATATGGAAGTAAAGCAATATATAAAGAATATGAATCAACTAACACAGGGAGAACATGAAATTTCACTAGGGGATACAGTATTTAATTCTTTAGATATACAAGCTTATTGTAAATTATCTTCTAGTGACCTTACTATTGCATTAAAGAATTTGAACCAATATATCTATAATGTTATTAATAGTAATACAAAAATACTAAATGAAAACAAAAGGCTTAAAGAAGAAATCTTAAATTACTCGTTAAAACAACTAAGTGATCAAAAGAATCGTTCAGAAAAAGAAATCTTATTAGCTAGTGAAAAAGAGTCTCTGAAAAGAGATATTGAAATAATAAAAAATGATTTAGGAAAGATAAAAAGTGAGAAGAAAAAATTAGAGACTGCTATTGAAATTTTATGGGAACAAGAAGCTACTAATATACTAAAAAGGTTAGGGCTTTTAACTTTAGAAAATGATAGGGAAATAGAGAGTAAACTAATAGTTGATAGCGTAAAGGAAGATATATCGAAAATAGAAAAAAGCTTAGAAGATATGATGCTCTACCAAGAGGAGGATACAATAATTACATTTGATTTTAAAAATAAAATAAGAGATTTGTAGGAGGAGAAATGGAAAATGATAAATTAGTCTTACAAACTTCTATTACAAGGGTGAAACCATATTTATTAAAACAGTGGGATTATGAAAGAAATGAAAGAATAGGATTTGATCCTAAAGTTATAAATGTAAAAAGTTTGAAGGCGGTATATTGGATATGTCCAATATGTGGTATGTCTTATCGCCATAAAGTGAAAGGTAAGCATAGAGATACAGATTGTGATAAATGTAGAGATCAACACATTAAGTCGCAAAGCATTTCTACAACACACGCCGAGATAATGGAATACTGGGATATTGAGAAAAATAGTAAACTTGGACTTGATCCTACTGTATTAAAGGCAAACAGTAGTTTTAAGGCATACTGGAAGTGTGAAAAAGGTCATGAAAGTTATTTGTGCAGAATTAATAAAAAAATTTTAAGAAATACCAGATGTCCAAAGTGCAGATCAGATTATATAAAAGACATAGATTATTTAAGAAAGGAATTTGACTATGAAAAAAATAATATATTAATTGACTACATAACAACTGGAAATGATGTTCCTGTTTGGTGGATATGTGAAAAGAACCATAGCTATAAAGCGCAGCCATATAGTCGAGTAAAGGAAAAAACAGGATGTCCATATTGTTCAAATAAAAAAGTACTAAAAGGATATAATTCATTATTTGATACTAATCCAGAGTTAGAAGTATATTGGGCAAAGAAAGAAAATAAAGAAATAGGATTAGATCCTTTTAAAGTTGGTAAGGCTAGTAAGAAAATAGCATATTGGGTGTGTGGAAATAAACATTTAACCCGAAGGTCTGTGCTTAATATGGTGGAACATCCCTTTTGTGAAGTGTGCAAATTAGAATCTCAGAAAATAAAAATAGTTACTTTATGTAAAATAAAAAATGACCAACATTTATTAGGACAATTTTCTGATGTATATAAGGCGGAGTATTTTAAAGCAATAAAGGAATATGATCTGATTTTTGAAAAGTACTGGGACTTTGATAAAAATGAAGACAACCCATACATATGGAGATTAAATGGAAGTAAAGCTTATTATTGGCGATGCAATCAAGGTCACTCATGGACTGAAAAAGTAGATGTATTAAAAACTAGACAAATTAAGTGTAGACAATGTGATGAAGAAATAAAGGGTAAAATTAGTAACAAAAAAATAGAAAGTAAAGTTAAAGAAAAAAAGAATATTAAGTATAGTGATATGATAGAAATGTTTTGGGATCATGAAAGAAATGGAGATGTCAATTCCTATGAAGTTTTAATGGCAACTGGTCCCTATTATTTTAAATGTGATAAGAATGAGTCACACAAGTGGGAAAAAGACTTCCTAGGAATGTGTAATTACAAGAAGTGCCCTTTTTGTGAAGGAATAGAATTTAGTAAGGAAAATTCTATTGCAAAAAAACATCCCCATGTAGTAAAATATTGGAACACCGAAAAGAATCAGGGAAAGGAACCTTCAGAAGTATTAGCAAGCAATATGAGAAATTTTTGGTGGACTTGTGAATATGGACATGAATTTATTCGTACATTAGGAAAGATGGTTATCTCATTAGAGAGTGAATTGATAGGCTGTCCTTACTGTAAAAAGATATTATCTAAGTATTCGTTAACTATATAAGATAAAGACAAACGAAATTAATAAAAGTAAAAGTATACTTATAAGATGGGCTTACCATTGTTTGCATTTATGAAGAAGGACAGCTTGTAAGTGCTGTAACAAGAGGAAATGGCTCAGTAGGAGAGGAAATTACTAATAATGCAAAAACTTTTAAGGAATTACCTCTTGCTATTGATTACAAAGAACGTGTTGTATTAAGAGGAGAAGCTATTATTACTTATAGCGACTTTGAACGTATTAATGAGGAACTAGGAGAAAAAGAAGAAAAGTATAAAAATCCAAGAAACTTATGTAGTGGAAGTGTGAGGCAGCTTAATCCACAAATTACAGCTGGTAGAAATGTAAGGTTATATGCCTTTACTTTAGTAGAGGGTGGACCGGATGTAGCAACAAAAGCAGAGCAATTAGAATGGCTTAAAGCGAGAGGATTTAAAGTAGTAGAGTATAAGCATGTGACAGCTAATAATATAGAAGAAACAGTAGCTTACTTTGCGGAAGCGATTAAGTCTCAACCCTTTGCTTCAGATGGGTTAGTACTTACTTATAATGATCGTGAGTACTCAGCATCATTAGGAGAAACCGCTAAATTCCCAAAAGATGCAATTGCTTTCAAATGGCAAGATGAGATTGTAGAAACGAAGTTATTAGAAATGGAATGGAACACTTCAAGAACAGGTCTTATTAATCCAGTAGCTATTTTTGAACCTGTTGAGATTGAAGGAACTACCGTAGAAAGAGCTAGTGTACACAATCTGAGTATCTTAGAAGAATTAAAGTTAGGTATTGGGGATACCATAAAAGTTTATAAGGCCAATATGATCATTCCTCAAATTGCAGAAAATCTTACTCAAAGTGCTAATGTAGAAATACCAGAAGTTTGCCCTGTTTGTGGTGCTCATACCATGATTATGAAAGAAAAAGAGGCTAAAACACTTATTTGTCCTAATAGTAACTGTAAAGCGCAACGTTTAAGAGCACTTGCTCATTTTACAACAAGAGATGCTATGAACATTGAAGGTTTATCAGAAGCCACTATTGAGAAGTTACTAGAAAAAGGCTATTTAAAGGATTTCACTTCATTATATCATCTAGATCGATATGAAGCAGAAGTCATTGAAATGGAAGGATTGGGAAAGAAATCCTTTGATAAGCTTATTAAATCTATTAATAAATCAAGAGATGTAGCGTTAGCTAACTTTGTATATGCCTTAGGTATAGCACAAGTAGGATTAGGAACTGCTAAGCTTATTTGCAAGCATTTTAATAACGAGTTAGACGAGATGATGAAAGCACGCTATGAGCAGCTTATCACAATAGATGGTGTAGGGCCAGTTATTGCTAAGGAATTTGAGGAGTACTTCAATTTAGAAGAAAACAAAGCAATGTTAGAAACCCTAGTAAAAGAAATACATTTTAAACTAGAAAATGTTACGATATCTCAAGAATCACCTATTTTAAATAAAACTTTTGTTATTACAGGTGATGTGAATTACTTTAAAAATAGAAAAGAACTTCAAGCTAAAATAGAAACATTAGGTGGCAAGGTAACGGGATCTGTTAGTAAAAATACAGATTATCTGATTAATAATGATAGTGAGTCAAATTCTAGTAAGAATAAGAAGGCAAAGGAGCTAGGTATTCCTATTTTAACAGAAGCACAATTTCTCGAAATAATAGAGTGATAATGAAAATATGTTAATTAATAATAAGAAGTTGAAAATTATTAGAAAATATCAAAATATCTTTATAAATAGATGTTAAATTAAATTGACATCTATTTATAAACCATATAATATAAGTGTTAAATTGTAGTAATGTTGTCATTCAACATCTATCCTGTCATATAAACTAATGTATTTTGAAATAGATAGGATGCAAAGAGTTATTAGAATTGAGTGCTTTTATTCCTATATGATAAAAGCATTCAATTATTTATAGTAGGATGTTTAAAGTCGAAGGAGGGAACATGATGGATATTATTCAAGCAGCTAAACAGGCTAGGGCAGCAGCTATTCAGTTAGCAGCCATAGATGGAGCTACAAAAAACCAGGCATTACAAGCTATTAGTGAAGCTCTCTTAGAAAATGTAGAGCGTATTAAAGCTGCAAATGCGATTGACTTAAAAAATAGTGAAGAGCAAGGTTTAGAGGCTCCTCTTATGAAAAGATTAAAGTTTGCAGAAGAAAAATTACAAGATGTGGTAGATGGTATTAAAAGTCTTATTGGACTTGAGGAGCCAGTAGGCAAGGTACAAATGCAAACAGAGCTAGATGAAGGACTAATACTAACAAGAATAGCATGCCCAATAGGGGTTATTGGTGTTATATTTGAATCACGCCCAGATGCATTAGTACAAATTTCAACATTAGGACTAAAAAGTGGCAATGCTGTTTTGTTAAAAGGTGGATCAGAAGCAAAAGAAACAAATCGTATTCTTTTTGAAATTATAAGAGAAGCCTCCGTTAAGGCAGGTATACCTGAGGGCTGGATTGTACTTTTAGAAAGTAGAGAGGATGTTAATCAAATCTTGGGAATGGATCAATACATAGATTTACTCATTCCAAGAGGGTCTAATGCTTTTGTAAGTTACATTATGAAGAATACTAATATTCCTGTAATGGGACACGCTGATGGGATTTGCCATGTGTATGTAGATAAAACAGCAGATATTGAGTTAGCAGTAGAGGTAGTAACTGACTCAAAAACACAATCTGTGGCTGTATGTAATGCGTTAGAAACACTATTAGTACACAAAGATATTGCAAGTGCATTCTTGCCTAAATTGAAGAAAAGCTTAGAAGCTAAAGGTGTAGCTATTAGAGGCTGTGAACGTACCCAAAAATTAATAGAAGTACAGGCTGCAACAGAAGAAGATTGGAAAACAGAGTATTTAGATTATATTCTTTCTATTAAAATAGTAGATGATTTAGAAGAAGCTATTAACCACATTAATACCTATGGTTCAGGTCATACAGATTGTATTGTGACTGATAACCAAGAATCAGCAGAAAAATTTATGATGCTAGTAGATTCTGGTAATGTATTCCATAATGTATCTACACGCTTTAGTGACGGATTCAGATACGGATTTGGTGCTGAAGTAGGAATTAGTACTTCTAAACTCCATGCTAGGGGGCCTGTAGGTTTAGAGGGACTTCTAATCTATAAATATAGATTATGTGGTCATGGACAGGTAGTAAATGATTATGCAACTAGAAAGAAAAGTTTTACCCATAAACGTTTAATATAAACAGAGTACTGAGTAAGGGAAAATAACCGAATAGCGAGTTAAGGGGGATGAGCTGTGGAGAATAAGGGACAAGGCCATGATTCCGTTCAAAAAGATAAAATCATCATGGTCAAAAGAATCCTTTTAATGGCAGCAGGGTTACTAATCATTTGCAGTATACTTACTCAAGTATTGTTTCTTTATTTGCAATATAAGTCACATGATACACAGGTGATTGTTTACGAATTAGAACAAGAAGAGAAGTAAACTGCTTAGCTATCAAGCAAAAAGACCATTGTACTCCAATGGTCTTTTTATTTTCTAATAAAACAAAGATTATATAATTTTAACGAGTTCTTAACGGCTATTATATTTTCTTTCATATTGTGTATATAATGCATAAGCTATAATAGAAAATAGAATAGGTCCGGCAGCTGCAAAGATTGTATCCATTAATTTATTTTTAATAAGGGCAGGCTCGATAATAGAGAAAATATTGGCAAAGCCAATCACACAAGTTACAATAATAGTTGCTGTTAAAGCAATACCATAGCTTTTATAGATTTCAAAGGGTTTATGAATGTGGCTTTTCTTCTTAAAGAAAGGAAAGGCAATAGCTAAAAACATATAAGGAATAGTCATAGCAACATTCGTCATATTAATAAGTGTATTAAAAAAAGCAGAAGCACTTTCACCACCAAAAGAAACAAATAAGATAAGTACACAAACAATAACACCTTGAACATACATAGCATTAAGTGGCATATCATTTTTTAAGGCACCTAATTTGCCCGGCCATAATTTTTCAGGAGTACCTTCAATGAGCTGTTTAAGTGGAGAATAAATAAGTGTAAAGAATGCACCTGTTAAAGCTAAGAACATAGCCAGACCTGTAAGGCGGGCAACAATATTACCTATATTTAAAGCTAGTGAAGTGCCAGCACCAAAGGCAGTAGCTAATTCATACCCTAAGTTTTGCATAATAATATAAGTAACATTAGCGGTATTAACACCTTCATTAGAAAGAACAGTATCCCAATTAATAAAGATACCATTACAGAAAATACCTATGGAGTAGCCTATGGAAATAACAATAGCAGCAATAGCAACGCCCTTAGGAAAAGTTTCTTCAGCTTTATGAGTCTGGTCTACCAAACCACCAACAGCTTCAATACCACCGTAAGCAAAAATAGCATAGGTTAAAAAAGAAAAGATAGAAGGTAAAGTTTGATAATTGGGATTAGGAGACTGATAAAAAGCACGTGTAGCTGTTTGGATAGGTTCAGCAAATTGACCACCATTTAAAGCTAAGACAATAAAGCCACCTAGAATAAGGAGGGCATTTAAAAACATAATGGCAGTACCGCCCACAGAAGCAACTTGCTTAATCCAACTAATACCTTTAGAAGAAATATAAGTTACAATAATAATCCAAAGAACGCCAAGTAGGCCAATAACTTGAGTACTATTTAAACCACCGATGGCAAGAAAGCCAGTACGGTCTTCACCAAATAGTGCATTAGACAAAGGAATCCATATACTAGAAGCTACATTAACTTGCCAAATTAAATAGGAGGCATACCACATAAACGTGCCGATAAAAGCATATTTAGGTCCAATAGAAGCACTCATCCAGGAATAGATTCCTCCTTTTTCTTGCTTAAAGGCAGCCCCATATTCAGCCATCATAAAAGCATAAGGTAAGAAGAAAGCTAGAGCTCCTAGAATATACCAAGGAATAGCACCATACCCCATAAGATAAAAAGCTCTAGGCATATTCGCAAAGCCGTAGACGGAGGTAAAGATCATCAGAACTAGAGAAGTAAGTGTTAGTTTTTTTGTGTTTTGTGTTGTCATAAAGACCCTCCCGGTAATGTATAACATTGAAGTCATTTCAATTATTATGTATTAGCGTGTGCAATAAATAGAAAAAAATACTTTTAATCAAAAAAAACATAAAAATATCATTGACAAATATTCTAGATGTGGTATCATAAATATATCCAAAGGATAATTATTATTATTTAGAAATAAAAATTATCTACGAAATTTTTCAAAAATGGGAGGAAATAAAAATGAAAAAATATGTATGTACAGTATGTGGTTATGTTTATGAAGGTGAAGCAGCTCCAGAAGCTTGCCCAATTTGTAAAGCAGGTTCAGATAAATTTAAAGAACAAGCAACAGAAGGCCTTGTTTGGGCTGATGAACACGTAGTAGGAGTAGCTAAAGGCGTAGATGAAAGAATCATTGAAGGTTTAAGAGCTAACTTTGAAGGTGAATGTACAGAAGTAGGTATGTACTTAGCTATGTCTAGAGTTGCACACAGAGAAGGTTATCCAGAAATCGGTCTTTACTGGGAAAAAGCAGCACATGAAGAAGCAGAACATGCTGCAAAATTCGCTGAATTATTAGGTGAAGTGCTTACAGATTCAACAAAGAAAAACCTTGAAATGCGTGTAGCAGCTGAAAATGGAGCAACAGCAGGTAAAAAAGAATTAGCAACACTTGCAAAACAATTAGGATTAGATGCTATTCATGATACAGTACATGAAATGGCTAAAGATGAAGCTCGTCATGGTAAAGCTTTCGAAGGTCTTTTAAATAGATACTTCGGTAAATAATTAATACATTTAACTTAAACCTTGTATTTTACCCCATAAGGAAATTTAACATTGGAAAGTGGCTACATAAAATGTAGTCACTTTTTGCTATTTATAAAGATAGTTTTTGTGTAAATTAACTTTATAAAGAAAAATAAATAGAAAATAGCATAGCTGTATTAACACTTTGTTAATAAAAATGTAAAAAAATGTTTGTTTATAATAAAACTAATACCAGTTATAATTAAATATATTTTAGGATAAAATATACTACAAAAATAAACAAAAAATAGACTAGAACGAGGATAGGAGAAATCATGACTACTTTAAACACTAAACTTATCAATCAACAAGGGTTACATGCAAGACCAGCTACTTTATTCTGTAAAGAAGCATCACAATTTAAATCAGATATTAAATTAGTATATGGAGATAAAGAAGGAAACGCAAAAAGCTTAATCGCTCTTTTAGCAATGGGACTTACATCAGGAGCAGAACTTCAAGTTGTAGCTGAAGGTGAAGACGAAGAAGCAGCAGCTAAACATATGGCAGATTTCATCGGCACTTTCCAAGAATAATTGCTAGCTTAGGAGGAAGAACATATGAAAAAAGGTATTGCAGCTTCCAAAGGCTATGCAATTGGTAATGTTTTTGTCTATGAAGAGAAAGAACTTATTATCACAGATGAAAAAGTTACAGATATAGCAGTAGAACTTGAAAAACTTCAAGGAGCAGTAGCATTATGCAAAGAGCAACTTGAGAAAATCAAACAAAAAACATTAGAAAATGTAGGTGAGCATGAAGCTGCTGTTTTCGATGCACATCTTCTTATCTTAGAGGATCCAGAGTTTGTAGGCTCTGTAGAAGCTGAGATAAAAAATAATAGTATCAATGCTTTAAAAGCCGTTGAAACAGTTTCAAATAGCCTTGTAAGTTTATTTGAAGCTATTGATGATGCTTACCTTAGAGAGCGTGCAGCAGATATTAAAGACGTCTCTAAACGTATGCTAGCTAATTTAGCTGGACATACAGTTGGTTTAGAGATTTCAGAGGATAATACGATTGTAGTAGCACATGACTTAACTCCATCTGATACAGCACAACTTGATAAAACAAAAGTAAAAGGATTTATTACTAATATTGGTGGTAGAACTTCTCACTCTGCCATTATGGCAAGAACACTTGAAATTCCGGCTGTTGTTGGTCTTGGTGATATTACAAGTGTAGTTAAAAATGGTGATAGAGTTATTGTAGATGGCATTGAAGGAATAGCTATTATTAATCCAGATGAAGCAACTATCAAGGCCTATGAAGCTAAAATCGAAGCTTTTGCAGCTGAGAAGGAAGAACTTAAAAAGCTTCTTAATGTAAAAGTTGTTGATAAGAGCGGCAAACATATTGAAGTATGTGGTAACATCGGTAAACCTAAAGATGCAGATCAAGTATTAGAAAACGGTGGAGATGGTGTAGGTCTCTTTAGAACAGAATTCTTATACATGGACAGAGATGCTGCTCCTACAGAAGAAGAACAATTTGAAGCCTACAAATATGTTCTTGAGACTATGAAAGATAAGAAAGTTGTTATTAGGACACTAGATATTGGTGGAGATAAAACACTTCCCTATTTACCATTACCAGAAGAAATGAATCCGTTTTTAGGTTATAGAGCGATTCGTTTATGTTTAGATCAAACAGGTATTTTTAAAGTACAGCTTAGAGCACTTTTAAGAGCGTCTGTGTATGGTAAGTTAGCAGTCATGTTCCCAATGATTTCAGGAATTGAGGAATTTGAACAAGCAAAAGCTGTGGTAGATGAATGTAAAAAGGAACTTGATACAGAAGGAATTGCTTACTCAAATGAGATTGAGTGGGGAATTATGATTGAGATTCCAGCAGCAGCAGTTATGGCTGATGAACTAGCAAAATATGTTGATTTCTTCTCAATTGGAACAAATGACCTTATTCAATATACTTTAGCAGCAGATAGAATGAGCGAAAAAGTTTCTTATCTTTATAACCCAATGCACCCTGCTGTTTTAAGACTTATTAAAATGACAATTGAAGGTGCTCATAAACATGGTAAATGGGTTGGCATGTGTGGAGAAATGGCAGGAGATGAAGCAGCTATTCCAACACTCCTTGAGTATGGACTAGATGAATTTTCTATGAGCGCAACCTCTATTTTAAATGCTAAAAAGATCTTAATGAATCACTAAAATAATTAATATCGATAAAAGGTATATAAAAGTAAAAATTTTATATACCTTTTATTTTTTTATTTACAATTAGTATACCGAGTGGTATAGTGAAACATATCATATGATAGAGAAAAATAGTAGAGTCATATAAAAATAGGGAGAATCCATGGATAACAAAGAAAAAATTCTAACCTGTGCATTAGAACTCTTTTCAGATAGGGGGTATGATGCAGTAGGTGTACAAGAAATTGTAAATGAAGCGGGAATAACTAAGCCAACTTTATATCATTATTTTGGAAGTAAAGAGGGATTACTTCAGTCCTTATTAACGTTGAAACATGAAGGACTGATAAAAAGGCTTAGCCAAGCAGCAGAGTATAAAGGCGATTTACCTTTAACAATGTATCGGCTTACACAAGCTTATTTTGACTATGCAAAAGAGAACAGAATCTTTTACCGTATGCTACTAGCCATGAGGTTTTATCCTCCGGCTAGCGATGGATATAAAGTGGCAAGGCCACTTGTTAATGAACAGATTCGAGTATTAGAGGAACTTTTTACTAAAGCGTCTATACAGCATGGTAATATGAAGGGAAGGCAAAGAACTTATGCCATTACTTACTTAGGAATGGTCAATGCTTATATTGAATTGCATGACAACGAGGATTCTTTAGAAGAGGATAATCTTATTAGAAAGGCAACACATCAATTTATGCATGGTATCTTCTCTTAAAAGGATAAGTTTGATATAAACAGAAGCTAATGAGATAGATGAAAGGGGTAGAAAAATGGCAGAATGGATTAAAGAGGCAATATTTTATCACATTTATCCTCTGGGATTTTGTGGAGCACCAAGAGAAAATAGTAAAGACTTGATAGTAGAAAATCGCATTTCCCGGGTAATAGAATGGATACCACATCTGAAAAATTTAGGTGTAAATGCTATTTATTTTGGACCAGTATTTGAATCAAGTCGTCATGGTTATGATACAATGGATTACTATCAAATAGATAGACGATTAGGTAGTCATTTAGATTTCAAGGAAGTTTGTAATCAGCTACATGCTGCAGGTATTAAAGTTGTTTTAGATGGGGTTTTTAATCATGTAGGGAGGGACTTTTGGGCATTTAAAGACTTACAAGCAAAAAGAGAACAGTCTCTTTACAAGGATTGGTTTGTTAATATTAATTTTGATGGAAATAGTCCATATAATGATGGGTTTTATTATGAAGGCTGGGAAGGACATTTTGATTTAGTAAAACTCAATTTAACACATCCAGAGGTAATTAGGCATATTTTCGGAGCGGTTAAAAGCTGGATAGAAGAATTTCAAATAAATGGCTTAAGATTAGATGTGGCTTATTGCATGGATCAAGAATTTTTAGGAAAGCTTGTAGCATTTTGTTTAGAACAAGATCAAGAGTTTTGGTTGATGGGAGAAATGATACATGGAGAGTACTCACGTATAGCGAGAAGTGGCTTATTGCATTCAGCAACTAACTATGAATGTTATAAGGGAATCTACTCAAGTCATAATGATAAAAATTATTTTGAGATCAACTATTCTTTAAATCGTTTATTTGGGCAAGGAGGAATATATAAAGACTTATTATTATATAACTTTATAGATAATCATGATGTTAATCGCATTACTAGTAGTTTAAAGAAAAAAGAGCATTTGACAAATGTATATACATTACTTTTTACTATGCCAGGAATCCCCTCTATTTATTATGGAAGTGAGTGGGGAATACTAGGTGACAAGGCAAATGGAGGAGATGAGGTGCTAAGACCTTGCCTTAATTTAAAAGAGTTATTGCAAGAAGATCAAAATATAGTAGAACATATTAGGGGGCTTGCAAGGATAAGAAAAAATTCAGAAGTTATTTGTAATGGTTTATATGAACAAGTATTAGTCAAAAATGAACAGCTAGTATTTGCACGTGTATATCATAATAAGAGAGTATTTGTCGTGCTAAACTTAGCGGAGCAAGAAGTAACATTATATTTTAAAGTAGGGCAAGAAAGTAAACTAAAAGACTTATTACACGATGAAAAGTATTATACTCCAATAGGAGGAAACGTGGGAATAAATATGCCTCCATTTTCAAGTACTGTTTTAGAAGGAAATTACTCTTGAAGAGGATAAGAAAATAAGGTAAGCTATGAGAACAAGATAAATATAGAGAGGGGAAAAGATTTGTACGATAATCTAAGTATAAGAGATGGCCATATGCATACACCATTTTGTCCTCATGGGACTAAAGATACTTTAGAAAGCTATATAGAGAAGGCGATAAAGGAAGGAAGAAGAGAAATAACGTTTACAGAGCACTTTCCTATGCCAGAGGGTGTTACTACAGAGACATTTCGAAGAGAGTGTACATTGTTAGAAGAAGAAATCCCAGCCTATATAGAAGCCATCGGAAGAGTAAAAGTGAATTATAAAGAACGTATAGCGATTCATTTGGGTTTTGAAGTAGACTATATAGAGGGCTATGAGAATAAGATTACAGATACTTTAAATCAGTATGCTACAACTATCGAAGACGGTGTTTTATCAGTGCATTTTGTGAAATTTGAAAATCAGTATTATGCGATAGATTACTTGCCAGACTTTGAAACACTCCTTACTAAGATACAAAGCCTAGAAAAAATTTATGATTTATATTTTGAGACAGTTCTTAAATCTATAGAAGCTGACTTAGGGAAATATAAACCTAAGCGAATCGGACATCCTACGTTAGTTCGTATTTTTAATAAAAAATATCCTATAGCGTATGAAAATGAATGTTTGTTTCAAGCAATCGTTACAGCTCTTAAAGAAAAAAAGTATGAGATCGATTTTAATATGGCTGGATTAAAGAAAGAGTTCTGCAAGGAGACTTATCCTTCTGGCAGACTTTTAGAACTTATAAAAAAAGAGCATTTGCCATTAATATTGGGGTCAGACGCACATTGCGCAGAACAGGTTAAAATAGACCTATCTTCTTTCTAGAAGATAGGTCTATTTTATAAATTATTTTATAAAAAGATTATATAATCAAGTATAACTTTTTATTTAAACATAAGATAATAATTGTGAAAATATAACTATTTTTTTAATAACTATTTACAATTTATATTCAAAATTATATAATAAGCATAAATTGATTGATTAAATTATATTTTTAAGTAAGGAAACTAAATTCTACAGTCGAAGAACATTGAGAAATGGGGGTAGCTTATGAAGAAGAAGCCATTTTTTTTGAAAAAACATGGAATCGATACCAATAACGATACCATAAAATCATTAAAAGTGAATCGTCACAAGTTTAAATTGAAGAATCAACTCATAGCCATTTTTATAGTCATTAGCTTAATCCCTACGTTGATTATTATGGCGATGAGTATGAATATTACAACTCGTTCTACTCAAAATGTCGTTGGAGATTATTCTCAAAAAATAGTGGAGCAGCTCAGTTATAATATAGAAAACTATATTTCTGTGGCTAGGACTACTATGGGTGATATTGTAGGCTTTCAAAAGTTACAGAATTACATAAAGAAAGTCAATCAAAATGATATGGTAGGAGCATCTACTTATTTTGGAGATGTTAAGGAAAGAGTAAGAAGCACTTTGAAAACACAACAAGCTATTTTAGGCTTTTGCGTATTGGTTAATGATAAGAAGATTTATCAAGAAGCTAATATCTCTTTTGATTTTGATGTAGAAGCTTTTTCTGCAAGCGAAGCTTATACAAGAGTTCAAGAAATACCAACTTCTGAATTTTATTGGTTTACATTAGAGGCTGATGGAGAACGAAATATTTATTTGGTTAGAAAAATGCTAAACTCTAATGATACATTATTAATTGCCCTTATGAATAAAGATTATTTAAATGAGCTATTAGAATTAGCAGATCTAAAAAAAGATATATCTATGATGATTGTAGATGCTCAAAATCAAGTTATTACAAGCAATAATAATGGTGTTATTGATGAAAAGCTTATTACTTATATGAGAGAATCATCAAATACAACAGAAACACTTAATCTTTCTGATAATTTGGTAAGCTTCGTAAAGACCAGTAATGGTTGGGGAGTTACTAGTAGTGCAGCTATGGATAGTTTATTAAAAGACTACCATGATGATAGTAGAGTAATCTTTATTGTTGTAGGTGTCATACTATTAGTGGTTATCTTGATAAGCATTCTTATTAGTAGAAAAATTACAAAGCCTATTGTTAAAATGGCTTCATACATGATGCGTGTAGAGAAAGGACAACTTAGTTTTAAACAGGAATTAGAACAAGAATTAGAATATAACAATGTAGAAATGCATATTTTAGTAAAAGGTTTTACGAGTATGCTAAATACCTTAGATAGTATGATAGGTAAAGCTAAAGCAGTTACTTCTTCTGTATATGAGCATACGCAGTCACTTCAAGATATGGCACAGGATACAAGTTTATCAGCAACAGAAGTAGGAAAGACAATTGAATCTGTAGCATTAGGTGCACAAACTCAGAACAAGGAAATAGAAGAATCTGTTACACTTATTAATGTGCTTTCAAATAATATTAATAAAGTAACAGATTCGATGGAACACATTAGGAAAGCTTCTAAACAAACAATGAGTATGAGTGAAGCAACTAAAATACGCCTAACGGATCTTTATAATGGAGCTCAAAATACTATTCGAATTAGTGAGAAAGTAAGCGAGTGTGTGCAAGAATTAGGTGAAGAAGCAGAAGGAATTCATAAGATTTTGGATATGATTCAAAATGTTAATGGACAAACAAATTTACTTGCATTAAATGCTGCCATTGAAGCAGCTAGAGCAGGAGAAGCTGGAAAAGGCTTTGCTGTCGTTGCAGATGAAGTAAGAAAGCTCTCAGTACAAACAGAAAGTGCTATATCTAATATAGCGAGTACACTGCAGATTATCGAAGAAAAGAAAAAGCTTACTTTAGAACAATTAATGATGGCCCTAGAAGTATTTAATAAACAATTACCAATGGTAAATGGTGTAACAGAAATATTCACAGATATTGATACTAAGATGAAAGAAGTGGATATTTCACTTAATAATGCCCATCATATGATTGGTAAAGTAGTAGAAGAGAAAGAAGCAGTAGAAAAGAAAATGAAATATATTGCTCAAGTTGTAGAAGAAGCTGTAAGTGTTACAGAGGAAGTTAGTGCTGAAACAGTTGAACAAATTGAGGCATCAAAAAGTATTACACAATTAGCTGATGAATTAGCGCTAACGGTTGAGCAACTTGAAGAAAGCTATAAGATGTTTAATTAAGAATTCTATTGGTAAAAATACATAAAAAAATAATTTAAAAAATATTATAAAATATATTGATTTTTTAATAAAAGACGTATAAAATGAAAATATAGAAATTGGAAACGATTTCGATGTTTATATTGTATAAAACAAAAAAATGGATATTACGATATAAATCAAATATGACTAAATTATTATTATAAAATAGTATAAGATTAGTGTAATGTATATAACCAAAAACAGCATGAGTAACTAGAAAAAAGCACATAACCTTGGGAACGATACCGTATCATAATAATTTAAAGGTAAAATCAGTATAAGTTATGATCAAAGTTCTTATGGCTTATATATAGTTATAAGAGTTTGATATAGATGAAGTAATTAATTATTTAAATGGGCGAAAGTCCAAAATAAGGGGGATATTTATGAGTAAAAAATTATCACTTGCAATGAGTATGGCATTAATCGGTGCAATGAGTGTATCAATGGTTGGTTGTAATAAAACAACACCAACATCAGAATCACCAGCGCCAGCAGAAACACCAGCTGAATCAGTAGCACCATCAGAAGCACCAGCAGAAACACCAGCTGAAGCTGAAGTACCACAACCAGAAGATGGCGCAAAACTTACTCTTTGGGGTGCAGCAGATGACCAAGAAATGTTAACACAAATGGCAGATGCTTTTAAAACAAAATATGCTGACAAAAACATTGAAATCACTTTACGTGTAAATGGCGAAGATACAGCTAAAGACGAAGTTCAAAAAGACTTAGATGCTGCAGCTGACGTTTTCTCAATCGCTCATGACCAACTTGGATCACTTGTTCAATCAGGAGCTATTTATGAAAATACTCTTTTTGCTAAAAATGTAACAGATAATGATTCAGAAGGTGCTATTACTGCAGCTACATATGATGGAAAAATCTATGGTTATCCAAGTGCTTCAGAAACATACTTCTTATACTATGATACATCAATCTTTAAAGCAGAAGATGTAGCATCTCTTAACACTATTCTTGATGCACAAGTACCAGATGGTGTAACAAAATTTGGTTTTGATATGGGTAATGCGTACTTCTCAGGAGCATTCTTCTTAACAAATGATTGCCAATTATTTGGTGAAACAGGTGCAGATGAAACAGTTTGTACATTCAACAATGCTGGTGGTTTAGAAATGGCTAACTTCATTGCTGGATTAAAAGCTAAAGGTGCTGCAGCATTAGATGACGCTGCTGCTGGTACTCAATTCGAAGCTGGTAAATTAGGTGCATATGTAGGTGGACCATGGAAAGCAGCTGATTACAAAAAATTCTTAGGTGATCGTTATGGTGTGGCTAAATTACCAACAATCAACACAGGATCTGCTGACAAACAAATGAAATCATTTGCTGGATACAAATTATATTGTGTAAAATCTAATACACAATATCCAGTTGCAGCAATGACACTTGCAGACTTCTTAACAAATGAAGAAAATCAAATTAAGAGATTTGAAATGAGACAACTTCTTCCAACAAATAAAACAGCAGCTTCAAATGAAAAAGTTACTTCAGATGCAACAGTAGCAGCAACACTTGCTCAACTTGAATTCGGTGTAGCAATGCCATCTGTTCCTAAAATGAGTAACTTCTGGACTCCAACAGGTGCATTCACAAAAGATGCATTTGATGGTAACATTCAAGCAGCTGATATGCAAGCTAAACTTGATAGCCTTGTAAGTGATATCCTTCAATAATAGGATTGCTTAAAACTAAATGATATGAGTAAACAATATTTGTTGCGACTTTAGTTGCAGCAAATATTGTTATATATGCATATTATTCTAATACTGACTGAATGGAGGAGCTTGTATGAGTGAAGTAGCAGTTGAAAAAACTAAAAATCAAAGACCCAAGAAACAAAGTACCAATATCTTCTCAGTATTTGCAAAAGGAGATGCATTAACTAAGCTTTCCTTCCTGATCATGGGAAGTGCAAATATTGCTAGAAAACAATTTTTAAAAGGAATCATTTATTTAATAGCAGAAATAGCATTTATCTATTATATGGTTGCTATAGGTGTAGATAAATTAATAGGATTTACAACATTAGGAACCCAAGCACAAACACAGGTATATGATGAAGTTATTAAAATTAATAGAACAGTACCAGGAGATAACTCCATGTTGTTCTTAATTTATGGCGTAGCAACATTAGCTATTATCCTTGTATTTATATTACTTTATGTAAGTAATGTTTATAGCGCTTATAAATTACAAAAGTTGATTGAAGCAGGCAAACCTGTACCAACATTGAAGCAAGAAATAAAAGAGTTATTTGATAAACGTTTCCATGTAACCTTAATGACACTTCCTGTTATTGGTATCATGGTGTTTACAGTACTACCACTTTGCTATATGATTTTAATAGCATTTACTAACTATGATATGGATCACCAACCACCAGGACAATTATTTACTTGGGTAGGACTTGCAAACTTTGGTGAAATGCTTAACCAAGGTTCGAAATTTGGTGCAACTTTTGGACCAGTTCTAGGTTGGACATTAGTATGGGCAGTTGTTGCAACCTTCTCTAATTATTTCTTTGGTATTGTCTTGGCACTTATGATTAATAAAAAGGGAATTAAACTTAAGAAAATGTGGCGTACAATATTTGTTATAACAATGGCCATTCCACAGTTTATTTCTTTATTAATCATGAGACAAATGCTTAATGATTATGGGGTTATTAATGTTGCTTTACAGAATTTAGGATTAACTTCTAAAGCTGTTCCTTTTTTGACGGATCCAACATTAGCACGTATATCTGTTCTTACTGTTAACTTGTGGGTAGGTATTCCTTACACAATGCTAGTAACTACAGGTATATTAATGAATATCCCTAATGATTTATATGAAGCTGCTGAGATTGATGGAGCATCCAAGTTGAAAGCATTTACAAAAATTACAATGCCATATGTTGTTTTCGTAACAGCACCTTATTTAATCACACAATTTATTGGTAATATAAATAACTTTAATCTTATTTACTTCCTTACAAAAGGAGAGCCTATGACGACAGATTATTACTTCGCAGGAAAGACAGATCTCTTGGTTACATGGCTCTATAGATTAACAGCTGATAGAAAAGATTATAGTAGAGCATCGACTATTGGTATTGCAGTCTTTGTATTATCCGCAATATTTGCCTTGATCGCTTTCCGCTTTACATCATCTAATAAGCAGGAGGAGGATTTCCAATGAGCAAAAATAAAATGGGTATGCAAGCCAAAAACAAAATTAGTAACACAGCAGTGTATGCTATATTAACAATCTTAAGCATTATATGGATAATACCTATTGTATGGATTATCCTTACCTCTTTTAGAGAAGAGCGAGGTGCTTTTGTCAATTATATTATTCCTAGAGGCTTTACTATTAATAATTACATTAATTTGTTCACTAATACCACATTTCCATTTGGAAAATGGTTTATGAATACTTTTATTGTTGCAGTAATTTCATGTATTTTAAGTACCTTTATTAATGTGTCAACGGCATATGTTATGTCTAGATTGCGTTTTAAACTTAGAAAAGCTTATATGAATTTTGCATTAATCATAGGTATGTTTCCGGGATTTATGTCCATGATAGCAGTATACTACATCTTAAAAGCAATTAATCTTACTCAAAGTTTAACGGCTTTAGTATTAGTATACTCAGCTGGTGCAGGTATTACTTTCTACATAGCAAAAGGTTTCTTTGATACCATTTCCAGAGAAGTAGATGAAGCTGCTATGTTAGATGGTGCTACTAAAGCACAAGTATTTACCAAGATTGTTATACCTCTTTCAAAACCAATCTTAGTAAGTACAGCACTTCAAGCCTTCATTACCCCTTGGATGGATTTCATTTTTGCTAAATTCATCATGGGTGATAATTATGAAAAATACACAGTAGCTATTGGTTTATTTACAATGGTTAGTAAAAAAGATAATATGGATCCATATTTTACTATGTTCGCCGCTGGTTGTGTATGTATCGCTATTCCTATTGTACTTTTATTTACATACTTACAAAAATACTATGTAAGTGGTATTACTGGAGGAGCCGTTAAAGGATAGGTGAAGCATGAAAAAAAGATGGTCTTTTATCATACTTGTGATGATTATATGCTTAATAGGTGGTTGCAGTCATGCAAAAGAAGAACCACTTATTCAGGATAAATATAGAAATTACTATGAGATTTTTGTGTACTCCTTTTGTGATAGTAATGGAGATGGTATAGGAGATTTAAATGGTGTAACCTCAAAACTAGATTATCTAGTGGATTTAGGTATTGATGGTATTTGGCTTACACCTATTATGCCATCGGATACGACTCACAAATATAATGTAGAGGATTACATGGCCGTAGATTCTACTTTTGGAACGATGGAGGATTTTGATCGTTTAATGGAAGAATGTAACAAGAGAGGAATAAATGTAATCTTAGATTTGGTTGTTAATCATACATCTACCAAACATCCTTGGTATTTAAAGGCTTTGGATGAGGTTAAAGCAGGCAAACCGGGGAAATATGCAGACTATTACTCCTTTGTACAAAATGAAGAAGAAAAAAATAGCCTAGACGATGAAGGGGGCTACCATTCAGCTGGAATTGGTAATTATATGTATGAGTATGCCTTTACAGATAATATGGCTGCACTTAATTTGGAAAATAAAGAAGTTGTAACTGAAATCAATAACATCGCTAAGTATTGGTTGGATAAGGGTGTAGCAGGTTTTAGGCTAGATGCGGTTAGACATTATTGTTTTGATCAAGCAAAGAGTATTAACTTTTTAAAGGAATTTTATAAATACTGTCAAACCATTAATCCTGAAGTTTACATGGTAGGAGAAGTATTTAGTAGTGGTAGTATGATTGAGACCTTTTATGAGACAGATATTGATAGTTATTTTAACTTTATGTTTGCAAAAGCTGATGGACGCATTACTTCTAACTTAAGAGGTAGGGCTGGTGCAGACTTTGTTCAAAGTCTGTATAAATGGCAAGAGCGTATTAGTAAGGTGAAAGCTAATTATATTGATGCTAATTTCTTATCCAATCATGATACAGACCGTTATTTTGGGGTCATTGGTAAAGACAACATCAAACAGAAAATGGCTGCTAGTATGTATTTGATGATGCCAGGTAATAGTTTTACTTATTATGGAGAAGAAATTGGTATGTTAGGTTCAGGACATGATGCTAATAAACGAGCACCTATGGTATGGTCAACAGAGTCAGACGAGGAAATGACTACTCCTATTCCTGAAAGTGACAATATACCTACTATAGAAAAAGGTGTTAAAGAGCAAGAAAAGGAAAAAGATAGCTTGTTTGCTTTTTATAAAAAAGCACTACATATAAGACAACAAAATCCTGAGATTGCAAGAGGTAGAATAGAGCCTATAGAATTAGAAGATAAGCAAATGGGTGCGTACACAACTATTTATAACGATTCTAAAGTTATTATTATTCATAATCTAGGAGATCAAACTAAAACGATAACGTTAGATACGAGTACGTATGACTATAGTAAAATTCAAGATTCCTTACTAACAGGCAATGAAAAAGCAACATTAAAAGGTAGTGAAATAACATTGCCACCTATGTCTACAGTAATCTTAAAATAAAGGGAGAGTTATACAAAAGCTACAAGTTTTAAGGCTTTTCTCATCCTAGCTTAAATGTTATGAGCTAGGATGAGAACGACTTAATCTTGTAGCTTTTTAATATGAAGTAAAAAGGGAAAAATACTTAATAAAAGGAATAAAATCACTTGACATATAAAAAGGGTTTAGGTATAATGATGAAGTCGACTGAAAAAGAGACAAGTTATTGTCGGGGTGTGGCTCAGTTTGGCTAGAGCGCCTGATTTGGGTTCAGGAGGCCGCAGGTTCGAGTCCTGTCACCCCGATGCTAAGACCAGTTAAGTTATTATGACTTAACTGGTCTTTTTGCTAGTTAAGAATTGCTATATAAAAATGATTATATTTTTAGTTCCTAATATAAAGAAGCTAACATTATTGTTAGGTAATTGTAAGGTGAAGTGACTAGTTAGGGTACTAAAGGTAGATTATAATAGTATAGGCTATGTAGCATGGGAAAAGAAGTTAGGAGAGAATGAATATGTCTATTTTTGAAGCGATTATTCAAGGAGTATTACAAGGAATTACAGAGTTTTTACCTGTTTCAAGTTCAGGGCATTTAGCTTTGTTTCAGCATTTTAGTAAGGTAGAAGCTGAGAGCTCAGGCTTTATTATGGCACTTTTGCATTTAGGAACTTTAGTAGCTATTTTTGTGGCCTTTCGTGAGACGATATGGGCTCTTATTAAAGAAGCATTAAGTATGCTAAAAGATATTTTTACTTTAAAGTTTACTTTAAAACAAATGAATGATGAACGTAAGATGATTGTGATGCTCATTGTAGCAACACTTCCGCTAGTTATTTTGTATCCATTTAAGTCGGTATATGATAGCATTGTAGCAAAGGGTGGTTTGCTTTTATTAGGCTTTTGCTTTTTATATACTTCTGCCATTTTATTTATTTCAGATCGAAAGGACAATGGTAAAAAGACTGTTAGAGAAATGAGTTATGGCAATGCTCTCTTTATAGGTCTATTTCAAGGGATAGCACTATTTCCTGGAATATCTCGTTCAGGATCAACTATTGGGAGTTCATTAATTGCAGGATTCTCTAAAGACTTTGCAGTTAAATTTTCATTTATTTTAGGTATTCCGGCTATTTTAGGAGGCTGTCTAGTAGAAATAAAAGAAGCAATGGAAACTTCCGTGCCTGTTGAAATCTTACCAATGGTAATTGGTTTTGTAGTGGCAGCAATAGTAGGTTATCTTTCAATTAAGATGATTGATTGGTTGGTTAAAACAGATAAATATAAAGTGTTTGCTTATTATACATTGGTGGTTGGAATCATTACCTTAGGAATTAATTTTTTAGGATAGTAAAATATAAACAAAAAAATGTCATGCATAGATATTTAAATCCTATGCATGGCATTTTTTACAATCAGGCTCATGTATTTAATTATATCACCTATTACAATGGCTAAAAAGACATAACAGTGGCTCATCAGCATTTTAATGAACTTTTTGAGGAAGGTAGTAGGTTATGAAAGCTAAATCAATGAGTGAGGAGCTCCTAAAGTCTTGGCCGTGCACCCTAAGCTAGGAGACTAAGACCTTAAGACTCTGAATTTAAACTTTTTTGTGAAAAACTTGTAAAATAGATAAAGCTTATAAATACTGCCCCGAGAAGAGTTATCCGTATGAATAGGACTGATAGGATATTAGGGGGAGACGTAAGCTTATAACTTTGTTTTATATCTCTATATATGTAGCGAGCTGATTAAATTCTTAATAGAAATATAAAAAACAGCTCAAGAAAGTTTCTTAACTATCTTGAGCTGATTAAAACATTATTATTAATTAAAGGGAGATGTTACAGAGTATGAATAAACTTTCTAAAATGAGTAAGTCCCTCTTGATTTAATTTAAAAACACCAGCGTCTTCTAATACACGAGTGAACTTCTTACCTAAGGCAGCTTGTATAAATGCATTGATTTCACTGCCGTCGTAAAGTGCTTTTAGTTCCTCAGCCCAAGGAAGATGATAGGGTTTAACCTCTACTTCTTGGCCTTGTATGTATGCCTTAACTTCTTCTAGTTCGTTAAGAAGACGTCCAGGTAAAATGGCAAGCCCCATGACTTCAATTAAACCGATATTTTCTTTTTTAATATGATGTACATCAGCATGAGGGTGGAAGATACCTAGAGGATGTTCATCTGATGTACGGTTGTTGCGTAGTACAACATACATCACATAATTTTCCCTAGTTTTTTTTGCAATCGGTGTAATGGTATTATGTCTAGTACCATCTGTTTCAGCTAAAATATTTACTTCAGCATCCGAATAAGTCTTCCAAGTTTCATAAATATAGTTTGTGCATTCAGCGACATCTTCTAATTGAGGGCTTGAGAGTTTAATAGTAGTAAGAGGCCAGTTGAGTATTTCAGCAGTAACACAAGGGTAAGTATTAAGTGTAAAAGTTTCGAGTGTTGTAGCACGATTAATAGGGAATTCATAACAACCACCTTGATAGTGCTCATGAGATAAAATGGAGCCTCCTACAATAGGTAAATCAGCATTTGAACCAATAAAATAATGAGGAAATAGCTTAACGAAATCTAATAGATTATAGAAGCTGTTTTTAGTTAAAGACATAGGTTCATGAGTTTGAGAAAGTAAAATACAATGTTCGTTATAATAAAGATAAGGTGAGTATTGAAGCATCCAATCTTTATTGTTAAGATGAAGGGCTATAGTGCGATGATTAGCACGATCGGGATGTGACAAAGTACCTGCATACCCTTCATTCTCAATGCAGAGCAAACAACTTGGATAGTGACTTGCTGGTACATTTTTTAATCTAGCAATTTCCTTTGGGTCCTTTTCAGGTTTGGAAAGATTAATAGTGATATCTAAAGACCCATAAGGAGAAGATGTCCTAAACTCAACATTTTTAGCAATACGATTCATTTTAATATAGTTTGAATTCTGGCTTAATTGATAAAAATAAGAAGTCGCTGATGTTGGGCTATGTTCATAGGCCTTCCAGAAATCGTTTTCAATTCCTTGAGGAGAAGGTAAAAAAACATTCATAATCGTACTAGTAAAGATATCTTTTTCGGCTAAGGTATCTTCGATGAATCCATTATTAACAGCTATATCAGCGAGAGCATCTAAAGTTTCATAGAAGTTTAAGGAACACTTCTCAGAGGGAACAGTATATTCAGTTACCTTATAAAGTGCCATAATACGATTACGTACATAAATAGCATCACGTTTGGTGATTAAAGTATTTTCTATAGCAATGGTAATGAGCCGATTAATAAGGTCGCAAAGAGATGACATAGATTATACCTCCTTATAGCCATGTGGATGGGCTTGATGCCATTTCCAAGCAGAAGCAATAATTTCTTCAATAGCGGTATATTGAGGTTCCCATCCTAAAACACGTTTTGCTTTTTCAGAAGAAGCAATGAGAAGAGCAGGATCACCTACGCGACGTTCACCAATTTGCATAGGAATAGGATGGCCTGTTACTTTGCGAGCAGCTTCGATCATTTCAAGGACAGAGTAGCCACTATTGCTACCTAGATTAAAGATATTACTTTCGCCGCCGTTCATAAGATATTTAAGGGCTAAAATATGAGCATTTACTAAATCTGTTACATGAATATAATCTCTGATGCAAGTACCATCTTCAGTTGGATAATCTTGACCAAATACAGTAATATGAGATCTTTGTCCTAGAGGAACTTGAAGAATGAGAGGAATAAGGTGAGTCTCAGTTGTATGAGCTTCTCCAATAGTGCCACTAAAATCGGCTCCTGCTACATTGAAATATCTTAAGCATACATAGTTTAAGTTATGAGCACCATGAGTCCATTTAAGCATCTTTTCAATAGCAAGCTTTGTTTCACCGTAAGTATTAGTAGGGCAAGTTGTCATATCCTCTGTAATAGGCATAGTTGCAATCTCCCCATAGGTAGCAGCAGTGGAAGAAAAGACTATATACTTAACACCTGTTTCTACTAATGCTTCTAGAAGAGATTCAGTGCCACCTACATTATTATTATAGTATTTAAGCGGATTACTCATCGATTCACCCACTAAAGAGTTCGCAGCAAAGTGGATGACACCATCTACTTTTTCTTTTTCTAAAATCTCTTTAACAGCTGATTTATTTCGAATATCAACTTGGTAAAAAGGGACATTTGAAGGAACACTTTCGATATGACCTGTTTCAAGACTATCTATAACAATAACATCAATTTGATTTTCTGTGAGCTGTTTAACTGCGTGAGAACCAATATAACCAGCACCACCAACAACTAAAATTTTCATATGCATACCTCCTAGGTTATTTCTGTTTTTATTTTAGCATAAAGCATTCAAGAAACAATGAAAACCGTATTTAAGCTAAACGAATAGGACCAGCATTAGCTGTAGCAATGTAAAAAGAAGCTGCGTATCCCATTACTTCTTGATATTGTTTTCCGACTTGTTCGATAAAACTATCAATCTTTTCTTCTGGAACAAGACTGATAGCACAGCCACCAAAACCAGCACCAGTCATACGGGCTCCTATAGCACCTGCATTTAATGCAGCTTCTACTAGTGTGTCTAGAGCTTTACCTGTTACACAGTAGTCGTCTTTTAAAGAAACGTGAGAAGCTGTAAGAAGCTCACCAAAGGTCTTCAAATTCTTATCAAAAAGGACTTTATGAGCGGTGATAACACGTTCATTTTCAGTAATAACATGTTTTACACGCTTGTAAAGCGTATCATTTTGTAAATAACCCTTAATATGATCTAGTTCCTGACTAGGTAAGTCACAAAGATGCTCTATTGTATAATGTTTCTTTAAAATAGCTAAGGCTTCTTGACATTCAGCAAAACGTTCATTATATTTAGAGTCCGCTAATTCGCGGCGCTTATTCGTATTCATAATAATAAGTTTGTAACCATCTAGTTCAAGGGGAATGTATTGATATTTTTGAAGGGCACAATCTAAAAGTAGTGCTTTATTTTTTTCGCCTAAAGCAATAGCAAATTGATCCATAATACCACTGTTAACACCAATATAATGATTTTCAACGTACTTGCCAATGAGAGCCATTTGAACAGGATCAAGGTTCAGTTCATAAAGATCAGAGCAAAGTTTACACATAAGCACTTCGAGAGAAGCTGAAGAAGAAAGTCCAGAACCATTAGGGAGTGTACCTAAAACAACTAGATTTAATCCACAAGTAATCTCATGATTTTGTTCTTGCAAGGTTTCAAGTACGCCTTTTATGTAATTACACCATTCATGTTTAGGATTGAAGCTTAAATCATCTAAACTAAAGGAAACAAGACCTAAAGATTCAAAGTTCATGGAGTAAGCTTGAAATAAGTTATCCTCACGTTTGCTTACAAAAGCGTAGGTACCTTGAGAAATAGCACAAGGAAAAACAAGGCCGCCATTATAGTCGATATGTTCTCCGATTAAATTAACGCGGCCGGGTGCAAAAAACGTAGCAGTAGGTGTTTCTTGGAATAAATCCTTAAACTTTTGTATAGCTTGTTCTAGTGACATAAAAATACCTCCTATTGATTAAGTTAGTTTCATTATAATATTTTAGTAAAATAAATCAAGTTGTTTTACTAAAATATTATAATTATTTTACTTGTTTAGGTTGATAAGTACATACAGTCATACTATAATAAAATAAAAGAGACAATAAAACGTTAATAGACACAGTTGTTACAGGATTATCATGATAAGCAATAGTTATTGATGAAAGTAACCTAACAGTAGGTGTCTTAGATGATATAGAAAAGTGAAATAAAATAAGTAGTAAAACGGTAGTAAAAGGAGGAAATAATAGTGGCAACTATGAAAGAAGTAGCGGAAAAGGCAGGGGTATCTATTGCGACTGTTTCTAGAGTACTTAATTTAGATACGACGCTTAATGTGTCAGAAGAAACGAAACAAAGAATTTTTGAAACAGCAGAAGCTATGCAATATACGACGCATCATAAGAAGAAAGAAAAACGTCAACTGAGTATAGGTATTGCTCAGTGGTATACACATAATCAAGAATTAACAGATCCTTATTATCTTGCTCTTAGATTAGCGGTAGAAAAAAAGTGCGATGAAGAGCAGATAAGCTTTAGAAGAATAGCACCGTATGAAAAGGATTCAGATATAAGGGGTTTAGATGGGATTATTGCTATTGGAAAGTTTGGAGAAGAAGAAATAGAAAGATTAGA
Organism: Cellulosilyticum sp. ST5; assembly: GCF_046529625.1. Taxonomy (NCBI): domain Bacteria; kingdom Bacillati; phylum Bacillota; class Clostridia; order Lachnospirales; family Cellulosilyticaceae; genus Cellulosilyticum; species Cellulosilyticum sp. ST5. Next base: position 457,753 of record NZ_CP132338.1, read on the forward strand.
AGCGTACAGTATTCCTATTACTTTTGTAGATTCATCACCTGATGATGAAAAATATGATGCAGTTATGACTGATTATAGAAAAGGTGTTTGGAAAGCCCTATCCTATCTAGTAGAAATGAAGCATAGTACTATCGGTTACATTGGTGGAGAAGAGTTTGTTGGAGGAAGTATAGAACCTTTAATGGATGAAAGAGAAGCAACGTATATTCAGTTTATGAAGGAACAAGGAAATTTAAATGAAGCCTTTATTTATAAGGGAAGATTTACACCTGAAGATGGTTACTTATTAATGAAAAAAAGTCTTGAAAACCCGGCTCATCCAACGGCTTACTTTGTAGCCAGTGATCCAATGGCCATAGGTGCGTATAAAGCGGTTGCAGAAGCAGGAATGGAAGTAGGAAAAGACATTAGCTTAATAGGATTTGATGATATTTATTCTTCTCAGTTTTTGATGCCAGCTTTAACTACTATTAAAGTGCATACGGAGTTTATGGGAAAAACAGCAGTAGAAACATTGCAAGAAAGAGTTAGGAGTCAAAGAGTGTTACCTAAAAAAATTCTTATTCCAACTAAGCTTATAGTAAGAGAAAGTTGCTGTAGTCAATAAAAGTTAAAAGTTATATAATATTTTTATTGTTTAGATTATGGTTAAATTAAAATAAGGATGGGAGATTAGCAAAGATGAAAATAGTAAGTAAGGACATAACCTTTGCTTCTGGTGAAAAGGTTACAAAATATGAATTAAGTAATACAGCGGGAATGACAGTGGAAGTGTTAAATTGGGGAGCAACACTCACTAAAATAGTGGTTCCAGATAAAGAAGGTCATTTTGAAAATGTCATTTTAGAGTGGGAAGATATAAATACCTACGAGAATAATCCTGGTAATTTTGGAGCGACAGTAGGTAGAATTGCTGGTAGAATAGCAGATGCAAAGGTGACTTTAAATCATCAGGTTTATCATTTTGTAAAAAATACCTATGGAAACACATTACATGGTGGTTTAGTTGGATTTGATAAAAAAGCTTGGACGGGTGAAATGCAGCAAACAGAGGATTCTGTTATTTTAACTTTAAGTTATTTGAGCCCAGATGGAGAAGAAGGATTCCCAGGGAATTTACATGTAAAAGCCATCTATCTATTAAAAGAAGATAATACACTTACTTTAACTTATGAAGCTACTACAGATAAGGAAACAATCGTTAATCTTACTAATCATGCTTATTTCAACTTGTCAGGAGAAGCGAAACGTTCTGTTTTAGAACAAGAAGTGTATATTAATAGTAGTCAGATTTGTGACTTAAATGAAGAACTTATTCCTACAGGTGCTTTTATAGATTTGGATAACGAAAGTGCTTTTGATTTTAGAATACCAAAAGCTATTGGAAAAGACATTGAACGAGAAAATCCTCATTTAAAAAATGGGTATGGTTATGATCATTGTTGGCTACTTAATAAAGGCGAAAAAGCTGCAGAATTATATGATCCTATATCAGGACGAGTAATGGAGATTAGTACTACTGCCCCAGGGGTAGTTGTTTATACTATGAATCACGCAGATGGTGTAACAAAGCTTTCAAATGGTAAGGGACAACAAAGAAGATATGGTGTGTGTTTTGAAACACAAAGAAAGCCTATTGGTAAAAATGAAGTATTTAAGGAAGAGGTTATTCTAAAACCTAGTGAAGTTTATAGACAAGAAACAACATTTAAATTTGGTAACAGATAAATATTAGTAAAAAGAGCCAAAAGCTAAGAGGAGCTTTTGGCTCTTTTTATGTAATTTTGTACTAAACTAACGTTGACAATAAGAGGACTACAATATATAATTAATTTGTAACAATTAGTTAATATTTTAAATAAGTAATTAATAAAAGCAATTATTTATTAACAGATCATCTATAAACAATCTTTAGGAGGATCCCATGAAGTATCATAAGCTGATAATGGTAGGTATTTTGGTAGCAGGTATAACAACACAAACACAAGCAGCAGTATATGGTAGTTTAAAGCAAGATGTACAGGTGAACACCGAAGCAGGTGAAAAGCTTGTAAAAGCAGCTGGTCAGGGTGTCAGTATTTTAGAAGTAGATGAACATAATTACTTGATTAATATTCAAGGTAATACGAATCAATACGTAAGTAAAAATCTTGTAGAGATAGCAGGAGTTATTACGACAACCTTAAGTGATGAAACAAAATTAAGAGAAGAACCTACAGGTGAGAGTGCTCTTTTAACTTATTTAAAAGCTAATACCATGGTAATGGTCTTAGAAAAGCAAAATGAATTTTATAAGGTAAAAGTAGACGATTCAGTAGGATACATATATAAGGGACAATTAAATACGGATGGTTTAGATGCAGTACCGAGTAAATCATCTTTAGGTGAAGAAATTGTTGATTATGCTAAAGGATATTTGGGTGGCCGCTATGTTTATGGTGGCAATAATCTAGAAACGGGTGTAGATTGCTCAGGATTTACAAGCCAAATTATGAAGCGTTTTGGCATTAGCTTAGAAAGAAGCTCAAGATCTCAATATAGCAGTAATGGCTATCGTATATCAGAAGGTGAACTTCAACCAGGAGACTTAGTTTTTTATGGAAATAATGGCTACATCAATCATGTAGCGATTTATGCAGGAAACGGGCAAATTATTCATGCTAGTGATGAAAGTACAGGTATACGTATGAGTAGCCTTTACTATGGTAAACCATTAATAGGATGTAAAAGAGTTGTTGATTAATATAGCAAAGATATTAAATATTTATATAGAGAAGAAATAATAAATCTGTAATCATTTTATGAATAACAGATAAAACCTTTGAGAGATTGATAGATAAAACAATAAATACATATAGGGGGACAGTATGAGAGGCAAACAATTAGGTATTTTAGGCGGTCTATTAATAGCGATGACAATGTTTACAACTAACTTATTTGCATCAGAAATTGAGATAGGAGTAGTTACTCAAAAAAGTAGTGCTTACTACTCTGCAGATGTATTAGGAGAAAAGGCAGGGTATGTCTTTGAAGGTGAAAGTTTAACCATAGTAGAAGAAGTAGATGGCTTCTATGGTGTCTTATTAGAAGAAGATGAATTAGTATATATAGAGAAGTCTTGTTTGCAGGTGGAACAGTTAGAGGAAGAAAAGGATGAAACTGAAGAAGTAACTACAACAAATGAAGTAGTGAATGAACCTCAACCAGTGAAAGAAGAAGTTGCCCCAGTTCCTAAAAAAGAAGAGGTTAAGATTTCAAAAGGTGAAGAAGTAGTAGCTTATGCTAAGCAATTTATTGGAACACCTTATAGAAGTGGAGGCAATAGTTTAACTAAAGGTGTAGATTGTTCTGGATTCACACAACAAGTCTTTTTAAAGTTTGGTGTGAAGTTACAAAGATCTTCTCGTAGTCAATATGCGAGTAATGGCAAGAAAGTAACCAAGGATCAATTGCAGCCAGGAGATTTAGTATTTTACGGTTATAATGGTAGTGTTAATCATGTAGCTATATACATAGGCAATGGTCAAATTATTCATGCACCAGTACCAGGAAAATCTGTTTGCATAGAACCATTATGGCAGAGAGGCTGTGCACCTATTATTGGATATAAACGTGTTGTTTAAAATATAAAAAGTATAAAAAATAGTTCTACTTCGTGTAGAGCTATTTTTTTGTGGGATAAAAAATTGAGAAAAAAGTAGATAGTGCTCTGATTTATTATGCAAAAAAATTAGTAGTTTATAGGAAAAATGGAGAATTAAGTGTGATAGAAGAGGTGCCGGTATATACTAAGAAAAAACAAAATTAGGTGAAGCGATGGAAAGACAAAAACAGCCACAAATAAGAGTAGGTTATGCTTGTATTAATTTATCTATAAAAGAATCTTTTAGAAACTTTAGATTATCAGCCGTGCAAAAGCAGGATGAGGAAAAAATAACAGAGGTTATGTGGCATAATATAAGGCTTTTAAAGAAGATTATAGATTATAATATCAAACATAATATATATGTTTATCGAGTGAGTTCAGATTTAATTCCTTTTTGTACACAACCTTATGTCAAAACACTTTATGAGGAAAGAGTATTGCAAAACCACGAGATGCAACAATATTTAAGAGATATTCACTCTTTACAAGAAAAATATCAACTTAGATTGAGTATTCATCCCAGCCAATTTAATGTCCTTGCCAGTCCGAAGAAAGAGGTAGTTAATAGGTCTATTGCAGAAATCAATGAGCAGACAAGATGGAGTAAATTGTTGGGCGTATCGAATGTGGTATTACACATAGGAGGAAGTTATGGCAATAAGGAGGAAGCCTTAAGGCGATTTAAGGCAAATGTAGGGTATGTGGATTGCAAGCTTATTTCTATAGAAAATGATGATAAGACCTATAATGCACAAGAAGTTTGCTCTTTGTGTCAAGATTTGAAATTAAAGTGGGTGTATGACTATCATCATTGTCGTTGTCATCCCAGTCCGGATTGTGCAATAGAAGAACTTTTGGAAATTTATCCACCAGATAAATATCACCTTTCTACAGGAACGCCTCATTATGATTCTAGACCCCATGCAGAGTTAATTAGTAAAGGGGATTATAGGGGCCTTATTAAGTTGCTGGAGAAAGGTAATATTTTAAAAGCGGATGTAATCTTTGAGGCTAAGCTAAAAAATAAAGCTATTACAGCTATTTTAGAGCCTAAAGAACAAGGATATTGGATTTTAAAAGGCGAGAATAAGGAATAAACTACTTTAAAATGAGAAAACTAATGCTGACCTAAATAAGTAATAAGGAGATAGCAAATTGAAAAATATTAAAAAGTATTTAAAAAGAGTAGTAGCCATTGGACTGGCGATCATGTGTAGTTTACCGGTTTTGGGAGCTCCTACCAAGAAACTTCCCATTTACTGTGTGAATACTAATGGAGAAAAGAAAGTGGCGCTTTCTTTTGATGCTGCATGGGGAGCAGATGACACAGATGAATTATTAGCTACTTTGGATAAGTATCAAGTTAAAGCCACTTTTTTTATTGTAGGAGATTGGGTTAGAAAATATCCAGATATGGTAAAAAAATTAGCAGATGCAGGGCATGATATTGCTAATCATTCCAATAAACATCCACATATGAACCAGATGAGTAAAGATGCTATTAAAAAAGATATTATGGCTGCTCATGAGGCTTTAAAAAATGTAACAGGACAAGAAGCTAATTTGTTTAGGCCTCCTTATGGAGAATACAACAATGCAGTTATTGAAGCAGCACAAGAATGTAATTACTACACAGTGCAGTGGGATGTGGACTCTCTAGATTGGAAAGAATATGGTTTGCAACAACTTATAGATAAAGTTGTTAAGCATAAAAATTTAAGACCAGGTTCTATTGTACTTCTTCACAATAATGCTAAATATACTGCAAAAGCTTTAGATAGTATTATAAAAGGGTTAATTGATCAAGGCTATACCCTCGTGCCAATTTCAGAACTTATTTTGAAGGATGTTCCCTACACTTTAGACCATGAAGGTAGACAACAACCAGTTCGTTAAAATAAAACTGCTTACGCGAAAAAGCATTTTATAAGTTTCTATGCAAGGAACTAAAAATGATTTAAGCTAGTAAGCAGTTTTTTATATATTGAATAGATTTATTCTAATTCCTCTATTTGTTTGATAAATAGAGGAAGCATTAATTGATCGAGTTCTATACTTAAACGAATAACTTCTGGGGAGAGCAGATTATAGTTATTTTGAATAATGATATGAGCTAGCTTTCTTTTTAATTTGATAATATAAGCAGAATTAGGTGTTTCCATGGAAATAGTGCCTCTCTTTATAATATAGCAACTTGGTGTTAAATAAAAAGACTATTATATCCTATGAAAGGATGAGCTAAAAAGTGAATAGTTAATAAATAATAATTGAATTTGGCATAAATCATTTATTTTAGGAATAAGATGTTAAAGGCAGACAAACCTGTTAAAGAACAAATAGAGGATAAGGAGAGGGTAGGAATGGTAGAACACATATTAGAAAACAATGAGGTTGTACTCATCGGAAAGGTAGTAAGTGATATAAAATTTAGCCATAAGGTTTATGGTGAGGGGTTTTATACTTTTGAACTAGAGGTACCTAGGTTAAGTAGTTCAGCGGATATTTTACCGGTTACCATTTCGGAAAGAATACTACCATCTATCGGCAATGTACAAGGAAAGGTTTTAGAAGTTCTAGGACAATTTCGTTCTTACAACCAATATGAAGAAGGTAAGAATAGACTCATACTAACAGTATTTATATTAGAAGTTAAAGAGGTTTCAGAACAAGAGTTAGCTAAAAATAAAAATTATATTTATTTAAATGGTTATGTGTGTAAAGAACCTATTTATCGTACAACACCATTTGGTAGAGAAATCACAGATTTACTGTTAGCAGTTAATAGATCTTATCATAAGTCAGACTACATTCCTTGTATTACTTGGGGGCGCAATGCAAGGTTTGCACAAAATCTAGCGGTAGGAGATCATATTCAAGTATGGGGACGTATTCAAAGTAGAATTTATCAGAAGAAGTTAGAAACAGGCGATACGGCTACTAAGATTGCTTATGAAATATCTATTAGTAAAATGGAAACAGTAGACGAGAATGGTAATAGTAGCAGTAGTACTGAAGTTCTAGAAGCAGAATAAAATACATATTAAGGCGATACTCTCAGGGTGTCGCCTTTGTTGTACAAAAATTTAGAATATGTATAGCTTATTTTTGGAGATATGATATAATAAAGGAGAATAAAAGATTAAACAAATTTATATAAAAATGTAATTATAAGGAAAAATAATCAAAAGTGATGGAATATATTATTATCAAGCAAAAGAGAAAAACAGCAAGTATAGCTATTGATAAAGATTTGAGAGTTGTTGTAAAAGTGCCGAAATATATGTCGCAAACAGCCATAAAAAAGCTAGTAGCTGAGCATGAAACGTGGATTGAAACAACACTGGAGAAGAAAAAAGTACTTTATGAAACACAAGATTTTATAAAAACAGGAAGACTTCTTTACTTAGGAAATTATTGGCCGGTTACCTTTGAAAATGGAAATAATCAGCAAGGGAAGGTAGTCTTTAATGAAACCAGTGGATTTAAAATTCAAACCACAGGTGATGAAAAACAAATAAGAGGATTAGTAGAGTTGTTTTTTAAAGAACGAGCTAAGATTTATCTAAAAGAACTTTCAGATGAGTATGCAGCACGTTTAGGCGTACAATATCATAAAATAACTATTAGAAAACAAGCCACTAGATGGGGGAGTTGTTCTAGGCAAGGTAATCTATCTTATAATTTAAAGATTCTTTGTGCACCAACCGATATGATTGCTTACGTGGTTCTTCATGAAGTAATGCACTTAAGGCATTTTAATCATAGCCAGGCTTTTTGGAAGGCTGTGGAAGAGGAAATGCCGGATTATAAAAGGCGCATGAATTACTTTAAGCAATTTGGACAAAACTTTATGATATAATGTATGGGTATCTAAGGAGGCAATAAAATGGAGAATGGACTTGTCCAAGTGTACTATGGTACAGGGAAAGGAAAAACAACAGCAGCTATAGGACTAGGTGTTAGAGCTATAGGAAATGATTATAAAGTTATTATGATTCAATTCTTAAAAAATGATATGACGGGTGAATGCCGTGTCTTAAAGGATTTAGAACCGTATTTCAAGGTATTTCATTTTGAAAAAAGACGAGGGTTCACTTGGCAATTAAATCCAGAAGAAAAGCAGGAGTTAAGAAGTGAAACAACTAATGCTTTAAAATTTGCAAGTAAAGTAATGGATACTGGAGAATGTGATGTTCTTATTTTAGACGAGGTACTTAATTCTGTAGAAGCAGGGATTATTTCTGAAGATGAACTCTATGAACTTATTTGTAATAAGTCAGACGATGTGGAGTTAGTGCTTACAGGGCGTAAGCTACCTATTCGTATTGCAGAAAAAGCAGATTATATTAGTCATATCGATGATATCAAGCATCCAACGGAAAAAGGTAGAGATGCCAGAGCTGGAATAGAATATTAATGATTACGGGTAATAAAATTAAAAGCCGAGAAGGTTGTAGAACTTAAATGTTATACAAACCTTCTCGGCTTTTTTAGAGTTCATTTAGTGCTTTGCATCTAATAAATGTTCCATATTATAAAGACCTGGAGCCTTATGAACTAAGAATTTAGCAGCATTAATAGCACCTACAGCAAAAACTTCTTTAGAAGTCGCTTGATGAGTAAGTGAAATGAACTCATCATTACCAGCAAAGAGAATTTCATGTTCTCCTACAATGGTGCCACCACGTACTGCGTGAATACCAATTTCATTCTTTGGTCTCTTTTCACGTACAGTAGTGCGGTCATAGCGATAGTTATAACTATGATCTAAAGTATCATTAATAGCATCAGCAATAGCAAGCGCTGTACCGCTAGGGGCATCAATTTTTTGATTATGGTGTTTTTCAATGATTTCAATATCAAAACCACTACCAGCTAGTACCTCAGTAGCACGTTTAGCTAAAGCGATAAGGAGATTAACACCTAAGGACATATTAGCAGAAAAGAAAATAGGTATTTGTGTACTTGCCTCTTTTAAGTAATCAATATCCTCAGGAGATAAGCCTGTTGTACAAACAACAGCAGGAATATGACGAGAAACGCAGTAATCAATAAGGCCTTTTACAGCAGTAGCTGTAGAAAAGTCGATAATGACATCTACAGGTACATCACATTCATCTATTTTAGCGAACACAGGGAAAGGATTGGGCGGGTCTAAATAAGGGTCTACACCTGCTACTAATTCAATGTCATCATGTTGTTTCAGCAATCTACTAATGGTTTGCCCGATTTTACCATTGCAACCATGCATTAATAATTTTATCATAGGGGTCATCCTTTCTTATACTAATAGGCCAGCATTTGTAAGTGCATTTTTAAGTCCTGGTAAGTGAGCTTCTTCTAATGTGGTAAGAGGTAATCTACATGGACCAGCTTCCATACCCATTAAGTTAAGTGCTGCTTTAACAGGAATAGGATTAACTTCACAGAAAAGTGCTTTAATAAGAGGAAGTAATCTTAACTGTAATGCTCTTGCTTCTTTTGTGTGGCCATCTAAATAAAGTTTAACAATATCGTGAGTTTGTTTTGGAGCTACGTTAGATAATACAGAAATAACACCTTTTCCACCTAAAGAAAGAATAGGAATAATCTGATCATCATTTCCAGAGTAAATAGGGAAATCATCTCCGCAAAGAGCAGCAATCTCAGCAACAGTCGAAATATTGCCTGTAGCTTCCTTGATTCCTTGAACAAAATCATATTTAGAAAGTTCATAAACGGTTTGAGGATTAATAGTCACACCTGTACGGCTAGGGACACTATAAAGAATCATAGGCAAATCAACAGCTTTTCCAATGGCTGTGAAATGTTCAACTAACCCTTTTTGAGTAGCTTTATTATAATAAGGTGTTACTTGAAGGGTTGCATCTGCTCCTAAAGCCTTTGCATTTCTAGTTAAATTAATACCATGTCTTGTATCATTACTTCCAGTACCTGCAATAACTGGAACTCTGCCAGCAGTACGGTCTACAGCTACTTTGATGCATTCAAGATGCTCGTCATCTGTCATCGTTGAGGCCTCACCAGTGGTGCCACAAATAATAATAGCATCTGTACCATTACTAATTTGGAAATCAATATATTCCTCTAGTTTACCAAAGTTAATGTCTCCATTTTCATAAAATGGTGTAACGATTGCTACACCTGCGCCTTCAAAAATTGCCATTGTATCATCCTCCGTTTTTATTATAGTGGTAGGACTAACTTTGATAAAAAATATCTTTTGCTACTAGTCTATTCAATGTATCGTATGAAAGATACTGTTATCAAAAATTAGTCAAATAAAAAAACCAGCTTCTAGAGGCTGGCTACACGCATAATCATCATAAAATAGATATAAATAAACTTATGATTATATGTAGCACTCCATCCTTATTGTATAATAAAGGATGACAGTTGTATAGCTATTAACCAGACAACCAGAAATAAATAGTACAAGCTATTTAATCTTCGGCGATTACCCCTTTTGACTATAATCCTCTTTTCTTGTAAAAATCCTATAATCTACTCTTGGCAACCGCGCCTCTACAAAATATTGAATTGTGTAGAATATAACATTTTAATACGAAAAAGTCAATAACAAAAGAAGTAATTGTTGATTAAAATTTAATAATTATAAAAATACAAATAAAATGTATAAAAAGTTTTATATTGCCACATACTCTAATAGATTTTATTGAGTTAGAGGAGTCGATGATATGAAAAATAAAGAAAAGCTATTTGATGCACTATCACCAGAAGACCAAATGAAGTTAGAAATAGCCGAAGAACTAGGCTTATTAGATAAAGTACAAGAAGGAGGTTGGAAGGCTCTTAGTGCCAAAGAGACAGGTCGTATTGGAGGGTTAATGACTAAGAAAAAGAGAGAGCTTAATAAAGCAGCAGAAGAAGCCAATAACAGCAAATAGAGCAGCTTTAAGAAAAGAGCCACTTAGGAGAAATAAATAATCTCTTAAGTGGCTTTTGTTATATATATTTATTTAAATAAGCTTTGTTAAATGTATTTACTTAAATAGCATCTTGATTTATATCTGATTTTAATAAAAGTCTCAAGCTATTAATACGATTATTAACTGTTTCTTCTACTATAAAGTTAATATTTTTATAGCTAATTTGTTCTCCTTCAGTAGGGAAACGATCGAATAGACCGATAACAAAACCACCTATAGAATCAAAATCATTGGAAATAATATCGAGTCCTAACTCTTCATTAACTTCAGAAATACGAGAAGTACCATCTACTACATATTCCTCTTCGCTAACTTTAACGAAGTCATCTTGAACAGAGTCGTATTCGTCATTAATATCTCCTACAATTTCTTCTATCAAGTCTTCCATACTGACAAGACCAGCGGTACCACCATATTCATCTAAGACAATAGCCAGGCCTATTTTTTGAAGACGCATTTCTTTAAAAAGCTCATTGTTATTTTTAAATTCATGAACAAAATAGGCTTCTCTTAAGTAATCGCTTACTTTAAAGTGTTGTGGTGAAATGCCATTAAAAATAAGATCTTTAATATGAAGAACACCTACAATATGGTCATGAGTTTCCTGATAAACAGGCATTCTAGAAAATTGTTCTTCTTTATATAAAGTGAGGATTTCTTCATAGGTTGCATCTAAATCAACGCATATCATGTCTGTACGTGGTACCATAATATCTTTTGCACAGGACTGACCAAAATCAAATACATTATAAATCATTTGTTTTTCCTCAGTCTCTAGGACACCTTCTTCGTGACTTACTGTCACAATTGTTCTAAGTTCATCTGTTGTAATAAAAGGTTTAGTAGCATCAGGCTTGCCACCAAGTAGACGAATGATACCATTAGTAATAAACATGAGAATTTTAACAACGGGTGTAAAAATAGTAACGATGATAGAGATAGGTCGTACGACTAACAGTGCTATCTTTTGTGCATTTTGAGTAGATAAAGATTTAGGTGTAATTTCACCAAAAATAAGAATGAGTAAAGTCATAATACCAGTTGCAATACCTACACCTAAGCTACCATCTGATCCGCCACTAAGATTAATGGCTATTACAGTAGCTAAGGAAGAAGCAGCAATGTTAACTAGGTTATTACCTACTAGAATAGCACTAAGTAGTTTGTTAGAATCTTCTAGGAGCTTATCTAGTAATTTAGCACCTTTAACATTTTGCTCAACCATATAACGCACTTCTATTTTACTAATGCTCATAAGTGCTGTTTCTGAAGCCGAGAAAAAGCCAGAGCCTAAAAGTAAAATAATTAAAATAACAATCTGTACCGATAACGATGGGTCCAACTTAAAATCACTCTCCTATAAATTAATTTAAAAATCAGTATATCTCCTTAATATGTATAAGCTATGAAAAGGAGAAGAAGAAATATAAAAAGATTACTACTAATATATTCCTAATACTGATATCATAACATACGAAATTAAAAAAACAATAACAATGACATAAAGTTGGTTTTATACGGTGAAAGGGCTAGCTTAAAAATGTAAAAATGGCTATAATAATAAGGTTAGAATAAATGGCGTAAAAGAGGTGTGGAAATGGAAAGCTATAATCAGTTTGCTAATGTATATGATTTGTTTATGGAAGATACACCTTATGAGAACTGGTTTTCTTATATAGAAGCGAGTTTAAATAAATACAATTTGAGTCCTAAGTCGGTATGTGAGCTTGGCTGTGGTACAGGTCAAATGACGTCTTTGTTTGCTAAAAAGGGAGTAGAAGTAATAGGAATTGATTTGTCAGCCGAAATGCTAATGATGGCTCAAGATCATGCCTTTGAAGATGAATTAGAAATTTTATATTTATTACAAGATATGGCTAGTTTTGAATTGGGAGAGCCTGTGGATTTTATTTGTAGCTGCTGTGATTCTATGAACTATTTATTAGAAGAAGAAGAACTACTACAGTCTTTTTTGAGAGTTAAGCGTTTTTTAAAACCCTCAGGATTATTTATTTTTGATATGAATACACAGTATAAATATAAAGAAGTATTAGGAAATCAAATTTTTGCAGATCAAACTGAAGAAGCGGCTTATATTTGGACAAACTACTATGATGAAGAAGAGGAAATCAATGAGTATGAAGTAAGCTTCTTTATTCAGGATGAAGATGGCAAATATGATAGAAGTATAGAGAATCATTATCAAAGAGCGTATAGCATGGAGCAAGTTAAGGCTTTATTAGAGAAAGCTGGTCTTGAGGTTTTAGAGGTGAATGATAACTATAGTAATAAGACATTAGTGGAGCTTTCTGAAAGAGCAACCTTTATTGTAAGAAATAATGGATAAAAGGACATAAATAGTTTGATAAAGAAAGGATGTAATAAAATGAAAACTAAAGACTATATGATTAGAGGAATAGATAAAGAAAGAAACTTTAGATTTTTTGGGACTAATACAAAGGAACTTGTCAATACTGCTTGCATTAATCATGGATTAACACCAGTAGCAGCTGCTGCTTTAGGTAGAACATTAACAGGAGTTGCTATGATGGGAAGCATGCTTAAAAGAGATGAAGACCGTGTAAGCATCATTATTAAAGGAGATGGGCCACTAGGTGGTATTATTGCTGAATCTAATGGGGCTGGAGATGTAAAAGGCTATGTTTATAATCCTCATGTAGACTTGCCACTCAATGAGTTTGGTAAACTAGATGTAGCAGGTGCTGTAGGAAATGCCAATATGACTGTGATGAAGGATCTTGGTCTTAAGGAACCTTACTCAGGCCAGGTACCTATGCTTTCTGGTGAAATTGCAGAAGACATTAGCTTTTACTTCGCTGTATCAGAACAAACTAATTCAGTCGTTATGTTAGGTGTTTTAGTGGATGTAGATTATAGTATTAGACAAGCAGGTGGTATTATTATTCAAGTGTTACCTGACGCAGATGATGATGCCATTACTCAATTAGAGGAAAAAATCAAAGGGTTTAAATCTTTAACGGCGTGCTTAGAAAAAGGACAGTCTATCGAGTATGTTTTAGAAAATCTTTTAGGTGAGATTGAAATCATGGATACAACAGAAGTAAGGTTTAATTGTGACTGTTCTAAAGAACGTATGGAAAGAGCCCTTATTAGTGTTGGGAAAAAAGACTTAGAAGAAATTGCAAAAGAAGATGAAAAAGCAGAGCTTGTATGTCCTTTCTGCAGTAACAAATATCAATTTACTAAAGAAGAATTAGAGGAACTCATTGAGCAAATCTAATTTATACAATTAAAAATAACCTGTCAGAATAACCTGATAGGTTATTTTTAATGATAGACAATAACATAAAACATCATTCATGAAATATTATATAGGATAATGCAAGGTGTCAAGCTTAAAGTTATATACTATATAATAAGAACTACAACTATCGAGGTATAAGCCATGTGCTATTATATGCTCTATACATCCAGGTATAAAAAAGAACTATTAGAGAAACTAGAAGAACTAGAGCAAGAAGAAGAAATGGCTAATGAAATAGAAGTAAGGCAAATAGGAAGTATCTATGAAGTAGCCTGTTTGATGGAAGATACTAAAGAATTTTGTGATGAGCAATTGGCTCATGTGATGAGTGATTTGGTTCAAAAACAGGTTATTAGTAGAGTTTGTATAACCTATTTAAAAAGTAAAGAAGAGTTGAGACATATAGATAAAAGAGATATTATGAATGCCTTTATTAATAATAACTATCTATCAAGGCAAGAAGGCTTTTCTTCTTTTACCTATTATTTATTATATGTACCTATTTTACAGGAAATAAAAAAAACAGGCGTATTTAATATAGAAGGTTGGATACAATTTAGAACTCAAAAATATCAGATTCTATTAAGCGATTTATTGGAACAATTTGTTTTGGATTATAGTATGAAGAAAGAGGTTGTAACTTTTATTAAGCTTATGAGAGATATGAGCATTTTAAGTGTACCATTAGAGGAAATACTACATCTTATTTATAATACAGAAGGGGCGCCTCAACTTTATAATAAAGACATGAAAAATATGACAGGCTTTTATATAAGGCAATACTGTAAGGAACTGTTATTAGATAGTACGTTAACAAGGGAAGATTATATTTTGCATATCCTTATATCGATTAGTCCTAAGCAGCTTATTATTCATCAAAGAGCAAAAGCCAGAGAACAGCAGTTTCTAAAGACATTAGAAATTATTTTTGATGATAATATTAACTATTGCAAGGGGTGCATGTGGTGCAGTAATTAATGTGTAAATGTTTATTAATTTTATAATATTTAAATAATAAAAAATATATTATATATTTAGAGGATTCAGTGTATAATAAAGGAGATTGATAGTGATTATTGGGGGAAAATAAATGGAGTGGTATGTAGGTGTTTTAAAAAAATATGCAGATTTTAGTGGTAGAGCAAGAAGAAAGGAATACTGGATGTTCTTTTTGATTAACATTATTATAGGAATTGTCCTTGGGTTTTTAGCGACAATTCTTAAGACCAGTATATTAAGTAATATTTATTCGCTAGCCGTACTTATACCAGGAATAGCGGTTTGTATAAGAAGATTACATGATATAGGAAAATCAGGTTGGTGGTGGTTTATAGCCTTAATTCCTTTAGTTGGCCCAATTTGGTTATTAGTTTTAGTCTGTACAGAAGGGGATAGTAGTAATAATCAATATGGTTCGAATCCTAAAGCAGTAGTTTAATTAAGTTATTTAATCTAAAATAAAATCAGTATCCAATCCAGTAAAAGAGGGTAAAGCTTGCATAATAAGGTTTACTCTTTTTTGATATTCAGATAAATCTTTTATTATTTAAGAGTTTTCAGGGGCAATAGAGGAAATTAGTAGTGATAATAGATTAATATTGATATGATTCTAAGCTCTAAGATAAAGAACAGTAACTTTGAGCATAGCAAGTATTGTACATATGGTATATTAAAAGAAACGATATAAATAAGGAAATAGATTTCCTAGAAATAACAATCAAACAATATTGACATAAGGGCATCAATTGATTAGAATAATTACATTAAGAACGACAAATAACTTCATAAAAATAACTTATTTTGAATAAGAAGAATTTGTTAATACCTATAATATTTATATTTATAAGTGAATACCAAAAAACAATGATGAGACGAGTAACTTATAACCCCTTTTTCAGAGAGAAGATGCAGTGGTGGGAGCATCTTTAAAGACTATAAGTGAAGACTACCTCGGAGTGATTGTAAAACAATTCGGTGACCCCGTTATCGTCAGTAAAGCGAGTGACTTTAACTTTGGTAAGTTTAAGCATGAATGAATAATTCTTTATAGGGAGGAATCATTCATATAATCTAACCAAGCAAAGTAACAAGGGTGGAACCGCGGGAATACATATCCCCGTCCCTTTTTAAATAAGATGATTATTTAAAAAGGGACGGGGTTTTTTAGGTTCTTTTAATTAAATAATCATTCATGGGTTAAAATAGTTTAAATTTGAAAGGAGTAGAAGCAATGATTAAAATTACATTAAAAGATGGTAGTGTTAAAGAGTGCCAAAAAGGCATTACTGTCCTTGGCGTAGCAGAAGAACTTAGCGCAGGACTTGCAAGAATGGCATGTGCCGGTAAAGTAAATGGGGAAATGGTGGATCTTAGAACAGAACTTAATGAAGACTGTAGTCTTGAAATCCTTACTTTTAATGATAAGGAAGGAAAATGGGCATTCCGTCATACTGCAGCTCATATTTTAGCTCAAGCTGTAAAAAGGGTTTTCCCAGAAGTAAAACTTGCAATTGGACCAGCTATTGAAGATGGTTTTTATTATGATTTTGATACAGAAAGACACTTTGTAGAAGCAGATTTTGAAAAAATTGAAGCTGAAATGAAGAAAATCGTTAAAGAAAAACTTCCGATTGAAAGATTTGAACTTCCTAGAGAAGAAGCTATTAAACTAATGGAAGAAGCAGAAGAACCATATAAAGTAGAATTAATACGTGATCTTCCAGAAGGTGAGAGAATCACTTTTTACAAACAAGGCGACTTTGTTGATCTTTGCGCAGGACCACACCTTATGAGTACAAAACCTGTAGAAGCTTTCAAAATCTTATCAGCAGCAGGTGCTTACTGGAAAGGGAATGAAAAGAACAAAATGCTTGCGCGTATATACGCAACAGCATTTACCAAAAAAGCAGATTTAGCAGCTCATCTTGAAGCTTTAGAAGAAGCTAAAAAACGTGATCACAACAAGCTTGGTCGTGAACTTAAACTTTTTACAACAGATGAAAAAGTGGGGCAGGGTCTACCATTACTTATGCCAAAAGGTGCTAGAATTGTTCAAACCCTTCAACGTTTTGTAGAAGATGAGGAAGAAAAAAGAGGTTATGTATTAACTAAAACACCTCTTATGGCTAAAAGTGATCTTTACAAAATGTCAGGTCACTGGGATCACTATAAAGATGGTATGTTCGTACTTGGAGATGAAGAAAAGGATAAAGAGGTATTTGCACTTCGTCCGATGACATGTCCATTCCAATTCACAGTTTATAATGCAGAACAACACAGCTATCGTGATTTACCAATTCGTTATGGTGAAACTTCTACTTTATTTAGAAATGAATCATCAGGTGAAATGCATGGTCTTATTCGTGTAAGACAGTTTACTATTTCTGAAGGACATCTTGTATGTACACCAGAACAATTAGAAGATGAATTTAGAGGTGTTATTGAGCTAATCAATTACATGATGGCAACACTTGGCATTGAAAATGATATCAGCTACCGTTTCTCTAAATGGGATCCAGCAAATACTGAAAAATATATTAATGATCCAGAGGCTTGGGAAAGAACAGAAAGTCTCATGAGAAATATCTTAGATCACTTACAAATTAATTACGAAGAAGCTGTAGGTGAAGCGGCCTTCTATGGACCAAAACTTGATATTCAATTTAAAAATGTACATGGTAAAGAAGATACAATCATTACTGTACAAATCGACTTTGCTCTTGGAGAAAGGCTTGGTATGACTTATATTGATGCAGATGGTGAGAAAAAGCATCCACTTATCATTCACCGTACATCTATTGGCTGCTATGAGAGAACACTTGCCATGCTTATTGAAAAGTATGCAGGACAGTTCCCAATATGGCTTGCGCCAGTGGCTGTTAAAGTACTTCCGCTTTCTGATAAGTATGCAGATTATGCAGCAGAAGTTGTTAAAGCGTTTAAAGACCGTGGCATCTTAAAAGTAGAAGCTGACTATCGCACAGAAAAAATTGGATATAAAATCAGAGAAGCACGTATGGAAAGAATTCCATATATCGTTGTTGTCGGTGCAGAAGAAATGGAAAATAAGACCGTTTCTGTTCGTAGCCGTCAAAAAGGTGATGAAGGTGCACAAAGTCTTGAAAGCTTTGTTAATCGTGTAGATGAAGAAATCAAAACAAAATTCAATTATCTTAAACACATGGAAATTGAAGAAAATAAATAAGATAGAAATAAATATTTTACGTAAAATAAAAGTTGACAAATAAAATAATGCATGTTAAGATAAATGAGGTTTTAAGGCAAATGATTGCCAGGCAAAGTAGAAGCTATTCTTCTCACCTTACAACAAAAGGGTTCGTAAGGTCATACTAATTAACACATGATTATATTTCATTTAGTATGGATTTTTAGAGAGGTGGATAGTTTCGGCTATCCACCTTATTTAGTTGATATAGCAAATAAATATACTAATAAGGGTATATTATTAAAAGCGGCTCACCCATCGCTTAAAGGGTGATTAAAATAATAAATTTAGGCAAACACAATTTAGGAGGTGCCCGTTATTAACGATTTAATGATCAACGAACAAATTCGTGACAAAGAAGTAAGACTAGTAGGAGCTGATGGAGAACAAATTGGTATTGTTTCTAGCAAAGAAGCACAAAAAATGGCAGCTGAGAAAAACTTAGACTTAGTTAAAATTGCTCCACAAGCAAAACCACCAGTTTGTAAAATCATGGACTATGGTAAATACAAATTTGATGCAGCAAAGAAAGAAAAAGAAGCGCGTAAAAAACAAAAAGTTGTTAGCGTTAAAGAAGTAAGACTTTCTGCTAGTATTGAAAAACACGACTTTGAAACGAAGATGAAAAATGCAGCTAAGTTCCTTAAAGCAGGGGATAAAGTTAAAATTTCAGTTGTATTCCGTGGGCGTGAAATGATGCATACTCATAGAGGTAATGAACTTCTTGAACAAGCGTTAGTTTTAATTGAAGAAGTTGGAGTAGCAGAACAAAAACCTAAATTAGAAGGTAGAGCAATGGTTATCGTGGTAGCACCAAAATAGTTACCTTTTGATACAAAATAATCAAATGAATAAAGGAGGATCATTATCATGGCTAAATTAAAATTAAAAACAAATAGAGCAGCTGCAAAACGTTTCAAAGTTACAGGAACTGGTAAATTAAAACGTAACAAAGCTTACAAAAGACATATTTTAACTAAAAAATCTACAAAAACAAAACGTAACTTAAGAAAAGCTGGTATTGTAGATAGCACAAACGAAAAACAAATGAAGAGAATTTTACCATATTTATAAGATACGATAGGAGGTTAAGACAATGGCAAGAGTTAAAGGCGGAATGTCTACTAAAAAAAGACGTAATAGAGTATTAAAATTAGCTAAAGGTTACAGAGGAGCTAAATCAAAACAATTCAGAACAGCTAAACAAGCTGTAATGAAATCATTAAACTACGCATATGTAGGTCGTAAATTAAGAAAAAGAGAATTCAGACGTTTATGGATTGCACGTATCAACGCTGCAGCTCGTTTAAACGGATTATCATATAGCCGTTTCATGAACGGATTAAAAAATGCTAACGTTAACATCAACAGAAAAATGTTATCAGAATTAGCAATCACAAATCCAGCTGCTTTCACACAATTAGTTGAAACAGCTAAAGCTAACTTAAAATAATGCTTTTTGAAGCTACTATTCATGTGATATTCACAGGAATAGTAGCTTTTTGCATCTGGTTGGTGAATTGTACAAATAGAAATTTGTCGGTGGCTTTACTAGGCTATTTGGGCAAAGCTGAGAGAGGGTGACCATCCTACGTGGTTCCGTTCCGTATTTTCAGTAGGCACTAAGCTCACTTTTTTGGATGAACGTCCACAAACTCGGTTCCTGGGGGCACGTGGACTAAGTACCATCCAAAACGTTCGCTAAGTGCCTACTGAAAATACTCCGAAGTCACCCCGCTAGGACAGCCACCCTCTCTCAGTTCTACCAGCAATAATGCGTAAAGTCGCCTCCATTAAGTGTTTTCAAGAAAAAACAAAACTTGTTATTATCTTTTTTCTGCACTTTTCACTTAGGGGTTTGAACACTTAAGAGATCAATAATGCTTGTAAGGCTCCCTAGCTTCCTTACAGAGCTACTTCTTGGCAAAATAGACTTATGGGAAGCTTTATACGTTATTGCCTTGGGCGCCTGTCCCCGGCTTCGAGTATTTTTTAACTGTCGTTACGCCTTCTTTCCACGCTGCTTCACTGTCTTGGATGTTTATGAGGTCAACAACGTTTGTGAAAATGAGTGGGTATGGGTGCCTGGAGTAGTGACTTGGGAGCATTTTTTAGAAGCACTTAGTGAACGTTTTAGATGGGTTTTAGGCAGCTGTTTGAACGAAGTGAGTTCTGCCGTTCATCTAAATAAGTGAACTTAGTGCTTCTAAAAATGTGAACCGGAACAACGGAAGGCACCCATACCCACTCATTTTCTCTCAGACGTACTTCTTATAAACGCCAAGACAAATTTCAATTTACAATATACGCTTTGCTAAGAGATGTTGTTTTCAAATTATTTGTAATATGATAAACTATTTATAAAAGGAGGGAAGGTAATGAAGAAAAAATATGTGGGGATTGTTTTAGTATGTATGCTCATTTTAAATTTGTTTCAAGGAATATTGCCCTTGGAAGCTACGCCCAATACGGAAAAACAATTAATTATTCATTATTACAGACCAGATAAGCAGTATGAGGAATGGAATCTATGGATGTGGCTTGACGGGAAAGATGGAAACGTTACCGAATTTACTGAAGAAGATGAATTTGGTGTAAAGGCTATTATTCCTTTAGAGGAAACAGCTAATAAGGTAGGTTTTATTGTAAGAACTAATGATTGGGCAAAAGACGTATCGGATGATCGCTTTGTGGCAACAACAGAAGCTATCAATGAAATATGGCTCGTGTCAGGAGATGAAACGATTTATACAGAAGAGCCTAATCTTTCTGGTGGTGCAGTAATACTGCCAGAACAAGTTACCTTGAATGTACATTATAATAGGTATGATAGAAATTATGAAGATTGGAAACTATGGTTATGGCCTGAAGGTAAAGAGGGGATAAGTTATAATTTTGAAAAGGAAGATGCCTATGGTAAGGTGGCAACCTTTACAGTAAAAGACATAGGATCAATACGTAAGTTAGGGTTTTGGCTCTATAAAAAAGATGTACAAAATAAAGATGTGGAAATAAATCGTTTTATTTCTACTACTAAAGCTGATGAGAATGGGAAAATTGATATTTACTTAAAGCAAGGAGAAGAAAAAGTGGGATACAGTAAAGAAGAAATGTACATTAAGCCTAGTGTGAGCTGGGCAACCATGGATACAATGGAAAGTATTTGTTTAGGTGTTAATGTTCCTTTTGAAACAAAGGAAGATCTTAAAGCGGATTTTAGTGTGACTAAAGCAGGGAAGAAAATAGCAATCAATAAAGTGGAGTTATTAAATGAAATGGAAGGTGGACTAGCTAAAGGTGCTAAGCTTTACTTAGCTGAAACCATTGACTTTAACGGTATTTATGAAGTAGCTAAAGAGGGGTATGAAGCAAAGATGGCTACAGCAGGAGAGATTTTTAATACAGAAGCTTTTAATCAGCTTTATTATTATGAGGGAGATGATTTGGGGGCTAATTATCAAAAAGAGCGTACAGCTTTTAAATTATGGGCACCTACAGCCAGTGAAGTCGAAGTCATCCTTTATGATGCAGGTAATGATGGTAAAATGCTACAAAAAGTGCCGATGACAAAACAAGAAAAAGGTACTTGGAGTGCTACAATTGAAGGTGACCAAAATGCTGTTTATTATACTTATAAGGTACGTATTAACGGAGAATGGCGAGAAGTTGTAGATCCTTATGCAAGAACAACTGGAGTAAATGGTATGAGAGCTATGGTGATTGACCTTGCAGAAACGAACCCAGAAGGGTGGGAAACACAAAAGGGACCAGAGCTTAAAAATCCAACAGATGCCATTATTTATGAACTACATATAAGAGATTTATCAACTCATGAGAATTCAGGGATTACGCATAAAGGTAAATTTCTAGGTTTAACAGAAACTGAGACGACAACTAGTACAGGTGTAAAAACAGGCCTTAACCATATTAAAGAATTAGGGGTTACACATGTTCATCTATTACCGGCTTTTGACTATAGTTCTGTTGATGAAACTAAGTTAGAAGAAAATGATTTTAACTGGGGCTATGACCCACAAAATTATAATGTACCAGAAGGCTCTTATGCCACAGATCCTTATCACGGAGAAGTAAGAGTAAAAGAATTTAAACAGGCCATACAGACGCTTCATCAAAATGATATAGGTGTCATTATGGATGTGGTTTATAATCATACAGCTAAAAGTGCAGACTCCAATTTAAATCTTATTGTACCAGACTATTATTATAGAAAGAATTTAGATGGTAGCTTTTCAAATGGTTCAGGTTGTGGCAATGAAATAGCTTCAGAACGGGCTATGGTAAGAAAAATGATTATAGATTCAGTAGTCTATTGGGCTAAAGAATACAAGATTGATGGTTTTAGATTTGACCTTATGGGCCTGATAGATATTGATACAATGAATGAAATCCGTACTGAATTAGATAAAATCAATCCTAATATTTTAATTTATGGTGAAGGCTGGACAGCTTCTTCCTCTACATTACCTACAAATAAGCAAGCGCTTAAAGTAAATGCAGGAGAATTAAATCACATAGCTGTTTTTAGTGATGATTTTAGAGATGGTATTAAAGGGCATGTTTTTGAAAGTACAGCTTCAGGGTTCGCAAATGGTGGAGCAGGGTTTGAAGAAACAATTAAATTTGGGATTGTAGGAGCAACTAAGCATCCACAAGTTGATTATGCACAGGTAAATTATTCAAAAGCACCTTTTGCAAAATCACCAAGTCAAACAGTTAATTATGTATCAGCTCATGATAACTTAACTTTATGGGATAAGATTGAACTCACTAATCCAGAAGATGGCATGGAAGAGAGACTAAAGATTCATAAATTAAGTAATGCGATGGTACTTACTTCACAAGGTATTCCTTTCTTACATGCAGGTGTAGAATTTGTACGTACCAAGGGTGGTAATGAGAACAGTTTTTCAGCAGGAGATGAGATTAATCAATTAGATTGGAGTAGAAAAATTGGATTTAAAGATGTGTATGATTATTATAGAGGTCTTATAGAGCTAAGAAAAAAACATCCAGCTTTTCGAATGACTACAGCAGAAGAAATTAGTGAGCATTTAACTTTCCTTGAAATGCCTACAGAAGAAATGGTAGGCTACAAAATAAATGAGCATGCTAATGGAGATGAGTGGGAAGAAATTGTTGTTTTATTTAATGCTAATAAGGAAGAACAAAAAATAGTATTAGATAGAGGCGATTGGGAAGTAGTCGTTAATGATCAAGTGGCGGGTATAGCACCTATAGAGACCATAGTAGGTAATGAAGTTGTGGTACCTAGTAGAAGTGCAATGGTATTAGTAAAAGCAAAAGGAGTAGAGACAAGTACAGAACAACAAGTAGATAGTCAAAATGAAACAACCAGGTCTCAAGCTAAAACAATAGCTTATATTGTAGGTGGTGTTGCAGTAGCAGTAGTAGCTGCTTTTGGTGTGAGAAGAAGGTTGAAAAATAAGCATTAAAGAAATGATGTTAGGCATTTAAAAAAGGCGCTATGATAAGATGAATCATAGCACCTTTTTTATGCAAAAATGAATGATGAAGTATTATATATAGATAAAAGCTAGGCTAAGAGCAATAGAAACAATGGTGCTAGTTAAAGCAATCATTAAGTGAACTCTCTTTTTACTAAAGAAATACACAATAACATAGAAACTTCCTAGAGCAAGTCCTAAAAAGGAAAGGAAGTTAGCAAAAGGTAGAAAAAAGTTGATCCCTATATAAAGTAAGAAGAAAGTAATAGCTAAGGTAAGGACATTGTAAATATGGGCATAGTCGATCACGTTACTTTTTGTGGGACGTTTCATAGAGACCTCCTAAAATGGACAATAAGTATTTATTATTAAGTTATGATAAAGTAGATAAAATATGCTTGTTTTTTTGAAAAATTCTTCTTTATAGCTACATAATGACATGTTATAAAGATAAGGTGGTGACAGAATAAAAGTACTAGTTAAAATAGTGAGTGAATGACTAAAGGGAGGGAAGATAGCCATAAAATTATAAGTTTTTTATTAATTAATTGAATTTTAATTGAAAATTAAGGATTGTCACTTATAATAATGGTTAGTAAGTATAGCGTTATAGCTATATGCAAAAACAAAGGCATTAAAGGAGGATTATATGAAAGGCAAAAAGAAGTACATCATTATTGGTGTAGTGGGTATTATGATTGTATTGGGTGTTATTGCAAGTATGAATAAACCAGAAGTAGAAGAAACAATCGGAGGTTATAAAGAAGGACCACGTGTACAAGTTGAGAAAATTAAAAAAGATAATATAGAGGCAAAAATTTCTTCAAGTGGTAAATTAAAAGCAGTTGATAGCCAAACTGTTTATCTTGATGCAAGTAATAAAATTATTACCATTAATAAAGAAGTAGGCGATACCGTAAAGCAAGGAGAAGTGATTTTAGTATTAGATCAGGAAGCAGAGCTTTCAAGTCAAAAAAACCTAGAAGCTTTAGAAGCACAGTTAGTAGCAGCTAAAGAGAGTTTAAATCAGTTACTTGGTGCAGCTTCTAAAGGAGATATTTTAAGCGCACAAGCTACTTTGACACAATTAAAAAACAACAGAAAAGATACAGAAACAAGTATAACAAATAAAAAAGTAGACTTATCAAATTTAGAAAAAGATTTAAAACAAGCTGAAACAGATTTAAAAGTGAATGAGGAACTTTTTGAAGCTGGGGCTTTATCACAAAAAGACTTAGATGATTCTAAAGATAAGGTGACAACTTTAAAACAAAATATCGATCAGATGAAAACTGCTATTACTAGTCTTGAATCAAGTTTAAAACAAATGGACTTACAAATTGAAACAGCTCAGTACAATTTGGATTTATTAAATAATAAAGTAGAAGATAGTAATAAAAAGCAACAAATTGCTTCAGCTGAAGGTCAAATTAAAAGCTTAGAAAGTCAAATTTATACCGCTAAAAATAATTTACAAAATACGTCAACAAGTGTAGTAGCCCCTATAAATGGTGTTATTACTTACTTACCAGAAGAAGAGGGGATGCCTATAACAGCAGGAAGTAAAATTTTAACGATTGTAGATCCTAGCAAATTAGAAGTAACTTGTGACATTTCACCTTATTACGCAGCAGACTTAAGAGTTGGTTTAGATGCAGTTATTAAGTATACAGGTTCTAAAACCATTGAAGTAGCAGGTAAAGTTGCTAAGGTGGCAGCTGTAGCAGATGTCAAACAAAGTTCTAGTGGTGAAACAGTTTCACTTCCAGTTAAAGTAGAAGTAACACAGCCGGGTGAAGTAATTAAACCAGGTTTTTCTGTAGATGTTAAGATTATTACTGATACAAGATCTGATGTATGTGTAGCACCTATTTTAGCAGTTATGGAAGATGATGATAAAAACTATTATGTTTATGTAGTGGCTGAAGATGGAACCATTAGTAGAAAAGATGTTAAGCAAGGTTTAAGCAATGGTCTATATACCGAAATCGAAGGGGTACAAGAAGGTGAACTAGTTGTAAGTAATCCAGCTGATTACTTAGCAGAAGGAACTAAAGTGTCTTATGAGAAGTTAGGTGATGAACAATGATAGATATTCAAAAAGTGAATAAAATTTATAGAAATGGTCGCCTAGAACTCCAAGCTTTATTTGATATTGACTTCAAGGTAGAAAAAGAAGAGTTCGTATCTATCATGGGGGCTTCTGGTTCAGGTAAATCAACCTTTTTGCAAATTCTAGGCTGTCTTGACCATGCTACGAGTGGTACTTACATATTAGATGGGATAAATGTTTCTGAAGCAAAGGATAAAGATTTCTCAAGAATTAGAAATCAAAAAATAGGCTTTGTCTTTCAATCCTTTAATTTATTACCTAAACTCACTATTACTGAAAATGTAGAACTACCTATGATGTATGCAGGCATCAAACCCAGAGAGAGAAGGGAACGTGCAGTTGATGCACTCATTAGAGTAGGGTTAGGAAATCGTATTAAGCATACACCCAATGAAATCTCAGGAGGCCAAAGACAAAGGGTAGCAATTGCTAGGGCCCTTGTTAATAATCCCGCTATTATTTTAGCGGATGAGCCCACAGGAAACCTAGATAGTAAATCTAGTGTAGAGATAATGAATATTTTTCAAGGTTTAAATAATGAAGGTGTTACAATTGTTATGGTTACCCATGAACCAGATATTGCAGAATTTACTAAGAGAAGAGTTGTATTTAGGGATGGTATCATTATTGAAGATGCACCTATACAAAATAGGAGAGGTATATCCTAATGAATATGTTAGGTGAAAGCATTAAATCTGCAATTAAACAACTCATGGGAAATAAGGGGAGAACTATCCTTACAATGTTAGGGATGTTTATTGGAGTAGGAGCCGTTATTATGATTTTAGCTTTAGGAACGGGCTTCCAAACCTATATTAAGAGTTCTTTTATGGATATGGGTTTAGGAGTTTTCCAAATTAGTGCAAAAGAGCAAAAATCAGAATATAAGATTGATGTAGAAGACATTAATTTGATTAAAGCGCTGCCAGAAGTGGATAGTGTCGTAAGAGGAAATGATAGTAGAGGTAGTCTTTACACACAAAAAGGAGATAGCTTTCAGTGTAATATTTCAGGTATTGAACCTGATTATGTCAATGAAATTTCACCACTAGATATTTTAGCTGGTAGAAATTTAAATGATAAAGATGAAGAGGCTTATAGCAATTCAGTGGTGATTGCAGATGTTGTATCTAAAGCACTTTTTGGTGAAAAATCTTATGAGCGTGTAGTGGGAGAACAGATTGAAATAACCATTAACAAGCAGCCTATTAGTTTTCAAATCATAGGTATTTACAAAACCAATAGTTCAAAGGATTTAAGTAGAAAAGAACTAGACCGTATGATTACTCAAAAGACTTTTTATATACCTTATAGCAAACTAGACCAGCTTTTAGGCTTAGGTGGTTCTGTAAGAACTATTGCAGGTATTGTAAAGGATGACTATGACCAAAGTGAAGTAACAACTAGGATAGGACAAATTCTTAATAAAAGGCATCATTTAAAAGATGGTTATTCTATTCAAACCTATGTACAAATTATTCAGATGGTAGACAGTGTCATGAATATTGTTACTTTATTTATTAGCGCTATAGCTAGTATTTCTCTTGTAGTAGGCGGCGTTGGTATTATGAATATTATGCTTGTTACAGTTAAAGAGCGAACGAGAGAAATCGGTATTCGTAAGGCATTAGGAGCTTCTAATAAAGATGTATTGGTACAATTCTTAATTGAAGCCTTGATGGTAACACTAATAGCAGGAATACTAGGCATGCTATTAGGATATATAGGTGCTATGATGATTGGTAATCAACTAGGTATTATGGCTGAGTTTACATTAGGGATGATCTTATTCGCAACCCTAACCTCAGTTACTATTGGACTTGTATTTGGCGTATATCCGGCTTATCAAGCGGCGCAGTTAGACCCTATAGAAGCCTTAAGAGCAGATTAAGAAAGGAAGGAAGAAAAAATGAGAGAAACGCTAAAAAATGCCTTAAGTCAGCTTAAAGGCAATAAATTAAGAACCTTCCTTACGATGCTAGGCATGCTTATTGGTATTAGTGCTGTTATTATTATTTTAAGCTTAGGAGAAGGTGTAAAAGGCTACGTTAATGGTCAGTTTAGTGGTGTTGGTAAAGGAACAATTCAAATTATGACTATGGATTATTCGGAGGATAATTTGTTAACACCAGAGGATTTTGAAGTGATTAGTCAAATCCCGGAAGTAATGGATGTTTTACCTTATCATGAACAATACATAGGCACAGCTAAGAATTATAAGAAGGAAGAAAAGACTTTAATGCTTTTTGGCATTACTTATGACTATGAAAAGGTACAATCGATAAGTCTTAAGTATGGAAGAATGTTCTTAGAGCAAGATGAGACTTTAAGAAGTAACGTAATCATAGTAGAAGATAATTTTGCTAAAATCATGTTCAATGTCAAGGATCCTAAATATGCTCTAGGAAAAACCATTGACATGAATATTGGTGGAGAAGTACAGAGTTTTGAAATTGTTGGTGTTACTAAAAGCTACTATCCTTCAGCAGCACCTGAGGAAATGATTGCACCTATTGTCTATTTACCATTTGCTACAGCAGATAAATATTTACAGGGAGGCGAAGGCAAATCCTATGAAGCGATGGTTGTTATTAATGACGACTATGAAGCTTCAGATTACAGTACACCAATTAGAAAGCTACTTGAGAAAAGACATGGTAAAGAAGATATTTATATGGTTATGTCTGTAATGGAAGCTTCTAATACGTATAATGATGTTTTAGATAAACTGAATTTATTTACGAGTATTGTAGCGGCTGTTTCACTTTTAGTAGGTGGTATTGGCATCATGAATATTATGATGGTGACCGTTAAAGAACGTACAAGGGAAATTGGAATAAGAAAAGCTTTAGGTGCTACTGATCGTCAGATTTTAACACAATTTTTAATCGAAGCGCTTATGTTGACTTTGTTGGGCGGTATAACAGGTCTTTTAGTAGGCTATTTTGGTGGGGTGTTAATTGCCTCAGCTATAGGAATAACAGCTAAATTAACATGGGGTATGATTATTTTTTCAGCAGGTACTTCAAGCAGTATCGGTATTATATTTGGTGTTTATCCTGCTTATAAAGCAGCTAAATTAGATCCAGTTGAAGCTTTAAGAGAGGAATAAAGTGTAATTTTAATCAAATTTTAATGACAATGTTATATAAAATTTAGAAATAAACCTTATAATAAATAGTAAGGTATGAAAATTAATAGCATGGAGAGGAAAGGAGTAAAATATGAAGATAGGAAAAAGTATAAGCAAAGCTATTTTAGTAATGACAGTTTTAACTGTAAGTACATCAGCTTTTGCTAATGACATAGTTAAAAAAGTATTAACTGTAGAAGAAGCTACTAAAATGGCTATTAGTAATGATAGTCAGCTTAAGACCAACAAGCTTAACTTAGAAGTTTATAAAGAAAAATTGAAGAATAACAATTTAGAGGTTTATCAGTATACAGATCTAGATATTAGCACTAAGCAATTAGAACAAACTATAAGTTTTTCAGCGGATAAGATTTCTAATGAGGTCTGGAGTCTTTATAATAATTACATTTTAACAATTCAAGAACTTGCTATTATGGAAGGAAGAATAGAGCTTTCCGATAAGCAGCTTATACAAGCTAAAATTAAAAAAGAAAGAGGCCTAATAAGCCAAGTGGACTATGATGAACTGCTCAATAAAATAGAGGCTTTAAAAGATGAAAATCGTGCTAAACAGCAAAGTATTAGTGATATGAATAAGAAGTTTAAAATGTTAGTAGGAGTAGATATAACGCAATATGAACTTCAAAACAATATAAGTTATGAGCTATTTAAATATAGAGATAATATAGATGGATATATTGCAGGAAAAGTAGATGATATGCTTAAGTATAGTGAGGAACTTGCTAATTATTATGACCAGACACGTATAGATCGTGCTTCAGATAAGGTGGGTGGATTAGCACCCTATTGGGTAGATTATTTAGATGTAAAAGCAGAAAGCAGTCAAAAATATACTACTATTACAAATAATCGACAAAAATATAAAGAATCTTTACTAAGTGTGTATTCATCTTTACTATCTAATGAAGCAAAGTTAGAGCAGGCTAAAGCCAATATAAGCGTGTTAGAAAAGCAATTAAAAGTTGCAGAGATTAAGTTTAATGCAGGCCTAATAAGTACATATGACTATGAATCAGTAAAACAAGATATGGCTGAAAAAGAATTTGAAATAGAATCATTAACATATGCGTGTGAACAAGGAAAACGCATTTTAGAGAAACCGTGGCTAAGTTAGTTAAAAATAAAAATCACTTTTCATTTTACTAAAAATGAAAAGTGATTTTTTATTTTTAAGGGAATTGTAACATAAATAATATTATAACAATAATTAATTTTCTGATTATTGTTTTGCTCTGAAAGGGGAACTTATACTAAACATTAAGTTTGGTAAGAATAAATTTTTTGTGGTTTTGTATTGACGTATTTAGAAGAAATATGTATAATTTTCTATGGCAAGTTTAATGAATGTAAACAAAAAGTTTATTTATATATACTGTAATACACAGAGGGGGCTAGATAATATGGATATTGGGGCTAAGATTAATCAGCTTCGTAAGAAGAATGGTTTAACCCAAGAAGAACTAGCAGATAGGTGTGAGCTTTCAAAAGGCTTCATTTCTCAAGTAGAAAGAGGTTTAACTTCACCTTCTATTGCCACACTCATTGATATATTAGAGTGTTTAGGCACTAATCTAAAGGATTTCTTTAATGAATCCAGTCAAGAAAAAATTGTTTTCACAAAAGAAGATGTTTTTGAAAAAGAGGATAAAGATCATAATAATATGATCACATGGCTTATCCCAAATGCACAAAAAAATGATATGGAACCCATCCTGATACATATTGAACCAGGAGGAAAATCTAGTGTGGGAGCACCTCATGATGGAGAAGAATTTGGTTATGTGATTGCAGGTAATGTATATGTTCACTTAGGTAATAAAAAGTTTAAAGCGAAAAAAGGTGACAGCTTTTATTTTAGACCAACAAGTGACCATTATCTTCACAATCCAGGGAAGACCAAAGCTATCGTTCTATGGGTTGCTACGCCACCAAGTTTTTAAAGGAGTAGACGGAAATGACAGAAGAGTTAACTACCAAAGATTATATTATTGATTTAAAGCATATTACCAAGAAATATGATGATAATTTAGTTTTAGATGATATTAATATGTATATAAGACGAAATGAATTTTTGACTTTACTAGGTCCTAGCGGTTGTGGAAAAACGACTTTGCTTCGTATTATTGGTGGTTTTGAAGAATGTACAAATGGAGAAGTCCTTTTTGAAGGTAAAAACATTGCAGATTTACCACCTTATAAAAGAAAAATTAATACCGTTTTTCAAAAGTACGCTTTATTTCCACATATGAATGTAGAAGATAACATTGCCTTTGGACTTCAAATTAAGAAGATGGATAAGAAAGTTATTAGAGAAAAAGTAAAAGAAATGTTAGCATTAGTTAATCTTGAAGGTTATGAAAAACGTTCAGTAGATTCATTAAGTGGTGGACAACAACAACGTATTGCCATTGCAAGAGCACTTATTAATGAACCTGAAGTATTGCTTTTAGATGAGCCTCTAGCAGCACTTGACTTAAAGCTTAGAAAAGGGATGCAATTGGAACTTAAGCGTATTCAACAAAAAGTAGGTATTACTTTCATTTTCGTAACACATGATCAAGAGGAAGCCTTAAGTATGTCCGATACAATTGCAGTTATGAAAGATGGTAAAGTACAACAAATTGGTAGTCCAATTGATATTTATAATGAACCTAAAAATGCCTTTGTGGCAGATTTTATTGGAGAAAGTAATATTTTACAAGGGACAATGTTAAAGGATTATAAAGTTCATTTTCATGGTAGAGACTTTGAATGTGTAGACTTTGGATTTAATGATGGCGAAACAGTAGATGTAGTTGTAAGACCAGAGGATATTCAAATTGTGAAAGCAGATGCAGGAATGCTTACAGGAGATGTAGAAGCGGTTACTTTTAAAGGTGTTCATTATGAGATGCTTATTCGCTCAGAAGAATTTTTATGGATGGTACATTCAACGACTATGTCACCAATAGGTTCAAAGGTTGGGATGATTATTAACCCACCAGAAATACACATTATGAAAAGGAGATAGGAGATATGAATAAAAAGTCGCTTGCATACCCATATCTCATATGGTCAGCTATTTTTGTGATTGTACCTCTTTTTCTAATTGTTTATTTTAGTTTTTTTATAGACGGACAATTTACATTAGCTAACTATGCAAAGTTTATGGAAGACTATTATATTAAAGCCATGGGGCGTTCTTTATGGATGGCACTTATTAGCACAATTATTTGTTTATTACTAGCCTATCCGTTAGCAATGATATTAAGTAGTAAAGAGATGTCGGGAAAAAGTATTATTTTAATATTGGTTGTATTACCTATGTGGATGAATTCTTTACTAAGAACTTATGCGTGGGCAAATTTATTAGAAAATAATGGTGTACTCAATAATATATTAAAGTCATTACATTTAATTGATAAAGAAATTCAGTTTTTATATGGTAATGGAGGTATTATCTTCGGGATGGTATATAATTTTTTCCCCTTTATGGTACTTCCAATTTATAATGTTTTAGTAAAGATGGATCATCATCTGATAGAAGCTTCTCATGATTTAGGAGCTAATAAATGGACAACTTTTAGAAAAGTTATTTTACCATTAAGTATGCCGGGTGTTGTGACGGGTATAATTATGGTATTTATGCCATCACTAACTACCTTCCTTATTACCAGATTATTAGGTGGAGGAAAAGTGATGCTTATTGGTAATGTTATTGAAGAACAATTTACAAGAACAGGTGACATGGGCTTTGGTTCAGCTATTTCAATGCTAATGATGATTGTAGTACTTGTTACTTTAGCAGTCATGTCTCGTAAAGGAAGTTTAGATAAAGGAGGCGGATTATTCTAATGAGATTTATAAAACGCTTCTATTTAGCACTTATATTACTTATTATGTATGCACCGGTAGCGTTATTAATGGTGTTTTCCTTTAATGATTCAAAATTACCTATTTGGAAGGGATTTACTTTAAACTGGTACGAACAAATGCTTAATGATAGTAGTATTCAACAAGCATTTTTATATACCATTATGGTAGCATTAAGTGCATCGGTGATTGCTACTATTATTGGTACTTTTGCAGCTATTGGCATTAATCAAATGAGTGGCTTTAAAAAGACATTTATGACTAATATTACGTTTATTCCTGTTTTAAGTCCGGATATTGTCATAGGTATTTCACTAATGATGCTCTTTAAAGTAATTCAAATACCTTTTGGCTTACCTTCATTAATCATAGCGCATACTACATTTTGTATTCCTTATGTGATTTTATCTATTATGCCAAAGCTTAAACAGATGAATTATAGCTTATATGAAGCTGCATTGGATTTAGGTGCTACGCCATGGTATGCCTTTAAAAAGGTTATTTTTCCAGAAATTATGCCTGGTGTATTAGCAGGGGCGTTTATTGCCTTTACGCTATCTATTGATGATTTTGTGGTAAGTTTCTTTAATACGGGAGCTGGTGTAGATACACTTCCTATTAAAATTTATTCTATGGCTAGAAAAGGTGTAAATCCTACGATTAATGCGGTATCTACACTCATGTTTATTACGATTATAACGATTTTAATAATTAATAACATAAGAGCTAATACTAATAAAAATAAATCTTTACCGGAGTAGGTAATAGATCAAGCTAGGAGATGAGAAGATAGATGAAAAAAGTAATAAGAAAAGCTGCAAGTTTAATAGTGATAGGCTGTATGACCATGGCGGTTTCTGGATGTGGAAATAGCAGTGGTAGACAAGTAGTCGTTTATAACTGGGGAGATTATATAGACCCAGAAGTTAATAAAATGTTTACACAAGAAACTGGAATTAAAGTTGTTTACTCTGATTATGCTAATAATGAAGAAATGTATAGTAAAGTAGAGTCAGGTACAGTAAGTTATGATGTTTTATTTCCTTCAGAATATATGATTGAAAAAATGATTAACAAAGATATGTTAGCAAAATTAGACTTAAGTAAAATTCCAAATTATGAAAAAATTGATGAGCGTTTTAAGTCTTTACCATATGACCCTAATAATGAGTATGCTGTACCATATATGTGGGGAACAATGGGAATCGTTTATAATAAAACCATAGTAAATGAACCAGTAGATAGCTGGAACGTGATGTGGGATGAAAAATATGCTAAGCAAATCTTTATGTATGATAGTGAAAGAGATTCTATCATGGTAGCTCTTAAAAAGTTAGGTTATTCAATGAATACAAGAGATGAAAAAGAGCTAGAAGAAGCTAAAGCAGAACTCATCAAACAAGCACCTTTAGTACTTGCTTATGTAGGTGATGAAGGAAAGAATAAAATGATTAATGGTGAAGCTGCTCTTATGTTAGCATGGGCTGGAGATGCAATGTTAATGCTTTCTGAAAATCCAGACCTTGAGTATGTTATTCCTAAAGAAGGCTCTAATTATTTTGTAGATAGTATGGTTATTCCTAAAAATGCAGCACATATGGAAGAAGCTTATGAATATATTAACTTCTTATGTAGACCAGATATTGCAGCTAAGAATGCAGAGTACATTGGATACTCAACACCAATTAGCGAAGCTAGGGAACTACTACCAGAGGAAGTTAAAAATAGTGAGGTAGCTTATCCAAGCGAAAATATAACAAGTGATCCATTAATGGAGATGTTTAATGATCCTTCAGATATTATAAGTGTTTATAATTCTATTTGGACACAAGTGAAATCATCAAGCTAAAACTATTTTAAGATTATGCTTTTTAGATTATAATAAGCTTAAAACAAAGTAGGGGATGATTACATGAAAGAAGATTTATTATTGAAAGAACATTTAGTAGATGAAGAACCTTGTCTTGACAAAGGAGAAGTAAAAATTTCAAATGAAAAGGGTGCAGGTGCAACAACTTCCTTGGTATTAGGCATTATTAGTTCTTTAGCATGGATTATTCCAATTATCGGTTTACCTATTACAGTTGTGGGGATTGTATTAGGGGCTATTAATATGAAGAGTAAAAAGCATAAAGGAATAGCGATTGCAGGTTTTGTAGTTAATATTGTGTTTTTAGCAGCAACAATTGCAAAGGGAATTTTAGATATTATTAAATGTTTCAAGAAAAGATAGTAAGATAAAAAAGCTCATCTAAAGGGATGAGCCTTTTTTATTAATAAGAGAAGAAAGAGGAATATTTAAAGTTTCGACACGAATTCACAGTTTTTATCCTCCATTCATAGTATATGGTAAGGGCAAAATAAAGGAGGAATCAGGGTGTATAAAAGTGTTATCATTATTAACGGCGATACACTAGGAAGAGGCGATGAGAAGGTAGGACAGACATTACTAGGGACTTTTTTACGCAAGGTACTTGCTAGTATGGATAAACCTGAAGCTATTGTCTTTTATAATTCTGGAGTTAAGCTCTTAACTAAAGAATCCTGCTACCTAGAAGTACTAGATGGACTTGAAGCAAGTGGCATAGAACTTTTAGCTTGTGGAACCTGTGTGTTTCATGTATGTGGTCAGCGTTCACTAGCAGTGGGGAGAATTAGCAATATGGAGGAAATAGCAGATTTACTTATTAAAGCGGAGAAAGTTGTCACGCTTTAAAGGGTACAAACTAGACGGTATAGTCAATAACTATACCGTCTAGTTTGTGTTTGCCCATAATAAATGAGCTGTTACCTTTTAGTAGTAACAGCTCATTAGTATTGATTAGGAATCTTCTTTAAGTTCTTGAATGTGCAGAGTAAGGTCTTCGATGACTTTTATAATCGCATCTATGTCATCTTCTTGAATGTAGTCTACGGAACCTTCTATATATTTTTGCTCAGAATCTGAAGAAAGGGAAAGTAGTGCTCTTTGAGTTCTAGCCCAGTTACTATAAATATTAGCATGAGATGTGATGATACGAATAGGAATATCACCTAAGTTGCCACCATCTAATACCTTTTGCCCATTTTCTTGAAGCTTTAATTTTTCAGAAATCATATTGCGATTCCAGGTTTTTTCTAAACCAATACCTTTATTGAGAGATTGAAGTGTGGGATCATAATCCTTATGAGTACCTAGCGTATTGTTTACCATGTTGGTACCACTAAATAAACGTAATACGCCTGTATTACGAAGGCCGTTAGTTAAGAATGATTCAATAATCATAATATTATTAAAGTCTACGCAAAATTGAGGCGAAGCTCCCTCGATAAGAACAATACCAGCTACATCTTCAGGATAAAGTTGGGCATAGCGCAATACTTCCAAAGAACCCATACCATGAGCTACAAAAATAAAAGGCTCAATATAAGTATCTTCATCATCAGGTATTTCGTCGCTATGTAGTAAAGTATAAATTTCTTTACAAATGGTATCAATATCTCTTGAAGCAGAGGTTGTCTCACTCCAACCATAACCTGGTTTATCGTAAACCTTCACAGGATGAGTAGCAGCCAGCTTGCTATGAAGAGGATAAGTCTCGACATAAGGAACATTAGCACCTATATCAGTAGTAAAGACGATAGGCATTTCACCAGAACCACCTTCATAAAGATGCATTTGAACATCATCCACTTCTACTAAACGACCTAAACGGCCTAGAGAACTGGCGGAGTAGTAAGTTCCGAGTTGCTGATAAACAATACCTAATAAAATGAGGCCAAGAATAGCAAAGCGGAAAATATGTTTTTTACGTTTTTCATGTTTTCTACTAAAACTTTTTATTTTCATGTTTTTATTTGGATCCATTGATTAATCTCCTAAAATATAACAAAATACATTAGCGCTTGACTTCTTTCTATTATATCATAAGTGAGTTATAAATTTGAATGCCTAATACAAAGATGTTTATATTTTCCTTGTAAAAAGTTTATGTCAAATAAGGGACTCTAACTAGTCAATTTAGGGAAAATAGTATACTATGAGAGGTAAGAAAGACGGTAATTGAGGTGAAACAATGAAAATTTTGCATACATCAGATTGGCATTTAGGCAGAAGCCTTCATGGCTATTCATTAATAGAGGATCAAGCTTATGTGTTAGAGCGTTTATTAGAAAAGATTAGAGAAGATCAAGTAGACCTTCTAGTGATTGCAGGTGATATTTATGATAAAAGTATTCCTACAGAAGCAGCTGTAGAGCTTTTTAATCATTTTATTAGCAAAGTGACCTTAGAGTATAAAATAAGTACCATTATTATTTCTGGCAATCATGATAGTGGTGAGCGTATCGACTTTGGTAGTAAGTTATTTGAAAGTCAGCATCTCTACATAGTAGGGAAATGTCCTAAAGGTTATCAAAAGGTTACGGTTAAGGTACAGGATGAAGAACTTGATGTTTTTATGATACCCTATATTGAGCCAGCTCATGTAAGAGAAATAGCAGAAGATGATACCATTAAAAGGCATGATGAAGCTATGGCTTATTTAATAAAAGCGATTGAAAATGAGAAGAGAGAAGTGCCTACTTTATTAGTGGCACATGCCTTTGTAGCTGGCGGAGATGTATCTGATTCAGAAAGAAGATTAAGTGTAGTAGGTGGAGCTGAGCTAGTAAGTGCTCAGCATTTTAAGAATTTTACGTATACAGCTTTAGGACATCTTCATAAGAGACAAGCTATGGGAGCAGAAAACATTCGCTATAGTGGTTCACTTCTTAAATATTCAGTATCTGAAGCTAATCAAAAGAAAGGCTATGTCCTTCTAGAGATAAAAAACCAGAAGCTTGTAGCTATTGAAGAAAAAGAACTAGCAACCAAACGTAATGTAAGGGTTTTAACAGGACTTTTAGAAGAGCTGATTGCATCAGCTAGCCTAGATGCTCATAAAGATGACTATGTATTTGTTCGTATTAAAGGTGTGCCTGTAGCAGATGTAACAGCAACACTCAGACATATTTATCCTAATATTTTAGGTAGTGAATGGGTAAAAGATGAAGCTTCAGGAGAAGCGGTTGAAGAGCAAAAACAAGTGGACTTTATGGCCACTAAGGAAAAAACAGTTACTGAGGTATTTATGGAGTTTTTAGATTTTATAGGTGAAACTGAATTTGATGAAGAAGAAACGAAGTACATCAAGGAAATTGTTCAGGAAATAGAGGAGGGAAAATATGAGGCCTAGATTACTTAAAATGACGGCTTTTGGGCCTTATGCAGGAGAACAAATCATTGACTTTGAACGTTTAGAAGATGCTAATATGTTTTTAATTTATGGTCCTACAGGTGGAGGGAAGACTACTATTTTAGATGCCATTTGTTATGCATTATATGGTGAAACCAATGGAGGGGAACGAAGTGGTGAAACCATGCGTAGTAAGTTTGCTGATGAAGATACTATTACAGAAGTAGAACTTTATTTTAAACTGCGTCAGGACGAGTATCGTATTGTGAGAAGACCTCAATATGAAAGAGCGGCTAAACGTGGCGGTAGTAGTGGTAAGCTAGTAAAGGTGGCTAGTGAGGTTGAACTTTATAAAAAAGAGGAAGATACTTATAAGTTAGTAACGGCCAAATATAATGAAGTTGGCGAAAAGATCAACGAGCTTTTGCATTTTAACATTGGGCAGTTTAGACAGGTCATTATGATTGCTCAAAATAAGTTTAGGGAGCTTCTCACCGTAAGTAGTAAAGAAAGACAGCAAATTCTTCAAGATATTTTTGAAACAGGTATTTATCAGAATGTAGAAAAAGCTTTAGAAGTCCTATATGCGGATATTAAAGATCAAGTGAAGGAAAAACAGTTAATTTATGAAAATACATTAAGTCAAATTGAAGCAGGAGAAGATGTTCGCTTAAAAGATTTTTTAAGTACAAAGGTCATTTATAATGCACCAGAGGTATGTGACATTTTAGAATGCATTTGTAGTGAGAAGACAGAGGAACAAGAGCAGCTAGAGCAAGAACTAAAAAAAGTTATGGCCCAATTAGAAGAGAGCCAACAGCAGTTAGTTAAAGTCAATAAACAGTATGAGGAAAAGCAGGAACAAGTCCGTTTAGAAACAGAGCTAACAGGCCTCATAGCTAAAAAAGAAGACTACAATCAGCTTGAAGTTAAAATTGAAAAAGCAGAAAAAATACTTCCTATTATCCCACTAGAAACCATTGTGCTAGAAGTTAAAAAAGAGTACTTGGCATGTGAAGAGACTTTAAAAGTACAAATAGCCTCTTTAAAAGAGATAGAAGATAAATTAAAGCTTTGTGAAACGAAATTAAAAGAACAGGAAAACTTACCTGTAGAAGTAGAAAAACTAAAGAAGGAATATAGCATTTTAGAAACCTATGTACCTAAAGTAGTACAATTAGCTGCTAAATACGAAGAAAGAGAGCAGAAGCAAAAAGCGCTTAGCATTGGAGAGGACACCTATAAAAAACTACTCGAAAAGGAAGTTCTATTAGATAAAGAAATAGAAGAAAAAGAGTTAACCATTAAACAAAAAGATACCCTTCAAAAAGAATTAGCTGAGAAGCTGGTCTTACAAAAAGAGATGTTAGAAA
This sequence comes from Cellulosilyticum sp. ST5, assembly GCF_046529625.1. NCBI lineage: Bacteria > Bacillati > Bacillota > Clostridia > Lachnospirales > Cellulosilyticaceae > Cellulosilyticum > Cellulosilyticum sp. ST5. The sequence continues at coordinate 497,054 of NZ_CP132338.1, forward strand.
TATTAAAGCAAAAAGCTGAAAGGGTAAAAGAAGAAGCACATGCTACCAAAGTCCTTTCAGAATTAGATAAACAGTACGAGCTCATTAAGCAAAAAGAGCAGCTCCATCGGCTACATGAAACGCATTATAGAGAAGCTTTTAAACTCTGGTTTAATAATCAAGCAGGGGTATTAGCTGAAACTTTAAAAGATAATGAACCTTGCCCCGTGTGTGGTTCCTTAAAGCATCCACAAAAAGCTGCTTTGACAAGTGATCATATCACGAAGGAAGCTTTGGACAAAATGGAGAAGGAAATTAAAGAGTTAGAAACAGAGTTAGGCAGTTTGAGAGAAACTAAATCAGCTTTAGAGAAAGAATGTAAGCTTCTTAAAGCGAGATTACAAGCATATGACGAGGCTTTAGTAGGTAAAGAGACTATTAGTGAAGAGGTTTTAAACAAACTAAAGGAGGAAATAACTACCCTAGAAGCAAAATTAGGAGAACTTGTCCAGATGCAAAAAGCCTTAGAAGCCAATCGCCTAGAGAAAAAGACGATTATAGAGCGAAAGGAAAAAGGAGCTACTTATATTGCAGAACAAAAAGAAGGTTTAAGTGAAGTAACAGCTTATATTACGAGTATTGAAACAGAAGTGCCAAAAGAGCTTAGAGAAAAGGTGGCTTTAGATGCTATGTTAGAGCAGTTAAAAGCTGCTTATACAGCTAAAGAAACAGCTTTTAAGACACTTAAGCAGCAGCAAGAAAGACAAAGTACAGAAAAAGCACAGCAAAGTACAAGAGTGCTCGAAAACCAGAAACGAGCAGTCACTTTAAAAGAACAAGGGGCTAAAAAGCGCCTTGAGTTTGAAAATGCCTTAGAAGCTGCTGGTTTCAGTGATATCGGAGATTTTAAGATTTACAAAATGACACCAGAAGATCTAGAAACGGCTAAAGCTGATTTAGGTGAGTATAAACAAAGAAGAAATTTACTCACAAGTCAGTGTAAAGAGCTTCAAGAAAAAACAAAAGATTTCTCAGAAGAAGAAAGAGTGAGCGTTACCAATAAGCATCAAGTATTGATGGAGCAAAGCACAGCTTTAAGTTTAAAGGTTAATGAAGTGAAAAATAATCAAATGAAGCATTTAAAGATTCAGCAAGCATTAACTCATCTTTATGATGAGGTTAAAACCATAGTAAAAAAACAAAGTGTTATTGAAAAAATTAGTAGCTATGCGAAAGGAAAGAATAAAAAGGGACTTTCTTTTGAAAGATATATTCAAAGTAGCATTTTTGAAGAAGTTTTAAGAAGTGCTAATAAGAAATTAAGGCCGATGACCCATAATCGTTATGAATTATTTCGTAGTGACGATTTATCTCGTGCTAATGCACAAGCAGGTTTGGATATTGGCATTAAGGATTATTATAATAATGAGACAAGGCCTGTAACAACCTTATCAGGTGGTGAAAGTTTTATGGCAGCACTAGCGCTAGCCCTCGGCTTATCTGAAGTGATTCAAAGATTAGCAGGAGCTACGCCACTAGATACGTTATTTATTGATGAAGGTTTTGGTAGTTTAGATGAAGAAGCACTAGAGCTAGCTATTAAAACTTTACTAAGTATTCAAGATACAGGTCGTTTAATAGGAATCATATCACATGTAAAAGAGTTACGAGAACAAATCCCAGTAGGTCTTGAAATTACTACAGGGGCTAGAGGAAGTTCAGCTTCGTTTAAACTATAAAGTAATTTCCTAATGCTTTTTAACAGGAATCTGTGTTACAATATGATGAAGATCAATACAATAAAATGGAAGCATTGTTTTAAGCATAAGGAGTTGAAATAATGGACATAAACAAGATTGTGCAGCTTTTATCTGAAAAGATACCTACTCAGCACATTTTAACCCATGAACCAATGAAAAATTATACCACCTTTAAGATTGGTGGTCTAGCAGATATAATGGTTAAACCAGAAAACAAAGAGCAATTAAGTACTATATTGCAGGTGTGCGCCAAAGAAAAAGTACCTTATTATATTTTAGGCAATGGTAGTAATTTACTTGTATCAGACGCAGGTTATAGAGGTGTTATTATTCAGCTTTATAATCAGTTTGCAGAAATCACTGTAGAAGATAACAGGATTACAGCGCAATCTGGTGCACTTCTTGCTAGAATAGCAGCTAAAGCATTAGAAAATGAATTAACTGGTTTTGAGTTTGCTCATGGTATACCTGGAACCTTAGGTGGAGCAGTAGTGATGAATGCAGGTGCCTATGGCGGTGAAATGAAGCATGTCATTGCTTCCTGTGAAGTTATGACACCAGAAGGAGAAATATTAAAGCTTTCTAATGAGGAATTAGAGCTAGGTTATCGTACCAGCGTTATTCAAAAGAAAGGCTATATTGTTTTAGAAGCTACCTTTATACTAGAGCCAGGAGATAAAGAAAAAATTCAAGAGCTCATGAAGGATTATGCAGGGCGTAGACGTGATAAGCAACCACTAGATAAACCAAGTGCAGGCAGTACTTTTAAAAGACCCGAAGGTTATTTTGCAGGAAAGCTTATTATGGATAGTGGTTTAAGAGGTTTTCAGGTAGGTGGCGCTATGATATCTGATAAACACTGTGGTTTTGTAGTCAATACTGGAGAAGCTACTTGCGAGGATGTGATTCATTTGATTCAAGAAGTGAAACGCATTGTTAAAGAAAAATTTGATGTAGAGCTAGAGCCAGAAGTAAAAATGCTTGGGTTTTAACGATAAAAGGAGGGGCTATCTTAATAGCCCCTTTATATAAAACTTGTATGATAAAGAAGTAAAGCGAAAGGAATAGGAGGGAGTCTTATGAACTTTGTCATTGTTACGGGCATGTCAGGAGCAGGGAAAAGTAGTGCTATTAACTGCTTTGAAGATATGGGTTATTATTGCGTAGACAATTTACCACCTACACTGATTAAAAGCTTTGCAGAGCTTATTGTTTCACAACAAAATAAGCTAAGTAAGGTTGTTTTAGGTATAGATACAAGAGGAGGCAGTTTATTTGCTGATTTATTTACGAGTTTAAATGAACTCCAAAAAAGTGGACATACTTATGAGATTGTATTTTTTGATTGCAGTGATGCAGAACTGATTAAACGTTTTAAAGAAACAAGACGTTTACATCCTCTAGCTCGTAGTGAAAGAATTGAAGAGGGAATTGAAAGAGAAAGACGTATATTAAGAGAAATAAAGGAAAAAGCTAATCATATCATCGACACTTCTTATATGCTCCCAAAAGATACAAGAGGCGTATTATATAAGATTTATTGCGAAGACAAGGCTTTCAATAGTTTAATGATTACTATTGTGTCCTTTGGATTTAAATATGGGATTCCTATTGATGCAGATTTAGTATTTGATGTCCGTTTTGCTCCGAATCCTTATTATATTCCTGAGATGAGACCGCATACAGGGAATGAATCTATTGTCAGTGATTATGTCATGCAATTTGAGGTAAGTCAAACCTTCCTTACAAAGCTTCAAGATATGATTACCTTTTTGATTCCTAACTTTAAAAAAGAGGGGAAAAATCAACTCGTTATTGCTATTGGTTGCACAGGCGGTAAACATCGTTCTGTCACTCTTGCTAATGCACTCTATGATTATTTACAAAATGAGGGGCACACTGTGATTAAACAGCATAGAGATATAGAGAAGGATAGTAAAAGAGGGAAATAAATGATAAAAACAACGCAGCAAAATAAAAAGATTGTAGTAATAGGTGGCGGAACAGGATTATCAACCATGCTAAGAGGCATTAAAAAATATACCTCACAGATTACAGCTATTGTAACTGTTGCAGATAATGGGGGAGGCTCTGGAAAACTAAGAGAAGAAATGGGGATTATTGCACCTGGAGATATACGAAACTGTATTGTAGCACTAGCTAACACAGAACCTATTATGGAAAAGCTTTTGCAGTATCGCTTTAAAGAAGGAACCTTACAAGGGCAAAGCTTTGGAAATCTTTTTTTAGCTGCACTGACGGATGTAACAGGTGGTTTTGAGGAAGCAGTGCGTGTAACAAGCAATGTTTTAGCTATTACAGGGAAAGTATTGCCCGTTACATTAGAAGATGTACACTTAGAAGCTACCTTTGACAATGGACAATGGATTTCAGGTGAAAGTGAGATTGTGGAATATGGTAAAGGAAGTGGACATAATATTACTACCATTAAGCTTGTACCTAGTATGCCACAGCCAGCTCCTGAAGTAATTGAAGCCTTAGAAGATGCAGACTTAATTATATTAGGGCCAGGGAGTTTATATACCAGTATCATTCCTAATTTGCTGGTAAAAAACATTAGTTGTTATATTAGAGAAGCTAAAGCTGAAAAGCTTTATGTAGCTAATTTGATGACACAACCAGGGGAGACTAGTGATTTAAGCCTAGAAAGACACCTTATGATTTTAGAAGGCTATTTGGGTAAAGGTGTTATTAATCAAGTGATTGTTAATAATGAAGTAATAGAAGAAACGTATTTAAGACAATATTTGGAAGATGGTGCAAGTGTCTTAAAGGTTGATGAAACGCATCCTATATGGGATAATATTAAAATAATAGAAGCCCCCCTTGTTAAAGTAGACCAAGATAAGAAATTCATTAGACATGATGCTGACAAATTGGCAAAATGTATTTTTGAGGAGATTTAGTACAAAAATTACATAAGATGAGGTGACTGAGATGTCCTTTTCTTCCGATGTAAAAAAAGAACTCACATGTGTACCGATAGGTGCCAGACATTGTATGATAGCAGAAATTGCAGCCATGATTATTATGGCGGGAGAAGTAAAATATGAAGCACATCAGTTTCGTATTAAATTTCAAACAGAAAATGCGGCTATTGCAAGAAAATACTTTACAATGATAAAAAAAGCTTTTAATATAAATACTGAGGTAGTCCTTAAAACACATAAAAAAATGCATAAAAAGCAAAATTATGTAATTGTCACCAAGACCAGTGAAGAAGCAGAAAAGATTTTAAGGGCAACTACATTATTAAAAGATGAATCAGGTCATCCTACCCTTAGAGATCATGTGGATTTAACCGTTATACAAAGTATTTGTTGCAAGAGAGCTTACTTAAGAGGAGCCTTTTTGGGAGCAGGCTCTGTAAGTGACCCAGAGAAGGGCTATCATTTAGAGTTTGTTAATCAAACGGAAAAACAAGCTGAATTCTTGAAGGATATTATGATTTCTCTTGAGATGGAGCCTAAAGTTGTACCACGAAAGAATAATTTCGTGTTATACTTAAAAGAAGGGACACAAATTGTAGACTTACTCAATATTATGGGAGCTCATATAGCTCTTATGGAACTTGAAAATGTACGTATTGTTAAAGAGGTAAGAAATAATGTCAATCGTATTGTTAACTGCGAGACAGCTAATTTGAAAAAAACAGTATCGGCAGCTGTACGGCAGATGCAAGATATTGAGTTCATACAAAACACAATAGGGATATCAGCATTACCTGAAAACTTAAGACAAGTGGCAACTTATCGTTTGGAGTATCCAAGTAGCTCACTTAAAGAGCTAGGGGAACTGCTTATGCCACCCGTTGGAAAATCAGGTGTTAACCATAGGCTTAAGAAAATTAGTGAAATAGCAGAGCAAATTAGAGAAACAAGAGGAGGAAGTAAAAATGGTTAAAGAAGTACTTAAATTAGAATTAAAAAATGGTCTTGAGGCTAGACCTGCAGCATTATTTGTGCAGATTGCAAGTAAATATGAAAGCCATATTTCAGTTACAGTAAATGAAAAACAAGTAAATGCTAAAAGTATTATGGGGATGATGTCTTTAGGTGCTATTAAAGGCCAAAACATTGAAATTGTAGCTGAAGGTCAAGATGAAGAAGAAGCAGTAGCTGCACTTATTAAGTTCTTAACAACACAAGAAGTAGCAGAATAATTAAGTTTAGTTGAAGAGGCTATTATAAAGGTGATTGGTACAATCGCTTTTATAATAGCCTCTTTTATTATAAGTAAGTTACATTTTGGAACTACTTGTAGATTTAAAGGAATGATGTAGTTTATAATAAAGCATGAACATATAGAATAGATACAGATTAAAATAAGGGGGCACATCAGTGAAGCGACAAATAAAAAGATACATAAGAGGTATACTATTTTTGGTTTTCATGTATAGCATGACTATTGTAACCATGGCAAGTGTGCCTAAGACGATTAAAGTAGGGCTAGAATCAGTTTATAAAAACCAAGGAACTATCGTTTTATCAGGCAATCAAAACTTTGAGATAGGTTATTTTGATGATAAAGGCTTTACTGCTTTAGGCACACTTAATGCTTCAAATTTAAGTTTAAGAACTACATCTAATAGTTATTATGATATAGGTTTAAGTTTTAATAACTATTCTTCGGCATTAGAAGCTGCTAAATTATATAGTAGCACAGCAGTAGTAGGTTATACTTCAGCAGGTACTTTTAGTGTATATAGCTTAGAAGCAACTAATAGTCTAGGAGCAGTACCAAGTAGCAACTTAGTAGAGGTCTATGATACAAGTAATCAACTTCTTTTAGTAACTGTTAAAAAGAGTGACTTAGTTTTTTGTAGTTTTGATCTAAGTTCAGGTTTATATTTAACGCAAGTAGGAAGTAGTAACCGCTATAGAGGGGCTATTGGCTTAGGCGGTGATAGCGGATTAACACCTTATAATGTTCTGTTTATGGAAGAATATTTATATGGCGTATTACCAAAAGAAATGTCGGTTTCTTTTCCAATAGAAGCATTGAAGGCACAAGCTGTAGCAGCAAGATCTATTGCTACTTACCAGTATAATAGATATAGTAGTTCTGGATACAATGTAGTTGATACTACCTCTACTCAAGCTTACGGTGGCTATAATGCGGAGAAGGATACGACGACTGCAGCAGTAGATATGACTTATAATGAGGTCATTCGTTATAATGGAGCTATTGCAGAAGCGGTATACTTTTCTACTAGTGGGGGAGTAACAGAAGCAGCTAAAGAAGTATGGGGAAGTGAGATTGCTTACTTACAGTCAGTAGTAGATTTGTATGAAACAGAGCCAGCTATGCCAGCGTGGACAGCCATGGTTTCAATGGATGAAATAGGAGCGGCTTTAACCCGTAAGGGAGTTAATATTGGAACGCCTACTAGTATTTCTATTACAGGAAGAAGTTTATCTGGAAGAGTAAAAGAGTTAACCATTTATGGAACAGTAGGAACTTATACAGTAAAAGGAACAGAAGTAAGAACATTCTTTTCGGGAACTACTGCCGGTTCTTTAAAAAGTACATATTTTAGTTTTTATGGTCCTATTGGAAATGTAAATAGCGGTGGTTCAAGTGGTAGTAGTAATACTGTTACGGTACTTTCTGGTTATGGCAAAGAGCAAGTAAGTAAGGATAGTCTAGTAGCCATGAATAGTACTAGTATGAGTACCTTACCTAGTAAAGTAGCTGTATGGTCAGAAAATGGTTTAAGCTATTTAAGTGGTAGCAGTGGAGCATCAGGAGCAACAACTCATCTAGGCTTAGAAACAGCAACAGGTAATGTGACGATTTATGGTGCTGGATATGGTCATGGGGTAGGAATGTCTCAAAGCGGTGCTAAAGGTATGGCTAAGGCTGGATTTATGTACGATGAAATTTTGAAATATTATTATAGTGGGGTAACGGTTTCTAGATAGCAATGAAAAGCCACTCTTGAGAAATATAAACAATAGTATTTCTATAAGAGTGGCTTTTATTTATAATCTTATAATTGAGTAGTAATCAAATGATTGAAAATATATAGTTTTATGTATTGATATATATAAATAAATAGTTAAAAAACGAAACAAATCGAGTCTGCTAACGTCTAATATATTAGATTGAATGGAATAAGGAGGAGGGGAAAATGGTGAAGAAAAGTCGTTTAAAAACAGTTATCACAGGTATTAGCTTATTGTTAATGATCTTAATAGTCATCATCGTAGCAAGAACGATTAAACAGAACAATGGAGACAATCAGCAGTTAGACTTAGTCAGTCAGGGAGATAAAGTCATAGCAAAGATCTATGACAGTCAGCAAGCGATTTATAATGAGGAAGGACAAGTGCCTAATGCAATTTATCATTTTTCTAAAGAACAGCTTATACAGTTAGCAGAAATGATGAATTTTAAAGATTGGAAAGCAGACAAAGGTAACATGATATATGATATGGCATTGAGTCTAGTGATTCAAGTAAATGACAAAGATTGTTATTATGTGTTTCCTAATGTAGAAAATCAAACTTATATAGAAATATATGATACTAGTCAAAGTGAAACGGGAAGCAAAAGATATTTTGCACCTAAAGAAGTTTATGAAACAGTCAAAGGTTATATCATGTCTCAGGGAGCATTAGTACAAGGAGACATGGAAAATAGTTTAACAGCTGAGATTACAGAAGTGAAGGATCAAATACTTTTAGTCAAAGGTATTGATGAGGCAGCACTAAAAAGTATAGGAGATGCTTGTTATCTTACCATTAATAAAGCAAGTACGACAATTCTAGACTCTGAAGGGCAAAAGGTGAATTTATCTTATTTAAAGACAGGTATGCAGATTAAAATAAAATTATTAGGTGGCATTTTAGAATCTTATCCTTGCCAAGCTGAAACCTTGGTAGTTCAGGTCATACAATAGGAAAAACAAATGACATTTGACTGCAGAAAAAGTGCCTTTCTTTTATTAAGTTTATACGCTATTATACCTGTTTTATATATGATAGAAGCTTTTCCCAATATTAATCTGACCTATTTAGCAGCCATGCTATTAGGAATTGTTTTATTGGTTAATATATCTTGTAATAATTATAAAGTGACTATTAATGATGAAGCTTTAATTGTTTATCGTGTAATAGGAAAAGAGGTACATATTGATTTAAAACAAGTGCATAAGATACAATTATTAGCTATTGGAAAGAACATGAAGCTTATAGTAATTACTGGAAATAAGCAATATACGTTTGCCATTAATGGCTTAGATGAAAAGCGAATCGCCTTATACTTAAATACTTTAGGTAATCAATCTGCAATAAAAATAGAAGTAGATTTACAATATGGGAAAAACAAACAGGCTTATGATATAAATAATTTTTCCTAAATCTTTTCATACTAAAGGTGTAATTTATTATTAATGGAGGAAATCGTATGGCAAAAGAAAAAGGTTTTGCAAGTTTTACCCCTGCTGCTGCTGAAGCCTTTAGTAAAGAAGAACAAAAGAAACGCCCTCAAACAGGACTTCAGCGTTACAAAGAAAAAATGGCAAAACAATCTGAGGTGAAATAAATGGATGAAGTAACCAAAAAGCTAGTGCCACAACAAGGGTCTCAAAAAAGTAGAAGTAAAGGTGGTTTAGAAGTAGATCCAGGAACTAAAGCTACTGACTTTAAAAAGCATTGGAATCATAACACAAAAAATAATCATTAATAACTTTATAACTAACGCAAAAGGGATTCGAGCTATGAGCAAAAGTGCTTATAGTTTGAATCCCTTTTCTTTATTTTTACTTTTGCTTATAAGTATCTACCTATTTGTATAAAGTATTAAAAAAATGATAAAATACAAGAGGAGGCACAAACTATGCGTATCAATAAATTACTAAGTAACAAGGGCATCTGTTCTAGAAGTCAGGCACATCAGCTGATTGTAGCAGGACGTGTAAAGGTGAATGGTCAGCTTTGCATACCAGGACAATGGGTTGAAGAAACGGATGAGATTTTATTAGATGATAGACCAGTTAAGCAGCAGGAGCGTCTGTATATTATTTTAAATAAGCCAGTCGGCATTGTTTGTACAGCAGCAGAGGATGTGGAAGATAATATTATCCGCTATATGAATTATCCAGCTTATTTATTTCCTGTGGGAAGACTTGATAAAGATTCACAGGGACTTATTTTGCTAACCAATGATGGAGATTTAGCCAGCGATATATTAGAAGCAGAGAAGGGACATGAAAAGGAATATGTGGTGCAAGTAGATCGCCCCTACGAAGAGGATTTTCTTCATAAAATGAGTCAAGGTGTTAACTTAGGAGATGGTGTTGTCACAAGGATTTGCCAAGTGAGTGCTATAAATAAGGATACCTTTCGTATTATACTAACCCAAGGCATGAATCGCCAAATTAGAAGAATGACAAAAGCTTTAGGCTATAACGTTGTGCGATTAGAGCGTATTCGTTTATTAAATATCGCTTTAGGCCCATTAGCTTATGGTGAGTGGAGAAAACTAACAAACCTAGAAGTAGAAACGCTAAAATCTGAGATTGAAGGTAATAAAGTTAATAAGATAGAGCAAAACAAATAAAAAACACGATTTCATAAGGATTAATATAGCCCGATGAAATCGTGTTTTTTGTATCATTTTTGTTAGCAATACTTTCTATTAATATCTTAAAGTGATTAAGCCTTTATCTTTGTATCTTGGTGTTCTATCAAGACGTTTTCTAGTGTATCATGAGCATCGGCTGCTGCTTCTCCTATATTGAATTTAGCAACAATGATTTCTCCCTTTAGTAGCACTAAGGTTTGAGAGCCATCAGGATTAGAGACAATCGTAGAATGAGATTCTTCTTTTTCGCTACTAGAAGAAGTAGTATTAATACTCGTAGGATTGGTTAAAGAAGAGTCGGAGGTATGAGCGAATTCTTCGTTTAAACGTTCTTTAGAAGCCATGCTTTTTGAACTTTCTTGTTCATAAGCTAATTGTAAATCAGAAGCCTTTGCTTCATCATCTGCTTCTGTAGGGAGTAGAAATTCACTATAATCGCCTTTAAAGCCGTATTGTTTTAATAGGTTTTTAGTAAACTGATTGTATCTGATAACATCAGCTTTATTTCTAAGAGGATGGGTTTCTAAATAAGCTTCTTGTTGTTTTTTGATAGCTTCTTTTTCTTCGTCAGTTAGGCCAGTGTAGTATTCATCTTGATAACCTTTAATCGCTTTATGAAATTGGTCTTTAAGTAAGACAGATTCATTTTTCGATGTTTCTTTCTCGTAGGGAGAGGTGGTAGTAGTTACAGAATTCATATAATCTGATATGTTCAAGGTAATAGCCTCCTTTGTTCTGGGCTAATGGATAATCCATACTGTAATATATATCGTCAATGAGTGCTAGTTGTATTACAAGTTAATTGATGTAATATTAAGAATAGAGATAACTGTTCATAATCGGCTTAATAAGCTCTATTTTTATAAGTAAGTTAAAAAAGAAAAAGTAATTGCGACAATAGAGTAATAAACGAAGGGGACTTAAGTATGAAAAAAAGTACTGCTCATAGTTGTCTGTCTATTAGGAATGGGGTAAAGCCTGTGGGTGCAGTCCAATGAAGCTTCTTTAGATGAATAGAGTCAATAAAAATGATGATTAAAGCGGAATGCTTATTTAAGAGTGCTTCATTTTTTATATATTGAAGAGAGATAGAATAAAAGCAGATTGGTTGAAATTGTATATAATACTATGTAGAATTAAAGGTAATAATAAAACGTGGATGATAAAATAAGGAGAATAGTAATGTTAAAAGCATGGAATCATTTTATGACGATTAATAAGCATAGATATATGGTAATGGTGCATTGTTATAAAGCAGGTATTTTTTTGCAGGGGTGTCTTCATGACCTTTCTAAATATAGCTTTTCAGAGTTTTTTGTTGGAGCAAAGTACTATAGTGGGAAAAGAAGTCCTAATGAAGCAGAAAGGGAAGCTTATGGCCATTCTAAAGCGTGGCTCCATCATAAGGGGAGAAATAAACATCATTTTGAATATTGGACAGATTATAATCCTACTACTAAGAAAATTGAGCCTGTTGAAATGCCTCTTCGTTATGTTAAAGAAATGTTTTGTGATAGAGTAGCAGCTAGCAAAACGTATTTAAAGGACGCTTATACAGAAGGACAACCATTAGAATATTTCTTAAACGGAAAAGAAAGGAGGAGCGGAAACATACATCCAGAAACATCTAAGCTTCTTGAACAGTTACTAATCATGTTAGCAGCAAAAGGAGAGAAAACCACCTTTAAATATATGAGAAGTTTAAAATAAGGATTGTAAGGGCTGTTATCCGCTTTTTGAAAAGAAAACAAGTTAATAATAAGAAATAAAGAAATTTATATGACATGTAGCTGTCATATTTAGAAGGTTATACTCTAAAAAAAAGCTAAGGGGGAGAAATCAGTGAAAATCATTAGAGTAACCAAGGAAAATTTAGAAGAAGAACATATATGCTGTGCCATTTCTAGCAATAAGGACTGCCAGGTGGTAGCTAAAAAGAGATGGATGTCAAGGCAATTAGAGGAGGGACTAATCTTTGAAAAAGCTGATGTAAGGGGAAAGGCTTTTATTGAATACATACCAGCTGAAAAAGCATGGTGTCCTGTAGATGCACCTGGTTATATGTTTATTAATTGCTTATGGGTATCAGGACAATTTAAAGGAAAAGGCATAGCTAATGAGCTTTTAAGCAGTTGTATTGAAAATAGCAAATCAGAAGGTAAACAAGGGATTGTTATTATTTCCTCAGCCAAAAAGAGACCTTTTTTAGCCGATCCAACTTTTTTTAAATATAAGGGTTTTACAGTGGCGGACGAAGCTAATCCTTATTTTACCCTCATGTATTTGCCTTTTAGTGAAACTACTCTTAAGCCTAAATTTAAAACTTGTGCAAAGAAAGGCATGACAGAAGAAAAAGGTGTAGTCATTTACTATAGTGCTCAATGTCCTTTTACTGCTAAATATGTTCCTCTCGCTAAACAAGTAGTAACGTCTAAAGGCATTGCCTTTAAAGCTATTGAATATAGGTCAGCAAATGAGGCTCAAGTAGCAGCTGTGCCATCTACCTCCTATAGTTTGTTTTATAACGGAAGATTTATCACTAATGAAATTCTAAGTGAGAAAAGGTTAGAAAAATTATTAGAGGAATAGTACTTCTTCAGTAAGTAGAAGAACTCAATTACAATGCGAGTCAATGTAAAATAGAGTAAGAGATAGGGGAGATTCCGTGAGGAGCTCCCTTTCTCTTATCCCTTTAATATCTCTCTAGAATGTGTTATGATTGTTGAAGAAAAATGCATATTGCTACGGCAATGAATGCTTATTAAACCAAAGATAGTAGGAGCATATAATGAAAACTTCAGATTTTTACTTTCATCTTCCAGAAGAGCAAATTGCTCAGGTACCACTTAAAGATAGAACGACTTCACGTTTAATGGTACTAGATCAAAAGACAGGTGAAATCGAACATAAACATTTTTATGATATTAAAGGGTATTTAAAACCAGGAGATTGTTTGGTATTAAATGATACAAGAGTTATTCCGGCTAGATTATTTGGAGCTAGACCTTCGGGTGGGAAAGTAGAATTTTTACTTTTGACAAGAAAAGAAGAAAAACGTTGGGAAGTACTAGTGAAGCCAGGTAAAAAAGCCAAAATAGGTGATGAGATTATTTTTGGAGAAGGCCTATTAAAAGCTAAGGTTGAAGAAATCATCGAAGATGGTAAACGTATTGTAAGCTTTGAATACGAGGGCATTTTTGAAGAAGTATTAGATGCCCTTGGAGAAATGCCACTGCCACCTTATATTCATGAAAAGCTAGAAGATAAAGAACGTTATCAAACGGTGTATTCTAAACATGAGGGAAGCGCAGCTGCACCAACGGCAGGGCTTCATTTTACCAAAGAATTACTAAAAGAGATTGAAGAAATGGGTGTCAAGATTGCTTATGTGACGCTTCATGTAGGTTTAGGAACCTTTAGACCTGTTAAGGTTGAGGATGTGCTAAATCATGAGATGCATTCAGAGTACTACAGCATAGATGAAGAAAATGCTACTATTATTAATAAGGCAAAGGCAGAGGGTGGACGTGTTATTGCAGTTGGAACAACGAGTACACGTACTTTAGAATCCAATGCAGATGGAAAAGGCCTCATTAAAGCAGGTAGTGGTTGGACAAATATTTTCATTTATCCAGGCTATACCTTTAAATGTGTGGAAGCACTTATTACGAATTTCCACTTACCAGAGTCCACACTGATTATGTTAGTCAGTGCTTTAGCCGGTAAAGAAGCAATTTTAAATGCATACAATACAGCAGTTAAAGAAGGCTATCGTTTCTTTAGTTTTGGGGATGCCATGTTGATAAAATAGGAAAGACATTTTAGAAATGTGGACAGTAGTCCGCTTTCTTTTTGAATAAAAGGGCTCTTGGTAGATAGAGGAATATGTTAGAGTGCCATAGAAAAAGGAAGGATTGGGGAGAATGAGTAGATTAAAAGAAAAATATCAAGTAGATTTTGATGTCGTAGATTTTACTGGGAAATTAAGTATTAATGGCTTATGTAGTTATATGCAGACTGTAGCAGCAAAGCATGCTACAAAGTTAGGGATTAACTTTTATAAGAATGGAGAAAAGCCAACTTACTATTGGATCTTATCACGAGTAAAATATGAAATTGATACTTATCCAAGATGGGAAGATTTGGTGTCTTTAGAAACTTACCCAGGAGGTTATGAGAAGCTTTTTGCAGTTAGACTTTTTGATTTGACAGATGAAAAGGGAGAACTCATTGGGCGTATAACAGGAGATTATTTATTAATGGATGCTGAAAAAGGACGTCCTGTCAGAATAAAAGGTGCAACAGGTCCATTATCCGTTTTAGATTTTCCTTATGAAGGCAGAAAAATAGATAAAATAGAAGTACCTGAGGTGATTTTAAGAGAGCAAATACGTAAAGCTTACTATTCAGAGTTAGATTTAAATGGTCATATGAATAATGCACATTATATTAGATGGACTGTAGATATGTTACCTCTAGAGGTTTTAAAAGAAAATGAGATAGTAAGCCTTCAAATTAATTATAATGCTTCTATTACTTATGGCGTTGAAACAAAGCTCATTATCGGCAAGAATGAGGCTGGAAATTACTTGGTAGCAGGAAATAGTCTAGATGATTCAGTGAATTATTTTACTTCGGAAATCATTTTAAGAAAGAATAAATAGAGGAGAGTTTATTTTCTATTTATAGCATAGGATATTTTAAAGGGAGTGCTGTTTATTGCTAAGCACTCCCTTGATTAGTTTAAGGTAAAAGTTCTGCTTGTAATAAAGCTAGGTCATCATAATCTGAGAGCCCTACGCAAAACACAGATGTTTTGGTGGTAAGGCTATAAATAGAGACATAATGGCGATATATAGGATGTTCTTGGTCATAGGTAATCGTATAAAGTAAATCATTTTGTATAAAGCTATTAATCAAACTTAAATCAGTGCTGGGTAAAGTTAAACTACCTGTATCTAAGAGTTCTAATTGTGAGTTGACTAAGGCGTAAAGAAGTGTACCGTTTTGTATGGTTAAGGCACCGATAATGTTTTTAGAAGAAATAATCTGTTCAGGTGTAAAAGATAGGTCTAAGCTTTTTAGACCAGTAGTGGTTAAAAATTTAAGGCCGTTCTTATGGGTGAAGATAGCATTGCCAGAAGTATCTAAGGCATATTGCTTACTAGATAAAGCGGTAGTATCTGTTGTTAAAGCACCAACTAGCGTTAAATCTAAGGCAGAAGGAGAGAAGGCATAAAGTCTAGCTTTTAAATTGTTAACACCAGCTGTAAGGATGTAATAAATATTATTTACCTCTTGAATATGATAAACATATTGAGGGTTATAAGCTTCTTCGCTTTTAATATGAGGTACACTAATTTCTAGGGTATTTAAGTTAACAAAGTAAAGAGCATTTAATCCCTCGCTAGATGAAACAAAAGCAAAGTCTCCAACTTCTTGATAATGATAAAAATAAGTAAGTGGTGCTAAAGACTGTTCTTGCCTATAGGTATTGACTGCCTCTAATAAGCGCCTATTTGTTTCTTGAGGTAAAAAGCCTTCTGTATAAGGAGCTAGTGCTTCGTTATTAACACTTAAATCATGAGACGTGAGCAAAAGACTTTTTAAGTGCTCCATGGCAGGATCAGCATAAAAAAGCTTTAGTTGGAAGCTTTGATCTTCTTGTAATTGGTTAAAGAAAATAGTTTCTTTAACGCTTCCTTCAGATGAAGAAAACGCTGAAAATTTATGAGCACAGATAATAGCGAGTAAACTGGCTAATAATAAGGTAAGAAATAAACTGATTTTTTTCTTCATGTTACCACACCTCATTAGGATTAAAACCATAAATTTGTAACAGTTCTAATAAAGGACTCATAGCCATGTTTTTAGGTGAAACAAAAAGACCACCTGTAGCATCTAAATCATAGCCAAAATGATTAAAAGCTTGCCATACCAGCAAAGAACAGTGAGTTTCATAGGGCTCTTCACCTTGGTTTTTATCAGCTAGTATATTGTAAGGCAAACCTTTTAAATGGGTGGCCGCATACTCTGCAATGTCATCTAAAGTACTTTGTGGGACATCTTTGAGTCTGAGCATTTTAACGGTAGGATAGTACTGCCATTTAGAAATAGGCTGTTCCATACTGTAAGTACCTGGGTTAAGTGCTTCTAAAGTAATACCTCTTACTTCATCAATAACAATACCAGCATGTCCATGTCGCCAATTGGCTGTATAGGTGGACTGAGTAAGGAGCACATAGCCATTATGATAAGGTCCTAGTTGAAAACCAGATTGGCTGGCGTCTAGTATTTCAGAAGTTGTAACAGGAGGCAGGTATTCACTGGTGATAGATACTTCTTTTAAATAGTTGTCTTGAAATAATTCCATTTTTTCTATAAAATTGGGCATGGTGCGCATTTCATCAATCAGTGGCTTAGTTACCCCAGTTTGTTCAAACAGTGTATTGTAGTCAGCTTCTGTAAAAGTGCTTTGGTTTAAGATAGGAGTTAAATCTTGTTTTTGAACTTGTGGCACATAACGTGGATGTGTACGAAGATAAAAACCACATAAAGCATAAACGCTTATGAATGTTATAAAAAATAAAATAAGAAAAGTTTTCAGTTTCAACGTTATTCACCACCTTTATCGAGTCTTGTTTAGTCTACAAAAAGTATTGTATCATAAAAAACCTAGAAACATAAACAAAGTTCTTATTTTAGAGGGGGTCTAACAGTATTTGAAATTTAGAAATTACTATCAGCTAGAAGTGGAGGACTTATGTTCAGTATTGTTGTTACTATTGTACTGATTCTCAATTTATTTGCTATTATCGCCGTTATTTTTTTAGAAAGGCGTAATCCTGTGACGACTATGGCTTGGTTATTAGCCTTAACCACTATGCCTTTGGTGGGCTTTTTCTTATACCTACTATTTGGAAGAGGGTTTACCAGTAAGAAAGCATTAAGTCTTCAGAAACAAGAAGAACGTTTTGTAAAACGTATTGTAGACCGTCAATTAGGAGATTTAAGTGGTGGGAGGGAAGTCAATGCCACTTATAAGCAATTGATGCAAATGAATTTAAAAGTAGATCAAGCTCTATGCACTAATAATAATGAAGTCAAGATTTATACAGATGGAAAAGAAAAATATGAAGATTTATTAAGGGATTTACAAGAAGCTAAGCAGTATATTCACCTTTTATATTTCATTATAGGTAATGATCAAATTGGAGAAGCTGTTTTTAAGGTTTTAAAAGCTAAGAAGGAAGAAGGGTTAGAGGTTAATGTACTTTTTGATGCTTTAGGACAAGTGAAAGATTCAATGAAGGTTTATAAAAAGTATAAAAAAGCAGGCATAGAAGTTAATATGTTTTCGCCGCTAAAAGCTACTGCTAGTTTAAAAGCGAATTATCGTAATCACAGAAAGCTTGTGATTATAGATGGAGAGATTGGCTATATAGGTGGTATGAATTTATCAGATAGCTATCAAGGAATGGATAAGAGATTAAAGCCTTGGAGAGATACACATCTTCGTATTGTAGGAGGGGCGGTTGCTTTAATGGAAATGCGTTTCATATTAGACTATAGACACGTTTCGGGGAGAAGAATGGAGCATATGGTCAAGTATTTTCAAAGAAAAGAGCATTTTACAGGGACTGTTCCTATTCAAATTGTATCTAGTGGACCTCATGAAACAACTGAAAATATTAAGCTTACCTATGTTAAAATGATTCAGGGTGCAGAAAATTATGTTTATATTCAAACCCCATACTTTATACCGGATGCATCTTTTTTAGATGCCATACGTATAGCGTGTTACTCGGGAAATGATGTGAGGATTATGATTCCTGGGCTTCCTGATAAACGCTTTGTTTACAAAGGAACTTTATCTTATGTAGAAGAGTTGTTAGAGATGGGAGCAAGAGTTTTTTGTTATAATGGTTTCTTACATGCTAAGGCTATTGTAGTAGATGACAAAATGTGTTCTATTGGAAGTGCCAATATGGATATTAGAAGCTTTAAGATTAGCTTTGAATCTAATGCCATTATGTATGACCAAGGGGTAGCAGAAGCTTATAGAGTCATTTTTCTAGAGGATGAAAAACATTGCAAAGAGATTTTACTAGAAGAATTTAAGAAAAGAAGCTGGTTTGAACGCATAGAAGAATCTCTTAGTAGGCTATTGTCACCACTCTTGTAGAGAATGTTATTTGCTAAGAAGCCTAAGATAGTGCTACAATAAACAGGGTAAAATAAAGAAAATAAGGAGGGAACACATGAAAATATTAATAGATGGTGATGGTTGTCCAGTCATTGACCTTACCTTAGAGGTGGCTAGATGCTATGCTATAGAGGTTATTATTTTTTGTGATACCTCTCATCATATTGAAAAGCCAGGAGCTATAACAAAAGTAGTGACAAAAGGTAGTGATGCCGTAGACTTTGTATTAGTCAACGATACAAAAGAAGGTGATTTAGTCATTACTCAGGATTATGGACTAGCAGCTATGGCCTTAGCTAAAAAGGCTAAGGCTATGAATCAAAATGGTCTTGTTTTTTCAGATGATAATCTGTCTACCTTGCTTTTTAGTAGACATATAGCCAAAGAAGTAAGAAGACAAGGTGGAAGAACAAAAGGTCCAAAGAAAAGAGATCCTAAGCAAAATGAAGCTTTTAAAGCTAGTTTAATAAAGGTTATTGAAGCGCAATGATACATGTGAAGATTGCTTTTGATAATAATCATGTACGTCAAGTAGTTGCTAAAGTAAGCAAACATGAAACAAATAGGAATGAGGAATTAAAATGAGTAGTCCAAAAGAAACGATTATTAAAGAGATTTTAAGCATTAGAAGAAGATTAAGCAAAGTACCAACAGATGAGACCAGAGAGATTGAACTTTTTGAAGAACAAATGAGTAAGGCGATGAGACGAGTAGATCAAACCAGCTATTTAGCTAAGAAGTTTGATATGAGGGAGCTGGAAGCGATTAAGGAAGCTTATCGTTCACTTTAAATAAAGTTAATGGTTAAGGAGAGGAATCATGAAATATAGGGTACCTAGTTATTTTGACACCTTTAGGTGTATAGGTGGTGCCTGCCAGGATACTTGCTGCGCAGGTTGGTATATTGCCATTGATGAAGCAACTTATAAAAAATATAAAAAGGTAAAAGACCCTGTGATGAAAAAGCGTTTAGATAAAGAATTAGTTGCTAAGAAGGGGCCGGTTAGTAGCGAACATGTAGCTAAGATTAAACTTAAGAATAACCGTTGTGCTTTCTTATCTTCAGAGGGACTTTGTGACCTTTACACTCATTTGGGAGAGCAGTACTTAAGTCAAACGTGTCAGCTCTATCCACGTACCTTTAATCAGGTCAATGATACCTTAGAGTGTTCTTTAGCATTATCTTGTTCGGAAGCAGCCAGAAGAATTTTGTTAAATCCAGAGGGAATCACCTTTAAGGAAGAAGAGCGAGTTGAGAAGCAAGTGGTGATTAGTGCAAGGCTTGCCGTTAATCCACAAAAACCAAAAGGTTATCAGGATTACCTTTTAGAGATAAGGCAGTTCCTTATTGAACGCTTACAAAAGCGAGAAGATCCTTTTCAACTTCGTTTCTTAAAATTAGAAGCTTATATGAGAGAGTTAGATCATTTAGTGAGAATAGGGGCCTTAAAGAAAATACCAAGTTTTATTCAAGAGAGGACATTTAATGAAAGGCAAAATAAAACCATAGTGTCTGAGGCTAGTTATGATGAGCGTGCATATATCATCTTACTAGATGCTTTAAAAAGCATGAGAAACGGTAAAAAGTGGCCTTCACCTTCCTATGAAGCCTTTTATGAAGAGATGCTACAAGGTTTAGACAAAGAAGGTGGTTTTAATAAGCAACAATTTGAAAAAGGTTGCCAGATTTATGAAGAAACCTTCTTAAATTCCTATAGCTATATACTGGAGAACTACTTTGTGAATTATATTTATGAACGAGCCGTGCCTTTGGATGGAGAAACTCTATTACAAAGCTTAGCTTATTTAAAATTCTATAAGCAGCTTATAGAATTACATCTTATTGGGTTAGTGCTCCATCATGAATCACTAACCAAGGAAAAAGTCGTTAACTTTTTACAAGCCTTTACCAAGGTTTTTGATCATAATGAACTCTATAGAAAGCAATTGATAAAAGCTATAGAAAATAAGTAAAAGTTGAAAGATGAATAAGAATAAGGAGCAAGTAACACTAGAAACAAATAAGAAAGGACAAAAGGCGTGGAAAATCTTAAAGAGCAAAATTTAATGGGATTAAGCCCAGAAGAATTATTAGCAAGTATTCATGGACAAGCACTAACTACAAAGAAAAGTATTTTAGAATATATGGATAAGCTGAAAAGGTTAAGCAAAACAGCGTTAGATGAAAAGCAATTGAAAGAGAGCTATAACTTAATTGAGGAAGCTATTAAAGCGATGTCGGAACAAGTGAAGCCTAACACCATTGTGTATCTTAAAAATGAATTAAAGACAAAGCTAGGTAAATATTCAGGTATGCAAGTAGGGCGTGAAAATGTTTTTTTAAACTTTTTCAAGGAAACCTATGATACAGCCAAGAAAACAAAGGAATATACATGGGTATTAGCCGATCTCACTAAAATCCGTGAGCAACAAATTTTAGATACTTTAAAGACTGTTAATACGTACTGCTTTAAGAATAAATTAACTCAAGGTGAAAAGAAAGATATTTATCCTATGCTGGAACGTATTGTAGATACACAAAATGTAAGGTACATTAATCAGCTTAGAAGTATGGAAGGAATTAGAAAAGCTTTTCGTATAAAAGTGATTGAAGAGGATCAGAAGTTTAAAATTATAAAGATTAAATAATAAGATTAAAAGAGTAAAATAAACTTAGAGATAGCTTTAATGACAAAAAGCTATCTTTTTTAATCCTTTTTATTAAATAAATCTAAAGTTTAGCCGTGGTCCACATAATATGATTATAATAAAAAGTGGGATCATAAAGAGAAGAGGGCTTATCATGGAGGATAAATGGCTAGAACAACTTAAAGAGGAGAAGAATAAAGCAGTAAGATGGGATATACTTAATATGATTCTGGCTATAGGTGCACTTTTAATAGCACAGCTCATAGGGAATAGTATTATCAAACTTGGGCTTCAATTAATGCCAAGCCTGTATAGTTATTTACCATTATTACTAGGAATTAATTTAATAATAAATGCAAGTTTAATGATTTTTTTGATTTATTTAAGTGTGAAATGCATAGAAGGAAAAGGGCTAACGAGTTTAGGTTTGATTTTTAGTCACAAGACCATACAAAGTTATGGAAAAGGCATTTTGACAGGGACGATGATGCTACTTGTGGTAGTGGCTATTGTAGCATTAGGAGGAGGAATAAGTTTTGAAATAAGAGGCATTGATCCCTCTCAGATTTTATCTTTTGGGATCGTTATACTTGCATGGATGATACAAGGAGCCTCAGAAGAAATTCTCATTAGAGGATATCTTTTACCAAGAATAGGTACAAGAAGAGGTTTTGCTACAGGTATTGTTGTATCCTCTGTATGCTTTGGAATGCTACATCTTTTTAACAGTGGTAGTAGTGTAATTGCCATTTTAAATATTAGCTTAACGGGTATTTTTTTGGCACTGTACACGCTCAGAGCGGGAAATCTGTGGATTGCATGTGGATGGCATACAGCTTGGAATTTTGTCCAAGGAAATATACTTGGTTTAAATGTTAGTGGCAATCCTATAGGGGTTACAGGTGAACTGATAAGAGGAAGTATGGAAAGTCGCAATACGCTTTTGACAGGGGGAGAATTTGGAATAGAAGCAAGTTTAGCTACAACTCTTGTTATGTTAGCAGCTATTATTATCAACTTGTTTTGGTATACTGAGGAAAGGGTAGAAGAGACGAGTAGATAATTAACTGGAGAGATAGGTAAATAAAAAGGTGCTGATGCAAAATAGAATAGTTGCATCAGCACCTTTTAGGTAATAGTAAATTGGTGATTAAATGATTTATAATGAGGATTATTTCTTTGAATAAAGTGCTTTAATATGGTCCATATTAGCACCTAAATCACATAAAATAAGGTCAGCTAGGGTAAGAGCGGCCATTGATTCTACAACGACGACAGCTCTAGGTACAATAACGGGATCATGTCTACCATGAATTTCGATTTGTGTATTTTCCCCAGAAGTATTAATGGTTTGCTGTGCCTTAGCAATAGAAGGTGTTGGTTTGAAGTGCGCTTTAAAAATGAGATCACTACCATCAGACATACCACCTAGTGTGCCGCCTGAATGATTCGTATGTTTATTTACCTTTCCATCTGTACTGTAAAAGGCATCATTATACTTAGAACCTAACATTTTAGCTGCTTCAATACCGCTTCCCATTTCAAAAGCTTTAACAGCGCCAATTCCCATAATGGCATAAGCCAGTCTAGCATCGAGTTTATCGAAGACTGTTTCGCCAATACCAGGTTTTAAACCTGTAATCATACATTCTACAACACCACCTACAGAGTCACAGTTAGCTTTAGCTTCAGCAATAAATGCGAGTGCTTCTTCGGCTACTTGGTTACTTGGCATATTAACAGGATTTTCTCTGCATTCATCTAGGCAAAAAGCTTCAGGTGCAACAGTGATAGGACCAATAGCGCGCGTATAAGCTGTAACAGTAATACCTAACGCCTCTAAGAATTTCTTAGCAATAGCACCTGCAGCAACTCTGGCTACTGTTTCACGGCCAGAGGAACGTCCACCACCTCTATAATCACGAATGCCATATTTTTGATTAAAAGTAAAATCAGCGTGAGAAGGGCGATAAACATCCTTAATTTGACTATAATCATGAGACTTTTGATTACTATTACGAATAAGCATAGCAATAGGTGTACCTGTTGTTTTACCTTCAAATACCCCAGAAAGGATTTCTACCTGATCATCCTCTTTGCGAGCCGTTGCCACTTTAGGATTACCAGGCTTACGCCTGTCCATATTCTTCATAATATCTTCTAATGCAATAGGTATATTAGAAGGGCAGCCATCTACTACTACACCTAAGGCTTCCCCGTGGGATTCCCCAAATGTAGAAATGCAAAACATTTTACCGAATATTGAACCTGACATGAAGATGCCCCCTTTATAAAAATTTTGAAATATAACTCATTTTATCAGAGGGTTACATATTCTTCAATAATAATTGTTTAATATTCGCGAAAAATGCTAAAAATAAAGTAGGCACTTATTGAAAAGAAATACATTTTCCTGTAAACTGATTAAAGAGTATGGAAAGATAGGAGACACCCCATGTATGAATTACTAAAAGTAGAGGGACGTGCAAAAAGAGGTAGATTTCATACACCACATGGTGTTATTGAGACCCCAGTGTTTATGAATGTTGCCACAGTAGCCGCTATTAAAGGAGCCTTATCTACAGAAGATTTAGAAACAATAGATACCCAGGTTGTATTATCCAATACGTATCATTTACATCTTAGACCAGGAGATAAGCTGATTAAAGAATTAGGCGGTCTTCATAAGTTTATGGTATGTAATAAACCCATTTTAACGGATTCAGGTGGATTTCAAGTATTTTCACTTGCTGCCATGCGTAAAATCAAAGAAGAAGGAGTATACTTTTCTTCACATATAGATGGTCGTAAAATTTTTATGGGACCAGAAGAAAGTATGCAAATTCAATCTAATCTTGGCTCAACTATAGCCATGGCATTTGATGAATGTCCACCAGCCCTTGCAGATCGTGCTTATATTATGCCTTCTGTAGAACGTACTACCAGATGGCTTAAACGCTGTATGGACGAGATGAATCGCTTAAATAGCCTAGAAGATACTGTGAATAAACAGCAAATGTTATTTGGTATTAACCAAGGTGGTATTTTGCCAGATGTACGTATTGAACATGCAAAGATTATTAGTGAGTTTGACCTTCCAGGTTATGCTGTAGGTGGACTAGCTGTAGGAGAATCTCATGAGGATATGTATCATGTGTTAGAAGCTGTTGTACCATACTTACCACAAAATAAGCCAACTTATTTAATGGGGGTAGGAACACCAGAGAATATCCTAGAAGCTGTTGATAGAGGAATTGACTTCTTCGACTGTGTATTGCCAGCTAGAAATGGTCGTCATGGACATGTTTATACCAATGAAGGTAAATTAAATTTATTTAATCAAAAACATGAAAAAGATATGGGACCTATTGCAGCAGATTGTAAGTGTCCAACTTGTCAGAAATATAGTAGAGCTTACATTAGACATTTATTAAAAGCGAAAGAAATGTTAGGCATGCGCTTATGTGTGATGCATAATCTGCATTATTTTAACAACCTTATGACTGAGATTCGTGACGCATTAGACAAAGGCGAATTTGCAGCTTACAAGAAAATGCGTTTAGAAGGCTATAAAAATAATAAATAAATGGAGGAAGACAAATGAACACAGTATTATTAACAACAACTGCAGGTGCTGGCGGTGGATTAATGAGTATGCTATTAATTTACGCCGTTATTATTGGTGTAATGTGGTTTATCTTAATTAGACCACAAAAGAAACAACAAAAACAAGTTGAAGAAATGCAAAATAGTGTAAAGATTGGCGATACTATTCTTCTTAACTCTGGACTATATGGTAAAGTTGTAGACATTATCAATGATACTTTTATTGTTGAATTTGGTCTTAACAAAAGTGTACGTATTCCAGTGGTAAGATCAACTGTTGCACGTGTTGCAGAGCCAAACTTAACAGTAGGTAAAAAAGCTGATTTAGTTGACGATGACGGTACAGAATATGAATATGTAGAAGTAGAAGTAGAAGTAGATGAAAACGGCAACGAAATTGGTGAAGTAAAAAAATAATAAAGTAAGCTAGAGGCGTATAAACCATGTTTATACGCCTTTTATAGTAAACGCACTTGACTTTTAAATCTTACAGATGTAATATTTGATAAAAGATTAATTTGAATAAAATAAATATTCGATAGTTAATCTTTTTTTGAATTTAAGTCTTACAAATGTAAGATTTAAATACGCACTGTAATAGGGGATAAAAAAATATATATACGTGGTCAGGTGAAGAAAAGATGAAAAATAAATGGGTTAGCTTATTAGGTATTTTAGGAATCCTACTGCTAGGAGGTTGTGCTGAAAGAAAATCTCCCTCAGGTGAAATAGTAAGTGAAACATTAACTAGGCGAGAGGTAGAAGTGGTGGAATATGATGATACAGTAGAACAAGAAAATTATAACCTCATAATAGAACCGGAAGAAAAGCAAAAAATAGAAAAAGAAGCAGTGCAGGTGGCTTTACTTTATAAAACTATTTATAAGGCAGCTGATAAGGGAGAGTCATATAATGTAGTGATTTCAGAAGAAATCGTTGAAGAAATTAAAGAATGTCTAGCTAGAAAGAATAAGGTTGTTATAGATGATGCTGGGCATTTTAATATGGCAAATAGTAAGCTTGCTCAAGTATTTTGTGAAGCAGCACTTTCAGGAGAGGAGGCTGAGGTAACCATTTATGAACTTCATAGAAATGGTGGATATTCAAGATTAGATTTTCATGTAAAAAATAAACAAATGGATTTAATGGTAGTAAGTGTTGGGTGGAACGAATCTATAGAACCTCAGGTAACTTATATGGAAAAGTATCAGTTGAAGAACTGGCAGTATACAGACAAAGGATATTTGATTTATGAAAGATATTTTTCACCGTTTATAGAATGTAGTGGCTATAGTATTCTTCGAGTTAGACCACTAAAAGAAGAATACCTAGAGCTTACTAATGCTTATATAAGGCCTATTGGATATCAAGGCAATAACTTGTTTTTAGCGAATTGGAACAAAGAGGATATGACACCTATTGCTTTTAATGATGTGTTTGAGTATTTTTACTATTTAACAAAGGGAGAATCTATAAATGTAGAGCGTTACAAGAAGGGTATCCCTGAGCTAGAATTTGAAACTATTTTATGTACTTATCTTACTATTACGGGAGAAGAATTAAAAAAATTCGCCTATTATGATCAGCAGACAAAATATTATAAGTGGCAAGTATTAGGTTGTGCAAATTATACGGCTACGCCAAAAGGTTACCCTGTTCCAGAGGTAATTGACTGTATAAGAAACAAGGATGGAAGTATAACATTAACGGTAGATGCTTTATGGGAAGAATATGGTACAGATTGTGCATTTACACATGAAGTGACTATTGTGCCTCAATCTGATGGTAACTTTTATTATATAGGAAATAGCATACAACCAAAAGGAAATCAAATCATTCCAGTTTATAGAAATAGGATAAAAATAGATTAAATTAAAGAAGGTGAGATTTTGAAAAGGTTAAAACGAATGATTATACTATTAGTATGCTTAACGGGTTGCAGTGGGTTAAGCCTACAGGAAAATGAAGCAATCTTAGAGGAACAATATACTGAAGAAATACAGCCAGAATATGTAAAGCTTCCTATGAGTGAAGAGGAGAAAAGGATTTGCAGTGAAGAGATACTTGAAGTAGCTAACCTTTATCGGGTGTTTTACCAGTCTAATCCTTTTATTAGTGAAGAGCAAATTAAAGAGATTGTGGAAATAGTTGGAGAGGCAGGAATCCCTGTTACAGATAGTGATAATAAGGTAAATATGAAAAATCCTCAGATTATAGAATCTTTTTGTAAAGAGGTAGAGGCAGGAGAAGATACTAAGGCTACTTTGTATAGGGTAACAATTGATGGTGGTATCGTGAGATTAGATTTTAATAAGGAAGAAGACAGTATGAGTGTGATGCAAACGGTTGTAAGTTGGAATGATTCTAAGGAACCAGAAATCACTTATATGGAAAAATTTATAATCTATCAATGGCAATATACAAGGAAAGGATATTTGCTTTATAAACGGTCATATGAGTCTCTTGCACCTTTTGGCATGGATTATAATGATGGTTATGAAGCTATTAGAGTCATACCATTAAGGGATGAATATCGCCAGTTATGTAAAAAGTATATTGAGTCTATAGGATATGAAAATAATAATTTATTTTTAACGAACTGGAATGAAAATGATTTAGGAGGACTCCAATTCAATGATTTATTTGAGAAGCTTTATTACTTAAAAACGGGTCATTGGATTAAGCTAGAAGATTATACTAAAGGGATAGAAACCGAAGTTTTTGAGGAACTTATCATGACTTATTTTGATATTTCAAAGGCAGAGATCAGAAGAAATGCCCTCTATGATGAGGTGCTTAAAAAGTATATTTGGTATAGTCGCTCTGCTGGTGAATATACTTTTCAAACACCACCACTACCAGAGGTTATAGATTGCATCAAGCATCAGGATGGGACTTTAACATTAGTAGTAGATGCCGTTTGGCCACAACATAGTACAGATAGTGCCTTTACTCATGAAGTAACCATTAGATTGAAGGAGCAAGGTAGATTCGTTTATGTATCTAATAGTTTAAAAGCTTCAGAAGAAGATATTTATCCAGCTTACATACCTAGAACAAAGGAAAATAGTACCATTATCTACAAAAACGAATAAATGGAGGTTAAGAGGCTTCATATAAGCCTTTTTCATTTAAAATAGAAATGGCAATGTCGGCAGCACGGGCTCCATCAGCATACTCTTTACTTGCTATATGGGTGGCAAAGATATAAGCTTTGCCACTTTTTTCTATGTATCCAATAAACCAACCACTTATATCCTTATCATTAACACGTCCAGTTCCCGTTTTACCTGAAAGAATATAAGTGGAAGACTCAGAAATTTTAATGGCTTGTTTTAAAGTAAGAATGTCTTTGGGATTAAAAGCTAAATCCTGCTTATAAAAAGCAGTTAGAAGCTGAACTTGTTCCAAAGGAGAAATTTTGAGGGAAGAATTTAACAAAAAGGTATCCATTCCACCCGATAAATCTTCATTACCATAGTGTAGCTTTTTAAGATAAGTAGCAAGTTTTGATGCACCTAGGGCTGTATCTAAGTCTTGAAAATACCAATTAACTGAATAATTCATAGCAGAAATTAGTGTCTGGTCTTGGTTCCAAGTTTCAAAAGGATAAATAGTGCCATCCCAAATACGTTTTGAATGTTCAGGAGTTATAGTATTGGCATCTAAAGCAAAGAGAGCGCTATAGAGCTTATACGTAGAATTGGGAGAAGTTCTTTCTAAAGCATGGGTTTTGTTGTAAATAGAATAAGTATCCTCTTCAAGGTCATATAGAACAAAAGTACCTATATAATCACCAAAAAAAGCATGTAAATCTTCTTCCTTAACATTGCTTGAACCAAAGTTAAAAGCTACCTTATTAGAAATAGGCCTAGCAATAAGTGGAAGTGTTTGTAGGGTAATCAAAACAACTAAGCCAAAAATAAAATAACTTTTTACCTTAAGTTTTTTTGAGGGGGATTGATAATGGGTAATATGAATAATTCGCTTTTTAAGTAATTCTTTACCTTGGCTCAGATTAGTTCTAGGTGCCAATGAATAGGAATGAGCTTGATCGGCAAAATGAATCAGGGTATAGCCGTAGTCAGCATATTGATTTTCTTCTAAGCCATTGAGTACAGAAGAGTCACAGACCAATTCACGGTCTAGCTTCATTTCTTTTAAGGCGTAAAGAATCAAGGGATGAAACCAATAAATTATGGTTAAAGCTGATATGATGTAATTTATTAAGATATCCTTATGTTTATAGTGTTGTAATTCATGAAGAAAAATGTAACGTACTTCTTGTATTGAGTAAGATTGAGTAAGAGTATGGGGTAAAATGATTTTAGGCTTTAGTAATCCTGTTAAAATTGGACTTTTAATAGAACTACTTAATCTAAGATCAATGAATGACGTGATTCCTAATTCCTGTTTACAAGTAGTCAATAAAGAAATAAGAGCGGAATCTGTGACGGGTTTTAAATACTTTTGTTTTTGATAAAAACGCTTATGATAGCATATAGCAATTAAAACAAGAAGTAAAATACCTGAGAGCCATATAACTTCAAAGCTAGTGATCAAAAGGTCGGGTAGCTGCTTGTCTGTAGAAATAGAAAAATCTTGTAATAAGCGTTGATTAATTATAGATAAGGTTTGCTTAGAATAATTTCCATACTCAGAGTATGTTGTAGAATCGCTAAAACTAAAAGGTAATAGGGTTCGTATATTCCAGTAAAAGAAGGTGTTCGGAATAAAGGGCACTAGTAAAGTAAAACAAAGGATAAAATCTAGATAATATTGAAATGTTGTAGAAAGCTGATTTTTAAAGAGGTATTTAACTAATAAAATACCTCCTATAAAAAAAGAAAGTAAAAAGCAGCAAACTAAAAAGTGAATAGAAAAAGGTAAGTACATTTTCTAATCTCCTTTCTCTTTTCTTGTATTTAAAATCTGTTTTAATGTGTGAATTTCTTCTTGAGAAAGTTTATCATTTTCTAAAAAGTTAAGAACCATCGCATTTAAAGCACCGTTATAAAAACGATTGAGGAAAGAAGTGCTTTCCTTATTTAAATAATCTTCTTGTCTAACTAAGGGAGTATAAACAAATACACGACTATTTTTTTCGTAAGTTAATACTTTTTTCTTAACTAAACGAAGAAGCATGGTTTGAATGGTCTTAGGACTCCATGATGTAGTGGATGAAAGTTTATCAATAACATCATTGGTACTAATAGGTGCATAGTTCCAAATGACTTTCATAACTTCATATTCGGCTTCAGAAATTTGGGGTATTGAATTCAAAAATAATAACCTCCTTAATCTTACATATGTAATAGATAAATAAATTATAGGCTTACTTTTTCTACTATGTCAATCATTAGGAATGAAATGAATGGTTTAAATGCAGTGATATTAAAATTTTGAAAAATGTAAAATATGTGTCATTTACGATATAAAAGTCAGAGTAAGCCTATAAAAAATGATAGTAACTTAAACAGGGTAAAAGAAGAATAGAATAATCCATAAAGTAAATAAGGACATGGTGGATTTGTGTTTGTAAATTTCAAGAGTAAGATTAATCATATTAAGATACAATATATAGATAAAAACAAACAAAAAAATGAGACTTATACAGTAAAAAATTGGATAAAATAAATAAAAATATTCATTTTCAATTCATATTTTATTAATAAAGGTAGTGTAATATAAGTATCAAGCAAGAGAATTAATCTTTTGCTTACAAAATCTCCCCATAATATATCTATTTTCCTGTTTATAAAATATGAACGGAACGAGAGAGGAAGCCAATCCCCAATGGCTTCCTCTCTTTACTTTTTATTGATAGTCAAAGCATAGAAGAAAATAAGAATTATCAAAAGAATTAATAAATCATAGCAAAACATGATTTATTCCTAACAAATTCCTAACAAGGAATTTTAAATATTAACTATGATAATCAATGAATTAGAAGACTACATATTTTTTGTAAGAATACAAAAAAGTTGCCCATAAAGGACAACTACTGAATTTTATTTATTTCATCTTTAAGTTGCTCTATTTGCCTGTGTGTATATACACGTTCTGTTAAATCAGCAATAGCATGTCCAACAATCAGTTTTAGACAATATTCATCTACTCTAGCTTCTTTTGCTCTAGATATAAATGTATGCCTAGTTTCATGTGGATTATGCTGTATATCTAATGCTTTCATGATTTTTTTATATGAATATCTGTATTGCTCATAATTTATGCCGAACAGCGTGGCATGCGCTGTATTCAGTCTATTTTGTATGAGAGAAATAATCTTATTGTGGATGGGCACAATTCTATCTATACCACTATCAGTTTTTATTCCCCCGAGCATTGTGCCGTTTTCTAAGCTTATATTATTAGGGTCTAAATCTGTAAGTTCGCTAGGGCGCCATCCGCTATAAATACCAATTAGTATTATATCCACATTTTCAATATGCAGGTTGTTCCATAGCTTTTGTATTTCTTCTTCAGTAAATATTTCGATTTTTTTCTCCCGATCATATTTGCCTATTGGATTAATAAGAGCAGAGTAGTCTTTTTTTGCAATATCATTCTTCATAGCGTATTTGTAAAGTTGATTGAAAAGACTCTTGATGTGTTGCTTAGTTGCTTGTCCTACAGTGCAGTTGTTTAATACTCCTTCTAAATGAGCAGCTTTAATATCTTTAAACTTCATGTTGTGTAGCAATATACACTTAGAATACGCTGATCTTGTTCCTCTTATCCTGGAGTCACTTATTTTTTCAAAGTGTTCCTTTGACCATTTTTCATATAGCTCAGAGAATGTAATCTTAGAAGCATCTATGTCATATGGATTTTGGTTATAATCAGCCAGAGCTTGAAGAGCTACGTCACGTTTCTCAAAATATCCAATCGTAGAAAGTATAGGTTTATATATTCCTTTTTCAGTATCTACTTCCCAATCAGTTGTTACTCTTACAATCCAAGGTCTACGGCGTTTCCCTTTAAGTTTATATACTTGACCGTATCCGTTGGGTAATTTCATAAAATCACTTCTTATTGATATTTAGGAGTGCATAAGTTATACTAAATATGCTAGGGTGTATAAATTATGCACTCAGTAGGGTTATGGTGTTGGTAGCATCATAACCCTATTTTATATTAGTGTTCTTTAACTCGATTAGAGTGCGAATCATACGAATTGATAACTCTTTATTTTTGGCTATTAAGTGTTCATAATTAGCACCATCATAAATAAGTAATTCAGCAGCAAATTTATTTGATTGTATTTCGATTATTCCACTTTTAGGTAATATAAACGAATCTTTCATTAGTTGTATTTGTTTTGTACTGTGAAGAACGTCATGCCCAAGTTCATGAGCGGCTGCAATGAGCGTACAAAGTTCATCTAAATTTTCATTTATACCAATATATCTATTGCCTAGTATTTTTTTGTAAATCCCCTTTATTTCACCTAAATCATAGTAGTCTACATCAATTCCCCTAAGTTCAGCTATTCGTATTGGGTCATGGGTATTGTACATGGATACTAGATTGTTAACTCTTCTAGCTATATCCACAGGCAATCCTCCTATTTTTTTGAGTGTGATTTGGCATATTTTTCTTTGTTTTTTTGTTTAGACTTCCAAAACAGATCATTCAGTGCGAGCATGAGCTTTTCTTTATCTTCATCAGACACATCTTCATCATCGAAGAGTAGCGCAGATTCATTCATAATTTTTTCATATTGATTTAATTCTACTTTTGTCATTTTCTTACCAGTAAGAGGATTCATTTGTTCTAGCGAAGGTTCATCAGTCCATCCCATAAGATAGCCTGTTGTAGTTTTTAGTATTTTGCTTAATGGTTCAAGAATGGTAATTGGTAAATTTTCAATTTCATTGCTCTCATATCTATATACAGTAGCTCTATTTTTTCCTAAACTATTTGCAACATCATCTACTGATAAGCCTAATTCTTTTCTTCTATTTTTAATTCTCTCGCCTATATTCATATTTAAATTACACCTCCATTGAATGTATTCTACACCAATAGTCGCATTATTGCAACTAAAAATAATGAAAATAATATATTTTTTGCATGAGTTGCGAAAAAAGTATTGACTTGTATTTTTTTTAATGTTACCATTTAGTAAATCGCATCATATGCGACTTTAAAGGAGGTGTAAATATGGTAAATGTGAACAAGTTAAAAGGGAAGATTGTCGAAAATGGTTTAACGATTAATGAAGTAGCAGATAAAATAGGGATTGACAGAAGCACATTGTACAGAAAAATAGGAAATAATTGTGATACTTTATCAATCAAAGAAGCTAACAAGATTGTTGAAGTATTAAATTTAAGTTGTGAAGAAGCAGTTTCAATTTTTTTTGCATCTAATGTCGCATGAAATGCGAATAAAGGAAGGGGATTATATGTCACAAAAAGTTACTATAGCAGAAGCTGCAAGAAGAATGGGTAAGGCTCCTCAATTTGTTAGGCTGTGTATGCAGCGTGGTCTGTTACCAATAGGAACAGCAACTAAGACAGGAAAGAAAAACTGGAATTATTACATAAGTCCTAAACTATTAGATGAGTATATCGGGAAGGAGAATGTGGATGAACAATGTGATTAATATTCCTATTGATAATGGGGAAGTTAGTGCTAGAAAACTACATAATGAATTAAAAGTTGACACTCGATTTAACGATTGGATAGCTAGACGAATTTCGGAATATGGATTTGAAGAAAACCTTGATTTTACAATACAAGAGTTTGATTACTCAAAAATGAGTAACCAAAAAAGAGGTGGAGATAGGAAGTCAGTTGAATACAAAATCACATTAGGAATGGCTAAAGAGTTAGCAATGCTAGAAAAGAATGAAATAGGTCGTCGTATCCGTAAGTACTTCATCAAGTGTGAGGAAAATCTTATTGAAGCTGTAAAGAAAAATATGATACCTAAGGAAATGTATTTAGATGCAGTACAAGAGCTAGAAGAAACATCAAAACAAAATGAGCAGCTATTACAAAACTATAATGACATACGGCTCATGTATCAGAATACAACCAATGAAGTAGCTGAATATGTTAACACTCAGATTAAATATTTAAAGGCAGGAAAAATAAAATGTAATGACTTATACAATCATTATTGCAGATGGTGCAGAAATACACCACACTACGAACCATATCCTAAGCAACAATTTGAAGATTTATTACTAGAGCGTATGGTTCAAGGTCACTCAATCAAGAAAGATGGTAGTAACTACATAGGAATAGAGGTGTGTAAGTGAAAGAACTGATAAAGGATATGCTAAAAGACTTAGGGCTAGCAATCGCAACAGTCGTTCTAGTAGGACTAGTATTAACTGTTACATGCTTCATTGATGAATTCATCATGAGTTGGGGATATGTATTAGTGTTATCCACAATCTTATACACATCTTGGAGGATAGGACAACCTTTAGTTGCTAGACGTGAAAAAGAAAAAAGAAGGAGGATGAAATGAAACATGGTACCAAGCCAACTAAAAAGCAATGCATTTTGATTTCAAGTAGACGTCTTGATCCTAAGAACTGGTTAGTAGAACGTGACACCAATGAGATGCTAGTTATTATATCTCGCTCAGGTAAACAAAAAAGAAATATTTATAAGGAGGTTTAATTGTGTCTAAGAAAGTATGCTTATTCGATCCGTTCACAGCTGAAAGAAAACTCACTGATTTGAATATTGTAGCTGGAATTACTGGAAGAACAGTAAACTCCGTGAGAGGTTCCATAGGATGCAAGCTTAAGATTTTAAACTGTTACTTATTAGAATTAGATACGCCACTAAGCGTGTTTAGAGAACTATTAGCAAAACAGATTATACCTGATGAAGTTTGGAGAGATATCCCGAATAGTTTATGGCAAGTAAGTAGCTATGGCAGATACAGATCATGGTTAAGATGCCAAGATAGATGTGTTTATCGCTTGCCTTTCTATGGAACAAAAAGCACGAGTCAGACTATGGCAATAAAAGTTGATGGAAAAAGGCAAGATTTTAGAGCTCAAGAATGGGTATATAAACTATTTATTGGTGAAGTGCCTAAAGGACATGTTATTTATCACAAAGATGGCAATAAGGCCAATAATAGAGTTGAAAATCTAGGTGCCATAAAAAGAAATAGACTTATGCAAATACAGTGTACTCCAGTAAGAACAGTTGAAGTTCAACAGATAGATTTAGATACTGGAGAAATACTTGCAGAGTATAACTCGTTAAAGAAAGCAGCCACAGTCAATTATACAGATGCAAAAACTTTAAGAGATGCAATCAAGAAGGAAAGACCTGCAATAGGCTTCATGTGGAAAATGGACCAAGAAAAGAGCATTATTTAAGTCGGCAAACTTAAATAATGCACACAAATAAAAATTTATCGTATTTATTATATCACAAAAAGAAGTGATGTAAATGAGAGATGTAAGAAAATAACGAGTTGGGAGTGAGATAGAGTGACCTATGGCAGAGAATGCAAGGTAATTAGAAATGAAAATGAAATAAGATGCTTAGAGGTTACTAAAGTCGAAGCTGCTGCACGAGCTGATAATTTAAAACAGCAGAACAGGGAACTAAAAGGAAAGCAGTTCAAAGAGTACATAAAAAAAGTAAGTATTGAACTGGTAACTACTTCCGAATACGACTATCACACTAATTATATGGGACGTTGCAGCTGTGGGTGTAATAAGGATCTATATAAAGGTATGACAGTAATATCTGTAAGAGGCTACATGGTACATATTGATTGTTTAAGTGAATTCTTAAAAGAGCACATGGTGGTGCTATAAAGGAGGATAAATTGTGAAATTACAGTTAAGGCAAATTGAAATCAAAGGATTTAAGCCATATAAGAACGTGAAGGTAGTTAGATTTAGTGAAAACACAGTGATTGAAGGGGACAATGGTCAAGGTAAATCAAGTATAGCAGATGCAATCTGTTTTGCATTCATAGGAACTGGCACTGATGGTGTAGAAAAAGCTGGTGGCAAGCTACTTAATAATGAAAGTAAAGATATGTACGTAATGCTCATGTTTGAGGTAGATGGTGAGGAACACATTTTAACTAGAGCGAAGAAAGGTAACAAAGCAGAGTTGATTCTAGATACTAATAGTATTGAGCAGGTAGAGTTAATGAACTGGATCAAGCAGAAGGATCTATTCCTAAGTATTTTTAATCCAGTATATTTTACAGCAATGACTCCAAAGGACCAGAAGGAATTACTACAGAAGTACTTGGGTGAAATAAGTTTTGATGAAGTGATTACTAAGATGGGTTCTGAAGGACAAGCATTAATGGATGATGCCTTCATGGTTCCACAGTTATATATTGACCGTAAGAGAGAAGAGCTTACAGAGACTGATAGCAGAGAGAATTTCTTAAAAGGATTTGTGGTAGGTAAAGGTGACATTGAAATTCCAGAAGAGAAGGTATTCACTCAGCAGGACGAGTTGAACAAATTAAAAGCGGAATTAGAAACACTCAATTCTAAGCCTATACAGTTACATGATATTTCGGTGCAGGTTGAAAGTCATAAACAATTAACCAATCAATTAAGTATATTAAGCACAAGAAAATATAAGTTAGAAACTGATTACGTTATATTCCCAGAAGAAAAGCAGTTAAACGATAAGAAGTTAGAGCGTGAAAGAATGCTTACTGAACATAGTAACTTAAAAGCTCAGCTTGAGATTATTAAAACAGTAACTTGCCCCAATTGTCACACTGAAATTGAAGCAGCACCTGGTATGAGAGAACAGATTGGACAGCAGATTAATGAAGTAGTTGCTAAAGGTAAAACAGTAGCGGCTGAAATATTAGATATTCAGGATATGTTGCAGAAGAAGAAAGAAGAACGTAAATCAGATGATACAAAAGAACTTGAAGAAATTAATAAACAGATGGCAAATATTCAGCAACAGATTCAAGGTAATGATATTTCTAAGCTTCAAGCTGAAAATAATAAATACTTTAATGATTTGCAGAATGAAAAAGCAAATATTCAGCAGCAGATTCAAGGCTTAGAAAATGAAAAAAGAGATATTGATAGCTTCAATAGAAATAGACAACAACTTATCGAACAACAAGAAAAAGATGCACAAGCAGTAGAAGCTGCTAAAACTGAATTAAATACTATTAAGCCACTCAGAGAAAAGCTTAATAGAGATATTGAGAGAGCTAAAAAATTTAATAGTACAAAGCTTAAAATGCAAGGTGAGTTTATAGGACAGTTCCTTGATAAAGTGAATGTACAGTTCCAAAAAATTATTAAAGCTACTGGAGAAGTTAAGGATGATTTCAAGCTTCAGTATGAGGATAAAGACTTCAATCTATTGAGCACATCAGAACGTATTAAAGCAGGACTTGAAATTAGTAACTTGCTAATGAATGCGACAGGATATGTTTATCCAGTATTCGTGGATAATGCTGAAAGCATTACAGTTATTCCGCAGTTAGAAACACAGATGATAGCAGCTAAAGTAAAAGAAGGAGAGGTGCTTAGATAATGGGAGTTGCGGTGTTACTTATAGGTAAATCAGGACAAGGTAAATCAACATCATTAAGAAATTTTGGAGAGGAAGAAATTTCACTAATCAATGTGAGTAAAAAACCTCTTCCGTTTCAAAAAAAGTTTAAGAAAACAATTGAGACAGATGATTATAACAAAATTCATCAGCTGTTAGATAAATCATCAAGTGACAGCATTGTTATTGATGATGCTAGTTACTTAATCACAAATATGTTTATGAATAAGCACAGTACAGCAGGTGCAGGTAATGCGGTGTTTGCTTTATATAACAATCTAGGCGACGAATTTTGGAGATTGATTGAACATATAAAAGCATTGCCTCCACAAAAGGTTGTCTATGTGATTATGCATGAGGATAGAAGCGATTTTGGTGAAATCAAGCCTAAAACAATAGGTAAATTGCTAGATGACAAGGTATGTATAGAGGGGATGTTTACAGTAGTGCTAAGATGCATGGCTGATAAAGGTAGACATTTTTTCCGTACTCAAACGGATGGAATGGATGTTGCTAAGTCTCCTTTTGGGATGTTTGAGCAGTTTGAAATAGATAATGACCTTAAGCTGGTTGATCAAACTATTAGAGCCTACTGGGGTATTTAGTAATGTTTAAGCTTAGGCCATATCAAGAACAGCTTATAAGCAACTTAAAGCAAGCATTAAGAGCAGGATTTAAAAGCCCTTGCATAGTTCTTCCTTGCGGTGGTGGTAAGTCTATCATCACCGCAGATATAGCAAAGGGCGCCACAGATAAGCATAACAGAGTATTATTCCTGGTACATAGGAAAGAGCTGTGTGAGCAAATAGAAGCAACGTTTCGTAAATATAGAGTAGATAAGAAGCTAGCTGATGTAATGATGGTCCAGACGGCAAGTAGGCGCTTAGAGAAGTTACCACAGTATTCATTGATTATTACTGATGAAGGTCATCATTGTAAAGCTAATACATATCGTAAGATTTATGACTATTTCGCACAGGTACCTAGAATATTTGTGACAGCTACCCCATGTAGGCTAGGTGGGGACAGTTTAAGCGGTGTATGTGACACCCTTATAGAAGGACCAACAGTAAAGCAATTAATAGCAATGGGGAACTTATCACCGTACCGTTATTTCGCCCCTACACTTGCAGATTTCTCTAAAGTGCATTCGGTAGGTGGTGACTTCAATATCAAAGAAGTTGATGAGCTGCTTAATAAAAATAAAATCTATGGTGACGTTATTAAATACTATCGTAAGTTAGCAGATGGTAAACAAGGTATTTGCTATTGCGTGAACGTGGAGCACAGCAAAGAAATGGCAAGAATGTTTCGTGAACATGGCATAAACGCTAGGCATATAGATGGTGACACAGAGGCAAGTGTGAGAGCTGATATTATAAGACAGTTTAGAACTGGAGAGTGCAAGATGCTTTGCAATGTAGGGCTTATATCAGAGGGATTTGACGTACCTAATTGTGACGTTGTGATATTACTAAGACCTACTAAATCTCTCAGTTTATACATTCAACAGTCTATGCGCTGCATGAGATATAAGCCAGATAAGACAGCTATCATTATAGATCACGTAGGTAATTATCTCCGTCATGGTATGCCAGATGATGATAGAGAGTGGTCATTAACTGAAAAGCAAAAACAGAAGAAAACTAAGTTTGATGAAGAAGGGAATTTAGTAGTTAGAACTTGTAAAGAGTGCTTTGCAACATACCCGAATACTGAAAATGTCTGTCCTGTATGTGGTGCAGCTTATATTACAGAACGTAAGGAGATTGAACAGCAGGCAGAGATAAAACTTAGTGAGATTAAAGAAGCAGAGAAGCAACAGGCAAGAGAGATAGCTAAGTCTAAAAGTAATATAGCTGAATGTAATAGCTATCAAGAATGTGTCGAGTGGTGCAAGGAAAATGGAAAGAAAACAGGTTATGCTTGGCACTTTTGGAACAGTAAAAATTATGGGGTAAGGATTGGGGGTTAAGATTATGGAAATGAATTTAATTACAGTGGGTGGTAAAACGTTTACGCGATTTAAACTATCACTTAAAGAGTATAATGACCCAAATAGCCCATACAAAAGAATTTTAAATAAGTATGGCGTAACAAATCCAACTAAGAAAAGTAGTAGATTTATTTATTTTGAAATGGAAGGTGACTGGCTAAATAAGAAAAGCTAGGAGGAGTGCTCATGAAATCAGAAACAACCATTCAAAATGAAATCAGATGTGCATTATCAATTCATGGGTTAGTAGTAAGGCAGAATGTAGGTAACTTCTACACTGAATACGGTGGTCGTGTACAGTGTGGATTCAAGGGACTTAG
The DNA here is from genome assembly GCF_046529625.1 of Cellulosilyticum sp. ST5. NCBI lineage: Bacteria > Bacillati > Bacillota > Clostridia > Lachnospirales > Cellulosilyticaceae > Cellulosilyticum > Cellulosilyticum sp. ST5. Next base: position 536,720 of record NZ_CP132338.1, read on the forward strand.
TGATCTAGTGTATTTCGGTAATGATGGCGTTGTGGCATTTATCGAAACGAAGACACCTAAAGGTAAGTTAAGCAAAGAGCAAAAACAGTTTTTAGCAAGAATGCGTTGTGCGGGCTATATTGCTGGCACAGCAAGAAGCATAGAAGAAGCACTTAAATTAATAGGAAAAGGAGAATAAGCTATGGCATTTACAGTAAATACAAACGACACGCAAGAACAACAAGGGTTAATGAAACCAGGTGATTATGAGGTAGTAATCAAAGAGGTTAAAGAAGGTCAAAGTCAGCAAAAGGGTACGCCTTACATTCAAATTGAATTGGTTGTCCGTAATGATATTAATCAGGAATACAAAAATAAATACCTTTGGTACACAATTTGGGATACACCAACTACTAGAGAAAAAGGTATTTATGCTAAGCAAATAAATACAGTTAGTAAACATGCAGGTATTCAAAACGGTGCTACATTTAATAGTTTCCAAGATTGGGGTAAGTTCTTATTTGGAAGGCCTATGCTTGCTACGGTTAAGCTTGAGGAATACAACGGAGAGCAAAAGGAACGTGTATCATTTTTATCAGCTACTAAGTTTCCGCAATGTCAGCACAACTTTCGAGTTGAAGGTCAAGGGAACACATCAAACAATCAAGGATCTAATCAGCAATATGGTAACCAAAATCAAAGTAACTACGGTACAGGAAGCCAGCAGCCTAGCCAAGCAGCTAACCCAAATTATAATAATGGACAACAAGGAAATCCAAGTAACCAAGGATACGGAAATCAAAATGGTGGAGCTCCTAACCAGGGAAATTATTATCCAAGCAATAATGTAGGTACTAATGTAGCAGGAACTGGTCAAGGGTGGCAAGGCAATCAACCACAAAATAACGTACAACAACCACAATCTGATGACGACTTACCATTCTAAATGAAAGGAGCCTAAGCTATGGCTAAACTTAAACAAAACAGCATACCAGAGGAACTTAAACAAGTTCCTAACTGGTGTTGCTATCAGCTAGTACAAGATGAAGCAAGGCCAGAAAAGCCTAAGAAAATACCTAAGAATGCTAAGACTGGTGGTAATGCTCAATCAAATAATACAGAAACATGGTGTACATATGAAGAAGCAGTTGAAGGACTTAAAAAGTATGGCTTTAATGGCTTAGGCTTCTTCTTCTCAAAGCCATATTTCGGTGTAGATATAGATGGAATAGATTATGACATAGATGCTTATAAACATGGAGATACCGACAATATCGTTTCAGAATTTATACATGGACTACAGTCATATGCTGAATACTCAGTGTCAGGCAAGGGTATTCATATCATATGCAAAGGTGAGCTTCCTCTCGGTGGTAGGCGTAGAGCCAATGTAGAGATGTATCAAGAAGGTAGATTCTTCATCATGACAGCAAATCCGGCTAGTGAATATACAGTGATTAATGATTGTACAGCTGCTATCAAACCACTTCATGAAAAGTATATAGGTGGCGAAAAATCACAGGGGGTAGCTAAAATTCAGCAGTTAGAGTTATCTGACAGTGAAATACTTAATCTAGCCTGTAATAGCAAGCAAGGGCAACTATTCCAGATGCTTTATAACGGACAATGGCAAGGATTTTACCCTTCACAGTCTGAAGCCGACATTGCATTTTGTAATATGCTAGCGTTCTGGTGTGGAGCTGACTTCTACAAGATGGATACATTTATGCGTAGCAGTGGATTAATGCGTGATAAATGGGATAGACGTCAGAGTGGGACTACATACGGTGCTATAGTGCTTAATAAAGCAATAAGAGATTGTAGAGAAGTATATACACCAAGGCAAGATGATGGCTATTCGATAACAATAGAAGGAGCGAAAAAACCACAATTTAAGAAGTCATACAGTTTTGATGATACTGGTAACGCTGAATGGTTCCTTGATATGTTCGGTGATGAATTAAGGTACAACTACACTAACAAGCAATGGATGTACTATGATGGCCGTAAGTGGTGTGATGATACCACTAACAGGGTTAAAGCATATGCAGATAAATTCATCGTAGAAATGCACAAGCAGCTTATCAAAGAATGTGATCCAGATGATAGCGACATGTTAAAAGCTATTCAGAAACATATTAAATCAGCTCGTAGTAGTAAGGGTAAAAAAGCATTAATAACTGAAGCCGAGCATATGGTTCCAGTTGAACAAAGAGATCTTGATAGTGATATTTATTTATTCAATACGCCTAATGGTGTACTAAATATGAAAACAGGAGAATTTCTACAGCATAATGCTGACAAGTTGATTTCAAAAATGAGCCTTACAGAGTATACAGATAAATGTGATTGTCCTCTTTGGGCTGAGTTCTTAGAAACTATTTTTGCAGGAGATAAAGAGTTAATCAGATATATTCAAAAGGCTGTAGGCTATTCACTTACAGGTAGCACTGCAGAGCAAGTTGCATTTTTCTTATACGGTACTGGTGGGAATGGTAAAGGAGTATTTGTAGAAACCATAGCACATATAGCTGGTTCATACGCTTCTAATATTCAAGCAGACAGTTTAATGGTTAAAGGTAACACAGTTTCAGGACAAGCTAACTCAGATATAGCACGATTAGCTGGGGCGCGGTTCGTAACTTCATCAGAACCTAATGAGGGCGTTAAATTAAATGAGGGACTTATTAAGCAGCTAACAGGTGAAGACAGGGTAACAGCAAGGCGCTTATATGGTAACGAGTTTGAGTTTAGGCCACAGTTTAAAATATGGCTATCCACTAACCACAAACCTATCATTCGTGGTACTGACAATGGTATTTGGCGCCGTATGAGACTGATTCCTTTCATAGTGCAAATACCAGAAGAAAAGCAGGATAAGAACCTGAAACATAAGCTACTCAAAGAAACACCAGGTATTCTAGCATGGGCGGTAGAAGGATTCCTTATGTATCTAAAGGAAGGCCTCAAAGTTCCTCAGTCTATCAAACAAGCTACTGCAGAGTACAGAAATGAAATGGATGTTGTTACAGCATTCTTAGAAAACTGTACTCGTGCTAATGAGAATGCAGAAGTAGGAGCAAGTGAATTATATAAGGCATACACTGATTGGGCCAATACAAACAATGAATACATCATGAGCAACCGTAAGTTTGGTGTAGAAGTAAGCAAGAAGTATGGAAAGTTTAGAAAGAGTACTGGACAAGTCTATTTTGGTGTTGAGCTTATTAATAAGCCGTATCAAATAAGAGTAGGAGCGTGATTGTATGAAAGGTGTTCTTAGAAAAGTAGATGGATTAGGTCGTGTATCTATTCCTATAGAGTTTAGACGACTTCAAGGGATTGAGAACGAGGCTAAAGTTGAAATTATTAATACTGAGGATGGAATACTTGTAAAACGAGCGAATTACAAGGCTAAACCTCTCACATTAGCTATACAAGTACTTGAAAAAGAAATCAAATATACATCAGACAAAAAATTGAAAGAAGAGCTAGAGCGTATTAAGAATGACATTAAGAAGCTAGGAGCGTGACTACATGGATATAGTCGAAATGGACAAGTTAGCGAAGAATGGAGCTCCAATGCCACCATGTTTAGCAGCTTTTGAACAGGCCTATTATCAAGCTAGTAAATCATTATATCAACAGTTTTATGATAATAAGCTTAATTTACTAGAATGCAGGCAAGAGAAACAGCAAATCATAGAGGCTTATAACTATGGTAAGCAGCAATGGGAGTTCTTCATTAGGTTAACTAACATAGAGGAACGACTTAAGAAGTTACAAGAACAAGGATTTAATAGCGTATTAGAATGGGAGATTTTAGATGAGATTGGTAGGGCTTTAGGATAGAAATATAAGTCTTAGCTAACTCCTAAAATAATTATATCACTAGGCATAAGAAAAGCACTAGTTGCAGGCAGTGCAACAACATTGAGAGCTTGCATGGAACTAAATAGAAATAGTTATGGGTTTGAAATATCTAAAGAGTTTTACAAGAGAGCTAAAGAAGAGATGCTTGTTTGTGAAGACAGCAACTATACTCAAATCAAGCTCTAACAAATTAATCTTTTAAAAGTATAACTTATCGAGACAGATTTTTAATTAAAGTCCATGTAGAAACAACTGATGCAAGAGTAGTTATAAACCAACAGGCAGCTTCTTCATTTGTAAAGGCTAAAACAACAATAATTATGTATGGTGATAAATAAAGAAGGATTTTAGATAATGATTTCTTTGTCAATTCATATCACTCCTTTTAGTCATAATAACACAGGAGAGATTAAAAAAATGTCGAATTAAAATTGACTTTTGTTTAGTCTTAAAAAGAGATGTTTATAAAAGATAGATTTAGAGCGTAAAAGTACTTTGATTTCACAAGCTGAGTTTATGAGTGCTTTTTGTCTTGAACGTAGGAATAAATTTGGCTAAGTACTCTATCAGCAGCAATTGTACTGGTAATAATAGTAATATCTAATATCTTATATGTAGTGGATAGCCTTTGTACATTTAAGGCGTCTAGTACCTTTAGATAACCCAAAGAAATTGAAGCGATAAGTACTAAAGAAAATATAAATATTTTTTTGATTTGTAGATCTGTAGGAGGTGTAAATTGGGGTTTGGATAAAAATGAAGATAAATCCCAATCAAAATAGCACCAGATGATACTTGATAATCCATAAAGAGTAAATGTAGTGTACCATTCAAGATTTGTCATGTTTCTATTGTGTGAAACATAGAGGATTGCAATGGTTAGACATGATATAAATACAATATAGATTGGTATATAAACGGTTGGGCCAGAAGGAACCTGAGTGTTTGGGAAAATATACCTTGTTAATAACATATCTAGCACTAATAAACCAAATCGATAGATACAAAATACAAATAAAGCAACAAGAAGTATTAATAACGTATTAATTATCATAAAAGTCTCCTTTATTTTAAACAGTCTTTTATGCTCTAAAGTCTAAAATGTAATTATATATTTAATGAATGGAAAAAATGTCGAAACATAGCACTAAACAAAATGAATTTTGAAATAAAAAAACGCCCCATATAGGGGCCGTGCAATACTATATTATTTGATATTAGCATACAAAAAAACTTGATTAACTAATGAATTAGCTAAAAAGGTTGCCTCTAGCGCTCTATATTGAATGGCTGGATCACTTGATGATAGAAACTCATATGTTTTGCCATAAATATAGGATAAGTAATCAGAAATTGTTATTAATGATTCTAAATTAGGATCAGTAGGATTTTTAGACTTAGCCGTTTGTAAGTCATTTTTAATACCATTAAGTTGCGACGAAAAGATATTAAGTTGAGATAGGAGTGTACCGTTTGGTTGACCATTCACGTTGTTTATATAACCATTTCTAGAAATTAAGTTAATTTGCTTTTGAATATTAAGTAGGGAGTCATAAGAATCACTAAGAATATTCTTATTTTTAGTATTTGAGCAATAAGCTGTAGTGGAAGAAAAAATCAAACAAAATGAGAGTGCCAATATAAGTAACTTCTTTAGATGCATCATTTGTATATACCTCGTAATTAAAAGGCCCCAATAAGGGGCTAGGTTGAATGAAAAATAGTGAACATCAATGTTACTACATTGCTAATATACACCAAAGAGTAAAATTTATGCATTGATAATAAAATCTTAAAAAGTAAAAAGCCACAATAAGGGGCAAGAAATGATTATCTAACTAAAATCAGTACAAATAATGCAAAAATTTTAGAAATGCCACATTACTAATATGTGCACAAATATAAAGTTTATGCATTAAATAATAAAAGAAGCCCCTAAATATAGGGGCAGGCTAGAAAAGGGGAGCCTAATGTATTGTATGCATAAATAAGCTATATGGTTCGTTTTGTAATAAAGGATTTTAAATGTAAAGGGCCCCAATGAGGGACCGGTGGTAGAGAGTGATGGATTAAACATATAGTATTTTACAAGTAACATATAGGGCAGCTATAAATACAACATACAGAAAAAGAAATTCATATTTTCTAAAAATATCTAGATTCATTGCTACACCTCCATTTACAAGTAATTTATGTGTTTATAATATTAAAAATATTTCATTTAATAAATGTAGTTTGTTGTAAAAATAATAAAGCTTATAGGAAAATACATCAAAATAAGAATTTTGATAAGTACTTTGACAACTGAATATTAGTTAGTGGTATACTCTTCTAAAAGGGGGATGCACATGTTTAATGAAATCTGCATATATGAGGCTAAAATCGATAAACAAGAGGAAATAGAAATGTTGATGAAAGAAGTTGCGGACTTTTATACAAGCCAGCAAGGTGTAATTGAGGTAAGATACATTAAAAGAACGCATAGACAGAAAGATTTTAATGCAGTAAAAGAAGGCGAACTACCTATTAGGTTAACGAAGAATGTAGGCAAGGTAACTTATGTTTTGTATTGGATAGTTGAGAATGAAGAAGTGCATGCGAGAGTATCTAAGCTTGGATTAGAGAAATTTTACAAGAGATGGAACAGGTGTCTGACGACAATGCCTAAGATTATACTAGGGGAGAATATTGTATAAAGTATCATCTATGGTAACATAAAAAACCACTAACCATTAAACGGTTGGTGGTTTTTTATTTAAATAAATTTGACATTGTTTCAGCAGCATAGCAGTGTGGGGGAGAGGCTAAACTGTGTATATTTAAAATTAATCCTTAAATATACATAACGATTGAGTATCAAAGCTTAACACTATATTTTAATCATGTGCCTATGTATGATTGAAGCCGTTTTCCTATCTTTATATATATATTTATTTTTTCTATAGATAAAGAGAAGAAAATAGAACAAATATACATTATAGGGAATAGAAAAACACTTGTAATCCATTGATAATCTAAGGCTATGTATGATTAAAATTTAAAAAGCAATCATACATTAAATATACATCATAAATACGAATGTCAAGAGGTTATGTAATTAAATAGACATAAAATTATTAAACATCTAACACATGTTCGATTATATGAGAAAGGATGATTTTTATGAGTAAACAGATTAAATATGATAAGAGGTACCACAATACTAGATTGTTACTTAGAAATTATGGTGATTTCAAAAAGCATTGCCGAGGGTGTTCAGAAAGCCTTAAAGAAATCAATAGGACAGTTGAAGACTGGGAGCAGAATTACGATACTTTTGAAAACTATCTTAAATCGGCAAGAAGAACCAAAGAACGAACTCAGGTTATAGTAGATCTAATTGATAGCTTTTTAAAATCATATAAGCAGGACGCTGTTAATCGAAACGATAGTAATAAGCTTTTAAGATATAAGGTAATCAATTTAGTATACATAGAAGATAACCTGACTTATGAGCAAATAGCCGAAAGATTAGAAGTAGACAGAAGTACGGTAAGCAGATATCATAACAGGGCGATTAATGAGTTAGCTGTACTCTTCTTCGGGGTAGAGGGACTAAAGCTAGAGGCTTGACAGCCTGCACAAAACTTGCACAAAAAGTGATATTTACACGTATGTTATGATTAAGATGTGAAAAATTATAAATAAGAAGCGTCCAGAATTGGGCGCCTTTTTTCATGTGAAGGAGGTGGCATTTATGGCCAAGCTCCAAAACAAACAAATACAGTGAGGTGGTGAGATGCCAAGAGAACCTAATCCTAAAATTGAACAAGGTAAGATGTTATTTGAACAAGGTAAGAAGCTTATTGAAATAGCAGAGCAGTTAGAAGTTCCTGAAGGAACAGTGCGTTCTTGGAAGAATCGCTACAAATGGGATTCAGAAGATAATGTAACGTTGCAAAAAGTAAAACGCAACGTTGCAAAGGGGAAGAGTCCTCCAACGAGTAAGAAACAAACAAAGCTTTTAGCTGAGGTTGAACAGGTGATTGACAATCCTGGCTTAACTGATAAGCAGCGGCTTTTTTGTTTGTATTATATTAAGTCATTCAATGCTACACAAAGTTATTTAAAGGCATATGAGTGTGATTATATAACTGCTAACACTAATGGACCAAGAATGCTTGTAAATGCTTGTGTAAAACAAGAAATAGAACGACTTAAAGAGATAAAGCGCCAGCAGATAGCCGTTGATGAATCAGACTTAGTAGAAATACATATGAGAATAGCTTTTGCTGACATGGGCGATTATGTTTCATTTGGACGAGAAGAGATTCAAGTCATGGGTATGTTTGGTCCTGTTAAAGATGAGAGTGGTAATATCTGCACTGAGGTTATAAATACCGTTAGACTTAAAGAATCTTCAATGGTGGATACTCAGCTAATCAAAGAGGTTAAGCAAGGTAAGGATGGTGTGGCTATTAAACTTATAGATAGGTGCAAGTCATTGGAATGGCTAGATAAACATTTCTTGATGAATCCTATGGATAGACATAAACTTGAATATGATCAGAGGAAATTGGCACTTGCTGAAGCCAAGGCAAATAGTGGTGGAGATGATGAAGAAATAGAGGATGATGGTTTCTTAGATGCTCTTAAAGGGCAGGTGAATGATGTATGGAAAGAATAATCAAGAAACGCAAGGCATCATTCAAATTTAAGCCATTTAGTAATAAGCAGCTTAAAATACTTACATGGTGGCTACCTAATTCACCTACATATGAGTGTGATGGTATTATTGCTGATGGAGCTATTCGTTCTGGGAAAACCGTATCAATGTCACTCAGCTATGCTATATGGGCCATGGAGTCATTTGATGGTCAAAACTTCGGTATGTGTGGTAAGACAATCGGCTCATTTAGACGTAATGTACTGTTCTGGCTTAAATTAATGCTTAAATCCAGAGGATATAGAGTGGTAGATCATAGGGCTGACAATTTGGTTATTGTTAGTCGTGGCAATGTCACAAACTATTTTTATATATTTGGTGGTAAAGATGAACGGTCTCAAGATTTGATACAAGGTATCACGTTGGCAGGCTGTTTTTTTGACGAGGTGGCACTTATGCCAGAGTCATTCGTTAACCAGGCTACAGGACGTTGTTCCGTAGATGGCTCAAAGTTTTGGTTTAACTGCAACCCTGATGGGCCTTATCATTGGTTTAAGGTTAATTGGATTGATAAGCAGATAGAAAAGAATCTGCTTTACCTACACTTTACCATGGATGATAACTTAAGCCTCTCAGAGAAGATTAAAGCACGTTATAGGTCAATGTATAGTGGTGTGTTTTATGACCGCTATATAAAAGGGTTGTGGGCTGTAGCAGAGGGTATTATTTATGATATGTTTCATAAAGAGAAGCATGTTGTTGATGTGCAGGAACGGATTGCAAATGGGCTCACTTTCTTAAATGAGAAGTATGTCAGCATTGACTACGGTACTCAAAATCCTACAGTATTTTTACTTTGGGAGTTAGCTAGTGATAAGAATTGGTATTGCACTAGAGAATATCACTACTCAGGACGCTCAGAAGCTACTCAAAAAACAGATAGTGAGTATGCAGACGACTTAACTGAATGGCTAGGAGGCACACAAGTAAAATTCATTATAGTTGACCCTTCGGCAGCATCTTTTATAGCTGAGCTACTCAAACATAAGTTTAAAGTGAAGAAGGCTAATAACTCAGTACTAGATGGTATTAGGCTAGTAGCAACACTGCTTACTGAAGGAAAGATATTCTTTGATATTTCATGTGTAGAAACTCATAAAGAGTTTGGATCCTATGTATGGGATGAAAAGGCTGCTAAACGAGGTGAAGATAAACCTATTAAAGAGAATGACCACTGCATGGATAGTTGTCGTTATTTTTGTTATACGATACTTAGACGAATGTCTGGTATTAGCGTATTAAAACCAAAAGAGAGGAGGTAGACAATGCCAGCTATAGAGTTAGAACAGTTTAAGAAGATTTTAGAACGATATAAATCTGGACATGATGAATATATTAAGCAATGTGAGATTGCCAGAAGGTATTATGCTCATGAAAATGATATTCTAAAAGACTCAGCTCCAGCTAACCGTAACAAACACAAAGAAGATAATCCTTTAAGAGCAGCTGATAACCGAATTCCTCATGATTACCATGCTCAGTTAGTTAACCAAAAGGTGTCTTACTTGTTCTCATTTCCCCCAACATTTGATACAGGAAATAAAAGCTTAAACAAGCAGATCAAGGAGCTCTTAGGAGATAGTTATGAGAAGTATTGTAATACCCTTTGTGTGGATGCTTCTAATTATCGTAATGCCTGGCTTCATGTGTGGAAGGATAGCGACAGTAATAAATTCAAGTATGCACCTATTAAACCTATTCAAATCATTCCAATTTACTCAAGTGGATTGATTAAAGGCTTAGTTGCAGTTATTCGTGTTTACTCAGAGTACTTTGATGATGGTACCACTTATTCTGTAAAGAACTATTACACAGTATATGAGTATTGGGATAAAGAGGGATGTACTACATTTCGTAAGAAACAGAGTTCTATTAGCTTGAATGATATCGAGACTATAAACAGATTTGTTTCAACTAACATTGATACTGGTGAGAGAACAGAGAGCAATTACTATCAGCATGATTTTGGGGAGGTACCATTTATTGAGTTTCCTAACAACAATATCAAAGATAGTGACTTAACCAAGATCAAGCCATTTATTGATGTAATGGATAATATTTTAAGTGGATATGTAAATGATGTTGATGATATTCAGCAAATTATATGGGTACTTACCAATTTTGGTGGGGAAGACCTAGATGAGTTTAGAAATGACCTTAAGAAATATAAGGCTGTAAAAATGCAGTCTATAGGAGCTGATGATAAAAGTGGTCTTCAAACCATAGCTATTGATATTCCAGTAGAAGCCAGAAACAAACTCTTAGAAATTTGTAGAAAACAAATCTATGAGCAAGGGCAGGGATTAGATCCTCATCCAGAAGGCGGTTTTGGTAATAGCTCAGGGGAAGCACTTAAATTCATGTATGCACCATTGGAACTTAAGGCTGGACTTATGGAAGTTGAATTTAGACCAGGCTTCAATAAACTTATTCGCTTAATGGCTAAGAGTATGGGGTATAATGAATACTTTCCAATCATTCAGACATGGACACGTAATGCTATTAAAAATGATAAGGAAACAGCTGAGATTGCACAAGCCAGTTTAGGGATAATCTCAAATAAGACCATCTTAAAAAATCATCCTTGGGTAGAAGATGTAGAAGAGGAACTTAAGCAAATAAAATTAGAAGAGCAGGAACTGGCTGAAAAGTCTAATGACTACAAAAGTACATTTAATACTACTAAAGGTGTTGATGTAAATGAAGAATAATCAGTATTGGAAAGAACGCTTTGAAATCCTTCAAGAATCACAAATGACTCAGGGTGAGGAGTATTACAGAGAGCTAGATAAGCAATATCGAAAAGCTATGAATGAAATAGAATCACAAATGGCCAGATGGTATGGTAGGATAGCTGAAAATAATGAAATTAATATGTCACAAGCTAGAAAGTGGTTAGAGGGTAAAGAACTTGAAGAGTTTAAGTGGACAGTTGAAGAATACATACAACACGGCAAACAGAATGCTATCAATGGAGTTTGGCTTAAAGAGTTAGAGAATGCTTCTGCTAGAGCTCACATATCTAGATTAGAAGCATTAAAGATTCAGTTACAACAGACAGTAGAGTCGTTGTACCAAAGTCAAAACATAGGATTAAGTGATGCATTAAGGCGCATATATGAAGATGGGTATTATCATTCGGCTTTTGAAATTCAACGAGGGTTAAATGTGGGTTGGACTATACCTGCCCTAGATTCAGCTAGAGTCACTCAAATACTTTCTAAACCTTGGACAGCTGATGGTTCAAACTTTAGTGATAGAATTTGGAAAGCTAAAGGAGATTTAGTTAATACACTTCATACGGAGCTTACTCAAAGTATTATCATGGGTAGAGCACCTGATAAAGCTATAAAGCGAATAGCAGAGAAGTTTAATACAAGCAGAACAAGAGCTGGCCGGTTAGTAATGACTGAATCAGCTTTTTTTGCATCAGCTAGTCAGCGAGACTGCTTTAATGATCTTGATGTAGAAAAATATGAAATACTAGCAACATTAGATAATAAGACATCTGAAATATGCCAAGAGTTAGATGGTAAAGTATTTAAGATGAGTGAGTATGAGCCAGGATTAACAGCACCACCGTTTCATTGTTGGTGTAGAACAACTACCATTCCACACTTTGATGATAACTTTGGAGAACGTATTGCTAGAGACGAGTCAGGAAGACAATACTATGTTTCTGATGATATGACCTATAGTGACTGGAAGAAAGAATATGTAAAAAACAATGTTTTAAATTCTCGAAATAGTGGTATAATGAATAATATAAATTGGTTGAGATCAGAATTTCCTACAACTAAAAAGTTTGAAAAGCATCTTGAAAAGCATCTTGATAATTATCCAGGACTTACACCGGAACAGTATTTACAACGAGCACAAGAACTATTGTCAGCAGAGCTATCTGATAATATTGAGGGATTCATAGATAAAGATGGATTTTTATTTAAATATGATAAAATAAATAATGATTTTGCTATAGGCAGGCCAGATGGGAAAATATCCACTCTATTTAAGCCAGAAGATGGAAATGAATATTGGAAAGGAGAGCGTGTAAAATATGAGCCTAAAAACTAAATGCGCATGTTGTGGGGAAGAAGTTGATAAGTTTGATATTTGTGAGGCTTGTGGTTGGCAGGATGATGGATTACAAAATGATAATCCAGATTATAAAGGTGGAGCCAATAAAAAGAGTTTAAATGAGGCAAAAGAAATTTATAAGAATGGGAAAGCAGTTGAATAAACGGCACTTACTTAGATTAATGAGTAGGTGCTATTTTTATGCACGAAATCGAGGTGAAAGTATGAAGTTTTTGGGTACGGATTATTCAGCAAAGTACATTAGATTTGAATTGGATGGAAAAGAATATGACATACATTTTAGGGATACCTTTATTAAAGGGACTCATGATATAAGTGTATGGGGTGAAAAAGGAAAAACAAATGCAAGAATTATAAGTGCCTATCCACATTTAGGTAAAAGAATTCTGGATATGGCACTTATAGCACGTATTGAATTAGAGGAGATTATAAAACGTCAGCTATTACATAACCGATAGTTCTAGCTTTGATGGTAATATAATTTGCGTTTTCTAATTCTTTTAAAGCTTTTGCTTCTAAGTCTTTGATAATAGGATCAGTTGAATAATTATATTGATCTCTAATTTTTAGAGCCTCATAAATTTGTTCAGCAAGTTCCGACATGTAAACACCACCTTTCATATATATTTCAGCTCTGCCAAGCTGATAAATATATTATAGTATAAAATTTAGTCTAGTTAGCACTCTTTTGGAGTGCTTTTTATGTGCCAATCTAACAAGTTTTAGAATTGGAATCGGCTTTAGTACGACCTAAGGCTGTTTTTTTATGCCTTTTAATAGATTGTAGGCGTAAAAGAATAATCTAGTCTAACAAAATCCAAGAGAAGCACACTCGTATAAAAGCGTAGGAGGAAACAAAATGAAAAGAGAATGGTTAAAAGAAAAATGCCCTAATCTAACTGATGCTGAAATTGATGCAATCATGGCTGAGAATGGCAGTGATATTAATAAGGCTAAAGGAGATACAAAGAAGTTAGAGGATGAGGTTAAAACACTTAAGGGTGAGAAAAAGAACCTTGAAGGACAATTAGAAACAGCTAATGGTACAATTGAGGATTTAAAAAAGGCTAATCCTGATGTAGAAGCATTACAGACTAAAATTAAAGAGCACGAGGCTACAATTGCACAAAAAGAGAAAGAGTATAAGGCAGAGGTAACCAAGTTAGCACGAGAAGCTATTAACACAGAACTCATTGGTAAATACAAAGCTAAGAATGCTAAGGCAGTAATGGCGCTTATTGATGAGTTTGAAGCTAAGGATGATGCTGATTATAAAACTTTGCTTGATTCAAAATTAAAGACATTATCTGAAGCAGATGATACCAAGTTTATGTTTGGTGAATCCCAAACCAAGCAAACATACAATCCAGGTGGTGGTGGTGATCCTGGAAAAGAAGGTTTAGGAGCTAGTATGGCAGCTCAAAGAAACACTACACAGGCACCAGCATTTGATCCATGGGCAACTAAATAAAGGAGGAATAGAAGATGTACGCAAAAACAGTGAATTATGATAATACGCCAGAATTTTTAGCAGCAGAGCATCATGTGTGCTTTTCAGCTACCGCAGTAAACACAGGTGTTACAGCAGATAGTAACGGTAAGAAATGGGTTATTGCCGGAAGTTTAATTGATGCAAATGGAAAGGTTGTTACAGTAACAGAGTCATCTGGAAACTATACACCTTCAGCAACACCAGTAGGAATTGCATTCCATACAGTAGACGTTACTGAAGGACCACAACCTATTTCCTTAATGGTAGAAGGTTATGTGATTGCAGAACGTTTACAAGGTGCAAATGTAGCAGGATATGTAGCATCAGCAGCATTTAAAACAGCTTTACCAGAAATTAAACTAAGATAAGGAGGGCTATACAATGCCAAGAATTGAAGAAATCTTAACCACAAAAGAATTAGTTGACTACACTAAAAGTAGAACCTTACCTGCAATGGTAGGTGAAACACTTTTCCCAAGTCAAAAAACGGATTCATTAGAAATTGAAATGATCAAAGGTGCTAGTAACTTACCTGTTTCAGCAAGTATTCATGCATTTGATACGGAAGCAGAAATCGGAAGTAGAGAAGGTGCTAGCAAGAGTTTCCAAGACCTTGCACTTATTAAGCGTAAAGAACGTGTGGATGAAAAAACACTCATTGCACTTAATAATCCAAGAACGCCTGCAGAAGAAAAACGTATTATTAACGAATTATTTAACTCAGTTGACCGCTTAGTTAATTCAGTACTTGTTCGTGTAGAAGCTATGCGACTGGAGGCCCTTTCAACGGGTAAGCTCCAAGTCAATGAGAATGGTGTAAAGGCTACAATTGATTATGGTATGAATGCATCACATAAGGTTGGAAAGACTTGGGCCACTGGTACACCAGACATCCTTCAAGATATTTTTGATTTATGCTCTACTATTAATACCAATACAGGGTTTAAACCTTCTCGTATCTTAACAAGTACGAAGAATCTTAACATCTTACTTAAGGATGCATCTATTCGCTCGGCAGTGTTTGGAGTTAATTCAGCGATGTTACTTACTCCTGCTCAGCTTAATCAGTTCCTAGTAGCTCAATCACTTCCACAGATTGCAGTATATGATGCTATGTATCGTGTACAAGCTAAAGGTGGTACATATACAACTAAACGTTATCTAACAGAAAATGCACTTGTGCTTATGCCAGATGGTAAGATGGGTGATACCTTCTATGGTCCTACTGCAGAAGAAATCGAGCTTGCTACAAAAGGTGATGTTGATATTGAAATGATTGGTAACATCTTAGTACAACAATATGCAACTAATGATCCAGTAGCCAAATGGATAAAAGCTGTAGCAACTGCTATGCCATCATTCCCATATGCTGACCAAGTAGGTGTAATTACAGTAGGTTAGAGGGACTTAGAGCCCTCTTTTTATATGAAAGGGTGATAAGTCTTGATAGAGAGATTAAAGCAATTATTAGGGATTAGTGCTGATGATGATGCTAAAGACATACTTGTACAATTTGCACTTGATGATGTAGAAAGTGTTATTTTAAATTACTGTAATCTATCAGCTGTTCCTGATGGTCTGAAAACTACGTGGCTTAGGATGGCACTAGAATTGTATAGAAACGAAAACTTAGGAAGTGTAGAAGGTAGCAAGTATGTTTCTAATATCTCAGAAGGTGATTCTTCAGTAAGCTTTAAAACAAACTATAGTGATTTTAAAGATAGCTTACTTAAGAATTATATAGCTCAACTCAATATGTATAGGAGGCTGAGAAAATGATTGATGCAATTAATCAAGCTAGATTACAAGCTAGGAGAGCCATGGAGTCATTATATGAGCATAACTGTACAGTAATTGAATATGGAAAAGTAAAAAATCCTGTAACTAAGATAACAGAAATGAAGGAAATAGCAGTATTAGAAAATCAACCATGCAAATTATCATTTTTCACTAGTAAAGCAGCTAATCAAACAGAATCAGCTAATCAAGTAACTCAAGTTATTAAACTATTTGTAGCTCCTGAGATAATAATTAAAGAAGGTTCTAAGCTTGTTATCACTCATAATGGTAAAGTAAGTGAGTATAAAAATAGTGGTGTTCCTTCAATATTCCCTACACATCAAGAAATAGTTTTAGAACTATTTAAGGGGTGGTCTTAATGGCTAGTTGGGGAAATTGTGATTTTAGGCAGCTACAAAGGTTACAAGAGAAGCTTGATAGATTACAAGGGGCTGAGACAATAGCTTTTTGTGAAGCTTGTGCTAAAGAATTATCTGCTAGGTTGCTTGCTAAAGTAATTAGACGAACACCTGTAGGCCAATATGAAGCTGGAACTGGTAAAACAGGCGGAACACTTAGAAGGGGATGGACAGCTAAGAGTCATCATGAAGCTCAGTCTGGTGGTAGTAAAAATGCTAAAGCATATGTTAACTCTCTAGTAATTACCCAATCAGGTGATACTTATCAGATTGAAATTACAAACCCAGTTGAATATGCTCCATATATTGAGTTTGGGCATAGGACTAGAAATCATAAGGGATGGGTACCAGGAAGATTTATGCTTACAATATCAGAGAAGGAGTTAGAGTCACAAGCTCCTAAAATTCTTGAAAGAAAATTAATGCAGTATTTAGGAGAGATATTCAATGATTAATGAACTAATGATAGGTATTTCGCAAGCGCTAGATGCTGCATTTAGTGATGTTGAAATACATACAGACCAGATTAAGCAAGGACTTGTTGAGCCTTGTTTTTTTATTATGCTGTTAGAACCTAGCCAAGAGCAAGTGCTTGGGCCTAGGTTTTATAGAGAGAACACTTTTGATATTCATTATTTTCCTAAGACAGATAACACATCCGAAATTAATGAAGTAGCTGACAAGCTAATGAATACTTTAGAGTACATTAAATTTGATGGTGGATTGCTTAGAGGAACTAAGATGCATAGTGAAACAGTGGCAGGTGTTTTACATTTCTTTGTGGATTATAACTTCCACACAATTAAAGATACAATTACTAATCCTTATATGGAACAGCTAAAGGTGAAAGGAAAGGTGAGAAATAGTGAGTGAAACTAAGTTGACTAAATCAAAAGAATCAACTAATGAAGTAGCATTTACAAAGGCCCAGCTTTTAAAATCAAAGAAATATGTTCATCAAACAGATGTGCTTAGTGTAATTTTAGAAGATGGTAAAAACTACACTATCAAAGAAGTTGAAAAGCTTATTGATAGTTTTATGAAGAAAGAGGTGAAATAGTATGGCTTTAGGTGGTGGTGTGTTTTTAACACAAAATAAAAAGATACCTGGTACATATATCAATTTTATTAGTGCTGCTAGAGCAAGTACTAACATAAGTGATCGTGGTTATGCAGCTATGCCATTAATCCTTGATTGGGGGCCAGATGGCGAGGTCTTTACTGTAGAAGTTGCAGACTTCCAGAAAGAGTCATTAAAGATTTTTGGATATGACTACACTTCTGATAAGCTGAAAGGCCTTAGAGATTTATTCAGGAATATCAAAACACTTTATGCTTACAAGCTCAATAGAGGTACTAAGGCATCAAATACACTTGCTACAGCTAAGTATAGTGGTATTAGAGGTAATTCTATTACAGTCAAAGTTGAAGCAAATGTGGATGATGAATCTAAATTTAACGTCACAACACTATTTGATGGCATTGAGGTTGATGTACAAGTTGTTAGTGCTATAACTGGTTTAGTAGCAAATGACTACGTAGGTGAATGGAAAACATCAGCTACTTTAGAAGCATCCGCAGGCATACCAATGACAGGTGGTACAAATGGAGAGGTAACAGGAACTGATTATCAAACTTTCTTAGATAAGATTGAAAGTTATAGCTTCAATACACTAGGTTGTTTATCTACAGAAAGTTCAATTAAGGATTTATTTGCTCAGTTCACAAAGAGATTACGTGATGACATGGGTATTAAGTTCCAAACAGTGCTATATAATCAAGAAGCTGATTATGAAGGTGTTATTAATGTCAAAAATGCTGTAACTGATGCAGGAGAAATTGAATCAAGCGCAGTTTACTGGGTAACTGGTGCAAGTGCTGGATGCGCAGTAAATAAGTCAAATACCAATAAGAAATATGATGGTGACTTTACTATTAATGTAGATTACAAGCAGAGCCAACTTGAAAAAGCAATTGAAGATGGTGAGTTTGTATTCCATAAAGTAGGTGATGAGGTACATGTTTTAAATGATATCAATTCATTTACAAGCTTTACAAAGGATAAGAATGAGGATTTCAGTATGAATCAGGTAGTCCGTGTTCTAGATCAAATTGCTAATGATATAGCAGTGTTGTTCAATAAGCAGTATATCGGGAAGGTTCAAAATAATGCTGCAGGTCGCATTGCTTTTTGGAATGACTTAGTAAGCTACAATAAAGAGCTTGAACGTATTCAAGCTTTAGAAAATGTTAAGAGTGATGAAATCATTGTAGAAAAAGGCAATAGCAAAGACTCGGTGGTGGTAACTAATCCAGTAACGCCAGTATGTGCTATGGCTAAGCTTTATATGACAGTAGTTGTATCTTAGAAGGGAGGAATACAGATGAAATTAGATTTGCAATTCTTTGCTCAGCAAATGCATGCAAAAGACACGGTATCAGCTTCTCTTGCTGAATGTTTCGTAACTATAGAAGGTAATCGCTACAATTTCATGCAGGCTATTAATCTTGAAGCTAAGTTTGAAAAGAATAAAACAGAGGTTCCTATTCTTGGCAAAACAGGAAAAGGCAATAAGGCAACAGGATGGAAGGGTTCTGGCTCTGCAACATTCCATTACAATACCTCTATTTTTAGAGAGCTACTAGTTCGCTTTAAAGAGACTGGAGAAGATGTTTATTTTGATATTCAGGTAACTAATGAAGATCCTACTTCTAGTGTAGGTCGTCAAACCATAATTTTAAAAGATTGTAACTTGGATGGTGGTATTTTAACTAAATTTGATGCTGATGCAGAATACTTAGATGAAGATATTGACTTTACCTTTGAGGATTTTGAAATGCCAGAGAAATTCAATATTTTAGCAGGTATGCAATAAGGTGCTCTATATGAGCACCTTTTAATTTTAGAAGGGAGAATTAAAAATGAGTGGATTAAGTGTATTCTTTGCAGAGAATGTAGAAAAGAATGAGGTAGTAAAATATGTTGCCTCTAAACGATTTAAGGATGAGAAAGGTAATCCTGTTGAATGGCAGATTGGATGTGTTACATCTGATGAGGATGAAGCCATTAGAAAGAGTTGTACCAGAAAAGTACCTATTCCAGGCAAGAAGAATGCTTATATGCCTGAAACAGACTTTGAAAGTTATTTAGGTAAGTTAGCAGTTAGATGTATTACTTATCCTAATCTTAATGACGTAGAGCTTCAGAATAGTTATGGTGTTATGGGTGCTGATAAGCTTCTAAAAACTATGCTTAAGCCAGGAGAGTATCAGGACCTATTAAAGAAGATTCAAGAAGTAAACGGATTTGATGAAACTATGGAAGATATGGTTGAAGAAGCAAAAAACTAATTGAAGGAGGTGATAGTGAAGCTAATTATGCTTACTATTGCCTCCACAAGCTTAAAATGATTCCTAGTGAGTTCTTAACTTTAAGTGAGAGGGATAAGGCGTTTGTTATAGCTTCAATTAGAATTAAACAAGAAAATGAAAAAAATGAAGAAAGAAAACTTAAATCTAAAGGCAGAAGGAAGTGAGGTGTTACATGGCTACGATTAGAACAGCAATTCAGTTGCAAGACAGATTTACACCTGTAATTAGAAATATGAGTAATGCACTTAATATGACTCTTAGTAGTTTTGAAGCACTTCAAAGAACTTCCCATAATGCAGTAGATACAGCCAGTATACAAGCTGCTAGACAATCACTAGCTAGTGTTGAGGTGGGCATTAATGAAATAGAGCAAGGAATACGAGAGGCTAGTGGCCAGCAACAACAATTTAATAATACTGTTCGTGGTGGCGGAAGTGCTATTGATAGCATGACAGGAAAGATTAAGTCAATGGTTGGTGCTTATGTAGGAATTAGATCATTAGGAGCAGGTATGCAAGCCACAGATACCTATATAAGTAATGGTGCAAGACTAGATTTAATTAATGATGGCTTACAGACACAGGCGGAGCTTCAAGATAAAATTTATCAAGCAGCACAGCGAAGTCGAGGTGAATATAATGCCATGGTGAATACAGTTGCTAAGTTAGGGTTATTAGCAGGTGATGCATTTAAAAGTAATAATGAGCTAGTAGCATTTACAGAGCTTATGAATAAGTCGTTTAAAATATCCGGTGCTAGTACGCAAGAATCAACTAATGCGATGTATCAATTAACTCAAGCTATGGCATCAGGAAGATTGCAAGGTGATGAGTATCGTTCAATTATTGAGAATGCTCCAATGCTCGCTAATGCTATAGCTGATTATTGTGGAGTCTCGCGGGGAGAGTTAAAGGAACTAGCTAGTGATGGTGCTATTAGTGCAGATATTATTAAAGCAGCAGTATTTTCTACAGCTGATGATATAGAAGGCAAGTTTGCAACTTTGCCAATGACATTTAGTGATGTATGGACAAGTATAAAGAACACGGCAGTACAGCAGTTTTCCGTTTTAATGCAGAAAGTAAATGGATTTTTGAATTCTAACACAGGCAAGAATATGGTAAATGGAATTTCTAGCGCTATTGGAACTTTGGCGATAGTACTTGGAGTAGTATTGGAAATGGTGATGGGTATATCTACTTTCTTCTCAGATAATTGGTTGACTATAGAACCGATCATATGGGGTATTGTAGGGGCTTTTGTAGTTTATAATAGCGTACTTGCTATATATAATATGTACAAATCAATAGCTACAGGGTTAGAAGCTTATCATGCAGCTAAAGTAGCATTAGCATCAGGAGCTACATTAGCGCAGGCGGCAGCTACTACAACAGCTACTGGGGCACAAGTAGGATTTAATACGGCACTTTTAGCATGTCCTATCACATGGATTATAGCTGCTATTATTCTAGTTATTGTTTGCATCTATGCAGTTATAGGGGCAATTAATAACATGGCAGGGACAACTTACAGTGCAACCGGATTTATATGTGGACTTATATTGGAAGTGCTTGCACTGATTTGGAATGTGGCAATTGGGACAATTAATGCTGTTATTCAAGCAATGTGGACTATGTTTGTAGAACCATTCATTTCAATTATTGAGTGGGTACTGAATGTTGCAAATGGTGGATTTAATAGCTTTGGTGATGCAGTAGCCAACCTTATTGGTCAAATTATTTCTTGGTTTTTATCACTTGGTAAAGTAGTTACTAAAATTATCGACGCTATATTTGGTACAAATTGGACAGCTGGACTTAACTCATTACAAGATAATGTTCTTCAATGGGGTAAAAATGAAAATGCAATAACACTTGAGCGTAAATCACCTAGTATTGACGCAAGAATTTCATATGGTGATGCATTTGGAATAGGTTATGATTTCGGTAAAGGAATAGATGATAAACTAGGTTCAGCTTTTAGCAATCCGAGTATGGATTTTAGTAATAATATGCCTGACTACTCATCAATGGGACAGAACATAGATAATATAGCAGGAGATACTGGTAAAATGTCAGATAGCTTAGATACGTCTGAGGAGGATTTAAAGTATCTTAGAGATATTGCAGAGAAGGAAGCTATTAATAGGTTTACTACAGCAGAAATTAAGGTAGATATGGGCGGTATAAATAATACAGTCAATAACAAAGCTGACTTAGATGGTATAGCTGATTATTTATCTGGCGTATTAGAAGAACAAATGCAAATAGCAGCTGAGGGGGTGCATGAATAAAATGGCATATATTTTTTACTTAGGAGAGGTGCAGTTACCGATTGCACCCTCTAAACTTCAACTTAAGATTAATAATAATAACAAAACAGTGACATTAATTAATGATGGTGAAATAAATATTATTAAGACTCCAGGACTTACAGAGATTAGTTTTGAAATACTACTCCCTAATGTGAAATATCCATTTGCGACTTATTATGAAGGATATAGAAAGGCCGACTACTATCTGAGTATATTAGATAATCTTAAAACATCATTAGCATCATTCCAATTTATTGTAGCTAGAACAAAGCCTAATGGTGATTATTTGTTTTCTACCAATATGACCGTTACATTAGAAGATTACACAATCACTGAGGAGGCTGATAAATATGGAACTGATGTAGGGGTATCCATCAAGTTAAAGCAATATAGAACCTACACCACTAAGACTATAAAAGTAGATACACCTAGTAATGCAGGCACGATAAAAACATCTACAAAAAAAGTAGCGACCGTTGTAAATTCTAGGCCAGCTACAAAAACAATTGCAAAGAATCATACAGTAAAGATAGGAGAGACACTGTGGTCTATATGTCGAATGGAATTGGGTGATGGATCTAAGTACAGTAAGATTGCAAAACTAAATGGTATCTCTAATCCTAATCTGATTAAGGTTGGGCAGGTGATTAAGCTTGGCTAGTATTGTCAATAGTATAGGACCAGTAAGAAAAAAGGTCACTTTGCAGATTATCAATGGTTCACTTTGGCAGGAACCTTGCGTAGAAGATGACGTTACGTTGGAAACAGAGAGGAAAGGCTCACCAGGTACACTAAAATTCAAAGTTATGAAAGATGCCACCCTTAATATTCAAGAAGGAAATGCAGTAAAGCTTATCGTGAATGACATGAATGTATTCTTTGGATTTATTTTTACAAAAGGAAGAGATAAGGGGCAAATCATAAGTGTTACGGCATATGACCAATTAAGATATTTTAAGAATAAGGATACATATAAATATAAGAATCTTACAGCGGGTGCATTATTAAAAATGTTGTGTGAAGTATTTAAATTAAAGTGGGGAAATATAGAAGATACAAAGTATATTATAGCTTCAAGAATAGAAGACAACACAACTTTATTTGATGCCATGCAGTATGCATTAGATGAAACACTTAGAAATAAGAAACAGATGTATGTTTTATATGATGATTTTGGTAAGCTAGCGCTTAAGAGTCTAGAAAACATGAAACTTGATCTTATTATTGATAGTGAAACAGGGGAAGACTTAGACTATAAAACTTCTATAGATGCTAATACATACAATAAGATTAAGCTAATTAATGAAGAAGGTGGAAAGGTCTATACTTCTAAAGATATAGAACATATCAAGCAATGGGGGGTGCTTCAATATACGGATACGGTGGACTCAAATACAAATGGACAAAGTAAAGCTGATGCCTTACTGGAACTCTATAACACTAAAACAAGAAATTTAACAGTTAAGAATGCCTTTGGTGATATTAGAGTAAGAGGAGGATCCATGGTAATTGTTAAGTTAAATTTAGGAGATATAAATGTATTTAATTATATGCTTGTAGAGAAAGTGAAACATACTTTCTCTAACGGACACCATTCTATGGATTTGTATCTAAGTGGTGGAACACATAAGGGGGTGCAATTTAGTGTCTAATCTAGTAGAAGTTATTAAAAAGGCAGCAGTTGAAGCAGTACAAGCCTCTAACCCAACAAGCTTAGTTGTAGGATTGGTAGAGAGTGCTGAGCCTTTAGTTATTACTGTAGAACAGAGGTTAACTTTAGATGAGGACTTTCTTATACTAACCAATCAAGTAAAGAATCATTATGTAGATGTTAGCCTGAGTTATAGTACTTCGAGCGAATCACATTCCCATAGTTGTCCTGAGGGTAGTACATCTAGCAATACACATGTGCATAAAAACAGTGGCAAAAAGAAAATGCTAGTGCACTATGGTTTGAAAGAAAGTGAAGAGGTATTGCTTCTGAAAATACAGGGTGGACAAAAGTATATAGTACTTGACCGAATAGGTGAGATACAGGTTGAAGGAGAGTGGGGTTAATGATTCCTACAGTCAATGATGATTTATTAGCAGATATTGAAATAGCTGAACAACCTTCTTTGACTTATGAGGTAAAGATAGATAAGGATAAGATGGGAAACTATGTAGATGGTATAGATGCTATTAAGCAGGCTATATATCACATTATTAATACAGAGAGGTACCAATATCTTATCTATAGTTGGAATTATGGCATTGAGTTAGCTGACCTCTTTGGTAAACCTATTGCATATTGCTATCCAGAAATTAAGAGACGTATAACTGAGGCATTGTTACAAGATGACAGAATAGAAAGCGTGAATAGTTTTGAATTTAGCTATAGCAAAGGAGATGTAATTGCTAAATTTAAGGTTATCACTACAGAGGGTGAAATTGAGATAGATAAGGTGGTGAGAATTGGATGAGTGAAGTAATTACTTTTAATGTACTATTACAAAGAATGCTGGATAGGGTACCTGATACGCTTGATAAGCGGGAGGGTAGCGTTATATATAATGCTCTGGCTCCTGCAGCAGCTGAACTTGTACAAGCCTATATAGAGCTAGAAGGATATCTTGATCTAGCATTTGTAGATACGTCTGAAGAAGGATATTTGGACAGACTAGGCAGCCAGTTTGGAGTAGATAGGCAGATGGCTACTTATTCCATACGAAAGGCTAGTTTTAAAAATGCCACTAACAATCCTTTTAATGTGCCTATTGGAAGTAGGTACACCATTAATACTTTATCCTATTCGGTAATAGAAAAGATAGGAGAAGGAGTATTTCAAGTAAAGTGTGAAATGACAGGAACTATAGGTAATACTTCCTTCGGTAAATTGGTACCAGTTGACTATATAGAAGGATTAGCAAATGCCGAATTAGAAGAAGTTCTAATTCCAGGATTGAATGATGAAACAGATGACTCTCTACGATTTAGAATTCTTAACAAACTTCAAATGCCAGCTACATCAGGAAATATTCATCAATATAAGCAGTGGGCTTTAGAAGTAGAGGGAGTGGGTGATGCAAAAATATTTCCTTTATGGAATGGGGCAGGAACTGTTAAAGTTATAGTCGTTAATGCTGATAAAGAACCTGCAGATGTGCCTATCTTAAATAGTGTTAAAGCATACATAGAAGAGGTACGTCCTATTGGAGCTACTGTAACTGTCGCAGCACCAACTCCTAAAACTATTACAATAGAAGTGTCTATAGAAATAGGAAAAGATGCATTTTTAGAGGATGTAAAACAAAAATTTAAGTTAAAGTTAGAAGAATACTTTAGAGAGATGGCACTAAAAAAAGTGATTATCTCTTATGCTATTATAGGAAGTCTTCTATTAGAGACAGATGGGGTTATTGATTATAGTGACTTGAAAGTTAACAATACAACATCTAACGTTAGATTAGCAGAAGAAGAGGTACCTGTCTTAGGATCATTAATAGTGGAGGTGTAGTAAGTGGGTTATTTAAAAGATTTATATGGCTTTATTAATAAATTAAATAAACGACAAGCACCTTATACTGTTACAGATGAGGTGCTTTTTTTGACAGAAGGAAAGTGGGAAGGATTTTTAAACCATGACAACGTTTTGAAGCAAACTATAGAAATTTATACACAACCTAATAAGCAGGGAGATAAAGTGTTAAATTATACGATAGAACTCAAAGACGAAACATGGAAAATGTATATTAAAGTATTTTCTCCAGGAGAAAAGGTCTACATTTCATACGAGACTTTAGGAGATACAGTAGAAGCAGAAGATATAAACAATCTCCAATGGGCTGTTGACAAGTTGGATGTTGGACTTGAAGAAACAACATCTAATTTAAATAATCACGCTTCCAACTCAAAAATACACATTATGCAAGCCGAACGTCTAGCATGGAATGATAAGGTTAACCGGGTAGATTTAGAACTGACTAATGAAGTGTTAAATGAGCATAAAAATAATAAGTTAAATCCTCATGGTGTGACTAAACAGCAATTACAACTTGAAAGAGTTGATAATATACAACAAGCTTCAAAAGCAGAATTTATACTTCATAAAGAAAACTATTCTAATCCTCATAACGTCACAAAAAGTCAAGTTGGACTTGAAAATCTAGATAATATCAAACAAGCCCCAAAGGTTGAATTTGATAATCACATTTCTGATATGGTCAAGCATATAACATCAGCTGAAAGAAACTCTTGGAGTGATAAATACACAAAAGCTGAAGTTGATAACAAGTTGTCTAGTTTGGAAACTAAAATCGACTGGAAAGAGTCGGTGGCAACATTTGAGGACATAGCAACAACTTATCCTTCACCAGTTGACGGTTGGACTGTAAACGTAAAAGATACCGATTATACATATAGGTTTAGTGGTACGGAATGGATAGTTATTAGTGCTAATGCAATTCCAAAGGCTACAACTTCTATTGATGGGTTATTGTCTAAAGAAGATAAAACAATCCTTGATGATGTTAACAATAAGAAACATACTCATGGTAATAAATCACTGATTGATGCAATAACAAGCACTTTAATTAGCAACTGGAATAATGCCTTCACACATATTTCTGATGCTGTTAAACATATCACAGCTGCAGAAAGAACATTATGGAATACAGTCAGTAATAAGGTTGACAAGGTAGATGGAAAGGGACTTTCCGCAAATGATTACACCACAGCTGAGAAAAACAAACTTGAAGGTGTGGCTGAAAATGCAAATAATTACATTCATCCTAACGACTCAGTAACACGTCACGTTACTGATACTGAAAAAGCCACATGGAATGGAAAAGCAAGTTCAGCACATCAACATAGCGAATATGTAACTAAAGATGAATTAGGTACTGCGGGTTATGGTGATATGTTGAAGTCAGTATATGACACTACTGGCAATGGTGTAGTAGATAAAGCTGAAAGTGTAGCGTGGACTGGTATTACTGGAAAGCCTTCTGCATTTCCACCTAGCACACATACTCATACCAAATCACAAATAACAGATTTCCCTACATCGTTACCAGCAAATGGAGGGAATGCCGATACAGTGGATGGTAAACATGCAAGTGATTTTTTAACGAGTACTGGTGTTACATGGAATGACTTGAAGGGGGTATGACGTTATGGGGTATGGTAAGGCACTCTATGGAGGGCATTTTTATGCAGATGAAAATAGTAATACAGAAGATGAAAAATTTTGCGTTGACCTAATGAAATACCTTCCCGAGTATTGGCATACAGTTGAAGAAATGAAGCTTATACAAAGTATACTTGGACAAGAAGTTGCTAGCGTAATTGATTGTAAGAAGGACATAATCAATCAAATGTTTATTGAAACGGCTACATGGGGCCTCAGCAGGTGGGAGAAGATTTTTGATTTAGAAACAGAGGTCAATAAGAGTTATGAATTTAGAAGGGAGCGTATTAAGGCTAAAATAAGAGGTTCTGGTACAACTACAAAACAACTGATAATTAACGTTGTAAGTTCATTTTCAGGTGGTGAAGTCGAAGTGATAGAACAACCTGAACAATCAAGTTTTATTATAAAATTTATTGGTGTGAAAGGTATTCCAGCTAATATGGTTGATCTAACCAACACCATAAATGAAATTAAGCCAGCACACTTAGCATTTAGTTTTGAGTACACCTATAATTATTGGAATACTTTAATTGATAGAGATTGGAGCACATTAAATAAATCAACTTGGGAACAAGTAAAAACAGTTTAAAGGAGGAAATAAAACATGAAGACAACTACAAATCATGGTCTAAAAAAACCTGATGGTACAGACACAGTAAACATTGAAGACTTGAATTATAATTCTGACGTACTAGATGGGTTATTAACACCAGCAACAATCACTACAAATGGATTTATGTCAAAGGAGGATAAGGTCAAATTAAACGGTGTTGCCACAGGAGCGAATAACTATACACATCCAGCTACACATCCAGTTAGTATGATTAGTGGTTTACATGCTGTTGCTACAAGTGGAAGCTATAATGACTTATTAAATAAACCTTCTGCATTTCCACCTAGCACACATACTCATACCAAATCACAAATAACAGATTTTCCTACATCGTTACCAGCTAATGGTGGTAATGCTGATACAGTGGATGGTTCACATGCGTGGGAGTTACAGACATTGAGTACATCTGGTATATCACATGGAAGTGGACAATGGATAGCAAAACTACAGTATAACGTAGACAATGATAATTACTTCAAATTCATTTGCGGAGATGGTAGTATTAGTGTCAAGGTTGAAAATGCTAATCTCGTCAAAGGAAGAGATTTAAGTGCAGAACTTGATGGTTTAAAATCTACTGTCGTTAATGGAAAAACAAGTGTTGCCAACGCCATTAACGGCAAATTAGGAACATCGTTGAGCAACCAAACCCCATTTGATGATATGGCTTATTATATATCAAATGGTCTCATTTCTTCACCCACTTCTGCAACTTGTGGAAGTTTTACCCTAACATTTGGTAATAACTTTACAACTAAAAGTTGTTACATTGTTAGATCTGCATATAAGATTTATTGTTATAGTCTTTATGGTGTTGCTGTTACCTATCAAGTATATAAGAAACCAAGTGGTAGTAGTCTTAGTTTGCTATATTCAGGGACCATTTCAACAGCTTCTCCTACTTATACCCAATTAACAGACGGAGATAATACCGCTGTTTATTTTATATTCTTTGGGGCAAGTGGGGTTACTCTTCACGCAACCAATGCTAATGGTAGCGGAAATGCTACTCTTGATTACTGCATATAGTGTATAGTTTTATAAATATGAAAGGAATCATTCATAATGAAAAGATTATTGATTTGTACTGATCAAGAACAAAAAAGTGTTTTATTACAACAATTCTTAGATGAAACTGACAGCATTACTTATTCTATTATTAACAATCCGCCAGTGATAGAAGAGGTAGATGGTAAAATTGGAAGATATGTGCTAGATGATGATGGAAATATTATTGTTATTTATGAGGATATTCCTAAATCAGAAGTTGAGTTGCTTAAAGCGGATAATGAGGCATTAAAGCAAGCAGTAACAGAACTTTCTATGATTGTATCTACACTCATGTCATAGGTATAGTAAAAATTATTTAGTAAGGAGTGATTCTGATGAAATTCACAAGAGATTCAGGCTTAGTAAAGGTATGGGTAGGAAATGTTCAAGCAAATCTTTATACTAAAGAACAGGTTCCTGAGCTTTTCAATCTAAAAGAAGTAGTTTGGGAAGTATTAGAAGAAAGCACAAAATAATTTAATAGATAGACATAAGAGAGCAGCTTAATAGGCTGTATTTTTTATGCCTAAAAGGAGGGTGCTATGCCACAGGACACACAAGATGTACTTCAAGAAATCAAAGAAAAGTTAGGAAGTATCAAAACTGCAGTTGACAACATAATGCCAACTGTAGACCTTAAGCTTGATAATATGGAAGACAAGCTTAAAGTAGCAAACCATAGAATATTAGACTTAGAAGAACAAAATAAGTGGCTATGGCGATGTATTGCAGGAGCAATAATTGCAGGAGTTATTGCAATGTACTTTAGATAGGAGGCACATATGACAGAAGAAGAAAAGAAGATCTTAGAGCAAGCAGAAGCTATTCGTAAAAAGGAAGCTTCTAAAAGTAAGCAGAAGAAAAAAGGTAGTTTTATGAAAGGCATCATTGTAGGTGTCTTTCTTTTTTTACTTGTTTTTATAGGAGTTGTACTCTGGCTTTTCTATAAGACTGGAAGTGAACCCAGCACCTTAATAGCGAGTGTTTTTGCAGTAGCAGTAGGAGAGTTTAGCATTTTAGGTAGTATTAAGAAAACGAAAGGATGATGTAGAATGTTAGAATTTTTATGGACCTCTTTAGTTGTGGTAGTATTATTATTTTTAAGTATGGTAGTTACTCCAATAATCAAGAGGTATTCCAATTTAGAGTACTGGGTTAAAGTAGCCATTGCCTATGCAGAAACACAGATTACAGGAAATAAAGTGGGTGAAGATAGGCGAGAGTATGTATATAACTTCTTAAGAAAGCGCTTTAAATGGTTTGATGAGAAGGCACTTAGGCTACTAATCCAAGGGACGTTTGACATTATGGATAAAGAGGGGCTTGTTAACACGAAAGAAGGTGTTAAATGATGGATGTTACTAAACCATGTAGAGATACAAAAGAATTATCAGCACAGGCTCAAAAGGCTTGTGTTTTATTTATGGAAGAATGTAAGAAGAACGGCTTAAATGTACTTATTACAGAAACATACCGTTCTCAAGAACGCCAGAATTATCTATATGAACAAGGACGTACACGACCAGGAAATAAGGTTACATGGACCAAATCATCTAGACACACATCACGTAGAGCTTGGGATATTTGTAAGAATGTTAAGGGCCAAGAATATAGCGATAAGACATTCTTCAAGAAGTGTGCAGAAGTTGCAGCTCTCCTAGGAATTACGTGGGGGGGAGATTGGAATAGTACTCCTGACACTCCACACTTTGAAATAGACCAAGCTTGGAAAGTACCCGCAGTTACCTCAGTTACAGATAATGAACTATTCAATGCAGTAAGTAGTATTATCAAGAATGGTGTACAGCTCACGTTTAATGCATGGAAACGCCTAGACTTAATTAACCTTAACAATGTACCAGCTTTAGTTTGTAAGCTTGTAGGCATTAAAATAGATGGTTCTGTAAGCGATTTACAGTACAAGCAGGCTATAGATAAGTTAGTGTTCTTAGGAGCTATATCTCAGCGTGTTATCTGGGATGAAAAAAGATACACAGTTAATAACATTAGATCATTACTAATTAAGTTTAGCAAATTGGGGTAGGGCCAAAAGCCTTACCCTTATTTTTTATGCTTAAAATGCAATAATGTATAATTTTTTAGCCGAGGCTGCTAGCAATGACTTTTTTAAGAACATAAAAACGGGGTGCATATTTCCTCTTCAAAATGTGAACTTAACAATACAATGATGAAGTTTAAGGAGAATGCAAGATGTATGATGAATGGAAAAGAAGCTAAGGGGAATCTAAAAATCAATTTACTTATTAGGCACAAAGAAATTAATCCTATTCATAATACTAGTAACAATTATAGGGAACAAGATGGAGTTGGTTTACACTTTAGAAGTATTATGCTAGATTCAGCATATAACAAAAGAATTAAAAATTTTACAGTATGCATATTTGATGATTACCTTAACTGAGGTAACTCATTAGGGGCATATAGGCACCTATTAAACAAAGCTAATTTCTGTACTGTACTGGAACTAGCTTTGTTTAGCACCTATTGATATCTATAGTTGTTATAGTAATCTATATACTCATCAATCATAACAGTAAAAAGTCTCAGGTGTGATTCATCGAAAAATAATAACGTTTTTTGATGAAAAGGTTAGAAAGTTGTCAACTTAAGGACAAGGAAAGAATACTATTATAGTACAAATATATAATAAGAAAGGGGTTTTATTAATGAAAAAAGACGACTGTTATGACGATTATGCTTACGAGGGGAGAAATTGCTGTTATAAAGTAAAAGATGTTGATATTCGACTTACTAAATTAGAACAGCAACAAAAGCAATTCCAAGCTCAAGTTCAAGCCCAGTTACAAAAAATGGAACAAAAGCAAGAACAATTCCAAGCACAACTTCAAACCCAAGCTCAACTCCAAGCTCAGCTTCAAGCCCAATTACAGGCAGTTGAACAGAATCAAGCCCAACTTCAAGCCCAACTCAATGCCCAAGCACAAGTTCAAGCCCAGCTTCAAGCCCAACTTAATGCCCAAGCACAAGTTCAAGCCCAGCTTCAAGCCCAACTTAATGCCCAAGCACAAGTTCAAGCCCAGCTTCAAGCCCAACTTAATGCCCAAGCACAACTTCAAGCTCAGTTGCAAGCTCAACTTAATGCTCAAGCACAAGCACAAGTTCAGGGGCAAGCATCTTCACAAAATGATTCAGAGACAAATACTATAGACACACCTAATACTAGCACTATAGATAATAGGTTTGTAATTCGTATTAATGTTGGTGGTTCAACTTCTACTGCAGACCCTGATAATGATATAGTTCCTGTTCAAGTAGGGGTACCGGTTCAAGTATCAGATGCTAGTGGTGGAACAGGTGGTACAGCTCAACAAGGACAAGGACAAGGGCAAGGACAAGGACAAGATCAAGGTCAAAGTATACTCTAATAAAATTTGATATTCTGATAGGCAATGATATAAATATAAGAAGAGGTATACAGGAAATGAAGGATTTTCTCTTGAATTTACTCCTAGGTAAACCGTTAGATTTACCTCTTTTTAACCTGATAGCAGATGGAAAGCTGGACAATGCCCACCCTGCATTTCCACATCTCTAGAAAACTATTGTATTATTTTCCTCACACGGAATGGGAGGTTTGGTCAGTAGACTTATCAGATAATTGTAGCTGGAGTATAGAGATTGGAGAAGGCTGATGCACAGTTTTGGATAACGCACGTCGTAGAAGGTTATTCTATCAGGCGAAGTAAAAGAAAACTCGTAAGTTCTTGGTTACCAATGACTTACGAGTTTTTGATGTTTATACAGTAGGAAAATAAATTTTATGATGAAATTTGATGAATTATCTTTGGTGTAAATTAGTGACTAATATAAGCGTTACATTACTAATACATATCCGAAGATCAAGTTTATGCATAAAAAGGTAAGGTGTTTTTAAATAAAAAAAGCCCCCATATTTAGGGGCAAGCTAGAAAAGGAGTGCCTAATGTATTGTATGCATTAATATATTACATGGTTCGACTTGTAATAAAGATTGTTAAATTAAATAAGCTTATAAAAATAAAACAAGAAGTTGTATATGCCAGATTAGGTAGAGAGAAAAAACGTAGATTTGTTTGCATTATTAGACATGAATTGCTTTTAGAAATATGCAGACTTGTTTAGTGCGATTTTTATGTATTGTAGAGAATACGTAGGATAAAGTGTAAAACTCAAAAATAAGGTATTTATGCATTTCTCATTTTAGTAGATTTTGTAGAGTTTCTTATAAAGGTATTTTATTGAATCTTAAATACTTATACATAAAGACAGCTTCCTATGAAATTGTTTTATCATAGAAAGCTACCAATAAATGTAATTTACACACTTGTTATAATACTATTAACTATTAAACCCTTGACATTCCCATTGTGTTATATAAC
The DNA here is from genome assembly GCF_046529625.1 of Cellulosilyticum sp. ST5. Lineage (NCBI taxonomy): Bacteria > Bacillati > Bacillota > Clostridia > Lachnospirales > Cellulosilyticaceae > Cellulosilyticum > Cellulosilyticum sp. ST5. The sequence continues at coordinate 569,984 of NZ_CP132338.1, forward strand.
CATTAGAAAAACTTTCGCGTCCACAACTATTACACCAGTATCTTATACGTGTACCTTTAGTTTGCTCAAAATCATAACCAAATTGATAATGTGCACATTTTTTTGAAGTTCCCGTATAAGACCATTTGCTATCTACATATACGATTTCGCTCTGTTCCCTTCCGCCACATATACATGGTTGATATCTTGCGTTAGGGTTTTGTTGAGCTTTAAACTCCTCATGCTCAGCCAAGGTATATCCACAATCACAAATGATTTCCCCATTTTCAAAAGTGAAATTTGTGTCTGCACTTGATGCGAATAGAGTAGTCACTAATGATGCCACTAATAAAGTTGATAGCAAAACCTTTTTAATTATTTTCATTTTAATTTCCCCTTTTTATAGTATGTAAATTACATCCTAATTATGACATGTTTTGTTGTAAAATAAAGTATTTTATTAAAATTTTTATTTTTTATAAAATTATGTTATTTTGGTTAATATACTATTTGTAAATAAAGCTTTGGATTAGTCCTTGGTGTATCTTTTGCGACTAAAAAGTAGTTTCTATAGAGGCTATAAATTAGTATGTAGCTCATTTTTTATGTCCCAAATGCGAATTTGTTTATCAAGAGTTTAAAGTCATATAAATGTAATAGAGTCGTAATGGATATATTAGATTAATAGATATAAGATTAAGATGATAGATATTCTTGATAAAGGGGAGAAGCAAGATGCTAAAAAAGCGACGGGGAATAATACTGATTTGTCTAATAATAATGACCAATACTATACTAGGGTGCTATATATATGTAGAGCCAGAGATGCTAGTTAAACGCTCTGATATGATTGTACTTGCTCAAATAGTGGAAGAAACAGGAATGACACACAAAAGTGAAACATTTGACAGGAGAGGTACAGAATCAGGATTTACAGCAGATACCCAGTGGAAGATAAAGGTTTACGATATTTTAAAGAATAGAACGGATAGAGAGATAATAAAAGGAGAAATGACAATAGTAACACCAGGTGCTAGAGAAGCAACAACACATATAAGCACAGATTATAGACTTGGAGAAATAGGGACATATACTTTATTATTTTTGACAGAATGTATGAATGGAGATAAAGAAATATACTATATGCCAATTACACCTCAAGGAATAGTTACACTTAAAGAAGTTTATCCAAATGATATAACTAAAACATTACAAATCAACAATCTAAAAGATAAGCCCGAAAAAGATACTTATTACGTTAAGTGTTTTAAAGAAATAGAAAAATGGATTACTAGAATAGAAAATAATGATTCAGTCTATATTTTAGAGGACAGTGTAAGGGGAAAATATGATTTAGAAGGCTTGATTAGAAAAAATCATACTTATTTTAGTTTAAAGGATTTAGGAGAAGTGCTAGGAGTCAAAGTTGAATGGATAGAAAAGAAACGTTTGATAGAGATAAATGGATTAGACAAAAAAACTATTTCTCTGGTATTAGGAAGTACAACAGCAAAAATAGATGGAACAGAAGTAACCATTGAATTAGCTCCTATTTTTGAAAATGGTAAGGCCTACTTGCCTGTAAGGATACTGGTTCAGTTACTAGGAGGAGATATTAGTTATATAAAACAGAATAATGATCATATCTATAAGATTAGTTCAACAAATAAACTTGAATAAAAGAATAGTTTGTTTAAAAGGTTAGATTTTTCTAGCCTTATTTTTGTGGAAGTGAAAATTATAAAACTAATTTGACAGTTATAATTAGATAATTACAGTAATTTGTACAAATTTAAATATTTATATAAATTTACAAAAAATATTTTTTATTAAAAATTTTATATAAATATTGAAAAAAATGTAAATAAGTATTATTATTTAATTATCTTAAAAAATGGCCATTTATACTAAGATAATTAAATAAAAAGGAGTTTGCTATAATATGAAAAAATTAAAGGGGAAATCTATTTTAAAGAAAGTATCTATTTTGTTTTTAGTGGGTTCGTTATTTACAGGAAACTTGTATGCAGCTACAATACCTAGTAATAATGCTTATACTACAACTGACGATATTTGGGATTCTATTAAATGGGAAGAGGTTGGAAATAAGATAATAGTTACCCAATATGATGAAAACAATCAGTTAGTTGAAAGATGTACATATGATAAGGTCACAGAGGAAGCTACATCATATACTCCAGACAAGGGAGAATGCGAGTTAATATTGCCTGAAATAAAAGCAGAGGAAATACCTGTAGTTAATACTTTAAATTCTAAAGACACTGTAATATCCAGAGCTGCAGCAGTACCTTCAGGATATACATACATATCAACTGTAGGAGCTGAAGTTTTTGGAACAAGCAAGACCAATAATATGGATGTTTATTATAAGGTAGTTAAAAATGGACAAACAAATTACACAATTCCTAGTTATACAGGAACACTTGCTAACCTCGTAATAGCAGTTGTTGCATCACTCTACTTACCTGAGTTAGCAGCAAAAAAATTCATTAGTGAAATAATTAAAGGTGGTATCGCTGTTTATGTAAGTAGTAACATTCTTAATATTGCTTCTTCACGTACATGGTCAGCTATTGAATACGGATATAATTATTTTGCTAGAGATCAAGTGGATTCTTCAAAGTATGCATATTGGACTAACGGGGGATATAGATATGAAATAAATGATATAGCTTACTCAGGGGCTAAAACTATCTATTATGATGGGTATTCATATACAGGAAGTAAGACGGATAATACATATTGGTGCATATGCGATACTTTAGCAACAAGAGTTTATGGCGATAGCTGTAATATTACTCTATAATATTACAAAGAAGTGTGATAATATTACATATATCACACTTCTTTTAAATGGGGGGGTTCTATTGGTTATAATAGGTGTTATATGTTTTATTATACTGATTATTAATATCTATAATTTCAGCAAACTTATTATAAAAAGTTTAAAGTATGATGAGGATTTTACAGAAGATGAAGATAAAGGGAAATTTGAGTACTGCCTTTTTGGTGTTGCCATAGTTATGTTTGCACATATATATGGTGGAGATATATTCTATGCTATTTCAACATATTTTTCGCTTCTATTATTATTATGTTTTATAGTAAGTAAATATAAAAAGAATGTGAAATTTAATTCACAAAAAATACTAAAGATACTAATTCCGTTTTTTGTATTCGCATTATTAAGTTTTATATTTTTAAAATAGAGCCAGAGTAAATATGGAATATTTAAAGGGTGATAAGTTAGTCTATAGTTGTTTTAGTTACTAATACTTATTAATATAAGGATATATTATATATCCTGTAATTTTATATGATAGAAAGAATAAAGTTGATTATACTATGAATTATGTGGACATATTCCTACAAAGGAAGGGATATGGTTTTTGATGTGTAGAAATTTAAAATAATAATAAATAGATAGTTTTAGATAGGATCAGGTGCAATCTTGGTCCTGTTTTTGTATAATAGAGAAAATGAATATTTGATAGGTTGATGAATTAGAATTTGTAGTGGAGATTATTTTTATATTAATATGAAAATGGTATGGAAGCGAGAAAGTATTACACAAGCTGAAGGGAGATATTATTATGGATTTTTTTGAGGTAGTACATAAAAGAAGAACAATTAGGGATTTTGAAAACAAACAGATAAAAGATGAAGATATTAAGAAAATCATAGAGGCTGGATTTTGTGCTCCAACAAATGATCATATGAGAGATTGGAATTTTATTGTAATAAAAGATAAGAAAACTGTTATAACATTACTTGATATTGTTCCTAAAGGTATTTCAGAAGAGGACATGAGTAATCTTATACGTGATTGGAACCTTAATGACAATGAACAACAAGCATGCTATAGAGATGCAGTTCCGAAACAATACAGAATGCTTGCTGATGCATCAGTAATAATTATTCCGTTGTTTAAGCAAAAAACGAAGATATTATCGGCAGATAATTTATCTCAATTAAATGGATTTGCCTCTATTTGGTGTTGTATAGAAAACATTTTTTTGGCGGCTACAGCAATGAATTATGGATGCAATCTAAGAATTCCGTTAGGCAATGAAGACGAGTGGTCAAAAAAAATTCTTGGATATCCGGATGAATATATGATGCCTTGCTTTATTGGAATAGGACAAGCTCAAAAAGATGCTGTTACGGTAAGGCAGAAGACTATTGATATCGATGAGAGAATTCACTGGAATAGTTGGATATAGCTCAAATTCATATAATACATTGAGCATAACACGAAGTTAACAATATCCAGGTTTTAGAGAGGACAATAACATATTTAAATTCCAGTTTATGAAGGTAACCCAATCAGAATATTCTACTAAGCAAATAGTTATTTAGATTAGTAATTAAAAAGATAGTTTCTGTAGGACCAGGTGAAAACTTGGTTCTATTTTTTATTGATTATATAGACGAAAATTGCCTGATAAGCCTTTACAAGTGTTTGTAGAAATCGCCTGAAAGTATCTTAAATCATGGATTTTTCGCATATTTCTGCTTATTGCTTTATATCTTCGTATAAGTTGGTTTTGTAAAGTTGGGCACCATTTTAGCACCACAAATAAGATGATGCACATAAGCACAGGGCAGTGTTATCATGCCAAAGGCAGTTTAGGACAACCTTGTTTTGCCATTATGTTACGCATTAGAGGGGCAATAGGCCTCGCAAATAAAGACTTTGCAAGAACCAAAACCGATGGTACAGAACATTTATACCTTTTCCCTCAAAAACGCCATTTAACTGCGTAACATTTCAAAGAGAAATGCTATCCGTTTAGATTATTCATTCCGTTCCTTTGTGAAAAGTTCCGTAGCGTAGCAAGCATAGGAAAGGGGTACCCTTTCTGTAAAAATGCCCTGTATATTTGTTTGTTGGGGATGCCCCAAACCCTTACAAATTATGTATTTACAATACTTCTTCTTTCCACTTTTTTAGGTTTTTCAAACGATTGGGGTTATGCCCGGTTTCAATATAATGCGTTAACTCTCCACAGGGTAATTTATCACACATACCGCAATGCTCAAAGCCTTTATTTTTGGCACATTTATAAATATCACATTCACCCCAAAAAAGGTTTCCATCCATTTCAATACAACCTTTGCAGTTTGTTTTTTCCTTGAAACTGCAAGTGGTGCAATCTGTTCCGCATTTTCCTTTAATAATATCAGCCATATCTTGATAACTCCTTTTTAATAAATTATTATTTGCTGATTTCTATGACATATACATTTTACCATATAAGTTGTGATTTTTTCTATCTTTTTTACCTTATGAAAGGTAGCAGAGCCTTTCACACTCGTCAACGGTCAAGATAAACGGGCTTCACCCGCCGTTGACAAGTGTATCTGCCCCTGCATATCTGGCAGACAAGAGGACGAAAGCAACGAGTGCTTTCGCCCTCGAAGATTATGATATTTCTTTACATCTGCTTATAGCATTTTATATCGTCATAGGAAATCAGGGCACCATTTGGGTACCAAAACATTAAAATTCGTTGTGGTTTCAAGTGCCTTGATAGGCGGAAAAGTCAGTATTTTCAATAGTTTTTAGGACTTAATGTTTTTTAGTGACTCAAAAACTAATACTATTTTTTATGTCTAAATTTCTACTAAGATGTCAATGCTCTAAAAAATAAGAAAGGAGCAATAAGTATGAAATACATTATCTTATTACATGTTGGAGATGTGGTAAAACCTATAGAAGAAGCTACTCCAGAAGAACGTAAAGCACTAGAAGAAAAGGTAAAAAAAGCTTTTGAGAAGTATATGGGTATTAAATACATAGGAGATGAAGTTAAAAATTAACCTACTGGGTGTGAAAATAGCAAATAGCATTAGTATATATTTTGTAGAGAGGTTATTATATATGACTAAAAGCTAAATTATAGGGCTACACTCTAAAATAAAAAGGAGTGTGGTCTTTTTTATCTATTTATTAATATGCAAATAGTCTCTCTTAATTGAGGGGCTTATTTTTATCATCTAAAATGCAGGCTTGTTTCGACAAAAAATGAGAATTAATTGTGATATTATTTATACAAAAAAGGGGAAATAACGGAATGGTACAACTCGTATTTGATTTTATATTAAGGTTTTCAGAAGAATTAATTGATGAAGGACCTAAATCACTAGTCATGGTATTGGTGGTATTAGGAGTATTATACTTAGTCGTAAAAGCAGTAGTGACTAGTGATACTATACGGAATAGAATATTCATGACTGATATTCAAGAAAATAAAGATATTAAAGCAAAGGATGCTGAGAAATACATTAAACGGTATTTGGGGATGATGATAGTTTTTTACCTCATTACTTGGATATTAAGTTTGGCATTTATAGTTGTAGCAATTATAGTGATGGCTATTACTAACACACCAGATTTGATTTATTTTATTAATCTAGAAGTTATTCTAGTTATTTGTATAATTATCTATTCAATAATAAATGGGCTATACATAAAAAGAATAAAAAAGAAAATGAATGGCTACTCCGATCAAAGTAAAATAATTAATTGTTTAGAATTAGTGTTTTTAGCTATGGTAGTATCATTCTTAAATTTCATATACACAAACTCATTATGGATACTAATACTATATATACTGCTTGTAATACCAACAACTCTATATATGGTATGGGTTACATCATATACCACAAACGCTCCTAGAAGTGTAGAATTTACTATATATGAAGGTCAACAAAATGCCTCCAATAATACATGTAATTGTAAAATTAATGATGTTAGAATTACTGATACAAACGTATTTATTAGAATTAGAGATAACGATAATAGAATAATAAAGATAGAAAAATTCAAACTAGATGATGTTTCCGAATGGAAGTACATATATTAGTTAGTGTTTAGAGTATAAGGGAAAAGGCCATACTTCTAATAAAAAGGAGCGTGGTCTTTTTATGTACAAGGGTGTTAAAAACCTCAAGCAATGGCAGATAGATATTCTTGTTAAGTTGTAGTTGCTAAAGAAAAGATTGAATTAACTGGAAAAATAATATGGAATATCTTGATGTTAGTTTAGGTTGCAGATAATGTAAGCTTTTATTGTTAATAAGTTTAGAATAGTGTAAAATTAATTTCAGATTTAGCAAATTAAAAAGTAGGGGAGATATTTCTATGGGACTATTTTCAAAAAAGGAAGTCTGCTGTATATGTGGAATTAATAGTGGAACTCATAAAATACTAGATGGAGTTGTTTGTAAAGAGTGTTTCAGATCATGTGGGGGTTTTTATCCAGTAACAAAACCTTTAAAAACAGCAACAAAGCAAAATATACAAGATGCTATAGATGAGAACAAAAGGAATAAAGAATTATTGAATTGTTTTAAGTGTACCAAAAAGATAAGTACATATTTAGAAATTGATGAAGAAAAAGAATTATTTTTAATTCCGGACGGTTTTACTGGCAAAAAGATAAATCCTAAAATATATTCTTATAAAGATGTCATTGAATTTGAACTTCTGGAAGATGGTGAGAGCATAACAAAAGGTGGACTTGGTAGAGCTGTAGCTGGTGGGCTTCTTCTTGGAGGAGTGGGTGCTATAGTAGGAGGAGTTACTGGAAAAAGGAAAACAAAAACTATGATTAATAGTTTAAAAGTAAAAATTACGATAAATAATATAAATAATCCAGTTGTATACATAAACCTTATCTTAGCAGCTACTAAGTCTAGTTCAATAATATACAAAGCTGCATATAATTCAGCACAAGAAATATTGTCACTCTTATCAGTAATGAATAACAATAATACAAATGAAGCTGTTACTATGTCCACATCAAATAATAGCTCATTTATAGCTGATGAATTATTAAAATTAAAGCAGTTAGTTGATTCAGGAGTATTAACACAAGAAGAATTTGAAGTACAAAAAGCAAAAATGTTAAACAGTTAATAATCAGGAACTGTTAGTGTAGGGCTATTCAATGTATGTTTAACCCAAGCATATTTATAGCGTGAAACCTTTGATACAGTGAGGTTACACGCTATTTTTATACTCTATATAATGTATATTTATCTATTTTTCTTATAAACTACTATAGAAAATAAAATATATATAATAAAGATGGGAAAACGGGGTTAAATATACATAAGGTACATGGATAATAGTTTAAGTTTAGACTTAAATAAATACTATTAGTATTAGATTAAAACTAACATATTCCTAACAAAATAGCACTTGAAGCCTTGAAAATAGGTCATTCCTGTTTATAAAATATGAACGGAACGAGAGAGGAAGCCAATCCCCAATGGCTTCCTCTCTTTACTTTTTATTGATAGTCAAAGGGGTGAATAAAATAGGAATTATCGAGAGAATTAATAAATTAGAAGTAAATATCAATTTAACCATTTATGCAATAAAAAAATAGTTTTAGATAGGATCGGGTGAAATCTTGGTCCTATTTTTATTTCATAGAATGACAAAATATAACATAACTAAAGTGATATACTATATAAACAGTTTAGACAATAAGAATAGATATTTTGTAGAATGATAAATTTGAATTTGACAAGGGGTGAAACAGAATGAGTAAATACAATTCTTTATGGGAATATGTTCAGAAAAATGGAAATGAATCATTCAAATTAACTTTTGATGAAATTAAGGGTATTGCTGGAATACCAATAGACCATTCCTTTTTGAATTATAAGAAAGAATTAACGGAATACGGTTATCAAGTAGGAAAAATATCTATGAAAGAGCAGACAGTCATTTTTAATAAAATTGACTAATAAATTTAAACTTACTATAATAAATAGTTATTCAAAGGAGAGCAGAAAGCAAGATTTACAAGATGATGGAGATTTGAAGATGAATTAGATGAAATAAGTGGTCAAGTTATGTAGGGGATTGAATAATCCCCTGAAAAAGACTAGCGAAATTTTTCTATTAGCAAGATAAGCCAAGCGAACATAATTATCACCACCTTTGGTGTTAGTATGTGCTTTGATTAAAAATTAAGCCAAAAAAGAAATGTAAATTAAAGGTATTTAGATGATTGATAAAATATGGATTGTAAAAGTACTAGAGTTTATTGCATAGGGAGAGCTATGTTATAGGGGTTTTATAGACAGAGCGTGAAAGAAATAGGATACAATATAGTAATGAAGCTTTCATATATAAAATAAAAAAATAGATTTAGATAGGAATACGTGGTAATGTCTAGCCTTATTTTATATAATGAGAAAATAGATGTTTTATTGATTGAAAAACTCAAATTTATGGAGGGATTATGAGAATAGGGGAAGTTGGATTATTAACAAATGATGTTGTAAGATTAGCGAATTTTTATAAATTATTGCTTGGAATAGATAATGGAAGTGATGATGATGTGCATCAAACAATTTTAGCAGAAGAAACTATGTTGACAGTGTATAATGACGGTTCTGTAAAAAACAATGCAAATCAGAATATATGTATTGCATTTACTGTAAAGGATATTGATGTAGAATATGAAAGAATTGTAAATATGGGAATTGAAATTATTGAAAAACCCACCATTCGTCCATGGGGAGCAAAAAATATGAGTTTTTATGATCCAGATAGAAATGTAGTCTATTTGAGAAGTTTTCAGGGAGAACAAATAGTTACTATAGATAGCTAATTTATATTGTTTAGTCTCTATAATTTAAAAGAATAGTTTTAGATAAGACCAAATATAATTTTGGTCTTATTTTTGTATCATAAGTGAAATGGATATTAGGGTTAGTTAGTGTATCAAACTGTTGGAGAGAAAAGAGTAAGGTGAATATATGCACTGATGATATATTAATAGAATCACTAAAAACAAGAGAGTATCTCAAATAAAGAAAATGGAGATTTATAGAGATATATATACTACTTCATCAGCCCTAAATGCAAGTGAATTAGGCTTTTTTGGTCGTTGGCCATTTGAAATACATTGAAATAAAAGAGAAGTAGTTTTTTGTGGGGTAGTATATATGATATTAGCTAGCTAATAAATAAGTTACTAGATAAGTTGTGAACAATATAAGAATTATAAAGATGAAGTACATAAATAAGAACTCGTGTTTTCTCCAAAAATACATAACATACTTCCTTTCTAATTTATTTGATAATTAATATTATATAACAAAAACTATTAAATTCAATATTAAAAATTATCAAATAAAATATAAAAAATAAGAAATTTTTGTCAGATTTATAAAGGGTTTTAATATGAAAGAGATACTTATATAAAATAATAGATTTAAATTACTATAAAAAAAAAGCACTAGTTAAGGAACTAGTGCCTACATCAGAGATTTGATGAAAAAAACATGTATGTTCTGTGATGTAATAAATATAACATAAAGGAAAATGAAAATCAATATCAAAAACTAATTTTATTAAAATATTTTTTAATAAAATACGATTTGAAAAGTATTTATCCTAAGCCATATAATAAAAATGAGGTGGATCCCTATACTAAAACACGTATTATCTGAATGAATGGTACAGAATATGAAGCAGTATGGTTTTCGCATCAATTTTCACGTCATTGTCCAGATAATGATTTACGTAGAGCAGTAGCTATTACCAGAAGAATCGAACAACAACAACAAAAGGTTATCTCAGTTTTAAAACCAGTAGATGAAACAATACTTGAAATGACTATTAGTTATGAACAATTAGCAGTAGACTTAACCTCTGAACTAGCTAAAAGAGAGCCAAATAAAGAAGTAAAGATGGCACTTGACTTTGCATTATTAGAGGATTTTGACCATTTATATAGATATTCTGATTTACTTGAAATGGAACAGGGTATACATGCAGAGCGTTTAGTTGGACATTATACAGAGATTATGCCAGGAAGGCCAACTATTTCTGAACACCGTTTTCCAGCTGATAATATAAAGAAGTATGTAGATTTTACAACTGCAGACCCTATTACTAAGCTTAATGTTGCCATTATTACTGCTGCAGAGCAACAAACAATGAATTATTATATGAATATAGCAGGTTTTTATCAATCTGATTTAGGAAGAAGTTTATACCAAGAGATTGGGCTTATTGAGGAACAGCATGTTACTCAATATGGTAGCTTATTAGACACACGGTTAACATGGCTTGAGAATTTATTGCTTCATGAATATACAGAGTGCTATTTATACTACTCTTGCTATGAAGATGAAACAGATGCTCATATTAAACAAATTTGGGAACAACATTTCCACGAAGAAATTGCACATCTTCATCAGGCAACAGATCTTTTAAAACAATATGAAAAGAAAGAATGGCAACAAGTTATTTCGAACGGATGCTTCCCAAGATTATTAACATTAGGGCCAAATAAGGAATATGTAAGAGATATTATCAAAGCAACTGTTCAATTAACTTCGATAAAGGAAGATTATGTAGATATTGGAAAAGTGCCTCAAGGTGCAGATTTCTTTCAATTTCAAGAAAGTCTTAATCATGATGTCCATGCAGTACCAAGCCATAAGGTTATTGTAGAAAAGATTAATAAAGATGCACAAGATTATAGATATGAAATAGATGAACATCCTATTAGTTCATTAAGAGATAAAACTAGTGACAATACATGGATAGGAAGAGAACCTGTTGAGTAAGTAGAGGAATAATGTTATAAAAAGCATAGATTTTTGTTTTTAAGCAATTACCTATGTCTTCTACTCCTTGCTTTTATAAGTTTTTATATAATAGTCATAAAATAATATAAAAAATATTATTTATAAATAAAATATATTGATAATATGCTCTCATTATAATATAATAAGCTAATATATTAAACGAAGGCGTTTAAACAAAGTAAAATTGTTTAAACGCCTATTTTTATTGGGGTGATTTGAAAATGAATAGTAAAATGAGCAGTATAACATCTGTTTTAATGATTATCGTGATAGGGGTAGGAAGTAGCTTTTTTCCTATTCAGAAAAATATAATCGTTTGGCTGATAGGGATGGTTTCAGTAATAGGACTGGAAATGTACAGAGGGCATAAAATAGTCAAAGAAAAAGCAAGATTAGTAAATGAGCTAATGGAAAAGCAAAAAGACTACAAAAAACTCGGTTATGAAATGAGCGTAGCTTCTAGTCAAGTAGCAGCTGTATCAGAAGATCTATATGTTACATTAGAAGAAAATACAGTTTTTACCGAACAACTTTATGCAGAAGCACAAGAAATGGCAGTATTAAATAGTCAAGTAAATGCAACTCTAGAGGATACAGTAGAAGCTGTTAACGAAGTACACGAAGTACAAGAGCATGTAGGTACAACAACGAGTAGGCTAACAGAAATTAGCCAACATTCTAAAAAAACGATTAATAAGAGCTTAGCAGAGGTAATGGATATTTTAAATAATATTAAGGAAATAGAAATGACTTCACAAACAACAATAGCGTATATGTCAGAGCTGAATGGAACTTCTAATCAAATTGTAGATATTTTAAATACCGTACGGGATATTTCATCTCAGACGCACTTGCTTGCGCTTAATGCATCTATTGAGTCAGCTAGGGCGGGTGAAGCTGGTAGAGGTTTTGCAGTTGTAGCTGATGAAATTAGAAAACTTGCGACTAATACAGCTGATGCTGTAACAGAAGTAAATACTCTTATTGATAATATTCAAGGGGCTTTAAAGAATGTGAATACTCATTTAGAGTCTAGTAATAAGCAAATAGAAGAAGGGGTTAAGAAGTCTATGCGAGTAGAAAAAGGCTTAGAAAAAATCCAAACTTCTTTTGAAGAGGTTACTGACTTGGTAGGAGATATGTCTCAGCTTTCAGATAAAGAAGTCACACTAGCCAGTAGTGTACAACTTTGTATGGGAACTATGGAAAATAACGCACTTCAAACAGCAGATAGCGTACAAAGCGTGTATAGCTCTATTGAAAAACAGAAAGATAGTTTAGGCAATTTAGTACGTATGGGTGAATTACTTAATAATTCTTCAAAGGACTTAACAGAGCTTATAGAAGAATATAAGCTTGATGATTTATCAGAATTTAATACAGATACTTTAGTGGTATATATGAGTCACTTTGAAGAAATGGTTAAAAATTTCACTAAGGATAAAACTTTTATTGAGTTAGACCAAGGGACTCATCGTCTGGCATTAGAAAAAATGCTTAAAGAAAATGATTTTATAGAAGCAGCGTGGACTAATGGACATAAAGGTCGTTTTGTAGTATCTATTCCACCAGCAGGTATTGCTAATGGTAATGTAAGAGAGTGGTTTAAAGAAGCTATAGCTGGGCATGTATATAGTTCTAAGCCTTATATATCTTCTATCACGAAGACACCTTGTGTGACCTTTTCAGCACCTATCAAACAGAAGGATGGTACTATTAGAGGGGTTATAGGAGTAGATATTAAATTGAAAGCTGCAACAGTGCAATAATCGTTAATGGAGATTTCTATAAATAGCATTACAAATAGGCGTAAGCTTACTAGCTTACGCCTATTTGTATAAGGCTTGTGATTAAGAATCTCCTTTCTATCTAACTACGATGTCCATGGCATCGTCCTACAGAATACTTTAAGGCATAACAGCAGGGTATAAAAGGCTAATTCAGTTAACCACTTGCCAAAGTAGGACTCATAAAAGTAATCTATATAAATAATGTTAATTAAAGCATATTACGGATTAAATCTTCTAAAGTGTCACGTTTTCTAATTTGTCTTACTTTCCCGTCTAATCCTATTAAAACCTCAGCTGGTCTAAAGCGTTGATTATAGCAAGAAGCCATGCTATAGCCATAAGCACCAGCATCCATCAGAGCAATTAAGTCACCTCTAACAGTAGTGAGTGGAAGCATACGATCTTTAGCTAAAATATCACCACTTTCACAAATGTTACCTACAACAGTAAGAGGACCAAGTGGTGCTTCTTTTAGTTCTCTTGAATAAATTTCAATATCATGGTGAGAATCATACATAATAGGTCGTTGAAGAACATTAAAGCCGATGTCACAACCAACATAGTCATGGTCCGCATTCGTTTTAGTGGCAGTTACCGTTCCTACTAAAGCACAGCTTTCACAAGGAATATAACGGCCTGGTTCAATCTGAAACTGTACATTTTTGCCATATTCTTTAGCAAAAGATGAAAGTACAGGATCTAGGGCCTCACCTAAAGCTTTAATATTAAGTCTAGCTTCACCATCTTGTTTATGATAAGGGATACCAAAGCCACCACCAAGGTCGATGAATTCTAAGTCATCAAATTGCTTAGCGATGCTTAAGATAGAACCTAAGCTTTCGATATAAGGAGTGCCATCCATGAATAAAGAACCAATGTGTTGGTTAATACCTACTAAAGTCAAATTATAGGTTTCTAAAAGGCGTTTTACTTCAGGAATATATTCAGGGTTAACACCGAATTTTGTTTTCTTACCACCAGTAACAACCTTTTCATGGTGACCAGCACCTACACCAGGATTGAAACGGATGGCAACTTTGCCACCTGGATTAAGCTGTCCATAAAGCTCTAATTGATCAAGAGAGTCAACACTTGTCATGATATTACGGTCAATAGCATATTGCATATCTTCAGCCACTACATTATTAGGAATGAAGAAAAGCTCTTCAGGAGAGAAACCACTTTCAAGGGCTAAATAAATCTCTCCAGGGCTCATAACATCAGCATGTAAGCCTTCTTCATGAACGATTTTTAAAAGATGAATATTGGTATTGGCTTTAATAGAATAATGTGGCACAAAGTTTTCGTAACTTACTAAATGCTTCATTTCTCTGCAACGTGTTCTTAAAATATTTTCATTGTAAATATAAAGGGGACTACCATATTGCTCAATTAAATCAAAAACGTCGTTTCCCCCATAAAAGTTTGTTTCTGTGGTATAACTACCATGCAAGCTGTGCATAATATCCTCCTTAAATAAATAAATTTAGCGTTTATTAAGCTGAATCATATCTAATTCTGTTATAAAAGATTCTCTCATAAGTCTCACTAAAGAAAGGTCTTTAGAAAAAAGGCACTGAGGTGAACTAGCATTTAAATCTCCTGTTAGAACAGCTTCAGTATCGATGATCATATGAAAACCTTCTGGACTTTTTAATCGGTGATAAAGTGTAATCGAGCTAGGCAATTTAATAGCTTTATCACAGAGAATCGTGACCTTCTTTTCTGTGCTTATAGTTTTAAGCTCATCTTGTAAAAGTGCCACTACATCAGAAGCACATAAAAGGTAAAGATGAGAATGACAAAGTAAAATAGCATTTTTGAGTTTAGTAAGCACATTGTCATAGCCTTTAATGGTGATGTAAGGCTCGTTAGCTTCTAGTGGAACCGGATAATATTCTTTGATTTCTTCTAAGGTTGTATGAAACTCTCTTTCGGTAGAGAGTAATAGTTCCTCTTTAGAAATAGCCACATATTTAGTTGTCTCACCCTCAGAAGCATAACATTTTCCTTTATCTTGTAAACTATAAAGTGCAGCATAAACGTTGGAACGAGAAATGCCAGTAAGTTTTGCTACTTCATAACCAGTTAATGAGCCATGCTTGCAGAGCACAATAAAAACGTTAGCTTCAATAGGTGAAAAGCCTAATTTGTGTAAGGTATTATTAAAAAGCATTGTATCATCCTTTATAGTGGTTTTATTTAGTACTACTATAAATGGTAACCAAAGAAAAGTCAATCTATTCTAATGAATTAAATTAAAATGTGTATAAAGCAACATTTTCTACCATTATATGCGTTCTTTTTTAAAGAAGGGATAAAAGTCTCTTGGCACCTATCAATTGTACAAACTAAAAATATACCCTATAATAAAGTAAAGGATACAAATCAGCTACATATATTTATTTTATAATGCTGGGATGGAGAGGAGTTACAATGGACTTATTTGAATATATTAATGAAAAAAAAGGCAATGAAGATTCACCTTTAGCATCTCGTATGAGACCTACTAAGCTAAGTGAAATTGTAGGGCAGCATCATTTATTAGAAGAGGACAAACTCCTTTATCGTGCCATTAAAGCTGATAAATTGCAATCACTTATTTTTTATGGCCCACCTGGAACAGGTAAAACAACCATTGCTAAAGTTATTGCCAATACGACTAAGGCACATTTTATTGTGCTTAATGCGACGACAAGTGGAAAAGCAGAGATTATAAAAGCAGTGGAAGATGCCAAGTTACAACGTTCCATGACAGGTAAGAAAACGATTATTTTTATCGATGAGATCCATCGTTTTAATAAGGCACAACAAGATGCGCTTTTACCTTACACAGAAGACGGTACTTTAGTATTAATTGGTGCTACTACAGAAAATCCTTATTTCGAGGTGAATAGGGCACTCATTTCTCGCTCTTTAGTTTTTGAACTTAAACCCTTAGAAACAGACGATGTAAAAAAGATTATTAAAGAAGCTGTTTATAATAAAGAAAGAGGTTTAGGTGCTTATAAAGCTGATGTGACAGAAGATGCGTTAGATTATTTAGCAATGCGCACGGCAGGAGATGCGAGGAATGCTTTAAATGCTATTGAGCTAGCAGTTATGACTACTTCAAGAAGTGAAGATGGGATAATCCATATTACTACATCAGTGCTGGAAGAATGTGTACAGAAAAAAGCCCTTCATTATGATAAAAAAGGGGATAATCATTATGATGTGATTTCAGCTTTCATCAAAAGCATGAGAGGGAGTGACCCTCAGGCTACAGCTCACTATTTAGCAAGAATGATTGCAGCAGGTGAGGATCCTAAGTTTATAGCAAGACGCATTGTGATTTGTGCCAGTGAAGATGTAGGCAATGCTGATCCACAGGCTCTTACCGTGGCTACACAGGCTATGTTAGCTATAGAAAGAATTGGTATGCCAGAAGGAAGAATTATTTTAAGTCAAGCAGCTTTATATGTAGCTGCAGCCCCAAAAAGTAATGCAAGCTATATGGCTATCAATGCTGCTTTAAGTGATGTCGAACATAGAGAAATTGGCAACGTACCTAGCCATTTAAGAGATAGTCATTACAGTGGTGCTAAAGAACTTAATCATGGTCAGGGTTATTTATATGCTCATGATTATCCACATCACTATGTAGAGCAGCAGTATTTACCCGATGCCCTTTTAGGAACCTCTTATTATCATCCAACCCAAGAAGGTTATGAAAAGGAGATAAAGAAGCAAATGGCAGAAAGAAAGGGCTCTATCTAGAGCCCAAGAAGCTTTTTACATCTTTAATGGATAAACAACCTATAAAAAAGAGAAGAAGTGTATAAGAACCACCTAATATGAGCACTGCTAAAATGGTACTAACAGATGAAGAAAAAAGTTTAATAAGATAGAGCTTGTTAATAGTAAGGGTAATAAGGCTACAAAGAATACCTGCTAAGCTAGGACGAATAATCCAGTTTCGTATATCTACAGGTAAATCAATGTTTTTTAAAACATAAGATAAAAGCATGGAGCAAACAAAACCAGATTGAATAAGCATAGCAATGACAAAACCAATAATGCCGCGTCTGGGTACCATTAGTAAAATAAGCGCAATACAAATGAGAGAGCCCATCACGTTGGTTTTAAAGGTTTGTTTCTGCATGCCTAAACCGTTCATAGCGCCTGTCAGGATATTTTGAAGATAAAGGAAAGGACAAATAATAGCTAGCCACTTTAAGAGCTGACCTACTTCTTTCATACCATAGCAGGTGATAGCAATTTCATAGGGCAAGGTTAAAAACAAAGCAGTAGCACCAATGCCAATTAAAGCAGAAAACTGAATGGCCTTAGACATAGTTCGCTGAAGTAATGCTTTATTTTTCATGGCAACTGCTTCTGAGATAGCAGGTACCAAAGCTGTGGCCAGTGAGGAAGTGACCATAGAAGGAAAGAAAAGTAGAGGCAAGGCCATGCCACTAAATTGACCATATAAGCCTAAGGCAGCACTTGAACTTAAGCCATATTGTCCTAGTGTAATAGGAATTAATATATTCTCAAAGGATTGAAGCCCTGAAGTTAAAAAGCGATTAGCAGTAACAGGAATTGAAAGTGCCATAAGCTTATTAAAGGCTTCTTTTTTAGGTAAAGTAGCAGGTGTAAGTGTGAGATGACGTTTTTTTATACGAAAAGCAATATAAGACATGATAAATGAGAAAACTTCGCCTGTACACATACCAATAACGCCTAAAGCACATATGTAGGTAATACCCATAGGCACCATAAGCCCAGCTAGGAGATAAATAATGAGCATACGTCCTACTTGTTCTACAATTTGGGCAAGAGCTGTAATGGACATTTCTTGATGTCCTTGAAAATAACCGCGAAGACAACAAGCTGTGGACATAAAGGGCACACAAGCAGCTAATATACGAAGAGAAAGCTCTGTAACTGGCTCTTGAATATAATAGCGTGCGATAAAAGGTGCAAAGCAAAAGAGTAAGGTAGATAAAACGAAGCTTAGAGGTAATGAAATAACCAGTGAGATCTTTAAAACGCGAATAGCATTACCTTCAGCGCCTTTAGAAACTTCGGCAGCTACCATTTTGGCAATAGCCATGGCAATACCAGCAGAAGAAGCTGCCCATAAAAGCATGTAAATAGGAAATAAAAGTTGATAAAGCCCCATCCCTTCGGATCCCATAACTTGAGATTGATAAATACGAAAGCCGAAGCCAAGTAAACGGGTGATTAAACTAGCTAGGGTTAAAATTAAAGTACCAGTAACTAAAGATTTTTTACTCATAAGCTCTCCTTTCTAAGTTCTCCCTCAGTGTGTGTACTTAAGGAGAGTGGCAGTAAAATGATAACTAGTACAATTTATGAGACAAGACCCTAAAATATGTAGAGAATCTGAAAAAACAGGCGAACAATTTAAGTTGAGGAAGTAGGCAGAATTAGATATAATAAGATGATTAGGGGACTTAACGTGGAGGTGAGTGATTACTTATGGAAATGCAGAATTGGAAGCGCGTCCTACTACCTTACAATCAAGCTGTAGATGAATTAAAAGTAAAATTTAAAAGTATTCGTAAAGAGTTTATAGCACTAGATGAATACTCTCCTATAGAGTTTGTAACAGGCCGTGTTAAAAAGATTTCAAGTATATTAGAGAAGGCACAAAAGAAAAATATTCCTCTCGAGGAAATAGAAGAAAAGATAGAAGATATTGCGGGCATTCGTATTATGTGTCAGTTTGTAGAGGATATTTATAAGGTTATTGATATCATCAAAGCAAGAGATCGTAAGGATTTAGTGGTAGTAGAAGAAAGAGATTATATTACCAATACTAAATCCAGTGGGTATAGAAGTTATCATATGATTATTAAATACCCTGTCCAAACGGGGCATGGAGAAAAATGGATTTTTGCAGAAATCCAAATTCGTACTTTAGCTATGAATTTCTGGGCAACTATTGAACATTCCTTACGTTATAAATATAAACAAAATATGCCAAAGAATATTCAAGAAAGACTTAATAAAGCAGCAGAAGCCGCTTTTTTACTAGATCAAGAAATGGCAGAGATACGTGAAGAAGTACTTAAATGTCAAGAATCCTTCCAAGAAGAATCTAACTTGATTGGAGATATTTTTAGTACCATTCAGGCAATGGGTGCCAAGAAAAATAAAAAAGATATGAATGAAATTTATGAGATATTTTGGACCTTATGGGAAGAGGGAGATATGTGTAAACTCAAGGAGTTTAATGAAAGTCTAGCTCATACTAACTAAAAGGCCAAATGGGGAGGAGTAGTTAAATTGCCAATTAAGGTACCGAACACATTACCTGCAATAGAAATACTACAAAAAGAAGACATATTTGTGATGGATGAAACAAGAGCAATCTCTCAAGATATTAGGGAGCTTAAAATTGCTATCTTAAATCTTATGCCCACTAAGCAAGAGACAGAGGTACAGCTTTTAAGATTACTAAGTAATTCACCCTTACAAATAGATATTACTTTGGTAAGGCCAATTTCTCACGAAAGTAAGAATACACCTAGTGAGTATTTAGAGACCTTTTATAAAACCTTTGATGAAATTAAAAACTCTAATTATGATGGTATGATTATAACAGGTGCACCAGTAGAACAGATGGATTTTGAAGAAGTCAATTATTGGAGCGAACTTTCAGAGATGATGGAATGGAGTAAAAAGCATGTCACCTCTACTTTCCATATTTGTTGGGGGGCTCAAGCAGGCCTGTATTATCATTATGGCATTCCTAAATATGCCCTAGATGAAAAGCTATTTGGTATATTTGAACATACTCAAGTAGAGGATGAAAAATTGCTCCAGGGCCTAGACGATTACGTGTATATTCCCCATTCAAGACATAGTGAGGTAAAGCTAGAGGACATCACTAAATGTGAAGAACTTAAGTTATTACTTTATTCCGAAGAAGCAGGGGTGGGAGTTGTTACTTCTAAAGATGGTAAACATATTTTCATTACTGGTCATGCAGAGTATGACCCACTTACTTTAGAACAGGAATATAAGAGAGATTTAAGTAAAAATCTCCCTATTGAAATGCCAAAACATTATTATAAGGAAGATCAAATGGAAAAAGGTGTAGTGGTGCGTTGGCGCTCACATGCTTATACCTTATTCTCTAATTGGCTAAATTACTATGTATATCAAGTAACACCATTTAATTTGGATGAAATGTAATTGAATGGTTGATGGTGAAGGGATTTAGCCAATTGAGCGGTTAGAATAAAATTTTTAATAAAGGACTAAAATAGCTAGTTTACGCCAGAAAAAAATAGAAAATGGCGTATAAATGGCGTAAGAACAGAAAGGAATGGCGTAAAATAATACCCAAATATCTATATATAAATTAATGACTTAGGATTTAATTCCTGAGTCTATTTTTTTTACCATTTTTCTTCCTTAACACTCTATTAATCAATTAGTCATAAAGGCCTCATAAAAGCCTCAAAATTGCCTCATAAAGGCCTCATAAAAGCCTTAAAAAGGCCTCATTCCTATTTAATATTTCATATTTATCATATCACTTGTAGCGAAAGCACAACAAACAAAATAAAAGGAGATGTGAAAAATGTTATGGAATTTAAAAGCCGAAATGGCAAGACGTTCAGTAAAGTGCATTGACCTAGCTAATCTGTTAGGAGTGAGACCTGCAACTATATCTTTAAAGATAGGATGTAAAAGTCAGTTTACCTTTGATGAAGCTCAGAGAATCCAACAAAGTTATTTTCCTGATTTAGAACTTCAATATTTATTTAAAGAGGGGAGATAAGAAAATGGAGAGTAAACAAGCATTAATAGATGAAAGAACAATTCAACTAAAAGTTGAGATGGACCAATTAGTAGAAAATATAAAAGAACTTGATATAGCAATTGCAGAGCTAAACGAATTATTTAAGGAGAGAGCAGAGCTTCTAAAGGAACAATTTGAAGAAAAGAAGATGGGTCTTGAACAGAAAAAAGAGAAGCATGAGCAATATTTAAGAGAACTATTTGAACAAGTACCACAAAGTGAAACCAAAACTCAGCGTAAAGTGAAGTTGTTATGTGGTGATGTAGTAGTGAAGAAAGCTAAACTAGACTTTGAAAAAAATAATGACAAGTTATTAGAGTGGGCTAAGGCCAATCAAAGAGATGATTTAATTAGCCGGAAAGAGGCTTTAAGTTTCAAATGGGTGGACTTTAAGAAAGACTTATTAACCACACCAAATGGGATTGTGGAGGTCGCAACAGGGGAGCTGTTGGATATTCCAGGCCTTGAGGTGATTCAGACAGAAGAGAAACTAGAAATCAAGTATTAGAGGAGGCGAGCCACATGGCAAAGGCAATTTGTATTATTGGAGAATCAGGAGCAGGGAAAACCACATCACTCAGAAATTGGAGTGCGGTGAAAAAGTGAGACACCTATGATATGATGATATCATCATATGGAGGAGATACGAATGTATAACAAGTATTCAGAAGAAATGAAAGAAGAAACTGCAATCTATATTTTAGAATCAGGCAAATCTATTACAGCTGCATCTAAAGAACTAGGGATTAATGTTAATACGGCTTATAGATGGATTAATAAATATAAAAATAAGCATGGGATCATTAGTAATGAAAATAAGCCAGCTTCATCTGACGAAATGCAGAATAAAATCAAAGATTTAGAGAAGCAGCTTAAAACTAGAGATAGGGAGCTTGCTTATCATAAGAAACAATTAGAAAATGAGCAGGAAAAGGTAGAAATATTAAAAAAATCCCTGCGCATCTTTATGGAACCCCACGCATGAAATATGAAGCTATATCAAAGCTTATAAAAGAATTTTCGGTGGTAAAGATGTGTAGAGCTCTAGGGGTTAAACCACAGAATTATTATAGGTGGATTCAGCAAGAAAGGAAGAATAAAGAGAAACATGTAAAAGAACTATCAATAATAAATAGGGTTGAAGAGATTTTTAATGACAGTGATCAGACCTATGGATACAGGGCAATAAAGAAGGAAATTGAAGAAAAAGGCATTTATTTAAGTGAGTATAAAATCCGAAAAATAATGAGAGCGAATGGTTTTTATCCTCAAACATCTAAGAAATATAAACCTATCCATAATGGAAAAACAGATGGAAAATACTATGACAATAGGCTTAAACAGAAATTCAAGACGAACAAGCCTAACCAAGCCTGGGCAGGAGACATTACATATATTAGAACAAGCATAGGATGGGTTTATTTAGCTGTAGTCATTGACTTATTTAACAGAGAAGTTATAGGATATGGGGTAAGCAAAAAGATTAATGGGGAGCTGGTAAAGCAGGCACTGGCTAATGCAATAGCAAGGAGAGGAACGGAGAAGGACTTAATTTTTCATAGTGATAGGGGCTGCCAGTATGCTAGTAAGACTTATCAACAAATGCTTAAGGATAATGGAATAAGTGGAAGCATGAGTAGGCCAGGGTGCCCGTATGATAATGCATGTTCAGAGAGTTTCTTTGCAACACTTAAAAAGGAAAGAATCTATAGGAAAAGTTATGTTGGATTGGAAGATTTTAAGCGTGATATGTTTAGATACATAGAAATATTTTATAACAGAAAACGTCGTCATTCTTATTTGGGATATGTCAGTCCAGTAAAATATCTAATGAGATATGAGGCGGTTAATATTGCTTAAATAGTAAGAATATACTAAAATTATATTTATGTTATAGGTGTATCAAAAAAGCACCGCAGTCCAAAATATAAATAATGTAAAAAATGCTGCACAAAAATTTTTAGGATTTATGAAAAGTGGCGATAGGGCATGTGTAGTAACTTTTTCTGATAGGGGAAATTTGGTTTGTAGTATGAAAAATGCAAGTAATGCTAAAGAAATGGCAGAATTAAGTAAATCTATTGATAAACTTAGTCCTTCTGGTGGAACCAATACAGATGCTGGGTTAGATGTAGCTATAAATCATTTAAATAGCAATAGTACTTCCAACAAGAGAATAATTATATTATTATGTGACGGAGATGTGAGAGATACTACTGATGAATATATAAGATGCAATAAAAGTACACCTTCTATACAATGTTTTACAGTAAATGTAGGAGGACAACGGAGTAATGAACCATTAGAGGTGTTAGCTTCAAAAACGGGAGGAAAATATTACTTTGCTCAAAATTCAACAGCTATTATTGATTCATTTTATAAGATTCAAAGTGACACATTAGAAGATATTGATTTAACTGATATGGATAATGATGGGGTACCTGATACATTTGAAATTGTTGGAATGAGATTAGCGAATGGAAACATAATAACATCGAATCCATTTGTGCCATGTTCTGATAATGATGGCTGGAATGATGGTCAAGAAATAGGGAAATACAAAGTTAAAGAAGTTGAAGAAAAGATGGGAGATAAGACTACAAAATACTATTCTTTTATTTTTAATCCAAAGGCTGATCCTAGAAAAGAAGATACTGATGGAGATGGTATTATAGATAATAAAGATCCATATCCACTCGTGCCGCAATTAACATTAGAAAAAATGTATGCTAATAGAAAAATAAAAAGTAATTCTAAAAATGCAGTGAATATTGAAATAGAGGATAATACAGTAATATTTAATATTAATATTAAATGTGTAAATTCAATGGGGTTAGAAAATACACCAGAATTCAGAAAGTATGCCGGGCTTGTTGTAAGTGGAATAGAAAAATATTGGGAGGCAGATAATCTTAGTGGTTCTATCTATGATTTTGAAGATGGGATAGAAAATATCAAAAGCGAAGTAAGAATAAACGATTTTACTAATGTTGATGTTAAAAACAAGCAATATATAGCAGTGCAACTTGATTTAACCACAAAAGAATTTAATGAAATAGATGCAAGAGAACCTGTCTGCATACCCAGTTATGATGATTGGATGCCATCAAGTTCTTGTGGAATACAACTTTTTAAAAAGCCATTATATAAAGATGTTAATACTGGAGAGATAGACGCATATACACTTACAGATGCTGAGTATGAAATAGTTGTAGCACATGAATTTGGCCATGCTTTTGGGCTGGCTGACTTTGTGTATGTTATATCAGAAAATGAAATAATGCAGCCTAAAATAAGTATTGAGATTCCTGAGTATAGTATTATGCGTTTAAGAGCAAGTAGACTTAATGATTTTGTTAATAACAATACACAAGTGTGGGCAAATGACCTTGAAATGATTTTGGAAGCTTTTTATACTGAAGATAAAATGAAATATGAAGGAGGTTATAATGGCTATTTGATTGATGCTTCAGTAGTTGTAAAATTTGATAAGGAGCCGGTTATATTAAACAAGTAAAGTGTGGTGTTGAGATATGAGCAAGAGGGGGATAGTTTTTATTATTACTATAGTAGGTTTTATTAGCATACTTACATTAACAGTGTTTTACAATAGTCAAAAACCACAACTTGGCGAACTTGGCTATCCATCAAAAGAAGAGATGATACGATTTTATAAAAAAAACAAGGATTCTTTAGAATATATACAACAAACAACTTCCGTTATTGATAATTCATTTGTAATAAGATCTAACAATGATAGTGGTTGGAATTATGAGGGTAAAGACAAAGAAGACTATTCTAAAAGTGAAGAGCAGAAATTATATGACAAAAATTTCAAAGAAGGGTCTAAATTGTTAAAAATAAGTAAAAAACTATTTAATTCAAAGTGGATATCAATAATAACCAAACGTACTATTTGGGATAATGAAGGGAATAATACCTATCAGATAAGATTTTATAACACCTATACAACCAAAACAAAAGAAGAATATCAAGTAGGTATAATATACTTTGAAGAAATAATTGAAAAAAGAATGAAAACATTTCAGTTAGGGCAAATTTACAAAGATAATCATATTGAAGGTAATTGGTATTATTTTTGCCAATATAAACCTACTACCAAAGAGACTTGGAGACCCTAAGAAAGTTTTAATGAAACTGTATGATAAGAAAATAGTCTATGCTTTTTTATGTATCAGCTCAATTAATTTTTGTGGAATACTGTACGAGTATCAATGTTTAAAATTAGGGGTAATACCAATTAAGGTACTATCCCCATTTTTTATAAAATAAATATTAAATTGTTACATTCATAGTTTGCATAATTGGCTCCCTTAAAACTGAGTAAGAGGCTATAAAGGCAAATAATAAAATAATTATTACCACCACAAACAAAATTTTCACAAATCGCTTAGTACGTTTTTCATCCCTTTCAGCAAACCTCTTAATAGTAAAAAATGGGCTAAATGATAATAATAACACTACCTGAAAACTACTCCATATATTTTTAACAGTAACCATTTCTTTAGACTTATAACCATTATCGTAACGTAATAAGCGCAGTTTCCCTTTTCCAAAGTCTTTAAGGCCATGTAACCGCAGAATAAAGTTAGCAGTAAGAAAACCCATAGCAATAGCACCCAATATAAACATTGCGAGTCCGTAAAAAATTTCTTCTAGTCGTACAGCTAAATCATATCCGAAGGTGTCAACCAAAAAAGTTGAATACATGTACATAAAATGATTAATCATTTAAATTATCTCCTTTATTGTATAGCTCTTGTGCCGCTTCCTTAAAGTCGCTTATATAGGCTTCTAGTTCCTCGGGTGTGAGGTTGCTCTTTGAGGTGATTTTAGTAAATAAACGCCTAAGGGCAGGTATGTCCATTATTTTTTCAATAGCATCATCAGTCATTCTGCCATAATATCCAAAAAGTTCATTTTTATCCACACCATACAGTTCTGCCAGAGCCACAAGCACACTATCTGAGGCAGGGCGCTTGCCATTTTCAATCTGACTTATATAGCTCCCTGAAACTCCTATAGCTCGCCCTACAGCAAAGATCGATTGGCCTGTTGTTTTTCGAAGCTCCCTTAAGCGTGCGCCTGCTTTTACATATTTTTCATATTCATTCATTTTAAGCACCTCACTTATTGATAGTATTAGCATAGAGACCTATTTATATGTATATTGGTAATGATTTCATAGAGCAATATGTAAAGCATAATGGTATATTTTAATTAAGGAAAAAATAAAGCAAGTTGTTAACATGTAATTTGGTGAATTGGAAAGGAGACAGGCCCAATGTATAAAGGGTATAAAGTAACAAAAAAGTTATTAAGATATATGGAGTATGCAAAGAGCAGGTATGAAAAAATAAGGGAAGATAGAGAAGTAGAGTTGTGGGATATATTGGCTGAGTATGAGTTTATTATGAGACAACCAAAGTGTATACAAATGTTTTTATACGATATAATTAGTGACCAGTTTACTCATTATGGAGAGTATTCGGTAGTGAGAGCTGTAAATGGTGAGTTGTATGTGAGGAAGTTGAATAGTTGTAAAGCATAAATACGAAAAAAATGATATACTAAGTATAGATATTTGGTATTTTTTACAAGTGTTAATATGGGAAAAGATTTAAAAGGTAAAGAATTAGGTAGAGGTATTACACAGAGAAAAGATGGAACCTATCATGCGAGGTATTTTGATAGATTCGGGAAGAGAAAAAGCCTTTATGCTACTAACTTGAAAGAAGTAAGAGAAGCTTTACAAGAGGCAAAATATGAAGATAAGAATAAGTTGAATGTAATAGACACAAACATTATGTTAGATGAATGGTTCGAAAAATGGCTTAATGTATATAAATATGGAATAATTCGCAGTAATACAAGGCGAATATATGAAACAACTTACTACAAGCATATTAGTCCTATATTAGGAGGAGTAAAAATTTCAGAGATTACTCATTTACAGATTACAGGGCTAATCAATACAATTAAGAAGAATGGATATGGCTATGAAATCCAGCATAAGTCTAAGGTCATTTTATTGGATTTATTTAATAAAGCGATGATAGATGATCTAGTCGTTAAAAATCCCGTAAAGGGAGTGAAAATATATAAGCCGAAGAGAATAATCAGAGTGCTAAGCGAAGACGAGCAGAAAATTTTTTTTGAATGTGCAGCAGGTACTTTTTATTACAATCTTTTTGCTGTATTGATTTATACAGGATTAAGACAAGGCGAAATTGCTGCTCTTACATGGGAAGATATTGAACTTAAGAGTAAGCAGATCATCGTTAATAAAACTTTATCCTATCAGGAAATTGAAAAAGGAAAAGGAAAGAACTTTTATTTAGGGGAGCCTAAAACTATAACTAGTAATCGTAAAATACCTATTAATGATCAATGCATGGAAGTATTGATAAAGCAAAAGAGACAGAGGGATGTGGTCATGAGTAAATCATATGCTAAACCTCATGAACAATATAAGGACCTCTTATTTACAACTAAATACGGGACACCATTAAATTCACAATTATGCAGCGATGCAATACGAGCAATTATTGATGAAATTAATTTGATGAGAGATGAAGTGGATAAATTTGAAACTTTTTCAGCTCATACCTTTAGACATACATTTGCAACAAGATGTTTTGAGAGTAATATTAAACCTAAAATTATACAAAAATACTTAGGACACGCTACATTAGCTATGACCATGGATTTATATACTCATGTTTTAGAAGAACATCAGTTAGATGAAATAGAAAAGCTAAAATTGGATATAAATAATGGCGTATTTAGTATGGATGGCGTAAAAATGGAGTAAATAATAAATTTATTTGGAGTAAATAAGTTTATAAATATTGTAAAATCAACATTTTTAGATTAATCTCAAATAAGTTCAGCTAAATCACTATGTATATCAAGTAACACCATTTAATTTAGATGAAATGTAATTGAATGGTTGAAGCTCACGGCATTAAGCCAATTAAGATGTTATGAAAAATGCATTTAAAATAAAGAAAAAATGGTGTAAATGGTGTATAAACAGAAGCTATTTACCTCAGTAAATTAAGATCTAAGATGAAATGTCTTAGGTCTATTTTTTTGCCATTTTTCTTCCTTAATACCCTATTCACCAATTTGTTATAAAGGCCTCATAACTTCAGATTTGCCGCATAAAGGCCTTAAAAAGACCTCATTCCACGTACAAAATTTACTAATTTAAAAGCAGAAATGAGTAGGTATCACAAAGTGAAACTAAGACACAAAGGAAAGTTGTTAAATGAGGTAGTAAAAGCTAATACGAGGTAAATTTAAGTCATTAACACTCCCAATTAGAGCTTCTTAACTAAGAAGGGAAATAGATTTTGTTGAACATATAAAATAATCAGAATATAATAAAGTTAAAAAGCGGTTATATGTATAAAAGCATTAGTGCATTAAAAACAAAGAATATAGAAACAAGAGTAAGATAATATTACACAACCTATACTTGTAGAGCTAAAACTTTATACAACAGAAATATTTCACTTGAGAAACGCAAATTTTACTTATCATATGCTTGGCAGAAACTATGGAATAGAAAAGTAAAAGAACAATCTTATTGTGAGAAGTATTGGAGCAAGTGAAAGATACTTACGATTGAACACCTTCAAGGACATCATTTTAAGTCGTTTAAGGATTATCCAGAGCTGAGGCTTGATGAAGATAATGTGCCCGTGCTTTGTAGGGTGTGCAACTTGCAGGTTGAAGATAGTAGTGTAAAGGGGTGATAGTGGTTTATTGCGAACGGACTAATTGTAGTAGGCCTAATCTTAAGGTTTATATAATTAATAACAATGAATAATAACTTTTAAACCTCTTATAATTTGCAGGAGGGAGATAAGAGCTAAAAAGATGGGTAATGGTTTTCTTAAAGAAAAGAGGAATATATATGGATGAAGTAGGGCGTGTAATAGGGTATGACAACTCACTTGTTTGGGATTTATTATTACAAGGAATTAGTACAGTTATTCTATTAGTGTTAGTTGTTTTTATTATTAGGTTGTGCCTATTAGGAATTAAGGCCTTGAAGATATATATTAAAAAGAATAGCTAGTACATCATTTATTACTTGCAGGTGAGAGATGGTATCAGGATGGATTGGTAATATAGGCGTTTAACTTAATTGTTAAGATAGCACTTGGTAGAATAACTAGATAATTTATTTGATAAAGATTATTTATATAATGGGGTGAATTTGCATGATTAAAATTTCAAGAAAGAATACATATTCTGATAGCCTAAGAAAATAAAAAATATTTATCGATGATGCTTACTACGGTGATATTAATGCTAATGAAACAAGAGAATATAATACCCTTATTAATTAGACTAAAATAAAAACTTATGCTAAAGACCGCGAGCCCTCAACAAGAGACATAAAATGCCTAAAATGAAAATTTTTACATGTAATAGAATTAGATAAATTAGAATTTTGGAGGTCTTAGATATGAACCTGGCATTTAAAAAAATAAGTGAATTTGATAGAGGAATACTGTACAAATTGTTATTAGACGGCTATTCATTTGATGATAGGTATAGAAAATGCTTTGAACAAGATTGGATAGAATTTGATAATTTTTTCTTCGATAATTTAAATATTGCTGATAAATACGGTTTTATAACGGTATTAGAGGATACACCAATTGGACATATTTCATGGGACCCAAGGAACATGCCAGAGTATGTGGAAATTGGTCATAACTGCATTGCATCTAAATATAAAGGTAGAGGATATGGGAAGAGACAACTTAGTGAGGCTATTGATAGAATTATGAAATATGAAAATCTCCAAAAAATAATTGTGGGAACAAATAGTAATTTAATCGCACCTCACAATTATGAAAGTGTAGGATTTCAGCTCGTTCAAAGGAGAGATAATAATGGTGATTCTGCATTTTCAGGAGATTATCTTGAATATGAAATAACTTTGTAGTGAAATGTAAATTCCAGTTTATTATACTATTAATGAGTATATAATATTGGTCAAGAAGGTCATAATCATGGCTCATTTAACAAGAGATACAAAATGCATAAAATAAACAAATTTTATATGTAAGAGAATTAGATAAATTTAAATTGATAGAGGAGGTTATTCATATGAATGTTTTACTTACCTCATGTGGTTTAGAAACAAAAGTTATTGAAGAAGCATTTATGAATATGTTAAATAGAGAGATATCTGATGTTAAAGCAATGTTTATTCCGACAGCAGCTATTTCTCCAGATGCTATAGAAGTGTTACCAAAGTGTCTGAATGATTTACTCAAGTGCGGTATTAGGCGTGAAAATATATGCGTTTATGATTTGCATGAATATATAAAGGAAGATACTTTAGAAACATATGACATAATATATTTATGTGGTGGAAATCCGGAGTATTTATTAAAACGAATTAGGGAACAAGGTTTCAACATGAAAATAGAATCATTTATTAATAAAGGGGGCGTGGTAGTTGGAGTAAGTGCAGGAAGCATTATATTTGCCAACAATATGACAAATAATTTAGGGTTGTTACAATGTAGTTTAGATGTACATTGCAGTGATGATATTTGTGAAAAAGCAGGACACTATAAAAAAGATAGAGAAGAGCGAATAAGATTAGGAAATATGCAAGCGATTGTATTTGAAAATGAAGATATTGTCATTATCGAATGATCTATAAATGCTAATTTATTATACTATTAATGAGTACATAAAAGAATGGAAAGAAGATGATATCATAGCTTGTCCACCAAAGAGCATACCAACAAGAATAGGATATATGAGTAAAAATGAAATAGATACAAGAATTGAATATGAAGCAAGAATAAGGGGTGAGTCTGATAGAATCAGGCCTCCTTCTTTTTTATCTAAAGAGGCAAAGAGGTTATTTAAAGGAATGGTATACTATCTTATACCGTCAGGTAGTTTAAAGGAGAAATGCTATGAATAAAAAATATAAAGTTATTTTGTTTATAAATTATATATTAATATAGTGGTGCAAATTATATGACGCTTAGAGAAAGACAATGTAATTATAAAATATTTGGTGCATGTGATAGAAACGGCATGAATAGTGCTCGATTACCATTAATGGAAGAATTACCTGAAAATAATACTACAAGAAATTTTAGAATCATTTTTCTAAAAGGATATTTATAGGTTATTTAATGTGAGAGGATTAGAGTGATAATATCTTTAAGGGTAACTTTCGGAGTAGTCTTGTTCTTTGTTTAAAATTCTATTCATGAGATAATTATTGTACTAAATAAAAATAAAGATTTTATATTGAAAAAAGTGTATACTTAAATAAAAAGAGCTATGTTTCGGAGGTAAGTTAATGATGTTTTCGCCATTTGATAATGCAATGTTTACTATTGCTCCTATATTTATATTTTTAGTCTTCGTATTAGTATTTGGAACTATTATCTTTGCTTTAATAAGTTCCGCTAAACAATGGAAAAAGAATAACGATTCCCCTGTGCTTTCTGTGGATGCAGTGGTTGTAGCAAAGCGTACTAATCTTAGCCATCATCATCATGACAATAGGCATAATTCATCGTCGACCACATATTATATTACTTTTGAGGTTGATAGTGGTGACCGTATGGAATTAAAGGTACAGGGGACAGAATATGGTATGCTTATTGAACAAGACAAAGGAAAACTTACTTTTCAAGGAACATGTTATCTAGGATTTAAACGAATTCAATAATGATATGGAATCATAAGATTGAGCAACCTTAGAATTGGTCTTATTTTTATGTAAGATTATAATTAGTATTATTAGAGATAGTTGTTAGTAGGAAAGAAGCTATGAAGAGTGAATTGTAAAAATACAGAGTAAGTTAGTTTATATGTAAAGATGACTTGTTTATATTAGTCAAGGAGGATTAAAATAAAGAAGATTAATTATTTACGAAAAATAGGCTAATACGATTAAAGGAGGATGATAAAAATGAAGTACTTTATTGTTGAAGGTATAATAAAAAATGCAGAACTAATGAATGACAATATCATGAAAGAACACATGGCATATTCTAAAAAAGCAATGGATGAAGGCCTCATATTAATGTCTGGGCTTAAAGATGATATGAGTGGTGGACTATTTATTATGAAATCAGAATCTCTTGAAAAGGTAGAAGCTTATCTAACATCTGAGCCACTTAAGCTTGCTAATATACAAGATTACCGTGTTATAGAGTTTGCGCCACATTATTTTAATCAATCACCTAGTGAATAGTTTAATAGTTAATTTGCTAAATAGCAAAAGTGAATCCTTTTAGTAATACGAGAAATGTTAAAGTCTAGGGCTAAATAGTTCTAGACTTTTTTATTTGATTGAAGGTAGACCTGGTTTTTTTATTATAGTATAATTAATTCTGAATATACAAAAAATAACAAGGGAGATATATTCCATTAATTAAATGTCCCATGTGCGACAGAGATATTTCACCTAATGCAGTAGCATGTTCTCATTGTGGTGAACCTATGAAAAAAGAGGAAGTAGTTAGAAAGCCTGTTGGATATAAAGTGGTTTTAGAGGGATTTAAGAGAAAAAATAAAAAGGATTCTTATACATTAAGAAACTATTAGATACATTAAGAATTAGAATAGCTGTTAAGGAGGGTAATTAGAAATGAGTGATAGAAAGTACTATATTGATAATTTGCGTTGGTTATGGATTGTTTTTTTGATTCCATTTCATGCAGCGATGGCATGGAATGGTTGGGAAGGAAATTATATCTGGTTATATGAAAATAAGGTATTATCATCACTTGTTATTTTTATAGCCCCATGGTATATGCCGCTATTGTTTGTACTAGCTGGAATGAGTACGAGATATGCTATGAAAAATAGAAGCTATGGACAATTCGCGATAGAAAGAGTTAAAAAACTACTAATTCCATTAATTACAGGTGGATTTACAGTGGTGGCGCTAATGACATATATGTCAGACAAGTATCACAATAATTATTCGGGAAGTTTTTTTGAGCATTATGAAGTTTTTTTTACAAAAGTTACAGATTTAACCGGATATGACGGAAGTTTAACCCCTGGACATTTGTGGTTTTTACTTTTTCTATTTATTATTTCAATGATTTCATTACTACTGATTGCATTGCAGAGAAAGATATTACCTAAGCTTTCTTTTGCTAAAATTAAGACGGCTTATTTACCAATCTTAATGTTTTTTCCGTTGATCATGACACCAATTTTAGATTTTGGAGGTAAAAGCATTGGAGGAAATTTGGCTCTATTTTTAATAGGCTATTATGTTCTGTCAGAGGAAGATGTTCTAGAGAGAATGACTAAATATAGATATTTGTATTTGGCTATTATGCTTGTGTTTGATGTGATTTTGACTTATACATTTGTATGGAAAGAAAATCAAATAGGGATTATAGAAACAATCTGTAATGCGTGTGCTACATGGTTTGGCATTTTGGGTTTTTTAGGACTTGCTAGGTGCAGTTTTAATCAGAATAATGTAATTACAAGGTATATGACATCTAGATCTTTTATGATTTATATATTTCACTTTGGGTGGTTAGTAGTATTTCAATATTATTTATGTAAGGTTACTAAATCTGTTATGATTCTATATTTCGTATCGGTAGTAGGAACATTAGTGATGACTCTACTTACCTGTGAGGTTATTAAAAGAATACCAGGAATAAGATTTCTTTTTGGTGAAAAAGAAAAAATGTTTCATGTATAAAAGGTATTTAGATAACTTTATTAATATATGCTAGGGCAGGCCATGTTTATTAACAGGGCTAATAATTGCGATAATACATTAATGGATGGAGGTACAAAGGAGGAAGTTAATGAGGCACATAAAATATATACCAAATATAATGTTATCCTTTTTGATAGCATTTGGATGTGTGGGATGCTCTGGTGCAGAAATTTCACAG
The DNA here is from genome assembly GCF_046529625.1 of Cellulosilyticum sp. ST5. Lineage (NCBI taxonomy): Bacteria > Bacillati > Bacillota > Clostridia > Lachnospirales > Cellulosilyticaceae > Cellulosilyticum > Cellulosilyticum sp. ST5. The sequence continues at coordinate 604,177 of NZ_CP132338.1, forward strand.
AGCGAACAGAACAATTTATTAGAGCAGAATGAGGAATTGAAAGCTCAACTTGATAAGTATCTAGATAAGTATAATACTACTTTAGAGCAGTATAATCAGTTATTAGTTGAGAATGCAACATTAAAAGAAGCTCTTGATGAGTATCAAGAAGCAACCATTCCAACTAAAGTTGTGGGAGGATTTAGTGCTACGGTACGTGATGTTATGCCTGATTATTGTCTTGATTTTACTACTCCTCAGGTGGCTATTGTAACTTGTTTTCAAGATGGTCCATTTACTATTTTTGTAGGGGAAGAACGTGCTAAAGGGTTGACTATTGGAGAAACTTATTATTTTGAATTTAAAGAAACAGAAATAAGGCGACTAACGGAAAAGGAATTTAATAATGGTTGGGCAGATCCGAAAAAAGTTATAGAGCAGTATGGTGTGCCCATTGAAACGATACGATTAGCAAAAGAAGATGAGCTGGGTTTAGAATCTCTTAAGGTACGTTTTGAGATTTCAAGATAATGATAAAGTAATTAGCTTTGGGGCATATCATGAAGTAACTAGTTATGAAAAATTATTGTTGAGGCAAGAGGCTATATGAAGTGTGATAAAACTAACTGCTAAAAAAGTAGAGTGAAATTTGACTATAAGAGTTTTGAAATAGATAGCATAAGTTTCTGGAAATCTTGTAATGCTTATCTACTAGAAAAATAGATAATAACGAAATATGTAAGGGAGAAGTAAAATGGAGCATAGAAAGAGGAGCAAGATATATAAGATAAATGGCATATTAGGCTATGCATTTTTGGGAATTGGAATAATGGAGTTAATACTCATTATTTTTCAAGGGAAGAATTATTGGGAGGATGTCTGTGTGTTTTTTACGGCTTCGGGAATTAGTTTATTAGGGAGACAGGAAATAAATTTTAAGGGGGCTAGATGGCTTATTGCTATATTGTTTGTAATACTAGTGGTATTAGTTACAAATAAGATTTTTATGTAATGTTAAGATGCACATATATTATATTGGAGAATAAAAGGTAATTAAATAAAGTTATGTGCTACTTTTAAGAGAAGTAATAAGTGCATAGAATGCATTAAAGTCATACGGAACTAGTATATAAAAAGTTATAAGAGAAAGAAGGGTATTTACTTAATCTTACTGGGACTAAAGTATCGATCTAGCATATAAAGTTATAGTGGAATGCGGATAATATAGAACAAATGCTTACTATATTAGAGAAAATGATTATTAGGGCTATAGAATTATCAAGATGATAGTATTTGTAGCTGATATATGATGGAATGGTAGTGAGTTAAGCAATAGACTATAAATGAGATTAAATAGAAAGTTATTAGACAATATAAAGGAGGTAAGTTATCATGAAACGGACAGACCAATTAGCAAGATGTATTGTTGCAATATTTATAGTAAGTGCGATATTAAATATCTTTTATATACTAAAAGTATTACCACGGTGGGCATCACAAGTAGGTTTTGTTATAGTGATCCTAGGAGTCATTCTTGTTAATATTAAGGGTATGAATAAAAAGGATAGGTATAAAGAATATAAGAATAGTTTATATAGTTGGTTTGGCATTGGTAGTGTTATATTTTGGTTTCTAACCTATGTACTTACTATTTTGGGAGAATAAGAACATGATTGGATTTTGGAATAGAAAAGAAGTTTATGTAGGGCATTCTATGAACAAGTTTAGCAATATTCGTAGTATACTTGTAGCGAATAATATTAGTTATACATATAAAACTATTAATCATAATAATTCAGAATTTCCAGGCAGGGGAAGAGGAGTTAAGGGTAGTTTCGGTGAAAGAAGCGAATTTAGCTACATGTACTATATTTATGTCCATAGGAATGATTATGAGCATGCCTATGAATTAATTCAAGGAAACTAACCTGTGCTAAGATTAGTGATTAGGTCATTCTAGGTATTCAGAATATATACATAACATAATAGAGCTATAATTAAAAAATGTTAGTTAAATGAGAGCGAAATATGAGTAAATGAGTTAAAAGGTAATGAGGAGGAAAATAGGATGATGAGAAACCCAGAACAAACAATAGGTAATTTAATTGATAAGCAAGGAGTGGCTTTTATTAGTTCAGTAGATGAGGAAGGCTTTCCAAATACAAAAGCTATGTTACCACCTCGGAGAAGAGAAGGTATTAAGGTGTTTTACTTTTCTACCAATACCTCATCTATGCGTGTCCAACAATATAAAAGTAATCCTAAAGCCTGTCTTTATTTCTGTGATAAGCGTTTCTTTAGAGGGGTGATGTTAAAAGGGACAGTGGAGGTGCTAGAAGATAAAGAAAGTAAAGAAATGATATGGCAAGAAGGAGATACCATGTACTATTCCAAGGGAGTGGCAGACCCAGATCATTGTGTGCTCCGTATAACTATACATAGTGGTAGGTTTTATAGTCAATTTAAATCTGAGGATTTTAATGTTTAAGTTCTTAGGAAAGAATATATTAAAATGTTTTCTTGAGCTGATTAATCAAGTTAAATATTTATATATTTATAAGATGACTGAGGGTAAAACAAGAGATAATAGGAAGTAAAGTGACTGATAGGAGAAAATGATATGAGTAGTTATGAGATAGTTGATTTAAGCAATTGGAAAAGGGCTATGCACTGTCAGATTTTTAAAGAGTATGCAAATCCCAAATATGATATTAGTTTTGAATTGGATGTGACACATTTTTACCAAGTAATCAAAGCGAACAAATGGTCTTTTACCTTTGCAATGGTTTATATGATTTCCAAAGCAGCAAATGAGATCGAAGAATTTAGATACCGGTTTGAAGATGGCAATGTTGTGTTATATAAAGATATTAAGACCTCCTTTACCTACTTAAATCAAGAGACAGAATTAATGAAAAATATAGTTGTTGAAATGACAGATTCTATGGAAGCTTTTCAAGTAGCAGCAAAAAAGGTAAATGACAATCAAAAAGAATATTTTACTGGTCCTATGGGAAATGATATCTATCAATTTTCTTCAATCCCTTGGATTTCTTTCACTCATATTTCACATACGGATTCTGGGAAAAAATACAATGCCGTACCTATGTTTGATTGGGGGAAGATGTATGAAAAAGATGGAAGATACAGATTACCTTTCTCTGTTCAAGCCCACCATTCCTTCGTTGACGGTGTACATATGGGAAAATTAGCAGAGAAATTACAAGCCTATTTAAACGAAATGTAAATGATTGATGTAAGATAGAGAAGAAGCATATATAAAAGAGTATAATAAAAGCCGCTTTAAGAGATGAATATCTAAAGCGGCTTTGTTATGCTTGAGATTTCAGTGTGAATTTTACTTGTGTTGCGTCGTAAGTATAGAAGAGATTCCCTAACAAAAATTTAAAAAAAATTTATATAACTATGATATAATAAAAAAAACGTAGGAATTAATATAGTATTCAAATCTTGCTATCTCTTAGTTATTCTGTATAATTTAAATAAAATCAGATAAAATAATGAGATAGGAAAAATGATATTGATATTGTTATAAAACTTAGAAATTGGTATAATGTTCTATACGGAACGAAAAGGAGCTGAGACTATGAAAACAAGATGGAAAGAGTTCCCACTAACAGTTGAGGAGGTTAGAGAACTAATGAGAAAAGACGATCGTAAAAAAGGCGCATGGATTGCTGTAGCCATTGGTGTTGTCGCTGTATTAGTAGCTATTGTCATTTGGATCGCAAAGAAAAGAGAAAAAGACTTAGAAGAGCATTACGAATACTTTGATGACGACTTTGATGAGTTAGATGAAAACTATGAAGAGTTTGATGAAAGCATCTATGAAGATGATGACGATGACATAGAATATGTTAAGATTAAAGATTTTATGAACTATGCTGAGGATGAGAAAACAGATTCAGTAGAAAAAACTTCAGAAGCAAAAGAAGAAGAGTAAGGCGGGGGAGCTGTTGCAAGTGAGCAATGGCTCCTTTTTAGGCCTTCATTCACAGGGGATGCATTTTTAACAGAAATATGTTACAATAAATACAATTACATGAACTTATCCCTAGACACAACGAATCTTCTTGTGTCTATTTTATCGAATAGGAAAGGTTAGGTAGACATGTTGCATAAGATTAATAGGAGGAGCGTTAATAATGAAAAAGGTAATCATTGCAGAAAAACCTTCAGTAGCTAAAAATATAGCAGATGCATTTGATATTAAAACGAAAAGAGATGGCTATTATGAAGGAGAAGACTATCTGATTACATGGGCCTTTGGACACTTATTGCAACTTTATGACGCAAAAGACTATGACGAAAGTATGAAAAGCTGGCGTCTTGAAAAATTTCCTTTTATTCCTGAGGAATTTAAATATAAAGTAAAAAGTGATGGCAAGAATAAAGCGATAGAAGATGCGGGCGCTAGAAAACAGCTCAATATTATAAAGGACCTGATAGATAGAGAAGATGTGGAAGGTGTTATTTCAGCAACTGACTTTGACCGGGAAGGGCAAGTTATTGGGGATGAGATCTTTTTATATTTTAATGAAAAGAAACCTATATATCGTATACTTTTAAATGAGTGGACACCAGAAGAAGTGAAAAAGGGCATTAGTCAATTAAGGCCTAATGAAGAAATGAAATCACTTCAAGATGCAGGGATTGGAAGGCAATGGGCAGACTGGATGATTGGGATTAATCTAACATCGGTTGCAACAGTGAAATATAACTCGGGCAGTAAAAAAATCTTAAATATTGGTAGGGTATTATTGCCAACTTTAAAAATTATTTATGACCGAGATAAAGAAATTGAGCAGTTTGAAGCATCTACTTACTATAAGCTTCTGGCAAATTTTAAAACGAGCCAAAATGAAGTATTTGAAGGAACTTATTATGAAAAGGATGAGGAAGGCAAAGATAATGAGAAGTTCGACAATAAAGCTACTTTAGAGAGCATGGTAGAACTTATCAAAAATAAGCCAGCGCAAATTGTAGAAAAGCAAATAGAGAAAAAGAAGGAATATGCACCATTTTTATTTAATTTGTCTAATTTGCAAGGGTATATTACAAGTAAATATAAAGGTTGGACTTCTGATAAAGTGCTAAAGGTGGCACAATCTCTTTATGAAAAGAAATATATTACTTATCCTAGAACGGGGAGTTTGGCTTTAGAGGAAAGTTTAAAGGGAAGAACCAAAAAGGTGTTAGATACACTTAAAATAGGTCTTCCTTATGAAAGTCAAATTTGTTTTGTAGATCATAAACGTATATTTGATAATAGTAAGGTAGAAAGCCATAGTGCTATTGTTCCAACTTATATCATACCTAAAAGTTTAACACCAGATGAACAGGTGGTTTATAATGCTGTTAAAAATCGTTTCCTTATGCAATTCTTGCCTATAGCAGAATTTGAAGAAACGAAGTTGATTACTAAGATTATTGATGTGCCAGAAGAAAGCTTAAAAGGTGTATTTATTTCAAAAGGAAAAGTACAACTAGTAGAAGGCTGGCGTATTGTAGAAAAATTTGAAGCTAAAGGCACCAAAGAAGGCAAGGAAAACAAGGATACTTTATTACCACAAGTGACACAAGATGAACTGGTAGAAGTGAAAAATGCTAATGTGGCTGAAGTAACTAGAAAACCACCTAAAGCGCATACAGAAAAAACACTACTTCGAGTGATGGAGACATGTGGAAAAAGCTTTAAGGGAGATGAAAAAGAAGAGGGAAAAGAAGAAAGTGAAGAAGATACCCTCAAGATGATGGCAAGTATCCTAAGTGGTTTTAGTATTGGAACACCTGCTACGCGTGCAGAAACGATTAAGAAACTAAAAGATGCGGAATATATTAGGGCAAAAGGAAAAAGTCTAGTATGTACAGACCTAGGAAAAGCTCTTGTAGAAACATTTCCAGCAAAGCAGTTACTTGACCTTGAATATACAGGGCGATTGGAGAAAACTTTATCTGATATTGAAAAGGGTAAATTCCAAAAGGATGAATTCTTAAGTATGATTAAAGCCTTTACAGAAGAAGCTGTTGAGGCTATTAAAAATGATACAAGGGTATTAAGCGGTACAAAAGTTGAAGTGCCTAAAGATATGGAGCCAGTAGGGGTTTGTCCTGTGTGTGGGAATGCTGTAGTAGAAAATGAAAAAGCATTTGGTTGCGTGAACTGGAAGAGCGGTTGTAAGTACACCATTTGGAAAAATGATAAGTATATTACAATGTTAGGGAAGACTGTCACACGTCAAATGGTAGAACTATTACTTAAAAATGGAAAGGTGGGCTTTCGTAATCTCAAGGGGCGTAATGGTAATACGTATGCAGCTTATCTTAAATATGTTAAAAATGATCAGACAGGATACTTTAACTGGGAACAAGAATTTATATAAAGATAAAAAAGCTACTAATGAAATGATGATCTTCATTAGTAGCTTTTTTTGTGTGTCAAATGACTATAGATGACAACATGTTATATCTAAAAAAAAAACATATTGTGAGTCTATGATCCTAAATGTTTTTTTTTACATTATAGTAATAGAAAGGAATATCTAAATACACTCTAGGCAGGAGATGAATCTAATTCGACCTTGAAATGTTTTGGTATAAGATATTTGTTAGGTAACAACCTGTCAGCATCTAATGAGATTTTCCTAAGTATCTTGAAGAACATTATGAGTATAGAAATAACAGGTCATATTTAAAATCGCCTTTGCTTGAAAAATAGTATTACAATCAACTGACTTTACTATAAATGGAGATATTGATCCATAGGTTTAAGTGAAAGGTGGCGATTTTTAAAATATAGGAACTAAAAACCTTGAAAGATACAGGTTGGAAATTCCTAGAGTTTATTAAAGATAAAGGAGGGTAGATACTTAGTTCTGATAGATATAGATGTTATTAGTTATAGGAGGTATGAGATGAACAGGAAGAAAATGATAGGGATTATAGGAAGTATTGTATTAGCTACCACAAATATAGTTGGAAACGTTTTAGCAACAACAGTAAATGCAAATAATGTACAAACGGTGAATGCTATATATTCATCCCAAATAGGTATTGATGTGGCCAATACAACAACAATAAGTGAAACGATTAATCAAACTTATACAGTTAATGCAACTAAAACACCCATTGATTTATCTAAATTAGAAATTCGTTATTATTTTAATCAGTCACAAGATAAAGAAATGAATATGTGGTGTGATCATGCAGCTTTACAGTTAAATGTGGCACCTTGGTACAGTGACTTAACTTCGAAAGTGGATATGAGTATAAAAAAGGTGAATGGGAAGTATTTGTGTACCTTAAAAGTGAATGAAACAGGGTCACTAGGCGTAGGTACAGGTAGCATGAATATTTCAATACGTATCGCTAATAAAGATTGGTCAAAAATAAATGGTTTTTCAGCATATTTAGCAGAGATACTATATGATGGAAATATTATAAGTATGACTAATTATCAGGAACAAAATCCTTCGGAAGGGGAACAACCTTCGACAGGAGGTAGTGAGCCAACACAAGGAAATATATATGATGTACCTATTAATCCTTATGATGTACCAAGTAATTTTGACAAATATATAGAAGGTAATCTATATGGTAAGCTTGAAAAAGTAAGTTATTATTCTAAAACCACAGGTACCATGAGGAAATGTAATATTATTACGCCAGTTAACTATTCAAAGGATAAAACATATCCTGTACTTTATTTATTACATGGTATAGGAGGAACTGAAGATGAGTGGTTATATGGTGGTGCAAATAATATTATTGGTAATTTAATAAAAAGTGGTAAAGCGCAGGAAATGATTGTGGTTATTCCTAATATCCGTGCGAGTAAAAACGATGGGGTACCATCGAATGCTTTAAGTGCAGAAAATATTGTGGCTTTTGATAATTTTATTAATGATTTAAGAGGCGATTTAATGCCTTTTATTGCACAAAATTATTCCATAAAAACTGGTCCTCAAAATACAGCTATTGCAGGTTTATCCATGGGTGGACGTGAGTCATTGTTTGTTGGATTTTCTATGTTAGATACCTTTGGGTATATAGGTGCATTCTCACCTGCTCCGGGATTACTTCCAGATAAGGGATTGAATTATCCAGGACAGTTTAGAGAAAGTGAATTTACAATACCACAAGGTGCTAATGTACCTAAAGTAGTTTTAATATGTAATGGTAATACGGATAGTGTAGTGGGTACAGTACCTACTTACTATCATGATACCCTAGTGAAAAATAATGTACAACACTTCTGGTACACCATGAATGGAGATCATAATTTTGGGGTTTGGAATAACGGACTTTATCATTTTTGTCAGTATTTATTTAAATAATGGATGATTTATATTATGAAAACGATAGGAGATGGATTTTATGTTTATTAAAAAGCACAGTAAAGTAGTATCCTTGTTTTTAGCCTTGATGATGATATTGACGATGGGAACTAGTAATGCAGTAAATGCAGCAGCAACTGATACGACACTCTTAAATACATATGGACAATTATTTGGTAAAATAGGGGCTTCAGTTGTTTATGATGAGTTATATAATGCTAATGCATTTAATGCTTTAAAGAAAGAGTACAATAGTACAACTATAGGAAATGAAATGAAGCCAGATTATATTTTAAGTAATTGGTCACCTACTTTGATTTCTGTAGCACAAGCTAAGGCCTTAGGATACTATATCCCAAGTAATTATACAGAAAGTACAGTGCCAAAACTTAATTTTAATCAAGTAGATAATGTTTTAAAAACCTGTTATGAAAATGGGATAGCATTACGTGCACATACTTTAGTATGGCATGCACAAACACCAGATTGGTATTTCAGAAGTGATTATAGCAAAAATGGTGGCTATGTCAGTCAAGCAGTCATGGATGCACGTTTAGAATTTTATGTTAAGTCTTATATGAATCATGTCTATTCAAGCAAATATGGAAGTGTTGTTTATGCATGGGATGTCGTTAATGAGTACTTACATGCAGATTCTAAATCAGGTTGGATACAAATTTATGGTCCGGTAAATACAAAAGCAAGCTTTGTTAAAAAAGCCTTTCAATTTGCCAATCAGGTACTTGCTGAACGTGGACTCACAAATTCTGTAAGTTTATTCTATAATGATTACAATACATACATGGTGTCTGATAAAATTGTTGAATTAGTTAAGTTCATCAATAGTGATAAGAAAATTTGTAATGGTGTAGGTATGCAGTCACATGTTGGAACGAATTTTCCAAGTGTATCTTATTACATGGATGCTGTAAAGAAGTTTACAAATGCAGGATTTGAAATTCAAATTACAGAGCTAGATATTGCTAATACTTCTGATCAGGTTCAAGCAGATTATTGCTATAATCTCTTTTCAGAATTAATCAAAGCTAAAAAATCTGGTTCTAATATTACAGGTATTACCTTCTGGGGACTTGCAGATAGTAATTCATGGATTTCAAAAGACAATCCATTACTATATAAGACTGTTGGTGGAACACCAAAAGCATCTTACTATTCTGTGCTCAAAGCTTATACAGATTCAGGAAGCCAAGTTAATCCAACACCAAGTCCAACACCAACTCCAAATTCAAATTATGCCACATTAAAAGATGGCTGGTATTACATTAAAAATGTGAATGCACAAAAATACCTTCAGGTAAAAGATAATGTAGGTGCAAATGGCCAAAACGTAGAAATTGGTACAGGCTCAGGCGTTGCAGGACAAAAATGGCAACTTGTCAACAAGGGTGAGGGTTATGTGACACTTAAAAATGGCAATGGCTATATGTTAGATGTTGCCTATGGCAAAGATGAAAATGGTACTAACATCCAAACCTATGAAGCCAATAATACAAGTGCGCAATTATTTAAAGTATTGCCTACATCACAAAGTGGCGTTTACGGTATTGTTTTAAAATGTACGACTGATATTAGGGGATTAGATGTATCTAATAAAGCTACAACAGATGGTGCTAATGTTCAGGCCTATACTTACTATGGTGCTACCAATCAAACATGGCTATTTGAATCTTGCTCAGCCCCAGGTGGAAGTACGCCAGAAACACCAACTGAACCAGAAGTGCCACAAACAGGTGATATGATTAAAGTACAAATTGTATCAGATTGGACTTCAGGAGCAACAGCTAATATTACAGTGACCAATTTAACAGGAAAAGCATTAAATGGATGGACCTGTACCTTTACCCTAAATCGTCCTATTGCATCACTTTGGAGTGCAACACTTGTAAGTCAAGTAGGTAGTACCTATACGATTGCTAATCCAGATTGGCAGCCTAATTTAGCAGCAGGAGAAAGCTATACTTTTGGCTGTAACCTTGGCAGTGGTCCAGCAACTGTAACAGCTACCAATGCTTCTTTAAAATAAGCAGGATAAGAAACAAAGGAATGACGAAGCAATAAAGAAGATTACAAGTAAAATGAAATGGCAGAAGGAGGCAAAAAAATGAAAAAGAAGTTGTTAAGTATATTTATGGGCCTATGTTTGCTCGTAGGTGGAGGAACGGCTGTTTCTGCAGCTGATGTACGTGGAACAATGAGGGACATTACGCCTGCTGCAATTGCAAAAGAAATGACAGCAGGATGGAACTTAGGAAACTCATTAGATGCATATGGTACTTATTCATTAAATAATGAAACTTATTGGGGAAATCCTAAAACAACCAAAGCCATGATCGATGCTGTAAAAAATGAAGGATTTAATACGATTAGAATTCCTGTTTCATGGGGAGAACATGTAGGAAGTGCACCTAACTACACGATAGATACAGCTTGGATGAATCGTGTACAAGAAGTGGTGGACTATGCTATGGCAGATGGCATGTATGTGCTACTTGATACACATCATGAAACATCTTGGTTAAAACCTCAATCAGCAACACTTGATGCTTCTCAGAAACAGCTGGTAGCTATTTGGACTCAAATTGCAGAGAGATTCAAAGCCTATGGAGATCACTTACTTTTTGAGGGCATGAATGAACCAAGGATTGTTGGAAGTAGTAATGAATGGAGTGGTGGAGATGCAGATGGTAGAGCTGCCGTTAATGTTTTAAATCAAGCATTTATTGATGCAGTACGTAAAACGGGGGGCAATAATGCAAAAAGATGTCTTATTATCTGTCCTTATGGCAATAATGGAGATCCAAATGGTCTTTCTGGTTTTAAAATTCCTAGTGATAAAAACATTATGGTTGCCATTCATGCTTATACGCCATATGGCTTTACATTTAGGCCAGAAGGTAACCCAAGTTGGGCCCGTACGACTTGGGACGGCTCAGGAAAATCTGATATAGAGTATCTCATGAATAATCTAAATACCTCACTTATAAGTAAAGGGGTAACAGTTATCATTACAGAATTTGGTGCAGTACATAAGAATAATGAAAGTGAAGTAGTAAAATGGGTAAAAGACTATGTAAGTCTTGCAACTCAATATGGTATCAAATGTGTATGGTGGGATAATAACTATCATAAAAATGATGGAGAATCTTTTGGCTTATTAGATCGTAATTCATGTAGCTGGACGAGAAAGAGTGTGGCAGGCGCTGTTATTAAATATGCAGGTTCAGCAGTACCTGGAGGTGGCACAGAAACACCAACACCAACACCAACAACACCACAAACAGGTGATATGGTTAAAGTGCAAATTATATCTGATTGGACCTCAGGAGCAACAGCCAATATTACAGTAACCAATTTAACAGGGAAAGCATTAAATGGATGGACTTGTACCTTTACCTTAGATCGTTCTATTACATCACTTTGGAGTGCAACACTTGTAAACCAAGTAGGTAATACCTATACGATTTCAAACCCAGATTGGCAGCCTCATTTAGCAGCAGGAGAAAGCTATACTTTTGGTTGTAACCTTGGAAGTGGCCCAGCTCAAGTAACTGTTACAGGTCAAACACTTAAGTAGCTTACAAGCAATCAAATACATTAAGAATGAAGTGACTGGATGTTTTAATTGGGAAAATGAGTTTATTTAGATAAAAGGGGGGATTGTTAGGTGAAAATATCTAACAATCTCCTCTTTTTTTTGGGATGATAAAGCAAATAGTATAAAAATTGACTAAAATAATTCTTTATATTAAAATTATTTATAAAATTAAAACAAAATAGGAGGGGAGAATTTTGATTAAAAAAATAATTTGTTATGTATTAAGTTATGTAGTAATGATTACAGCATTAGTACCGTATGAAATTAAAGCAGCAGAATATGTACTATCAGAGTACGATGAGGATGTGTTATTGAGTGCTCAAGTGGAGGAGTTAATTAAGGGAGGAGTAGTGGGCAAGCAAGAGATAGTTGAGTTTAAGTATAATGGGACAATAGAAGAGGTACAAGCAAGTGTAGCTAAAGTACTAAGTGAAGTAAACAATAATGTGAAAAGCTATAGTATGAGCTATGGAAAATCAGGGGAAACACTGTATGTAAAAATAAGTTTTACTTATAGAGAGATAACAGTAGAACCAGAGGTAAATGTAGAGACAGATATAGAAAAGGTAATAAAAGAAGGTATACAAAGTAAAAAAGCAGAAGTAGCATTTAATTATGCAGGAACAATAGAAGAAGTAGGGGCGTGTATTAGTAAGGTTTTAGGAGAGATAGAACATAGTGTAAAAAATTATAGTTTATCGTATGCACAGTTAGAAGAAATGATAGCTGTAAAAATAAGTTTTACCTATAGAGAGACAACAGTAGAACCAGAGGTAAATGTAGAGACAGATATAGAAAAGGTAATAAAAGAAGGTATACAAAGTAAAAAAGCAGAAGTAGCATTTAATTATGCAGGAACCATAGAAGAAGTAGGGGCGTGTATTAGTAAGGTTTTAGGAGAGATAGAACATAGTGTAAAAAATTATAGTTTATCGTATGCACAGTTAGAAGAAATGATAGCTGTAAAAATAAGTTTTACCTATAGAGAGACAACAGTAGAACCAGAGGTAAATGTAGAGACAGATATAGAAAAGGTAATAAAAGAAGGCGTACAAAGTAAAAAAGCAGAAGTAGCATTTAATTATGCAGGGACGATAGAAGAAGTAGGGGCGTGTATTAGTAAGGTTTTAGGAGAGATAGAACATAGTGTAAAAAATTATAGTTTATCTTATGCGCAGTTAGAAGAAATAATAGCTGTAAAAATAAGTTTCACCTATAGAGAGGCAACAGTGGAACCAGAGGTAAATGTAGAGACAGATATGGAAAAGGTAATAAAAGAAGGCGTACAAAGTAAAAAAGCAGAAGTAGCATTTAATTATGCAGGGACAATAGAAGAAGTAGGGACATGTATTAGTAAGGTTTTAGGAGAGATAGAACATAGTGTAAAAAAATTATAGTTTATCTTATGCACAGTTAGAAGAAATAATAGCTGTAAAAATAAGTTTTACTTATAGAGAGACAACAGAGGAACCAGAGGTAAATGTAGAGACAGATATAGAAAAGGTAATAAAAGAAGGTGTACAAAGTAAAAAAGTAGAAGTAGCATTTAATTATGCAGGAACCATAGAAGAAGTAGGAGTGTGTATTAATAAAGTTTTAGGAGAGATAGAACACAGAGTAAAAAGTTATGGTATATCCTATGTACAGTTAGAAGGAATGATAGCTGTAAAAATAAGCTTTATTTATAAAGAAGAGATACAGGTAGATGAAAATATAGAGCAAATGATACAAGAGGCTGTACAGAACAAACAGCAAATTATAGAGTTTAATTTTAAAGGTGATCCAAATGATGTTGCCACATTTATGGAGAAACTAAAGGAAGAAGAAAATAGCATTAAAACATATACCGTATCTTATATTCTACAAGGAGAAATAGTAAGGATTACTGTAGAGGTTAAGTATAAAGATGAAAAAGAACTTATACAGAGTGAAATACAAGAAGGAATTAACCAAAGAAAAGTGACACTTGAACTGAGTTGTAAGTTAGATACAGACGTGATAGCTATTGTTGAACCAATTATGGAGACAGCAGCTTTTGGCATAGATTCTTATACAATGAGTTCTGAAATAATTGATGGCATACTCAAGGTTAAATTAAATATATTATATAAAACAAAGGAAGATGTACAAAGCGATTTAGAAAATAAATTAAGAACAGCATTTCAAAGTAAGCAAAAGCAAGTAGAAGTAAAGTATTTAGGGACAAATGATGAAGTTGTTCAAATGATAGCTGCTATTAAGAGTAAAATAAATAATCAAACACCACTAATAGATTCGGTTAATAGCTGGGAATATACTACTAACACAAGTGAAGTAGGACAGTGTTTACTACTAACAATTACTTATGATAGTGAGTTAGGGGAAGAAGAAGGCAATAAGCAAGCTTTTGTAAAACAACAATTGGCATATATTATTAATGATATAACAAGTGCATCTATGAACGAACACGAAAAAGTAAAGAGCATTTTTGATTATGTGGTAAAGAATTATTCTTATGACTACACTTATACCCATTATCAATTATATGATGTACTAGCTAATAAAAACACAATATGTGATGGATATGCTAACTTAACATATCAATTATGTACTCTTGCAGGAATCGAGAGCAGAGTTGTTAAAAATGATACGCATGCATGGAATTTAATCAAGGTGGATGGAAACTGGTATCATGTAGATACAACTCATGCAGCGGGTATAGGTAGATATCCTTATACGTATTATCTTTTGAATACAGAAGAAGTACTAAAATTTTCAAGTCATGAGTATAATGAGGCAGAGTACCCAGTAGCAAATGTTAAATACTTAGATACAATTAGGGATATACAGGAGTACCAAACACTTTATCAGATTATTGTAGCAGGAAAGAGTTCAGGAGAAGCTTATTTTAATGAAGAAGAATTAGAGTTAAACATTAATGACTCGTCAGAAAGAATTATTCCATTTACTGCAGTGGATAAGGAGCATATTGTATTAAAGAGTTCAAATGAGAAGATTGTAGCAGTGGCTGGAAATCAGTTTAAAACAGTTGGTATAGGTGAAACGGACATATTCTTGTGTACCACAGCAGGAGATGTGATTTGTAAAGCTCATGTTACCGTAGTTAATTGTGGCATAGATGATATCATTTTAGATACCAAGATAGAGAAGAGAGCAGTCTTTTCTTATGAGAATACAGAAAATAAAATATCGGCTAAAGTACGAAAGAAAAAAGAGATAAAAAGTATTGACCTATGGATACAAGATGAAAATGAAGAATGGATGAGCAAGGGACAGTTACTAAAGGATGAGGAAAACCAATATTCTTCCATAATAGACTTTGCTGACATGCCATTAGGTGAGATAAATTGTAAGGTCGTTGCAACAGATAATACAGGAAAGACAGATGAAAGTGCATTTGTTGTTAATTATACAGATGTAAATTTAGAAGAAATAGACCGATTTAATGAATTAATGAGTCAAAAGATAGATGAGATTTTTGCGACCAATGAAAATTTATCATCTAAAGAGCTTATTGAAGTATTGAGTGATTTTCTCATTCGAGCAGATATAGTAGAGAAAATATGGGTAGAGGACGAAGGAATAAGAATAACATACAAAGGTGGAGTAGAAAATTATATCCGGGTAGAGGATGAAGAAGACAATAGTTTAAAAAGTAGGGGTGGAAAACCAGGAAATATAGTGGCATCTGTTTCTGATGAAAAATGGGAATACGTTGATATCTCATCTAATAAAGTACTTATATGGTCACCTTGTGAAACTGACTGGGGAAATCATACAGAAGTTGAGGCTATAAAAAAGATGCTTGAAGAGTCAAAAATAGACTTTCAAGTAGATGTTTTAACTGACAAACAAGCGAATATAGAATCATTAAAGAAAATTAATGATTATGGTATTATTATTTTTATTTCTCATGGATTGGATGGAAAATATTTAGCAGCTGATGGAACTGGCGTTTGGTACAATCCAAAAGAGGATAAAATGTATTCTAACGCTTATTATAAATATAGAAATGAATTCGTATCGGAAGAGATAATGGGGATGTATGAACTTGATGTGGTTAATAAAACATATAAATGCTATTATCTAATGTCAGATAAGTGGTTTGAAAACAATTTAGGAACATTAGCCAATAGTATTGTTATAAATAACTCGTGTGAAAGTTTAGCTACAGACCAGTTAAGCAATGCTTTTCTAAATCATGGCGCTGCCGCTTATTATGGTTATAGTTCTGTAATTAGTAATGCACAGGCCGTAGAAAATGCAGTAGAACTCATGAAAGCATTAGTGATAGATAACGTATCTACATCAACGGCACAGGTGAGTTTATATAATGAGCTTAATGGTGGTAGTAGCTTTAAATTAGCAGGAAGTAAGAATGCAATGGCTACTAATGCAGAAATGGGCTTCGAGAATGATTTAAGCAAATGGCAAGTGGTAGGGGGTGTTCAGATTGCAGAAGGATGTGTAGTTGAAGACAATAAATTATCATCAGCTTATGATGGGAAAAAGAGTTGTATTTTAACGAATCAAAATGGCTATAGTGAGGTAAGTAGAACAGTCACTATACCTAAGAATGCGACCACATTAAGATTCGACTGGCTTTATGGGACAACCACTTCTAATATACCTAATATAGCAATAGAAATCGAAGGAGAGGGCATAGACCCATTTTATGGTTGGTTATATCCAGAGGTAACACAGGAAGATCCGCATTATTATATGTTAAAGACAGAAACAAGTTATTTAGAAAAAGAAGGTCTATTACATAAGGTAAATGGCGGAAGTTATGCTATTACTGATTGGGAGAATATGCATTATCAACTTAATTCATTGTATCAAGGCAAAGAATACACTATTAAGTTTAGATTAGAAGATAACGGAAATAGTGACGGATTTAGCTTTGCTTGCATTGATAATATCCGATTTTTAGATGAAAGTGAAGGTAAGACTTCAGTAGGAAAAGCCGAATATGAAATGTATATGAAGCCAGTAAAAGATGCATTTTCATTTGAAATGCCTTTAGAATTAAAAGTAAAAAACACAGGTAACACACCTATAAAGCTTTCTGATTTGCAGATATTCTATTATTATACTAACGATAATACAGAAGGTTTTAATGATATTGTAATTAGTCAAAGTGCAGTTGTTAAAGGCAAAGATGAAAAGAATATAAGTGATATACTTAAAGCCAAGACTCAAATATATGATAACCAAGACTTGTCAGAAATAGGAAAACAGTATATTGACTCTTGCTTAACGGTAGAATTTAGTTCGGGTACACAAGAATTATTGCCAACAGAAAGTATAGAGTTAAAAATCTGCATAAGCAATACTGAACAAGACCACATATATAGTTTCTACAATGATTATTCATATTTATTACTTTGTGAAGAAAGTGAAAAAATGCTAGAGAGTGGAGAAAATGCAGCATCCTATATGCCAAATTATTTGATATTGGCAGTCAATAATAATGATGAATTTATAAGAGGAAATGTTGCTCCATATGAATATGTGAAAAATACAGGAAAAGTTGAAAATGAATTTGATAGGGAAGATATTGGATATGCTGATTTATGTAACAGTGTACCTACAAAAGAAAAATTAAATAAGTTCATTGATAAATTAAAGGAATGGAAACAGTATAATTTGAGTGATATAAACATGAAACTTAGCGTAGATGCATATAAATTCCTTAAAAACTATGAATTACCATATGAAAAGGATTCTTTTGAAAATAAACCATATGGTATGAAGCGGATTAATGATCAATTATTTTGCGAGGGGATACGACAATATTGTAAAGTTCAAGATATAGGTGATGGTGGTATTACCTTAGGTTATGGAACTTACATAAAGTTTTATGATAAAGGAAGAGATGTTTTTATGGAATCAATTAGAGAAAAGAATGTTAAAAATATAGATCCGAGTTTATATGGTCAATTAGTTACTATTTATAATTTGTGCATAGATAGAGGTTATAAACTTAAATGGGAATATTTTAAAAATATAAGTGTGGATAGAAATATTGCTATTAAATTAATGAATTATGAGTTAAAAAACAATATGGAGGTAACTATTAATTTATATAATGCATACCCAGAATATTTCGGATATGCATCTCAAAATAAAAAGCTAGAATTAACTCAAAACCAATATGATAGTTTAGTAACATGGAAGTATAATAGAGGCTACTTACCAGAAATGATTTGTAGGTTGGTAGAAAGTAGAAGCACAGATTATACGGAGTGGAAACAAGTAGTGGAGGAGTGTATTGAGATAGAGGTTAAGAATGAAAAAGTGAGTAAAGGTGTACTTAATAGATGGCTAGATCAAATGGAGATGTATCTAGGTGATGAAACGAAGATGTATCTAGGTGATGAAACGAAGATGTATCTAGACGATGATAAAACAAAGGTTGCTACTGCTTATGGGAGAGAACACTAATAGTGTAAGGAGGAGGTTATGAAAAGATTATCTAAAGTTCTTTTGATAGTAAATATTGTATTTTTAATTATAATTTTTTTGCTTTATGCAAGTAATAAAAATAAGCAAGAAGAAATAGTGAGCAATATGATATCGATTCAAACATTAAAAAGACAGTTAGATCAAATTAAGGTCGTTGATAGTATAGAAGTAGAGAAACTAAAAGGGCAATTAGAAGAACAAGTAAAAGAAATTAATAAACTAGAAAAAAAACTAAGTACTAATCTAGATGATAGGCAACGTTGGGGATACAAAATTAACGAAGAAAGAAGAGAGTTTTATGGAGATTGGGAAATAACAGAGGTACTAACGGAGGATAATGAATATGCACAAAAAAACGTAGGAACGATTATTTCATTAGGGAGAGAATATGTTAAAGAAAATAATATTGTTGTAGGTGAGTATCCGTACTATAATATAGAAATTTTACCATATCCCGAAAATTATCTTGCGATTGATATGGATGTAGAACAAGATTATATTGTGAGATGTGAACTGTGGCGCACGTATAGTGGAGACATTTATAGTGTTGCTTTTCAACATTTTTATCTACTAGATTGTAATACCCTATTAGCATATAGTCAGAATGGTGTGTACTATAAACTTGAACGAACTGCCCATGAAAAGGATTATACTGAATATTGGTTTGATCTAAGAGATATAGAAAATGCTAAGTGGTAAATCAACTTAAATAAAGAGAAGCCTCTAGTAATTATTACACCTAACTACATAGAGTACCAAAAAGCTGATGAGAGAAAGGCTACGATGAGCATAATATTACATCCTGTGTTGATACTAAACTTGATTTTATAGAACAGCATTATTATAAAATTAATAGACAAGTGAAGTCTATAGAAGGGATATTTTAGCAATAATTGAGTATTCAAGTGGAGGAGTTTATGAAGAGAGTATTTAAAATGGTTTTAGTAGTTAATGTAGTACTTTTAGTCTCTGTTTTTTTCCTCTATATGAGCAACAAGAGTAAACAGGAAGAAATAACTAGTAACATGATATCAATTCAAGCGTTAGAAAGGCAATTAGACCAAGTTAAGGCAAATGATGAAGCT
The DNA here is from genome assembly GCF_046529625.1 of Cellulosilyticum sp. ST5. Taxonomy (NCBI): domain Bacteria; kingdom Bacillati; phylum Bacillota; class Clostridia; order Lachnospirales; family Cellulosilyticaceae; genus Cellulosilyticum; species Cellulosilyticum sp. ST5. The sequence continues at coordinate 623,682 of NZ_CP132338.1, forward strand.
CGAATAGATGAACTAGAAAAGAAACTGACTGAGCAACTAGGAGAAGTGAATTGGCTAGCCGAAAAAGTAAGTACTAAGCTGGAGGAGACTCAACCATGGGGGAGACATATTAATGCAGAAAGGAAGGAGTTTTACGGGGATTGGAAAATAACAGAAGTATTAAAAAGTAATAATAAACTCACGCAGAAAGATATAGGTACTATTATATCATTAGGTAGAAAAGATATTAAAGTAGATGGTGCTATTGTAGCGAAGTATCCATATTATTATACAGAAATTTTACCTTATCCACAAAAATACCTTGCTATAGATATGGGGGTAAAGCAAGAGTACATTGTAAGATGTGACATATGGAAAACGTATGAAGGGGAAAGTTTCTTCTTACCTTTTATTACTTTCTACTTAATTGATTGTAATACTTTATTAGCATTTAGTGACGAAGGAACATATTACAAACTAGAAAGAGTGGCCCATGAAAAAGATTATACAGAATATTGGTTTGATTTAAGGGATATAGAAAATGCTAAGTGGTAAGTACGAAGTCACCTACAAGATTCTAGAGTTATATAAATGTAACTAACTAAAATAGTATAGTTACTATGATTACATAAACAAGGAAGAGGCTATCGTAAAAATGTTTGTGATACAAGCTTATACGATGGCCTTTATGAAATGAATTAAATAGGTAAGAAGGTATATTAATAATGAAGAAACCGGACGTTTTAACTGGAAAATGGAGTTTATTTAACAATATTGTTAAAATTGCATAAAGGGTATATTTTATCACCGGTAAAATCTTGACAGGCTATCACAATAATAGTATCATAAATTTGAAGTAACTTTAAACATATGGGAGGAAAAAGTTATGGCATATATTATTAATGAAGATTGTATTAGTTGTGGTGCATGCGCTTCTGAATGTCCAGTAAGCTGTATTTCTGAAGGAGATAGCATTTACGTAATCAATGCTGATGAATGTATTGAATGTGGTGCATGTGCAGGTGTTTGTCCAGTAGGAGCTCCAAATCCAGAAGCATAATCTAAACGAGCATCAATAAGTGAAATGAATATAAATAAAAAGTGACTCTTATCAGTTAATGATAAGAGTCACTTTTTATTTATATTGACGCTAATTTTTATGACGCTTTAATGCAGATGGGGCATACCCATAATATTTTTTAAAGAGCTTACTAAAGTGATAAGCATCTTCATAACCCACTTGACCCGATACTACTTTAATAGGAAGGTCTTGCTCTTCTAATAATTCTTTGGCCTTAGAGAGTCTTGTTTTAATCAGATAGTTAATAGGAGAACTACCAGTTTCTTCTTTAAAGATTTTAGAAATATAAACTTGGCTTAGATACATATCTTTGGCAAACATGTCTAAAGAGATTTCATTCATATAGTTCTCATTAATATAATGAGTAATAAATTCGACTACCTTACGTTTATCAGGATATCCCATATTGCATAAATGCTCAGAAGGGGCCACGCCTTCTTTTACAAGTTCACGATAAATAAGTACGAGAAGCTGGGTTGCTAAGGAGTGAATCATAGTGCGACAGTCTTTTTTTCTTAGGCGATATTCTTGTAAAAGTTCTTCGCAAAGAGAATAAAAATATTTTTTCTCGCTACTGAGCTTTAAAATAATGAAATCATTTCCTGTTTTTTCAAAATAGTCCATAACACTTTCTGTGAGCTTGCTATAGCCAATATGTAAATCCTTATATTGCGTTTGAGGTGATAAATAAACACTATGGGAAACATTAGGATTAAAAAGTACTAGTTCACCTTTACGTATAATATATGTTTTATCTTTAATGGAATAAACGGCTTCACCACTTAAGATAATAGAAAGTTCTGGATGATCATGAACATGAACAGGAGACTGCAAAAATTTTTTTGTAATAGTAGGGTGAATTTCTTCACAGACATAGAGAATTTCTTGAGTCATAATAGACCTCCTTCTTATTCATTCTATATATTATATAATAGTTTAGATAAAATAGAAATATTTTTTAACGAAACAATAATAATAATAAAGAGGATTTTGTTTAAAATTACTAATTGTAAGAGAGAATTTAGGTAGATATGGTGAAATGTGAGAATAGGTTTTCAAAGAGAAGTGTGCTATGCTAAATTTTAGCGAGTTTCGACAGTATAAATAAGCTTTAGATGTGGCTTACTAATATTAAATGTTGTATCATGCCGAAAGCTGTGTTACAATATATCATTGTGAGAAATTACGGAAAGCGAGAAATGACGATGAGTGATATGAAGATTATCAATATAGCAGTTATTGCCCACGTTGATGCAGGTAAATCTACCTTAGTAGATGCCTTTTTAAATCAAAGTGGTGTTTTTAGAGCTAATGAGGAACATGTAGATTGTATTATGGATAGTAATGACCTTGAGAGAGAAAGAGGTATTACTATTTATTCTAAAAACTGTTCTATTATGTACGGAGATTATAAAATTAATATCGTAGATACACCAGGACATAGTGACTTCTCTTCAGAGGTAGAACGTGTTATTCGTACAGTAGATACGGTTATTCTTTTAGTAGATTCTATTGAAGGGCCAATGCCACAAACACGTTTTGTTCTTCAAAAATCATTAGAATTAGGACTTAAGCCTATTCTTGTTATTAATAAAATAGATAAACCAAATCATAGAGCGGAAGAAGTTGTGGATATGACTTTTGACTTATTCGTAGATCTTCAAGCTAATGATGAACAACTTGATTTCCCTATTCTTTATGGAATTGGTAAACAAGGTATTATGCAATATGAACTTGAAGAAGAAGGACAAGATATTAAACCTCTTCTTGAAACAATCGTTGAACGTGTTGGAGAATATCCAAAAGATGATGAAGCACCACTTCAATTACAAATTAGTGCCCTTTCTTATGACAACTTCGTAGGACGTCTTGGTATTGGACGTATTTATAAAGGTAAAGTAAAAGAAGGCCAAACAGTGGAGATTGCTGATAACGATGGTAAAATCAGAACAGCTAAAGTATCAAAAGTCATGGTATACCAAGGTCTTAAACAAGTGGCAGTGCCAGAAGCAACTAGTGGAGATATCGTTGTTATTGCTGGTATCACAGATATTTCAATTGGGGAGACTATTGGTGAAATTGGTAAAGTAGATCCTATGACACCAATTCATATAGAAGAACCTACACTTTCTATGAACTTCCTTGTAAACAATTCTCCTTTTGCTGGTCAAAGTGGTAAATTTGTTACAACTAGACATATCAAAGATCGTCTTGAAAAAGAAACAGAAATTAATGTAGGTCTTAAAGTTGAACCTATGGATACAACAGATGGCTACCGTGTATCAGGACGTGGAGAACTTCACTTATCTGTTCTTATTGAAAACATGAGACGTGAAGGCTACGAACTTGGTGTATCTAAGCCAGAGGTTATTATGCACAAAGACGAAAATGGTACCTTAGTAGAGCCAGTAGAACGTGTTGTGATTTCAGTACCAGATGAGTATTCAGGTACAGTTATTAGTAAACTCAACCTTCGTAAAGGTATGATGCAAAGTATGGAACCAGAAAATGGCCACATTCGTATTGAGTACCTTTGTACAACTCGTGCCCTTCTTGGGTTTAGAAGTGAGCTTATCACTGATTCAAGAGGTGAAGCAACCATGGTAAGACGTATTGAAGGTTATACAGAATACGTAGGAGAATTACCAAGAAGAGCAAATGGGGCTCTTATTGCACAAGAACAAGGGACAACTATGGGATATGCGCTTAACTCATTAGAAGATCGTGGAACACTTTTCGTAAAACCAGGTGTAGATGTTTACTCTGGTATGATTATCGGACAAAATAACCGTCGTGAAGACATGACAGTTAACCCATGTAAAAACAAGAAAATGACTAATACACGTTCATCAGGTGCAGATGATGCCATTCGTTTATCACCACCAAGACTCTTCACACTTGAAGAAGCGCTAGAATTTATTGAAGATGATGAATTAGTAGAAGTAACACCAGATGCAATCAGACTTCGTAAGAAGATTCTTGATGAAGGTGAAAGAACAAGAGCAGCAAGAAGCAAAAAATAGTAATGAGAAAGCCGTTTGGTATATATTTTAAATATACTAAACGGCTTTTGTGACGTCTTATTTTGATTGATTCTATTAGACTAGCGCATCAATGTGGGTGGCAGAATAAGAAGAAGCAATTAAATCATTTTGTTCAGCAATTTTATTATTTTCTCTTTTTGCTATTTCATATAAATGTTTATTCTTAAATGAATCTTAAGTTTTGAGAACGAATCTAGATAAAAGGTGTTGGTATAACCATAGGTTATACATCCTATGAAGAATATGTATTTCAAATAATAAAAGATGTGCCTTATAATGGTAGTAGGAAATGTAAAACGAATAAAAATTAAGTTGATGAATAAATATTCAATTAGCAAAAAAACAAGTAAACATACTATGAAATTTACGGAATTATGTAAATTATATTAATTCTAAATAAAGTGATGTCAAGACATGAGATGACTATTGCCACCTTAAGGTGCTCTAGATTAACTTTACATAATGTGAATCATTATGCTTTTATATAAAAAAATAAGAGCTTTTTTGAAAATTAAAAGAGACATAAAATTGAATATAATTATTGACACTATTAATCAATGTTGTTAAAATACTAATAACTTAATAGTTTAATAAATGCAATGAAGGAGAACGACTTTTGCAGAAAAGCTTTTTCAGAGAATTAGCGGATGGTGAGAGCTAATAAGCTAGCAAATAGTAAATCACTCCAGAGCAGTGTTTCCTAAAGAGTTTTACTTTGAGTAAGAAACGACCGGAAGCCCCGTTATAGGCAAGGGTTTGATAGAACCTAGTGAGTGGACTTTTTGTATTTGTTTTTAAATTTAAAGAGTCAAGATGGGTGGTAACACGTGGCATATACCTCGTCCTATTGCAGGATGGGGATTTTTTGTATAATAACAAAATTCTAAATATTAAATAATAAAGTGTAATTTGAAGGAGGAGTCGGCATGAAATTATCTGATGCGTTAATCAGATCCTTGATGGAAGAAAATGTTGAAGTTGTATTTGGGTATCCAGGCGCAGCCGTCATTGACATATATGAATCTTTAAGAGCATCTTCTATTCACCACGTGCTGGTTCGTCAAGAACAAGCGGCAGTACATAGTGCCAATGGTTATGCCAGAACAACAGGCAAAGTAGGGGTGTGTATAGCAACCTCTGGACCAGGGGCTACTAACCTTATCACTGGTATTGCAACAGCTTATATGGATTCTATACCTATTGTTATTATTACAGGTCAAGTAAAATCCAATCTTATAGGAAGAGATGTTTTTCAGGAAGTTGACATCACGGGGGCGACTGAACCTTTTATTAAACATAGTTATTTAATCAAAAACCCGAAAGAATTTCCACGTATTATAAAAGAAGCTTTTTATATAGCTAAAACAGGTAGACCAGGACCAGTTCTCATTGATATTCCTATGGACTATCAAGCGATGCAAATAGATTATACCTATCCTAAAGAAATCGATATTAGAGGGTATAAGCCTACAGTAGAAGGACATATTGGTCAAATTAAAAAAGCTATTAAGTTATTACAAAGCAGTAAACGTCCATTAATATGTGCAGGAGGGGGCGTTATCTTAGGTGAAGCTAAAGCAGAACTTAAGGAATTTATTGAAGCTTCTCAGTTACCATTGGTACATACATTAATGGGAGTTGGAGCATTACCTACTAAAAATCCTCAAAACTATGGCATGGTAGGAAGCCATGGTTTCAAACAAGCTAATTGGGCTTTAAAGAGTGCTGATACCATTCTTTTTATAGGCGCACGTATAGCAGATAGGGCAGTAGCTAATGTTGGTATACTAGATGAAAATGCTAATATTATTCATATTGATGTAGATCCTGCAGAGATAGGAAAGATTACTTCGGCTAATATTCCTATTGTAGGAGATGCAAGGCATATTTTAAAACATATGACAGAGCTTATTAAACCGGCAGATACGAAAGATTGGTGTCAAGCAATAGAGGCTCATAGGCTTATTAAAGAAGAAGTACATCCAGAAGGATGTGTCAATCCAAAGTTAGTTGTTAGAACTTTATCCGACCTTCTAGATGAAGATGCGATTATTACTGCTGATGTAGGGCAAAATCAATTTTGGACGATTAGAAATATGGAACTTCGTAATGAACGTAAGCTGATTTGTTCAGGTGGATTTGGAACCATGGGCTATTCATTACCAGCTGCTATTGGTGCCGCCATTGGTAATAAAGACAAGAAAGTTGTAAGTGTTTTAGGGGACGGTAGTTTTCAAATGAGTTTATTTGAATTAGGTACCCTTGTACAAGAACAGGTGAATCCACTCATTATTTTATTTAATAATAGTGGTTTGGGTATGGTAAGAGAACTTCAATGGCGTGTGGATTTAAAAGAGCATGGTGTATGCCTGAATATGAATCCTGACTTTACTACCTTAGTAAGCGCTTATGGTATTATGACGAAGCGTGTAAGTGAGGCAAGTGAAGTAGAAGCGGCTTTAAAAGAAGCGCTAGCTAGTGATAAGCCTTATTTCATAGAGTTTACAGTAAGTGATAAAGAATCTACATTATAAAGAAAAGGGGAGAAACTATGAAAAGACATGTATTATCTGTACTGGTTGAAAACCACTCCGGTGTTTTAAGTAGAATTTCAGGACTTTTTAGTAGACGAGGCTATAATATTGATAGTTTATCAGTGGGGGAAACTGAAGACCCTAAAGTATCTCGTATGACTATTGTGGCTGATGCTGATGAATACACCTTAGAACAAATTAAAAAGCAGCTTAATAAGTTAGTAGATGTTATTAAGATCATTGAGCTTAAAGAAGAAAACTCTATCTATAGAGAACTAGCCATGATTAAAATCAAAGCTAGCAAAGCTAACCGTGCTGAAATTATAGAAATAGCTAATATTTTTAGAGCACATATTGTAGATGTTTCTAATGATGCACTCATTATTGAAGCAACAGGAGACCAAGGCAAAATTAGTGCCCTTAGTAATATGCTAGAACCTTATGGTATTAAAGAAGTGATTAGAACAGGGCTTACAGCACTCCAAAGAGGAGAAAAAGAACTAAAGAATTAAACTAGTCACTTGGGTGACTGATTTAATATATATTTTATTTCAATTATAGGGAGGATTTTCAAAATGGCAAAATTATATTATCAAAAAGACTGTAACTTAGATTTATTAAAAGGTAAAACTGTAGCAATTATTGGTTACGGTAGCCAAGGACACGCACATGCCCTTAACTTACATGACTCAGGTGTTGATGTAGTTGTAGGTTTATATAATGGAAGTAAATCATGGAAAAAAGCTGAAGAAGCTGGTCTTAAAGTAGCAACAGTAGCAGAAGCTACAAAAATGGCTGACTTTATCATGATTTTATTACCAGATGAAAAACAAGCAGACGTGTACAGAAGTGAAATCGCTCCATACCTTACAGAAGGTAAAACACTTGCTTTTGCTCATGGTTTTAATATTCACTTTAAACAAATTGTACCACCAGAACATACTAATATTGTTATGATTGCTCCTAAAGGACCAGGTCATACAGTAAGAAGTCAATTCCAGGAAGGTAGAGGGGTACCATGTTTAGTAACAGCTTACCAAGATGCTACAGGTAATGCACATGACCTTGCACTTGCTTATGCAGCAGGTATCGGTGGTGCTAGAGGAGGAATCCTTGAAACAACATTCCAAATGGAAACAGAAACTGACCTTTTCGGAGAACAAGCAGTTCTTTGTGGTGGTGTAACAGCTCTCATGAAAGCTGGTTTCGAAGTATTAGTTGAAGCTGGATATGAACCAGAAAGTGCTTATTTCGAATGTATCCATGAAATGAAACTTATCGTTGACCTTATCAACAAAGGTGGTTTCGAATACATGAGATATTCAATCTCTGATACAGCTGAATATGGTGATTACACTGTAGGTTCTCGTATTATTACAGAAGATACAAAAAATGAAATGAGAAAAGTGCTTAAAGAAATCCAAGAAGGTACTTTTGCTAAAAACTGGATCTTAGAAAATCAGTCTCATCGTGCTTATTTCAATGCAAAACGTCGTATTGAAGCAGAACACCCACTTGAAAAAGTAGGTAAAGAACTTCGTAGCATGATGTCATGGGCTGACGAAAACAAATAATAAAAAAGAGGAGGATTAGCATGACAAACGTTGTTAGAATTTTTGATACCACACTTCGTGATGGAGAACAATCACCAGGCTGTAGCATGAACCTAGCTGAAAAAATAGAGGTTGCAAGGCAGCTAGAAAGACTCGGTGTGGATATTATGGAAGCTGGGTTTGCCATTGCTTCTCCAGGTGACTTTGCTTCTGTTAAAGCTATTGCTAATACGATTAAAAATAGTACAGTAGCAAGTCTTGCTCGTGCACTACCTAAAGATATAGATGCGGCAGCAGAGGCGCTTAAAAATGCTAAATATCCTAGAATACATACTTTCTTAGCGACTTCTGACATTCATATGCAATATAAGCTAAAGAAAACACCAGAAGAAGTTTTAGAAACAGCGTGTGAAATGGTGAAATATGCAAAGCGTTTTTGCTCTGACATTGAGTTTTCAGCAGAGGATGCCTCTAGAAGTAATCCCGCTTTCCTTTATCAAGTATTTGAAGCTGTTATTAAGGCTGGTGCAACAACCATTAATGTACCTGATACAGTAGGTTATACTTCACCAGAAGAGTTTGCAGCACTTATTAAAGGTATTAAAGAAAATGTACCTTCTATTGATAAAGCTATTATTTCCGTACACTGCCATAATGACCTTGGTCTTGCAGTAGCTAATTCTTTGGCCGCTATCAAAGCAGGTGCACGTCAAGTGGAATGTACCATTAATGGTATAGGAGAAAGAGCAGGGAATGCAGCATTAGAAGAAGTTGTTATGAATTTAAATACCCGTCGTGACCTCTATGGTATCGATTGTGGTATTCAAACGAAAGAAATCTATAAAAGCAGTAAACTCTTAAGTAGTATCACAGGTGTACGTGTGCAGCCTAATAAAGCTATTGTAGGTGAAAATGCCTTTGCTCATGAGTCAGGTATCCATCAACATGGTATGTTGGCTAATAAAGAAACCTATGAGATTATGACACCAGAGTCTATTGGTCTAACTGAAAATAAATTAGTATTAGGGAAACATTCTGGCCGTCATGCTTTTGAAGATAAGCTTAAGTCAATGGGCTACGATTTAGATGAAGCAGCGCTTATAACAGCATTTGAAGACTTTAAAGTATTAGCAGATAAGAAGAAAGATGTCACAGATCGTGATATTGAAGCACTTATTTGTCGTAAAGTTGTACAAATTCCAGAAGCTTATAAGCTTGAACGCTTTGTTATTAATGCAGGTAATACCATTACCACTACTTCGTCTATGCGTCTTTTAACCAAAACAGGTCATGTGCTTGAAGAGGTTGTATCTTCATATGATGGACCAATCGATGCTTCTTACAAAGCTATTGATAAATTAGTAGGTAGGAAGTTTATTCTAGAAGACTTTGTGATTAATTCTGTAACAGGTGGTACAGATGCACAAGGCGAAGTAAATGTTAAAATTAGAAATAATGATAGAGTTTATAATGGTCATGGCGTAAGTATGGACATTGTAGAAGCTAGTATTTTAGCTTATATTTCTGCGATTAATAACATGCTCTATGATCAAGAGGAGAAACGGGAGGTATAAAGGTGAAGACAATTGCTGTTCTTGATTCAACCCTAAGAGATGGTGGGCAAGCAGAAGGTATCTCCTTTTCCGTATCAGATAAACTTAAAATAGTAAGTACATTGGATGAACTAGGGGTCGGCTATATTGAAGCCGGCAACCCTGGCTCCAATCCCAAAGATCTAGAGTTTTTTAGAGAAGTTAAAAAGCTTACTTTGAAAAATTCAAAGCTTACAGCTTTTGGCAGTACCAGAAGAAGGGATATAAAAGTAGAAGAGGACGCGAATATTAAATCGCTTCTTGAAGCAGATACCCCTGTAGTAGCAATTTTCGGAAAGACTTGGGACTTTCATGTGACTGAAATTATTAAAACAACTTTAGAAGAAAATTTGCAAATGATTTATGATACGATTAGTTACTTAAAAAAACAAGGAAAAGAAGTTATTTTCGATGCAGAACATTTCTTTGATGGTTATAAACATAATAAGGCGTATGCCATAGAAGCTTTATTAAAAGCTGAGGCCGCAGGGGCAGATTGTTTGGCTTTGTGTGAAACTAATGGAGGCGCTTTCCCTGATGAAGTATATGAAATCGTGAAAGATGTGGTTTCAAAGGTCAATATACCAATAGGTATTCATACACATGATGATACTGGGTTAGGTGTAGCCAATAGTATGATGGCCGTTTTTGCAGGAGCCACTCATGTCCAAGGAACCTTAGTTGGCTTTGGAGAACGTTGCGGAAATGCTAACTTATCCACCATCATTCCTAACTTACAGTTAAAGAGAGATTATGTATGTATCCCTGAGAAAAATATTAAGAAGCTTACCTCATTAGCGATTCGCGTATCAGAAATTGCAAATGTGACCTTAAAAGAGCAAATGCCTTATGTGGGTAAAAGTGCTTTTGCTCATAAAGCAGGCATGCATATTGATGGTGTTACCAAAGCTTCTCATTCTTTTGAACATGTTTCACCAGCAAGTGTAGGTAATGAAAGACGATTTTTAATGTCAGAGGTAGCAGGAAGAAGTACCATACTAGAGAAAATTAGACGTATAGCACCTGATACCAGTAAAGATGATCCTGTAACAAGTGTGATTATCAATCGTATTAAAGAATTAGAACATAAGGGATATCAGTTTGAGGGAGCCGATGGTACCTTTGAACTCCTTGTCAGAAAGGCGCTTGGCAAGTATAAACCTTTCTTTGATTTAGAGGAATTTAAAATTATAGGAGAGGAACCTTCAAAAACGCAAGGTATTAGCTCATCTGCTATTATTAAAGTAAGAGTAGAGGATAAGGTGGAAATGACAGCAGCAGAAGGTGAAGGTCCAGTTAATGCCCTTGATAGTGCCCTTAGAAAAGCTTTAGAAGTTTTTTATCCAGAGCTAAAAAGTGTTCACTTAACAGACTATAAGGTGAGAGTATTAGACACCAAATTAGCAACTGCAGCTAAGGTACGTGTTTTACTTGAATCCACTGATGGAGAAGATTACTGGAGTACTGTAGGTGTATCAACTGACATTATTGAAGCCAGTTGGATTGCCTTAGTAGATTCCATTGAATATAAGCTGATTAAAGATATTGAAAAGAAATTTAAAGCTTATTTATAGGGGGGGCGATAATGATGTGTTGTAAGGATAAGAAAGCAGAGGTAGTCAAACAAGAAAAGCTTTATAAAAAACCTTGGTTTTGGATCTGTATGACGGTCATCGTATTTTGCATAACTAGGCCTTATGTGATTGTCATGTGTGGTAATGGTAGTGGCAATAACAATAATGGTAATCGCGGTAAAGAGACAGATGCTAGTAATTAATCGCATATTGTTTTATCTAGGGACTTTAACGATTTAAAGCAGTACAGTTCATAAAAGCTAAAAGGAGATGATATTTCATGGGAATGACAATGACACAAAAAATATTAGCTGCTCATGCAGGGCTTAAAGAAGTTGTAGCAGGGCAATTAATCGAAGCTAACTTAGATTTAGTATTAGGTAATGATATTACTTCACCAGTTGCCGTTAATGAATTTAATAAAATTGGTTGTGACTGTGTGTTTGATAAAAACAAGGTGGCAATTGTACCAGACCATTTTACACCTAATAAAGATATTAAAGCAGCTGAGCAGTGTAAATTTATTAGAGAGTTTGCCAAAGACAAGGAAATCAAAAACTACTTTGAAGTAGGCCAAATGGGTATTGAGCATGCCCTTATTCCTGAAAAAGGTTTAGTAGTACCAGGAGATGTAGTCATTGGGGCTGACTCACATACTTGTACTTATGGTGCACTAGGTGCATTTTCTACAGGTATTGGTAGTACAGATATGGCAGCTGGTATGGCTACAGGTAAAGCGTGGTTTAAAGTACCTTCTGCTCTTAAATTTGTTTTAAAAGGTAAACCAAGTAAGCATGTAAGTGGCAAAGATGTCATCCTTCATATTATCGGTATGATTGGTGTAGATGGTGCTCTTTATAAATCAATGGAATTTGTAGGTGATGGTATTTCTAATCTTTCTATGGATTCTCGTCTTTGCATGGCAAATATGGCTATTGAAGCAGGTGCTAAAAACGGCATATTCCCTGTAGATGACCAAACTTTAGCTTTTGTTAAAGAACATAGTACAAAACCTTATACTATTTATGAAGCAGATGCAGATGCTGAATATGATGCTGTACACGAAATTGATTTAGCAAAGATTCGTCCAACAGTTGCTTTTCCACATCTTCCAGAGAATACAAAAACAGTAGATGAAATCGGTCCTAAAGATATTAAAATCGATCAAGTTGTTATTGGTTCTTGTACCAATGGACGTATGGAAGACCTTCGCATTGCAAGAGATATCTTAAAAGGCAAAAAAGTAGATCCTAGTATACGAGTGATTGTATTCCCAGGTACTCAAAAAATCTACTTACAAGCATTAGAAGAAGGCATTATTAAAGATATCGTAGAAGCAGGTGCTGTATTTAGTACCCCTACTTGTGGTCCATGTTTAGGTGGTCATATGGGAATCCTTGCAGCAGGTGAAAGAGCTGTTTCTACCACTAATCGTAACTTTGTAGGTCGTATGGGACATGTAGACTCAGAAGTTTACCTTGCAAGCCCAGCTGTAGCAGCTGCATCAGCACTTACAGGTTATATTACAAATCCAGAAACATTATAAAGAAAATGAAAGTTGAATAATGGGGATTATTCAGCTGATGAGAATAGGAAACAATAGAAAAATAGATATGGGAAATGTAAGCAATTAAAATAATCGGTCAAGTATAAAAGGAGGACTAAAAATGAATGCAAAAGGAACCGTATTTCGTTATGGCGACAATGTAGATACAGATGTTATTATTCCGGCACGTTATTTAAATACTTCTAACGGAAAAGAGTTAGCAGCTCATTGTATGGAAGATATTGATGTTAATTTTGTGAAAGAAGTTAAAGAAGGAGATATTATCGTAGCTGATAAAAACTTTGGCTGTGGGTCTTCTCGTGAACATGCACCACTGGCTATTAAAGAAGCAGGTGTATCTTGTGTTATTGCAAGAACCTTTGCTCGTATTTTCTACCGCAATGCTATTAATATTGGGCTTCCTATTTTAGAATGTGAAGCAGCAGCAGATGGCATTAGTAAAGGGGATGTAGTAGAAGTTAACTTTGATACAGGAGTCATTACTAATGTAACAAAAGGGGAGAGTTATCAGGGGCAACCATTCCCAGTTTTCATGCAAGAGATTATTCAAAAGGGTGGACTTGTTAATAAAATTAAAGCACAAAGATAGAATAATTATAATTATAGAAATTAGGGGAGATAAGATGAATGGTATTCTTGCTATTTTAATGATTGCACTTTATATAGGGATTTTTTATGTAGGGTATTGGATTTTAAGAAAAGCTATAGAAGAAGGTATTTATAGAGCTGGAAAAAGGCTCTATGGAGAAATAAATATTGATAAAAAAATAGAGGTAAAAGAGAACATAGAAGAATAATAAGGAGTAAAAATTAAAGCATAAAACTAAGTGCATACCTAGTACCATCGTAGTCACTATATATTACAAAACTTATCTATCTCGAGTATTTTAAATTTGAAATATCAAAGATATAGAGGGGGATATTAAATGATGGGATTATTTGTCATAGTGGCTATATATATAATTACAATTATGATTATAGTATATTTACTACGTAAATGTGATGGTGGTATTTATGAGTTTAATGATGTAGAAGATGAATATGATAAAACTAATGTTTTAAAAAGGTTATTTAATTTAACGCTGCATCCTAAAAAGATGATTATGCAAAAGCAGACACTCACTTATGACCAAGAGGAATTTACTCTATGGTTGTATGCTATAGGTGCTATTTATGCCTTTTTATTAGGTGGATGGGAAGGTAATAGTTTTAATATTGGCATTGGATTCATTAAAGCGATCTTTTCACCCGTTAGTGTTATGATAGGTAAATGGTTTTTTGCAGCAATTCAAGGTATTGCTTTTAGATATATAGCAGGCATTAAGATGAGTAAAGAAGAAAGGGTAAAGCTCTTTGAATTTATATTCTCATGGGATTTAATCATTGGAGGTGCCCTATCCCTTATTTGTTTAATAGGAACGAGTTATTTTAGTGTAGATTTCCTTCAGCAACATATTTATATAACGGTTTTATTATTAAGTAGTAGTTCTATTATTTTATGGATATGGAAAAATATCATCTATTATTTACATTTGGTTTATAGATATGACTTATCACCTAAGGTGGCAGTTAAAAAGCTTATCTTAATCAATTTAGTATATGGGTTAGTAGTGCTTCTAATAGGTGGCATTACAGCTGCTTTAGTGATGATCTAGAGTGGTTCATTTAAAAAGCATGGCAAGTGAAGTCATGACGCATAAGGAGGAAAAGAAAATGGATTTTAAAATCGTCACACTTCCAGGTGATGGAATAGGTCCTGACATTGTTACAGAGGCCGTTAAAGTATTAAATAAAGTTGGTGAAGTCTACGGACATCAATTTACATATGATGAACAAATGATGGGAGGAGTAGCCATTGATCATAAAGGCTCATCTCTTCCACAAGAAACAATCGATGCATGTTTAGCTGCAGACGCTGTACTTCTTGGCGCTGTAGGTGGCCCTAAATGGGATAATCTTCCTAATGGAGACCGACCAGAAAAAGGTCTTTTAGGTATTCGTGGTGCACTTAAATTATTTGCAAATCTTCGTCCAGCTGTGCTTTATCCACAACTTAAACATGCTAGTCCATTAAAAGAAGAAATCATTGGGGATAGTTTAGATATTCTTATTGTAAGAGAACTTACAAGTGGTATTTATTTTGGAGAAAAAAATAAGGTTGTATGTGAAGAAGACGATAGCAAAACTTTTGCATCTGACCTTGAAAAATATACAGTAGCTGAAATCGAACGTATCACAAGGGTAGGCTTTGATGCAGCTATGAAACGTAACAAAAAAGTATGTGTTGTAGATAAAGCCAATGTACTTGAATCTTCTAGACTTTGGAGAGTCGTTGTTAATCGTGTAGCTAAAGATTATCCAGAAGTAGAGTATTCATTTATGTATGTAGATAATGCAGCGATGCAATTAGTCGTTAATCCAAAACAATTTGATGTTATTGTAACCTCTAATATCTTTGGCGATATTTTATCAGATGAAGCAAGTATTATTACAGGATCAATCGGTATGCTTGCATCAGCTTCACTTGGAGAAGGTTCTCTTGGTTTATATGAGCCAAGTCATGGTAGTGCACCAGATATTGCAGGCCAAAACAAAGCGAATCCAATTGCAACCATCCTTTCAGCAGCTATGATGCTTCGTTATTCACTTAACTTAGATAAAGAAGCAAATGCAATTGAAGCAGCTGTTATGAATGTCCTTGATGCAGGTTACCGTACAGGTGATATCATGAGCACAGACATGAAGCAAATTGGAACAGTTGAAATGGGCGACCTTATTACAGCCGCTATCAAATAAGCATAATAGGATAAATAAAATTAAGTAAAATAAAAAAAGAAAAGGTAGTGAGGGCATGAGTAGTCAAATCATCTATTTAGATGGGCAATATGTCGAAGAAGGAGAAGCAAAGATTTCCGTTTTCGATCATGGTGTATTATATGGAGATGGTGTTTTTGAAGGTATCAGAGCCTATAACGGTCGTATTTTTAGATGTGAAGATCATATAGATAGACTTTATGCAGCAGCTAAAGCTATTATGTTAGAGATTCCTCTTACAAAAGAAGAGATGACAGAAGTGCTTTTAGAAACTTGCAGAAGAAATGACTTAAGAGACGGCTATATTCGCTTAGTTGTAACAAGAGGAAAAGGGGATCTAGGTTTAAGTCCTAAGACATGTCCAAAAGCAACTGTATTTTGTATTGCAGGCAATATTACCATGTATCCAGAAGAAATGTATACAAAAGGTATGCCTATTATTACTTCTGTTCAAAGGCGTAATAAAGCAACGATTGTTGATCCGCAGATTAAATCACTTAACTACTTAAATAATATTTTAGCTAAAATGGAAGCTAATCGTGCAGGTGTTCCAGAAGCTTTAATGCTTAACCATGATGGTATTGTAGCAGAGTGTACAGGTGATAATATCTTTATTGTAAAAGATGGTGTGATTTATACACCACCTATCCATATTGGTATCTTAGATGGGATTACAAGAAGAACGGTTATAGAACTTGCTGCAAAGCTTGGTTTCACCTTAGTTGAAAAAGAATTTACATTATTTAATGTATATAATGCTGATGAATGTTTCTTAACAGGTACAGCAGCAGAAGCTATTCCTGTAAGTATGGTGGATGGCAGAGTTATTGGAACCGGTAATGCAGGAGAAGTAACGAAAATCTTATTAGCAGCATTTAAAGCTTATGCTAATGAACAAGGAACAGATATTTTTTAAGTGATTAAGCATGAATATTAAATAGAAATTAAGAAATATAAGTGAAAAAATTAAGAGTTGAAAATGATGAACTTAGGAATGAGGAATTAAGAAGTAATGTAATTTTCACTTCTCTTCTTCATTCTTTATTCTTAGCTAATCATTTTTCACTCTTCATTATTCTTTCTACATGGCAAATATAAAAGACAACTTCTAGAACTTCTAAGAGGAATTGCTTATAGAAAGATTCTTACTAGAAGAGTTAGTTGTCGTTACTATAAAGGAAATAATAAAAGAAAAGAGGCGTATAAATATGAAAAGTGATCGTGTAAAAGTAGGAGCTGCAAGAACACCTCATCGCTCTTTATTTAAAGCAATGGGTTATATAGATGAAGAAATTCAAAAACCATTAGTAGCTGTAGTAACAGCTAAGAGTGAAATCGTACCAGGACATTCACACCTAGATAAAATTACAGAAGCTGTTAAAACAGGCGTTCGTATAGCGGGAGGAACACCTATTGAAATTCCTGCAATTGGTGTATGTGATGGTATTGCAATGGGACATGAAGGAATGAGATATTCTCTTGTCACAAGAGAACTTATTGCTGATTCCATTGAATGTATGGCAACAGCACATGCTTTTGATGCTATGGTGCTTGTACCAAACTGCGATAAAATCGTACCAGGAATGCTTATGGGAGCAGCTAGGATGAATCTTCCTACAGCAGTTGTAAGTGGAGGGCCAATGCTTTCTGGTATGGTTAATGGTAAGAAGTCAAATCTTTCTGTTACTTTCGAAGCTGTTGGTGCTTTTAATGCTGGTAAGATAACAGAAGATGAGTTAAAAGAATATGAAAATCATGCTTGTCCAGGCTGTGGTTCTTGCTCAGGAATGTATACAGCTAATAGTATGAACTGTATGTGTGAAGTATTAGGCATTGCACTTCCAGGAAACGGCGCTACACCAGCTGTATTTGCAGAGCGTATCCGTTTAGCTAAATATACAGGTATTGCGGTTATGGAAATGCTTGAGAAAGATATTAAAATGCGTGATATTTTAAATGAAAAAGCTTTCCGCAATTCATTAACTGTAGATATGGCGCTTGGCTGTAGTACAAATACTATGCTTCACTTACCAGCTGTAGCACATGAAGCAGGTGTACATATTAACTTAGATATGGCTAATGAAATTTCTGCTAAAACACCTAACCTTTGTCACTTAGCACCAGCAGGTAGTGATCATATGGAAGATCTCCACTTTGCAGGGGGAGTTGCAGCCGTTATGAAAGAGCTTACTAAAAAAGATCTTTTAGATACTTCCCTTATGACTGTAACTGGAAAAACGATTGCAGAAAATCTTGAAAAAGTAACGAATAAAAACCCAGAGGTTATTCGTCCAATTGAAAATCCTTATTCAGCAACAGGTGGTATTGCTGTACTTAAAGGAAACCTAGCAAAAGATGCTTGTGTTGTTAAGCGTTCAGCAGTAGCTCCAGAAATGCTAGTGCACACTGGGAAAGCTAAAGTATTTAATGGTGAAGAAGAAGCAACAGCAGCGATTTTAGGTGGCAAAATTGAAAAAGGTGATGTTGTTGTTATCCGCTATGAGGGACCAAAAGGCGGCCCAGGTATGAGAGAAATGTTAGAGCCTACTGCTTGTCTTGCAGGTATGGGACTTGATAAAGATGTAGCACTTATTACAGATGGACGTTTCTCAGGAGCAACAAGAGGAGCTAGTATTGGTCACGTTTCACCAGAAGCTGCTGAAGGTGGAGTCATTGCTTTAGTAGAAGATGGGGATCTTATTAGCATTGATATGAACGCATGTACTATTAACTTAGAAGTGGACGAAGAAGAGCTTGCTAAGAGAAAAGAAGCATGGGTAAAACCAGAACCAAAAGTTAAAACAGGCTACTTAGCACGTTATGCTTCTTTAGTAACATCTGCAAATACAGGCGCGATATTCAAACTATAGTTGGCAAAGGGGGCGTATCATGAAAATCAATGGAGCACAAATTATTATAGAATGCTTAGTAGAACAGGGAGTAGATACTGTTTTTGGATATCCAGGAGGGCAGGCACTTAATATTTATGATGCCTTATATAAAAATAGTGACCGCATTAATCATATACTAACAGCTCATGAACAAGGCGCTTCACATGCAGCTGACGGTTATGCAAGAGCAACAGGAAAAGTAGGTGTATGTATTGCCACCTCAGGACCAGGAGCTACAAACTTAGTAACAGGTATAGCTACAGCGTATATGGATTCTATACCAATGGTGGCCATTACAGGGCAAGTGCCTAATTCACTCATTGGAAAAGACAGTTTCCAAGAAGTAGACATTGCAGGAATTACAATGTGCATCACCAAACATAATTATATCGTTAAAGAAATAAAGGACTTAGCTAAAACCCTTAGAGAGGCTTTTTATATTGCTCAGTCAGGTAGACCAGGCCCTGTCCTTGTAGACATTCCAAAAGATGTGACAGCTGCTTTATATGACTATGAATATGAAGTGCCAAAAAGCATTTTACCAGTTACTGAAACGATACATGAGAAAAATCTTCAAATAGCTGTGGACTTAATTAAAAATGCAGAAAGACCTTTCATTTATAGTGGAGGAGGCATTATTGCTAGTGGTGCACAAAAGGAATTATTACAGTTTGCTGAGAAGATTTCAGCTCCAGTAGCTACGGCTTTAATGGGTCTAGGTGGCTTTCCTGAAACACATCCACTTTCAACCGGAATGATAGGAATGCATGGTAGTGTTGCATCTAATAAAGGTGTCACAGAGTGTGACTTACTTATTGCTATTGGTGCAAGGTTTAGTGACCGCGTTGTAAGTGATGTCAATAAGTTCGCGCCTCATGCAACGATTTTGCAGATTGATGTAGACCCAGCAGAGGTGGGTAAGAATGTCCCTGCTTTGGCATCTATTATTGGTGATGCAAGGGAAGTTTTAAATAAACTGATACCACTTGTTCCAAAACAAGAAAATAAAGAGTGGTTAGAAAAGATCCAGAGTTGGAGGGATAAGTTTAAATATACGTATCAAAGTGGTGATACGCTTAGACCACAATTTATTATGAATAATATTTATGATCAAACTCAGGGTGAAGCTATTATTACTACAGAGGTAGGTCAGCATCAAATGTGGGCTGCTCAGTTCTATAAATATACAAAGCCTAGAACCTTTATTAGCTCAGGTGGTTTGGGAACTATGGGGTATGGTACAGGTGCAAGTATAGGTGCACAAATTGCTAGACCGGATGAACGTGTGGTGCATATTGCAGGAGACGGTTCTTTCCGAATGAACTGTAATGAGCTTTGTACCATTACTCATTATAATGTGCCAGTTATTATTGTTATTATGAATAATACAACCTTAGGTATGGTAAGACAGTGGCAAACTTCTTTCTATGATAAACGTTATTCTCAAACAGACTTAGATCGCGGTCCGGATTTTATTTTATTAGCAAAGGCTTATGGCGTAAAAGCTTATGACGTAACGACTCAAGATGAATTTGTAAATGCATTTGAAGAAGCATGGACAAATAGGGAGCCAGTTGTTATTAACTGCCATATTGATAAAGATGAAAAAGTATTACCAATGGTAGCTCCAGGAGCTGCTATTGACAACATTATTTTAGATTAATAAGAAAAATAAAAAAAGGCCTATGGCCTTTTTTTATTGAATAAAAGGTATTAATTTTAAAAATCTTGCACATAACATTAAAAGAAAGTATATTATTGTCAAAAATTTATCTAGAGTGTAGAAGATGTAAAGAAAATCCATTATAATAAGTATGAATTATTAGGGAATCTAGAAGGAGGGCTCATTATGGGAAGTGAGATGAAGCAATATGATGAAAGAAAGGTGCATGCTTTTGTTGGGCGACTTATATGGATCATATCTGTGATACTTTTTGCACAAAAAGTGATAGGAAGTAAAGGTATTAGTATAGAAGACTGGATTATTCTAGCTACGCCTATATTAGCAACTATCGTTGTAAAAAGTAGGAATATTGGTATAGTTTTAAAAGGAGTTATACTTATCGTATTACCAGCTTTAGTTGGTTTAATAGTGGCTGTAGCAGAGAATGGAACAGATACAAGTCTACTTATTTTACTAACGACTTCAAGTTTAGTGATTTTATATTTTAATACAAAGATACTTATGGTTTATGCCATTATTATTAATTTGTTTCTCTTAATAGGAAGCTTTATGATGAGATTGCCACTTTTAGGTAAGGATTTCAGTTTATATTATCGTGTTAAAGGCCTGCTTATTTTTGAAATTGGTTTAGTTATTTTTTATATTATTGCTAAATGGGGTGGAGAATACATGCGCTATAGTATGGAAAATGCAAAGAAAAGCCAAGAAATGGTAAGGAAGCTTCAAGAAGCGGTGCAAACAATTGGTACGAATACAGAAGTACTCAATCAAAATATTTATCAAGTTAACGAAGCTATACAAAGCTTAAATGAAGTAAATCATCAAATTACAATTTCTATAGAACAGACGGCTCAAGGAACAGAGGAACAAGCTAAAGGAATTGTTAAGCTGACAGAGTGGATGAAAGATGCAGAAGATAAAATGAGCTTTGCAAAAGAAACAACAGATGAGATGAGCAAAGTAAGCACGACTATTGATGCAGAGGTAGCTAATAGTCACATCACAATTGAAGATATGAATCAACAAATGCAAGAAATAACTGAAGCAGTTGAAGCAAGTTTAAATAATGTACTAGAGCTAGAAAATAAGATTGAACATATTGGTGAATTTTTAAATGCCATAACAGGGATTGCTAGACAAACCAATCTATTAGCGCTTAATGCTTCAATTGAAGCAGCTAGGGCAGGAGAAGCTGGAAAAGGATTTGCCGTAGTTGCAGATGAAATTAAAAATTTGGCTGAAGAATGTAGCCAAGTAGTAGATGCGATTAGAGAAATCATTCTTTCTTTACAAGAAAAATCAGTTGTTACTAAAGAACAAGTTATAAAGGGAAGTAAAGCTACAGCAACAGGGGTAGAGGCAGTAAAAAGTGTTAAGGGTGTATTTAATCATTTAGTAGAAGCAGTAGAAACGCTTAATGGCCAGATTGCCATAGAAGTAGATAGTATCCATACTATTTTAGAAGTCTTTATAAAGATGAATGATGAAACTAATGTTTTAGCTAGTATTTCCGAAGAACATACTGCTATGGCAGAAGAAGTGAATAATGCGACACGTATACAAAACAAACGTTTTAACGAAATGAGAGAAAATTTAATTACCATAAAAAGGCTGGGAGATAATCTAAAGGAAAGCATTCAGTAATTCTTATTTGTTTACAAAATATCAAATCGATTAGTTCAAATACAAGTGCCCATAGCGGTAAAAGGGTATTACTATATAAACAAAAGACCATAAATAATGGATTATAAAAAAGAAGATTCTAAAAAATACCTCTATTAATTTTGACAAAATTTATAAAAAACATTGAAAAATGCTCTAAAGATTGTTAAAATTTAATTATAATTCCAAAGTATAAAACTGGAGGGGCTCATATGAAACGTAGTATAGCTAATTTTTATGGTTGTTTAATGGGCAGCGCTATTGGTGATGCGTTAGGAGCACCAATAGAGTTTATGCAGTATAGTGATATTGTTAAAGTTTATGGAGCAAGTGGTGTAAAGGAATTAGATATTCCTTGCGGGCAACGTTATGCATTAATTACTGATGATACACAGTTAACATTATTTACAGCAGAAGGATTACTACGTAGTGTGACAAGAGCTAAGAGAAAAGATCATGAAAGAACTTTAGAAGGTACAACCATTACTTTGTTTAGAGCTTATTTAAGGTGGCTTCATACACAAGGGTTAAATACACCTCATTGGAATAAGAAGGACTATGATGGATGGCTTATTAAGGTAGGAAGGTTGCATGCTTACCGCGAGCCAGGGGTCACCTGTTTAACTGCTTTAGGAAAAGGGATCATGGGGACACTAGAAAAGCCGCTTAATGATAGTAAAGGCTGTGGTGGAATGGTAAGAGTAGCACCGATTGGTCTTGTTGAAGATGAAGAAAGAGCTTTCTTACTGGGAGTACGTTCGGCAGCGATTACTCACGGTTCACCAAGTGTTTATTTATCAGCAGGTGCACTAGCACTTATGATTCATTATTTAGTGGAAGATGATGAGTTAGAAGTAGCCGTTCAAAAGGCACTAACCTATATTAAGGAAAAACCAGGAAGCGAAGAAGTGGTAGCAGCTCTAGAAATGGCTATTGCTTTAGTCAAAGAAGGAGAACCAAACCATGAACAAATGGAACGTTTAGGAAAGGGCTTTATGGCACATGAAGCCTTAGCCATGTCTGTTTATGCAGCACTTGCTCATCCTAAAGATTTTGAAGCAGCTTTAAGATTAGCTGTTAACCATAGTGGTGATAGTGATAGTGTGGGAGCTATTGTGGGCAGTTTATTAGGCGCTTATTTGGGAATTGAAGCTATTCCTACTAGATGGATAGAAGGCGTAGAATTAAGTAGAGAGATTGAACACTTAGCAGAGGATTTAGTTACCTTTTATGAAGAAAGTGACGAATGGCTTAAGAAATATCCGGCTTGGTAAATAGCATAAAAAGATAAAAATGGGAGTGCTACAATCCTAATTGGTGTAGTCCTCCCATTTTTTGTAGTTAACTAGATCGATAGTTATCTTTTCTCATATAACTTTTCTTTTAGATTTAAAGCATGGTCTTTTAAGCGAGGAGATAAGCCTGGCATAGTAATAACAGAAGAGAGATATTGTTTACTTTCTTCTAGTTTATTAAGTTCATGAGCCATGGCTGCCAACATATAAAGTAGGGTTGCTTCGTCTAAACCTAGAATAGGAAAATTTTCTTTAGTCAATGCTTCAGCAAAGCCATCGTAAGCTCGCTTTAAGAAGTTCTTGGACTCTGCATCATCTCCTTTGTCACGATAAAGCCAGGCAATATGTAGAGCGAGATAAGCTTGTTCACCTAATTTGCTTTTGCGTGTTATACATGCTAAAAGAGCAATTTTATGTTTATGAATAGCCTCATCAATAGTGGTATATTCACCATAGGCCGGAATTTGACTTCCTCTATAAAAATGAGCACTTAACCATTCTTTTTGTTTAGATAGCAAAGAAGAAAAGTTTTTTGTTACAGCACTATAACCACATTCAGGACAAACAATGATATCATAATGTAAGGGATTAACCGTAGAATAATGAGCATAGAGATCCTCATCAATAGAAGTTACTTGGTTTTTACCTAATTTAATGGTTTTAGTAGTAAAAGCTTTGCCACAAAGGGGGCAGGTACAAGATTTATCATATAGAACACTTTTAAGTATTTCTGGATCCTCACTTGGATGCATAGATTTCACTTCCTTAAATAATTTATTATATACAGTATAGCTTAAAAATTCAATAAAAGAAACAGGTTTGTCCGTTTCTATACGGATTCTATACAGGAGGTTATATGAAAAGATATATTCGGATATTTTGGTTAATCATGGTATTGCTAGTAGTAGGCTGTACAAATAGTGATAGTAGCTTAAAGGAAAGCGTAGCATCAGATGAAATAAAGGATAAGACAGATGAGGTAGAAAAGCAATCCAATCAAAAGCTTAATGAGGAGCAAAAAGAAGAAACACCAAAAGCAAGTATAAAGGAAGAAGAACAAGAAGTGAAAGAAACAATAACGCTAGAAGAAAAGATAGAAGCTTATATGCAGCAAATGACTATAGAAGAAAAAATAGGACAACTTTTTATGATCGCCATTCGTAAAGATCAGCAGGGAGAGCCAATCACTCAAATGAATGAAGAAGTAAAAAAGCTTCTTACTACTTATCCGGTAGGCGGCATTATTCTTTTTAAAGAAAACATAGTAACGGCAAAACAGACACAAGAACTTATTAGTGATCTACAAGCAATGAGCACCATTCCTCTTTTTATAGGTGTAGATGAAGAAGGAGGGAGTGTGAGCAGGGTAGGAAGTAATAGTCAAATAAATGAAGTTCCTTTTAAAATAGCCTTTAGTATCGGAGAAACAGGAGATACTGAGTTAGCTTATAAAGAAGCTACAAGGATGGGAAAACTATTAAAAAGCCTAGGATTTAATATGGATTTTGCACCTGTAGCAGATATTTATAATGAACCTGGTAATACAGTGATTGGAAAAAGAAGCTTTGGAGAAACAGCGGAGACTGTCACACCTATGGTGATTCGTTTTGCAGAAGGTTTAATTCAGGAAGGGATTCAACCTGTACTGAAGCATTTCCCGGGACATGGTAATACCCTTGAGGATTCTCATGAAGGATTAGCTTATATTAACAAGAGTCTAGAAGAGCTAGAGTTAGAGGAGCTCATTCCCTTTACAAAAGCACTTGAATCAGGAGTAGGAGCTTTAATGAGAGGACACCTAATGGTGAAAACAGTAGATGATAGTCTACCTGCTTCTTTGTCACCTATATGGGGAAATTATATCTTAGCGCATTATGATTGTGATAACATTTTATTAATGACAGATGCTATGGATATGGGAGCTATTCAAAATCAATATTCAGTAGAAGAAGCAGCGCTGCTTTGTATAGAGGCGGAAAATGACATTTGTTTAATGCCGGCTGACATAGGAAAAGCTTATACTGCTCTTGTGGAAGGCTATAAAGAAGGAAGATTGACGGAAGAAAGAATTAATCGTTCAGTTAGAAAAATTTTGTCAAAAAAAGTGGCACAAAATAGTCTTGTATTTGAATAAAATAAGGTAAGTAAGGAATAAAATATTAAAAAATATTTTAAAAAAAGTATCACACATGAGTAGAGAAGAGAATAGTATATACCATAGATGTTAAAATGGTATAGTATCCCCTTTTGGAAGGGAAATAAGAAGTAAACCTTAATTTATTTAAAATAGTGAGCTTAGGACTTACCCTCTTGCAGTATGCCAAAGATAGCCCTAACACACTTATAACCGGTAAAGTGTGTAGAAGTCACTTAGTGGTAGTATATTTCCGAATATATTATTATTAAGCTCTAAGCTCATTTAAAGATATAAATATCTAATCTATTTAACTATTCTAAAATATATGCTAACTGACTTGTTATTATGACTATAAATAAGTAAAAAGCACGTTCCTTATTGCTTACAAGGAATGTGCTTTTTTGATGTGTTTTTAACACACAAAAAGTAACAAAAAGTTAAAATTTAAAAGCAATTTATCGAGCGCTATAAAGTATTGACAAATATAATTCCTAGTGATAAGCTAGGGAATATAATTCCTAGTAGTAAAGTAGGGAATGGAGGTGGGGAAATGAAATTATCCACAAAAGGGAGATATGGTCTTCAAGCTATGGTGGATTTAGGTGTTTATTCAAAGGAAAAACACATATCTCTTAAAAGCATAGCAGAGAGGCTTTCAATGTCAGAAAATTATTTGGAGCAGCTTATGGCACTCCTTAAGAAAAATAAATTGGTGATAAGCCAAAGAGGCGCCCAAGGTGGTTATGCTTTAGCAAAGCCACCAGAAGAGATTACAATCGGCGAGGTTTTAAGAGCTCTAGAAGGGTCTTTAGCTCCTACAGATTGTACTTGTAAAGATGGTGATACACATTGCTTTTTAGATGGTAAATGTGTAACTAAATCAGTTTGGGAAAAAATAAGGGATAGTATTGACCGAGTAGTCGATAATATTACCTTAGATCAGCTTATGGCTGATTATGAAAAAATCAATGAAAATGCAGCGCAAAGTTACTACATTTAAGAAGATTTAAGGGAGGTCATAAAATGAATAAAATATATCTTGATAATGCAGCAACAACCCCTGTACGTAAAGAAGTCGTTGAAGCAATGCTTCCTTATTTTACAGAAAGCTTTGGTAACCCATCTAGTGTTTATCAAATTGCTCAAATGAATAAAAAAGCTCTTGATGAATCAAGAGAAACAATTGCTAAATATATTGGGGCACAAACAAATGAGATATTCTTTACTAGTGGTGGTTCAGAAGCAGATAACTGGGCAATTAAAGGAATTGCAGAAGCTCATAAAAATAAAGGTAATCATATTATTACTACTAAAATCGAACATCATGCAGTCCTTCATACTTGTGAATATCTAGAAAAGCACGGCTATGAGGTGACTTATCTAGATGTAGATGATAATGGTTTAGTAAGCCCAGAAGCGGTAGAAGCAGCTATCAAAGATACAACTATTTTAATTAGCATCATGTACGCTAATAATGAAATTGGTACCATTATGCCAATTAAAGAAATTGGTGCTGTTGCTAAAGCACACAAAATCCCTTTCCATACAGATGCTGTGCAAGCTGTAGGTCAAGTGAGAATTGATGTGAAAGACCAAAACATTGATTTACTTTCTTTATCAGGTCACAAAATCAATGGCCCAAAAGGAATGGGTGTCTTATTCATTAAAAGAGGCCTAAAACTTGAAAACTTAATCCATGGTGGTGGGCAAGAAAGAGGACGCCGCGCAGGTACAGAAAATGTACCGGGTATCGTAGGTCTTGCTAAAGCAATGGAGTTAACTTATACAGACTTTGACGCGAAGATTGAAAAAATGACAAAACTTCGTGACAAACTTATTAAAGGTTTACTAGAATCTATACCTTATTGTAAATTAAATGGACATCCAACAAAGCGTTTGGCTAATAATGCTAATATTGGTGTAGAATATGTAGAAGGTGAGTCACTTTTGCTTCTACTTGATATGAATGGTATTGCAGCATCTAGTGGATCAGCTTGTACATCAGGCTCTCTTGATCCTTCCCATGTACTTTTAGCTTTAGGTATTCCACACGAAAAAGCGCATGGTTCTATTAGATTTACTTTAGGTGTACAAAACACAGAAGAAGAAATCGATGTAGTACTTGAAAAAATGCCAGCTATTGTTCAAAGAATGAGAGATATGTCTCCACTTTGGGAAGAAGTTAAGAATGCAATGAAGAATTAATAAATAAGAATGAAGAGTTAAAAAGATATAGTTGAAAGAAGTAAGAATAAAAAATTAAGAAATACAATGAAGAATAAATAGTAAAAGTACAGGATGAGTATTTAGAAACGAGAGATACAAAGGCTCATAAAACTTATTAATCATAAGAGGTGAAAAATATGTATAGTGAAAAAGTTATGGATCATTTTATGAATCCAAGAAATGTTGGTGAAATTGAAAATGCTAGTGGTGTTGGTACAGTAGGAAATGCAAAATGCGGAGATATTATGAAAGTATATCTTCAAATAGAAGATGGTATTATTAAAGATGCTAAATTTAAGACATTTGGTTGTGGTGCAGCTGTAGCAACAAGTTCAATGGCAACAGAACTTGTTATTGGCAAAACCATTGAAGAAGCTTTAAAGATTACAAATAAATCAGTAGCAGAAGCTCTTGATGGCCTTCCACCAGTAAAAATGCACTGTTCACTACTTGCAGAAGAATCACTTCACGCAGCACTTTGGGATTATGCGAAAAAGAACAATATTACTATTGAAGGGTTAAAAGAACCAGTAGCAGACGTACATGACCATGATCATCACGACCACGATCATGAAGAAGGTTCTGGTTGTTGCTAATGAGTGAAACGACTAAGAAGAAAGTAGTAGTAGGTATGTCAGGGGGCGTAGATAGCTCGGTTACGGCGTATCTTTTAAAAGAGCAAGGCTATGAAGTCATTGGGATGACTATGCAAATCTGGCAAGAAGGAGCGCCTGAAGACAGTGATGGTGGTTGCTGTGGTCTCTCCGCTGTAGATGATGCAAGAAGAGTTTGCCAAAAGCTTGATATACCTCACTATGTAGTTAACTTTAGAAGTGATTTTAAAAAGCATGTCATAGATTACTTTTTAGATGAATACCAAAATGCACGAACACCTAATCCTTGTATTGCATGTAATCGCTATGTGAAGTGGGAATCTATGCTACAAAAAGCATTGCAAATAGGAGCAGATTATATTGCAACAGGTCACTACGCTAGAGTCATTAGAGATGAAGTAACGGGACGTTATAGTCTTAAACAGTCTAAAACTTTAGCAAAGGATCAAACTTATGCCCTTTATAATTTAACACAGCATCAATTAGCTCATACTTTAATGCCTTTAGGAGACTATACAAAGGATGAGGTAAGAGCTATTGCAAAAGAAATAGGACTTGCTGTGGCTACTAAACCAGATAGTCAAGAAATTTGTTTTGTACCAGACAATAACTATGCAAAATATATTGAAGAAGAGACCGGCAAAAAACCAGTAGTAGGTAATTTTGTTAATAAAGACGGCAAAGTATTAGGTAAACATAAAGGGATTATTCATTATACCATTGGACAAAGAAAAGGCTTAGGCTTATCTTTAGGCAAACCAGGCTTTGTACAACGTATTAATCAAAAAACCAATGAAGTGGTTATTGGAAATAATGAGGATTTATTTGATACAACAGTAACGGCTAATCAAGTTAATTTCATGCCTTTTGAACACTTAGAGGGTGAAATGCACTGTTTAGGTAAGATCAGATACAATCAAGCACCACAACCTTGTACGATAAAAATGATAGATGAAGATACAATTCAGTGTATCTTTGATGAAAAGCAACGTGCCATTACGCCTGGACAAGCGCTTGTACTTTATGATGGGGACAAGCTTATTGGTGGCGGAACGATTTTATAAGAAAAAAGGCTTAAATAATAAAATAAAAGCTTAGATATTAAAACAAGTAATAGCGGGAAAAAGATTAATCCTGTTCATTACTTGTTTTTTATTTTCATATTTATTTCAAAAAAAGTTATAAAAATTGCCGGATGTGAAATATTAACTATAAATCGTATTTAACCGGAGGATTGTATGGCAGAAATAAATTGGCTTGAATTGAGTTTGAATTTTTTAGGAGGCTTTGGCCTCTTCTTATTTGGCATGGAATTTATGGGGAAAGGTCTTCAAAAAGCAGCCGGTAGCAAGATGAAAAACTTACTAGGTATCCTTACTAGTAATCGCTTCTTAGGTGTGCTTGTAGGAGCGGGGGTAACAGCTTTGATACAAAGTTCATCGGCAACTACAGTTATGATAGTAGGTTTTGTAAATGCAGGGCTTATGTCTTTAACCCAAGCTGTAGGTGTGATTATGGGAGCTAATATAGGAACTACGGTAACAGCATGGATTGTCTCCTTAGGTGAGTGGACTCAGTTTTTAAAGCCTTCTGTCTTAGCGCCGATTTTTATTGTCGCAGGTGTTGGTTTAATGATGTTTGCTAAGAAGTCACAAGCAAGGTCTATAGGACAAATCTTATTTGGTTTTGGTGGTTTATTTTTAGGTCTTGATATGATGAGTGGTGCAGCTAAACCCCTAAGTGGACTAGAAGGTGTACGCAATCTGTTTGTGGTGCTTGGTAGCAATCCTTTCTTGGGTATTCTAACCGGAGCTGTTGTAACGGCTATTATACAAAGTTCTTCGGCTTCAGTAGGCATTCTTCAAGCATTAGCACTGGCGGGGCTTGTGCCCTGGAGTTCGGCTATTTATATTATTTTAGGACAAAATATTGGTACCTGTGTGACTGCCCTTTTATCAAGCATAGGTGCAGGTGTAAATGCAAAAAGAGCAGCTTTTATCCATTTTCTATTTAATTTGATTGGTTCTGTTATATTTATGATTTTGGCAATTATAGCTTTTCAATTTCTTGTACCACAATACCAAAATATATTAATTAATGTTACAGATATTAGTATTGTTCATACGACCTTTAATTTACTTAATACATTAATACTTTTTCCTTTTGCAGGCACGCTGGTATATCTGGCTGAACACATTATTAAAGGAAAGGAACAGTCTGAAGAAGGTTTACAACATTTAGATGAAAGAATTATAGAAACACCATCCTTTGCTATTGAAAATGCTATTAAAGAAGTTATTCGTATGGGACGTATGGCATCTCAAAATGTAGATACAGCTATTAATGCTCTTTTTGAAAGAGATGAAAAGAAAATACAGCAAGTATTTGATAGAGAAAGAAGCATTAATGCTATGCAACAAAGTATTAACATGTATCTTGTTAAATTAAGTAATGCCTCACTTTCTGAGAAAGAACATTTAACAGTAACAGGACTCTTTCATATGGTAAGTGATATTGAACGTGTAGGTGATCATGCGGATAATATTGCAGAGTTAGCAGTTAGTTTAAAAGAACAAGACTTGAAATTTTCAGAGCAGGCACAAAAAGAATTAAAAGATATTTCTAGCATAGCACTGAATTGTTTTGAAACAGCGATTAAAGCTTATGAATTTAGTGATAGAAGTATAGCGCAACAAGTCTTACCGTTAGAAATGCAAGTAGATAAGTTAGAAGAAAAATTACGTTCTAGACATATGAAGCGTTTAGTAGAAGAGCGCTGCGATCCTTTAGCAGGCATTCTCTTTTTGGACATGATTAGTAATGTAGAGCGTATTTCAGATCATGCTTCCAATATCGCCATGCTTATTTTAGATGAAAATAGAATTTTAGCCAGTGAAGAATAAAATCATATCAATAATCCTACCTTAGACAAAAAAGAATGCTTCTTTTAAAATGGCTAACCTTAGATATTACAAGGAAACATGAAAAAAGTCAAAATAGCTAGAAAAAAATTTTTTTATGAAATTTAAAATAGAACTTGTTTATCAAAAAAGATGATGATAAAATGAGTCTGAATGTAAAACAACCTTGGGAGGATAATGATGAATGATATAAACTGGCTTAATGTGGCCCTAGGCTTCTTAGGAGGCTTTGGATTATTTCTCTTCGGTATGGAGTATATGGGAGAAGGTCTACAAAAAGCAGCTGGTAGCAGAATGAAGAATTTGTTAGGAGTTCTTACTAATAATCGCTTTTTAGGTGTATTAGTAGGTGCAGGTGTTACTGCTCTGATACAAAGTTCGTCAGCTACTACGGTTATGGTCGTTGGATTTGTTAACGCAGGTTTAATGTCCCTTAAACAAGCTGTAGGTGTTATTATGGGAGCGAATATAGGAACAACTGTTACGGCATGGATTGTTTCTTTAGGAGAATGGACAAGTTTCTTAAAACCATCTGTTCTAGCCCCAATTTGTATTATTATTGGTGTCGTTATGACAATGTTTGCTAAGAAACAAAGTGCAAAACATATTGGTCAAATTATTTTTGGCTTTGGTGCTTTATTTTTAGGACTTGATATGATGAGTAATGCAGCTAAACCACTAAGTGGATTAGAAGAAATTAAAAATGCCTTTATCATATTAGGTAAAAATCCACTATTAGGTATTTTGACAGGTGCTCTTGTAACAGCGGTTATCCAAAGCTCTTCAGCTTCTGTTGGTATTCTGCAGGCGTTAGCGACAGCTGCCCTTGTACCTTGGGATTCAGCGATTTACATTATTTTAGGTCAAAACATAGGAACTTGTATTACTGCCATCCTTTCTAGTATAGGTGCTAGTAAAAATGCTAAAAGAGCAGCTACAGTTCACTTCTTATTTAACTTATTGGGATCAGTTCTATTTGCAATTATAGCGCTAATTGGCTTTAAGTTTGTAGCACCAGAATTAGGTTCTGTGAGCATTGAAGTGACACATATTAGTATGGTTCACACTATATTTAATGTGCTTAATACCTTTTTATTATTCCCATTTGCAAGTGTACTTGTTTATCTGGCTGAACATATTATTCCAGGGAATGATACGGCTGAAGAAGGAGAACTTCAGCATCTGGATGAGCGTATCCTCGAAACACCAACCTTTGCTGTAGAAAATGCAGTTAAAGAAGTCGTACGTATGGGTAATATTGCAGAACAAAATGCAAAAGTAGCAGTACAAGCATTATTTGAGAAGGATGAAAAGAAAATACAAGAAGTTTTCGACCGCGAAAAAATTATCAACCAATTGCAACACGGCATTAATCATTACCTCGTTAAATTAAGTAATGTTTCTCTTTCGGAACATGAACATACAGTCATTACAGGATTATTCCATACTGTAAGTGACATTGAACGTGTTGGCGACCATGCAGAAAACATCGCAGAATTGGCGCAAAGCTTAATTGAAAAAGACTTGAATTTTTCTAAAACAGCTATAGATGAGCTTAAAGAGATTACAGATACGGCTATTAAATGCTTTGAATTATCACTTCAAGCCTATGAGTTTGGAGATAAGACCATTGCAAAAAATGCATTGCCATTAGAAGAAAACGTAGATGCCATGGAAGCAAAATTACGTTCTCGCCATATGAAACGTCTTGCTTCTAATACTTGTGACTCTTTGGCCGGTATTGTGTTCTTAGATACAGTTAGTAATGTGGAACGTATTTCAGACCATGCCTCTAATATTGCACAAACCATTTTAGATGAAAATAGGTCATTAACAACAGAAGAATTGAATCTTCATCCTATTGCATAAATAAAGAATAAACTTCTTGATAAAAAAGATGTCTACAAAATGAGACATCTTTTTTTATTTGCCTTAATAGCATTCTTAATTGAGTTATTTCAAACTATACCTGAGAGGTCGACATAAAGCAAAACCTTGAAACAACTAGAAATGGTAAGTAATGTTAAAAACTAAAATCTATCATAAAAAAAATAAAAATATGGCATAAAAAGATTGATTAATTGTAGGAAGTTATATACAATAAAGATGTGGGACAAAAAGCTAAAATATGGGACAAAAATGTTCCCGAGGAGCATCGACATGCAAAATAAGATTGTAGCAGTAGAAAAACTACTTCCAGAAGCCATAGAGTTATTTAAAGTACGTTATGCTTTACTGCAAACCATTATGCAAAAAGGGCCTATTGGTAGAAGAAGCTTAACGACTCATCTAGCACTTTCAGAACGCATGATTAGAGGAGAAGTAGATAAATTAGCACAAAACGGACTAGTAGCTGTTACAGTGCAAGGCATTATTATTACGAAGCCCGGAGAAGAGGTTTTAAATACTTTATATCTTCCACTCCACTATTTAGAAGCACTTACAAGGCAGGAAGAAGAACTTAAAGAAAAGCTTGGTTTAAAACGTGCCATTATTTTAAAAGGTAACCTAGAGCAAGATGAAGAAACCAAAACAAGTCTTGGCTTTGCTGTTAGCAGTTTATTAGAAGAAATGTTAACTGCACATACGACCATAGCCATTACTGGTGGAACCACCATGGCTAACATGGTACATTATATGCCTAAGAGTCAGCAGCATTATGAGGATTTACATGTCTTGCCTGCTAGAGGAAGTGTAGGTCAAAGAGTAGAGCTTCATGCTAACACCATTGCAGTAGAATTAGCCAATAAATTAGGTGGTATGTATGAGATTTTAACAATCCCTGACAACCTTAGTCATCAATCGATTAGCCTAATAAAAAACGAACCACAAATAGAAAAATTATTGCAAAAACTAGGGAAAACAGATATGATTATATTTGGAATAGGTAATGCCCTAAAAATGGCAAAACATCGTAAAGAACCTCAAGAGGTACTTAATCTATTAGAGCAAAAGACGGCAGTAGCTGAGGCATTTAGACATTATTTTAATGCAGAAGGACAAGTTGTTTATGCTTCAGAGGTGATAGGTGTGGCACCAGATATGGCAAAGAAAATTCCTATTCGTATTGCAGTAGCTGGTGGCAAGAGTAAAGCAGAAGCCATTGTGGCCACAAGGTCACTTCTTCAAGAAGGTTATCTTATTGTAGATGAGGATGCAGCTACAGCAATTTTAAATCACTTAGCCGTTAAAGGTTAAATAATTAACATTTACCATAGCATTCCCAAGGAATAGATGGTAAAATGAAACAGGTATCATATCGTCAGGTCTAGTACATACTATTATCGGCGATTTGAATATAAAATTAAAAAAATGATTATTTCAAGGAGGAACCAATAATGGCAGTAAAAGTAGCGATTAATGGATTTGGACGTATTGGACGTCTTGCTTTCAGACAAATGTTCGGAGCAGAAGGTTATGAAATCGTAGCAATCAACGATTTAACTAACCCAGCAATGTTAGCACACTTATTAAAATATGATTCTTCTCAAGGTAGATACAACGGAACAGTTGAGGCTACAGAAGATTCAATCATTGTAAATGGTAAAGAAATCAAAATCTATGCTAAAGCTGATGCTAAAGAACTTCCATGGGGAGAATTAGACGTAGACGTAGTACTTGAATGTACAGGTTTCTATGTAACAAAAGCTAAATCACAAGCTCACATTGATGCAGGTGCTAAAAAAGTTGTTATCTCAGCTCCAGCTGGTAATGACCTTCCAACAGTTGTATTCGGTGTTAACGAAAATATCTTAACAAAAGAAGATACAATCATTTCTGCAGCTTCTTGTACAACTAACTGTTTAGCTCCAATGGCTAATGCACTTAATAACTTAGCACCAATTAAATCTGGTATTATGTCAACAATCCACGCTTACACAGGTGACCAAATGGTTCTTGACGGTCCACATAGAAAAGGTGATTTCAGAAGAGCTCGTGCAGCTGCTGTAAACATCGTTCCAAACTCAACAGGTGCTGCTAAAGCTATCGGTTTAGTTATCCCATCATTAAACGGAAAATTAATCGGTTCTGCTCAACGTGTACCAGTTCCAACAGGTTCAACAACTATCCTTACAGCAATCGTTGAAGGTAAAGTAACTAAAGAAGAAATCAATGCAGCTATGAAAGCAGCTTCTGATGCATCTTTCGGTTACACAGAAGAAGAATTAGTATCATCTGATATCGTTGGTATCAACTTCGGATCATTATTCGATGCTACACAAACAATGGTAATTAACCTTGACAATGGTACTTCTCAAGTACAAGTTGTTTCTTGGTATGACAATGAAAACTCATACACAAGCCAAATGGTTAGAACAATCAAATACTTCGCTGAACTTGCTTAATTTTTAATAAATTAATAGAGAAGTTATTATAAGATCCTAACAGGGTCCGGTCTTGTAGGTTAGACTTATAGGACCGGGCCTTTTTAGCTACTATTAAATACTAAATAATGGAAAATTCGAAAGGAGATATTCTCATGTTAAACAAAAAAACAGTAGATGATTTAACAAATCTTCAAGGCAAAAAAGTCCTTGTTCGTTGTGATTTCAACGTACCTTTAAAAGAAGGCGTTATCCAAAACTATAACCGTATTGATGGTGCTATCCCAACAATTAAAAAATTATTAGATCAAGGTGCAAAAGTTATCCTTTGCTCACACCTTGGTAAACCAAAAGGAGAAGCTGTTCCAGAGTTATCTTTAGCTCCAGTTGCAGTTGCTCTTTCAGAAAGACTTGGCGTAGAAGTTAAATTCGTAGATGATGCTAAAGTAACAGGTCCAGAAACACAGAAAGTAGCTGCTGACCTTAAAGAGGGTGAAGTATTATTACTTCAAAACACTCGTTACAGAGTAGAAGAAACAAAATACGGTAAAGATGAAAATGCAGCAGAGTATGCTAAAGAACTCGCAGCTCTTTGCGATAATGAAGTATTCGTAAACGATGCATTTGGTACAGCTCACCGTGCACACTGCTCAAACGTTGGTGTAACTAAATTCACTAAAGAAAACGTAGTAGGCTACTTAATGCAAAAAGAAATTAAATTCTTAGGCGAAGCTGTAGAAAATCCAGTTCGTCCATTCGTAGCTATCCTTGGTGGTGCTAAAGTATCTGATAAAATCGCTGTAATTAACAACCTTCTTGATAAAGTAGATACACTTATCATCGGTGGTGGTATGGCTTACACATTCCTTAAAGCTCAAGGTCAAGAAGTTGGTAACTCTCTTCTTGAAGAAGACAAAATGGATTATGCTTTAGAAATGGTTAAAAAAGCTGAAGCTAAAGGTGTTAAACTTTTACTTCCAGTTGACCATGTAGTTGGTAAAACATTTGCTAACGATACAGAAAGAGCTACAGTTGACACAATCGAAGCTGGTTGGTCAGGATTTGATATCGGACCAAAAACAATCGAGTTATACAAAGATGCTTTAGCTGGAGCTAAAACAGTTGTATGGAATGGACCTATGGGTGTATTCGAATTTGAAAACTTTGCAGCTGGTACGCTTGCAGTATGTGGTGCAGTAGCTGATCTTGCAGATGCTACAACAGTAGTTGGTGGAGGAGACTCTGTAAATGCTGTTAAACGTCTTGGTTTTGCTGATAAAATGAGCCACATCTCTACAGGTGGTGGTGCATCACTTGAATTCTTAGAAGGTAAAGAACTTCCAGGTGTAGCTGCAGCTGATAACAAATAAGACTTGGCCTTAGGCTAATGAATAAAGGCTATACTTTAAGAAAAAGCTAAGGCTATTTGTTAAAGTATAGCCATCTCTTACAAAAGCTAAACATAAAACGTTTTAGTGAACGCCAATTCCTAAAAACGTAGACCATAAAAACTAAAGGAGTGTTTTTATATGCGTAAAAAAATCGTTGCTGGTAACTGGAAAATGAACATGACTCCAGCTAAAGCTGTAGAACTTATCAATTCTTTAAAAAATGAAATCAATACAACTGATGTTGACGTAGTAGTATGTCCACCATTTGTATGCCTTCCAGCTGTACTTGATGCAGTTAAAGGAACAAACATTGCTGTAGGTGCACAAAACATGCACTTTGAAGAAAATGGTGCTTATACAGGTGAAATCGCTCCAAGCATGCTTGTAGAGCTTGGTGTAAAATATGTGATTATTGGTCACTCAGAAAGAAGACAATATTTCGCTGAAACAGATGTAACAGTTAATAAAAAAGTATTAAAAGCTATTGAGCATAACTTAGTACCAATCCTTTGTGTTGGTGAAAGTTTAGAAGAAAGAGAACAAGGCATTACAATCGATCTTGTACGTCTTCAAACAAAAGTTGCTCTTAAAGATGTAAAAGCAGAAGATGCTAAAAAAGTAGTGATTGCTTATGAACCAATCTGGGCAATCGGAACAGGTAAAACAGCTACTTCAGCTCAAGCTGAAGAAGTATGTAAAGCTATTAGAGAAGTAGTTGCTGAAGTTTATGGACAAGAAGTTGCTGATGAAGTACGTGTTCAATACGGCGGTAGCGTAAACGCTGGTAATGCAAATGAATTATTCAACATGGGTAACATTGATGGTGGCCTTGTTGGTGGTGCTTCTCTTAAAGCTGAATTTACTTCAATCGTTAACTACTAAAAAGTAATAAGAAGGAGGACAAAAAAATGAGTAAACAAACAACCTTATTACTCATTCTGGATGGATTCGGTATCAATGAAAACATGGAAGCTAATGCAATTGCCGAAGCTAACAAACCAAATATTGATGCCATTATGAAGAAATATCCTACTGTAAAAGGCTATGCTAGTGGTATGGCTGTAGGTCTTCCAGATGGACAAATGGGTAATTCAGAAGTTGGTCACCTGAATATGGGTGCTGGACGTATTGTCTACCAACAACTTACAAGTATTACAAAAGCCATCCAAGATGGGGAATTCTTTAAAAATGAAGCTTTATTAAAAGCAATGAACGTTTGTAAAACAAACGGTAGTGCACTTCACTTATTTGGTTTATTATCAGATGGTGGTGTACACAGCCATATCGAGCACCTTTATGGTCTTCTTGAAATGGCTAAAAAAGAAGGTTTAGAAAAAGTATATGTACACGCTTTCTTAGACGGAAGAGATACACCACCTGCATCAGGTAAAAGCTTCGTTGAAGCATTAGTAGCTAAAATGAAAGAAATTGGTGTAGGACAAATCGCATCTTTATCAGGTCGTTACTATGCAATGGACCGTGATAATAGATGGGACCGTGTAGAAAAGGCATACAATGCAATTGCTTTAGGAAAAGGTGAAGAAGGAACTGATCCTGTACAAGTAATGGCTGATTCTTATGCAAAAGAAGTCAATGACGAATTCGTTATTCCTACAGTCATTACAAAAGATGGCAAAGCAATTGGTGCTATTAAAGCAGAAGATGCAGTAGTATTCTTTAACTTTAGACCAGACCGTGCACGTGAAATGACTCGTGTATTCTGTGACCCAGCATTCAACGGTTTTGAGAGAGAACGTATTGGTAATAGCTTTACAACTTTCACACAATACGATATTACAATGCCAAATACAGAAGTTTGTTTCGTACCAGAAGAACTTACTAATACTTTTGGTGAGTTCCTTGCTAAAAATGGTAAAACACAACTTCGTATTGCAGAAACAGAAAAATATGCACACGTTACTTTCTTTTTCAATGGCGGTGAAGAAGATCCTAACGAAGGAGAAGATAGAATTCTTGTACCATCTCCAAAAGTTGCAACTTATGACTTACAACCAGAAATGAGTGTACCAGAAGTAACAGAGAAACTTGAAGCTGCTATCCGCAGTGGTAAATATGATGTGATTATCTGTAACTTTGCTAACCCAGATATGGTTGGTCATACAGGTAACCTTGAAGCAGCTAAAAAAGCAATTGAAGCTGTGGATACAGCAGTAGGTAAAGTGATTACTGCTATTGAAGAAACAAATGGATATGCTTTCATTTGTGCAGACCATGGGAATGCAGAACAAATGATTGATCCAGAAACAGGTGGCGCATTTACTGCACACACCACTAACCCAGTACCATTCGTCCTTGTTAATTATAAAGAAGGCGTAACACTTAAAGAAGGCGGTAAACTTGCAGATATCGCTCCAACTTTAATTGAAATGATGGGAATGGAAAAACCAGCAGAAATGACTGGTGAATCTTTATTAGTGAAATAAAGTGTTAACTTAGCGTCAGCAAAGCCATGCTATTACACACACAACTGATCAATTGGCTTTGAAGACAACAAGGTTTGGTGAACTTTAGTACAAAAAGCAGCATAGGCATACGATTACACACACAACTTATATAACCTAGCAATCTTTTGTACCAAGGAAACTTAAGACAACAAAGTTTCCAATCAACCATCCAAAAATGATTCATCAAAGAGGTAAAAGGTAGTGGATTAGCTACCCACTACCTTATCAGCGCTGAACTCTTGATGGATTCATACTTGTCAAGTAGTGGCGAAGACGTTTGACACTTATTTGACACAACTTTTTTATAAAAAAGAAGCCTATACTTCATTGCTGGAGTATAGGCTATTTTTTGTTTAATTTAAACTTTTAGGATTATTTGCTTTATTTTTGGAACATTACTGCATGATGTGACGTCCTATATAGTATATAAGCATGTAAAGGAGTAGATAATGATGAAAAGATATTTTAAAGTATTAGGTTTATCTTTATGTATAGGGCTAGCAAATACATGTGTTTTTGCCCAAGAGATTCAATTAGTACCTACTGTAGCACCTGTAGAAAAGAGTGAGGATCTCGTATCTATTCACCAAATCAATATGGATGTAGCAATTACAAGAGCAGAGTTTATTATAGCAATCATTAATACAACAGATACAGAGTTAATTCCTATTATGGATACACATTATGCAATGCCAGCAATGAAAAAAGCAGAGCAGCTAGGCCTTGTAGATTTAAAAGCTTATCCAATAGATACCTGGTCAGAAATAATGCCTAATGAAGAAAAAGTAGAAGTACTGTCAAAGGCAATGCAAAATAGTCATATTGATATGGGAAAAGTATACACGGCTTTAAGTCAAATACTTGTAGAGCATGTAGAGGTTGACGGTAGACTTATAGACTTAAAAGGATTAAAGATAAGTCATAATCAAGGGAAAGTGATGCTACCCATAAGGGCTGTTGCAGAAGCCATGGGGTTTAAAATAACATGGGATGCTGATAGCTATACTTGTACACTTAACAATGGCAGCATTACATCAACAGTACAAGTAGGTTTTGATTCATATAGCTATTCAAGTGTAAAAGCTATTGGTATGTCAGCACCTTTTAGTGTAGGAGCAGCACCACGCCTTATTGAAGGCACTCTATATGTCCCAGTAGATTATTTTTCTATGTTTGCTGATAGTGAAGTAACTAATAGTACAGTAAGTTTTACAAAGAAGTAGTCTTTTTTAGCTATAGAGAAAATTAATTAAAAGAATAATTTTAGATAGGACTAAGTAAAATCTAGTTCTATTTTTGTATGATGATAGAGGTAAAGTATGTATAAAAAGTAACTAAAAATCAAAAAATTGAAATTAAAAAAGTTTATAGAAGAAGCTACTCTTTAGAATGCCAAAATGTTATAATAATAGTGAATAATTTTGTATAATTTTTAAATAAATATAAATTTTATGGTGGGAAATAGGGTGAAATATAAGTATGAAATATATAGTTGGGGGAATTATTTTAACGCTTTTAAATTGGTTTATTATCACTATGGTTATAGATTGGAGATTGATGACACTTCCTATACCGCATTTTAAAAAAGGAAATTATCCTGAAGCCTTTTTGATAAAGAAGGAAAACCGAATGGATATACAGAATGCCTATAACTGTTCAGCATTTTCGACTGCATTTTTATTAAGGCACTTTGGGATTGAAGCTGAAGGCAATGATATCTATAACAAGATGCCAGGTAAAATGAAATCTGGCTATGTCTACCAGAAAGGCATCAGGCAATATTTCAGTGAGCAAGGAATGAAGACATATTATTACAGGGGAAACATAGACCAGCTTAAGAGAGAAATCAGTAAAGGGATACCTGTCATTGTTTTTATAAAAGTTTATGCGGATAAAGAGTACTTACATTATGTTCCAGTGGTTGGATATGATAAAGAACATTTGTATATTGCAGAGTCATTAGGGGAATTGGTGAATTGTACGGATAGTAGTTATTATAATCGTCGTGTATCCATAAATGATTTTAAAAAGCTATGGAAAACAGGAAATATTAAAATGCCATTATACAGTAACACCTATATTACAGTACGTTCAGTATAAATTTTCTATAGCAAATATTAAGAATAAAAGAAGTGTTAAATTTCTAATAGATAATAATTATTATTTGACAAAAGTTAATTTTAGTAATAATATTAAAGTATAAATAGTAGTAAAAAATAAATAAAAAGATTAAATAATATTTAATATAAAAACTTGTATTGAGACATCATAAGTGCTAGTGCATAAATTAAATAAGCGTTGGTAAAAATACGAGAGAATAGTTAATTAAAAGGAGGTTTGTTAAATGAAAGGATATATTGAAATTTTAGATGTATTTGCAAGAGAAGTATTAGACTCTAGAGCTAATCCTACCATTGAAGTTGAGGTTATTGTTGAAGGTGATTATATGGGATCTGCCATTGTACCTTCAGGCGCTTCTACTGGAGAAAGAGAAGCCTTAGAACTTCGTGATAATGATAAAGACAGATATATGGGTAAAGGTGTAACAAAAGCAGTTGATCATGTCAATAACATTATTGCAGAAGCTGTTATTGGTATGAACGCTCTAGATCAAGCAGCTATTGATAAAGTAATGATTGATTTAGACG
This sequence comes from Cellulosilyticum sp. ST5, assembly GCF_046529625.1. Classification (NCBI taxonomy): domain Bacteria; kingdom Bacillati; phylum Bacillota; class Clostridia; order Lachnospirales; family Cellulosilyticaceae; genus Cellulosilyticum; species Cellulosilyticum sp. ST5. Next base: position 665,679 of record NZ_CP132338.1, read on the forward strand.
GTACACCTACTAAATCTAAATTAGGTGCTAATGCTATTTTAGGTGTGTCAATGGCCGTAGCAAAAGCAGCTGCTAATGCACTTAGTATGCCACTATATCAATATCTAGGAGGCATTAATGCCAAAGTATTACCTGTACCTATGATGAATATTTTAAATGGTGGTGAACATGCTGATAATACAGTAGACTTACAAGAGTTTATGATTATGCCAGTAGGAGCACCTTCCTTTAAAGAAGCACTTCGTATGTGTGTAGAAACTTATCATACACTTAAAAAAGTACTCAATAGTAAAGGTCTTGCTACAGGTGTTGGTGATGAAGGCGGTTTTGCACCAGACCTTGCAACAGCTGACGATGTTTTAAATCTAATTGTAGAAGCTATTGAAAAAGCAGGTTATAAACCAGGTGAAGAGATGTTCATCGCCATGGATGCAGCTGCTTCTGAACTTTATAACAAAGATGATAAGAAATATTACTTCAAAGGCGAAAGCAAGATGACAGGCAAAGATGTAGTACGTACGTCAGAACAAATGGTAGACTACTATGAGGCCTTAGTTGATAAATACCCTATTATCTCTATTGAAGATGGTTTAGGAGAAAATGACTGGGAAGGTTGGAAGCTCCTTACTGATAGACTTGGTAAACGTATTCAACTTGTAGGAGATGACCTATTTGTAACAAATACAAGCATCCTTGAAAAAGGTATCGAAGCTGGTGTAGGTAACTCTATTTTAATTAAAGTTAACCAAATTGGTACACTTACAGAAACTTTCAATGCGATTGAAATGGCTAACCGTGCAGGTTATACAGCTGTTGTTTCACACCGTTCAGGTGAATCAGAAGACAACACAGTAGCAGATATAGTAGTAGCTGTTAATGCAGGACAAATCAAAACAGGTGCTCCAGCACGTTCTGACCGTACTGCTAAATACAATCAACTCCTTCGTATTGAAGAAGAACTTGAAGATATCGCAGAATTTAGAGGAAGAAAATCTTTCTTTAACCTTAAATAACTCAATTAACCCTATAGAAAAGAGAGGTCATAAATGTCCTCTCTTTTCTGCTGTAAAAAGGGGTTATTATTTTTTTTGTTTTTATTAGGGATTCGATTACTTGACCACATATATATAAGTGTAAAAACAAATAAATAACTTCCCACGGCATAATTACCACAGCTTCAACCTGAGGAACTGACCGGGTCAGCCAAGTCTCAATCTATTGTTATAGGTACCTCTGGACTTAAGGAAAATGTTCACTTGTGCGCTGCAAGGAAGGCGCCACTTATAAGTTGTTTTCAATGTTTTTATACCTAGCATTACCCAATAAAGTTTTAAACCAGAGTCTTAAGGTCTTAGCTTCCTAGCCTAGGGTGCACCGGCCAAGACTTTTAAGAGCTCCTCACTCATTGGTTTGGCTTTCATTACTAGCCCTAGTAGGCACTAAGCTATAAGCGCATACGTGCTGAGGAGCCATCTTGCGCCTTGATTAAGGTCTATTTAGCTAGTGATGAAAGTAAATTTCAAGAGTCTGGAACCTCAAATAGCTTACCAAGTACAAATAGCACTTGGTAAGCTATTTTTTTTGCTATTCATAACTCCTATAAATTGAAATTTGTCTTGGCGTTTATGAGAAGTACGTCTGAGAGAAAATGATTGGGTATGGGTGCCTTCCGTTGTTCCAGTTCACATTTTTTGAAGCATTAAGTTCACTTATTTAGATGAACGGCAGAACTCACTTCGTTCAAACAGCTGCCTAAAACCCATCTGAAACGTTCACTAAGTGCTTCTAAAAAATGCTCCCAAGTCACTACTCCAGGCACCCATACCCAATCATTTTCATAAACGTTGTTGACCTCATAAACATTCAAGACAGTGAAGCAGCGTGGAAAGAAGGCGTAACGACAGTTAAAAAATACTCGAAGCTGGGGGTAGGCACCCAAGGCAATAATGTATTAAGCTTCCCATAAGTCTGTTTTGCCAAGAAGTAGCTATGTAAGGACGCTAGGGAGCCTTACAAGCATTATTGACCTTATAAACGTTCAAGCCCCTAAGTGAGAAGTGCTGAAAAGAGATAACAACAAGTTTTATTTCCTTTTAAAAACACTTAATGGAGGTGGCTTTACGCGTTATTGCTGGTAGAACTGAGAGAGGGTGGCTGTCCTAGCGGGGTGACTTCGGAGTATTTTCAGTAGGCACTTAGCGAACGTTTTGGATGGTACTTAGCCCACGTGTTTGAGGGAACCGAGTTTGTGGGCGTTCATCCAAAAAAGTGAGTTTAGTGCCTACTGAAAATGCGGAGCGGAACCATGCAGGATAGTCACCCTCTCTCTCAGTTCCGCCCAAATAGCCTAGTAAAATCACCGACAAATTTCAATTTGTGTGTGGCTAGTTAGTTCTCGAAAACCAATTTGGTATTTGAGCATTAACGTAGTGAGTGTTAAAATATTTTATAAAAATAATGTAAAGATTATTGATTAACTGAAAACAATAGGTATAATAAACAAGTGGATATTAATTTAATTAAAAATAAAAAGCATGACAATAACCAAACTCATATCAAGTAGGGAGGAAGAAAATGAGCGAATTAAAAAAAGAAGAAAGAGACACCTTTGATGGTGGTTTTGCCGTTGTAGACCGTGAACGCTTAATTGAAGAAGAAACAAGGGTGGTTACCCCTTGGTATAAGCATTTTATTAATAGTATTATTGCACCTAGCAAAATGATGCAAGAAAATTTATTACATGAACCACCTAAAGGTAATAGTATTGCAGTTGTAGGGTTTATCTTATTTATTATTTTAATCACCTTGATGCAGCATATTAATCCAGAAATAAGGCAAATGGTTTATGATGCTTTACGAAACAAAGATGTGGCTGAAGATATGATTGGTCAGCAGTACATAGTAGACCGAGTTATTAATGCCATCAACTCATTTATTGGTTTGTTTGTAGTAGCTTTCGTACAAGCGCTTGTGCTTCAAATATTAAAAGTAATAGCAAAGGACAGATGTAAATTTGCATCGCTTTATACTGTTATGCTTTTAGGTTTATTTATTAGTTTAGTAGTTCAAACAGCAGATTATTTTGCAGCTAATCTGATAGGTGTTAATTATATGGTCTTTAATCTAGCAAGTTTATTTGATCGAACAACCTTAATGGCCAATAATACACTCATGACGATTTTAAGCTTTTTCTCCTTAGAACGAGTAGTATGCATGATTTATTTAATTATGGGGTATAGTATAGTAACCCATAAAAGTAAGAAAAAAGCGACGATTATAGTGAGTCTATTAGAAGTTATTATTTTGGGATTTGCATTAATATTTTCATAAAAGAGTATGATTGTTGATTTTTCTTTAGATATCTGCTATGATGAGTAAAGATATGTATACCATATGGTTTCAAGGAGGCTTTAAGTCATGGCAATACTGAAAATGATTTTAATCATTGTATTTCTTATTGCAGCGTTTGCAATTACAGTTGTTGTTTTACTTCAAGAAGGTAAGTCTGCAGGACTTGGCTCAATTGGGGGAGCAGCAAATAGCGATTCATACTGGGATAAGAACAAAAAACATACTTTAGAAGGTAAGTTTGAAAGATGGACGAAGATCATGGCAGGTGTATTTGTATTAGCAGCATTTATTCTTATGCTTATGCCTAATAATACAAATGCTTCAAATGCACAAATTGTACAACCTTCTGCGTCAGCATCAGCTGAAGCAACTGATAATGCAGGAGCTTCTACAGCACCTACAACAGAAGCGACAGATAATGCAGATGCAAGTGCATCACCATCAGCTGAACCATCAGCATCACCAGCACAATAAATATCAAACACTTTACATTTTCTGTAGAGTGTTTTTTATTTTGTCAAAAAAGAGATCCCTATTTTGTTAGACTTTAAAATAAAGTTAGTAAATAGGTCAAATAAGTAAATAATCATATGTAAAATATGGTATAATAGAAGTAGGAAAGAAATCATAAAATAGTAGTGTTGCATTGAGATGATGTTAGGGCATCCATAAAGAAAAGAGATGATAATCATGAGAGAAGAAATGAACCGTACAGCAGAGAGGAAGCAAGTCATTTTAGAGATGATGAAAAATCCTAATTATGTACCCATGAAGATTAAAGAAATAATAATGGTGCTCCAAATTCCACCTTCAGACAGACCAGAATTAGAAGAAATTATAGGCGAACTTATTGCAGAAGGTAAAATCATTCGTACCAAACGTGGCAAATTTGCCGTACCACAGACGTATAATCTAGTAGCAGGAACCTTCCAAGGACATCCAAAGGGGTTTGGTTTTCTTATTCTAGATGAAGAAGAAAAGGATATCTTTATTCCAGCTTCAGGTGTTAATGGTGCCATGCATAAAGATAGAGTTATGTGCCGTATCACAAGACCAGCTACAGCTGAGAAACGTGCAGAAGCAGAAGTTATTGAAATCTTAACACGTGGACCAGAAAGTCTGGTAGGTACTTATGAGGAAAGTCAAAACTTTGGTTTTGTAGTACCAGATGATCAAAAATATACAAGAGATATCTTCATCCCTAAAAAGTTTTCTAAAGGTGCAGTAACAGGCCATAAAGTACTTGTTAAAATTACAGATTGGGCAGAGGAACGTCGTAATCCAGAGGGGCAAGTTATTTCTATTTTAGGACATATCAATGATCCTGGTGTAGATATTTTATCTATTATTTATCAGTATGACTTACCAAGAGAATTCCCAGAGGATGTGATGAAGGAAATTGAAAACATTCCTTCTGAAGTAGCCGATAAGGACAAAAAGGGCCGAACTGATTTAAGAGCTATTCAAATGGTAACCATTGATGGTGAAGATGCCAAAGACTTAGATGATGCTATTTCTATTGAAAAACTAGAAAATGGCAACTATCGTTTAGGCGTACACATTGCAGATGTTACCCATTATGTAAAAGAACATTCACCACTAGATAAAGAAGCTTATGAAAGAGGAACGAGTATTTATCTAGTAGACCGTGTTATTCCAATGATTCCTCATAAGCTGAGTAATGGTATTTGCTCTTTAAATGCCCATGTAGACAGGCTAGCTTTAACTTGTATGATGGTGATTGACAAGAATGGAAACGTCCAAAGCCATGAAATTATGGAGACACTTATTAACATTGACGAACGCATGACTTATACGAATGTGAAAAAGATCCTTCTAGATGAAGATGAAGATGTAAAAGAACGCTATAAAGACCTTATTCCAATGTTTAAGACCATGGAAGAATTAGCTGATGTTTTACGTAAGAAACGTATGAAACGTGGTGCTATTGATTTTGACTTCCCTGAGACTAAAGTGATTTTAGATAAAGAGGGTGTCCCTCTTGAAATGAAGCCATATGATCGTAATGTAGCCACACGTATTATCGAAGAATTTATGCTTGTATGTAATGAAACCATTGCAGAAGATTATTTCTGGCAAGAAAAACCTTTTGTTTATCGTAGCCATGAAGATCCAGACCCAGAAAAGATTTTAGCCCTTACAGAATTCATCAATAACTTTGGTTATCAGATAAAAGGCAACACGACTAAGATTCATCCAAAGGATATGCAAAAGGTATTGGCAGAGATTGAAGGTAAACCAGAAGAAAGTATTATTAGTCACTTGCTCCTTCGTTCTATGAAGCAGGCACGTTATACAGCAGAATGCAACGGTCACTTTGGTTTAGCAGCTAAGTATTACTGCCACTTTACTTCACCTATTCGTCGTTACCCAGACCTTCAAATTCATCGTATTATTAAATACAACCTTCATAATGAATTAAAAGGTAAGAAAGAAGCAAAATTATTAGAACGTATGCCAGAGGTTTCTAAGCAATGTTCTCTTCGTGAAAGAAGAGCAGATGAAGCAGAACGTGAAACAATCAAACTCAAGAAAGTCGAATACATGGAGCAGTTCATCGGCAAGATGTTCGAAGGTGCTATTACAGGGACTACTTCTTGGGGATGCTACGTGGAACTTCCTAATACGGTAGAAGGTTTAGTTCATGTGACAGAAATGGCAGATGACTACTATATCTTTGATGAAGAAGGACATCGCTGGATTGGTGAACACAGTAAACAAATTTATCGCCTAGGTGATAAAGTACATGTACAAGTCATTAAAACAGATTTAATGACACGTACCATTGACTTTAGATTTGTAAGTGAAGAAGAGTTTTACAAAGACCAAGGCAGTCTTGTAATCCTTAAAGATGAAGCAGACAATGAATAAAGAGTAAAAAGTAAAAAGGCCTAGATGAGGCATATAGTCTCATCTAGGCCTTTTATGACTTCCAAGATTAGTTTGTGGATTTGATAAAAAAGTTGTAGTATAATGACATATCATAAGAGAATGAATACATGAGAAAATAGACAGCGATAGTAAGCTATTGAATTTATAGGGGGATTAAAGTGAAAGTCATTAAAAAAATAGCGATGCTTCTCATTATAGGAAGCTTATTTGTCATGACCATGGGGATTTTATGGCGTCCACATCAAAAGCCTATCGAAGTAGGACAGGTAGAAGCAGCCATAGGGATTCCTTATCAAATAGAAAATATTCCAGAGTCTAATAAAAGACCAGGGGTGAAAAGGCGCATTAAATCAATTGTAGTGCATAATACAGCTAATCTTAATAGTACAGCGCAAAATGAAAGGGACTACTTGGTGAACCCTACAAATACTTCAAGTACTTCCTTTCATATGGTAGTGGATGAGAATGAAATTGTAGAAGCAGTACCAGTTACTGAAGTCGCTTTTCATGCAGGTAGCAGTAAAGATAATAAGGAAGGCATCGGTATTGAAATTTGTGAATCTGGTAATTATGAAGTAGCAGAAGAAAATGCCGTACAGATGATTGCTTATTTAATGAAAAACTATGATATTCCACTTAGTCAGGTAAAAACCCACCAAGATTGTAGTGGAAAGGAATGTCCGAGGCTTATCTTAAATCATTGGGGACACTTTCTAGAAAGAGTGGAGGAGGCATATCAAACTTTAATGGAAAATGAAAAGTAAGTAGGCTCATAAAAGTATGTTTAGGAATAGACAAACTTAGCTGCGAAGAGGTGGTTTTTAAAAGCTCTATTAAAGGATGAAGTCTTCTTTGAATGATGAATGAGATATTAGCAGGAGTTGATTAACATAAGAAAGAACTAAGTTTACAATAACTTGGTTCTTTTTTTTTGCCAAAATTTAACTCGTTAAGAAATAATCAAAAAAAGTAATTTTTAGTTGATAATAATTATTCTTAGTGGTATATTAATTATAAATCCTCGTATAATAAATAAATGAGGCTAACATTTTGAAAAAACCATTGGAGGTATCACAATGAAGGTAATTGTTATAGGATGTACACATGCAGGAACCGCAGCTATTGTTAACATTAAAAAAGAACATAAAGATGCAGAAGTAACCGTTTATGAAAGAAACAATAATATTTCCTTTTTATCTTGTGGTATTGCCTTAAATGTAGGTGGTGTTGTACCTACTACAGAAAGTCTATTTTATAATTCACCAGAAGGCTTAGCGACTCTCGGTGTGGTTACAAAGATGGAACATGATGTCACACATATTGACTTTGAAAATAAAAAAATAGAAGTAAAAGATCTTAATACAAATGAAGTAACAACAGATCACTATGATAAATTAGTACTTACTATTGGTTCATGGCCAATCATTCCACCGCTTGAAGGAATAGACCTTGGTAATATCGAGCTTTGCAAAAACTATAACCATGCACAAGTGATTATAGAAAAAGCAAAATCAGCTAAAAAGGTAGTTGTTATTGGTGCAGGCTACATTGGAGTAGAATTAGCCGAAGCCTTTGAAATGAAAGGAAAAGATGTTACTTTAATCGATGCAGAAACACGTATTATGAGTAAATATCTAGATGAGCCTTTTACAACAGTAGCAGAAAAAGCTTTTGAAGAAAAAGGTGTTAAACTTGCTTTAGACCAAATGGTAGAACGCTTTGAAGGTGAAAATGGTCATGTAACGAAGGTTATTACTGATAAAGATAGTTTTGAAGCAGATTTAGTAGTGCTTTGCATTGGTTTCAAACCTAATACAACCCTTGTAAAAGACGGATTAGATACATTACCTAATGGTGCTATCTTAATCAATGAATATATGGAGACAAGCCGTAAAGATGTATTTGCAGCTGGAGATTGCTGCGTGGTACGTTTTAACCCAGCAGGAGAAGCACGTTATATTCCACTTGCAACTAATGCTGTAAGAATGGGTACTTTAGTAGCTAAAAACTTAGTGAAACCAACGCTTAAATACATGGGTACACAAGGTACTTCAGGTATTAAGATCTATGGCTATGACATTGCTTCTACAGGTATGACAGAAGAAGTAGCTAAAGCAACAACTTCTAAAGAAGTAGCAAGTGTTATGGTAGAAGATGTTTACCGCCCAGGCTTTATGCCAACTAACGAAAAAGTAATGCTTAAATTAGTTTATGATGCAAGCTCAAGAGTGGTTTTAGGTGGTCAAATTTTATCTAAGTATGATTTAACAGAAATGATGAATACCCTTTCTGTAGTCATCCAAAATAAAATGACAGTAGAAGAATTAGCAATGACTGATTTCTTCTTCCAACCACATTTTAATAAACCTTGGGGCTTATTAAATCAAGCAGCATTAGAAACATTGTAAAAATGATAAATTTACCATATAATGGGTAAATGGGGAAACTTACAAGGTATGTGTGTAAGATTCCTGGAGAAAATAATACCGAGATAAGATTTAAAGGAGTGGGACAATGAGCGATATTATTTGTTTATGTAAAAATATTTCTGAGGAAACAATTGTAGAGGCTATCAAAAAAGGAGCTGATACTGTAGATGCTGTTAAAGAAGCTACAGGAGCTACAACAGGTTTTTGCCACGGTGGACGTTGCAAAGCGAAAATCGAAGCCTTAATCGAAGCTAACAAATAGTTTTCTAATAAACAAACCAACGCTTAGAGGAAGTTTGAATGACAACTTAAGTGACAGGTAAAGGAGAACAATCTATGAGCAAACAAGTTTGTTTATGTAAGCATGTTTCAGAGGAAAGTATCCAAAGAGCACTTGATCATGGAACAACAACCCTAGAGGGTGTTAAAGCTGCTACAGGTGCAGGCGCAGGTGCTTGCAAAGGACAACGTTGTAAAGGTCAGATTCATAGGATGTTAAAAGACAAAGAATAGCCAACCGAACACTAAGCATTTGTTTGAAGCAGAGGGTATTGCGAGATGGCAATGCCCTCTTTATTGTCTTAAGGCCACCTCATTAGTCCGAAAAGCTACCTACTTTCAGCTACTGTCTCGCTTTACTAAGAAGTTCTAAACTCAGCTCCAAGGTAGCCTTCAGTAGATAGCTTTTCTCCCTAATGAGGCTACTTAACGAAAAAAAGTGAATTGCTAGTTAATGACTAACAGCTTAAAAAACTGCTTAACGACAACGAGAACAATAATAATGAAAAAGCATGACATATGAGAGTGATGAGGCTAAAGAAGCCTTCATAATATAATAGAGAGAGAAATAAATAGGTATCATACTATTAAAGATAAATGGAATAGAAGGGAGGATGGAAATGAACGAAGAAGAAATTAAAGATCGACTAACTAAAACTTGTGTTTGTAGACAAGTGACAAGAGCTAAAATTAAAGCAGCTATTATGGATGGTGCAGATACAATGGAGAAGGTCAAAGCTAAGACAGGAGCTATGAGTGGTTCTTGTCATGGTAGAAAGTGTAAAGGTAGCATTGAAGATTTATTAGCTAGATATAAAGAAGAAGGTAGTTTTTAAACCTCACCTCTGGTTGAGGTAAGCACGTAGAAAAGTAAGCTAAATAGTGTGTTATTAAAAGCACCGTGTCAAAATAGAGCGTTGAATCATTCTATTTTTACGCGGTGCCTTTGATTAAGTTAATTAAGCTTGTGGATTTTTTCTGGTTAAATAGCCCATATTATATAAGAACATAAAGACAGCCATACCACAGATGATGACATAACCAAGGCTACTATATAGATCCGGTATTTGGCCAAAGAGGATAAAGCCTAGAATAGCAGCGAAGATAACTTGTGAGTAGTCATATACAGAGATTTCTTTAGCAGGAGCGTAGCAATAAGCTGCTGTAATAGCAAATTGACCACCAGTAGCAGCAAGGCCTGCAAGGAGTAAATACCCAATTTGAAGTAAAGACATTTCATGATATTGAAAGATTAGAAATGGTAAGGTCACTAAGCAAGAAAAGGTGGAGAAGAAAAAGACGATAAAGGGCCCTTTTTCTCCTCTTTGTCCTAATGCCCTAACGGCTGTATAAGCTGCTCCAGCACCAATGCCTCCTAATAAGCCAATCAAAGAGGGCACTAAGTCTAGATTACTAAAGGACGGTTTAATGATAAATAAACTTCCTATAAAAGCGCCAATGACAGCTAGTGACTGTACCCAATTCACCTTTTCCTTAAGGAAGAGATAGCTAAAGATAATCACAAAGAAAGGTGACATCTTATTGAGCATAGAAGCATCAGAAAGCAGAAGATGATCCACCGCATAGAAATTACATAAGATGCCTACGGTGCCACAAGTAGCACGTAATAAAAGAAGCGTGAAATTTTCTTTTTTAAAAGAAAAGCCGATTTTGCTTCGCTTTAAAATAAAGGCAGCTGCTAGGAGCGCCACAAAGTTTCTAAAAAAGCTTTTTTGAATAGAAGGTAAATCTCCGGAGAGCCTTACAAAGGTATTCATTAGTGCAAAGCAAAAGGCAGCTAGTAGAATATAAAGTATGCCTTTGTATTTTTTGTTCATAATAAGTTCCTCGAATCTGTCTATAATCTATGATGGTGATTGAATAGTGCCACCTCTATATAAGGATAGCCCTTTAAGGAGCGTGTTGCAAGTCCTTGAAGGCTGCAATTAATAAGTAGCCTTGCATTTTTTACAAATTATGTTATAATGTATAAGCACACGAGATGAAGAAAGGAGCACACCATGGCTAAGGATAGAACTAGCTTTAAAGTCATAGCTAACAATAAGAAAGCATACCATGACTATTTTATAGATGAAGTCTATGAAGCAGGTATTGCACTTGCTGGAACAGAAGTAAAATCCATTCGTCAAGGAGGATGCTCTGTTAAAGAAAGCTTTATTAAGATCAAAAATGGGGAAGCATTTATTTTCAATATGCATGTTAACCCTTACGATCACGGGAACATCTTTAATAAAGACCCACTGCGTACCCGTAAGCTTTTACTTCATAAAAGAGAAATTAATAAACTCATTGGTGAAACCACTCAAAAGGGAATGACGATTGTACCACTACGTGTATACATCAAAGGTAGCCTGGTAAAAGTGGAAATGGGGCTTGCACGAGGTAAAAAGCTTCATGATAAACGTCAAGATATCGTGAAGAAGGATACACAACGTGCTAGCGAAAGAGAATTTAAAATTAAAAACCTCTAAATTTTGGTAACTTTAGCAGAAATTACTTCTAGTAAGTAAACGTAAGCTATAGTATAATAACATTCTAACTGCTAGTGTAGTCGATCTAGCCGTTATAAACCTTGGTCACCTTATTAGAAGTAGGAGCATGTCTTTACAGCGTAAAAGGCACTTACTTCAGCAAGACACTGTTCTTGTTATAATAAGGGGGTGCACTGGTTTCGACGGGGGTCACATCTACTGGGGCAGCCATCCGTAGAACGCCGGAGTCTACGTTAAAAGCTGGCACTTAAAGTAAACGCTGAAGATAATTTAGCAATCGCTGCCTAATTAAGGCGCAGTCCTCCTAAGTCCTCCGCAGCTTAGATCAGGGCTTCGACTCGCGGATCCTTCACCTGGCAAAGCTTTGAGCCAACGTGAACATTATGAAGCTACTAAAATCTAGAGCCTGTCTTTGGGCGCTAGATGGAGGGAATGTCAAAACAAAGAATATGATGGTAGAGACCACGCTATATGGGCTTTCGGACAGGAGTTCGATTCTCCTCACCTCCATGCATGGTAGGCACAATAGAATGAATTTCTATATAGCCTTCATAAACGGATATTTTATTTATAAAAGTCTGGATGATAGTTTTAACTTCATCTGGGCTTTTTTTACGCAATCCTTTTCTACTTTCAAAAAAAGCTACAATGTTCTCTTTATCTATCGATTTGTAATTTGCGAGTTTTAATTCAAGATCAGCTATTTTTGCTTCATACATGGCTTTTTGTTTCTCTAAATCATCCATTTTATCTTTCATGCTTATATGAAACATACCTGATGCTATAGCATTTACAATATTATCAATTTGACCTTGTATTTGCTTTAATTTTGCCTTATGTGCAGTGATAGTTTGAGGTACACCATGTTTAAGAGTTTTATTATACTCTAAGATATTATCTGCCAATGAGTCTATATTTACATAGCTAAAGAAATCTTCCTCTAAATAATCTATAACCAAGTCTTCAACTAGTTTTGTAGAAATACTTTTAGCAGTACATCCTTGTTTATTACGTCTATTAGAACAGTCATATGTTACATATTTATTCTTGTTTCTACCACAATATCTTTTATTCCCTTTCATGGAGGATTCACATAAGCCACATTTTATTTTTCCACTAAGTAGATACATTTCTGTCGCCTTTTTTGCCAACCTATCTGATTGACTACATGTATCCATTTTTTTGTTTATAGCAATAAATATATCCTTACTCACTATGGCAGGCATTCCATTTTCAATACGTATTACTTCGTTCTCATTTTTATTATAAACACTTCTTTTGCCACGTATTTTTTGACCAGTTTTATTAAATACATATACCCCACAATATTTTTCATTTCTAAGAATGGAGTTTAAACTAGTTTTGCTAAAAGGTCTGCCTAATTTCGATTTTCTATTACTTTCCTCTAATACTTTTATTATTTCAGAATAAGATTTTTGCCTATATGCCATATCAAATATAATTCTTACGGTTTCAGCTTCATATTCATTTATGATATATGTCTTATCAGTAGCAACATCATATCCAAGCGGGGCTATACCTCCTGTATGTTTGCACTGATACGCTGTCTCTTTCATACCTTTCATGACTTCGCGAGACAAATTAGCTGAATAATATTCAGCCATTCCTTCTAAAACAGATTCAAGAATAATAGATTCAGGGCTATCATCAAGATTTTCAAGCACAGATATAAGCCTAACCTTATTTTTCTTAAGTTCTCTTTTATAAAAAGCACTGTCATAGCGATCACGACTAAAACGGTCTAGTTTATGAACTACTACTATGTCAAATAGTCCGTTAGAGCTATCTTTAATCATTGTTTGAAACTGTGGTCTATCATCTGTAGTTGCAGATTTGGCTTCATCTGTGTATATTTTTACAACCTTATAATTATTTTTATCACAATAATCATTTATAGCTCTTATTTGAGCTTCTATAGATTCTTCGCGCTGATTATCGCTTGAATATCTAGCGTATACAGCAACTTTTTTTATAAGTGCCATTCAAAATTCACTCCTTTATTGATATTGAGGAGTGTATAAGATATACTAAACTTGTAGTTGTGTATGTATATATCTCATACACTCAATAGGGATTAAGTGCTACCAACACTTAGTCCCATTTTATATTATGGGGTTGAATAGTTTCTGTAAGTTTCAATAAATCCTCTATCAGCTTTTGATAATTCATGTTCATATACACATAAATTATCATTTTCCCAAAAACCTATCACATCAAGCAACCTACAAGCAAAATAATTTGCTTCATTTTCATTTCTATTGGATCTAATACCAATAGATGTAAAGTGTGCATGTTCATGAGGATGCAAGATTGCATGAGCAATTTCATGAGCCAATACAATTAGTTTATGATAATAAGATAGCGAGTGATTTAGAATAATCACACCATATCTTTTTTCATAGAAATAGTATCCACCACCGCTTCCAATATCTACCTCATGTATTATAATATGATTGTCTTTAGCAATCTGAAAAAGGCTAGTGATACTCCCATTTCTTGTAAGCTTATCTATAGTCCTGTCTATAAATTCTTTACTCAATATAATCCCCCTAGCTATATTTTATCTGTATTTTTTAGGAGTAAAACGTTCTTTGTTTTTTATTTTAACCATCTCTAGAGCACCTTGGATTGCAACTCTATAGAGTTCTCTGTCTTCTGAAGGGACTTCCCCACCATAAGCTAGAGCTTCTCCGTTTTCTAAGTTTTGCATTATTTTTTCAAGAGATTTAGCAATGTCTTTTTCATCTCGTGCATTTAATTTTAATATTTTATCTTCTCTTTGAGTTAGTTTATCAAGTGATACATGAAAGTAGTCAGCTACTTTCTGGAGTTTATCAATACTTGGAGAACTCTTATCCCAGTTTCTTATTGTCCCTTTTCCAAAGTCTAAATCACGTTCCAGTGAAGTCATTGTAATACCTTTTTGCTCACATAATTCTTTTATGCTATCTAGAATTGACATGTTATTTACCTCTCTTCAATATAAAAAGTTAGTAAATTTTCTTCCAAACATATTGACACTAAGTAAATAATCGTCTATACTTTAGTTACCAGCACAAATACGACAAAAAAATACTTAGTATAATAGTAAATTGCAATCAAAATACAACCGTTGCCCGACGAGTGTTTAATTTTTATGCAATCACAGGAGAAAATATTCTTCTGATTTGAATTATACAATGTATATTTTATCCTGTCAATATATATAGGAGATTTTTTTCTTCTTGTGTGCTAGAAGGAGGTGAAAATTATATGTTTGAAAAAATAAAAACCCTATGTAATAAAAATGGTATCTCGGTTACTCAATTAGAAAAAGAACTATCACTTGGAAAAGGAACAATTTGTAACTGGAAAAGCGGTAATCCTGGTGTAGATAAGTTGCAGAAAGTAGCTGAGTTCTTTAGGGTTAATATTCAGTATTTAATTGACTCAGAGAATATGCTTTCTAATGATGCATTAGACTTTGCTGTAGAATATGACAGACTAACAGAAAAGCAAAAAGAACTTGTAAAAGTATACATATCAATCATTTAGGGAGGAAAAATCATGGAAAAAGTTGATATAAGTAAATTATCTTTAGATAATCAAGCTTTTATACTAACAGGAATGACATTTGAACAATTGTGTGACTATGTTGCTAAGTATGTAACAAATGATAATTCAGATTCGGAAGGAGAAACAGCATGAGCAACCAAATGAGTAGTGCATTAGCACAAGGAGACATGACTCCGGTAATTTTAAAAGGTAATACAGAATTTATGGGAATTGAAATTCCAGTAATTGAAGGTGGATTTGGACAAGATGAAAAGGTGGTTTTAGCCAAGACAGTAGCTGAAATTCACAATATCGAATTAAAGGAAGTAAACAAGCTTATTAAAAATAATACAGATGAATTTGAAGCAGGCATTGACATTATGGACTTGAAATACAATGAAGAATTCGCGGTGATTGCAAAGAACAGCGGAATATATACTCAAAATGCTCTTAATGCTTCACAAAACATTTACCTTTTATCAGAACAAGGCTATATGGCATTGGTTGGACTCATGAAAACTGATAAAGCTAAGGAACTACGCAAAAAATTTAGACGTGAGTATTTTGCAATGAGACAAGCTGTCAAACAAAAACCTATGTGCATAGAGGATATATTAATAGCACAGTTACAGGATATGAAAGCAGTAAAAGAGCAGCTTATGCAGGTTAATAATACAGCAATAGAAGCAAAGCAAGAAGTACAGGCTATTAGAGATACTCTCATACTTGATTCAGCAGCATGGCGAGTCGAAACAACTAATTTAATCAATAAGATAGCACAAAAACTAGGTGGAAATGAGAATATCCAAGTAATTAGAAAAGAAAGCTATGAGCTACTAGATAGTAGAGCTAAAGCAAAACTAAACATTAGGCAAACTAATATGAGAAGAAAAGTATTAGAGGAAACTGGTAGTACTAGCAAGGCTAATAAGATTAGCAAGCTTGATGTTATAGCAAGCGAAGCTAGATTAAGAGAGATTTACATAGCAATAGTAAAAGAAATGTCAATTAAATACGGA
The DNA here is from genome assembly GCF_046529625.1 of Cellulosilyticum sp. ST5. Lineage (NCBI taxonomy): Bacteria > Bacillati > Bacillota > Clostridia > Lachnospirales > Cellulosilyticaceae > Cellulosilyticum > Cellulosilyticum sp. ST5. The sequence goes on from NZ_CP132338.1 coordinate 681,738, forward strand.
GTAGCATAGGAGGACAAGCTAATGAATAAAAAAGCAAAGGAATTAAAGCAACAAAAAAGAGAAGCTATTACATCTACTTTACAAGCTAAGATTAGGGCCAATAGAGAAAAGGTACATGAATGCTTAAGAGTAGGAGATAGTGCAGGAGCAAGCCATTACAGTTCTTTAAATACTCAGTTAAGGGGGATGCTAAAATGAAAAACTTTCTTAAAGAACTATTAGCAGCTAGTGCACTAATAGTAGCATTTACACTCGTTTTATTTCCACCACAGCTATCTTCTGACGAAGTGAAAATTATACTAGGTTTACCATCTGTAATAATTTTAAGCTTCTATGGAGGAGTGTATATTACTAAACGTGAACGTTACAAAAGAGAATTTGAAAAGAAAAAGGCCCTACGTAGCGGCAACTACAGTAAGGCGTATAGAAAATAAAATTTCAAGATGATATTAACACGAAAGGAGTGAATATGCAATATGTCAGATGCGATTAACAGGGCATATTACTCTATTATACCAGCAAATGTTAGATATGATAGTGATCTTACCGCTAATGCTAAGCTGCTCTACGGAGAAATAACAGCACTTTGCAATGACAAGGGATATTGTTGGGCGAGCAATGAGTATTTTTCTAAACTTTATGGTGTTAGTAAAAAATCTATATCAACATGGATTAGCCAATTAGTCAAAAAGAATTATATAAGTTTAGAAATTACATATAAAGAGGGTAGTAAAGAAATTCTCTATAGGTATTTACGAATTCTTCCACACCCTATGGAAGAAAAGGTTAATACCCCTATGGAAGAAAAGGTTAAAGAGAATAATACAGATATTAATAATACAGATATTAATAATATTGTACTGATTATTGAGTATTTGAATAGTATTTGTGGAACTAATTATAAACCAACTAGCAAGACTACAAGGAGGTTGATTGTAGCTAGATTAAAAGAGCATTATACCGTTGATGATTTTAAAAAAGTAATATTTACAATGTCTAGTAAATGGAAAGGAACACAGTTTGAACAGTATTTAAGACCATCAACCTTGTTCAATGAAGATAAATTCGAAGGGTATCTAAATCAATACAAGAATATTGGTAAATCTGAAAGTGGCCCATCAAGTAGCAAAATCGAAAAATTTAATAGCATGGCTTCTCATGATTGGGACTTTGATGAATTAGAAAAATTACAACTAGAAAGGAAATCAAAACTAGTTAAAGAAAGAGAGGGTCATTAAGTGAGTAATCCACACAAAGCAACGGATGATCTTATGAAATGGGCAGAGGAAATTGCAAATAAAGCTAATTGTAGTAGCACTAGAGTATTGGCTTTATTCTGCATAGAGAATAATAAACCAGGTAGAACGGAAGAAAGTTCAAAAGTAGTAGTAGCCAATAATCTAATGAACGGAGTGAAGTGCAAATGAAGATTAAAACTATAGTTACAGGTTGTAACAGAAAACAAGCAAAAAGTATTGCATTAGAACAAGAAGCCAAGGTAAGGAGAGAAGAAACTAAAAATAAAATAGCTAATAAACTACTAAATGATACTAAAGAACAACTTATAGCTAAATCTAAAGAACTTACAGAAGCAGTAGACAAGAATATTGAACTAGCATATGAGGTAGCAGAGCTTACCCAAACAAACGAAAGTTTGGACAAGGAAATTGCTAGCCTAAAAAATAAACTTAAGCTCAGAGAACTTACTATAAGTTGTCGAGAGGAAGAAATAGATAAGCTTAAATTAAACAATAACACTTTACAACAGGCACTTAAAGAAGCAGATAAGGATATAGCATTAGCAAACAGGCCATTATGGAAGAAGGTGCTTGGAAAATGTTAAGTGAAATCTATGCATTAGATAAAAATAATGTGGATATTAAAAAGCTTACACAGGTTTGCGATAAGATTAGAAAACTTAAAAGTATGCCAAGCGGTGTTACAGAGATAGTATGGCAGTTTCAAAGAGATAAAGTAGCTACAAGCTATTGTAGGGACAGGTTGTATTGGTTGGCATATCAATTAGAGAAAAATGGAATTTCAGTAGGTTGGAAGAAGCTATAATGCAAGTTTGGAAAGCTTATGTAGGAAATAGCAAGCTAGGTGGAAAACCTGTAACAGCAGAAGTAGTACATAAAAGCTTTAGTAAAAGCAGAATAAAGGCTTGTGAGATAGAGGATATATTTCACTATTTAGGCACTATTAAGTGCAATGGTAATTGCGAGGAACATCTTAAGAGTTACCTAAGAAGTGAAATTGGAAGTGAAGAAGTAGCCTTTAAAGAGGTTACGGATGAATTTGGCGAGAGCCAGTTAAGGTTGTGGTGAGAATGAAATCAAAGCAACAACTTAAAGATGAATCTATAGAGAGATTCAAAATTACAGTAGAAGCAACTAGAAAAGATATACGGTTATTAGATGAAAAGATTAATGAGCTTAATGAACTGCAAATCAATGAAGCTACAGCAGAAGTAATAAATGTACTTGAAGGCATAAGAAGAGATCTTTGCTATGGGAAAGATAATGTTAAAAGGATAAGGAGGGTTCTAAATGCCAAAACCTAAGATTTATATGGCAGTTACAGTAGATAGTTTAGAATTACCTCTTTTTGTAGGAACAAGTAGAGAGGTTGCAGCTTGGGCAGGTATAACATGTAGAGCTTTATATTCGAACATAAATCAAGGAATGAGTGGAAAATACAAAGGGAGGAAATTTATAGCTATAGAGGAGGAATAGCATGTATGGGAATAAGCCAATAGAAATAGTTCAGTTAGATTATTATACAGGTGAATATGTTGGAGAATATGCGAGCGTATGTGAAGCAGCAAAAGATAATAATGTTGCAGCTCATAGTATAAGAACATCAATTCAAAAGAATATAAGAATGAGAAGCTGCAAGTTATTTTTCTTGAAAAAGGTAGATTACAATCCCAAAATGGATTTTTCTCAAAAAATCAAACTAATAAATTGCTATGAAAAATTATTATCTGCATTAGATGATGAATATGAGATTATCGAAGAGTTAAATAATCAATTTATAGTAAAAACAAAAGACGGAAAATTGCTTAAATATCCTAAAAATATGTTTAGTTCAGGCATGAACTATGGTGCATAAGATAGATAACTTGATTGTTCAAAGGATTGGTTTAACAAAGTTGATTTTTATTAAGGAGATGAAAGTGTGGGGAAAAAAGAAAGATGCCAGTTAATTAACCAACTATTAGAAGTGATCTCTAAGCAAGATAGAGGTTTTTTTGAAACAAAAGGAAATTTAGCTGAATTTGAAATCAGAAACAATAGAGTATATTTCATTGATGATTATACAAGAAAAGCTATATGTGCTTACAGTGAACTTAATAGAAGACATTGGGGATTTTCACATGGTGGCACTCTATGGGCACTTGTAAATGATTTTAGGGAATGGATAGTAACAGGTAAATATAGTGATGGTAATAATGGTTATGGTGGCTTATATGCTACTTGTTGGGGCGTAAGCATTACAACAAAAGATAACATAATTGAAAAGGCAAAAGAAATAGGTTACTTGCCACAAGATGCAATTAGCTATAAAGAGTTTTGCAAAAGGCTAGTAGAAAAAGGGTGTGAATGGCAGCTAGGATATAGCAAAGATGAAATCAAGAAAGAATTAGGAATAGCATAAAACAAAGTTGATTTTTATTAAGGAGGAATAGATAATGCCAAATTGGTGTGAGGGAACATTAAAAGTAAGAGGTAGTAAAGAAGATATTATCAATTTTCTAAAGAATGGTATTAAACCTATGGGACACTTTTCAGATTCAGAAGAAGCCGAGATTAAAGAAGAAGAGTATTTCATGATTGTAAAAACTGGCAAGAGTGGATTTTATCTTAACGACTCAAGGAGAGGGTTTATAGAAGAAGATGAAATATGGTTTGATTATGAGCAAGATGTATTGGCTCTTGAGTATAAGCAAGCATGGGGAATAGAAGCTCATGAACTTGCAAGCATATCTGAAAAATACAATGTAGATTTTAAGATTTATGGATATGAGAGAGGTATGGAATTTAATCAAGATATTGAAATACACAAAGGTACAATCATAAAAAATGAAGAAGTAAAGTTTAAAGATTACACATGGGAATGTACCAATCCCAATATTGGTGGTTAAAACAAAGTGTTGTTGTTTAAGGAGTGAGAATATGGCAGTACCAAAGTGCAAGGAATGTAAACACATGTATGGACCTAAATGCCCTAATCGAACATATAGGAGATGCGAGCATCCAACGGTTACATGTAAACACATAAGAGGAAATGAGCACAAGACAAGTCCTAAGTGGTGCCCACTCAGAGATATATAAAAGTGTTTTTCTATTAAGGGAGGAATAATCGTGAGTTATTGTCAAGAGCAGTACATATCGGCACTTGTGAAAGAGAATAAGACATTAAAAGAGCAGCTTAATGAAGCTAAAAGTAACGGATCAGGTAGTATTCAAGTTAAAGTTGAAGTAGATACAACGGAACTGGATGAAGCAATGAATAAGCTACACGAGCTTAACGGTATTTTGCAACACATAGACGGACTTACTGGAAGAATAAAAAGAGATTTAACAGATATAAACAGGTATGGAAATGGTGGCAGATTAACAAGTAGTGGAGACAACCCAAGGCCACCAAGAGATTAAATTAAACAAATAGTTTTTGTGAAGGTGAGGTTACATGAAAGCATGGGTAAAAATTTTAAATGAGATGTTTAATGAGGTTGATTATCCATTTGAAACACTAATTAATAAACATCCAGAGAGAACTAAAAGAGATATGATTAAAGTTTTCACAGATGATAAGTTAACGGTTAGTGACATAGTAGGGTATCTTCCACACAAAGATGTGGTAGGAAAGACTTTCAATAGCTTTGAAGAATTATTTGACTTAGATATAAGTGGATTTGAACATAAGGTATTAATCGGTAATTCAAGACAAAAAGAGCAGATAGGGATTGAAGATATATTAGGTTTTAAGCCTAAGGTAATAAAATAACTTTTTGTAAAGGGTGATAGTGTGGACTTAGTAGAGCTAATAGCAGAGCTAGAAGATTGTTTGCAGCTATATGGAAATAGAAATGTATATGTTAGAGATCACTTCGGGCAATACGATTTAGTAACAGAAATTATAGAGATAAGTCGCAAAGATGAAGAAAATACAGTAATAGCAATTATTAATTAATCTCTTTGAAAGGGTGAAAGCATGGCAGATATAAGTACAGTAACAATATGGATAATTGATGGAGACACAGAACTTAAAGAGGGAGACGCCGTAGAAGTAGAAACAACAAGTGGGGAAATAGTAAAAGGCGAAGTTTACATTTTATACGACGATAGCATTCACATTGAAAGCGTTCAGCTTGGTGATAGCGTAATAATTAACAAAGACAATATCAAATCAATAATATGTACAAATTAATCTTTGTAAAGGGTGGTAGGAATGGTATTAGAATTTATAATTCGTGAAGTAAAAGAAAGAACCAAACTTGATAGAGAACTATTAAGCAAGTTTGGAAGTGACAATGAATTTATAGTTGTTGGTGAAGTTAATATGCCTGGATATGGTGACTGCTATAGAGTGCAGTACATAGGAGAAGGACTAAGGCTTATAGGCGGTGTTGACATATCAACTCAATCTTATACGTGTTTGAAAAGTGATTTAGAAGAAGTAGGATCATGTTTTGACACTGCATCACTGGATATACCAAAAGAATATTTAACGCTTGATATTGTAGATGATATTTTAAGGCTTAATAGGGATGAAGATTAAAATTGACTTTTGTTTAGATAAAAAGAATAGGAGGAAAAGAGGTCGTGGCCACATAAATCCTTAAGGAACCTCCTAAATAAAAATGAAAACAGAATTATTTAATGATAACTTTCAAAACTATAAAAGATATGGGATACCTAAAGCGCAGTTGGTAATAGCAGACGTTCCGTACAACATAGGAACTAATTTTTATGGTTCAAACCCAATGTGGTATGTAGGTGGAGATAATAAAAATGGTGAAAGTAAACTTGCAAAGAAGGCAGCATTCAATAGTGATTTCAACTTTAACTTATATGAGTACTTTCACTTCTGTTCAAAGCTTCTAAAGAAAGAAGATGATAAGCCAGGGAACAGAGGAAGAAGCAGTGATTCACCTTGCATGATCGTATTTTGTTCATTCGAACAACTTAACACATTAATACTTGCAGCAGATAAGCATGGATTTAAGCATTACATACCGCTAGTATTCATTAAGAATTATAGTCCTCAAGTATTAAAAGCAAATATGAGGGTTGTAGGTGCAACAGAATATGCATTGCTATTTTATAGAGATAGGTTGCCTAAGTTTAGAAACGGACTACAAGTAGACGAAAACGGAAAGAACATCAGAGGAACAGGGCACATGGTATTTAATTGGTTTGAGTGGGGTAAAGATGGTAAGGATATACCTAAAATTCATCCAGCACAGAAGCCGGTAAACGTACTAAAGAAACTGATTGAGACATTTACAGATCCAGGAGACGTTGTAATTGACCCATGTTGTGGAAGCGCATCAACATTAAGGGCATGTATGGAACTTGGCAGAAGTAGTTATGGATTTGAAATATCAAAGGACTTTTACAGAAGAGCTAAAGAGGAAATGCTAGTAACAGAAGATAGTAAATTTCAACAGATGAAGCTTTAACAAAAACAAAATGAATTTTTAGTACATTGACAATCGAATATTGGTTAGTGGTATAATCTCATAAAAGGGGATGATATAGTGAAAATAGAGTACAATTTATCTGTTAGTGAAAAGGCTGAAATTAACCATTTACAAGAACTTATTGCAGTTCAAGAAAAGAATTATATGAGTGTCCTTAATAAGTTTTCTAGCCAAGAAGAAGTAGAAAAAATCAAGTTACAGATATTTAATGATGCTGCTATTCAAAGATGCAAAAATAGAATTGCTGAAATACTTCAAATGTCAACCAATCTTGTTGTTACGGTTGTTGCTGAAAATGAAAAAGAAGTTCTAAAAAGTATTGCCACTAACCAATAACGGTTGGTGGCTTTTTGTTTGAGAAAATAAGAATTTGTTAGGGGGAAAGAAGATGAAGATGCCAAAAAATAAAGCAGAATTTGAATGGCTTATGCTTTGGGCATTTAGTTGTGGAATGACAAGAGGATATGGAGTAGAGCATACGAGAAGAACAGAAGAGGAAGAGGAAGCAATTAAAGAATTTGCAGAAGAAAAAGGATTCACTAGAAAATCTTTAAAAGTGGATTAAGGTTAAACAAATCCAAAATTGAAAGAGGTGCGAGAATGAGAGCAGATATAAAAATGCCATTCAAGACAGAAACAGCAATCATAGGCGTAGACTTTGGAGATGAGCAAGGAGATAAAAGTGCTGTTTCTATGATGTGTGGAAATTGTAACACAGTAATACAAAGCGAAGTTACTACGAATATGGATGAAGTAGAACTGAAAATCATAAAAAGGTGTCCTAATTGTAGGAGAGAGTTTAAATATATTGATGGGGCCATTTCACATCCAGCGTATAGACCAGTAATGAAGTAACTTAATAAAATCAGAGTTCGTTTAGGAAGGTGATTGAAGTATGCAATTTGAGTTGGAAGAATTATTGAATAGCGTAAAAGATATGGCGAGCGAGAAACTTGAAAATTTAATTATTTACATGAGTTTCAGCCCATATAAATACTTAGCGTATAAAGTGGTAGTTGAGGATTTGTGGGATGTGCCTATTATAAAGATACGACACATTGTTTATTGGAGTAAGCCAAGTGAAATACCAGATGGTTATGTATTAACAGACATATCAGAAGAAATATATTAGCTTAATAAAATATAAGTTTGGGGTGGTTAGAGTGAAAAAATGTATCAGATGCGGTGAAGAAGTTAAAGACGAAAGATTTAATGAAGAATTCGGTATGTGTTTAGATTGCTGTGAAGAGATGCACGAAGCATTAGAATCAATAGAGGAATATGAATCTGAGGAATAACAAATCTGATTTTGGGTAGGTGGAAACAATGGGTAAGAAGAAAAAAGTATTAATGTACCCGATCACATGTAATAAATGTGGGAAACCGGCTATAGAAAATAAAGAAAAAAGTAATGAGAACTGGAAAGTATTAGACATGAAGTGTGAATGTGGTGGAGCAATGAGGATAGATTTTACAAAGCCATATTATGAATAAAATTACATAGGGTGCTGGCTTAGTCTGGCACCTTCTTAGGAGGAACATCATGGAAAAGTATGTTAAGTGTGACAAAATACTTTGCGTATACAATCAGGCTGATACATGCATTAAGAGCGACATTGAATTGATCAGCGGTAAATGTTTGGACTATGAGCAAGGAGAAAACACAGGAGCGATTATAGATATATGTGAGGAAGAAAGTAAACAATCAAAATGTAATACTTGCATAAATAAAGATGATGGACTTAGTGGAGAATGCTATGACTGCATTAAAGGAATAAGAGACTACTATGTTATGTTATAGCAAAACAAATTCGACTTTGAAACAAAGGATGTGAGATATATGAGATGTGAATATGAAGAAATTTGCTACATAGAAGGACAGAAATGTTTGGAATTAGTACCAAAATGTAAACAAATAGAACTTAAATGCTTTAATAACTATGATGTAGAACTAGAGTTAACATTAAATAAGATTTACTACACAGAAAGCATAGACGAGCAGCTTATAGTTGTAAAAAATGATATAGGACAGTATGAAAAGTACTCTCGTACTAGGTTTGAGGTAATGAAAAATGAAAGGTAAAGAAAAAGAAATATTTAGAGATTGCTATAACATACTTGAAAGCGAGTGTGGCATAGAAGAATTTAAAAAGCAATCTACAGTAATAGCAGCTAAGTACGATGAAGTTAAAGATAAGATGCTTTGCATAGAGTTACTTGGGGTTATAGCAGATCATATTGGTAGAAGAGACAGGGTTATAGAATGATATATTTTTTACAATAAAAGATGAATGTAGTGAAGGCAGTCAATTACTTAGAGAAAAATACAGGTTAACTATATTTTGGCTTTTAAGGAGGATGATAGCATGTCACGAGTATTATTTACACAGGAAAGATGGAAAAACGTTAAGGAAATCAATAAAAAGTTAATGCAACAGTATATAAGAAACTGTAGGTCTGAAAAGAAGCGACCTCGTACAATAGAACAATATGAATGCGATTTGAAGTTCTTCTTATGTTGGAATCTTATGTATCATCATAACATGAACGTATTAGACTTCAAGAAAAAGCATTTTAACGAGTTTAAATTCTTTATGATTGAAGAGCGAATGGCAAGCAACGCAAGAGTTAACCGTATAATGAGTGTAATTAGGAACATGATGTCATATGCAGAAGATGATGATGACGATTATGAGGATTATATACGGAATCCAGCTTCAAAGATTAAAGGACTTGAAAAAGCACCTATTAAAGATATAGCGTTTCTTAGTCAGTTGCAGATAGATTTATTAAGAGAATACCTGCTAACTCATAAAATGTATCAGCACTTATGTTTGTTAGATATTTTGTATGATTCCGGAGCAAGAATTAACGAAGTTTTTCAAGTAAGTAATACTGAGACAGCTAATAATGGATATTTAAAAGTAACATGTAAGGGCGGAAGAAATGAGTATATTTTGCTTCATGATAGAGCAAAAGAAAGCCTAAAGCTTCACTTAAGTATAAAGCAAGATGGTGAAGCTTTTTGGAAAAGTAAATATGGACAAGCTAAAGATACAAGCACACTTAGAGGATGGGTAAAAGAATTGTATGTGATACTTAAAACTTTAGATTCAAAAACACAGTATTTTACACCACATAGCTTTAGGCACTCAGTAATAGAAAATATGCTCAATGGAAGTCACTATCTATGTAAGAAAATAGGAAGAGCATTCACAATAGAAGAAGTAGCTCTTATAGTACATCATAAATCTACAGATATGACAAAGAGCTATGCAAAGCCTAAAGATAATGAAATTATTTTCAATATGTTTGGTATTAGTATAGGATAGGAGAAATAAATGTATACATATAAACAAATCGAGGAAATGCTTAAGATATATCCAGTTATCAAAGCAGAGATAAGAAACATTGAAATGGATATGTTAGAAGTAGAAAATAACTTAGGATTTAAAGGGGCAAGTGATGATCCTAAGCCATCAACACCAACGTATCAATTTTCATCTATTGTAGAGAATGAAGCATTAAGTTTTAGTAGAGACAAATTATTAAGCAATCTCAAAGAAGAAAAAAAGAAGAGACAGAGAAAAATAGATAGAATAGAGAATGCCATGTCTATTCTAAGTGAGATAGAAGAAGAGATTATAAGCTTATACTATTTCAAGAAATCTAGCGTGTCATCAATCTCACACAAGATAGATAGAGATAATAGTCAGGTATACAGAAAAAAGAAATATGCAATTAGAAAAATGGCAGATATCATGAATGTTTCAAGGTTACAAAAGTAAATGCAACAAAAATGCATTAAAAATGCCACAAAAATGCATTGAAAATGCATTAAAAAAGCACTAGAAAATGCATTTTTATAAGAGTAGTATAGTATTATCAAAAGAAATGAAAAAGTAACGAAGCAGTATCAAAAGTAATTAAGCAGTAAATAAGTAAAAGCACAAACATTACAACCACTGTGTAAGTCATCTATTTAGGCTATCTAACTAATAACCTAAAGAAATCAAAAGTAATATTTCCTGAAGAGTAAAAAGGGCAATAGCTAGTGTGCAGCTATTGCTTTTTTTATTGTTTAAAAACAAATAGAAAGGTGGTGATATATTTGAATACTGTAGAACCAATAAGAGACTATGATCTAATACTAGATATGCAAGATTACTTACTTGAAAAAAAGAATAAGCGTGATTATGTTTTATTCATGTTTGGTATATATAGCGGACTTAGAATATCTGATATATTGCCACTCAAAGTAAGAGATGTAAGAAATGCAAAGTATCTATACATGAGAGAAATAAAAACAGGGAAAGAAAAAAGACTCCCTATCAATGATGAATTGCAGCAAATTATAAAAGAGTACATAGAAGATAAGAAAGACTATGAGTACTTATTTAAACGTGAAAAGTGCAAGAAGAATGAGCACATAACACGTCAAAGGGTTTGGCAAATACTCAATGATCTAGCAGATGCATTTGAGTATAAAGATAACATAGGATGCCATACATTAAGAAAGACATTTGGTTATTGGTTGTATCAAGACACCCAGGATGCAGTCTCTATAATGGACATACTTAATCATTCTGACATATCAGTAACGAAACGATATATAGGAGTTACACAGGATAGCAAAGATAAAATAATGAGAGGACTATCGTTTAGTAAGAAAAGAAAACGATAGTTATTTTTTATTAATTTACTGTTTCCTTTACTCAAATTGTCAAGGTAAAACATAAATAGTAAAAACATGAGTTTCTTCTATTAGAGCGAAAAATTGAAAAGATATTAGACAGACTTATTAGATATGTAAAAGTAAAGTAAAAGTTTGGGTATCCTAATACATTGATAGTCAATAGATACATAGCTTTTTAATACACGTAAAAAAGCATAAACAACTCTCAATATGTAAAATATTATTAAGAAAAGCTATGATAGTCAATGAATACAACACATATTAAGTTTTAAATGTATAACAGTAATACTAAACTTTCTGAAATATTTTTTAAATTGTGAGTTTGAAAAAATAAATATATAGTATGATAGTCAATGTTTACAGAGTTTAGTAAGAAAATAAAGATTATTAAACTCGCAAAAGAAAATAGGTGTATAAATGGGACTTAAAAAGCAATGTAGATGTGGAACAAAGATAGATATCAATGAGCAGTGCTGCAATAAGTGTGTAGACTTCTATGCAGAAAAGAGAAAAGAATCATATCGAATGTATGATGAAAAGAAAAGAGATAAGAAAGCACATGCGTTTTATTTATCTTCTGAATGGCAGACAGTAAGAGATGTGGTACTTAAAAGATATGCAGGTATAGACTTGTACATATACTACACAACAGGAGTGATTAAGAAAGCAAACACTGTACATCACATAATAGAAATCAATGAGGATAGCAATAGGAAGCTTGATGATAAGAACCTATTACCAGTAACCCAAAGGACACACGAGAAGATACATAGAATGTATCAAAACAATAAGATAGCTGTACAGGAGATGTTATTCTCATTTATTAGAAGATGGGAGGAAGAAATGCAAGGGTAGGGGGGTGTTATAAAGTTTTAGCCATTCACCTGGATACCTCGCATCCCTCTTTTTATTCAGAGAAATGCCAAATAAAAATATTTCTATATAGGGGGTGAAAAATGGGAAGGGCTAAAAAAAGCGTATTAGTATCAAAAGGAAAAACAGGTAAAAAAGATAAAGTCATTCGATTAGAGCAAGAAGAAAAATTAAAGATAGATAGAAATGGGCTAGAGGTCCCTAGATGGCTACAAGATGACTTAGTGGCCAACAATGAATTTGTAAGAGTAGTAAATGAAACCTCTAAAATAGACTTGCTAGACAATCTTGATTTATCGGTATTAGCTATATATGCAAAAGCTTATAGTAGTTACATTGATTTAACAGATATTATTGATAGAGAGGGATATACAGTAGAAACAGGTAAGTTTGGTGATTTGAAAATATCACCTTATGTTACAGCTCAAAGTAGGTATGCTGATCAGATATTTAAGTGTAGTACAAAATTAGGAATGTCAACTACAGATAGATTGAAATTAATTGTACCTGATAAGAAAGGTGATGAAATTAATAAGTATTTAAAATATGTTAAGTAGGTGATAAGCATGCCAAGGCGTAGAGATAGGGTTACTGAATACGCCAAGTTAGTCACTAGTGGCAAGATACAAGGTAAAGGTGAATCAGAACGCTTGGCGTGTCAAAGGCATTTAGATGATTTAAAGAACAGTAAGACAAAAGACTTCGAGTATAAGTTTGATGTTGAAGCAGCGGAAAGAGCCATAGATATAAACAATGAGCTTACCATAGGTGAAGGTGATGAAGTACAGAAATTAAAAACAAGAGGTTTCCAAGACTTCATAACAGGTTCATTACATGGATGGAAACAGAAACGTACTGGGTACGATAGATTTAGAGAAGCATATATTCAAGTAGCAAGACAAAATGGTAAATCATTCATAGCAGGTACAGAAGCAGTACAGCGTAGTGGGTTTAGCACATATAAAGAAGGTCGTATATTTTGTGCAGCAACTAAGCAGGACCAGGCAAATATTGTTTGGGATGAAGTAAGAAAATTCATTGAATCAGACCATGACTTAGAAGAGTTATATAAAATAACAAAATCTACACATACAATAACTAGTAAAACAACAGGAACAGTTATTAAGTCAATTGGTAGAGATACTAAGTCTATAGATGGTCTTAGGAGCATACTTGCCATACCAGATGAATTGCACGCTCACAAAGATAATCAGATGTATAAGTTATTGCTAGGTGGACAACGTAAGGTTAATAATGCACTAACTCTAGCAATTACTACAGCAGGATTTAATTTGAATAGTTTTTGTTATGAGCATTATCAATTTTGCAAGAAGGTGCTTAGAGGACTAGTACAAAAGGAATCATTATTCATTTTTATATGTGAAATGGATGATGATGATGATATTTGGGATTATAAAAATTGGGCTAAAGCTAACCCTTTACTAATGTTCAATGAAGATAATAGTATCAACATGGCAGAAGTAAAAAAGATGGCTGAAACAGCAATAGAAGCAAAAGAAAAAGGTGGGAAAGATTTAGTTGACTTTATGACTAAATGGCTTAATAAGTGGGTTACATATAAAGGTGGGGCACTTGTTGATGTAGCTAAATTGAAATTATGTGAGTCAGATTTAACACTTGAAGATATGAGAGGTAGAGAGTGTTATTTAGGAATTGACTTGTCAAGTGGTGGTGACTTAACAAGCATAGCATTAACATTTGATTTAGATGATGGTAATGTATTTATACATTCTCATTCATTTATGCCTGAGTTGAGACTTGAAGAACATGAGCAAACAGATGATGTACCATATAGGATGTGGGTAAAAGAAGGTTTATTAACACTCACAAGCGGAGCATTTGGAATTAAAACTGACTACAAATTTATAATTAGTTATCTAAAAGAAATAATTGATAAGTTTGATTTAAAAGTACTTGAATGTGGTTATGACAATCATAATGCAAGTGCTTTTTTAAGTGATTTAGATTTCTTAGGATGTGACCTAACAGAAATACAACAAAGTGCAAGAAGTCTAAGCGATACTACTATAGATTTTCAATTATCGATTAAAGCATTACAAGTGAAATACAACAGGCATAATGCCTTATTGGTATGGTCTCTTATCAATGCTACTACTACCAAGAATAGTTTTAATGAAATAAAGGTTGATAAACTAGAGCAAACACAGAGAATTGATCCAGTAGACGCTATTTTAGATGCATGGAAACTAAGATTTATGAATAAGGACACAAGTACATATGATGCTAATCAGTCTGCAGATGATTATATAAGCATGATAAGTAAAAGAAAATAGCGTATGTCAGAAATGAAATGAGGTGAAAAATATGAATATGTTGGACAAAATTGCTATGAATAGGCTTAAAAAGACTATTTATAAAAATCAATTAAGCACAACTACTGAAAGTAATACTATAAGTATTGATGATATTAACCAGTTATTTAGCCAGACGAGATATCATGGAGAAAACTTAAGCGAGGTAACTTATTTTACGTGTATTAAGATTTTAAGTGAAACAATGGGAAAGCTTAGTATTGAACTAAAGCAAGATACACCACATGGCACTATTAAAGTATCTGATCATGAAGTATATAGATTACTTAGTCAAAGGCCAAACCCATATATGTCACCGAGTACTTTTAAAAGCTTAGTAGAATTTAATCGTAATCACTATGGAAATGCATTTATTTGGGCAAGGTATAAGGGCGCACATATAGCAGATTTATGGGTGCTGGAAAATGATTGTGTAACTATATTAGTTGACAATGTTAATTTACTAGGTACAGAAAATAAATTATGTTATCAGTATATTAATCCTAAGAATGGCCAATCTTATATATTCAATCAAAAAGAGATTATACATCTTAAAAGTGGCACTTCTAAGAATGGACTACAAGGATTGAGTGTACAAGAAATACTTGCAACAACCATGCAAGGCAACAAGGCTAGCCAATCATTTTTAAATAATTTAAATGAAAAAGGCATGACAGCAAGGGCAACACTTGAATATACAGGTGACTTAGACAGAAATAAAAGAGCAGAACTCATAAAAACTATTGAAGAGTATGCACTAGGTCAAGAAAATGCAGGAAGAATAGTACCAATACCTTTAGGAATGAAGCTTACACCACTTGATATGAAACTTACAGATAGTCAATATTTTGAATTAAGAAAGTATAGTGCCTTACAGATAGCAGCAGCATTCGGTATCAAACCAAACCATTTAAACAATTATGAGAAGAGTAGTTACAGTAATAGCGAAAGTCAAAACTTAAGCTTTTACGTAGATACTCTTCTTTTTATTTTAAAACAATGGGAAGAAGAACTTGATTATAAATTGCTTACAGGAGATGAAAGAAATCAAGGCATGCATTTTAAGTTCAATGTAGCAAGCATTCTTAGAGGTGACTTAAAAACACAAGCAGAGTGCCTAAGTAAGTATGTTAACAATGGTATTTACACACCTAATGAAGCTAGAGATATGCTAGATTTTACAACACAAGAAGGTGGTGACGTATTAATGGTTAATGGGAATTACATTCCTATTACACAAGTAGGAAGTCAGTATCAGAAAGGGGGTGATTAAAGGTGAGTAAAGTTATTCAATTTAAAAACTATACAGAAACAAGCGTTGATATGTACATCAGCGGAGACATATCAGATGACAGTTGGAAAGGCTGGTCATGGGGTGAAGATATGGATGTTTACCCAAGTGACATTAAAACAATGCTAGATAATGCAAAAGGCAAGAATATTAATTTATATGTTAATAGCGGTGGTGGTCACATCAGTGCAGGTTTAGCAATCGCACATATGCTACAAAGGCATGATGGCACTGTGGTTGGTTATGTTGATGCAATGGCCTGTAGTATTGCAAGTGTTATTATGATGGCTTGTGATGAAATACATATGCCTAAAGATTCTTATTTGATGATACATAAGCCAAGCAGTTATTGCAGTGGTAATGCAGACGATATGCGTAAAACAGCAGATGGTCTTGATACATTACAAAGAGGAATAATGGCAGCATATGAAAGAAAATTGAAAGATGGTGTTGATATTGCAACAGTAGAAGCTTTAGTTAATGCTGAAACATGGCTTACAGCAGAAGAAGCTAGCAATTACTTTGACATTATTATTGATGATTCTATGAATGCAGTAGCATGCACAAGTGAGCTATTAGAAAAGTATATGAAAACTCCTAAAAATTTGTTCAAAAACAGTAAAAAAGATGAACAAATCTCAGATGAAAAAAGAATTAAACAATTAAAAAATAAAATTGACATTGCGCTAGCACTAGCGTAAAACAGGAGGATTAAAATGAAAAAATCAGTTGAAATGAAAAAAGAACTTGAAGCATTAAAAAATAGCATTAAGTCATTACAAGCAGAAAACAAAATTGAAGAAGCACATAATAAACTTGAAGAGTTAACAAGAATGAAGAATGCTATTGAGGTTCAAGAAGCGATTGAAGAAGAAGAAACAACTCAGTTTAATGGTGCTCCATTGAATAAACAATCTGACAAAGTAGATTTAACAGTTGTATTTAACAAGCTAGTATTAGGAAAACCACTTACAGAAGCAGAAAATGCATTAGCAAGTACAGGACAAATTGAAGCGTCAGGCGAACAAGGTGGATATTTAGTACCTGAGGAACAAAAAACACAGATTGTAGAGTTTATGAGACAACTTGTCTCTCTTAAACAATACTGTAATATCATTCCGGTTGGTACTTTAGCAGGTTCAATGCCATTAGAAGTAGAAGCAAGTGATCAACTTATAAACTTTGATGAACTATCAGAAATTGCTCAATCTGATGTAAGATTTGGACAAACAACTTGGAAATTGGCTGATTATGGTGATATTATTCCTATTTCTAATACACTTCTTGCCGATGAAAAAGCCAACTTAACAGGGTTTATAGGTAGAAGGTTTGCTAAAAAAGCTGTAAGAACTGAAAATACAAAGATTTTATCACTATTAGATGCTGCAACTGCTAAAGTAGGAGCAGACTATAAAGCAATTAATACTATTTTAAATAAAGAATTAGATCCAGCTATTTCTGCAACATCAATTATTATCACAAATCAAGATGGATTTGATTATCTTGATGGATTAACAGACACAAACAACAGACCACTTTTAACTACTTCACTCGCAGATGCTACTCAAAAAATGTACAAAGGTAGACCTATTGTAGTATTACCAAATAACCAATTAGCTTCAACAGGTGCAAATAAATACACTTTTATTATTGGTAATATTTCTGAGTTCATTGCATTTTTTGATCGTGGCGCATATGAAATGGCTGTATCCAAAGAAGCAGGGTTCACAAAAAATGCTACTTTAATGAGAGTAGTTGAAAGATTTGATGCTAAAGCAGTAGACACTAAAGCAGCTGTTAAGCTAACTATTACAGTTGCTTAATCGTTGTAAAAGCTATAGCAAATATATGGCAGAATGAGCCATTACGTGGAGGTGGTGGAGAGTATGTCCGCTATAGCGTTTATTTTAGAAAGTGGGTGTTGTATGGAATTAGATGAAGTTAAATCGTTTTTAAGAATTGATGATAGTACAGAAGATGAATTAATAACTGGTTTAATGTTAGCATCTGAAGAATACCTACTAGGTGCAGGCATTGAAAAAGATTATAAAAAAGAAATCTACAAGCTTACAGTAAAAATGCTTATATCCAATTGGTATGAAAACAGAAATATTACAGATAAAAAGTTACAAGAAGTACCTTATGGATTAAAGAACCTTATAATTCAACAACAATATAAGGGGGTGTAGCATGGATATAGGCAGATTAAACAAAAGAATAACCTTCCAGCAACTACTAGGTAAAGAAAAAGACAAATATGGAGAAATAATAGAAAATTGGGGAGATGTTATTACAGTTTGGGCAGAAATTAGCCCAATGTCTGGGCAACAATTCTTTGCAGCAAAGCAAATTAATAGCGAGATAACACATAACGTTTATATACGCTATAGAGAAGGTTTAAAACCTAATATGAGGGTTTTATTCAAAGGAAGAGTGTTTGAAATACTCTATATTATGAATATCAAAGAGGAAAATCGACTACTGCAAATTTATTGTAAGGAGTTGGTTAAGTAATGTTTGGTAGAAGAGAGTCTGTAGTAGGCTTAAATAAGCTTATGAAAGATATTGAAGGGCTTAGTCGTATGCCTCAAAGCCAAATTACTAAAGGGGCCAGACGAGGAGCAAATGTAATATTGAAAGAAGCTAGAGCAAAAGCACCTAAAGGGGCAACTAAGCAATTAAGCAAGGGGCTACGACTTAAAGCTGAGAAGTCAAGAAAAGGAAAGAAAGTATTTCAAATTACTTTCAAGGCAAATCCAGAGTTTGTAAAAATCACAAAAGATGGAACTCGCTATTTTTATCCAGCATCACAGGAGTATGGATTTAGAACTAGAAACGGTGGCAAGGTAGATGGTAAACACTTCTTATTAGGGGCTATGGCAAGTAAGAAAGATGCAGCAGCTAGAGTTATTGTAGATGAAATTGGTAAGGAGATTGAAAAAAGCTTAAGGGAGGGTAGTATAAGATGACATTTGAAGGATTATTAACTATCAAGCTTAAGGAAATAGCTGAACTTAATGACAATGTATATCCTTTATGTGTTCCTGAATCTGTACTAGCACCTTACATATGCTATACGCAATCTGGTGGAGAGCGCGATAAGGATTTACGAGGCTACAACGATTTTAGAGAAGCAGACTACGAGATTAATATATTAGCTTCTAAGTATAGTCAATTAAAGCCTTTAGAGGAATATGTGTTTAACACACTTAAGTCTCTAATTGGACAAGAGGCTAGTGAAAGAAAGATACAAGACATTAAGATTTATGATCCAAGTGAGCAATATGAAGAAGCTATAAAGCTACAAAGAGCAAATATAGAATTTACAGTTTTTTATTAAAGGGAGGAATTAGAAATGGCAAAAGTAAGATCAGTAGGTACTACTTTTAAGATGGGACCAACAACAGCTACGACAGCTATTGGAGGGTTAACTTCTATTGGTGGAATAGAGGTTAGTGCAGATACCGTAGACGTAACTGCTTTAGATAGCGAAGGTGGATATAGAGAGTTTCTAATGGGCTTTAAAGATGCAGGAGACGTTTCATTAGAAGGCTTTTTAGACGATGAAGATACTGGGCAAGCGGAAGCATACACAGCACTAGAGAGCGGAGATGTTCAGAAGTGCGAAATTAACTTCCCTAATGGTTCAAAATGGACATTTGATGGGATTGTAACAGGATTTTCTACAGGTGCAGATTTAGAAGATGCAGTAAGCTTTAGTGCTACTGTAAAAGTGAGTGGAAAACCAACATTTGCAATAACTAGTGGAGCTTAAGCTTAATTTAAACAGTATAGAAGGGGGCGAACAGCCCCTTTTATTTTTGAGAAAAATAGGAGGAATATATGTATACACCAGTTCAGATGGATAAAACACGTAACTTTAGATTTGGAATGAAAGCAGTATCTTTTATTGAGAAGAAGCTTGGAAAGCCTATTGCTAAAGTGGATTTTGAAAACATGACAATGGAAGAAACAGCAACAGTTATTTTGGCAGGTCTTATTCATGAAGACAATACATTAAACGAAGATAAAATCATGGACATTATAGATGAAAAAGGAAACTTAAAAGAAGTACTTGCAGCTATGGGTGAAGCAATGCAGCAACTAAGCGGTAAAAACTCAAAAAACTAGATAAAAGCACTGTAGATGAAGATGAAGAATTTTTTATCGAAAGTGCTTTGCAAGTATGGGGGCAAATGGGATTTGCAATAGGTGACTTTTGGGATACAACTCCTTATGAATTTAGCATTATTGCTGAAGGATATGCTGAAAGAAAGCAACAAGATTATGATTTAGCAATTACACAAGCATATTTAACGTCTAGATGGGTTTGGGCTAAAAAATTACCTGATTTGAAGAAATTAATTGGTAAAAAAGGGCCTAAAAAAGCTATGACAGACGATCAAATGATGAAAATGTGTATGGCATTAAACAAACTTTACAGAGGGGAGGTAAAAGAAAATGGCAACTAGAAACTTGCTAGTAAGAGCTGGATTTGATGCAAGTGGAATGAGTCGAGGTACTAGACAAGCTAATAATGCTTTAAGACAATTTGGGCAAAATGCGAACAGGTCTATGAGTGGCTTAAGTAACTCTATAGGAATAGCTTTTGCGGGTATAGGAAAGCTAATGGCTGGTGCATTTGCTATTGGTGCTATTGCAAACTTTGGAAAACAATGTGTAGAACTAGGTAGCAATCTAAGCGAAGTACAAAACGTCGTTGATGTAACATTTGGGGATATGGCAGAGGATATAAACCAATTTGCCAAAACTGCTATAACAAGCTTAGGCTTATCAGAAACAAGTGCTAAAAAGTACGCATCTACTATGGGAGCAATGCTAAAAAGTATGGGTTTATCTACTCCGAAAGCACTGGAAATGTCTAAGGCTATCACTTCATTATCCGCAGATATGGCTTCATTTTATAACTTAGATGCAGATGAAGCATTTGCTAAGATAAGAAGCGGTATTTCAGGTGAAACAGAGCCATTGAAACAGCTAGGTATTAATATGTCTGTAGCAAACATGCAAGCCTATGCAATGGCACAGGGCATATCTAAAGCATATAGCAAAATGACACAACAGGAACAAGCCTTATTAAGATATAACTATTTGCTTAGTGTAACAGCAGATGCACAAGGAGACTTTGCACGTACTAGCGATTCATGGGCTAACCAAACACGAATTTTAAGTGAGCAATTTAACGCACTTAAGGCAGAGATTGGACAAGGATTAATTGCAGTATTTACACCAGTAGTTAAAGCTTTAAATGTTTTAATCAACAAATTAAGAGTGGCAGCCGGCTACTTTAGAAGTTTTATGGAATTAGTATTCGGTAAGCAAAGTGCTAGTGGTGGTGCTGGCATGGCTAGTGTTACAGAGTCTACAGAATCTATTGCAGATAGTGCAAGTGGTGCAAGTGATGCAGTGGAAGGTGTAGGAGATGCAGCTAAAAGTGCTGGAAAGAAAGCCAAAGGTGCATTAGCAAGCTTTGATGAACTTAATCAATTAGCTAATGCAAGTGATAGTAGTGGTGGCAGTGGAAGTGGTATTGCTGGACTTGAAAATATGGGTGGATCAGTAGACGTTGATTTAGGAGAAACTGCAAAGGAAACTGATAAACTAAGTACTATGTTTGATGGTGTTGTCGCACAACTAAAAAAGATGAAAGGCTTGTTTGCTAAAGGCTTTAAAATTGGATTTGAGACAGCTAATTTAGATGGTTTTAACAAAGCAATAGAAAATATCAAAACTAGCTTTATGAATCTCTTCAGTGATGGAACTATAGTAAGTTCTTTTACTGGTATGTTGGACTCATTTGCACTTAATGCAGGTAAAGTTGTAGGTTCTTTTATAAGCATAGGTGTTACGATAGCTACTAATTTAATCGGTGGAGTAGCAACATATTTAAGTGAAAATACACAGTTCATAAAAGATAGGCTAGTAGGCATATTTGATGCTAAAGCAGATATATTCGCATTGTGGGGAGACTTCTCGGTTACATTTTCTGATATTTTTAGCGTGTTAGGTGGAGAAACCGGACAACAGATAACAGCTAATATCATAGGTGTATTTAGTAATGGCTTTTTAGGTGTATTAGAACTGGCAACGAAGCTAGGTAGAGACATTATGAAGTGTATTACTCAGCCTATTATAGACAATAAAGAATCACTCAAGCAAGCACTTGAAGGGACGTTAGAAGTAATATCTGTAGTTACTGGAACACTTAAAGACTTAATCACAGATACAATGCAAAAAGCAGTAGAGGTATATGACCAATATCTAGCGCCAGCATTTGAAAATATTGAAAGTGGCATAAGCCAAATTGTTAAAGCTGTGACTGATGCTTATAATACTTATATTCAACCAACATTGCTTGAAATGGCTAAATCGTGGGAGTCGTTTTACAATGACTCACTTAAACCAGTTGTAGACAAAGCATTAGAGGTATTTGGTAAGTTAGTAGAAGGTGTTTCAGAAATTTGGAACGAAACACTTGCACCTTTTGTAGCTTGGGCTATTGATGTTTTAACACCGTATCTAACTACAGCCTTTGAAAATATAAGCGAAGCTTTTAGAACAGCTGCTGATATTATGCTTGGTATAGTTTCAGGGTTACTAACTTCACTTGGTGGATTAATTGATTTCATAACAGGGGTTTTTACTGGAAATTGGTCAAAAGCATGGAGTGGTGTAAAGCAAATATTTAAAGGTATTATTGATACACTATATGCAGTTGCAATTGCACCTATAGGTAAAATATTAAGTTGGGTTACCAGTTCTTTTTGTCGCAGTTGGCAAACAGCTTGGGAAGGAGCAGGCAAGGTTTTTAAAACTGTATTTGATGGGCTTAAAAATGCTGCCAAGGTGCCTCTTAATTGGGTTATTGACATGATAAACAAGGTGTTACGTGGAATTAATGGTATGACATCTACAATAAATCAAATTCCCGGGGTAAATGTTGGGCAGATTAAAGAAATACCAAGGCTTGCTCGTGGTGGGGTTATAGATAATCCTACTATAGCTATGGTAGGTGAAGCAGGTAGAGAGGCGGTTGTTCCTCTAGAAAATAATACTGGATGGTCAAGAGAGGTTGGAGCTGTAATTGCAAATTCTTTAATTCCGTTTTTAGGTGCCACAAATGTAGGAAGTAGTGGGCAGTATGTAGGTCTTGAAATGGATGGTGTGCAGTTTGCTAGAACAGCAACACCCTACATAATCAAAGAAATGAAAAGATTGAATCTTATATAAAGGAGTGGTATAAGTGGACATAGCTAAAAGCGTTTATTGGGGTGTAGATTATGGAAAAGAATTAGTTGTACCTAAAAAAGAAGTTGTATCACTCCAAGATTTAATTATGGCAATAAATATACTTTTAGAAAAGGAGCGGTGCGAATGCTTAAGATTGGTGGAGTATTAATGCCTACTCCTTCTGAAATGACACCAAACATTTACGACTTAACGGAGGGTGACCGTGATAGCACTGGAACAATGCATATTGATTTAATAGCTACTAAATACAAGCTAGAATGTAAGTGGAATATACTAAATCAAGCAAACATGACTAAAATACTAAATGCTACTAAAAGTATTACATTTAACGTTTCATTTATTGATCCAGAGACAGGGGAAGAAAAAACAATGAATGTATATAAGGGAGATAGGAGCACTCCTATATTAAAAATAGTTAATGGTGAGAATATCTATAAAGACTTTAAAATCAATTTTATTGAATTGTAAGGAGGCTAGAAATGTTACCGTATGTAGGAGATTTCGCAACAGCAATTAAACAACAAGCTAGAAATATAAATGTAGTTATTGCTTATAAAAACAGTGATAGCTATATTTTTTTGCAGAAAGACAATATACAAAGCCTTACTTACAATGCAAAAGCAGACAAGGCACTTGGAGGAGTAGTTAAAAAGGTTTGTGATATAAAGGCTATGTATAACGAGTACACAACTAACCTAACTAAAGGAACACCTATAAATCTTTACTATAGGTGCGGTGAAGGTGGTGTATGCAAGAAGGCATTACTTTATATTAGCCAAGTTAAGGTTAACAAGATAAGCAAGATAATTATAATAGAGGCGAAAGATTATTTAAGTTATATAGAAGATATAGCAACACTTCCAATGATGAAGAATACTGACTTATTGACATATGAGAAAACGGTATTTGCTCAGTTAGGATATAGCTATACGATTGATTCTAGCGTGGTTAATCCTAAATTAACATTAGGATATCCAGTAAGCACTAAGTTACTAGATACTTTTGAGGAAATGGCAGAAGCTAATCAAGCTATTTTTGATTTTGGATTTAATACTACCTACCAATTAACTTTGCCATTTAATTTACCTTCCACTTTTAGCATGCCCATGATTGGTGACTATATTACTCCTTCTGATGGGTTTGAACTACACATTAAGAAGTTTGGATTTTCAAATCCAGTAGACACACTAGATGTTGATTCAGATTTAATTAACTTTGAGATAGATGACGATTCTAGTGATCAATATGAAGATGTAAAAGTAAGTTTATTTTTTCCTAGCTCTAGTGAACAAAAATCCTTAGGCAAAGTAACAGCAACCGTACCTGGTAGCGTTGTAGATTACAACATAGGTACTATCGACTTTGGGAATACAATGATGCCTCAAATATGTGTATTTGATGATATGGTGGATATTAGTGATTATACGATAGGTAGTGACAGTTTTAGCTTTAGTGTTAATAATAGCAGTGTACTTGCTAAGAATATAGAAGCGGAAATGTATGGACTAGATATAAGCACAGCAACTTTAAAAGATACTGACACAGACAGCAACATTAAGCAAGTATCTAACATGTACATACAAGGGGCAAGTGTTTATGATACAGAAATATTTAAACATCCTAACTGCACGCTTAAGACGTTTGGAAATCCTCTTTATGAAGTAGGAGACACTATTAGATGTGCACCTTATGATGTGCTTATATTAGAAGAAAACCTTGTATTTAGTGGGGGCTTGAAATGTACGCTTAAGGGGGTGGCCAAAGACAATGAAATTAATTGACAATGCTAGTGGTAATGTAAGTCAAGGCATCACCCTTGATAGTACAAATAAGGTTGATAGATACAAGCTAAGTTATAACTGTAGCAATATAGGTAGTGGTAAGAGTTTTATTAGAATCTATGCAACTGTTACAGAAGGATATAAAACTTACTTTATGCCAGTCCAATTTAATGGGAAAGTAGAGTTTGAACTAAGTATTGATACTGAAGCTACTTTCCTACAATTTGATGTTATAGGCGATGCTTCTATTACAGGAATTACCTTTGAAACTGTAGTTGATGCAACTTTAGAATATGTAAAAGAAAACTCTGGCTACTGGGACAGAATAAAGGAAATTACGAATAATACTGGCAAGGTTAGAAGCGATATGTTAGAGGGACTTATTAATTTAACAATTAATGCTTTTGCCAATGAGAGTGGAACAATCACTCAGAAAAATGGAATACTTACATTTTTAAATGGTACTACACCAGAAGACAGTACCGAGGCAGTTGAAATTACAGGAGGGGCTATTAGGGTTGCTGATAGTAAATTGCCCAATGGCGAGTGGAATTGGACTTCTGCAGTAAACGGAAGAGGTATCAATGCAGCTACAATTATTGCAGAAACATTTGCTGGGCTTAATATAACCTCAGTCAATATTGTATCTGGTACGATTACAGGTGGCACGATTAACGGTGTAACTATGAAAGGGTCTACTATCTATAGTGGAGACGTTGAGGGGGGGAATTACGTTGAAATCACATCATCTGGAGATATCAACGCTTATGCTAGAGGAGATGGAGAAACGACAGTAAGGAGAACATATAGCCTAATAAAACGTCTAGAGGGAAGATTGTACTTAGGCCACGATCTAAATGACACAAATGAGTACAGACTAGAGCTTAACAGCGGTGAAGGGGCAACTGTTATGAGTAAAAACTCTGATTTAGTATTAGCCAAGTTTACTGGGGCCTCTGTTAGACTAACAAATGGAATGGTTTATATAGATGGGAATGTAAATATTAATGGCAGTATCTATGCTGACAACTTAGCGTAAGGGGGTAAAAAATGGCTTATATAAAAAGAACATGGACAAATAGTCCAGATGAAGCAGTTACATATGAAGATTTTAATCGTATTGAGGAAGGAATAGAAAATCTAGATACTAATAAATTAGACTTAGAAAAAGTTGTGAATGAAAACACTGCATTAGTAGCAGATAAAAAAGCACTTAATGCAGCACAAGCAAATCCTAACGTAGAGGGAAGTTTAGCTAATAAAATCAATGATTTATTGACTAAAACACAAATTCCATTACCGTATAATTCCGGGTTTATAGATTATGCTACTAGTGCATTAGAGTCTTATGTAGTTAAAAACGGGCTTAATGAGTGCAAGTTAGTAATAAATGCAAAACCAAGCACAGGGCAATTTAGCGCAGGACAAACAGCTATAGCTACATTACCTAGTGGATATATTCCTTCTAAAGGTTATAGCGTAGGTGCTAGGAATAGTGCTATGACTGGGTGTAGCGTAGAGATATTGCCAAACGGGACTGTAAATGTATACACAGCCAGTGCCAGTGATTATGTGTTTGCTGTTATTCCATATGATTTGGAGGTGTAATAATGTTGTTTGGCATAGTTATAAATGAACAAGGATATAAAGTAGCTTTTGTTTGTGTAGATGAACGTGATAATATTCTGCATTATACTCTTAAAGAAAACGAACAGCTTATAAAAGATGATTGGCAGATTGCTAATGCAATGGGTAAGCCACATTGGACGGGAACAGAATGGGAGGATGAAGAACCACCAGAACAAATTGATATTTGTCCAAGCCACACGTTAGATGATTTAGTGGCAGATGCCAATGAAACTAGATCAAGGTTAGATACTGTAGAAAATGTAATATTAGATCTATTATTAAAGAACTAGGAAAGGGGGAATAAATATGTATCAATTTTTATTAAATATGTGGATTGTAGGAAAAATTGACGAAGCTTATCTTGATAAGATGGTAGAAAAAGGCTACATCACAGCAGAAGAAAAAGAATTAATTTTAGCAACACCACAAAAATAATCACATAAGGCATAGAGAAGCACCGTAATAGGTGTATTTTTTATGCCTTTTTAGGAGGATGCCATGAACGAAGATCAAGTAAAGGAATTAGCCGAAACTACAGCTAGAAGTAAAAGCAATACACATCGATTAGACAAGCTAGAAGAAAATACAAAGCTCATGCACGAAATGAATAGGAATATAGCAGTAATAGCAGAGCAGACAAAAGATACAAAAGAAGATGTTAAGAGCCTGAGAACAGACGTAGAAGAGATTAAGGCAAAGCCTAATAAGTTGGTCGACTCAGTTAAGCAAAATGCCATAGGGGTTATTGTGGGTGCTTTAGTTGGAGCCATATTAGCATTTGTCTTTTAGGAGGTACTAAGATGGGACTTAAATGGGTTAAGAAGCCTAAGAAGAAAATCGAATACAGTAAACGCATAGTGGCTATAGTGCTTAGTTTTTGCATTGTAGTCACTATTTTTAGTATGGCCCTTATGTGGGTTACTAAAGATACTAGTCCTCTTGCATACCTTATTCCAAGTGTATTTGCAGAGACAGGAATAGTTATAAGTTTTTATTTAGATAAGGCCAAGAAAGAGAATATTGCTAAGGGAGGGAAAAAGCATGAAAGTGAATTGGAAACAGAAGTTAACATCTAGGAAGTTTTGGGCAGCAGTAGTAGGGTTTGTTACTCCTATTCTAATTGTATTTAACGTGCCTAATTTAACTATAGAACAGGTCACAGCTATTATTACAAGCGGTGGTGCATTAATAGCCTACATTATAGGCGAAGGGCTTGTAGATGCGAACAGGGACAAGGGGGAATAGCCATGGCACGTAAGATATCACAAGTTGGAATAAATCTAATTAAGCAATTCGAGGGATGCCAATTAAAAGCATACAAATGTCCTGCAGAAGTATGGACTATTGGTATTGGCCACACAGGAACCGTAGATGGAAAACCAGTAGCAGCAGGAATGACTATAACTATGCAAAAAGCAGAACAGCTACTTGCCGACTCTCTAGAAAAAAGGTATGAGCCGGCTGTTAGAAAGCTAGGGGATCTAAATCAAAATCAATATGATGCACTAGTTTCATTTTGTTATAACTTAGGCCCCGGGATTTTTAAAGGAAGATTACTTACAGCAATTAAAGACAAAGATTGGTGCAATGTAGCTGATCAACTTCTATTGTATAATAAGGCTGCTGGTAAAGTATTAGCCGGACTTACTAGAAGAAGAGAAGCAGAAGCGAGGTTGTTTCTTAAACCAGTAGCAGTTCAAGAAGATGTAGAGCTTAAGAGAGCTGCACAGTTATTGTATAAGCGGAAAATCATATCTGTTCTTGGTGCATGGGAAAGCATAGATAATATGAAGCTAGAATACGTTCCAGGATTGCTTAAGAACATGGGGGGTATAGATAGGCTTGTAAAAGATAAGATAATCTCAGACAAGCTTTTATGGGAGTATAAGCAGTACAACGCTAGTCATGTACGAGCTTTAATTATAAAGTATAGTAAACTAGGGTAGGGCCAAAAACCTTACCCTTCTTTTTTTATGCCTAAAACGTAGATTTGTTTTACAAGTATAGGAAAGTAATTGCGGGTTTTGTTTACAATTCAAGAAAATAGATGGAAATATTCTGAAATAAATAGTAAAATAAAAAAGAACCTGTAAGATTGCCGTCTTATTAACAGGTTCTACGCTATAATATGTTCTCATGCCTCTATTATAGCACCAATAACAAAAAAAATATAGTGGAGGTTTGTATATGGCAAACGCAGTTAAAAGACAAGAAAAGACAGTATATTATTATGGAATAACTATTTCTAATTTAGTTGATAATAGTGATGTGACATCAGATATAAAAAGAATATTTACAGATATATTTACAACAAACTGTATAGGAGATGGAAACAGTTTAGCTTTATCAAGAGGAGAACAAAAGGTTACTATGGATATTATCATAAATAATGATAATTATCTATTTGCAAGAGTAGGAAAAGTTAAGTCAAATGCAGATATGCAAGTAAGGGATTTAACAACAGGAGAGAGAAAAGATGTGCTAACTGATGAAGAACTAGAAAAAATGGGGATAGAAATATGTACATACTTTTTATTAGATTATACGGTTGGAATAGTAGGTTTTATTTTAGGACAGTCAGCACCAGGAGTAAACAGTTTAGTTAATCTAGTAAATGAGTATAGCAATGCTTACAATATGACTATTACATCCATTATGTCAAATGATACTGTTAGTGCACTACTTAAACCTGGTTCTAAGATTAGCAAAATAAATTATAGTTTTCTTATTCCTGATCCGTCAGTATTAGCACAAGTTGGATTAAGCAGAGATGTAATAATGGAGATGGATGGAATTAGACAGAAGGAAGTATATTTAACAGTTAAGTGTGAAGAAAGAAGACCTCTATTTGAAGGACAGGAGAAAATAGGAAAAGTAATAGAAAAGCTAAAACATAGAAATCAAAATGTTAAGAAACTATCTGTGACAGGTAAAACAGCATCTTCTTCAAGTAAAAATTATACATTCGCAGAGGACTTATTAAGTTTTAAAATCTCGTTTCCTGTACAGCAAAATGATGATGGAATTATAACAAATTCTACACCAGAACAATTAGCAGGTGAAGTATTTGAAAAGATGGCATTATTATACCAAGAGCATAGAGAGAATCTTGTGTTATTAGCGAATAGAGATGAATAAACTATAGTGTTATAATAATTACAAGGAGGTGAGCATAAGATGAAGGATTATAGAAAAATAATAAAATGCATAATAATTACAACAATAATAATGCTTATATTTTATTTGACAGGTGCTATAAGTTTTGAAAATTTATCTGATCCAAAGAACTCGGATATTTGTTGGAACATTGTAACTATAAATTCTGTATTTGCTGGATTCATGTTTACTTCACTTAGTATGTTAATTAGCGTAATTACATCAGAAACAATAAAGAGGCTTGAAAAGGCCTATTTAATGGATGAGATTTATAAGAATATATTATGTGGAATATATTGCAGCTTAGCTTCAATAGCTTTTGCATTGATTACAATTTTTATTACTCCTAATATGATAGAATATACACAAATGATGAATGAGGGATATTTAAAACAAGTGGGTATAATTATTGAGAAACATATAATTCCATTTTTAATGGTTTATACAATGATTTTATCTATTCTATGCTTTTTAGGTAGTGTATTAGACGTGAGATTTATAATTAGGAATTTGCGTAATAAAATAAGTAAAGGTAATATACCAGAAGAAAGTAAAAGTAAGATATTAGAGAAGATTAAATAAAAGAATAGTTTGAGATAGGATCAGGTGAGAATATCTGGTCTTATTTTTTGTGTCGCACAAAACTACAAAATGTAACACGCATAAAGTAATATACTATATAAGTAGTTTAATAAATAAGAATAGGTATTCTATAGAATTATAAATTTGAATTTGGGGGAGAATCTGAATGGAGAAAACAAAAAAAGCAACGATGAAAATCGCTATTTGTTCATCTATTGCTGTAGCGTTTTTTACAATATTTTTTGTAGTGGCTTTAATTACAACATTTGATTTCGGAACATGGGAAGGAATTGAAAGTTATGCAAAGAAATTTCAACCGATAAATTTATTAACTGTTATTCCGTCCATTCTTTTAGCTGTTTCATTTTTGATTTTCAATGTGAGTGTCCATTATTTGGCGAGCGCTGATAAAAAAATATGGAGTCATTTGGCTATGAATTTTGGCTTAGTCTATAGTACAATATCTTTAGCCAATTATTTAATTCAATTAATCACAGTGATGCCTAGTATAATGAGTGGTTCTTTAAACGGATTAGAAAAAATGGTATCTGGCTATCCAAACTCTATATTTTATGCTTTAATGGGTTCTTACTTTTTTATGTGCATATCATTGTTTTTTGAAGGACTATTGTATAAAAAACAAATTCGAATATTTCTATTTTTGTCGAGTATAATTTGCGTACTGTCATTCATAATTGGTGCAATGTTATCCATATCGATTTTTATGATTTTAGGTGCTATATGTTGGATAACTGGAACTGTTGGTGGAATGTTAATGATTTCAATATTTTACATAAATGAATTAAAGCAAAACACCTTATAACTTCTTATTTATCGTAATAAATAGGAAGTTAAATTGATAATTAAAAAGATAGTTTTATATAGGGCTGAAATATAGCTAGTTATTATTATTTATATTTACAAAAAATTAAGTCTTTGGTATAATTCAATAAAACATATGTTCGATTAATGGAGGCGGTACTATTGGATATTAAGGAATTTATCAAAGAACGTAATGAGGCTTTCTTTTCACTCGATAAGGACAAGATAATAGCATATTGTAAAAAACATAATGCCGAAATACCAGAAGATGAGGTTGTGTTTTGGGCAGGTGTTCGTTATGCTATATTAGGAATTTCAAGTTCAACTAATGATCAAAGGGAGGAAGCTAGACATTGGTTGATTAGCAATGGTTTTAATCCATAAAAATATCGTTTGTTTAAAATGTAAATCATAAGGCTACACTCTAAAATAAAAAGGGTGTGGTCTTTTTATGCATAGTAATTTAAAGCAATGGCAGATAGATATATTGGTAAAGTATTACCTGATTAAGAAAAAGTTGATTAGTATAATCAAATAGTGTAGAATTATCTTAAAATTTACTCAATATTAGGGGGATATTTATATGAAAAAAGGGTTATTGTCAATTGTATTATCTGGAACTATATGCTTAGGAATAGGAGCTGCAACAGGTTCTAAAATCACAGCAACTTTAATGCAACAACCTATAGTGTCTAATGGGGTTACAAGCACAAAAGAAGTAATCAGCTACAAGAATTCAACATATGTACCTCTTAGAGAGTTTGCTAATATGACAGGAACAAGCGTAGACTATAAAAATGGTAAAATCTATGTAGGTGCTAACAACACAGTTGAAGCACCAGTACAGCAAAATAAAAAGAAGTTTACATTTACTATTAATTCTGTAACAACAGGTGTTAATTATGATGATAAACAAGTGGCCATAGTTAATATTAGCATGCTTAATAATAGTGGTGAATCTACTTCTCCTATGGGAAGCTTATATAGCATTACTGCATATCAAAATGGGGTTCAACTTGAAAAGAGTTTTGATAGTGATTTAAGCGAGCATGATGAGTATACAAATGTAATGAATGGATCAACTATAGAATTCTCTACTTTATTTGAGTTAAAAGGCATGTCTCCTATTACAGTAGAGATAACAGAATTTCTAGGTAATGATAAAGTAAGTAAAACATTTAATTTAAATTAATGCATACTTAATCCAAGAATATTTATAGCGTGCAACTTTAACATATGGGGTTGCAC
This sequence comes from Cellulosilyticum sp. ST5, assembly GCF_046529625.1. NCBI lineage: Bacteria > Bacillati > Bacillota > Clostridia > Lachnospirales > Cellulosilyticaceae > Cellulosilyticum > Cellulosilyticum sp. ST5. Next base: position 714,133 of record NZ_CP132338.1, read on the forward strand.
GCTACCTTTTAGGTGTGTCTATAAGAAATTGGTAGATTTATTGTGTCTACCGTAGTAATCGGTTCACCTCCATAAACTAAACCCTCGAACTTAGAGAAATCTAGGTTAGGGGGTTTTTGTGGTTTTATGTAAAATTATTAATCTGTGAGAGGTAAAGTACTATTGTTGCGATAAGGCAAATAAAGATATTTTATGGATTATCTTTATTTTGCAATAAAGAATATAAAATTATAGAAGTTATATTAGGATATAATCAAAGATTGACATGATAACGTAAAAAATATAGAATAATAAAAACAGAATATTAGAAAAATAAATTATTATGTGTAAAAATAATATTTTATCAAATCGTTTTTGTAAAGGGAGATAGGTAGTGTAGCAGGAGTAACGATTATATTTGGAGATGAGATACATATGAAAAAAGATAAACTGTCACCATTCTTTTTTGTTGGATTATGTTTATTGATATTAGGAAGTATTATCTTATATCAGCATCTTTCTTTTCTAGGTGATGCACAAAAGGTAACAGGCGTCATTAGTAATATGATTGGAGTTAGCGACTTCGATGAGAGTAGGACTGATGTCTATGTAACATACGAATATAAAGAGAAATTGTATAAAGATATTCTTTTAAATGAGTACCATGCTGGTATGAATAAGGGAAAAGAAATCACGCTATATTGTAATCCTGATCATCCAACAACTGTTTGTACAAAAAGTGGAGGTTACTTTTCATCAATCGCTCTTATGCTTGTTGGATGTCTCATGAGTGGTATACAGTTATGGCTATACTTAAAAAAACGAAGTAATCGATCGCAATATGCAATAATGGAAAAAGTTGAGTTGTCAGAAAGACATGAAGAAGAACTTAAAGATTTTAGAGTACCAATAGGATTAGGAATTTTCTTTATCATAGTCATTGGTATGATTAGGAAAAACGATACGATACTAGGTATTGGTGTTATATGTTTTATATTATTTCTTTTTTGGGCTATTATGTATCATACTATCAACTATAAAAGAATGCTTAAGCGAAGATGTACGGAACTAATTATGGCAGAATGTATAGAGATACAATGTGATAGGGACTCTGAGGGGGATACATATGCACCAGTTTACCAAATCCAATATAAGGGAGAAACTTTAACATTACCAAGTATGATTTATACGCAGCATTGTGATATTAAAGTAAATCAAACAAGAGCGATTAAAATTGATCCACAAAACCCACATCACTTTATTGAACTTAAACGAAATACGTTAAGTTTACCTGCCCAGGTGTTTGTAATTGCTTTTTTGATATTTTGGGTTTTAGTATGTCTGCTATGTATATGAGAATGATGGAAAAGTTATAAATAGGATGATAGAGACCACTCTATAGTTTTTTGGTTAGGCGTTCGATTCGCACTATGTAAGATTTGCACTAGAGAAAATTATAAATATAGCAAAAAGATTAAAAGAGTAGTGAGATTTAATAAATCATACTATGATAGAGAATGGATATATTATCTTAAAAGAGAGTAGCTATTTGTAGCAGAAAATGGTATAACACGAAATAACATATAGCTACTGGGGAATAAGTAGGTAGAAATTAAGTAGAAATATAAACTTAAACTAAAACTAAAAGAGATTCTATAATACAGGATAACATGTAAGATAAAATGAATCCTTAATTATCTAAGTGCGAGAGTATTGAATAACATGGAATAAACGGATAAGACATAGATTAAATTACAGATGACACTTGTTCGATTCTCCTCACCTCCATGAACTAAACCCTCGAACTTAGAGAAATCTAGGTTCGAGGGTTTTGGAGTTTTTACGGTAAATTACTTTAAATGGAAAACTAGAAATTAACTGTCTATACAATACTATATTTAATAACAAAAGGAGTATATTGGGTGAAAAAGCGTATAGGAGATGCTGCAAATAGATTTGTTAAACAGTATGGAGAGGATGAATACTATACAAAAGGCATACAAAGTAAATTAGAAAGCTGGATATATAATACGAATAAATTAGAGATTCAGGAAATATTTCTTTTACTTTTTGATAATTTTATGTATTTTAATAAGCAAGAAATAAAATCCAATATCCTTAATATGTGGAAACTAATGATAAATGAATTAAATCAAGATATAGATAACTTATGTATAGTTCCTATTGAGGCTACGGATAATAGTCATACTAGTTCAGATGAAATGATAGGTGTTATAAAGGAATTGTTTAGAAGTAGAGAAATTGATATGTATACAGATACCATTTTAACTTCAATAAATGTAATGCCTAAAGATATTAATCAAGTTGCATTATTTGATGATATATCAGGAACAGGAATGACTATAGATAAATTTATTCAACGTAATATTAGCAAGCTAGAAGGTTGTAATGTACATATAAATTTAATTGTAAGTACAGAAGAAGCAAAGAAAAAAATAGAAAGTATTGTAATACCTGCAGGGAAAGTATATGTTAGGTCAAGTATTATAGTAGGACCTGTTTTTAATGAGTTAGAAGTACTAGGTGAAGACTATAGAAATAAAATGTATAAATTCGAAGAAGGATTATGGGGAGAAAAAAGTAAAAATATTTTAGGTTATAATGAATTGTTGATAGGATTTTCACATAATACTCCTAATAATACAATTAGTAGCTTTTGGATAACAGAAGATATAATAAAGAATAAGTGTAGATGGAGTCCGTTATTTGATAGAATGACAAAAAATAGAAGACCCAAGACTTCAGAGGTTAATAGATTAATACAGAAGCAAAAGGAGGATTAGAAAAATTATATGGAATATAGACAGATTTTGATATTAAGCTATTTTCATAGTGTTGGAGGAGGTTATTCTTATAGAGAAATGAAAGATTTATTTGGAATATCGTATAAGCAGATGGATAAAATTATTGATACTTTTATTGAACAGAATTACTTGTGTTTAGAAAAATATTATAAAGTTACACCAAAAGGAATCAATCTTTTACAAGAGTACGGATTTCTTAATATTAATTTACTACAAATGATAGCAGAAGACGAGGTTTTTGGGAAACCTATGAGTATAGATACAGTCTATATACCAAAAAATTTTATGCAAAAATAAATATTTATTTTAAAGATGAATAATAGTATAATAAAAGGAGAGGCAACGATTTCTAGCAACTAGTAGCGAATCGCTACTATAACAAATGTTTCTTAACTGAAACAGTGCTAGCAAAGTACGCTAGCACTGTGCAGTGCTGCCGCACTTGCACTCTCTATTGAAAAGCACAATAGAGAGTATAAAAGAATAAATAACTGCCTTACAAACTTTATAAAAAGGCTTTTATAAAGTTTGTAAACCAGCTTAGTAGAAATTGTTGCCATCATTAAAATGGAGTATATTAAAGAGTTAGAAAAGGGATTAAAAGAGAAGGGATATGGCAAAACTTATATAAATAAGTGTGTGAGGTATTCTGAATCTCTATTAGAGAATAGTTTACCAGTGATTTTTGATAAACAGCACTTAGCAAAACTTTTAGGTATGAATATTAATACCTTAAGTTATTATTTATTAGTAGGAGATTCTTTTTATAAAATTATTCATATACCTAAAAAAAATGGTAATTACCGAAAAATTTCTATGCCTAGTTATAATTTGAAATATATTCAAAGATGGATATTAAATAATATACTTTATAATATACCTGTAAATGACCAATGTATGGGTTTTGTAAAAGGAAGGAGCATTTTGAATAATGCCCAACCCCATATAAATAAAGAATTAGTTATAAATTTAGATATAGAAAAATTCTTTGATACAATAAAGTTTGAGCAAATATTTAGAACTATATACCAGCAAGGGTATACTCGAGAAGTTAGTTTTATTTTAACAAAATTACTTACTCATAAGGGGTATTTACCTCAAGGAAGTCCTGCTAGTCCTTATATGGCAAATTTAGTAGCACAAGGTATAGATAGAAGATTTTATAAGTTATCAAATAAAATCGGGGCAACTTATACCAGATATGCAGATGATATTACTATTTCAGGAAATAGGAAGATATATGGATACATAAAGACGTATATAAAAATACTTAAACAAGAAGGTTTTAGAGTTAATAATGAAAAGTTAAAAATTCAATTTAAGAAATATCGACAAGAAGTTACAGGCCTAATTGTTAATAATGAGAGGGTAACTGTTAAAAAAGAGGTAAAAAGAGATTTAAGAAAACATATTTATTATTGTAGAAAGTTTGGTGTTTATAAACATTTACAAAATACAGGAAATGAATATAAAGCACACTTTAAAGAATATTTATATGGAAAGGCGAGATATATTTATATGATAGAGCCTGCAGAAGGAATAAATTTTTTTAAAGAATTAAGTGAAATAGACTGGGAAAGTTAATAATAAGGTATATTAAAAATACGAGGATAGCTGGTTAAAGCCAAAAGAGTTAAGAAAAGCTGTAACTAAAATAAAACTTTCTAGGATAATATTAATAAGTTTTGAATAGATTTCTTTAGCTATGAAGATAAGAATTACACAATTAGATATAATTATTAGATAATGCGGGAGGCGGATAAGCGGTGACTTATCTCTATTAACTAAACCCCCGAATTTAGAGTAATCTAAATTCGGGGGTTTAGGCATTTTATGAGAAATTACTGAAGAATTTAGTACCAAATGCAAATATCAAATTCTTGTGTAACAGAATGTATGTTGAATAAGGAATATATATTTAGAGAGTAATTAAGATATTTATTTTTTATGCTCATATAATTTTAAGAAGATATAGGAGAATAGTTTATAGTATAGTTAAAAGGGAAAATTCATATCAAGAATTAGAGATCAAGAGAGGCCGTTTTGCTAAGAAATTAGAACTTGGATTTTTTAGGGGTATAAAATATAATCACTATGGAGTAAAAATATTTTAGAAATTTTATTAGGGAGTAATCTTCCTCACGACATATATATAGGTGTAAGAGTAAATCAAACAACTTCCTATGGCAGAATTACCGCAGCATCAACATGACGCGCTGACTGGGCCTGGTAAGTCTCAATCTATTGTTATAGGTACCTCTGGTTCTAAGGAAAAGGTTCGCTTGTGTGCTGCAAGGGAGGCGTCGCTTATAAGTTGCCGAAAAAGCTTTTACACAAAAAATAAAGTTTTAAACCAGAGTCTTAAAGTCTTAGCTTCCTCATACATAAGGGTGCACCGGCTAAGACTTTTAGGAGCTCCTCACTCTTCGTTTAAACTTTTATAACTGGTGCTATGATCCTTAAAAGTGTATGCTCACTGAGGAGCTGTAGTCATGCCTTTTTTGGGAAAGAAGCATCAGTTATAAAAGTGAATAATGAAGTGCTGGAGCACAAAGATGGCCAAGTGAGTGATCGCTTGGCTATTTTTGTGCGTGCACCCAGCGCGGGTACAACCTAATGGATAGCAGTCACTGTTATGATAAACCTCCAATTTTTGAGGTTTACTATTTGCTAAATGATGAACAACTTTTAATTTTTCCTATTCCTTTGTTCGTATTGCCCCTATTTGTGCATTATGTTAATATATTTTCTACCGTGCAAATCATCAGCATGGTTAGATTTTATGATTGGAGAATATTATGAATAAAAGATTAAGACGTCATGTTCACCTTGCACTCGCAAGTCTTATTGCTATAAGTAGCGTTTCTGTAACTTTTGCCTCTGAATTCATTGTTAATGAATCTTTTGATAATATGACTTTAGGAGCTGCCCCAAGTGGTTATGAAGTTTCAGATAGCGTAGCTATTACGACAGTTGATTTAAATAATGATAGAAACTACTGTGTTTACCTCAATGATGGAGAAGGGCAGCTTAAAATGAACAAGCAATTTGCCGCTCAATCAGAGGTAGTGACACTATCTGTTGATTTTATGCAAAACAACCTAGGAAGCGGTACACATATTAATTTAACGGATGGTACAGGTTTACGTGCTGTTCGTCTTGAAACACGTGACAATGGTACTTCTCTTAACTATGTGATGAATGGCACTTATGTTAAAGTTGCTGACATTACGTCAGGCGAGTGGATGACTATTAAAATCGAAGCTAATATAAAAACTCAAACTTTTAATATCTATATTAATGACATTTTGAAAGGCAAAGATATTCCTTTCAAAAACACTGTCTCTGAAATCAGTTATTTCCAAACTCTTACGCCAGCAGATAAAGTAAGTGGACATTATATTGATAACCTGAGCATTTCTGCAAGTAAAGCACCTGTTACGATTCCAGAGGATGCTACTGAAATCAACTTTACAGTAGATGCTAATGGACAAGGTGACTTCAAAACAGTACAAGAAGCAATTGATGCTATTCCTTCGGCTACTACTCTTCCTGCAACCATCCATATTAAAGCTGGAACTTACAAGGAAGTCGTTACGATTCCTAAATCAGTTAAAAATCTTACCCTTATTGGAGAAGGCAGTGAGCAAACGATTTTAACTTATGATAATTATAATGCAAAACTTAAAGAGGATGGCACACCTTATGGTACAGGTGGCAGTGCAAGTACTTTTATTAAAGGCAGTAACATCAGTGTAGAAGAAATTACTTTTGAAAACAGTTTTCAGGAAACTGGGGCAAATGGTGAACAAGCTGTTGCACTTAGTGTTACTGGAAATAATGTTCAGTTTAGAAACTGCCGTTTCCTTGGTAATCAAGATACACTCCTTTTAGATGGTGGTACACAATACTTTACCGATTGTTACATTGAAGGCGATGTAGACTTTATCTTTGGGAGAAGCCAGGCTGTTTTTGAAGACAGTGAAATTCATTCCTTAAATCGAGGCAGTTCATCGAATAATGGTTATATTGTAGCCCCAAGAACAAGTATTGATGAAGCTTATGGATTTGCTTTTATGAATTGCAAACTCACCGCTGAAGAAGGAACAGCAAATAACTCTGTTTACTTAGGTCGTCCTTGGACACCAAGTGGTATGAGTGTAGATAAGCCAAGTGCTGCTTTCATTAATTGCGAAATGAGTGCTCATATTAAGACAGAACCTTGGACGAGTATGTCTGGTACACCAGCTTCTCATGGCCGTTTCTTTGAATACAACAGTAGCGGAGAGGGAGCTGTGATCAATGCCTCAAGACCTCAATTAACAGAAACAGAAGTAGCTAATTGGACCATTACCAATGTCCTTAAAGGATGGGAACCTTCTTTCTCTATTAAAGAAGAAGTGAAACCTGAGGAGCCAGAAGTAACTCCTCCAGTGATTGAAAAAATCTACTTTACTGATGTGACTTCTACTGATGCTTATTATGATGATATTATGTTCCTTGCCAATAATGGTTATGTAGAAGGGGTTGGAAATGGCCAGTTTGCGCCACTTATGGAAATGACACGTTCTCAATTTGCTACTATTTTAGGCCGTGTCCTTAACCTTACAACCTCTAGTACAACAAGTGCTTTTACTGATGTTAAACCAAATGCTTGGTACTTTAATGGAATTCAAGCTTGTTATGAAGCCGGTCTTATCAAAGGGGTAAGTGCCACATCCTTTGCACCAAATGATAAAATTAGTAAACAAGATATGATGCTCCTTCTTTCTAGAGCTATAACTTACCTTAATATACAACTAGATGAAATGCAAAGCGATATTCAGTTCATCGACCAAGCAAATATTTCAGCTTATGCCCTTGATGGCATTAAAATCTGTATTCAGGCAGGTATCTTAAAAAATGAAGGTTACTTCATTCCGAAAAATGTAGTCACAAGAGCTGATATGGCAACTATGTTCGCTAAACTCATCCGTTTAGCCAATTAATATTGGTGATTAAATCAGTTCAGACATAGGCTAAATTAGTAAAAATATGTTATTATCACAAGTAGGATATTAAACTTAAAAGTGTAGAGTGACTGAGCATTTGTTATTAAAAGTGAATAATGAAGTGCTGGAGCACAAAAGTGGAGAATGTCGCAAAACTATGAATTAGTTTCGCGGCATTCTTTTATGTGCGCCAAGCACATTGCCAAGAGCAAGGATGTCCATCGTGAGGTGGAATCTGAAAGAAGTCGAAGTCCTTAATTTCCTTATGGTGTGGGAATGCTCATACCTTAATCATAGAATGAGTCATGGTTGCTTCGATACATATAACGTACATGGATACAATTGTTTATTCTATTAAAGAATGTTCAGAGCGTTATGGTTTGGCATATTCAACAATAGGTAATGAATGTAGGAGATTAATACGAGTTGATATGGAGGAATTTGCTAGTTGGACTATGAAGTTTTATCTTGAGAGAGATATAGAAACATTACATGATCTTATTTGACTATATATTAAAAAAAGTATAATGTTTATTTAGAATTATATTTATTTATATATCAGAAATATAAATTGGAAGATAGAGGTGCCTTATGAAAAAAAGAATTGTTGCGGTAGTAATATCTATAGTACTGGCATTGGGGGTGTCTGGTTGTGGAGGAGGAAACAGTTCCAATAAAACATTGTATGAGCAGGGACTTGAGGTGATTTCCTTAATGGAGGAAATGGCAAGCAGTGATACATACTTGAAAATATATTCTGTGAGTAGCGAAATACAGGATATAATGAGAACTGCAGGAGAAGGAGATTTTTCTGAGCCAAAAGCTATTTACAGGGTTGCAACTTCAGAAGAAACTCTTTTAGGATTGGCGGAGATAGCAGGTAGTGAAGCACCAGAGGGTTTGTCTGATACATTGAAAGACTATGTGCAATCGAGAATGAATGGCGCAATTATTAACCAGATCAATGCGATGGGAGGAGCAACGACGCTGGCAGCTGCAAACATTTGTACGGGTGGAAAAACTTTTGTAAGTGATGAATTGACCGAAGATGTAATTTATCTTTACACATATGAAAGTGCTGTGCCAGTAGCAATTTCGTTTGCTGTAGGAGAAGATGGGGCAGTTTCAGCGACCGGTAATTTTATTTTGTATGAAGGTTTTAATGTGGATACAGAACAGGACATAAAAGATTTTTTTGAAGAATTTTCGGTTAAGGTTGAAGCTATAGCAAAGTAACAAATTTCAGTTTATCAAATTTAATAGATGATTTAGGAAATAAAGAAATTAGAGTTTGAAGTTTTTAGACATTATACATTTTACTGGTATAAAGTATGCTGATAAGAAGAGATGAAATTGAGTAAGTAAGAAGCTCACTTCATTCTAATTTATATTTCTATAAAATAGTTATTTATTTGGTGGAGATTCTTACTTATAAGAAGGGTCGGTATTAGATATGTTAATAACAAAGAGACCCTGGTATTTATGGGCAATATCAATTTTTTTGATATTTATGTACAGTATGGGGATATATGATTTTTTTTATGATACTTTCACACAATAGTATTTACTATGCTTCAAAGGGATTTGTAGAAGCAGTTATAAGTTATTTTACAAATTACCCATTTTATATTATGATTTTTTGGATTGCAAATTTAACTGATTATTAAACCAGTTAACGTAGTCAGCTAACTCGTATTGTAATTCCTCTAGAGATTCAAAACGTTGATTTCTCACAAAATCTGTTTTAATCACCTTAAAAGTAGCCTCTGCAACAGCATTGTCATAAGGGCATCCTTTCATACTTAATGATCGCTCAATGTCAAATGTGTGTAATACGTTGTCTATCGACTGATTTTTAAATTCATTACCTCTATCAGTATGAAAATATTAATTTTAGAGAGATTAATATTCACCTGTATAAGTACGACGTGGTTTCTTTTGGTTTTTGGGTGGTCATGATGATCTCCTCCGATAGTATATAGTCTTTATTCTACATGACCTTAAGAAAACTGTCCAATTAAGTGTAACCTATCCATTTTGTTATTTTTGATTCCAAAAGAATAGTTTTAGATAAGATCAGGTATAAATACTTAATCATTATTTTAATGGCACAAAACTACAAAATGTAACAAGTGTAAAGTGATATACTACTATAAGTAGCTTAGCTATAAGAATAGATATTTGTTTAGTGGAGATTATTTATATAATTAAGAGGAGACTAAAAATGAATAAGTATGAAGAAGGATTACAGCTAATTGAAGAGACGTTTGGAAATGGCAAAGACAATAATATTTCTCTTGCAACTGTGGCACGAGAGTTAGGAACCGACGAAAATCCTATACCAGTTGTTCGTATTGTGGATGCGTATTACGAAAATTGTACTTTTTATGTTGTTACATATGCAAAATCAAACAAAATGCTGCAAATCGAACAAAACCCTCAAGTATCAATTGCCAGTTGCTTAGAAATGTTTACTGCTACTGGAGTAGCTAAAAACCTTGGTTGGGTGCTTGACCCAAAAAATGCTGAGATTAGAAGCAAACTTCGTACAGCTTTCGCTGCATGGTATGATATGGCAAACAATGAGGATGATGAAAATTGTTGTATTTTAGCAATCCGTCTAGCAAAGGGAACATTAAACGTAAACCATTGGGAAAAATTATATCATATGGATTTTGTTAACAAGGTAGATATGGAGAGTGGAGGAATTTTTTAAGCCATTATATCACTTTAAATGTCATTTTAAAGTTTACAACTTTTATAGCATCGTACCTAATGAACAAAACACCAAGTTAGTAGTGAAGTACCTACTCGATAAAATAGTTATTTAGAGTAATAAGTAGAAGAACAGTTTTAGCAGGACCAGGTGCAATCTTGGTTCTGTTTTTGTATAATAGAGAAAATATATATTTTATAGAATTATAAAATTGAATTTGCGAGGTGAAGAGATATAGCTTCAAACAAAGAATGAAAAACTGGAATTTTTAAGGAGGTGTTTTATTATGAAATATAATAAAACAATAATATTAAAGAACGGCAAGGAATGCTGTTTGAGAAATGGAATTGAAAGTGATGGACAGGCTGTATTCGAGAATTTTAATTTGACGCATATGCAAACCGATTATTTGCTTTCATATCCAGATGAAAATAGTTTTGATGTGACACAGGAAAGCCGATTTTTGAAAGAAAAATCTGAGAGTGAAAATGAGATTGAGATAATTGCCATGGTTGACAATGTAGTTGTCGGGACTGCTGGAATTGAAGCGGTAGGCACTAAATATAAGGTGCGACATCGTGCTGAATTTGGTATTAGTGTTGCCAAAGAGTTTTGGGGAATCGGGATTGGACGAGCGTTAATGGATGCATGTATTGAATGTGCAAGGGATGCTGGATATATGCAACTTGAGCTTAATGTAGTTACTGAAAATGTAAGAGCCATATCAATGTATGAAAGAGCAGGATTTACTGAATATGGCAGAAATCCTAGGGGCTTTAATTCTCGTAAGACAGGATTTCAGGAAGTTATTTATATGAGATTAGAATTGTAATGAAAATATATTGAACAGACAAATCCCAGTTTATAGTAATAAATAGCTATTAAACTACCAATTAAAAAGATAGTTCGTTTAAAAGTTAGATTATAGAGCTACACTCTAGCATAAGGAGTGTGGTTTTTAATGCGTAGAGGTAGTAATAATTTAAAGCAGTAGCGGATAAATTTTTTAGTAAAATGGTGTTTAGTTAAAAGTGGTTGAAAATATTATAAATATAATATAAAATTAATAAAAATGTTGCATATACGGGAAATAATATGAATTGTCCGAGATATAAAAGTGAAGATTTAACTGTAATTAATGAGGTACACTCTAAAGGAGCTAAGTTTTGGAAATTATGCTTATGTGGATTTCTAGGACTTTGTGGTACGGGTAAAACGACTAATGAGCAGTACTGGGTATGCAAGAATTGTGGCAACAAATTTAAGGTATAAAAATGAGCAAAGGGGACAAAGTTTTGATGATATAAATAGAAAGTTGATTAGTGGATAATCTTGAATTTGTGGAGGAGAAATGGAAATGAAAGATGTTTATGAAGTATGCCCTCAATTTGAAAATGAACGCTTTTTATTGCGATTCCTTTCAGCAAATGATGCGCAGGATTTATTAAAGGTATATTCAGATAAAAAAGCAGTTCCCTTATTTAATTGCGATGGTTGTTTCGGTGATTTTTACTTTACGTCCTTGGAAACAATGCAAAACGTTATTGCAGCCTGGCAAGTGGAATATCAAAAAAAAGGCTTTGTACGTTGGTCGATTATAGACAAATGCAAAGCAGAAGTGATTGGGACAATTGAATTATTTCATAGAAACGCTGAGGATTATTTTACTGAATGTGGTTTGTTGCGTCTCGATCTTAGAAGTGATTATGAGACTGCAAGTGAAATAGAGCGTATCTTATCACTCATTGTTCCACCAGCATTTGAAATGTTCACATGTGACAAAGTAGCAACAAAAGTGATACCAGAAGCAGGCGAGAGGAAAAAGGCATTGCTAAAAATGAATTTTGTTTTATCAAGCGAGCAATTAGTAGGGCATGATGGTACAAAATACAATGATTACTTTGTACTATGTAAATAGGAGGATGATCCCAATTTAACAGATAAGAAGTTTCCAGGAAATCCTACTAGGTCCTATCGTACGAGAGAGCCACTGCGAGTAATTGGAGAAGTTTTGAATTGGGAAGGCCATTCTGAAGCGTTACTTCAAAATATGCGTGAGAATCTTAGGAAAATAGAAAAGCTTGGTATAGAAGCAATCAATGATTGAGGTACATATAATGCTATTTATTAATTATCTCTTTAAACCTAAAAAGAGATAAGAACACAATCTGATCAAGAACAAAAAGAAAGGCATCAAGTAGCTTAGGGGCTCTGCTTGATGCCTTTTAATCATGGTCTTCTAAAACCTAGTAGCTACTCACTGCCAAAGATAAGCTCATGAAAGGACTAAGCTATGTTCAAAACCAAAGAAAAAGGTAAGACAATCGAGTTCAATACATATCAAACAGATTATTTACAAGGCTTTTTATCAAATTCAGGATTAAAAGCATAAAAGTTTTTGCTGTCTAATTCTTCTTGCATAAGTCTTAGCGCTTCGCCAAAACGTTGATAGTGGGTGATTTCTCTAGAACGTAAAAATCTAAGTGGGTCACAGATTTCTGGATCTTTGATTAAACGAAGTAAGTTATCATAAGTTGTTCTTGCTTTTTGTTCTGCTGCTAAATCTTCATGTAAATCCGTAATGGCATCGCCTTTGGATTGAAAAGTCATAACGCTATAAGGCGTACCAGATGCAGCTACAGGATAGACACCTGTTGTATGATCGATATAATAAGGTGCAAAACCAGATGCTTGCACTTCTTCAGGTGTTAAATCTTTGGTGAGTTGATAAACCATAGCGCTAATCATTTCCATATGAGCTAGTTCTTCTGTACCAATGTCAGTTAACAGTCCAGCAATTTTGCGACTAGGCATAGTATAACGTTGGGATAAATAACGTAAAGAGGCACCAAGTTCTCCATCAGGACCACCATATTGTGAGATGATGAGCTGAGCTATTTTAGGGTTTGTTGTTGTAATCTTAACAGGGTATTGTAATCTTTTTTCATAATGCCACATATTAATTTGCCTCTCTTTCCCATGGCCATGGTGTTTCGCCCCAAGTCCATCCGTTAGTTACATTTACATCATCTGATGTTAAAGGTCCAAAGTAAGTTGTATATTCTTTTGTTGCTTGATTCATAAGTTGTTGATATTGTTTATAATGCTCTAATGCCTGTTGATTGCGAGGATGTGTGTCTAAAAAAAGGACAGCATCGAACATATTAAATCCTAGGATTCTGATTAAATCTAATAATTCGTTAGCGTTATTGTTTGTCATTATTTACACTCCTTTGCACAATTAAATGGAAGATCTAGTTCTTTAAAAATAGTGCCTCTTTGGAAGGCTTCGGCAGGTTCATATAAATTTCTCCATTGTTGAAAAGGGACATAGGCCATAGCAATAGGCATATTGTCTATACACTCGGTATAAGCTTTTTCTATATCTAAATGATTACCATAACTCATTTGAGGAATCATATTTTGCATATTTCTTGAATTCATAGGACTTCTAGAATAATTTCTATTGTTGAGCATCTAAAATTACCTCCTAAACGACTAATTGACACCTAAATATTCTAAAAATTTACTTGGTTCTTTCATAGTATATTAATAGGGACTTAAAAAGTTTCAATTATTTTAAAAAAATGTAAAAAATAAATTTTATGTAAGAAAATAGTAACATTATAACGGAAAATCATTATTATAGGAATAAGAAAGATTTTTATGTAATTCAAGGAGAGAGAAATATGAACGTATTATTATCGCTTACACAATTAAAAGAAGGGCAGACTGGAAAAGTAAAAACATTATATACAACAGGTAGTATGAGGCGCCGTCTGCAAGATTTAGGCATTGTAGAAGGAACGACTATAGAGTGTCTTCAAAAGAGTCCAAGTGGGGATCCTGTTGCTTATAAAATAAGGGGTACTATTATTGCATTAAGATCAGAAGATGCGAATAAGATTATAATAACGCATTAATAAAGTAACTGTGTCTTGTAAAGAGCGCTATTAATAAAAGGCTTTTAGTAAGGCATAAGTAAAGGAGGCAAGATGACACATTGTCCTATACAGGAAATAGAACCTAATGCGTATAGAGTGGCATTAGCAGGTAACCCTAACGTAGGTAAAAGTACAGTATTTAATGGCTTAACAGGCCTAAAGCAACATACGGGAAATTGGCCAGGTAAAACGGTTACTTATGCGGAAGGGCAGTATAGTTACTTGGGTAAAGTTTATAACTTAATAGATCTGCCAGGGACTTATTCCCTTATGGCACACTCTAAAGAGGAAGAAGTGGCAAGAGATTTTCTTTGTTTAAAAGAGCCAGATGCGATTATTGTGGTGTGTGATGCCACCTATTTAGAAAGAAATCTTAATCTTACTTTGCAAATCTTAGAAATTTCAAGTAAGGTTGTTATTTGTGTTAATTTATTAGATGAGGCAGAGAAAAAGAACATCCAAGTAGACCTTGATAAGCTCTCTAAAATTTTAGGAGTACCTGTAGTAGGTACAACTGCTAGGAGCATGAAAGGACTTGAAAGACTTATACAGGAGGTAAGTATTCAAATAAGTAAAAAAGAAGAATCCCTGCCTATTAAGGTCAACTATATACCAAGTATAGAAAGAGCCATTGCTTGTATTCAGCCTTTGATAGCACTAGGTGATACCTTACCAGCACCAGCTAGATGGTTTGCTATTAGACTACTAGAGGATTCAGAGACCTTTTTACCACTGATTGCACCTTATTTAAAAGAAGAGTATTGTCAGATCCCACAACTTGAAGCAAAGCTGGAAGAAGCTAAAAGTCTTTTATGTGAGGAGCAGATTTCAACGCAGGAGCTCAAGGATCAGATTGTTATTTCACTGATAGCTACAGCAGAAGCCATTGCACATCAAGTGGTAAAATATCATTTAAAGGCGCGCTATAAAGATGATAGAAAAATTGACAAGATTTTAACCAGTAAATATACCGGCATTCCTATTATGCTCCTTTTATTAGGCATTATCTTTTGGATTACTTTATTTGGAGCCAATTACGTTTCAGATATATTATTTGGTTTTTTTTATAGGTTAGAAGTTCACCTTTTAAATGTTCTTCAGATATGTGGAAGCCCTATGTGGCTGGAGGAAGTGCTGATTAACGGGATATATCGCGTACTGACCTGGGTTATTTCGGTTATGTTGCCACCTATGGCCATCTTCTTTCCTCTATTTACATATCTGGAAGACTTGGGTTATTTACCAAGAGTGGCATTTAACTTAGATAAACCCTTTAAAAAGTGTTGTGCTTGTGGCAAGCAAGCCCTTACCATGTGTATGGGATTTGGTTGTAATGCAGTTGGTGTTGAAGGTTGCCGTATTATTGACTCACCAAGGGAACGCCTGATAGCAATTTTGACCAATAGTTTTGTACCCTGTAATGGGCGGTTTCCGACACTTATTATTATCATTAGCATGTTTTTTGTAGGTTCAGGGGTGTCACCCTTTACTTCACTGCTGTCTACCATACTACTGATGGCGATTATTATATTAGGAATCCTGTTAACTTTTGCAACCTCCTGGGTACTTTCCAAAACCATACTGAAGGGGATTCCCTCTGCCTTCACCTTAGAACTCCCACCCTATAGAAAACCACAAATAGGTAAGATTCTTATTCGTTCCTTTCTTGATCGTACCTTGTTTGTTTTAAAAAGGGCAGTGCTAGTAGCAGCACCAGCGGGACTTGTGATATGGATCCTAGCTAATGTTACTATTGGGGATACAACACTGATTACTTACTTTGCAGATTTTCTAAATCCCTTTGCAGAAGCTATAGGCCTAGATGGCATTATACTTATGGCATTTATTTTAGGGTTACCAGCTAATGAGATTGTACTCCCTATTATGATTATGGCATATATGTCCACAGGGCATATTGTAACCCTACATGAAACTGCTGAAATTAAGGCACTACTTATTAGTAATGGTTGGACACCTATTAAGGCCCTATGTACCCTACTGTTTTTCCTGATGCACTGGCCTTGTTCAACTACACTTTTGACTATAAAAAAAGAAACGCAAAGTTTAAAATGGGCAGCAATCGGCTTTTTATTACCCACAGCAATGGGCATGTTGCTTTGCTTTTTAATTGCCAATATGAGTAGAGTTTTCTTTTGAAGTTTGCAAAACCCTTGAACATAGAAAAATCTAGGTTTGGGGGTTTTGGAGTTTATAGAGAAATTTACTATATCCATCAATATAATTTCTTTCATAAGGAGTTTAATATGAAGTATAGGTTGTTAAAAGTGAATAATGAAATGCTGGAGACACAAAAAGCCAAGTGAGTTATCACTTGGCTTTTTGTGTTAATTTATAAAGATTCATTTACAATAATTTCTTTGTTTTTAACTTGCTGGTATACTTTATTAACGATTTCAATTGTTTTTTCGCTTAAGTTAGGATTATCTGCTGGAAGTCCTACACCATCATTGGCGATAGTAAAGATTACTTTAACACCACGATCATACATTTGTGCAGCAATTTGTTGACCAGCAGCCTTATCATCAAATGTCCCTTGTTAAACCACGTTTACTTCATCTAAAGTAATCTGTGTACCTAATTGCGTATTGGCATATTCTACAGATATTAATAATATGGCAGAATCACTATAACATTAACTAATAATAGGGATTATAACTTGAATTTAGGTAATACGCCTTTTGAATCATGTGGTATAATGTAGCTATAAAATGATGATGCTTGGACCTGAATAAATAGTACTTTCAAAGAGAAGGTTGTTAAGTATGAACTATTTGGTAATGTAATATGAGATTTTGCGTGTGTTTTTAGATATAAATAGATACAAGTAAGAAGGAGAGAAGTAACTAATGAAACAAATAGCATTTATTGGTGTAGGTGTAATGGGTAAATCTATGGTCAGAAATTTAATGAAAAGCGGTTATGAGGTGTCTATTTTTACACGTACTAAAGAAAAGGTATTAGATGTGATTAAGGAGGGAGCACAGTGGTGTGAGGATATTAAGACTTGCGTAACAGGTAAGGATGTTGTGATTACCATAGTTGGGTATCCTAAAGATGTTGAAGAAGTTTATTTCGGAGAAAACGGTATTTTAGAAAACAGTCAGCCAGGGACCTATGTGATTGATATGACCACTACTAGCCCACAGCTTTCTATGAAGATTTATGAAGCAGCTAGGAAAAAACAGATGAGTGCATTGGATGCGCCAGTATCAGGTGGCGATATTGGTGCTCAAAATGGGACACTTTCTATTATGGTAGGTGGAGATCGTGAGGCCTTTGAGGTGTGTCAGCCTATTTTTGAATGTTTAGGAACTAATATTATTTATGAAGGGCAAGCAGGAAGTGGTCAGCATACAAAGATGGCGAATCAAATAGCTTTAGCAGGAATCATCGCAGGGGTGTGTGAGGCAATGACATATGCCAAGCAGGTTGGCTTAGATGTACAAACTATGTTAGATAGTATTAGTAAGGGTGCAGCAGGAAGTTGGCAAATGACTAATATGGCACCACGTATTTTAAAGGGTGATTTAAATCCAGGATTTTTCATTAAGCATTATATTAAAGATATGGAGATAGCTACAGAAGAAGCGGATAAAGTGGCACTTCATTTACAAGTATTAAATGAAGTGCTAAAAATGTATAGAGCATTAGATGAGAAGGAACTAGGTGATTTAGGAACGCAGGCACTTATTAAATATTATGATAATGAAACAGTTAAAGCATAAAGGGTCCCTATCTGGCAAAGCGTCAGATAGGGATATTTTAATGTGAAAAGCAGAAGATGAATTTTAATACGCCTATAAAGTTGCTATTCAGACATCTAAAAGTGCATTTAGTCTCGAAAATGAAAAAGAAAGGAAAAATATATTATACTAGATAAAAATACTGAGTTGGATACCGTGTTTAAAGAAATTTTATATTAATATAAATGATATGGAGGGTCTGAGTTGAAGACGAAATTTGATGTGAATCTACCCAATCTAAGAGAATCAGTAACGCAGTATACAGATCTAGCAAAGACTTTAGCTGACTATGTAACACGTCTTGAAACGGTAAGAAAAAATTTATCCAATCAATCGTATAGTGACATAAGAAGTGCATTAGTTGCCTTGGAAGAAGATAGCAAGGGGAGCCTTGAGAATTTAAAGGGGATGGGCAGTGCATTAAGTAATATCATACAACTCTATGAAAGTACGGAAAAAATACTACTTAATGCGGTTGCAGATAGTGGCAAGAAGAAAGAGCCGAAAGAGGTCCTTAAGATGTTAGATAAGCTTTTGGAAAGTTTAATAAAAATGCTTAAGGGGCTAGGCAACGAATGTTGTAAGTACGGCGGAGATCCTATTAATTTTGCAACAGGTAACTTTATTTATCACAGAGAGTATTTGAGATTAAAGGGATTATACCCAGTAGAATTTAAGATGTTTTATAACTCTATGGAAAAGCAAGAAGGAGCCTTAGGTAAAGGCTGGGTACATAATTACGAAATATATATTACCAAAGAAGACCAAAGGGCCATGTTACATTGGTCTGACGGTAAGGAAGAAACCTTTGTTAAGATGGAAGATGGCACCTATCTTCATTTTATTGGCAAAGCTGATAGGTTAAGTGAAATAGAAGAAGGCATGCTTTATGAGACAACACTTGGCGCCAAGTACTATTTTGATAAAGAAGGAAGAAATACTAGGGTAGAAGACGGCAATGGCAGATATCTGGAACTTATATATGATGGGGCTGGAAGGTTAGAAATAGTAAAAAGTATGTCTGGGGAAGCCTTATCTTATAAATATAATGAGGAAAATTTATTAATAGATGTATCAGATAGTGAAGGGCGGGCGGTAAGCCTAAGCTATGAAAAGGGGTATTTATCTCAGGTAAAAGATGAAGAAAATCACACCTTTCAGTACCGTTATGATACAGATGGTAACCTAGAGGTAATTACAAATGGAAGAGCTATTGATTCTATTAGAAATGAATATGATGACAAAGGACGTGTAACGAAGCAAAGCTATCCAGATGGGGGAGAGATGCTACTAGAATATGATGATGCAGCAAAGACTATTCATGTCACTGAGCAAAATGGTAATCAAATCGCCTACATCCATGATGACAATATGCGTAGTGTAGAGACTGTGTTTGCTGATGGCAAGATTCAATATGCCTACAATGAGCAGAATCAACAAACAGAGGTAACTGATAAAAAGGGTAATAAGACCAAATACGTCTATGACGTAGCAGGCAATTTAGCAGAAATAGAAAATCCATTAGGTGAGAAAGTAGAGATGGCATATAATGCCATGAAGCTCGTTGAAAAGATTAAAATAGGCGGCGAAGACTTTCAGTTGAATGAATACGATGACAAAGGTAATCTTACCCTAAGGAAAGATGGGCTTGAAAGGGCTATTGCACTAACCTACAATGAATATGGTAGGCCCATAGAAGTCAAACAACCTGATGGCAGTATCATAAGTCTAACTTATGATGCACATGGTAATGTTCATTCTATCAAGGAGCCTATGGGTGGAGAAACACACTATGAATATAATGGGTTTGGTCAAGTCTCAGCCACGATTGATGGGAATGGTAATCGGACGGAATACACCTATAATCTCAAAGGAAACATCACTCGGGTAAAAAATGCAGAAGGCAATGTAAGACATTTTTACTACAATGAAAGCGGCAAGGTCGTATGCATTAAGGAATTTGATGGTAGTGAGATTAAGAGAGAATATAATGCGATCAATAAACCAATGAAACTCATTGATCAAGAGGGCAATGTCACTATGCTTGAGTATGACAGTATGTTTAATGTCACACGGAGAATAGATGCAAATGGTGGTGAAACAAAGTTTATATATGACAAGCTCAACCGCTTAGCGTGCATCATCAATCCAAAAGGTGCTAAGGTATGTTATGAATATGATGCAAATGGTAATCGTACCAAGATTATAGACGCAGATGGCGGTGCGGTGAAGCTAAACTATGATGCCCTCAACAGGTTAATAGAGGTAGAAGATGCAGACGGATCAGTGAGCCGTATGGCATATAATCAATTTGGCCAACGAACTAAAATGATAGATGCTATGGGCAATACACGAAAGATTATCTATGACAAAGCAGGACAGAAGATAAGTTCTATAGATCCTAAGGGAAATGAGACAAGATACAGTTATAATCCTCTTGGCAAGGTAAGTGAAGTAATAGATGCAGCAGGGCGTAAGACCAAATATGATTATTTATCTGGTGGGATGTTAGCAAAAATTACTTATGCAGATGGCACTTATGTAAGCTATACCTATGATCAGAATCGGAATGTAAAGAGTAAGCAAAATCAAGAGGGCTTTACCTTATTTTATTCTTATGATTCAATGAACCGCATAGAAAAGATTGAAAGCAGTGAAGGACAAACAAAATGCTACAGTTATGATGCCATGGGAAATGTAAAATCTGTAATAGATACGAATGGCAATACGACATGGTACAGCTATACACCATCAGGTCGTCTATTAGCCATAACAGATACAATGGGTAATCGTACCGAATACAGTTATGATGAAATGGGAAGTTTAACGGAAGTTTGCCAGTGGGGCAAGCAAGAAGAGCTAGCAGAAGCTTTAATGTTGAATAAAGATAACCAAAATGCACATTTTGTACAATATGAACGTGATGTACTTGGTAATGTCACAATGATAAGAGATGCTTTAGGCAAGGAGGAAAACTATACTTATGACGCTAGAGGGCGTATGATAGAAAAGATAGATCAAGAAGGCCTATCTACCCAATACGACTATACATCAGGTGGCCAGCTCGCTCAAATTCAGTACGAAGATGGCAATGCTGTTAAGTTTTCATATAATGCACTCAAACAGCTGACTCAGATTAAAGACTGGTTGGGCGTAACAACCATTGAAGTGGATGCGCTAGGAAGGCCCACAAAGATTACAGATCATGCAGGTAGAGAAACGGTCTATACAAGAGGGATTATGGGACAACGCCTCAGTATGCAATATCCAGGAGGCAAAGAAGTAGAGTATGGATATGATGAGTTATTAAGACTTACCTCGCTTCGGGATGAAAATGGTGTATTTCAATACCAATATGATAATAGTGGTAAGTTAATGAGTAAGTTATTACCTAATGGGGTAAAAGCAGACTATACTTATTATTTATCAGGGACCCTTGCAAGTTTATGCTACTGGGATGAAGAAGGAATGATTGATGGCTATGAGTATCAATATGATGCGGCACAAAACAAAACAAGGATTACACAAACAAGACGTAACTTACCAGAAGAAAGTGGTACATATGATTATAGATATGATGCCTTAAACCGTTTAGTAGCTGTAGTAAAAGATGGCGTTTCTCTTAGAAACTATGGTTATGATGCATTTGGCAATCGTACCTTTTTAGAAAGTGAAGGAAGCCGAACAGAATACAACTATAATGCAGCTAATCAGCTCATTCGCACCATAGCAGCAGAAGGTATGACAGATTATGCTTATGATGCAAGAGGCAATCTGACTCAGATTATAGAGAATGGCACATTAAAGCAAGCTTATGAGTATAATAGCATGAATCGTATGGTGCGAGCTATGAATGGGGACCAAATGACGTCTGTCTATGAATACAATGGCCTGGGACAAAGAGTGAGTCAGCAGATTTTTGAAGCGGATTATTCATCTGTAAAATCTATAGAATACGTCCTTGACCAGACAAAGCGTTATAACAATATACTTTTGATGCTAGAAGGAGACAATACTCGTGAATTGATGTGGGATGGTAGCGTAGCAGCAGAAAAAAGCAAAGAGGGCGTTCATTATTATCTTCCAGATGAGATGGGAAGCCCACTACGTTATATGGATGCAGGTGGGAAAATTACGGAAAGCTATAGCTTTGATGAATTTGGTAATGATACTCTTGCAAAACCAGAAGAAGGGCAACCTTTTGGATATTCGGGCTACTATAAAGATAATGTGTCAGGCACTTACTTTTCTCAAGCACGTGAATATGACGCTAAAAATGGTCGCTTTAGAGCAAAAGATAGGATAAGGGGAATTCAAGCAGCACCCTATACATTAAATGAATATAGTTACTGCTGGAATCGTCCCCTTAATTTTGTAGACCGTGACGGCGCTTTTCCTAGTTGGTCAGATGTACAAGATTGGGTAAGTGATAGTGCAGATGCCGTTGGGGCTTGGGTTGGTGATACAGTCAATTCAGCAGGAGAAGTCCTAAGTGATGCAACAACTACTTTCTTTAATGGTGCAGACTATATCATGGACAATTATGTCCCTCCAGTAGTTAAAGATGCCATGAGCGATGCGGGCAATTTGATCATCGGAGCAGGCCGAGACCTAATAGAAGTTGAGGTTTTTGGCTATTCCATAAGTGATGCAATGGCAGATATGTCGCAGTCTTGGTTAGGAGAGGCATTCTTAGATGCAGTTAACTTTGAGAGAACTTCTGATGGAGTATATCACACCAATCCCAATTGCTGGCAAGCACCGTTTGGTTATAATGATTTCTATGATTATATCTTTAATGCGGCTACATCTATGGATAAGTATAAGTCCCTACCATTTACAACAGAAGACGGGACAACATATACGCTCTGGATGTGGAAGGGGGATTATTTGAATCTAGGTGCTGGGTGTGAAACAGGAATTTATTATGGAGATGGTTATCACTTAAATAGTGCAACAGATACAAATTTACATATGACGCTGAGTCTTTATGATAAGAATACAGGAGAAAAGATATTTGAGTATAATCCAGATGATCCACAGTGGTGGATTTCAGGCTTTAATCCGAAGTATCAAGATAGGAATAAAAATGAGTTAGAAGTAAGGGGGAGTATAGATTTTTCAGATAATCCTAAAATGTGGAAGGCATTTTATACTGGAAGGATGAAAGGACAAGAAGGGTGGTGTTTTGATGAAGAAAATAAAGTGGCATATTATAAGTGGTAAAAATATAATTAGAAATGTAAAGCTAATAATATTAGGGACAGGAGTTTGCGTAATGGTTGGGAGTATAATGGGGTGCAATTTTAGATCTAGATTAGATTATTTAGCAGAATCTAACCGAACTGATGATGAACAATCAGAGGCAACAAGACAATCTATAATAGATGCCATAGAGGCACAAGATGCACAAGGCCTAAAAGCATTATTTTCAAAATATGCGTTAGAAAATGCAGAAGATCTAGATGAGAAGATAGAAGAGTTGATGGATTTCTATCCAGGATGTAACGGAGGATTTGATGGGGGATGTAGTACACTAGAAGGTACGGATTATGGAGTAAGAACAAAGGTGTTAAATGGAACATATACAGTAACAAATGATAATCAAGAATATTACTTGATTTTTACTATACAAATACGTAATGATGAGGAACCGGAGAAAGTAGGTTTGCATCTGATAGAGGTTGTGACTGAAGAAACAATGCCAGAAGGATTTAAATTTAAAAATCAAAAGGATACCCCAGGCATTTATGTACTAGAGTAAGTGTATTCATATAAAAGTAATTACTGAGAGGTTAAGGTTGCATAAGAAAATGAGTCTATTTCCAATTAGTAATTGAGATGAAAATAGAACCAAATACAAATGTTCCATAAAATGAATTGACAATAAAGTTAATTTTAAATATTATATATAATGAAAAACTTAATAAATCTTCAGGGCAGGGTGTGATTCCCTACCGGCGGTAAAGCCCGCGAGCCTAAATGGTATGATTCGGTGAGATTCCGAAGCCGACAGTATAGTCTGGATGAAAGAAGATAAATACAAGGTATAGTGATTAAATATAATCTATATTTTATATTGAGCTCTGAAATAGTAATCTATTTCAGAGCTTTTTTAGATTGATTAATCAGCATAGTGTTTATGTCGGGAAGTCTAGAGAGGTTTGCCCATTTATTATGACATAAGCAGTATGAATACTTATAGAAAAGGCCCTGAGTACATGTGACTCAGGGCCTTTTTTGTAGATTAACTCTAAGATTGTTAAGTTTATCTATAAAAGAAAGTGAGGTGATAGAATGCATGAGAACTATATGAGGTATGCATTAAATCTAGCCAAACAAGGAAGAGGAAAAGTAAGTCCGAATCCTTTAGTGGGGGCAGTCTTAGTAAAGGAGGGAAGGATAATAGGTGAGGGCTATCATGAAGTTTATGGCGCTAACCATGCAGAAGTTAATGCTATAAAGAGTGCTTCACAAAAGAGTGAAGGGGCTACCTTGTATGTTACCTTAGAACCTTGTAATCATTATGGAAAAACACCACCTTGTACAGAAACCATCATTCAAAACAAAATAATGCGGGTAGTTGTTGGGATGAGAGATCCGAATCCCTTAGTGGCAGGTAGTGGTATTAAGAGGCTTGAGGACGCTGGCATTGAAGTGATAGTAGGCATTCTAGAGGAAGAATGTCGCAAGCTTAATGAAATATTCATCAAGTATATTACTAAACAACAACCATTTGTTTTATTAAAGGCTGCAATGACGTTAGATGGAAAAATTGCCACAGTAGCAGGCCAGTCAAAGTGGATTACTGGTGAAGCGTCAAGAGAAATGGTTCATCAACTAAGAAATGCTTATTCAGGTATTCTGGTGGGGATAGGAACGGTTATTAAAGATGATCCCCTGCTCACTTGTCGGCTTATAAGCGGAAGAAACCCTATCATTATTGTAGTAGACAGCACACTAAGAATACCTATGAGCTCTAAAATAATAGGTGGCACCAGTAAGGTAATAATTGCAGCAGTCAAAGAAATAGAAGAAATGGCAGTGGATAAAGTAAAAAAGTTAGAAGAACTTGGCGTAAAGGTATTATTTGTAGAAGCTTATAAACATCGAGTCAATCTAAAGGAATTGATGATTCAGTTGGGAAAATTGGGGATAGACAGCATTTTAATCGAAGGTGGAGCGGAAGTAAACGCAAGTGCATTAGAAGCTGGCATAGTAGACAAGGTGCAGTTTTACATTGCTCCCCAAATAGTAGGTGGGCAAGCTAAGACGCCTGTGGCAGGTAGGGGAATTGCCAATCTGGAAGAATCTATAAAGGTCGAAAATTTGCAAATGCAGCGGATTGGAGAAGACATCTTATTAGAGGGGTATATTATACAGAAGTAGGTGATTAAAATGTTTACAGGTATTGTAGAAGAAATCGGGCATGTGGAACATATTCAAAACGGAGAGAAATTTTCAAGAATCAAAATTAATGCTGTAAAAGTATTAGAACAAAGCCAAATAGGGGACAGTATTGCTACTAATGGTGTATGCCTAACCATTACCAATATGACTTCAGGCAGTTTTGAAGCAGATATTATGGCAGAAACTTTAAGGAAAAGTAACCTAGGAAGTCTGAGAATAGGAGCAGCTGTAAATTTAGAAAGAGCAATGCTTTTAAGTAGCAGGTTGGGAGGGCATCTGGTAAGTGGTCATATTGATGGTATCGGTGAAATGATGAGTATTACTAAAGAAGCAGCAGCAACCTGGATTACTATTAAAGCACCAACTGAAATACTAAGATATGTGGTTCTTAAGGGAAGTATTGCTATTGATGGTATTAGTTTAACTGTAGCCGATGTAACTAAAGAATATTTCAAAGTATCTGTTATACCTCATACAAAAAATAAAACTACTTTGTTAATGAAGGGGGTAACAGACAAGGTTAATCTAGAAGTAGATATCATTGGGAAATATGTTGAAAGATTACTAGGATTAACGCATGAGGTTCATAAAGAAAATAAGATTGATGAAGATTTTTTAAAAAACCATGGCTTTATGTAAAGGATAGGAGAGATGTAGATGTTTTGTAAAATTGAAGAAGCAATTAAAGCGATTCGAGAAGGAGAAATCATCATTGTCATAGATGATGAAGGAAGGGAAAACGAGGGAGACTTATTAATGGCTGCCCAAAAGGTAACAGGTGAAGCTATTAATTTCATGGCTAAATATGGCAGAGGTCTGATTTGTATGCCTATAGAAGAAGCATATGCTAGTGCCTTACAGCTTTCACCTATGGTCAATAGGAATACAGACCATTATGGGACGGCTTTTACTGTTTCTATAGATTATAGTGCAACAGCAACAGGCATTTCAGCCTTTGAAAGAGCTTTAACGATTCAAAAGGTTTTAGAAGAAAGTCCAGCAGAAGATTTTAAAAGACCAGGGCATGTTTTTCCCCTTATAGCCAAAAAAGGGGGAGTACTTAAGCGAGCTGGACATACTGAAGCAGCAGTTGACCTAGCCAGATTGGCAGGACTAAAACCCGCAGGTGTTATCTGTGAAATTATGAAAGAAGATGGAACCATGGCAAGAACATCTGATCTTATAGAGTTTGCTAAAGAACATGAGCTAAAAATCATAACAATAGCAGATCTTATTACATATAGGCAGCAAAGGGAAGCTTATGTTGAGTTAGTAGCTCAGGCTAAGATGCCTACCAGGTATGGTGATTTTACCATGTATGGTTTTGTTAACATATTAAATGGGGAGCATCATGTCGCATTAGTTAAAGGAGAAATAAATGAATCTACGCCTATACTGACACGCATTCATTCAGAATGCTTAACAGGAGATGCACTAGGCTCTAAGAGATGCGACTGTGGTGAGCAGTATGATGCAGCGATGAAAAAAATTGCTGAGGCAGGTAGTGGTATCTTAGTCTATATGAGACAGGAAGGAAGAGGAATTGGTCTTATTAATAAGATAAAAGCTTATGCCTTACAGGATCAAGGTTATGATACAGTGGAGGCAAATATGATGCTTGGCTTCTTAGAAGATATGAGAAATTATTATGAGAGTGTACAAATACTTAAGCTATTAGGTGCAAGAAAGATTAAGTTAATGACCAATAATCCAAGAAAAATACGAGGCTTAGAAGAAGGTGGGATAGAAGTTACTGAAAGAGTACCTATCCAAATGAATCATAATGAAAAGAATGCCTTTTATTTAAAAACGAAACAAGAAAAACTAGGACATTTATTAAATGAATCTCGTTAAAAGAAATTTAAATCGGAGGAAACCAAAATGAAAGTAATCGAAGGAAATTTAGTGGCACAAGAATTAAGAATGGGGATTGTAGCAGGGAGATTTAATGAATTTATTGTTTCAAGGCTAGTAGGCGGAGCAATAGATGCGCTAAAAAGACATGGCGTAGCATCTGAAAAAATAGAAGTTGCTTATGTGCCAGGTGCTTTTGAAATACCGCTAGTGGCGAAGAAAATGGCACAAAGTGAAAAATATGATGCAGTCATTTGCCTAGGAGCGGTCATAAAAGGTTCTACACCACATTTTGATTATGTTTGTGCAGAAGCCTCAAAAGGAATTGCAAGTGTTGCTATGCAGACAGAAAAACCGGTTATTTTTGGTATTCTAACAACTGATACCATTGAGCAAGCTATTGAAAGAGCGGGAACAAAAGTAGGTAATAAAGGGTATGACGCAGCGGTAACAGCTATTGAAATGGTAAATTTATTAAAGCAGTTTGAGTGAGGTAAGCCTAAAATAAATTGTATCATACTACTTTTTACAAAATCTTATATAGAAGAAATGGCGTAAAAGATAGAGGGTGAATCTACTCATATTAACACTTCTTTTGGAGATAATAAAGCTAAAAAGAAGTGAGGTTGCAGTATGTGTACAGCATTAACACTGAAGAGTAAAGATGGTTTTCATTTTTTTGGTCGTAATATGGATTTGGAATATAGTTTTAATCAATCTGTGATTTTAGTGCCTAGAAAATATCAATGGGAGAATGTGATTAGCAAGAAGATATTGCCTATAAAGTATGCCATATTAGGAATGGGCGTTATAATAAATAATCACCCGCTTTTAGCAGATGGGTTAAATGAAAAAGGACTTGCTTGTGCTGGGCTTAACTTTCCTAATTACTGCTATCATAGTCCTGAGTCATACCCTGATAAGATCAATATAGGACCCTATGATTTGATTCTTTGGATCTTAAGTAACTTTGAGACAGTAGAAGAAGTCAAAGCAGCTGTTTCACAGGTGAATCTGGTTAATATACCATTTGCTCTAGATATAGCACTTCCAACACTTCATTGGATTGTATATGATAAGCAAGATCGGTGCATTGTTATTGAACAGACAAAAGAAAAATTCTGTATTTTTGAAAATAAAATAGGGGTGCTCACTAATCCACCCACTTTTGATTGGCATATTGATAATTTAAAACAATATATTCATCTTTCTTCCAGGTGGGTAGAGGGAACAACATGGTATAAACAAGAATTGAATCCGGATTCCTGCGGACTTGGTTTAGTGGGTATACCTGGTGATTTCTATCCGCCTGCTAGATTTGTAAGAGTAGCCTATCTAAAAAGTCATGCGACGCATCTAGATAATGAGATGACAACCCTAGCTGAGTTTTATCATATTCTTAATAATGTGGCTATGCCAGGTGGAGCGGTGATTAAGCCAAAGAGTAAAGAGGAATTTACACTTTATACCTCCTGCATGGCTCTAGAAAAGGGAGTTTATTATTATTCTACCTATAACAATCTTCAACTTAATGCCATAGCATTTGAGAAAGAAGATTTAGATCAAGAACAATTAAAAAGCTTTGAGTATCTTGATACTTTATCTATCAATAACCAAAACTAGCATGCATATGTATGGTTTTCAGATAGATAAGTAGCATAAAGAGATGCAAAATTCATGAACAATGGTAGATGCTACAAAAACAATTTACCTCCATAGGCTAGTCCCTCGTAATTAGAAATAATCAAGTTGAGGGGGACTTGGAGGTTTGTTAAAATGAATCATACACTGACTTATTAGATGATGAAATAATAGCATCAAGATAGGTATTCCATTAAAAGAATATATTTTTTACACAAAATTCAGGTAATATAAAATATAAGATGTTAACAATAGTTTGATAGATACAAGAAAAAGAAATAGAGGGGCTGCTTATGGAATTGTTTCAGAAAAAATCAGCATTAGAACGGGAATGGCAAAAAGCATTAAAGCAAGAGAAAAAGTTTCTGGAAAAAAGGTTTGAGAAAAAAGAATCTCTATTAAATCAAAAGTTAGAAGCAAAAGTACCAAAGAAAGTAGAGGAAACGCTTAATGCTGCTTTTAATAAAGCATTTGCTTTAGTTTTTGAGAAGGGTACAGGGATAATTGAAAAAACATATAGAAAAGAGACTATTGAGCAGAACCATAAGATTCAGCAGTATGCTGTCCAAGTGAGTCAAAGTAGAAAATCTATTCGTGTAATAGAGAAAAATGCAGGGCGATCTGGCATAAAGAATTTAGCAGTATCGGGTGTGATGGGCATTGGAATGGGAGTAATGGGAATCGGTCTTCCAGACATTCCCGTTTTTACAGGAATGATTTTAAAAAGTATTTATGAAATAGCATTACGTTATGGCTATCCCTATGATGCTATAGAAGAACAATTTTATATCTTGCTTTTGATCCAAGGAGCCGTTTCCCATGGCACATCAATACAAGCAATTAATAATAGAATTAATGACTATACAAAAACAGAAAAGTTAATGGAATCAGAGTCTGTAAAAAGTGAAATGAAAGTAACAGCAGATTTACTTTCAAAAGAATTATTATATATAAAGTTTCTACAAGGGGTCCCAGTTGTAGGGGCAATAGGGGGAGCATATGATATGGTTTATATGAAATATATTACAGAATATGCAGAACTAAAATATAGGCAACGCTATTTATATAATCAGAAAAAATCATAATCCGTTTTTATATTCCATACATAGCAAGTAAAAATAGAATGAATTTCTAATATAGAGCTGACAAGGGGAAGAGATTATGGAAAATAAAAAAGCATTAATTGTCGTAGATATGCAGGAAGACTATATTGGACAAAACAGTAGATATCATTATTATCCTAACTGCCTTGTTGATAAAGTAAATAAAAGAATTGTAAGTGCAGATAAAGATGGCATATTAGTGATTTATGTAAAAAACAAAAGTAAGCGAAATAAGGAAATATATGTATCGGATTTTGCTAAAGAGTTAGTTATTGTATCAAACTATTGGATAGAAAAGGATAGAGCGAGCGTATTTGCCGATGATACTTTAATAGAGTTATTAAAAAACAAGGGAATAACTAAAATAGAGCTAATAGGCATTGATGGAAACTGCTGTGTTGCTTCATCTGCATTAGAGGCAAGTAAACTAGGCTTTTTAGTTGTTTGCCCTTTGGAGTACATAGGAATAAAAGACAGAAGTAGATTTCTAAGAACAAAGGAAAAGTTACTTAGTTGCAACATAGAAGTAGTTGAATGATGAGAGGAAGAGATAAATCATGAGGCATTTTATACTATTATTAGGGATAGTGCTGCTATTGCTGGCTGGGTGTAGCCCTCAAACAGATACAGTAGATTCTGAAGAGCAAATACAAGAGCTATCTAGTTCTAATAATCAAATACTAGAGGAATCCACCAAGGGTAGTGATAGAGTAGAGAATAAAAGGGAAGAGATGATTATTGAAAAAGCTGAGACTCAGGAGGAAAATCAAACAGTATTTATAGGTGCAGGAAAGATAGGGGATTATCCCATTCATGGTACTTTTGATTTAGAGAAAAAGCTAGGGACATATTCTTATGACAAATATAATATACCTATTGAGCTAAGAGGAAGTTCTGAAATGGTGTATGCAAAAAATGTAATAGGAAATAGACTTTATACTTATTATGAAGATGACAAGGGTGAAACAAGCCTCACCATTCTCCAAAGAGATGAAGACTACTTGCAAGGTGTTTGGTGCCAAGGTGATGTAGAGTATCCTTTTTATTTAATTAGAGAGGGAAGTAATAGAATAGGGCCAGTAACTACAGAGAAAATACAGGGACTACAAGGGACTTGGACAGGAGAAGAAAAGAGTTATTTTGCCGGTACAAGTGCAGAGATTAAAGTGCTATTCGACGATCTTATTTGGTTTAGCTTAGAGGCATACAATGGCACAGCCAGTGGTAGTATGGGTGGATTTGCTATTAAAGATGAAAAAACAAACGAAATCATTTTTGAGTGTATATATGATGAGCCAGATACAGAAGTGATATTTAAGTTGATTTTTAAAGACGGAAAGTTACAACTTGAGTCCAATGATTACGGCTATGGTTGTGGAGCAGGGGTGTTCTTTGAGACGAACTATATAAAGGGCACAATAAAAAGCCCATTGCCAAGTGCATTAGACGTGGGGATCGTATTAACGAAGGAGCAAGAAGAACTATTTAAAGCAATAGTTGGGGAAAAATATGAGGATTTTATAAGTTTAACACAGCACGTCATGTATGAAGAAATATCGTTTGAGGACACAATAGCCTTAGGTGGGCAATCCTATTTGAGGGGAGCTTCGGGTTATTGCTATTATCTAGTAGTAGATCAATACATATATGCAGCACTGGAAGAAGATAAATTACAATATTATACAAATGATAGTAGATATAAAGATTGCTTGCCAGCACCTATGGAAGAATGGGCAACAGGATATGGGAGTGAAAATAATATAAGCTATCATTTTATTGAAACACAAGAGTAGTTCTAACTCAAAGAGGAGATCGGAATATCTATTAGGCTAAATATAAGTTATAAATTGGAAGCCAAGAGTTTTCACGGTGGAGCAGGGTATGAGAGATTTATTTACAGGAACTATTAATGAAAATAGAGAAGGTTTAGTGTATAATGATAAAGCTAACAGGAAGACACCAATGGAGAGAGGAGACAAAAAGGAATGAATATAAAGAAGATACCAATTATTTTGCTAGGAAATACACTTTATGCCTTAGCAGTAGCATTATTTATCTTACCTAATAAGCTTATAACAGGGGGAACAACAGGGCTTGCTCTAGTTTTTCAGCATCAGCTAGGGATACCTGTTTCTATTTTTGTAGGGGTATTTAATATAGTCATGTTTGTTTTAGGGGGAATCGTACTAGGAAAGTCCTTTGCTTTAACGACTATTATAAGTACTTTCTACTATCCTTTTATATTAAGTATTTTTGAAAAGCTGTTTGGTGGCAGCAGAATGACTAATGATACAATGCTAGCCACAATATTTGCTGGTTTACTGATTGGAGCAGGTATTGGAATGGTTATTCGTGCAGGAGCTTCAACAGGGGGGATGGATATTCCTCCATTAATTTTAAATAAGAAATTAAAGTTATCAGTTTCTGTGACTATGTCTATATTTGATTGTTTTATCTTACTAACACAGATGCTTTTTTCAAGCAAGGAAATGATCTTGTATGGGATACTCTTAGTATTACTTTATACAATGATACTAGATAAGGTACTAATGATTGGGAAAAATCAAATGCAGATTAAAATTATTAGTGAAAGAAGTGAAGCAATAAGTGAGATGATTCGTACAAGGCTAGATAGAGGCACAACTTTGCTATATAGTGAAGGTGGCCATACAAGGAAAAAATCTTATGCGGTACTAACTATAGTATCTAATAGAGAGTTATCTAAGATTAATGATTTGACTATGGAGATAGATCCGAAGGCTTTTATGATTATTAATAAGGTCAATGAAGTTCGTGGTCGTGGATTCACCTTACATAAAGAATATGTATGATCTATTTTAGTTACAAAGACCATGTTGAAACAGGCTTCAGCATGGTCTTTTGTTGATGCTTATTTAGTTGTTGCAATACTGCATTAATAGTGCCGCAATTTGTGCACGAGTTGCTGGTGATGTACTAGTAGAGGAAACATTTTCTACTTGAGTGAGGTCACCACCTTTTCCATAACGCTCTAACATAACGACAGCATCTTGAACAGTAATAGATTGGCCTACGCCAAATGCATTTGAGCTAATGCCTTTGGTAATACCTGATTGATTAGCCCATGAAACAGCCTTGTAATAGTAAGCGGATTCATTTTTAACATCAGTAAATGAAGTAGAAGTAGTAACGTTAGGTGAACCTGCTAAGCGGTAAAGAATAGTAGCAAACATTTCACGTGTAACCGGAGCAGAAGGTGAGAAGGTAGTTGATGAAGTGCCGCCCATTAAGCCTTTATTTTTGCAGAAAGTAACTGCTTGGGCATACCAACTGTCACCTTTTACATCTGAAAAGCTAGTGGTGCCAACTGTATTTGTGGTAGTGCCACTTGGCGTTGTACTAGCTGTGTTACCTGTAGCTGTTGTACTTGAAACATTAGTGAAGCCTTTGTTAGATGCACTTAGTACAAAATCATAGTTTTCTGTCTCGCTGGAACTTTGCATACCTTGTGGGCCTCCAAAGCCTCCGCCATTTGCCATACCCTCAGGAGGTGTAGGAGGTTCACCATTTGTCATACCTTCAGGAGGTGTAGGACGCTCACCATTTCCTATACCTTCAGGAGGTGTTGGTTGTGACTGGCCTTGATTAGGCATTTGAGTATTGTCTGGTATTTCAGGAGGAGTTCCATCTGTGGAGAAGCTTGGTCCATTGCCATCTTGTGGAGGTGTCATCATACCCATATTTTGGTTTGTAGAAGTTCCACCATGATGAAGTTTGGTGCCTTCAAGGTAAGAAGTAATGGTGCTGTAGAAGCCATCTGTTTCAGTTCCCTTGATGGTGCCACCTTTATAAACATGATAAGTTCCTTCTGTTAATGTAGGGGTACTAAATGAAATGTATGTATAGTCATTTGGAAAATCATAAGCAAAAACAGGATTATCTTTTTCATCAGTGACAACAAGTAATTGATCTGTTTTTTCAGCTAATTGAAGGAACATGAAAAGCTGCTTGGAATCATCCTCTAAAGGATCATACATATTACCAGCGCCAATGACTGTTCCACCATTGATTGTTGAACCCATATCTGAGTCAATACCACCATCCATGCTTTTTGGATTAGCTAAAGAAATAACAGTTCCACCGTTAATGACATTCCAACCATTAGAATCAATACCGTCTCCTTCCGAACCATTACCTGCGTAAATATTTAAGTAACCATCGTTCATTGTAAAGACGCTAATACCATCTTCATTGACGTTGATTCCATCATCAGAAGATTGAATATTAATTTTTCCACCGTTAATAGTTAGGTGAAGTTCAGTATCTAAACCTTCATTATCAGAAGTAATGTTAAGAACACCATTTCCTTTGGTCTCACCATCAATTTCCATACTCATGCGAGAGTAGAAAGCGCCATCATACTTATGAAGTTTCTTTTGTTCTGTGGTATCTTTATAAATACGTGCAACATATGAGCCTGTCACATGATTCACAGAATCATCAGCAATAATAACACGTGCACCAGCATTTGAAGTATCTACTTGATTCGTTGCAGTTTCGACAGTGGCATCAGCATCACATTCATATACTTGATAGAAGAAGACCGCAGGTGCAACGCTGCAGTTGATATCTACATTATCAAGAATGAGTGTAACTTTGTCGGCCTCGTCTTTTCCTACATTTACAAAAATCTGTCCGTAAGAAAGTTGACCTGAAATACGGTATGTACCTGGCTTGGTGATATTAACAACAGTATGCTTAAGGGCTTCTTCGCTGCTATGTTTATCCTCTACAGTACCTTCACCATAAGCATTACCACTATCGTAAGTATCTTTATCTTCATAATAAATAATATCGTGGCTTGTATAAACAGCATCGTTGTTATCAGTTGAAGCTGACTCACCATTGACTAAAATTGAAGTGTCAGATAAAGAAATGGTTACTTCCTCAGATGAAATTTGTGTTTGAGAAGAGGTAGTAGTAACTGTTTCTGCTGCGAAAACAGGTGTAACAGATGATACTACTAAAGTGGCAGATAATAGACCATATAAAAACTTTTTCAAATTCATTGTTAAACCCCCCATTTATGTAGTTAAATTGAATAAGATCGACCGCATGTGTTTAGAGGCGCACATGAGGTATTGATATCATTAAGTATAGATGTTAAATTTGATGAAATCTTGATAATAATTTGATGAAAGTGTGAAAAAATCCTTCTTCTTAATTGTAAAACTAAAACAAATGATGTGTATTTAATAAAATATATAAAAAAATGAATACAACAAAGTCATCACTAACGAGAAAATAGCAGAAATAAGTAGGCTACTTATTAGATAAATAATTTAAAATGATGGAGAAAATTAAACTTAGGACAGCATATCA
Source organism: Cellulosilyticum sp. ST5 (assembly GCF_046529625.1). Taxonomy (NCBI): domain Bacteria; kingdom Bacillati; phylum Bacillota; class Clostridia; order Lachnospirales; family Cellulosilyticaceae; genus Cellulosilyticum; species Cellulosilyticum sp. ST5. The sequence continues at coordinate 749,721 of NZ_CP132338.1, forward strand.
TATGAACATTACTCAGATGATTTAAGCCGAATTATAGAAGCTTTTAAGATAGCAAATTAGTCTTGTTATAGTAGAGGGTTTATTAGAGAACATTGAAATGAATTCCTACATTAATATGAGGTGTTCATTAAGTAGATTGAAACTACGGCAGAATAGTAGGTATGAGGAAGTGACAGATATACAATAAACATATCAATAAAATAATCTATATGATATAATAATTATTATTATATATCGAAAGGAGATTGATATGAGTAGTAAAGTAGCTTTAGTTTATGATAATGGAGAATATAATGTAGTTGTTAACGAAACAGTTATTTATACAGATAAGAAAATAGAGGATGCTTATAAGGAGTTCGAAAAAATAGTTAAAAACAACAGAAGTATGCAGGATACAAGCTGGGAGAGTATAAGCAGCTATGTAAAATCTTTGCAGCTAGATGGATTAGAGATAGAAGAAGTATATAAAAATATTAGCTTTAGAAATCTGAAGTACTTTCATAACACAGGAAAACTATTTTATACAGGAAGAGGAGAAATGTTTCCTTTGAATGGAGGTTATCGTTTATTAAGTTTTATACTTAAGTTAGTAGCTGATAAAAAATTAGAAGATAGTGAAGCTTTGCTTGAAATTTGTAAGGAAGCAATGAAAAATGCAATGACTTATAGAGTCACAGAATTTAGTTTTATTTTAACAAGTCCGATCTTTAACTATGGAAATGTAGAATACAATTTTTATACAAAGTCAATGCATAAAGGCACTTCTTGCGATCCTGCAAGTTTTGAGACATTTAAAAATTATGTATTAGAAATCATTAAAGGACAAATATGTGAGTAAGTAGTGATGCTAGCCATAAACGCCTGAGTCTCTGAACATTTAATCAGAAACTCAGGCGTTTAATAAGTTAAGAAAAAGTTATAAGCATTGCTTTAAACAAGTTTTTAAATCATCATCAGGAGTACTAATAGGTGTTAAATTAAATGTATCTACAAGATATTGTAAGACCTTAGGACTGATAAAAGCAGGAAGGCTTGGTCCTAAGTAGATATTTTTAACACCTAATGAAAGAAGAGCTAGTAGGTCAGCAACAGCCTTTTGTTCATACCAAGATAAAATGACAGAAAGAGGTAAGCCATTGACATCTGTTTCAAAAGCATCGGCTAAGCCAGTAGCGATAGCAACAGCAGAATAAACATCATTACATTGACCGACGTCTAACAACCTTGGAAGACCTGCTACTGTTCCAAAATCCAATTTATTAAAGCGATATTTACCACAAGCTAAGGTTAAGATAATACAATCCTCTGGTACAATTTTAGCGAAATCAGTATAGTAGTTTCTTCCAGGTCTAGCACCATCACAGCCACCTATCACAAAGAAGTGCCTAATCTGACCAGACTTAACGGCGTTAACGATAGTTTCTGCATGGGAGAGGGTAGCATGGTGACCAAAGCCTACTAAAATTTCATGTGGTTCTTGATCTTCTTTGAAACCACCAAGTTCAAGGGCTTTTTCAATAATAAGAGTAAAGTCCTTTGTACCATCGGGAAGTTTAGGAATAAATGTCACACCATCCCAGCCCACTGTATTAGTCGTAAAAATTCTATCCTTATAAGTTTCACGAGGTCGCATCAAACAGTTAGTGGTCATGAGAATGCAGCCAGGAATACCATCAAATTGGGGTTGTTGATCCTGCCAAGCACCACCATAGTTACCTACTAGATGTTTAAATTTCTTAAGTTCGGGATAACCATGTGCAGGAAGCATTTCACCATGTGTATAAATGTTAATGCCTGTCCCTTCAGTTTGTTCAAGTAGCATATAAAGATCCTTTAGGTCATGGCCTGAAACAATAATAAAGGGTCCTTTTTGGATATGCACATTTACCTTATGAGGAGAGGGGTTTTTGAAAGATCGAGTGTTAGCATCATCAAGGGTTTTCATGACTTCAATGCTCATCTCTCCTGTGCGCATGACCCATCTAATCATTTCGTCTACAGAAATATCATCTTTTGTAGCTATTTCTAAAGCCCTCAAGTAGAAATGGTCTACTTGATCACTCCAATAATTGAGAAAACGTGCTTGATGGCCATAGGCACTGATTCCTTTAAGGCCATAGATAATGGTTTGTCTTAAAGAACGAATGTCTTCATGTAAATCCTTATCAAACATAATCCCTGCACGTTTTGCATCTTCAAGCATTTGTTCTCTAGTTTGGCTTAAGTTATAAGTAGCAAATTCAGGATAACTGATATTAGCAGGTGCCTTTTGTCTAAGACGTTCTTTAATTTCTTGAGATTTTTTTAAAAGTTCTACATGAACATCTGCATCGAAGTTAACATTAGTTAATGTTGTAAAAAGAGAGTTCTCTACAAACTTAATAATATCTTTATCAATCATTTCTCCTTTTTCAATAAGTGGAACAGCATAACAACTAATACCTTTTAATTGATAGATAAGTAAATCTTGCAGATTAGCTACTTCAGGGGTCTTACCACAAACACCTATTTTAGTACAACCTTTGCCACCAACAGTTTGTTCACATTGATAGCAAAACATTGGATAGTCCATTACGCTAGCCTCCTTAGACGATTTCATTTTAGTGTCAACACTATATTACCCTTAATAAAAACTTATTATTCAGATAGAATTCATCGTAAGGAGGCATTTGTAATACGTTTGGCTAGATATGAGTAGAGGGTTATTCACTAAAAATTTGCTTAAAGATAGGGTCATTTAAGAGAAGCATCTTAGCTTGATTTCTATATTTTTCTTCATGAATGAAAGTGTGGCGGTTAGGTTTGATAGTAGGCGCTAGGTCTATAGCTTTTTCAAAGTCTTCTCGTTTAAGCTGTAAGGTTTTAGTGTAAGACCAAAAGCCTGTATCTGTCAGTACCGTATTGACTCGTTGCCACCTATGGTTCTGAACTTTGCTCATGAGATAAGTGGCAATACCTACCTGGATGCCATGGAGCAAAGGAACATCCATAAGCTTATCAAGAGCATGAGAGATTAGGTGTTCACTACCACTAGAGGGCGCACTATTGCCTGCCATCTCATTGGCAATGCCGCTCATGGCAAGAGAATCTACTAATTCTTTTAAAAATAAATCATCTTTGATACTTGTAAAAGGGGTACGTACAAAGCTATTAACCGCTTTTTTAGCAATCATATAAGCAAAGTCATCTAAGGTGCTATAGCCTTGTTGATGCTCGTAGAGCCAGTCGTATAAAGCTGTGATTTTAGAAATGAGGTCGCCAATACCTGAATAAATGAAGGGGTCCGGAGCACTTTTGATAACATTTGTATCAATGATAATACCATAGGCTAGCCTAGCAGGGACAGAAGTTCTTTTCCCATTGACTAGAAGAGAAGCACTAGAGCTTGAGAAACCATCACTAGAAGCAGAGGTAGGCACACTAATAAAAGGAATTTTTCTAAGAAAGGCGGCATATTTGGCGACGTCTATGACTTTTCCACCGCCTATGCCAATAATGGCATCTGTTTTACTACTGATGCTAAAAGCAATCTTTACAATAGCATCTATGTCAGTGGTGTCAAGTTCTTCAGAGTGAAGAAGTGTAATAGCATTTTGGTGAAGAGAATCAAAAACTGTATCACCAAATAAACGGATCAGTCCATTGCCGAAATAAATAACAACTTGGTCAAAATGGTTCTCCTTTAAAAATACGCCTATTTCATTAAGCGTTCCTTTACCTACTTTAAGTAAGGAGGGAATGGAGATACGATGAGCTTGTGGCTGATTCACTTTAACACCCCCTTTCCTATAAGAGTAGTGGCTACATCTTTAAAGCTTTTTATAGGTACAAAGTTAACACTTTCTGATTGTAGCATTTCTTGAAGACCACCCTTAGCAAAAGCTAGATCAGCTAACTTACAGGGCAAAATATCAGGAGCACTATCACCGGCATAGTAAACATGCGTATACTGTTTTTTTAAATCCAGAACCACTTTAGCTTTATCAATACCATATCTTTCGGAGTAGTAGAGACTGCTTTCATCTATTTGCAGATGGATGCCCTTATCTTTATAAATACCTGGGTTGGAGTAGACTTTTACATCTGATAAGCCTTTTTCCTTAAGGAGCAGGTTAATGTAATAGCTAGTACCAGCACTTAAAATAATAAACTCCCCTCCATTTTCACGTACCCTGCGAATAAATTCATTAGCTGATTCATCCCATTCGATGCGAAGAATATCCTCAAGAATCTCAGTTTCTTCACGATTGATAGCTCTATAGATTTGACCTAAGAAATCTTTATCTAGATGAAGGCCTTGGCGCCACTCCTTATAAAGTTTTTGGCCCGCTTCACCTAAATAATCATCAATGATCATTTGATAAAAATCTTTTTCTGTCAGTGTACCGTCAAAATCCGAAATAAAAACAAATTTACCATGAGACATCATGTTTACCTCCTTATTATAGAAATGAAGTATATAGAGTCATTTTTCATATAAATATCTGGTTTTATACCTGGGTAAAATGCACAAAAGAATAAAGATTTAGTGTTAGCTTATGATTTAACTATTATATCATGAAAGGAACTTAATGAAGTAAGATTAAAGCAGCCACACATATATTTTTTGTTTTGTGAATTGTTGCTTGTAAAAAAACCAAATGTGGCGATATAATAGATGAAGAACATTTTTCAAGAGATAAAGGAGAAGTTCAAAGATGAAAAAATTTCTTAATGAGTTTAGAACATTTGCTCTTAGAGGGAATGTATTAGATTTAGCAGTAGGTGTTATTATTGGAGGTGCTTTTCAAGGAATCGTTAAATCTTTAGTTGATGATGTGATTTCACCTATCATAGGATTATTTGCCAAAAAAGATTTTAGTGCTTTAGTCATAACAATTGCAGATGTAAACATCCGCTATGGGGCTTTTATAACAGCCATCATTAATTTTGTTATTATGGCATTTTTAATTTTCCTATTAGTGAAAGGAATGAACAAATTAAGTACTATTGGGACTAGAAAAGCAGAAGAGCCAGCAAAAGAAGCAACAACAAAAGAATGCCCATTTTGCTATAGCCAAATATCTATTAAAGCAACACGCTGTTCACACTGTACATCTATTTTAGAAGAAGAACAAGCTTAATAAATGACCCCTTCAATTTCTGATAGTTTTATTAGAATTTAAGGGGTTATTTTGATAAGTATTATTTGAAGTAGCTTAAAACATATGAGAAGTGAGTCGTTTATAAGTACATAAAGGATAACTAGAAAGAGTGGGGAAGATGAAGAAAAATAAAGAACAGTTGATGCAAAAGACGATAGTCGTTTGGCTAGGAGCACTTTTATGCTGCGCCTTATGGGGAAGCGCTTTTCCATGCGTTAAAATAGGGTATCAATTATTTCAAATTGAATCAGAGCAAACAGCCACCCAAATTCTTTTTGCAGGCTGCCGTTTTGCACTAGCAGGCATTTTAGCACTTGTTATTGGAAGTTTAGTAAAAGGTAAAATCCTAGTGCCTAAGAAGCAGTCTTATGGAAAAATAGTGACGCTTTGTATGTTTCAAACTGTGGCACAGTATGTTTTTTTCTATATTGGACTTGCTAATACAAGTGGTGTGAAGGCTTCTATAATCGAAGCCGTTAATGTATTTGTAGCTATTTTTATAGCAAGCCTTTGCTTTCATCAAGAGAAGCTTACTACTAGAAAAGTAATGGGAAGTATCATTGGCTTTTTAGGGGTTATATTGGTTAACCTAACAGGAAGTGAAATAAATACCCATTTTTCATTTGTTGGTGAAGGGTTTATCTTTTTATCAACAGTAGCTTATGCTTTTTCTTCAGTTCTTATGAAAAGCTATTCTACAGAAGAAGATCCTGTTTGTTTAAGCGGTTATCAGTTTTTAGTAGGTGGCTTATTAATGATTTTATTTGGAGTAGCTATGGGAGGACGTATGACAGTTATGACAGCAGGAGGAGCAGCAATGCTTATCTATTTAGCATTAGTTTCAGCTATCGCTTATTCTGTATGGGGTATCCTTCTCAAGTATAATCCTATTTCTAAAGTAGCTGTATTTGGCTTTATGAATCCGGTATTTGGCGTATTATTATCGGCTATGCTTTTAAAGGAATACCAAATGATAGGATTAATGAGTATCATTTCATTAATTTTAGTTTGCTTAGGTATTTATATTGTTAATAAGGAAAAGAGCTAATTTTATGAAGAGAACCCTTGAGTTATCAAATGAAGTAACTCTGGGTTCTTTTTGGTAGTTAGTGAGGATAAAAAAGTCTTGTTGGATAATATAATTATTTAATAATAATAATTGTTAAATGTGTCTTAAAGAGCTATAATAAGATTTAACAAACAAAGTGTTATCGGAATAGAGGATATTGATTGTATGGGAGATATAAGATGGATAAAAATGAACTCATTTCTATATTAAAACAACGTATTTTAGTCCTTGATGGTGCTATGGGGACAAGCATTCAAGGCTATCAATTAACAGAAGAAGATTATCGCAGCGAACGCTTTAAAACGTTTCATCGTGATCAAAAGGGAAATAATGATTTATTATCATTAACAAAGCCGGAAGTAATTAAAAAGATTCACAGGAGCTTCTTAAAAGCAGGGGCCGATATGATTGAAACCAATACGTTTAATGCAACGGTTATTTCTCAGGCAGATTATGACTTAGGAGAGCTAGTATATGAATTAAACTATGAGTCAGCTCGCATAGCCAGAGAGGTTGCGGATGAGGTGACTAAAGAAGAGCCTCATAAGCCTAGATTTGTAGCAGGTGCTATTGGGCCTACTAATAAAACAGCTTCTTTATCACCAGATGTAGAAAATCCAGGTTTTAGAAATATTAGCTTTGATGAATTGGTATCAGCTTACAGTGAGCAAATCGCTGGTTTAATAGCAGGAGGTGTAGATTGTCTTTTAATTGAAACCATATTTGACACGTTGAATGCTAGAGCTGCAATTGTAGCAGCACAAGAGGTTTATGAAGCTCAAAATATAACTTTACCCATTATGATTTCAGGTACTTTAACGGACAAGTCAGGAAGAACACTTTCCGGACAAAAACTAGAGGCCTTCGCTCAGTCAGTTAGAAATGAGCATGTTATTTCTATCGGGTTAAACTGCTCCTTTGGTGGTGCTGATTTAATGCCATTTATTAAAGAACTGTCAAAAACTCAAAATTTATATGTATCGGTTTATCCTAATGCAGGGTTACCTAATGTTCTAGGGGCATATGATGAAGCACCCTATATGACTGCTCAGTATATTGAAGCATTAGCCAAGGGACAATATGTCAACATAGTAGGGGGCTGCTGTGGTACCACACCAGAGCATATTGCAGCCATTGCAAAATGTGTGGAAGGTGTAAAACCAAGAACCATACCTACTTTACCTAAAGAAAGTATCTACTGTGGATTAGAGACAGTAAAAAGTCATAAAGCTAATAACTTTATTAACATTGGTGAAAGAACAAATGTAGCAGGTTCAGCCAAGTTTGCCAGGTTGATTCGCGAAAAGAACTATGAGGAAGCTTTATTAATTGCCAAAGAGCAAGTGGAAAATGGAGCTCAAATTATAGATGTTAATTTTGATGATGGTCTTTTAAATAGTGAAGAAGAAATGGCTTATTTTTTAAAGCTGATTGCATCAGAACCAGATATTGCATCAAGACCTATCATGATAGATTCTTCAAAATGGTCGGTCATTGAAGCAGGACTTAAAAGTATTCAGGGTAAGCCCATTGTCAATTCCATTTCCTTAAAAAACGGAGAAGAGGAATTCTTAGAGCATGCTAAGGTAGTGAAAGCTTTTGGCGCAGCTGTGGTGGTGATGGCCTTTGATGAAAGAGGGCAGGCGGACACTTTTGAAAGAAAAATAGAAATTTGTGAAAGAGCCTATCGCGTGCTAGTAGACACGCTTCATTTTCCACCTGAAGATATTATTTTTGATCCTAATATCTTAGCCATTGCTACAGGAATGGAAGAACATAATCATTATGCTGCTTACTATATTGAAGCAACGAGGTGGATTAAAGAGCACTTACCTTATGCTAAGGTTTCAGGTGGGGTTTCTAATTTGTCTTTTTCTTTTAGAGGAAATAATGTCATCAGAGAAGCCATGCATTCTGTCTTTTTATATCATGCTATTGAAGCGGGTATGGATATGGGAATTGTTAATCCTGGCATGATTCAGATTTATGATGATATTCCGAAGGCGCTGCTAGAACTTGTAGAAGATGTGATTTTTAATAAACGAGAAGATGCAGCAGAAAGACTATTAGAACAAGCAGAAAACTATAAACAAGACAAAGATAAGGTAACTATCCAACAAAATGAGTGGAGACAGTGGCAATTAGATGATAGATTAAGCTATGCTTTGGTTAAAGGAACGACGGAGTTTATAGAAGACGATTTAGCAGAGGCCGTTACAGTTTATCCTAAAGCACTACACATTATAGAAGGACCTTTGATGGCTGGGATGACCAAGGTTGGGGATTTATTTGGAGAAGGTAAAATGTTTCTTCCTCAAGTGGTTAAATCAGCAAGGGTGATGAAAAAAGCAGTAGGTTTTTTACTACCCTACATCGAAAATGATAAAGAAGAAGGGGCATCTCATAAAGCAGGAAAAATTTTAATAGCAACAGTCAAGGGAGATGTTCACGATATTGGTAAAAATATTGTAGGTGTTGTCTTAGCATGTAACAACTTTGAGATTATAGACTTAGGTGTTATGACACCTTGTGAAACCATTTTAGATACAGCTATTAAAGAAAAGGTAGATATCATTGGCTTAAGTGGTCTGATTACGCCTTCTTTAGATGAAATGGCCCATGTAGCAGAAGAGATGGAAAGAAGAGGAATGACTATACCACTGATTATAGGAGGAGCAACGACTTCTAAGCTCCATACAGCTTTAAAAATCGCTCCACACTATAGCGGCCCTACTGTTTATGGATATGATGCTTCTAAAACCGTAGAAATCTGCAAAAAACTTTTAGGAAAAGAAAAGGAAGCATTTGTTGCTGAAGTTAAGAAGGAATATGAAGAAAAGAGACAAAGCTATGAAAGTGTGCCTAAGAAATTAGTAAGTTTAGAGGAAGCTAGAAGTAAAAAACTGAAAATAGATTGGGAACATAGAGCTATTTCTGAGCCGACCTTTAAAGGAATCAAGACCATAGATCATTATACAATTAGAGATCTAAGGCCTTATATTGATTGGACCTTCTTCTTTATTGGATGGGAAATGAAAAAATTGTATCCGGCTATCTTAGAAGATGAGGTATATGGCGAAGCAGCATGTCAGCTTTTTGAAGATGCCAATAAAATGTTAGATGTATTAGCATCTGAGAAAATAATAGACCTTAGAGGCGTATTAGGCCTATTTAAAGCTAACTCAATTGAAGATGATATCGAACTTTATCATCAAGATGGCACTCTAGCGGCTACCTTTAATTGCATCAGACAGCAAAAGCTGCAAAATCAAGATCAATATCTTTGTTTATCAGATTTTATCAGCCCTAAAGCACTAGGCAAAGAAGATTATATAGGCGGTTTTATTGTAACAGCTGGATTAGGTGCAGAAGCTTATGCAAATGAACTTAAAGCAAAGGGAGATGAGTATGGCGCAATCATGGTTAAACTACTTTGCGACCGTTTAGCAGAAGCCTTTGCTGAAAAACTTCATCAAGATGTACGTCAAAATGATTGGGGCTATGCAAAAGATGAACAGCTAGGGATAAACGATTTATTAAAGGGAAAATATAGAGGCATTAGACCGGCCTTTGGATATCCTTCATTGATAGATCAAAGTCAGATGCAAAAACTCTTTGATTTATTAGAGGGAGAGAAGATAACGGGAGTAAGCCTAACAGAAAGCTTTATGATGAATCCAGTTGCTTCTGTATGTGGCTTATATTTTGCATCAGAAGATGCTAAATACTTTGATGCTATGTTATTAGATAGAGACCAAGTAGAAAACTACGCTACTAGGTGTCAATTAAGCACGGCAGTGATTGAAAAAAGGTTAGCACGTTATTTAGCATATGGTCTAGAGATTTAAGAGGATGAATCTTAAATTGAAGCAAAGCTTTTGATAATGGCTATAAAGGTTTCGTTCATTAAGAGCGAGAGTATCATATAATGAATCATAAAAACAACGAGATTGAATAAGACAATCTAGAACACTGTATAGAAGTACAGTATGCTAGCAATAAAAGTAATTTGAGTAAAAATGTAAATGGTTCCTAATAAAAGTAGAACCAATGTCATAGATAAACCTACGAATTTCTGGTAAGCTAGTTAGAATTCGTAGGTTATTTTCATGAGACAGAAAACATTCATTTTCTTATTTGCGGCAAGGAATAGAAAGAAGGGAATGTTATGGAAGAAGCAAAATATATGCAGGCAATAGAAGCTAATCCTTCTATTATTAAAATGATTCCTCATCCTACAGAAGAGATGAAGTTATTTGCACTTAAAAAAGAGGGGTTAGTACTAGAATATATAGACAGTCCAACAAAAGAAATGGAAGAGTTAGCTATAGATAGTAATCCAAGAGCTATTAAATTTGTAAGTGACCCAACAGAAGAAATGATGATAAAGGCCGTTAACAAAGGCTGGAATACCTTAGAATATATTAAAAATCCAACAGAAAAGGTCTTAGAATTGGCCGTTAATCAAGCTGGATGGGCGATTCAATATGCTAAAAATCCAAGTATAGAGATGCAATTGTTAGCAGTTAGGAAAAATTATGATGCTATCAAATATATCAAAGAACCAGATGAAAGGGTACAAGAAGCAGCAGTAAAAATAAGTTATGATGCACTTAGGTATATCCATTCACCTAGTCCGCAAGTAGAGATGATGGCTATTAAGGAAAATGAAGCAGCTATTAGCTTTATCACTTCATTAGATAAACAGAAAATGCTAGCGTTTTTAAAAGTTAATATTTTGGTGGTTAAGTACATTATCAACCAAATAACCAAAGAAGAACTAGAGGGCGTATTAAAAGAAGTATTATCAAATGAAGAAGTTGAAGAAAAATATGTAAGAGACTTTTTAAATTGTAGTACCATAGATAAATATTGCAGTAGACAACATATGGATAAGATGCTACTCATTTACCAATATGGCAGCAAAACAGCGAAAAAAATAGCAGTAGATGAAAAGCTAAAGAGACGATAGAGGAGGGACAAAATGAATTTTGTAGAAACGCTAAAAAGTGTAGAATTAGTACTAGCTACAAGGGAAGTGCCTTTGGTAGTTGGTGAAAGTGGTATAGGAAAAACAGCTTTAGCCAAGGCGCTTGCTAAAGAAAAAGAGTGGAGTTTAATCGTTATTGATGGTAACCTCCTTAAAGAAGGTGAGATAGGTGGTCTTCCAACGATAGAATCTTATAGCAGTATGGATGTTAATGGCAATCAGGTAGAGAAGAAAATGACTGTCTATGCTGTTCATAATAAGTTAAGAGAAATTGATAAAGAAATAGCTGAGGGTAAGACAGTTCTTTTATTTATAGATGAAATTAATCGCTGTGAGCATACAGTGCAACAAGAACTTATGAATTTAATACTAAATAGAGAAATCAATGGCTACCAGCTACATGATGAGGTTAAAATTTTAGCAGCCATGAATCCATCTAGCAAATATGGATCGGATTTTGATTATCAAGTGGTTGACATGGACCCAGCCCAAGAAAATAGATTTGTATGGTTAAACATGGAAAGTGATTATATCCAGTGGTTAAAATGGGCAATAGATACAGGCATTGAGCAAAAGGTAATAGGGTTTATCTCAACCTTTCCAGAGTACTTGAATAAAAATAATGAGGATGATATTAGAGCAACACCTAGAAGCTATGAAAGAATCTCTAAAAGCTATCAGATTTATAAAGCGCAAAAAGAAATCATTCCTAGATCAGTGTTTTTAAACGTCATTAAAGGAAACGTTGGGAAGGTAATAGCAGAAGAATTTCTTAGTTTTGTTGAAGCCGATTATAGCCCACTCATAGGGTATGAAGATGTGTTTTTAGGAGAAGCCCTTAGTGAAGCTTTAATAGAGAGAGTTAAAAATGAAAGTCATACAAGACTTTACTTATCAGCAATCAACATTTTAAAGCAGTTAGAGTCATATATGAAAGCTCATGAAGATGAGTCAAAGGATAAGATGAATAGATTAATGGATTTTTTAAAAGCTTATCCTGTAGACTTAATGGTAGGCATTATGAAGGATATGAAGGAAAGTTATGCCGAAGTATACAAAAATGCTTTAGACAATGAAGCTTTTGTAGAGGCCTATTTTTCAGCATATAGCTTAATAAGGGGATAGCTTATGGAAAGTCATTTTGATAATCAGGTAAAACAGCTTTATGAAAAATCCAAGGAAATTGTTAATACAACAGATATGTTAAAGTCAAACCGTGCTGGTGAGAAGTGGGAGCCAGCTTGGCCTCAGGACTTTAAACGTGACTTCTTTAACCTAGTAGATCAAGTAAGTTTAAGTTTAATGCAGGAAAATGATGATTTTTATGGCTATTTCTTGATACAAATGGCAAGAGAAATAAGAGTAGACATGAGTAGCCCAACTGGGGTGAATTTTAAAGGGGCTAGGTATGTGATTTATTTTAATCCCATTATTTTCTTAACCCTCACTCTTAAACAAATGGAAAGCGCCATTAAGCATGAAATTTTTCATATCATTTCCATGCATTTAACGAGAACAAAAGCATTAAAAGGCAGATATAGTACACTAGCCATTAATATGGCGATGGATGTAGTTGTTAACCAATTTTTAGAGTATCTGCCACCTTATGCTACAACATTAGAGTCGGTGAATTTACATTACAATTTAAAACTGAAACCCTATGAAACCTTTGAATATTATGTAGAGAAACTTCAAACTGAATTTGATTTGCAAGAGGAAGATGAGGAGGGAGAAGAAAACGACGCTAATGAAAGTGAAGATTTAAAAACGGCATATAATCCTGAGAAAACACATGATATGTGGGGAGAGTCTGATGAGATAGAGGAGCAAACCATTAAAGAATTTACAGAGAAGTTTATAAATAATGCTCTTAAAGGAAAAATACCAGCTTACTTAGAGGATATGATTACCGCTCTTAAACATAGTAAAGAAGAATTACCTTGGAATTTATATTTAAATAGATTAATGGGAACTGTCGAAAGCAATAAGAAAAAGGTCATCACAAGGCGAAGTAGAAGACAGCCCGAAAGACTAGATTTAAGAGGAAACCTGAGAAGTCATAAAGCAGAAATAGCAGTTGCGATTGATATTAGTGGTAGTATAAGTGATGAAGAATTCAAGCAGGCTATTAAGGAAGTACTTCATATCGTTAAGAATTATAATCACGAAATCACGATCATTGAATGTGATAATCAGGTCAGACGTGCATATAAAGTCAGATCCATTAAGGATATACAAGATAGAATAGCTGTAGGTGGAGGAACTCAATTCACCCCTGTTTTTGAATATGCCAATAAGAAAAAGATTAATTTACTGATCTATTTTACTGATGGCAAAGGTGAAGACAAACTAAAGGTTCTCCCTAGAGGATATAAGGTGTTATGGGTGATCTCAGGAAGAGGCGACGAACTCTCATTAAAGGAGCCTTATGGCATAGTAAAAAAATTAAAGAAGATGAACAAAAAAGATATTGAAATTGAGATGAGTGATGTGAGAAGTGATGGATATTCTATGAATAATCAAGCACCTACTATTTAGTAGTATACAAGACTACTTTAGAAGTATATAATAAGATTAATATAAGACTAATCCTTGAGGCAGATTAATAAATAGCTCAAGGATTTTTTGTTTTTAGGAAGGTAGAGTCTTATGTTAGGGTAATTATTTTTTTCTATTAGACAACATTAATCAATTATCAGATGAGGCTCTTTATAATAAACTTCTTAATGAGTTTCCTGTGTGGATAAAAGTAGCTAGACAAAAACATATGATATAAGCAGTATAATGAATGTATATTTCACTATCTTAGGCAAAAACTAAGCTATGTGTGTTATAGAATATTAATAAAGGAGGAAGTAAAATGAATGTTAAATTTCAAGGAAAGCCAATAACTTTGGAAGGGCACCATATAGAGGTGGGTGAACCAGCACCAGGGTTTAATGTAGTTGATGGGCAGTTGCAAACCATTTCTTCAAGTGAATTAAAAGGAAAAAGAGTTTATGTAAGCGTGCCTTCTCTTGATACAGGCGTATGTGATAGAGAAGTAAGACGCTTTAATGAGGAAGCAACTAAATTAAATGATGTAAAGGTGTATACGATTTCTATGGATTTACCTTTTGCACAAGCAAGATGGTGTGGAGCAGCAGGTATAGAGAATGTAGTCACTTTATCTGATTATAAAGATAGAAGTTTTGGTCAAAACTCTGGTACTTATATTAAAGAACTTGGTTTATTGACAAGAGCGGTATTTGTAATTGATGAAAATGACAAAGTCATTTATGTAGAGTATTGTGAAGAGGTAACAGAAGAACCTCAGTATGAAGAGATACTCAAGGTGTTATCTTAATAGAAAAACTAAAAATCCTTGTGCAATAGATAAAATTTCTAGAGCACAAGGATTTTTGATTATGAATAAAAATTTGAGTGTTTAGATTTAATGAAAGGTATAGTAGATTAGGGTATAATAATAATTGACTCACAGTGTTGAGTTACATATGAGGGGGGAATAGAAATGGCTGTATATTCAATAAAAGGAGAGCAACTAAGAAAAGTAGCACATTTTTTTGATGGATGGGAGGATACTTTGATTTGGTCAGCACTTCAAGAATGTATGGGAAGTGTTTTTGCAGATAGTATAGAACATCCTACAGCTGCGCAAGTTGTTATTGCAGACTTTTGCTTTTTGGCCGGACAGCCTCAATTAGAGTTAGTACTTCATAATCCTAACAAGTTAAAATCACAGTTTATTATTATGGTGCCAGAAAATGAAGCATGGGCCAAACTTATTGAAGAATCCTACGGGAGTCACGCCAAGAAAATCATAAGATATGCTATTAAAAAAGAACCAAATGTATTTGACCCATTAAGGCTTAAAGCGGCTATAGAAAGTATAGGTCCAGATTATGAAATTAAATTAATAGATGAAGCCATTTATCAGCAGGCAATGGCCAGTGAGTGGTCAAGGGATTTGTGCTCACAGTTTGAAAATGATGAGGCGTATAAAGAAAAGGGATTAGGGGTAGCCGTTCTTTACAAAGGAGAATTAGTATCAGGGGCTTCTTCTTATACAAGATATAATGAAGGGATAGAAATAGAGATTGATACCAAAACAGAGTTTAGAAGAAAGGGTTTAGCTTATGCCGCTGCGGCAAAACTGATTTTAGAGTGTATCGATAGAAATCTATATCCAAGCTGGGATGCGCAAAATAAATGGTCAGTGGCTCTTGCGGAAAAACTAGGTTACCATTTTGATAAAGAATATACGGCTTATGAAATAAGCTTGTTTGGTTTATAAAGTGTTATATGGGCTTGATTTTAGTAGAGTCAGCGCGTATATTAAAAATACATTTATGTACAAGAATTATTTTAAAGGATAAGACAAGTGAGGAGTCTTACGGTGAACAACGATGTTAAAAAAGAAAATAGAAGACTTTTGTAAGTCTATAGGATTAGATACAATAGGTTTCATTCCTTGTAGACGCTTTGATGAACTAGAGGTGTTTTATAGGGAAAGACAAAAGCTTGGTTTGCAAAATGAATTTGAAGAGCAAAATATTGAAAAACGTCTTAATCCCAATCTTTATATGGAAGAGGGAAAAACAATTATTTCTATAGCCTTTCCTTATTATCATAGGGAGATAAAAGATGAGGTGGCTAATGGTTTTTCCATTTATACAAAAAGGCTAGATTATCATAGGGTTGTTAAAAAGTATTTGAATGAAATAAGTGAGTACATCGAGACCTTAGGTGGTAAGGCACTAGGGTTTGTAGATAGTAATGCTTTGCCTGAAAGATACATTGCTTACTTAGCGGGACTTGGATTTATTGGAAGAAATAACATGTTGATTACAAAAAAATATGGTTCCTATGTCTTTTTAGGTGAACTTATGACAGATTTAAAGATTGAATGTGAAGATCAGAGAAGCCAGGATGAACTAATAAAATATGCAGAGTGTGGAGCGTGCAAGGCTTGCTTAAAGGAATGTCCCACAAAGTCTATTAATATGTCAAGGAGTAATCCTAATATTTGTTTATCTTATATCACTCAAAAGAAGGAGCTTAGTGATCAAGAGATAAAGCTATTAAAAGGAAATATTTTTGGCTGTGACTTCTGTCAATTAAAATGTCCTTATAATGAAGAAGTGGCAACTAATGTTTTAGAAGAATTTCAAACACTCGTCCATATGAATGAGCCTGCTAATGTTTATGCAGGGATGGATAATTCCTATTTTAAGGAAAAGATGAGTCCGACTTCTTGCGGCTGGCGAGGAAAAAATGTGATAAGAAGAAATGCTATCATTCATATGGATCATGCTGGTTTGACTATTGAACAATATAAAGGTGATTCCCCTTATATTAATAGCTATATTGAGAGACTCACTCAAAATAAGTAGTTACTACTCAAGAAATCTCTTGAGAATTTTAGAAATGTCCTCATCTGTAGAACCCTGATAACGTAAATCATTTTGGACATTGATTCAAAGAAATGATTATAATAAGATAAAATAAAAGGGTGTTAAATAGAATAAAAAAGGGGAAGTCATATGTTCAATCTATTGAAGAGAAAGGTAAATAAAAAAGCACAAAAGCAAATTGAAACACAAATAAATGACCTTCAGCTTTACTTAGAAAATAATTATAAGGACTTAGCTATTGAGGCAAGGCAAGAAGCTATTATTCTGATTGAAGGTTGCTATGAGCGTGGGGAACTTGACAACAAAAGTTATACCAAATATAAGAGCATTTTATGTGAATATAGTAAGAAAATGGAGAACTACAATCATCAACAATTTTATAATTCTTCGTCTCACTAGCTTAAGCCAATAATGAGATTATAAGTTTCAGCAAAGATGGGATCTAGAGAGATTATTATATTCAATTGATCTAAACAGGCAGAAGTATTTATTGAGGTAATGAATTGAAATAAAGAAAAAATGAAATAATGCATATAGATATGCTATAATAAAAATATAAATGAATTTTTATAAGGGGGTAGCCAAAAATGGCAGGTGGTTTTTTAGGAAGAGTAGCAGCAGATACTTTAGGACTATCAGATATTGGTAAGATTATCTCACCTCAAGACTTTGATAAGGTAGATGGAGATGACTTTATTTTACAAGAGGATGGAGAAAAAATCTTCTTTGTTATTAAATCTAAAACAGATGAGTATGTGTTTACTAATTATGGACTTATTCATGTAGATGGGAAGTCAGCTATAGAGAAAAAAAGACTTGTTAAACGTTATGACTTTAAATATTATAAGGTATCTCAGGTGACTTTAGAAACAGCAGGGACTATTGACTTAGATATTGAAATTAAATTCTTTATCAATGAGCAAGGCTTTAGTATTGATGTGGATAAAAATCAAATGGAGTTACTTAAAAAATTATATAAATCGCTTATTGAAGTGAGTTATATTCAAAAACATAATGAAGCTCTGTTTGGAGATGGTGTCAATGGCCTCAAAATGGCCAATGAAGATTTATCTAGAAACGTTATTCAAGGGGATATCGTCGATATTACAGAAAGATTAACGAATTTTAACTTAGATTGGATGGAAGCTTTAAGAAAAGAATACCATAAGCGCGACTTCTGTGAAGCTTATGAGAAATATTTAGGATAGAAAAGAGCCTTAAATTTAGCTTTAGCTAAGTTTAAGGCTCTTTTCTATTGTATTTAGCTTTACTATGCCTTTCTTTTATGTATTCATATAGTGTTGAAAAAATTAGAAATAAAGTATATAATGCTGAATTGGTAAGACCAATCAGAAAAGAGGGGACAGTATGAAATATGTTAGGCAGTTTGGCATTATTTTAGGAATCACTTTTATTGGAGAAATACTAAATAGCATAGTACCCTTACCAATACCAGCTAGTATATATGGTTTAGTGTTGATGCTTATTTTACTAGTGACAGGTGTGATTCGTTTAGAACAGATAAAAGAGACTGGCGTATTCTTAATAGAAATTATGCCAATGATGTTTATTCCAGCAGCGGTAGGATTAATGGTATCTTGGCAGAGTCTTGAGTCCATCTTATTACAGGTAATTGTGATTACCCTAATCTCTACAGTTCTAGTCATGGTAGTAGCAGGTAAAATAACACAATGGATAGTATATAGGAAGGAAGGTCATCAGGATGAAAGAGATGTTATATAATTCTACTTTTTTAGGAGTGCTCATAAGTCTAGCGGGATATGAGCTAGGTATGGTGCTTAAGAAGAAATTTAAAAAGACAATCTTTAATCCATTGTTGATTTCAATCATAGTAGTGGTTGCTTTTTTATTAATCTGTGACATTGACTATGATACCTATAATCAAGGAGCAAAATATATCAGTTATCTTCTTACACCAGCAACCGTATGTTTGGCTATTCCGCTTTATGAAGAATTAGAATTATTAAAGAAAAATGTGGCAGCTATTTTAATTGGGATTTTTTCAGGAGCTTTAACGAGTTTGACTTGTATCTTAGTAATGGCCTTTGTGTTTCATTTTAGCCACGAACAGTATGTGACTTTACTTCCTAAATCCATTACAACGGCTATTGGTATGGGTGTATCAGAAGAGCTAGGAGGAATGGTCACCATAACAGTAGCGGTCATTATTATTACAGGTATTCTAGGAAATATGATAGCAGAGACGATTTGTAAAGTTTTTAGAATTAACCATCCGGTGGCAAAGGGAATTGCTATAGGGACCTCGGCACATGCTATTGGAACAGCAAAGGCCATAGAAATGGGAAGAATAGAAGGGGCTATGAGTAGCTTATCTATAGCTATTTCTGGTCTTTTAACAGTAATAGGAGCTTCGATTTTTGCTACGTTTATATGAGATATGGTGATACATAAATGAGCACATCAGCACAAGGAGATTGTATGGAAAATAAAGAATACATTAAGGTCATTGAGTATATAAAAGAGCAAATGAAAAATGGGACAATTCAGATAGGAGGTAAGTTAGAAACAGAAAGAAAGCTTTCTGAAAAACTAGGTATTTCACGTCCTTCCATTAGAGAAGCTTTAAGAAGTATGGAGAATATCGGACTTATTGAAAGTAAACAGGGCTCAGGTAACTATTTATTAGGAGATTTTTCGAAAAACTTAACAGAATCTTTTAGTTTAATGCTTTTGATGAAACAAGTAGACTATGTGGATATTACTGAAGTAAGGAGAGCTATAGAACTAGAAGCTTATAAGATAGCTATGAGAAGTATATCTACTCAGCAATTAAAAGACATAAAAAGTTGTTTAGTGAATCCCTTAAATGAAAGATTTGAGAATGAGATTTTATTTGATAGAAACTTTCACTTTGCTATTGTTAAAGCAACAGGCAATGGATTTATGATGAATATTGTGGAGCCATTAGCTAGTGTTTGTGAAGAATTAATAGAGAAAACCCTTAAAAAAGCAACCATAGATGAGCGAGAACAGTTAGCCCAGTTTCACATGCAAATCTACTTAGGCCTAGAAGAAAAAAATTTAGAAAAAGGATTATCAGCTATTAATGCGCATTATGATCTTATCAATCAATTGCAGTAGAGAAAGTGAGAAAAGTATTATATACTAGGGGAAAGTGTCTATTAACATAGAAAGAGGGGGAGCGATTCGCATGTGGTTATGGATTCAAGAGCAGATTATTCATTCTAATACAATGATAAATAAAATAGTTTATAGTATTATCTCATTAATCATCATCCTTATCTTAAAACAATATACACAAAAGTTAATCAAAACAATAGGGGAAGGACAAGAAAGGAAATATAAACATAGAAAAGTATTAAGTGGCATTTATGCTGTTTTGTATTTATTATGTTTGCTTATCATATGGCAGAAATCCTCAACATCTATCTTAACTTTGTTAGGCTTTTTATCAGCTGGGTTTACTATTGCCATTCGAGATGTTTTTGTGAATCTGATAGGAGGTCTTTATATTCTATTTGCGAAACCTTTTAAAGTAGGTGAACGTATAGAAGTTGCAGGGCAAATAGGAGATGTGATCGATGTAAATCTTCTTCACTTCACCATGCTAGAGGTAGGTAATCGTATTATGCAGGAACAAAGTACAGGACGTATTTTACATATGCCCAATATGCTTGTTTTTTCAGGTCCTTTAGCTAACTATGAAACAGGATTTAAGTATATTTGGAATGAAATGACGGTTAAATTAGATTTAACAAGTGATTTGGAGCAAGCGAAAGCTCTTTTTTATGAGATTATAGAGAAGTATAGTAGTGATTACATCGAAGAAGCTAAGAAGCAAATAGAGACTGCGAGTAAACAGTACTTAATTTGTTATAATAATCTTACACCTATTATTTATACGGAAATAAAAGATGGGGCTATATGGCTTAGCTTACGTTACCTTTGTGAACCAAGAAAAGTAAGAGTAACAGAGAACCTGATATGGGAAGAAATTTTAAAGTGTATCCAAGACAAGGATAATATTAAACTTTTATAAGGAATAAAAAGTATGGATAAACGTAATCCCCAAGATTTTAGTTAAGGTCTTGGGGATTACGTTTATTTTGGATTTAAGTTATTTAAAGTAGAGCGTAAAACACTAATAAGAGCTAATTCATGAGATTTAAGCATATCCTTATGTGGGTAAATCATCATATCCGTAGTAGGAGAAGCAAGGCTACACTTTCTAGTGACTAAGTTATGCTTTTTCAGGGTTTCTTCAGGCATAGGGCTAACCCATAAATAAGTTCCTTTAACTTGTTCAAGCAAATCAAATTGGCTACTACGGTCATAAATATAAATCCGTTTTTGAGCCGTATCCATATCAGCACCTTTTCTAATATGACTAAAAGTCAAATTAGGTTCTTGAAAGTCACCATGTAAAATTTCTATGTATTGGCCTAAGGCATGAAAAGGAATATCTTGATAATTTGCCAATGGATGATTTTTATGTAGCATAATACACATGGTAAATTCTCCGATACACTCATACTGTAGACCTTGTTCTTTAATAAGTGCTAAAAAGTAACTTTCATGGAGCTTTTGATATCGTACAATACCTAAGTCACTTTCGCCGGTAGCAACATCTTGGATAGTAGTATGGGCATTCGTTTCTTTATAGTGAATATTTAATGGCAAAGATTCTACATTTTCTTCTTTTAAAGAAGTATTTAAGAACCTTGAGAAAGCAGTAGAAATATAAGTAGCCCTAGGAACAGAAACAGCTAATTTAAAGGTTTCTTTATGATGCGTTTTATAAAGGCTTTCTAACTCATCCATTTGTGAAAGAATAGTTCTGGCATACTGAAGAAATTGTTTGCCGTCGCGGGTAGGCTCTACACCTTTAGGTGTACGCTTAAAAATAGTAATGCCAATTTCAAGCTCTAGCTCTTTAATGGCCTTACTTAAATTAGGCTGTCCCATAAAAAGATTTTTAGCTGCTCGGGTAATGGAACTAGATTTCTCAACTTCAAGCACATAACGTAGTTGTTGCAAATTCATAATATCCCTCTCATTTCCTTTACGATTCTAGTAGCTGGTTATTGTAGTAAGACTGAACAGTTACATCATTTTATAGTTCTATAGTAACACAAAAAATCTGTAAATAAAAATTTGTAGACTATTAAATAAAGAAATAATGAAAAATGGCTATAAATATAAAAATGAGTAATGTTTTTTATATATTAGGGGTATTCTGATTTAATATTACCGATTTAAAAATGAGTGTGTTATAATATTAACAAAGAAAGAAAAACATTACACAACAAAGATTATAGGGGGAATTAACATGGCACGCTTTACATTACCAAGAGATTTATATCATGGAAAAGGTTCAATTAATGAATTAAAAAATTTAACAGGTAAAAAAGCAATTGTAGTAGTTGGTGGCGGTTCTATGAAACGCTTTGGATTCTTAGATCAAGTTGTAGACAATTTAAAAGAAGCAGGTATGGAAGTAAAATTATTCGAAAATGTTGAGCCAGACCCATCTGTAGAAACCGTTATGAAAGGTGCAGAGGTGATGCGCAAATTTGAGCCAGATTGGATTGTAGCTATAGGTGGTGGTTCGCCTATTGATGCGGCAAAAGCAATGTGGGTTTTCTATGAATATCCAGAAACTACTTTTGAAGCTATTATTCAGCCTTTCTCATTCCCAACACTTAGACAAAAAGCTAAATTCTGTGCTATTCCTTCTACCTCAGGAACTGCTACTGAAGTAACAGCTTTCTCTGTTATTACAGATTATGCAAAAGGTATTAAATATCCCTTAGCAGATTTTAATATTACGCCTGACATTGCTATTGTAGATCCTAATCTTGCAGAAACAATGCCAGCTCAATTAACAGCACATACAGGTATGGATGCTTTAACTCATGCGATTGAAGCTTATGTTTCTACTTGCAATTCTTGCTTTACAGATCCACTTGCTTTAAAAGCAATTGAGATGATTTTTGATGACTTACAAGCTTCTTATGAGGGGGATATGGAAGCTCGTGAGCAAATGCACTATGCACAATGCCTTGCAGGTATGGCGTTCTCTAATGCACTTTTAGGAATCGTTCACTCTATGGCACATAAAACAGGTGCAGCTTATAAAAATGGCCATATTGTTCATGGCTGTGCTAATGCGATGTATTTACCACAAGTGATTAGATTCAATGCCAAAGACGAAGTGGCAGCAAAACGTTATGCAGATATTGCCAAGTTTATTGGCTTAGAAAGCGATACGACCGAAGGCTTAGTTAAAGCGCTTTGTGATAAAATTGAAGCCTATAATGTAGCGCTCAATATTCCAAAATGCATTAAAGACTATGAAAATGGTATGGTACCAGAAGATGAATTCTTAGAAAAACTTCCAGAAGTAGCAGCTCTTGCTATTAGTGATGCTTGTACAGGATCAAATCCAAGAATTCCAGATCAAAAACAAATGGAAGAACTCTTAAAATGCTGCTACTATGGCACAGAGGTTAACTTCTAGAAAACATAATACTTACTTACAAAATAAAGCAAAAAAGCTGCTAGTATATGATAGCAGCTTTTTTAATGTGCAAAATGTATTTTTTTGTCTAAAGTTTTAAAATATTGTTATACAAAATAGATAAATCATGGTACAATAAAAGAGATTAACATAAGGCGAAAAAAGAGGGAGATTGTATATGCGAAAAAAAGGTAGAACTCAATTAGCACAGAAAAAAAAGTTAACCAATAAGCCACTTAAGCAGAAAGAAAAATTAAAAGTAAAAAGTGCTACTAAAAAAGATAAATTTGTTTCTATAAAGTCAAGCATTATATCCATGTGTATATGTTTTGCTATTATTCCCTTATTAATTGTTAATATTTTTCAGCAAAGGTTTCTAAAGATGTGGTAAGAGATACGACCCAACAATTATCTGAAGAAATCATTAAACAAGTTTCTGAGAATATAACGGTATTTAATGCACAAGTTGAACAGAAAATAACAGATTTTGTAGTGTCTAATACTATTCCTACAAATAATTTTGAAAAGTATAATTCTGATGATATGTTTGATAAACTAACAGGTAGTAGAAATATATCTTCTCAGATCAATGCTGTTTTCTCATTAAATAGTGCCGTAACTAATATATGGGTCGTACCTACCAATGGCGAGATTATAGCAGGGGGAGAATCTAATAAGTATAAGATAGAGTCTATAGAACGTATAAGAGATTATGACATAGATATGACACCTACCTGGATTGCTGGAATAGGTGATTTATCAGATAGTATCTTTATTGCTAGAAAAGTAAATAATAAAAAGACCTCAAAAGATATTATTGTTATGGAAGTTAATTTAAGTAAAATGGTATCTGCCATTGATCAGGTTAATTTGTTAAGTGATTCTTCTATTGTCATTGTAGATAATAATAAAAAGAACATTTATAGTAAACCAGCAGAGCAAGCTCAAATAAGTGATAAAGTTTGGACAACTATTGAAAATGGTGAAGAAAATGGCTCTACAATAGTGGACAAACAATTAGTTACTTATCATACCATGAGCAATGGTTGGAAGATGATTGTACAGATACCAGAACGTTCACTTACAGAACGTATACAGATGGCAAGTTTATTCACTTGGATTTTAGTACTTGTAGTAGCTGCTTTAGCTATAGTAGTAGGTACAAGAATTGCTAAGAAATTTTCAAATCCTATCATTGAACTGATGAAGCTTATGAAGAAAGCAGAAGAAGGGGATTTAACTATTGAGGCTTCAAATAAAGGACATAATGAAGTAGCTTTGTTATGTAAGAGTTTTAATCATATGATGTTTAATATACATAAGCTTTTAGAAGAAACCAAAGAAGTAGTAGCAAGTACTTTAAAAAATAGTCAAATTCTTTCTGAATCAACGAATGAAACGGTAGAAGGATTCACACAATTAACTACTTCAGTAGGTGAAATAGCTGAAGGTGCAAATCATCAAGCTTCTGATACTCAAGAAGGGGTTGTGGCAATGGCTAACCTTGGAGACAGTATACAAATGGTTAGCGAGAAAACACAAAATATCTATAAGAACACACAGGGTGCTAAAGAAATGCTTCATGAAGCATCTGATACAATGACTTTATTAAATACAACAATGGCCTCATCAATAAGTATTACTAAGGAAATGAACGCTAGTGTTGGAGAATTAAATGAGCTTAATAAAGGCATTGAAAAAATGATGAAATTTTTAGATAGTATTAGTGAGCAAACCAATCTTTTGGCCCTTAATGCAAGTATTGAAGCAGCACGTGCAGGAGAAGTCGGAAAAGGCTTTGCAGTAGTTGCTGAAGAGGTGAGAAAGTTAGCAGAGCAATCTAAATCTTCTACTGTAACCATAGGAAAGACATTGCAAGAGATAGAAAATAAAACACTGAATACGACTGAACTTGTGGGAAAAGCAAATGAAATCTTTAATAAGCAAAATCAAGCAGTGGATAAGACTGCTGTTATATTTAAAGATATGATTTCCATTTTACAACACATGGATGAAGAGCTAAGCCATATTAATAATCAAGTTGATGACATGAATAAACTTCGTAGTGAAACAAGTAGCAAGATTTCTAATATTGCAGCTGTTATAGAAGAATCTACAGCTGCCACTGAAGAAGTGAGTGCGTTTAGTGAGGAACAAAAAGGAGTGATTCAAAATCTATCTGTATTATCTCAAAATTTAGTTGAATCCATGAAGCGCTTAGAAAGTTCAATAGAAAATTTCAAACTATAAGCCCAGAAACACTAGATGAAGTGGTTAAAAGCCAATAATCATCTAGTGTTTTTTGATACTATTTATATAAGGAATAGATGGGTTATAATAGAAGTAACTAGGTAATAAAGGAGATCAGGTATGACAATTAGGCATTTAAGGATTTTTGTAGCAGTAGTCAAGGAGGGGAAGATGGGGATTGCAGCCAAATCACTTTTTATTTCTCAGCCTTCAGTGAGTCAGGCTATTAAAGAAATAGAAGATTATTATGGCATTAAACTTTTTGAAAGGCTTTCTAAAAAACTCTACATTACAGAAAATGGTCAGTTACTATTTCAATATGCGCAGCATATCCTTCAATCCTTTGATGAAATGGAAGTGAACTTAAATCATTTGGGAGAGAAAGTGAACTTACGTATAGGTGCTACCATTACAGCAGGGACTTATATGCTTGAACCGATGATTACTACTTTTGAAGAGCAAAACCCACAAGTTAAGATTAAAGTGACTGTTAATAATACCTATATACTACAAGAAATGCTTTTAAATAGCCAATTGGATGTAGGCATTATTGAAGGAGAAGTTAACGCATCGGATTTAGTAAAGCAATCCGTATGTCAAGACCCCCTCGTAGTAGCAGTTGGGAAAAAGCATCCTTTATATGGTCAAAAGTCACTACCTATTACTGCGCTACAAGGACATCACTTGATTTGCAGAGAAGAAGGGAGTGGTATAAGAAGCTTATTTCGTAGGCATCTTGAGGAACATCAGGTAATGATGGAAGTTAAATGGGAGTGTACAAATACCGAGGCTATTAAAGCAGCGGCTATTGCAGGACAAGGCATTGCAGTGTTTTCAGCACGTACAATTGAGCAAGAAGTAAAAAAAGAGATACTACACATCATTGAACTAGAAGGCATAAGCTTATCTAGACAAATCTGCGTTGTATCTCATAAGGATAAGTTTTTATCTAAGCAGTTAATGAGTTTTTTAGACTGTTTACGAGCAAATGGTTTGAAAGCTTAAAAGATACTATAAACTAAAGTACCAATAATACCGGAACCGAAAATGACCATAATCGGGTTGAGCTTAAATTTTCTTAAGGCTACTAAACCACCTATAAATAAACAAAATTCAATAGGTCTAAAGTTGGCTAAAACAATTTCAGACTTATCAGCATTAAATAGTGCAAGAGATAAGATAGCAAGTCCTGCAGAACTAATAAGTGCTACAACAGCAGGTCTAAGACTTGCTAAAATGGTTTGAACCCCAGATAAGTTACGATATTTATAATAAAAATGAGCTAGTATAAGACAAAGTATAAATGCAGGTAAAATGCAACCTAAAGTACAAATAAGCGCGCCAGGTAGTCCTGCTAATTGTGTTCCTACGAAGGTGGCCGAATTAATAGAAATAGGACCTGGTGTCATTTCTGCTATAGTTATTAAATCTGTAAATTCAGCCATAGTCATAAGACCATGTACATTAACAATTTGATTTTGTATAAGAGGAATAGCCGCATAACCACCGCCTACACTAAATAGGCCTACTTTTAGAAAGCTTAAAAATAATTGAAGTAACATATTAGCAGTCTCCTTGTTGTTTATTGCGTTTCATTTCTAGTAAAAGTGTGATGAGTCCAATGGCAATACAAAGTAAAATAATGGTCATGGCGCTAATACCCATAAAGTAGGTCATGACAAAGGTAATGACCATAAGCACCATGTAAAAACGATTTCCTGTACGGATAATATTTTTAGCTAGATTAATGACAACATCACATATTACAGCTGCTACACCAGCACGCATGACTAAAAGGGCAGTAGCAATAACGGCATTATGACGAAAAGCATCATAAAATACAGCAATAATAGAAATAATCACAAGCGGTGGGATGGAAGTCCCTAGTACTGCTACAATTGAGCCTATTATACCCCTCATACGATAACCTAAAATAACAGAAGCATTAATAGGAATAGGACCTGGTGAAGATTGAGCAATAGCTGTAATATCCAGCATTTCACTTTCTTCAATCCAACCTAATTCTTCAACAAATTTTTTTTTCATCAGCGAAACAATAACAAAACCACCACCAAAAGTACAAGCACTTAGCATAAAGGTGGAGATGAAAAGTTGCCATAACAAATGTCCATGTTGAGTTGCTTTTTTATGTGACATGGTGTTCACTCTCCTTATGTGTTTGAGTAAGTTTTAACTTAATTATAGAAATAGTGTAAAGGGAAAATGATTATTTGTAAAATAAATAGTTGTTATGAAAGACATAGGTAAATACCTATAATAGCTTTCTGCATAGACAGTCATTAAATCTCATATTAAGATAAAAGGGAGATAACTCTTCAGCCGCATAAAATAGTGTATATTAGCGGCTGAGTAGCTACAAGAAGAAAATGAAAGTGATATCAATAAGTAAGACGAGGAAATAATATGATAGATAATGAATCTAAATGGTACTATACCATTACTTGGTATACCCAAGGAAATAAGCCTAGCTTCGAAGAAGAAATACAAGAAATGGCTCAAGAGCATATAGCTCATTTATGTGAAGAACAAAATCTTTTATTAAAGCAAATAGAGATGCGGTCTAATAGTCTTAAGATAAAGATTAATAGCAGTATACAGTTAAATATAAATAAGCTAGTTAAACATTTGCAAAAAAAATTACCAGCTATTACAGATTTAGTAGATGAGGAAAAAACTTTAATAACGACTACAAGTGGTGACTTAAGTGAAAAAGATAGACGTCTAGAAAAATTATTAAATAGTGTTATAGATGCGGAATATTACGACATGGAGGATAGTTTTACAAGTCAGTTAGAAGATTTAAAAAGCTATCTATTGACACAAAAACTTAGTGTAATTGAAAAGGAGGAACAGATATTTTTAGTTGATGAAGAAGCATTAAAACATGAAATTAACTTAAATTGTTTTGCTTGTACGAAGTTATATAAATATGGCTGTTGTTGTGGAAGTCCTTGTAATTTAGGACCTCGTAATAAAAAGGTCTTTGATAAGCATCTTTTAAATATTGAAGAAGAAGTAAAAGCCTATGATGAAGCAACCTATAAGAAAGTTCTAGCTAAGGGCGGTCTTATTGCTTCTGATGGCTCTATTAATGAATGTGATGGCCATTGTGCATTACTAGTGGAAGAAGGGGGAATATATAAATGTATAGCCCACAGTTATGCATTAAAGAGAGACATTCCTATTTATGAACTATGTCCACTATCCTGTTTAATGTATCCATTAGAGATTATTGAACTCATTACAAATAAGCAAAGAAAACTTCTACTTTTAACTTCTGTAGTAAGTGAAGACTTTGCACATCGTTTTGGACGTTGGGGAAGTTATAATACACTTGAAGTAGAACTACGTTGTATTAATAAAAAAGCTCACAATGATGTTTTTAAAGAAGAAGATTATAGACCAGTTTATAAGGTTAATAAGGCTCTTTTATGCCATGAATTTGGTAGCACCTTTTATGAGAGTCTAGAAGAAGTATTGTAAAATGTATCAAATACACTTAAGTAGGACAAAAAACCGACTTAAGTGTATTTTTTGCTTGCAAAAAAGAGAGAGAGGCGTATATTAATAGGTAAGAAGCAAAGATTTAAAGGACGTGATAGGATGAAAAAAAGAGGCTTAGCATTAGCAATAAGTATTA
The DNA here is from genome assembly GCF_046529625.1 of Cellulosilyticum sp. ST5. Taxonomy (NCBI): domain Bacteria; kingdom Bacillati; phylum Bacillota; class Clostridia; order Lachnospirales; family Cellulosilyticaceae; genus Cellulosilyticum; species Cellulosilyticum sp. ST5. The sequence continues at coordinate 778,772 of NZ_CP132338.1, forward strand.
TGTTGTTCGGTCAAACTATTTATGCTAATACTGACATGCAACAAGTAGCACTTAAAAGTGGTACAGAAAAAGCACAAGTGCTTCAAGAGAGTGGTAACCAAATTCTTTTAAATGGTCAGCTTTTAGAGATACCAGGTGGAGTTTTAGAAATAAAAGGACATCAGCTTTATCCTCTTAGATGGTTAGTGATGCAAATGGGAATAGCAGTGAGCTGGGATCAAAAAACACGAACTGTAACTATAGAAAATCCTACTTATCAAGAAGCACATCTTTATTTATCATACTTAAATGGCTTAACCAGTGAAAATCAAGACACTACTTATAAGTTGCCAGATCGAGTTAAAACTTTAGAAATACCTTCGTATCCATTAAAAAATAATGATACTTTCATGTTGCATCAAAAACCTATTGGTATCACCATTGATGATGATGGCTTTAACATATCTTTTGCAGCGTATGATTATGCTTTTAAAAACAACCGGCTTTATGTAACACCAGAATGGTTTAATACTATTTTTTTAGCAGAACTTACTAAGATTTCAGAAGGCCTTGAAATAGTTTATCCTACACCAGAGCAAATTGAAAAAGAGTTAGAAAGCATGCAAAAGGTGCTGGCACCTCTTACACCAGAAGAAACTTTAGCTTTATGGATTAGAGGTCAACAAGTAAGAAGTGGTGCATTGCAGTATAGTAGTCTTTCACCAGAACTAAAACAACAGGTATTAGCAAGTAAACGAGGTTGGGTAACAGGTGGTTCTAGTCCTTCAGCAGGCAAGGTAACGATTTTAGATAAGAAGCAGCAAGCAGAAGATACTTTAGTTTATACTTTAGCAGTAGAAGAGATGCTTCAAGGACAGGTGTTTGAAACAGTAAAAGAACAAATTACGATTAAGAAATATACATTAGAAGGCAACAACTATTGGCTTATTAGCGAAGCAAGAGGCGATTTAAGCTATTTGAGTTTATTACCAGATGCCGATTTAAAGTAAACAGTAAAAAAGAGGTAGCCACGAAATAACTTTCTAATACAAGACTTAACCAACAATTAGTTTGGGCTGGACTATATCTTGTATTTGATAGACGTTTTGTGACAGCCTCTTTTTATTTTACATATGCTTAGTCGAATCACTTTTACCCAATAAGATAAATAAACCTATAAGTACTAAAGCAACTGGCCAAACGATAGAACCATTAATAAAGAAGAAGAAATGGCCAAGAACAGTAGAAGAAAAGCAAGTAACTGCAACAGTTGTTAAAATACCGACAGGGATTAATAAGCCCTTGCAACGTCCACCATATAAGTAAAGTTGAAAGAGACCAATAGCAGGGGCTAAAATATAAACTGGCCAAGTGTAAGCTGAGAAAAACCAATGGGTACTAGTTTCAAATAAAAAGAGTAGACCGAGTGTTGTTAAAATACCACCAGGTACTAAGACCCCCGGAGCACGTCTTGTAGAAAAATAGCTATATTCGAAAGCTAAACCAGGAATTAGTACAAATAGTGGCCATAAATGGCTCATACTAAAAAAATTAAAGTCAAAAAAGTTATTTAAAATACCATAAATACCTAAGGCTAGTAAAATAAGTCCCCAAAATTTCTTTGATTGTAATGATGTGCGATCCATATTTAATCCTCCGTTATCTTTAATATAAATTTAGTATAAGGTGTACCTCTTAGAAAAGTGTGAGAGAAAAATTAAAATTTGATGATAAATAATAGAGAGTTGGTTTATTTTGATTTGTTAAAATGTTATAAATAAAATATGATTCCAATAGATATAACGGTAAAAATGCTTAACATTTTAGGGTATCTTAAAGAAGAAGGATTAGCTATAATACCGTTAAAGCAAGAAGTATGTAAAACAAAAGGAAAATCGAATACAAGGGGGAAGTGTTGTGACAATTAAAAAGCAAATACCATATCACTATGAGCATGCACCCATACCAGGAGGGGGCTATGTAACAGGCTTTGTATTTCATCCGCAAAAGCCAGATGTACTTTATGCCAGAACAGACATAGGTGGCGTTTACCGTTATGATTATGAAATGAACAAGTGGAAAAGTTTAATAGATCATGTAACACAAACAGATTTAAGTGAAAGTTATCCTATAGCCATTGGTTTAAACACGAATCAACCAGAATGTTTATTAATCGCTTGTGGTGTTAATAAAGAAAATAAAGGTGTTTTAGCTATTTCTCAGGATGGTGGGAAAAGCTTTACTTATGAAAATATTCCTACTTTAGTACATGGTAATTTGAATGGTAGAGGGACAGGTCTGAGACTGATTGTAGATGCTAAGGAAGATCAGACTATTTATTTTGCCAGTCAGCAAGGTGGCCTTTTGAGAAGTAAAGATTTAGGAAAGTCATGGGAGAGTTTAGAAGTACAGGCTGAGAAGTACATGACTTTTGTATGGCAGTCAAAGGATGCCAAAACATTAGTGGTAGGTACTGCAGGTGTGACAACAAAGCAAAGTGATAAGGAAAGAGGTCATAGCTTGTATGTATCTTATGATGGAGGCAGCCATTTTGAAAAGCTATGGCAACCTGAAAAATCTCATGTGGTAGGTTCTAGAATGTCAGGTTATGTGGCACAACGTTATGGTGATGATGGTAACTATTTATATATTACCTTTTCAGAAACAGGTAGGCGGTCTTATGTGAAAGAGAATGGCTATAGCTGCGATTCAGGAGATGCTTTAGCCGGTAGAATTATTCGTTATGAAAGAGATACCAAGGGTAAGATCATCTCTTATAGGGAAATAACGCCTTATAGGGAGAGTGAAACGAATGAAGATTTAGAATACGGTTTTAGTGGAATAAGTGCTTGTAAAACGCAGCCAGGATTATTAGTGGCTACAACCTTGTGTAAAGATGATGGAGATTGTATTTATCGCTCTTTTGATTATGGTGAACATTGGGAAACTGTACTAGATGATTTGAAGTTAGGTAATTTAAGCTTTGTTACTTCTTATATGAAGCCAGAATACAATGGTGGTCATTCCATTTTGCATTGGCTAAGTGATATTAAAATTAATCCTTTTAATGGGAATGAAGTATGGTTTAATTCAGGAACAGGAATCTTTGGTTCTAAAGATTTGATGAGTACTTTACCTCATTTTCAAGATTATACAACAGGAATCGAAGAAACAGTACATCTTAATGTATACAGTCCTCCAGCAGGAAAGGTAAAGCTCATCGATATATTAGGAGATCTAGGTGGATTTGCTTTTGAAGACCTTAAGGTGGCTTGTGACAATTCCTTTGCAGATACCGAGGGGAATCGTTATATTACTTGTATTAATGCAGACTATTCTGATCTAAATCCGGAGGTACTAGTGGTGACAGCCAGAGGTAATTGGACAGGTAAAACAAAAGGTGGTCTTATTTTATCCAAAGACCAAGGAAAAACTTTTGAAAGACTAAAGATGCCATATGGTTTGTCTAAGGAAATAGATGAAAAGCTAAGGTATATTGAACAACCTAATGTAAATGCTGGGTGGGTAGCTTTATCACCTGATTGTGACCATTTGGTATGGAGTATTGCTGACAATATAGAACTACCTATGCGTACCATGATTCACAGTGAAGATGGAGGAAAAAGTTTTAAATGCTGTGAGATTTATAACTTAGAGAATAAGCGCATTAATCATAGAGGTATGAAAGTGTTTGCGGATCGCATGAATAGCCGGCTTATGTATGGCTTTGATAGTGAAGGGAGCATTTATATAAGTAAAGATAGTGGAGCTTCTTTTAAAGAGTATCCAGTAAATCAGCAGATTAAAGGAGTGAACTTTGCTTTGATTGACTGCGCTAATCTGACTGAAATTAGAGGAGAAAGTGGAAAAGAAGGTATTTTTTATATGGCTCTAAGAGAAAAAGGCCTATGGAAGATGCAGTATGATGCGCGTGAAGATCAGCTCTCCTTAAAGAAGCTTAGTGATGAAGACGAAATCATTTATCGTATTGGGCTAGGAGTTATAAGACCTAATGGTGATTATTTTAAAGAGGATAAAGCCTTATATATTTGTGGGGATTTAAAAGGTGGTTATGGTTTTTATCGTTCTTTAGATGAGGGAAAAACATGGGTAAAATTAAATACTGAGCATCAGATGTTTGGTGACATTAACAGTATAGAGGGAGATAGTCGTACTTTTGGGAGATTCTTTATTGCAACAGGTTCAAGGGGCGTTTTATATGGAGAGCCTATTAGTGAAGAAGGTTAAAGTAATACTTTAACTATTTGAAAATAAAATGAGCACTTTAGAATATGGAATAAATTTACATATTGAATTAAATACAATTAGTTAAAAAGATTGAAGCAAATAAAAAAGGAATTAATAAGGAGGAAGGGTAGCATGAGATTACAACAAGAGAATAATAAACTCATTATAGCAGAAGGGTTAGTTGAGGTATGGATTGAACCTTGGGGAATGAATGGTCTTAGGGTAAGAATGACCAAAGAAGCAGTTATGGATACTAAGGACTGGGCTTTAACCGAAAAGGTAGAAGACTGTAAGGCAACCATTGTGTTTAATGAAATAGATGTCACAGACCCATGGTACAAAGAAGAAGCTTATAAGGCGTATCATATGAAAGCCACAGAAGCAAGTATCACTAATGGCAAGATTACAGCTAAAGTTTCTCATGAAGGTTGGATTAGCTATTACAATCAAAAAGGAGAGTTATTAACAGCTGAATACTGGCGTAATCGTAATCGTTTAAATCGGTATTGTGTGCCACTACGTATAGATGCAAGGGAATTAAAACCTATAGCAGGAAGCAGCGATTATACCTTAATGGCACGTTTTGAAGCTTTTGATGACGAAAAAATATTTGGAATGGGTCAGTATCAAGATCGTCAGCTGAATAAAAAGGGGGCTTTATTAGAACTTGCTCATCGTAATAGTCAAGCTAGTGTTCCTTTTATGATTTCTAGTCGTGGTTATGGCTTTTTATGGAATAATCCAGCTATAGGAACAGCTCATTTTGGTACTAATAAGACGGAGTGGTGTGCACAGCGAACCAAGAAGTTAGATTATTATATTACAGCAGGGGATACACCGAGTGAAATAGAAGAGCAATATAGCGCTGTAACAGGTAGAACACCAATGATGCCAGAGTTTGGTTTAGGGTATTGGCAATGTAAATTACGTTATCGTAATCAAGAGGAGCTTCTAAGTGTAGCGAGGGAACATAAAAGAAGAGGACTTCCTATGGATGCTATTGTCGTTGACTTTTTCCACTGGACCAGACAAGGGGATTTTAAATTTGAGCCACGCGATTGGCCAGATCCAGAAGCTATGGTGAAGGAACTCAAAGAGATGGGTATTGAAACTGTAGTTTCTGTATGGCCTACCATAGATGAAAAAAGTGAGAATTTCGGAGAAATGGCTGATAGAGGTTACCTAGTACATGCAGACCGTGGTAATGAAAATCATATGACTTGGATGGGAAATACGATTTTTTATGATGCTACTCATCCAGGTGCACAGCAATTTGTATGGGAACGTTGCAAAGAGCATTATTATAATAAAGGCATTCGCTGTTTTTGGTTAGATGAAGCTGAACCTGAGTATGGACCTTACGATTTTGACAATTACCGTTATTATGAAGGACCAGCTTTAATGTGTACTAATATTTACCCAGCAATGTATGCTAAAGGCTTTTATGATGGTTTAAAAGCTGAGGGAGAAACAGAGATTTTAAGTTTGGTTAGATGTGCTTGGGCAGGTAGCCAAAAATATGGCGTACTGACTTGGTCAGGAGATATTTACTCTTCCTTTAGGGCAATGAGGGAGCAGCTTCAAGCAGGACTGAATATGGGGATTGCAGGCATTCCTTGGTGGACTTCTGATATTGGTGGTTTCTTAGGTGGAGATATTAAAGATAAAGCTTTTCAAGAATTATTAGTGCGCTGGTTTGCTTGGGGCGCTTTTTGTCCAGTTTTTCGTATGCATGGAGAACGTTCACCATGGTATGAAAGAGAAGAAGAATTTATTAATGGTGTGCGTCAATTAACCTCAGGACAAGACAATGAAGTGTGGAGTTTTGGAGAAGATAACTATGAGATTTTAAAACAATTCCTCTTTATTCGTGAACGTTTACGTCCTTACATAAGAGCATGTATGAAAACAGCTAGTGATAAGGGTGAGCCCGTTATGCGTCCTATGTTCTTCGATTTTCCACAAGATGCAAAATGTTGGGAGGTAGAAGACCAATATATGTTCGGCCCTGATTTATTAGTAGCGCCTGTCATGGAAGCAGGTATGAAGGAAAGGCAGGTCTATTTACCAGAAGGCACTAAGTGGGTGGATGCTTATACAAAACAAACCTACGAAGGGGGTCAAGTAATCACAACACCTACACCATTAGAAGTCATCCCTGTTATGATGAGAGAAGGAAAAAACTATTCTATTTATGAAGTATAAAGAGAAAAATATGTTTAAAACTGTGGGGCTGTCGCATTAAGCATTTCAGCTTATATTTATACAATCATCAAGGCAATTAAATTTGTTTTAGCCTAATAAACTGTATATTTATAAGGTATATGCTTTTAGCGCGACAACCCCCTTATTATTTTGCCCGTTTTATTCTTAAAAGAAAAGTCGTTTTTTTTATAACATTCAGTTATAATGAGGGGGTAGAAAAGACGTATTAAAAGACAAAAAGAGTACATAAGGAGAAACAAATAATGGATACCTTTATATTTTCAGCCAATGCTATTTTACCACTTATCCTGCTTATTGCATTAGGATATGGTTTAAAGCAAATTGAATTTTTTGATGAAGCATTTTTAAAAAAAGCTAATGCCTTTGTGTTTAACGTAGCATTGCCTGGGTTACTTTTTTATAATGTTTATTCTATAGATAATTTAAGCGAGTTAAACTGGAGTGTTATCACATTTGTTGTGTTAGCTATTTTAATTTTATTCGTATTAGGAATGTTAACAGTCAAGCTATGTACATCAGATCCACGCAAAAAAGGAGTTATCTTACAATGTATTTTTAGATCTAATTTTGCAATTATAGGCATTCCCTTATCCGAAGCATTAGGAGGTTCTAAGGCAGTTGCTATTGCTGCTGTTATCTCAGCTTTTAGCATCCCTCTTTATAATATTTTAGCTGTTGTTGCGTTATCTATTTATGTAGAGGATCCAAAAGGAAATAAGATTGGGCCCAAACAGATTTTAATTAGCATCTGTAAAAATCCGCTTATTATTGGCGTGGCATTAGGCATGATGTGTTTAGTCATACGTGGGTTTATACCTTATGATGAGGCAACTAGGAGTTATGCTTTTACATTAAAAACCCATTTACCATTTTTACATACTGCTATTAAAAATATTAGCAGTATTGCATCGCCTTTGGCACTTATTGTTTTAGGAGGGCAGTTTAGATTTTCAGCTGTTAAAGCGTTGGCTAAGGATATTATGATTGGAACGGTATGGCGTTTAATCGTGGCGCCACTGCTTGCTTTAAGTGGAGCACTGCTTTTATCTCAGCATACACAGTTTATCCATTTTACGACAACAGAATATCCAGCACTTATTACTTTGTTTGGGACACCTGTAGCAGTTTCAAGTGCAATTATGGCAGGGGCTATGGGCTCAGATGAAGAATTGGCAGGGCAACTTGTGGTGTGGACCAGCCTTTTATCTATGCCTAGTTTGTTTATAATCATTATGTTATTTAGAAGTATGCAGCTTTTATAAGGGAAATGCATAAGTAGCCTGGCGCACTTTTGGGTTAATATGAGCAAGCAAAAGTAAATATTTTTAGAAATATCAAGAAGTGATATACTATTATTAATAAATAATGAAAGTAGGTAATTTATGAGGTGTAGAATTTGGGTCAATCAGTGGTTTAGTACAATGTATCAAATTATTAAGCAGCTAAGAGAAGGGGCTGAAGCTGATGGTTTAAACTTACATATTATTGGAACAAGCACCAATCAAAAGGTTGTTTATCAAAAGGTTTGTGATGAATTTTGGGAAGAACCTAAGAAGGGAATAAGCCCAGAAGACTACGTAGAGTGGTGTTTAACTTTTTGTAGGGAGCATCAAGTAGACGTATTTATACCAAAACGTCATATGATAGCTATTGCTAAAAGGAAGGAAGCCTTTACGGAGTTAGGTATTAAAGTATTAGTTGAAGATGATATAGAACTATTAGAAAACTTTAATAATAAAGTTAAGACAGCTGAGCTTTTTAGGTCTTTGCCAGAAATTTGTAACGTACCACCTTTTGAGGTAGTAACAAATGTGGAAGCCTTTAAACTCAGCTATGAAAAATTAAAGCAACAGTTAGGGAAGAGTGCTGTTTTATGTGTTAAATATGCAGTGGGAGAAGGCGCTAGTAGTTTTAATATCATAGAGGATGGCCCAGTATCGATTAAACAACTGGAGATGAGTGAAAAGCATATAGGCTATGAAGCAATCGTAAAGATTTTAAGTTCAATAGAATCGTTTAAGCCACTCATCATCATGCCTTATTTAAAAGGAACGGAAATCAGTATTGATGCACTAAAAACACAACATGGAGTAATAGCAGTACCAAGACGAAAAGGTCCTGGGAGATTACAAGAAATTTGTTGTAGCCAAGAGCTTATAAATAAAGCAGCTGTTTTAGCAGAGCGATTTGGATTTAATCAGCCCTTTAATTTACAGTTACGTTACCATGAAGATACCCTCTATTTGTTAGAAGTAAATACCCGTATGTCAGGCGGTATTCATTATAGCTATTATGCAGGCATAAACTTACCCTACCTTGCGCTTAAGAAGCTATTAGGACAAGTAGTAGAAGTTCCTGTGTATCCTCCAGATGTTGTAGAACTAGTTTATGTAGAACAGCCTGTCATCCTTTAAAGGATTAAATTCTTGGACTATTAATGAAAAAGATGACGTGGATTTTTAATAAATAAATTAAAAGTCAAAATAGACACTAAAAGCTATAAAACAAGAAGTAGTTTTGTAGCTTTTAGTGTCTATTTTAATAAAAATATAAGTAACTATTAGCAAAAAGTATAATAATATACAGGAATATTAATAGTACCTCGTAAATGTTGAATAAATTCTAAAAATATGATACAATTACACAAAATAATTACATATTTAGAATAATTAGCAGAGTAAGGAGGATATCTATGAAATATAAAATTGGAAAAAGTACTCAAAAAGATGCAAAACAAGCTATTGAGGAAGCAGCTGGTGGTTTAAAGGAACCTAAGCTGATCCTGTTTTATTCAGGTGTTGAGCAGTTTGAAGCATACACTATTGAAATGAAGAAGATGTTTCCTGATAGTATAATAATGGGTTCTACTACCTACGTTAGTCTTTGTAAGGAAGGCGCTTATAAAGATACATTGATGGTATTAGGTATTGAAGAAGGTATTGAGTGTTTTGGTGATGTTTTAGAAGAAGTAGATAAATATCCTTTAAAATATGTAAGACGAGTAGAAAATTGTGTAAAGCAGCTAGCTAACCCTAGAAACACCATATGTTTAGAATTTTCAACAGCGCTTATTAGCAGTGAAGAACTCATTTTATCCACTTTAAATAGTGTGCTCGATGAAAAGAAAATTCCTTTAATTGGCGGTTCTGCAGGAGACCATGGCGTAGCTGAAAAAACAATGGTTTCATTGAATGGAATAGTTTATGATAAGGCCTGTGTTTTTGTACTTATTAGAAATCTTAAAGGAGCTATTAAGCTTTATAAAGAAAATATTTATGAGCCCACAGAGCATCATTTTATTGCAACGAAAGTGGATGTAAGAAAACGTATTGTTCACGAGCTGAATCATGAGCCAGCAGCTAAAGCTATGGCAAAAGCACTCAATACAAGGGTTGACCAACTAGGTCCATATCTTGATAATCGTCCTTTAGGAAGAATCATAGGAAATGATATGTATATTACAGCTAATCAAATGGTACTACCAGATAATAGTATTGCTTATCATGCAAGGGTATATAGCAACTCACAAGTAGTTTTGTTGCAGCCAGCTTCTTACAAAGAGGTGATTGAAAAGACCATAGAGAAGATTAGGAGAGATATTCCACATCCTAGTTTAGCAATCATGATACACTGTTTAGCTAGATCTATCTTATTTGAACAAGATGGCTATATTAATGCATATGCTAGAAAAATGGGAGAAGCTGTAGGTGATTATGTGGCTTTTTCAGGATATGGAGAGCAGCTTAATGAGCAGCATTTTAATCAGACAATGGCTATTGCAGTATTTGAATAGGGGGGCTGAAGGATGAAGTGGTTAGGTTCTAGAAAAAGAGAAGAGAAATCAAGGGAAGAAGAATACCTAGCAGAAGTACCAGAAAGTGAAAGTTATGACGAGTACATTAACTATGGTATTTTACATATTGAGAAAAAAGTAGATGCCTTTATGAATGAAGAAATAGACGTTTCTCAGTGTTTACTAGATGTTCAAAAGGAATTTGCTTCAGCTTACGAACAGGTGGGTACGATTAATGAGATGATTGAACAAGTGAATAGTCACTTTAAGCAATTTGAGGTATTTGTAGGGCAGATTGATCATAGAATGGAAAAATCTGATGTAGCCATTCAAAAAGCAGATACACAAATGGATGAATTAACGCATCAAATAGAAGGAACTTGTTCTGCACTAGATGGTATGACTACAACCTTTCAAATGCTAGAAAAGGATTTCTCACATATTCAAGAGATGTCAAAGAGCATAACAGGTATTGCAGGGAGTACTAATCTATTAGCTTTAAATGCTTCTATTGAAGCAAGTAGAGCAGGAGAAGCAGGAAAAGGCTTTTCAGTAGTTGCTACACATATTAGAGAATTATCTGCTTCTACTAAAGAGTTAGCAAGCGGTATTGATAAAAGCATTAAAACGCTTTATGGTAGTCTAGATGCTTTAAAGAAAGAAATAATAAATTCTAAAGGTGCTATTGCAGGTAATTTACAACATGCAGAAAATGTGCAGCAACAGTTTAAAGAAGTATCTGCTTGCTCTCTAGAAGTAAAGGAAGTAAGTAAGCAAATTGTAAGTGAAATAGAAAGAGCCAATGTAGAGATTAACCATGCAACAGAAGGGGTAAGTGTTATAACAGGAACGATTAATGAATTTGGGGACAAGCTAGATATTTTAAATACTAAAATGAGTAAAAAAGCTATTATTATTTGTGGTATCATTGATTTCTTGCAGCAGTTAGAAAATATGTTAAAAGAATCTTTAAAGAAGGATGCTTAGTTATAAGGGGATATTTTATTTATAAGAGACTATTACTGATAAAGTAAATGGTCTCTTTTTTATTTGATAAATACTAAAAAAAAGTAAGAGGCAGGTTGAATAATAAAATAAAATGTCTGAAATGTTATGAGAAAAGAAAACTCTAGTAAGACAATTTTTGGGTTGTAATCTGAGAAAAGTTAGAAAGAAAGATTAAAGAAGGATTAGAGAAGGGTTAAAAAATATGAATTTTCAGTATTTTAATTGACAGCACTTATTTTTACGATTAGTATAAACGTGAAATAAGGGTACTATTACAGGCGAGGTATCTATTTATAAAAAATAATATGAAGTGGAGCAAAAAGGCAGATTAAAGGAGGAAGTAAAAGATGCCTATTATTATCAAATACATTATGAAGTCTATGAGTGAAAAGAAACTAAGAACGTTTCTTATTTTACTAGCAGTCATGTTATCGGGAGCTTTATGTCTTACCTCTCTCTCCATTACCGATTCTTTATTAGCTATTTATGTGGAGCAGATGAAAACAAGCACTGGAACGGCGGAGGTCTGTATTAGACCAGGAGAAAACTCACCAAGTCAAGTAATCAGCTTAACACCAGGAAAAGCACTTGAGCAGCAGGTAGAATACATGATTCCAGTATTAAGTAGCAGTGGTACTTATGATAGTGGAAAAAAGGTTGTAGATGAAGTCAGTATTATGGGGGTAGCGCTTGAAGATTACTTGCAAATGAATAAGTTACAGCTCATTAGTAAACGTAGCAATGCAGACTTTACCAATAATCAAATCATCATAAGTGATCAAACTGCGAAGAAGTATCAATTAGAAATAGGTGATGCTTTAGAGATACGTATAAACAACATCAAAAGGAAGTTGATGATTTATGGTATTACCAGTAAGGTAGGAATCTTTAGTAGTGAGGGAAATAGGTCTCAAATTTTAATGCCCTATACCACTTTATCTAAGTATTTAGGAACACATCAAAAGCCAAGTAGCATTTACATTAAAGGAAAAGAAGGGGTAGAGGTTTCACAGCTCTTAAAAGATTTTAAAGCAGCTTATCCTAAATACGAAGTAGCAGAACCTATTCCTATTGAAGACATAAGAACCATGCTTGGTATGTTTTCTACCTTATTTATGATGATGACTTTAATTGTAACAGTGATGAGTGTTTTTATCGTTTATACTTCATTCAAGGTCATTATGCTAGAGAAAATGCCGATTATTGGGACTTTTAGAAGCGTAGGTGCTAGTCAAAAGATGATGAAACGAGTACTCATTTTAGAAAGCAGTTTTTATGGTGTATTAGGGGGGATTGCTTCATGGGGACTAGGCATTATTATTTTAAAAGTACTTCTTAGTGTCGTAGCTGCTTCAGAAGGTATAGGTGGAAAGATAGATTTAGTCATTACGCCAGGTTATCTATTAGGTTCTTTTTTACTTTGTATTATTATTTGTTTAGCTAGTAGTATTTTACCTATATTAAAGGTAGCTAAGGTACCTGTTAAGGAAATTGTATTAGGTGGGAGTAATCACTCAGTAAAGCGTAAAAGAAGTAAAGAAATAAGAAGTATCATTTTAGTAGTATTTAGTATTGTAGCGATTAAAATTCTACCTGAGAGCTATCGGATTACAGCAGCTAGCATCTGTGTATTTTTAGCTTTAATTGGCATAATAGGGATTCTACCTACTATTATTAAACTTTCTTCTAGCTTAACTGAGAAACTGTTTGCAACCTTATTTGGTAATGTAGGGGTACTAGCAGTGAAAAATATTAAAGGAAATAAAAGTATACTTAATAGTATGTCACTGATTACTCTTGGGGTCGGTATTTTGCTTATGGTCAATAACATCGGTGAAAATCTAGCAGTAGAAGTGGTAAATGCCTACGAGAAGAACTTTGCGTATGATGTACAACTATCCCTAGATGATATGGATACAAATACAGTACGTTCCTTGCTATATGAGGAGGGGGTAACAGATGCTTATGGCTGTTATGTCAGTGGTTATTACTATGGTAAGAATATAGAGTTAGTAGATTACAATAATGTAAAGCTTGCCTCCATTGAAGGTGTTTCAGGGAAGGTTCATGCTGATTACCTGACTTATGGGTATGAGAATGAAGAAGAAAAGGATCGTATCCTAGAACAACTCGGGGAGGGACGTAATATTGCGTTTTCAAATGTACTAAAGAAACGTTATAGCTTAGTAGAAGGGCAAAAGATACAGCTTAAAATGCCAGAGGGATTACGGACTTATGAAATTATTGGCTTTTATGATACCTTAATGAACAATGGAGATTTAGTTCAGATTGGTGAGGCTTATTTTAAACAAGATATAGGGGTTCACAATTACACTACAATTTACTTAAAAACGTCTAAAGAACCTACAGAAGTATTAGAAGCACTAAAGATAAAATATAAGGATCGTCATCTATCAGGAGCCACTATGAGGCAGCAACTCCAAAATAATAAGGAAGGTAATGCTCAGATTATGAGTATTTTGTCTGGGTTTTCTGTTTTGGCAGCCATTATAGGCGTAATTGGTATTATTAATAATTTATTTATTAGCTTTATTGAACGAAAAAGAAGCATCGCAGTATTACGTTCAGTGGGCATGAACAAAAAGCAAGTCATTCAAATGATTTTTTTAGAAGCTTTATACACAGGGCTATTAGGGGCAATAGCAGGTATAGGAGCCGGTTGGATTATTATGAACAATATGCCTTATGTTATAGAAGGTATGCAGCTACCACCAATTGTTTACTTTGTAGCTAATGGCCTATGGGTTTATATTGGAGTAGCAACTTTAGTGACTATCGTAGCTTCTATTTCTCCAGCTTTTAAAACCTCTAAATTGAACATTATAGAAGCAATCAAATTTGAATAGTTGGATAGAGTGCAAGGATTTTCGAATGATAAGAAGGGTGATGGGATAGGGCTTGTTAGCGTGATAGAAATAAAACCGGTATTAGTAAAAAATATGAGGAGGAGTAGAAATGTCCTATGTAATAGAAACCAATCATTTATGCAAAAGCTATGATTTAGGGAGTGAAAAAGTAGAGATTTTAAAAGATATCAACTTAACAGTTGAAAAGGGAAGCTTTTATTCAATTATGGGGCCTTCTGGTTCAGGGAAAAGCACCTTGCTTTATTTAATAGGAGGGCTAGATAAGCCAACTACTGGAACTATTAAGATTAATGGCAAAGAATTATCTACAATGAAGGATCAAGCAGAAAGTGAAATGCGTAGACGTGATATAGGGTTTGTATTTCAGTTTTACAATTTGATTCCCAACTTAAATGTAGAAGAAAATATTATGTTACTGATTTTATTAGATGGCAAGAAAATGAAGGATTATAGAGAGGATTTAGAAGAAATCCTGAGAATTGTAGGATTGACAGAGCGTAGAAGGCATACACCAAGAGAGCTTTCAGGTGGTCAGCAACAAAGAGTGGCCATTGCAAGAGCACTTATTAATAAACCAGATATTATTTTTGCAGATGAGCCTATTGGAAATTTAGATAGTAAAACAGGAAAAGAGATTATGGAACTTTTACAAGTGATTAATCAAACACAAGGGAAAACCATTGTTCAAGTTACCCATTCAAGGGAAGCGGCAGATTATGGAACGCATTTAATTATGGTGAAAGACGGTTGTATTTGTGAAGAACAGTCTACAAAGATAAGGGGAGAAGGATATGAAAAAGCAATTTAGTTTATTTTTATTAAGCACAGGAATTATCTTAGGAAGTGTTTCAATGACTGGTTGCAACTCACAAGAAGTGAATGCACAGGAATTAGCAAAAGAAGTAGAAGTTAATCAGGAAGTGAATCAATTAGATGTATTTGGAAAAGTAGAAGCTGCAACTATTAGAGAATTAGCAGTAGATTTTCCAGCTACTATTGAAACCATTGATTTAAAAGCGGGGGATCTTGTCGAAAAAGGTACTCAGCTTATGACGCTAGATTATGAAAGCTATAAAAATGAAATAATCAAAAAAGAACAAGAAATTCAGCTTTTAAAAGTAGAAAGAGAAGCTGCCTATAATAGTTTAGATCCACAAAGTGTTACTATTAATCAAAAAAATAGTGAGTTAAAGACAAAACAAAATCAGTTATCAAATGGTACAGATCCTGAACTTATAAAGATTGAAGAACAAATTAAAATATTAGACCAGCAGATTAGTATAGCAGAAAAAGATTATGAGGTGAGTAAGAGTTTAATAGAAGTAGGAGGGATATCAGATAAAGAACTAAAAGATAAAGAAATGAGTTTAGCAGAACTTAAAAATAATAAGTATCAAGCGGAAAATGCATTAAAACAGCTGACAACAAGTAAGCAATTAGAGGTAGATAGTCTTAAGGGATCAATAGATAGCTTGCAGTTAACAGTAAGTAATACAAGTACAGAAAAAGCAAGCAAAGTAGAGACCTTAGATATTAAGATACAAACAGCAGAAACTGAGCTGAAAGAAATGAAAGCTAAACTCACTAAAGCTTATTTAAAAGATAAAGCTATTGTTTTGGATCAGAAAGAAGGAGTTGTTTATGAAATACTAGTAACTGAAGGAACGCGGCTAAAAGGTGGAGAACCTATCATGCGTCTTATTGACCCTAGTAAGTTAACCGCTCTAGTGGATGTACCAGAAGCCTTTATCAATAAAATTAAAGTAGGAGAAAAAGCTGATCTATACTTAGCAGCGAGCCCAGATGATGCAATCAGCGCTAAGGTATCACGTATTGCCCAAGCAGCTAAAGTTGTTAACGGAGAAAATATGATTAGTGTAGAATTAGAGGTAACAGAAAATCAAGCAGTTTTAAAACAAGGTTATGAAGTAAATGCTATTATTTATTATTAAATAGGGCTTCACTAACAAATCAAGTTGTTGTAGAAGAAATAGTTACGCCTTCTTAAAAGGACGTAATTAAGAAAATGATAAGAGGCTGTCTGGAAATAATACTTTAATACACGATATGGTGTATTTGAGATAAGTTTCACAGGTAGCCTTTTTATTTATGAAAAAAGAGTATAAATCATATAAGATAATGAAAAATATAATATAAATAGGCTTGGATTAATTTATGCCATATTATATAATAATTATTATTAACAAAGAAAAAGGAGGAAAATGATGAAACAAGATGGCAAATGGAGCGGTTTTAGGAAACTTGTTTTGGTTGATCGAATTAAAGAGTGTGAGGATATTACTTCTTTTTACTTTAAAGCAGAAGATGGTGGCAAACTTGTCAAACATGAAGCAGGGCAATATCTTCCTTTTAAAATAGTAACAGAGGAAGCAGCTTATAAAGATGTGCTAAGAACCTATAGTTTATCCATCATTCCTAATGACGAGCTTTATCGTATCAGTGTTAAAAAAATACCAGGGGGGTTAATAAGTACTTATCTTCATGAAAGATTACAGATAGGAGATTGTATTGAAGCCATGATTCCTATGGGGTTATTTACTTTAAAAGAAGAGAGCGCAGAAGCACCTATTACCCTCATATCAGGTGGGATAGGCATCACTCCACTATTATCCATGCTTTATCAAGCAGCTGATACTAGAAAATCAGTTCATTTTATTCAAGCCGTGCAAAACTCAAAGCTTCATCCATTTAAAACAGATATTCACATGATTGCAGAACTAAAGGGCTTCAGAAATACGGTTTTTTATTCTAATCCTCTAGCAGAAGATGAAAAAGGAAGGGACTATGATGAAATAGGCTTTGTTACTAAAGAATGGTTAAGTACAGAAGCCAATTTAGAAAGTACTTTTTATCTTTGTGGGCCACCAGTATTTATGAAAGCTTTAGAGGAAAGTTTACTTGGGTTAGGCGTAAGTAAAGATCGCATTTATTATGAATTATTTAGCCAGTAAAAAGGAGCCATGTACGGCTCTTTTTTTGATGAAGGTTTAAAGCATATTTCGTAAATACAAAATTTTTATAAAAAATAAAAAAATACTTGACAATAACATTTAAGAAGCCTATATTATAAGTGTAATTAGCACTCAACCAATGAGAGTGCTAACAAAATTATAAAAAGGTTTCTTAAAGGAGGAGTTTATATGTTTGGATTAACACCATTCAATCGTCAAGCAGTTCAAAGGAGCAACAACGGATTTGTAGACTTTTATCATGTAATGGATGACTTTTTTAACAATGATCTTCTCAGCTTCAGGGATTTTAAGTATGACACCTTTAAGGTAGATATTAAAGAAGATGCTAATGGCTATGCTATTGAAGCAGAGATGCCAGGCGTTAAAAAAGAAGACATTGCCATCGACTATCAGAACGATCAACTGATTATAGCCGTACAACGAAAAGAAGAAATGAATGATGAAAAAGATCAATATATCCATCGAGAACGTCGCATGGCTTCTATGCAGCGTGCAATTAGCTTAAAAGATGTTAAAGTAGACGGCATTACAGCTAAATTAGAAGAGGGTATATTAAAGATAAATATTCCAAAAGAAGAAGTACCAAAAGCAAAACGATTAATTGAAATCCAATAAAAGTTAAGACCTAGAGGACTACCGCACCAAGTTGCAGTAGTCTTTTTTTGTTTACTTTCTTGCTTGATTAAGATGACATAAATTCGTATAATAAAAAGTAATCAGTAAAACATAAGAAGGAGGGCGGACATGCAAAAATTAACTTATTCACAAAAGAAAATAGCACACTATCCTATTACAGGACAAAGCATCATTAAAGGGGAAGAACAAGCAGGAAAAACGACTATTGGGATTGCACGTATGCTCTACCTATTAGAAAATACAGGGAAAAAACTCCTTTTTGTTGCAGTTAAAAGTGAAGCTTATGAAGTCGCTAAGCAACAATTAGCTACTGTTAAAAGTATGGAAAATATGAGTTTATTTGAAAGTGATAGCCATTTAAATCAAGGGACAATCTATAGATTAGAAGACTTGTTAGCCCAATTAGCTCAGGAATGTTTTAAAGAAAAGCCATATATTTATATAGAAGAAATACCAGAAATGTTATTGGAAGAAGCCATTCATCAGGTGAAAAAAGAATATCCACGTGTAAAATGCTTAAAAGAAAAGCGTCTCTTAAAAGAAGAAATGAAATGGATGGATGTTAAAGGTTACACTTCATTAGAGGGCTATTTAGATGCAGATCGCGTTGGTTGTGAAATGAAATGGCCTAAAAAAGGAAAAACCAGACAAGCGTTATGGGCACTGAAAACATATATAGAGGTTGAATTAGAAGAACAAGGTAAAATGACGACTAGTCAAAGAGATTTAAGGCTTTTAATAGCACTTAAAGAGGGCAGACTGAAAGGACAGTATGTACATTTGATTGTAGATGATGCCCATTTATTAACGGAGGTACAGTTAGAACTCCTTGGTTTATTAAGAAAAGAGCAAAAAGGAGAGGTTCTTTTCTTGGTAGCTACTAAGCCTGAGTTTTCTAGAATGTTGGGGCTTATGAGAGGAACTAGTTACAAAAAGTTAGGCTATGATATGACCGGAAGAGTAAGGCGCTTAAAAGGAGTGAGACAAAAAGGAAAAGTAAAGGCTAAGAAACAGATTTCTTTAGAACCTACGCCATTAGAAATCTTTATGAGCAATCAGTTAAATAGCCTTCAAGAATCTCATTTACCATGGTATGTGGAAACTTATAAATATATTAATAAATTAACAGGCCTTGAAACCATCTTTAAGCAAGACACAAGTGCAGGAGAGACTTATATTGATGAAGTGAGGCAAGAAGATGTACAAAGCCTACCGATTTATTCTGATATTGCAGCTGGTATGCCTATTGAAGTAGTAGATGATACATGTGGCAGCTTTGAAATACCAGGAGAATTAACAGGACATAAAAAGAATACTTATATGCTGCATGTACAAGGAGATAGTATGATTGGGGCAGGTATTGATGATGGTGACTATGTAGTCATCCAAGCAGGTAGTGTGAGTGACCATGAGATTGCTGCAATTTACTATAATGGAGCCATCACACTCAAGCGAATTGTTCAGGAAGAAGAGCATATTTTATTAGTAAGTGAAAATCCTAAATATCGACCGATTGTGATTGAAGATGGTGAATTTAGAGCTATGGGTAAGCTAATCGGAGTATTAAAAAATTTGTAAGATGACGCTATTATTTTCCTGTGCTATACTAATAAAAAAGTAATAGGAGGAAATGATGAATTACTTAAAAAAGATTAAATATAATTCCCCCGTCATCTTAAGTTTTACGCTTCTTTCTCTTTTTGCAGTTATATTAGGTTACTTAACAGCAGGTCTATCTACACAACTTTTATTTTGTGTTTATAAGAGTTCACCTCTAAATCCACTTTCTTACATTCGTTTATTTACACATATTTTAGGACATGCTGATTGGCAGCATTTTTTAAATAACTTTATGCTCATTCTTTTGGTAGGTCCTATGCTAGAAGAAAAGTATGGGAGTAAAAAACTATTAGGGATGATTGTTTTTACGGCTTTTATAACGGGTTTAATCAATATTATTTTTTTTGATACCGCCTTGTTAGGGGCAAGTGGTATTGCTTTTATGTTGATTCTTTTAAGTTCCTTTGCTAATATTAAGCAAGGTGGCATTCCTTTAACACTTATTTTAGTAGCTGCAGCTTATATAGGAAATGAAATCATTAATGGCCTTATCAGTCAAGATAATATTTCACAACTGACTCATATCATAGGAGGTATTTGTGGTTGTGGCTTAGGTTTTGTAATGAATAAAAAGTAAGAAAACACCATCCTCTAGCATTATTGAAGTGCTAGAGAATGGTGTTTTCTTACTTTTTTACTTTTATTACACCCTATAAGTATCTTGTAACATAGCGTGTTACAAACTGAAGTACAGCCGTTAAGCTAAAGCTATAAGCCATTAAGGCTGCTGGTTTACCCAATAGAATAATGGTAGTAAACTTCTTATAAGTCATTTTAGTAAGGCCTGCTAGCATACATAAAAAGTCATCTGGTGCTACTGGAAAGAAGATGGCTAGGGCGAAAAGCTTGTCAAAGCGTTCTCTTTCACTGAGCCAACCAATGTATTTTTCGTAGAGCTTTTCTGAGACCATACTGCGGATGAAGGTTTGACCATAAGAGCGGGCTAAGGCAAAGTTAATAATGGAACCAATAACAATACCTATGTAGTTATAGAGGAAACCTTCTAAAGGTCCAAAAATCACAACACCTGCCACGCAAGTAATACCTCCAGGAATAATAGGTACAACTACTTGTACGATTTGAATTCCTATAAATAAAAGAGGTCCCCAAATACCTGCTTCTTTAACAGCTGCTTGAAGTCTATCAGTAGAAGTAAAGATGCCTTTTTGATAGCCATAAATAATAGCTAGAATAGTAGCAACGATGCCTAGAACGGATATAAGCCGAAGCACTTTTTTAGATATAATTTTTTCATTCATACGATAACTCTCTCTATTTTTTCTTTTTTTATTATTATAAATATATTATAACCAAAAAATATTAAATTGAATATCATGAAAGTATTAAGATTTGTTAAGAAATGGTACATAAAAAGCTATAGCTTTTCTAAGAAATCAGTTACTTAAACGAGATGACTTAGAAAAAGCTATAGCTTTTAATTGGTAATAGGAGATGATGTGAATATCAATTATTTTTATAAAATAGTTGCCTCAGTTCCCCTGATTTCAGCAGCTGTTTTAATTTTATGGTTCTTAAAGATAAAGTAGCCGATGTAACCACTAAGTACACTTACAGCAATACATCCAGCAGCAGCAATTAAAACTTGCATTGGAGGATTATAAGCGAACATAACGGCAAAACCAGCAATAGGTGTTGCTGTGCCTGGTGTCATATTAGTAAGTCCCATAAGCGCTACGATAATACCACTCATTGCCCCACCAATGAAATTAGTTGCATAAACTGGAATAGGGTTAGCACTGATAAGATCGGCCTGAGTAAGCGGCTCAATAGCTACAGCAATCGTATCTTTCTTTGTTCCAAATTTCATTTTTTTGAAGAAGATAAAGTTCATGAAAGAAGAACCGAATACGGCTAACGCACCGATGGCCATTGGAATACCTGTAAGACCAAGCATTGCTGTAAGGGCCATAGAGCTAAGTGGTGCAGTAGCAACAACTGTTAAGATACCCCCTAAGATAATACCCATGATGATTGGGCTAGCATTTGCTGATGAAAGGAGGACATCACCAATTTTTAATAAAGTACTATCCACAATAGGTGTCATGCCTGTAGCAATTAAACGTGAAAGAGGTGCTGCAATCACAATAATTACAATAAGGTCTAAACCTGCTGGTACTTTTTTCTCAAGGAATTTAACCACATAAGAAATAAGGTAACCTGCCACGAAGCCTGGTAAAATACCAAAGCCTGAGCAAGCAAGTCCAGTAAGAACAGCGTAAACAGGTGATACACCTAAAGCAAGTGGTACTAAAATACCAGCTGCAACACCACCAAGACTACCATTAGCAGCCCCTACGCCTTGTAAAAATTCTATATTTAATACACCACCGAAGAATGCATCATGGAAAGCTTCGACTAAGAAGCTTGCACAAGCTGCATTTGCAAGAGCACCCATAGCTTTCATACCATTTGGCGCCTTATAGCTAAATAAAGTAAAGAGTCCTAATACTGCGAGTAATAGAGCTGTTCCGATTAAGATATCCATTAATTATGCCTCCGCTTAGTTGTCAGTTTTTATCAGTTATTTTAGTTATCGGTTTTTCCAAATACTTTTTCTTTAAGGGCCTTACCTGTTGGTGTAATAGCTACACCACCTAGAGCGGTTTCCCTTAATTCTTCAGGAAGTCCAAGACCTACCTTATACATTGCTGATAGCGCATCATCAAAAGGAATTTTTGAATTAACACCAGCCATGACCATGTCTGCAGTTGAAAGGGCATTGATGGCACCTGATACATTTCTTTTAGCACATGGAATTTCCACTAGGCCAGCAACTGGATCACAAACAAGACCGAGTACATTTTTAAAAATGATGGCAGCTGCATCTAAGCTCATTTCAGGTGTGCCACCCATCATTTCTACAACTGCGCCTGCAGCCATAGCAGCAGCAGAACCACATTCAGCTTGACAACCGCCTTCAGCACCAGCGAAAGTTGCATTCATACCGATAATCATACCAATGGCAGAAGCGGCAAATAAACCTTGAATCATTTCTTCATCACTTTGTCCAAGCTGCTCGCCAGCAGTTAAAATAACAGCGGGAAGAATGCCACATGAACCAGCAGTAGGACAAGCTACAATCTTACCCATAGAACCATTCACTTCTGAAGAAGAAATAGCCATAGCCATGGCTTTAATAATGCCATTACCCATCAAAGATTTCCCTGAGTTAAGGTATTGTTGTAAGCGATAAGCATCACCACCAATAAGACCACTTAAAGAATACACTTCTTTTTCACGACCTAGTGTAGCACCTTCTCTCATAACAGCTAAAGTAGCACCCATTTGAGTCATTAAAGTTTCTCTAGAGACTTCTTTGCTTTCCATTTCTGTACGAATCGCATATTCGCTTAAAGTGATTTGTTCTTCTTTACAGATTTCGATAAGTTCTTTTCCTGATTTAGCAATTCTCATTATGAAACACCTCCTAGCTGATTAATGACAATAACGCGGTTAATACCATCTACATTTTTAATTTCAGAAATAATATCTTCCGGAATGCTATGATCTACTTCGAAAGTCATAGTAGCTCCTTTACCTTTTTGACTTCTCACTAGTTTCATAAAAGCAATATTAATTTGTTTCTCATAAAACAAGCCAGAGATTTTAGCAACTGTACCAGGAATATCATTGTGACAAGTGATAACTGTTGGGTATTCCCCTGTGATTTGAACTTTATTACCATTGATTTCGTGGATTTCTACAAGCCCACCACCAATAGATGAACCAAGAACTTCCCAGTGAATGCCTTCCCCATCTGTTATAAGGAATTTAACTGTATTCGGGTGAACTTGTCCTAAATCCGTTGGTGTAAAAGTAATTTTAATGCCTGCTTCCTTTGCTAGAGTGAGTGAATCTCTAAGGCGAGCATCATCAGGATTCATGCCTAAGATTCCTGCAACAAGTGCACGGTCTGTACCGTGTCCTTTATAAGTTTGGCTAAAAGAGCCGTGAAGTAAAAAGTTGACCTCTTTAATAGGTTTATTAACGATAGTTCTAGCGATTTTTCCAAGTCTAGCTGCTCCTGCTGTATGCGATGAGGAGGGACCAATCATAATAGGGCCTAAGACGTCAAATACTCCAATGTTTGCCATGTACAACATCCCTTCTGTGTGGTGATTTTTTTAGACTAAAATACTTGAGATAGTTAATAGATAGAATAAGAAATGATAAAAAAATAACGAAGTTATTATTCGAAATATTAATTACTCAAGTATGTCATAAATTGTAATTAGTTGTAACTATTTACAATAAAATTATAAAACATAACATACAGTTTGTATAGTTTTTCAAGTACATTCCAATAATTACCAGGTATATATGAAAGGTAAATGAATAAAATAAAAAGTTACATATAGAAAATTGGCGAAACAGAAAAAGGATATAAAAAGAGTTGTTATTTTTTTAGCAATTCATAGACATTGAGAAATCCATTCTATTGTTTCAAATAAAAAAGCAAAAGCATGGTCTTTATCAAGAAGAGATGCTTTTGCTTATTAGGAAAAAGTTAATAAAAATAAGTGATGGAATATCAAATGATTATTTTGATTCCCAGGCAATCAAGGCATAAGTTTTGCCAGTTTTTTGTTTGAAAAGTGCTTCTGCCTCTTTAACGGCTATAAGTTCTTCTTCAGATAAATTAGCAATAGAATAGTTAGTCATTATGATACCTCCTTTATTTCTAGTATTACTATTTCCTAGATTAATAAAGTTATGCATCAATATGTTCTAAAATCCCTGATAAGTAAGCAATGACAACACCATAGTTAGAAATAGGAATATTTAGGGCTTTGGCCTGGGCTACGCGTGAGAGCACATATTTTCTGTTAAACATACAGCCGCCGCAGTGAATGATGAGGTCGTAGCCTTCAAGTTTAGAAGGAAAATGAGGACCGCTAGTAATATCAATAGTAAGGCTAGAGCCTATTTTCTGCCTTAGTAAGCGAGGAAGCTTTTCCCTGCCAATGTCTTCACTTAAAGGCGCGTGTGTACAAGCTTCAGCTATAAGTACTTTAGAGTTTTCTGTTAAAGTATCGATGGCATAGGCACCTTTTTTGAAAGCTTGTAAGTCGCCTTTATAACCAGCGAATAAAACAGAAAAAGAAGTTAATTTACTGCTACTTGGTTTTTGATCGTAAACGGTTTTAAAGACCTGAGAGTCTGTAATAATTAAATCAGGTGCTTTAGCTAATACCTTTAAAGTAGCAGCTAGTTGGTCGGTGGTACAGCTCATGACTAAACACTTTTTATCTAGTAGATCACGAAGCGTTTGTACTTGAGGAAGAATGAGTCTGCCTTTAGGGGCTTGAATATCTTGTGGCATTACAAGTAAAACTAAATCACCAGGAGCGGCTAGAGGTCCTGTAATACTTTTAACTTCATAGTCTTCTGGTAAGAGACGAATAATAGCTTCCTTAATAGCATCGATGCCTTCTTTATTTTTAGCACTGACTAAAATGGGTGAGATGCCACAAGTAGCTTCTATCTGAGCAGCGAGGCTATCCCTATTTTCTAACGTATCTACTTTATTAATAATAGGGATAAAAGGCGTATCTTGCGCTTTAAAGTGCTGAAGCCATTTTAGTTCTTCTGCTAAATCAGAATCGGTAAAAACAATAAGGGCAATATCTGTCTTTTGTGTAGCTTCTTTAGTCTTTTCAACACGCAATTTGCCCAAGGAACCAATATCATCAAAGCCAGCCGTATCAATAAATACACAAGGGCCTATACCATAAATTTCCATAGATTTATAAACAGGGTCAGTGGTAGTACCTGCTTCTTCAGAAACTAAAGCAATTTCTTGACCAGTTAAAGCATTAATAAGAGAAGACTTACCACTATTTCTTTTACCATATAAGCCAATGTGAAGACGATTAGCTCTCGGAGTATCCATCAAACTCATATCTACACTTCCTTTCTTGAAATAGGTGATTTATTATAGCTACTCAAGTTTAAAATGAAAACTATTTCAAAATGCATGATTAAAATCTAAAATCCCTAGCTCCACCTTGAATAGCTTTTAATTGACTAACTGCTTTTTCTAGAACTTTTGGATTGGTAATGGTTTTAAGTTCTCTTTCAACGATAGAGGTTGCAGCTGCCTTAGTTGTAGGAGAAGCATAATCTTCTAGATATTCTTGCAATGTCATAAGAGCATTAGGTCCGCAGCAGTTAGCAATTTGCCCAGATTTAACAAGACTCATAAAACGATCTCCTGTACGGCCTTCTCTGTAGCAAGCTGTGCAAAAGCTTGGAATATAGCCAAGCTCTAAGAGCCAACCTACAATTTCATCCAATGTGCGAGTATCACTTAATTCAAATTGAGCAGAGTTTTCTTCTTCCTTTTCAGGAGTGACATAGCCACCTACACTGGTGCTAGAACCACCACTAATTTGAGAAATTCCTAATTCTAATACACGCTTTCTAGTTTTAGGAGATTCTCTAGTAGAAATAATCATGCCTGTATAAGGCACAGCAATACGAATAACTGCCACAATTTTAGCAAAGATGTCATCAGAAATAGCATTGGTGAATTCATCAGGGTTAATATCATCTGCAGGACAAATACGAGGAACACTAATGGTATGTGGACCTACACCATGCACTGCTTCTAAATGTTCCGCATGCATAAGTAGGCCTACAAAATCATAACGATACTTATTAAGACCAAATAAAACACCAAGTCCTACATCATCAATGCCGCCAGCCATAGCTCTGTCCATGGCTTCTGTATGATAAGCATAGTCGTGCTTAGGACCAGTAGGATGAAGTGCTTCATAATTCTTTTTGTGATAAGTTTCTTGAAAAAGAATATAAGTACCAATACCTGCTTCTTTTAATTTATGGTAGTTTTCTATGGTGGTGGCAGCAATATTGACATTGACACGTCTAATAGCACCATTTTTATGCTTAATGCTATAAATGGTTTTGATGCTTTCTAAGATGTAATCTAGTGGATTGTTGGCAGGGTCTTCACCTGCTTCTAGTGCAAGACGTTTATGTCCCATGTCCTGAAGGGCAATGACTTCAGCTCTGATTTCTTCTTGTGTCAATTTTTTTCTAGTAATATGTTTGTTTTTATGATGATAAGGACAGTAGGTGCAGCCGTTGACACAGTAATTAGATAGGTAAAGTGGGGCAAACATAACAATACGATTACCATAAAAACGTTGTTTAATTTGTTTAGCTAAAGCTTCAATTTCTTTGTTTTCCTCTTCTAACTCACAAGCTAAAAGGAGTGCGGCTTCACGGTGATTTAAGCCTTTACAGTCTTTAGCTTTTTCAATGATGCTACTAATAAGGATTTTATTAGTTTTGTTAGCATCTGCATAAGCTAAGGTTTCTAGAATTTCTTCATCATTAATGAATTCAGTTGCAGTCATAGATTTGGGATTATACATATTAACGCTCCTTTATAAAGGAGAGAAGTCACCACGATTAACAGCTAGGCTATAGCCGATTTGTTTTAAACGATTATTAAGACAAGCCCAACACTCAGCAGCTTCTTCCCCTGTACATATTTTATTATTATACAAACTATATTTCTTACGAACGCCAACCGGAGAAAGGTTAGGCATGACAACATTAGCGCCGGCTAAAATGCCTTTTTCACGGCCTTGAGGATCAATGGTGCCCAGGGCTGTAGTAGCTGGGATTAATCCATTGGGTAGGATGAGTCTAAGAAGGCCAATTAAAAATAAAGTAAGTGACAGGGTGCCTGCAGAGTGGTCTTTAAAGGGGGTAGCTTGATGTGGAATAAAAGGGCCAATGCCTACCATATGGGGTTTAAAGTCTTGGATGAAAAGTAAGTCTTCACATAGCGTATCAAAGGTTTGATAAGGTGAACCTACCATAAATCCGGTACCCACTTGGTAACCAATAGCTTTCAGGTCATAAAGACATTGTTTCCTTTGCTCTAGACTTTGAGAAGCAGGGTGAAGTTGGCTATAATGAGCAAGATTAGCTGTTTCATGACGAAGTAGGTAACGATCAGCACCAGCTTTGAAAAAGCGTTCATAGCTTAAGCGGCTTTTCTCACCAATAGAAAGCGTAATGGCGCAGTTAGGATGTTGACTTTTGATAGCTGTTAAAATATCACAAATGGTATCATCTTGAAAGTGACCATCTTCACCACCTTGTAAAACAAAGGTACGAAAGCCTAAGTGATAACCTATTTCAGTGCAAGATAAAATGTCTTCTAAAGTAAGCCTATAGCGCTCAGCCTCAGTATTACTCCGTCGAATGCCACAATAGTAACAATCTTGCTTGCAGTAGTTAGTAAATTCAATAAGGCCTCGGGTATAAATCTGATGGCCAAAAAGATGAGTAGCGGTTTGCCTTGCTTTTTCAAAGAGATAAGAAGAAAGGTCTTCATCTTGGTGGTGTGAAAGTAAGAGAAGGTAGTCTGCTTTACTTAAACGATGCTCTTTGGCAAGGATATCAATAAGGGCCTTCATGACTTAATCCTGCATTTCTAGAGGTTCATTTATTTTTGAATACACGGTCTTCACGTTGACATGAGGAATCATCCCCAATTTACCTGACAAAGCACTAATCACGCTATTAGGAGCATCTATAATGACACTAATCACAGAAACGTTTTTAGGTTTATAGGGCACACCCATTCGGCCTACAATATGTTCACCATACTCATGTAAAATGCCATTGATTTTTTCTACGGAATCTTTATTTTCTACTATGATTCCAATTAAAGCAATTCTTGTTTCCATTTCTCATATCCTTTCCTTATTAAAATGAAATAAAAAAATTGAAAAGATGTGGATTGAACCTCTCAGCAAAATACAAAATAGAGGTTATAAAAGCGAAAAATCCCTAGGCCAAGAGGCCTAGGGATAGCAAAAGAAGAAGTAGTACCTAAAAAGGCCTTGCTCCTATAAAGTCTCCATATGCTCCGCCTTACCACTTGGGACGAACCCTTGTGCAATCAGTACGATAATTAAAATAAGAGGTTCGATACCAGAACAAATCTTAGTAACTCACCTGTATTTATTTTAACATAATAGAAAATAATATTAAATATGTTTTGAAAATTTTAATGATTACTTCATCATATTATACTACTTCAGCTTCATAAACTAATAAGAGGGCTATTTATAAAAATGGAGGAGGCAGTATGGAAGAAAATAAATTAACAACGAGTGTATCCATACCAGTTACAAGTGATCAAGCAGCTATAAGTACGGGAAAAAAAGTAGGCTTTGATTTACTGGCAGATGCTTATTTGCAGGAAAAACTAGCTCATTTTAATAGGGAGCGTATTCCAGAAAGGGTTGTACATGCTAAAGGTGGAGGAGCTCATGGGTATTTTGAAGTAACCAATGATTTATCTAAGTATACGATGGCAAAGTTTTTAAATCAAGTAGGTAAACGAACGGATATTTTTATACGTTTTTCTACAGTAGGTGGTGAAAAGGGATCTGCTGATACTGCTAGAGATCCTAGAGGTTTCGCTATGAAGTTTTATACTGAGGATGGTAACTATGACTTAGTAGGTAATAATACACCGATTTTCTTTATTAGAGATGGTATTAAATTTCCAGACTTTATTCATACCCAAAAGAGAAATCCACAAACCAATTTAAAGGACCCTAATATGTTTTGGGATTTTCTTTCTTTAACACCAGAATCGTTGCATCAAGTGATGCGGCTTTTTTCTAATCTAGGTACACCTATGGGATTTAGGCATATGGATGGTTTTGGTAGCCATACCTTCATGTGGTACAATGAAAAAGGAGAATATGTTTGGGTAAAATATCATGTGCTTACGAATCAGGGTATCAAAAACTTTACAGCAGCAGAAGCAGAAAAAATAGCAGGTGAGAATCCAGATTATTCCGTTCAAGATTTATTTAACGCTATTGAAAGAGGAGAATATCCTTCGTGGACTGTATGCGTGCAAATCATGACACCAGAAGAAGCTGCCCATTACCGCGTAGATCCTTTTGACGTAACGAAAACATGGTATGAAGAGGATCATCCACTTATTCCATTAGGTAAGATTGTACTTAATAAAAACCCCATCAATTTTTTTGCAGAAGTAGAGCAAGTAGCTTTTGCACCAGCTCATTTTGTACCAGGTATATGGACTTCACCAGATAAGCTTTTACAAACGAGATTAATGGCTTATGAAGATGCCCATCGTTATCGTTTAGGTGCTAACAATACACAAATTCCTATTAATAAACCAAAAGCTTGTTTATATACTACACAAAGAGATGGTAATATGCAGGTTAATGGCAATATGGGTAATGTACCGAATTATTTTCCTAGTAGTTTTGTTAATGTAGTGGTATCACCTGAAGCAGCACCACCGCCTATTCCTGTAGTAGGAGAAATTAAGAGACATGTTATTGAAAGCACAGATGCTGATTTTGTGCAGCCTGGTGAATTTTATAGGGCTATGACCAGTGATGATAAAGCACACTTTATTTATAATGTGACCGACAACTTAAAACATGCAGATCCTGCATTGCAATATCGCCAAACAGCTTTGTTTTATAAAGCAGATCATCAAATGGGGCAGCTTATTGCAGAATGCTTAGGTCTTGATTTTGAAACTATTAAAAAGTTAGCTGATATGACACAGGAAAAGCGTGTTGCAGCAACTATGCCTAAAGGAAAAGTATAGGTTGTATTTTGAAGTGATTTGATATTGACAAATGAAAAGAAATCAAAGATAATTTAGTAGTACTAATCAATACCACTAAATTGGGTAGAATTTAGTGTTCAGTTATGAGTAGTGTACAAATGAGTTAATAACAGCAGGAAACTAAGGAGGTTTGTGATGAGTACGAAAGTAAGAGTAGGTATCGTTGGATATGGAAATGTTGGCCGTGGAGTAGAAGTGGCGCTTGGACAAAATGAAGACATGGAACTTGTTGCAGTATTTACAAGAAGACCAGTAGAAACTGTAAAAATCGCCACACCATCAGCAAAGGTGGTACATATGGATGAACTAGAAGGCTATAAAGGAGCCATTGATGTGATGATTTTATGTGGTGGTTCAGCAACAGATTTACCAGTACAAGGACCAGAAATGGCAAGTATGTTCAATACCATTGATAGTTTTGACACACATGCAAGAATTCCAGAATACCAAGCAGCAGTAGAAAAAGCAGCAAAAGCAGCTGGTAAAACAAGTATCATTTCAGTAGGCTGGGATCCAGGTTTATTCTCAATGATTCGCATGATGTCAGGTGCTATTTTACCAAAAGGTAATGACTATACTTTCTGGGGTAAGGGGGTAAGTCAAGGACACTCAGACGCTATTAGAAGAGTAGAAGGCGTTAAAAACGGTATCCAATATACGATTCCCGTAGATTCAGCTATCGAAGCAGTTAGAAATGGTAATAATCCATCTTTAACAACAAGAGAAAAACATACAAGAGAATGTTTTGTAGTAGCAGAAGAAGGCGCAGATCGTGCACGTATTGAAGCAGATATTAAAAATATGCCAAACTACTTCGCTGATTATGATACAACTGTTCACTTTATTACAGAAGAAGAACTTCGTGCTAATCATAGCAAAATGCCACATGGTGGTTTCGTATTTAGAAGTGGTGTAACAGGTGCTAACGATGAACATAAACAAATCATTGAGTTCTCACTTAAATTAGATAGCAACCCAGAATTTACAGCTGCTGCACTTGTAGCTTATGCAAGAGCTGCTGTTAGAATGAACAAGGAAGGCACATTAGGTGCTAAAACAGTATTTGATGTACCACTTTCTTATCTTTCACCACTTTCATCAGCTGAATTAATTAAGAACTTATTATAATAATACTTATTAAATAAATAGCAAATGAGTAAAAGCTTTTTAGAGGATGGAGTAGCCTTTAAAAGGCTTTTATTTTAGAATGAAAATATAACAGCATAACAATACTAACAATATTTAATACTATAACTAGTAAGGAGACGATATCTATGATTTATGTGTGGCTTATTTTAGGATTTATATTACTTATTAAAGGTGCAGATTATTTCGTAGAAGGTGCATCTGACATTGCTATTAGAGCAAGAATACCCAATTTGATTATTGGTTTAACTATAGTTGCTTTTGGGACAAGCGCGCCTGAAGCTGCTGTCAGTATTACTTCTGCTTTAAAGGGGCAAAATGATATTGCTATTGGTAATGTAGTAGGTTCTAATATTTTTAATTTACTTATTGTAGTGGGTATTGCAGCGATCATTACCCCTTTACAAGTGCAAAAATCTATCATCACTAAAGAATTTCCTTTTGCTTTATTATCCTCCTTTATCTTACTTATATTAGCTAATGATGCTATTTTTCAATCTACTAGCTTGAATACTATTTCTAGAGGGGATGGCTTAATCTTATTAGTTCTTTTTGGAATTTATATGTATTATCTCATTGAAATTGCTTTGAACCACAGAAATAGCACAGCAGAAGCTTCTGTAACTGATAATAAAGGAGTAGAAAAAGAGATTCGAATAGGAAAAAGCATACTCATTGCCGTTGGCGGATTAGTTGGGATTATAGTGGGTGGACAATTAGTTGTAGATGCTGCGAGTCAAATTGCACTAACATGGGGAATGAGCGAAAAATTAGTAGGACTTACTATTGTTGCGGTAGGCACTTCTTTACCAGAACTTGTGACTTCCATTATAGCAGCTAGAAAAGGTAAAAGTGATATTGCCCTAGGCAACGTAATTGGTTCTAATATCTTTAATGTGTTCTTTATTTTAGGCATTTCTTCTGTGATTTTCCCTATAGAAGTTAATGGTGCTGTTTTCATGGATATGATAGTTCTATTAATCGTAAGTATCATAACCTATATTTTCTCTATTACTAAAGTTAAAATTAGCAAGCTAGAAGGAAGCTTATTAGTGCTTAGTTATCTTTGCTATATGGTGTTTATTATAATAAGAAACTAAAAAACAGCAAATAATATGATTTAGCGTCATATAGTATTACGAAGACATTTTAAGGAAGACTAGAAAGGTAGGAAGAAAATATGTCCGCTACATCATGGATTGAATGGGTAGGTTATGCAGCTTCTATTATGATTGCCATTTCGCTTTTAATGACAGATGTGATTAAGCTTCGTCTGCTTAATACAGTAGGTTGTTTATTATTTGTTATTTATGGCTTTATTGTAGGTGCATATCCTGTAGCAGTTGCTAACCTTGCCATTATCCTCATTAATTTATATCATTTATATAAGCTTTATAATACCAAATAAAAGTATCTGAGCGTAAAAGAAGCAACAAGGTAATTGTTATAACAAGAGATAGACATTATTAAAAATATTGACGAAAGTCCAGTAAAGCAATATAATCGAGTCATAAAATAAAACAGGAGGCGCACCATGTTAAAAACAACACATACAGATGCTGCACCAGCAGCTATTGGACCATACTCTCAAGCAGTATGCATGAATGATTTAGTATTTACTTCAGGACAAATTCCTTTAGACCCAGCTACGATGACAATTGTAGGAGAAGAGATTACAGCTCAAACAGAGCAAGTGATGAAAAATTTAGCAGCTGTTTTAGAAGCGAGTGGGACAAGCTTTGATAAAGTTATTAAAACAACGTGCTTTTTAGCAGACATGGCAGACTTTGTTGCTTTTAACGAAGTTTATGCTAAATATTTTGTAAGTAAACCAGCACGTTCTTGCGTAGCTGTTAAAACTTTACCTAAAAATGTACTTTGTGAAGTAGAAGTTATTGCTTGTAAATAAGCAAGATTATCATAAAAAGAGCAATGATTAAAAGAAATGCTTTTAGTCGTTGCTCTTTTTGTATGTAAAAATAAAATTATTTTAAAGGAAAAATTAAGCTAAAGGTACAACCACCACCAGGAGTATCTTGAAGTGTAAGCTGCCCATGATGAAGCTGCATCATTTCATAAGCAATACTGAGACCTAGACCGTAGTGGTTTTTATCATGCCTTGATGTATCGACTCGGTAAAAACGATCAAATATATAGGGTTTATGCTCCTCGGCAATACCTGGGCCATTATCGATGACAGAAATAGTAAGCGCATGAGGAGTATAATTTAATACGAGAGATACTTTATTGCCAGCAGGTGTATAGGTAAAAGCGTTATCTAACAAAATACTTAAGGTTTGGCGAATACGTTCGTTATCAATCATTAAAGTAGGAACCAAATCATCAGGAAGAATGACATTAAAAATAAGATTCTTTTGCTTACTTAGGGGTATAAAGCACTCATACATATCTAGAACTAAAGTATCTATTTCTGTGGGAGTAGTTTGAATAGACCAATGTTTAGCATCCATATTAGCCAGTAAAAGAAGATCATCAATGAGGTGCTTCATACGTGTACATTCATTATGAATACTGGTAGTAAAACGAAGTGTTTCTTGATTAGCGTTAAGTGCTAAAGCCGAGGTATTCGTATGAATTACAGCTAGAGGTGAACGTAGTTCGTGAGAAGCAGCAGCGATAAAGTCTGTTTGCTTTTTTTGAGCAAGTTCAATAGGATGAGTTGCATGCCCTGAAAACCAAAAGCTAAAAATACCCAATAATAAAAAGCCAATGATGGTAAGCCCTACAAATAGCCATCGTAGAAGCCCAATATAGCGATCCATGCTTTTCATGTTTTTTAATAAAATCAAACGAAAATGCCCAATTTCAGAAGAAAAGGTCCCAATAATAGCTAAATAGTGTTCATGCTGGGGTGTTCTAAACTCAAAACTGACTTTGGGAATATCTAAAGTCGAGGTAAATAAATTAGAGGTGCTAAAATGATAGTTAGTCTCAGCAAGAGTAGTTGCTTCTGCAAAAAGTTGAGTTCTAGGCGTAATAGAAGGGGTATTACCTTTAAAAAGAAGAGGAATACCATTATCCTCTATCTTGATTAAAAGCTGATTAGTAGCTTCTAATTTAGATAAAAAAGTATGACTAATACTTCGCTCTGTTTGTAAACGAAAAACGATGCTATTTAACTGATTTTCAATTAAGGTATATTGCTGGGCATTAAATTGCTTTTCTAAAATACCTAAAGAAATCAAAGACATCATAGCTAGAAGCGTTGCCGTAATAAGCATACAAATCTTAGCTAAACGTGTACGGAGTGTTTTAAGCATAAGTAGCCTCCAAAGTATAACCAATGGAACGTAGCGTTTTAATATGTAACTCACTACCAACGGCTTTTAAGCGTCTTCTTAAAAAATGAATATAGTTATCTAAATTACCATCTTCTACCTCTGTATCAGGGCCCCATACCTTAGATAAAAGGAGTTCTCTTGTTAAAGGTTCACTAGGATGTCTTAAAAAGAACTCAGCTAAATCTCCTTCTTTTTTAGAAAGAGAACAAGAACGAAGGGGACCTGTTAAGCAAAGACCTAGCAAGTCTAAGGTAACATCTGCAAAATGGATTTGTTCAGTATTTATCATTTGACTAGGTCTACGGCTTAAAGCTCCAACTCTAGCAATGAGCTCTTCTATGGCAAAAGGTTTGACTAAATAATCATCAGCACCTGAATTAAGCCCAGCGACACGATCGCCTATGCCATCTAAAGCAGTGACCATAATAACAGGGAGCTGGAGATTTAAAGCGCGAATGCGCTTTAAAAGGCTTAAGCCATCTAAGCTAGGTAACATCCGATCTAAAATAACTAAATCATATGTATTGGTTTTCGCTAGTTCGAAGCCTTCTAGGCCATCCTCAGAGCAATCGATGTTATAGCCTACATGTTTTAAATGAAAGCAAATGCTTTCAGCAAGTTCAGTATCATCTTCAATGCATAAGATTCTCATCATGCAACTCCTTATTGTGTGATTTTTCATATTATAACACAATTATCTCTAAATTATCTCTAAAATCCTTTGAGGATTTTTAGAGATTGATTTGATATAGTACAGAGTGAAGAAGAAAGGAGAGATAGGGATGTTAAAAAAGAGTTTAGTAAGCTTACTGATTTGTAGCTTGATGTTACTAGCAGCAGTAGGGTGCAATAAAGAAATAGAAGCTACTACAGGAGAAGTAGCCATGGGACGCTACATAGAGGAAGAAGTAAATATTGATGGGTTTATGCCAGAAGCTATAACATTTTTAGTGTCAAATCAAGGTAAACCACAAATTTATCAACAAACAGAAAAAGGTTTTGTTATTTTTGAGGAACAAGAAGATGGAAATTGGGGAAAAGTAGAACCGGTTTGGCTTGAAGCTTTTAATAAGCAAGATGCTTATAACTGGATTTCTGCTATGGCTGTCAATGAAAAAGGAGAGCCTTACTTTATTGCTGTTGGCAATTTAGAAGAACAAGACCAAAATGTAGCATCGGGAGATATGGGAACCAAAGCAGAAAATAGTGACACAGGGAGTACAGAAGAAGCAAACCTTGGACAGGCAGAACAGCCAGAAGATGGAACAGAATTTAAAGAAGAAGCGGTTCTAATAACAAATGAGGATGGCACAAGTGAGGTAGTCAATCATACATATACCTATGCTATTTATGTTGAAGGTGATGCTATTAAAACTTGTAGGCTTAATATAACAGAAGGCTTAGGTTATATCATACCATCTCATGTTGTGATTTTACCGGATAATCAATTGGTGGTATCTGGCAATATGACTGGACAAAAGTGCTATGACCTTAAAACAGGAAATGAAGTTCGAAAGTATTCAGAAGCAGATGGGAATATTGCACAGATTAACAATAAGCTTTATACCATTAATTTAATAGATAAACAAATAGATGCTTATAATGAAAATGCAAGTCAAGTAGACCACTTTGTCCCATGTGAAAATATAGATGAAATTTCTATTTTAATACCAGCTGAAAATAATAATATGTACCTTGTTACCACAAATGGCATTAGACACTTTGCTGAAGGGGGAAGTATTTGGGAAGAGCTTATGAGTAGTACAGGACTTTCTTTAGGCTTGCCTTCTTATGGCCTAGTTAATGCGATAGAAAAAGAGGGACGTTTTATTGTGCAGATGACCAATGATCAATATCAAAATGTGATTAAACTCTATCGTTATTCGGAAACTACACCAACGTTGCCTACTATAGAATTAAATGCTTATACATTGGAAACCAATAGAACACTGCAAGAAGCATTAACAGCTTATCAATTACAACATCCAGAAGTACGTATTAATGTGCAAGTAGGCCTAACTGGAGAAGAGGGGATTACAAGAGAAGATGCTATTAAAGCACTTAATACAGCTATTTTAGCTGGAGAAGGACCAGATATCATGGTCTTAGATGGTCTTCCAATAGATACTTATATGGAAAAAGGTGTTTTGGCAGACTTAAGTGAAATAAAGGAAAAAGAGCAGATGTTTGAATTTGCAACTG
This sequence comes from Cellulosilyticum sp. ST5, assembly GCF_046529625.1. NCBI lineage: Bacteria > Bacillati > Bacillota > Clostridia > Lachnospirales > Cellulosilyticaceae > Cellulosilyticum > Cellulosilyticum sp. ST5. Next base: position 815,503 of record NZ_CP132338.1, read on the forward strand.
CGCCTTTTCAAAAGGATGAGCAGCTTTATGCACTTCCACTTAGGTTCAAAGTACCAACTATATGGGGAGATACTCAGGTACTTAATGAAGTAAATAATCTAGAAGAACTGGGAGTTTATCAAAAAACACATTCAAAAGAAATGATATTACCTAAGCAGGGTTCAGAATATCTTATGAATTTATTTGCAGGACAGATGCAAAAAGAATGGTTTAATGCCCAAGGAGAATTACAAGAAGAAACATTAATACAATTTTTAGAAGCTGTTAAAACCTTTTCTGGGCAACAGGAAGAAGTATCCAAAGGATATAATACTATGATGAAAAATCAACATGAAACCATTAATACACAGAATATATTTGAATATGCTTTTGGAAAAAGTCATGTATTTATAGAAGATGTAGGCAGTATATTAGATTTACTTATTTGCAATGAGGCTAATAAACAAAAGGGGGAAGGTAGCTTTAAAATAGTACAACAAGAAGAAGAGTGTACTTATAAACCTAGTAGTATCATTGGGCTTAATGCAAGTAGTAAAAATAAGATACTTACTGAAGAAATAATGGCATTCATGTTAAATGAAAAGGTGCAGCTAACAGATACTTTAGAAGGCTTTCCAACTCATGTAGGTGCTTTTGAAAAATGGATTAAAGGAGAAACCACTAATAAAAATGCATCTTATATGTATTCAGTTGATGACTATGACATACTTGTTGTGGAATGGGGACATGAGGAAGCATTACAGGCTTTTTATGAAGAAGTGAAGCAAATTAAAACAGCTGTATTAGAGGATGAGGCCCTCATTAATCTTATTGTAGAGGGTAGCAAGGCATACTTTGAAAACAAGGAAAGTGCCCAGCAAGTAGTAGAACGTCTTAAACCACAGTTAGAACTTTATAGTAAGGAATAAAGAAAGGATTAGAGTATGAAGCAGATTAGAAAGTGGAAGGGGTTATTATTTGTATTACCTAGCTTATCAGGCGTACTAGTATTTTATATACTTCCTTTTTTGAAAAGCTTTGTATACTGCTTTACAGCGGACTTAAGTGACAGGCGATTTGTAGGACTAACACATTTTAAAACTTTGTTTAATAATGCCAATTATCGTTTGGCTATGGGCAATACTCTATTTATAATAAGCATTGCCCTTCCTAGCTTATGTTTCCTATCCTTGCTAATAGCTTTATTAATTGAAAAGCAATTGGCTAAAAGAAAATGGCTACAGGGACTTTTACTTATTCCTATGGCATTACCAGCAGCGTCGCTTATGCTAGTTTGGCAAGATTTATTTTCGAAGGAAGGTATTTTAAATGCAGTTTTAGGTACTCATCTAGATTGGCTTCAAAGTGACAAGGCGCCGTGGATTATTATTGGCTTTATTATATGGAAAAATCTTGGCTATAATATACTGCTTATTATAGGAACACTCCTTACCATGCCAAAAGAATATGAAGAAGCTGCCCAGCTAGATGGAGCGGGCTTTTTTAAGATTGCTAGTTTTATTAAAATACCTTATTTGGTACCCATGCTTTTTTTTACAATAATTATTTCATTATCCAACTGCTTTAAAATTTTTAGAGAAGTGTACTTACTTCAAGGAGATTACCCTAATAGGAATCTTTACTTATTACAACACTTCATGAATAATCATTTTGCTAAACTAAATTATGACTTATTAACGACTGCCGCTTTTACTTTATATACAGTGATTTTTATAATCATCTTTTTTGGGGCAAGATGGCAGCAATGGTATATAAGAGAGAATGGATAGGAGGAAGCAATGAAGAGGTTAAAGCAAGGAATAACTTATGTAGGCATGGGGCTACTATTAATAAGCATTTTGTTTCCTGTATACTATTTATTTTCTCATTCTTTAAAAGGTGAGGCACTTATTAAGGCAATCTATAGCCAACCTATAAGTTTATGGGAAAGAGTGTTTCCAAAGCCATTTTATATTAATTTAGATCAGTATTATCGCCTTTTATTTCGAACACCTCAGTATTTAGTTTATTTTTGGAATACACTAAGGGTTGTTGTGCCTATTGTTATCTTGCAGCTTTTATTAAGCATATTAGCGTCTTTTGGGTTTAGTAAGTTAAAGTTTTGGGGTTCAGAAACTTTATTTTTCATTTATATTATTATGATGCTCATGCCTTTTCAAGTGACATTGGTACCTAACTATATGATTTTAAGTAAGCTTCATTTCTTAGATAGTAATGAGGCTTTAATTTTACCAGGTGCTTTTGGAACCTTTGGTGTTTTTTTCTTAAAGCAATTTATGGAAGGGATAGATGCTAGCTTTATAGAAGAGGGACGTTTATTAGGTGCTAATGATAGGCAAGTGCTAAGTTATATTTTGGTACCTATGTGTAAGCCAGTTATTGTTGCAGCAGCAGTTTTATTATTTATAGATTATTGGAGTATGGTAGAGCAGCCTTTGATTTTTATAAGCACTAGAGAAAAACTACCCTTGTCTGTGTATTTATCCAGTCTAGCAGTGTCTAATATACATATTGGTTTTGCATGTAGTGTTTTATATATGGTTCTGCCACTCTTATTAGTTATTTATGCCCAAGATGATTTGTCAGACGGTTTAAAAATATCTAGTTTAAAGTAAGGAGAAAGTCATGGAGAAGACACAATCCCTTAAGCAAAAACTAATTCAAGTAATCCTGCTATTTTTAGCAGTATTAATAGGATGTACATTTATTTCGAGAAGCATTTATGAGTATCTATTACCTGTAGTAAGTACTGCTCAAGTTAAAAGCGACGTTGTAGAAGTGAAGTATTTAGCGACTGGTAAAATAGGATTAAATGAAGAAAGTTTAAAAAGTCAGCAAGCTATATTGGTATCTTCTATAAGTGGTCAAGTTATAGAGGTTTTTAAACAAGAAGGGGAATTTGTAGAAAAAGGAGAAGCTCTTTGTACTGTACAAAAAGGCGATTATGAGACTGAAGCTAGTAATAAAGCCTTCCAAGAAACAGAACTTACAATTGCATATGAAAGATTAGCAAGGCAGATTGCAAGTAAAGAAGAGGAAGTTGCCCAACTAGAAATTAGCTATGAGATTAAACAAAAAGAACTAGAGCAGTACGAAACGAGTAGCAAGTTAATAGACTTAAAAGAGCAGATTAAAGAGCAGAGAAAATTAGTTCAGGTGAATGAGGAGCTACATAAAGAAGGTCTTATAGCAATCAGTAGCTATGAAGCAGAAAAAAATAAGTTAGCTACTTTAGAAAGAAGCTTAGTAGATGAGGCAAAAGCTATAGAAACAGCGTTAAAGCAAAATATGCAAGATATACAAAATCAGCTTGCTGAAGTGACGCTGAGCCTTGAGGATTTAAAAGAAGAGCAATTTTTAAACAAGCAAAAACAACAACTAATCAGTCAGTCTTCTTTGAGTGAAACATTAGTAAGTCCTATGGAAGGATATGTTTATCGCTTAAATGTAGCAAAGGGAGCGTATGTTCAAACTGGGGAGCAGCTTTTAGTTGTTATTCCTAAAGCACTTAACTATGGTTTAAGCTTTGAAGTATCTGAAGAAACAGCTAATAAAATACAAATGGGACAAAGAGTAAGTTTTACTTTTAATCAAATGCGTTACGAAGCTAGTATTAATAAGAAAAAGTTTAAAGAAGAAAATGGACAATATGTAATAACAGCAGAAGTTGAGGAGCAGCTTTTAAGACAAATGCAGTTAGAGCCTACTACTTATAAGACAGTGAGTGTAGAAATAACCAACCGTTCTAGTGAGTATCAGATGATTGTGGATCAAAGTGCCATTAAAAAGGTGTATACCAATGCTTATGTATTAGTAGTAGAGGAAAGTGAAGGGATTGGTAGAAAGGTTTATAAAGTAAGAGAAGTACCTGTGACGATTTTAGAAGAAGGAGACTACAAAGTAGCTATATCAGCTCAGATAGATCAAAACCAAAGGATCATTACTTCCCATTTAGGAGATTTAAAAGATGGGCAGGAGGTAGCACTTAAATGAAGACTATAAAAAAGAGGGGCCTTCTTTGTTTAGTACTATTTATTGGCTTACAATGTTTGAAAATAGGTCTTATTGAAAGCTTACCCCAAGTTTATACTGAGGGAAGAATAGAAATTTACCCAAAAGAAAAGCTGGAAGTAACAAGCTTTTGTGAAAGCGATAGCTATAAAAAGCTTCAGCCAGTTGTATTAAATGAGCAGTCAGTGACATTAAAGGTTAAAAAGGAGAGAGAGCTTGTTGGAAGAGGGACTACCAGCAATCTTCCTATGATGGAACCTATTCAGATAGTAGATGGTGCCTTCTGGGGGGCAGCAGCTGATAGAGAAGGACGAAATGTGATATTACTTAGTGATGAAGTTGCAAAGCAGTACTTTGGCTCCATACAAGTGACGGGAAATGTATGTGAAATAGAAGGTATGGTCTATCAGATTGTGGGTGTGTATCGTAAGTACAAGTACTTTTGGGATTATTGGTTTGACTTAGGAGAGGATGTCATTTATTTTCCTGCAACAAGTACATTAGGAAAAAAGGCACCGATAAAGGCTGTTATTTTACCAAGTCAAGTAGCAGGTGAGATCATTGAAGAAAAGGCACTTTTAACGCTAGGATTAACCGAGGAGAATAGTGAAATACTGCATGGAGAGGATGTAAAAGCTTCTCTAAGAAGCTTAAAAGTAGCAGCTACAAGTGTTGCTGGGGTTATATTAATATTGTATTGCTTCATGGCAAGCTATAGATGTTTATTGCATCTTCATTTAAACGTAAGGCAGAAAGGCATCCACATTGTCAGCTATTTAATACTCATCCTAATAACTCAATTCTTTTTTTTAAGAGGGGTATATCTGCCTAGTGAAGCTTTACCACCTTATAACCTTTTTGATATCAGTTATTATATAAAACATTTTAAAGAACAACTTGTAACCTATCATCGTTTCATGCGAATAAGTTTAACATTATTTGAACCTATTTATTGGCAGATCAAGCAAGGTGCTAAGTTAATCAATCTACTGCAAATCATACTAAGCTTTCCTATGTGTAAATGGCTTGTATTTCAAGTGAATTCATTGCCTAATACCATTTCAAAACTGGCTTTAGTGCTTTCTAAATCAAAAATAAGCTGATTATCCATAAAGAAACGATAGTTAACTATAGCTACAGGACTTTCATGGATTATTCATCTCAAGGCCCCTATATTAGGGGCTTTTAATGGTTTAGAATGACTGTTTTAAAAAAAGACTTGGAGGGCAGGGGGTTGCACTAAGGTAAGAGCAGTCTTAGAGTAGGTTGTTACCTTAACACCTAAATAGGAATGTAATCACTTGAATAAAAGCCGAATGACTACCAAATTGATCAAATTGAACGCCGGGAATCATGGCTAAAGTATGATTCTCACCCTGATGTTTAAAATACCAGCCTTCAAAATAAGAATGTTTTTTATAAGTACCATGATAATGTTTCACTGGGAAAGCACCTCCATGTAGTCCATCGTTTTACATGTTAAGGTTTTCAAAATGAAAGGTAATTATATAGATAGGACGTAGGATAATGATGAGAGAGAAAATTGGTATTTATAGTTAAATCAGTCAAGAGTGAAATGTGCATATTTATAAAACTATATAAAATAGTTATTATATTAATTGATGTAATATACTATATATCTTTATAGTTACTATTTAAAAGGATTTAGAAACAGTAGCTCAAGTACTTGATAAAATACCCAAAATAAATATGATTTCTAGGGTAATTAGGATAAAGTATTAGAAAAATATCATAATGAACAAAACTTACCATAAGTAAAATATAAATATAAACTAAGTTAAAATATCAAATAACATTAAAGTAAAAATAGTACGTTAATTTGTTCACTTAAGGGCTACGAATGCTTGAAAAATCGAAGTTTTAGTTCTTTTTATTTTACATCCTATTTCAAAGAAGAGTTTGCTATAATGAGTCGTTAGGAGCACAAAAGGAGAGTAAAAATGAAGAAGTATGTAACAATAGGGATTGTGCTTTTATGCACAGTATGGCTTATAGGAGAAGTAATTATGAGACAAGAAAGACGTCCTTTATTAAATAAAGAAGAGTGTGTTAGTCAGGTAGCAAGAGCAAATGGAGATTACTTGGAAATTTATAAAGAGGATAATTGGGAAAAGCTGTTTCTAAAGGGTGTTAATTTAGGAACAACAAAACCAGGTTATTATCCTGGTGAATTTGGAGTTACTAAAAAAGAGTATTTAAAGTGGTTTCGTCAGATCCAAGAAATGAATGCTAATGTGATTCGTGTGTATACCCTTCAAATGCCAGCTTTTTATGAGGCACTAGCAGAGTATAACCGTAAGGCAAAAGAACCACTTTACTTATTACAAGGTGTCTGGATAGATGAAGAGTTAATGCAGGAAAAGATGGATGCTTTTGATGAAGAACTTATGGAAAGCTTTAAGCAAGAAGTGAGTAACATTATTGATGTACTACATGGGAATGCAGAGATAGAAGCTAAAAAGGGAAGGGGTTATGGCACTTATAACCAAGATGTTTCACCTTATGTAGTAGGTTATATTTTAGGAATTGAATGGGATCCTTACTTTGTACAAACAACTAATCAGTTACATTGGGGTAAAGGAGACTTTACAGGCGAATATATATATACACAAAAAGCAAGACCTACAGAGTTGTTTTTTGCCCAGATGCTAGAGCATACCATTGCTTATGAAACAAGAACCTATCAAATGCAAAAACCAGTAGCTATTACTAATTGGTTAACCACGGATCCATTTGACCAAGCTAATGATATTGACGAAGCCAATCGTATCGTTACCATAGATACAGAAACAATTAAAAGTCAGGATACTTTTAAAAGTGGACTATTTAATAGCTATCATATTTATCCATACTATCCAGATTTCTTAAACTATGATCCTCAATATATTACACCTGCCAAGGAAGATGCACAGGTAAATAGTTATAGAGTGTATTTAAAGCAGTTAAAAGCTCACCATACAGGACCAGTCATTGTTTCAGAGTTTGGGGTACCTACATCTAGAGGAATTACTCATATAGATACTCATCGTGGTTTTAATCAAGGGCTGGTGAGCGAAAAGGAACAAGGGGAGATGAATGCTTCTATGTTACAAGATATCTATGAGGAAGATTATGCTGGTGCTATTATTTTTTCATGGCAGGATGAGTGGTTTAAAAGAACATGGAATACCATGGATTTAGATGAAGCAGATAATAGAGCTTACTGGCATGACCGCCTAACTAATGAACAATGTTTTGGCCTTTTAAGTTTTGAACCAGGAAAAGAAGGGGAGGGCGTTTTTTTAGATGGGAAGGTAAATGATTGGGATAAGAAGGATCTGGTAGGAAGAGCAGAGGACCTATCTTTATATATGAGAAGTGATGCAGCTTTTGTTTACTTAAGGATTCATAAAGATCAGTTGGATTTATCAAAAGAAGAACTACTTATTCCTATTGATATCACACCACGTTCAGGTGCTTATGGATTAGAAGGCTATGAAGTCACCTTTAACGAAGGTACTGATTTTATCATTAAACTAACAGGTAATGAGGAAGCTAGTTTATTGGTTCAAGACTATTATGATGCATCTGCTTATTTAAATGAAAAACCTGAAAAACCAGAAGCTACAAGTCAGCATTTTAACGTTTTTAGTCAAGTTGTACTGGGAGAATCCATGTTTCCATTGACAGGAGAAACGATACCTCTAAAAAAAGTGGAGGTTGGTAAGTTGCGAGCAGGAAATACCAATCCTGATTCAGGGCAATATGATTCTTTGGCAGATTTTATAGTCGTAGGAGATGAAATTGAAATGAGAATTCCATGGCTGATGCTCCAAATTTCTAATCCAGGAAAGCATCAAGTCATTGATGATTTTTATCAGACAGATGAAATCAATCATATAACAGTAGAAGAAATGAAAGTAGGTATTTCCGTTATAGAAGAAGGTAAGCTGAGAAGCCAGCTACCCATGCTACCTTATCGTTGGGAAGGTTGGGATTTGCCAGTTTATCATGAGCGACTAAAAAAATCTTATGAGACAATAAAAAAAGCTTTTGCAACTATTTCTTAAAGCTAATAAATAGTAAGGAGGGTGAGAAAATATGACAGCCGTTTATTATATGGGGCTTATACTTGTTTTGGTTGCGATAGGCGTATACGGATATGTACATTTGAGTTATAAGCAGGGTAGCAGCTCTTATAAGAGAATAAAATATTTAGAAGACTCAATAGAAAAAGATTTATATGCGTTTAAACAAACAGGTAGATGTACTAATAAAAAAATAAAGCAAAGCAGTCAAAAGCTTAAAAAAAGGGAGCATAAGCTTGCCTTGCTGACTTATTTATTGGATAAGGTAGAGGAAAACCAAGATAATGTTGTATGGATTCGACAAAGTGAGATTGTAGCACCTTTTATAAGAAGTAGTTCCAATAAAGAATTTAATAAGCTTTTTAAATTACAGTGCATAGAAAAGTTTGGAAGCTTTGAAGACCAAGTTTATATAGAATCTTTAGCTTATGACGATTCTCTTTATATTCGTATCAGTCGTTTAAAAGCTTTAGCAGCTATAGGTGCTACTGAAGCTTTACTAAAAGGGATTAAACAATTAAAAATTGAAGAACCCACTATAGATGATAAGATTCTCATTGAATGTTTATTAAATTATAAAGGAGAAAACGTAGCATTTACTAAAGAAATGATATTACAGCTAGAAAATCAAGATAAGCAATTGTCCCCTATTATGATTGCTTATTTTACTTTAAAAGAAGAAGCAGCAGTGGCTAGGTTAGTAGAAATGTACCTAGTTAGTAATAGCAGTACTATCCAGCTTAAATGCTTATGCATTCTTTACTTTGAAAAAGTGATCTCTAAGTCTGCAGAAGATCATTTAATAGCTCATTTAGCTCATGAGCATGAAGCAATAAGAAAGTTAAGTGCTAAAGCTTTGAAATATTATCAAGATTCAAAAAGTATGTTAGCTTTGAAAAAAGCTATAGACGACCCTTCTTATAAAGTAAGAGAAAGTGCGGCTAAAAGCTTTTATTACAGGATGAATCAAAAGCAAAGCTTGATTAAAGAACACCAAGTCACCATTCAGAACTTATTAGAAGCGGTATTGACAGATGAAGCGCAATTAAAAGCTTATATCATGACGGAAGAAACGAGAAAATCTGAAGAAGAATTAGAGCGCTACCGTCAATTTTTATTAGAACAAATAAGTTAGGAGGCGTTATGGAATTAGAAGGTTTAAAAGAAGTATTAACAGGTGTTGTATTAATTTATACATTTTGTAGTGTAGGAATAGCCGGTTTATTTACCATTATGGCCTATTATCATTTTAAAAGGTATAGACATTACAAAGCCTTTAAACAAGCATTGGTTGTAGAAAAAGGAGAAAACATACCAGTTTCTATTATTGTACCTGCTTATAATGAAGCTATTACAATTACATCAACTATACGTTCACTATTAGCATCAACCTATCAGCAGTATGAAATTATTATAGTAGATGATGGATCTACAGACGATACCTTAAGGGTGTTAGTTGAAGCTTTTCAGATGAAAAAGATTTTTAAACCTACTTTAAAAGCTATAGAAACACAGCCTGTTATTGAAGTTTATGGAAGTGAGCAAGAAGGTGTTAACCTCATTTTAATTCATAAAGAAAATGGGGGAAAAGCAGATTGCTTAAATGCAGGGATTAACTATGCTCAGTATGATATATTTGTAGGTATTGATGCAGATTGTATTTTACAAAAAGATGCTTTAAAAGAACTCATAGTACCGTTTATTGAAAACAAACAAACATTAGCAGTAGGTGGCAATATTAAGATTGCTAATGATGTTACTTTTAAAGAAGGAGAAATCGTAGCTAAGCAGAAACCAAAGAACTTATTAGTTGGTTTTCAAATGCTAGAGTACAAAAGAGCTTTTTTAACAAGTCGTATAGGATGGGACTTTATGAATATGAATCTCATTATTTCAGGGGCATTTGGTGCTTTTCAAAAATCAGCCGTTATTGAAGTAGGTGGGTATAAAACAAAGACTATAGGTGAAGATATGGAGCTAGTCATGAGGCTCCATAGCCATTTCCTAAAAGAAAATAGGCCATACGTGATCAAACAAGTAGCAGATGCTACCTGCTACACACAAGCGCCAGACACCATAAGAGGTTTAGGAACTCAACGAAAGAGGTGGCAAAAGGGCTTGATACAAAGTTTATTTTCCCACCCACAGCTGTTTTTAAGCTGGTGTTGGTTTGGAGCAAAGCTTTATTACATTTTATTTGAACTTATTTCGCCCCTTATAGAAATCTTTGGCATCGTTCTTTTAGTGGTATTAAGCCTATTAGACTTAGTTAATGTCATTTATGTGTTAAAACTGTATGTTTTTTTATTAGTTGCTAATGCTTTTGTGTCTATAGCAGCACTATTATTAGAAGTGTATGCTTTTAAAGAAAAAAACAATGAAAAAGTTATAGGTAGACTCATACTTTTATCTTTAATTGAAACAATGGGTTATCGACAAATTTTAAGCTTTTACCGCTTATTAGGCTTTTTAGGGCATAGGAAAAATGGCCATAAATGGGGAGAAATAAAAAGAAAAGCAATTAAGGAACTTTAAATAAAAAGATGATTTCTTAAAATTAATTTGAAAATTTATAAACTTAATAAAGTGGTTTTAAAAAATTGAATAATTTAAATATTTTGTATATGATATAAGGAGGTTTATTGAAGAAGGAATGAGTTAGGGGGAAAATAAGTGGAGATTATTACCACCAATGATTTATGTAAGCGTATAGGAGACAAGCAAATTATAGACCATGTGAGTATTCATGTGAAACAAGGAGAAATATATGGTTTTCTAGGGCCTAATGGGGCAGGTAAAACAACGCTTATGAGGATGCTATTACATTTAGTAAAAGCAGATAGTGGAAGCATTCAGCTTTTTGGAGAAGAAATTAGTGAAATGCAGCCACGTTTGTTACGTCGCATAGGAAATATGATAGAGTATCCTATTTTTTATAATCATCTTACAGTAAAAGAGAACCTAGAACTCCAATGTAGCTACATGGGAATTGAAGCTGAAGAAAGTGTGGCCAATGCCTTAAAACTTGTACGTTTACAAGGTATGGCAAATGAAAAAGTAAGTCAGTTTTCAGCAGGAATGAGGCAACGCCTAGGCATTGCTAGAGCACTAGTTCATCGTCCAGAACTTCTTATTTTAGATGAACCTGTTAATGGCCTTGATCCTATAGGTATTAAAGATATCAGAGAGTTGCTTAAATTCTTGTGTAGAGAACAGGGAATCACCATTTTAATCTCAAGCCACATTTTATCAGAGATTGAGTTAATAGCAGATACCATTGGTTGCATTAAAGGCGGGCAGTTATTAGAAGAAGTAGCACTAGCAGATATTAAAGCAAATGAGCAGACATCCTTGGAAGAACACTTTTTGAATGTATTATCAAGGGGGTAGGGCAATGAAACAGTTATTATTGCTGGAAATGAAAAAAAATAATTTCAAGCAAATTGTAATGGGAGGGCTATTAACAAGTGGTATTTTATTAATTTATTTAATTATGTCAGGGGTATTAATGGAGGGAAACTATAAGGATTATACGAGCTATTTCTCCAATGTCATTGCTTATAATAAAATTGTTTTTACTATTTTTGCAGGACTATTAATCATCCGTATGTTTAGTGAAGAAATAAATAGTAAGTCAATTAGTATTTTATTCACGTATCCACTTTCTCGTAAACGTTTGTTAGTAGTAAAAGTTATTCTTGTTATAAGTGTAACCATGCCTCTCATGTTTTTGAGCATGTTACTTCATTTTATTGTGCTTGCTATTTTAAACCTAGCATTAGGTTTTGCTCAAGGGAGTATGAGTATAAGTTTTTTTGTAAGCTATATAGTAGCCAGTTTGCTTCATAGTGCTTTTGCAAGTTTGGCAGCATTAATACCATTGATGTGTGATGTAAAATGGATTTCTTCTCAAAAAACCTTAATTGGTTCGGCTGTATTAGCCATTTTTCTTTATAGTATTAAGGGAAGTAGTTTATTTGGAATAGCACTTATTTTGGTTGTTTTAGCTGCGGGCTTGGGTATACTTTTAACCAGACGAGCCATTGCTGTTGTAGTGGATATGGATATTATGTAAGGATAGAGTGTTTAGTACATAAAAGAAAGATGTACTAAGCACCCTTTTTATTAAATAGGCCTTCAACGCAAATGCAGGTACTTGTTTACATTTTGAGTTACCCAATATAAAAGATACTGAATGATGGGTTTCACTCCTCTTGAACTATTGTTATACTAATAAGGTAATAAAAGCAGATTCATGTAGAAAAATAGGAGGAGGAAATATAGTGAGACCAGAGCTTGTCATTTTTGATATGGATGGATTGATGTTTGACACAGAACGTGTTTACTATGAAGCATGGGAGCAGGCAGCTAAGTTTTATGGTTATGAATTTAATTGGGATATTTATATTCAGTTAGTAGCTAGAAATAGTAGAACCATTGGCATGATCTTAAGAAAGATTTATGGAGAAGATTTTCCGTATGAGGAAGCAAGTCAAAAGAAAAGAGAGCTAGCAGACCAAATACTTGAAAAACAAGGAATAACGAAAAAAGCTGGACTGATGGAGCTTTTAGATTTTTTAGAAGCAGAAGGCATTTCTAAGGCAGTAGCTACTTCTAGCACTAGAGAAAAGGCTTTAGCTTATTTAAGCTTAGGTGGTGTAAAGGAACGCTTTGATCATATTGTATGTGGCTCAGATGTAGTGGAATCTAAACCTAACCCTGAGATTTTTCAAGTAGCGGCTCAGGCATTACAAAAAATACCTGAGAAGTGTATGGTTTTAGAAGATTCTAAAATGGGAATTAAAGCAGCTAAAGCAGCCGGGATGTATGGTGTTTTAATCCCTGACTTAGTCAAAGCTGATGATGAAATGAGGGAAGATGCAAGTTTTATTGTATCAAGTCTTCATGAAGTGATTGATTTAATTAAAAACGAAAAGCAAGTAGTGAAATAAGTCACTGCTTGCTTTTTTAGCTTCTTTAAGAAGTCCTTATAATGTGTTTGTATTCTGTATTAATATATTGTACGAAGCTTTCTAAAAATAAATCTGTAATAGGAGAAGTAGGTAAATCTTTTGGAAGTAGGGAAGAAAATGCAATTTTATAGGAAGTATTAAGCTGAAGTACTTGAATAGTAGTTAAGGAGCCAAGCTGTTTAATCATAGATTTTGGAATCATAGCAATTCCTAACCCATTTTTCACGGCTTCCTTAATGGCATAATTACTACTTAAAACCAATTTACTTTTAGGAATGATTTGATGAGCCACTAAAAAAGCATCTAAAGCTTCTCTAAGACCAGAACCATGCTCTCTTGTCAACCAGCGTTGTTTATGGAGAAGATGAGAAGCTAATAACTCTTCATTAAAGAGATAGCTGCTAGGAGCAATAAGAACGAGCTGGTCTTCAAAAAAGCATTTTTGTTTAAAGGAAGGAATAGAAAGTACACCTTCTACTAAGGCTACATCAAGTTGCAAAGTTTTCATCTTACTAGTAATCTCAGCTGTATTACCAATAGATACTTCGATGTTAATATCTTGATAGTGGTTACAAAAATCCGCTAAAAAAGAAGGAAGCAGATATTCACCAATGGTAGAAGTGGCACCAATTTTAAGATGGCCCTTAAAAGAACTATTAATATGATGGAGTTCTTCTTTGGTAGTATCAAGCAATGACAGAAGCTGCTTACTTCTCTTATAAAGCAAATGCCCGCTTTCAGTAATCATAATCTTTTTAGGTTTCATAGAACGCGTAATAAGGAGTGTATTAAAATAAGATTCTAAATGCTTAATATGTACACTCACACTAGGCTGAGATAAATTGACCTTCTCTGCAGCTTTAGTAAAACTCTTTTCTTCTACGACAGCAATAAAAGTTTTGAGTTCCTCTAGCATAGTTTTGTCTCCTTTATTATTAAAAAAATTAATCGATAGTATATAAATTATTTATTTTACTTATGACCTAGATATTATTATACTAAATTTTGCTTAGATAAACGAGCCAAATTATAGTATTTTATAGCATGTCATAGGGAACATGCAGAGCAGGAGAGGAAACATATGTCATATCATTACTTACTTGACTTAGCCATTATTTTAATGAGTACTAAAATATTAGGCTTAGTTACTAAAAAATTTCATATGCCACAAGTGGTTGGAGCACTTTTAGCAGGACTTATATTAGGACCAGCTATGCTCAATATAATACAAGAAACAGAATTTATTAAGCAAACGGCAGAATTAGGGGTAATTGCCCTTATGTTTGCAGCAGGTCTTGAAACAGATATTAAAGAAATGAAAAAGACAGGTAAAGCTTCTATTATTATCGCATTATTTGGTGTAATCATACCGCTTCTAGGCGGACTTGCTGTGGCGGCACTTTTAAATACAAAGGAGTTTGCTGTACCAGAAACACCTATGATTTTACAAAATATTTTTGTAGGGATTATTTTAACAGCTACCTCTGTAAGTATTACTGTAGAAACACTAAAGGAGATGGGTAAACTTTCTACACCAGTAGGAAATGCTATTTTAGGAGCAGCTTTAATTGATGATATACTAGGGATTATTGCATTAACTTTAATTACAAGTTTAGCAGATACAAGTGTTAATGTAGGGATTGTATTATTAAAAATTGCTTTATTCTTTGTATTTTCAGGAATTATTGGTTTTGGATTCTATAGATTCTTTAGAAAATGGACTATGAAAGATGATGAAGACCGTCGCCGTTATGTCATTATTGCTTTTGTATTTTGCTTACTTTTAGCGTATATTGCAGAAGAAGTGTTTGGTGTGGCTGATATTACAGGTGCTTTTCTAGCAGGACTTATTATTTCTAATACAATAAAAAGAGATTATATTAGTCATCGTTTTGAAACCATGTCTTATTTACTTCTTTCACCGGTATTCTTTGCTAGTATTGGCTTAACAGTAGAAATAGAGCAAATGTCAATACAACTCATGATCTTTGCAGGAGCATTATTAATAGTGGCTATTTTAACAAAGATCATAGGATGTGGTATAGGTGCTAAATTTTGTGGCTATTCAGGTAAGGAGGCTTTACAAATAGGTACTGGAATGATTTCAAGGGGTGAGGTAGCCCTGATTGTAGCAAGTAAGGGAGCTAGCCTAGGTTTGTTAAGTACGGTACTATTTGGACCTATTGTTATTATGGTAGTTGTAACTACTATCTTAACCCCTATTTTGCTTAAAATGGTTTTCAAAAACTCAGAAGTTGAAAATAGAAGGACTGAAAAAAAGACAGTAAAAGTTGCTTAAAATAAAAAACTAATAAATGATTTTAAATAAAAAAACATCTTAACATTTTGTGTTAAGGTGTTTTTTATTTTGACAAGGATTTCTTGTTATAAGCTTTTTGAAGTTGCAAAAGCTATAAGTAAGCCAATTTAAAAATGCAGCAGAAACTACAAAGGAATAAGAAAGGAGGGCAAAAATGAGAAAGAGTGATAGTATTAAACAAATTGGTAGTGCTTTAGCTAAGTTTAATGGTGAAATTACTAGCATTGCCAAGGATGCAGAAAATCCACAATTTAAAAGTGAATATGTGACCTTAGATGCTTTAATCGAAGCTACAAGGCCTATTTTACAAGCCAATGGCTTATCCATCTTGCAATTTCCTTTAACTAGGGAGGATGGTCAAATAGGTGTTCAAACGGTGCTACTTCATGATAGTGGTGAATTTATTGAGAGTGAACCACTTTATATGTTACCTACGAGGATAGCTAAAGGGGGAGGCTATGAAATTGCCAAAGACCCTCAAGCAGCGGGAAGTGTTATTAGCTACTTAAGAAGATATTCTTATCAGGCGATTTTAAACTTAAATACAGGTGAAGATGATGATGCCAATAAAGCAACAAAGGGGCAAGAAAAAGAACCTGTGAGGGGCATAGCCATTAAAGAAGAAATCAGCATGTCACCAGAAGCAGCAGGAGCAGTAGTTATTCCCTTTGGCAATAAACATCGAGGAGAAACTTTAAAACAAGTTTATAAAACAGATAAAAGTTATTTTGATTGGTTAAGTGAGAAATCAAAAGATCCTATGATTAAAAAAGCCTGCGATATTATTGTAGAGGCAGTTAAAAGTAATCAAATTGAAAATAGCAAATAACTTATTTTAAAAAGTGAAAATGCTATTAGGATTGACATAAAAAAATCAAGAGGGCCTAGGCTCTCTTGATTTTTTGTAAAAATTAGAGCTTAAAGTAAAGATAAGGACTAAATTAAACCATAAGCTTTTAAGGTACGAGATAAAAATTCTTTATTAACAGGCTCCATAGGTACTAATGGTAATCTGCAATTACCGACTCCCATACCCATCATATTCATAGCTTCTTTAACAGGACTTGGACTTGCTTCAATAAAGAGAGCATGAACTAAGTCTAATACACCAAGCTGAAGTTCACGACTACCTTCAATATCGCCAGCCATAAATTTTGCTACTATATCATGAGTATCACGAGGGATAATGTTAGCCATAACAGAGATAACACCTAAGCCTCCCATGGCTAATAGAGGGAGGACATTAGCATCTTCTCCTGAGTAGATGGCAAAATCAGGGCCACAAAGCTTACGAATCTCGCCAACATGAGTGAAATTACACTCTTTAATACCTACGATGTTTTCGATTTCTGAAAGTGCTTTAACAGTAGTTGGTGCCATATCTAAAACTGTACGTCCCGGTACATTATAAAGAATAATAGGGAGGTTAGTACTGCTTGCAATAGCCTTAAAATGTTCATAAAGTCCTTTTTGCGTGGTCTTATTATAATAAGGTACCACAGATAAAAGAGCGTCAGCACCGACTTCTTCTGCATATTGACTAGTGCCAATGGCATGACGTGTATCGTTGCTACCAGCACCGGCAATAACAGGAATACGTCCGTTTACTTGCTCTACGCAACATTTAATAAGGGCCTTGTGTTCATCCATAGGTAAAGTAGCAGATTCACCAGTAGTACCACAAACAATAATGGCGTCTGTACCTTCAGCAATATGCCATTCAATGAGTTCTTTGAATTTATCAAAATCTACACCTTGTTCATTAAAAGGCGTAATAATGGCTACACCAGATCCAGTAAAAATAGGTTTTTTCATTATATTTCCTCCAAAACGACTTAATACATAAGTCTATTATACGACTTTCATCAGAAATTAACAACGATATGAGAAAGTAGTAAAGAGTTCTACTTTATCATATTAACAAAGAAAGTTTAAGGTGCACGCTTTTCATCGACAATTCTTGCCAAGGATTAGCAGAACATAATGCATATTAGCTTTAAATATGATAAAATGGGACAATAGATTTTATAGAAGAAGGGTGTTAGGTGACACGATGTTTATAGTTGACTTTTTGATGGAGCTTTTGGGTCTTGGAATGAGCCTTTTTTTATGGCTGATTAAGTTTGCTTTAGCAGGCTTAGTAGGTGCCATTGCTTATTTTAAAGGGAGAAATAGCTGGATATGGGCAGGATTAACGTTAATTTTACCTTGGCCATTTCCAATTTTTATACTGATAGGTATTTGCTATATGCCTAAAAAATATCCTAAATTGCCAAAGGAAATCAGGGATGAACCAGCTTTTAAAGATAAAAATCCTGTCATTGCTTCAATGATGGCTTTATCAGCTATGATTGCTAAGTCAGATGGTAGTGTAACAAAAGATGAAATTCATTTTATAAAGCAGTTTATAGCAGGGCATTTTGGAATGAGTGCATCAGAGCTCAATAGCTATGCTGAAGCTTTTGATTATGGTAAAGATCATCCTGAGCATTATCAAATTTTTACCCAAGTGGTCAAGACTTATTATGGTCATCGCCGAGATATTATTTTAGCATTAGCCTATCTATTCATAGGTATTGCTATGCAAGGTGGAGATACCAATACTGCTAAAGAAAATATGACAAGACAAATTTTATTAGACCTAGGTATTTCAGCTTATGAATACCAAGCTATTAGAGCAGCCTTTACTGGAGAAAGCTATGGCTACCAAGGTGGAGGCAATCCAGGTATGCAAAGCAGAGAAGATTTGGTGAAAAAATATTCTGAAGTATTAGGTGTTAGTCCTGATGCAAGTCTATCAGAAATCAAGAAAGCTTATAGAAAGCTTGTTAAAGAATATCATCCAGATAAATTAGCTTCTGGTAGCGTTCCAGAAGATTATATTGCTTTTGCTAATCAAAAAATTCGCGATATCAATGAGGCTTATGAATATTTAGAAAAAGTTAAGAGTTAAGCAGGAAAAGTGTATAATATTTGAAAAAGTGAGTATACTCCTAAAAACAAAGGAGGTACACTATGAATCAAGTGAATTTAATGGGCAATGTTACTAGGGATTTAGAACTTAAAGAATCTGCAACACATCATAAATATGTGCAATTTGTTTTAGCAGTGAATCCAATAGGAAGCAAGGATAGATCAGCAGACTTTATTAATATGGTAGCCTTCGGTACTCAAGCTGAACGTCTATCCAGTTATGTGCAAAAGGGCACCAAATTAGCTGTATCAGGCCATTTAGCAAGTGAATCATATGTTAATAAGGATGGCGCTCAAAGGACAAGCACTAATGTGGTTATAGAAACCTTTGAACTTGTGGGTAAAAACAAGTCTAAAGTAAAGGAAGAAGCCGTAGAAGCTTAACCTAATACTAGAGGGGCTAATAGCCTTTCTAGTATTTTTTACTTAAACATAAAATAAAAAATATTTATTTGATATTGAAAAAAATAAAACAGTGTGGTAAACTAATACATGTTCCGGCCCATTGGTCAAGCGGTCAAGACGTCACCCTCTCACGGTGAAATCATGGGTTCGATTCCCGTATGGGTCATGCTTAGAACGACAAGGAGTCCAGCTAGAGATAGTTGGGCTCTTTTTGCATTAACTGCAAATAAACTGCAAATTTTGGTTTTACTTTTATAAAGCACACTTTATTTTATTTATAGTAAATGGGGGGGATACTAAAGATTATGTTAGAAAATGTAGGCGCGGTAGTTGATTTGATAGGTGGGGTACAGACAATATTTTCGGCACAAAATGAGGTCAATGAGAGCACAAAAATAAGACAAAACTGTTTAGTATTACGTGAATGTAAAGCAAAATTATTTAACTCAGATAATCCATATTCTGAACTAGACGAGAGTACATTTTCATTACTGAATTACAATGACTATGGTTATGGATGGATGAATATAGAATTTTGTTTTGATATGGTAGAGATGTATGCCTATGCACCATTTTATGCAGGATGTTTTGCTATAAGGACTAATAATGGTATTACATCTAAGTTGAATGGGCATCCTAAATCTAAGTGTGCATCTAAAATAAACTGCAATAATCAGATTGTTGTAGGTATTACATATTATTTTCGAGATGAGGAAGAGAGAACAAAGATACTTAGTGCATCTAAGATAGCTATTGAAGGAAATATTGCGTTTAAGAAAAAGAAACCAGTATATGGAGTTTTATGTTTTTTAGCCAAAAAAGAAGATGGATGGCATATGGAGGAATCTAATACTTTATTAAGGTTAGATGGGGTTAAGATCACTAATCTAATTCATTAATGCTTAGATTGATAATCATAGTAATCCTATTATGGGGGATGAGTATTTGCTAGGGGAAAATCATTATTGTACTTATGGTGATATTGGTAGAATTTTAAATAGATATAGTTTTGAAGAAAAAATGCGTATATGTCATAAATATTCACATAAATTAGTTGATGTTAATGGAGCTATTAACATAGAGAAAATGTTAAGGTTAAGGATTCCATATCCTTGGGAATTAGAGACTTTTGTATTGTTGGCTATTACATCAAATAAGGAATATAATAACAATAATTTCGATGGTAAAGAAGAAAATAAGTTTATACATATGATTAATGCTATTCGAGATTATGCACCTAAAAATTTGGACGAAAATGGATTGGCAATGATGCTTGTAAGTTTGGGATTAAATCAATTTTATCCACAAGAATGTTTCTATTATAGGCTATTTAAATATAGTTATATATTAAATTATAAAAGTGAAAATGTTGATGTACAAAAATGCTTTATTGATAAGTTTGGCGTTGGTTTTAATGAATTTATGGAACTTGGGTATTTTTTAAATACTATCTATAGTATTCCTGACAAAGCTGATATTAATAAAATTGTAAACTATGTACTGAATGAGTTCTATCCTAATGCATATAGTGCTTTATCAATTACAAGAGATGAATATATTAGACAATTAAAGTTAGTGACAGATAAACCAGAGTTATATATATATTGCCTGAGACCTTCGTATACCTATGCATTTATTCAAGAAAATAATTATGTTTATTTTCCTTTGCCACATCTTATTAAGAGAAATGTTTCTTCATCGTTATTATATAGGATTACGCAGAATAATGATTCATTGCGACAAAAGATTGGTAAAGAGGTTCTAGAAAATTACTTGTATGAGCTGCTAAAAAATTCTATGTCATATGATGAAATATTTAAAGAGGTTGATTATGAAAAATCAAAGCAAGATACTGGAAAATCGTTAGATGTTCTATTAAGAGAAAAGGACCAGTATTTATTAATTGACAGTAAATCTTCTGTACCAAGTATTGGCTTAAGAGTAATGGATAAAAGAAGTTTCGATAAAACCATAGATATTATGGGTAAAATAATTGTCCAGATCTATAATCAGCTAACTAAAGCATTCGGAATAAAATATAATCCGTTTATTTCAGATATAAAAATTACAAGGGAAAATACATGGGGTATAGCAGCAATATTGGAAGATAATTATATTCCACGGCATTTAATTTATGAAAATGCAGCTCAAAAGTTAAAGATTGAGATTGGGTCATCAGCATACATATGGATGAGTAATCATATAAAAATTGTTAGTTTTTATGACATTGAAAGATTTTCACTTATTGGTGCTTCTATAATTGAGGCATTAATCGATCAGGAGAAACGTGGAGAATATAATAGTTTTTCGTTAGGGGAATTACCTCATTGTCAGGGGAAGATAGTAAATCAAGAGTATTTAAGATTTAGAGAAGATAATTCTAAACTATTCCTTAAAACTGTAAATAAACTTTGTGACATGGGATTTATTACTAGATGACAGTGAAAAATCTATTCTATAAAAATAAGCTCAGTTAAAGTGTACTGAGCCTTTTAATAAGTAAAGATTTGATTAATTGTAGTAGCTACTTCTCTTTTACTATCATCTAATACATGACTATAGATGTTATAAGTTGTAGTAATATTTTTATGGCCTAATATATCGCTTACATATTTTATATTTACATTGTTTTCAAGTAGTCTAGTGGCTAACGTATGCCTTAAAGCATGAATGCCTACACCGTAGGTAGTTGTTTCAGAGTCATCCTTAATAAGCGTATTAGGATTGATTTTAGCAGCAGCACAGATCCTATCATGCATATGATTAACCGTAGATTCATTGGTCTCAAATACTAGACCATTAGATTTTTCAATACATTTTAGTTCATTAATAAGGATATCAGGTATATAAATGAGCCTGATACCTTTTTTAGTTTTAGGTTCTTTAATCACATCCTTAACAGTAAAGGTGCCATCATCACTGTAGACTCTTGAACGTTTCATGCTCTCCTTAATAGTGATAGTCCCTTTATCTAAGTCCACATTTTCCCATTTAAGTGCAAGGATTTCTCCTAGTCTCATACCAGTATAGAGAGCTAGACGAAGGAAGAGACCATTTGGTTCTTCTTTGGAGGCTTCTATATAGCGTAATTGTTCTTCAGTAGTTAGTATTTTGATCTCTTTGGCTTCTTTAGCAGTTTTAGGGATGATGATACCATCCATAGGATTATGCCTAATGAAGTTATTATGAATGGCTGATTTAAAAGCCTTATTTAATAGGTTTTTTATTTTTTGTAAGGTGGCTTTTGCCTTATCAGTTTTATTGTTGAAATATCGTTGTATTTGTGTATGTGTAATGGATTGTAAGCCTATGTCACCAATAGCACTATCTTTTATATGCACCTCATATAGATTAACATAGCGGTGAAATGTAGTAGGTGCGACTTCATGAATCACATGAACAAATAAGAACTGATAAACCCATTCAGAGAGCGTTACAGTTGTTTTATCCAGTGGTTTACCATTAAGTGCCACATCCATTTTATAAGCATCTACTTTTGCTTTTAATTCTTTTTTAGTTTTGGCTCTAAAATATTTGTATTTTTTAGTACCGTTAGCATTTCGCATACCTGTATCAACGGTAGCAGTATAGAGTCCGTCTGCATTTTGTCCTTTCTTTTTAGTCTTTTCTTGTGTAGCTTTGGTCATTTAATCCTCCTGTTCTTCATTAAATTGATTAAGTTTATATCCAATAAAATCATCAATTGCTTTGACAATTTCTTTATGTTGTGGGTCATTAATATATCTTGCAGGATTAGCAACTATACATAGCTTATTGAGCAGTTTATTCATCCCATCAACATAATCAGTATAGTCAAACCAGTCAGAAGGAACATTATGCTGATTAGAAACATTATCTGTTACGTTTTGAACTAGAAATTCTAGATTTTCTGCAAGTAGATGCACCTTAGTATTAGGTATACTTGTTAATAATAAGAGATTATTGGCAGTATTTGTAATTGCTTTTTGCTCAAAAAAAGAAGCTGTTGGAGTATCATTTAGTAATTCGTAGGGAGAGACTTCAAGGATAGAGGCTATTTTTTCTATAGTCTTTAAACTGGGTTCTCTTTCTCCACTTTCATATTTTCTTATCGTAATTGCTGCAATACCTACACTATCAGCAAGTTCTTTTTGAGTTAAGTTAAGTTTTTTTCTAGCATTTTTAATATTGGTTCCTAACATATTAGTACACTCCCTTCTATAGTAATTTACCACGAACGATACAGAATGTATACATAAAAGTAAAAAACTAGGTTGACTTGATACAGAATGTATCGTATCATAAAACTATAATGGATACAATATGTATCTCGAAAAGGAGGTGAAAGTTTGAAAATCGATACACATAAGTTGGATATTGAAATGGCTAGAAATTGTTTGTCATTTGAAAAACTATCTACAAGTGCTGGAATATCTAGAACGACATTGCAGCGAATAAAAAGTGGTAGGCAGATAGCAAGACCACAGACTATTGGTAAATTAGCTAAGGCATTAGAAGTAAAAGTAGAAGATTTATTAACAGAGGAGTAAGAGAAAGATGAAATTATTAACACCGAAGCAGACACAAACTATTACTGGATTAAGTACAACAGCAACTTATAATATGTTCTGGTCAAAAGGCTTTCCTAAGATTGTATTAGGTAAAAGGGCATTAAGAGTAGATGAACAGGATTTATATAAGTATTTACAAAGCAAAAAAGAAATTATGCACTAATAATATAAAAAGACATTTAAGGAAGACATTCAGGAGGAAAGATTTGAGGATCGAGGATTTATTAGAAAGGCTAGAAAAGGTAAAAAAGAATGGAGCAGACTCATATATTTGTTGCTGTCCTGCTCATAGAGATAAAGAACCAAGTTTATCAATCAAAGAAACGGATGAACGTATTTTATTACATTGTCATGCAGGATGCAGTCCAGAAATGATTCTAGGCGTTATTGGCTTAGAAATGAAACATCTCTTTAAACAAAACAACACCTATACTCTAACTTGGCGAGAAAAAGTAAAGGTGTGGCAAGATCCTAAAAAGGGTGATTTAAGATTGGAAGCCTTATATCCCTATTATGATGATCAACTGCAAAATGTATTGTACTATAAGGCACGATATGAGGGCAAGGAAATTCGTCATTTTCGTGTAAAGGAAGAAAATGTGATTTGGAAGAATGTTTTTAAGAACATTAATAAGACACTTTATAATAAATCAGCTATTAAGGAAGCCAAAGAACAACAGAAGCCTATCTATTACGTAGAGGGTGAGAAGGATGTCCACACCCTACATCAATTGGGACTTTTAGCCACGACAGCAGGGGGAGCTACTGCATGGGTAGAGGATTTTAAGCAATACTTTGAGAACCTAGATGTAATCATTCTTCAAGATAATGATGAAGCAGGAGGGCAACTGAGTAAGAAAATCTGTGCTGACCTAGCAGCAGTTGCTAAAACCATTAAGGTGGTCGTACCGAGCAAAGCACCACATGGTGATGTGACAGACTACCTAGAAGAAGGACATACCAAGCATGAACTCTTAGAGCTCATTGAGCAAGTAGAGGAGCAAAAGCGAATGAGTGAGCCTTATAAGAATTATCGATTAGATGATACAGATAATGCTCATACGATGGCCTTAATGTACAAAGATAGACTTTGCTTTGCCTATGATATGAATAAATGGTATCTATACAATGGCATTAAGTGGGAAGAAGATAGAGTAGATGGTGTCAGAATACTGGCTGGTGAAATGATTGAACGTATGGGGCATGACTTTGATTTAATCTTAAGTAAAATGCCAGAGGGCAGAGAGAAAAAGAAACAAACTTTCTTATACAATATGCACCTTAAAAATTGTAGAAGTTATAGAGGAAAGAGTTCTATTTTGAATGAGACCAAGCATTTATTGCCGATTGTGTCTACACACTTCAATCAGCCAAGATACCTTATTAATATGCCTAATGGTACTTACGATATTAATGAAAAGCAGCTTAAAGAACATCGAGCGACAGACTATCTTTCGCAAGTCACCAATGTTGCATATGTAGAAAATGTAGCAGCTCCTAATTGGGAAAAATTTATAAAGCAGATTTTCTTAGGGGATAGAGAGTTAATGAGGTATGTTCAAAAAGCCATAGGTTACAGTTTAACAGGCTTTACTCATGAGCAGTGTATGTTTATTGGGTATGGTGATGGAGCCAATGGGAAAGGGGTATTTAAGGACGTTTTGAGTTATATATTGAATGACTATGTGAAGTGTCCACAGGCAGAAACAATCTCTCAAATTAGACAAGGATCAGAGGCTAGTCCTGACATTGTCAATTTAATGGACGCACGTTTAGTTGTATGCGTAGAAAGTAATAAAGGTGTTCGATTTAACGAAGGATTAATCAAACAGCTTACAGGAGAAGATAAGGTGACAGCAAGACGTTTGTATTGTGAGCCGACTTCTTTTTTACCACAGTTCAAGTTGTGGTTATTTACGAATCATATGCCAGAGGTTGTAGGAACGGATAAAGGGATTTGGAGACGATTAAAGGTCATTCCTTTTAAGCTAGATTTGCCAGAGGAAAAGAAAGATAAGCATTTAAAAGAAAAACTTATGAAAGAAGTAGAGGGCATTTTATGGTGGTGCATTCAAGGTATCCATCTATATTGGGAGGAAGGACTAAAAGAGCCGCCAGCAGTTATTAATCTAGTGCATGAATTTAAAGAAGAAAGTGATACATTAGGTCTTTTTCTTAAAGAGTGTACAATTTCTAAGGAAGGCTCAAAAGTACAAGCAAAGGATTTGTATACCAAATATGTAGAATGGTGTAGAGCAAATAATGAAGTGCCAGATAATAAAACAAGATTTGGCTTAGATATGAAGAAACGCATTCCTAAAGAAAGCGATGGAAGGAATGTTTTTTATAGAGATATAGCATTAGTACTAACAGTCAATCAGTTTGTTAATTGCTAATGTGAGTTAAGAGAGTTTATAGATGGTTTTTCGGTAGTTTAGTAGGTAGAAGAAGTTAGGCATATCAAGGGTTATCGGTAGTAGAGATAGTTAAAAGGATAAGTAGTTTATGTATAGAGCTAATCAATAAGAAGACTTTAAAAGGATAAAATAGCTTATTAGTAAAGCTAGGTTTGAGTGTATACTACCGAAACTAGCTAAGCATATGATAATCAAAGGATTTGAAAGTAACAGCTACCGATTGGACTACCGCAAGAAGCCAGGAAAATGATAACGAAAAAGAAGGACTTGAAAAGGAGCAAAGAAATGAGACTAAAAAGAGACGGAGAATATAAGATAGATACATTGTTTAAGAATAGAGAAGCATTGATTAAAAGCATTTTACCGATACAAAATAAATATGACTATGAAGGAATGTTTAAGGAATACTATGACCTATTAAAAGAGGGAGAATACGATGGATTTCCATTACCAACCAACATCCCAATAGGGAAGAATCTAGAGTATTTCGATAAGCAAATATTTATAACAGATGACAGCTACTATAAAGTAGTATGGTTTATAGATCAGCTTAAAGAGCAAATTAAAGAATATGGCATTAAGCCAGTGGATGTGCCTACAGACTTACTTGTATGGGCAAGTGATACAAATCAAATAGATCCAACTCATGTAGGGGATGTAGCACTAAATGATGAACCAGTTATAGTAGGCATGTTCCCATGCTTAACACCGCCACTTGTATTAATAGATGGTAACCATAGAGTACTGGCGAAAGCTATGAAAGGAGATAGAGCAGTAAAGGCTTATGTGTTGCAACCACAGCAATTAGTAGATACTATTGGCTCAGAGTATATAAGGAAAATAGCCATTATGCATCATAATGTATTTGGTATGCTAAATTATATGGCTGGGAATTTAAGTGAAAAAGCATTTAAAGATGGTTTATTAGTAGTTTAATAATATATAAACGAGGCACCTAGAAATAGGTGTCTATTCTTTTTACTATAAAGTACTGTTAAAGCATATTAATGTAAAAATATATCGTTAATGTAACAAGATATGACAAATATCTGAGGGCTACATATGTTATATTTGAGAGAATAAAAAGAATTAATGGGATTTAGAATGTAGTTGTCTTTGTAGGAGGTGTAACTTACAGATTGGTGATAGTAGTGTAGTGGATTGGTAAATTAGAATTTGTAGTGTAACAATGCATTAGAAAGGAGGTACAACATGTGCCTTTTCAAGTTATTTGAAAAAAAGAATATACCAGAACAGAAGGGGTGGATTGCACGTACTGGCGATAAGGAGTTCTTAGTAGATCCCAAGCATTTTATTGCCTGTATTGATGATGCTTTGACTGATATCGAAGAAGGATATGCAGAGTTTTTTGTCCTGACGCCGCCCAATGCGATCAATCATATTGCTTTTCTTCAAGTTTGCCCAGCCAAGGAATCTGGATTTCTGCACATTGAAGCCGGTCTGGCTAAAAAGGCAAGAAATAGGCGTGTAAAGATACTTGCCTGCGACCATCTTTCTACAGGTGATGTTCTTGACATATTTATAGCTTATTTCAAAGACTCCGTAGTTGACACCAGCGGATGGTACGAACTACTGTAATTCCATCGATAAATTCCAATATATCTATTAGCCTATTAGCTGAAGCTTATCTAGTTGGATAATGTAGCTGTGCTTTGTAGGGTGTGTAACTTACAGATTGGAGATAAAAGTATAAGAGATTGGTAGATTGGATAAGAAAGAAGAGGTTGTAATATGATGTATGAAGATTATATGATACCTATTTCAATAGAACCCTATCGAATAATTAGTAGAGATGAAGATGACACTAGACAACTATTAGTAAACAAAGAACCAACTAAGTGTCCCTTTTGTCATCGTAAAATTGCACCTAAATATCTTGGAACGTTTGATAGAGAAATTTGTGGTGAAAAAATAAAAACTCAGCAAATACAAGTGATTTGTATTTGTCCGTTGAATGACTGTAGGGAGTTGTTTATAGCTAATTATTTAGTAAAAGAAGATGATGATGTAGCCAAAGAAGTATATATAGAACTGCAGAGTGTTTCACCATACATACCTAGCATTAGAAAGTTTGAAACAGTAATTCAAAAATTTTCTCCTGAGTTTGTAGATATCTATAACCAATCCTATAAAGCAGAGCAATTACAATTATCTAGCATTTCAGGGATGGGATATAGAAAAGCCTTAGAATTTTTAATTAAAGACTACTTAATTAAGCAAGTAAAAGTGCAAAATGTTGATGAGATAAAAAAAATGCTTATTGGAAAATGTATTGATCAATATATACAAAATGACAATATAAAGCAGATAGCAAAACGAGCAATTTGGCTTGGAAATGATGAGACCCATTATGAGAGACGGTGGATAGACAAAGATATAAATGATTTAAAACAGTTAATAGATATTACTATTTATTGGATCACAATGACTGAAAAAACTAAAGAGATATTACAATCTATGCCAAATGGTAAATAGGCATTAAATATTTAACTTGCAGATTGGTGATAGTAGTGAGGTAGATTGGATTATATAGGGGGAGAATATAAATGAATGTTGAAGAATTAACCAGACAGTTAATGTTGGAGCAAATTATTAGTACTAAAGTTGAATGGGTTACGCTTGTGATAGGAACTACTTTAGCACTAATAACAGCAGTAGCGGGAGTATACAAGTATTATAAATCCAAAAATGAAGAAGCTAGAACAGAAGTTTTAAAACAAGTATATGCGCCATTATATATGATACTTGTAAGGCAAGAATTATATCGAAAGTTATATATTGAAAGTGTATCTCCAGATGAAGCACCTATATTAGAATTAACTAATAGGCATCAACAGTTAAAAAATAATCAGTTTACAGAAACTGCAGAGAAAATCCTGGATAGAGAAGATTTTATAAATACAATTGATAAAATTAATATAGGACTGGCATCAAGTAAATTAGTTACACTTATAGCAATGTACAAGGATGCAATAAAGCTTGAAGAAGAATTCTCAGAAAAGAAGAATGAAATATTCTGGAAAGCAACTACTATAAAATGTGATATCGAAAAAGACCTTATTAAAGAGATTGTATATCGTTATAACTATATTTATAAAAAACTAGGGTTACATAGAAAAGATAGGCTATGTAAGTGGAGGGTAAATAAAGAAGGGTATTTTTATATTGACTATGATCTAGCGCCAGAGAGAATAGAACAAATAAAAAGGCTAGTTGATGATTCCCCCCCTACTAGTTAAACTGAAATTCAAGCTTACACTCAAGACCACGTGCCCCCAACTATACACATAAAATTCCTAAAATGAAAAATTTATGGTGTATAGAGTAAACAATATTAAAACAAATATAGAGCTATCAATGGGTAGAAAAGAATAATTTGATTTTGAAGGCTATAAAAAAGCCTTTTTTATTAAGTGGAATATAAGAAAAAACGTAGAAAATACGATGATTTTTTATTAGTTAAGTTGTGACTAGTTTGGAGTCTACTAATGTAAAAGAAAACAAATGATTTCGTTGACATTTTTAGGGGATTAAAATATAGCTTATAAAACAAATAAAATAGCAAGAATATGTAAAAGAAAAACGAGTAACCTTTTTGTTGACATTTGGAAAAATATGGGATAATATTATGCTGATAAATGACAAAAGGTGGAAACTAGAAATGACTACATATGGATATGCAAGATGTTCAACAAATGAAAATAAGCAGAATATTAATAGACAGAAGCGAGAACTTAAAGCTTTGGGGTGTGTGGATGAAAAGAATATCTATTGGGAATATGAAAGTGGTACTAAAGTAGATCGAGTAGAGTTAAATAGATTACTGGATCAAGTACAAGAAGGGGATACAATTGTAACAACTGAAGTATCACGTATTACAAGAAGTACAAAGCAGCTATGTCAAATCATTGAAATTGTTAAAGAAAAGCAACTAAAGTTAGTTATTGGTGGTTTTATAGTCGATTGTAGAAATGGTGAACTTGATGCAATGACTGACGGGATGCTTAAGATGATGGGGGTATTTGCTGAAATGGAACGCAATATGATATCTGAACGTGTAAAAAGTGGAATGGCAAATGCTGTAGCTAAAGGAAAAGTAATCGGGAGACCTATTACATCTATTGAAACATTACCTAGTTGCTTTATTAAACATTACCCAAAGTATAAGAATGCACAGATTAATAAAACAGAATTAGCCAGATTATGTGATGTAAGTCGACAGTCTGTGTATAAGTATATATGTATATATGAAGGTAAAAAATAGGATATTAGATTACAAAAGATGGGGGAGATAAATTATGAGGATAGCTATTTCTAATTGTAATAATGTAGATAGTGGAGAAATAGAAATTCAAGAGAACAAATTAAATATTAAGTATGCAATTAATGGTACTGGAAAATCAACAATAGCACATGCAATAGAAAAGAATATGTTAGGAAAGGTTAATGAACTAAGACCATTTAAGTATTTGAATGATAATGAAGAGGTTCATAACCCACAGATACATATAGATGGACAGATTAATAAGGTCTGTATTTTTAATGAAGATTATGTAAATAAGTATGTTTTTAAAAAAGAAGATGTGTTGGAGAATAGCTTCGAAATATTTGTTAGAACAGAACAGTATGATAAGCATATGGAAGAAATAGAAAGATTGATTTCAACAATTGCTAACACGTTTAAAGAAAACCCAGAACTTGATCAGCTAATTAATGATTTGACAGTATTTATTAATAGTTTTGGCAATACCCAGAATGGATATTCAAAATCGGGTGAACTAGGAAAGAGTTTAGGAAAGGGAAATAAATTGCAAAGTATTCCAGATGATCTAAAGGTATATGAGCCATTTCTAAAAGCAACTGGGACAAGCGTTAAGTGGTTGAAATGGCAAGTACAAGGAAAGGAATATCTTGAAATTGCGGAAAAATGTCCATACTGTGTATCTACAATAACAACTCCAAAAGAAACTATTTTAAAAGTAAGCGATGAATATGACACAAAGTATTTGGCACTGTTAAGTAAAATATTGGAGGTATTTGATTCTTTAAAACATTATTTTAATGATTCAACTCAACAAGTGATTGATGGAATTGTTGTTAATACAGATGGTATATCAGATCAACAGGTAGAATATTTAAAAAGTGTAAAAGCTGAGGTGAGTAGCTTAAGAGATTCACTGGTGAAACTAAAGTTTATTGGCTTTAATGCATTAAAAGATGTAGATAGAGTAGTTGTGGAATTAGAAAAGTTAAAGATTAATCTGGATTATTTTCCTAAGATGAATTGTAACTATACGAAAAGTAAAATAGACACTATTAATACATCTTTACAACAAGTAATTGAGCGAGCAGGAGAATTACAAGGTGAAATTGCTAAGCAAAAGAAGGAAATAGCTAAGACAATAGAAAAATATAGTAACAAGATAAATGGTTTCTTAGCTTCAGCAGGGTATAAGTACTTTGTTACTATAGAACAACCTGAAGGTGAAGAACAGTATAAATTAATGCTAAAATTTTTAGAGGGGCAGGAAACAGTAGCAGAAGCTAGAGCATATTTAAGTTATGGAGAGAGAAATGCTTTCGCGTTAGTGTTATTTATGTATCAAGCAATAAAGGAGAAAGCAGATTTTGTTGTATTGGATGACCCAATTTCTTCATTTGACAATAATAAAAAGTATGCTATATTAAACATGCTATTTAGAGGAAAAGATTCTTTCCAAGATAAAACAGTATTGATGTTAACACATGATTTTGAGCCTATAATAGATTCTATATACAACATGGCTCAGTATTTTCAACCTAAACCAGTAGCGGCATATTTAGCCAATATTAATGGACAGATTGAGGAAAAGAAGATTGAGAAGAATGATATAAAATCTTTTCTAGAAATTTGTGGGGACAATATGGAGCAGTCACAAGATATTTTACATAAGCTAATATATTATCGTAGATTTTTAGAAATTACGCAATCTAAGGGACTAGAATGGCAATTAGTTTCTAATGTATTTCATAAAGGCCGTGATAAGCCAATATACCAGCCTGATAATAGTGAACCAAAGAGAGAAATGACACAAGATGAGTTTGAAATTGCTCAAAGCAATATTAGGCATTCAATACCAGAGTTTGATTATAATAAAATATATAGAAGAATAAAAGATAGAGATGAGTTAATTGCTGCATACAACTCTTGCAAAAGTGGATATGAAAAGGTACAAATATATAGAATAATGCATGATGGTGACATGGAAAAAGGTAGTGCAATAAAGAAGTACATAGATGAAAGTTTTCATGTACAGAATGATTTTTTATTTCAGTTAAATCCTAGAGAGTATAAAATTGTACCTCAATATATTCTGGATTTTTGTGATAAGAGCGTTGAAGAAGAACAAGTTAAGCAAGAAGTGGTCAATGAATAATACATAATATAACTGCAAATTTTACTGCAAATAAATTTAAATAAATACCCATGATCTAAAGTGAATAATGAAAAAGAAGAAATAAAAATAAGCTCTTAAATGCTTGAAAACCCTAGCTTGCCATTGATTATCAATAGTTTGAGAAAAATACTTTTTTCACCCTCTCACGGTGAAATCATGGGTTCGATTCCCGTATGGGTCATAAAATGTATAGCTAAAGTTTAGAGTATCAATAGATACAAGTTTTAGCTATTTTTATTTTTAACTTGCAATAGGTCAAAAAATTGCAACCGACTTGCAACGTCATATCAAGCAACATAAAAAATAGGCTCTGTTATACAGGGCCTAACCAAGTATTTTATTTAAACATTGAACTTCATTAGTCATTTTTTCTGGCATTACATGAGTGTATATATTCATAGTGGTAGCTATGTCTTTATGGCCTAATAATGCTTGTACGGTTTTAAGTGGTACATTATTTTCAAATAGTCTAGTTGCATAGGTGTGTCTTAGGGAATGAAAGTTTCTATAAGGCAGACCTATTTTTTTTTAAGTGCCTGGTGTATGATCTGGTTAAATTGCAAGTATCAAAGTAGTTACCGTATTCGCTGCAGAATACTAGATTATAGTCAGTATATAAATCACCATACTTTAACTTTTCCTTACTTTGTTCCGTCTTATGCTGCTTTAATGCCTTTACTAAAGTCTTAGGTATCGGGATTGTCCTAACACTTGTTTCTGTTTTAGGGGTATGCTCTATAACTCCCCATTCACGAGTACCATCACTTTTAACTTTAGCTATATTAGAGACTGCCCTTTTTATACTAATGGTTTCTTTCTTGAAGTCAATATCTTCCCATTTTAAGCCTATGATTTCACCTAGGCGAAGACCACAACCTAAAGCAGTTAAATATAAAGGTTTGTTTCTATTTCCTTCTAGAGAAGCAATAAGAGTCTTTTGCTCAGTTTCTGAAAAGCACTTAATAACTTCATCATCTTTCTTTTCTGCCTTTGGAAGTGTTACCAGGTCGCAATAGTTTCTCATAACAAGTCCCTGTTTTAAAGCTAGGTTCATGCTAGTGCCTAAGTGTTTATTGACTGTTCTTATGATATTAGCTCGTGTTCCACTTTCTAAGAGCTCTTTGTAATAGGATTGTAAGTGTGTTGCCCTAAGGTCAGAAAGCTTTATAGAACCTATTGTGGAGTCTTTAATATAGTTTCTGTATAAGCTATCGTATTTTGTAAATGTAGTATCTTTTAGATCATGTACCCTAAAGTCAAATAGCCAAGTATGTAACCATGTTTCTACTGTATAGGCATTATCCTTTTCGAGTAGGCCATTATCAAGCTTGTGCTTACAATCATTCATTCGCTTAACAACATCTTGTTTCTTATAACCACAGAAAGACTTTCTAATGAGCTTTCCATCTTCATCAGTACCAACTGTAAGGGTAGCTTTATAATACGTCTTACCGTTCTTTGTAGTGGTATAGATGGTACCTTCACCGTTGGCTTTACTTCTAGGTTTTCTTTTCTTCTTTGGCTGTTCTTCAGACATCTACTCACCTTCTTTTGATAATTCAATTATTCCTATTAAAAATGCCTTGAATGCATTTGAATCCATTAATTTAAGCATTTTGTACTCGTTAGAGTTTAAGATGTTAACGTTATGAAAGTGGCAGAGGTTTTTAAATGATTTTAAAATTTCTTCGAACTTCAAGAAGATGATAAGGATAAAAAAGAACAACTTAAGGCTATACAGGAAGAACTTATTGACTCATATGGACTAGAAGCAAGTGGAATTGATATTGTAAACGGTAAGTATAGCGAACAAATAGAGTTACTCAACAAGTTAAAGGAAAAGAAAAAAGTTGATGCTGGAATAGCATTAGGCCAAGAATTAATAGACTCTAAAGATGAATTAGACAAATTAGCAAAAAGTAGTTGGTTTTCTGCTGGCTCAAGTAATTTGGGTGGAAACAAAAATATGGAGGCATGGGGTAAAGCTCTATCTGAGGTAAGCAAAGAATACAAGGCTTTAATAGAAATATCTTCATACAATGGTAATGGTATTCAGATGAAATTTGACTCTGCAGATGCAGAACATTATAAAGATTTATTAGGAGAAATCGTTCAGAATGCTAGAAAATATGGAATAGATAACACTGGGTTGTATGACAAATTATATACTGAGTGGTCTAATCTAGGTGAAGTACTTGAAAGGTATTCACAAGCGCAATATGAAGCTTTTAATTTTGAGTATTCTAATCAACTTAAAGAAGTTAAACAGCAGTTAGAGTTACAAAAAGTGGTAGAATATACAGAAGAACAATCAAAAGCTATTAAAATGATGTTTGGACAGTCTATATTAAACATGGATACTGAATATCAAGAATTTGTGGCAGACATGCTTAAATCTTTGCCAATTGTAGGAAAAGCTATGAATGATAATTTAAATCCTAAAGGTGTTGCTGACGGACTAGAAGTTCTCGAAGAAGAGGCAGATGAATTAGCTAAACGACTAGAAGAAATCTTCGGAAAAACTGAAACCTATTCGGGTAAACTGGATGAACTCGAAAAAGTAATACAAAAGGTCAAAGAAGGCAATGAATTAAGCGCAGATGAAATCATCAATCTTACTAGGCAATACCCAGAATTAGAGGCATGTATTGATAGCACAACAGGTAAATACACTTTAGAAGCTTCTGCATTAGAAAAGGTTAAAGATGGACTTACAACCTCTACTAAACAGCAACTAGAGAATGAAGCATCAAAGACAAAACAAGTAATGTCTCAAACGCAAGCTAGAATTAAGTTGTACTTGCAAGAGGTCAAAGCTCAGCAAGCATTAAGCGGCTTGAAGTTTAATGATGATGGTTCAATTCAAGACTCGGGTGCATTTACATATAAAATGTCTCAAAGCAAAGAACTTCAAGATATGTATAACGAGTACAGCAACAACCTTGTCGAGTTTAAGAAGATCCAAGAAGAGATTAAAAATATAGATATTGTAACAGCCAATGTGGGTTCCGGAAGTTCTTCTAGTGGAAAAGACAAAGATAGTCCTTTAAATAAGGCGATTGAAGCATTTGAGAAAAGTAGAAAAATAGGTCAAGTAGGCCTTAGTGAAGAAATGGCCCAACTCGAAAAGATTAAAGCAGCCTATGCTTCTACCGCAGAAGAAAAAGTGGATATTGAAGAGTATATGTACAACAACTACCTTGACATCATGGAGAGAAAGAGAAGCTTAGGCCAACTTTCTTATGATGAGGAAATAAAAATGTTTGAAGAAGCCTTGAATAAATATACTTTTAATGAGTATCAAAAGGCAGAAATCTCTTCTAAATTACTTGATACTAAAATTGAGAAATCTAAAGAATGGGTTGAACAAGAAAAGTATTACAATAGACTGTCTTTGGATGAAGAGAAAAAAGCTTATGAACGTATTGCAGAGTACTCTAAACAATCTGCAGAATACAAGAAAGAAATGGCTAAGGAGATTTATAGAGTAGAGAAAGAACTAGCTGAACAGCAAGAGGAGCTTGAGAAAAAGAAACAAGAAGCTGTTAAAAAGACTGTAGAAGCTAATATTAAAGCTAAAGAAGAAGAGTACAACAAGACTATTGCAATGATAGATGAAGAGTGCAATAGAAAAGTTGAAGCTTACCAGGCCAAATTGATGCTTTACAGGAGCAATACGATAAGGAAGAAGAGTTACAAAAGCAAAAAGAGTATGATGAAAAGATAGCTGATTTGGAAGAGCGTATGAAGAACGCTAGGACTCAAGAAGAATTTGAAAAACTAGCAGAGGAACTTAATGATACACAGCAGGCTAAGAGAGATTACACAAGAAAGCAACAGCTTAAGAGTGACAAGGTATTATTACAGGATAAAATAGATCAAGCCAAGAATGAAGCTGATATTGCCAAAAACCTTGAAAAGGAAAAACTAGCTGCCTATAAAGAGACTCAAAATAAAATGTTAGAGGAATCTACAACTATTCAAACAAGTATCACGGAAATGTTAAAGAAACAGTTAGAAGAAAGAGATAATGCTTTTTTAAATAGCCTAAGGATACAACTAGAAGGGGTTAATGCTTTACGAAGTGCATTTAGTGGCTTAAGCTTAGGTGATGTAGGAGGTATTGCTAGTGGTATAAGCGGAATGACATTAGCTGCCGCCTCTAGCAAGCTTCAAGCCACATCTGGTAACAATTATAATACGTCTTCTTATAGCACTAATAATAATACAAATGCAAATATGACAGTGACAAATGTCGTTAAAAATCCTAGTGATATTAGCAAGATTATGAACCAATTAACAGCATTCATGCAACAGTTAAATAGGGCAAAAGGAATACGATAAGACTCAAACCTATCATTCAAGCTAAGGCTAAGGAAAGACAAATAAGAAAACCCATAGAATCTGTTACGCAGAAATCTGCTGAACAAAAATCTAAATCACAAGAGACTAGAGGCAAACTAGCTAAACTAGCAGGAGTATCCCACAACACTATAGAAAAAGTATCAAATAGAGGTAAGGCTTAGGCTTTACCTTTTCTTCCTCTTAAAATGAATTTTTATGTAAGAGAAAATATGATACAAACTATCAGACATAATAAAAGACATAATAGAGATGATTCAATAATGATAGATTGTATATTTTTGCACCTATATGATTCATATGTACGAAAAGATATATGAATTAACAGTCCTATTGTAACTAATAGCGCAGAGAGCATTCCCCCTAAAGAGAGAGCAAACAGTACATTTCCAATAAGTACACATATAAGTGCAATGATTTCAATGAAAAGTTCCAGTTTATTATTCATAGCAAGGCTCCAATCTTTAATATCATAAAAATTATTTATACTTTTTTCTTAATAGGAATGCCACTAACATAATAAAAGCCCATGCCCCTATTAAGTAGAATGTAAAATTATCACCAAATATCTTTAAAGAGGGAAATAGAAAATTGAGTAATAGAAAGGAAAAATACCAAATTATTAATTGTAAACATGATAAAATATACTCTCTTTTGGGAGCACCTTCAGCAAATATTTTATATAAATTTTTAAGAACTGTTAAGAGTATTAGAAAACCCATAAAAAATATATTTTCCAAAATAATTCCTCCGTTTTTAGATACAGTATAGCATGAAAGAATATTTTAAAAAATAAGAATTGTATATGCAAGATTAGGTAAAGAGAAAAAAGTAGATTTGTTTTAAGAGCATAAGCAAGCAATTTCGAATTTTATAATATAAATAGATAACTTATATAAGAAGATGTATAATACTTTGAAAAATGTATTGAAGCACAATGAGATTTTACACAATAAAAAAGTTTCTATGGAGTTAGAATATAAATAGCACAAGATAAATTGAGAAAGTTCCTTATTGGTATTAAAATAATAATCATATTAAGCAAAGGGGACTTTATCATGGCAAAAGCACACAATAAAGAGTTTAAGGAAAATGCTATTAAGTACTACCAAGAACATCAGGATTTAGGTGTATTGGGTTGTGCAAAAAATCTAGGTATTGGACAATCAACATTGTCAAGATGGCTAAGTGAAGTCAAAGATACTGGTGAAGTTCAGTATCGTGGTTCTGGTAATTATGCAAGTGATGACAAGAAAGAAATTGCTCGTTTAAAGCGTCAATTAAGAGATGCTGAAGATGCACTTGATGTACTAAAAAAAGCTATCAGCATTCTGGGAAAATAACTGAAGCGATTTATCTAGAAGTCAAACATAAAACTGAAGAAACTCAGAAAAAACGCCGCGTTTCTGTTAGCGGGATGCTGTTATATTTAGGCGTTTCAAGATCAGGATATAATGCTTGGTTAAAACGTAAACCATCTAAACAAGCTAAGCGTAAACACGTTATTAAGGCTAGAATCAAAGAAATCTATGATGATTCCTATCAAAATTATGGCGCACCAAAAATCACAAAAGTACTTCAAAAATCAGGTGAAAAAATATCAGAACGTACTATTGGTAAATATATGAAAGAAATGCATATTAAGGCACAATATATTAAACCATATACTGTAACTACTAGGGATTATGATTTTAGCGCTATACTTAATAATGTTTTAAATGAAAACTTTAATCCTGATGGGCCAAATACCGCTTGGTGTACTGATATAACTTACATATGGACAATAGATGGATTCGTATATTTGACGAGTATTATGGATCTGTTTTCTCGTAAAATTATAGCCTGGACTTTATCTCAAAGCTTAGAAGTATCTTGTGTTATTAAAACAATCAATAAAGCAAAAGCTAGAAGAAAACTAGAAAATCCTTTAATTATTTATAGTGATCGCGGCAGCCAGTATGTATCAAAAGAATATAAAAAAGCAACATTAAAAATGCAGACAAGTTATTCTAAGAAGGCCTATCCATGGGATAATGCCTGTATAGAGTCCTTTCATGCACTCATCAAAAGAGAATGGCTCAATCGCTTTAAAATAAGAGATTATGAGCACGCCTACACCCTTGTTTTTGAGTACATCGAAGCATTCTATAATACAGTAAGAATACATAGTCATTGTGATTACATTTCACCAAATCAGTTTGAAAAATTATATAGGCAAATTCAAAAAGTAAATGTTACCAAAGTAAGTTAAATCA
The DNA here is from genome assembly GCF_046529625.1 of Cellulosilyticum sp. ST5. Taxonomy (NCBI): domain Bacteria; kingdom Bacillati; phylum Bacillota; class Clostridia; order Lachnospirales; family Cellulosilyticaceae; genus Cellulosilyticum; species Cellulosilyticum sp. ST5. Next base: position 854,315 of record NZ_CP132338.1, read on the forward strand.
TAGGAAAACTTCTCATTTTAATTTGTGCTTTTTCTTGACATAGTACCAAGTTAAAGATGATAATGAAGAATCAAAGGATAAATTATATAAGATAATGTGTGTTGATTTCATAGATAATAGACCAAGCAAAAATAACAGCATGCTAAGATCTATTAAGATGATAATAAATGCAGGAGATTATTTTGTACTTTTGGTATTTATATTTATAATACCTACTATTAGTTTGTTAGCCTTTATTCCTATAATACAAAGCTCTTTTGCTAATGCGATATTTTTAATTGCTATGATTATTGGGATGATTATTCTATTTAGGATTGTTGTAGCAAATATAAAAGATAATACATATTCCTTAAATAGAAAAAATGTTAGTAAGTTAATAGATAAAAAGCTTAAAGAATATAAGAACTTAGGTGAAGATTTATTTTGTTAAATTTAACAGGATGAGAGGAGATAATATGGGATTGTAGAAACGTTTTTTGATGATTTAAAGAAGAGCATTAATGAAACACTTAGAGATACTATAAGAGAACTTATACAGCAGGAGATGACAGATAAGTGGCTTAGCAAAAAGCAACTCGCTGAGTATTGGGGAGTAAGTGCTAAATGGATAGAAAATCGTTTAGATGAAATACCCCATTCAGAGACATTTCCTTGGAGATTTAAAAAGTCGCTTGCTGACCAATGGAGAATGGGAGAACTTAAACGAATAGAGGTTGAAAAGATGAATAAGGTAAGTATCAAAAATTATAAAAGTGATAATTTTAGAGTGGGACAGTGATATAGCTACAGGTGTAAAAAGTAAGGAGATTGAGAATATGGCTAAAAAGAAGTTTGATGAAAATAATTGGACTATAAATAGATATATAAATGATATTCCAATAGAAGAGTTTTCAGAAGAAGAAAAAGAAATACTATTTACTCGTATGATGATTGATGCAGTACATTCAATAGGATTGGAATTTGAGCATGAAAATGAGGAAGAAGATAATTTATTAAGCATTAAGGCATCAGAAATAATAGATAGACATAGCAAGGGATTAAGTGAATGATTTAAATTTATGCAAATACTTAGGAAGCTGAAATATGGACTATTGGCTATAAATTCAGTGCCTGATCATAGTATAAAAACTTGCAACCGAACTTGCAACCTCTAAAAAAATGGTATAAAACAAGATATAAGTGAATATTGAAAAACGCGTAAAAACATTGAAAATACGACATTCTAGTAAATAGTGATCTTCTGCTGATAAATACTGATTTTAACGGTGAAATCATGGGTTCGATTCCCGTATGGGTCATAAAAGTAAAGTCCTAAACGTTCATAATCAATAGATTAGCGTTTAGGGCTTTTTAATTTTAGAGTGTAACAGAACAGAAATGTGTAGTAAAAAATTAAATTTATGCATTAAAAAATGCTTAGAAAAATACTAGTAAGCTTTTCTAAGCAGAGTATAAAAACCTTTAGGATTTGATTTTACTACAATGTTATGAAGTAATTATATATGGTGTAAATGAAATGTGTCATTAAAAACAGTAATCTCTTAATTATGGGGGCAAAAACGAGAAAATCTAGTATATTGTATGCAAGAGTATATTGCATGGTTCGTATTGTGAAAAATTATAACTAAGTGGTCTCTATAGGATTATATCGCCAGCAAGGTAGCAAATGGCCTTACCGCTTATATTTACTCTTTCTCCTAAATACTCGCAAATTAATGACCCACCTCGTTGAGATAGCTGTTTTGCTACCATTTTTGATTTGTTGAGTCGTTTGCTCCAAAATGGTATTAGTGTACTATGTGCAGAGCCTGTTACTGGGTCTTCATTAATCCCTGCATTTGGTGCAAAAAACCTTGATACAAAATCGCAGCTATCTCCCTTCGCGGTGACAATCACAGCAAAGGAAATATCTTTGCTCATTTCAGCCAGCATATTGATATTTACATCTAGGTTTACAACTGTAGCTTCATTTTCTACTAAAACAAGTAAGTCTCTTGATAAATGAGTCTCCAGTACATGACAGTTTAGTGCCTTTTCTAAAAAAGGGATTATCTCTATTGGCTGAGGCATTCGGCTGGGGAAGTTCATAGTATACATGTCGTTATTGCGGGTAACAGATAGGAGTCCACTTTTGGTCTCAAAACTGATATGTGTTAATGCAGGATCAACATAATTCATAACTACAAATGCGGTTGCCAGTGTTGCATGGCCACATAAATCAATTTCGACTTCAGGTGTAAACCAGCGTAAGTGGTACGAACCTTCTGTATGTAATAAAAACGCAGTTTCTGCAAGATTGTTTTCAAAAGCTATTTTTTGCATCAAAGCATCTGGAATTTCGCTATCAAGCAGACAAACCCCAGCTGGATTGCCTTTAAAAAGTTGGCTAGCAAACGCATCAATTACATAATACTTCATAATTCTCTTCACCCCTTATTTTTAATTATTTTTACATTTAATTTAACAATTGTAAAATTAATTATATTTTACTAATTCTAATATTTCGGTATATATCTGTCAAATAAAAAGGCACATCATTGTCAAAGTTCTCGCACATCTTTGTTTCTATTCAAGCACTAAATGCATACTTTTTGTAGTTTTATATATAGGTCCATTTTACAAAGAAACCAGTATCTTGACGATATATTTATAGGGGTATAATATTTAACTAAAGCTAAATAAATAATTAAATGAGTAAATAGAGATTAGAAAAGGAGAAGGATATGCTAGAATTCAGATATGATACACAACTATTGATTGAAGGAAAAAATCTTGATGAAGATAAGATCAATGATTATTTTAATCATCATTTAAAGGGAGACTGCCTACTAGCAGTAGGAGATGAAGAACTCATTAAAATTCATTACCATACCAATGAACCTTGGGAAGTGTTAGAATACTGTGCTTCACTTGGTGAAATTTATGATATTGTCATTGAAGATATGGAAAGACAGTCAAAAGGTCTACAGGGTTAACCCTTTTGAATGATTATAAATACCTAAAGCATAAAAGGATAGATTAATGCTAGTTGTAAGACAAGTGTTTGCCCTAGTTTAATGAGTAAAAACTAGATAATTGATTATCTATATCAGCTATAATAACATAAAAAATAAAAATACTGCACAGGGTAGGAATGGTCAAGCATTCATTTGTATATCATAAGGTTTTAGAAGATATACAGATGAACGCTTATTTTTTTAATAGTCTAAGGAGCATAATAACCAGTAATTTATGTGGAATAACTCAAAACATAGATTACTGGTTATTTATAAAGGTTTATGAGAGTTTGTTATTTTGATGCTTTATATTCGCAAGAATGTGTTTGTTTTGCTTCATCAATTTTTGCTTGTTCAGCTGGAGGTGTTGGGTAAAAACCAGCTGCATGCATTGTATTAAATACCTGGAATTGGATATCATGTTCTTCACTAAGAATACTTAAAAAGGTATTTCTAAGATCTGGATGTGCACATTCATTAGCGAAAGTATTATAATTATTTGTTTCTGTTTTCTGCGCATCTAGTGCATCTGTTAGAAGCTCTTTATCTCCGTAATTAGTCATAAGTGTCTCCTTTATTGTAGATATTCATATATAGAATTAAAATGTTGTTGATGCTTATTAGAAATATCAGTGAATTGTGTTTTGAGTTCAGCATTAGTTGTAGAATCTGCTAATAGTTGAAATTTTTTTACTAAATGTGACTCTCCTGCTAGTAACTCGTTAATTGCAGATAGTTCTTTTGCAGTTAATTGCGCCATAATGGACCTCCTTTATATTATTAATAATTTTAATATGTGAAAGAACTAAAAAAAATATTCATGAGATTTTTTAGCAGATGCAATCATACTACATACTAATAAAGAGGGACAGCAACTTGTTTATGTATCTCGTAGGAACATTTTTGATATCTTTCAAGAGTCTTGAGCAAAAATGCACTTATCCAGTAATGTATACACGTTACTTGGAGGAGTGATTTTTTATTTGATTATCAGAGTCTATATAGAATAAAAAATTGAATCCTTACATGAAATAATATAAAATGAGTTAAAACTTATCTTTAACTTTTAGTGGCATAAAGCGTGTTTAATACTTAATAAATAAAGTAGACTTAATGAATTTAATGAAATACAAACAGGAGATGGTAAAGATGGTAACAAGAGAAGAGGCATGGAATCTTTTGACAGAGTACAATAAGGAGGCATTTCATCTAGAGCATGCGGAGATTGTGGAACTAACAATGAAATATTTTGCACGAAAATTAGGTTATGGTGAGGAAGAGACATTTTGGGGAATTGTAGGGCTTTTACATGATCTCGATTTTGAACAATACCCAGAAGAACATTGTATCAAAGAACAAGAAATCATGAGAGCACATGGAATTGATGAAAGAATTATTCATGCTACAGCAAGCCATGGCTATGGGATAACGGTTGATATAAAGCCAGAACATGAAATGGAAAAAGTACTTTATGCAGTAGATGAGTTAACAGGACTGATTGGGGCTGCGGTTTTGATGAGACCTTCAAAAAGCATTCAAGACTTAGAACTCAAGTCTGTAAAGAAAAAATTTAAAAGTAAGGGTTTTGCAGCGGGATGTTCAAGAGAGGTCATTGAAAGAGGGGCAGAGATGCTGGGTTGGACATTAGATGAGCTGATTGAACAGACGATAGAGGCTTTAAAGACTTTTCAAGATTAAGAGGAGAATTAAGATGGCTAAAAAACTAAATATTGTTAAACTTGAGAAGGATAAGCTGGATGCTTGTGTAGATTTATTTATAGAGACCTTTTCAAAAGCACCATGGAATGATGTGTATGAATCTAGAAATCAAGTGGTTACATTCTTTGAAAATCATATGGATAATAATTATTTTGTGGGTTATGTTGGAATAATAGATGATGAGGTGGTTGCATTAAGTGTTGGTATGAAGAAGCCTTGGATTAACGGGATGGAGTATTACATTGACGAATTTTGTGTCAGTACAAAGTGGCAGGGACAGGGTATTGGAAGTGTATTTATTAGTTTAATTGAAGTCGATATAAAAGCCCAGGGGATGAATGGCATGATGTTAAATACAGAAAAAAACTATCCTTCAAGGACATTTTATGAAAAAAATGGTTTCAGTGTAATAGAAGATCTGATTATTCTTGTAAAATAAAATCAAAGTGATAAGTAAAGAAAGGAAGAGCTTACAAAGGTCTAGATAAAAGTATTGAGGAGGAAGATGAATGTATCAGAGTATATTATTTGATTTAGATGGAACACTTACTGACCCTAAGGAAGGGATTACTAAATGCGTTCAATATGCTTTAAAACATTTCAATATAGAAGAAAATGATTTAAATCACTTGACTTGTTTTATAGGACCACCATTACAGCACTCTTTTATGACATTCTATGGCTTAGATGAAGCACAAGCTAAAGTGGCTGTTGAAAAATATAGGGAAAGATTTAGCACTATTGGTTTATTTGAAAATGGTGTTTATAAAGGTATTAAAGAAATGTTAGAAGCCCTAAGGAAACAGGGAAAGAAACTTGCTGTGGCAACTTCTAAACCCTATATCTATGCTGAAAAAATACTAGAAAATTATCACCTTAAACAATATTTTGAGGTGATAGTCGGAAGCGAATTGGATGGTACACGAAGTAATAAGGCTGAGGTTATACAAGAAGTATTTAAGCAATTAAAGTTAAATGAGGAAGATAAGTATGAGACCATTATGGTGGGAGACAGAAAACAGGATATACTAGGTGCAAAGGCATGTCATATTCATTCTATTGGTGTTAAATTTGGATATGCAGAAGAGGGTGAATTAGAATTAGCTGGAGCAGATTACATAGTTAATAATGTAATGAATCTACAAGAATTTCTGTTACATCATTAACTCATATAGAAAACTAAGATGTGATAGTATTGATATGGCTAGGTCTATTATGATTGAATAGGATATAACAAAACACGACATGAGTTGGCTTTAGCAAGTTAACTCATGTCGTGTTTTTATAATTTTATAAGAAGCTAATGTGACTATTTGCTAGATCAATTGATTTTATGGCACTTTTTCGTTAGGTAATTAAAGTATATCTTGAAGTATGCGACGTGGGATTTTAAAGCGGATATGTGCTTCGATTTCAGATACTTCTTTTTCGTTTTTTGGAGCCATAAACATGCAAGTGTAGCCATCATTTCCGGCACGTCCTGTACGTCCAATACGATGAATATAGGCTTCGGGTGTTTCAGGTACATCATAGTTATAAATATGGGTGACACCCGAGATGTCAAGACCACGAGCAGCAACATCCGTAGCTATAAGGTATTGAATATCACCTTTTTTAAAGCTTTTCATGATGCGCTCTCTTTTGGATTGTAAAATATCGCTATGAAGCCTTACGCAGTTATAGTCTTTATCTTTCATAGCTTCATAAAGCACTTCAACACGGCGTTTGGTGCGGCAGAAGATAATAGCCATATAAGGATTATCTTCGCTTAATACCTGAAGAAGAGCAGCTTGTTTATGACGATCAGTGGTCTCTACAATTTCTTGATGGATGGCTTCAATAGTTATTTTCTTTTTAGCAATCGTTACAGTTGTAGGAGAAGAAGTATAGCGGTAAGCAAGTTTTTTAACTGGTGCATCCATGGTAGCTGAAAAACATAAGGTTTGACGCTTTTTAGGAAGCTGCTTAGTGATACTTTCTACGTCATTTTTAAAGCCCATTAAAAGCATCTGGTCGGCTTCATCTAAAACAAAGGTAGCGGTTTTGCTTAAATCAATACTTTTTCTGCCAATGTGGTCTAGTAAACGTCCTGGCGTAGCAATAACTAAATGAACAGGTTTTCCTAATTTCTTTAGCTGCATAGCTGTATCTTGTCCACCATAAATAGGTAGAATGCCGATGGCCTTAGCTTCAGCTAACTTTTTTGCTTCTTGGGTGATTTGAATAGCAAGCTCTCTTGTAGGAGATAAAACAAGGGCTTGGATGTTAGGGCTTTTAGAAGAAAGCTTTTCAAAAAGAGGAAGTAAAAAAGCTAATGTTTTACCTGTACCTGTTTGTGCCTCACCAATGACATCCTTTCCTGATAAAATAAGGGGGATTGTTTGTTCTTGAATAGGGGTTGGCATTGTGATACCTGATTTTTTTAAGTGATTTATCATTTCAGGGGAAATCCCTAGTGTTTTAAAATTCATAGTTATGACCTTTCATCTCATCTTTATACTATGTAACATCATATCATGTTTTGATAGATAGGGACAAGGCGCTAAAAAAAATTGTATTGAAAAAAGTATGATGTGAGAGAGACTGCTAGAAATAAGAAGCATGATTACCCTCTGATTTCTAGCAGAAATAAAGTATCAGATTATTGTGAGGTACTAGTGGGGAGATTTAAGCTAGCTAGAGCAGCATCATAACGTTCACCTAGACGATCCCAGTTAATGACGTTAAAGAAGTCACTAATATAATTACCACGTTTATTTTGATGTTTGAGATAATAAGCATGTTCCCAAACGTCAATAGGTAAAAGAGGAACGCCACGAAGCGGAATAGGGGTCGTTTGATTGCCGGTGGTTACAATTTGTAATCTACCGTAAGGATTTAATATAAGCCATGCATAACCAGAACCAAATACACTTAAGGCAGCTAAAGTAAGCGCTGCTTTAAAGTTATCAAAAGTACCAAATTGGGTTTCAATAGCTGTTTTTAACTGTCCCGTTGGTTCGGAATTTGTAGGTGGACCTATGAGTTTCCAAGTAAGAGAGTGATTATAATGGCCGCCAGCGTTATTAATAACTTGTGTTTGAATATCACTAGGTAAGCGGTCAGAAAAAAGTAAAAGCTCTTCTAGAGTATAAGCATAAAACTCAGGGTAACGTGACAAAGCCGCATTTAAGTTATTAACATAGGTACGATGATGTCCGTCATGATGGACACGCATGGTTGCTTCGTCAATATATGGTTCTAAAGCATTATAGTTATATTCCAAGGGAGGTAGTTCAAAAGGACCAGTGGAAGCAGGTATATCAGTAGCTTCATCTGCTTGATAAAGCGTATTAAGCATGGCTAATTCACTTGAGCTAACCATAGGTACTTTGGTTATAGGGGCCTGAGGTGGAGTTGTTGTTGTTTCACGATTAGGCTGTGCACACGTAGGTGTACGAAGCAACTGTTTTTGCTGGCAAGCATATTTATACGAAGCGGCTACTTTTTTCTGATGAGCAGTCGTTGCTGTAGAAAGTAAAAATAAACTCATAAGATTATTCATAATAAGACATCCTTTTAATGTAATATTTTACATTACTATAATATTATGGTGGAAATGTTTTGGGCACTAAAAAACCGAGTAAAACTTAAAACGAAAAATACTGTTTTAGTTTTTACTCGGTTTTAAAAGCTAAATTTTTAAGAAGTGATAGTATGTGCACCTAAATCTACAATATAATTAATTTTTCCTGGTGTAATATGTTTATAGATAGTGACCGTATAAGTATGTGTTTGATCTAAAAGGTGATCTGAGTACACTGTATAAGTAATAGAGTCTGAACGTCCCATTTGAACTGTTGTAATGGGAGAAAAGTGAATATCATCTTTTAAATCATAGGTATCTCTGTAATTTTCATAAAGTGCCCTCATAATCATGACATCCAAGGATTTGTTAATATCAATAGCGGTAGTATGGCTATTTGGATTATAGGTGGGCCATAAACATTCATATACCATATCTGTATGATTAAATTTTACTCTAATACCATTATTTTCTGATGTTACTTTTAGAGGATAGGTTGTTAAACTATTGCAAGTTGGTGTTTCATTTAGTAGGTCGAGATTTCTAAAAGTTACCTCTAATTCAGGTAAAGAACCAATCACCTTATTTAATCCTGCAAGGATATCCTTTTTATAGGAACTGCTTGCGAAACTTAAATATTGATTATATTTAATGGCTGTTTTAATAAGTGGCTGGCTATCCTCCTTTAGAAGTGGTGTAAAAATATCCTCTAATTTTGTATAGTCGGTAGATAAAGTTGTATGAGAGGTATAGGTATCTGTTGATGTTGAATAAGGTAAGAGTGAAGTTAATTCAAATTGGGTTAAATCAGAAGACAAAGTGTAAGGATAATCAGCTAATTTTAAAAAGCTAATGGGAACATAAAGTACATCATTAACTGTAAAAGGTGCAATATTAAGAGTTTGTTGCTTTTGATTAACCTTTACAATTTTACTTTTGGTCGTAAGTTCTAAAGTTGTTTTTGGGAGTGACCAAAGGTAAGTATTATTGCTACTTTTGCTGTATGTAGAATAGGTCATATTAACCAAATCATCTAGCGATAAAAAAAGATTTTTTTGAGAGATGATCGGTGCATAAGTAGGTTTATAAGTGATACCATTAAGTATAAGCTTACAAGAGGTATTCGCTTGAAGAGGTATAACAAGCATCATAAGAAGTAATAAGAAACTAATGAGTTTGTTTTTCATAAAATACCACCTTTCCATGGTCTACTATATCATAAATGTTACAAAGGGTAAATAAATAGAAATAATACGTAATATAAAAGTAATAATTATAAAGGTAAATCTTGTTTATTATATGACAAAGAGCATGGTATTAGTCCTAAAGGAGGACAATACCATGCTCTTTATATGAAAGACTATTTTAGCAGTAGGTCCATGTAGGCCTTTGGCATGAACAGCGACTGTAGTATCTTCTGCTTCAATAGGCACGCCTAAGCTGTTTAATAATAAAGTGTGTAATGATGCTGAGATAGAATTTCTGTAGCCAATAATAAATCGGTTTTAGTTCCAAATAAAATTTTGATAACACCTACATCGAATTCACGATCACTCATGACACTAAGGTTTTTAATGTTAATATGATGGTCACTAAGCGAGGTGGCGATTTTTGCGATAATACCAGGTTCATCTTTAGCATCAATATGAAGTGCATAATGTTTAGACAAATCGGTAGAAGCACCTTCACTAAAGGTATTACGATAAAGCCTAGCAGTATTAAAAAAGCTGTAAAGCTCTTTTTCTGAATCCTTTTCAAGGCAGTTCAAGAAGTTTTGCAAAATAGCGAGATAGCCACTAAAAACTCTTTGAATTTGTGCTTTGTTAGTTAAACAAATACTTGTCCAAATATCAGGATTAGAAGAGGCAATACGTGTTAAATCTTTAAAACCGCCAGCAGCTAGTGTATGAAGATAAGAAGCATCTCCATCATTTTCCTTTACCAAATGGACTAGGCTACTTGCGATAATGTGAGGCAAGTGACTGATGTTAGCTGTCACATAGTCATGATAAGTAGCAGAGAGAATTAAAGGAATGCCGCCCATACGCTCAATGAGCTTTTGTAAAATAAATAAGATAAAATCAGGTGTATCTCCTAATGGGGTAAGCATATAATAAGCATTTTCAAAAAGATGAGCACTAGAAGCACTGTAACCAAATTTTTCTGATCCTGTCATAGGATGACCACCTACATAATAAATGCGTTTACTATCTGTACTTATCATTGGCTCTAATTCTTGCATGATATGATATTTTGTACTGCCCACGTCAGTTAAGATACAATCATTAGGTAGATAAGGTAGCAGCTCAGTTACAACGCTTTTAATAGTAGTGACAGGTGTGCAAATAAATACAACAGAGCAATTAGAGAAGCCAGACTTTAGGTCAGTGGCCATAAAATCAATCATACCTTCATCGTATGCACTATGTAAGTCAGCAGCATTAGTATCATAACCAATAATATAACTATTTTGAACATGGACTCTTTTAATAGCCTTAGCAATGGACCCTCCAATAAGGCCAAGGCCGATGATGCCTATATGCATGATAATGCCCTCACAGAAGCTGCAATAATAGAGCTTAGTTTTTTCATAAGTTTACTTGCCACATGACTAGGGTCCACAATAATAGGCAGGTGATTCTTAGATTTGATGACAGGAATAGCACTCATATCTAGAGTATTACGAGTTGCGCTTTCATATGTACGAATACCATGTTCATAAAGGTCAGCTTGTTCAAGTTGATTTTTAATAGGTTGAATATCGTTAGGGGTAGTCCCTTGTTTCATTACAATAATCATAACAAAGCCTCCTAAACTTTATTAGAAATTTATAAGCGATGTAACAATGAAATAATAATTCATTTATCTCAAATATTATATATTCTTTTCTAAAAATTGTATAGTTTAAGTTGGAAGAAGGGCAAGAAGCAGAGTGTTGAAGAAGAAGGATATAAAAAGCAGAGAATAAAGGATTGCCACATGAATGAGGCAATCCCTAAAAATGATATAAGTTTATTTGTGTTCTTTAAAATAGCCAGGTGTAAATAAGTGGTCAATGTTGCAGTAGTTAGGAATGCCTGAAGTAAAGCTTAATGAGACTTCCCCTTGAATAAGAGGTATTAAGTAGGCAACCAGTTCATCTGTTACATCATTTTGAGCTTTATTAATCCATTCTAAAGGAACTGTTTTTTCCCCATTAGCAATAGAATGAATATCATAAGCAAAGGTTTCTACTTGATAAGGACTATTTTGAAGACGTTTGTAGCAAATCATTTTAGCTGTTTCACCTTGAGCACCTAAAGTAGCAGCTGTTTTACCAATCATAACAGCTTCTTTGAGATCAGTAAGAGAAGCAATATGTCCACCAGCACGTTGAAGCACATTCAGTTCAATAGAACGTACTTTACAGCCCAGTTCTGCTTTAAGGAGATTTTCTAGGGTCTTACCTACACCGCATAATTGTTTGTGACCAAAAGAGTCTACTGCGCTAGTAGAAGCAGAAATGTATTGGCCTTCGCTATCTTTAATCCCTTCTGAAACGGCTATAATGACATTTTTTCTTTTTTCTTTAATAGCCTTAACATCTTCAATAAAATGTTCTTTATCAAAAACAGCTTCTGGTAAATAAATTAAATCAGGAGCCATCGAATAACTATTACGTGCAAGGGCAGCAGCTGCAGTAAGCCAACCTGCATTTCTTCCCATAATTTCAACAATGGTTACAGAAGGAATGTTATAAATATAGGTATCATGCGCAATTTCTAAAAGTGAAGTCGCTACAAACTTAGCAGCACTTCCGAAACCTGGTGTGTGATCTGTAATCGGTAAATCATTATCAATTGTTTTTGGAATACCAATAACATTGACATCATAGTGATGTGCTTTAGCATAGTCCGACAGTTTTAAAACCGTATCCATTGAATCGTTACCACCGATATAAAAAACAGTTTTAATATTGTGGGCTTCAAAGAAGCGGAATAAATCACGATAAACGACTTCTGAATGTTCACAAGTCGGTAATTTAAAACGGCAAGAACCAAGATACATAGATGGCGTATGTGTTAGCCTGTCAAGTTCTTCCTTGGTTTGAAATTTGGCTGATAAGTCTAAGTATTTGCCTTGTAATAGACCTTCAATACCGTTGACCATACCGTATACATTAGAATAAAGATCATTTTCTAAAATACCTTGTAATACACCACTGAGCGAGGCATTAATGGCAGCTGTAGGGCCACCAGATTGTCCAATAATACAATTCCCTCTTCTGTTCATTATAAGATAACTCCTTTCAAGAGACCATAATTCGTCAATATAATGATAGCAGAATCAAAAGAAAAGGTCAAATAATAAAGCATTTTGTACCTATAAATTGAACATGATGAACTAAAAACATAGTTAAAAAAGAATCATTATTTATACTTATAAATAAATAAGTGACGAACACACTTAAAAGGAGGAATTTTGATGAAAAGAAGAAATAGTTTATGGGCAATTGGTTTGGCTGTGGCTACGACTTCATTACTGACAAGTCAGCTAGTAGCAGCTACAACGCAAGTAAAACTGGAATATTGTAATACGATGGCAAGTATAAGTACCAATACTATGGGTGGAAAAATCAAGCTCACGAATACAAGTAATGAAACAATTAATCTGGAAGATTTAAAGGTCAGGTATTACTATACGGTAGATGAACCTTTAACTCAGACACTTTGGTGTGACCATGCAGGATTAATGGGGAGCAAAGGGTATGAAACCATAACAAGTTCTGTAACAAGCAAATTTGAAGCTTTATCTAGTCCTACTGAAAATGCAGATACTTATGTTGAGATTGGTTTCAAATCAGGGTTAAGCCAATTAACGCCCAATGGAACTATTGAATTACAAATGAGAATTACCAATAGCAGTTGGAAAAACTATAATCAAGCAAATGACTATTCTTACGAAGCCACACCTAATACCTATATCATTAGTGAGCATGTTACACTTTATTATAAAGGCGTGCTTATTAGTGGAAGTGAACCAAGAAATGAAGGTGTTGTGGATGCAATCGTGACGCCTTTGGAACTGAGCTATGATAAAAATAAAGCGGTTAGTGGCGCTTGTGAAACACAAATCACTTTTAATGGCAATACCTTGGCAAGTATTAAGAATAATGGGGGAAGTCTTGGGACTAGTGACTATAGTATAGATGACAAAGGAATCTTAACCTTCAATGCCTCTTATCTAGAGAGTCTAGCAGAGGGAGATTATCAATTAGTTGTTAGCTTTAATGCAGGCAAAAGTTCTGTAATTCATTTACAGATTATGGATACAACAGATTACGATTTTGCTATGACACTAGAAACTCTTCAATTAAAAGCAGGAGAAGAAGCCATTATTCCTATAAAACTTAATAATGTTTCTACAGGTATTAACAATGCTAATCTTGTTTTTACTTATGATAAAGAGCTGATAGAAGTACAGGAAATACTAGCTGGTGAGATTGTTCCTAATTCAGAGCTTAGCTTTAAATCAGCTATTCATCAAACGAAAGGAACCTTTAACTTACTCTTTGCTTCTGCTGAGCAAGATGGAAGTGATTTGATTACGCAATCAGGCGATATGGTACAAGTGAAAATTAAAGCTAAAAAGGATTTTACAAGTGCACCTTTTAAAGTATTAAGTATGAAAGATATTGCAGATGCACAATTGAAGAAGATAACGGTTCTATTTAAAGTGAAGTAACATTTCAAAAGTATATAGGAAGTAAGGAGGCGTCTTATGAAAATAGGGAAGAAAGTAACAAGTTTAGCACTAAGTGCTTTAATGGCTGTAATGATAGGAATGCCTAGCACATTAATGGCTGCTACAGCAAAATCAGATGATGATTGGTTAACAACTAAAGGGAATAAGATAGTTGATCAAGATGGAAATGAAGTATGGTTAACGGGTACTAATTGGTTTGGATTTAATACAGGAACCAATGTATTCGATGGTGTATGGAGCGTGAATATGAAAAAGGCTCTAGATGAAATGGCTAACAGGGGTATTAATCTCTTACGTATTCCTATCTCTACTCAGCTGATTTATGAATGGAAAAATGGTACGGCAAAAAAAGCGAATGTCAATGAATATGTTAATCCAGAACTGGCTGGTATGAGTAGTTTACAGCTATTTGATGAAGCGGTTAAGATGTGCAAGGCAAATGGTATGAAAATCATGTTAGATATTCATAGTGCAGAGACTAATGCTATGGGGCATATTTATCCGGTTTGGTATGATGATGCTCATCCTATTGAAATGTACCATGAAACACTAGAGTGGTTTACAGAGCGTTATAAAAATGATGATACGATTTTAGCTATTGACCTTAAAAACGAACCTCATGGAAAACCAGGACAAGATAAAGTATGGGCTAAATGGGATAATTCAACAGATGAAAACAACTGGAAGTATGCAGCTGAAACAGCTGCTGCTAAAGTATTAGCTATTAATCCAAACTTGCTTATAGTTATTGAAGGTGTAGAAGCTTATCCAATGGAAGGATATGACTATACCACACGTGATGAATATATGAAACCTCATTATTATTACAATTGGTGGGGTGGGAATTTAAGAGGTGTTGAAGACTATCCTATTGATTTAGGGGTCTATCAATCACAAGTGGTGTATTCACCTCATGATTATGGTCCACTTGTTTATGCGCAACCATGGTTTGAAAAAGATTTCACAACAGAAACACTTTATGAAGATTGTTGGGGAGATAACTGGGCTTATATTAATGAAGAAGGCATTGCTCCTTTACTAATGGGTGAATGGGGTGGCTTTATGGATGGCGGCAAAAATGAAAAGTGGATGACTTTATTAAGAGATTATATGATTAAAAATAAAATTCATCACACATTTTGGTGCTACAATGCTAATTCAGGAGATACAGGAGGATTAGTAGGCTATGATTTTGCAACCTGGGATGAAGCCAAATATGCTTTCTTAAAATCAGCTTTATGGCAAAATGCAGAGGGGAAATTTATTGGCTTAGATCATAAAGTAGCATTAGGAAATAAGGGGATTACAGTAGCAGCTTATTATAATGGTACACAACCTGAAAATCCAGGTGAAACCGGTATAAAAGGGGATTTAAACGGTGATCAAAGTATCAATTCTACCGATTATGCACTACTAAAAAGACACTTATTAGGAGTAAGCCTATTAACAGATATAGCATTAAAGAGTGCAGATGTTAATGAGGATGGGGCAGTTAATGAGGGAGACTTATTAAAACTAGAAAGCTATCTACTTGGAAATAGTGATAGCCTGCAATAAATATACAGATGGCATCTAATGAATCGTTAAGGACATAGAAGTTGTAATAGTACTACTTGACAAAAAACGGATAGTGAGTACAATAATAACTAATATGTTTATACATGAAAAGCGAAGAAGATGCATAGTAGAAAAATAAGACCCAATAGAGAGAAGGTATCACCGGCTGCAAGTACCTTTTGGCAATCCTATTTTTTGAATTTCACATTGGAGCTTTATCTTTGAAATGATTAAAAGTAGAAGATAACGGTGGCAACGTTAGAGCTAATTGAGTGTTTATACCTTTGGTATAAAAATTTGGGTGGTATCGCGGAGACTATAAGCTTCGTCCCTTTTTGGGGACGGAGCTTTTTTATTTTGTTTTCTCATGACGAGCCATTACTGATTCATTAAGTGAAAATAAGAAAGGAGTTTTACAATGAAAGATAAATTAGAGATGATCAAACATAGTGCCATTACTAGTATTGAAACAGCTAATAGCCTAGCAGTTCTTGAAGAACTTCGTGTACAATACCTTGGTAAAAAAGGTGAATTAACAGCGGTTCTTCGTAATATGAAAGATTTAAGTAATGAAGAAAGACCAGTTGTTGGTCAAATTGCCAATGAGGTAAGAGCAGACATTGAAGCAAGTCTTGCTAATAAAAAAGTAGCCTTAGAATCAGCTGAGCAAAATAAGAAACTTCAAGAAGAAGTATTAGATATCACTATGCCAGGTAAAAAGTTAAACCTTGGTCATATGCATCCACTTCAAAAAACATTAGAAGAAGTACAAAATATTTTCCTTGGAATGGGTTATGAAATTGTAGAAGGCCGTGAAGTAGAAACAGCTTACTATAACTTTGATGCCCTTAACTTAGGAGAAGAACATCCAGCACGTGATGAGCAAGATACCTTCTATTTTAATAGTCAACTTGTTCTTAGAACAGCAACTTCTCCTGTTCAAGTACACACTATGGAAAGTGAAAGTTTACCTATTCGTATGATTGCACCAGGTCGTGTTTATCGTTCAGATGAAGTAGATGCTACTCACTCTCCTGTGTTTAATCAAATCGAAGGTCTTGTGATTGATAAAGATATTACCTTTGGTGACCTTAAAGGTGTGCTTGCAGAGTTTGCAAAAGCACTATTTGGGGACAAAGTAGAAGTTAAATTTAGACCTCACTATTTCCCATTCACAGAGCCAAGTGCAGAAGTAGACGTTTCTTGCGTTATGTGTGGTGGTAAAGGTTGCAATGTATGCAAAGGTTCAGGTTGGATTGAAATTCTGGGCTGTGGTATGGTACATCCAAAGGTGCTTGAGATGGCTGGTATTGACCCTACTGTATACCAAGGTTTTGCTTTTGGTGTAGGACTTGAGCGTATTACTATGCTTAAATACGATATTAATGACTTAAGATTATTCTACGAAAACGATATTCGTTTCTTATCACAATTCTAAGGGAAGTAGAAAGGAGAAAATCAAATGAACGTACCTATGTCCTGGCTTAAACAATATGTAGATATAGATGTAGATATAAAAACTTTTGAAGACGCAATGACAATGTCAGGCTCAAAAGTAGAAGCAGTAGAAGAAAGCGGTAAAGAAATTACAAAGGTAGTGGCAGGTAAAATTATTGATGTTCAGCCTCATCCTAATGCAGATAAACTCCGTATTATGCAAGTAGATGTAGCAGGTGAAAGGCCGCTTCAAATTGTAACTGCAGCAACAAATGTGAATTTAGGTGATGTAGTACCTGTTTCTCTTGATGGAGCCACTTTAGCAGGAGGTCTTAAAATCAAAGCAGGTAAGCTTAGAGGCGAACTTTCAGAAGGAATGTTTTGTTCAGTAGAGGAACTTGGCTTTAGTGAAGAAGATATTGAAGATGCACCACATAATGGAGTATATATCTTCCATAATGATATTAAACTAGGTTCAGATGTAAAACCTCACTTTGGTCTTGGTGAACAAGTCGTAGAATATGAAATCACATCAAACCGTGCAGATTGCTTTAGTATTCTAGGGATTGCAAGAGAAGCAGCAGCTACCTTTAAGAAACCTTTTAAATTCCCAAGCATTACAGTGGAAGAAGTAGGTGGTAATGCAGCTGAGATGGCTTCTATTGCTATTGAAAATGAAGACTTATGTCCTCGTTATGCAGCGAGAATTATTAAAAATGTAAAAGTTGGTCCATCACCAAAATGGTTAAAAGACCGTTTGCTTTCAGCAGGTCTTCGTCCAATTAATAATATTGTTGATATTACCAATTATATGCTTCTTGAATTTGGTCAACCCATGCATGCGTTTGACTATGATAAATTAGCAGGACATGAAATTCATGTTCGTAATGCAAAAGCAGGCGAAAAATTTGTTACCCTATTTGAAGAAGAAAAAACATTAGATGAAAGTATGCTTGTGATTGCAGATGCTGAAAAAGCAGTAGCTATTGCTGGTGTTATGGGCGGAGAAAACTCAAAAGTAACTGAAGAAACAACAACCATTCTTTTTGAATGTGCTAACTTTAATGGTTATAGCGTACGTCAAACTTCGAAGAAGTTAAATCTAAGAAGTGATTCTTCAGTAAAATATACAAAAGGACTTGATCCAAATAATATTACACTTGCACTTGAACGTGCGGCGCAGCTTATTAATATGACTGGTGCAGGTGAAGTGGTAAGTGGCAAAATTGATATTTATCCAAGAAAAAGAGAAGTCCTAACCATTCCTTACGATGTAGAATGGATCAATAATTTCTTAGGTACTGAAATCCCAGAAGATGAAATGATAGCTTATTTTGAGTCAGTTGAGTTTGCTGTAGATAAAGATGCTAAGACAGTCACTATTCCTACTTTTAGAAGTGATGTAACTATGATGGCAGACTTAGCAGAAGAAGTAGCAAGATTATATGGTTATGACAAAATTAAACCAACACTTGAAAAAGCAGAACCTACCAGAGGGGCAAAAACCTTTGAACAAATCACATATGATCAAATTAGAAGCGTCATGAGTAGTTATGGCATTTATGGTGCTTTAACTTATTCTTTTGAAAGTCCAAAAGTATTTGATAAACTTTGTATTAAAGCAAATAGTCCATTAAGAGATGCGATGAAGATTACGAATCCACTTGGAGAAGACTTTAGTATTATGAGAACAACCAGCTTAAATGGTATTTTAACTTCTCTTTCTACTAACTTTAATAGAAGAGTAGAAGAAGCTGCTCTTTATGAAATTGGTAAAATCTATGTGAAACAACCTGTTACAGAAGAAGTGATTACAGATGTTAAAAGACAAGGTGAAAACTTATTACCAGCAGAAATTAAGAAACTAACAGTGGGAGCTTATGGTAAAAATACAGATTTCTTCTCTATCAAAGGTATGATTGAAACCTTAATGGGACAGCTTCATATTGAGAATATCGAAGTGATTAGAAATAGCGAATTAGATTACATGCATCCAGGTCGTACAGCGACTCTTTTAATTAATGGTAAAAATGCTGGTTTCTTTGGAGAAGTACATCCACAGGTAGCTAAAAACTATAATTTAGATACAAGAGTTTATATGGTAGAATTAGATCTTGCTACAGTGTTAGAAGCCATAGAGCATAATGTTACTTTTAAACCACTTCCTAAATATCCAGCAACAACAAGAGATATTGCTATGTTAGTAAGTAAGGAAACATTAGTGGGCGAACTTGAAAAGGTGATTAAACAACGTAGTGGTAAATTACTTGAAACAGTAGAGCTTTTCGATGTTTATGAAGGCGCTCAAATTGAAGCAGGATATAAATCAGTAGCATTTAAACTTACTTTTAGAGCAGAAGACCGTACTTTAGTAGATGAAGATATTCAAAAGGTAATGAAAAAAGTCCTTAATGGCCTAGAAATGAATTGTGGTGCTAAATTAAGAGACTAATCATAAAAGGAAAAAGTGGAGCAGTATACTGCTCTGCTTTTTTTATGAGCATAAAGGGATAGAAGACTATAAGTTTGTAAATTGTGTATGATAATACCATTTTTTTGAATTAAAATAGTAAGACTCCTTCATTTATAAAAATGAAATAAGCCATCTATAATATTAAAAATGGCAAAATGTCGTTTAAATAAGAAGATTATATATAAAAAATATATAAAACAAACAAATCTATAAAAAAAGTTTGCAAGAATTTTAGTATTGACTTGCAAAAATTTCAAAACAGTGTATTATATTATTAGAAATAAATCATCATCAATAGCCTGAGATAAGGGGGATATTAATTTGTTAGATTTTACACAGTGTTCAATAGAACAATTAATGGAAGAGAAGCAATTACTTGAGAAAAAATATGCAGATTATGTGGGACAAAAATTAAAGTTAGACATGTCTAGAGGGAAACCAGCTAGTACACAATTAGACCTTAATAATGATATTTTGTCTACATTAGAAACTTATATAACAGAAGATGGCACTGATGCACGAAACTACGGTGTGTTAGATGGCTTAAGTGAAGCTAAAAAACTATTTTCAGAGCTTCTTAATATTGCACCAGCCAATATGATTATTGGAGGAAATTCAAGCCTTAACTTAATGTATGATGCGATGACACGTCTCTTTTTATTTGGTACAGAAGGAGAACTGCCATGGTGTAAATTAGACAAGGTTAAATTCCTTTGTCCAAGTCCAGGTTATGATAGACATTTTGCTATTTGTGAAGATCTAGGTATAGAAATGATTACAGTACCTATGCATGAAGATGGTCCAGATATGGATTATATAGAATCACTTGTAAAAGAAGATGCAAGTATTAAAGGTATTTGGTGCGTGCCTCTTTACTCTAATCCACAAGGTATTTGTTACAGTGATGAAGTAGTAGATCGTTTGGCAAGTATGCAGACAGCAGCAAAAGATTTTAGAATCTTTTGGGATAATGCTTACGGTGTTCATCATATTTATGATGAAGTTAAACTTAAAGATATTTTTGAAGCAGCTCATGCAGCGGGTAATGAGAATCGCGTTTATTATTTCTTCTCTACTTCCAAAATCACCTTCCCAGGTGCAGGTGTGGCTTTAATAGCATCTAGCTTAAGTAATATTGCAGAAATCAAAAAACATATGAGTATTCAAACTATTGGTCATGATAAACTCAATCAACTTCGTACCGTTAACTATTTTAAAAATGCAGATGGTATTCGTGTGCATATGAAGAAGTTAGGTAATGAGTTAAGACCCAAATTTGAGATTGTTTTAAATACATTAGAACAGGAATTAGCAGGTACAGGACTTTTAAGCTGGACTAAACCACAAGGTGGTTATTTCGTAGCTGTAGATACTTTGCCAGGTTGTGCAAAAGAAACCGTTAGACTTGCAAAAGAAGCAGGTGTTGTATTAACAGGTGCAGGTGCAACTTTCCCTTATCAAAATGATCCACAAGATAGAAATATTCGTATTGCACCAACTTATCCTACAGTAGAAGAATTGCAAAAAGCTATGGAGCTCTTCTGTGTATGTGTGAAATTAGCAGGTGTTAATCGATTACTTATAGAAAACCAATGAAGAATTAAGAATGAAGAGTGAAGAATTTATAGCCAAAAGAGCACTAAATAATAAAGAACAAGAATAGGGAAATGTTTTAATTAACCATTATTCATTATTGATTTTTCATTCTTCATTATCTTTAGGTTTATAAAACTAAATAGCGATATAATAGCGGGGTAGGTTATAAAACGGAGTAGGTTTTATAACCTACCTCTTTCTTGCTTTTTAGAGCTATATTGCCATTTACATCTATGTTATAATGAGGACAGAAAAGAGAAAGGAGTTAAGTAGGTGATGATAACTAATTTTACCCATCTCCATGTGCATACTGAATATAGTTTATTAGATGGTTCAGCTAAAATTAATGATTTACTGGATCGTGTAAAAGAATTGGGAATGGACAGTATTGCGATTACAGATCATGGTGTGATGTTTGGTGCAATAGATTTTTACAAAGCAGCGAAACAAAGAGACATTAACCCTATTATTGGATGTGAAGTCTACTTAGCTGCACGTACTCGTTTTGATAAAGAGCCAGTAGATGCTAGATCTTATCATTTGGTTTTACTAGCCGAGAATAATAAAGGCTATCAAAACCTCATAAAAATGGTTTCTAGTGGTTTTATAGAAGGTTTTTACAGAAGACCTCGTATAGATATAGAGCTTCTTCGTGAGCATCATGAAGGGCTTATTGCTTTGGGGGCCTGTCTTGCAGGACCAGTGAGTAGAAGATTATTAAATGATAACTATCAAGAAGCTAAAGCAGCAGCTCTTACCTTAGAAGAAATTATGGGAAAAGGTAACTTCTTTTTAGAAATACAAGACCATGGGATTAAGGATCAACAAAAAGTTAATCAGCTTACACTTCGTTTGGCTGAAGAAACAGGAATACCTATTGTAGCTACTAATGATGTACATTATATTAAGGATGAAGATGCTAATCCACATGAAGTGCTTCTTTGTATCCAAACAGGGAAGACCATGGAAGATGAAGATCGTATGGTTTACGAAGGTGGACAGTTTTATCTGAAAAGTCCGAGTGAAATGGCTATGCTTTTTCCTTATGCAGAGGAAGCTTTAGAAAATACCAATAAGATAGCACAGCGTTGTCATGTGGACTTTACCTTCCATGAACTGAAATTACCAAAGTTTGATGTACCAGAGGGGAAGACGGCAGAAACATTTTTAAGAGAACGTTGTTATGAGGGTCTTAAAAAACGTTATGAAACCATTACCCCAGAACTTGAGGAACGATTAGAATATGAGTTGGGCATTATTATTCAAATGGGCTTTGTCGATTATTTCCTTATCGTTGGAGATTTCATTAAATACGCAAAAGACCATGATATTCCAGTAGGGCCAGGAAGAGGGTCAGCAGCTGGTAGTATTGTAGCTTATACCTTAGAGATTACCAATATCGACCCCATTAAATATCAATTGCTTTTTGAACGTTTTCTTAATCCAGAACGTGTCAGTATGCCCGATATTGATATTGACTTCTGTTATGAAAGAAGACAAGAGGTCATAGAGTATGTTATTCGTAAGTATGGTGCAGACAGAGTAGCACAAATTGTCACCTTCGGAACTTTGGCAGCAAGAGCTGTTATTAGAGATGTAGGTCGTGCCATTAATATGCCTTATGCAGATGTGGATAAAGTAGCTAAGATGATTCCTAATGAGCTTAAGATTACCATTAAAAAAGCTTTGAATATGAATGATGAGCTAAGAGAGCTATATAATACCAATGAGCAAATTAAATATTTATTAGATACATCTATGAAGTTAGAAGGGCTTCCACGCCATTCTTCTATGCATGCAGCAGGAGTAGTTATCTCCAATAAACCTGTTGTAGAGTATGTACCACTTAATGCCAGCGAAGGTGTTGTAACAACTCAGTATCCTATGACGACACTAGAAGAATTAGGACTTTTAAAAATGGACTTTTTAGGTCTTCGTACTTTAACAGTTATTGATAATGCTGTTAAGTTAGTGAAAAAGAATCACGACATAGATATTGATATTGAAAAAATAGATGATCATGATCCAAAGGTTTATGAACTGATTGCTTCGGGAAATACAGAAGGTATTTTCCAGTTAGAAAGTGCTGGTATGAAGAACTTCATGAAGGAACTGGCACCTACTTGTTTAGAAGATATTATTGCTGGAGTTTCTCTGTATCGTCCAGGACCTATGGATTTTATTCCTAAATATGTACAAGGTAAGAGAGATGCTAATAGCATTACCTATACCCACCCCGCTTTAGAGCCTATTCTAGAAAACACTTATGGTTGTATTGTGTACCAAGAACAGGTTATGCAAATCGTGCGTGATTTGGCGGGGTATAGCCTAGGACGAAGTGACCTTTTAAGACGTGCTATGGGTAAAAAGAAAATTGATGTGATGAATAAAGAACGTGAAATTTTCTTATATGGTGATGGCGATAGTGTACCAGGTTGTGTCAAAAATAATATTCCAGCAGAGATTGGTAATAAGATTTTTGACGAAATGGTAGACTTTGCTAAGTATGCTTTTAATAAATCACATGCAGCGGCGTATGCTGTAGTTGCTTATCAAACAGCGTATTTGAAAACTTATTATAAAGTTGAATTTATGGCAGCGCTTATGACATCGGTTATGGATGTAACCACCAAGATTACTGGTTACATGGAGACTTGTAAGCGAATGGGTATTGAGGTACTATCACCAGATATTAATGAGGGACATGCTTATTTTGATGCCAATGGTGACAAGATTATTTATGGACTAGCTGCTATTAAAAATGTAGGCAAAAATGTGATTGACCGCATTGTAGAAGAAAGGCAGCGAAATGGCCGATTCAAAAGCTTGACAGATTTTTATAATCGCATGGAAAGTAAGGATACTAATAAACGAAGTATTGAAAGTCTTATCTTAGCTGGTGCCTTTGATCATTTAGGAGGTAGACGTAGTCAATATATGGCTGTTTATAAGCAAATTGCCAATGGTATTAACTTGAATCGTAAAAACAATATTCAGGGACAAATAGACTTATTTGGTTTGGGCAGCGAGGAAGTTGTAGAAGATAAGGATCATTTACCGGACATTCCTGAATTTGATAGTAAAGAGCTATTAAATTATGAAAAGGAAGTCATGGGAATCTATCTCAGTGGGCATCCTTTAGATAAGGTAAGAGGCAGCTTAGAACGTTATATTACTTTAACCAGTGATCAGTTAGCACCCCCAAGTGAGGAAGAAGAAACAAAAGAAGAACAAATTTATGATGGTAAACGTGTAGTAGTAGGTGGTATTCTTATAGAGAAAAAAGTGATCTTTACAAAACAAAATAAAAAAATGGCTTTTTTAACTTTAGAGGATACTAGAGGAGTTATGGAAATAGTAGTCTTTCCTAATTCTTTCGAACAGTTTACTACTTTTCCAGAGGACAGTGTATTTGTCATAAAAGGACGTATTTCTATAAAGGAAGAAACGAGTGCGGTTATATTAGCAGAAGAGATGACTACTTTAGAAATACTCACTAAGCCTAAGGAAGAGGAGTCTTACGTCCTTTTAGAACTTGATGCAGACCAAAGAACAAAAGAAGTGAGAGAGGAATTACTGCACATATTCCAAAATTATAAGGGAAAAACTAAAATTATCGTTCAAAATAGCGAGGATGGTGCACAAAAAGCTTTTCCATCTAAGTATAATGTACAAATTTGTGACGAGTTTGTAAAAAAAATAACAAATTTATTAGGAAAAGAGCGTGTGACTATTAAGAATTAAGGATAAGGTATTGCTATTTAAACATGTTTTAAGTAAAATAAAAAAGGTTAGTAGCTTTGAAAACAAGTCTTATTTCTTTGTAATAATCAACCGGTTACATACAAGGAAAAAGTGAAAATTAAAACAACCATAAGGGGGTTATTTTATGAGTAAAAAAATTAACACAATCGGCGTGTTAACAAGCGGCGGTGATGCACCAGGAATGAATGCTGCCATTCGTTCAGTAGTACGCGTAGCATGTGCACGTGGTATTAAGGTGATGGGTATTAATAAAGGCTATAATGGGTTACTAGCAGGAGATGTAGTAGAATTAACACCAAGAAGTGTATCTGATATTGTACAACGTGGTGGTACAATTCTACAAACAGCACGTTGTCTAGAATTTGTCAAACCTGAAGGTCAAGCACGTGGTGCTGAAATGTGTAAAGTATTTGGTATTGACGGTCTTGTTGTTATTGGTGGAGATGGTTCTTTCCAAGGGGCAGAAAAGCTTGCTAATTTAGGAATCAACACAATCGGTATTCCAGGAACAATTGACCTTGATATTGCTTGTACAGAATATACTATTGGATTTGATACAGCTGTTAATACAGCAATGGATGCTATTAATAAAATTCGTGATACTTCAACTTCACATCAAAGATGTTCTATTGTAGAAGTAATGGGAAGAAATGCAGGTTATATTGCTTTATGGTGTGGTATTAGTTCTGGTGCTGAAATGGTACTTCTTCCAGAAAAAGAACGTTTAACAGATGAACAAATTATCAAACAAATTCTTGAAAATAAACACCATGGCAAAAAGAACTGCTTAATTATTGTAGCTGAAGGTGTAGGCGGCTCTGAAGCACTTGCTAAGAAAGTAGAGCAGGTAACAGGTATCGAAACACGTGCAACCATTTTAGGGCATCTTCAAAGAGGTGGTTCACCAACAGCAGTAGACCGTGTACATGCTTCTATGATGGGTGCTAAAGCAGTAGATTTACTTTGCGAAGGTAAAGCAAAACGAGTAGTTGCTTATGTAAAAGGTGAATATGTGGATTATGACATTAATGAAGCACTTGCAATGAAGAAAAATATTGACGAATATATGTATAAAGTAAGCGAATTACTTGTATAGTTGTAAAAAAGGATAGCTTTTAACTACATTAATGATGGATAAACCAGGGGGGGCAGCAATGCGCAAAACTAAAATTATTTGTACATTAGGACCTAAGACCAGAGACGTAGACAATATAAGAAAAATCATCGAAACAGGTGCTGATGCGATTCGTATCAATTTTTCACATGATGATCATAAAATTCATGGAGAAACCGTTAAACGTGTTATTAAAGTAAGAGAAGAGCTTGGAAAACCTATTCCTCTTATTCTAGATACTAAAGGACCAGAGATTAGAACTGGTGTCATGAAAGATGACTTAGACCACAAGCTAAACATTGGAGATAGTTTTACTTTAACAACAGAGGAAATTGAAGGTGACGGCAAGCGTGTAAGTGTGACTTATAAAAATTTGCCTTTTGATTTAAAAAGAGGTAGTCGTATTTTAATTGACGATGGTCTCATTGAACTCCGTGTCAAAAATTTGACGGATACTGACATTGAATGTAGTGTCGTTAATGGTGGTGTATTAGGTTCAAGAAAAGGGGTTAATATCCCTGATGTATTTGTTAATTTACCTGCACTTACAGAAAAAGATATTGCAGACGTAGAGTTTGCACCAAAAGCAGGCTTTGACTATATTGCTGCCTCTTTTATCCGTTGTGCTGCTGATATTATTAAAATTCGTCAAGTGCTAGAAGAAGCAGGCGGAAGTGATATTCAAATTATTGCTAAAATTGAAAATCGAGATGGTGTCAATAACATCGATGAAATCATCGAAGTAGCAGATGCAATCATGGTTGCTAGAGGTGACTTAGGTGTAGAAATTCCTACAGAAGAAGTACCTATCGTGCAAAAAGAACTCATTAAAAAAGCAAATAAAGCAGGTAAACCTGTTATTACAGCAACACAAATGCTAGATTCTATGATTCGTAATCCTAGACCTACAAGAGCAGAAACAACCGACGTAGCTAATGCTATTTTTGATGGTACAAGTGCGATTATGCTTTCAGGAGAAACAGCTAAAGGTGATTATCCTTTAGAGGCTATTCAAACGATGGCTAAGATTGCTATGACAGCAGAAGCTGTTGTAGCGAAACAAGCACAGGAAACTTTAGTGAGTAAAAACTACGGTATTAGCATGACTAATGCAGTAAGCCATGCAACTTGTAATGCTGCTAGAGAATTAGATGCAGCATGTATTATTAGTATTACGAAATCCGGTTATACAGCACGTTCTATTTCTAAATTTAAACCTAACTGTCGTATTGTAGGTTGTACCAATAATCAAAGAGTACTTAGACAGCTTAACTTAGTTTGGGGTTGTACACCTGTACTCATTTCACCTAAAGAAGGTGCTTCTACGGATGAAACTTTTGCATTAGCAGTTCAAAAAATAGAAGAGCTTAAACTTGCTGAGCAAGGTGATGTAGTGGTTTTATCGGCAGGTGTGCCATTAGGTGCAGAAGGTACAAGTAATATTATGAAGGTACAATACGTGGGAAACGTACTTACTAAAGGAATGGGTTTCGGCAATAAGTCTATTACTGGACGCGCTAGTGTGATTAAAGTATTAGACGAAGCTGATCAATATTTTAAACAAGGAGATATTTTAGTAGCTCATAAAACGAGCAACGAATATTTACCTTATATGAAAAAAGCAAGTGCTATTGTTATAGAAGAAAGTGCACTTGAAGAAAATAATCATGCCGTAATTGTTGGGAGAACTTTAGATATTCCTGTTATTATTGGGGCTAATGGGATTATAGAAGGACTTAAAAATGCTACTGTTATTACTGTAGATAGCAGAAATGGCTATATCTATAATGGCGTAGTACATAAAGCATAATGAATCAGGGGGCTATCTATAAGATAGTCCCTTGCTGCTTTTAGTAGATCTTAGGCAAAGATTTAATTAAAATGAAGTCAAGGTAGATATTTTTAGAAATATAGTATAAAATAAGTAAAAAGTTCATTTGCTATTTAAGGAGAGAAAGACATGAAACAGAGTGAGGCACCAGGGTTTATTAAGGTAAAGCGAGGCTTTATACAAAGACAGAATCTTCATCCAGCTCAGATTTTGGTAGGTGGTTTTTTGATCGTTATTCTTTTAGGTACTTTGCTATTGTCATTACCTATTAGTGCGGCAAATGGTGAAGCAACGTCTTTGATTGATGCTTTGTTTACCACTACCTCAGCGGTGTGTGTAACGGGTTTAACAGTAGTGAATACGTCGATGCATTGGAGTAGCTTTGGGAAAACGGTTATTTTATTTTGTATTCAGATTGGTGGACTAGGTTTTATGACCTTAGTAAGTATGTTATTTATTGTTTTAGGAAAAAGGATTACCCTTAAAAATAGGCTTATTATGCAAGAAGCACTTAATTTCAATACAACTGCAGGGATTGTTCGCTTTACTACGCATATTGTAAAAGGAACATTGCTGGTAGAAGGAATAGGTGCATTTTTATTATGCTTTGCATTTATTCCTGACTATGGTTTTATAAAAGGTATTATTTATTCTATTTTCCATTCAATTTCCGCTTTTTGTAATGCCGGCTTTGACTTAATAGGAACCAGGAGTTTAACGCCTTATGTGGGAAATAGTATAGTTAATTTAGTTATTATGTCACTGATTGTAGTAGGTGGACTTGGATTTAGTGTATGGATTGATACGTATAAAATGATTCGAGGAAAATTAAAAGCGCCTAAGCATTTTAAGTGGAAACAAGCGTTTAACAAAATGTCTGTGCATACTAGATTAGTATGGATTTTAACGATAAGCTTACTTTTGATTGGATTTATTGTGATATTTGTTTTAGAATATAAAAATCCAGGAACCTTAGGGCCTTTAACTTTTAAAGAAAAGGTATATGCGGCTATGTTCCAATCTGTTTCACCACGTACAGCTGGTTTTAATACGGTGGATTTGGCTAGTTTAACAGACACTTCAAAACTAGTGACAATATTGCTCATGTTTATTGGTGGTTCACCTGCTGGTACAGCAGGTGGGATCAAAACAGTTACTGTAGGGGTACTGATGTTATGTGCCATTTCAACCATCAGAGGTAATGAACAAACAACTGTTTTTAAAAGAAGAATACCTCTTCAAATTATTACACGTGCATTAACAATTATTATGATTTCTGTTATGGTTGTATTTACTGTTGTAGGCGTATTAAGTTTATCAGAAGACTTTACATTTATGGAAATTCTTTTTGAAACCATATCAGCTTTTGCTACTGTTGGTACGACTTTAGGAATTACGCCATTATTAAGTATAACAGGAAAGATTACGATTATTATCGTTATGTTTATTGGAAGATTAGGACCTATTACAATGGCTATGGCCCTTATGGTAAGACAAAGTAAAAATAAAGGAAACATTCAATATCCAGAAGAAAAGGTTATGGTTGGATAATAGAGGAGGATTATTGTGAAAGCAAAACAATTTGTGGTCTTTGGATTAGGACGATTTGGAAGTAGTCTAGCGACTACATTGGCAGATGCAGGCTACGAAGTAATGGGTGTAGATAAATGTGAAGAAAGGGTGCAAGATATTTCACCTGTAGTGACGCAAGCAGTACAAGCAGAGGTGACAGACATTGATACCCTACGTTCATTAGGCATTCGTAATTTCGATGTGGCTATTGTAGCCATTGGTAAAGATATGCAATCTAGTATAATGACTACTTTGCTTTTAAAAGAAATGGGTATTCCTTATGTTGTGGCTAAAGCAAGTACGGAAATTCATCAAAGAGTACTAGAGAAAATAGGAGCAGATCGTATTATTTTGCCTGAGAGAGATATGGGTAAACGTATTGCCACCAATCTTATAGCTGGTAATATTATTGATTATATTCAGCTTTCACGTGATTATAGTATAATGGAAATCTCTATTTTACCACAATGGAGAAGTCGCAGTATTAAAGAGATTAATATCCGCGCTAAATATGGCATTAATATTATTGCAGTTGAAAGAGGTGGAGATATTAATGTAACACCTGGACCAGACTATATTTTAGAAGAAAATGATTTATTGGTAGTAGTAGGTAATAATAAATCTATTCAAGAATTGGAAACCAAAAGGCATGAATAAAAAGCAAATAACAAGTCCTCAAAATAATGTGATTAAAAACATAAAGGAATTACAAAAAAAGAAAAGCGCACGTAAGTCAGAAGGTTTATTTGTTATTGAAGGTATACGTGGGGTAAAAGAAATTCCTAGTCATGTTAAAATCAAATATCTTATTACAACGTCTGAAGTAGATGAAAAAGAATTAGGAGCAGTAAAGGCAGAGGAAAGGCTAGAGGTGTCTAAAGAGATTTATAAAAGTATAAGTGATACCCAATCTCCTCAAGGTGCTATGGCAGTTGCTTATATGCCAACCTATGATTTAGTACACTTCAATATTGAAGCAGGCCATTATTTAGTACTAGAAAATTTACAAGATCCAGGAAATTTAGGAACCATTATTAGAACAGCACATGCCTTTGATTTTAAAGGGGTATTCATTACCAAAGGTTCTGTAGACCTTTATAGTCCCAAAGTAGTACGATCTACAATGAGTTCATTATTTCATGTACCTATTGTAATAGAAGAAGAGATAGATACTTATATGGATTTCTTAAAACAAAAAGGTGTTACTTTATATACAACAGCGCTCATACCTGGTGCAAAACCTATTTATGATGTTACCTTTGAGGAAAAGGTAGCAATCATTATTGGCAATGAAGGTAATGGCGTTTCTGAACGTGTAAAAGAAGCAAGTGATCATACAGTGATTATTCCTATGCCAGGAGCAGCTGAATCTTTAAACGCAGCGATAGCAACAAGCATTTGTATGTATGAAATAACAAGACAATGTCAAAAGGGCGATTGAATAGATCATCGGTCATTATTATATCTCTGATATGGGAAAATTTTAAACATGGTTTTTATAAAAGGTAGAACTTGACAAATAACTAGAAACTTCATATAATGTTAAGCAGTTAAATAGTTATAACGATGAAAAGAAGAGTAGCCATTAAGATGACTTTCAGAGAGCTAGCGGTAGGTGGAAGCTAGTAGAATCTAATGCGTGAAGAACCTCTTGGAGTTGCTAATCGAAAATGCTACGGGCAATGAGTAGGCTTAGCCGGGTAAAGACCGATATATCTTTTTGAGGTGAATTACCTTTTGGTAATTAACTAGGGTGGTAACGCGGAGTACAAGCTTCGTCCCTTTGGAGAGGGGCGAAGCTTTTTTGTTATATCCATACACATAGTTTTGGAGTAAAGCCATAGGCTTACTATGTGATTAGAGTAGAAGAGTTTAAAATAAGGAGGCATAGCATCATGCAAACAACATCTATCAGAACACTGTATCAGCGTACTAGTGAGGTACAACCAACCAACTTAACAGTAGCAGGCTGGGTAAGAACTGTAAGAGACTCAAAAACTTTTGGGTTTATCGAGGTGAATGACGGAACTTTCTTTAAATCACTTCAAATTGTATTCGAGGACACACTGGAAAACTTTAAAGAAGTGGCTAAACTAGGAGTAGGAGCAGCCATTATCGTTACAGGTGATCTTGTGATGACACCTAACCAAAAGCAACCCTTTGAGTTAAAAGCAACACAGATAGTAATAGAAGGTGAATGCCCACCTGAATATCCACTTCAAAAGAAAAGACATTCTTTTGAGTACCTGAGACAAATTGCTTATCTTAGACCACGTACTAATACCTTTGGTGCTGTTTTTAGAGTACGTTCTTTAGCAGCTTATGCTATTCATAAGTTTTTCCAAGAAAGAAGCTTTGTATATGCACATACACCACTGATTACAGCAAGTGACTGTGAAGGTGCTGGAGAAATGTTTAGAGTAACAACTTTAGATCCAGTGCATCCTCCTAAAACAGAAAATGGTGAAGTAGATTTCAAAGAAGATTTCTTTGGTAAAATGGCTAGTCTTACAGTATCAGGTCAGCTTTCCGCAGAGACATTTGCTATGGCTTTTAGAGATGTTTATACTTTTGGGCCAACTTTTAGAGCAGAAAAATCTAATACACCAAGACATGCTGCAGAGTTTTGGATGATTGAACCAGAAATTGCTTTTGCAGATCTTGAAGACGATATGCGTTTAGCAGAAGATATGGTGAAATTTGTTATTAACTATGTACTTGAAAATGCAAAAGAGGAAATGGCGTTCTTTAATCAATTTGTTGACAAAGGTATTTTAGAAAGACTTCAAGGCGTAGCATCAGCTGACTTTGGACGTGTAACCTATACAGAAGCTGTTCAAATTTTAGAAAAATGTGGTAAAAAATTCGAATATCCAGTTTATTGGGGATGTGATCTTCAAACAGAACATGAACGTTATTTAACAGAAGAACACTTTAAAAAGCCAGTATTTGTTACTAACTATCCAAAAGAAATTAAAGCATTCTATATGAGAATGAATGAAGATGGTAAAACTGTAGCGGCTATGGATCTTTTAGTACCAGGTATTGGGGAACTTATTGGTGGTAGCCAAAGGGAAGAAAGATTAGAGGTTCTTTTAGAGCGTATGGCAGAGCTTGGTCTTAAAGAAGAAGATTACTGGTGGTACTTAGATTTAAGAAGATTTGGTGGTACACGTCATGCAGGATTTGGTTTAGGGTTTGAACGTTTAATTATGTATTTAACAGGAATGACTAATATTAGAGACGTTATCCCATTCCCAAGAACGACAGGTCAAGCAGAATTTTAATTGTTCTTAAGGAGTTGTTTAACTAAAACAAACTCTTTCCTCGTAAAAGAAAGTCTTTCCATCAGAAAAGAAAAAGTGAAGTTGGCGACTCGCTAGAGTCGCCCAACGAAACGGAAGAGTACGAATCCCTAAAATCCCTTATACATCAAAGAAAAAAAGGAAAGAGCAGCAGAGGAAAAAAGAGAAAAAATAAGAGAATAAAAAGAGGAAATCGGGCATGACTTTGTTTTAACGAAAATAAAGTTGTACCCGATTTTCATATTTTTAAGAGAAAAAAAGAGAGGAAAAAGAGCAGAATTGGTATCGAGTTTTTTTAGCATGGAACGAAAAATGTGGGTTTGTGAGGGGTGAAGTGGGAAAGAGTTTTTTGAGCGGTACAGAGTTGTACAACCATAAAAAACTCGTTCCAGATTAAAAAAACTCTTCTATTATAAGGAAGTATGATGGAAAACCTATTCGTATTACTTATTCAGCAATTAAAAGAGAAGCAGGAATAACTTTAAAGCTTAAAAATGAGAAGTTTAAGCAAGTATATGAATATATTCAGGCTAATATAGAGCCGTTGGAAGAGTATCGAATTAGAAAAATCAAATGGGCCATAGAAGAGTTGTTAAAAACAGATTATAAAATAACGCCATATAAAGTGGAACAAAAAGCTGGATTTAATGGTAAAAAAACAAAAGAAGTAAAGAAATTAATAGAAGAGATATTAAACGACTATTTTTAATATGATTAAATAGTCGTTTTTTAATGTTTGTAGAAAAAATCAGAATAATATAGTAAAATATATTTATAGAATGCATTTTGTGAGGTAAAGTTAACAAATAAAAGTATTAGGTGGGTATATGATATTAAATAATAAAATGTATATGCAATGGGAAAAAGAGGATATTCAAATAATAATAGGAGATATAAATTATAGAGAAAGTGATAAGGTGGATTATAAAGTAGATTTTTCGTTTTTAGAGTGCAGAGATAAAAATGAAAGAGATAAGAAGAAAGAAGAATTTAAAAATGACATCTGTAGTTTTGCCAATGCTAACGGGGGATACCTGATTTTTGGAATAGAAGAAAAGAAGGGAATTCCTATTCAAATAACAGGAATCAATATCCAAGGAAATAATACAGACAGATTTGAACTTAGCTTAAGAAATATTATTAATCAAATAATACCTATGTCACCCATGTGCCAAATTAAGTTTATTAATATAGAAGAAAAATATATAGTTATTGTTTATATAACCAAAGGATATTGTGGTCCGTATGTCTCTGGTAAAGAAGGTAGTTATAGGTTTTTGGTTAGAAGAGGAAATTCAAAAACAGATATGAGATATGATGAGGTAAAAAGAATGTTTAATCAATCATTGATGTTATCCGAACAGATAGAACAGTTTAGATATAAACGAATTAATATGTGTAATAACAAGGATGGTATTGCTTCTACCATTAAATATTCTAAATTTGCATTAGTACATACTATTCCAGAGACTGCATTAGATAATTCTTTTTTGTTTAATCCTTATGATGTGTTTTCAAGTGGTAGTATCAAGTTGGGATTTGTTTTTAATTGTTGTAGCAGTGGAGTATCAATGCCAAATGTCGATGGGATGGCATTTAAAAGTTATGATGATGACAAATATCTTCAAATCTTTAAGAGTGGGATTGTTGAAAGATATATAGGTATTAAAGAAAGAAAGCATGATAGTATCTCATCAATTCCTATTGTTAGCATTTATGAAGAGATAGAAAAGGTAATAGTAGAAACAGTTCGATTATATAGGACTATTAATATTAATGTTCCTATCTATATAGTTATATCTATTGAAAATTGTAAGGGTAGCAGAAGTGACAATAATTTTGAAACAGACTACGTGGGTTTTATAGATAGGGATGACGTTGGATGTATGCCTATGGCACTTCATAATATAGAAGATAATAGCGAGATTGAAAAGTTTAAGGAAATGATTAAACAAGAATTATATCAATCTGTAGGAAGAAAAACAATGTAACTATATTTTTTTAAAAGACACAAGTAATAGTAAGAATTAAGATACATAATCAGGGGGGAAGTCATGTTAGAGAAATTGGAAAAAGAGTTTCATAAAGATATGGTAAATATATATTCAGAGGCAGATAAGCAACTGGGTTATAAGGCATCACACTTTAAAAGAATGCTTAGTGAACAAGGTGGCTATAAAACAGCTATAAAGTTAGTAAATCAGCCCAAAGCTACTGATGGATTTACAACTTTATGGGAGTATAAGCGATTGGATTTATCCGTAGAAGCATTAGTGTGTAGAGATAAATATAGATGTTTATTTGATGAAACAATAAGACAAACTTGTATGAATAGACTTAAAGACTATGGATATAATCCTGTAACAAGTATAAACAAGGAACTTGAGTTAATAGAAGAGATAAGAATACTTCCAATGAGCCAGGAGGAATTTGATTATATAGATATAGAAGGACTTCAAGATACTTACTTTATGGGTGATTTAATAAATCATCAAGATGGTACTTATCATTATCGTAAGGTAGGTATTAAGGCAGAAAAGAATGTTCTTTTTCTTTTTCAATATAAAAATCATATTGTTGCATCAGCAGTATTATATGATACAGAGAAATATGATACCCCTATAGATGGGGAGTATTACGGAGCTTGGAAATTTGATAAAGATACTATTCAGGTATTTAAGCCAATCACATTAAGTGAAATACAAGCCATTGATGATAGCGTACAGGGATTTAGCCAGGCAAAGAAAATTATTGATATTAGCTACTTGGAGAAAATAATAGAACTTATTGAAGAAAAGAAAAGACCGGATATACCAGAAGAAATTTCACTTATGGAATCTAAAGGATTAAAAGAGGGGGCGAAAACACAGATAGTAGTAAATGCTTATGAAAGAAACTCGATAGCACGTGAAAAATGTATTGCTCATTATAAAACAAAGGACAATGGTAAAGTAAAATGCCAAGTATGTGGGTTTTGTTTCGAAGATTTCTATGGAGAAGAGTTTAAGGACAAGATACATGTACATCATATTAAACCTTTAGCAGAGATAGATGATGAGTATGAGGTAGACCCTATAAAGGATTTAATACCTATATGTCCTAATTGTCATTATGCAATTCATAGTAGTAAAGAGAATGATATATTCCAGCTGATTAAATGTAAATTGGGTACTGCCCAATAGAAATAATTATAGAAGTTGGTTTATAAAACAAGGTTATAGAAAGAAATTGTTTCAGATAACCACGGTAAGGTAATCGTATTATTAAATAGAAGGGTTGTATTTATTTGAGTAATGAATAGGGTTTAGAGAAGGAGGAGGAGATATGATAACCAAACATCAAGAGCTTACTGCAGCAGATAAGAAGACTATTGGTTTTGACTATCAGTTTTTATACTTTATATATAATTTAATTGCATTAGAACCAGGACAAGTATTAGGCTATGAGGTGAAAGATGATGTGCACTTGGAACTGCCAAATGGGGAAAATATATATATGCAATTAAAGCACTCGTTAACAGCGAAAGAAAGCGGAGAGATAGATAGTCTTACTCAAAAAGATAGTGATTTATGGAAGACATTTTATAATTGGGTAGTAGTTATTGGAGAAGTAAGTGCTAACAAAGAGGAACAACTTGAATTTATTAATAAAACAAGGTTTATACTTGTTACGAATAAGACCAAGGGCGAGAATGCATTTGTTGAACAGATAGAACAGCTAAATATAAAAAAGATAAACATAGAGGAGTTTAAAAAGTATGTGCAAGCCTTAAAAGAGACCTGTAAAGGAACAAAAGAAGGTTCGATAAAATTACGAAAATATATGCAAGAGCTATTGAATTTAGAGAATACTTTATTAGAGAAATTTATTATGCAAGTAGATTTTAAATTTGAATTTGATGAAATGCCTCAAAAACTTAAAAATAGAGTGTTAGGTAAAAATATTGATGTAAGAAAAGTCGATAGTGCCTTGAATGAGATTATTGGTACATTTGAACTGTGGAAGTTTAACAAGGTTAAAAACAAAGACAAGTTACTAATTAGATTTGAAGATGTAGATAAAAAACTTAGAGCTATATTAAATAAAGCAAGAAGTACAGATTTACCAAGAATAAGAAGCATTACAAAGCTACCAGATAAATTAAATGAACAAGAGTTTATAAAAGAACTGTTAGAAATTGAAGATATAGGAGATGGAGATGAAGATTTAATGCTTGAGTTTACTACTTGTAAAATAGAGATTTTCAATTTGCTTAGTAAATGGATAGAGGAAGGCTACATTACAGAATCTGATTGGAAAGAGTTAGACGAACAAGCCATTTTTATGTGGAAAAATAAACATAGAAAAGTTCATAAGAAGAGTAAGAATGCTACAACTAATGAAGAGTTAATAAGAGCAGCACAACAATGTATAGATGAATTGAGAGAACAAGAATTAAAAATTAATCATGATGAGCTGAAATATAATGAAAGTAATGGATTATTTTATTACTTATCAGATAATGAAAAAATAGGATGGCAGTATAAGTGGAAGGAGAAATATATATGAGTACAAGAGAGCTAAGTTATGTTTATAATAACGAAGCTATATGTGCTATTGCGATTTATTCAGTATTAAAGGAGTTTGGATATTTAAATTATAGCAAAGTGGCCCTAATACCACCGCTGGTATTTAATAATAAGTTGATTGCTGTTTTTAATGGAAAACATAAAATTAGAGGATTAGAAGAGTTGATGATAAAAAAGGGAGAACTTTTAACTAATTTTAATAATCAGTATACTAATTTTTTACCTCTTATGTGTAATGCATTGCTTCTATTAGAAACGATGGGTGTAATAACTATTATAGAACAAGGGATAGTTATTACGGAGAAAGAGTTTAGAATGTTAGGAGTAGGAGCAAGAGCAGATAAAATTGTAAAGTGTGCTCCTAAAATAGCTACATTATTAAGAGAAGATATAGAAAAATTATATCTACAGTTAAGGGTGATACTATGAAATTCTATTATGATAAATTACTGTTATGGATGAAAAATGGAAATGTTAGAGAGCTTAAATTTGAACCCAATAAAGTAAATGTTATTACTGGAGGATGTGAAACAGGGAAATCTACTATTTTAGCAATTATTGATTACTGTTTTTTTGCTTCTGGGAATAGTGATAGTGGAGATATTAAAATACCACAGACAATAATAAATGAAAATATAGAGTGGTATGGGGTTAGATTTGGTATCAATGATAAGCTATATACATTAGCTCGGAAAGCTTTAGAGGGAGAAAATAAACCTAAAAATGAATACTATTTTTCAACAGTAGGAGAAGTACCAGAAACAATTACTTCAAATAATGGTGAAAAAGAGATTAAGGAAGTACTCAATGAGGAATTTAAAATAGACGAAAAAATAGTAATTCCTTATAACGGAAATAAAATTAAAATGGGTAACAAGATATCTTTGAGGTACTTCATGTTGTTTAATTCTCAAGATGAAAACACTATCACAAATACTGATGTCTTTTTTGATAAACAAACATTAGTAAAATATCAAGAAGCCTTAAATAGGGTATTTGATATAGCAATAGGAATTAGTAATCCGGAGGATATACTAATTACAGAAAAAATAAAAGAATTGGAACAAGAACTGATTCGATATGAAAAAAAACAAGAAGTATCTATAAAATCTAAAGACTTATTTGAACAGGAAAGGATAGAGATAATTGAACAAGCACGTGCCTATGGAATTATAGAAAAAAATAGTAAAACATATCTGGAGTCTTTGGAGCAAATAAAAGAATATATTAGCACAAAGAAATATAATGAGAATACAGATGATGCATATCTCGAAGAAATAGATAAGAAAGAACGACAATTAAAGCAACAGATAGTGAATATAAGGAGATTTTTCAAAGCATATAAAGAATACAGGGAAATATTGTCTTTAAATGAGGATAGTTTAAAACCTTTAAAAACTATAAAAAAATATATTCCTGATGATATAGAAAATCCTGCAATATCCAAGATACTTAAGACATTAGAAGATGAATTATGTGAAATAAAAAAAGCTCTAACCAATAAGCCATCTAGTAACTATACTTTAAATAAAAAGCTTATTGCATTAGAAAAAGAATTACATACTTTAAAAGGGATAAAAGCAGTATATGAAGAGCGCCAATTGGTCACTCAAGCTGAAAAATATATGTTTTTAGGTGAGATAAAAAACAAATTACATCTATATGATACTCCAGTTGAGCAAGATGATTATACAGACAAGATAGAAGAGTGTAAAGAAAATTTGAAGCAACTCCATAAGATGGCAGAGGATAAAGGTGAACATAAAAAGGCAATCATTAGATTGCTGGAAGATTTCATTAATGAATTACTGATTGAATGTAAAGATGCGATGGATACATATAAAGGTTTTTTACCGGTATTTAATTACAACAAGAAAAAATTAGAGTTGCAAAAGCCAAATACAACAGAGATAATAAAAGTAGCAGGTAGTAGTTCAAATAGCTTATTTTTGCATTTATGCTTAATGTTAGGATTGCACCAAGTAATGATTAATCAAAAGGTACCTTATGTTGCAAGTTACTTAATATTAGACCAACCAAGTAGACCATATTATGATAATGCCGTAGAGAAACTAAATGACCGTCAAAGGATAAAAATAGTAATGCAATTATTGAATGATTATATTGATAGGATAAATGAAAGATACAGGGAAGAGTTTCAAATCATTGTTGTAGAACATATCATGCCAGAAATTTGGGCTGGGATGAAAAACGTACATTTAGTAGAAGAGTTTGTAGACGGAAATAAGCTAATACGAAAAAAAGATATATTGAAAAGTGAAGGGTAAATTATAAAAAGTAAAATGATGGCTATGGTGAAAGATTTAGGGATATGATGAACTCCGATTTTGAGCAATTCTTGTCAATTATATTGTCAGAATAGTTTAGAACTGTCTCTCTCTAAAGTAATGAATGAAACCTCAAACCTTCCTTGTGAACGATAGTGAACTACTATGTACAACCATAAAAAACTCGTTCTAGATTAAAAAAACTCTTTCTATTATAAGGAAGTAGCAATGCAGTTAGCATTGCAAGAAAGGTTTAAGGTTAAGAGGTTTTAATAGACCTCAAAGACCTTAAACCTTTTGTTTTTTTGGGATTTGGGAGCTTTAAACCTAAAAACCTTTCTACCTTTTCTGCAACTCCTTTAGGAGCTGCTAAAAGCCCCATCTTAAAAAAAGTCGGGTAATCTTTTTTTGAAAAATACCAAAAATGAATGTGTTTTTAAAGCTATTATTCCCTAACTTTTTTTAACTGTCTACGAAGAATCAATGCTTGTAGAGGATGAAAATGCCCTAAGTTTTTTTAATCGGAAAAGGAGTTAAGCGGTGGCTTAACTCCTTTTTATTTGGGACTTGTAATAAAAACTGAATATATATAATATTGACAAAAAATAATATATTATATATAATCAGTTTTGCTGTAATTGTTAATAAATTAATAAAGGGGAGAATCAAAATGAAACAAGTAAAATCAATGGTACTCATGAGCATTTTATCCGTTATGATGGTATTGTGTTTATCAGGATGCGGAAAAAGTGCGGTTATAGGAAATTGGAGTCTAGCAGGTGGAGAAAGTGAAGGCGTTAAAGTTGACACTGCTGCTTTAAAAGAGAGTTTAGGGTTAGAATTAGATATGAGCTTTGAGTTTAAACAAGACGGTACTTTTACAGGAGTCTTTATGGGGGAATCATCAGAAGGTACTTGGCAAGAAGCAGAGGGGAAAATTACAGCTACTATTGACGGTGAATCTATAGAATGTTCAATTGTAGAGAATCAATTACATATGGATATGGATGGTAGCACTTTGATTTTTGAAAAGAAATAGTTAAAATAAAGAGCTTGTAAGCAACAGTAAATTTGTTGACTTACGAGCTCTTTTATTGCTCAATTGTTGGTTAAATATTTTGATAAAGTAGGATTTTTTTAGCATTTATTGGTATAATAGACTTATCATATAATAGGGAGGGAGTAGCATGTTGATTACAAATATTAAAGTAACAGATTTGTATGGGCTTCATAACTATGACATTGCTTTTGATAAGGAGGAATGTCTCAAAATTATTCATGCCCCTAATGGATATGGTAAGACAACAATTT
Organism: Cellulosilyticum sp. ST5; assembly: GCF_046529625.1. Taxonomy (NCBI): domain Bacteria; kingdom Bacillati; phylum Bacillota; class Clostridia; order Lachnospirales; family Cellulosilyticaceae; genus Cellulosilyticum; species Cellulosilyticum sp. ST5. The sequence continues at coordinate 895,157 of NZ_CP132338.1, forward strand.
TGAAGTTAATTAGAGCTATTTTAGAAGGTTATATTGATGAACTGCAGCAGATTCCCTTTAAACGTTTTATGATTGTTTGTGATCCAGCTATTACAGTGGAAGTCTATAAGGGAAATAATGAAATGTACTATCATTTTATCAGTGGTCAATTTGAAGAGACCTATCAAGTAGGTCTAGACAAAAATGCTGAATTAAGTGCTTCTATTTTAAATCGTTTAAAAAGCATTACTAAAGAAATGCCCATTTATTTAATTAATGCAGATCGTCTATGGCTAGAGAAAAAGGAATATACAGATGCTGCCCACATGTTTTTACCCACTGTATTAGAGTATGCTAAAGAATTAAGTGAATTAATGAGAGAAGCTTTAGCACAGTCCAATTATTGTGGACAGGAGTTAGATAGAAGTTTTCCTAATCGTCTGATTAAGCGCCTTAATGATACAGAAGCATCTTACCTAAGTATAGAAGAGATAAGGGAGCAGTTACAAGAATTAGAGAAAAAACGAACCATTTTAGAAAGTGCAGGGCTTTTTTCTAATGTTCCAGTAGCTTTACCAGAAGAACTTTCACAAGTAGATGAAAAAATTCTTAAAGTGTTAACTTTATATATTGAAGATAGTCATGAAAAGTTAAGAGCTTTTGAAAGTTTGGCAACTAAAATTAATTTATTAGCTACTTTAATTAATAAGCGCTTTTCTTATAAAGTCATGGAAGTCAATATGAAGGATGGTTTTGTATTTAAAGTACCTACGAAGGAAAAATTACGAGCAGATAAACTTTCTTCAGGAGAGCAAAATGAACTGATTTTGCTTTTTAAACTCTTATTTAAATCACCTGCTAACGCACTTATCTTAATAGATGAACCAGAGATTTCTTTGCATATTGCATGGCAACAGAGCTTCCTTGAAGATATGGAAGCTATTGCAGCTTTAACGGAGGTGAAATTAATTATTGCTACACATTCACCAGATATCATTAATGGAAGATGGGACTTAACAACTGGTTTGGAGGAATGCTGATGAAGCAGTATATGAGTGCAACCAGATTAGTGACTAAGCTTAAGATGCTACGAAGTGGGAAAAAAGATAAAAGCTTTTTGGTAGTGGAAGGAATTACAGACTTTAGACTATATAGTAAGTTTATTGATCCTAGCTGTTGTGAAGTGATTATAGCAGATAGTAAACAAAATGTAGAGGCATGTATTAAAGTATTTAATGAGGAAAAGGCTTTGGGTATTTTAGGAATTACAGATAGAGATTTCGATGGTTTAGAGCCAGAGTTAGAAGTGATACCTAACGTATTTGTTACAGATGGACATGATTTAGAATGTATGCTTATTAAGTCTAATGCTTTTGAAAATATATGTATCGAATATGGAGATAAAGAAAAATATATGAAATTCGAATCCCACATTAAAATGCCTATTAGGGATTACCTTATAAAACAGGTAGCACTTATTGGTTATTTAAGATGGTATTCGTTAAAGGAACAACTAGGCCTTCGTTTTTCTAATCTGGAATTTGAAAAGTTTATAGATACTAAAACCTTGGAAGTGGATTTATCAAGACTTATAGATTACGTTCTTTTTGGAAGTAAAAAAGCAAAAGAAACGGAGAGTAGTTTAATAAGTAAAGAGGTAAAAAAATTAAAAGCAAGACATCATGATGAATGGCAAGTATGTTGTGGACATGATTTGATGGTAGTGATTAATCTAGGATTAATGCACGTTTTTGGTAACTATAATGCTAAGAATTTATTTCCAGGGCAATTAGAAGGTAATTTTAGATTAGCTTATACCAAGGAAGATTTTAAACAAACACAGCTCTATAAACAACTTGTAACTTGGGAGAATAAAGAACAGGGTTATTATTTATTTAAAAAGTAAAATAACTACCTTAAAAATTGTTTGAAAAAATGTGTAAATTTTTATGAAAAAGACAAGCAATTTTCTCCATTTACTTTCAGCGTATTTGAAATAAAATTATGCTTAGGAAATAATAAACTGAAGAAGCGAGGAGAGTCGTCTATGAAATATGGTCATTTTGATGATGCGAGAAGAGAATATGTTATTACTACCCCACAAACACCTTATCCATGGATTAATTATTTAGGAAGCGAAGCCTTTTTTGGACTCATTTCTAACACTAGTGGTGGCTATTCTTTTTATAAAGATGCAAAGCTTAGAAGAATAACAAGATTCAGATATAATAGTGTGCCTATTGATAATGGTGGTCGTTATTTCTACATTAACGATAATGGTGATGTATGGTCACATACTTGGAAGCCTGTAAAGAAAGAATTAGATTTTTATGAGTGCCGTCATGGTTTAGGTTATTCTATTTTCACAGGAGAAAGAAATGGCATTCGTGTAGAGCAGCTTGCTTTTGTGCCAAATGGTGAAAATGCTGAAATACATAGACTTAAAATAAAAAATACTTCTGATGCTAAAAAGGACTTTAAGTTGTTTTCATTCATTGAGTGGTGTTTATGGGATGCACAAGACGATACAACTAACTTCCAAAGAAACTTTAGTACAGGTGAAGTTGAAATTGTAGGTAGTACCATTTATCATAAAACAGAGTACAAAGAGAGAAGGAATCATTATGCTTTCTATTCTGTTAACGTACCTGTAGATGGTTATGATACAGACCGTGACAGCTTTGTAGGTCTTTACAATGGTTTTGAAGCACCAGACAGCGTCATGAAGGGTGAATGTAAAAATTCTGTAGCAAGTGGTTGGTCACCAGTGGCAGCACATCAAATCAATGTAGAGCTTGCACCAGGAGAAGAAAAAGTATTTGTATTCACTTTAGGTTATATTGAAAATCCACAAGATGAAAAATGGGAGTCTAAAGGAATCATTAATAAAAAACCAGCAGAAGCATTAATGTCTCGTTTTGCAACTGATGAAGCTGTAGAAGCAGCTTTTGCAGCACTTAAAGGTTCATGGGATAAACTGCTTTCTCATTACACCTTACAAAGTGATGATGAAAAATTAAATCGTATGGTTAATATCTGGAACCCATATCAATGTATGGTTACTTTCAATATGTCAAGAAGTGCTTCTTACTTTGAATCAGGTATTGGCCGTGGTATGGGATTTAGAGATTCTAACCAAGACCTCCTTGGATTTGTTCATCAAATTCCAGAAAGAGCGAGAGAAAGAATCATTGATATTGCGTCTACTCAATTTGAAGATGGTGGTTGCTATCATCAATATCAACCACTTACTAAAAAAGGTAACAATGACATCGGAAGTGGTTTTAACGATGACCCATTATGGTTAATCTTAGGAACAACTGCTTATATCAAAGAATCTGGTGATTTAGATATTCTTAAAGAAATGGTACCATTTGATAATGATGAAAATAACAAAGCCACTTTATTTGATCACTTAAGAGTATCTCTTGATCATGTTACCAATAACCTTGGACCTCATGGTCTTCCACTAATTGGTCGTGCTGACTGGAATGACTGTTTGAATCTTAACTGTTTCTCTAACACACCAGGAGAGTCTTTCCAAACAACAGAAAATCAAGAAGGTGGTGTTGCAGAATCCGTTTTCATCGCTGGTATGTATGTGATGATCGGTAAAGAGTATGTAGCACTTTGTAAAGAAATTGGCAATGAAGCAGAAGCTACTCGTGCAACTGCTGAAGTTGAAAAGATGGAGAAGAATATCCTAGCACATGGGTATGATGGAGAATGGTTCCTTCGTGCATATGATTTCTATGGTAATAAAATCGGAAGTAATGAAAATGAAGAAGGTAAGATTTTTATTGAATCTCAAGGTTTCTGTGTCATGGCAGGTGTAGGAGCAGAAACAGGGGAAGCTGAAAAAGCACTTAATTCTGTTAAAGAAAGATTAGATACAGAATATGGTATAGTTCTTAATAATCCAGCATTTACAACTTATCACATTGAAATGGGAGAAATCTCTACTTATCCAGCTGGTTATAAAGAAAATGCAGGTATTTTCTGCCATAATAACCCATGGATTGCTTGTGCTGAAACAGTTATTGGTCGTGGAGATCGCGCCTTTGAAGTTTATAAGAAAATTGCACCAGCTTACCTTGAAGAAAAGAGCGATATTCATAAAACAGAACCATATGTATACTCTCAAATGGTAGCAGGTAAAGATGCTGTTCGTCATGGTGAAGCTAAGAACTCTTGGCTTACAGGAACAGCAGCATGGAATTTTATCACTATCTCACAATGGATTCTTGGTATTAAACCAGATTATAAAGGCTTAAAAGTGGATCCATGTATTCCAAAAGCATGGGATGGTTATAAGATTATGAGAGAATTTAAAGGTGCTAACTATGAAATTAGCATCCAAAATCCAAACCATGTATCAAAAGGCGTAAAGAGCTTAGTAGTAGATGGTGAGGTTATTAATGGTAATATCATCCCTGACTTTAAAGATGGTAAGACTCACCAAGTAGAAGTTGTGCTTGGATAAAGAGTAAAATAAAGCAACGATATTGGCGGCATAAATGGCCTTACCTAGTGTAAGGTCATTTATTGTTATAAAACAGTATTGACAATTTGGAATAATAAGCATACAATACTAAAATATATATGAATATCTCAAAGGCGAGAAAGAATGCTATACGTAGCGTCTCTTTCTCGCCTTTGTTGTTTTTCAGATCATAACAAGGGGGAAAAGGAAATGGGAAAAAATAAAGCAAAGAAAAAAGAAAAAGAAGAAAGAAAAGTATTTACAGCAGGGATTATTACAACGAGTGATGGTTTAGCAAGCGGTAAAGAGGAGGACGAAAGTGGTCATTTACTAGATTTTATGTTAAAGGATAGAGGGTTTGAAATCAAATACTATATTGTTATACCAGATGAAATTGATCGCATTCAAGAAGCTTTAGTTATGCTTTGTGATGATTTAAAAGTTGACCTTGTTTTAACAACAGGTGGTGTTGGTTTTAGAAAAAGAGATATTACGCCAGAAGCCACTCAAGGTGTACTAGATAAAGAAGTGCCAGGTATTAGTGAAGCTTTAAGAAGTTATCATTTACAATATAATTCTAGAGCCATGCTTTCTAGAGGTGTTTCAGGAATTAGAAGAAATACTCTTATTATCAATTTACCTGGGGATGTCAAAGGGGTAAGAAGTTCTTTTGAGAGTATTATAGATACTATTTATGAAGGATTAGAAATTATGGCAACAGACTAATGTATAACCTGTTTATTTGTCAAAGTGTGAAAGTTAGATTACAATAAAAGAATAATTTACATACTTTAAGCAAAGTAAAGGGGAAAAAACATGAATCAAATGCTTTTGGGTTTTATTGTCATTTTGTTTTTAGTAGCCATAGCAAGTAGTAAAAGGCAAGGTGAAAAGCGCTACAACCAGCTTTGTAAAGTGGCAGAATGGGTAGTAGAAGAGAAGCTAGGTGTATTTCATAGTATGAGCAATCATTTATCATGGATTTTATTAGTGGCTATAAGCGGGTATATTGTCATTGGGTGTATTGTGGGTCAACTAAATAGTTACCTCTTATTAGGTGGAGTTGTGGTGTATTTAATTAATTATTATGTATTAGAATATACACCTCATACGATGTGGTGTTTACTTCAAGGAGGATTACTAAGTAAGCGTCAGTTCATCGCTATGAATTGGGAAAATATTGTAGCTTATAGGTGGGTAACAAGAGGAGAAAAGCTTATTTTAAAAGTAGATTATAAGGGAAAAGGTATTGTTACAAGAAAATGTGAGCTAATCGTACCTCAAGAGATGAAAACCTTTTTAGAGGAACAACTAAAAGTAAAGGTACCTTATTTTGAGGTGATTTTAGAGAATTAGCTGTAAGAAAATGATAGCTAAGAGAAAAGTTTGTTAGAATTACCACTAAAAATCAAAGAAAAAACTGTTATAATGGAGATAGAAAATTATAGGAGTTGAAAATATGTATAAATTAATTGCAATAGATATGGATGGTACCTTACTTAGAGAAGATAAAACGATTTCAGATAGAACAAAGAAAGTGATTGCTAAAGCAGTCCAAAAAGGTGTTAAAATTGTATTAGCTTCTGGTAGACCCATAGAAGGGCTAGAACGTTATTTAACAGAACTTAAATTAGATTCAAAAGATGATTATGTAATGAGTTTTAACGGTAGCGTGATTCAAAATGCTTGCACGAAAGAGATTATTTCTAAGAATATTTTAAGAGGCAGCCACTTAAAAGAACTTTACGCCTTGTCAAAAACTATCGGGGTTAACATTCATGCTTTTTCAAACCAAGGTTGCATTACCCCACGTATGAATGAGTACTCACAATTAGAAGGGCGCATCAATGGGATTGAGGTACATGAAGTAAACTTTGATACGGTTTCAGAGGAAGAAGACATTATTAAAATTATGTTCATTGATCCTGAAGAAGTATTAGAAGAAGCTATTAAGAAAATACCGCAGACTATCTTTGAAAAGTATACAGTTGTAAGAAGTGCACCTTTTTTCTTAGAGTTTTTAAATAAAGCTTCAAGTAAAGGAACTGGTGTAAAAGCCTTGGCAGAATATCTTCACATTAAACAAGAAGAAGTGATTTGTATAGGTGATGCAGGTAATGATTTAGATATGATTCAATTTGCAGGATTAGGTGTTGCTATGGGTAATGCCTTTGATGAAGTAAAAGAAGCTGCTGATTATATTACTAAGAATAACGATGAAGATGGTGTTGCACACGTTATTGAAAAGTTTATTGGGATTAGCTAGGATAACTTGCATTATCACCTAAAACCGGTATAATAAAAGATGTGAGTTGTATGATACAAAAATAGGAGGAAGCTAATGGATATTGAAGGGGATATTATACTTAGAGATATGGAAAGTGCAGATAGTCAGTTACTAGAGAAGACCTTTATGCATACAAACCATTCTACTTATACATCCTATTACGAAGAAATGCTTTCAGGTGAAAGCGAACTCATTATAGCATTATATAATGGGGAACTGGCTGGCTATGCTAAGCTAGACTGGAATGATGAAGAATTAGAAGAAGAGCATATTCCGGTTATTAAAGAACTTCATGTAAGAGAGGGTTTTAGAAATCAAGGAATTGCCTCTAGACTCATGGATGAATTAGAAAAACGAGCAGCAGCTAAAAGTCAGTATTGTGCTATAGGAGTGGGTCTTTCTGAAGCTTATGAAGCAGCCCAACATTTACTAGCTAAAAGAGGTTATGAACCAGATGGCAGAGGTATTTTTTACATTGAGCCAGGTTTTATTCATGACGAATTAGAAGTAGATGATAACCAAGCATTGATGATGATTAAGAAAATAAATGAAGTGATATAGTCACATTGTGTGGCTCTACTATAATGAGGGACTATAAATAAATAAGATAGCTTACTTAAGAAGAAGATTGGGTAAGTTATCTTATTTTTTTGTGAAAAAATAAAAGTAGTTAGTAAAAAGCAATAAAAATAGCAAAATGGTAAACACTATTTTGTAATGATTTTCAAGTTTAAATAAGTTGCAATGTGACAATGTGTCATATATAATAATGAAATATGACACATCGTCACATTAATTGGGGAGAGAAAATAAGGTAATGAGACCTTGACTTAATGAGACGGTGTGACATGGAGAAAGGAGATAGAAAATGCCAAAGAAAACTTTTTATAATTTAGCACCAGAAAAAAGGGAGCTTATTAGCGCCGCAGCTAGAAAAGAGTTTGCTAGAGTGCCTTTGGCGGAAGCATCCATTGCACGTATTATTAAAGATGCAGATATACCAAGGGGAAGTTTTTATCAGTACTTTGAGGATAAAGACGATTTATTTACACAAATAGCAGCAGAGGAGGTAAAAGAGAAGTTTGTTTCTTTTACGAATAAGGTCATTCAAAAAGAGGGAGACCTTTTAAGTGCTGTTGAGGAATTCTTCGAGGACTACATTAATCATCTGGGTACAGAAGAAAATAAAAACTTAGAGAGAAATATCTTTTTGAGCATGAATGAGAAAATGAGAAATAGAATGGTTCCTACACACAAAGAGCATCCTTGTATGGAAGAATTTAAAGCAGTTATGGAAGCTATTGATCGAAAAAGGCTAGGGCTGGCATCTGAAAAGGAATTTAAATACTTAAGTAAAATGCTCAATGGGATATTATTTAGATTACTTACACAGTTTTTAAATGATATAACCAGTAAAGAAGAATGCCTAGAGATTTTTAGCTTTGAGATGGACATTATAAAAAGAGGTCTTAAGTCTAGACAAACAAACTAAAAGGAGGAACGCACAATTATGCTTAAGATTATAAAATATCTAAAACCTTATATAGGCTATATATTATTAGCTGTTGGTTTATTATTTACGCAAGCGATATGCGATTTATCGTTACCTGATTATATGTCAAAAATTATTAATCAAGGGATACTGATGAAAGACAATGGTTTTATTTTACAAACAGGAGGCGTTATGCTTCTGATTTCATTAGGTGGAGTAATAGCAGCTATTTTGGTAGGTCTGATTGCTTCTAAGGTAGGTGCTGGTGTTGCTAGAACCTTAAGGAGACATGTATTTGAAAAAGTAAGTAGTTTTTCAAATGCAGAATTTGATAAGTTTTCAACAGCTTCTCTTATTACACGTACAACCAATGATATCACACAGATTCAAAACTTAGTGACAATGATGATTCGTATGATGTTTTATGCACCGATTATGGGAGTGGGAGGAATTATCTTAGCTCTTTCCAAAGATGTATCGATGTCATGGATTATTATTTTAGCTGTGGTTATTTTAATTGGCTTAATTGTAGTCATTTCTATTATTGTATTACCACGTTTTAAAAAAGTACAAAGTTTAATTGATAAACTGAATTTAATTGTAAGAGAAAATTTATCAGGTATGCTGGTTATTCGTGCATTTAATACTCAAAAATTTGAAGAAAAGCGCTTTGATGAAGCGAATAAGGATTTAATGAAGGTGAATTTATTTGTTAATCGTGTCATGACTTTTATGATGCCAGCTATGATGCTTTTAATGAATCTCATTAGTGTCTTAGTTATTTGGGTAGGGTCACACCGCGTAGGAGCAGGTCAGCTTCAAGTAGGAGATATGATGGCCTTTATGCAGTATACGATGCAAATTATTATGAGTTTCTTATTTATTTCTATGATGTTTATAATGATTCCTAGAGCCTCTGTGTCTGGAAGACGTGTATCGGAAGTATTAGAAACTGAGTTAACTATTATAGATCAAAACAATGCTTTACCTATAGAAAAAGCAATAGGTGTTATAGAATTTAAAAATGTAAGTTTTAGCTATCCTGGAGCAGAGGAACCTGTTTTACATGATGTGAGCTTTGTGGCTAAGCCAGGAGAAACCACTGCGTTTATTGGTGCAACAGGTAGTGGTAAGTCCACATTGATTAATTTGGTACCACGTTTTTATGATGTTACAGAAGGTAGTATTTTGTTAGATGGTAAGGATATTAGAGATATTTCTCAACATGACTTAAGAGAGCAAATTGGTTATGTTCCTCAAAAAGGTATTTTATTTTCAGGAACCATTGAAAGTAATTTAGGTTATGGCAAAAAGGATGCTAGTGAAAAAGAACTCTTAGAAGCAGCGACCATTGCTCAAGCTAAAGAATTTATAGATTTAAAACCAGAGGGAATGAAATCAGGGATTGCACAGGGTGGCACCAATGTATCAGGGGGACAAAAGCAACGACTTTCTATTGCAAGAGCATTAGCAACGAAACCACAGATTTATATTTTTGATGATAGCTTTTCTGCCCTTGATTTTAAAACAGATGCTAAACTTCGAGCAGAACTTAAGAAAAACGTAACCAATGCAACGGTTTTACTTGTTGCACAACGTATTAGTACCATTATGCATGCAGAACAAATCATTGTTCTAGATGAGGGCCATGTTGTAGGTAAAGGAACACATCAAGAACTACTTAAAACATGTGAGGTGTATAAGGAAATTGCATTATCACAATTGTCAAAGGAGGAACTAGGCAATGAGTGAAAATAAAAGACCGAGAGGACCTATGGGTGGACATGGACCTATGGGTGGCATGAGTGCTGGTGAAAAAGCAGATGATTTTAAAGGCACCATGAAAAAATTAATCAACTATTTAAAGCAATATATGGTGGGAATTGTAGTGGTTATGATTTTTGCTATTGCATCTACTGTCTTTTCTATTTATGGTCCTTCTATATTAGGAGATGCCACTAATGTTTTAGTAGAGGGCATTATGGCTGCTGTGCAGACTGGTCAATTAGTGATTGACTACACTAAAATCCGTAATATTTTATTATTTTTACTAGGATTATATTTGCTATCAGCAGCATTTAGTTACATTCAAGGCTGGGTAATGACAGGCGTTTCTCAAAAGGTAACTTATAAACTACGTAATGATATTACAGAAAAAATTAATCGTATGCCACTTAAATATTTTGATACACATACTCATGGTGAGGTACTTTCCCGTATTACAAATGATGTAGATACAGTCAGTCAAACTTTGGGGCAAAGCTTAACTCAAATTATTACTTCTATAACTATGGTTATTGGTGTACTCATTATGATGATTCGAATTAGTTGGCTGATGACATTAGCAGCTTTAATAGTCATTCCACTTTCTATGTTCTTTGTGATGGGTGTGGTTAAAAAGTCACAAAAATACTTTAGAAGTCAACAAGAATACCTAGGTCATATTAATGGGCATGTAGAAGAAATGTATGGGGGGCATATTGTTGTTAAAGCGTTTAATGGAGAAGAAGAGTCCATGAAGCAGTTTAATGCATATAACGAAACTCTATATCATTCTGCGTGGAAATCACAGTTTATATCAGGCATGATGATGCCTATTATGGGCTTTATAGGTAATCTAGGCTATGTACTGGTGTGTATTTTAGGTGGTGTTTTAGCTGTTAAAAATACAGTAAGTATTGGTGATATTCAAGCCTTTATTCAATATATGCGTAACTTTACTCAGCCACTTTCACAAATTGCAAGTATTTCAAATACATTACAATCTACAGCAGCAGCTGCTGAACGTGTATTTGCCTTTTTAGAAGAGGAAGAAGAAAGTGTAGAAAGTAGTACGCCAGTGAAATTAGAAAATCCAGAAGGGCAAGTCACCTTCGAAAATGTTCATTTTGGATACAATCCAGACAAAATCATTATTAATGATTTTTCAGCTGATGTTAAACCAGGAATGAAGGTAGCTATTGTAGGGCCTACAGGTGCTGGTAAAACAACAGTCGTGAAGCTATTAATGCGCTTTTATGACTTACAATCTGGTAAGATTAAAATTGATGGTCATGATATTTGTGCCTTTACAAGAAGTGATTTAAGAGATTTATTTGGTATGGTACTTCAAGACACGTGGTTGTATAATGGCAGCATTATGGAAAATATACGCTATGGTAAACAAGATGCTACGGATGAAGAAGTCATTGAAGCAGCCAAAGCAGCTCATGTTCATAGTTTCGTAAAAACTTTACCTGATGGTTACCGCATGGTTTTAAATGAAGAAGCAAGTAATGTTTCTCAAGGACAAAAGCAACTATTAACCATCGCACGTGCTATTTTATCAGACCCTACAATTCTTATTTTAGATGAAGCCACAAGCTCCGTTGATACACGTACAGAAGTGCTTATTCAAAAAGCTATGGAAAACTTAATGAAAGGAAGAACCAGTTTTATTATTGCTCACCGTTTATCTACGATTCGTGATGCAGACCTTATTTTAGTAATGAAAGATGGTGATATTATTGAAAAAGGTACTCATGAAGAACTCTTAAAACAAGGTACTTTCTATGCACAACTTTATAATAGTCAATTTGAAGCTAGCTAATAAAAATAGACTTACCTCATAGGGGTAAGTCTATTTTTATGATGAATCATGTGAAGCAATTAGAAAGTAAGAATGAATAATGAAGAATGGTGATTATATGACTTTTGTGGTCCAGTCTTCTACATTCCATACATCTGTTACAAAGCTTTGGTAGAAATAAGGTTCGTGGCAAACAAGAACTACAGTTCCCTTAAATTCACGAATAGCTTTTTCAAGTTCATCTTTTGCTTCTGGGTCTAAGTGGTTAGTAGGCTCATCTAAAATCAGAAGATTAAGTTCTTCCATTAAGATTTTACATAAGCGAACTTTTGCATTTTCACCACCAGAAAGAACTTTCATTGGACTTGTAATATGTTCAGTTGTTAAACCACATTTAGCTAAAGCTGTACGAACCTCATGATTATTCATAGAAGGATAAAGGTTCCAAATTTCTTCTAATGCGGTATTACTGTTATCACGACTATCTTCTTGTTCAAAGTAGCCATATTTCACATTTTCACCAAATTCTACTTTACCACCTAAGGAAGGAATAATGCCTAAAAGGGTTTTAAGTAAAGTAGATTTACCAAGACCATTAACACCGCAAATAGCTACTTTTTGTCCGCGTTCTAGCTTAAAAGTTAAAGGACTTGTTAGTGGCTCATCATAACCAATAACTAAGTCTTCGGCTTCAATTAAGAAACGACTTGGTGCTTTGTAAGGTTTGAAATTAAAAATAGGTTTTGGCTTTTCATGAGTTTTTTCAATAATATCCATTTTATCTAATTGTTTTTGGCGGCTTTTAGCCATACCAGTTGTAGCAACACGCGCTTTATTACGTGCGATAAAGTCTTCAAGTTTATCAATCTCTTTTTGTTGACGTTCATAAGCTTGTTCTTGTTGACGCTTTTGTTGTTCATAAATACGTTTAAAGTCATCATAATTACCTACATAACGTGTTAACTCACAATTTTCTACGTGGTAAACAAGGTTGCATACTTCATTTAAGAATGGAATATCATGAGAAACAAGGATAAAAGCATTTTCATAATTTTGTAGATAACGTTTAAGCCATTCAATATGATTTTCATCTAAATAGTTAGTAGGCTCATCCAGAATTAAGATGGTTGGATTTTCAAGTAAAAGCTTTGTGAGTAGGACCTTTGTTCTTTGACCACCACTTAATTCATCTACTTTACGATCAAGACCAATATCAGACAGGCCTAAACCTTGAGCAACTTCTTCTATCTTTGAGTCAAGCGTATAAAAGCCACTGCTATCTAGAATATTTTGAATTTCAGCAGCGTCTTCCATTAGGCGAGTCATTTCAGTTTCATCTACTTCGGCTACCTTTTCGTAAATACCTAACATTTCTGTTTCTAATTCAAAGAGGTGATTAAAAGCAAGACGTAAATTATCTCTTATAGTAGTTCCAGGTTCTAAAACTGAGTGCTGATCTAAATAACCAGCTGTTACACGATTGGACCATTCTACTTTTCCTTCATCAGGCATAAGCTTACCTGTAATGATATTTAAAAAGGTGGATTTACCTTCACCATTAGCTCCAACTAATGCAACGTGTTCACCTTTGAGTAGACGAAAAGAAACATCTTCTAAAATACTACGTGCCCCAAAGCCGTGGGTTACATTTTTTACAGTTAATACGCTCATTTGCATCTCCTTTATCTTATGATCAATGGTTCATTTTACTGTATTATCATAATCGAAATAGGTAAAAATGTATAGTGTTTATTGCTGTAAATAATCAATAGGGATAAATTTGTTTTTGTATTTTGATTATTTTAAAATAAAATACAAATCAGAAAAAGTCTGGATGTATTTAAAAAAATAGTTAAATCATGTAAAATGGTAAAGTAAAATATAAACGAAAGCGGGGACCAGCAGTGAGCGTAATCATAAAAGGTAAAGAGACAGATAGGCGTATAGCAGAAGGATTAAGAGATACTTTTGTTAGTCAATATAATGATGTGGCGGCTTTTCAGATGCTATTAGACACATTAGGAGACAATTGCTTAGACCGTCTTATTCACCGCTTAAAGATTGAAGAAAAGATAGATTTATTTAAAGACTATGTGGCATTAAAAAGCATAGCAGAAGAAGTAAGAGCTAAAGGGAATAGAGAAATTTTTATAGAAGTATGTAAAGAAGACGAAGCAAGGGCTTGGATTAATGATAATGGTAAATATCATCCACTTGTTTTTGAGGCACTTTACAAAGTCTATAGAAATTCAGAACGTTTAGCACCTTATCTTAAAGATAAAAAAGACAAAAGATAATGCAAAAAGGTGATATCAAAAGTATTGATATCACCTTTTTGCATTAATAAGACATCCCTAAGCATTTACGCATGGCTTCTAAAATATCAAAAGGTACTTTTAAATGGCCATAACCAGAACCTAGATCAATTTGAGGTTTATTATCTCCATGGAAATCACTACCACCTGTTGGGAAAAGTTTAAGCTGCAAGCAAACTTGAAGTAAGTGAGCTACATCATCACTAGAATGTGTAGAGTAAACACATTCCACACCGTCAAGCCCTTCTATGGCTAAGCCACGGAGGAGATTTGTGACATCTGCTCTACTGTATCCATATAGCATAGGATGAGCAAGTACAGCTAGCCCACCTGCTTCATGAATCATATCAATGCACGCTTTAACAGTAAATTTTTCACGAGGTATATAAGCAGGACAGTTACTTCCAATATACTTTGAAAATGCTTCTTTACGTTCTGTAATATACCCTTTGCGAAGTAAGGCATTAGCAATATGAGCTCTAGTGAAGACAGTATCAGTAACACAATCAACCTCTAAATCTTCTAGTGTCAGAGGACAGCCTAATTCGGTTAACTTATCTAACATTTTAAGATTACGTTTGCTTCTACTATCGATAAGCTCTTTAAGTTTATTTTGAAGAACGGAGGAGTCAGGATCAATATAATAACCTAATATATGAAGTTCTTTGCCATAATAATCAGCTGAACATTCAATGCCTGGAATGACAATAACACCTATTTCTAAACCTTTTTTCATGCATTCATTAACGCCTGCTACGGTATCATGATCTGTTAAAGCAATAGCACTTAACCCTTTAGCTTTGGCATATAGAGCCAGTTCTTGTGGTGAAAGTGTACCATCAGAGGCAGTTGAGTGAACGTGTAAATCAATTAATTTCATAGATTTACCTCCTTTATATGAATATTTTATCATACTTATGGCTAGATGTACGTAAAATATTAATAGATTTAAGTAAAAAGGAGGAAACATGATGACTAAACATAAAGCAAAAGTAGAAGTGGATATGCCACAAGCTGTACTCACTATGGTTAAAGCCAATATTATGGCTTATGTGGTAACTGCCATTTTTATTTTGTTCTCATCCATTATCCTTACATACACCAATGCCTCACCAAAGTTTGAAGTATGGATTGTAACCCTTGGTGTAATTGCTTCAGCTTTTCTTGCAGGCTTTGATACAGCTAAAGTTGACAACAAAAATGGCTATAAATGGGGTGCAATTGGTGGCTCACTTTACTTTATTATCTTTTTAGTATTAGGTACCATTATTGAAAAACTTAATCATTTAGCACCTAGTGTTATTTTTATGCTTGCGCTTTTAGTGATTATGAGTAGCACAATAGCAGGAATGATTTCTGTTAACTGTCATAAGTAAAGATACATAGATGATAAAAAACAAATAGGAAACTAAAATTATAACAAGTTATACAAAGTTTTAGATGTTAAAGAATGGAGTTTGCAATAAAGCTAGACTATGCTATAATAAAAAAGATTTGTTATGAGAAGGAGGATGCATCATGAAACATATCAAAACTTTAAACACAAAAAACTTACCAAACAGTGCTAAAAAAGGTGGTTGTGGTGAATGTCAAACATCTTGCCAATCAGCTTGTAAAACATCTTGTACTGTAGGAAACCAAGCTTGCGAAAAATAATTTCGTAATGCAGCAGTGACCCTGTGTCGCTGCTTTTATTTTGCATCAATAAGGAACGTGGAAGAGCTACGGTTTCTTGTTCATCATTATACATTATTGAGAATAGAAGAAGAGAGGATAACCAATGATCCATAAGTTTAGATTTGAAAATTCCAACATTGTAATGGATATTCATAGTGGCAGTATTCATTTAGTAGATGAAGTAGCATATATCTTAGTGGAAGAAGCAGAAAAATTATCAAAAGAAGCTTTAATAGAAAAATATAAGGAAGAATTTGAAATAGAAGCAATCAATGAAGCTTATGAAGAACTTATGAGCTTAAAAGAGGAAGGTATGCTTTATACAGCTGACCAATATGAGACATTAGTCCCAGCCTTTTTAAATAGAGAACCTGTTGTTAAAGCGCTTTGCCTTCATGTGGCTCATGACTGTAACTTGAAATGTAAATATTGCTTTGCAGGTGAAGGAGAATATCACGGTCATAGAAGTCTTATGAGTATTGAAGTTGGTAAAAAAGCAGTTGACTTTATTATTGAGAATTCTAAGCACCGTAAAAATATTGAAATTGACTTCTTTGGTGGTGAACCACTAATGAACTGGGAAATGGTGAAAGAAACAGTTGCTTATGCCAGAGAACGTGAAAAAGAGACAGGTAAAAACTTTAGATTTACAATGACCACTAATGGTGTCCTTTTAAATGATGAGATTATTGATTATTTAAATGAAAATATGCATAATGTGGTATTAAGCTTAGATGGTCGTCCTGAAGTAAATGACCGTATGCGTCCAACAGCTAATGGCAAGGGGAGCTATGATGTGATTTTACCAAAATTCAAGAAATTGGTTGAAAAAAGAGGTAATCAAAAATATTACCTTCGTGGGACCTTTACACACCATAACTTAGATTTCTCAGAAGATGTTAAGCATATGACAGAGCAAGGCTTTAAAGAAGTATCAGTAGAACCAGTTGTTGCACCGAATGAAATGGATTATGCACTTAAAGAAGGGGATATCCCAGCTTTGTGTGCAGAATACGAAAAATTAGCTAAATATATTGTAAAGCAAACAAGACAAGGAGATAGCTTTAATTTCTTCCACTTCATGGTGGATCTTGAAGGTGGGCCATGTATTCATAAACGTTTAGCTGGTTGTGGTTCAGGTACAGAATATTTAGCTGTAACACCAGAAGGTGACCTTTACCCATGTCATCAATTTGTTGGAATGGAAGAGTTCAAAATGGGTACAGTAGATGAAGGTGTTACTAATCTAGAAATGCGCTGTAAGTTTGAAAAATGTAATGTGTATAGCAAAGATGAGTGCAAGTCTTGTTGGGCTAAATTCTTCTGTAGTGGTGGTTGCGCAGCAAATTCGTATAATTTCCATGGCGATATTCACCATGTATATGAAATTGGTTGTGCTCTTCAAAAGAAACGTCTAGAATGTGCTATTGGGATTAAGGCAGAATTATCTTAAGAAAAAGTAGTATAAAAAAATTAAAATTGCACAATATTATTTTAAGCTTACAAGGCTCATGTCTCAAACATGGGCCTTATTTTTTGGGTAAAGGCTTGGGAATAGCGACAAATGTCGTATTTTATTTGACTATATTTTATACAAATTATATAATCGTAGTAGTGTCGCCTAGGGAAAAGGAGGAAAAGAAATGAAAGCCAAGAACAAAAAGCTTAACAGTATCTTGACACTTGTGATTATGATTGTAATCATTTTAGGTGTTAGCGGACTTGCTTACATAGCTTGCACTGCTGTAGGACAAGGTCAATCTACTAAAGTAGAACAAGTTGCTGGGGCAAGTAATGAAGAAACGTCGGAGGAAGGTGCAGAAAGTCCAACACCATCAACTAACAATGAAACAAAAGATGAAGTAGCACAAGAAAATAATACAGAAACAGACGAAACAAAGGATCAAGGAGAAAGTATTGATGACACTGATCAAGCTACTAATGCAGAAGTAGCAGGGGAAAAGGGTGACACTTCAGCGTCAACGAAAAAATCAGGATTCTTTGAAAGTAACAGAATTAAACTAGGATTAGACCTTCAAGGTGGCGTTAATATTGTTTATGAACCAGAACTAGAAGGTGACATGTCAGCTGAAGAATTGAGATCTGCTATGGAAGCAGCACAGGCTCTTATTCAAAAACGTTTGGATGCTAAAGGTTATACGGAAGCAGAAGTTGCTATTGAAGGAACAAAACGTTTAAGAGTAGATATTCCAGGTGTGGAAGATCCACAAAAAGCTGTAGATGAAATTGGAGCAGCAGGTATGCTTCGTTTTATTGACATGTCAGGAAATGAGATTGTAACTGGTAAAAATGTCAAAAGTGCAAGAGCTGGACAAAATTCACAAACAGGCGAATACTTTGTAGGAATTGAAATGGACAGTGAAGGAACAAAGCTTTTCTCTGACTTTACTGCTAATAATATTGGAAGTACTATTTTGATTATGTTAGATGAAACCGTGCTTTCAATGCCTCAAATTAGTGCCCATATTACAGATGGAAGCGGCATTATTTCTGGTAACTTTACTATTGAAGAAGCTCAGGATTTAGCTAATGGGATTAATGCAGGGGCATTACCATTTACACTTGAAGCTATTAGCGCAACAGGTGTAGGGGCTAAATTAGGTATTGATGCACTTAACTCTAGTTTATTAGCCGGTGCCATTGGTTTTGTTATTATTTTAATCTTTATGGTTGCAATGTATAGGATGTGTGGTGTGGCAGCAGATATTGCGTTAGTCCTTTATGTCGGTTTAATGGTATTAACGTTAACGGCATTGAATGCTACTTTGACACTTCCAGGTATTGCAGGTATTTTATTATCCATTGGTATGGCAGTAGATGCTAACGTTATTATTTTCGCACGTATTAAGGAAGAACTCGCATTAGGCAGAGGTGTAAGAGCTGCAGTAGATGCTGGTTTTAGTAAGGCCTTTAGTGCGATTTTAGATGGAAATGTAACAACAATGATTGCAGCTGTTGTATTATACTTCTTTGGAACAGGCCTTATTAAGAGCTTTGCAACAACTTTAATGATTGGTATTGTTATTTCTATGTTTACAGCCCTTGTTATTACACGTAGTCTTCTTAAAGCTTTTGTAGGTATGGACTTAAGAAAGCCATCCTTTTATACCAATATCAAAAAGCTTGGAAAGGAGGCCTAAATGATGAAAGTTATCCAGAATAGAAAAAAATATTATGCCATATCTATTATAGTTATCCTTATTGGATTAGTTTTCATGGTAATGAATGCAGTTAGAGGGCAAGGTGCTTTTAATCAAGATATCGAATTTACAGGTGGTTCTCTTATTCAAGTGAACATGGAACGTCCTTTTAATAATGAATTAAGAAGTGAATTACTAGCTATCACAGAAGAAGTAACAGGTAATACAGGTGCACGTATTACTTCCGCAGGAGATACAGGTGTTTTAATCACTATGACACGTGAAGATGCTTCAACTAGAAAAGAGCTTTTCGAGGCCATTAAAGAAAAGTATGATTTAAAAGATGATATTGCTTTAAGAGATGAAGACTTTTCACCAACAATCAGTAAAGATATTAAAGTAGGGGCCATTAAAGCAGTAGTAGTAGGTATTGCACTTATTTTAGTCTATGTTAGTTTTCGTTTTAAAGATTATCGTTTTGGAACAAGTGCAGTTATTGCATTAGCTCATGATGTTCTTGTGATGTTAAGTGTATATGCTATTTTCCGTATTCCACTTAATAACTCTTTTATTGCGGCAATGCTTACTATTGTAGGTTATTCTATTAATGATACGATTGTTATTTTTGACCGTATAAGAGAAAACAAAGAAAAAGTGGGCTTAAAAGACCATGCAGCGGCAAACGAAGAATTGGTGGATAGTAGTATTAATCAAACAATAGGTCGTTCTATTGCAACTTCACTTACAACTGTCGTTATGGTTATTCTCTTATTTGCATTAGGAACAGATTCTGTAAAAGATTTTGCTTTCCCACTCATTATTGGTATTTTAGCGGGAACATACTCTTCTATTTTTGTAGCAAGTCCAATTTGGTACGAGTTTACACATAGAAAGGGTAACAAAGTGAAACAAGCTAAACAAATTAAAAAAGCATAAATTAAATAGAAGACTCTAGGTGAGAAAATTAACTCATTCTAGAGTCTTTTTTATAATAAGATAAAAATGATTTCGATTTACGTTTTACCTAAAAGAATAAAGAGAAGAGTGAGATTATAAGAAAAGACAAGTGTTATATAAATATAAAATTGAATTAAAAAATTAATTATAGTATAATAAATATTACGTGAATAAGCAAAGAAAAGGAAGAGGAAGGATGACCAATATGGACAATAAAACAGGCATTATGGGAAAAGCACTAGAGTATTTTAAGACTTTTATAGTAGGTGCATTATTAATTAGTGTACTTATATTTATAGGGGTTTCATACATGATTATTGGAAATATAGGAAAAGCAGTACTTTTAGCAGTTATTTTAGGAGCAATCGTTACAGGTATTGTTATACTATTATTACTACCTATTAGAAAGTTTATTAAACAATATAATGGAGATATTGAAAGTATAAGAGAAGGTAACCTACATTTACTTTTAAATCTAGATAAATATCAAACTAATAAATTTTTTGGGAAACTTATTAGTTCTGTAAATGTCATTTTTTCTGAATTCAGTCATTTAGTAGATGACTCTTTTAAAATTGTAGATACAATTACAACTACAACCAATCAAGTTGCTGAAAGTACAGATGAAGCAATGAAATCTATTACTCAAATGAGTAGTATGATGCAAGAGATTGCCCAAGGTGCTAATGAACAAGCTGCTCAAAGTCAAACAGGGGAAGCACTTATGGAGACCTTATCAGAAGAGATTACAGTGGCGTATGAAAACTGCAAAGGTATTATGGTAGAAGCTGATAAGATTCAGGGATTAAATGAAGAGGGAAAAAACTCTATTCGCTTATTACAAGAACGTGCTGCCAGTGCAGTGCAAGCTACAGAAGAAATTGTTAAGACAGTAGCCTTTTTAACAGCTAAAATGAAAGATATTACATTATTTGTAGATGCCATTGAGAATATTGCTTCACAAACTAATTTGCTTGCTTTAAATGCAGCCATAGAAGCTGCCCGCGCAGGTGATGCAGGTAGAGGATTTGGGGTTGTAGCAGAAGAAATTAGAGGACTGGCAGATCAAAGTCATAATTCTACTGAACAAATTAAAAATTTAGTAGCCAATATACAAGCAGAATCAGAGAAAGCTGTAACAGCTATGAATAAAATGAATATGGTATCTGAAGATGAAACAGAAGCTGTACGTGCAGCAGAGCAAGTATTTGCTAAAATGGCTACAAGTATAGAAGTTGTAGTAGATAAAATTGCCATTACTAATGAAGCTATTACTAAGGTGAATGAAGATAAGACAAAAGTTAATGCTGTCATTGAGCAAGTAGCAGGTGTTACTCAAAGTACGGCTTCTTATACAGAAGAAGGTGTTAGCAGTACAGAAGAGCAGGAAGCATTAATGGAACGTGTTAAATCAGAAATTAGTGTACTAAATAAAGAGGTAGAAGTGCTTAATAGTAAGCTTAAAAAGTATAGAAAATAAGATATATTACTTAAAAATCGTAGGAAGAGCCGAAGGCTATCCTACGATTTTTAAGTAATACAAATTTATATTTATGTAAATAAAAATAAATTTATAGAAAAAATCGGTTGACAAGTAGCAACAAAATCACTATAATAGCATATGTAGTCAAGAACAGGAAACATTTTCCGAAACTTACTATGGGTCATTAGCTTAGTTGGTAGAGCATCAGACTCTTAATCTGAGGGTCCTGGGTTCGAGTCCCAGATGGCTCATTAATTGAAAGAGGTAAGCATTGCGTGTCAATCGATACAGTGCTTACCTCTTTTGCGTTTCTTGTGTGTAGTAAGTGTGTAGCAAAAAACAAACTGCAATTTAAAAATATAAAAAAATAGGCAAATACATGCGAGTATTAACCTAGAATATTATTAAGACATTGAACGTCGTTTATTAATTCTTTTGGCATTATATGAGTATAAATATTCATTGTAGTAGCTAGATCACTATGTCCCATTAATGCTTGTATTATTTTGGGCGGCACATTATTTTCAAATAGCCTTGTAGCATAGGTGTACCTTAGCAGTGGAATTTCCTATGAGGGACCCAGTGTTGGCTAATGCCTTAGAAATTGCTCATATAAAAGCATTAGAGTTGGCTGAATATGAAAAATCAATAGATGCTAAAATAGAAGCTTTTAGAAAAAAGATGAAGTATAGGGAACATCAAGCATAGATAGACAGAAAGCACCAATTGATGAACAAGACACTAAAAAGAAAAACGAAATGTTAGACTTGAAGCTTAAAGTAGCTAAAATAAGTGTAAGTACTAATGATAGTTTAGGGACAGTAAAGGAGTTACAGGTTATGTCACAGGAACTAATTACGCTACCCAAGTCTAGCACATGGTAATAGAGATGAATCGGCAGCTCCATATGAAAATTTTTACTCAATAAAAGCCTTATCAAAACGGAATTGAGTTGGAGACTACAATAACAATTGACTCAGAAAACCATGAATTCAGATACGTAATAAGTGGAAGGCTACTTGAATATGGAACTGCTTTTATTATAAAAGATAATTCTCCCGTTATAATTGAAATAAATGAAGTTTTAGGAAAAGATAAAGTAAGTAAAACTTTTAAATTACAATAATAAAAGAATAGTTTTAGATAGGATCAGGTGTAATCTTGGTCCTATTTTTATGGAAATATTTATAATATAAAAATATGCAAGACTTTAATTTTGGTGGAACATAAGCCGTTGTCCTACGTCAAATATTAAGTAAGAAATGATATTAGGAGGAAAAAATGAAAACAAGTAAAAAACTTTTAATATTAGTGATGGCTTTGTCAATTGGAGGAGTAATACTTATAGGATGTGGTAAAAAAGTAGAAACACCTAATATAGATATAAACTCTTCGGTAGAAGCTGAAGAACAAAATCAAGGTCTAGTAACTGAAGGTGAAAATGCTGTCGATGATATTACAGACGAAGAAATAATAGGTGAAAAAGAATCATCAGCATCTGACAAGATTTATTTTACAGTAGTAGAGGGATTAGAGGTACCAATGAGCATGACAATGGATGATACAATTCTTGAGGATGCATATGGCATTGATACAAGCCTTCTTGCAAGTCACCATATAGAAATGGGTATGAATAGAGCATCAGTATCAGAGATTGCTATTTTTGAATTAAAAGATAAAAAAGATATAGATGCAATTAAGGCAGGGATAGAAAAAAGACAACAAGCTTTAGATGAGCAATGGAGTAGGTATCTACCAGAACAATATGAGTTAGTTAAAAATTCTCAAACAGTTGTAAAAGATAATCTGGTGCTATATGTAATTAATGCAGATGCTAACAAAATTGTGGAAAAATTTAATGAAATAGAATAACTAGATATAATAAAAAGATAGTTTGGTAGAGCTAGGTGAAAACTTGGCTCTATTTTTTCATAAAATGACAAAATACTCTCTACAATATCGAACATTTGTTCTGTGATAAGCATGTATTCAATATAACTTCCCCAAGGGATTTGTCTATTGCCCTCCCTAGGCAGTAGACTTAGGTGTATATTTTTTCTTTAAATCATGGCAACATGGTCTATTTTTTTGTAAAAAGATAGTTAGATTATAGTCGGAATAATTATATTATCATTAGTTTGGGTTACAGATAATATAGCCTTTTTTATTTGCATATAGTAAATAAGCGGTATAGAATATATTTAATATTTAGAAATATACGAGGGACCAATATGAAAAAATGGATAATCACAACTGTAGTGCTCATATGTATTTGTGCTGGGGCTGTAGCGTATGCAATAATAGCACCAAACTTTAATATTAGTGCGAAAGCTAAGCAAGCGACTATGGAAAATCAATCCTATACGATTAAACAACCGGGCAACTATAAATTTACTATTACAGAATTAGAATTCCAGAAAAGCCTAAAAAATAATATGGACTATATAGAGAGAAGCAATAAGGGTGCTGAGCGAATGGCACAATGGATATATACAATAAAGAAGTCAGAGTGATTCTGACTTCTTTATTGCTTTTTATAGGAAATAAGGAGGTGTAAACTATAAAAATATTAGTAGCAAGTCATATCAAAGCTTTGATACTGATTAGTTTACAATAAATAATGTTAGTGGCACGTTAGTAGTCAGCTAGTTACATTGACTATCAAGGCTTTATATATAATATACTACAAACTACAATAATAATATATTTATAATATATTATTATATATTTTAGTATTAAAAATAACGTATTTACTATATATATTGTAGAATACTTTGTAGTACGTATATTAGTAGTAAAATGCGATTAATGTATTGACTATCAATGTAACTAACTTTTTATGACTTACTACAAGATATTTTATACAATAAAAAAAGTAGCTATTTAGCTACCTTTTTAAAAATTATAGAGTTTATTACAGAACGTACTGTCCAATAAGTTTATTGAATGAACGAATATCAAAATTACCCTTAATTTCAAATCTTACATTTCCTAATCCACTAAACCATAAATCTATTTCACAATCCAAGTCTAATGCACCAGCTGTTTCTACAGAGAATGCTTGTACCTTACTATAAGGTAAAGAAGTAAAATCCTTTTTTGATCCTGTAATACCTTGCACATTAACAGCAATTACACGCTTATTAGTAAAGACAACCATATCTCTCACAGTTTTAAATGTTGCAAAGATTTCCTCACTGTCTATAAGCATAGGTTGTACTAAACTTAATCCTTCGTTTGGATTAACTGGCTTAAGTTTAAGAAAACTTGAATTTTTAAAGTCAATCATTGTAAAATCCTCCTTGTTTTTAATATAGTATATCATAACAACCTAAAAGATAAGTATATAAATTAATTTGTTTTTATAGCAGCTTGTAGCCTTAAATGGTTGCAAGCTATTTTACACCTACTTGACACCTACTACATAGGTTTATTTAATGAACATAATGAAATTAATTTTATAAAATAATTGAGCATCAATAAGTTTTCATGAATTTAATTTATATAATGTACTAAATTTATTTAAAAATTGGACTCTTAATCTAAAATACTATTGATGTATTGAGCGTCATTCGTTAATGAAATGCGCAAGCAAACTAGGATAGTACTTAGAAGCCTTACTCCTCTTTATGATGCTTGAAATGTGAATTTATTTAATTGACCATGTATTTAGAGGGGTATAATATTGTATTAAATATAGATGCTTTATAGCCCAGAAAAGCTGGATCATTAACAAAACACAAAAAAGCTTGTTTCTATTAGATAGGCTATGAGCTAAATAGGAATTCTAAGGAGGTACTTATGTTTGAGAGAATGCTTGATAAAAGTAGGATACCTACTATTGAGGAAATGAATACTTATTGCGGCGTAAACGGAAATTTATTTGAGGAAGTTAATGATTATCTTGTAGAAAAACTTGGAACTCGGACAGAAATTCGCTTTCCATATGGAAATAAATATGGTTGGAGCATTACTCATCGAAAACAGCAAAAACTTATCTGTGATATTTTTGCCGAAGCAGGAGCTTTGACTGTTATGCTTAGATTATCGAATAAGCAATTTGAAGCTATGTATGGGGAAATGCTTAGTTACACACAGGATTATATAGATAATAAATATCCATGTGGTGATGGTGGTTGGATTCATTATCGGATTCTATGTCAAGAACATTTATATGATATAGAAAAATTATTAAAAGTAAAGGTATGTGGGTCTAGATAAAAGTTAAATAAATACTTACTTATATTAGGAATAGCATTTTAGAGAAGAATTAGGTGAACTTAAAGTCTAAATACAAAAGAGTTGGTCTCATGGAGGCTAACTCTTTTGTTGTTTTAACAAAAGCAGATTATTAGTATATTTTTTAGGTTCGTGTAAATACTACTACAATAGAAAATAGGAAAGGTACGAAGTTTAGTGTGATGCGTACTATAATAATCAATGAAGTAGGTGGTGGTATCAAATGAAAAAACAGTTTTTGAGTATGCTATTTGGCAGTATGCTTACCATAAGTTTATTAGTAGGTTGTGGAAGTGGGACATCCTCTCAAAAGTCCTCGAAGTTTCAAATGCTAGATACAGATCTTCGTGTAGGGATGGTTACTAATTCAGGAACAATTGATGATCGTTCATTTAACCAAGGGACATGGGAAGGGATTAAAGATACAGTAAAACAAACTAAATACTTACAGCCTAATGGTGCAACAGAAGCAGATTATTTACAGCAAATTGCCAATTTGTATGATGCAGACTATAGATTTATTGTAACACCCGGTTATAAATTTGAGACAGCTATTTATATTGCTCAAATGAAATATCCGGATGCGAAGTTTGTATTAATAGATGGGTCTCCACGTGATCATGATGGGGGCGTAGAGGTAGGCAATAATACAGTAGCTATTTATTTTGCAGAACAAGAAGCAGGCTTTTTAGCTGGGGTTGCAGCAGCTAGGCAAATAAAAGAAGGTGACTTTGGTTTTATAGGAGGAATGGCAATTCCTTCTGTAAAAAGATATAAGAGTGGTTTTGCACAAGGCATTCTTTATGCCAATGAGCATTTAGAAACGCATATTTCCTTAAAGGATGAAAATATTATTTATATAGGTAGTTTTGACGATAAAGCAGGTGGTCAACAGCTTTCAGCACAAATGTATGATAGAGGTGTTAAAGCCATTTTTGCAGCTGCAGGTGATGTAGGTTTAGGCGTTATTACTGAAGCAAAGGGAAGAGCGGCTAAAGGGGAAGATGCTTGGGTGATTGGTGTAGATGTGGATCAATATATGGATGGCATTTATGAAACGGGAAACAATAAATCAGTTATTCTTACTTCTGCAATTAAATATTTAGACCAAGCAACCTATGATATGATTAAAGCAGAGGTAGAAGGTAAATTCCCAGGTGGACAAACGCTTACCTTTAATGTGAATAATAATGGTGTAGGTATTCCTAAAAATAATCCCAATTTATCAGAAGAAACCGTTAATGCAGTTAAGCAAGTGAATGAACAAATAAAAGTAGGAAATATCGTAATAAGTGGAGAAGAATAAGCAGGTGGTTGCTAGAGTATTATAAAAGGGCAAAGCCATAAAAGGCTTTGTCTTTTTGCTTATAAAGTGGCTATATAATAGGTAAGCTTTTGCTCATATCTTTTATCACATTCATTAAAAGGCTAGAATGTGATAAGATAAAGAGAAATATGAATAGGCAGGAGTTTAATAACATGAATGTGTATGATCAGTTAACACAGTTACAGATACTAGAACATGCTTTTGTAGAATGGAAGGATTATAGAAAGGCACTTACGTATTATATCATGAGTCAATTTCCAATAAAAAGTCAATTGGCTATTTGGGGGGCAGGGAGATGTAATGATCTAGACCTTAAGATTTTATCAGAACATTTCGATGTTATTTGTTTACTTGATAAAGATGAGTCGGCTATGAAGGAAGCCCTAAAGCAGTATGGATTAGCTGAATCCAACAAAGTTCAAATAAAGGTATGTGATTTTACCTTCATAGGTGCCGAAGCTTATAGGACTTATGCAGATATTTTAGTAAAAGAAGTCAGAAAAGAAGGTTTGAAAACAAATATTCATCAGTTGGCAGATAAAGCGCTTTGCTATCTTGATAATGTAGAAATGGATTTTGATAAAAGTCAGTTAGACTTAGGAACAAAGAGCTATGAGTATGCAGTAATGATAGGTGTACATAGTCAGCTTATTTCAATGTTTGATTGGATTTGGCAAGTAATATTGCAAACATTAGGACAAGAGGATGAGACTGTCAGACAAAAGATTATTCAGCTTAATGAAAAAGTAGTTAGAAAGTTTAATGTTGCTTTTTGGAAAGCTACTAAGTATAAGGCTATTGTTGGCTGTGAACTAAATAAAAGCAATCAAGTAGGGAGCATACAAGGAGCTATTCAAGCCATAGAACAAATAGAGAAAGAAATTTTAAAAGGTACTGTCAAAAGAGAACAAACTACTTATTTGGAATGGCCTTTTAATAAGTCGCAAGGTGTCAGCTATAAAATGCAGCTTCAAGTGCTTCAAATGAATCAATAATTAAAATAAGTAGAAAAAAGGAGATACCTCATTCTAAATAGGGAATGAGGTATCTTCTTTTTTAGTGACTTAGTTACAGAAAAGAATGAGAAAGTAGAGTTACAATGATAAGTAATAAAACTAACAACTATTAACAGATTTATAAAATAAAAGGAGCATGTATATGAGTAAAAAAATAGTAATTGTAGGTGGTGTGGCAGGTGGTGCTTCTACTGCTGCGAGACTGAGACGTTTAGACGAAGAAGCAAGCATTATCATGTTTGAAAAAGGAGAGTATATTTCTTTTGCAAACTGTGGTTTACCATATTATATAGGCGGTGTTATTTCAGAAAGAGAACAGCTTCTGTTACAAACAGTTGAGGAGATGTCCCATAAATTTAAGATAGATATTCGTATTTTGTCAGAAGTTATAGCTATTGATCGTGAGCAGAAACAATTAACCATTAAAAATCTAAAAACTGATGAAATTTATTGTGAAAAATATGACAAACTTGTCCTATCTCCAGGGGCAAAGCCAACAGTGCCACCTATCAAAGGACTTTCAGAATGTAAGCAGCTCTTTACCTTACGCAATATTCCAGATACAGATCGTATCAAAGCTTATATAGATAAGGAAAAACCTCAAAAGGCAGTTGTAATTGGGGGTGGCTTCATTGGACTGGAGATGGTAGAAAATTTAAAGCATCAGCACTTAGAGGTAACACTTATTGAAGCAACTCATCAAGTGATGGCTCCTTTAGATATAGAAATGGCCAGTATTATTCATGAACACCTTATAGATCAAGGCATAAACCTTATCTTAAATCAAAGTGTCGAAGCTTTTAGACAAGAAGGTCATCAAGTTGTGTTAAGTAGTGGAGAGGTTATTTCGACAGATATGATTATTATGGCTATAGGGGTAACACCAGAAACGACTATAGCAAAAGCAGCAGGCTTAGAGGTAACAGAAAAAGGTTCTATTATAGTTGATGAACACATGCGCACTTCTGATAAGTCAATTTATGCACTTGGGGATGCTGTCAGCATTAAAGATTTTGTAAGTGGGGAGAAAATGATGATTCCTTTAGCATGGCCAGCTAATAGGCAAGGCAGAGTCGTAGCAGACCATATTTGCGGAAGAGCGTCCAATTATAGAGGAACATTAGGATCAGCGGTTGCTAAGGTCTTTGATTATACAGTAGCTACTACAGGAAACAATGAAAAGATGCTTAAGCATCTAGGGCGTTCTTATGAAGTGGTGCATATTCATCCTAATGCTCATGCAAGCTACTATCCAGGCGCCTTTCCTATTGCTTTTAAAATGTTATTTGATCCTCGAACAGGTGAAATCCTAGGCGCGCAAGGTGTAGGTATGGAAGGGGTAGAAAAGAGAATAGATCTTTTGGCAGTAGCCATTAAAGGCGGTCTCAAGGTCATAGATTTACAAGACATAGAACCTTGTTATGCACCACCTTATAATTCAGCTAAAGATCCTGTTAATATGCTAGGGTATTATGCAGCTAATCTCATGGAGGGATTAGTAGAAAATAGTCAGTGGTATGAGGTAGATGACCTTGTAAGTCAAGGGGCATTTATTTTGGATGTAAGAGAGCCATTTGAATTAGTGACAGGTGTTATTCCGAAGTCTATCAACATACCACTTAGTAATCTTAGACAGCGTATAACAGAACTTCCTAAAGAAAAAGAAATTTATGTAACTTGCCAAGTAGGGCAACGTGGCTATGTAGCCTGCCGTTTATTAATGGCTTTAGGCTATAAATGTAAGAACATTGATGGGGGTATGAAAACCTATCTTGCCGTTCAAAAAGCCAATGAGGCCTTAAGTCGAAAGAAAATAACAAAGATAGAAGCTGAGAAAGGAAGTGAAATAGTAGTGACAGTTAATCAAAAGCAATTAGGTCCCAATGTAACCCTAAATGCCTGTGGTCTTCAGTGCCCAGGACCTATTAGAAAAGTATACGAGCAAGTAAAGCAAATGGAAGAAGGAGAAATCCTAGAAGTAAAAGCAAGTGACCCCGGTTTTACTAAAGATATTGGAGCATGGTGTGATAAAACCCAAAACACATTAATTGAAACCAGTTTCGATGATAAACAAAAAGCCTTTATAGCCTATATTCAAAAAGGGATCAAAGATACAAAAAGGCAACTAATCAATCCAATGCAAACAAGTGAAGGAAAAGAAGGAGCTACCATGGTGGTATTTAGTGGTGACTTAGATAAGGCAATTGCTTCATTTATTATTGCAACAGGAGCAGCTTCCATGGGTAAACCTGTCACCTTATTTTTCACTTTCTGGGGGCTTAATATCTTAAAAAGAAAAAATAAACCTAAGATAAAGAAAGACAAAATAGAAAAACTATTTGATATCATGTTACCTAAGCATACGAATCAGTTAGGTTTGTCTCATATGAATATGGGTGGCATGGGTGCATGGATGATTAAAAAAATCATGAAGAAACATCAAGTAGATGATATAGACACATTGATTAAAAATGCCATAGATATGGGTGTAAAAATAGTAGCTTGTTCTATGAGTATGGAACTCATGGGAATCAAAAAAGAAGAGTTTATAGAAGGTGTAGAGATTGGTGGAGTGGCTTCTTATTTAGGAGCAGCAGAAGATTCAGGACTTAACTTATTTATTTAACAAAAAATAACTTATAAGTGATATAGTCACAGAAGTAGAAGAAAGAAAGTATTATAATAGAGTTAGTTAAAGTAAATGATTTTGACAAAGCTTAAGAATAGTCATATCAATAAATGAAGGAGTGGACTGTATGAGCGTTATTAATATCACAAAAGGAAATTTTGATTTAGAAGTTAAAAAAGCAGATACACCAGTTTTGATTGATTTTTGGGCACCTTGGTGCGGACCTTGTCGTATGCTTTCGCCTATTGTAGATGAGATTGCTAATGAAATGACAGGTATTAAAGTATGCAAGGTAAATATTGATGAACAACCAGAATTAGCAGCAGATTTTAAAGTAGCAAGTATACCAACATTAGCTTTAATCAAGAATGGTCAGCTAGTAGACACAAGTGTTGGTGTAAAGCCAAAACAAATGATATTAAATATGTTAAATAGATAAAATAAGGCCCTTGAGTTGATCTTTGATAAAAGAACAGCTTAAGGGCTTTTATATGGAGGAAACAAAAAATCAAAAATGAAGTAGTATAAATAAGTTGAGAAAAGGAAAGATAAATAAGAATATCTAATAAAATAAGGAGTGACTGATTAATGGCAAATCAAGATACAATTAAATTGCTTAAAGAATGTAATGCTGGTGCTAAGATGGCAGTAACGTCTATTGATGAAGTACTAGAAAGTATTAAAAGTGATTCACTTAAAAAAATATTAGTGGATTCTAAAAAAGCTCATGAAGATTGGGGAGATAAAACGCATGTTTTATTAAGTGAGTATCATGATGAGGAGAAAGAACCTAATCCTATTGCTAAAGTGATGTCTTGGCTTAAAGTTAATGTGAAGCTTATGCAAAATGAATGCGATGCAGAAGTTGCTGATTTAATTACAGATGGCTGTAATATGGGCATAAAGTCCTTATGTAAATATATGAATAAGTATAAAGAAGCAGATCAAGAATCTATTTCTATAGCTAAGCAGTTGGTTACATTAGAAGAAAGTCTTGCAGTGGAGTTGAGACATTTCTTGTAATTTAAATATACCAATTAGATGAAATATTGAAAATAATTATAACAAAAGTGAGAATAATGTGTTAAAATAAGACATAAAATAACTTCTTTAAAATAGGGGGGAGTAGGTGTAATGAAAAGAATAATCCTAATAGGATTATGCATAAGCCTATTATTTGTAGTAGGATGTCAAAAAAAAGCAGTTGAGCCTTATGCGTTGACAAAAGAAGCAAAGGAAGCTCTAAGTGAAGAAGAGCAAACTTTTTATGTAGATTTTGTCAAATCATGCATAGCTGATATTGAAATTATGCGTAATAGTGAATCAACCTATGAAGAAGGTTTAGAAGCGTTACAAACCACTTACAAGATGGTGCCTAGTGGTTGGTCATGGGATAGAATAGATAGTATTACAGATGAAAGTATATCGTTTTTTTTACAAATGATGGATTGTTATATGGGCTGTAGAAATTACACTAATTATGCAGATTGTAAAGATGCTGTAGAAGCTATAGCAGAAAAAATGGCTGATCAGTTTATTAATAAAGAGGATATAAGAGAAGCACTTACGCTTTCAGAAACTAGATTTAAGGAAATTTATGATAGAGGTAAGAAAAATCAGTAAATAAGAAAAGTCCATGAAAATCTCATGGACTTTTTTATGCAATCCATTTTGATTATAAATAAAACAGTGAAAAACGTAATGATACTGTTATTGTAGTAAATAGGGCTTAAAGAAATTTAAGGTTGTCAAATAATCGAAACTCCTATAATATATGAATGAAGCATACAAAATTTGACAGGCTTATTAATTAAAAAATGGAAAAAATAACGAAAATAAAGCTTGAGTTATAGAAGGAGTTTATATATGTTACACGCATTTTCAAGAAGCGAAATGCTTATAGGAGAAGAAGGATTAAAAAAGCTGAAAGAAAGTAAAGTGGCTGTTTTTGGTATAGGTGGTGTAGGTTCATATACAGTAGAAGCCTTAGCTAGAAGTGGTGTGGGTAAATTAGTTTTAATTGATCATGATGAGGTCTGTATAAGTAATATTAACCGACAAGTTCATGCTACTAGTAAGACTGTGGGACAATCAAAAGCGGAGCTTATGAAAGCGAGAGTGTTAGAGATTAATCCAGAAATCGAAGTTGTGGCTCTTAAAGAAATGTATACAGCTGAAACAGCTGAGACACTTTTAGATAAAAGTTATGATTATGTAGTAGATGCCATTGATATGGTGACCTCTAAATTAGATTTAATAGAACGCACGAAAGCAATGGGAATTCCAGTTATAAGTGCTATGGGTGCAGCTAATAAATTAGATCCAACGAAATTGGTAGTAACTGATATTTATAAAACAAGTATGTGTCCACTTGCAAAAGTCATGAGAAGCGAATTAAGAAAAAGAGGCATTAAAAAATTAAAAGTAGTTTATTCTACAGAAGCACCTATTAAACCAGATCAAAGTTTAGTTCATGGTGGTGCAGGTGCAGCAAGAAGACAAACACCAGGTTCTATGGTTTTTGTAACAGCTACATCAGGGCTTATTATAGCAGCTGAGGTAATTAAAGATTTAATTGGTAACAAAATAAATGAATAACATTAAAAAAAGGCACCTTATAAGGTGCCTTTTAACATCTGCGTGAATAAATAGTACTTAGCGATTTAAACGTTTGTTAATATCCGCTTGACGGTCATTAGAAAACTTCATGAAGTCTTTCATAAGATTTTCAAAGCTTTCTGTAGGAGTTTCTTTCTTAGGTGCTTTTGCAGCAGATGGTCTAGAAGAAGACGGTCTAGAAGAAGGTGCTTTAGGTTTCTCTTGTGTTTCTTTAATAGAAAGAGAAATTTTGTTTTTTTCAGTATCAATAGATAAGATTTTAACCTTGACTTGATCTCCTACTTTAACAGCATCATTAATGTTTTCTAAATAACCATGTGTGATGTGAGAGATATGCACAAGTCCTTGGGTTGTTTCATCTAATGAAACAAAAGCTCCAAAAGGTTTGATTCCTGTTACAGTTCCTTCAATAATTTGGCCTACTTGAAATTTTTCCGACATGATAACACTCCTATTAAAATATATAACTTCTACATTATAGCATAGTTTGCCAACGGATGTATACTTATTTAAAAAATATTTCATCAAATTCTTTACTAAAAAGTTAATCCTATACGTTAATAAAGGTAAAAAAATATCGCAAAAGCTATTATCAGAAATGAAATACTATGTTATAATGAAATTTGTCATAAAAATAGTTTAAAAGCAACCTATATGAGAAGAAAAAAGGTGCGAGGGCAATCGCTCTAAAAATAAAGGCTAACAAGAATAATATTTTAGGAGGCAATATATGAACTTATATGCTCTTGTTCGTGATGTAAAAGATTTTCCAAAAGAGGGTATACTTTTTAAAGATATTACCACACTCTTACAAGATGGGGAAGGATTAAGTGAGTCTATTGATCAAATTGCTGCACACTTGGAAAATGTAGAATTTGATAGTGTAGTAGGTCCAGAAGCAAGAGGCTTTATCTTTGGGGTACCTACTGCGTATAAATTAAAAAAAGGCTTTATTCCTGTTAGAAAGCCAGGTAAATTACCTTATCAATGTGTTTCACAAACTTATGATTTAGAATATGGTTCATCTACAATTGAAATGCATATTGATGCTATTCAAAAAGGTCAAAAGGTTGTTATTGTAGATGATTTACTAGCAACTGGTGGTACAACAAAAGCCATGATTGATTTAATTGAAAGAATGGGCGGAGAAGTTGTTAAGATAGTATTCCTTATTGAACTTGAATTCCTTAAAGGTAGAGAGTTGTTAAAAGGATATGAGATTGAATCTATTTTAAAATATTAGGCAATAATAAATAAGCAAAGCCGTGAGCTTTGCTTATTTATTATTTTTTTATATCAAAACTTTCGGGAAAACTGTAAAAATACCGTAACATAAGTAAGTTTATAGATAATGGCATTGAATTTTTAGTTTAATATGTCTATAATATTAAATAATTATAATGACACTACATAAAGGGGGGTTAAAGATGCCGGATGAAATTTATGAAAGACTAATAAAAAAAATACGTTCGTATCACCCTTCTGACAATCTAGAAATGGTGGAAAGAGCTTATCAGCTAGCTAAATCAGCTCATGAATCGCAGCTTAGAAAATCAGGAGAACCCTACATTATTCACCCTTTAGAGGTAGCGTGTAACTTAGCAGACTTAGAATTAGACATCGAATCTATTGTGGCTGGACTTTTACACGATGTAGTTGAGGATACGGACTATACCTTAGAAGATATTGAACGTTTATTTAATAAGGAAGTAGCCCTTTTAGTAGATGGTGTAACTAAATTAGGAAAGATTCAATATTCTGCTCAAAATAAGCAGCTTCAAAAAGAAGAAATCCAAGCTGAGAACTATCGAAAAATGTTTTTGGCTATGGCTCAAGATATTCGTGTCGTACTCATTAAACTTGCTGACCGTTTGCATAATATGCAGACTTTAAAGTTTATGACACCGGCTAAACAAAAAGAAATTGCAGAAGAAACACTTAATATTTATGCGCCTATTGCACATCGTTTGGGAATTTGTAAAATCAAAGCAGATCTTGAAGATTTGTCTTTAAGATATATGGAACCAGAGGTTTACTATGAATTAGCACATCAAATTTCAAGTAAACGCATGGAACGTATTCAATATATCGAGCACATTGTACAGCAGATTAAGGAAAAGGTAAGTGCAGCAGGAATTGAAGCTGTTATTGAAGGCAGACCTAAACATTTCTTCAGTATCTATAAGAAAATTGTTAACAAGAATAAGACCTTAGACCAAATTTATGACCTGTTTGCTGTACGTGCAATTGTCAAAAGTGTTAAGGATTGTTATGGTGTCCTAGGAATTATTCATGAAATGTACACACCTATTCCAGGACGTTTTAAAGATTATATTGCCATGCCTAAACCTAATATGTATCGTTCACTTCACACTACTTTAATGGGAGAAGAAGGAACACCTTTTGAGATGCAAATTCGTACAGAAGAGATGCATCGTACAGCAGAATACGGTATTGCAGCGCACTGGAAATATAAAGAAGGTAAAACGGATCAAGGTACTCAAGATAAGTCAGAAGAAAAGTTAACTTGGCTACGTGAAATTTTAGAGTGGCAAAGAGATATGAGTGATAACCAAGAATTTATGAGTGCTTTAAAAGGTGACTTAGATGTTTATGGTGATCAAGTCTATGTGTTTACACCTTCTGGAGAATTATTAACCTTACCAAAGGGATCTACGCCGATTGATTTTGCTTACCACATTCATAGTGGGGTAGGTAATAAAATGATAGGTGCCAAGGTGAATGGCAAAATCGTCACTATTGACTATGTGCTAAAAAATGGAGACCGCGTAGAAATTTTAACAGCTAGTAATGCTAAAGGCCCTAGCAGGGATTGGCTTAATATTGTTAAAAGTACCCAGGCACGTACTAAAATTAATCAATGGTTCCGTAAACAGTATAAGGATGAAGATATTATCAAAGGCAAGGAACTTCTTGAGATTGCGGCTAAGCAAAGAGGTTATAATTTATCTTATCTAACAGACAATGCTGTGGTAGAGGTCATCTACAGGCGTTATGGGATGAAATCATGGAATGCAATTTGTGCGGCTATTGGTTATGGTAGTATGAAAGAACGCCAAATTATTCAAAAGCTCATTGATGAAACCCTTAAGGTGAAAAAAGAGTTAGTGACACCTGAGCAAGTGATGCAGACCCATAATGAAGTGGTTGAAACAGGACCATCCAGACAAAAGAAGCATTCTAGTGGTATTGTTGTAAAAGGAGTAGGAGACATTGCAGTACGATTTTCTAAATGCTGTGGTCCATTACCAGGAGATGACATTATTGGTTATATCACTAGAGGGCGAGGCGTTTCTATTCATCGCGCCGATTGTGTGAATGTGCTGAATATGCCACCAGAAGAAAAAGAGCGTTTAATTGAAGCCACTTGGTTAGAAGAAAAACAAGCAGCTGAAAAGCGTACTTACGTGACAGAGATTCAAATTACTTGTTTAGATCGCCTAGGTATTATCGTTGATATTTCTAAGATATTAACAGATATGAAATTACCTGTTAAATCTCTAAATGCTAAAACAACTAAAGGCAATGCTGTTTTTAATGTGAAGATAGAAATTCATGATATTTATCAACTTGAGGAGCTAACAAGAAAAATTAATGGCGTAAGAGATGTATTAGAGATTATACGTGTTTCATCTTAAAATAAAATTGAAAAAGGGAAGGTTATTAGGCTATTAAATGGTTTGATAACAGTCCCTTTTTGTACTCTTATTAAAAGCAGTGTAGTGCAGAAAGGAGAACATGAATGAGAGCTGTGGTACAACGTGTGAGTGAAGCATCTGTTCAAGTAGATGGGAAGATAATTGGTGCTATTGATGAAGGGCTTATGGTATTAGTAGCTGTTAGGGCTGAAGACACAGAGTCTGATCTTCAATATGTGATAAAAAAATTAGTAGGACTTAGAATTTTCTCAGATCAAGAAGGAAAAATGAATCTTTCAGTACAAGATATCGGTGGAGAATTACTAATTGTACCTCAATTCACTTTGTATGGTAGTGTTGTTAAAGGGATGAGGCCAAGTTTTATTGCATCTGGAAGTGTAGAAGAGGCAGAAAAGAAATACAATCAATTTATTGAGAAATTAAAACAAGAAAATGTGCCTTTTGAAACAGGCCAGTTTCAAGCAGATATGAAGGTGAGTTTAGTCAATGATGGACCAGTAACGATTTTAATTGATAGTAGTAAGCAGTTTTAAAGAAAAGTTGTAAAAAAGACAAAGATAATAGTATAATGAAGGCGTTTAATAGCGATAGGAGGATTATTTATGATACACAATTTAACTGTAGGCATGCTTCAAGAACATACTTACTTTTATATAGATGAACAAACAAAGCATGGTTTTATTATTGATCCAGGAGCAGAAGCACCTCGTCTTTTGGCTTATATTAAAGAGCGCGGGTATGTGATTGAAAAAATATTACTAACTCATGGGCATGTGGATCATATAGGAGCAGCAGAAGCTATTCGAGAGGCACTTGGGTGTAGTATCATCATTCATCAAGAAGGGAAAAAATATTTAGAAGATGCCAACTGGAATTACTCTAGTCAATTGGGTGAAGCATTTACCTTATCAGCAGATTACTATGTAGAGCATGGGGATGAAATTGCTTTAGACGCAAATAGTGATTTTAAAGTGCGTGTCATTTATGCACCAGGGCATACTGCAGATGGAGTAGCGTATTATTCTGAGAAGGATAGATTAGCTTTTGTTGGAGATATTATTTTTGCAGGATCAGTAGGGCGCTCAGACTTACCAGGAGGTAATAGCAACCGTCTATTGAGCGCTATTCGTGCACAAATCTTTACTTTGCCAGATGAAACCATACTTTACCCTGGACATGGCAATGCCACTACAGTGAAGAAGGAAAAAGAAACAAACCCTGTTTTTAATTTTTTCGATTAATATAAAGGATGAAAAAAGATGATTAATTTACGATGTGAAGGTCATGATGCTGAATATGAAATCAGTAATATCATTAATTTGTTTACACCCTACATTCAGGATGAGTTACAGCTTGAGACGCATTATCAAAAACCAAAAGTCTATGCAAAACTAAAGGATGGGGACCTCTTATTAAATGAAGCGATTTATCCTGTTAAGGAAATAGGAGATCCTTTAGCGGATAAAAAAGCACTGAAACAAGCTTTAAAGAAAGCAGTTTATATGACTTTAACAGATTATACCAATCGTAAGATGCCATGGGGAATTTTAACAGGAATTAGACCAACTAAATTAGTCCATGAATTATTAGAAGAAGGGTTAAATGATGAAGTAATCGATGCACATTTGAAAGCTGAATATTTAGTAAGTGCTAATAAAAGAATACTGATGCGAGAGGTAGCCAAAGAAGAACTGGCTATTTTACGTCAAAATAAACCAGAAGAAATCAGTTTATATATAGGTATTCCTTTTTGTCCAACAAGATGTGTTTATTGTTCCTTTACCGCGTATAGCTTAGAAAAATGTGAAGCTCAAGTAGAGCCTTATTTAGAAGCGCTTTTTAAAGAAATAACTTTTGTGGCTGAAGCAAAAAAAGGAGTGCCTATTCGTAGTTTATATATAGGAGGAGGAACACCCACAAGTTTAAATGAAGACCAGCTTTTACGTTTATTAGAGCATGTTAATAGTAGCTTTGATTTATCAGAGGTAGAAGAATATACGATTGAAGCAGGTAGACCCGATACCATTACGAAGGATAAACTACGTATTATGAAAGAGCAAGGTGTTGGGCGTATTTCTATTAATCCACAAAGTATGAATCAAAAAACATTAGATACGATTGGCAGACGTCATGGAGTAGAAGATATTAAACGTGTTTTTGCTGAGGCTAGAGCCCTAGGACATGATTGTATCAATATGGATATGATTTTAGGTTTACCTGGAGAAACAGTTGCAGATGTAGCTTATACTTTAGATGAACTAGAAAAGCTAGGTCCAGAAAATATAACGGTTCATACCATGGCCATTAAAAGAGCTTCTCGTTTAAAAGAAGAGCTGGTGGCAGGTGAAGAAGCATATGCCTTAACAGAAGGCGAAAAGATTCAGCAAATGCTAGAACTCTGTGAAGAACGTATGGCTCGCATGGGATTGAAACCTTATTATATGTATCGCCAAAAAAATATGTTAGGTAATTTTGAAAATGTGGGTTATGCTGCACCAGGAACTCAATGTGTTTATAACATTGAAATTATGGAAGAAAAAGAAAGTATTATTGCTCTGGGAGCAGGGGCTATTACAAAGATGGTCTATCAAAATGGGGAGCGTATTGACCGTATACCGAATGTGAAAAGTTTAAAGGATTATATTGAACGTATTGATGAAATGATAGAAAGAAAACGAGAAGGTTTTTTGAAATATCGTTAAAAGTAAATAATAGATATAGCAAAAAGAGCATGTCCAAAAAGCGAAAGCCAAAGGACATGCTCTTTTTAGTTGGAAAAGGTAATGAGGGGAGTTACCTTAAAAGAGAGTATTTATTTTGAAAGAAAATAAAGCTTTACAAGTTTAGGGAATAATAAATCTATAAAAGGAAAAACTAAAAAAGAATAAGAATCAAAAATGAAAAGAATAAAATGAGGTGTAGTATGAAAAAACGAGTTATTATTTTAACCTTACTCACTTTAATACTTATTGGAGGGAGTATTACAGCTTATAAATATATAGAGGACCATAAGCAATCAGAAACTACCAATGGTATGTTCGTAGATAGGGGCGATTATCTTGGATATGCAAAAGTGTACCATTTATGTAAGAGCCTATAAACGTAAGACTTTACAAGGTTTAAGTAGTGTGACTATTAAAGATCTAGCCGATGTGGCTGCACCTCCAGAGGTGAAAGCCAAAGTAGATGCTATGCGCATTTTCTTTGTACCAGATACACAGAAAAATGGACGTTATATTGTAACCATTATTGATATCATTAATGCGATTTGGAAAGAATATCCCAAAGCAGATGTGCAAAGTGTAGGAGACCCTGATGTGGTGATTGAATATAGGAAAAAGCCACCTAAGACACATGATGTATGGGAATGGGTAAAAGTAGTAGGGCTATGTCTTATTGTGTTTGCAGGTGCAACAGTAGCTATTATGACGTACAATACAGACACTTCTTTAGGAAAGACCTTTATTATTTTAAATCGTATTTTTACAGGAAGACAAGAAGAACAGCCACTCCTACTGACAATTCCGTATTCTATAGGCATAGCAGCAGGCCTTCTTATTTTCTTTAATCACTTTGGTTTTAAGAAAATTACAGATGATCCTACGCCTATGCAAGTAGAAATTAAGCAGTATGAAAAGAATGTAGAGGATTGTGAAATAGAGAGCATTAGTGATAAGCGAAGAGGAGAACCATAATGAGGGAGATATTAACAATTATCCCTAGGATTTTAGTAGGTATGGGCGCAGGTATTATTATTTCTGGTGGTGTTGTAGCTTTTATTACCATTATAGGGGTTATTCCAATGATGGCACATCGTACCCAAACAGGTCATCATGTCATATGGTATGAAAATGCTATTATACTGGGGGCTATTAGCGGTAGTATTCTTTCAATGTGGGAAACGAGACTATTTTTATGGTCTTGGGTAGTGGTTTTACTTTTATTTGGCTTTGGGATGTTCGTAGGAGGCCTTATTATTGCTTTGGCAGAGGTGCTAGATGTCTTTCCTATTGTGAACAGAAGAGTGAAGGTTAAAAAAGGCATTTCATTATTCGTATTATCTTTAGCTGCAGGTAAACTGATAGGGTCACTACTTTATTGGTTGTACCCTATGTTTTTAGAAATCATACAGTAAAGGAGTAAGTAACGATGGCTAATACAAATCAACTTAAAAGTCAGTATCAAAAAATTATAGATGAACATTCACCTAAAAATAAAGTAGTTGGTAACAGTATAAAAGCTTTTTTGGTAGGAGGTATCATCTGCAGTATCGGACAGCTTTTAATTAATGGTTATATGTTTTTTGGTTTTTCTTTTCAAGAATCTTCTACGTTAACAACAGATTCTCTTATACTAATTAGCGCTATAATGACAGCATTTAATATTTATGATAATGTAGGCAAGTTTGGAGGAGCAGGTGCGCTGATACCTATTACTGGATTTGCTAATTCTATGGTTAGTGCAGCTATGGAATATAAAAAAGAAGGATATGTTTATGGTTTAGGAGCTAAACTTTTTACTATAGCAGGTCCTGTCATTGTATTTGGAACCATTGCTAGTGTTGTAATTGGTATTATTTATTATTTTATCTAGGAGGAGATTATGGGACATATTGGTAAACAGACCATTACATTTAAAGAGCCTCCTGTTATCACTTATGCTTATGCAACAGCGGGGCCAAAAGAAGTACAAGGACCTATGGGAAAATACTTTGACCATCCTTTAGAAGATGAATTACTGGG
The DNA here is from genome assembly GCF_046529625.1 of Cellulosilyticum sp. ST5. Lineage (NCBI taxonomy): Bacteria > Bacillati > Bacillota > Clostridia > Lachnospirales > Cellulosilyticaceae > Cellulosilyticum > Cellulosilyticum sp. ST5. Next base: position 936,811 of record NZ_CP132338.1, read on the forward strand.
AGAAGATACTTGGGAAAAAGCAGAAGCTCGTATGGTTCAATTAACGATCCAAGGCTTATTAGATCGGGCAGGTAAAACGCCTGCTGATATTCACTACATCTATGCAGGAGACTTACAAAATCAAGTGATTGCCAGTACCTTTGGTGTTAAAGATTTTAATATTCCTTTCTTTGGATTATATGGAGCTTGCTCAACCATGGGGGAATCTATGACTTTAGCAAGCATGTGTATTGCAGGAGGTATGGCGGACTTAGTTATAGCAGGTACGAGTAGTCATAACTGCGCTGCTGAAAAGCAATTTAGGTTTCCTTTAGAATATGGTGGACAGCGTACAGAAACACAAACATGGACTACGACAGCTAGTGGTTTTGTATTACTTTCTAGGTGCGGAGAAGGTCCTAAGGTAACGAGTGTGACACCTGGGAAAATTGTAGATTTAGGTGTGACAGATACCTTTAATATGGGGGCAGCTATGGCACCAGCTGCCGTTGATACGATTTTAGCTCATTTAGAAGATACCAATCAAACGCCAAATGATTTTGATGCTATTATTACTGGAGACTTAGGTAATTGCGGTTATGATATTGCTATTGACATCGCTGGTAAATTAGGAACAGATTTAAGTGGTGTTCTTCAAGATTGTGGTAAGCTCATGTATGATGATGAAAAGCAAGGAACCAATTGCGGTGGCAGTGGTTGTGGTTGTATTGCTTCTATTTTTACAGGATACTTTTATAAACAGTTAGTAGAGAAAAAACTAAAGAAGATTTTAATTGTACCTACAGGAGCGCTAATGAGTCCAGGTAGTACACAACAAGGAAATACTATACCAGGTATTGCCCATGCTGTATGTATTGAAATGAAATAGGAGGCAAACAAATGGACATTTTTATGGAATACCTCAAGTGCTTTGTAGTAGGTGGTCTTATTTGTTTAATAGGACAGATTTTATTAGACCGTACTCAATTAACAAATGGTAAAATTATGGTGCTTTTCTTGGTAGCAGGAGCCGTTTTACAAGCTATAGGTGTTTATGGACCCATCGTAGAGTTTGCAGGGGCAGGAGCAACAGTACCTATTTCTGGTTTTGGTTATGCCTTGGCCAAAGGAGCAATAGAAGAAGTTAAAAGTAGTGGTATTATGGGTGCCTTTTCAGGAGGCCTAGCAGCAACAGCTTCAGGTATTACAGCAGCTATTGTATTCGGCTATTTGGCAGCGCTACTGGCTAATCCTAAAAGCAAGTCATAAATAATAAGCTCTTAATGAAAGGCTACGTACAACGATAATAGTACGTAGCTTTTTCGCATGCTGTGTTTTATAACATACCAAGAGCTTAATACTATATTTGTATGAGTAGCATTATTCATCATAAGGGAACCACTTATTAGAGGGTTTCAAAGAAGTGTGGCTCTGTGCAACACAAGGAAAGTTGATTACAATAAGACTATCACATAAAAGACATAACGTTATATAATGTTTTGAAAATTTATGTGGCAACCTTATTTTCATATGATGTATAATAAGCTTTAAAGGGTAAAAAGGAGATGAAAACCATGAAAAATGAAATTTTAGAGCTTTTAGAGAATAATAGCAGATTAACTGCTGAGGATATTGCCATTATGATTGGCAAAGAGGTAGATGAAGTGGCCAAGGCGATTAAAGAAATGGAAGATAGTCAAATTATTTGCGGTTATAACACACTTATTAATTGGGATCATACAGATAAAAAAGATATTGTCACAGCACTTATTGAAGTGCGTGTAACCCCTCAAAGAGGTGAAGGGTTCGATAAAGTAGCTGAACGTATTTATAATTATAATGAAGTAAAAGCTGTCTATTTAATGTCAGGTGGTTTTGACTTTACGGTTATTATCGAAGGAAAAACAATGAAAGAAGTTGCCCTTTTTGTTGGTCAAAAGTTAGCACCGTTAGATTCTGTTTTAAGTACAGCCACTCACTTTGTACTTAAAAAATATAAAGATTATGGAGTGATTTTTGAGGAAGGTAAAAAGGACGGAAGGATGATTGTATCGCCATGATAAATTATGATGAATTAATGGTAAAGCGTATTATGGATGTACCCCCATCAGGAATACGTAAATTTTTTGATATTGCAAATGAAATGGGAGATGCTATTTCATTAGGTGTTGGAGAACCTGATTTTGATACACCATGGCATATTCGTGAAGAGGGCATTTATTCTCTAGAAAAAGGGAAGACCTTTTATTCTGCTAATGCAGGTCTTTTAGAATTGCGTGAAGAAATCTGCAACTATATGAAAAGAAGATTTGACTTAAGTTATTGCCCTAAAGATCAGACTTTAGTAACAGTAGGTGGAAGCGAAGCCATTGATTTGGCGCTTCGTATATTAATTAATCCTGGTGACGAGGTGCTTATACCCGAACCATGCTATGTTTCTTATACGCCATGTACAATTTTTGCTGGTGGAACACCTGTGACGATACCTACAAGGGAAGAAAATAACTTTAAATTAACACCAGATGAGTTAAGACAGTATATTACACCACGTACAAAAATACTTATTTTACCATATCCTAATAATCCGACAGGAGCTATTATGGAAAAGGAAGAATTAGAAGCAATTGCTGAAGTATTAAGAGAAACCAATATTATTGTGTTATCAGATGAAATTTATGGAGAACTAACGTATGGTAAAAAGCATGTCTCTATTGCTAGCATTGAAGGTATGTATGAGCGCACCATTTTAATTAGTGGTTTTTCTAAATCTTATGCCATGACAGGCTGGCGTTTAGGATATGCTTTAGGGCCAGTGCCATTGATGAAATTGATGACGAAAATGCACCAATTTGCTATTATGTGTGCGCCAACGACAAGCCAATATGCAGCTATTGAAGCGATGAGAAATGGTGATGATGATGTGGCTATGATGTGTGAGAGCTATAATAAAAGAAGACGTTTAATGGTAGAGCATTTTAGGCAAATGGGATTATCTTGTTTTGAACCAGAAGGTGCTTTTTATGTATTTCCAAGTATTAAGAGAACTGGAATGACTAGTGATGAATTTTGTGAAACACTGTTAAAAGAAGAGAAGGTAGCAGTTGTACCGGGTACTGCATTTGGTACATATGGAGAAGGTTTTATTAGATGTTCATATGCTTATTCAGTTGAAGAGCTAAAAGAAGCCCTTGTGCGTATTGAACGTTTTGTAAGTAAAAGAATCAAATAAGGTACTAAAAAAGACACTCTTACATCTATGTGAAAGTGTCTTTTTTAGTACCTTATTGTGCTGTTTTTTGGCATTCAGGACAAATACCATAAAAATAAAATTGCTCACTAAGAAGCTGATAACCTGTTAATTCTTGAACTTCTTGCTTAATAGGTGCTACTTGCTGAAGTTGCTCAATATCTTCTACTGATTTACAAACTGTACATTGCATGTGGCTATGAGGTGATGTATCAGCATCATAACGGTAACTATCTTCCCCTAAGTTCAACTGTTGCACAAGACCATTTTGTACAAAGGCATCTAATGTCTTATAAACGGTAGCTAAACTCATGGTTGGATGGTCTTCTTGTAAGCTATTATAAATGGTTTCAGCACTAGGATGCACGTTAGTATGACGTAACATTTTAAAGATAGCAAGACGTTGAGGTGTTACTTTAAGGTGATGTGCTTTTAAAATAGCAGTTGATTCTAGCATAAAACTCCTCCTCTTTAATAATTACTATTATCTAAACTAGATTCTATTATAAAGTAAGCTAAAATTCAAGTCTTTCTTTCAAAATTATTTATGAAATAATGCTTATTGCATATCTTTAATCATTTGAATATAATCTAAAGTACTAAATCCATATTTTTCATAGAGCTTTTTAGCTCCCACATTACTGGAACATATTTCTAAACGGAAACGAGCTGTTTGATCTCTATAAGAATCTATTAACCAATTTAAAAATTGGCTACCTAGTTGTTTTCCTCTATATTCTGGTAAAACATAGAACTCTTCTAACTGAGTCACCATGCCACCTGCTTCATTACTCCAATAAAAAGCTAATAAACCATAACCTACGGTTGTTTGTTCTTCTTCAATAATAACAAGCCTTAAAAAAGGTGAGTTTTGAAGGGCTTTCTGAAGGGTAGCTTGTAGCTGCTCATCAGTCATAGCAAAAAGAGTGGCATCGCTATGATAAAAGTCTTTAGACATTTGCATGTAAATGGCTTGATCTTGAGCTTGAATATCGCGAATAAACATAGTTAAGCCTCCTTGTATGATATATATTACTTTAGTATAATCTATTTTAGTAGTGTGTCAAGTAAATAGGGAATAATAGGAAATATAGAGAAGAAACAGATAATAAATCAATAGGCATACTATGAATAAAGAGAGAGATTGGAGTTAATATATGAAAATGATTTTTATTTACTATCCATCTTGTAGCACTTGTAAAAAGGCATTAAAGACATTAAAAGAACATGATGCTATAGTGGAAATAAGGCATATTGTAGAAGACACACCGACAGCAGAGGAGTTAAAGGCGTGGATTATGCAAAGTGGGGAACCATTTACTAAGTTTTTTAATACACATGGTGTACTTTATAAAGAAATGGGATTAAAAGAACGTGTGAAGAATATGAATATAGAAGAAGCAGTAGCATTATTAGCAGGAAATGGCATGCTTATTAAAAGACCATTATTAATCACAGAGGAAAAAGTACTTGTGGGTTTTAAAGAAGACGATTATAAGCAACTATTAAAATAGTTACTAATTTATTAGGGGGATGATCAGATGAAATGGAAATCTAGTTATGCGATAGGTGTTGAAGCAATTGATAAGCAACATGAAAGGTTGTTTGATATTTCGGAGCGTATTGAGGAATTATTTTTATTACCAGGTCACATGGATAAGTTTGATGAGATAGTGGAGATAATAGAAGAGTTAAAAGCATATGTGATCTATCATTTTAATGAAGAACAACAATTAATGGAGAAGATTCAATACCCTAAGTATTTTTCACATTTAGTGGAGCATCAAGATTTTATAGAAAAAATAAATGATTTTGATTTACATGAATTAGATCATGCCCAACAACAACAATTAAGAGAACTTGTGGATTTTATTATGACATGGCTTGTAGAACATGTCCTAGAAAAAGATAATGCTTTTGCAACCTACTGCCGAGAAAAAAATATGTAGAAGAGGTAAATTGTGAAGATTATAGCTGCTATTTTCATGCTAATGGATCATATAGGAATGTTATTTTATCCTACTCAGCCATTATGGCGTGCGTTAGGAAGATTAGCAATGCCTTTATTTGCTTATGGGGTTGCTAGTGGTTTTTGGCATACTTCCTCATTAAAAAATTATATAAAGCGAATGACGGTATTTGCAATTATTTCTCAGTTGCCATTTTTATGGATGTTTCAAGTAGCTTATGGAAGGGCTTTCGGCTTAAATATTGGTTTTACATTTTTAATTGCATTAGGTTGTCTTTGGCTTTTGAAGAGTGCAGAGCAGCAAAGTGAGATTGTGAAAATTGGCAATTATATAATGGTTGGTTTATTACTGATTTTAGCAGAAGGATTAGCGTGTGACTATGGTATGTATGGTGTTGCTGTAGTGATTCTTTTTTATGAGTATAGTTTTAAAAAAGAAAATCAACTAGTGGCATATATTTTATTTGGTTTACTTACCTTAATAGATAGCTTACTCTATAATAGTCCGTTGCAAATTTATGCAGTGTTGTCCATTGTCTTTATTATACTACTAAAGAATAAGCGGTTGAGTAGTTTACGTTATTTCTTTTATTTATTTTATCCGTTGCATATGTTTGTATTAGTGCTTATTAAATTACTATTTTTTTAAAAAAAGCTTTACATTTAGTAAAGCTTTTTTTGCGTCTAAAAACAGTCGATTATTTGTGATTATGTCAGTAATTTAGTTAAATAAGGTATGATATTAAAAAAAAAGCTCATAATAAATCTGTGTACAAAAGACCATAAAGTTAGGTGAGCAGCATGAAGAAGAGAATTAAATCCATCATTCTATTGTTCCTTGTTTTGATTCAAATAACGGCTTTAGGTAGTCCGGTAGATCAAGATAGATCAAAAGGGCAAATAGAATACAAAGTCTTGTATTTAACATTTGATGATGGACCGAGTGAGTATACGGGAAAATTGTTAGATGTTTTGGCTAAGTATCATATGAAAGCTACTTTTTTTATGTTAGATACAGAGATGAAACGTAATCCGGATATGGTAAAACGTATAGTAGCAGAAGGACATGCCGTTGGTGTTCATGGTGTGACTCATGAAAAATCTACTTTTTATTGTGGTACATTAGGACCTTTAAAAGAAATGGATAAAGCAAATGCAACACTAGAACAAATTACAGGAAGCAAGACCAATTTAGCCAGAACGCCTTATGGAAGTAGCCCTTATTTAACTAAGAAGCAAGCAGAAGCATTAGCAGCTCGTGAATATGTGATATGGGACTGGAATATTGATTCTAAAGATTGGTGTTATCGTAATCCTTATAAAACATTTCGGGCCACGACTCAAATGATTCAAAAATCTCAAAAAGAGCCCAAAGTTATTTTGTTCCATGATATTAAGCATGTAGTTGAAACAATGACTCTTTTTTTAGAGTGGATGCAAGAGCATCAATATACATCTAAGCCAATTACTACAGATATTGCTCCAGTTAAACTAAAACAAAAAACAAATTAATAAAGGAGTAGCAAGATGCACGATCAAAAAAGCAAAGCTTTATCAGGAAAGAATAATAAAAGAATAAATAATACCGATACAAGAAACAGTGAAATCACCTTTCCACTAGTGGATGCACAGGAGGTCAATCCTGCGGCAGGTACAAGTACACCTTCTATAGAAGATGTCATTCACGCAAAAGATTGGGTGGACAATGGTAGTCGCTTATAAGGAATAGGAAAATAAAACAAAGTTTTTAAGACAAAAGAGGTCTTAAAAACTTTGTTTTATTTATGAAAAGAGGTTGTGATACTTAGGGGAATACGTTAAAATAAAAGAGTTAACAATGTCAAAAATAAACGAAATGACACCTAAATTGGTGAACAATTTAACCAATAATGGAAAGGAGTATCGGCTCATTTAGTAGTCGATTTTAAAATGGGAATTCATAAACTCAACCAAAAAAAACACCGTTTACTTTCTGATAGATTATTTATTGTGTCCATTGTGGTGGTGGGCATGTTTGTTGTTTTAGTTTATCAGTTTTATACATTACAAATTATAGAACATGCTGCTTATGAAGAGGATTTAAGAGCAAGTGTACAAAGAGAAGTAGAGATACCTGCTATAAGAGGTCTTATTTATGACCGCTATGGCAAACCCTTAGTAAGTAATAAACCGATTTATGTACTTAAAACAGACCCACAAGTTAGTTTGAAAAAAGATGATTATAACCAAATTCTTTTAAATGTGGCTAATTTGCTTGAAGAAAATGAAGATACATATATTGATAATATGCCAATCTCAAAAACGGTACCTTTTACTTTTACAGAAGATGACCAAAGTATTAGGAGTTTTATTACCAATTATGTACCTTATGATAATCAAGAACACAAGGAATTGTTATATACCTATTCTGCACCAGAATTAATGGCTTATTTAAGAGGAGAAAAAGGATATAATCTGGATTCAGAAATTAGTGATGAAGATGCAAGAAAAATTTTAGCAATGCGTTTACAAATCTCACAAACCACTTATCAAAAATATAAAAAGGTAACGCTAGCTAAAAATATTTCAATGGAAACCTTAGCTGCTATTGAGGAGCATCAAGATGATTTCCCAAGTATTATGGCAGAAGTAGAATCTGAGCGTTATTATACAGAGACTTATAGTAAAGCGTTTGGTAATATTTTAGGGTATACCCGTATGATTACTGAAAGTCAGTACAATGACTTAAAAGATAGTGGCTATGAAAAAGATGACTTAGTAGGGCAAGTAGGTATTGAAGGCAGTATGGAGTCCGAGCTTAAAGGAGAAAAAGGAAGTAAACTCATAGAAGTAGACAATGCAGGACGAACTGTATTCACCCTAGAGACGAAAGAAGCTAAAGCTGGAAATGATGTTTATTTAACCTTGGATGCTGATTTGCAATTAGCTACTTATCAGGCTATGGAAAAACGTTTAGCTGAAGGTATTGTAGGTAGATTACAAGGAAAAGAAAAAACCGTTCCTTTAACAGGGAGAGAAATTCTCATTTCCATGGCTAAGAATAACCAACTAGATTTTAATATAATGAAAACCGCTCCACAAAGCCAAATGCAAAGACAACTTTATGATAAAGTAGCAGCAGATTATGAAAAAGCATTAAAGGTCTTAGAAGAAAAAGAAAAAAATCTATCAAAAGAAGAAAAAACGACCTTAACCATTAAGCAGCATTTTGCTAATATGTTAGATAGCGAAGAAATTTTAATTACTGATAGAGAGCTTCTTCTTGCTTTAGGAGAGCAAGAAAGCTTAAAATTAGATGAAGATCAAATGAAACGTATTTGGGATGGTAATATCGGTTCTATAGAAGCTCTTTTAATTGCTGAGCTAGAAAGTGGAGAATTAAAGCCTGATCAAACAGCGATTATGCCATTTAGTGGTTCAGCTGTAGTCGTAGATGTTAATACTGGAGAAGTATTAGCTTTAGTAGGATATCCTTCTTATGATAGTAATGAATTTACACAGAACTTTAATTCTATTTATAGAAAATTACATGACGGTGTAGATGAACGTAATATTGAAATTAATCGTGCTTTAAAAACAGCTAAAGCGCCAGGTTCTACTTTTAAAATGATTGTAGCTGTAGCTGGTTTAGAAGAAGAAGTAGTAACACCTGATACAATGATCTATGATACAGGTGAATATCCAAATGTAGGATTGCCAGCACCTAAATGTTGGATTTATACGAATACTGGTCATGGACATGGTAGTTTAAATATACAAGGGGCTTTAGAGGTGTCTTGTAACTATTATTTCTATGATATTGCTTATCGTTTAGGACTTAAATATGGCGCACCTTATGGAGGAATTGATGCGCTTTCAAAATATGTAGAAATGTTTGGATTAAGCCATACCTCTGGTGTTGAATTAGAAGAAACAGCACCTAATATTTCAAATCCTAAAAATGCAGTTAGCACACAAGCAGCTAGAGCACTTAACTATATTAAAAATATGAAGGATAAGAAAAGTGAAAATAGAGAGAAACTCTTGTCAGAGGTACAAGAGTACTTGGATATTTTCTATACATTAGGTGATAGTAGAGCAACAGACTTAGATGGCAGAATCGATTATTTAACACAAAGTTATATTAAGAAAAGTTTAGATTCTGAATTAGCCATTGTTTTGAGCGAAGATTTATCTACGATTTATGATAAAGTGATTGAAGATATAGGAGATGCCCTGCAAGAAGGTGTAAATGCCATTTCTAAAGAAATTGCTGATGAGGTACTAGCAAGGGATAGTAAAACAAGCTTAAAGTTACGTACTAAAAGTGTGGTACAAGAAACTTTAGAAAGTTATATAGAGGCAGGGACACGTAAGACAATCACTAAAACTTTAGATAAGATGCCACAAGGTGTCTTAGAGCAAGCCTATTATGATGGTTATGCGGCAGCGTATAAGCGTTATGAAGATCAAGAAGATATGAAAGATGTTTGCGCGGAACTAGAAAGACGTATGGCTGCTATTAAAGAAGGGAGCTTTAATGCACAGGAACGTACAGTAAGTAAAGTAATTGATCGTATTTTAAGCGTTTATGTAGATGATTTCTTTAAAGATATTCATATGGAATGGAATGTTTCAGATAATGTACGTACAGCTATTGGTCAGGGAGGGAATACCTTTACACCGGTACAAATGGCACGTTATGTAGCAGGCCTAGCTAATGGACATACGGTTTATGACTTAAAAGTAGTAAGTGGCATTGATGATCACAAGATTACTGGAGATTATACGCAAACACCAGAAAAAGTATTTAATACCCTTAATTTTAAAGAATCTACTTTGACTAATATTTATGAAGGAATGCATAAAGTAGCTACAGGCTCAGCTGGTACAGCGAGAAGTTATTTTACAGACTTTCCTATTCAAGTAGCAGCTAAAACAGGAACAGCTCAAGAAGGAAAATATGAAAATAGCTGGTTTGTTGGTTTTGCACCTTACGATAAGCCGGAGATTGCAGTTGTTACCAGTATGTATGGCGCAGATGGCTTGGGTGGTAGTAATACCCAGCTTGCAAAAGATATTTTTGAAGCTTACTTTAAAATTGGTCAAGAAAAAGAAAAGGTGACATTAGGAAACAAATTTGTACAGTAGAGAAAATGCCTCATAAAGATACATGAAAACGGTCTTTATGAGGCATTCTATTATTTAAGAAAAAATTGTAAAAGGAGTTGAATAATGAGGAACTTAAGACAAATTCTTTTAGAAGAAATCCCTGAGTTTAAAGCAAAAGGTGAAGCTTTTTTAAAGGGCGAGCTTGGCAAAATGGATTTTAAAAAAGTCTCAGGTGGCTTTGGTGTTTATGCTCACCGGGATGGTAAGCATTTTATGATTCGTTTACGCATTTTATCAGGTGTTTTAGGAAAAGAACAATTAGTGGCCATATGCAATTTAGCAGAACGCTATGCAGTTCCTATGATTCATTTGACTACAAGACAAGCTATTCAGTTTCATGAGCTAAGTTTAGATAATGTTTGTAAGGTGATGGAGGAAGGTCTTGAATATAACCTTTACACAAGAGGAGCAGGTGGTAATTATCCTAGAAATGTAGCAATGAGCCCGTTAGCGGGATTAATGAAGGAAGAAGCGTTTGATGTGGTACCTTATGCTATGGCAGCTAATGGGTATTTCCTGAAGCGTATTAATACCTATCATTTACCTAGGAAATTAAAGGTTTCTTTTACCAGTGATAAGGCAGATGGTTCTCAAGCTACAGTACAAGATATGGGATTTGTAGCAACATTAAAAGATAACAAGCCTTATTTCAAGCTTTATCTAGGAGGTGGATTAGGGCGTAATCCAAGAAAAGGTATTCCAGTGGATAGATTACTACCAGCAGAAGAAGCGTTATATGCGCTAGAAGCCATGGTACAGCTCTTTACTCATGAAGGAGATTATGAGCATCATCATAAGGCACGGGTCAGATATATTGCAGATCGTATGGGAGATGAAGCTTTTGTCAACTGCTTTTGGAAATATTTTGAGGCTGCTAAAGTAAAAGGGGGATTAGATTTTTCTCCGGAGATGCCTAAGTACACAAAAGTAGGTAAAAGAGTAGAAATAAATCATATAGCTATTACATCACAAAAGCAAGAAGGTCTTTACAGTTACTATTTTCATCCCTTAGGGGGACAATTAGATTACAGGCTTCTTAGAAAGATTTCTAATCTGATTGAACCAATGACAGATGTTCATGTCAGATTATCCATGGGTGAAGGTTTTTATTTAGTTCATTTAAATGGTGAAGAAGTGCAGCAAGTAGCGGAGGCTTTGGATGCAGATAACTACTTGTTAGGGGTAGAACAAACCAGATCTTGTATAGGTGTTCCTATCTGTCAAATGGGTATATTAGAAAGTCAAAAGGCATTAAGAGCTATAGTAGATTATTTTAAAGCAAAAGGTAATATCAAAGAAAGCTTGCCGCCTATTTATATTTCCGGTTGTCCTAACTCTTGTGGTGTACACCAGATTGCAGGTATTGGTTTAGTGGGTAACAAGAAGAAAATAGATGGTGTATTAACAGGTATTTATGATGTGTATATGAAAGGAAAGTGTACAGTAGGGGAGACTCATTTAGGGGAGTTAATAGGAGAAGTTCAGGAGGACCAATTACCTGCTTTTTTATATGATTTGGCTTCTAAAATAGAAGCTGCTCATCAATCTTTTGACCAATATATGGAGGCAAATAAAGAGGAAGTAGAGCAGTTGTTAAGTAAATAATCATTTAATGGTATGTCAGTAGTTATAGTAATAAAGGATGTTTATTATAAGTAAGTAATAGAAAAGCAAAGAAGTAGTTAGGAACTTCTTTGCTTTTTTGTTACTTAACCTCCTCTTTTAACCCTAAACCAAATAGTATATAATAAAAAAGATAAAGAGCGCGTTAGTAAAGAAGGTATAGGTGAGTAGAATGGAAACAGAAGTAAGAGCTTTTTTTGAAGTATTAACAGAACTAAAAGTAGATGATAAGCTCCAGCAGCTTTTTGAACCCGTAGGGATTAAAAAAGTTGTATTTGAACAAGCTACTGAGCATTTAGAAATTTATTTAAGCAGTAAAGAACTTCTTAATCGTCCTATGCTTTTAAAAATGCAGAGGGCCATTAAAGACCAACTTTTTAAAACCGCGCCCCTCTCTATTACTTTAGTAGAATCTTACGAGTTATCAGAAGCGTATACACCAGCGTATATTGTAGAAGCTTATAAGCAGAATTTACTTTTAGAAATAGAAGAAAAAAGCGAAATGGTTTATGCAATTGTCAAAAATGCCGTTTGGCGTGTAGCCGCCAAGCAGCTTTTTATAGAAATAGATAATAGTTTTGTGGCACGTAAAAAAACAGAGCCCTTAAAGCCTTTTCTAGAAAAGATTTTTATGGAACGCTTTCAGTTGCAATTGGGTGTGCAGTTTGAATATAAAGCTAGTAGTAATCCACTAGCTTATGTAGAGGAAAATCAAAATCAATTAAAACGAGAAGTAACCTCTGTAATGAGCCAAATTCAGCCACTAGAAGAAGAAACAGTAAGAGAAAGCGCTAAGGAAACAGCGGAAGTGAAAGAACAAAAAGAAGTACGTATGACACGTAAAAAGGTACCCCTTGATCCAGATGTTTTTTATGGACGTGAATGTGAAGGTGATTTAACTCCAATTGAAGAATTAGTAGATGAAATTGGAGAAGTCGTTATCCGTGGTAAAGTCTTAAGTATTGATACAAGAGAGATTCGTATGGAAAAAACCATTATTATGTTTGATATAACAGACTTTACAGATACCATAACCGCTAAACTCTTTGTTAAAAATGATGAATTAGGCGATGTATTAGGTAAGCTTAAAAAAGGTGGATTTTATCGTCTTAAAGGAATGGCGCTTTTTGATAAATTTGATAGAGAAATAGGCATTGCTTCTATTAAAGGCATTAAAGCTATTCCTGATTTTACAACCAAACGTATGGATACCAGTGAGGAAAAACGTGTAGAATTACACCTCCATACCATGATGAGTGATATGGATAGTGTAGTCGATATTCATCAGATGATTGACCGTGCCAAAGCATGGGGAATGCCAGCAATTGCCATTACTGATCATGGCTGTCTTCAAGCTTTTCCTATTGCGAATCATTGTGTGTCAAAGGATGAGCCTTTTAAAGTGATTTATGGTGTAGAAGCATACTTTGTAGATGACTTAAAGGAAGTCGTGACGAATTCTAAAAACCAAAGCCTAATGGAGAGTTATGTGGTTTTTGACTTAGAAACCACAGGATTTAGCCCTAAAATGAACCGTATCATAGAAATAGGGGCGGTTAAAGTCGTAGGTGGTCAAATTGTAGATACCTTTAGTGAATTCGTCAATCCTAAAGTGCCTATTCCTTATCAAATTGAGAAATTAACAGGAATCAATGATAGGATGGTTATGGAGGCAGAAACCATAGAAGTGCTATTACCACAATTTTTAGCTTTTTGTGAGGGATGTGTCATGGTAGCCCACAATGCTGACTTTGATATGAGTTTTATAGAAGCAAATGCCAAAGAGCAGGGCCTAGCAGCAGACTTTACAGTAATGGATACGGTAGCACTAGCACGTATTTTAATGCCACACTTAGGTAATTTTAAGTTAAACAACGTGGCCAAGCATTTAGATATTAGCTTAGAAAATCACCATAGAGCGGTAGATGATGCGACAGCTACAGGTGAAATCTTTGTACGCTTTATAGAGATGCTACAGGAAAAAGGTGTTACAACCCTAGATGCTATTAATGATATGGTAGAGATTTCACCAGATTATATTAAGAAGTTACCTACTTATCATGGGGTTATTTTAGTGAAGAATGAAATAGGACGTATTAATCTGAATCGTTTAGTATCAGCATCTCACTTAGATTATTTTAATCGTAGACCACGTATGCCAAAAAGTCTCATTCAAAAGCATAGAGAAGGACTTATTATTGGTTCAGCTTGTGAAGCGGGTGAAATCTTTCAAGCTATTTTAAGAGAAAAAGAAGAAACTGAACTGGCCAGATTAGTAAGCTTTTATGATTATCTTGAAATTCAGCCGATTGGAAATAATAGTTTTATGCTCAGAAGTGATAAATATGCAGCTGAGACAGAAGAAGACTTAAGACAGTATAATAAGCGTGTTGTAGAACTAGGGGAGCACTATAATAAGCCTGTAGTGGCTACTTGTGATGTTCACTTTTTAGACCCAGAAGATGAAATCTATAGGCGTATTATTATGGCAGGCAAAGGCTTTAAAGATGCTGATGATCAGCCACCTGTTTATTTACGTACCACAGAAGAAATGCTAGAAGAATTCAAATATTTAGGAAGTGAGAAAGCGAAAGAAGTGGTTATTACCAATACGCAGCTGATTAATGAACAAATTGAAAAGATTTCTCCAGTGTTGCCTTATAAATGTCCACCAGAAATTCCAGATTCAGATGCTACCCTGACGCAGATTTGTTACGATAAGGCCCATGAGATTTATGGACCAGAATTACATCCAGTTGTAGTAGAGCGATTAGAAAGAGAGCTTAATTCCATTATTTCTAATGGTTTTGCTGTAATGTATATCATTGCTCAAAAATTAGTATGGGATTCTAATGACCATGGTTACCTTGTAGGTTCAAGGGGATCTGTAGGGTCTTCTTTTGCAGCAACGATGTCAGGTATTACAGAGGTTAATCCACTAGCACCACATTATATTTGTCCACAGTGCTACTATGTGGATTTTGAATCCGAAGAAGTACGTGCTTATGCAGGACGTTCAGGATGCGATATGCCAGATGCTACTTGTCCTAAGTGTGGTCATGAACTTTTAAAAGAAGGCCATGATATTCCTTTTGAAACCTTTCTTGGTTTCAAAGGTGATAAAGAGCCAGATATTGACCTTAACTTCTCTGGAGATTACCAAGCGAAAGCCCATAAGTATGTAGAAGTTATCTTTGGAGAGGGGAAAGCCTTTAGAGCAGGAACAATAGGTACGCTAGCAGAAAAAACAGCTTTTGCTTATGTTTATAAGTACTATGAAGAGCGCGATATTCACAAGAGAAGAGCAGAAATGAAGCGTATTGCAGAAGGGTGTACAGGGGTTAAACGTACCACAGGGCAACATCCAGGAGGGATTATTGTAGTACCACATGACCGTGATATTTATGAATTTACAGCTGTGCAGCATCCTGCAAATGATGTAACGACACCGATTATTACCACTCACTTTGAGTATCACTCCATCGACCATAATCTATTAAAACTAGATATTCTAGGCCATGATGATCCTACCATGATTCGTCGCCTTGAGGATTTGACAGGTATAGATGCAAAGACGATTAAGTTAGATGATAAGGACGTTATGTCACTTTTTCATAGTACGACGGCTTTAGGCATTAAGCCAGAAGATATTGGGGGAATTAAGCTAGGTTCTTTAGGAATTCCAGAGTTTGGAACAGACTTTGTTATTCAGATGTTATTAGATGCAAAGCCTCAAAGCTTTTCAGACCTAGTGCGTATTTCTGGGTTATCTCACGGTACAGACGTGTGGCTAGGTAATGCTCAAACCTTGATTGAAGAAGGCAGAGGAACCATTTCGACTGTTATTTGTACCCGTGACGATATTATGACTTATTTAATTAATCAAGGAATGGATAAGGGACTATCCTTTACTATTATGGAAAGTGTACGTAAAGGGAAGGGCTTAAAACCAGAATGGGAAGAAGCTATGCTAGAAAATGGCGTACCTGATTGGTATATTTGGTCTTGTAAAAAAATTAAATATATGTTCCCTAAGGCCCATGCGGCAGCGTATGTTATGATGGCTTGGCGTATTGCTTGGTATAAGATTTTTTATCCACTTGCTTATTACACCGCTTTCTTTAGTATTCGTGCGTCAGCTTTTTCTTATGAGACCATGTGTTTAGGGAAAGAACGTTTAGAATATCATATGAAGGAGCTCATGCTTAAGGGAAAAGAAAATCAATCAGCGAAAGAGCAAGATACTTTAAAGGATATGCGTATTGTTCAAGAGATGTATGCAAGGGGGATTGAGTTTATGCCAATAGATATAACTAGAGCAGATGACAAGAGATTCCAAATTATTGATGGGAAGATTATGCCTTCGTTAAGTTCAATAGATGGTCTAGGAGAAAAAGCAGCAGAAGCTGTAGTAGAAGCAGTTAAAGATGGTCCATTTTTATCCAAAGAAGACTTTAGAAATCGTGCTAAAGTAAGTAAGACAGTGACAGATAAAATGTCAGAACTAGGTATATTAGGTGATTTAACAGAATCTAATCAATTAGATTTATTAAGTGCCATGTCATTTTAAAGGCTTGATCGTTCATGGTGATAGAGATAAAACAGGGAGAATAGAAAAGTGAAAAACAAACAAATTGCGAAGCAGATGATGGTTTGGTTTGTAGGATTAATCGTTATTCAAGTGGGGGTAGCTTTATTTTTAAGTTTAAATTTAGGTTCAGATCCATTTACTTCATTTACACAAGGAGTAGCTAGGGCGCTAACTGTTTCTCCTGGAACAGCTAATAGGTTATTGACGCTTATCTTTTTAGGCGCCCTTTTTCTCTTGGATCGAAAACAAATTAAAATAGGAACTTTTTTATGTATCATAGGTGCAGGTATTGTACTAGATGGTGTTTTAAAGCTATTAAACCCTTTGGCACTTAGTAGCTATTCTCTAAGTATCAAAATAATCATTTTTATGATGGCCTGTGTCATTGTATCTATAGGTTTTCCTATTTTAAAAAGTTCAGAGATAGGTGTGGCGCCTAATGATTTAATTTACTTAGCTTTAGTAAAGCGCTTAAAGAAATCCTATACCATTATTCGCATGAGTGTTGATATCATTTATATGGTATTAGGAATGAGCTTAGGTGGTGTTATCGGTATAGGGACTGTACTATGTATTGCTTTTTTAGGCCCTTTAATGGATTTTTTCTTTCCTAAGATAGACCGCCTTGTAAGTGGCTTTTTAAAGGAGCAAGGTGGAGCAGGTGGGCAAAGCCAAAGTGGACAAATGTGATCATTAAATAAGATAAAATGAAAAGTATCAGTTAAATGATGATAGAAGTAAAAGAAAGTGAGAGACAAGCAATGAAGAAAGAACAGATGCAAGGTGAAATAGAAGCCTTGAACTTTAAAGAAGACACTTATGATTTTGATGGTATGATAAGATTGGCAGATTGTGAAGAAGCAGCTTTGATTTTTACTTTTGAAGATGAGGATGATGGTAAACATTATATGAACCGCTATGAGCTATTAGCAGCTCATATGTCTATAGAGCAAAAGTTAAATAGGATTCATCATTATCTAGAAGAGGATGAAACTCATGGATTATTTGTTTCATTTGCAGTCGTATATGAAGGGCAATTACAGCTATTTAATGGTAGGTCTAAAAAAGGTAAGGAAGTGGATATGGGAGAATTAGAACTAGGTAACCATATGATTTATGGGATGCTTATTAGATATATCGAGGGAGAATATCTATTTGATGAAGTCCTTTATTTTGACGGAGAAAATAAAAGTCATTCTTGGGCAGAACGTGTATTAGATGCAGGAGAACTAACTTTCATGATGAAAGAAATGATTACGGAATTTGAGGATTAACCTATAGAGAAGGAAGAAGAGCATGTCATTTAAAAACTACGGATTAGAAAAAAGCTTATTAAAAGCCGCTACGTTATTAGGCTTTAATAAGCCTACACCAGTGCAAGAACGGGTTATTCCTGAAGTCTTAAGAAAGCAGGATTTAATTGTTCAGTCACAAACAGGAAGTGGAAAAACAGCAGCCTTTGCTATTCCTATTTGTCAGGAAGTCATATGGGAAGAAAATAAACCCCAGGCTTTGGTTTTAACGCCAACAAGAGAACTAGCTATTCAAGTAAAAGAGGATTTTTTTCAGATAGGTCGATTTAAGAGAATTAAAGCAGTAGGCTTGTATGGCAAAGCACCTTTTGAGGTGCAACAAAAAGAATTGAGCCAAAAAACACATGTAGTAGTAGGGACACCTGGACGTGTTTTAGATCATCTAGAAAGAGGTACGTTAGAAGCATCGCATATAAGTTATTTGGTGATTGATGAAGCTGATGAAATGCTACGCATGGGGTTTATTGATCAAGTAGAAAGCATTATAGCGGCGCTTCCTTTGAATCGTGTTACCTTATTATTTTCTGCTACTATGGCACCTCATATCCAGCAGTTGTGTGAAAAGTATCTTAGGACACCTAAAACCATTCATATAACTACTGACTTATCAAAGCCTAATAATATTGAGGAAATTGGAATAGAAACACATGAGCAAACAAAACTAGCGGTACTAGAGGCAGTAACCATTGTGGAAAATCCAGAAAGCTGTATTATTTTTTGTAATCGTAAAGAGCGAGTTGAAATGGTATGGAAGAGACTTAATGATTTGAACTATGGTGTTGGTAAAATACATGGGGATATGGAACAAAAACAACGTTTTGCAGTTATGGAGGATTTTAGGAAAGGGCGATTTCGCTATTTAGTAGCCACAGATGTAGCGGCTAGAGGGATTGATATTGACCATATTACTCATGTCATTAACTTTGATGTACCAGAGCAAGCGGAAAATTATGTGCACCGTATGGGACGTACAGGAAGGGCAGGAAGAAGTGGCAAGGCATTTATATTCATCCAGCCAGAGGATAAAAGAAATCTAGCAGCTATTGAAAGTTATACCATGAGGAAAATTCCTATGCGAACAGCGTATAGAGAAGAGGAAATAGCAAGTGCTAAAAAAGCCTTCGAAGAAAAAATGAAACAACCCTTGCAGTTTAAGGAAACTAAGGGAGAAGTTTTAAATCAAGAAATCATGAAGCTGCATATTAATGCAGGCAAAAAAACTAAAATGCGTCCTGTAGATATCGTGGGAACCTTATGTCATTTACCAGGAATAACAGCAGAGGATATCGGTATTATTAACCTTCAAGATATCTCTACTTATGTAGAAATTTTAAATGGTAAAGGAGAGAAGGTATTTAAACTATTACAAACAACACCTATAAAAGGGAGAATGCGACGCGTAAGTAAAGTAGACTAATAGGTGAAATGAGCCAATCTTTAAGGTTGGCTTTTTTTGTTAAAGTAAATCATAAACTTTAGTGTTTTTTAGCACTATAAAAGGTAGCTACAGTATGATAAAATATAATGAATAATATATAATTTTAAAAATATTATATTTTTAAAAATGACTTTAAAGCACTTATAATAAAAGGAGAAATATAAATGATAGAAGAAAATAATGAGTCAATCTATGTGTCCCCTTATGCCAAAAATACTGGTCGAAAGGTTGAACCAGAAACGGTAGACCCTGTTTATATGGCAGTAAAGACTAACTATACTAGCGAAGACTTTTTATCAGAAGCTTATATTTCAAAAGAAAAGTATGTACAGATGATTAGAAGGTTAGATCGCAAAAAGAATATTATTTTACAAGGGGCACCTGGAGTTGGAAAAACCTTTTTAGCTAAGAGGCTGGCCTACTCCCTCATTGGTAAAAAGGACGATGATCGCGTTGCAATGATTCAATTTCATCAAAATTATGCGTATGAAGACTTTGTTATGGGTTTTAGACCTAATGAAACAGGAGGCTTTAATCTAGAGAAAGGTTTATTTTATACTTTTTGCCAAAAGGCAAAAGATGACATGGAAAATCCTTATTTCTTTATTATTGATGAGATTAATAGAGGAAACTTAAGTAAAATTTTTGGAGAATTACTCCTTTTAATTGAAGCAGATAAAAGAGATAAGAAATTTGCTATAGAAACAACGTATTCAAAAGAACGTTTTTATATCCCAAGTAATTTATTTATTATTGGTTTAATGAATACTGCTGATAGAAGTTTAGCGGTAATGGACTATGCTTTACGTAGACGATTTAGTTTTATTGAAATTGATCCAGCTTTTGGTGGTAATTTTGAAAGGTACATGAAACAGTTTGAACATACAAAGCTTTCGCGTGTGATTCAGGTGATTATGCAAATTAATGAAGCTATTACACAAGATGAATCTTTAGGAAGAGGTTTTCGTATAGGACACAGTTACTTTTCGGATCTTAATAATGGTAGTGATGAAGAACTTTATGAAATTATTGAATGTGAAATTGTTCCGCTTTTAGAAGAATATTGGGGAGAAAATTATGAGAAGTTCTCTACTTATGTAAAGGTATTAAGAGGGGCATTGCAGTATGCATAAAGGAGAAATGCTACAACAAATACCTAATATTAATTTATACCATATGTTGTGTTATAGCTTTCGTGATTTAAATAAAATCACCCCCGAGGCTTTAGGTGAGGAGTCGTTTGATCAAATTGAGGCACTTTTATCAGCTATTTTATTAGAAGGAATCACAAGACAATTTAGAAGGGGACTGTACAAAGAATATGTAGAAGGTGAAGGACTCTTGCAAGTACTGAGAGGTAAAATTGATATTCACGAAACTATACGTCTTAAAACACAGGTGAGTAGACAAGTTTATTGTCACTATGATGAGTTTAGTGTAGATAACGTCTATAATCAAGTGTTAAAAGCTTTATGTCTTTTAATTTTAAAAAGAGGACGTATAGCTTCTCAGCAACGTAAAAACTTTAAAAGACTTCTCATTTCATTTCATGAAGTACAAGATATTTCTTTAGACTGTGTGGCATGGGGAAAATTAAGCTACGAGAAGAACAAATTTCCTTATAAAATGCTAATTCAGATTGGATATATGATTTTTAAAGGAATCCACTTAGATACAAATACCGGTAAAGGTTATTTAGATGAAGTTATTTTTAATCATTTATACAAGCAGTGTATTTATCGTTTCTTTGAAACAGAATGTCATGGTGTAGATGTGAGTTATGAAAAAATAGCGGATGAAGAGGAAGTAGATAGCGATTTGATTTTACTTCGAGAAGGTAAGATTATGCTTGTACATACCTGTTTTTATCCAGAGCTCTTTATTAATCAAAAAGCAACGGAGCATAAGAGTTTCTTATTACAAGAAATGAAGAAAACTTTTTACTCAGTTCGTGAAAATAGTATGAAATCTAAAGAAACAATAAGTGGTTTATTACTATATCCTTCTATAGAATCTACATATATTGAAGAATATATGCTAGATCAACATCAAATTTTTGTAGCGGCTATTGACTTACGAGAACCGATGAGTGCTATTAAAGTACATTTAAAACAAATGAGTCAATTGGCATAAAATCATATAAGCAATCATGGTTTTGGATAGATGTGATATAATCATAGCAAAACTATTAATTGGAGATGATTTCATGAATGAAAAAATCAAGCAGCTCACTCAAATTCTAAGAGATAGTAATAATATAGTATTTTTCGGAGGAGCTGGGGTGTCGACTGCTTCTCAGATCCCTGATTTTAGAAGTGCCAATGGTTTATTTAATGAGCGATTAAATCGTACCTTTACACCAGAACAACTAGTATCTCATACTTTTTTTGTGAAATATCCAGAAGACTTTTATCAATTTTATAAAGACAAGCTGATTTACCCAGAAGCTCAGCCCAATGCATGTCATAAGGCTTTAGTAAAATTAGAGCAAATGGGTAAACTAAAGGCTATTGTTACACAAAATATAGATGGCTTACATCAAATGGCAGGAAGTCAGGTGGTATATGAACTTCATGGCTCTGTTCATAGGAATTACTGCTTAAAATGTGGTGCTTTTTATGATGCGGCTTATCTATTAGAAGCTCCAGGTATTCCAAAGTGCCAAAGGTGCGGAGGAGTGGTAAAGCCTGATGTTGTTTTGTATGAAGAGGGATTAGATGATGAGGTTATCTCAGCAGCAGTAAGTGCTATTGCTATGGCAGAGACTTTGATTATTGGAGGAACCTCTTTAGTGGTTTATCCAGCGGCAGGACTTATTCATTATTTTAAGGGGAAACATCTTATCCTTATTAATAAAAGTACTACCTCTGCAGATGATATAGCAGATCTAGTGATTCATGATGCTATTGATAAAGTATTAGCAGAAGCTGTTTCAAGCTTATAGCTTGCATTGAAAGGAGATAAAGAAAACAAATGATACCAAGAGAAGCTATCAAGGAATTTTGTTTAACACTTCCAGGCGCGTATTTAGATTATCCTTTTGATGAAGAATGGCAAGCTCTAAGAATTCGAGAAAACCATAAAAGCTTTGCTTTTATTTTTAAGCATCAGGGGAAACTGTATGTGAATGTGAAATGTGAGCCGTTAAAAGCACAATTTTTAAGAGAAATGTACTTGCAGATTATACCTGGTTATCATATGAACAAAAAACATTGGAATTCTATTGTGGTAGATGAAGACTTGTCAGAAGGTTTATTGTGGCAACTCATTAAAGAGAGCCATGAGTTAGTTTATCCTAAAAAGAAAGTAAAGAAAAATGAGTAGTTGATAAACCTAAGCTGTTACGAGGTCAATAAATGACCTGTGTAACAGCTTATTTATATTTTGTGAGACTTAAGCTATAAGTAAAAGCGTCGATTGTTCATAAAAGGGGACAAAGGTATGATGAATGTGGTAAAATTTAAATATAATAATAATTTAGTTAATTTAGGGGGCAGAAGATGCAAGACGTATTTATTTCTTACTCTTCAAAAAATAAGATAGAAGCTAATAAAGTATGTGAGCAACTAGAAAAAAGAGGTATTTCTTGTTGGATGGCACCACGAAATATTCAACCAGGCAAAGAATGGGGAGAACAAATTATTAGAGGGATTGAAACTAGCCGCGTTTTAGTATTAATTTTTTCCGCGGCTTCTAACGAATCTCCGCAAGTATTAAGAGAAGTAGAAAGGGCGGTTAGTAAACGTTTAAAGATTATTAATTTTAGAATTGAAAATGTTAGTCCATCTGACTCAATGGAATACTTTTTATCAGCTAATCATTGGCTTAATGCTTTTGATGGAAATAGAGAGACCCATATTGAAAGTTTAAGTATCACAATTAAAGGTTTGTTAGAAGAACAGCTGTTGCCACAACAAGCTCATCCTATTGTATCTAAAGGATTAGGAAAGCATACCGTTTATAAAAAGGGATTGAAATTTTTAGCAGTTGGATTAATAGGTATGATACTTATCATTATTGCGTATAATTTGAATGCTATTCGAGTGGCCATGGTAAAGGAGCCTCAAGTAGAGGCCTTGGTAGAAAAGCAACAGGACAAAGCATTAAAAACACCTACAGCTCATGTGCAGGCTTCTAATCAGCCATTAGAAACGCCTCTAGGAGAAGCTCAAGTTACCCCGGCACCAGTGGAGACTTTGGTCCCCACTGAGAAGAATAATGAGCAGGGAAATACGCAAAATCAAATAGCTATGGTTACTCAGGAACCAGATAATCAAGAAAAGGTAACACCTACAACACAAGCGGAGCCAGTTCAATCGTTAGATATAGAGGTAGGTAGTAAAGTTACTTTTGGGGTCTATCATAATGAGCCAATCGAGTGGCTTGTGATTCATAAGGACAGTAAGGGGAACCCGTTATTATTATCTGAGAAAATATTGACATTAAAGGCTTTTGATGGTGCAGAAAGTGGGAATTATAACAAGGCTAGTAATGGAACCATTTTCGATGGTAAAAAAGAAAAAGAAGCACCTGGTCAAAATTATACAAAGGAAGAATTAAGACAAATGAAAGGGAGCAATGACTGGGCAAATTCTAACTTACGTACATGGTTAAATAGTGGTGGAAAAACAGTAAGTTATAAAGGACAAGGGCCAGCTGCTAATGCATTTTTAGATGGTGCTAATGCTTATGATAAGACTTATGGCTTTCTTTATGAGTTTACAAAAGAAGAACAGGCCTTAATTCAAACAACCTCTTACAAAAATATATTAGGAACCTTGGAGCAAGGCAGGAAAACTGGGGGAAAAGAACTTTTTCACTTTGAACGCGTCAGTATAGAAGATTGCTTGTTAAATAGTAGTAAAGCTTACTATGAAACATTAAGTGATAAAGTGTTTTTATTATCTTTAGAAGAAGTAGAAGGCTATCTATATACTCAGGGTATTCCCATTAAAACGAATCCTACAGAAGAAGCCATTGAAAAGGATCAATCAGGTTGGTATAAGGATATAAAAAGTCAAACAGGTGGTTATCATATGTGGTGGCTTAGGACACCAGCAGGAGAGAGTAGTAGTTTAGTATGTACAGTAGGACCTTCAGGTGAAGTGATTTATACAGAGTATGCAGCACAAGCAGGAGTGGGGATTAGACCAGCACTTTACTTAGAAGCCAGTCATTGTACTTTAGAAGATGGAAAGATTATAAAAGCTAAATAAAAATTTGAAATGAAAGAAAAGAGGTAATTTCGAGCTAAAATAGTACATACTATAGATAAGAAACAAAGGAGGGGTTACTATGAAGCACAAAACCAAGCTCTATCTCAAAAGGAGTATTTTGATACTCGTATTAATGATAGTTACCCTAGCTTTTTATCATGGCTTAGTGATTCGCCACTATGTGTTTGAAACCTCTAAACTTGATTCTGAAACAAAATTACGTCTTGTTACTTTAGCAGACTTGCATAGTCATATTTATGGGCATCAGCAGCAGGATTTAATTGATAAAATTAAAAAAGCAAAGCCAGATATTATTGTAATGGTAGGAGATATGATAGATGATGAAGCCCCTATTACAGGAATGGAATTACTTTTAGAGGGACTTCAAGGAGTGGCTCCTATGTACTATGTAACAGGAAATCATGAATATTGGTCTGGACAGATCAAGGAAATTAAAGCATTTATGCGGAACTATCAGGTCACTGTTTTAGAGCGAGAATATAAGGTCCTTCATGTAAAAGGGAACAAGGTTATTTTAGCAGGATTAGATGATGTGGCAGGGTTTGAGGAGGAAAGTATATGGGAAATAGAAGCAAAGATGGCTTTTAAAGAACTAGAGCATGAAGAAGGCTATAAGATTCTTTTAAGCCATAGGCCAGATTTGGTAGGTGTTTACAAGGAACTACCTTTTGACCTTGTGATTGCAGGGCATACCCACGGGGGTATTATTCGCATACCTTATTTTAGTAATGGTTTTTTTGCTGCTAACCAAAAGCTTTTTCCAGATTATGTAGGTGGCTTATATAAAGAAGAGGGATTCAACTTAGTTGTAAGTAGAGGTTTATCCGCTGAGGTCATCCCTCCTCGTTTATTTAATCCACCAGAAATTACATTAATTGAATTAATAGGGGAATAATAATACAATAATTACAACTATTTAGATAGTTTGCTTTGACCTTACTATTATTTTGACGTATAATGGAATTACGTAGTAGAGGGAGAAATGAGGGGGAATAGAGATGGACGAAGAACAAGAATTTGGTAAAAGTAAATTAGGCAACTTCTATTTGGTTAAGGTTTTTAAGTCACTAGGCTTAATGCATATTATTGTCTTTACAATGATGATTTTATGTGATGTTATTGTATTATTACCCGCACATATCAAATGGTCAGTTGATATGTTGACTAAGCTCATTAACCTTTTAAGTGGTGGTAATGAGGATTATAAAGCCTTTTTTTGGGCATTTTTAGTAGCTACTTTAGTGACATTAGTAGTTGTTTGGATTGTGAGTAAGCTATTAGCTTTTAGAAAAAGTAAGAAACAACATACAACGTATTCATTAACCCAAGAACAATAGTTCTTGGGTTTTTATACAATAAAAGAAAAGTTGATGAAACATAAAAATATGTTATAATAAAAAATATTTATTTTGAAGCATCCTATAAGGAGATACTATTTTAATAGATTTCACTAATAGTGATGAGCCAAGCCTGATATATTTCTGCGTTGAGCAGTCATATAAATTTATGATACGCTGCATTATTTATAAGCGGCAGTAAGGAGAAAAAAATGAATACAACAAAAAAGACTACACAATTTACAAGGCTGGCATTACTAGCAGCCCTATTGGTGGTACTTGGATGCACCCCTCTTGGATTTATATCCATTCCCCCAATATCCATCACTTTAATGCATATTCCTGTTATTATTGGTTCGCTTATGTTAGGAGCAACCTATGGTGGTGTTTTAGGTTTAGTTTTTGGCTTAGTGAGTATGCTTAAAGCAGCTACTTCACCTAATCCAGCAGATCTAGTTTTTTCACCTTTTGCAAGTGGAATGCCACTAGCTTCCCTTGTTATGTGTATTGGACCTCGAGTGATTTTAGGTATATTGCCAGCTATTTTAAATAAACTGTTATTTAAGGTTTTGAAGAAGCAGGCTATTAACTTCACTATTAGTGCATGCATTTCAACAGCTGTACATACCATTCTTGTATTAGGATGCTTAAGTTTATTTTTTAAAGCCATACCAGTACAGGAGATTTTTATGTATATTATTGGGGTTAATGGTGTATTAGAAATGGTGGCAGCTGGTGTATTGGCTACAGGTGTTTGTGTGCCACTTAAGAAAAATCATGTGATATAAAGTAGGGTGTGAATGATGAAAGTTATTGAATTAACGGAAATAGAAAATATTAAAATAGGTCATGCAGATAATCAAGTAGCTGCTACTGGTTGCACTGTCATTATTTGTGAGCAAGGAGCTCCAACAGGTATAGATATACGCGGCGGAGGACCTGCTTCAAGAGAAACCCAGCTTCTTAATCCTTTAGCAGCTTGTGATAAAATTCATGCAGTGCTTTTAAGTGGTGGTAGTGCTTTTGGCTTAGATGCTGCAGGTGGCGTGATGAGCTACTTAGAAGACAGGGGGATTGGTTTTGATGTAGGTGTAACTAAGGTACCTTTAGTAAGTACTTCCTGCTTATTTGATCTTCAAGTAGGGGATACTCAGGCAAGACCTGATGTAGAAATGGGCTATGCAGCATGCCTTGCAGCCGAGTTAAATGAGCCTAGAGAAGGTAATGTAGGTGCTGGAACTGGTGCTACAGTAGGTAAATATAAAGGGGTTTCTGGTATGATGAAATCTGGTATAGGCATGTATGCCGTGGAGCTAGGAGACTTAAAAGTAGGTGCTTTGGTGGCTGTGAATGCCTTGGGCGATGTGAAGGATGAGGTATCCGGGGCTATTTTAGCAGGTTTATTAAATGAAGAGCAAACCGCCTTTTTAAATACAGAAGAAATGCTTTATAAAGAAGCTACCCAGCAGAAAAACTTATTCACAGGGAATACGACTTTAGGAGTCATTATAACGAATGGAGCCTTTAATAAGGTGCAAATGACTAAGATTGCAGCTATGGCTCAAAATGGCTTAGCAAAAACCATTTGTCCAGTGCATACCACAGCCGATGGTGATAGTGTTTATGCAATGTCAGTAGGTGAAGTAGCCGCAGATATAAATGTAGTAGGCACATTAGCAGCCAAAGTAATGGCGAAAGCTATTAATAGAGCCGTTTTAATGGCTGAACCAGCTTACGGTTTAAAAGTAGCCGCAGATTTTATGATTAACTCAAAATAGATGTTTTTGTGGAAATGAATATGAAATAATCAAAAGAGCTCCCTCAATAAGGACAAAGTAAAATCCTGATTGGGGAACTCTTTTGATTTGATAATGCATTAGTCAACACGTCTTACTGTAAATCCATTTTCATTTAACACTTTAACTAGTTTTTGGACATTTTCAGCTTCAACTCGAATAATAAGTTCTTTTAAATGCATGACTTCAGGATCGAGTTGAACAATACTGATGATATTCCCTTTTTCTCTAGCAATGAGTTCGGTAAGCTTGGCTAAGCGGCCTTTAACATCAGGGGTGGTAATAGCTAACCTGGTATAACCTATACCCAAAGCATTTTTAAAAGTAGCAAAAACAGCTTTATGTGTCACAATACCAGCAAAATGACCAGCTTCATCTACAACGGGGATGAATTGAATATTGCGATTGCAAAGAAGTTTAATAGGTTCTTCTACTAAATCTTCAGAGGATAAGCATTGAATTTTAGTTTTCATAAAATCAGATATAGGACGTTTTAAAAAAGTGGCCTTATCTTCTTCACTATTAAAATATTCTTCTAGGATATAGCGTTTAGAAATAATACCTACAAACTGTTTACCATCCACCACAGGTAAAGAAAGAAGGGCTTTTGAATCAATGACTTCTAGTGCTTCTTTAGCGGTATGTGTCATCCTCAAAGTGGTTAAATCACTTACAGGAATCATGATATTCTTAATTAACATAATTATCACCTCTTTATGTTTATTATACTATTGTTTAAAGATAAATACCAATAAAATTTACAGATAAATTTCTGTTTGAAGTGAAACAACTTAAAAAAGTAAAATAAATATTTATCTTGATTTTTATCTAGTAAAATAAATAAAAGTCAAGATAAATATTTAAAATAAAGGATAAGGGAATAAATATTGACAGTTAGATGCAAACATAGCATAATGAGTTGACTTAGGTCAAAAATCTGAGACGAAAAATGCTAAGAAAGAGGCGGTAAGATGAGTAGGTTTTTTAATGGTCAAGAGGTAGAGCTCCTAGCACCAGCAGGAAACTTTGAAATTTTTAAGGAAGTCATTCAAACCGGTGCAGATGCCGTTTATTTTGGTGGCAAGAACTTTAATATGCGTATGCATCGTAAAGATTTTAATTTTACACAGGAAGAAATAAGACAGGCCGTGGAAATGGCCCATGCTTTAAATAAGAAGGTCTATATTACAGTTAACAATTTATTAAGTCAAGAGGATCTTAAGCATATAGAAGATTATTTGGTCTTTCTAAACGAAGTGGGACCAGATGCACTTATTGTGCAAGATGTTTGCTTAATAGAGAAAATAAAAGAGATGAAGCTTGATTTAACTATTCATGCATCAGTTATGATGAATGTTCACAATTTACCTATGATTAAAACCCTAAGAAATCTAGGTGTAACGAGAATAGTAGCGTCTAGAGAAATGTCTCTAGCTCAAATTAAGGCCCTACATGTTCAAACAGATATGGAATTTGAATATTTTGTTCATGGTGACATGTGTATTGCCCATGGGGCACAATGTACTTATTCAGGGATGATTTTTGGACAAAGTAGTAACAGAGGACGTTGCATGAAGCCTTGTCGTTGGGGGTACAAAGCCATAAAAGACAACAAGCTTTATGATACAACTTATCCTTTAGCGGTAAAAGATATGGCCATGTATAGCCATATTCCTGAATTAATTGATGCAGGCGTTGTTTCCTTTAAAATAGAGGGACGTATGCGTAGTATGGATTACTTAGCAACCATTATTAAGGCTTATAGTGAAGCCATAGATCGTTATATACAAGACCCCATTGATTACAACCGAGAACAGGATTTAGCACAGCTAAAAGCAAATCGTAATAGAGATTTATCAACAGCTTATGCTTTTGGTAAGCCAGGACTTCAAAATATTAATAGACGTTATGAAGGAACTGGTAAATTCTACAGCACAGGTAAAGTGTTTAGCCAGCCAGTAGAAGAAATCGAAATGAAAGAGGAACGTTTGCAGGTTATTAGAGAAGTTTTAACAGGAAACCAAGCAATAACTAAAGGACCTGAACTGACGATTCGTGTTAATGATTATGAGAGTGCAGTATTAGCACTGAGCTTAGGTGTAGAACATATTTACTTAGCAGGAGATACGTATGAGCCAAGTAAACCTTTTTCAGTAGCACAAATAAAGGACCTTACGACACGTAAAACAGGTAGTAAAATTTATTTGGCTTTACCACGTATGATGTACGAAGAAGATTTTAAAGTGTATCATCATTATTTAAGTCAAGACTTGGGATTAGATGGCCTTTTAATAACGGAGCTTGGTGCTATTGGTGAGTATAAACATTTAGGACTTGAGCTAATAGGGGATTTCTCATTAAATGTATATAATGCAGAGATGGCTAAATTTTACCAGCATCAAGGCTTAGGTCGTATAACTTTATCTATTGAATCACCCCTTTATAATACAAGAGACTTTTTAGCGGCAAGCAGCATGCCAGTAGAAGTCATTGTTCATGGTAGACCGGCTGTGATGTATATGGAACATGATTTATATGATAATACAAAAGCTTTAGCAGGAGCTGAATTAGATGAAACTCATTATAAAAAAGGCATTTTATACCTAATAGATGATAAGGGGTACGAACATCCTATTTATCGTGATTGTAAAGGTAGAAATCATATGTTATTAACCAAAGAATTAGCTTACCTACCCTTTATAGAGGCGCTTTATAAAGCAGGAGCTACGTATTTCCGTATAGAAGGTGCTAGTTATAACTGTGAGGAGTTAGAACACATCATTAGGCTTTATCAAGCCGCACAAAAAGCAATTGTTCAAAAAGAGGAAATGCCACAGTTTATAAGAGGAGAAAAGGGTTATACATTAGGTGCATTGCAATTTGACTAGGAGGAAAATAAAATGGATTCATTAAAGGAGCAAGTGATTGAAAATAAACAAAATTATTTGTGTCCACCTAGCTGGAATCATTTTTACAAAGAGCCACCAGTAATCGTAAAAGGTGAGATGCAGTATTTATATGATGATACGGGCAAAAAGTATTTAGACTTTTTTTCAGGTGTTTCGGTAATGAACTGTGGTCATTGTAATCCGGAAATTATTGAACCAGCTATTGCTCAAATGCGTACATTACAGCACACTAGTATTATTTATTTAACAGAGCAAATGGGAGAATTAGCAAGACGCTTAAGTGGACTTTTACCAGGTGATATATGTCGTTCTTTTTTCTGCTGTACAGGTTCTGAAGCTAACGAAACAGCTTTATTAATGACTAGACTTTATACAGGGAAAAAAGAGTTTATTGCTATAAAAAATGGTCTCCATGGGCGAACACATTTAACCATGAGTACTACGGCGATACCTATGTGGCGAAGTGATCCTTATTTATCTGATGCCGTTCATTTTGCAGAAAATACATTTATTTATGGTGAAGACATAGAAACAGCAGCTAAGAAGTCTTTAGAAAGTATTAGAAAAATCATTGAGATGAGAGGCAAAGATAATATTGCAGCACTTATTATGGAACCTATTCAAGGTAATGGTGGGATTATTACACCACCACCTCACTATTTTAAGGCACTTAAAGCACTTTTAGAAGCCAATGATATTTTACTTATTATAGATGAAGTGCAAACTGGCTTTGCACGTACAGGAAAGCTTTTTGCTATTTCACATTATGAGGTGGTACCAGATATTTTAACAGTAGCTAAAGCACTAGGTAATGGTATGCCTATATCAGCAGCTTGCACCAATGAAAAGATTGCTATGGCCTTTAATAAACCATCCGCTTCTACTTTAGGAGGTAATCCGGTTTGTAGTACCACGGCTTTAGCAGTGCTAGATTATATTGAAAAATATGACTTATGTCAGCGTGCAGAAACCTTAGGAAAACAATTGATGCAGGGACTAAAACAACTTCAAGAAAAGTATCCTATTTTAGCAGATGTAAGAGGTATGGGACTTATGGTAGGCGTAGAAGTACGTCACTTAAATGGAATGGCAGCACCAGAACTGGTAGATGATATATTAGAAGCTTTAAAAGAATGTGGCATTATTTTAGGTAAAAATGGCTTAGAAAGAAATGTCTTAGCCTTTCAGCCACCATTAGTGATTACGCCAGAGAATGTCAAGGATTTATTAGATGCATTAGATAGCATTTTAGCTGGAATAGCAATAAATAAAGCCGCTTTATACAACGACTAGAGAAGTGGGGACAAATAATGAGTTATAAAAATTTACAAAGCTTTATTAAAAAGCTAGAGGAAGAAGGACAACTTGTAAGAGTTAAAAAAGAAGTAGATTCTTATTTGGAAATTACGGAGATTACGGACCGTGTTTCTAAGGCTTATGGGCCTGCTTTACTATTTGAAAAAGTAAAAGGCTCTCCTTACCCTGTACTTATTAATGCCATGGGAACTTATGAGCGTATGAGTATGGCGTTAAGTGCTAAAAACTTTAAGACTTTAGAAGAAGATTTAGCAAGATTTCTGGATATGACCAATTACATGGGCATTATGAACTTAGCTAAATCAGCACCACGTTTAAGCCGGCTGGCTTCTGTTTTTCCAATTAAGCTCCCTACCAAAGGAAGCTGTCAAGAAGTGATTGAAACCGAGCCGGATTTAACAAAATTGCCAGTGCTTCATTGTTGGCCTCAAGATGGCGGACCCTTTTTTACCTTGCCATTGGTCATTACAAAAGACCCAGAAACAGGTGTGCAAAATATGGGCATGTATCGTATGCAAGTGTTTGATAAGAATACCACAGGGATACACTGGCATTGGCATAAAGATGGTCGTGAAATTTATGAAAGCTATAAAAAGCGTGGAGGTAAGATGCCGGTATCAGTGGTTTTGGGAGGTGACCCAGCCATTACTTATGCAGCAACAGCACCTCTGCCTAAAATGATAGATGAGATGATGTTTGCAGGGTATCTTAGAAAAATGCCAGTTAAAATGGTAAAATCCATTACCAGTGATATTTATGTGCCAGCTGAAGCTGAGTTTGTCATTGAAGGTTATGTAGACGTTAATGAACAGCCAAGAAGAGAAGGACCATTTGGTGATCATACGGGTTATTATTCCTTAGAAGATGATTATCCAGTTTTTCATGTGACTTGTATTACCCATAAGAAAAACCCCGTTTATCCAGCGACTATTGTAGGGCAACCACCTATGGAAGATTGCTATATAGGAAAAGCAACAGAGCGTTTGTTTTTACCATTGCTTCGTATGATCAGTCCAGAAGTAGTGGACATGGATTTTCCGTTAGAAGGTGTTTTTCATGGCTGTGTCATTATGTCTATTAAAAAACGTTTTCCAGCACATGCTAAAAAAGTGATGAATACCGCATGGGGAATGGGACAAATGATGTATACCAAAATGGTCATTGTAGTAGATGAGGATATCAAACCAAGTGACTATGAAGCCGTAGCAAGTTGTATTCTTAAGAATACAAGGCCAAAGCTAGATATGATCTTTTCACCAGGGCCACTAGATGCACTGGATCATGCATCGCCAATGTCTCATTACGGCTATCGTTTAGGTGTTGATGCTACTCGTAAATGGCCATCTGAAGGTTGCACAAGTTCATGGCATGAAAAAGAGCCAGTTAAAGCATGCGTCCCATTTGACCTAGCTGATTTTAAAGAGGTGATTCAAGAAGGAGCAGTTTTAACAAATGGTATTTTAAAAGGGTATACTGTAGTAGCTATTCATA
Source organism: Cellulosilyticum sp. ST5 (assembly GCF_046529625.1). NCBI lineage: Bacteria > Bacillati > Bacillota > Clostridia > Lachnospirales > Cellulosilyticaceae > Cellulosilyticum > Cellulosilyticum sp. ST5. The sequence goes on from NZ_CP132338.1 coordinate 970,209, forward strand.
AAACCGATGGCAGCGCAGCTAAAGGCCTGACAGAAGCCTTTTTAAAAGCGCCAAAGGTAGAATCTAAGGTTCTCATTTTAGTAGATGCGGATATTCCAGTAGATAAAGTATCCATTGTATGTTGGAAACTCTTTAATAATATTGATGCCAAACGAGATATAACGGTACAAGAAATAGCTACAGATGATGTAAGAGTGGTAATTGATGCGACTAAAAAACTAGCTTCAGAAGGACATGAACGTATCTGGCCAGATGATATTGTTATGAGTGAGGCCGTTAAAACATATGTAACAAATAATTGGGAGGCCTATAAAATTGATAAAAATCATTAAAAAAATAAAGAATAAAGTCAATGATTATGCCACATTAGTGATGTTTTCACACACTATTTTTTCATTATCTTTTGCACTTATTGCCATGTTATTAGCTGCAGAAGGCTTACCTTCGCTTGATACTATGTTTTGGATTTTGGTAGCCTTTATGGGGGCTAGAACAGGTGCTAATGCCATTAATAGAGTCATTGATGCAGAAATAGATGCTAAAAATGCTAGAACAGCTAATAGACAAATCCCTAGTGGACTTATGAATAAAAAGGAAGTTATTATTTTTACGATGATTTGTTTTATGGTGATGGTATTAGGCGCATTACAGCTGAATACTTTATGTTTCATCCTATCACCATTAGCTATTTTCTTAATGACCATTTATTCATATACCAAACGTTTTACATGGGCTTGCCATCTAGTATTAGGTATTACTTCTGCAGCAGCACCTGTAGGAGCATGGCTTGCAGTGACTGGAAAAATCAGTTTACTACCTCTACTGATGGGGGCTGCTAATACTTTATGGGTAGCTGGTTTTGACGTTATTTATGGTGCGCAAGATTATGAGTTTGATAAAGCTCATGGTATTCATTCTATTCCAGCACGATTTGGTGTGAGAAAAGCTTTAATGATTGCCAGAGTATTTCATGCTTTGGCTTGGGTTATACTAGTGGCAATAGGACTAATGAGTAAGCAATTAAATGTTATTTATGAAATAGGGATGCTTGTTATTGGTATTTTATTTATCATTGAACACAAGCTGGTATCACCAGATAATCTTACGAATGTTAAAATTGCCTCTTACCAGATTAATCAAGTTATTAGCATTGTATTTCTTATATGCGGCGTACTAGCTACAGTATTATAAGATCATTCATTTGATAATAAAGGAGCGTATATGAAAAGAATTGTGGTAGGTATAACAGGTGCTAGTGGTAGTATTTATGCTAAAAGATTAATTGAAGAACTACTAAGGTTAGATTTGGAGATTCATGTGATTGCGACTGCTACAGCTGAAAAAGTATTTGCTTATGAGCTAGACTTAGAGTTTAAGTCTTATATGGAAAAGCTTAGAAAGCAGTACCATCAGCTTATTTTAGAAGAAAACGATAATTTGTTTGCAGGAATTGCTAGTGGTTCTTATGGCTTTGATGCCATGATTGTAATGCCTTGTTCTATGGGAACTTTAGGTGAGATAGCTTATGGTCTATCTAAAAATCTTCTGGTACGTGCGGCAGATGTAGCACTTAAGGAAAAAAGACCACTTATTTTAGTACCAAGAGAGACCCCTTTAAATGCTATTCATTTAGAAAATATGTTAAAACTAGCTAAGATGGATGTTAGTATTTTACCAGCCATGCCAGGTTTTTATCACAAACCCAAATCTTTAGAAGAAGCTATAGATTTTGTAGTAGGTAAAGTGCTAGATCATTTAGGAATCCATCATCAGCTATTTCAAAAATGGACAGATCATTAACCCACAATAGATAACGACTTGATGAAAGGAAAGAGAATGAAGATGAAAAAGAAATTAAGTGTATTATTATGTTTCATAGTAAGTGTAGTCATGGTAGGATGTAATGCAAAAGCGCCCATTCCAGAAGCCAGTCCATCACCATCAGAAGCAGGAGCTGAAAAAGAAAGTCTTTCTTTAGGACTTATTAGTTCGATTTCAGCACTACCCATTATTATGGCAGAGGAGAAGGGGTATTTTGAGGAAGCAGGAGTAGATGTAAAGTTAGAATTTTTTAAAGCTGCTAAAGATCGTGATGCAGCGCTTCAAGCAGGCCAAATTGATGGGGTTATTTGTGATCAGATTGCCATTGCTATTTATCAAAATGCAGGGATTGATATGAAAATTACTGGCATGACAGATGGCGAGTTTGTCTTAGTAGCAGGTGCCAATAGTGGTATTAATCAAGTAGCTGATTTAGTGGGTAAAAAAGTGGCTATTTCAGAAAACACAGTCATTGAATATACATTAGACCAACTATTAGATAAATATGATGTGTCTGAAGCAGCAGTAGAAAAAGTAGCTATTCCAGCAATGCCAACAAGACTTGAAATGCTTAATAATGGAGAAATAGATGCTGCCATTATGCCAAGTCCTTTTTCTGATACAGCCATTGCAAATGGTGGTAAAATGATTGAAAAGGTAGATGTGGATAGTGGTATGTACCCTTCTGTTACAGCATTTAAGCAATCTGTTATTGATGAAAAAACAAATGCTATTAAAGCCTTTTATACAGCTTACAATAAGGGTGTCGATTACATTAATACAACAGATGTAAAAGCTTACGAAGATGTGATTATTACAACCATTGGTTATCCAGAAGAGATGCGAGGTAATATTATTGCACCTGTATTTAGAAAAAATCAATTACCTCCTTTAGAGGAAGTAGAAGATGTATTTGATTGGTGTGAAGATAAGGGACTTTTAACAATTGCGCTTGAACCAGCAGATGCAGTAAGTGACATTGGTGTTATTCAGTAATAGCAACTAGTAAAGAGGTGTTGTACTTAGTTAGTGCAATGCCTCTTTTAGTGTGATGTTTAGAGATAATCTCATGTTAAAATAAAGAATTAAAGAGAGGTGAATACAACATGATTGAGGTAAGGGATTTAGTAGTGAAATATAAAAACAATAAAATTTTTGAAAGGGCATTAGGACCGATTGATTTAACACTAGACCCAGGAGAGATTATTGCCATTATAGGTCCTTCGGGATGTGGAAAGTCTACTTTTATTAAAGCGTTAGCAGGCATAACACCTTATGAAGGAAGTCTTTTAATGAAGGGAGAAAGCTTTAATTATCAAAAGCAGCGCATTGGCTATATTCCTCAAGGTTATGGTCTTTTACCTTGGAAAACAGTATATGAAAATTGTACTTTACCATTTCGCATTAAAAAGATGAAACTGACAGAAGAAAGAAAAGCGCATCTTGAAGAAGTATTAGAGACTTTAGAGCTTAAGCAGTTAACGAAACGGTATCCAAGTGCTTTGAGTGGTGGACAGCGTCAAAGAGTAGCCCTTGCTAGAGCTTTTGCTTTTTCACCAGAATTATTATTAATGGATGAACCTTTTTCAGCTTTAGATGCCATTATGAAAGAAGAGGCAGAAGAAATCTTTTTGAAAGTTTGGAGAGTGCATCATTGTACGACTTTAATCGTAACACATAGTATCGAAGAAGCACTTTATATGGGAAATAAGATTCTTGTCATGCATCAAAATGGAACAGTAAATGCTATATGGGAAAACCCTCTTTTTGCAGATGCACATTTTAGAGAAAGAGAAGAATTTAAAGTGCTTTATCATCAAATTAAAGAACAAATTAAAAGGGGGAGAAGCTGATGAAGCAAAAGAAAGGTTTATTATTTTTACAAGGTTTCTTATTCTTTAATCTTATATGGTATTTGGGAGCCATTTGGTTAAAAACACCAGCTTTACCAGTGCCGACAAAAGTCTATGGCTATTTACCACAAATTATAGGGGGGCCTATGCTAGAACATATAGGGGCAAGTCTTCAAAGAATTTTTTGGGGGCTATTGATTTCTACGTTAATAGGCGTAATGATTGGGCTATTAATGGGTACTTCACCTGTTATTAACCGTCTTTTAAATCCGTTAATCTATTTTACTTATCCTATTCCTAAAACTGCATTACTCCCTATTCTAATGATTTTGTTTGGTTTAGGAGATCATTCAAAGATTACGCTTATTGTGCTGATTACAGTTTTTCAGGTCATTGTAGCAGTAAGAGGGAGTGTTCAGCAGATTGATGCAGGCCTTTATCATAGCATGAGAAGTTTAGGAGCGAGTAAAGGGCAAATGTTTTACCATGTCACTTTACCAGCAGTACTTCCTGATATTTTAACGCATCTTAGGTTATCAGTAGGGACTACTTTATCTGTTTTATTTTTTGCTGAAAACTACGGAACACAGCATGGGTTAGGTTATTATATCCAAGATAGTTGGAGTCGAATGAATTATTTAGCTATGTATGGTGGTATCTTAATATTAGGTTTATTAGGATTTATGCTATTTATTATGATTGATGGGGTAGAACAATGGTGGTGCAAAAAATAAAATGATGTATTTTAATAATTGATTAGCTAAAAACGACCAATTAAGCTAAAAAATGACCGTTTATGCCTAAAAGCTTGAAAAGTTCATATTAGAAATGGTATTTTAATAAAGAGGTAGATTAAAAAAAATCATAAGTGACTAAATAATTATAAGAAAAAATGAAACTGGGGAGACGATATGAGCACAAGAATAGGTATTGAACAAATACAGGTGGGGATGGTTATAGATAAACCTATTTATAAACATAATGGTGTTTTACTTATTCCAAGACAAACTACGATAACACCAAGGGTTCAGCAATTACTAAAAGAGTATTTAGTAGAGTATATAGATATTGAAGAAAAAGCAGCGATGCCTATAGCAACCTCGACTGAAGCTATTAAAGAGACGGAAGCCTTTAAAGTATTCGATCAAGGGATGTTAGCTACTACAGAAAATCTAAAAAGCACACTATCTCATGTAGCTCATACAGACGAAGCACTTGATGTACAAACATTAGTTGCAGAAGTTGATAACTTGTTTAAAAAAGCAGATAATAATATCCAGTTATTGGATATGATGTATTGTATGCGCAGTTATGATGATTTAACCTATACACATAGTGTCAATGTGGCATTAATGTGTCATATTATGGGAAGATGGTTAGGATTAAGTGAAGAGGATATGCAAGTTTTGAGCTTATGCGGGCTATTACATGATGTTGGTAAGGTGGATATTCCGCAAGAAATAATTACAAAACCTGGAAGGCTTACAAAAGAAGAATTTGATGTGATTAAAGAGCATCCTGTAAAAGGCTATAAGATATTAGAAAAGCAAGCTATTGACGAACGTATTAAAGCAGCAGCCTGTATGCATCATGAGAAATGTGATGGGACAGGATATCCTAAAGGATTAAAAGGTGAACAAATCGATGATTTTGCAAAGATTGTAACCATTATAGATGTATACGATGCAATGACAGCTAATCGTATTTATAGAAAAGGAATGTGTCCATTTAAAGTTGTAGAAGCACTTATAGATGAAGGATTTGAAAAATATGATCCCAAATATTTACTTTTATTTCTAGAGCGTATAACTGAAACCTATATTAATAAACCTGTTAGATTAAGTAATGGGCAAGAGGGTAACATTGTAATGATTAATAAAAATGATTTATCACATCCTATTATTCAAATAGGAAATGAGTATATCAATTTATCTATCCATAAACAGATTACTATAGAAGCCATTTTATAAGATTTGTATAAAATAAGCAGACTTAAAATGAAGTCTGCTTATTTTATATGCCATTCATACGAAATTGTTTTGGCGTAACACCTTTATACTTTTTGAAAGTCTTAATCAGGTGGCTACAATCAGAAAAGCCAGTTTCTTGGCTAATAAAGGCTAAGTCGAAATCAGTGAAACGTAATAAGTCCTCTGCTTTACAAACACGAATAAAGGCTATGTATTCTTTACAAGATTGTCCATAGAGTACTTTAAATTGTTTAGCAAAATGAGAATAGCTCATATGACATTGTTTAGCTAGGTCTTCCACTTTTAAAGGTTCACTAGAGTGAGCGTCAATATATTCAGTAATGGTATCAATAGAGTCATAGGTATTGTTTTTGGTAAGGACAAGGTCTGTATTAAAGTCATTCTTGCGCCAAAAACGTGCAATGGCAATCAGTAAAGAAGTAAGCTTTGCATAAATAAGTAAATCATAACCAAAGTCTTTAGTCTGAGTTTCATGAATGCAAGTTAGAAAAATTTCCTTCATCGGAAAGCTTTTTAACTGTTCAGCAGAAAAGAAGACACAAGTATGAACATCTGTTTTAGCAGCTTGAAAAATAGAAGCTAAATCTGGGCCAAAAGTAGAGGAAGGTTGAAGCTTATGAATATCGAACTTTAAAACACCATACTTTAAAGGCGAAGGTGTAGTAGCAGAAATAGCATGAATCATTTTGGGATGGAATAAAATAAGGTCACCAGATTCTAATACATAAGTATGCTGCTCACAATTAATGAGGGCAGTACCTTCTAGTATAAAAATCATTTCCATAAAGTAATGCCAGTGGGCGCGAATAGGTAAAACATCTTTAGCCGCATCAAATAAAAAAGCTTCATACCAAGTGTAACGTTTATCATTGAACTCAAATAAGTAATGCATGTTTGACTCCTAAAAATAGATTTGTACAATTTTAATATGAGATTATTATATAGTCTGCTTATCATAAAATCTATAATAAGAGAAAAGGGTAAAAGGAGACAGAAGATGGAATTTATTAAAGGTATAACATTTGCACCTTTTGCGGCTCAAGGGAGTTTTGCAAATGAGAAGGCAAAACAAAGTTTAAAAAGTTTACAAGAAAGAACAGGTGCTAATTTTATTATTTTAGTGCCTAATGGCCTTCAAGATACAGCGCAGTCAGAGGTGATTGATTTTAAGTCTAAGGCTAATGTATCAGATGAAGAATTAAGAGAGATGATTCGTTTTGCAAAATCATTGGGTCTTAAAGTGGCTTTAAAGCCTACAACCAATTGTAAAAATGGTACTTGGAGAGCACACATTAATTTCTTTGATAAAGATGTTCATTGTGAACCTAAATGGCATAATTGGTTTAAGTCTTATACAGATTTTCAGGTACATTATGCATGTATTGCACAAGAAGAAGGCTGTGAGATGATGATTGCAGGCTGTGAAATGGTCATGAGTGAGAGAAGAGCAGACGAGTGGCGTAAGCTTATTGATGACATTAAGCAGGTTTATCATGGCCTTGTATCCTATAACACGGATAAATATCAAGAAGATAACGTGACTTGGTGGGATGCAGTAGATGTTATCTCTTCTAGTGGGTACTACCCTCTTGAAGATTGGGAAAAGGAATTAGATCGTATTGAAAAGGTAGTAAAACATTTCCAAAAACCATTTTTCTTTGCAGAAGCAGGTTGTATGTCTACGGCTCATTCTTCAGAAGTCCCTAATGATTGGGGAAAAACAGGAGAAGTAGCTTTAGAAGAACAAGCAGCTTGGTATGAAGCTATGTTTAAAGCTTGCTCAAAACGCTCTTGGGTATCTGGTTTTGCTATGTGGGATTGGCCATGGAAGCAATATGATTTAAAAGAAGCAGCAAAAGACAAAGGCTATGCGTTATATGGAAAACCAGCTGAACAGGTTATAAAAAAATATTATAGTCGTTAGTAAGTACTAGACATAAAAGAAAGTTGTACATAAGGACAGAAAGCATAAAATCATGCTTTCTGTCCAACTTATTACAGAAAAAATGGCTTGTAAGATAAATAGAAAAATAAGATTGAATAGCCTAGAAAAATAAGGTAAAATAAAGCTAATATTAAGGGGGTGTAGCTCATCTGGGAGAGCGCTTGAATGGCATTCAAGAGGTAAGGGGTTCAAGTCCCCTCATCTCCATTAATAAAAACATCTACAGGCTCTATTTAGAGGGTTACTTCTAGATAGAGTGTTTTTATTGTGTGACGTATCAAATACATATAGGAGAATATGATATGAAAGACTTAACAAAAGGAAATCCAGGAAAGCTTATCTTACAGTTTGCTATTCCTATTTTTATTGGTAATTTAGTGCAGCTTTTTTATAGTTTGGTAGATATAAGAATTGTAGGAGAGATTTTAGGAGAACAAGCATTAGCGGCAGTGGGTGCTACCAGTACACTTAATAATTTAATCATTGGCTTTTTAATTGGTCTAACCAATGGATTTGCTATTATTGTAGCAAGAGATTTTGGAGCAGGAGATTTTGAGGCACTTAGAAAAAGCGTAGCAGGTACATTAAGTTTAGGGATGATCACCGCTATTATTTTAACCATAGTTAGTGTAGGTTTATTGGAACCCATTTTAAGATTGCTTAATATGAAAGATGAACTCATGTTACAAGGTATTCTTTACATAAGAGTTATTTTATTAGGAATGATGGCTGCCATGCTTTATAATGTTTGTGCCAGTGTACTTCGTGCTATAGGCGATGCCATTACACCACTTTATTTTCTTGTGTTATCTGCATTAATGAATATAGGGCTTGACTACTTGTTAGTAGGGCCTATGAATCAAGGCGTGGCAGGAGCAGCTTATGCTACGGTTATTTCACAGAGTATAGCTGCCATCTTATGTTTTATTTATATAGTGAAACGCTATCCAATGCTTCATTTAAGGTGGAGTGATTTTAGGCCTCAAAAATCACGTATGGTACTATTATTAAAATCGGGATTATCCATGGGGATGATGCAGTCTTTAGTTTCACTTGGAACCGTAGCCCTGCAAAGTGCTATTAATACTTTCAGTACCAATATCATTGTAGCTCATACGGGTGCCCGTAAAATTACAGAAATGTTAATGTTGCCTTTTAGTGTGTTAGGCATGACTATAGCAACCTATTGTGGGCAAAATAGAGGGGCAGGAGAAATCCAGCGTATCAAAATAGGTATAAAACAGGTTATTTTAGCAGCATGGGGCTGGTGTGTGGTGGTTATTATCATCAGCTATACTTTATCGCCTTTACTGATTCAAATGGTAACAGCAAGTAAAGAAGTTGAGGTGATAGAAACAGCCACTCTTTACTTGCGAGTAGATACATTACTTTATTTTGTAACTGCTATGATTGCAGTTTTTCGAAATGCACTTCAAGGGTTAGGAGATCATACAACACCTATTTTCTCAAGTTTTATTGAACTTATCGGAAAAGTACTTGTTGTTATTTTGCTAGTACCTTCTCTAGGCTATATGGGTATTATTGTAGCTGAACCTATTGTATGGGTATTAATGGTAATCCCTCTAATTATTCAATTAGTCAGACATCCTTTATTTAAAGAAAACGTTAACCTTAAAGAAAATAGTAAAATAATGTAAATTAAAAGAGCCTTGTTGCAAGGCTCTTTTTTAATTTTTATAATAAAAGAGATAGATATAGGGGCTAAAAGGAGTAGTCTAATGAACAAGAAACAAAAATTAGCGTATTGCTTGATTATTATAATGATTATAAGTCTAGTACCTCATTTCTCTCGTGGGGCTTCTTGGAACCGTATTAATAAGGTCATAACGGTTATGGAGCAGGAAGTTATTTCTGCAGAAGATGCGCCAGAATTGATTATTGACTTAGTAGATGAGTTAGAAGTAGGCGATTTATTTTATTTACAACTTTCAGGAGCTAAATGGTTAGATGAGCCATACATAAGTACGTTAATAGGTGCAGCATCAGAAGCATCGCTAGAAACAAAATTGATAGGTAGTATGTTGCAGATTAAGATTCAAGGAGCCAGGCTAGAAAGAGGAACAAGTATACGAATTCCTATGGCCCTTCAAATGGTGGATGAAATAAGTTTTGTAGAAATTATAAGTAATAATACAGCTGTGACATCAGGGAGATATCATGTTGCAACAGCTATGAATTATAGAGGAAAAGTGAGTACTCATCAAATACCAACAGCAGTAAAAGAAGGTGAAATGGCAGATCTATGGATTGAAGAGCCTTTTTCTAAAGCCTTTTCAAAGGCAATGAATCAAGGGAAACAAGGGGTTATTGAACTTCAGTTAAGTCATCAAGGTTTTTCATTTGATATAAATACGAGTACACCTCAGCTTATAGGAATAAAGGGCTTCGAGGGGATTAATAGTGGAGCTGATGCCATTAAGCAGATAGACGGACAGACTCTAGAAGTCCTTTTACCCGATATAAGCCAGGCTAAATATACAGGAGGTTTCATTTTATCAGGTATTAAGATTATAGAAGAAAATCATAATAACTTTCAAGGAAAGCTAGCAGTAAAAGCTAAAGGAGACCTTATTCAAGAAGCTACTGTAGATGTACTAGAGATAATGGATTACACAGTTGACTTAGAAGTGAAGAGTAAAAAGGTATACTCCGGAACAAAGCAAGAAGTTCAGTTTGCTTTAGTAGAAAAAGTAGCAGATTCTTTGGTGAAAGAGAGAGTAACTTATTTTGAATTTGGAAATGGTGTGAGTTTAGAAACGAATACTCAAGGCAAGGTAGAAGTGACTATGAATGGAGAGGTAATGGTATGCGAACCTATAAAAAAAGGAAACCTAGTTATAGGTTTTGAAGTACAGCAATTACCAAAGGAAGCGAGTCGTTATGATTTTCAGGTGACATTAATGATACCTCATGGCACACAAGGAAATATCGAACTTGTAGTAGAAGGAAGATCGCTTATAAAAACACTAACAGCCAAGGTATTAGCAGTTAACACACCTTTTCAGGTAGAAGTAGAACCTTTTGAGGTTCGTATAGGCTTTAAAGATCAGGTGGGTGGTAAAATTGAAATCCAAGAATTAGCGCCGGAAGAAATAGCTCAAGGTAAAACTATTATATTACAGTTTGAAGAAAGTAGGATGAAATTTACAAAGCTACCACAAATCACGGTAACAGAAGGAGATATACGTTTAGGAACGCCGGTATGGCAATCTAATAGACTAGAGATACCTATTGTTAGACGATCCAATGAGGCTTCTATTATTACAATAAGTCACTTTACCTTAACAGCAGACCAAACCATTGCTTCAGGAAATTATAAGTTACAAATAGGGGGAACTGGTTTTTCTGAATTAGCCACAGATCAAAGCCTAGATGCTATTTGGCAAGGAGATTTTCTTAAAGTAGCAGAGGAAAATGAAGTTATACCTACACCACCGCCAGTCATGGTAACACCTATAAAATTTACTATTGGTAAGAGTCATTATACAATAGGAAGTACTAATAAATCTATGGATGCCACACCCTATATCTCTAATGGTAGAACTATGCTACCTATCAAGTATGTAGCGGATGCGATAGGTATTGGAGGAGAGTGCATTTTATGGCATCCTACTACTAAAACAGTAACTATTAAAGCTAACCAAACCATTACATTACAGCTAGGAAGCAAAATAATGAAAATAGATGGTAAGACTTATACCATGTCAGCCCCTCCAGAAGCTAAAAATGGACGTACTTTTGTACCCGTTGCAGAGATTACACGGGCTTTAGCTATACAAACAGTGTGGGAAAGTAGTACAAAATCCGTTATTTTTTATATTTATGATTAAGTCTTTTTTTATTTTAAACAAAGGTATAAAATAAAAAGTAGCAATATCATAATTTTTAGTTGAATATAAATAAGATTGTATGACATGGTATCCTGATAATATAACGAGGTTATACTACGTATAGAAAGAGGTGATGGTATGAATCATAATGCAAAAGCCACCTTTGCAGGTGGATGTTTTTGGTGTATGGTAAAGCCTTTTGATGAATGGCCTGGGATAAAAGCCATCCAAGTAGGGTATACAGGAGGACATCAACCTCATCCTACTTATGAAGAAGTATGCTCTAAACAAACGGGGCATGTTGAGGCTGTAGAAATTATTTATGATGAAGAGAAGATAAGCTATGAGGAATTACTAGAAATCTTTTTTAGAAGCATTGACCCTACTGATCCAGACGGACAATTTGGAGATAGAGGAGAGACGTATCATACAGCTATTTTTTACCATGATGAAATGCAAAAAGCTTTGGCACAAAGCTATATTGATAAGCTAGAAGCTAGTGGTTGGTTTAATAAGCCTATTGCAGTGCCTATCAAGCCGGCTATGGCTTTTTATCCTGCGGAAGAGGAGCATCAAGATTATTATAAGAAGAATCCTTTTAGATATGGACTTTATTATAAGGGATCAGGTAGGAAGCGTTTTCTTGAAGAAAATAATTATCGTCCTTCTTTAAGTAAGGAGGAGCTACGAAAGCAATTATCCACTATCCAGTATCAGGTGACACAAGAGCAAGGCACTGAGCCACCTTTTCAAAATGAATACTTTAATCATTTCGAAGAAGGAATTTATGTAGATGTAGTAAGTGGAAAGCCTTTATTTAGTTCAAAAGATAAATTTGACTCAGGTTGTGGCTGGCCTGCCTTTGCAAAGCCCATCATAGAAAGTGCGGTATATGATAAAGGGGATACGAGTCATGGCATGAACAGAATAGAAGTAAGGAGTACTTCAGCTAACTCTCATTTAGGACATGTGTTTGAAGATGGTCCTGTAGAATTAGGTGGATTACGTTATTGTATTAATTCTGCAGCACTACGCTTTATTCCAAAGTCTAAAATGGATGAGGAAGGCTACGGTAACTATAAGGATTTACTATAATTTAAAGCGGATAATGGAATATAGAGAGTAAGAAAGAAGGGATTTTAACGATGAATCAATGGTTAAAATCCCTTCTTTCTATATCTAAATAAAATAATTAAAAAGTAAAATTATTTACATTATTTATTAATAAATTGTAAAAAATAAAATGATTATAGTATAATGTAGTAAAAATGAGAAATAGGGGGAAGGATAGTGACCTTATCTATGCTACAAGAAGGGAAAGTAATGACTTCTACCTTGGGCATTTCCTATCGTATCTTAAAGTTATTAGGAAGTGGAGGACAAGGAGAAGTTTATGAGGTGACGGCTGGAAATAAGCATTATGCTTTAAAGTGGTATCATCCTCATATGGCCACACCTAAGCAGGAAGAGACGCTAGTACGTCTTGTACATAATGGTAAACCGGATGAACGTTTTTTATGGCCCATGGATTTTATTAAAACAAGTGAGACCTTTGGTTATATTATGGCGTTAAGGCCTAATGTTTATAAAAGTATTGTTGATTTAATGAAACGTAAAGCTGAACCTACTTTTAAAGCATTATGTAGGGCAGGATATGAGCTAGCTGATTGTTTTCAAAAGCTACATTCCTTAGGGTATAGCTACTGTGATATTTCTTTTGGAAATGCTTTTATAAGACCAGATACAGGGGAGGTATTAGTATGTGACAATGATAATGTTGTGATTAATGGTGCCAGTGCAGATAGTGTACAGGGGACTTTAGGGTTTATGGCACCAGAGATTGTAAGAGGTGAAAAAGGGCCTACGACAGAAACAGATTTATTTTCATTAGCTGTTTTGTTATTTTATATGTTTATGTTACATCACCCTTTAGAAGGTGCAACAGAAGCTAGTATTAAATGTTTAGATATAAGAGCTAAGGAAGTACTTTATGGGCAAAAACCAGTTTTTATCTGGGATCCTACAGATTTATCTAATAGGCCTATTGCAGGTTACCAAGATAATGCCATTATTTATTGGCGCTTATATCCTGATTTTATTAAAGACCTTTTTATAGTGGCTTTTACAGAAGGAATACATACGCCAAGTAAACGAATCGTAGAGAATCAGTGGAAACGTGGGTTTAAGCGTTTAGAAGACAGCATTGTTCACTGCCTTCATTGTGGCGCTGAAAATTTTTATGAAGACAAAAGCCATTTAGGAGTGAGCCCTATTTGTTGGTGTTGTGATCAAATAGTAGAAGCAGGTGCTGTATTACTTTTAGGACAAAGAGCTATTGTATTAAACCCTGAAACGATTATTTATGCACACCATTTTTATCAGGATTTTGACTTTGATACGGAAATAGCGAGAGTAATTAGGCATCCACAGGATCCTAATAAATGGGGTGTTCAAAATAGAAGTACTAAAAGCTGGCAGGTAACGACTTTAGAGGGTAGTAGCAGAGTCGTAGCACCAGGTAAAAGTATGACACTATTAACAGGGACGGTTATTGATTTCGGTATAAGCAATACATTAGGTTTTATCAAATAAAAGTATGTCAAAATAGATTAAGAAATAAGGGAGAGGAGGATTTAGTGAAAGTTATTTCACTAAAAAGGAGAATATGATAGAAGGTTTAAAAAGACCAGGTGGAGAAATGGCAGCTAGGCCATTACATTTTATATGGTTAGTCGATTGCTCTGGCTCTATGATGGGAGAAAAAATACAATCACTTAATTATGCGATTAAACAAACTATTCCTGATATGAGAGCTGCCGCTGAGGAGAATCCGAATGCTCAGCTTTATATAAGAGCCATTACCTTTTCAGAAGGTGCTAAGTGGCATATTGCATCACCCACACCAGTACAAGATTTTGAGTGGATAGATGTAGAGGCAGGAGGATTAACAGATTTAGGTAAAGCATTAGAATTAGTAGCTGGTCAATTAGAAATGCCACCTATGCCGGAGCGTGCATTACCACCAGTACTTGTATTACTATCAGATGGACAGCCTACAGATACTTATGAAGCAGCTCTTAATCAACTTTTAAGTTTACCTTGGGGAAAGAAAGCTGTGAAATTAGCCATTGCCATTGGTAATGATGCAGATAAAGAAGTACTTGCACGTTTTGTAGATCAACCAGAAATGCCCGTTTTAGAAGCTAATAATCCAAGTGCATTAATCAAATACATTAAGTGGGCATCTACCGTGACGAAACAAGTTTCTAGTCCTCATAGTCAGATAGCTAAAAATACTTTTGCTACAAGTATGCCTATAGATTTAGCTACCTTACCTACAGTAACTACTGATGATGCTTTAGATGTTTGGTAGAGCCTATGAGATGGGAGATGATTAAAGGGTGTGTGACAGGGGCATCTCATATCATAAAACAGATGCCTTGCCAAGATGCCATTAAAACTAACTTTTTTTCACCTAACAGCTTTGTTTGTGCTATAGCAGATGGACATGGGAGTAGTGCCTGTCCTTATAGTGATGAAGGGGCTGAAATAGCAGTATCAGTAGCCCTTGCCGTTATAGAAATACTTATATGGCAAAATGATGAATCTTCCTTATACAGTTTATTACAAAGTATTAAGGAAGTACAATTACCTAGGGCAATTGAGAAAGAGTGGAAAGAACAAATACAGTATCATCACCAACAGAAAGAAAGAGGGGATTATCCTAAAGCAGAACAAATGTGGAAGCTTTATGGTAGTACCCTTATTATTTTATGGGTGATGCCAGACTTTGTTTTTGCTTTGCAGATAGGAGATGGCGATTTATTACAAGTAGATGAAAAAGGTGAAACGAAACGTCTTATTCTAGCAGAGCAGCAATATGGAATAGAAACTTATTCTTTGTGCCAGAAAGAATGCTGGCGTTATTTTAAACACAAACTAATCCCTATTGCTACTCATCAATCACCTTGTTTGTTTCTAATGAGTACAGATGGGTATGCCAATAGTTTTACTAGTGAAAAGGATTTCTTAAGAATTGGAAAAGACTATTTAGAACTACTGAAACATTATGATAGTACTTTGTTAGAGGAAAAACTGCCGGTTTGGTTAAATGAAGCATCAAGTAAGGGAAGTGGGGATGATATTACTTTAGCTGTTATTTATCAAAATCCTATGAGGGGGGAGGAACATGCAAAAACAAATCATTAATCAATTATTAATATTAAAAAAAACTTATGGAGAAGAGCTTTTTAATCAGCCTAAAAGGCTATTAGCTTTTATAAAAGATTACTTTCCTTTTGAAAAAACGCAGCATTATCTTTTAGCACAAAGCATGGCATTTGGTATTTATAAGCGCTTAAGTCAGTGTGATACGAAGCAGTATTTATTAGAAAGACATGAATGTATTCGCATCCTTCATGAAGAGGGAATGATGGATCGTTCTCTAGCAGAAGCGGCAGTAGAGTTGTGGATGGGTTTTATTAAAAAGGAAAAGGGTAATGATACAGTTTTTAGTCAAGATAAATTATTAGGTGAAAAGTTAGGTGAAGCAGCAAGTATCATTAACACGCGTGAAGAACCACATTTGTCTGATAGTTTAAGTACCATTTTACACAAAGCACACAGTTATTATAATGGAGAAGGGGTACAAAGAAATAGTAAGGAAGCCATTAAATGGTATGAGAAAGCTGCAGCTATGGGGCACGTAGAAGCGATGTTAGTTCTAGGAAATATTTATTATATGGGACAAGGCATTTTAAAAGATGATGAAACAGCTTTTAAATGGTATACCAAGGCAGCTGATTTAGGAAGTGCAGCAGCCATGAATTATATAGGAAATATGTATTATGAAGGTAAAGGTATAGAAAAAAATTTAGAAAAGGCTATTCTTTTTTATGAAAAAGCAGCTTGTCAGGGGCATTATACAGCCATGTTTAATATGGGGTATATTTACTATGAAGCGCATATGAAGGGATGGGATGAACCCTTTGAAGTTTATTTAAAAGCAGCATTAGAAGGTGACATAGAAGCCATTAACCATGTAGCTTATAGCTATCACACAGGAAGTGATATAGAGCAAAATTATGAAGAAGCCTTCAAATGGTATCAAATAGCAGCTGCTAAAGATCAACCCTCAGCTATGATTTGGTTAGCTTATTTATATCTGAATGGGCAAGGTGCCCCAAAAGACTACCTTAAGGCCTCGTATTGGTGTGAAAAAGCAATAAAAATGTATGAATAGTTTGTAAAATATTGATTTTTATTAAGGATGAGTTTATACTTACTTTATTAATTTATTACTTTATCATAGTAAAGTGAGGGGAAGCAATGAAGAATTATGCACTGCATATACCAGAGGGTGTAAAGGATTATACAGGAGAAGAAGCAGCTTTAAAAGGGAAAATTCAAGATCAAGTCAAAAAGGTTTTTGAAGGTTATAGTTACCATTGGGTAGAAACACCTACCTTTGAATACTTAAATGTTTTTACAACCGAAAAAGCAGGGTTTCAATCTCCTAGTCTTTATAAATTTGTGAATAGACAAGGTGAAATGTTGGCACTTCGTAGTGATATGACCAGGGCTATAGCAAGAGTCATTGGGATGCAAAAAGCAGAAAGTATGATGCCAAAGCGATATGCTTACATGACCAATAGTTTTAGATATCCTGAACGCTATCAAGGAAAGCTTCATGAGTTTACACAAGCAGGGGTAGAACTGATTGGTAAAAATAGTATAGAAGCGGATGCAGAAGTCATTAAGTTAGCCATTACTGCTTTAAAGAAAGTAGGTGTAACAGACTTTACTGTTCACATTGGTAGTAGTCAATTTTTAAAATGTACTTTAAGTGATTTAGGTTTAGGAGAAGAAGCAGTTGAGAAGGTTTATGAAGCTATCGATCAAAAGAATGCTGTACTACTTAAAGATGTCTTGCAGGAGGCTATTAAAGATGAAGAAACATTAGCTTTATTATTGGAGCTTATTGAGTGTGCAGGTCATATTGACTTACTTCGTAGTGTAAAGAAAAAAATGAATAGCCCTCAAGCAGTCAAAGCTTTAGATGAAATGGAGCAGCTCTATGAACTGCTAGAGGATTACGGTGTAAGTGAATCTATTTTATTTAATTTCAGCTTATTATCTTATGGTAATTATTATACAGGTATGATGTTTCAAGTGTTCACACCTTATATTGGAACAGCTATTGTAGAAGGTGGACGTTATGACCATCTGCTTGAAGAGTTTGGAAAAGATTTGCCAGCGGTAGGGTTTGGTATGCATATGAACGCTATTTTGCAGCGCCTGATTAAGCAAAAACCTCTTACACCACTATATAGTAAATGTACGTTAGTAGTAGCTAATAAACAAACAAGAAAGATTTGTTATGAAGTCAGTGATCATCATCGTGAAAGTGGCATGGTGATAGAAAATAGTTTTACAGATAACATTGAAGAAGCAAAGGCTTATGCTAAAGCAGTTGGTATGGGTGGCATACTTCATTACAAAGATTACAATAAAGTAGATGTGTATAACTTAGCAGAAGGCACTGTTCAGGAAGCAACTATTAACGAACTCTATAGAGTGGAGAATGAGAGGGGGTAATTACATGAATCAAATTACTTTTGCCCTTGCAAAAGGGAGATTAGCAGAAAAAGCAATGGATGTATTAAAGGAATTAGGTATTAGCTGCAAAGAGATGGAAGAAGAAAGCCGCAAACTTTTATTTACAAGTGATGATGGTCGGTATCGTTTCTTTTTATCCAAGGCATCTGATGTACCTACCTATGTAGATCATGGTGTAGCAGATATAGGCATTGTAGGAAAAGACACGATATTAGAAGAAAATAGAGCTGTTTATGAAGTGATTGATTTAGGCTTTGGGGCTTGTAAAATGGCAGTAGCAGGTAAGCCAGAGAAAAAGGCACTTCTAGAAAGTGGTGGTCTCATTCGTGTTGCCACAAAGTATCCTTCTATTGCTAAGCGCTATTTTGAAAAAACTAATAGGCCAGTAGAAATTATTAAACTTCATGGCTCAGTAGAGCTAGGACCTATTGTAGGTTTATCAGATGTGATTGTTGATATTGTAGAGAGTGGTAAAACTTTGGTAGAGAATGGCTTGGTTGTATTAGAAGATATCGAACCTTTATCAGCACGCTGTATTGTGAATACGGCTAGTTTAAAAGTAAAGCATAGTGAGATAAGGCGTCTATTAAATGATATTGAAAAGAAAATGGAGGAGCGCAAATGATTCAAATCATAGAAACCATAGAAGCAAAAGAAGCTTTTTTGAAGAAACTTGAAGTAAGAGGCAATATGGATACAGGGGAATATGCTTTAGCTGCTAAAAAAATAGTAGATCGTGTACGTAGTGAAAAAGATGCTGCTCTTTTCGAATATACAGCCATGTGGGACTGCCCAGAGATTCATGCAGGTAATGTCAAGGTAAGTGTAGAAGATATGAAAGCTGCTTATGATACCTTAGAGTCGGAGCTTCAAGAAGCCATTACACTTTCAGCAGCGCGTATTGAAAGCTTCCATCAAAAGCAAAAACAAAACACATGGATTGATGTGAAAGAAAATGGTGAAATATTAGGCCAACGCGTCACACCTCTAGAAAAAGTAGGCGTATATGTACCAGGAGGTAAGGCAGCTTATCCTTCTTCTGTATTAATGAATGTGATTCCTGCAAAGGTAGCTGGCGTAGAGCGTATTGTGATGGTAACACCAGCTTCTAAGGATGGTCAGTTAACTAAGGAAGTGTTAGCAGCTGCTTATATTGCAGGGGTGACAGAAGTTTATAAAATTGGAGGGGCACAAGCCATAGCCGCCCTCGCTTTTGGAACTGAGACGATTCCAAAGGTGGACAAAATAGTAGGGCCAGGCAATATTTATGTGACTTTAGCCAAAAGAGAAGTATTTGGTTATGTGAATATTGATTCGATCGCAGGACCTAGTGAAATTTTAATCGTGGCTGATGAAAGTGCTAACCCTACCTTCGTAGCAGCAGACTTATTATCACAAGCAGAGCATGATCAGCTAGCTTCAGCAGTGCTTATTACAACTAGCAAGGCATTAGCAGAAAAAGTACAAAAAGAAGTGGCACGCTTTTATGAAATCATGCCACGCCAAGAGATTTTAAGTGCTTCTTTAGCAAACTATTGTGCCATTGTGATTGAGCCTAGTATGGAAAGTGCCTGTGAACTTGCCAATGCCATTGCACCAGAACACCTAGAACTAGCAGTAACGGCACCTTTTGAAGTTTTAACACGTATTAAAAATGCAGGGGCTATTTTCTTAGGCCATTATACACCAGAACCAGTAGGTGATTATATGGCAGGTCCTAATCATGTTTTACCTACTAATGGTACTGCTAGATTTTTCTCACCTTTAGGGGTAGATGATTTTATTAAAAAAAGCAGTATTTTATCTTTTACAAAAGAAGCCTTAATGCCGATTGGAAAATCAATTGTACGTTTTGCAGAAAGTGAAAGATTATTTGCTCATGCATTATCAGTTCAAGTTCGTTTAGATGAGGAAGTGAAATAATGGTTAAATTTTTAAGAGAACGTTTTGCTACTATGGCACCTTATCATTCAGCTTATTTGACAGAAGGGGTTATTTTGAATTCTAATGAAAGTCCTTATAGCGTACCAGAAGAGTTAGTGACTTATATGAAAGAACGTGTAGGGGATTTATTAGTGAATCGTTACCCCGATACAGATAGCTTAGAATTAGCAAATGCAGTGGCAAAAGTCTATGATGTAAAGATAGAAAATGTGGTATGTGGTGTAGGGTCAGATGAACTCATTGACTGTATATTAGGGAGTACTTTAGAAGATGGTGACAAGGTATTGATGCCTTATCCCTCCTTTAGTATGTATAGTCAGTTTACTCAGCTCAATAGTGGGCAAATGATTAAAGTACCTTTGAAATCAGATTTTACATATGATGTGACGGCTATTAAAGAAGTGGTATGCAAGGAGCAGCCTAAAGTCATTTTTCTTTGCAATCCTAACAATCCAACGGGCTGTATTTTTACTAGAGATGAAATAAGAAGTATTTTAGAAGTAGCAAAAGGGCTTGTAGTGGTAGATGAAGCTTATGCTGAGTTTAGTGAAAAAGAAATTTCGATGATTCCTTATGTGAATGATTATGACAATCTTATCGTTTTAAAAACCTTTTCTAAAGCTTATGCCTTAGCTGGGGCCAGAGTGGGGTATGGCATTGCTTGTGAAGCTGTGATTAACCTGATTAACACAGTTAGACCACCTTATAATGTGAATATTTTCTCGCAAGCTATAGGAACATGGGCTATAGAGCACCGTGACATCTTTTTAGAAAATGCAAGGCGCATTGTAGATAATAGAAAGATGTTAGAACAAGGACTAAGGAATTTAGGACTTAAGCCTTATCCATCAGAAGCTAACTTTATATGGCTGACTTTACCAGAGGGTGTTTTTGAAGCCTTAGAAGAAAAACATATTTATATTCGTAAGATGAAGATAGATGGCAGCATTTATTATCGTATTAATGCTGGAACACCAGAAGAGAATAATAAACTTTTAGAAGCGCTTAAAGTACTCGTATAATGATGGACGATGACTTAAAAGGAGACGATGAAGTACATTTTATTAATGACTTAACACGTAGACTGTTTATGATATTAAGCACATACGGGGGGAAATAATGGAGAATATCATCATACGTCAAATGCAAGCTGATGAAGCCAAAGCAGTTCATAAGATTGGTAAAAAAGCTTTTACTGGGCTAGAAAGCTTATGGGTAGCAAAACCAAAACAGGCCTTAGTTGCTGTAAAAGATGGAAAAATTGCAGGGGCTATTCTATACAAATTTATAAAAGCTGGTGGCAGAAAAATTGGCTATGTAGATTATGCTTTTGTAGACCGTGATTATCACAATCAAGGAATTGGGAATGTGCTTTATAAAGGTGCTACCGAGTATTTATGGGAGCAGGGATGTGACGCACTGACTGCACTGGTGAAGGATGATAATGTAGGGTCTTGGGGGTTATTCGAAAAAAATGGTTTTGCTAGAACAAGTTTTGTGAACCTTGCTAAGCAATTTGGATTTTTAGGTGCACTAAAACAATATTTTACTACCCCATTTTGTTTTGCTATTGGTATGGATTATTATGTGGCAACAAAAAATCAGGAAAATGTAGTTAGTACGCCTAATAGCATTAAACAGCTTTTAGCCTTCTTTTTAATCAATGCCTTGTTGTTTAGTGTTACCTCGCTACGTGGGTTAAAATATGACATAACAATTTTGGTTGTCTATCTTATGCTATTGCTATTGACTACGACTACAGAATTTATAGGTACTAGATGCTCATCAGAGCGTCATTGGACATTTAGGCTTACTAGTGGGGGGACTTTAACTTGTGTTTTCGTTAATATTGGGTCACTGTTTCCGATGATTGGTAACTGGTATCCTGAGCGTTATGAAAGAACGAAAGCTTTTAGAAAAGCAATGGGAATGACTGCTTTGGTAAGCTGGATAGCTTTACTTATTCTAACAGCGTTCTTAGTTTTTAGTAGGAGTCAGGGTATGATTGCTTCTGCTGCCAAGCAAGTGGGCATCTATTTATTGATTTATCGTATGATCCCTATTTATCCGTTTGAGTCTTTCGGTAGCAAAAGAGTTTATGATTGGAATAAAGGGATTTATGTCGTGATGGCACTTGCTACATTAGTAGTGATTATTTGCTCTTCTATTTGAATATAAGAAGGCATCGACTTAATGCAAATCACCTAAATGGTACAGGATGTTAGCAAGTTCCTTGTGGTTTAAATAAGATTTTAGTAAAAGGAGGCAAAATATGAGAAGTGCCCAGATTAAAAGAGATACAGCAGAAACGAAGATTACGCTCAGCTTAAATATTGATGGAGAAGGAAAAACAGACATCCATACAGGGATTGGCTTCTTTGATCATATGCTTACTCACATAGGGAAGCATTCTTTAAGTGATTTAAAGGTAAATGCAATAGGAGACATCGAAATTGATTGTCATCATACGGTAGAAGATACAGGGATTGTACTAGGGCAGGCTTTTAAAGCAGCACTTGGAAATAAGGAAGGGATTAACCGTTATGGTCATGCCATTGTACCTATGGATGAAGCATTAGTACTTTGTGCCGTGGACCTTTCAGGAAGACCTTATGTGGATGTAGACACACCCTTTACCATTGATCGTTTAGGGGATTTTGATACAGAAATGGTAGAAGAATTTTTTAGAGCAGTGGCTGTTCATGCAGGCATTAACTTGCACATTCAAGTAATAAGAGGTAAAAACAATCATCATATCATAGAAGGCATGTGCAAAGCCTTTGCTAAAGCTATGTTAGATGCTATGAGCTTTAATCCTCGTATTAAAGGAGTGCCTTCTACCAAAGGCATGTTGGAGGTGTAGAATGACTATAGCAATTATTGATTATGGCATGGGTAATCTAAAGAGTGTTAAAAAGGCTTTTGCCGCCTTGGATTTTAACGCAGAAATTACAGCGGATCCAGAAATGATTTTAAAAGCAGATAAGGTAGTTTTACCAGGGGTAGGAGCCTTTAGAGATGCTATTGCAGAACTAAATATCAGTGGTTTAGCCGAGGCTACTAAAGAAGTGGTGAAAAAAGGGACTCCATTACTGGGCATTTGCCTTGGTATGCAGCTTTTATTTGACAAAAGCTATGAATATGGTACCTATGAAGGGCTAGGTCTATTACCAGGAGAAATCGTGAAAATGACAGCCGAAGAAATGAGAGATGAAAAAGGAGAAAGCTTAAAAATTCCTCACATGGGTTGGAATAATCTAGAGCTTGTAAAAAAAGACCCCTTATTTACAGGTTTAGAACAAGGCAGTAGTGTTTACTTTGTTCATTCCTATTATTTGGAAACTCCTGCTGATGTAGTAAGTGCTTATACAACCTATGGTAAACGTATAGCT
This sequence comes from Cellulosilyticum sp. ST5, assembly GCF_046529625.1. Taxonomy (NCBI): domain Bacteria; kingdom Bacillati; phylum Bacillota; class Clostridia; order Lachnospirales; family Cellulosilyticaceae; genus Cellulosilyticum; species Cellulosilyticum sp. ST5. Next base: position 993,624 of record NZ_CP132338.1, read on the forward strand.
GTGGCAGCTCAAAAAGAGAATATCTTTGCTACTCAGTTTCACCCAGAAAAAAGCGGCCTAGTAGGACTTCAAATACTGAAGAATTTCGGAGGAATGAAAGCATGAAACTTTACCCAGCAATTGATTTAAAAGATGGCAATTGTGTCAGATTACTTCAAGGCGATTATAATGAAGTTACAATATACGGTAATAGCCCAGCTGAAATGGCGAAGAAATGGGAAAGTCTAGGGGGAGATTATTTACATATCGTAGACTTAGATGGGGCTAAAGAAGGAAAAGGCATCAATGAAAAAGCTGTTCGTGATATTGTAGCAGCAGTTGAGATTCCTATTGAATTAGGTGGGGGGATTCGCACCATAGAAGATATTAAATGCCAATTAGATAGAGGTGTAGATCGGGTTATTTTAGGAAGTGCTGCTATTAAAAATAAAGCACTTGTTAAAGAAGCTATTGAGACTTTTGGTCCTGACAAAATTGTAGTGGGGGTAGATGCCAAAGGTGGTAAAGTAGCGATTGAAGGCTGGTTAGAAGTAACGGATACCACTGCGCTCGGCTTTTGTAAGGAACTAGAGGCTATGGGTGTTAAAACAGTGATTTACACCGATATTGCAAAGGATGGTATGATGCAAGGCCCTAATGTGGAAGAAACAGCTAAGCTAGTTGAAGCAACCCATTTAGACATTATTGCTTCAGGTGGTGTATCTAGTATCGAAGATTTAGAAAAATTAGAGGCCATTCATGTGCATGGGGCTATTATTGGGAAGGCTTTATACATTGGAGCCATTGATTTAGAAGAAGCAGTAAGACGTTTTAAATAGGCAGCCATCTTTACTAAGTTATGGTGTTATAATTCAAACCTTAGTGCATGCTGATGAGACTTCTAGGTGAATCAAGATTTCCTATAGGCATAGTAAAAAGAGCCCAATGATCCGATAAATCATTAGGCCCTTTTTACTTGTTCCAGCTATTCGTTAGTAGCTTTTACATACGGATACCAATAGCCTACAAAAGGGCATAGGTGTAGCTCCTCAGTACACCCTGTACTTTAGAGGCTAAAGAGATCTGTTATAAAAGCTTAAACGAAGAGTGAGGAGCTCTTATCGTCTTAGCCGGTGCACCCTTGTGATAGGAAACTAAGGCTTTAAGACTCTGGTTTAAAACTTTATTTGGTAATGCTACGTATAAAAACATTTAAAACAACTTATAAGTGGCGCCTTCCTTGCAGCGCACCAGTGAACATCTTCCTTAAGTCCAGAGGTACCTATAACAATAGATTGAGACTTGGCTGACCCGGTCAGTTCCTCAGGTTGAAGCTGTGGTAATTATGCCGTGGGAAGTTATTTATTCTGTTTTTACACTTATATATATGTAGTCAAGCAGCCGAATCCCTAAAAGACACTAAAATATTTTGAAATTATTTTTAATTAACTTGACAATAGTATATAATATGATTGAGTAGTTCACATTTCTCTAGAGTTCAGAGGGGTTTATAAAGGTGAAGATATAGAGGGTTATTACATTATTAAAATAGAGGAGGAAGAAGAGATGCTAAGTAAACGTATTATTCCTTGCCTTGATGTAAAATCAGGAAGAGTGGTTAAAGGTGTTAACTTTGTCAATCTCATAGATGCAGGTGATCCAGTAAAGGTAGCCAAGGCCTATAGTGATGCAGGGGCAGACGAAGTTGTTTTTCTAGATATAACGGCTTCTTCTGATGAAAGAAATATTATTTTAGATGTAGTGGAAAGAACAGCTGAGGAAGTCTTTATTCCTCTGACAGTAGGTGGAGGTATTAGAAATTTAGAAGATATTCGTAATATTTTAAATGCTGGTGCAGATAAGATTTCTATGAATTCCGCGGCTATTAAGGATCCGGATTTAATTAATCAGGGAGCTGAACGATTTGGTAATCAATGTATTGTAGTAGCTATTGATGCCAAAAGAGTGGATTGGGGTAGTGGCTTTGAGGTTTACATACATGGCGGCCGTATTCCAACTGGCATTGATGCTGTAGAATGGGCCAAAGAAGCAGAAAGAAGAGGGGCTGGAGAAATCCTTTTGACCAGTATGGATTGCGATGGCACTAAAGCAGGATATGATTTAGACTTAACAAGGGCTATTAGTGAAGCCGTAGGAATTCCTGTGATTGCTTCAGGTGGGGCAGGTACCATGGCACATTTTCTAGAAGCTTTTGAGGAAGGAAAAGCAGATGCAGCTTTAGCTGCTTCGTTATTTCATTTTAAAGAATTAGAGATTAATGACTTAAAACACTATTTGCAGGAGAAAGGCATACCAGTGAGATTATAAGAAATGGTATGACTATTATGGGAGGTTGACATGAATAAAGAAGAACTTTTAAAAGCCGTTAAATATGATGAAAAAGGTTTAGTACCTGTGATTGCACAAGATTATCATTCCAAAAAGGTGAGAATGATGGCTTATATGAATGAAGAAGCTTTGCTTAAAACCCTAGAAACAGGGAAGGTACATTACTTTAGCCGTAGTCGTCAGGCACTTTGGTTAAAAGGAGAAACTTCTTCTCACTATCAGTACTTAAAACAAATCAGTGTTGATTGCGATGGAGATACCCTTTTACTTCAAATTGAGCAAGCAGGAGGTATTTCTTGTCACACAGGTAACTCAAGTTGCTTTTATAGAGAACTAACTGAAGAAGTGGTGGAAGCTGAGCGTGAAGCAGTTACCTTAAAAAGTGATGATTCTATGCTGGGAGAACTTTATAGCACCATTATGCAGCGTAAAGAGCATCCCAAGGAAGGGTCTTATACCAACTACTTATTAGATAAAGGACTTAATAAAATCCTAAAAAAAGTGGGAGAAGAGTGCACAGAGGTCATTATTGCAGCAAAAGATGAAGATAATAAAGAACTCACTTTTGAAATTGCAGATTTAATGTACCATTTAACAGTTATGATGGCACAAAAAGGCTTAACTTGGGAAGAAGTTAGTGTAGAATTAGCTCAAAGAAAATAACAGGAAATAGGGTATGAAATGTATAGAAATTTCATACCCTATTTTTATGCAAAGAATAGTAAAAGTATGCTTATTGGAGCAGAAAGCAAGAAAATGACCTAAAGATGCAATGAATGAAGCTTAATGATAGGATTAATATATGGTATAATAAGGAAAACTAAGTGTAAACATAAGGAGAACATCATGAATAAGCCTAAAGTATGTATATTTTTTACAGGTGGAACGATTTCAATGACTGTAGATGAGGAAATAGGTGCGGCTATTCCTACCTTATCTGGAGAGCAAATTCTTTCCATGGTTTCCAATATTGATAAGTTAGCAGATATTGAGGTGGTGAATTTTAGTGAAATTCCAGGACCTCATATGACTTTTGATAAACTATTAGAACTGAAAAAGCTCATTACAGCTAAGCTAGATGAAGAAGCTATTAGTGGTGTCATTGTTACTCATGGTACAGATAGCTTAGAAGAAACAGCTTACTTTTTAGATTTAACAATCCATCATGAAAAACCTATTGTCGTCGTAGGTGCCATGAGAAATAGCTCAGAACTGGGTTATGACGGCTCCAGTAATTTGGCCGCTGCTGTTTGTACAGCAGTTTCAGAAAAAGCACGTCATTTAGGGGTATTAGTTGTGCTTAATAACGAGGTTAATTCAGCAGCAGAGGTCACTAAAACCAATACGTTATCTCTCAACACCTTCCAATCACCTTATGGTCCACTTGGAATTATTGATACCAATGACCTTATTTTATATAGAGACTTAGCTTTTAGACAACACATTGATACAGATAGTGTGGAGAGAAGAGTTGATCTTATTAAAACCGTATTAGATATGGATGATCGCCTTGTGAGAAGTGCCGTGGATTTAGGTGCAGTAGGCATTGTAATAGAAGCTATGGGAAGAGGAAATGTACCTCTTAAAGTACTAGAAGGTATACGTTATGCCATTAGCAAAGGAGTCATCGTTGTTATTGTGTCGAGATGTCAGTCAGGGCGTGTGTTAGAAAGCTATGGCTACGAAGGTGGTGGCAAAGAACTCTCTGATATGGGTGTTATTATGGGAAGTGATATGAGGGGACAAAAAGCGAGGTTAAAGTTGATGTTGGCTTTAACAAAAACGCAAGATGTTACTTTAATTCGTGAATTATTTAAAGAGAAGAATTATATTCTTTCGTAATAGATAGGTTAATAGCAAAGTTATCTTAAAAGAGGCTATCATGCGGCATAAGTTCTATATTTTATAGGATTTATGCCGCATTATTTTTGGAGATGGCTCGAAATAAAATCGAATTTTGTATTTTATCAGCAAATAATATAGTGTTAAAATTTCAATAATGTATTAGTAATTTATTGAAAATGTTATATAATAAGAAATGATAAACATAGAGAATATATTATAAGTAGAGTTAAAGAACAAAAGGAGTAGTATATGAACAGAAAGCTAAATTTGGGGATAGATGTTGGATCAACAACTATCAAGCTTGTTTATTTAAATGAACAAGATGAAATAGTTTATTCTAAATATGAAAGGCACTTTTCGGATGTAAAAACCACATTAGAAAGGCTATTAAAAGAAAGTTTTATAGCCTTAGGTAGTGTACAGGTAAAGATTGTTAGTACAGGTTCAGGTGCTATGGAAATAGCTTCTCTTCTAAAACTCAAATTTGTACAGGAAGTTATTGCGTGTACCAAAGCTGTAGAAACCTATATAGAAGATGTTAATGTAGCTATTGAATTAGGGGGTGAAGATGGAAAGATTACCTATTTTGAGAGTAGTTTAGAACAGCGTATGAATAGTAGTTGTGCTGGTGGTACAGGTGCTTTTATTGATCAAATGGCTACGCTTTTAGAAACAGATGCTATGGGGCTCAATGAAATGGCAAAATCCTATCATGTGATTTACCCAATAGCTGCAAGGTGTGGTGTTTTTGCGAAGACAGATGTTCAACCTCTTATCAACGAAGGTGTAGCCAAAGAAGATATTGCTACTTCTATTTTTCAAGCTGTTGTTAATCAAACCATTAGTGTTTTAGCTTGTGGAAAGCCTATTAAAGGGAAAGTGGCATTTTTAGGTGGACCATTACACTTTTTATCAGAGCTTAGAAAACGTTTCGTTGAAACACTAAAACTCACAGAGGATGAAGTTGTTGTGCCTGAGAAACCAGAGCTTTTTGTAGCTATAGGTGCAGCTTTACTTGCTAATAAAGAAGAGGCTATAGATTTAGAAATGCTTATAAAAGACTTGCATCATATGAGTAGTGATACAGGAATCAGGCAAACGCTAGAGCCTCTTTTTAAATCAGAACAAGAGATTATAGCCTTTAGAGAGAGACACCAAAAGTGGCAAGTGAAAAAAGGAGACCTTTCATCCTATAAAGGAGAAGCTTTTTTAGGAATAGATGCAGGCTCTACTACAACGAAGATAGCACTGATTGGGTCAGATAATGAGCTTTTATATTCTTTTTATGGTAGTAATAAAGGAGACCCACTTAAATTAGTTAAAGAACAATTAATGGTTTTATACGATAGCTTACCAGAACAAGTACATATTGAGTCTTCCTGTGTGACAGGATATGGGGAGGCACTTATTCAAAATACTTTTAAAGTTACTCATGGAGAAGTAGAGACCATTGCCCATTATAGAGGTGCTAAAGCATTTTCTAATCAAGTTAGTTTCATCTTAGATATTGGTGGACAAGATATGAAGTGCATTAAGATTAGAGATGGTGTTGTACAATCTGTTATTTTAAACGAGGCTTGTTCTTCTGGTTGTGGCTCATTTATTGAAATGTTAAGTACTTCCTTAGGGATTAGTGTTGAAGATTTTAGTGAAAAAGCATTATTAGCGAACAAACCAGTAGATCTTGGTACACGTTGTACAGTATTTATGAATTCTAAAGTAAAAGAAGCACAAAAAGAAGGCGCAGCAATCGGCGATATTTCGGCAGGCCTTTCTTATTCTGTTATTAAGAATGCTTTATATAAGGTAATTAAGTTACGTACAGCTGAAGATATACAAGGTGATGTGGTTGTACAAGGAGGGACATTCTATAATGAGGCCGTATTAAGAGCGATGGAATTAACCTTAGGACGTGAGGTTGTAAGGCCTGATATCTGTGGATTAATGGGCGCTTATGGTGCAGCACTTCTAGCAAAAGAAAGAAAGTCAGAAGCACCTCATCAGCTTTTAAATAAAGAAGCATTACTTCATTTAGAAATAAAGAAAACGCCTACACGCTGTAAAGGGTGCGAAAATAAATGTCTTCTTACAGTCAATACGTTAAATGATGGTAGAAAATTTATTTATGGTAATCGTTGCGAAAAACCATTAGGTCATGTAACAAGCAAAAAAGAGTTGCCTAATTTATTTAACTATAAATATGAGCGCTTATTTGCTTATGAGTCATTAAGTACGGAGATGGCAACAAGAGGAACTGTAGGTTTGCCACGTGTGCTTAATTTATATGAAAATTATCCATTTTGGCATACCTTCTTTACTAAGCTTGGGTTTAAAGTACAACTTTCATCTAGGTCAAGTAAAAAGATTTATGAAAAAGGAATCTCAACGATTCCATCAGAATCAGTTTGTTATCCGGGAAAATTAACTCATGGGCATATTGTAGACTTAATTGAGCAAGGGGTTTCATTTATCTTTTATCCTTGTATTCCCTATGAGAAAAAAGAAGACCAAACAGCAGATAACCATTATAACTGTCCAATAGTAACGTCTTATCCAGAAGTGATTAAAAATAATATGGATGAGTTAAAAGAAGCCAATGTATTATTCATGCATCCATTTTTAAACTTAGATTCACCTCAAGGTGTGCTTAAGCAAATGACTAAAGCTATGGAAAGTTTTGAGATTCCTAAAAAGGAAATGGCAGCAGCTATAAAAGCAGCTTATGATGAGCAAGAAGCTTTTAGAAAGGATATAGCTGATAAAGGTGATGAAACACTTGCTTTTATAAAGGAAAAAGGACTACAGGGAATAGTAGTAAGCGGGAGACCTTATCACTTAGACCCAGAAATTAATCATGGCCTTACAGAACTCATTACAGCAGAAGGATTAGTTGTTTTAACAGAGGATTCAGTAGCACATTTAGCTGAAATAGAGAGACCTATTCGTGTGTTAGATCAATGGGCCTATCATAATCGCCTTTATAGAGCAGCGCATTTTGTATGTACTAGAGATGATTTAGAGCTTATGCAAGTGACTTCTTTCGGCTGTGGATTAGATGCAGTAACAGCTGATCAAGTTCAAGAAATTTTAGAGGGCTCAGGTAAAATCTATACACTTATTAAAATTGACGAAGGTGCTAATTTAGGCGCTATTAAAATTCGTATACGTTCTTTAAAAGCTGCAATTGCTGAACGTAAAAAGCTAGCAGAGAAGGTAGTCATCCCTGTTAGTGATGAAAGGATTATCTTTACTAAAGAAATGAGAAAAGACCATACTATTCTGGTACCACAAATGGCACCCATACAGTTTCAGTTTTTAGAAGCTGCCTTTAATAGTAGTGGGTATCAGGTTAAAGTATTAGAAAAAGTGTGCCCACAAGATGTAGAAGAGGGTCTTAAATATGTTAATAATGATGCCTGCTATCCTGCAATCATTGTTATTGGTCAGATGCTAAGAGCACTCAAAAGTGGTGCAGTAGACCCACATCATACTTCCCTTATTATTACGCAAACAGGTGGTGGATGTCGCGCTTCTAACTACATTAGTTTCTTAAGAAAGGCTTTAAAGGATAGTGGACTAAGCTATGTACCCGTTATTTCTTTGAGTGCACAAGGTTTAGAGGCTCATCCTGGTGTTAAATTGACTTTGGGACTTGCTAATAAAGCTGTTATGGGCATCTTATATGGCGATTTACTCATGCGTGTTTTATATCGCGTAAGGCCATATGAAGCTGTACCAGGCTCTGCTAATGCCTTGTATGAAAAATGGTGTCGTATAGGAAAAGAAAATGTAGCTACAGGTAACCAGCAACACTTTAAGAAGAATGTTGAACAATTAATTCATGAATTTGATACATTGCCTTTGACGGATGTAAAGAAACCAAGAGTTGGTTTAGTAGGAGAGATTTTAGTTAAGTTCCATCCTTATGCTAATAATGAAGTGGTGGAAACCATCGAAGCAGAAGGTGGAGAAGCCGTCATGCCAGATCTTTTAGATTTCTTCTATTATTGTGCGTACAATAGTAAATTTAAATATAATGAACTGAGTAAGCCTATCCAGGGATTAATAGGGGCAGAGGCGCTTATGTACTATTTGGATCATAAGCGAAAACCTATAGTAAAAGCACTAGAGAAGAGTCAGCGATTTACCGCTCCCCATAGTATAGAACATTTAGCACAGATTGCTAGTAAAGTCATGTCTCTTGGACATCAAATGGGGGAAGGTTGGTTTTTAACAGGGGAAATTATTAGTTTAATAGAAGATGGTGCTAATAATGTGGTGTGTATGCAACCTTTTGGTTGCCTACCTAATCATGTAACAGGAAAAGGGATGGTAAAAGAACTGAGACGTGTTTATCCATTATCCAATGTGGTAACAGTAGATTATGATCCAGGAGCTTCTCATGTCAATCAACTTAATCGCATTAAGTTAATGATGGCAACTGCTTTTAAAAACCTTTCAAAAGTATAACTTACATAGAACAGACCTTGCATAACAGGTCTGTTTTTTGTATTTTTAATAAACTCCTCGCTCTTAGTCATATTATAAAACAAGCTTGTATATATATGATAATAAAGACTTGATGATGAGATAGGGAGGAAACAATGGAGAACAAGTATTATAACCAAGATATAGAGCACATTTATAAAGAGCACCATGTAGATTCTAGTCAGGGGTTATCCCCGAAAGAAGCAGAAAAGCGATTAGAGATGTATGGTCCTAACCTTTTTACTAAAGCGAAGGAGAAAAGTTTACTTCAAGAAATAAAAGAGACACTTACTCAGCAACTCATTGTTATCTTACTTATTGCTGCAGCCATTAGCCTTTTGATTAAAGAATATCATGATGCCATAGGCATTTGCTTTGCAGTACTTTTAAGCACTACGATAGGCTTATTAACTGAAAGTAGATCTAAAAAAGCAGCAGAAGCCCTTAATCGCATGACAGAAGATATACAGGTTAAGGTGCTACGTTCAGGAGAAAAAATACTCATACATAAAAGTGAAATCATTCCTGGAGATATTATCTTTTTGGAAGCAGGAGATCAAGTTCCTGCTGATGGTAGACTTATATCGTGTAATGATTTAAAGGTAAGGGAAGACATGCTTACAGGCGAGTCTGATGATGTTAAGAAGAAGTTAGGCGTTATTAAGCAAGAAGAATTAACACTAGAAGGTAAAACGATTTATCAAGATCCTATTCCAGCAAAACAGTATAATATGCTTTTTGGAGGGACGCTAATTGCTTCAGGACAAGCCAAGATGATTGTTACAGCTACAGGTGATGAAACAGAAATGGGATATATTGCAAAAGCATTAGGAAGCAAAGAAGAAAGTACACCTCTAGAAATTAAAATGGATCATTTAGCTCAGTCCATTTCCAAAGTCTCTACCGCAGTAGCAGGTATGTTATTTGTTTATATGATTGTTCAAATTATTGAGGGGTGTAAATTAGCTTTAGATTTTAGCAGTACCCATCAGTTTTTAAGTTCGCTTAGTCCACTTGTGAGCAGTTTTCCAGAGATGAAAACAGCATTTGTGGTATGCGTCGCATTAATTGTAGCAGCAGTACCTGAAGGACTACCGACTATGATTAATATTACCTTAGCCATTACCATGAAACAAATGGCTAAAATTAATGTATTGGTAAGAAAAAAAGAAGCGTGTGAGACAATTGGTTCAGTGAGCGTGATTTGCAGTGATAAAACAGGAACATTAACTCAAAATAAAATGAAAGTGGCTAAGCTGTATTTGGAAGGAAGCTTTAAAAATGAGGCTGAATTAAAGCGTCATCCAGATTTTGTAAGAAACTGTATGATTAATAGTACGGCAGACTTACAGGTGCATGGAAAAGAAGTGAAATACATAGGAAGCGCTACAGAGTGCGCTTTACTACTTTTATGTGAGCAGTATGATTATGCACGTACGAGACTAGGAAGTGAGGTTGTCAAGCAAGTTCCATTTAACTCACAAAATAAATATATGCTTACCATAGCAAAAGAAGAAAATAATTATGAAATTTTTTCAAAGGGTGCACCTGAAATTATATTAAATCAATGTGGTTTTGAAAAAACAGAAGGACAGCTTAAACCATTAACGAATGAACGTAAGAAGCAGATTTTAAAAGAAATTGAGGCATTACAAGTACAGGCTATGCGTGTTTTAGCTTTTGCAGGTCATCGTATGGCAACGAGTTATAATGTGCTTGGGCGAGAAGAATGGAAAGAAACATTAGTATTTGAGGGCTTTGTAGGCATTCAGGATCCTCTTAGACCAGGCGTGAAGGAAGCAATAGAAACAGCAGCAGGTGCAGGGATTGAAACAAAAATGTTAACAGGTGATAATTTGCAGACTGCTATTGCCATAGGCGAAGAAATCGGATTAGTAGGACATGGCAAAAAAGCTGTAGAAGCAAGTTATATTGATGCCTTAAGTGATAAGGATTTAGAAAAAGAAATACGACATATTGCCATTGTAGCTAGATCTAAGCCAGATACCAAAATGCGTATTGTACAGGCTCTTCAAAAAAATGGAGAGGTTGTAGCTGTAACAGGAGATGGGATTAATGATGCCCCAGCTTTAACTAAAGCGGATGTGGGTATTGCAATGGGCATTGCTGGTACAGAAGTCAGTAAAAATGCAGCAGATATTATTTTAACAGATGATAGCTTTAGTACGATTGTAGAGGCTATCAAGTGGGGAAGAGGCATCTATAATAATTTTCAACGCTTTATTCAATTTCAGCTAACGGTAAATATTATTGCCTTTCTTATTGCTATTATAAGTCAAATCATGGGGTATGATATGCCTTTTACGACCATTCATCTTTTATGGATTAATATTATTATGGATGGACCTCCGGCATTGGCATTAGGGCTTGAGCCTATTAGAAGCGCAGTTATGAAAAGACGACCTATTAAAAGAGAAGCCCCCATTATTAATCGATTTATGCTACGAACGATTATCATTAATAGTACCTTTATTACAGCCCTTCTTTTCTTGCAAATAAGATATAACTTTTTAGGTGCACAAAGCATTGTCAATGGTAATGCTAGTGAAGTTCAGACTGTTCTATTTAGTTTATTTGCATTTAGTGTGTTATTTAATGCATTTAACTGTAGAGAATTTGGAACAGGTAGTATTTTTCCTAATTTATTTAAGAACCAATTAGCTTTACAAATTATATTACTAACAGCGGGGCTGCAGATTGTAATGATTCAATATTGTGGTGCATTTTTTAATGCTATTCCGTTATCTAAAGAAATGTGGTTAAAAATCATTGGTTGTGGTGCACTCGTTGTTATTGCCAATGAACTTATAAAACAAGCACTTAGAATGTTAAAACGATCGGCTAAAAGTGCAGTCAAGCAGGTTAAAAAAGTCGGTATGAGAAGTCGAAAAGGACTTTCTTAGTTAAAAATAAAATGGCTAAAGTACCCCAAAAGGAATTTTAGCCATTTTTACATGAAGTCAATTTGATATGAACTAGTATCATTCACCATGCTCTGCTAGGAAGCGTGTAGCAGCATCATCATCTTCTAAATCTTCTTCGATAATAGGTTGTTCTTTAATGGCAGGGAAATAACCTGCTTGCTCAAGAATACTACTTAATTGCATGGCAGTTAATACACCTTGCTCAGGTGTTTTAAGATGGGTAAAAGCTTTTTGAATATAAGTGTTAAAATTATCATGAGACATCACAAAAGGTATATTACTAATGAAATACTGCATGCGGCATTTACGCTCTAATGTAGGAAGTGCAAATAGCTTAGAACGAAGGTCATTTATGAACACTTCAATAATCATAGATACGTCAGTACTATAATTAGATTTCTTTACGGTAGTAAATCCAAAAATCTGATCAATAGACATAGAGAGATAAGATTGCATTAAATTGAAGAAAGGATTTACTTGAGCAGTAGTACTTACTTTTTGCATCTCTTGTTTCAGTTCTTTTGTTAAATTCTCTAAACGCTCTTTAAGTGTAGGAAGAAGAACTTCTGATTCGCTTTCTTTAAGAAAAACAGATTTTAAAGAGTAATAAAGGTCAGAAAAACTTACATGCATATCAGTAATGTCAGTAAAATCTAATTGATCAAATAAAAGTAGATTACTTAAGGTACAAATGGTTTTATGCATATGATGAAGCATATCAATAAGGGTTTCTATTGTTTCGTTTAATAAATTAGCTTCTTCAAATAAATCTGTGAGATCATTTAAGATAGCAAGGTTATCTAAGGATTCAACAAGATCTGAAAAATGTTGACCATATTGAGGACAATCTGTACCATCGAAAAGCTGTTTTAAAATAGAAACCAGGTGACTAGCTGCTTCAGGTGTATCTTGAATAGCAATATGCGTGATGCTTTTTTTACAATAAGCTAAATAATTATCTTTAGTTAGTTTAATTGGAATATAAGGTAAAAGTTCACTGGCCTTTTTTTGAATACTAGTTTCCTTATTTTCATTGAAAACATAATGGGTACAATCTAATGCTAATTTTTCATAATCAATTTGTGTAGAGTCAATATCGGTAAGGCCTAATTCTTCCAAATAATCTTTAGTTAAGGAAAAAGCTTGTTGTTTGAGTGTCACGATATGAGTAAGTTCCCTTTGATAAGCAATTAAACAGCGAAATTTTTGTTCTAGAGTAGCACGATAATCTAAAAGCTCTGTAGCACAAGTTTCTTTACTTGAAGAACCTGCCGATAACAGAGTGGGTAATGAAAGAAAAATTTCTTTTAAGCTTTCTTGAAGATGAAAAGTCTCTTCATCAAAATAAATAGTCGAAAAGTACAAAGAATTATTGAGTAAATCTATTTGTGCTTGAATATATTCACTATAGGAATAGGAAATAACTGTAAATAATTGGTCGTTATGTTGGTGCATTATAAGACTCCTTTCTTAATCTGTATCATTAGGATATACAATTTTATGAAATAAGACAAGCTTGTATCTGTAATTGATGTAAGAAACTGGCTTGAAAGATTGAAAAATTTTAAAAAATATATTAAAATCAAATAAAGAGGTGAGAAGATGGGAAATGATAATGTATTAATGGAAAAACAATTTGAGTTATTAGAACAAGGCACCTTAGCTACACCACATAGTATACTTGGTCCACATTTGCTTAATCAAGGAGAAAAACAGATTATACGTGTATTTTGCCCAGGGGCAAAACAAATAGTAGTAGTAGATTTAAAGGATGAGAAAAATTATCCGCTTTACTTTAAGGGGTATCAGGGACTTTTTGAAGGCGTTATAGAAGATAAGCAAGAAAAATTTTTATATAAACTCATATGTGAAGATGATGAGGGGCACACATGGAGTTATATAGATCCTTATCAATTTGATTCTACTTTTACTGAAGATGATCTTTATTTATTTGGAATAGGAAAAGACTACGAGGTTTATGATAAACTGGGCGCACATTTTATAAAAGTGAATGGCGTAGAGGGGGTTAGATTTGCATTATGGGCACCTCATGCTAAGCGTGTCAGTGTGATAGGAGATTTTAATAATTGGGATGGTAGAAGACATCCAATGAGACAGATTGCCAATCAAGGTATTTGGGAACTTTTTGTTCCAGGGCTTGCTGAAGGGGATTTTTATAAATTTGAACTGCGTACTAAAACAGGGGAACTATTATATAAAACAGATCCTTATGCCAATTATTATGAAGTTAGACCTAATAATGCAGCGGTTGTTTATGATATGAGAAAATATAAGTGGAAAGATACGAAATGGATGAATGCTAGGACTAAAAAAGCACCTTATAAAGAAGCGATATCCATTTACGAAGTACATATTGGTTCATGGAAGAAACACGATAATGGAGAATTCTATACCTATCGTGAAGCAGCAGATGAACTTGCTCGTTATGTGAAAGAAATGGGTTATACACATGTTGAATTAATGGGAATTGTAGAACATCCTTTTGATGGGTCATGGGGATACCAAGTAACAGGCTATTTTGCGCCAACCAGTAGGTACGGTTCACCAGATGATTTTAGATACTTTGTAGAAACGATGCACAAGAATAATATTGGTGTTTTATTAGATTGGGTACCAGCACACTTTCCAAAAGATGCATTTGCCTTAGAAAAATTTGATGGTGAAGCCCTATATGAAAAAGCAAATGAGAAAGAAGCATGGCATCCACACTGGGGAACACTTATTTTTGATTATGGAAAACCACAAGTGTCACTCTTTTTAATTGGCAGTGCTCTTTCTTGGTTAGAACGTTATCATATAGATGGACTTCGAGTAGATGCTGTTGCTTCGATGTTATATTTAGATTATGGAAGAGAAGGGGATTTTATTCCAAATCAATATGGAGGCAAGGAAAATTTAGAAGCTATTGCTTTTTTAAAGCAGCTCAATGAGGTAGCTTATTCAAAAGTGCCAGGTATTATGATGATTGCAGAGGAATCTACAGCTTGGCCAAAAGTATCGTATGCAGTATCTGAAGGTGGACTTGGCTTTGGATTTAAGTGGAATATGGGATGGATGAATGACTTTTTGAGTTACATGAAGACGCCTCCAGCTGATCGTACAAGAGAACATGGCAAGATTACCTTTAGTTTGATGTATGCTTTTAGTGAAAATTTTATTCAAGTCTTATCGCACGATGAAGTTGTTCATGGTAAAGCGTCTATGATTTATAAGATGCCAGGAGAAAGGCTTGAAAAATTTGCTCACTTAAGAGTGGCATATGGTTATATGTATGCACATCCTGGGAAAAAGATGTTATTTATGGGAGACGAATTTGCACAAACTAAAGAATGGAATGAAGCGGTTGCTTTAGATTGGGATTTATTAAATGATAAAGAACATCAAGGCATTTCAGCGTGGGTGAAAGCACTTAATAAGCTATATACATCTGAGAAGGCTTTATGGGAAACTGGCAATGGCTATGAGAATTTTGAATGGATTGACTGTGAAAATAGAGAACAGAGTATTATTTCTTTCCTACGAAGAAATGTAGAAACAGGGGAAGAACTTGTAGTGGTTATTAACTTTAAAACAGCAAGTTACACAGACTATCGAATAGGGGTACCTACACTGGCAAATTACGAGGAACTATTAAGTAGTGATGCAGCACTTTATGGTGGTAGTAACGCGCTTAATGGCGTGGTAAAAGCTACAGAAACAGGATGGCATGGTAGACCCTATAGTATAGAAATCACTATACCGCCACTTAGTATGATGGTATTTAAGGCAAAGAAAAAATCAGTAAAGAAGAATACTAAATCAGTGAAATCAGCTACAGATAAAGATATGAAAGAGGTAGCTACAGAAGTAGTCGCAAATGCAATACCGGCTAAAAAAACAATTAAATCAAAGAAGGACAAAGAAATAGAAAAAGCAGTAGTGCTACCAAAGACTAAAGAAACAAAGACTAAAGATGCAAAAGCCAAAGAAACTAAGTCTAAAGAAACAAAAACCAAGGATACAAAAACTAAAGTAACAAAAAGTAAGGAAACAGAAACAAAAGTAAAGCAGCAAGCTTCTAATAAGACTGAGGAAATAATCGTCAAAGAAAAGGCTTCTCCTTTAGTAAGTACAGAAGAAAAGAAAATAGCTGGTAAAACAAAGAAAAATGTAAGTAAAGCTAAAAAGTAAAGAAGTATCTATGATTAGGAGACAAGTACGCAAAGAAACGCATACTTGTCTTTTTTGTGAAAAGGAAGTTAGATTTTTATAAAACCTGCATATTTTTAGTGTATACTAATAAAGAGATTAATCATAAACATAGTGGAGGACCATATGAATAAGAGACTAAGAACTTTAATTTTTGTAATCATTGCCCTACTTTTAGCCGGGATGTTTATCATACAATTTATAATGCCTAAAAGTAGCTATGTAGAAGAGGCTATTACTGATACGACGCTTATTAATGAATTAGATACTAGTGCACAAGCAGCACTTAAGAAGTATTTTGACATTGAAGTAAGCGAAACAGAAGATTGGACAAAAGGAGCGGTGCGTAATCGTGCTAAAGAAGATAGTGGCTTAGAAAATATATTATCATTAACAGCTAAAGATGAATCAGAAAATAAAGTAGAAGGTGATTTGGAGTTCTACGGGATTATTATGGAGGAAGCTACTAAAGAGATAAGAGGAATGATTTATCAGTATGTAACAGAAGCGCCAGTTTTAGAATTGACAGATGAAGAAGTACAAGCTCGTTGTGAAGCATTTCTAAAGGACAAGGGATTAGTAGCTGAAGATGTACCTATTACAGTAGATGCTATTCAATCAGATGAGAAGACACCAGAGCTTAAGATGTTAAGTATGAAGGCGGGAAATCTAGCTTATGCAGTTGCTTATAATTTACAGATAGATAAGGTGATGTATTTTGAATATGTACCTATGCAAGAATAAAATGTTTAAAAAATAGTAAAGTAGTCTACACTTTCAATAAAAAGGAAGGGTGACTATGCAATTAGTATGTCAAGGAATAGCGAATCATACACATTCAAGATGTTTTTATTTTTATGAATATAGAAATTTAAAGTGGATTTTAAAATGTCAAAAGCAAGTGAGTAAGCAAGATGAATTATATGAGTTGCTAACAGTATCTCATGAGCCTATAGATTATGCTATTATTGATTTGAATAGAGTCTATAGGAATACATTCTATGCGTATTCACAGGCTACTATTATTATTATTCCACCTACAGCTGTGTGGCAGTTTTTTAGTAAGCTATGGTTAGTGGGTCAAGAACTATATGTAGAACTGGCTACAACTATTGAAGAAGAGCTGGAGGTCATGCATGGGTATGAATATAATTACGCATTTTTAAAGAATTTATATGAAATGAGTAGCAAAGAAATGGCTGAAGCTTATTATGAACAATGGCAATTAGAGGTTTCATTAACTGACCACTCGATGCAACGTTTTATAAGAACCATGGAGGTTTTTAAAGCTGAAATTTTTAATTATTTTATTTTTAAACAAATATTAGATAATCCTATTCCAATTTTAAAATAATATAGCGTGCTATCACTAAGAAGATAGCACGCTATATTGTTATTCAAAAGAACTATTAAAAGATTTAAAAGATCTCATGTAAAATTATTGCAACCAATCAGTGGCGCTTTTTATATGAGCTGTAACCGCTTTTTCACTTGGTCCCCCTTTTACTTGACGTTCATTGACGCAAGTCTTTAGAGAAATAGCCTCGTAGATGTCTTCATCAAAAATAGGGTGGATCATTTGATAGGTTTCAAGAGGAAGTTCCTCCAAAGTGGTATGTGTAGTAACACAATGCAGAACAAGCTTACCGATTACTTCATGTGCATCTCTAAAAGCGAGACCTTTTTTAACTAAATAGTCGGCCGCATCAGTAGCGTTAGTAAATCCTCCGGAAGCAGCAGTGTACATATTAGTTTTACAAACTCTCATGGTTTTAATCATTTGTGTAAAAATAGGAAGGCACATTTTAAGTGTATCAATACTATCGAATAAGCGTTCTTTATCCTCTTGCATATCTTTGTTATAAGCAAGAGGAAGTCCTTTCATAGTCGTTAATAAACTCATTAGATTACCATATACACGGCCTGTTTTGCCGCGAACTAATTCTGCTATATCTGGATTTTTCTTTTGAGGCATAATAGAGCTCCCTGTACTATAAGCATCATCTAGCTCAATGAAATGAAATTCATGGCTACTCCATAAAATAATCTCTTCACTAAAACGGCTAAGGTGCATCATTAAAGTAGAAAGTGTATAAAGTAAATCAAGACAGAAATCACGATCTGAAACACCATCTATACTATTTTCGCAGATACCATTAAAATCTAAGCTTTTAGCAACTGCATCTCGATCTAAAGGATAAGTAGTAGTAGCTAGGGCACCACTACCTAAAGGTAGAAAATTAGTATTTTCATAAGTGAATTCTAAACGTTTAAAATCACGTTTAAACATTTCAAAGTAAGCCATAAGGTGATGAGCAAAAGTAATAGGTTGTGCACGCTGTAAATGAGTATAGCCCGGCATAATGGTATTTGTATGCTCTTTTGCTAGTGTAATGACTGTTTGCATTAATTCCTTAAGCATCACTTTTAAAGTGATAATCTCATCACGAGTGTAGAGTCTTACATCAAGTGCTACTTGGTCATTACGACTGCGTCCAGTATGCATTTTTTTAGCTACATCACCAATACGGCTAATAAGTAAAGCTTCGATGTTCATATGAATATCTTCCATTTTTTCGTTAAAAGTAATGTCACCTTTTTCAATATCCTCTAAAAGTGAATTTAATCCGTTAATAATGGCGTCGCTTTCTGCCATGGAAATAATATTTTGAGCACCTAACATAGCTACATGTGCAATACTACCGATAATATCTTGCTTATATAATCTTTGGTCAAAAGAAATCGAAGAGTTAAAGTGATCAGTAAGTTGATCGGTTTCTTTGGCAAATCTGCCACCCCATAATTTCATAGTAATCCTCCTTGAGTTGAATAATTAAATAATGGTAAAACAAGAGAGTGTTACAAAACTAGGAAAATAATTAGTTTTGAACACTCCTTGGCTTGTTAGATATAGATTAATTATTTGTGATTTTCAGCAGCTTTAAGGGCACGTACACGAAGTGGTAAGCCATAAAGTCTGATAAATCCATCAGCATCTTTATGATTATAAAGGTCACCAGTAGTGAAGCTAGCAAGTGCCTCGCTATAAAGAGAAAATGGAGAAGAAGAGCCTTGTGGAATAACATTACCTTTATAGAGTTTTAACTTAACTTCTCCTGTTACAACCTGCTGTGTACTCGTAACAAAAGCCTGAAGTGCTTCACGAAGAGGTGTAAACCATTTACCATTATAAATTAAATCAGCAAATTCAAGAGCAATTTCTTGTTTATAACGATAGGTTTCACGATCTAATGTAAGGTGTTCTAATTCCTCATGAGCTTTATAAAGAATAGTACCACCAGGAGTTTCATAAACACCACGAGATTTCATACCTACAACACGGTTTTCTACAATGTCTTCGATACCAATACCATTAGCACCACCTAACTCATTTAATTTTTCAAGAAGTGCAGATGGTTCCATAGCTTCTCCGTTTAAATGAGTTGGAATACCTTGGTTAAAGGTTAAGGTAATAGTAGTTGCTTTATCAGGTGCTTGTTCAGGAGATACGCCTAATTTAAGAAGTGTTTCATAGTTTGGTGCATTCCATGGATCCTCTAATTCAAGACCTTCGTGAGAAATATGCCACATGTTACGGTCACGGCTATAACTATCTTCCTTTTTCATCGGAACAGGCAAGCCACGTTTTTCAAGGTATTCGATTTCTTCTTCACGAGAAGAAATATCCCAAATACGCCAAGGCGCAATTACTTTTAAATGAGGTGCAAGTGCAGCAATACCTAATTCGAAACGAATTTGGTCATTACCTTTACCTGTACAACCATGGCAAATAGCTACAGCCCCTTCTTTAAGGGCAACATTAACGAGAGTTTTAGCAATAACAGCACGAGCAATAGAAGTACCAAGGTAATATTTAGATTCATAAATAGCACCAGATTGAATCATAGGAAATACATATTCTCTCATAAACTCATCTTTTACGTTCTCAACATAAACCTTACTTACACCCATTGAAAGTGCTCTTTCTTCAAGGCCTTCTAATTCAGCATCTTGACCTACATTTATACATACAGCAATAACATCATAATCGTAATTTTCTTTAAGCCATGGAATGATAACTGAAGTATCTAAACCACCTGAATAGGCTAAAACAACTTTTTCTTTCATGGTTAATCCCCCTTTAATGATTCTATATATATTAGAATATATGTATAATTATACATTTATAAAAACTTATTTCAAGAGTTTTTATAAAAAAATATATTATTGTTTTATATTATATAATAGTTTTAGGAAAACAAACAGAGAAATGGTGTAAATTAGATGAGAATAATAAAATAATTTATAAGAATAACACATTAGTAGACTAATATAGAGAGTATAGAAAAAAAGGATGATCTATAGTATAATAAGAATAACTAAATATTTATTCAAGGAGGACATAATAGCATGTCAGGTTTTTTTGATTTAGATGCCCCTATATGGGCTTGGATGAATGAAGTAGCAGATGTGATTATTTTATCGCTGTTGTGGTGGATTTGTTCATGTGGCATTATTACAATAGGAGCTTCAACAACAGCTGTTTTTTATGTATTAGGCAAAAAGGTAAGAAAAGAACAAACTTATGTAGTTGCAGATTTTTTTAAGAGCTTTAAGCAAAACTTTAAACAAAGTATTCCTTTAACGATAGTGTATGTAGTGGCAGCTACAAGTTGTATACTTTATGGTATTTTAGTTATTGATGGTATACTTAATCCAGAACATTCCAGTATGTTAAAGTTTGTGATTCCTTTAGCAATCCTTATTGTTTTTGAGTTTTTAAATTACAGTACTTATTTATGGGCGGTACTTTCAAGATTTGATATGAAAACCAGAGTGCTTTGTAAAACCTCATTTGTTATGACACATAAACATTTATTAACTACTTTACTTAATACAGCTTTATATGGTTTAGCAGTTGTTCTTATTTTAAGATTCCCATTTTTAATTGTAGTGGCACCAGGACTTATTATATTAGGACAATCCTTCTTGATGCAAAATTTGTTTTCACATTATATTACATCGGATGAAGAGACGCCATCGACTGAGGCATAAAATAAAATATAAGGTGATATAAAAATAGACTATATTTGCTTTCAGATAGTGAGGCAAATATAGTCTATTTTTATAGAAAGATGTTTAAATTATTTTCATATAAGTAAGCTATACTATATTTATAGAAAAAGAGGTGAAGAAATGGTTATTGATTTTATATTAAATATGATTTTAGTAATAGGTCTTGTAAGCTTATTTAATTTAACACGCTATATATTAAAAGTAAGAAAGGTAGTTAAAAAATACAAGGATAATCCAAATGTTGAGGGGATTACTATTGTAAATGGTGAAATTAAAATTATTGAAAAAAATCAAATGCAAAAAGATCAAGCTACGCAGCTCCTTAAAGAAGAGTTGGTTATAGATCCAATTTGTCATAAAGAAATAGAAAAGTCACAGGCTTATCGCATTGTGAAACAAGGAAAAGAATATTTTTTCTGTTCATGGGAATGTAGAGAACAATTTTTAAAACAAAAAGAAGGTATATAGTGTACCTTCTTTTGCTATTTAGTAGAGAGTAAGCATTGTAGGTAATCTTCATTTAAACGGACCAAAGAACGTGGTATAATAAATAAAAAATGATAAGGTAGGGATTGCTATGAATGCAGAAATAATTGCTGTAGGTGATGAGGTTGTTAAAGGATATACAATAAATACAAATGCTAGTTATATTGCTAAACAACTTCAAACCATAGGGATAATACCAGATTATCATACAGCAGTAAGAGACCAGGCAGCGGCTATTAAAGAGGCTATTAATACGGCAATAGTGCGGAGTAAGTATATTATTGTGACTGGTGGATTGGGGCCAACAAAAGATGATTTAACAAAAGAGGCAGTTTGCGAAGCATTAGGCCTACCTCTTTGCATAAGAGTGAATGTATTAGAAGAAATAAAGGCTTACTTCAAAGAAATGAATCAAATAATGCCTAGTATTAATGAAAAGCAAGCAGCTTTTCCAGAAGAAGCTTATATTTTAAAAAATAATTATGGAACTGCACCCGGATGTATTATTGAATATAATGAAGCTATTATTATATTACTTCCAGGTCCACCATATGAGATGCAACCTATGCTAGAAAATGAAGTTATACCTTATTTAAAGCAAAAGAGAGCATTTTATAATGAAACATTAGATATTAAATTATTTGGTCTAGGAGAAAGTGAAGTAGCTACCCAGTTGCAAGGTATGCTTGGTGAATTTGAGTGGGGAAGTATAGCTACTTATGTAGGAGAATATGAGATCATCGTACGTATCAATATACAAAGTGGAAATTTAGAGAAGGCAAAAGAACAGCTTCAACAAAAGAAAAAAGAAGTGGAGGAACGTTTAGGGGGTTTTATAATCGGATATAATAAAGACAGACTTGAAGAAATTATCGTAAGATTCTTGTTAAAAAATAAAAAAACCATAGCTACAGTAGAGTCTTGTACAGGAGGGCTGTTAGCAGGAACATTGATTAATTGTGGTGGTGTATCGGCTTGCTTTAATGAAGGTATTGTTACTTATAGTAATACAGCTAAAATGAAGTATGTAGATGTAAAGGAGGCGACGCTTCAATCTGTTGGCGCCGTTAGTTACCAAACAGCTAGGGAAATGGCAGAAGGTGTTAGAAAGTGTAGTGGAGCTGATATAGGTTTATCTACCACTGGTATTGCAGGTCCTGACGGTGGAACCCCAGAAAAGCCAGTGGGATTAGTTTATATAGGTATTGCTACAGAAGCAAAAACAGATGTATATGAATTGCATTTAAAAGGATCAAGGAGAACGATAAGAGAAAAAACAGTTAAAAATATCTTATTTCAACTTTATAAACTTTTTAAGTAAATTTTCCTTGCTATCAAGACAAAGTTTAGGTATAATGATTACAGAACAAATGTTCGATATATAATGAGGTGATAAGAATGAATGATGAATCAAAAAAGGCATTAGATGCAGCCATTTCGCAAATACAAAAACAATTTGGTAAAGGTTCTATTATGAAATTGGGAGAAGCGACAGATACAAATGTGCATACCTTCCCAACAGGTTCTCTGAGCTTAGATATTGCACTTGGAGTAGGTGGCCTGCCAAAAGGAAGAATTGTGGAGGTTTATGGCCCAGAATCTTCAGGTAAAACAACTGTTACTTTGCATATGATTGCCGAAGTCCAGAAACAAGGTGGAATTGCGGCGTTTATTGATGCGGAACATGCTTTAGACCCATCTTATGCAGCTAAGTTAGGCGTTAATATTGATGAACTTTATATTTCACAACCGGATAATGGTGAACAAGCTCTTGAAATTGCAGAAACTATGGTGCGTTCTGGAGCAATTGATATTATTGTAGTAGACTCTGTTGCTGCGTTGGTTCCAAGAGCTGAAATAGAAGGTGATATGGGTGATTCTCATATGGGCTTACAAGCAAGATTAATGTCTCAAGCACTAAGAAAATTAACAGGTGTTATTAATAAATCAAAATGTACTGTCATTTTCATCAACCAACTTCGTGAAAAAGTTGGTGTTATGTTTGGTAGTAATGAAACAACTACTGGTGGCCGTGCGCTTAAATTTTACGCATCTATTCGTCTAGATGTTCGTAAGATTGAAACTTTAAAACAAAGTAATGAGTTTATTGGAAGTCGTACACGTGTTAAAGTTGTAAAAAATAAAGTAGCACCACCTTTCCAACAAGCTGAATTTGATATTATGTACGGTGAGGGGATTTCAAAAGAAGGAGATGTACTTGATTTAGCAACTAATATCGATATTGTTAATAAAAGCGGTGCATGGTACTCTTACGGCGATTTACGTTTAGGCCAAGGAAGAGAGAATGCTAAAATTTATATCAAAGAGCATCCTGAACTTTTACTTGAGATAGAAAATAAAGTAAGAAGTCATTATGGGATTAGTGCGCTAGATGAAACTGCTCATGAAACAAAAGACGAAATGAATGATAAAATTTTAATGGTGGATGAAGAGGAATAAAATAGTAAAAATCGAAAGGTAGCGTATAGCTACCTTTTTGATTTTTTGACTTAAATTAAAGAATTTAAATTTTATGTATAAATATATATGAAAAGTGATAAAAACACCGTATTTTCAATAGGTAATGCTTGACAGCATTTTTAAAAAGTTATACAATTATGATGTTATTTGCACATTGATAATACTTGGGAGGTGGTAGATATAGAACAAATAGGCTTAATAATAGGAATTATTGTAGTCATCATTATTGTTGGAATAATAGCCTTTTTTAGTGGCGCTTCTTATAGAAAACACATAGCGGAAGCACAAATTGGAACAGCAGAAGAAAAATCAAGAAAAATTATAGATGACGCTATCAAAGCAGGGGAAGCTAAAAAAAGAGAAGTATTATTAGAAGCAAAAGAAGAAAACATTCGTGTCAAAAATGAATTAGATAAAGAAGTACGCGAAAGAAGAAATGAATTGCAACAAATGGAGAAAAGATTACTCCATAAAGAAGAGAATATTGATAGAAAAACAGTAACACTTGAACAAAAAGAAGAACAATTACAAAGAAAAATTGATAAAGCTGATAAGACGAGGGAAGAAGCGGAAGCTTTACACCAAAAACAGTTAGAAGAACTTGAACGTATTTCAGGTTTGACCTTAACAGAAGCAAAACAATATCTTTTAAGAACCATTGAAGAAGATGTAAGACATGAATCTGCTATAATGATTAAAGAGATAGAAGCAAAAACTAAATTGGAAGCAGATAAAAAAGCAAAAGAAATTATCACTAATGCTATCCAAAAGTGCGCTGTAGATCATGTAGTAGATACAACGGTATCTGTTGTACCATTACCAAATGATGAAATGAAGGGCCGTATCATTGGGCGTGAGGGAAGAAATATTAGAACATTAGAGACACTTACTGGTATAGATCTCATTATAGATGATACACCTGAGGCAGTTATCTTATCGGGCTTTGACCCAATACGCCGTGAAGTAGCGCGTATTGCCTTAGAAAAGTTAATTGTGGATGGACGAATTCATCCAGCTCGTATTGAAGAAATGGTTGAAAAAGCTAAAAAAGAAGTAGAAGTACTTATTCGAGAAGAAGGAGAAGCTGCTACTTTTGAAACGGGTGTACATGGCTTACATCCAGAGCTTATTCGTTTATTAGGTAAAATGAAATTTAGAACAAGCTACGGTCAAAATGTATTACGTCATTCAATAGAGGTTTCTAATTTGGCGGGATTAATGGCTAGTGAGCTTGGATTAGATGTACGTTTAGCTAAAAGAGCAGGATTACTTCATGACATTGGTAAATCTGTAGATTATGAAGTAGAGGGTTCTCATGTAAGTATAGGTGTTAATTTATGCCGTAAGTATGGAGAAAATGCAACTGTTATTAATGCTGTAGAAGCACATCATGGAGATGTAGATCCGGAAACAGCAATTGCTGTTATTGTACAAGCTGCAGACACGATTTCAGCGGCAAGACCAGGGGCACGACGTGAAACCTTAGAAACTTATATTAAACGTTTACAGAAACTTGAGGAAATTGCAACTTCCTTTAAAGGTGTTGAAAAATCTTATGCTATTCAAGCAGGTAGAGAAGTAAGAATTATGGTAACGCCAGAGGAAGTAGATGATAATGGTCTAATACTTCTTGCGAGAGACGTTACTAAACGTATTGAAAATGATTTGGAATATCCAGGTCAAATTAAAGTAAGTATCATTCGTGAAACTCGTGCAACTGAATATGCTAAATAGTAAATAGCGATGCTTGGCATCGCTATTTTTATGTGTTAAAATAGTGATAAATTTATGTATTAAATCGAACGAAAACTTATATATATCACTAAACGTTCGAATAATACATTGCTATTTGAGGTAATAATACGTATAATAAAGATAATAAATTAATCATGAAAGGAAATACACATGAGAAATTCATATAAAAGTCCATTAGAGGGTAGATATGCAAGTAAGGAAATGCTTTACTTATTTTCCGAGGAAAAGAAATTTAAAACTTGGAGAAAGTTATGGGTTACTTTAGCTGAAACTGAACATGAGCTTGGCTTAAATGTGACAAAGGAGCAGGTCGAAGAACTTAAGAAATTTAGTGAAGATATTAATTATGAAGTAGCAGAAGAATGGGAAAAGAAAGTGCGTCATGATGTCATGGCTCATGTACACGCCTATGGAGAACAAGCTACTTTGGCGATGCCAATTATACACTTGGGTGCTACTAGCTGTTATGTTGGGGATAATACTGATTTAATCATTATGTATGAAGCGCTTGAAGTGATTAAGAAAAAAGTTGTTAATGTCATGGACAAATTAGCAAAATTTGCGATAGATTACAAAGATTTGCCTACTTTAGGATTTACACATTTACAACCTGCTCAGCTTACGACAGTGGGAAAAAGAGCAACTTTATGGCTGCAAGATTTATGGCTAGATTTAGAAGAAATTAATCATTTACTCGAACAAAGAAGACTTAGGGGTGCTAAAGGTACTACAGGTACTCAAGCTACTTTCTTAAATTTGTTTGATGGAGACTATGAAAAGGTTAAATTATTAGATCAAACAGTTGCTGAAAAGCTAGGTTATACTTCTGTTTATCCAGTAACAGGACAAACTTATACTAGAAAGTTTGATTCACTTGTGTTAAATGTATTAAGCCAAGTGGCTCAATCTGCTTATAAATTTAGTAATGATATTAGAATACTTCAACACCTTAAAGAAATAGAAGAGCCTTTTGAAAAGAATCAAATAGGATCATCAGCTATGGCGTATAAACGTAATCCGATGCGTACAGAACGTATTTCTTCGTTAGCACGTTATGTTATATGTGATACATTAAATCCAGCTATTACAGCTTCAACACAGTGGTTTGAAAGAACACTTGATGATAGTGCAAATAAGAGAATTGCTGTTTCTGAAGCGTTTTTAGCAGTAGATGCGATATTAGAGATCTACATGAATGTAGCAGATGGATTAGTGGTTTATCCAAAAGTAATCGAGAAACATATTAATGATGAATTACCATTTATGGCAACTGAGGTTATTTTGATGGAGGGTGTAAAACGTGGAGGAGATCGTCAAGAACTTCATGAACGTATTCGCGTTTTATCTATGGAGGCAGCAGCAGAGGTTAAGCAGAATGGGAAAAGTAATGATTTAATTGAACGCATTTTAAAGGATGATACTTTCAAGATGTCAGAGTCAGAGTTGAAAGCTATATTGAAACCAGAAAACTTCATTGGCTGTGCAGCAATGCAAGTTGTAGATTTTATTAATGAAGTGATTAAGCCTATATTAGAAGAAAATAAAGCTTTATTAGGTGCAGAAGGTCATGTACGTGTATAAACATAAAGAGATGAGTTTATTAAGCTCATCTCTTTATGTTTTTATGAAAAATTTATAGATAGGATGCGATAGGTATATATAGCCCTTAGGTATACGCTTAGGATTTTAGGTATAAATAGAAAGCTTGTATCATAGATTGTTTTATATGATGGTGATGGGAGAGGTGGAAAGTGAATGGGGATTATTTGTTAAAAGGACGATTATCAGTACTGAAAGAGATGGGGGGCGTTTTGATATTAGTATTAGCAGTTTTTGCTAGTGTTTGGTATGCCTTTTGGATTGAAGGGAAAAATACCCAAACATTTGAAGTTTTATATACATGGCTTACACAAGATTACATGAGTATGAATCTGATGAGCTTTGGTTATATAGTAATAAAATACCTAAAGAAGGTGTTTTTAATATGGCTATTTGGTTGGTTTGGACTTACTGTCCCTTTGAGTTGGATTCTTTTGTTTAGTATGATCTTTTCATATGGGTTTACAACAACTGCATTAATATTGCTTTTTGGAGGTAGAGGCATAATGATTGGGATGTTTTCTTATGGCGTACAAGCAATATTGGCAGTGAGTGTAGGAATAGAAATTTTAAAAAGAAGTATGGATTTAATAGGTGGTGCAAGAGGGCAAGTGAAAAAGCAGTATGTCAAGTTACTCATTTCGATTTTGCTTGTATCGGGAATAATGGCATCATTAGACTTAGGGATAATGAATAATGTGAAAATTCTTATAAAATAGACCTTGGTGGTCTATTTTTTATAGTTAAAATGATACAAGAATAGACACAAATGAACTAAAAAGAGTTTAAAAAATACTTGAACTAAAAGAAATGCATAAAATATAGAGTAATATATGACAATTAAGTGTTTCTAAGGGAGAAGCTTGTTAATATTTATTGCTTTATAACGAATATAATTATATAATTGGTATTATATTAATACATTTGTGCAATTTTGTTTTTAGGTTAACTATTTAATTTAGACTAAAAAGGGGGAAGATGATGAACATTTTTTCTGATATAGATTTAATGAATACAGCAATAAGTGCAACAATGCTTAGAAAAAGTATCATAAGTGAGAATATTAGTAATGTGGACACGCCTGGATATAAAAGGAAAGATGTCAGATTTGAAACTATCTTAGAAAAGGAAATCAAAAAAGGGGGAACAGCCGGATTAAACTTAAAAGATATTGAGCCGGAAATATATACAGATTATGCGAATTCTTCTTATAGGTTAGATGGTAATAATGTGGATATTGACGTAGAAATGGCAGAAGAAGCTAAGGTGAGTGCTAGGTATAATGCTTTAGTAACAAGGGTAAATAGTCAGCTGGGACGTTTCTCTACAGTGCTACAAAATCTAAAATAACAAGGAGGAAAAGGGATGGGTTTTTTTGATTCTATGGATACAGCAGCTAGTGGACTTACAGCGCAACGCTTAAGATTAGACATTATTTCTCAAAATATGGCTAATGTAAATACAACACGTACTGCAGAGGGTGGTCCATATAAAAGAAAAACAGTGATTTTTGAGCAAATGCAAAATGAAAATAGTTTTTCTAGTATATTAAATAAAAAGAAGCAAAGCGGTGTAAATGGCGTTAGGGTGGCAAGGATTGTTGAAGATGAGAGTCAGGGGGCATTGGTGTATAATCCTACTCATCCTGATGCAAATGCACAGGGATATGTTGAGATGCCTAATGTCAATACAGTTGATGAGATGGTTAATATGATTTCTGCAAGTAGATCATATGAAGCCAATGTGACTTCATTCAATACGATGAAATCGATGTTTGCCAAAGCGTTAGAGATTGGCAAATAATTCTGGGAGGAAAGAATATGATAGCAGCAGTTCAAGGCATACAGCTTAATCAGCAATTAATGAATAAAATTCAAGATGAGAAAAAACTTACAGGGAATGAAAGTTTTACATATGCATTAGATGCAGCAAAAGAATTAATACAAGCTAACAAGGCAGCAGAAACAGAAACTAAAAATTTAACTAATGATTTTATTACAGGTGCTAATGATGATATTGCTAGTTTATTAATTGCTCAAGAAAAATCCGGGATATTATTACAATATACGTTACAGGTGAGAAATGGTTTATTAAGTGCTTACAAAGAAATTATGAACCTATCTGTTTAATCTCAGATTGAAATAAAGTGAGGTGAATAATTTGCAACAGACGATTGAACAGATATCGAATCAAATTACAGAGAAATTAAATAATTTAACTAAAAAGCAAAAAATACAAATTGGAATAGGTGTTTTAGCACTTATCATTGCAATCACAGCAGTTGTATTGTTGACTAGGCCCAAGATGAAAAACCTCTTTTCAGAGAATTTGGATTCTAAGTCTATTGGGCAAGTGGCTACTGTTTTAAATGAAAATGGTATTAAGTATAAATTAATTAATGATAGTACCAATATACAAGTACAGGAAAATCAATATGAGCAGGCGTTAATGTATACTGCTATGTCAGATGTGCCAGAAAGTGGAATGACTTTTGAACAGGTGATTAATAATACAATGTCCACAACACAGACTGAGATGACAGCTAAAAACAATGAATATAAAAAACAACAATTGGAGAGAACGTTACGTTCAATGGAGGGGATTGAAAATGCTCGCGTTGAACTGGTTATTCCAGAACAGAAAAATGCATACCTTCAGTCACAAGTAGAAAGTAGAGCGAGTATATTTCTGACATTAAGTAAGACGCTTACAACTAAACAATGTGAAGGTATTGCAACATATATTTCCTCTAGTGTAGCCAATTTAGATAAAAAGAATATTGTAGTTATAGATTCACAAGGTAATACATTATATTCTGGTAGTGAAGAAAGTCAATTAGGCCTTAATAAGCAACAGGAAATAAAGTTATTAGCAGAACAAGATGTTACTCAGAAGGTATCTAATCTACTAGGAAATATGTATGATGATGTACGCGTAAGTCCTAATTTGATTCTAGATTTTGATCAATATCAAGAATCTAGTCAAAAGTATCAAACCCAAGGAGAAGATGAAAGTAGAGGGGTTATACAACAAGAAACTCAAGCTTCTAGTTCGACTAAGAACAATCAAACAGGAGCAGAACCAGGTACCACGACAAATGGAGGAGATATTCCAACTTACCAAACGAATAATGGTACAAGTGGTGAAAGCAAGGAGACGCAAAAAGATATTACTTATGCACCTGATAAGACAGAGTCTGTATATGTAAAAAATCCTGGGAATGTTGATTTGGAAAAATCCTCTTTGTCTGTTAATTTGTTTAAAAATAAAATTTATAGAGAAGAGGAAGTTAAGCCAACATTAACAGGAATGACTTGGAGTGAATTTAAAGTAAGCAACCGTGAGCAACGTACACTTGCTGTAGATGAATCTATTGTTAATTCAGTTAAGAGTGCTACAGGTATAGATAATGTTGTTGTCAATGCCTATGAAAATCCTATTTTCTTAGATCAAGAAGTTTATCAAATTGATTACAAAGACTATTTACCTTTAGTATTCCTGGTGCTGGCATTGCTTCTAATTGCGTTTGTAGTACTTCGATTTAGAAAACATGAAGAAATCGTTGAAGTAGAACCAGAACTTGAAGTGGAAGAAATGCTGAAGGCAGCTAAGGAACAAGTAGAACTTGAAGAAATTGAACTAAAAGAAACATTAGAGACAAAACGTCAAATTGATAAGTTCGTAGATGAAAAACCAGAGGCTGTAGCAAACTTACTTCGTAATTGGCTGACAGAGGAAGATTGGGAGTGATGACATGGTGAAGGAACAATTTTCAAGTAAACAAAAAGCTGCGATGTTATTAATTGCTTTAGGACCAGAAAAGTCTGCTAGTATCTTCAAATATTTAAAAGAAGAAGAAATAGAACAACTTACTTTAGAAATAGCTAGTATTAAAGCTGTATCACCTAAAGTGAAGGAAGAAGTGCTTCAAGAGTTCTATGAAATGTGCTTAGCTCAAGAATATATTGCTGAAGGTGGTATTGGCTATGCAAGACAACTTTTAGAAAAAGCTTTGGGTTCAGATAAAGCAGTAGAGGTTATTAATAAACTTACTGTATCATTGCAAGTACGCCCATTTGAATTTGCTAGAAAGACGGAAGCATCACAGTTGGTTAATTTTATCCAAAATGAGCATCCACAGACTATAGCACTTATTTTATCCTACTTAAAACCAAGTCAATCAGCAGAAATCATCAGAGCGTTACCACCAGAGATGCAAGCTGATACTGCACGTAGAATTGCACTGATGGATAGAGCTTCGCCAGATGTTATTAATCAGATTGAAAGAGAGTTTGAAAAACGCTTATCTACATTAGTATCTGAGGATTATACAAGTATTGGTGGTGTTGATTCAATTGTAGATATTATCAATCAAGTGGATCGTACAACTGAAAAGAATATTATGGAAAATCTTGAAATTGAAGATCCAGAATTAGCAGAAATTATCAAGAAACGTATGTTTGTATTTGAAGATATTACGACGCTTGATCCAAAATCTATCCAACGCGTACTTAGAGAAGTGGACAATCATCAGTTAGCTATTGCGCTTAAAGGTGCAGGAGATAGTGTTAAAGAAGTTATTATGTCTAATGTCTCTAAACGTCTTGCGGCGATGATTGAAGAAGATCTTGAATATATGGGACCAAAGCGTGTTAAAGAAGTTGAAGATGCTCAACAAAAAATCGTTAATGTTATTCGTAAATTAGAAGATGCGGGTGAGATTGTAATTTCACGTGGAGCAGGAGATGAGGTCGTTGTCTAGTATTATAAAGGGTGAAAGAATAAGAACACAAAGTATTATAGATTTTTCTACTAGGCAGATAGATGTGCTTGCAGAAGAAGATTACATAAATGAAACTATAGAACAATCAAGTTTTGATGAAAAAGAACAATTAGAAAGTATTCAAGAAAAGCAACTAAAGGAAATACAGGAACTTATTGATGCTAAACTAGAAGAAGCAGACAATCAAGTGAGGCAGATGCTTTCAGAAGCAATACAAAAATCACAAGCAATAGAGGAAGAAGCAAAGCAATTAAAAACACATATGTTATTTGAAATGACAAAAGAAAAAGAAGAAGTATTAGAAGAAGCTCGAAAGCAAGCAGAACATATTCTAGCAAATGCTCATAAAGAAAAAGAAGAGCTGATTATGAGTACAGAAGGGGAGCTAGTAGAAACCCTTATTACACTCCTTAATCATATTATTAGCGAAGAAATGAATTATCAAGTTGACTGGGTAAAGTATTTAGTTAGAAAGATGCTAAGTAAAGAAGAGATTTTAGGAAAAGTCAAGGTAATTATTTCACCTATTTTATATGCAAGGTTGTCAGAAAAGGAAATCGATGCAATTAAAGGAATTAGAAAAGATTTAGAAATAGAAACAAGAGACAATCTTAATGAAACCACTTGTATGATTGAATTCAATCAAGGAAGTATTGTGTATGATATCTCGCAAGGACTTGAGCGTGTTATTAATGATACAAGAATCTTAATGAATGCAAAGTAGGGGATAATATGATTGATTTTAAAAGGTATGAACAGGTTACAAAAAGCCAGCTGTGGACCTATAAAGGTAGAGTAACGAGAGTGGTTGGAATGAGTATTGAAACCTTGGGTCCAATAGCTAACATAGGAGATATTTGTTATATTCAACCCAGAGGAAAAAAAGAACTAGTCACTGCTGAAGTAGTGGGATTTAAGGACGAGTACTTATTATTAATGCCATTAGGTAATCTAGAGGGTATTGGTCCTGGGTGTGAAGTATTAGCTTATGGTGATAAACTGAGTGTAAAAGTAGATGAGAGTTTATTAGGAAAAGTAGTAGATTGGCGTGCAAAACCTATTAATGGTGATGAACTGCACTGCATGTATCAAGTGCCTATTGATAATACAGCACCTAATCCACTTACAAGAAATCGTATCACTATCCCACTACAGTTAGGTGTACGTGCTATTGATGGCATGTTAACTGTAGGAAAGGGACAAAGGATAGGGATATTTGCAGGTAGTGGAGTAGGAAAAAGTACGTTAATGGGTATGATTGCAAGGAATGCTTTGTCCGATATAAATATTATAGCCCTGATAGGAGAACGAGGTAGAGAGGTAAGAGAGTTTATCGAAAATGACTTGCAAGCAGAAGGTCTTAAGCGATCTATAGTAGTTGTAGCTACTTCCGATCAACCTGCACTCATGCGCCTTAAGGCAGCCATGACAGCAACAGCTTTAGCAGAATATTTTAGAGCTCAAGGAAAAGATGTACTTCTTATGATGGATTCTCTCACAAGGTTTTCAATGGCACAGAGGGAAATAGGCCTTGCTATTGGAGAACCACCTGTTTCTAGAGGTTATACGCCATCAGTTTTTGCACAGATGCCAAAGCTTCTAGAAAGGGCAGGTAATTCAGATAAAGGAAGTATTACAGGTATGTATACTGTTCTAGTTGATGGAGATGACTTTAATGAGCCTATTACAGATACAGCGAGAGGCATACTAGATGGGCATATCGTATTATCTAGAAAATTAGCTAATAAGGGACATTATCCAGCAATAGATGTACTAGCTAGTATATCCAGGGTTATGAGCAATATTGTTTCAGACCAACATAAAACTTATGCTAGAGAGATAAAAAAACATATGGCTGTATATAAGGAAGCAGAAGACTTAATTAATGTAGGGGCCTATAATAAGGGAAGTAGTGAGGAAATTGATGCAGCTATTGACAAGATGAAATTCATCAATGAGTTCCTATGTCAATCAGTAGGTGAAAAGGTTGAGTTTGAAAATACTTTACATCATATGCAGGAAATAATTAGTTAGGGTGTGAATATGTTTAAGTATAAATTGGAACCTATTTTAGCTTTAAAAGAAAAGCTAGAAGAAAGCAAAAAGAGAGAATTAGGGCTAGCACATCAATGTCATGAAAAAGCAAAAGCTGAAAAAGAAGTATTGGTGAAGCAAAGAGAAATGGCATATAAAGAAGCAAAAATTCAATCTCATGAAAAAGTAAATATCATACAATTAAGGCAGCTTAATTATTATTCCAATTATATGAAGGAAGCTATTCATTCTAAAAATGAGGAAATTGACTTAGCGGCAAAAAAAGTAGAGCAACGGCGAGAAGAACTAGTAGAAGCCGTCAAAGAACGAAAAATACTAGAGAATTTGAAAGAGCTTCAGTTAGAAGATTATAAAGAAGAAGAAAAGCGAAAAGAAAATAACGTAGTAGATGAAATAGTTACTTACAAATACAGAGCGAATCAAAAGGAGTGAGGATAGATGGGACAAGAAACAAAAGAGAAGAAAATACAAGAAGTAAATAATGATATCCCTCCTTTTAAACCTAAAAAACGTAAAAAGAAAAAATGGTTATTTATAGGCCTTATCTTCATTATTCTAGTAGCAGCTGGTTTTATTTTTAGAAAACCATTGATAAATTTTCTAAGGACTATTCCAGTAGTTGGTAAGCTTGTTCCGAGTACAGCAGACAGTGAGTCAGCCTTATCAAAGGAGGAACTTCTTGTTCAGTATGAAAAGCAGAAACAAGACATACTTACTTTAGAAGAAAAAATAAATCTACTTGAAGAAACCAATAAGGATTTGCAGACACGCAATGTGACATTAAAAGAATATGAAAATAAGTATGAGGATTTTCTTAAGCAAAAAGAAGCATGGGATCAATCAATAGCAGAAAATAATCCAGAATTGTTCATTGAACAATTTGAAAAAATATATCCAGAAACAGCAGCAGAGTTATATAAGACATTAAAAGGTGAAGCTATTAATACAAAAGAACAGCAATCATTAGCTAAAGCGGTAGGAGAAATGGATGAAGATCAAGCTGCAAAGGCATTAGAAGTACTTCTAACGACAGATTCCGAATTGGTTCAGACAATCATGAAGGAGATGAAGGATGAGAAAAAATCTCTTATTTTGAGTAGCATGACTTCAGAAGGTGCAGCAACAGTAATAAAGCTTATTTCACCAGAAATAAATAATCAGCAGAACTAGGAAAGGAGGAAAAATATGGGGCAAATTGGTTTAGGTACTATATTTATGAATGCGCAAGTTGCTAATGTGGATACAAATTACACATCTTCTAGAAAGGCGATAGAACCATCAAAGGAGCGCTCATTTAGTAAGGAATTAGATAAGGCGAAAACCTCACAATTAGGAAATCAAGATAAAAATGAAACTGATAAGATAAAAGATGATAAAGGGAATGAAGTTGTACAAAAAACAAAAGATGAGGTTACAAAATCAGAACCGGTTAATAAGGAAAAGGTAGAATCAAAACCAGAAGATGAACTAGAAAACAGCAAAGATAAAGGTGAAATTGATGAAAAGATCCTTTCGTTATTAAGTCAAGTATTAAATGTTACTACCGATCAGTTAAAAGAATTACTTAATCAAATGGGATATGCGCCATCTGACTTGCTTAAACAAGAGATGTTTGGAAAATTTGTCAGTGAAGTTTACACTCAAATAAAAGGTGAAAATCTACTTATGGTGGAAGACGGCGTTAAGGACATTAGTCAATTATTTGATCAGTTACAAGTGATGTGCAGTGAAACAAAGATTGAAGGAACACCTTTAGATCTACAAAAACAGATGGATGTGAAAACAAATATAGAAAAGACCGAACAATCATTAACTACTATTCAAAGTCTTTATGAGGTAGAAGATGAAAACGATATTGAAGTTACTCAGAAAACGCAAGTTCAAAGCGTCGTTCAGAATATGAATACGAAAACAGTAACTCAGCTTCAAACACCGGAAGAACAGTCTAATGTGTTAAATAATAGTGTATTAAATGAGCCTGGTAAAGTAGATTTAGGTATAGTTGTACCGATACAGAATTTTTCTTCAACAGTCTATTCTCAATTATGGCAGCCTGAAGGAACTGGTACATCTCAACAAGTAGCTCAGACGCCACAATTAATAGAAACGGATATCATTGATCAAATAGACTTTAAGACGTTAGGAATGACTAAAGAAATTCATTTGCAGCTTTCACCTAAAGAATTAGGAGAATTGAGTATAAAACTTATAGAGGAAAATAGCAATATTGTAGCACAAATAAAGGTTGACAATGAAAAAGCAAAAGCATTTTTAATCAATGAAATGAACAGCTTGAAAACTGCTTTAGAAGAACGAGGACTCACGGTTACAGATGTTAGAGTTGATATTAAGCAAGATACACATCAATCTCAGATGGAACAAGAAAAGCAAAAATCAAGCAAAAGAATTCAAGAGATTATAGCAAAACATATGGAAGCATTTGAAGAAGAGGAAGAAATAAGACCTGAAAAAATAAGTGATTCAGAAGTTGATTACATGGTATAAGGGGTGAGTAAATGTCAACAACGATTTCAAAAACAGCAGCTTTAAATAGTGATTATTTGAAAGTAACAGAAGAAGTTAAGGAGCAATCTGAATTAGATAAAGATGCTTTTATTAATTTGTTAGTTACACAAATGAAATATCAAGATCCTCTTGATCCCGTAGATAACTCAGAAATGTTAGCGCAATTAGCTCAATTCACTGCACTTGAGCAGATGATGAATGTAGCACAAGCCTCACAAAAACAATTGGCTAATGGCATGATAGGTAAGTATGTTGAATATCTTTATAAAGATTCAGAAACAGGCACCTCTGAATACCTAGTAGGTAAAGTTGATTATGTGAAGGTATCAGGTGATACCCCAGTTCTTGGTATTGGTGATGTAGAAGTAAATCTTGAAGATGTTTATCAAGTTTACGATAGCAGTAATATTCAAGCTAATACGACAGCATTTGAATTATTAGGTAAAACAGTTCAAGGGTTAGTTGAAGAAACCAAAACAGATGGTACCAAAGAAAGTATCATTATTGAAGGTGAAGTATTAGGCATTGAAATGAAAAATGGTAGTCCATATATGGTTATTGGAACAGGTAAAGAAAAAGTATCCATTGACTTTAATAAAATACAAAACATAGTGGATAAACCAAGTATTACAGGAAAAACAGTAACTGGAACCTATACTGACAGCGAAGGTAAAGTTCAAACTATTACTGGAACAGCTGAGTACATACGTATTGAAAAAGCAGGTACTTTTGTTTATGTTAGAGGAGAAAAAGAAGGTCAGTTTGTTAACTTTAATCATATTACATTAGTAGAAGATAAGTAATAGGACAAAATGAGGAGGTAGATTAATATGATGAGATCAATGTTTTCTGCGGTATCTGGACTTAGGGTACACCAGACAAGAATGGATGTAATAGGAAATAATATAGCCAATGTTAATACTATAGGTTATAAATCACAACGTGTCACTTTCAATGATGTGTTTTCGCAAACACTATCAAGTGCTAGTGCTGCAAGTGATGAAACCGGTAGAGGTGGACGTAATCCTATGCAAGTAGGTTTAGGTGTAAATGTCTCTTCTATTGATATGTTAATGACTCAAGGTGCTGCACAGCGTACAGATAACCCATTTGACTTAATGATTAATGGAGATGGCTTTATAGTTGTAGGAGATACAAATGGCACTTATTTTACCAGAGCAGGTGCTTTAAGAGCCGATGTGGATGGTAATTTAATTATTGCTAATGGAATGAAAGTAAAGGGTTGGACAGCACAACTTAATGAAGAAACGAATAAGTATGAAATTGTTAAAGGAGAGGCTGGCTCTATTAATTTAGCTGATCCTAATTTTGTAAGTTCTAAACCAAAGGTAACAGATAAGTTACAGTTATCAGGTAATCTTCCATCTACTTCTACAAAAGAAGAAACAACCTTTCGTTTTTATGATAGTTTAGGAAATTATTATTCACTAGCAACTACCTTAACACCATCAACGGATAAGGTAGATGGCTATTCTGTATGGGAAATGAAGTTGGGTGATATTAAAGATGCAAATGGAAATAAGTTAAACGGGACACTTTCACCTGATACAGCAGTTAAACTTTATTTTGATACAAATGGTAAACTAGCTAGTGTGGGCGATGCAACTAGTGGTGCCACATCCATAGATCTTGAGATAGAAAATACTGATAAGACATCAACCTTTGCAGAAAAAATATCAATTGATTTTTCTTCTATGACTCAATATGCTTCAGCATCTACGATTGACCCTAAAACCATCAATGGTAACGCTGCTGGTAAGATGATAGGTTATGAGATAGGTGGCGATGGCGTGATTACAGCTTCTTATGATAATGGGGATATGAGAATACTTGCTCAAGTTGTAGTGGCTAAGTTTGATAATCCAGAAGGACTTGAGAAGGTAGGAGATAATCTTTATAAAGTAACGCCTAACTCTGGAGAATTTGATGGTGTGGGGACAGTAGGAACCTTTAATACAGGTGTTCTTGAAATGTCCAATGTAGATCTTTCAAGTGAGTTTACAGATATGATTGTTACTCAAAGAGGGTTCCAAGCCAACTCAAGAATTATATCTGTTTCAGATGAAATGCTTCAAGAACTAACAAATCTTAAACGTTAATGTATAGGAGAAGCTTATGATTAAACTTTCAAAATTAAACAATCAGGAGTTTGCTGTTAACTCTGATTTAATTGAAACAATAGAGCAGACGCCTGATACAGTTATAACAATGACAACAGGTAATAAATATGTAGTAAAAGAAACGCAAGAAGAAATTATTAGGCGTATTATTCAATATAAGCGGAAAATATACCTTGTAAATGAAGGGGAGGAATAAGTAAGTGGATATTTCTACAATAATAGGTTTGGTATCGGGAATAGTATTTGTTCTCATATCAATCGTTTTAGGTGACGGAAGAATAATGCTTTTTATTGATTATCCATCAATACTTATTGTTTTTGGTGGTATTATTTCAGCTCTATTTGTGTCATATCCCATTCCTAAATTGTTGGAAGGCCTAAAAACAGGGAAGCATGTATTTTCCAAACAGGAAATAGATCCAACAGAGGTTATTTCAAAAATCAATGAATTAGCTTTGTCTGCTAGAAAAGAAGGCTTATTAGCTTTAGAAGAAATTGCTCAAGGAATGGATGATCCCTTTTTACAGAAAGGTATTTTGCTAATTGTAGATGGTACAGATGCTGAATTATTGAGAAGTATCCTGGAAACAGAAATTGCCTTTGTTGAAAATAGGCATAAAGACAATCAAAAGTTTTGGGATTCAATAGCAGAATTAGGGCCTGCTTGGGGTATGATTGGTACACTTATTGGACTTATTATTATGCTAGACAACTTGAATGATCCATCTACTCTAGGGCCTAAAATGGCAGTAGCACTGGT
The DNA here is from genome assembly GCF_046529625.1 of Cellulosilyticum sp. ST5. Classification (NCBI taxonomy): domain Bacteria; kingdom Bacillati; phylum Bacillota; class Clostridia; order Lachnospirales; family Cellulosilyticaceae; genus Cellulosilyticum; species Cellulosilyticum sp. ST5. The sequence goes on from NZ_CP132338.1 coordinate 1,033,101, forward strand.
TACGACTTTCTATGGTTCTATGATTGCCAACTTAGTAGCTACACCAATATCTAATAAATTGAGCTTAAGAAGTAATGATGAAATTTTACATAAGCAAGTTATGGTAGAGGGTTTACTGTCTATTCAGGCGGGAGAGAATCCACGTGTTATTGAAGAAAAACTTAAAGCATTTTTATCACCTGGTACACGTAGGGTATTTGATGTTAAAAATAAAGACGAATAGGTGGTGAAGCATTTTGAAGAAGAGAGAAGACCAACCTAAAAAAGGTGCACCTGCTTATATGAATACCTATGGTGATATGATGACTTTATTACTGACTTTCTTTGTTCTTTTATTTGCAATGTCAACAGTAGATGCTGAAAAATTTGAAGCATTGGCATCTTCATTCCATGCATCTGTCAGCATTTTTGATGGTGGTCAAACGATTCGCATAGATAATAATGTGTTAGAAAATGGTATGTCTCAATTTCCAGTAAAGGAAACACAATTTTCTATAGAGCAAGCCTATCAAGAAGCGCAAGAAACAACAAAAGCAGAGCAAGATATTAAAGCTTATGTAAAAGCAAAGGAAATAGATGATAAAATCACTGTGCAAAAAAGTGGAGATATGATAGTCATTCGTTTTGCAGATATCTTGTTATTTGATACAGGAAAAGCAGATATTAAACCAGGAGCTATTCCTAATTTAAATCTAATTGGTGAAAAACTTAGAGAGTACATTGACCAAGGTTATCATTTACGTGTAGAAGGTCATACAGATAACCAACCTATACATACGGCACAATTTCCAAGTAACTGGGAACTTTCTAGTGCAAGGGCAATTGCAGTAATGAGGTTTTATCTAGAGGAGATGGATTTTAATCCATCTAAGATATCAGCAGAAGGAATGGGTGAATATCATCCTATAAGTTCAAATGCCACAAGTGAAGAACGAGCTCAAAATAGGCGTGTAGAAATCAAACTCAGTAAATCAACATCTTAAAATGAGGGGAGATTAGACATTGGAAAGTAAATTTAAGCTTTTTGTGATTATAGCTATTGTAGTGTTAGGGATTTCTATTGCTGGTAGTACATTTTTTGTATTAAAGCAAATGAATGAGTCCTCTAATGGGCAAACTGCTGCTACAGAAAAGGAATTAAAGCTTACAGAAGTTTCCATGGGTGATGCGATTATGACTAACATTGCTATGGGAGAAGATGCAGTGCAACATTTTGCTAAAATAAAAATTAGCTTAGGAGTAGATGCAAGTGATAAAAAAGCTTATGAAGCTTTTACAAATGCAGTGACTAACCAAGCTGCTAGTATGAGAAATGAGCTTATAGCAGTCATTGGAGAGCAAACCTACACCATGTTAAAAGCAAATGATGGTAAAGCGAAGCTAGCAGATGAAATAGTAGCAAGACTTAATAAATTGTTGAGTACAGATATTATTTATGATGTGTATTATGAAGAATACTTTGTGCAATAAGTATTATTTAAAGGAGGTGACATAGGGTGAGTGAAGTACTGTCACAAAGTGAAATTGACGAGCTTTTTAAAGCACTCAATACTGGCGAAATCAATGTCAATGAGATGCAGGAAGCTAATGAACAAAAGGGCGTTAAATCATATGATTTTGCAAGACCCTCTAAGTTCTCAAAAGAGCAACTTCGAACTTTAGAAATTATTTTCGAAAGCTACGGAAGGGCTATTTCCACCTATTTATCTGGACACCTCAGGACAATGGTATCAGCAGAAGTTATGAATGCAGAAGCTGTTACCTATTCAGAGTTCTCTAATGCACTGATTAACCCTGTTATTTTAGCAGTTACAGATTTTAGGCCATTAAAAGGTTCTATCCTTCTAGAGCTTTCCCCTAATATGGGTTATACCATTATTGACCGTGTACTAGGAGGAAGTGGAAGCGGCCTTGAAACGATTAGAGAATTTACAGATATTGAACGTGTTATTTTGGAAAAGATATTTATTCAGTTTGTTCAGCTTTTAGCTGAACCTTGGCAAAATGTCGTGGAACTTGATCCGATGCTTGAAAAAATAGAAACTAATTCACAAGTTGTACAAATTATATCACCTAATGAAATCATAGCCCTTGTTACACTTAATATAAAAATAGGAAATGTAGCTGGTATGATGAATATATGTATACCACATTTGGTAATAGAGTCCATTATGGACAAATTAAATACTAAGTTTTGGTTTGCACAGAAAGAGCAAGAATTAGGACCATCTTATCATGAGTATATTGAAAAGATGATTGAAAGGTCTAGAATACCTATAAAAGCAATCTTAGGTAAGACACATATTACTGTGCGTGAGTTCTTGGAGCTGTCACGTTCAGACATTGTAAAGCTTGATAAGGACATTGATTCTGGATTAGATATTTATGTTGGAAATATATTAAAATTCACAGGTTCACCAGGTGAATATAAAAATAAAGTAGCTATAAAAATTAATCATGTTATACAGAGGGAGGATGAGTAATGGTAGCCGAAATGCTTTCACAGGAGGAAATAAATGCACTGTTAGGCAATATGAATGCTGATACCACTAGTGATAACAGTGCATTACAAGAAGACTATAGCATGCAAAGTAGTGGCACAGTTACGTTAAGCCCAGAAGAAACAGATGCATTAGGTGAAATAGGTAATATATGTATGGGTACAGCTGCAACGACCTTGTTTACGCTTCTGAATCATAAAGTACTTATTACAACACCAAAAGTTGAAGCTCTAACTTGGGAACAATTTATAAACACAATTACAGACGACTTAACAGCTGTTTCTGTAGACTATACAGAGGGATTTCGTGGCTCTAATTTAATGATTTTAAAAGACCATGATGTGAAAATTATCGCTGATTTAATGATGGGTGGAACAGGGGCCTATGCAGAGGGGCCTGTAACTGATTTACATCTTAGTGCTATTGCAGAATCTATGAATCAAATGATAGGTTCGTCTTCTACATCAATGGCGCAAATATTTAACAAAAAAATTGATATTAGTCCACCACAAGCACTTAAAATGGAAGCTAACTTAGAGGATATTTTTGGCCCTAAAGGAGACATTGTAAAAATATCTTTTAGATTACAAATCGAGGAGAATATTATTGATAGTGAATTAATGCAGGTATTGCCTATTCAATTTGCTAAAGAGCTCATTGCAGGACTTTTAAATCAAGAACAAATAGCAACTGAAGAAGTAGCAGCTCCTCAGCCAATAGAAAATAAATCAGAAGTATCATCCTCAGTAGTACAAACGGCTACTCAGCCTACTATGGTTCAGCCAGAGCCTAAACTACCACCAATAATGGAGCAACCATATATGACAAATGATCCTAATTATTATGGTGAAACCTATCACAAATCTGTTAATAACATAAGGGCGGATGTAGATGTTCAGACGCCACAATTTCAATCATTTGATAATCGTCCAAAAGTTTATCCAAAAGAAAATATGGATCTCTTAATGGATGTTTCATTAGAAGTTTCAGTTGAACTTGGTCGTACATCAAGAAAGATTAAAGAAATACTTGAATTTGGACCAGGAAGTATCATCGAACTTAATCGTTTAGTGGGAGAACCTGTTGATGTACTTGTTAACGGTAAGTTTGTTGCAACGGGAGAAGTTGTTGTAATTGATGAAAACTTTGGAATAAGAATCACAGATATTATTAATCCGGAAGATAGAATATAGGAGAGGTGTATAAAATGGCTAAAAGGGTATTGATTGTAGACGATGCAGCATTTATGCGTATGATGATTAAGGATATCTTAAGCAAAAATGGGTATGAAGTAGCTGGAGAAGCAGAAAACGGTTTAAGAGCAGTAGAGAAGTATAAAGAATTAACACCAGATTTAGTACTGATGGATATCACAATGCCAGAAATGAATGGTATCGATGCAGTAAAAAATATTAAAGCTTTAGATCCAGGAGCTAAGATTGTTATGTGCTCTGCTATGGGGCAACAAGCTATGGTTATTGAATCTATTCAAGCAGGAGCAAGAGACTTTATTGTTAAACCTTTCCAAGCAGATCGTGTTTTAGAAGCTGTTAGAAAGGTTGTTGGTTAAAACACAGAAGCCAGTATTAGTGGTAGCCTATTTTAGGTATACCACTAATACTATATACAAATAATATAAAATTGAATGGTGATAATATGATAAAAGATATGCTCGAATTAGTGTTGTTAATTCTGATTTTTGCAGGGATTTTAGCACTGACCTATTTTGTTACAAAAAAAATGGCAACCTTTAATAAGAGGATGGCTTTCAATAAAAATATGGAAGTGATAGAAGTACTTCAATTGATGCAAGGGCAATATTTGTATATTGTAAAGGTAGGAAATGAGTATCATTTAATAGGAAGTACTCAAAAAGGAAGCATCTGTTATTGTACATCACTTAAGGAAGAACAGTTGAATTTAGAACAAGTGATTACAAAATCTTTTGGGGAGCAACTTAGTCATTTGATGAAAGGTAAACAGGTAGATGAACATGAAGATAAATAAATCCATTCTAAGAAATATAATATGTTTTGCAATTATTTTATTTTATGTTGGGTGTTTATATACCGATACTCAGGCTTCTACAGTACAGGTACCTAATATTACTGTTAACTTAGGTGGAGAGTCACAAGCAGAAAATACGAGTGCTTCTTTACAAATGATTTTTATCATTACTATTATTTCACTGGCACCATCTATTTTAATAATGATGACCTCGTTTTTAAGGATTATTATTGCACTTCACTTTGTAAGATCTGCAATTGGAACACAAACGATGCCACCCAATCAAATTTTAGTTGGTCTAGCGCTATTTTTAACGTTTTTCGTTATGAGCCCTGTTTTTATGCAAATTAAAACAAATGCAATAGATCCTTTGGAAAAGCAACAAATTACTCAGGAACAGGCTATTGAACGAGGTATAGAACCCCTAAAAGAATTTATGCTGAAACAAACAAGAGATGAAGATATTACTTTATTTATGGATTTAGCCCATTTAGAACCCTATACAGAGGGGACTGATCTTGTAAAAGAGATGCCTTTATATGTTATTGTTCCAGCTTTTATTATTAGTGAACTCCGAGCTGGGTTTATTATAGGATTTTTAGTTTACATACCGTTTATCATTATTGACATGGTTGTATCAGCAGTGCTTATGTCAATGGGGATGATGATGTTACCACCGGCTATGATTTCATTGCCTTTTAAGGTTCTGCTTTTTATTTTGGTCGATGGGTGGAATTTGTTTATTGGACAACTTATACAGACGTTTAATTAAGGAGGAAAGGATATGGAACAAATTGTTTTGGACTATATGAGAGAAGCATTAATGATGATTGTTAAAGTATCACTTCCGATCTTGTTAACCGGACTTGTTGTAGGGCTGATTATCAGTATATTTCAAACTGCTACATCTATACAAGAACAGACGTTGGCATTTATTCCGAAAATAATAGCTGTATTTTTAGCTATTATTATATTTGGGTCATGGATCATTAATATGCTTACAGTATATACTGTAAGGCTTTTTAATAGCTTTAATACACTGTTATAAGGAAGGATGCTATGGAAGATCTAGTCTATTTATATGCACATGTAGACGTGCTACTTATTATTTTTTGTAGAATTATAGCGGCTGTATTATTTTTGCCAATTATTGAGGAAAGTAGAATACCTAAATTGGCAATCTCAGGATTATGTTTATGTTTAGCGATGACAGTTTTTATGGTTACAGATTTGGATCAGGTTTATTATGAGCCAACACTCATTAGTTATACCATACTATTAGTAAAGGAAATACTTATAGGCTTGATTATTGGGTTTATACTAAAGATTTATTTTCAGATTTACCAGTTCATAGGCAGTTTATGGAGTACACAAGGAGGGTTGGGAATGAGTATGGCCTTAGACCCTGTAGGAGGTGTACAAACTCCTATAATAGGTCGTTTTTATAATTTATGCTTGTGTGCTATTTTTGTACTAAGTGGAGGGTATCATTGGTTCATTAAAACATTAATAGATACCTTTACATTAATTCCAATTAACAAAGGGGTCTTTGGTACTCATCTTGTAACAGGCATAATAGATACCGTAGGGAACTATTTATTAATTTCATTTAAACTAGCAATGCCAGTGCTGGGGCTTTTAATATTAATTGATTTTGGCCTAGGCATTTTGGCTAGAACTGTACCTCAAATGAATATGTTTGTTATTGGTATTCCATTAAAGGTTATCGTTTTATTTGCACTACTTATTGCTACAGTTGGTTTAGTACCTAGATTTAATACGATTATTATTGATAACATGGTCAATACTATCATGAATTTAATACAAGGAATGAGGCCATTATGATTGAAACAAAGTATCGCTTAGATCTGCAATTCTTTTCAGCAGAAAGTGAAGGAAGAACAGAAAAAGCAACGCCTAAAAAGAAAGAAGATGCTAGAAAAAAAGGGCAGGTTGCAAAAAGTGCTGAATTAAATACAGCTGTTTTAATCGTTGGTTTTTGTGCAGTAAGCTTGTTACTGGGAGGATATATGCTTTCAGGTATTCAAACAAGTATCATAACGAGCATGAATCGGCTCAGTGAAGTTTTTAATGCAGTGACTTCTAATTATATGCTTGTCGTTTTTAGAAGTGCCATATTTGATATTTTATGGATTTGTTTGCCATTATGGATTTGCCTATTTATTATTGGATTTATAGTGAGTTATATACAAGTAGGATACAAAGTAAGCTTTGAACCTATGAAAGTTAAGTTTAGTAAAATGAATCCAATCAACGGCATTAAAAGAATGGTTTCAAAAGATATGATTGTTAGCTTGATTTTATCTGCGGCAAAAGTTATTGTACTAGGAGCTATAGTTTATAATATTATTTTATCTAAGATTCCTATTTTCATGCGATTCTATGAATTAACAATCGAACAAATTTTGAATACGATAGCCATGACAGTTGTTCAAATTGGTTTTTTTGTAGGAGGAGCTTTTCTGATGTTAGCTGTCCTAGATTATGTCTATCAACGCTATAAGCATGCAGATAGTATTAAAATGACAAAGCAAGAGATAAAAGAAGAATATAAAAATGCAGAAGGAGACCCTCAGATTAAATCTAAAATTAAGCAGAAAATGAGGGAAGGCTCAATGCGGCGTATGATGCAAGCTATTCCTGAGGCAGATGTTATTATTACTAATCCTACGCACTTTGCAATAGCGATTAAGTATGATGAATCAAAAGGTACGGCTCCTATAGTAGTGGCCAAAGGCGTTGATTATGTTGCACAAAAGATAAAAGAGAAAGCAAAAGAGCATCATATTGAAATTGTTGAAAATAAACCTTTAGCTAGAGCACTTTACTATACTGTAGATTTGAATAAGGAAATCCCTCCAGAGCTATATGGAGCAGTAGCAGAAGTTTTAGCATTTATATATAACTTACAACATAAAAAGATGAATAGGGGGAGCTAATTGTGAAGTTTAAAACAGGTGATATAGTATTAGGGCTTTTTGTGGTAGGGCTCATTTTTTTAATTATCATTCCATTACCACCTACTATCTTAAGTTTACTATTAATCATCAATATTTCTATATCAACGATCATATTAATGAGTGCACTTTTTTCAAAAGAACCATTAGATATATCGTTATTTCCTACACTACTATTACTTACAACGTTATTTCGATTAGGTCTTAACCTATCAAGTACAAGAATGATTTTAAGAGATGGTTATGCAGGCGAAGTTGTTCAAGCATTCGGTGAGTTCGTTGCAGGTGGAGATATTGTTATTGGATGTATTATGTTCATTATTATTACCATTGTTAATATGCAGGTTATTACCAAAGGATCTGAGCGTGTAGCAGAGGTAACAGCAAGATTTACCTTAGATGCTATGCCTGGTAAACAAATGGCAATAGATGCTGATTTAAACACAGGCTTTATTGATGAAGCAGAAGCAAAAAAAAGAAGAAAGAAGATTCAAGATGAAGCAGCTTTCTTTGGTTCTATGGATGGTGCAGCAAAATTCGTTAAGAATGATGCAATGGTGGGTATTTTAATTACATTTGTTAATGTTATCGGTGGTATGATTATTGGGGTTGCAATGGGGGGATTAGAATTCTCAGATGCCCTCCAAAAATATACGATAGTAACCATAGGTGATGGTTTAGTAAGTGCCATTCCTTCATTGCTCATTTCTACAGCTACAGGTATTTTAGTAACTAAGACATCTACAGAACAAGAGATGAGTACCACATTAACGAAGCAATTACTTTCGTCTCCACTGGTATTAATTATTGTAGGTATTACTATCACTGTTTTAGGCGTATTCACGCCTATGGGAGTAGTCGTAACATTACCTATTGCAGCAGTTTGGTTCTTCATTGCATCAAGGCTGAATAAACAGCAAAAAATTGCTGAAGTAGAGTCAGAAATAGATACAGAAGATGAAGCTGCAGAAGAAATTCGTAAACCTGAAAATGTCATTTCGTTATTACAGGTAGATCCTATTGAATTAGAATTTGGATATGGTATTATCCCACTTGCAGATGTTCATCAGGGGGGAGATCTTTTAGACCGCGTTGTTATGATTAGAAGACAGATAGCGTTAGAATTAGGGAGCATTGTTCCTATCGTACGTTTAAGAGATAATATTCAATTAGCTCCGAATGCCTATAGTATCAAAATTAAAGGTGTAGAAGTGGCAAAAGGAGAGATTTTGTTCGATCACTATATGGCAATGAATCCAGGCTATGTTGAAGAGGAAATTGATGGTATTGCCACAACAGAACCAGCCTTTGGACTTCCAGCGTTATGGATTACTGAGATGCAAAGAGAAAAAGCAGAGGTGAAAGGATATACAGTAGTAGATTGTCCATCCATTATTGCAACACATTTAACAGAGGTTATTAAGCGTCATTTACATGAGCTACTTAGTAGGCAAGATGTACAAACACTTATTAATAATGTGGCAGAGACACATCCAACCTTAATTAGTGAATTAACACCAAAACTACTTAGCGTTGGAGATATTCAAAAGGTACTAGGTAACTTATTAAAAGAGGGCATTTCTATTAGAGATTTAGTAACAATATGTGAAGTATTAGCAGATTATGCAACAAGTGTACGCGATACAGATGTATTAACTGAATATGTAAGACAAGGACTAGCAAGAGCTATTTCAAGGAAATTATTTACACTGCCAACAAACCAAGTGATTACACTCGATCCAACTGTTGAGCAGCAGATTATGTCTAGTGTACAACACACAGAGCAAGGTGCATATGTTGCATTAGATCCTAAAGTAGTTCAAAATCTAATGAATCAATTGAAAAGAGAAGTGAATAAATTAACTTCTGTAGGATTACAACCTATTATTTTGACTTCACCTATTGTGAGAATTTATTTTAAGCATTTGACTGAACAGTATATGCCAGATTTAATTGTTATTTCATACAACGAAATTGAACAAGATGTAGAGATTCAGTCAATAGGGATGGTGAGCATTGCATGAGAATACTTAAATTAAAAGGAAAGTCAGAGGAAAAAATACTAAAAGAAATAGAAAAAGAATATGGTAACCAGGCTGTTATACTGAGTACACAGCAAGAAGAACAGAGCGGACTCACAAAGTGGTTTAAAACGCCAAAAACAATTATTACTATTGCAGTAAAAGATGAAGATGAATTAGAACAAGATAAAAAGGCAATAGAAGAAATACCAAGAGGTAACTTAGTAGCAGAATCAAATGAGAAATTAAAAGAGGAATCTTATGAAGTATTATTGGGCCTAAAAGACCAATTAAATCAGTTGCAAAGAGAGATTGGTACCATAAAACAAGTACAGTTAGAAGATAAGAAGGACTCTGATAATGATACATTAGAAGCTGACAATAAATGGCTGAATTATTTGAAAGCAAAATTAGTCCAATTAGGATTAAAAGAAGAGATTTGTACTCAATACTTAGAAGGAATGAGTGATGAATCTCCAGAAGAAATGATTCGTAAGATTTATTCAGAACTAGAGAAATCACTACGTGAAAAAGAAGAAAAGGATCTGGCACAGATTATTTTCTTCATTGGATCCACAGGTGTAGGAAAAACAACTACATTAGCTAAGCTAACAGCAAAATATGTATTAGAAGAGCATAAGAAAGTAGTTTTGTTTACAGCAGATACGTATAGAATTGCTGCTGTTGAACAGCTAAAAACTTATGCAGATATTTTAGGCGTAGAAATAGAAGTTATTTATAATGAAGCAGAGTTGCCACAGTACATAGAAAAGTGGAAGCATATGGATTATATACTCATAGATACAGCTGGGCGTTCGCATAAGAATGAGGAACAAGTAAAAGAGCTTAAAGCCTTGATGAAAAATGTAGAAAAAAAACAAGTGTTTTTAGTATTAAATGCGAGTACAGCAGCAAAAGATGTAGTAGCCATTGTAAATACTTATGAGAAGGCAGAATCAGAATTTGATTTAATCATTACAAAGCTTGATGAAACAGACGAAATAGGTAACGTTGTTAATATTGGTTATTATGCTAAAAAGCCAATCATGTATTTAACGAACGGTCAAAATGTACCGGCTGATATAAAAATATTTAATAAAGACGAGTATATAACAGATTTGTTAGGGAGAATAAGTAATGAATGATCAAGCTGAAGCACTTAGACAAATGGTAGGAATAAATGAAGTAAATAAGTTTGCACAGCAAGAGGATATGAGGATTATAACAGTTGCAAGTGGCAAGGGTGGCGTTGGAAAAAGTAATTTTAGTGTCAATCTCGGACTGGCTATGCAAGTACTGGGGCAAAAACCAATTATCTTAGATGCAGATTTTGGGCTAGCTAATGTGGAAATTATTTTAGGTGAGAGGCCAAAGTTTAATTTGTCGCATCTTATTAAAGGACAATGTCATATTTATGATCTAGTAACAACGAGTAAATATGGACTTCCTTTTATTTCTGGTGGCTCAGGTATAAAAGATATGAATTTTTTACCTACTTATCAAATTGATAAAATTAGTTCACAATTAGCTGAACTAAGCAGCTTAACAAATATGCTCATTATAGATACTGGAGCAGGCATTAATGATATTGTCGTTAAGTTTTGCAAATTAGCTCATGAAGTTTATATTATTGTAACGCCAGAACCGACTTCTATAACAGATGGTTATGCATTAATAAAAACATTAATTGGCCAATTTGATTTAGATACTACTATTAAAGTTATTGTCAATAAAGCTATGTCCCAAGAAGAAGCGCATGAAGTATTTCATAAACTTTATTATGTAACAGAGCACTTTTTAAAACGTCCTATCCAATATGGAGGATTTGTTCCATATGATGAACAATTATTTAGGTCTGTTAAAGAACAGGTCCCAGTATTTGAATATAATCGTCAAGCAAAGTCTAGTATGGCGTATTATCAAATAGGAAGAATCATTTTAGGAGATAAATCTAAGCAAACGATTAAAAAGGAAAATTGGGTAAGTCGATTTAAAAAAATATTTAGTCATTAAAAATACTCATATTAAAAGAGAATACATAAAAATAAACAACTAAAGTAGATATAGTATAAGTATACTTGAGATTATAGGAGATTAGATAAATGAGTCAGATAAGTAGAAATGCTGCAACCATAGAAGAGCAACAATATGAGTATATTATTGCTATGGGAATATCAACAGGTGGACCCAAACTATTAAGTCAAATTATACCTACTCTAGAACAGAATTTATCTGCAACCTATTTAATTGTACAACATATGCCACAAGGATTTACTAAAAATCTAGCGGCTAGATTAAATAGTTTAAGTGCATTAGAAGTAAAAGAAGCCGAACATGAGGAAGTCTTAAAAAGAGGTACGGTTTATATAGCACCTGGAGGAAAGCAACTTAAGATTATTAATGGATTAAGACCGCAAATTAATATTACAGATGACCTTCCTTATAAAGGGCATAAGCCTTCTGTAAACATTATGATGAGTTCTTTAGCAGGGTTAAAAAGTTGCAGTAAAAAAATGATTGCTGTCATTATGACAGGAATGGGTTCAGATGGGTTGGAAGGCGTAAGTGATTTAAAACGAACATATCCGTGTGAAGTGATTGCTCAAGATCAGGCTTCATCTACGGTTTATGGTATGCCTAAAGCTATAGCAAATGCTGGTTTGGCAGATTATATTGCATCTGCAGAGAATATTACACAAATAATAAAAAGAATAGTGGGGGATAATCATGGACGTTAGTCAATACTTACAAATATTTATTGAAGAATCAAAAGATAATTTACAAACTCTAAATGAAAATCTACTTAATCTAGAAAACAATCCTGATGATATAGAAACTTTAAATGCTATTTTTAGAGTTGCACATACACTCAAAGGTATGGCAGGAACTATGGGGTTTGTAAAGATGCAAAAATTGACCCATACAGTAGAAAATGTATTATCCGAAATTAGAGCGGGTAAGCTTGCTGTTAATTCTAGTATAGTAGATACTCTTTTTCAAAGTTTAGATGCATTAGAAAATTATGTAGAAGAGATAACTAATACTTCAAATGAAGGCAATGAAGATTATGCCGAACTAGTAAAAGCCCTAGGAAGAATTATAGAGAATGAAGATAAATCACCAACTGCCACTGTACATACACAGGCTAGCGAGGAAGTTAAAGAAAAGGCAGAGAATCCTAGCGATCAAACATTAATGGACTTACCTGAATCACAACAATTAGTAAAGAATAATGCATTAAGCATGGGAATGAATGTTTTTCAAGTAGAGATAGAATTATCTGCAAATTGTGTTTTAAAGTCAGCGAGAGCATTTGTTATTTTTACAGATCTTGAGCGATTAGGAGAGATTATACATTGTGTACCAAGTACGCAAGATATAGAAGACGAAAAATTTGAAAGTCAATTTTCTGTTGTATTTGTTACAAAAGAAACTAAGCAAAAAATAGAAGAAACTATTTTAGGCGTTTCAGAAGTAGAAAAAGTAGTTGTTAATGCATTTGCTTCAGAAGAGAATTTTCAATCTAACGTACAACAAGAACAATCAGAAGAGCATACTTCCTCCTCACAAACCCAAGAGAATAATTCAGCACAGAACGCAAAACAACAAGTATCAAGTAAAACAGTAAGAGTTAATATTGATCGTTTAGATACATTGATGAATTTAGTAAGTGAACTTATTATAGTTAAAACTCAGTTAGAGGGGTTAAATGTAAAAGAAAATGAAACGAGCAATAATTATAATGATTCAGTTGAGTACCTAGAACGTATTACAACTAGTTTGCATGATGCAGTTATGAAAGTAAGAATGGTTCCAGTAGAAACAGTGTTTAATCGCTTCCCACGTATGATTCGTGATGTTTCTAGAAAGCTTGGAAAAGAAATAGAACTTGTTATGTCAGGTGAAGAAACAGAACTTGATAGAACTGTAATTGATGAAATCGGTGATCCACTTATTCACTTACTTCGAAATGCAGCCGACCATGGTTTGGAAACAACAGAAGAACGTATGAGTATAGGAAAACCTAGAAAAGGAACCATTAAGTTGCAAGCCTACCAAGATGGCAATAGTGTAGTAATAGAAGTTGAAGATGATGGTAAGGGTATTAATATTAACAAAATTAAAAATAAAGCCATCGAAAAAGGTAGTGTTACGAAAGAAGAAGCAGCTACGATGACTGAACATGAAGCGATAGAACTCCTTTTTAGACCAAGCTTTAGCATGGCTGAAAAAATCTCTGATTTATCAGGAAGGGGAGTAGGCCTAGACGTAGTTAAAAGTAAGATTACTTCACTTGGTGGACACGTAGAGGTACAAACAGAACTTGGTAAAGGAAGCAAATTTATTGTTAGATTACCGCTAACACTGGCTATTATTCAAGCACTAATGATTAGTATTGGTGATGAAAAGTATGCTATTCCATTAAGTAATATTCAAAATATTGAAGATGTAAGAAAAGAAGATATTAAGCTTGTCCAAAAGCAAGAAGTGATTGTTGTAAGAGATGAAATCATTCCAATCATACGTTTACGTAGCGTATTAGGATTACCAGAAGAAGTAGATAAAGACTTAATGATGGGTGTCATTGTGAAGAAGGGTGAGAAACAAGTTGGCTTTATTATTGATTCATTAATTGGTCAACAGGAAATTGTTATTAAATCATTAGGTAAATATTTAAGCGGAATAGATATTATTGCAGGAGCTACTATACTAGGAAATGGTGAAGTTGCACTTATTTTAGATGTTAATTCGCTTATATAGGAGGAAAAGAAAATGGAGCATATTAGTGAGACAATACAACAATTTATTGTATTTAAGTTAGACACGCAATTATTTGGAATTGATATTCAGAACGTGCAAATTATTGAAAAGATGAAATCTATTATGCGTGTGCCTAAAGTTCCTGCTTGTGTAAAAGGCGTTATGAATTTAAGAGGAGAGATTATTCCTGTTATAAGTTTAAGAGAGCAATTTGAATTAGAACATTTAGATTATACAGATAAGACAAGAATTGTTATTGTAAAATTGGAAGATGCAATGGTAGGTATTATAGTTGATGAAGTGAAAGAAGTCATTGAAATAGCAAATGATCAAATTGAAGCGGTACAAAATATACAAGGTAAAATGAAAACAAGTCATATACTAGGCGTTGGAAAGGTTGAGGAAAATATTGTAACTTTACTCAACTTATCTAATATAATAGATGAAGCCTTTGAAAACGAGGAATTAAGATAGGAGGATTACCTTGGGGACTCGCAATTATCAAGATATTACAAGCGAAGAGATGGATATGCTACGTGAAGCGGGAAATATTGCTTCAGGCAATGCTATGACATCTTTAGGACAGCTTATTGGTTGTACATTAGATATGAATGTCGCTAGAGTGAGAATAGAAAATATTCAGGAGCTAGCAGATGTCTTAGGTGATGCAGAAGAGGTCATTGCTGGGATGATTATTAATGTATATGGAGACATTAATGCCATGTTACTTTTAGCATTAGAGCCTGAAAGTGCTACTAAAATAGTAAATATGATGCTAGATAAAAAAATGCAGGATTTAAATGAATTAGACGAATTAGGACATTCGGTATTATGTGAAACTGGTAATATTTTAGCAGGTTCTTATCTTAGTGCCCTTAATACATTTACAGGATTAGAGTTAGATGTATCTATACCTCAAATGTCTATTGATATGGCAGGGGCTATATTAAGTTACCCTGCTATTGAATTTGTTAGAAATGATAATACCATGTTATTCATTGAAACTGCCTTTAGAGATGTTAATGGTATATTAAGTGGTACATATATACTTATCATTGATAATGAAGCTTACAATAAAGTCATAGATGCATTAGGTGTGTACATATGAGTAGCGAAGCCAATATTATAAAAGTAGGTATGGCGGATTTGAATACAGGTAAAGATCCGGATATATTAACAACATTAGGACTAGGTTCATGTGTAGGAATTGCATTATATGATGCAACTATAAAAATTGGCGGCTTAGCACATATTATGCTTCCAGATAGTACGCAGATTAAAAATAATAGTAATATAGCGAAATTTGCAGATACAGCTATTGAGGCACTTATTAATAAATTAGTAGAGCAAGGGGCAAGAAAAAGTAGGTTAGTTGCTAAGATTGCTGGAGGAGCTCATATGTTTGAGTTTAAAAATATGGATGATATGATGCGTATTGGCACACGTAATGTCAATGCCGTCATACAAATATTAGAAAGCAATAATATTCCAATTTTAAGCCAAGATACAGGGAGCAATTATGGAAGAACAGTAGAACTTTATACAAGTACAGGAATCTTTCGTGTTAAGACAATTGGTCATGGCATCAAAGAAATATAGGAGTAATAATGGGGGTTCTTGCATGGAAAAAAAGGATATGAATGCTGTCTGGGCAGAATATGTAAGTACAAGAGATGCAGCACTTAAAAGTAGTTTGATAGAACATTATGTCTATCTTGTTAAGTTAGTTGCTGGAAGATTAGGCATATATCTTAATCAATACGTAGATAGCGATGATCTTGTCGGTTATGGTGTACTAGGCCTGATTGATGCTGTGGATAAGTTTGACCCAGGGAAAAATGTTAAATTTGAAACATATGCTTCTCTAAGAATTAGAGGAGCTATATTAGATGCTATAAGGAAATTAGACTGGGTACCAAGGACACTTAGGAAAAAACAAAAAGATATTGATAAAGCGTATATTGAGCTAGAAGGAAGATTAGGAAGGCAACCATTGGATGAAGAGGTGGCTGACTTTTTAGAAATTAACATTGAGGAATATAATGAACTTTTAAAAGAAGTGAATATTTCTAGCTTAATATCTATAGATGAATATATGTATCAATTTGAATCTGTTAAGGATCCTAGTGCACCTATTCCAGAGAATTACATTGAGGATACTGAAGTAAAAGAAATGTTGGCTGAGTTTATTGATAGCTTACCAGAAAGAGAGAAAAAGGTTATATTCTTGTACTATTATGAAGAGTTAACATTAAAGGAAATTAGCCATGTACTAGAAGTATCAGAGTCTAGAGTGTCTCAATTACATACGAAAGCAGTTTCTAGATTACGAGCGTATATGCAAAAACACCATTTTGTAGTACCTTTATAAAATAGCAGATATAAGGAGTGAAACTATGCTGCGTCCTATAGATACACAAACTATTTATCAGCAATCTCAAGAAATTTCAAACAGGCAACAAGCTCATAGGCAAGGAGAAGAGATGCAACAGATGCAGTTTGCACATCTTCTGCAGAAAGAAACTAAAGAGAAAAGAGAAGTTGTTAAGGAAGTTCAGCATGATGAAAAAATAGATAATGAACTCAATAAAAAGAAAAAGGGACAGCATAACGAAGAGGAAAAAAGAAACAATAAGAGTAAAAAGAAGGAAAATAAAGAAGCGATAAAAGAGCAAACAACACATTTTGATGCCAGAATTTAAAAGGAGAAAAAATGAGTATAACAATAGATACAATGCCTATTATATGTTTGTTGTGGATTGTTGTGGGGGTCGTTTTTATTATTATTAGTGTGATTCGTTTAGCCAATCATCAAGAATCAGATAATCACTATGTTACTTTGAATAAAGAACAAGGACAGCAAACTAATGATTTGGAAGAATTATTTAGCTATTTTCTAGAAGAAGAAGAAAAGAAGAATCAAGGATTTCGTGACTTATTAGTTAATATTTTAAGAAAACAAACAGATTTAGAGGCAGACCACCTGCAACAATCTACTAAAGAACACCAGAAACGGCAGATGACAAATGAAAAACTTTATGATGAGATTGTTAAACACTATGAGAATGGTGAAAGTATAGAAATGATTGCCAAAAATCTGAAGAAAGGTGTAGGAGAAGTGAAACTTATTCTTTCACTTTATAATATGAGATAAACATATGAAACAAATAAAAATGACATATTGGTTATTAGGATTTGGTTGTGGCATCATTTTATCTGGCATTGTGGGAACTATTTGCACCTTAAATGTTCAAGAATACAAAATAAGTGTGAGTAGTACAGAGGAGTTAGAGCCAATAGAAACAAATAATCAAGATGAGGAAATAAAACCAGACAATGAAAAAGTAGAAGAATATAAAACAGAAAAATATAAAGATGAAATTCAAGTATCAAATCAAGATTCGTCGGAGACAGATAGATTAGAAGTGAATGCACAAATACCTGAAGAAATACCCGAAGAAATAGAAATATATATTCCGTCTATGTCTAATGCAACAGAAATTGCAGGTATTTTAGAAGATGCGGGAATTATAGATGATTCAAAAGCTTTTATTAATTTTCTTAAACAAAATAAAAAGACGACAAAGTTAAAGCATGGGAAGATAACTTTTCCTAAAATAGTAACTTATGAGGAAATTTTATCAATACTTCTAAATAACTAAATAAAATGTTTATAAAACGATTGAACTTGTTGTACAAGTATGATATAATCATTCAGAAAAACGCACGTATATAGATGTACTTGTGGGGTGCTAATATAGTCCACAAGTATTTAATATGTACGGAGGAAAAAACCAGGAGGTATTACAATGAGTGTAATTTCAATGAAACAATTATTAGAAGCAGGTGTACATTTTGGTCACCAAACAAGAAGATGGAATCCAAAAATGAAAGAATACATCTTCACAGAAAGAAATGGTATCTACATTATCGACTTACAAAAAACAGCTAAAAAAGTTGACGAAGCATACAATGTTATTCGTGAAGCTGCAGCTGAAGGCGGTAAGGTATTATTCGTAGGAACTAAAAAACAAGCTCAAGAATCAATTAAATCTGAAGCAGAAAGAAGTGGTATGTACTACGTAAACAATAGATGGTTAGGTGGTATGCTTACAAACTTCTCTACAATTAAAAGCCGTGTTGCTAGACTTAAACAATTAGAGACAATGGAACAAGACGGTACATTCGAAGTACTTCCTAAAAAAGAAGTAATTGAACTTCGTAAAGAAATGGATAAACTTGAAAAAAATCTTGGTGGTATCAAAGAAATGAAAGAACTTCCAAGCCTTATGTTCGTAGTTGATCCACGCAAAGAAAGAATTGCTATTCAAGAAGCTCATATTTTAGGGATTCCAGTAGTAGCTATCGTAGATACAAACTGTGATCCAGAAGAAGTAGACTACGTAATTCCAGGTAATGATGATGCTATTCGTGCCGTAAAATTAATCGTTGCTAAAATGGCTGATGCTATTATTGAAGCAAACCAAGGTGAAATTTTTGAAGCATCTACAGAAGCAGTAGTAGAAGCTACTGAAGAAGTAATCGCTGAATAATTATATAATTTGGAGGGAACAAAAATGGCAATTACAGCTGCTATGGTAAAAGAATTACGTGAAAGAACACAAGCAGGTATGATGGACTGCAAAAAAGCATTAAACGAAGTAAACGGTGACATGGAAAAAGCTATCGAATACTTACGTGAAAATGGTTTAGCTAAAGCTGCTAAAAAAGCTGACCGTATTGCTGCAGAAGGTCTTGTAAAAGAAGCGATTTCTGCAGATGGTAAAACAGCTGCTATCGTAGAAGTTAACTCTGAAACAGACTTCGTTGCTAAAAATGATCAATTCGTATCATTTGTTAACGAAGTAGCACAAATTGTTTTAAATAACGATGTTGCAGATGTTGAAGCATTAAAAGCTCTTGCTTGGCCATCAGATGCATCTAAAACTGTTGGTGATGTATTAACAGAAAAAGTTGCTACAATCGGTGAAAACTTAACAATTCGTCGTTTCCAAAAAATTTCTACAGATGGTACACTTGCTGCATATACACATGGTGGTGGTAAAATCGTAGTAGTAGTTGAAGTAGCGGCTGAAGGTGAAAAAGCTCATGAAGTAGCAAGAAATGTAGCAATGCAAGTTGCTGCTGTTAATCCAGAGTTTGTTTCTGTTGATCAAGTATCAGAAGAAAAGAAAGCTCATGAAAAAGAAATTTTAATGCATCAAGCACTTAATGAAAATCCAGGGAAATCAGAAAATATCATTGAAAAAATGGTTATTGGTAGACTTAATAAACAACTTAAAGAAATCTGCTTACTTGAACAAGAATATGTTAAAGACCCAGACTTCACAGTTGGTAAATATGTTGCAGCTGAACTTGGTAGTGCAGATGCAGTAAAAACATTTGTTCGTTTTGAAACTGGTGAAGGAATCGAGAAAAAAGAAGAGAACTTTGCTGAAGAAGTTGCAAAACAAATTCAAGGTTAATAAAAATGGGGGCACAAGAGTGCCCCTTTTTTATGGGCATAAAGTTAAAAATACATCTAGAAATAAATAACTATTTATGATAGAGTAGTGGTAGCAGGAGGAAATGACGATGAAATATAAACGTGTCTTAGTAAAATTAAGTGGTGAAGCCTTAGCTGGAGAACAAGGAAGAGGCTTTGATCATGAAATCATTGCAGGAGTTGTTAAACAACTTGGAGTACTTATTAGCAATGGTATAGAGGTAGCTGTTGTTATTGGTGGAGGAAACTTCTGGAGAGGACGAACTTCAGGAGATATGGATCGCACTAAAGCTGATCAAATAGGAATGTTAGCAACAGTCATGAATGCTATTTATGTGGCAGATGTGTGTCGTAGCCAAGGATTAAAAGCTAGTGTACAAACACCATTTGAAATAGGTAGTATGACAGAATTATTTTCTAAGGATCAAGCCATTTCGGATTTAGAAGCAGGTAAAATTGTTTTCTTTGCAGGTGGAACAGGCCATCCATTCTTTTCAACTGATACAGGTGCTGCTTTAAGAGGTTGTGAGATTGAAGTAGATACATTATTATTTGCTAAAAATATTGATGGTGTTTATGATAGTGATCCTAAGACAAATCCGAATGCTAAGAAATATGATCGTCTTTCATGTCAAGAAATGTTAAAGCGAGACTTAAAAGCAATTGATACAACTGCAGCCGCTTTATGCATTGAACAAAAGTTACCTATTGTTGTTTTTGATTTAGGTGCGGAGCAAAGTATTGTTAAAGTAGCTAATGGAGATAAAATGGGTACAACCATTTATATAGAAGGGTAGATTATAAGGAGGATATTTAATGAAGCAAGAGTTAAACAAATGTCAAGAAAAAATGAATAAATCACTAGGTGCATTTGCTGATGAATTAGCAACTATTCGTGCAGGTAGAGCTAATCCACACGTATTAGATCGCCTTACTGTAGATTATTACGGTGTTGCTACACCAGTACAGCAAGTAGGAAATATTACAGTACCTGAAGCTCGTGTTTTACAAATTCAACCTTGGGAAGGTACTTTATTAAAAGCAATTGAAAAAGCTATTAATGAGTCAGATTTAGGTATCAATCCTACTAATGATGGAAAAGTTATTCGTCTTGTATTTCCAGAACTTACAGAAGAACGTCGTAAGGATTTAACTAAGGATATTAAGAAAAAAGGCGAAAACTCTAAAATTGCCATTAGGAACATCAGACGTGATGCACTTGAAACCTTTAAAAAGATGGAAAAAGCTAATGAAATGACAAAAGATGAAGTGGAAGTAGCAGAAAAAGAAGTACAAAAATTAACAGATAAATTTGTTGGTGAAATTGATGCATTAGTGGATAAGAAGAGTAAAGAAATTTTATCTGTATAAGGGCCTATTAAACACCCAAATGAATGCTAATAAGAATTGCTCCTCTTGATAAGAGGAGCTTTTTAGTATAGGAGGAATCAGGCATGTCAAATAGAAAAATACCTGAGCATATTGCAGTTATTATGGATGGTAATGGTAGATGGGCTAAAGAAAGAGGTTTGCCAAGAAATGAAGGACATAGAAGAGGGACGAAGACATTAGAAAGTATTATTAAACATGCTGAGAAGATAGGTGTCAAATACTTAACAGTCTATGCGTTTTCAACTGAAAATTGGAAGAGACCTGAGGAAGAAGTTGCTGGACTAATGAACTTGTTTGAAAGATATTTAGACAATCATATTAAGAAAGCAAGTGGAGATATGAATCGTTTTAGAGCTATAGGGGATTTAGAAGCAACGGTTATTCCTAAGCGTATTAAAGAAAAAGTGATTCAGTTAGAAGAAATGACAAAGGATAAAACGGGCATTTGTTTTAATATGGCTTTTAACTATGGTGGAAGAGATGAAATTGTAAGAGCTTGTAAGAAAATAGCTGAACAAGTGAAGCAGAATAAATTAGATATAGCTGACATTAATGAAGTTTGCTTTGAAGATTATCTAGATACAAAAGGAATGCCAGAACCAGATTTATTGATTCGAACTAGTGGTGAAATGAGAACAAGTAATTTTTTGCCATGGCAATTAAGCTATACTGAATTTTATTTTGCATCATGCTTATGGCCCGATTTTAATACAAAGGAACTAGATAAGGCTATAGATGCTTTTAATGAAAGACAAAGAAGATTTGGAAAAAGCGAATAGGAGGAAGTGACGTGCTTACAAGAATTATCACAGCTGTTTTAGGAATTCCCCTTGTTATAATTGTATTATTACTAGGTGGTACATGGTTAAAAGTAGCAATGCTAGTCGTAAGTGGTATTGCTTTATATGAGATGTACCATGTAATGAGAGAGAACTATAAGCCTATTAAGTGGTTAGGATATAGTGTAATTGGTATGTACTATCTTTTTTTTGAGTGGGTACAAAATTACTTTCTTATTTTTATAGGTTTGATAGTTGTATTGCTTCTAACAGTAATGGTTATAAAATATCCTAAGTATTCTATAATAGATGTAGCACTCACTCTTTTTCCAGTACTTTATACGAGTTTATTATTTAGCTTTATTGCCTTAATTCGAGATATAGAGTATGGCATGTTTTGGGTTTGGCTTATTCCTATTAGCTCATGGGGATCTGATACATGTGCCTATTTTACAGGCATTACAATCGGCAAACATAAATTAGCGCCTCAGTTAAGTCCTAAAAAAACTATAGAAGGTAGTATAGGAGGGGTATTAGGAGCCGGTGTTATAGGGTATATTTATACAATGATTTATACTTCATATAGTTCAGCAGAGCTAAGAGGATATATGGTTTTAGTAGTAATAGCGGTGATCTTAAGTGCGATATTATCTCAAATAGGTGATTTAGCTGCATCTGCCATTAAGCGTTATTTTAAAGAGAAGGATTTTGGATATCTCTTGCCAGGACATGGTGGTATACTAGATCGATTCGATAGCTTGTTATTTGTTGCACCTGCTATTTATACAGCGGTATTAGTTGCTGAAAACATCATGAGATAGGAGTAAAAAATGCAAAAGAAAATAGTTATTTTAGGCTCTACAGGGTCTATTGGAACACAAACCTTAGATGTAGTAGGAAGAAATAAGGATATACAAGTAGTGGGTTTAGCAGCTTATAGTAATATAGACTTACTTGAAGAGCAAATTATTGCCTTTAAACCGCAAGTAGTATGTGTAATGCTTCCGGAAAAGGCGACTTTATTAGAAGAGCGCTTAAAAGTAAAGCAGATTCATACAGAAGTTATAAGTGGAGAGGAAGGGTTAGTAACATTAGCCACTTTAGAATCTGCAGATATGATTGTTACAGCTGTGGTAGGAATGATTGGGTTACTCCCCACTTTAGCAGCCATTAAAGCAGGCAAAACAATTGCTTTAGCTAATAAGGAAACGCTGGTTACTGCAGGAGAATTGGTGATGCGTTCAGCTAAAGAAAATAAAGTAGACATTTTACCAGTAGATAGTGAGCACTCTGCTATATTTCAGGCCCTTAGAGGTAATGAGCATAAGAGTGTGTCAAAATTAATTCTAACAGCGTCTGGAGGGCCCTTTAGGACTTATACAAAAGAGCAGTTAGAGCAAGTGACAGTAGAAGCGGCACTTAAACACCCTAATTGGGCAATGGGGAGTAAAATTACCATTGATTCAGCATCTTTAATGAATAAGGGGCTAGAGGTGATAGAAGCAAGATATTTATTTGATGTAGAGCCAAGTCAAATTGATGTTATTGTACACAAAGAAAGTATTGTTCATTCTATGGTAGAATATATCGACGGTTCTACAATTGCACAGTTAGGACAGCCTGATATGAGGCATCCTATCGCTTATGCATTGTATTATCCAGAGCGTACTGATGCATCCTATATTAAGTCACTGGATTTCGCCAGTATTGGAACATTAAGTTTTGAGGCGCCTAAGAAGAATTTATTCCCTTGTTTGCAATTTGCGTATGATGCATTAGAAATAGGAGGAACGATGCCAGCTGTTTTAAATGCAGCTAATGAGGTGGTAGTGGCTAGTTTTTTAAATAAGCAGATAAGATTTTTAGATATTCCTAAAATTATACATATGGTGATGGAAAAGCACATATGTATAAATAGGCCAACCTTAGAAGATATACTAGGGTGTGATGAATGGGCTAGGGAATATAGTAGAAAGAAGGTGACTGAACTTTGATAAAAGTCATTATGATTATATTAATGTTTGCCTGTATTGTTATTGTTCATGAGTGGGGACACTACATTACTGCTAAAAAATGTGGGGTTTTGGTTCATGAATTCGCAGTTGGAATGGGGCCTATATTATGGTCAACAAAAAAAGGTGAAACGGTTTACTCCATAAGATTACTTCCTATTGGTGGATTTTGCAGTATGGAAGAAGAAGTAGGAGAGTCTGTAAATCCTAGAGCAATGGCTGCTAAAAAACCTTGGCAAAAGTTACTGATTGTTAGTGCTGGTGCTATTATGAATTTTGTATTAGCTTGTGTCCTTTTAAGTATTGTAGTGGGTTACCAAGGATATGGAAGTAATGAAATAGCTTCTTTAGAGGCTGATATGCCAGCAGTACAAGCAGGGCTAAAGGTAGGGGATCAAATTATTGCTATTGATGGTCATAAAGTAGAGCGTTTATCTGACATATCTAAGGTTTTAGAAAAAGAAGAAAAAGCATATACACTTACTGTAAAACGAGGAAGTGAAACATTTACGACACCTATTACTTCTAAATGGATGCCTAAAGAAGAACGTTCACGTTTGGGATTTTCACCTACTTTTATTCATTTTAATATATGGGAAAACATTAAAAGCGGTGTTATTTGGGCTTGCTTAATCATAGCTCAGGTGTGGAAGGCATTTGTTGATCTTTTCACGGGTGCTGTAGGCATGAATCAATTATCAGGTATTGTAGGCGTTGTGAATCAGAGCGCAGAGATATGGGATACGAGTATGCAAAGTGGTGGTTTAAGTATAGCTATTTTAAATATGATGACTATAGCAGCAGCATTATCAGCTAATCTTGCAGTAGTCAACTTATTCCCATTACCAGCTTTAGATGGAGGACGTATTGTATTTGTGCTAGTAGAAATGCTGAGAGGTAAACCAGTTCCTCCTGAAAAAGAAGGAGCAGTTCATTTTATTGGATTTGTTTTATTGATGATTTTAACAGTTGTACTTATTTATAATGATTTTATGAGGATAAGCTTATGATATTAAATACAAGAGAAAATACACGCCCTGTACACGTTAAGGATATCGTTATTGGTGGCGGTAATCCTATTGTGATTCAGTCCATGACTAATACGAAAACTCAAGACGTAGAAAGTACAGTGGCTCAAATTTTAGAATTAGAAGAAGCAGGCTGTGAAATGGTTCGTGTAGCTGTTCCTCATGAAGAAGCAGCAAGAGCTATTGAAACTATAGTAAAACGTATTCATATTCCATTAGTAGCAGATATTCATTTTGATTATCGTCTTGCTTTAATGGCTATAGAAAATGGTATTAATAAATTACGAATTAATCCTGGAAATATAGGAAATGAAGAAAAAGTAAAAGCTGTAGTTGAGAAAGCCAAGGCTTATCACATTCCAATAAGGATAGGCGTTAACTCTGGATCTATTAGTAAGGCTAATTTAGAGAAATACGGTGGTGTTAATGCTGAGTCTATGGTAGAAAGTGCCAGTGAGCATATTCGTATTCTGGAAGCGTTAGACTTTAAGGATATTATTGTATCGCTAAAAGCTTCAAATGTACCATTGGCAATAGAAACTTATACAACTTTTGCAGAGCGCTATAACTACCCACTTCATGTAGGGATAACTGAGGCAGGAACACTGTATAAAGGAACTATTAAATCTTCAGTAGGCTTAGGTGCTATTTTATCTAGAGGTATAGGAGATACTATAAGGGTTTCTTTATCAGATGATCCGCTAAAAGAAATTGAATGTGCACAAAATGTGCTTCAATCACTAGGCCTAGGTCAGTATGGTGTTGAAATTATTTCTTGCCCTACTTGTGGAAGAACAGAAGTGGCGTTAATAGAACTTGCTAATCGTGTAGAAAAAGCTACAAAGCATATTAAGAAGCCACTTAAAATAGCTGTTATGGGATGCGTTGTTAACGGACCTGGAGAAGCGAGAGAAGCTGATATAGGGATTGCTGGTGGAAAAGGTGAAGGCCTTATTTTTAAAAAAGGACAGATATTAAAGAAGGTCAAGGAAGATGAATTATTTGATGCTTTTATGGCAGAAGTTAATCAAATGTAAGCTTTTTAAGTTTATCATACATGAGGGTTGATTTTTCAGTCAAAAGCTGATATAATTTAGTCATTATAATCATGAACGTGTGAGAAAGAGTGGGTTTTTACCCACTCTTTCGTATTGTTTAGATGTATATATAATTGAGTTTATGCAAAACTATAGGGTATGAGAGGATGAGAGTATGAATAAAAAAGAACTTATTGAAGTAATAGAAGGATACCTAGATCCAATACTCGCTGAGCTACATTATGAACTGGTTGATGTAGAATATGTAAAAGAGGGACCAAACTATTATTTAAGAATCTATATTGATAAAGAAGGTGGCATCACTATCCAAGATTGTCAGCTTACTAGTCGTGCTATAGAGAAGGTACTAGATGAAAAAGATCCTATTAAAGATCCTTATGTATTAGAGGTAAGTTCTCCAGGACTTGACCGTGTTTTAAAAAAGGATAAGGAATTTGAGAGATTTAAAGGGCGTTTAGTAGATGTAAAACTTTATGAAGCTATTAACAAACAAAAGCATTTTACAGGTGAGTTAATTAAAAAGACCGAAGATAAGCTATACATTGACGATGAAGGAACTAATCTTGAATTTGAAATGAAAAATGTAGCTGTTGTAAGACTAGCTATTACCTTTTAGAAGATAAGGAAAAATTTGGAGGAGGATAAAAATGAATCAAGAGTTCATTATGGCAATTGATCAAATTGCAAAATCAAAAGGAATTAATAAGGAAAAATTAATCGATGCCATTAAACAATCCATTGAAGTAGCTTGTAAAAAGCATTTTGGTATCAGCACCAATGGTAAACAAAACATCAAAATTAATATTGATGAGAAAACAGGAGATGTTAAAGTATTTGCTGCAAAAACAGTGGTGCCAGACGAAGAAGTGACAAACGAGTTATTAGAAGTTGGTATTACAGAAGCACAAAATTTAAATAGACTTGTACAATTAGATGACATTATTGACATTGAAATTACACCAAGAAATTTTGGACGTATTGCAGCACAAAATGCTAAGCAAGTTGTTATTCAAAAGATTAAAGAAGCAGAACGCCAAATGGTGTATGAAGAATACAGTGTAAAATTAAATGATATTGTTAAAGGTAAAGTTTTAAGAAGAGAAAAGAATGGTTATATTGTTCAACTTGATTTTACAGAAGCATCTCTCCCATCTACGGAAGCTATGCCAAATGATAATTTTGATGAACAAATGGAAATGAATGATGGCATAGGCGCTTATAAAGCCTTTTATTTATTAAACGTAAAAGACTTTAATAAAAATGAGAATAAACTAGATGGTAAATCTAAAAATGCAGGTGCACAAGTTATTGTATCTCGGACTCACCCAGAATTAGTTAAACGCTTATTTGAACAAGAAGTGGTAGAAATCAAAGATGGGACTGTAGTGATTAAAAGCATTGCAAGAGAAGCAGGTTCTCGTACAAAAATAGCTGTTTATTCGAATGATCCGTTAGTAGATCCAGTTGGGGCTTGTGTTGGAGAAAAAGGTAAACGTATTAATAATATTGTTCAAGAACTTAACGGTGAAAAGATAGATGTTGTTCATTGGAGTGAAGATCCAAAAGAATTTATCAGAGAAGCACTAAGTCCTGCTAAAGTCATTGATGTAGAGTTAGAAGAAACTGAAGGGGAAAGAAATGCTAAAGTCATTGTACCTTCACATATTTTAACATTAGCTATTGGTAAGGGCGGACAAAATGTACGTTTAGCAGCAAAACTTTGCGGTTTTAAGATTGACATTAAAAGTGTAGAAGTTAATGAAGAAGTAGAGGAATAGGCCTATGAAACAAAGAAAAATTCCTTTACGTAAATGTACGGGTTGTAATGAAATGAAAAACAAAAAAGAAATGATTCGTATTGTAAGAGATCAAGAAGGTAACTTTTCTTTAGACTTTCATGGGAAGAAACCAGGTAGAGGCGCATATATCTGCCCAAATAAAGCCTGCCTAATGCAAGCAGAAAAAAATAAAGGTCTAGAGCGTTCTTTTAAAATGGCAGTAGATAAAAGTATTTATGAACAACTTAGAAAAGAGTTTGATAATTATGATGGAGAATAGAATTTATCAAATGATTGCCTTGTGTCAAAAAGCAAGACAATTAGTTGCTGGTGAATTTGCTGCAAAACAAGCTGTTTTAGAACAAGAAGCTAAACTTGTTATTATAGCAGAAGATGCATCTCATAATACAAAAAAACTTTTTAATGATAAAAGTGGTTATAGAAACATTTCTTGTAAGGAATGGGGAACAAAAGAAAAATTAGGAAGTATACTTGGAAAAGAACCCCGTGCAGTTATTGCGATTGTTGATGAAAATTTCGCAAAGAAGATCGACGAGATGATAAGTAAGAGTCAATAACATTTGGAGGTAGATATATGTCTAAGATAAGAGTATATGAAGTAGCCAAACAATTAGAACTTACAAGTAAGGAAATCATGGATAAACTAAAGGAATATGGTTTTGAAGTACATAGCCATATGAGTACTTTAGAAGATGAAGAAGCTGAATTAATTATTAATTATTATAAAGAAGTGAGTGAAAAAGCAGCCCCAGAAGTAGAGCATAATGAAACTGCAGACCAAGTTATACAAACTGAGGTAGCAGCAACAGAGGAAATAATTAAAACTGAGGGCAAGAAAAGTAAAAAGAATAAGAAAGGCGTAAAAGAAAATAAAAATATGAATAATCAACCAAAAAATGAACCGGAAAATATAACAGATGAAATTAAAGTAATTCAATTACCAGTACGTATCTCAATCAAGGATTTTGCAGCAGAATTGAGCGTACCTTCTACTGAAATTATAAAAAAATTGATGAAGAGAGGTACTATTGCTACAATCAATCAAGAAATTGATTATGCGTTAGCTGCTGAACTTGCAGAAGAATATGATATTATTGTAGAGCCAGAAGAAGAAAAAGATGTTATGGAAGAAGTCTTTGGAGAAGTCATTGATGATGAAAAAGACTTAGAAAAACGCCCTCCAGTTGTAGTTGTTATGGGACACGTTGACCATGGTAAAACATCATTATTAGATGCTATTCGTTCAACTCATGTAACATCAGGAGAAGCAGGTGGTATTACACAGCATATCGGTGCATCTTCTATTAGTTTAAATGGTGAAAAAATCACTTTCTTAGACACACCAGGACATGAGGCTTTCACTGCAATGCGTATGAGAGGCGCACAAGTAACAGATATTGCTATTTTAGTAGTCGCAGCTGATGATGGGGTAATGCCTCAAACGATTGAAGCGATTAATCATGCTAGAGCAGCTAATGTACAAATTATTGTAGCAATGAATAAAATTGATAAACCAGGAGCAAATCCAGATCGTGTTAAACAAGAACTATCTGATCAAGGCTTACTTGTAGAAGATTGGGGTGGCGATGTTATTTGTGTACCTGTGTCTGCACTTAAGCACCAAGGCATCGACAACTTATTAGAAATGGTACTTCTTGTAGCAGAAATGGGTGATCTTAAAGCCAATCCAAGACGTAAGGCACGTGGTACGATTATTGAAGCTCAACTCGATAAAGGAAGAGGGCCAGTAGCAACCGTTCTTGTACAAAGTGGAACACTTCAAATTGGCGATCCAATTGTAGCAGGTGCTGCGTATGGACGTGTAAGAGCTATGGTTGACAGTAAAGGTAAATCAGTGAAAAAAGCAGGTCCATCAATGCCAGTTGAAATTTTAGGTTTATCTGAGGTACCAATAGGTGGAGATATGTTCTATGTAGCTAATAGTGATAAACAAGCACGTCAAGTAGCTGAACGTATTAAAGCACAAGGCCGTGTACAAATGATTGGTCAAACACCAAATAAAGTTTCTTTAGATGATCTCTTTACTCAAATTCAAGAAGGGAAAATGAAAGAACTTAATATTATCATTAAAGCAGATGTTCAAGGCTCTGTAGAAGCAGTGCGTCAAAGCTTAGAAAAATTAAGCAACGAAGAAGTAAGAATTAGAACAATCCATGGCGGGGTAGGAACGATTACAGAATCAGATGTTCAATTAGCATCTGCATCAGGGGCTATTATTATCGGATTTAATGTACGTCCAGAAGCTGCTACAAAAGCTTATGCTGATCGTGAAGAAGTAGATGTAAGATTATATCGTGTTATTTATAATGCCATAGATGATATTAAAGCTGCGATGAAGGGAATGCTTGATCCAGAGTTTGTTGAAAAAGTAATTGGTCATGCTGAAATTCGTCAAACCTTTAAGGTGTCTGGTGTTGGTACTATTGGTGGGGCTTATGTAACAGATGGTAAAATGGTAAGAAATGCGGGAGTACGTATTGTGCGTGATGGTATTGTTGTTTATGAAGGACATCTTGCCTCCCTTAAACGATTCAAAGATGATGCTAAAGAAGTAGCAACTAACTATGAATGTGGTGTTATGTTTGAAAAATACAATGATATTAAAGAAGGTGACACTGTAGAAGCCTTCATTATGGAAGAGGTTCCTAGATAAATCTCCTCAAAAGGATGTGGATAAAATGGCTAGTCAAAGATTAACTAGAATAAATGAAGAAATGCGTAGAGAAATTGCAGAAATAGTTCGTAGCGATATTAAAGATCCAGGAGTTCAAGATGCAATGATTAGTGTTATTGCAGTAGAAACAACAAATGATTTAAAGACTGCAAAAGTTTTCATTA
The DNA here is from genome assembly GCF_046529625.1 of Cellulosilyticum sp. ST5. Classification (NCBI taxonomy): domain Bacteria; kingdom Bacillati; phylum Bacillota; class Clostridia; order Lachnospirales; family Cellulosilyticaceae; genus Cellulosilyticum; species Cellulosilyticum sp. ST5. The sequence goes on from NZ_CP132338.1 coordinate 1,063,802, forward strand.
GTGTACTTCAAGATAATAAAAAAGAGGCAGCATTAGCTGCTTTAACAAAAGCACAAGGTTATATACGTAAAGAAATTGCTAGACGTATTAATTTAAGAAATACTCCTGAACTTTTATTTAGATTAGATGAATCTATCGAACGTGGCATGCAAATGTCAAAGATGATTGCAGATGTTATGAAAGATAACAACAAATAATAAAATAAAGTTAAGAAACTATAGTTACTAAAAGAGTAAGTATTCTAATGATTGAGATAAGGTAATGATAGTTATTAGTGTAGAAATGGCCACTTTATGTGGCCTTCTTCATGGGCATATTACAGCTGAATACGAAAGGCTTTACATGATAGAAAGTGAGAAAGTAGGAATAAGAATGCTAAATGGAATAATTAATATTTATAAGAAAAAAGGTTTTACTTCTCATGATGTAGTAGCTAAAGCTAGAGGTATTTTAAGAGAAAGAAAGATTGGTCATACAGGAACATTAGATCCAGATGCAGAAGGCGTGTTACCATTGTGTATAGGTATGGCTACCAAAGTTGTTCCTTATCTTTCTGATGCCAATAAATGTTATGAAGCAGAAGTTGTTTTGGGAACGACAACAACCACAGAAGATGCCTCTGGAGAAGTGTTAGAACACAAAGAAGTGACAGCTACTAAGGAAATGATTACGGAAGTAGTGAATTCGTTTATAGGTAGCTATATACAGACACCACCTATGTATTCTGCGATTAAAGTAAATGGTGTACGACTTTATGAGCTTGCTAGAAAAGGAATAGTTGTTGAAAGACCGAGTAGAGAAGTAACAATCTATGGATGCGATATTATTGAGTGGATAGATGAGAAACGCTTCAAGATAAGAGTGAGCTGCTCAAAAGGTACTTATATACGCACTTTGTGTACCGATATTGGACGTCAATTAGGCTGCGGTGCGCATATGGGTACATTACTTAGAATACAAGTAGGCCAATTTAAATTAGAAGACAGTATTACTTTAGAACAACTTGAAGCATATAAAGATAATCTAGAACATTATATAGTAGGCATTGAAGAGTTGTTTGCAATGTATCCTGTAGCTCATATTACTAAAATGAGTGAGAAACTTTTATTTAACGGTAATGCTCTAAGAAAAAGAGATATAGAGAATTTTAATGATAGTTTTATGACTACTTTAATACGTGTAGCAGATACTTCTAATCGATTTGTAGCTCTTTATAAATGGGATTTGGATAAATCGTGTTTTAAAGTAGAAAGAATGTTTTATAATGCATAAATGAAGCACCCTCATACATGTACAACATGCAGGGGGTGTTTTGTTCAACTTACCCCTTTGATGAACGTAAAAATCATGGTATAGTTATAGGGAGTAAATGAATCAAATCATGATAAGAGGTGTAGGGATGCAGTATATTTATGGAACTGCTGATATTATGAGACAGGAGGACTGTGTAGTAGTTTTAGGGAATTTCGATGGTGTACATAAAGGGCATCAAAGATTATTTCAGGTTGCGAAGGACCGAGCTAAAGCAAATGGACTAAGAACAGTCGTGTTTTCGTTTTACCCACACCCAACATGGGTGATTGGAGATAATCGAAAAGCACTTATAATGTCTAGGCGAGATAAAAAACAGGTAATTGGTGAAATGGGAATAGACGAACTAATAGAGTATCCTTTCACGAGAACTTTTGCGGCTATTTCTCCAGAGACCTTCTTTGTAGATATATTAATGAAAAGACTGAAAGCAAAGATACTTGTAGTAGGTAGTAATTATTATTTTGGCAAAGGGAAAACAGGTAATCCTAAGTATTTAAGGCAATTAGGAGAAAAATATAATATAGAGGTATGCATTGTAGATGCAGTAAAGATAGGTGGCAGTATGATATCAAGTTCTTCTATAAGAAAACTTATTTTAGAAGGGAATATAGAAAAGGCCAATGAGATGTTAGGACATCCATATATGATAGTAGGCAATGTGGTGCAAGGAAAACAACTAGGACGTACAATAGGATTTCCTACGATTAATCTCATTGCTGACCCAGATCGTGTGTATCCACCTAATGGTGTTTATGCTACTGTTGTAAGGGTATATAGTAAGACTTATAGGGGCATGACTAATATAGGGGTTAACCCGACTGTATCGGGTCAAAGAAAAATGATAGAAACACATATTTTTAATTATGATGCAGATATTTATGGTGAAGCTGTAGAAGTTTATTTTTATCACTATGTTCGTCCCGAACAAAAGTTTAAAGATATCAACGCTTTAAAAGCACAAATTCAGCAAGATAAATGGCATGTCCAAGAATTTTTCGCAAATCCAATAAACTTATTTGCAAATGACAAGTAGATATGCTATACTATTCAAGGTTATATACCTTTACTCAGAGTTGGGACGCTCCGACCCATTCTTGGTAAACGGCATAAATTAAATTTATTAGGAGGTCAATCAAATGACTAAAGAACGTAAACAAGAAATTATGGCAAAATATGCTAGAGGTACAAATGATACTGGTTCTCCAGAAGTACAAATTGCTTTATTAACAGAGAGAATCAATCACTTAACAGATCACTTAAGAACTCATCAAAAAGATCACCACTCTCGTCGTGGATTATTAATGATGGTTGGTAAAAGAAGAGGTCTTCTTGACTACCTTATTAAAACAGATATCGAAAGATACCGTTCAATCATCGCTGATCTTGGAATTAGAAAATAATAAAAAGTGGGCGGATTATTCCGCCCTTTTTTAACATTTAAGGAATAAAATGGTTAAGAAGAGGAATGATGTATTTTGTGCAATGTTATAATCTGTTTCATGAGAGACGGCTTATAAGATTGCGCAACATTGCTTTCTCTTCTTAATTTGATGAGTTTTAAAATGTAACAAATGAAATCATATTTGGAGAGGAGCAATACAAATGGTAAAAAAATATTCAACCCAATTAGCTGGAAGAGAACTTTCAGTAGAAATTGGAAAAGTAGCAGGCCTTGCGAATGGTTCAGCAACAGTAAGATATGGTGACACGATGATTTTAGCAACAGTTGTTGCAGCAGATGCACCTAAAGAGGGCATTGATTTCTTCCCTTTAAGTGTTAACTATGAAGAAAAATTCTATTCTGTAGGTAGATTACCAGGTGGTTATATTAAACGTGAGTCTAGACCTTCAGAAAAAGCTATTTTAACATCAAGAGTTATTGATAGACCAATGCGTCCATTATTTCCTAAAGATTATCGTAATGATGTTGTGATTACAACAACTGTACTATCTGTAGATCAAGACTGTAGTCCAGAAGTAACAGCTATGATTGCAGCATCTTTAGTAGTAGATATATCTGATATTCCTTTTGCAGGTCCAGTAGGTTCTGTACAAGTGGGATTGGTAGATGGTAATCTTGTATTTAACCCAAATCAAGAAGAACGCCAAAAATCAGACTTAGCTCTTACGGTTTCTTCAACTAAAGATAAAGTCATGATGATTGAAGCAGGTGCCAATGAAGTACCTGAAGATATAATGTTTGATGCCATTATGAAGGGCCATGAGTTTAATCAACAGGTAGTTCAGTTTATTGAAGCGATTAAGGAAGACTGTGGAAAAGCTAAAAATGAGGATTATATTAAATTTGGTGTACCAGCTGAGATTTATAATGAAATAGTTTCTCATATTGGCGATAAACAAATGGAAGAAGCAGTTTTCACTGATGATAAACAAGTAAGAGAAGTACAACTGAAGGCATTAAAAGAGAAGGTTATTGCAGCTTTAACTGAAGCTGGTAAAGAAGAGGATTTAGTTTATCTAGAAGAAGCTTTCTACCAATTTGAAAAGAAAACAGTTAGACGTATGATTTTAAAAGAGTCAAAGCGTCCAGATGGTCGTGCATTAGATGAAATCAGACCACTTGCAGCAGAGGTAGATTTAGTGCCACGTGTTCATGGTACAGGTTTATTCACTAGAGGCCAAACACAAGTGCTTACTGTAACAACTTTAGCAACTTTATCTGAAATGCAGACTTTAGATGGATTAGATGAATTAGAAATTTCTAAACGTTACATGCATCACTATAACTTCCCACCTTATTCAGTAGGAGAAGCAAGAGCACCACGTGCTCCAGGACGTCGTGAAATTGGACATGGTGCTTTAGCAGAACGTGCATTAGTGCCTGTATTACCAACTGAACAAGAATTCCCATATGCTATTCGTACTGTATCAGAAGTACTTAGCTCAAATGGATCAACTTCACAAGCAAGTATCTGCGGTTCAACTTTATCATTAATGGCTGCAGGTGTACCTATTAAAGCACCAGTTGCTGGTATTTCAGTAGGACTTGTAACAGGAGAAACAGCTGATGATTTCGTACTTCTTACAGACATTCAAGGATTAGAAGATTTCTTTGGAGACATGGACTTTAAAGTAGGTGGTACACACAAAGGGATTACAGCTATTCAAATGGATATGAAGATCAAAGGTCTTACACCTGAAATTATTAAAGGTGCCTTAGAAAATACAAAAAAAGCAAGATTTTATATTTTAGATGAAATCATGTTAAAAGCAATTCCAGCAGTAAGAGATCATTTATCTCCTTATGCACCAGTTATTACACAAATCACTATTGATCCAGAAAAGATTAGTGAAGTAATTGGACCAAAAGGTAAAATGATTAATCGTATTATTGAAGAAACAGGCGTTAAGATTGATATTGAAGACGATGGACGTGTCTTTATTTGTGGTTCAGATGCTGATAAAGCACAAAAAGCAATTCAAATGATCGAAGGTATTGCTAAGCCAATCGAAGAAGGGCAAGAATTTGATGGTAAGGTTATGCGTCTCATGAATTTTGGTGCTTTTGTAGAATTAGTGCCAGGTAAAGAAGGACTTGTTCATATTTCTCAATTAGCTCATGAACGTGTAGCAAAAGTAGAAGATGTAGTAGCTGTTGGTGATTCTATTAAAGTAAAGGTAATCGAAATCGATAAACAGGGTCGTATTAATTTATCTCACAAGGTACTTCTTCCAAAGCCAGAAAAGGAAAAAGAATAAAAAATAAAAGGGAGGGAAACCTCCCTTTTATTTTTTAGAGATTATTATCAATAAATGGAGGAAACTATGAAGTCTCAAGTATCAGCTTTATTTAAGGCCATTTTATTAGTCGGATGGTTTATGCTTGCTTCTACAATGGTAAGCATAGGAGTAGAACTATTTACTGGAAATCCAGCAAATTATCAGATGGTTATAACAGAGCATAGATATGCTATTAGTTTAGCAAGTCAGATCCTTTGTTTCATAGGGCTTGTTATTTTTACGGCAAATCAGCCGGTTATTAAGCAAGAGAAACAAGAGATTCATATTAAATTAATCCTACGTTATGTTATAATGGGATTAGGAGCTTGGCTCATGTGTATTATTGTAACACAAGTACTCATTCCCTTTTTTCCAGAATATGAAGCAATTAGTGAACTTTTTAGTAAGAATGAGATTATTTTAAGATTTATTGTTTTAGTCATCATGGCACCCTTTTTAGAAGAGTATTTATTTAGAGGGAAAATGCAAGCTTACTTAAAAGAAGGATTTGGAGCAACTTTTGCTATTGTTATTCAAGCTATTTTGTTTGGAAGCTTACATCAATTAGGTTTACAAAAGATATATAGTACTTTTATGGGACTAGTGTTCGGAATAGTAACAGAAAAGGAAGAAAATTTCTTGTCTACTTTTATCATGCATATGGTTATTAATTTCATTGGTTGGTATGTGGGTAGTTTTGTGGGTCGTATTTTATAGGAGATAAATGTTATTCAGTTGAAGATTGGTTATAATATACAAGGAGAAACAAGTATTATTTTTCTAAAAGAGGGGGAAGGTGAAAATGGATATTAAAGAATTAGACCGGTTAGCAAAAGAAAATGCACCCATGCCTAATGGGTTAGCTATGCATGAGCAGTGTTACTATATTTCTTCACGAGGCCTATATCAGCAATATGCAGCAAAAGCCATTAGCCTTTCACAAGCTAAACTAGAAAAGAAGCAAGTGATAGAACAATATCAAAAAGGTCAGGAACAATGGCAATTATTTATAGGTCTATTTGAGGTGCAAAATAAGCTTCAACAATTGAAAGAAGAAGAGTTTAATAGTGTATTAGAATTTGAGATATTAGAGTGTATCAATCAGTTGTTATAGATCTAGTATCTAGTTATAAAGGAAAGACAATCAGATATTCTGAGCATTACGCTTTGGAAGGGACAAAATTAAACCATCACTTGAAGTGATGGTTTAATTTTGAGTATCTCATTATAAATGATATTTTAACGTAATTCACTTTTTTCATTACAAAATGAATCACAGAGTTTCATAAATCTTATCAGCTTCTAGGTTATTTTCTGACAAGATGGTATCTTCCCCTTAAGAGAACTCCTTTTTATCATCTAAGTACTATTCCATTGTCTGCATCTAAAATAAGGACTTCATTTTCCGTTAATTGATTGATAAAGGTACCACAGCCAACAATGCATGGAATGTTATATTCCCTTGCCAAAATAGCTGCATGACAGAGCCTACCACCTTGCTCGGTAATGATGCCAGATATCTTATGAATAGCGATCATAAAATCTGGTGTGGTCATTCTTGAGGCAATAATACATCCTGAGTAAATGTTTTTTAAGTCTTCCATATCTTCTATAATAGCAACGTGTGCTTTAACACATCCGCTTACAACACTAAGACCAGATGTGACAAATTGGCTAGCATCAGATTCGTGTTTAATACTATTTCCTGTAATCTGTCTTCTGCCATCTAGGATTTCTCTCATTAGAGGACTCCAAGCTTGCAACTCTTGATGATTAGAAAGATTTTTTTCAAGTCTTGTGTGTAATTCGAAAACCATTCGATCAAAAGACATAATTAAATCTCTTGTAGATAAACCTAGTTGTTTATGGTTCATTACGATATCAAAATATCGTTGCTTATACTCTGGAATATAGGGTTTGAACTGATCTAATAGAATAGTTACCTCAATTATATGTTGAGTCATTTTAGCTTTAGCATCTTCTAACGCTCTATTATTTTGAAAAAATGCTATGCTTGTATAAGCTTGGTCTAATTTTTCTTTGATTTCTTGGCTATTAGTTTGTAAAAGTTTTCGTACAGTATTCATTCAATCCTCCTGGTTAATAAGAGGGTTACCGTCTAGCTAGCCCCCTCTGTGTAGTTGGTTGTATAAGAATAATCATTGAAGCACTCATCTGCATCATCCTTCCGTTGTTATATTTATTAGATAGTAGCACAATGATATAAAATAAACAATACTATGTTTAGTTAAGAAAAAATCAAACCAGTGATTATCTTCTCTGTAATTGTTGTAAGGTGACTTTAGCTTTTATTACATAATTAACTAGCGATTTACTACTAATACTTATTACTTTTATCCATTACTATTATCTAATAGACTTGAAAACGTTATCCATTACTGTTATAGTAAGAAATATTGACTAATGAACTTGAAAGGATTGACTACCAATAGATGAAGAAGAATAAAATTCAAAAAACCAAGTGGAAAGCGGGAAATATGGTTTATCCGATTCCAGCTGCCATGGTAAGCTGCGGGGATAGTGAAAGAGCTAATATTGTAACTGTAGGTTGGACAGGTACCATTTGTACTAATCCTCCTATGACCTATATTTCTTTAAGGCCGTCTCGCTTTTCCTATGATCTTATTAAAACAAGTGGGTATTTTGTCATTAACCTTACCACTAAAAGCCTTGTGCGAGCTACAGATTTTTGTGGTGTAAAAAGTGGAAGAGACATAGATAAATTTCAAGCTATGGACCTGACGGTAATAAGAGATGAGGACACAGGTTGCCCCATGATAGGGGAAAGTCCTGTAAGCATTGTTTGTAAAACAAAAGAAATCAGAGAATTGGGTTCGCATCATATGTTCATTGCAGATGTGATGAATGTTTATATTGATGAAAAATATTTAGATGAAAAGGGAAAATTTCATTTAAATGCAACAGATTTAATTGCTTATTCTCATGGAAGCTATTTAAGCTTAGGTGAAGAATTAGGAAGCTTTGGTTATTCTATTTGTAAGACGAAAAAGAAGGATATTAAAATACAAAAAGGATCTAAAAGTTTCCAAGCTAATAAAATAAAGGATGAATCAACTGATAATCATAAAAACAGAAATAAAAGCCAGCAAAAAGCTAAGAAAAAGTATAAGGCGGAGAGTAATACGAAAAAAGTTGAAACCTTAAAGAATACTTTCTCAAAAAAGACTGTTACTCGTCAGAAAAAGAAAAACTAGGATAGTAGAAGTTGATGATAAGGCGTTCTCTATTCGTTTATGAACAGAGGCAGAATAATAAAAACAAAGAAATAGGAGTGAATAAATACGAAATTTATTCACTCCTATTTCTTTGTTTGAGATGTACTTAATTTCCTTATTAAAAAGATAAAAAAGAACTGCCATCAATAGATAATAAAAAGTGTATAGGATAAGTTTCTGAAGCATTTCCAATTAGATAAAGTGTATAAATGCGAGCAACTTTTAAAGAGCAATTTTTTAATTCACAGAAAGAATGAGTTTGATTATGAGACAAAGCAGTTATGCTATAGGTACTAGGAGTAAAAGAAAGATAATGGGAGCTTTGATGGGGAGAAATCTTTTTAAAAGTCGGAGTTTGTTCAGAAAATTGAACATTGACTAAGTCTGATAAATCACAAAAAGTACCTAGACGTAATAAACAATGTCCTTCAGGAATGGGACGCTTAGCATCGTTAATCAAATAAAGACCAGGACCTGATGTTTTAAAATCAGTGGTAATAATAAGGGTATAAATTTTTTCATTACTTATCCAAATAGAACGTGTGCATAAAATATCAGTTTGCTCATGTACAGTAATGTAGATCTGGTGTTCTCCTCTTGTAAGAGGTTCATAATAACTAAAGTCTTCATAAAGCAAGTCTTTTATATAAAGTACATCGTCTAAATAAACATCCAGACTCATTGGACTTGGAAAGGCATGAAAACAACGTAAAAAAGCCTCAGAGGTGTCCATTTTCTTTTTCATAACAGTGCCTCATTATTCATATTCTATTATAGTATATGTAAAGCGTTAAAAATCATGTTATTTACCTAGTAGAAGGTGTATACGTTAATTTGTGATAGAAAAATCATGTGAATTAGAGAAAATAACTAATTATTTTAGAAATAATTAGAAAATGATGTTCATATTAACAAATATATTATAAAATAGAGATATCATTACATGGAATCTTCAGGGAGGTTATAGATGAACAAACAGAAACTGATGCAGCTTTTAAAAAATGATGAGGGATTTAAATTAGATTTTAAATTGAAATTAAGTTTAGAATTAGATTCAGAAAAAAAAGAGTTTGTAAAAGATGTAATTGCTATAGCAAATACACCAGGTGGTAGAGGCTATATTGTATTTGGGGTAGAAGATTCCACAAGACAAATAATAGGATTAGAAGCTATTCCTGAGCATATTGAAGAACGTATTCAACAAGTAATTGCTAATAGGGCAACACCACCTGTTCCTGTACGATTTGATACGATAGAAGTTGAAGGTAAGGTGCTGGGGGTTGTTACCATTTTTAAAAGTATGCAAGTACCTCATCAAATGCTTCAAACAGGTGCTTTTTATATAAGGAGGGGGTCTACAACAGATAAAGCTGGAAGGCATGAAGTGGCTAATATGCTGCAACAATATGGCATGTTAAGTTTTGAAAATGTACCTTGTAGAGGAAGTAGTTTAAAGGATTTAGATGAAAAAGCTTTATGTATGAAATGGGGTAACCCTTCGGATAATAATCCTGAGCAGCTTTTATTACTTAGTTCATTAGGTATTATTGCAACGGATTATGAAAGGGAAGCTTATTATCCTACCTATGGTGGCCTATTGTTATTTGGAAAGCATCCACAAGATTTTATACCACAAGCCATTGTAGAAGTGAGTTGTAATAATCAAATAATAGGAATAGATGGTAACATTTTAGAGATGCTAAAAACATTTCGAGAACAGGTAAGTAAGCTTTTACCTGAAGCTTATCCGATATCTGGTTTAGTAGAAGTACTTACAAATGCGATTATACATAGAAATTATTGGAATAATGCACAATATATTCAGGTTGTTATTAATAAAGACTATGTTAGAGTAACAAACCCAATGAGTCATGAAGTTTATGAAGGAAGACAGCAACGTTGGCGTGTTAATCCTTGGCTTTATTCAAGGCTACTTATTATGAGTCAAAGACAAGATAACTTTCATCTTGGCATAGGACTTGAGAAAACCAAGGAGCTTTTTAAAGCGGCTGGAGGGATTAAAATCGAATCCAAACGTTTAGAAGGTGTTTTTGAAGTAACTTTACCAGGAACAGCAGTTTATTAAAAGGGGGAACTATTATGCAATTAGAAGAAGTAAAACGCATATTAAATGCAAAATTGTGGATTGGAGAAGAACAACTTTCCAGTGAAGTTTATACAGCTTGTGGTTGTGATCTGATGAGTGATGTTTTAGCTTTTGCAAAAGAAAAGGTTTTATTATTAACCGGACTTGTTAATTTACAAGTGATTCGTACAGCTGAAATGCTAGATATTAAAGCAATTGTTTTTGTAAGAGGTAAATCACCTAGTGAAGATATGATTGCATTAGCCGAGGAAAAGGGGATGACTATTTTTTCAACAGAAGAACCACTTTATATGGCTTGTGGTAAATTATATGAAGCTGGTTTAACGGGTAAAGGAGACGCATAGTATGAAATTACATTACCAGGTAGATGGGGAAGATTTTTTAAGAGCAGGAGAGGCTTCAGCGTCACTCAAACGAACCTTAAAACAACTGGGAATGGATGCAGCTATTATTAGAAAAATTGCAATTGCTATGTATGAAGCAGAAATGAATATGGTGATTCATGCTAATGGAGGTGATATAGAGGCAGAGGTTTGTGCTGATTATGTTGCTGTTAGTTTGAAAGATGTAGGCCCAGGTATACCGGATATTGATAAGGCCATGCAAGCAGGCTATTCAACTGCGTCGCATCAAATAAGAGAATTAGGATTTGGTGCAGGGATGGGGCTTCCGAATATGAAGAAATACAGTGATGACTTGCATATCGAATCTAAAGTAGGAGTAGGAACAACTGTAACCATTAAAGTCTTTTTAAAGTAATAATGAATGAGAAAGGAGGAAAAGCGCTTATGTATACCCATTCAGTAACAATAGAAAAAGAGAAATGCATTGGTTGTACAGATTGCATTAAGCGCTGTCCAACGGAGGCTATTAGGGTGAGGGGCTCAAAAGCTGAAATCATAGAAGAGCGTTGTATTGACTGTGGTAATTGTATAAGAATTTGTAGAAATGGTGCTAAAAAAGCAGTCATGGATGAATGGGAGCTGCTTGATAAGTATACTTATCGAGTAGCTCTCCCCGCACCTTCTTTATATGCTCAGTTTCCAGCAGCAAAAGATATTAATGAGATATTAGAAGCACTTTATCGCATAGGTTTCACAGATTGTTTTGAAGTAGCTTTTGCAGCAGAAATGATTACACAAAGAACATATGATTATCTAGAAAAGGCAACACACTTACCAGTCATTTCATCATCTTGTCCGGCTATTGTAAGATTGATTCAAAGACGCTTTCCATCGTTATTACCCCATTTGTTACCGCTTATGTCACCTATGGAGTTAGCAGCGCGTTATGTGAAGAAACAATATGCAGAAAGAGGTATTGAAGAGGAGCAAGTAGGTGTGTTTTTTATTTCACCTTGTCCAGCTAAAGCAACTGAAATTCATCGTCCAAAAGGATTTTCTAGGTCTTATGTAGATGGTGTTTTATCTATGCAAGCACTATATAAAAAAATTAAGCCTAATTTAAAACATTTTGAAGGCAAAAATCTACATCGCAAAAGTAGTTATATTGGCCTCATGTGGGCCATGAGAACAGGAAGCCTAGATCAACATCGTATAAAAAGTCATGTTTCTGTAGATGGTATGGAAAATGTGATTGAGATTTTAGAAAAGGTAGAAGATGGCACTTTAACGAATGTAAGCTATATTGAAGCTCTTGGATGTACAGGTGGATGTTTAGGTGGTGTTTTAACCGTTGAAAATGCATTTGTAAGCTGTAATACACTTAAAAAATGGATCGATGAGGAAAGTACGGAGCAAATTGTAAAACACTCAGATGTTTGGAAAGCATTGAAAGAAGAAGCTTGTTATTTTGAAAAAAGTATTACACCAAGGCCGGTTTTTACACTAGACAGTGATATGGAGAAAGCAATTGCAAAGATGGAAGGGATAGAAGAACTCTATAGCCGTTTGCCACAAATAGATTGTGGAGCTTGTGGGGCACCTACTTGTAGATGTTTTGCAGAAGATGTTATTAAACAAAAAGCAAAGATTGAAGAATGTGTCTTTATGCTAAGAGAAAAGATTAAAGATTTATCTAATCAAATGCATGCATTAACACAAATAAATGTTCCAACAGAAAAAGGAAAAAGAAAAAAGGAGGAGATCAAATGACAGTAGGAGAACTCAAAGCAGCTTTAAATTTAAAATTAGTAGCAGGAGAAAGTGGCTTATCACGTGAAGTAAAAGATGGCTATACAGGGGATTTATTAAGTTTTGTTATTGCACATGCGAAAGAAGATGATGTATGGATTACTGTACAAGGACATATGAATACGCTAGCAGTAGCTGTTATGGTAGGTATATCAGCTATTATTTTGGCAGAGGGTGTAGAGATTGATGAAGCTGTAAAGTTAAGAGCAAACCAAGAAAAAATACCTGTATTTACCTCAGAAAGTAATAGCTTTACATTAGCCAATCAAATTGCAAAGCTATTGTAAAGGAGGTCAGTATGTCACTGATATATGATTTTCATATTCATACTGCCGTTTCTCCGTGTGCTGATATAACCATGACACCCAATAATATCGTGAATATGAGTATACTTAAAGGTTTACAAGCTATTGCGATTACAGATCACCAAACAACTGCGAACTGTGAGGCTGTTATGAAGGTTGGAAGAGAAAAAGGGTTATTGGTTATACCGGGCATTGAAATCGAATGCATGGAAGAGTTCCATTTAATTGCTTTGTTTGCTAATTTAAAAGAAGCAGAGGATATAGGGCGGTGGATTAATGAAGGACTTCCTAAAATTAATAACCGAAAAGATTTATTTGGTCCACAGCTTATATTAAATGAAGAAGATGATATTGTAGGAGAATTAGAACAGTTACTTTTAACGGCTACTCAAATAACCGTATCAGATATAGTAAAAGAAGTGAGACGAAAAAATGGTGTCATTTATCCAGCGCATATTGACCGAAATAGCTATAGCATTTTATCTAACTTAGGAGCTGTACCAGAAGAATTAAATTTTAATATACTGGAGATTTCACGAAAAGCATCCTTTAAAGAATATGAAAATATGTATAATAGATGCACAATTATTCAATCGTCTGATGCACATTATTTATCAGATATTGCTGAAAACGGAAGGGTTTTACCAAATTCAAATCATGAATTGATTCATCTGGTCCACCAATTAAATAATAATAACTAAATAAAATGATAATAACATACAAAAACTGACATAAAATTCATTGAAAGTATACAACATTACTGAAAGTTCAGAATTTGTTGATTGACTTTAATTATACTTTGTGGTATTTTCATAAAGTAATTACCTATTTTGTATCATTTTTGTTATTTTTTTAACAAAAATGATAGAACCTATGGAATAAGGAGGATATATTATGGCATGTGAAAGTTGCAATAATAAGCTAACCCAGAGTTTATATGCTGAGTTAGAACAGTTCATTAATGAGCTACCTGAAAAAAAGGGGGCACTTATTGCAGTATTACATAAGGCACAAGGTTTATTTGGCTATTTACCTAAAGAAGTTCAAATGTTTGTAGGTGAAAAGCTCAATATTCCTGTTTCACAAGTCTATGGCGTAGTAAGTTTTTATTCCTTTTTCACCATGACACCAAAAGGAAAATACCCTATATCTGTTTGCCTCGGAACTGCTTGTTACGTACGTGGTGCAGATAAAGTATTGGATGCTTTCAAAAAAGAATTGGGTATTGAAGTAGGACAAACAACAGCTGATGGCAGATTCTCATTAGATGCACTCAGATGTGTAGGCGCATGTGGTCTTGCACCCGTTGTGCTTATTGGGGAAAAAGTATATGGCCGTATTGGCTCAGCAGAAGAAGTGAAGAAAATCCTAAGTGAATATGATGAAGCGTAAGGAGGAAAGCTATGCCAAAAATAATGTCTTTAGACGAATTACAAGCTTTAAGAGATAGTGTTAAAAATAAAATAGATTTAAGAGAAAAGGGCGATCACGTAGATCAGATGATTGTTATCCGTGTTGCAATGGCAACCTGCGGAATAGCAGCAGGTGCAAGAGATATTATGAATTATTTTTCAGAAGAAGTACGCGCACGTGGGCTTAATAATATTGTTCTTACACAAAGTGGTTGTATGGGCTATTGTTATGCAGAGCCTACAGTAGAAATCACTATTCCAGGAAAGGAACCTGTTGTTTATGGTGATGTTAACAAAGCACGTGCAGCAGAAATATTAGAAAAACATATTATTGGTGGGGAAATGATAGAGGGCATCATACCTGTTGCTCATAAATCACTAGACGAATAAAGGAAGGAGGCCCTAGAATGTCTAAGTATACAATGCATATTTTAGTGTGTGGTGGAACAGGATGTCTGTCCTCACAATCAAATGAAATCGTGGATCAACTTATTGCTCATATTGAAGAAGTAGGAATGAGTGAAGAAGTACAGGTGTTAAAAACAGGATGTTTTGGATTTTGTGAAAAAGGTCCAATAGTGAAAATACTTCCAGACAACACCTTTTATGTACAAGTAAAACCAGAAGATGCAGAGGAAATTGTTAAAGAGCACATTGTTAAAGGAAGAAAAGTACCACGTTTACTTTATGAAGATCCTACAACAGAAGAACATGTTTCTGACTCTAAACATATGGATTTCTATAAGAAACAAATGCGTGTTGCACTGCGTAACTGTGGATTTATAGATCCTGATAATATTGAAGAATACATAGCAAGAGATGGTTATGCCGCTTTAGCTAAAGTTTTAACCATGACACAAGAAGAAGTTATTAATGAAGTAAAAGCTTCAGGACTTCGTGGCCGTGGGGGCGGTGGTTTCCCAACGGGACTCAAATGGGAGTTTGCTTATAAGAATAAAGCAGATCAAAAATATGTTGTTTGTAATGCCGATGAAGGAGACCCAGGCGCATTTATGGACCGTTCTATTTTAGAAGGAGATCCCAATTCTATTGTAGAAGCTATGGCTATTTGTGGTTATGCAATCGGTGCAACTAAAGGCCTTGTGTATATTCGTGCAGAATACCCATTAGCTATTAAACGCTTAGAGTCAGCTATTCATTCAGCAAGGGAATATGGTTTATTAGGCGATAACATTATGGGTAGTGACTTCTGTTTTGATATTGACATTCGTTTTGGTGCAGGTGCTTTCGTATGTGGTGAAGAAACAGCACTTATTCACTCTATGGAAGGTATGCGTGGAGAACCTACTACTAAACCTCCATTTCCAGCAGCAAGTGGTTACTGGGGTAAACCTACTAATGTTAATAACGTTGAAACCTTTGCTAATATTCCAGTTATCATTTTAAAAGGAGCAGAATGGTTTAGTAAGATTGGTACAGAAAAATCTAAAGGTACAAAAGTATTTGCTTTAGCTGGTAAAATCAATAATGTTGGTTTAATTGAAGTACCTATGGGTATTACTTTAAGAGAAGTCATTTATGATATTGGTGGTGGTATTAAAAACGGCAAGCAATTTAAAGCTGTTCAAACAGGTGGTCCTTCTGGCGGTTGCTTAACAGTAAAAGACCTTGATACCCCAATCGATTTTGATAACTTAATTGCAAAAGGCTCTATGATGGGTTCTGGTGGTATGATTGTTCTGGACGAGGATGACTGTATGCCTGCTGTGGCTAAATTCTATCTTGAATTTACAGCAGAAGAGTCTTGTGGTAAATGTACACCATGCCGTATAGGAACTAAACGCCTTTTAGAAATATTAGAGAAAATTACAGCTGGTAAAGGAAGCGAAGAAGATTTAAAAGTATTGAAGGAATTAAGCGAAGTGATTAAAGATACTGCACTTTGCGGATTAGGTCAAACTGCACCAAACCCTGTTCTTTCTACACTTACAACCTTTGAAGATGAGTATTTAGCGCATATTTATGACCATAAATGTCCAGCAGGACAATGCACTGCATTACTACAATATCATATTACAGAGCAATGTAAAGGATGTACAGCTTGCGCTAGAGTTTGTCCAGTAGGGGCCATTTCAGGAACAGTAAAAGCATTACATACGATTGAACAGGAAAAATGTATTAAATGTGGCGCTTGTATGGATAAATGTAAATTTGCAGCAATCGTAAGAGAATAGGGAAAGGAGAGAGAAAACATGTCAGAAATGAAAATTACAATAGATGACACACAGGTGATGGTTTCTCCAGGTACAACTATTTTAGAGGCAGCTAAAAAAATTGGTGTACAAATTCCAACACTTTGTCATTTAGATTTGCATGATACAAAAATGGTAAATCAAGCAGCTTCTTGTAGAATTTGTGTAGTGGAAGTAGAAGGTCGTAGAAACTTAGCACCTGCGTGTGCAACGCCAGTAACGGATGGAATGGTAGTTAATACACGTTCTATTAAAGTACTTAATGCGAGAAGAATGGTACTTGAACTTTTATTATCAGACCATCCTAAAGATTGCTTGATATGTGAAAAGTCAGGAAACTGTGAACTTCAAGATTTAGCGATTACTTTTGGTATCCGTGAATTAACTGTCGGGAAAGATGGCGCACAATCTACCTACAGAAAAGACGTTAGTGAAGCCATTGTTAGAGATATGGACAAATGTATTATGTGTAGACGCTGTGAAACCATGTGTAATAAAGTACAATCTGTAGGGGCTCTATCAGGTATTAATAGAGGGTTTGATGCTGTTGTTGCAACAGCTTTTGAAGTAGATTTAGCAGATTCTGTATGTACGCATTGTGGGCAATGCGTAGCTGTTTGTCCAACAGGTGCGCTTTCTGAAAAAGAACATATCTGGAATGTTGTAAGACAATTAGCAGATCCAGGAAAAGTAGTTGTTGTACAGACAGCTCCAGCTGTAAGAGCAGCTTTAGGTGAAGAATTTGGTATGGCACCTGGTACATTAGTAACAGGTAAAATGGTAGCCGCACTTAGAAAATTAGGTTTTAATTATGTGTTTGATACAGATTTTGCTGCTGACGCAACCATTATGGAGGAAGGTGCAGAACTTGTAGATCGTCTTACAAGATTTCAAAATGGAGACCCAACTGTAAAATTACCAATTTTAACAAGTTGCTGTCCTGCATGGGTAAACTTTTTTGAAAGCCAATTCCCAGATCTTTTAGATATTCCTTCAAGTGCAAAATCTCCTCAACAAATGTTTGGTGCGATTGCAAAATCCTATTTTGCACAAAAGATGAATATTGATCCTAAAAACATGGTAGTTGTATCCGTTATGCCATGTTTGGCTAAAAAGTATGAAGCTTCAAGGCCAGAATTTAATAGAGAAGTAGATATTTCTATTTCTACTAGAGAACTTGCGCATTTAATTAAAAAAGCCAATATTGACTTTAACAATCTTCCTGAGGAAGATTTTGATCATCCACTAGGAGAATCTACAGGAGCAAGTGTTATTTTTGGAACAACAGGTGGGGTAATCGAAGCAGCTGTACGTACAGCTTATGAAGTTATTACTGGAGAAACCCTAGGTAAAGTTGATTTTGAAGAATTAAGAGGTTTTGAAGGCATTAGAAGTGCTACTGTGAAAGTAGGCGACTTGGATTTAAATATTGGTATTGCCCATGGTCTTGGTAATGCAAGATTACTTTTAGAAGAAATTAGAGGTGGCAATCCAAACAATTATCATGCCATTGAAATTATGGCATGTCCTGGCGGTTGTATTGGTGGTGGAGGGCAACCTTATCATCATGGAAATAGTGAGATTTTAAAACAACGTCAAGCAGCCATTTATGAAGAAGATAGAAATAAAGCGATTCGTAAATCACATGAAAATCCTTATATCAAAGAAATGTATGCCAATTATTTTGGAAAACCAATGAGTCATAAGGCACATGAATTACTTCACACCTATTATGAGCCTAAAGAAAAAATATAAGTAATAAAAACAGATTAACAGAAGATTGGCGCTGTTAATCTGTTTTTTATTGGGCCGTAATAATCAGATTTATAGTTGAGGTATATGCAAAGAGTAGAATATTTTACTAGCTATTAAAGGGCAGAGATGAAAGTCTAAAAGTGGTTAAAAGTGAATTGACAAAAAAATAACAATAAGATATATTTTAATTAAAGATATTGTATAAAGCAGATAAAATAATGGTGCAAGAAGGGCTTTGAGATTCTACTAGGAGATGAGAACATGTGGATTATAGATTTTTTTAAATCGAATTGTAAAAACTGCTATGCGTGTGTAAGAGCTTGTCCTGTTAATGCCATTCAAGTACAAGCAGAACAAGCTAAGATTGTTAAAGAACGTTGTATTGGATGTGGCAAATGCTTGAAGGTATGTCCGAAAAATGCAAAGCATGTCCAATCTGAACTAGAGAAGGTAAAGACTTATTTAAAACAAGAAGGAAAAGTAGTAGCTTCAGTGGCCCCTAGTTTTGCAGCTCTTTTTGACAAAGGTAGTGAAAAGTTACCAGCAGCATTAAAAAAGCTAGGATTTGATGTGGTAGAGGAAACAGTGGTAGGAGCAGAATTAGTAACGGAGGTATATGAAGCCTATAGTAAGATGCCAGGGGATCAGTGTTATATGACAAGTTGTTGTCCTACGGTTAATGCACTTATTCAAAAGCATTATCCTGAAGTAATACCTTTTTTAATACCGGTGGTTTCTCCAGCGGCTTGTCATGGAAAAATGATTAAACGTCATTATGGAAAAGAAACAAAAGTTGTTTTTATAGGTCCTTGCTTATCTAAAAAAATAGAAGGCATTGAAGAAGAATCCATTGATGCGGTGTTAACCTTTGAAGAATTATTAGAGTGGATTAAAGAAGAAAAAATAGATTGGGAAAATCTCCAGACGATGCCTTTTGATGCCACAGAGGAGAGACAACGTCGCTATCCTATAGTAGGAGGAATGACACACACGATTAAAGATCAGTCCTTACCTCGAAAGATTATCCAAATAGATGGAGTTGATGAGTGTATAGATATGATGCCACATATTATGAAGGGTGCATTTAAAAATACGCTTATTGAGATTCATGGTTGTAGACAAAGTTGCATCTCTGGAGCAGGTATGCCTCAGGATGGTGTTAATATATATGAAAGAAGAGAACGTATTAAGAAATATGCAGAAGGACAAAGTATAGAGGTACCGCCGGAAGAAGAAAAGACAATAACAGATTCGATTAATTTACATAAGGAATTTCATAATTTAAAACATCAATTAAAGATTCCTAGTGAAGAAGAAATTGAGAGTATTTTAAATAGTATTGGCAAAGAAACGAAACTAGATGAGCTTAATTGTGGCTCTTGTGGTTATAAAACCTGCCGTGACAAAGCCATTGCGGTATTTAATGACATGGCTGAACCTAATATGTGTCTGCCTTTCATGAGGCAAAAAGCAGAAACCTTAACGAATATTATTTTTGAAGCCACACCTAATTTGATTATTATGGTGAATGAAGCATTAGAGGTCATAGAAATTAATCCAGCTGCTAGAAAATTTTTTGACTTGTCAAAGGATATAAGTAATAGATTGCCAGTCAGTGCACTAATGGATGAAGAGAGCTTTAAAGAAGTAAGACGTATGAAAAAAAGTATATTGAATCAAAAAATCTTTTTACATGGCATAGATGCTACAGTGGTACAAAGTATTATCTGGAGTGATTACCATGCGATTATGGTGTGGATTGCTAATGATGTAACCTATGATGAAAAGAAAAATAAGCAGCTACAGAATATGAAAATTGAAGCCATTGATATGGCACAACAAGTTATTAATAAACAAATGACAGTTGCACAAGAAATTGCAAGCTTATTAGGTGAAACAACAGCAGAAACGAAAGTAACATTAACTAAGCTCAAACAACTTATTCAAGAGGAAGAGGCTATGAAACGATGAAATTTTTTATGGATTTTGCAGCAGGTAGCTTAAATAAATATGGAGAAGAGCTTTGTGGCGATAAAGTAGAGTTTATCAGTGAAGCAGATGGCTTCATTGCTGTTTTATCAGATGGGTTAGGAAGCGGTGTGAAAGCTAATATTTTAGCAACACTAACGTCTAAAATTGCCATCACCATGTTAAAAGAGGGTTTACCAATTGAAGACGTAGTTGATACTATTATTCATACACTTCCGATCTGTTCAGTAAGAAAACTAGCTTATTCCACGTTTACGATTATTAAAGTTAATCAAGAAGGTATGGTATATATTGTTGAATTTGATAATCCCAGTATCTTTTTTATGCGAGAAGGTAAAATACAATCGCTTGAGAAAGAGACAAGGGAAATTAATGGACGTATCATCCATGAAAGTCATTTTAAATTACAGCAAAAGGATACACTTGTCTTTGTTAGTGATGGTGTAATTCATGCCGGTGTAGGGATGGTACTTAATTTAGGTTGGAGTTGGAAAGAAGTTGCCCAATATTTACAAAGTTTAGGCGTAGAGGATTTACCTGCTAAAAAAATTACAAGCTTACTACTAGGAGTATGTGAAGATCTTTATATTGAGAAGCCAGGAGATGATACGACTGTAGCAACTATCAAGGTGACGGAACCTAAATTAGCAACTTTATTTTCTGGACCACCCTGTGATAAAAATCAAGATAGTATCGTAGTAGAAGAACTCATGCAAACAAAAGGTAAAAAGATTGTATGTGGCGGAACAGCAGCAAATATTGTTTCAAGAGAGTTAGGAAGAGAAGTAACGACTAGCTTTAATATTATTGATCCACGTATTCCACCTATTGGACATATTAAAGGCATTGATCTTGTGACAGAAGGTGTTCTCACCATTCAAGGCGCTGTAGAAAAACTAGAGCAAGTGAAGGTGAGTAAGGATTTAGACTTTTTATATCAAGAAGATGGAGCCTCTTTACTTGCTAGAATGCTCTTTGAAGAATGTACCCATTTAAAAATTCTGATAGGAAGAGCCATTAATCCAGCTCATCAAAATCCAGATTTCCCTAATGCGTTAAGCATTAAGCTTAATATTTTACATAGATTAGAAGAAGTATTAACAAGCTTAGGAAAAATAGTATCTGTTATTTATTACTAATAAAAGATAACAATAAGGTTAATTAGTCAATAACGCATCTCATTAAAAGATAGCTCTTTTTAAGAACTATCTTTTTTATTTATCTAGAAAAAGGGAAAATGTGAAAGCTAAGGTTATTATCACTTCAAAAATTTGAATGACAGTTGTCTGAGAATAGATGAAATGATTCTATAGAACAAGTAAACGACTATTTAATGATTGAAAAATAACAATTATCTGATATAATGGAAAAAGATGGTAAAAGGAGGGCGAAGGATGAGGAAATGGGTGAGTTTAATAGCTATATTAACCATAAGTGGCATACCATTGCAAGCAGAAGGAATACAGCAACCAGTCAATGAAATAACGGCTGAAGTATCTCAGAATAAGGAAGTAATAACTTATTTATCAAGGCAACTATTTAATACGATTTTAGAAGAACAGCATTTATCTTATTTAATGACACAAACAGAAAATCAAGAGATATCTTTAAAAGAAGCAGCATATGCCTTGTGTCAAATGCTCAATGAAGCAGGCATTTATTTGCCGGAATCAGAAGGAATAAGTGATCCCTACATTGGCAAGCTAGTACTGTTAGGGATTTGGCAGGAATCAGAGCTTAATGGGGAAAGTTTAATGACAAGTGAAGTATGGGAAAGAACCTACGAGAGGGTATTGTACTACCAGGAAAGTCAACAAGCTTTTACTAGGGTAGATACTAAAAAAGAGAAAACAATGATGGCGTATCGTCAAAAGACGGCAACTAGCGCTTCTTATGAAGAAATAGAAATAGGCAAGTTAACACTAAGCAATCAAGTATTAGCTTATGGGGCTTATACTTATCCACTATATATTTTTGCAAATACAAGTTATATTGATTTAAATACCTTGGAGGCTTTAGGATTCACTTTTGAAAAACAGCCACAGGGTGATGTACTAAGCTTTACCCAGGGAAAAGAACGAGCTAATGAGCCTGTGAAAGAAAAAAGCATAGCTGTAAGTCTATCAAAAGAAAAAATTTATTATAGCACCTTAAAAACTTATGCTTTGAAAAGCGAGCATGGTTTATTTATTCCTTTACGCATTTTAGAAATGGAATTTAATTTAAAATATGATACGGCTATAATAGGTTTAGAAGTAGCTACGAAGAAAGCAAGCTATTTAAGTTATCAAGAGGGTCTTTTACATAATAGCAGTGGACAGCCTATAGAAGTGGTTACTACCAGTTATTATTGGGATGGAGAAAAAATCATACAAGAAATGAAAAGGCAACATCTAGAAGTTGGACAAAGTATAGAAAATCCTAGTGCTTGTTATGTATTAAGAGGTGCCTATTATTTAAATACTTTGGTAAACTTAGTGGAAACTCAAGGTGAAAGCTATCAAGATCAAAAGTTATATGGACAGCAGATGGAGAGTATTTTAAAGGCCTATGAAAAAGCAAGGTTAGCTGAAATAAAAAAGCGGGAAGAAAAAAAACAAGAGGACAATAAACAATCAGAGAAAATCACCAACCAGGAGGTATTTCCGCCAGCACCTGTATATGCAACTTTGAAAGTGGACGCCAAAGGATTAAAAAAAGGTGAACAAGTTGAAATTTACAGAGAAGATAATGGGGGCTATACAGTAATAACTCAGGAAGGAAAAAAAGTGACGATTCCTAGAAGCAAACTGATTATTCCATATGATCAAAAGGTAACAGCGGCACCAGCTTCTAAAGTACAAATTGAAACATACATTAATACGCAAAATATAGCTAGTGATACTGAATACCTAGTATGGACAGATTTATATAGGCAAACAACTTATATTTTAAAAGGAAGTAAAAATGAATGGCTGCTTGTAAAACGCATGATTTGTTCCACAGGAAAAAATCTAACACCTACCCCAAGAGGCTTTTTTACTTTGAAAAATAAGGTACCTTCTTTTGGGCAGGAAAAAGGCTATAGTTGTAAAAATGCTTATGGGTTTATTGGTTCTACCTATTTATATCATTCCATTTTATATGATAAAACAGGAAGTTATATTATATCGGGCAAAAAGGAATTAGGACAAAAAGCTTCACATGGATGTATTCGCTTATTGCCAGAAGATAGTTTGTGGCTTTATACCAACATGCCAAAAGGAACAAAGGTATGGATTAATTAAAAGTTCATTGTTAAAGAAAATTGAAACTTAGTTTGAAAAACGCATAATCTACATAGGACTATATCATAATAGTAAGAGTTATTAATGTTTGGAATAGTAAAGTATTATATGATATAATAAAGCCACATCTAAAGGAGGAAGAATATGTCAGACACAAAAGTAACACTAAAAAAAGAGTATAAAAATACATGGGATACTTATTCTAAGGAAGATTTAGAAAAGCTTTTTGCATATGCAGAGCGCTATAGAAAATTTATTTCTGATAATAAAACAGAAAGAGAATGTATTAGAGATCTAGTTAAAAAAGCAGAGGCAGCGGGTTATCAAGATATACAAGAATTGATAAAAGCAGATAAAAGATTAGTAAGTGGCGACAAAGTTTATGCTAATTATAAAGACAAGACCCTTATTTTGTTTTGTGTAGGTGAAAAACCATTAACAGAAGGACTTAATCTTTTAGGAGCACATTTAGACTCACCGCGTTTAGATTTAAAACCTAATCCACTTTATGAAGATACTGATTTTGCTATGTTAAAAACACACTATTACGGTGGTGTTAAAAAATATCAATGGGTTGCTATGCCTTTAGCTATCCACGGTGTGGTTGCTAAAAAAGATGGTAGTATCGTCAATCTTAATATCGGAGAAGATGAAACAGATCCTGTAGTAGGTATTTCAGACCTGCTTATTCACTTGGCTGGAGAGCAAATGCAAAAGAAACTTAGTGAAGCTATTAAAGGAGAAGATTTAAATATTTGTTTAGGAAGCATTCCTTTAGCAGGAGAAGAAAAAGATAAAGTTAAAGCTAATATCTTAAAGCTACTTTATGAAAAATATGGTATAGTTGAGGAAGACCTTGTGTCAGCTGAGATTGAGATTGTTCCAGCAGGAGCAGCAAGAGATTATGGACTTGACCGCAGTATGATTATAGGGTATGGTCAAGATGACCGTGTTTGTGGTTATGCTTCTTTTGAAGCACAACTAGAAGTAGAAAAACCTGTGAAAACAACAGCTACTGTTCTTGTAGATAAAGAAGAAATTGGTAGTGTAGGTGCCTCAGGTATGCAATCTCACTTCTTTGAAAATATGGTAGCAGAACTACTTAATTTAACCGGCGAATACTCTAGTTTACTTTTAAAGAGAACATTAGCCAATTCAAAAATGCTTTCTTCTGACGTGACAGCAGGTTATGATCCTAACTATGCAAGTGTATTAGAAAAAAATAATGCTGCCTACTTTGGTAAAGGTGTTGTTTTCATGAAATATACAGGTTCAAGAGGAAAATCAGGTTCTAACGAAGCTAATGCAGAGTTTGTAGCAGAGCTACGCCGTATAATGGAAGAAAACCAAGTAAGTTGGCAAACAGCAGAACTTGGTCGTATTGACCTTGGTGGTGGTGGTACAATCGCCTATATCCTTGCTCATTATGGTATGGATGTGATTGATTGTGGTGTACCAGTTCACAGTATGCATGCACCATGGGAAATTACAAGTAAAGCTGATTTATATGAAATGAGAAAAGCTTATGTAGCTTTCCTTAAAAATGCATAAAGGAGATAGAAGATGGAAAATAAAAGTCCAATCGTAACGATTACTATGGATGATGATAGTCAAATCATCTTAGAACTTTACCCAGAGGTAGCACCAGAGTCTGTTAAAAACTTTATTTCTCTTGTAGAAAAAGGTTTTTACAATGGACTAACATTCCACCGTATTATCCCAGGATTTATGATTCAAGGTGGATGTCCTGAAGGAACAGGTACAGGTGGACCTGGTTACCGTATTAAAGGTGAATTCGCACAAAATGGTGTGAAAAATGATTTAAAACATGCGCGTGGTGTACTTTCTATGGCCCGTAGTATGATGCCAGATTCAGCTGGGTCACAATTCTTTATTATGCATGCAGATGCACCTCATTTAGATGGACAATATGCTGCATTTGGTAAAGTGACTGAAGGAATGGATACAGTAGATTATATCGCTAATGTTGGTACAGACTTTAGTGATAGACCTGTTGTACCAGTAAGAATGAAAACAGTAACAGTGGATACAAAGGGTGAAACTTACGAGGCACCTAACAAGCTTTAAAAAGTATAGAAGCCAAATAAATGGACACAATGAAAAAGAGTTGTTGGTAAATATTTGATGGCTATGCTATAATAAAACAAGTAATTATTCCTAAGGAGGAACTATAAAATGGAAGATAACAAAAACTGTGGATGTGGCTGTGGCTGCGGACATGAAGAAGAAAATACAAGCGGATGTGGCTGTGGTCACGATCATGATGAAGAAGAAACACTCATCTATGTTACTTTTGAAGACGAAGATCAAGAAGTAGCTTGCAGTGTACTTAGTATTTTTGAATGTGACGGTAGAGAATATATTGCCCTTGCACCAAAAGAAGAAGTAGAAAATGCGGATGAAGCAGAAGTTCTTTTCTATCGTTTTTCAGAAGATGGAGACGATGTTCAACTTGATGATATTGAAACAGATGAAGAATGGGATAAAGTAGCATCAGTATTTGATGAAGAATTCTTCGGACCATTTGATGACGAAGAAGAATAAGAAACAGGGCGCTGGCCCTGTTTTTTATTGCTATTTCCTAATGGATAGTGAGAGGGAGAAATAATGAAGTTCACATCATGTTTTCGTTAGGGCCATAATGACCTGCAACATCTCTAAGATCGTTTAAGTCTTGAATAATAGCATAAAAAAGGAAGAAAACATACATACTTATAAAAAATAAAATAAGGAAGTGAACCAATGAAAAAGGTGATTTTATTTTTGATAGGTATAGTGGTTGCTGGTGGACTTTTTTATGGGCTTCAAGGAAGCAGTAAGGACCAAAGAGAGGCAAGGATAACGCTTCACCCGATAGCAACAGTGACATTAGGCAATGGACAACAATTTAAAGTAGAACTTTATCCTGAAGAAGCGCCTAATACAGTTAATAACTTTATTGCACTTGTAAAAGGAAATTATTATGGTGACTTAACGTTCAATAAAATTTTACCAGATTATTTACTGCAAACAGGTGATAAAATAGGGGATGGGACAGGATTTCCGGGTTATTTTATTCGAAGTGAATGTAGTGACAATGGTTATAAGAATGATGTACCTTTAGATGAAGGCGTTGTTTGTATGTCCCGCGGACAAAAGTATAATACGGAAGGGTCGCAATTTTTTATTTTATTAAGTCCTAGAAAGGATTTAGAAGGGACTTATGCAGCCTTTGGGAAAGTCATTGAAGGATTAGACTGCTTAAAAGAAATGAGTAAAATGGCACCAAATGAGTTGATGCAACGAGAAGAAGGACTCCAAGTAAGTCGTATAGAAGTGAATACCTTTGGAAAATATTATGGAGAGCCACAAGTACTTTCATTAGCTGAAGTACGTGAGCTAAAATAAATGATTTCAGAGTACACTCAAAGAGTAGGGTATTATTTAAATCTTGACAATAGGTCAGCTTTTATTTACAGTTATAAGATGAGATTATGTATATAGGTGATTAAAATGAGAGAAAAAACATATGACAACCAAAGCATATCTGCACTTAAAGGTGCAGATCGTGTTAGATTACGTCCGGGTGTTATTTTTGGTTCAGATGGTATAGAGGGGTGTCAACATTCTGTATTTGAGATTCTAGCAAACTCTATCGATGAATTTAAAGAAGGCTATGGACATACTATTAAGGTGACCTTGCACGCTGATCATTCTATCACAATTGAGGATTTTGGTAGAGGTATTCCTGTTGATTATAATGAAGCAGAAGCACGTTATAACTGGGAACTTGTTTTTTGCGAGCTTTATGCAGGGGGAAAATATAATAATAATGAAGGCGACAACTATGAATTTAGTTTAGGTCTTAACGGACTTGGTAGTTGTGCAACACAGTATAGTTCGGAATTCATGGATGTAGAAGTGAAACGCGACGGTTATATTTATAATCTTCACTTTGAAAAAGGTGAAAATATTGGGGGACTTAGAAAAACAAAAGCGGAGTATAAGCAAACGGGTAGTAAAATTCATTGGAAACCCGATCACGATGTTTTTACAGATGTGAATGTTTCTTCTGAGTATTTTTATGATGTCTTAAAAAGACAAGCAGTTGTTAATAAAAATCTGGAATTCATTTTTACAGATGAAATAAGTAATGAAAAACATGTCTACCTTTATGAAGATGGTATCTTAGGCTATGCAAAAGAAGTTGCTGAAGAGAAGAATTTTACAGACGTGGTTTTTACAGAGCAAGAAACAAAGGGAAAAGACCGTGAAGATAGACCTGAATATAAATTAAAGTTCCAAGTTGCTTTTTGTTTTTGTAACGAGAAAAATATGCTTGAGTACTATCATAACTCAAGTTATTTAGAGTACGGTGGTTCACCAGATAAGGCGATTAAGAATGCTTTTGTTTATGCCATTGATCAATATCTTAAAAACGAAAATCTTTATAATAAAGATGAAAAGAAAATTACTTTTGTAGATATACAAGATAGCCTTATATTGATCTCTAATTCATTCTCAACGGTAACTAGCTATGAAAATCAAACGAAAAAAGCAATTACTAATAAATTTATACAAGAAGCCATTCAGGAATACTTAAAGGAATTCCTTTATATTTATTTCATTGAGAATAAAGATGCCGCTATGCTTATTGCCAAGCAAGTACTTGTGAATAAACGTAGCCGTGAAAAAGCTGAACGTACACGTATTAATGTGCGTAAACAGTTAAGTGGTAGTATCGATATAGGTAATCGTATTAAAAAGTTCGTGGATTGTCGTACAAAAGATGTAACAAGACGAGAACTTTATATTGTAGAAGGGGATTCGGCTTTAGGTTCTTGTAAGTTAGGAAGAGATTCAGAGTTCCAAGGTATTATGCCAGTAAGAGGGAAAATTCTTAACTGCTTAAAAGCAGATTATGATAAAATTTTTAAAAGTGATATTATCATAGATTTATTGAAGGTTTTAGGCTGTGGTATTGAAATTACTTCTAAACACAATAAAGACCTTCATACCTTTGAGCTTGATAATTTACGTTGGAATAAAGTCATTATTTGTACAGATGCCGATGTAGACGGTTATCAAATTCGTACCTTGATTTTAACGATGCTCTATGCTTTAGTACCTACTTTAATTAAAGAAGGACGTGTTTTTATTGCAGAAACACCACTTTATGAAATTAATACGAAGGATAAAGTTTATTTTGCTTATTCAGAATATGAAAAAACAGAAATTCTAAGCAAGATTAAAACGAAATATACCATTCAACGTTCCAAAGGACTAGGTGAAAATGATCCTGATATGATGTGGGAAACAACCATGTGTCCTGAAAGTCGTCGTTTAATCCAAGTCATGCCAGAAAATATGGAAGACACTCAAACGATGTTTGATGTCCTTTTGGGAGATGATTTAAAAGGACGTAAGCAGTTTATAGCAGATGAAGGTTATCGCTATTTAGACTTAGCGGATATGAGTTAAAAGAAAGGATGACGCGTAGTGGACCAATTTGTTATCAAGCAAAATATCACGGAAACATTAGAAAGTAATTATATGCCTTATGCCATGAGTGTTATCGTGTCTAGGGCATTACCAGAAATCGATGGCTTTAAGCCTTCCCATCGTAAATTACTTTATACGATGTATAAAATGAATTTAATAAAAGGCTTACGTACGAAATCAGCTAATATTGTAGGACAAACGATGAAGCTCAATCCTCACGGTGATGGGGCTATTTATGAAACTATGGTACGTTTAACAAAAGGCTACAGTGCTTTAATAACACCTTTTGTAGACTCTAAAGGTAACTTTGGTAAAGTTTACTCTAGAGATATGGCTTATGCTGCAGCCCGTTATACTGAAGCTAAACTCAGTGAGATTTGCACAGAGGTGTTTAATGACATTGAAGAGGATGCAGTAGACTTCGTAGATAACTATGATGGAACATTGAAGGAGCCTGTTCTACTTCCAACACGTTTTCCTAACATTTTAGTGAATCCTAATCAAGGGATAGCTGTTGGAATGGCTAGTAACTTTTGTTCTTTTAATTTAAAAGAAGTCTGTAATGCAACGATTGCTTACCTTAAAAATGAAGATGCTGATGTACTTGAACATATTATAGCACCTGATTTTCCCACAGGTGGACAGATTATTTTAGATGAAACTGAAATGAGAGAGGTACTAGAAACCGGTAAGGGAAGCTTTAAGGTACGTGCTAAATATCATTATATTAAAAAAGAAAATTGTATTGAGATTATAGAGATTCCTTATACCACAACAGTAGAAGCAATCATTGATAAAATTGAAGAACTCGTTAAAGCTGGGAAAATTAAAGAAATCACTGATGTAAGAGATGAGACGGATTTATCTGGGCTAAAATTAACGATTGATTTAAAGCGTAGTACAGATCCTGAAATGTTGATGCAAAAGCTCTTTAAGTCAACGCCACTAGAAGATAGCTTTAGCTGTAATTTTAACTTATTGATTAATGGGATGCCTAAAGTATTAGGCTTTAAAGAAATTATTAAAGAGTGGTGCGAATTTAGACAACAATGTGTTGTACGTAAGTATCGTTTTGCTATTGAAAAAATGGAGAAGCGTTATCATCTTTTAATAGGTCTTAAGCAAATTCTTTTAGATATTGATAAAGCTATTGAGATTGTTCGCCATACAGAAAAAGAAAAAGATGTTGTACCACGCTTAATGGCGCATTTTGAAATTAGTGAAATGCAGGCTGATTACGTAGCAGAGATCAAATTACGTCACTTAAATAAACAGTATATTCTAGAAACCTTAAAGGAATTAGATGAGTTAGAAAAGAAAATTGCTGAGTTAAAAGATATTATTGAAAACCCAAAAAAAGTTAAAAAAGTGATTAGTGATGAACTTAAGGTCATTCAAAAGAAATTTGGAACTGAACGCCAAACAGAAGTGATTAAGCATACAGAAGTTGTGAAAGTGAAGCATGAAGAGCTTATTGAAGATTATAATGTGAAGCTATTTTTTACAGATCATCAATACTTAAAGAAAATCACACTAGTTTCTTTAAGAAGTAGTGGTGAACAAAAGCTAAAAGAAGATGATACGATTATTCAAGAAATAGAGGCGAGTAATCGTAGTGATCTCTTACTCTTTACCAATAAAAGTAATGTTTATAAATTAAAGCTCCACGAAATAGAAGATACAAAAGCTAGCCAATTTGGCGTGTACTTACCTAATTTATTGGATCTTGAAGAGGGTGAACAAATTTTAGCGATTCACAGTACAACAGATTACACGGGCTATATAGCTTTTGGATTTAGTACAGGTAAAGTAGCTAAAGTACCGGTAGCTGCCTATGAAACCAAGACGAATCGTAAAAAACTCATCAAAGCTTTTTATGGTAAATCACCTTGCGTGGGCATTGCTTTTGTGGAAGAAGAAGACATACTTCTTTTAACAAGAGAAGATGATAAAGTAGGCGTTGTACCTGTAGTACTTTTAGAAGAAAAACAAAAACGTGATGCTAATGGTGTTCAAGCCTTAAGCATTACTAAGAAGATTGGTATGAAGAAACTTGTAAAAGCAAGTGAACTCACAGAAGAAATGATAGCGCGATTAGCAAAAGAATTGCCAGCAACTGCTAAATCACTAGAGAACAAATAGAAAATCTATCATTAATAGATAAAGTTATTCATGAAGATGAAATGAGGGGAATTGAATGAGAGCAAGTGTAAAAGCTGCAAAACGTATAATTATTAAAATAGGTACATCGTCTTTAACCCATGAAAATGGGAAAGTTAACTTAGATAAAATGGAAAAGCTAGCACGTGTTTTAACAGATTTAAATAACTCCGGAAAAGAAATCGTTTTAGTTTCTTCAGGAGCTATTGGCGCTGGAATGCAGCGTATTGGTCGCAATAAAAGACCAGAAGACTTACCTTTAAAACAAGCTACAGCAGCCATTGGACAAGCTATCTTGATGAAAATGTATCAAAAGTTCTTTGATGAATATAATCAAGTCATTGCACAAATACTACTGACAAAAGATGTTATTGAAGACCCTATTAAAAGTAACAATGCTAAAAATACATTTGAAACGTTATTGGATTTAGGTGTCATCCCTATTATTAATGAAAATGACTGTATATCTACAGCTCAAATTGAAGGTTATCGTTTTGGAGATAATGATACCTTATCAGCTACAGTTGCAGAGCTCATTCATGCGGACCTTTTAATTTTACTTACAGATATTGAGGGACTATATACTGCTAATCCTAAAGAGGATGCAGAGGCTACGCTTATTCCACAGGTGGATGATATTACTGAGGATGTCAAAGCATTGGCTGGAGGTTCAGGTTCTCATCTAGGAACAGGTGGCATGATTACTAAAATTATAGCAGCTGAAATAGCGAAGGCTTGTGGTACTGAAACGATTGTGGCTTCTGGTGAAGAAATAGAAATCTTAAGAGAGATACTACGTGGTGAAGCCATAGGAACGTGGTTTACTGCTTAATGAAGAAAGGAATTAAATCTATGGAGATGGATGAATTAATTAAGGAAATTAATGCCCTAGCTCATAAAAAGAAAAAAGAAGGCTTAACAGCTGAAGAACAGATTAGACAAGATCACTTACGTCAGCAATATTTAGCCATTTTTAGAGGTAATTTTAAAAGTCAATTAGAGCATACAAAGATTAAAACGCCAGATGGCAAATTACATCCTTTAAAATATATGCCAAGTGATAAAAAACCTCATTAGTAGCAAAAAGAAATAAGATGAAAAATAGCGATGGGCACGTATCCCATCGCTATTTTACGCCTAAGCACTTGAAGAAACGTAATTGCTAATTAAGGTATTGTAGTATACAATAATAGAGGAAGAAGTATGAATAAGAAATAAAGAATGAAAAATAAAGAGGTATTATCCAGAAAATAAAAGTAGAGAACCTACATAGATAAGGAAAAGGAGTAACCCATGATCACCTATTTAGTTGGAACCTTAGAGCATATTGGGGAGAATACATTAGTTATAGAAGTTTATGGCGTGGGCTACGAAGTATTTTGTAGTAGTCGTACTTTAAGTGAATTAAATGGCACCCGTGAAAAAGTGAAAATATATATTCATGAGCATATTAAAGAAGATGGTCATGACCTATATGGCTTTTACCATATGGAAGATAGAGAATTATTTAGAAAGCTCATTAGTGTGAGTGGTATTGGGCCTAAAGGTGGTATGCAAGTTTTCAATACTTATAGCAGCCAAGAAGTCATAGAGATTATTTTAAATCAGGATAGTAAGGCGCTAAGTAAAGTGAGTGGTATTGGGCCTAAAACAGCACAGCGTATTATTTTAGAGCTCAAAGATAGTATTGGTAAATTATTTGTACCAGATTTAAGCTTACTTGAAACAGGATTAAAGGATGAATCGGCCAAAG
Organism: Cellulosilyticum sp. ST5; assembly: GCF_046529625.1. NCBI lineage: Bacteria > Bacillati > Bacillota > Clostridia > Lachnospirales > Cellulosilyticaceae > Cellulosilyticum > Cellulosilyticum sp. ST5. Next base: position 1,096,729 of record NZ_CP132338.1, read on the forward strand.
CAGAAGCTATAGAAGCGCTTGAGGCTTTAGGTTATGCCGCTCAAGAAGCGAGAAAAGCGGTAGAAGCTATTTATGATTATAAAGCAAATAGTGAAGAACTTATTAAAAAAGCTTTAAGCTTATTAGGAATGTAAAGGGGGATGAAACGTGGAAAAACGCATCATGTCTAGTGATTTACAACTAGAAGATAACGAGATAGAGAGTAATATTAGACCCCTTACCTTAAGTGATTATATAGGACAAACGGCTATTAAAGAAAACATTAAGATTTTTATCGAAGCTGCTAAGCAGCGGGGGGAAGCTTTAGACCATGTACTCCTTTATGGACCTCCAGGACTTGGTAAAACGACTATGGCGGGTGTAATTGCTAGTGAGATGGGCGTTAAGTTTAAAGTAACCTCGGGTCCTGCTATCGAAAAGCCAGGAGATATTGCTGCTATTTTAAATAATTTGCAGCATGGAGACATTTTGTTTATTGATGAAATTCATCGTATGAGCCGCCATGTTGAGGAAGTCCTTTATTCAGCTATGGAGGATTATTGTATTGATATTGTAGTAGGCAAAGGACCAGCAGCAAAGTCAATTCGTTTAACCTTGCCTAAGTTTACCTTAATTGGCGCTACCACAAGAGCAGGGATGCTGAGCTCACCACTACGTGACCGCTTTGGTATTATTCAGAGATTAGAGTATTATACCATGCAAGAATTAGGGTGTATTCTTAAGCGTACAGCTGCCATATTGCAAACACCTATTACAGAGGAGGCGGCTTTAGAGTTAGCTAAATGTAGTCGTGGCACACCTAGGGTAGCCAATAGGTTATTAAAACGTGTAAGAGACATTGCACTCATTAAATACGACAATCATATCGATGAGGAAGTATGTACCAAAGCATTAGAATTACTTAGTATTGACCGTAATGGTCTTGATGATATTGACAGACGTATTATTCAGGCAATTGCTTTGCAGTTTAAAGGAGGACCTGTAGGATTAGATACTTTAGCAGCGGCTATTGGTGAAGAAAGAGATACCTTAGAGGATGTTTATGAACCATATCTCATTCAACAAGGGTATATGCAGCGTACACCAAGAGGCCGTATGTTAGCACCAAAAGCGTATGAAACCTTTGAGTTAAAAACCTTATAGTATTTTTTGATAGGTTATGCTATAATTGGGACAAGAATAATTGCATGTAATGGGGTGAAATGCATGTCAAAAAACAAAGTAGAAGTGGTGATTGGTGGACTCATTTATGCCCTTCAAGGTGAAGAGTCTGAGGAACACATGCAAAAAGTGGCTAAGCTCATTAATGAAAAGACACATGAGGTGCAGTCAGTATATCATAAACAACGCGTTAATCCTGGACGTATGAATATGTTGGTGACGCTTAATATAGCAGATGAGTGTGTGAAAAGTAAACAAGAATTAGAACGTTATATGGCTGAATTAGAGAAATGCAATCGGGAGAACCTAGCTCTAAAAGATAAGGTGAAAGAACTAACTTTAGAGTTAACAGAAAGTAAGCAGCAATTAGCTGCTACAGAACAATTTAAGAAAAAAGAACATACAAACAGGGGGAGATAAAACTTCCCCTGTTGTGCTTATAGAAAAGGAGAACCAAGTTGAAGAAAGCAGAACTACTAGCACCTGTAGGTAAAATGGAAAATGCTATAGCAGCTATAGAAAATGGAGCAGATGCCTTATTTGTTGGAGGCAAAGGCTTTAATGCAAGACAAGCAGCAGATAATTTTACTACAGATGAACTACAAGACATCGTAAACTATGCAAAGCTAAGAGGAGTCCGTGTTTATGTAACGGTTAATATTTTAGTGAAACAAAAAGAAATGAAAGAGTTATTTGATTACCTCACTTATTTAGAAGAAGTAGGGGTTCATGCCATTATTATTCAGGATTTAGGGATAGCACATATGGTGAAGCGCTATTTTCCCCAATTACGTATGCATGCTAGTACTCAAATGTCAGCTCATAGTATAGAAGATGTCTTGTTTTTAAAATCTCTTGGATTTAAACGTGTGGTTTTAGCTAGAGAACTGCAGCTTCAAGAAATTCAGGAGATTATTAAGACTTGTGATATAGAAGTAGAGACCTTTGTTCATGGAGCTTTGTGTTATAGCTATTCAGGACAGTGCTTAATGAGTAGCTTAATAGGAGGAAGAAGTGGCAATAGAGGTCGATGTGCACAACCTTGCCGCATGAAGTATACTTTGAAAGAAGATGGTAATGCTTTAACAAAAGAGAGTTACTTGCTCAGTTTAAAAGATATATGTAGTGTTGAGTTTTTACCACAGCTTTTGGAAGCAGGCATTCATTCGTTTAAGATTGAAGGACGTATGAAGTCACCTGAATATGTGGCTTCTGTTGTAGGTACCTATCGTAAATATATGGACTTAGCCCTTAGAAATGAAGTTTATGAGGTAACTGAGGCAGATATGGAAATCATGAAAGGTGTCTTTAATCGAGGAGGATTTTCAAAAGGTTATTATTATAATCGTGGGAATGCAAAAATGCTTACACCTAATAGTCCAAGGCATATAGGGATTAAAGCAGGAAAAGTGACTTATTTTGCACCTAAAACAGGAATGGCTACTATCAGTTTGGAAAGGGATTTACACCCAGGAGATGGACTTGAGATTATTAGAAAAGGTAAAGAAAGTGTAGGAACAGGTATTACAAAAGACTGCAGCGCAGGAAGTCAAATTAAATGTCATTTTGACTATTATGTAGAACCTGGCAGTGAGGTTTATCTGACTAAAAATCATCAGCTCCTTAAACAGCTAAAAGCAACTTATCAAAGGCCACAAAAGAAATTGCCTATTCATTTGAGTATTATAGGCCATATAGGTGAGCCTTTAGAAGTCCATTTGAATTGTGAGAATCATCGAGTGGTTTACAAAGGAGACGTATTACAAATAGCAGAAAATAATCCTGTAACCAAAGAGCAAGCCTTAAAGCAACTTACTAAATTAGGAAGTACTTCTTTTTTTGTAGAGGAAGTATCAATCCAGTGGCCAGAAGATGCTTATATAGGGATCAGTCAATTAAATCATATAAGAAGAGAAGGTATTAATCAGCTGGAAGCAGCGTTACTTAGTCATGAAGTTAATCATCCCTATAAGGCTTATGAAGAGATATCTAGAAAAGCAGCCATAGTCCCCATAGCTATCTGCCATGTAACGAGTCTAGAACAGTTAGAAGCTTGCTTACAGGTAGAAGAAGTGACAGCAATTTACTGGGAATGGCATTATGATGATGTGACAAGTAGAATAGCCTTAGAGCGCTGTAAGGCTTATGGGAAGGCTTTTTACTTGAATTTGCCAGCTATTATGAAAGATACGAGTCATAAAGCTTATAATCAAGTCATTAAAGCTTGGGCAGAGTCAGACATAGAAGGCTATGTCGTGCGAAACATGGGCGAATATGAGGTCGTTAATGGATTGGGAAAAGCAGTTATTATTGATTATAATATGAATGTGGCTAATAACGAAACGATTGCTTTATGGCAAGAGAGAGGTACTACACGTGTAACCGTTTCAGTAGAGTTAGTAGGAGAAGAACTAGACGGTCTTATTGGTGATAAAGAAAAGATTGTTTATGGTACATTGCCGATGATGACATCCGCTCAATGTGTCCTAAGAGGAACACCACAGTGCCAAAAAGGAGTAAAAGAAAAACATTTATTTGAAATCGAAGATCGTAAGCAAACTTCTTGGCGTATTCAAACAGACTGCAAGGCTTGTTATATGCAAATACTAAGCTATGAGCCATTAGTCATAAAAAATAGTGAGGTTCAAAGACTAAAGCAAAGTTTTAGTATACGCTTACAATTTACTAATGAAACGGTGGAGGAAACAAAAGCTGTATTAGCAGCATATTTTGGAACTGGAACTAAGGAGCCATTAAAAGGCACAGGATTTAAAACAGTTCTTTAAGGAGGGAACATTTTGGGGTACTTTAATTTAATGATATTACTGAGTCGCTATATTTTTGCTGGCTTTGGTATTTTGTTTATGCTAGTAGCCTTTAGTTTTATGAAACCCTTTGTCAATTATTCGTTAGGAACAAGAAAAGAGAAAAATAAATTCCTATCTCTTTGTTTATATTGCTTTCATTTAGCTGGAGTAAGTATACTTATGGGTAAACAAACTGACTCTGCTATGAAAATTGCCATTGGGATTAATGGAGTAGTGGTACTGGTTTTATTCATTATATGTTTATGGATTTTACGGTTAATGAAAAGATATCATGAACTGGTATTATGGCAGCTCATGTTCCTTTTAATAGATATCGGATTTTTGATACTAGAGCGCCTAGATCATGAGATTGCTACCAAGCAAATAGCAGCTTATATAATAGGAGTAGTTATTGCACTCATTTTTCCAAGTTTATTTTCCATTGTGATTAAACCTAATAATAAATATATTTATCTAGGTGTACTGGGAATCACAATGTTCTTACCCTTTGTGGCCGGTACGAAAATATTAGGTGCAACGAATTGGGTGAGTATTGGAGGATTTTCTTTTCAACCTTCAGAAATTGGAAAGGTTGCATTAGTTCTCTTTTTAGCATCAACTTTAAGTGATGGTGAACGGCAAAAGCAAGGTTATCGAGGGTTAATCTTTCCGGGGCTAGTGGTATTAGGGTCGTTAGGCTGTTTAGTGCTTCAGAAAGATTTAGGAGCAGTACTTTTGTATTATCTGACGAGTTTAATGATGTTATTTGTAGCAACACAAAGCTTTTTACTCCCTGGCATTGGCCTTTTAGCAGGAGGGCTAGGGAGCGTGGTGGCTTATTTCTTGTTTGGTCATGTCAGAGTGCGTGTAGCAGCTTGGCTCAATCCTTGGGCAGATATCACTGGTAATGGCTATCAAGTAGTACAAGGTTTATTTGCTATGGGTACTTGGGGATGGCTAGGCAGTGGTTTAACACGAGGTAATCCGGGGAAAATTCCTTATGCCGTATCAGATTATATATTTGCAGCAGCTTGTGAGGAGTTTGGAAATATCATAGGTGTTGTCATTTTATTTGCTTATTTAGGCATTATTTTACTTTGCTTGCAAGTAGCTTTTCGTTATAGTCATGCTTTTTACCGACTTGTTATCATTGGAATTGCCACTATTTTCACCATGCAAACCTTTATTATTATAGGGGGTGTACTTAAGTTGATTCCACTTACAGGGATCACCACACCTTTTATGAGTGCAGGAGGTAGTTCAATGGTGGTAAGTATGGGTATGATTGGGTTAATTACCTACTTCTCCTATAAAGGACGAATGAATGAAAGTAAGGAGGAGATAAAGGATGAACAAGCGTAAAAATAAAGATAAGAATAAAAATACAAATGAAGATAAAAGAATGAAACAAGGCAAAAAAAATAATCAAGATAGAAAAATGATTTACACCATAGCAGCAATTTTTATTATGCTATTTGCGCTGCTTATTGGTTATATGGTATATTTTACAATTTTTAAACAAAAACAGATGGCTGTTCATCCCCAAAATACCAGGTTAAATAGTTTGGAATCTGAAGTGATAAGGGGAAATATTTATGATACGACAACTAAAGAATTATTAGCAACAACGACAGAGGATGGTGAACGCTATTATCCTTATAAAAGCCTGTATGCCCATCCTATTGGCTATGCACAAAGTGGTAAAACAGGCGTTGAGGCACTAGCAAATCAGCAATTACTTTATCCAAGTTATGATATTATCTCGCTTTTTAAAGCAGCCTTTATGAATAAGAAATTTGAAGGAAGAGATGTCGTACTTACTTTAGATCACCGCTACCAAGAAGCAGTAGCAAGAGGCATGGAGGGCAAAAGGGGAGGTGTTGTTGTCATGGAAGCTACAACAGGAAAAATTCGTGCCATGTATAGTACACCTCATTTTGATCCCAATAAAATAGTAGAAAACTGGTCCAAGCTTAATACAGATACGGAAGATACACCTTTAGTGAATCGTGCAACAAAAGGACTATACCCACCAGGATCTATTTTCAAGATTGTAACTACCTTAGCGTATATGCAAACACATCCAGGGGAAACGTTAGATTTTACCCATGATTGTACAGGAAGTATTAGTGGAACTGATTATACCATTAAGTGTTATAACCAAGCAGTACATGGTAAGTTGGGTTTAACAGAAGCTTTTGCAAAGTCTTGTAATACCTATTTTATTGCATTAGCAGAAAGTTTGCCAGCAGGTGCTTTAAAAGCAGCAGCAGAGTCGGTTGGCTATAATGGGCCTTTAAATTTTGATATGGATTATTCAATGAGCCGTTTTAGTTTAAATGAAAAAGGCAGCACGTTAGCTACTAGTCAAGATAAAGCAGGAGCTACGAATACTTCAGATGTGATTAGCTCAGATTTTGAAAAAGCAGCTACTGCTATTGGACAAGGAAAAACGCTAACATCGCCTCTTCATATGGCAATATTGGCATCTGCTATTATCAATGATGGTGTAAGTATGAAACCTTATTTAATTGAGTATTCTATGACTAAAACAGGTACTATAAAGCTTAATAATAGACCTAAACAAACAGGCGCACTAATGACAGAGGAGCAGGCTAAAATGCTACAAGAGCTTATGGAAAATGTAGTGGACCATGGAACAGCTGTTTCCCTACCTGAAAAAGGACTTATTGTTGGAGGAAAAACAGGAACAGCTCAAAATGAAACAGAAGATGATCATTCTTGGTTTATGGGATATGCCAAAGACCCTAATGGTAATAAAGCACCTATTGCCTTTGCTGTTGTTGTAGAAGGTGGAGGTAAAGGAGCACAAGCTTTAAAAGTATGTGACCAGATTTTACAAGCTTATCGTAATAGTGAAGAATGAAAAACAGGTGTTATTGCTAAAAACAATAACACCTGTTTTTTAAAAATAAATTGGTAAAAAATAGCATATCATGAAAAAATGGCCAGATCATAAACGGATATGCTATAATGAAATGACATAATATTACAGATACTATACATAGACAGCTAGGAGAACATGGTATGAACAAGAAAATGACAAGTCTTTTACTAGGGATGACAATGGCTTTTAGTATGCCGATACAATCTACTATATATGCCGAGGAAGTAAATGCAGTCCAGCAAGAAGATAAGGAGATAAAAGAAGATAATGAAATAAAAGAAGAAGCAGATACAGTGCAAGAAGATCATGTTAAACAGGAAGAGGAAAGCAGCAAAGAATCTATGATAGATGAAGAAGAGCAGGTACAAGAGGAATCTACTTCTGCTTCTGATATAGGTGAGACATTTCATGTCAATGAGGATGAAACTATATCTAAGCTCATCATGACCATTGGAAAAAAACAAGCTATATTAGATGGAACAACTTATACATTGCAAACGGCACCGAAGATTATTAAAGAAAGAACTTATTTACCCCTGCGCTTTGTAGCTGAAAATATATTGAAAGCACAAGTGGACTTTAATCATTCGCAGAAACAGATCGTTATTCATAAAGTGGGAATGCGTGTTATATTAGAAGTAGGCAAAAATACAGCTATTGTTAATGGTGAAAAAGTTGATTTAGATGGTGCACCAGTCATTGAGGCAAGTACGACTTTAGTACCACTTAGGTTTTTAGGTGAGACCTTTGGTTTACAAGTAGATTATCATCATACTCAAAAGCAAGTGATACTGAGTAAAAAGCAAGAAATAACCACATCTAATAAAGCGCCTACAGCACATTTTAGTTTTAAAAAGGAAAGTTACTCAGAAGGTGAAACCATAGAACTGATAGAAGATAGTTATGATGAAGATGGTGATCGGATTGTAGCTAGAAATTGGGAATTAAGCGGTAAAGGTAGTAGCCAAGATGTGAGTAGCTTACTTAAAAATCTTAAAGAAGGTACTTATGAACTCACATTAAAAGTAAAGGATGAAAAAGGGTTGTGGAGTAGTGCTTATGCACAAAGCTTAGTTATTATACCGAATAAGCCACCTGTTATAACGACTTTTAGCACACAAAAAACTAGCTATGCTCAAGGGGAAGCTTTAAGTTTTGATTATACTTATGACAATGAAGAAGGGGAAGGTATTTCTAAGGAAAGATGGACTTATCGTAGTGTAAATGAAGCATCTAATCAAGCTGTTATTACAAAGCCATATGCCTTCTTTGCTCCTGGTGAGTATATCGTTACGCTGGAGCTTACAGATATAGCTGGTAAAGTAAGTGAAGAGATGCAAACAACTGTACATATTACAAAAGAAATAAGGCAAACAGAATGGGCTTATCATTTTACTCAAGGTAAAATAGGAGATACTATTGATAATTATCAAGGAATTAACTACAGAAATTATAAGACAGCAACCATTAAAAGTCAGTTGCAAAATAAAGATACTTTATGGATGAGTGATTCGCCAGAGGTTGTAACGACAAATGGTATTTTATATAAAGGTGATTTTACTGGTGAAGGAAGAGTGCTTTTACACCATATTAATGGGTTTAATGAAAATGTAGCTTCCGAAAAACGTTTTGTTTTAGTTGCAGAAAATAATGAAGAAGAGCCTATTACCATACGTATTAGCCAAGAGGTAATAAAAGGACCAGTAGAAGATGTACTTTACTTAGGCCAGCAGGTACTGTATGATTATTGGAAAAGTAACTCATCAAGAACCATTACACTTGCCCCGGGGCAAAAAGTAGCTTTATATGATTCAAAAAATAAGACTTGGCTTAAGGAACAATGTATTTCAGGAATTATGAATTTAGAGACTAATGGTACAGTTCAATTAACAACCGCTGTTATGGATAGAACAGATGATCTAAATCAATTAGATACATTGCCTCTTTTAGATAAGAGTATTCACGTAAGAGGTACCTTTGAAGGAACTGTACGTTATTATGATTTAGATATAGAAAAAGGTAAATCAACACAAATTGTATTAGGTGAAACACCAGAAGAATGGGTATCAGGAGCTGATGCAATTACAGGAGAATGGATTCAAAATAAAGGAAACTTTGGTGTGACTTATAGACTTACCTTAACGGCTCAGGAAGATACAGGGATTATTTTAAATCCAAGGGCTGATGTTTTTAGAGGTGCAATTAAATGGGTAGATACAGACACTTACCTGGCGCCAAATGCAGGATATTTTATGGGACAAAACAAAAAAGCAGTTTTACTAGGTGTTATTAAAAAAGGAGAAACAAGAGTACTTGAGTATATGTTACCAAATGGCTCTTCTGCACCGGTACTGCTTGGATTTATTCCAAAAAGCCAGTGGTAATTAAAAGTCCTACAGGTAAACTGTTCATAGGCTGAAGAATGGAAAGGAGATTATCATGAATCAAGAGATGAAAGCTTTAGCTAAAAAAGTAATCACAAAAGATGATTTTGAATATGAGGTTTGTAGACAAGGCTGGAATAGAGGAATAGAACAGTATCCTTTAGCTATTGTTTATTGCCAAAAGGAAGAGGAAATACAAGCAACCATTGCTTATGCCAAAAATCATCATTATGATTTGCGTATTCGTTCAGGGGGACATCACTATGAGGGATATTCTAATGGAAATGAGGTTATAGTCATTGATGTCAGTGAAATGAACGCTATTGAAGTCAATGAAAATAGGCAAACGGTGACGATTCAAGGTGGTGTTAGAAATGAAGCCTTGTATAAGGCTTTAGGAGAAAAAGGCTATCCTTTTCCAGGGGGAGGTTGTCCGACTGTAGGAGTAGCAGGATTAACACTTGGTGGAGGCTGGGGCTATTCAGCTAGGTTTTTAGGACTAGCAGCAGATTCACTTTTAGAATTAGAATTAGTAGATGCTTATGGAAAAATACTTGTAGCCAATGAAAAGGTAAATCCAGAATTATTTTGGGCATGTAAAGGTGCAGGTGGAGGGCAGTTTGGTGTAGTTACCAAGCTTGTTTATAAGCTCCCAGCAAAGGTAGACATAGCGACTTGGATTTATTTAGACTTTCCTAATAGTACACTAGTAGAAAAAAAGCAAATCATAGCCACTTGGCAAGAAACCTTTGAAACCTTGGATTCGCGTTTGAATTTAAAAATGAGCATTTATCATTCGGATGAAAGAGGCAAGGGTATCTTTATGACGGGTATTTGTTATGGAGATGCTTCATTGGCGCATGAATTATTAATGCCATTTAAGAGTATAGCATGTTCTATGGTTTTAAAATTAGAAGAGGCATCTATTTTAAAAGTGAATCAAATCATTCAAGATAGTCATCCACCTTATGAAAAGTATAAATCCAATGGGCGTTTTTTAATGAGGCGTTTACAAGACGAAGAAATAGAAGCGTTGATTAATTTGGTAGAGGTAAAACCTGAAGGCGCTTATTACGCCGCACTTTCGTTCTATGGTATGGGAGGCAAAATAGCACAGGTGCCTAAAGAAAAGGCAGCCTTTTATTATCGTGATGCAAAAGCTATTATTGGCTTACAAGCTGTCTGGGAAGATCAAGAAGCAGCACCTGTTAATAGAAAGTGGGTACTTAATCAGCTGGAACAAGTAGGAGGTTATACAGAAGGTGCTTTTGTGAATTTTCCACTAGCAGAAATAGCTGATTATGAAACAGCTTATTTTGGCACTCATACTAACCAGCTTAGAAAGATCAAGGAAAAGTATGACCCAGAAAATTGCTTTTCTTTTCCTCAAAGGATTAGAAAATAGTCACAGTAGAAAGGAAGTATCCTTTGCAACAAAAGGTGCTTTGAGTTACACTACTAAGACAGTAGAATAAAACAACATGGAGGTCAATTAATGATTCATAAAATAGGTAAAATAACAATATATGTGAATAATCAAGAAGAGGCTAAACGATTTTGGTGTGACCAATTAGAGTTTGTTGTAACTTTTGAACAGCAAATGGGCCCAGAACTTAAATGGATAGAGGTAGCGCCTAGAATAGGGGCAGAGACAACTTTTGTACTTTATGATAAGAAGGCGATGTTAGCTCAAAAAGCAGATGCTAATGTGAGCCATCCTAGCATTATTTTAAGTACGACAGATATAGCTACTGCTTATGAAAAAATGAAAAGCAAAGGTGTTGAAGTAGGTCCATTAATGCAAATGCCTTATGGAAGTATGTTTTCTTTCAAGGACATAGAAGGCAATACTTATCTACTAAGAGAAGACAAGTAACTGGCTTTAGTAAATAAGGTAAGATGAGGTCCATATCTTTATATAATAAAATAATACAAAAAAATGCAACCTTGCGATTGATGCAAGGTTGCATTTTTTGATCCAGCCACCTATGAATAACTTTTCCATGCTTACCAAGCCTCCGAAAGGGCGTCATATGGCTCCTCAGCACATAATACTTCTTTATGGCTGCAAGGTAAGTAGATAAAAGTTAAACCAAGGAGTGAGGAGCTCTTAATAGTCTTAGCCGGTGCACCCTTATGTATGAGGAAGCTAAGGCTTTAAGACTCTAGTTTAAGACTTTCTTTAGATATAAAAGATGTAAAAGCTTTTTTGACAACTTATAGGATGGCGCCTCCCGTACAGCGCACAAGTGAACCTTTTCCTTAGAGCCAGAGGTACCTATAACAATAGATTGAGACTTGGTCGACCCGGTCAGTTCCTCAGGTTAATGCTGTGGTGATTTGCCGTGGGAAGTTATTTGATTTACCTTTACTCTTATATATATGTTAGGAGAAAAACAATTCCCTAATAAAAAGTTAAAGATTTATTTATAAGCTCGTAAGATACAGGAGATTTAACTATACTAACAAGAATAAAAATCAGGCAACGTTTTCACTTGAGTTTTTTAAGAAGACCTAAAAGTAATAATTTATTTGAATATTTTAAAAACAAAGTCTATAATTTATATAAGATATATTCTTGTAAATATAGGGGGGCTATATGAAAGATAGAATCAAGTATTTTATTAATAAATTTATTTACTTTGTGGGTTTGACATGTATAGTATTTGCGATTGGATATGCAATTTTTTATGCATCAAATAGTTTTATAGCTGGATTTAAAGATGGATACAATGCCTCTGCAGGAATGATCGATTAATTTAGATTATTAATCAAGGAGCATTTTAGGAGAAGATTAAAGCTTTATCATAGACTTCAAGGGTAACCATGGATGTGTAGATATCTAGGTTATCTGTTTTTGATGCACCACAGATAATCTGTACTTATTAATAAGCTAAACAACAAGAATTCATACTAGTGATGATAGTAGTTAGTGTTTATTTAGGGGTAGAGGGGGTAAAACTATTAGCCCTCTATGTATACGGTGAATATTAACGCCAAATAATTTTCTTATTTTGTCCAAAGACACGTTGAAACTGTAGTGAGGAAACTATTTGGCAAAAGTAAATTAATGAAGTATAAAATAGTATTCTTATACTACATGTAAAATAAAACACACCTGACTCAAAATCAGGTGTGTTTTATTTGGTATCGTAATTAACAATACCGCTGGCCGGACTCGAACCGGCATGTATTTCTACGCCTGATTTTGAGTCAGGTGCGTCTGCCATTTCGCCACAGCGGCTTAAGTCATTATGTTAAGCAATGACAAAAATTATATTACCATATTTTACTCATGCTGACAAGAGACTTTATAAGACTTTTTTAGAAACAGTATTAGGGGAAGTACTAGTTATAATAAAAACATTGTATCATTTCTGATTATCCTTTAGAATAAGTAGGAAGTTATAGGATTAATGAAAGGGGGAATTGCAGCGTGAAAAATATGAATGAAGAACAGCTTATTAAAGTAGCTGCTAAAGGTGATATGGAAGCCTTTGAAATGCTTATTGGCCAATATGAAAAGAAAATCTATGCTTTATGCTTGCACCTTTTGAAGGACCCTGAAGAAGCCTATGATGCAGCACAAGAAGTATGTATTAAAGTATGGAGACAAATTGCCAATTTTGAAGGACAAGCCAAATTCAGTACTTGGCTTTATCGTATAGGAACAAATCAATGTCTAGATTTAATAAGAAAAAATAAAAAGAGAAGTCAAGATATTTCACTTTTTCAAAAAGATGAAGCTAGTGAAGAAGAATGGATGATCGAGTCACCCAAGCAAGAAGAAGGTGTAGAAGAAAAAGTAGAAAAAAAGGCCTTACAAGAAGTTGTTCAATTGGGTCTAAAGGAATTAAAAGAAGATTATCAGGTCATTATTACGTTAAGAGATATAGAAGAACATTCTTATGAGGAAATAGCAGAAGTATTAGAGATTTCCTTAGGTACAGTAAAATCTAGATTAGCTAGAGCAAGGCAAGCATTAAAAAAAGTTTTACAGCAAAATAAGGAACCGTACCAATCATTTTTTCGTCATATCAAATAGGAAGGGAGTGTGCGGCATGAATTGTGATGAATGTAAGGAAAAATTATCGCTTTATATAGATGGAATGCTAAGTGAAGAAGAAGAAAAAGCTATAGTGGCACACCTTGACCTATGTGAGACGTGCCATGAGGAGTATAAAACATTAACAGGAATAATAAGCTTACTTAAATCATCTAAAGAAGTTGAGTTACCAAAAGGTTTTCACGAAAATTTAATAAGACGTATGAAACAGGAACAAAAAGTAATACCTATTAAAACGAAGCGTTTTAAATGGGAATATCCAGCTGGTTTAGTAGCTACATTATTAGTAGGATTTATGGCATTTGGAGGTCACTTTACAGGAAATAAAAGTAGTGCAACTTCTGAAGCGCCTATGACTGCTTATAGTATGCCAGAAAGTACAGAGGAAAGTGCCGCAGAAGACATGGCAAGAGGCATTGAAAAGCAAGCAGCACCGGCTGAAGCTGCGCCTTCAGTAGTTTCTAATGAAGCAAGCAGTGGTATTCAAGAAGAAGAAAAGAGCCTTAAATCAGCTGCACTTGATGGTCAAGCAGACTCAGTGGTATGGGAAGCTACGATTAAAGATAAACCTGCTTTTTTGAAGGCAATAGAAGAGTATCTAAAAGCACAGCAATTAACTTATACGGAGGAAGAGGGTTATTTGCTTATTACAAGTACAGGTGATTATACAGCACTTTGGGAGTGGATACAGGTACAAACTGAAGTGAAACAGATTATCATTACTCATGATACAGGTAGCGATTTAAAGCTAATCTATCATGAATAAAGTCATACAAGTAAAAAGCTACAAAATATCAGAGCAATAGACTTGACAGTTAAGAGGCTTTTTGATAAATTTAACATAAAGTAGATACCAATTATTACAATGAAAAAGAGGAGTAGTAAAAATAAGAGCTTTAGCGAGATTGGGAGAGTGGAAGCCAATTGTTTCTGTTTTTATGAAGGGCGCTTTGGAGTGATAACTTTGAAAGAGGAATGCGTAAGCATTCAATAAGGGTGGAACCGCGGAAGATAACCTTTCGTCCCTTGCTTAAGGGATGGAAGGTTTTTTATATTGTCCATTCCTAGATTGAATCATTTAAGGAGGTAAATGTCATGGTAGAAAAAAACATGCAACAAATTGTAGCAGTAGCAAAATCAAGAGGTTTTGTTTATCCAGGTTCTGAAATTTATGGAGGACTTGCTAATACTTGGGATTATGGCCCACTAGGTGTTGAATTTAAAAATAATGTTAAAAAAGCATGGTGGAAGAAGTTTATTCAAGAAAGCCCATATAATGTAGGGGTAGATTGTGCACTTCTTATGAATCCACAAGTATGGGTGGCTTCAGGTCATGTTGGTGGATTTAATGATCCTCTTATGGACTGCAAAGCTTGTAAAGAGCGTTTTAGAGCAGATAAAATTATTGAAGATTATCTTGACGAACAAGGTACACCAGAAGTAGTGGATGGTTGGTCAAATGAACAAATGCAGAACTTCATTAAAGAAAAAGCTATTAAATGTCCAAGTTGTGGTGCGCATGACTTCACAGATATACGTCAATTTAACCTAATGTTTAAGACATTCCAAGGTGTAACAGAAGACTCTAAAAATGTGGTTTACTTAAGACCAGAGACAGCACAAGGAATCTTTGTTAACTTTAAAAATGTTCAAAGAACTAGCCGTAAAAAAGTACCATTTGGTATTGGCCAAGTTGGTAAATCTTTTAGAAATGAAATTACACCAGGTAACTTTATTTTTAGAACAAGAGAATTTGAACAAATGGAACTGGAATTCTTCTGTAAGCCAGGTACAGAACTTGAATGGTTTGATTACTGGAGAAGCTACTGTAAAAACTTCCTTCTTAGCCTTGGTGTAGATGAAAACAATATGAGACTTCGTGATCACTCAGCAGAAGAACTTTCTCACTATAGTAATGCCACAACAGATATTGAATTTAAATTCCCATTTGGTTGGGGAGAACTTTGGGGTATTGCAAGCCGTACAGACTTTGACCTTAAACAACATCAAGAACACTCAAAACAAGATATGACTTACTTTGACCCAACAACAAATGAAAAGTATTTACCATATGTTATTGAGCCATCTCTTGGGGCAGATCGTGTAACACTTGCATTTTTATGTGAAGCGTATGATGAAGAAACATTAGAAGATGGTGATACAAGAACGATCTTTAGATTCCATCCTGCACTCGCGCCAGTTAAAGCAGCAGTATTACCACTATCTAAGAAACTTTCTGAGGATGCCGTTAAAGTATTTGATATTCTTGCAAAAGAATTCAATGTGGAATTTGACGAAGCAGGTTCAATTGGTAAACGTTATAGAAGACAAGATGAGATTGGTACACCTTTCTGTATTACCTTTGACTTTGATTCTTTGGAGGATCAAAAAGTAACAGTACGTGATCGTGACTCTATGGCTCAAGAACGTATAGCTATTGAGGATTTAGTAGAATATATCCGTGAAAGAATGGCATTTTAATTAAAAATAATGAATAACGATAGAGAACTTATGGGCAAGACTTATAGGTTCTCTATTTTTTTATCAGAAAAACAGATCTCTCCTATATGACAAAGCATCATAGTCGAATCGTTCACTTTGATGTAATTAGGTTTTTGATTTTTTATTATCTTGTGCAATTTGTGTATAAATAATTAAAGCAAAAAGAAGAAAAATAAGACAAACCATGGCATTTCTTAAGTTGAATGAGGTTTGTTTTATAAGTTCTTTTAAATAGAAATTGTGAGATACTAAAGAAATAAGTAAATAATTCACAAAAGCTTTAGCTGATAGTAATGAAAAAATTATTAGAAAAATATAAAAATAAATATATAACATAAAATACTTTATTCAATACAGAATGTTGTGTTATAATGAACGAGAAATAAGAAATACAAGCGAGTATGATTCCGCCAAGTCAACTAAAGCTTGAAGTTTTTTATGACGCATAAAATTTAGGAGGGAAACAAATGAGTCAACAATGGGTTTATATGTTTCAAGAAGGAGAAGCAGGTAATAAGAATCTATTAGGAGGAAAAGGTGCTAACCTTGCAGAGATGACACAGCTTGGATTGCCTATTCCACATGGTTTTATAGTAACAACTGAAGCATGTACAGAGTATTATGCAAACGGTGGTTCTCTTACAGATGCTATTATGGTTCAAATCAAAGAGGCGCTTGCTAAACTTGAAGATTTAGCTGGTAAGAAATTTGGAGACACAGAGAATCCATTACTTGTATCAGTACGTTCAGGTGCGCGTGTATCAATGCCTGGTATGATGGACACTGTTCTTAACTTGGGTCTTAATGATGTGGCAGTAGAAGGTCTTGCAAAGAAAACAGGAAATACAAGATTTGCATATGACTCTTATCGCCGTTTTATTCAAATGTTCTCAGATGTTGTTATGGAAATTCCAAAACCTCGTTTTGAAAAAATCATAGATAGAATGAAAGAAGAAAAAGGTGTTCAAATGGACACTGAGCTTAATGCAGACGACCTTAAAGAAATGGTTGTTCGTTTCAAAGCACTTTACAAAGAAGAAAAAGGTGTGGAATTCCCACAAGAACCAGAACATCAATTGATGGAAGCTATTAAAGCAGTATTCCGTTCTTGGATGAATCCTCGTGCTATTGTTTACAGAAGAATGAATGATTACCCATCTGATTGGGGTACAGCAGTAAACGTACAAATGATGGTATTTGGTAATATGGGTAACACATCTGGTACAGGTGTTGCTTTCACAAGAAACCCTTCTACAGGTGAAAATAAAATTTATGGTGAATACCTCATTAATGCACAAGGTGAAGACGTTGTTGCTGGTATTCGTACACCAAACCCAATTACACAACTTGAACAAGATATGCCAGATGTATATCAAGAGTTCACAGAGATTTATACTAAGCTTGAAAATCATTATCGTGATATGCAAGATATGGAATTCACAGTTGAAGAAGGCAAATTGTTCTTCCTTCAAACACGTAATGGTAAAAGAACAGCTGGGGCTGCTCTAAAAATTGCAGTTGATTTAGTTGCAGAAGGCAAGATTACAGAAGAAACAGCTGTTTGCCGTGTAGAACCAAAACAACTTGATCAATTACTTCACCCTAACTTTGATCCAAAAGCACTTAAAGCTGCAACAGTAATCGGTAGTGCGCTTCCAGCATCTCCAGGAGCAGCAGCAGGTAAAGTTTATTTCACAGCAGAAGATGCTAAGAATGCAGCAGCAGCTGGTGAAAGAGTTATCTTAGTTCGTCTTGAAACATCTCCAGAAGATATTGAGGGTATGGCAGCAGCTCGTGGTATCTTAACTGTACGTGGCGGTATGACTTCACATGCAGCAGTAGTTGCTCGTGGTATGGGTACATGCTGTGTATCTGGATGTGGTGAGATTAAAATTGATGAAGAAGCTAAAACCTTTACATTAGGTGGCAATACATATAAAGAAGGGGATTATATCTCTTTAGATGGTTCAACAGGTAATATCTATGGTGAAGATGTAGCAACTATTGAACCAGAAATCACAGGTGATTTTGAAACACTTATGGCTTGGGCAGATAAAGCAAGAGTACTTAAAGTACGTACAAATGCTGACACACCAAGAGATGCAAGAAATGCTGTTAAATTTGGTGCAGAAGGTATCGGTCTTTGCCGTACAGAGCATATGTTCTTTGAAGAAGATCGTATTATGAAGATTCGTAAAATGATTGTATCTAAAACAGAAGCAGAAAGAAGAGAAGCACTTAAAGGTCTTCTTCCACTTCAAAGAGGTGACTTTGCAGGTATTTATGAGGCAATGGAAGGTAGACCAGTAACCATCCGTCTTCTTGATCCACCACTTCATGAATTCGTTCCACATACAGATGAGGATATTGCAGATCTTGCAAAAGAAATGGGTCTTACATTTGAAGACCTTAAAGCAACTGTAGAAGGACTTCATGAATTCAACCCAATGATGGGTCACCGTGGTTGTCGTCTTGCTGTTTCTTATCCAGAAATTGCAGAAATGCAAGCACGCGCTATCATTGAAGCTGCTGTACAAGTGAAACAAGAGAAGGGATATGATGTTGTACCAGAAATCATGATTCCACTTGTAGGTGAAAAGAAAGAACTTAAATTTGTTAAAGATATCGTTGTTAAAACAGCAGATGAAGTTATCAAAGAAGCTGGTATCGAAATGGAATACCATGTAGGTACAATGATTGAAATCCCACGTGCTGCACTTACAGCAGATGCTATTGCTGAAGAAGCTGAATTCTTCTCATTTGGTACAAATGACTTAACTCAAATGACATTTGGTTTCTCTCGTGATGATGCTGGTAAATTCTTAGATGATTACTATGGAAAAGGTATTTATGAAAGCGATCCATTTGCTAGACTTGATCAAACAGGTGTAGGTCAATTGGTACAAATGGCAGCTGAAAAAGGTCGCAAGACACGTCCAAATATTAAGCTTGGTATTTGTGGTGAACATGGTGGTGACCCATCATCAGTTGAATTCTGCCATAAGGTAGGACTTAACTATGTATCTTGTTCTCCATTCCGTGTACCAATTGCAAGACTTGCTGCAGCACAAGCAGCTATTAAAAATCGTTAATTCATTTCGAGCAAAAATCATATAGCACAGAGAGAGGAAGCTACTTTAAAGTAGCTTCTTCTTTTTGTGTAGTAAAGAAATGGATTTACTATTGAGAAAAAGTATTTAAATGTGTTACAGTGAAATAAATCAAAATACTATAAAATGACACAAAGGAGCCTTTAGATAATGACAAAAGAGACATTCACCTTTCCATCTGCTAATGGGAAAAACCAAATTTATGTCAAGTTATGGAAACCAGAAAAAGAACCTATTAAAGGTATATTACAAATTTCTCATGGTATGATTGAGCATATTGAACGTTATGATGAATTTGCGTTTTTTTTAGCTAGCAGAGGTTTTTTGGTAGTGGGAAATGATCATATGGGGCATGGTCAATCTGTTAGTAATTCAGAAGAATGGGGTTATTTTGCTAAAGAAGATAGCAGCAAGAAAGTAGTAGAAGACCTACATGCTTTAACGTTAAAGATGAAATCTAAATATCCAGGAGTGAAATATTTTGTTTTAGGCCATAGCATGGGTTCCTTTATGATTAGGCGCTACTTAATGACTTATGGTAAAGAAGTTGATGGAGCTATTATTATGGGAACAGGTATGCAACCCTTTATGAAGTTAGTCTTAGGAAAATTAATTTTAAAAGTTGTTAAAATGTTTTATGGAGAAAAGCATCGTAGTGTTTTCTTAGAACAAGTCATGTTTGGAAGCTATAATAAACGATTTAGTACAAATAAAAAAGGAAAAGAGTGGCTTACTCGAGATGAAAAAGAGGTTCAGTGCTATAGGAATGACCCGGCTTGTTCCTTTTTGTTCACAATTAATGGAATAGAAACCTTATTATCTACCTTGAGTTTTATCCAAGCAAAAGAAAATATACAATGCTTTCCCAAAGAGATTCCTATACTTATGGTATCAGGAAGTGAGGATCCCGTAGGTAATTATGGGAAGGGTATTAAAAAGGTGTTTGAAACTTATCAGCAGCATGGGGTGAAAAACATCGTACTCAAATTATATGATGGTGCTAGACATGAACCACTTAATGAAACGAATAGGTATGAGGTTTATGAAATGATATATACTTATTTAAATAAGTGGTAAAAGGTATTGCTTTTTAAGAAAGTGCCTCATATAATCTTTATTAATCCATAAAAACCAAACAAAGGCGTACTTGGAAGCAGGTGGGTCTTTGTTTGATTTTAACAAAAATTATTTAAAAAAAAGGAAATACGTATAAAGTGTCGTATTTAATAAGTATATGGGGTGATGAGAATGTGTTACAGAGAGCAACAAGAAAAGTTTGAATGTATGCAGCTTAGTGAATTTGCGACAAAAAGCATGTTATCAAGAGGAAGAGAGCGCTTAGAAGAAGAGTGTGAGGTTAGAACGCTTTTTCAAAGAGACCGCGATCGCATTTTGCATTCTAAAGCTTTTAGACGATTAGCTCATAAGACACAGGTGTTTATTTCGCCAGAAGGTGATCATTATCGCACACGTCTTACCCATACCTTGGAAGTTTCTCAAATCGCAAGAACCATCGCAAGAGCACTCAAATTAAATGAAGATCTAACAGAGGCTATTGCACTAGGGCATGACTTAGGACATACGCCATTTGGACATACAGGGGAGCATAGTTTACAAAAACTAACTGGAGGTGACTTTTCGCATAATAAGCATAGCTTACGTGTTGTAGAAGTGTTAGAAAATAATGGAAAAGGTCTGAACTTGACTTTTGAAGTAAAAGATGGTATTTTAAATCACCCAACCAGTGGTAAACCAGCGACCTTAGAAGGTAAAGTTGTCCAAATTTCAGATAAAATTGCATACATCAATCATGATATAGATGATGCGCTCAGAGGGAAGGTACTTAGGCAGGAAGACTTGCCTATTGCATATACTTCTATTTTAGGCAATACATCAAGTGAAAGAATTAGTACTTTAATTACCGACATTATTAAAGAAAGTGCGGGAAAAAACATAGTAGCTATGAGTTTAGAAATCAAAGAAGCATTTTCTAAACTACGTCAATTCCTTTTTCAAAATGTTTATATAGGTTCTTCAGCTAAAGAGCAGGAAGATAAAGCGAAACATATTGTGACAGAGCTATATGAGTATTATATTAGTGATTTAGAAAAGTTACCTATGTCATACATAGAAAGGCTTAAAATGGGGGATTCTGAAAAGCAAATAGTATGTGATTACATTGCCGGTATGACGGACCGATTTGCTATTCATGCTTATATGGACTTGTTTTTCCCAAAATCATGGAATATTTACTAATCTTAAACTTTAGAAAGGAAGGAGAATAGATGAGGTATCCAGAGCATGTAATTGAAGAAGTACGAGAAAAAAGTGATATTGTCTCTATTATCTCCGAATACACAGCACTTACTAAAAAAGGACACTCCTATACAGGGTTATGTCCTTTTCATAGTGAAAAGACACCTTCATTTTCTGTAAGTGAAGATAAACAGCTTTATTATTGTTTTGGTTGTGGTGCAGGAGGAAATGTCATTACATTTCTTATGCAAAAAGAAAGTATGACTTTTATAGAAACCATTAAGTATTTGGCAGAAAGAGAAAATATTAAGTTAGATG
The DNA here is from genome assembly GCF_046529625.1 of Cellulosilyticum sp. ST5. Lineage (NCBI taxonomy): Bacteria > Bacillati > Bacillota > Clostridia > Lachnospirales > Cellulosilyticaceae > Cellulosilyticum > Cellulosilyticum sp. ST5. The sequence continues at coordinate 1,118,241 of NZ_CP132338.1, forward strand.
AAACTTATTTATCTGAAGAAGAAGTGGAAAAGAACAAAAAAAGGCAGCATCTTTTAGAAATTTTAAAAGAAAGTGCTCGTTTTTTCCATTATCAATTAAGACAAGAACAACATAAAAGTGCATTAACTTATTTAACGGATAGAGGTTTATCCTTGGAAACCATCAAGCAATTTGGTTTAGGGTATGCTTCACCACAATTTAACGAGCTTTATGAATATTTAAAGCAAAAAGGTTATTCAGATGAGCTTTTGTTGGAGTCTGGATTATTTTTAAGTAGTAAAAATAGTCAGATGCCGTATGATCGTTTTGCTGACCGTATTATTTTCCCAATTTTTGATTTGAGCAAAAAAGTCATTGCTTTTGGTGGACGTGTTTTAGACGGTAGCTTACCTAAATATTTAAACTCGCCGGAGAACCTACTTTTTAATAAAAGTAGGGTATTATATGGCCTTCATTTAGCCAAGACATCTTCTAGTTCATATTTTATCTTGGTAGAGGGGTATATGGATGTTATTGCCATGCATCAAGCTGGCTTTAATCAAACCATAGCGTCCCTAGGAACAGCTTTTACACCAGGGCATGCAAAGCTTATCAAGCGTCATGTTAAAGAGGTAGTCATTTTATATGATAGCGATGGTGCAGGGCAAAAAGCAGCTTTAAGAGCTATTCCTATTTTAAGAAATGAAGGGATTAAGGTCAAGGTACTTCAATTAAAAGAAGGAAAAGATCCCGATGAATTTTTAAAGACTCATGGCTATGAAGCTATGAAGAAGCTTATAGAAGAAGCACCTGTAGACATATGGTTTCAAGTACTTCATGTTGAAAAAAAGTATCAGCTTAGTAATCCAGAAGAAAAGGTGAAGTTTTTACAAGAGATAGCCACTATTTTGGCAGAATCAAGTAGCAGTATTGAACAAGCCATATATATTGGAGAAATTTGTAGTAAATATCAAATAGATGAAGCAGCTTTTAAAGCAGAAATGAACCAGCACCAAGGGCAAATATTAAAAAGGGTGAGGGAAAAAGCAAAAGAACCGCCTTCAATGATGCAAAAACAGCAACTTTTTAATAATGAAGTTATTTTTTTAGCTACGTTATATCATTATCCACAGCTAGGTAGGCATATTCTAAAATATATTAAACCTGAGATGTTTCAAGAGGAGCTCTTATATGACCTAGCAAAGGCCATTATGGAGAACTTAGAGATGGGAGATGAAGTAGATTTAAATTACTTTACAACTAAGTATCCAGAAGTAAATGAACAAAACATTATTTCTCATGTACTTATTTATAAAGACCAGCGTTACGAGGATATGGAAATCTTACAAAAGATGATGACGGAAAATGTCAAACGTCTTAATAAAACGTATATTGAAAAGCGTTTAAAACAAACAACAGATATAAAAGAAGTACAAAATCTACTATTTCAAAAAAAGGAACTTGACAAATTGAATATTGATTATATAAATGGTTAGAATAGTAGACAGGAGAAAGGATTGATAATAGTGAAAGATGTGGCAGAACAGAAACTAGCTTTTAAGGCAAAGTTAGACCAGCTTATAAACATTGCAAAAGACAAAAAAGGAATGCTTGACCAAGAAGATATCAACGATGTATTTTCAGACATGGATCTGGAACCTAGTAAAATAGAACAAATATATGAATATCTAGAAGCACAAAATATTGATGTCATTGGCAATTTAAATGACGCAGAAATAGATGATGTTGATATTGATTTAAGTAACTTACCTGATGGCATCAGTATAGATGACCCTGTTCGTATGTACCTTAAAGAAATCGGAAAAGTCCCTCTCCTTTCAGCAGAACAAGAAATTATCTTAGCACAAAGAATGCAAGATGGTGATCAAGAAGCTAAAAAGAAATTAGCAGAAGCCAACTTAAGATTGGTAGTGAGTATTGCAAAACGTTATGTAGGTCGTGGTATGCTTTTCTTAGACCTTATTCAAGAAGGAAATTTAGGTCTTATTAAAGCGGTAGAAAAATTTGATTATACAAAAGGTTTTAAATTTAGTACTTATGCAACTTGGTGGATTCGTCAAGCTATTACAAGAGCTATTGCTGATCAAGCACGTACTATTCGTATTCCGGTGCATATGGTAGAAACAATTAATAAACTCATGCGTGTATCAAGACAACTATTGCAAGAACTAGGTCGAGATCCTCAACCTGAGGAAATTGCAAAGCGCATGGATATGCCAGTTTCTAAAGTACGTGAGATTATGAAGATTTCGCAAGAACCAGTTTCTTTAGAAACACCTATTGGTGAAGAGGAAGATAGCCACTTAGGCGACTTTATTCCTGATGAGGATATACCGGTGCCAGCAGAAGCAGCGGCCTTTACTTTATTAAAAGAACAATTAATCGAAGTATTAGATACGTTGACAGAAAGAGAACAAAAAGTACTTCGCTTACGATTTGGATTAGATGACGGGCGTGCAAGAACGCTTGAAGAAGTTGGTAAAGAATTTAGCGTAACAAGAGAACGTATTCGTCAAATTGAAGCTAAGGCATTAAGAAAACTTCGTCATCCAAGTAGAAGTAAGAAATTAAAAGATTATCTCGAATAAAACTTAAAAAGTAGAAGTTGCTTAGTCAACTTCTCTTTTCTTATTAAAAATTAAAATGTAAAAGATTTGAAGAGGTGTTACAGTGCAATTATCAACGCGTTTATCAGCTTTAGTGCAATATGTTCCACAAGGGAGCAGAGTTATAGATGTAGGAACAGACCATGCCTATATACCTATTTATTTAATTAAAAATAATAGGGCGGTAAGCTGTTTAGCTACAGACATTAATGCAGGCCCATTAAAAAAAGCGGCTCATAATATAAAACAACATCATATTCATCAAATTCGTTTAAAGCAAACTAATGGGTTAGAAGGTGTTTGTGAAGAAGATGGTGATGTGATTATGATTTCTGGTATGGGTGGTTATCTCATTATCGATATTTTAGAACGAGCTAAGAAACTTGTAAGTGGTATAAGAAAGCTGATACTTCAACCCCAACAGGATATTGATGAGGTGAGAAGATATTTACATCAGATAGGTTTTCGTATAGAAGATGAAGATTTTGTAATTGATGATGATAAGTATTATACTGTTATTGTGGCTGTTCCAGGAAATGAACATTATGCGCATACATATGAGTATGTCTATGGAAAATGCTTAATTGAAAAAGGTTTGCCTGTGTTTAAAGAATGGCTTGTTAAGAAGGAAGAAAAGCTAGAAGAAATTAGTGCGGCGCTTCAAGATAAAGAATCAGAGAGTGTTGTTAAACGTAAGCAAGAATTAGCTAAGGAATTAGCAATGCATCGGGAGGTGATGGCATGCCTATTTTAAAAGAAATAATAATTACTTTGGAAAAGTTGGCACCAATAGAATTAGCAGAGTCTTGGGATGCAGTAGGGTTAATGCTAGGAAGCGGGCAGCAAGAAATTAGTAAGGTTTTATGTGCACTTGACTTAAATGAAGAAGTAGTAGAAGAGGCCATTCAGATTCAGGCAGATTGTATTATCACTCATCATCCATTTTTTTTTAAACCATTGAAGTCTGTTGATTTAGATTCTAAAACAGGTAAAATAATTGCTAAGCTGATTAAGGCCAATATAGCAGTTTATGCCATGCATACGAACTATGATATAGCTGAAGGTGGATTAAATGATTATTTATGTGCAGGCTTAGGATTAAAGGAAGTTGAAGTTCTTCAAATGACAAAGCAAGAGAAGTTATGTAAGTGTCAAGTTTATGTACCGATTACCCATGCAGAAAGGGTAAGAGAAGTTATTGTGAACTATAATCAGTGTAAGATTGGTGATTATTTAGGATGCACGTTTATGGCCAACGGAGAAGGGACCTTTATACCATTAGAGGAAGCTCATCCTTATATAGGAACATCTGGAAGCTTAGAGAAGGTTCAGGAATGTGTTATTAGCTTTATGGTTGAGGCTAGTGAGGTTTCTAATTTGATGGAGCATATTCAAGAGATACACCCCTACGAAGAAGTAGCTTTTGATGTATTTGAGCTCAAACATATCACTAAAGAATATGGTATAGGCCGCGTAGGGGTATTACCACAAACCTTAAGTTTAGAAGCTTTTATAACTAACATTAAGCAATTTTTTAATTTGTCCTATGTACGTGTTACAAAAGTAAAGGAAGAACCAGTTATTAAGCGTGTTGCCATTTGCTCTGGTAGTGGTTCTGAATACATTTCAGTAGCAGCTAGGAAAGCGGATGTTTATATTACAGGAGATTTGAAATTTCATGAGGCACAAATGGCATATCATTTAGGTATTCCAGTCATTGATGTGGGACATTATGCTTCGGAAAATAACGCACTAAAGCCTATTGGTGATTGTATTATGAAACAATTTCCTAAATGTGAGGTTGTTTATTCTAAGGTAGATGGAGAAATGCTATTTATAAGATAGGGGGAATAAAGAATGAGTGAAATGGTCCGTGTTTTATTTAAAGATGGTAAAGAGATACAAGTGGAAAAAGGAACAACATTTGAAGAACTAGCTGAAAAAGTAAAGGGGCAGGGAGAATATCCTATTATGTTGGCTGAAACTGAAAATAGCTATAAAGAGCTAGCTTCACCTATTTTACACGACTTATCTGCTGTGCGTTTTATATACTTAAATGAAAAAGATGGGATGCGCGTTTATCAACGTAGTGCAACCTTTTTACTTGTAGCAGCTGCAAAGCGTATTTTTCCAGGTCGTCATATTATTGTCAATCATCATATAGCAGGGGGATACTTTTGTGAATTTAAAGATGATGGCTTATGTAGCAACGAAAATATCCAAAAGCTTGAAGAAATGATGTGGCAGATGGTAAGAGAAGAGTTGCCTATAAGAAAGGAAGTCTTAAGTGTAGAACAAGCAATGGAGCTTTTTGAGGCAGAAGGAATGTTAGACAAAAAGGAACTGTTTAAATATAGAAGGACTTCTACCGTTAATATCTATAGACTAGATGAGGCAAAAGATTATTTTTATGGCTATATGCTTACTAATACAAAAGCTATTCAACTTTTTAAGCTTATTCCTTATGCCCATGGCTTTATTTTACAATTTCCAGATGAAAAAGACCCCAGTCATTTAAAGACTTTTGTACCTCAACCTAAGTTGTCTAATATCTTTAGAGAGTCAGAGAGATGGGCACGGATTTTAGGAGTAGATACGGTAAGTGCACTTAATAACGTGATTGCAAAAGGTGAAATAGACGAACTTATTAAGATTTCAGAGGCACTTCATGAAAAGAGAATTGCAGAAATAGCGGATCAAATTGTGGAGAAAAAGCATATCAAGCTTGTTCTTATCGCAGGGCCTTCATCTTCTGGAAAAACGACTAGTGCAAAAAGATTAGGTATACAGCTCAAGGTAAATGGTATGAAGCCACATGTTGTGTCCATTGATGACTATTTTGTAGATAGAGAACATACGCCAAGAGATGAAAAAGGTGATTATGATTTTGAAGCCTTAGAAGCAATTGATATTCAGCTATTTAATGAGCATATGAAAGCGCTGATTGAAGGCAAAGAAGTAGAGGTCCCTACTTTTAACTTTGTAACAGGTAAAAGAGAATACAAAGGGAATAAGATTAAATTAACGCCAGATGAAATACTTATCGTAGAAGGGATTCATGGACTTAATGAGAAATTAAGCTATGCTATTCCAGCTGAAAATAAATTTAAAATTTATGTGAGTTGTTTAACACAGCTTAATATTGATGAGCATAATCGCATTCCTACTACAGATACAAGATTAATTAGACGTATGGTAAGGGATAATCAATATCGTGGTATTGACCCAGAAAAAACTTTAGCCATTTGGGCTTCTGTAAGACGTGGAGAAAATAAAAATATTTTCCCTTTTCAGGAAGAAGCAGATGCTATGCTGAATACAGTGCTAATTTATGAATTAGCAGTTCTTAAATCAAAAGCAGAGCCTTTACTTTTTAGAATTACACGTCAATCACCTTATTATGCAGAGGCTAAGCGTATGTTAAAGTTCTTAGAATATTTTTTACCAATGGATACTTCTGAGATTCCAAGCAACTCACTTATTAGAGAATTCTTGGGAGGAAGTTCCTTCCAATAACATCAAAAAAAGTAATCGATGTTAATTGACAAGAAAAAGGAAGTAGTGTAAAATAAACAAGTTGTTAAGTAAGTCAGACAGTCGCACGCACATGGCCGAAAGGTAGTGCTTGAGGAACGTCCGGGCTCCACAGAGCAAGGTGCTGGGTAATACCCAGTGGAGGCGACTCTAAGGAAAGTGCAACAGAAATAAACCACCTATCACTTGATAGGAAAGGGTGGAAAGGCGAGGTAAGAGCTCACCGTCCCTTAGGTGACTAAGGGAGCCATGTAAACCCCACCTGGAGCAAGACCGTATAGAAAGACGTTAATAGCTGCTCGCTAGTCTTTGGGTAGGTCGCTAGAGCTTATAGGTAACTATAGGCGTAGATAGATGACTGTTTGATACAGAACCCGGCTTATAGACTTGGTTAACAACCTTATATGAATATGAAGAGAACATGCTTGGGAAGAATGAGCTTGTTCTCTTTTTTGGTGTATAAAAGAATAATTCATTCTCTAAGGAGAGGGATGAATGACCAAGGGAATGATTAAAGTGAAAATGATTTTTGTAATTAGTGAACAATCAAATAACGCATTTAATACAAAAAATTAATAATTAAGTAATTTATATAATTTTTTTGTAAATATTCATTAAATATAAAATTGACTATTATAGGCAATTATCATAGAATTATAATAAGCAAACAAGATGAATAAGGGGTGAAGGGTAAAATGTCTATGAATTTAATCATTGCCGATACGAATCAAGATTACGTGGAAAGATTAAAGGATTATATTCTAAATAAGTATCAAGACCAATATATCATTGAACTTATTTACGATAAATACCAGCTTAAAGAGAGGATAAAACAGGGAAAGTGCCAGGTTGTATTATTAACACCAAATTTATATGACCCAGAAATGAATATAAAAAATATTGAGTTACCTATTATTTTAGTTGATGAAGAGGCACCTTTACCTTATCCAGATAAATTTAAAAGATCAATTAACAAGTATACGCGTATCACATCTTTGATGCTTTATGTTGAAGAAGAATACGAGGAAATGGAGAGGAATAAACCTATTATATATGGTGTATATTCACCTGCAGGTGGTGTTGGAAAAACAACGATTGCTTTATCTGCAGCTATTGCTTATGCGCAAGCTGGTAAGAAGGTACTATACTTTAATCTTGAGGACTTAGATAGCACGCCGATGTTTTTTGAAAAAGCTGAGGTGCCACCTATGGAAGTCTTACTAAACTTAGCTAAAGATTCATATGAACAAATGTTAGCTAAGAGAATTGGACAAGATAAGCGTACTGGTGTGATGTATTTTACAAGAGAAGTACAAACGCTAGATCCTTATGCAATTAGTGCAGAGGAAGTAAGTCGCATTGTTGAGACACTTATTGAAAGTGGTATGGCTAATATTGTTATTATTGACTTGAGTACAGAACTTAATTTCCTTAATCGTCAAGTATTTGAAATGGCAGATTATTTAATGATGGTTGTTAACCAAAACACCCAATCAACTTATAAAACAAACTGCTTTATGGCACAAGATGAACTTATAGAACCAATAAGAAATAAGATTAAATTTGTTATTAATCAAGGTAAGGAATTCAATATTAATCAAGATGTTGAAGTGATTGCACGGATTGATAAGCTTTATGCAACCAATCCTTTAGGATTATGTGAGTATATCGCACAAAATCATTTTTTGAGTCTTCATGGCTTAAATGAGCAGTAAGGTATTCAGATCAAAGGAGGGATGCATGAAATGAAAGATAATAGTGTTTTTTTTAGGATTAATAAAATAGAAGGTAAGTCATTTTTATCATTTGATTTAGATACAATGAAGAAGTATGACCAGATTGCGTGTGGCGCCTTGAAGTTAGAAACACCTGACTTTATCATGCCGGTGCTGTTTGAGAAGGGTCCAGGCATTATAACACTTCGCTATTCAGTTCCAGAGAATTATGTGGCTTTAGAAGAGTTTACTGGCAGCCTTATGATTGAAGATGTTTTAAAATTGTATCAATGGACGATGTACAGTTTAGAAGAGTGTGGAGATTGGTATTTAAAGCCAGAGGCTTTTTGTTTTGATACAAGTCATGTATATATAAGTGAAAAACATGAACGTTTAGTTTTTGCATACATACCAGATGACCGTACACAGTTGGATGTTCAGGGCATAAAATCTATTTTTATTAGTTTGCTTGAGAAGTGCAATGAAACAAGCGGTGGCAATATTCAACTTCAACTTTATAAATATTTCTACAAGCCTAAATTCTCTTTAGAAGAGTTTCGAAAAATGGTAGATAAATTTAACGAAGATGTCATGCATAAGCAGCAAGCGGCTCCAGCTGTAGAAGTGAAAAAGGTAGTAGAGCCAACTACACCGCCAGTGGTGACTAAAGAAACGAAAGTAGCGCCTACACCAGCAGTGAAACCTGCAGAAGAGGTTCCAGAGAAGCCAATAGAAAAAGTAGTATTGGTAGAAAAGGAAGAGCCAGTTGAAACTTATAGTGCAAAAACTTCTAAACCGGTAGAGGTGGAAGAAGCCAATCTACGATCAGTTTATGCAGCTCAGCCTAATCGTTCACAGCTATCACAAGAAGAAATAGAGGAAATGGTTAAATCTATTTATAGTTCTAAACCGTTAGAGCCTGTTGAAAAGAAGGTGGCAGAGGAAGCTTCTGTTTATGGTACAAAGGGTAGTAGCATAGCAAGAAACAATAGTTTTAATGAAGAGGAAGACGAAGAAGAATCATTTTATAGTTCAAAATCTAAGGAGGCAATGAGTGGATCATCACCTAAGAAGAAGAACTTATTTGATAACGTATTTAGTACGCCAACGAAAAATACACGCACTAGTAATAGCTCTACAGAAAGAAGAAGAGGGCCTGTTCTTAAGTCCATTAGCACCCATACCCGATATGATTTACCTAAAGTTATTCCTTTAGATTTTGAAGATGACCAGTTTATTATAGGACGTGCAACACGAACAGGAGAAGAAACAGGAGCACATTATGAATTTGGTGCTGAAATTACACCTATTAGCCGTATGCATGCTGAAATTCAAAGACAAGATGATTTATATTATTTAAAAGATTTGGGTTCAAGCAATGGTACTTTTTTAAATGGAACAAAAATTGAACCTAATAAAGCTTATCAGATTGAAGAAGGAGACAAGATTGCTTTTGCAATTGCTTTTTCAAAAAATAGTATTGAATATATGTTTGTAGAATAAAATAATAGGCATCTATGAGATGCCTATTATTTTATTTACTTTGTATATTTTGCCCTTCAATCATAAGGGTTTGTGTTGGAAATGCAATAGAAATGTCAAGACTATCACAAATAGCAATAAGTTCCAAATTAACAACTTCTTTAATAGCTAGATAGCTAGGGTAGTCAGTCTTTAAAACATAGTAAATGATTTGAATGTTTAATGCATAGTCCCCAAAGTTTTCGAAAGCAACAAGAGAAGTATCAGCTTCAATATCGGGGTGGGTTTCTAAATAATTTTTGATCTTTGTGATACAGGTTTTAAGTTGAGTAGTGGAAGTGGCATAAGCTACACCTAAATCAAATTTAACACGCCTTTTACTCATGCGACTCCAATTAGTAATATTAGCATTACCTATAGTGGCATTTGGAATAACAACTAATCCTTGAGTAAAAGTACGAATACGTGTACTACGAAAACTAATGTCTTCAACGATACCTTCAATAGTACCTAATTCGACCCAATCACCAATAACAAAGGGCTTATCTAAAAGTAAAATCATACCTGAAAAAATGTTGGCAATGGAATCTTTTGAGATAATAGCAACAGCAGCACCACCTATTCCAACACCAGTAATAATGGTTGAAAGATTAGGTACTAAAGTAATTAAAATAAGAATAACACCAATAGTTACCGTAATAAAGCGAATAATACGTGCCATATAACGAATAAATAAAGTATTATCAATTAAAGCAACGCGCATATTAAAGTTACTAAATAACTGTTCATAGATATGTTCAAGATCGTAAATAGCCCAAGTTATGATCCCTATAATAATCACACTATAATACTTAGTTAATGTAGCTTTGGAAATAATACTAATTGGAATCGTTAATTCTCCTAAAATAAACGATTGTTCTGAAGGTGTTTGGTAATAAATAAACGGTGAAATAGCGAGAGCCATGTATATACCTGTAAATAGAAACAGATAATTAAAAGGTTTTTGCAAACAATCAAAAAGAACAATGTCTAATCGTTTTTGTTTAAACTGAATCTTGGATAAAAATTTAATAACCAGTTTGCTTAAAATGCGTTTAGCAATAATAAAAATGAATAAGACTAAAGCAGCACCTATAAGTCTTATATAAAAGGGATCTTTAATAAGTGTAGTAAATAAATTCATTGTGTAACCTTTCTAGATATATTGATACTTATATTTTACGTATTATTATACAATGATATTGTAATAAATAAAAGCTATTTCTAGGCAAAATACAAGAGAATATGGTATAATATAACAAGTTCAAGTCAATAGTATTAACAGTAAAAGAATAAGGAAAAGGCGTAATCAATGAGAATTTCAAAGGAATTATGGGTTGAAGATGGCGTTAAGTGGACAACTTGGAAGAAGAATCAGTTAGTAAAAAGAAATAAATATAAAGGAAGTGTTTATTTAGTATGCAGTTCACCTTGTGATCACTGGTTATTTGAAGTGATTGAAGCAAAGCATTTAACGAAACGATATGAGGCGTGCTACGTTATAGGGATTATGCAGACAAGAGAAGGTGCTATTAGGTATATAGCAAGCCTTATAGATAATATTTATAACAAGCAGATTATGAGTTATGAGGTATTAACCACATAAGAAAGAGGTGCATAATGGGCATGATATGGTTAATAATAAAAATAATCCTATGGACTGTACTTGCATGCATGAGTGTGTTTGTTTTCTTATGTATACTTGCATTAGTAGCTCCTGTTCGTTATGAAGCTTATCTTGAAAAATACGATCAGTTAAATTACGATGTAAAGGTAAGGTATTTAAGAGGCGTTAAGGGACATTTTTATTTACAAGATGGTATCAAATATCAGGAAATAAAAGCATTTGGTAAAAGACTTTATTTTGAGAAAGAAGAGCTATCTTTAAAAGAGCAGGAAGTAGCTGTAATACCTAAAGTAGTTCATCCCACAACAAAATATGAGCAAGACCACGTAAAGGATCAGCTAAAAGATGATCAAGTAGATGTACAAAAACAAATGACAAAAAAGCAACAAGCTACTTATAAGACCGTTTCTTCTATAAAAGAAAGTAAAGGTACAGGAAAAACAGTACAAGCATCTCGCATGGCATTTGAAGAATCAGATCAAAAAGAAAACCATACTGACTCAAATATAGGCTTAATAAGAGAAATAGTTTCTCTTCCTTATTTTTGGAAGCTATTAAAAAGTATTTGTAAATTATTAAAAGACATTACTATTTATATTGGGCCTAAGGAGTGGTCTTTTGAACTCGTTGTAGGAAAAGAAGAACCAGCAGAAACGGGCGAGCTTATGGCGAAGCTTATTATGCTTTATCCGTGGTATTATCAGCATGGTATTATAAAAGGGAATTATGAAACGCCAGGTATATGGGGAGGCTTTTTGGCAGAAGGGAAGTTCTGTATAGGTGGCATTTTAAAGCGTATCATAGCGTTTTTATGGTATAAACCAGTAAGGGAATCTATAAAATTGATATTAAGAAAGAGAAAGGAAGAAGAAGATGGAGAGTAAAGTAAATCAAGAATTAAATGGGTTAATGGAACAGTTAGAAAATTTTATTACGACTAAAACAGTAGTGGGTGAGCCTATTCATATTGATAATACCATATTAGTTCCTTTAATAGATGTGAGTTTTGCTGCAGCATCAGGTTCTACTGCTAGTAATAAATATACAGAGCGTCGTAAAGAAAGAGAAAAGAGAGTAGAGGGAGGAACAGGAGCAGGAGCAGGTGGTTTAGGTGCTAAAGTAACACCTAGTGCCATGCTTGTTATTCAAAACGGAACTACTCAATTAATTAATATACGTAATCAAGATAGTATTACTAAGTTAATTGATATGATTCCTGGTTTAGTAGCAAAAGTGCCTGATTTAATTGCAAAATTTACTGGTGAAGAAGCTACAAAGGTTATGGATGCAAATAGTGATCACTATCATGATTTAGAAAAAGAAAAATAAGCGAGTAATCAATAGCAGAAAAGGGAACTTGGTCATCAAACCAATGTCATTAAGTTAAGATGACGAAAAAAGATCTCTATACCAATCAAATGGTATAGAGATCTTTTTTTGAAAAAGTAGTTGACAAGACAAAGAAAATGTGTGGCCGCTCTCACTACTGATTGAATAAAGAGGTAGTGAGAGCGGCCCTTGTAATTAAAGGAAACTTAGTTACAAGGAGGACACATATGAAACCCAAACAAATTAAAAAGCTTTTAGTAGATGAAATCCAAAAGTTAGCTGACAATCCGCAAGATTATTGTACCAATCCAGGTAGTGATTTTTTACGCAAAAGAAAATTGCCCATGAATAAAATTTTAGCTGGAATTATTGGAATGGGAAGTGGGAGCCTTACAAACGAATTATTAGATCTATTTGGTGCATCTGCAGATACACCCACTTCTTCTGCGTTTGTTCAGCAGAGGAAAAAGATAAAGCCCGAAGCGTTTAAGAAGATATTTGACGGCTTTTCAAGTAAACTTATAGATAACTTTAATGAAGATATGCCCATACTTGCTGTTGATGGGTCTGATGTACAGATTCCTACCAATCCTGATGATTTAAATTCATTTCATTCTGGAAAAGATGGAAGAAAATCATATAATCTTCTGCATATAAATGCGTTGTATAATATAAATTATTCTATTTATCATGATGTGATAATACAAAAATCTAAAGAAAAGAATGAACATAACGCTCTACAAGAAATGGTTGATCGTTCTGAAATTCCTAAAGCACTCGTGATAGCTGATAGAGGTTATGAATCTTTCAACAGCATGGCTCACATTCAAGAAAAAGGATGGTTCTTTCTTATTCGTGTCAAAGATGGAATTAATGGTATAAAGAATGGATTGGATTTACCCAAAACAGACTGTTTTGATATTGATATTTCTTTAAAACTTACAAGAAAGAAAACGAATGCAGTCAAAGAACTTTTCAAAGACAAAAATCATTATCGAAGTGTTTCTTCAGCCCAACCGTTTGATTATTTACCACTTAAAAACAAGAAATCTGAACCTGCTAAATTCTATGAATTACACTTCCGAATAGTGAGATTTCCTATTTCAGAAACTTCCTATGAAACAATAGTTACAAATCTAAATAGTGAAAAGTATCCTCCTGATGAGGTAAAAAAACTGTATGCTTCTCGTTGGGGGATTGAAACATCTTTTCGAGATTTGAAATATACGATTGGAATGTTAGATTTTCATTCAAAAAAGGTGATGTGTATCCAACAAGAAATCTATGCACATATGATAATGTATAACTTTGCAGAAATGATTACCTCCCACGTAGTCATTGAAAAAAAGCAAAGAAAGCATACATATAAAGCAAATTTCTCAGTTGCAGTGCATATGTGTAGGTTATTCTATCATGGAAAAGCAACATCACCTGATGTAGAAGCCATAATTGCAAAAAATCTCATTCCTATAAGACCTGATAGGCATAGGGAACGAAACTTAATTGTTAAGATTTTTCATGGCTTCCTTTATAGAGTAGCATAAATCTTTGTAAAAGAATATAAATTTTGAGGCAGATGCAAATCTGTCTATTTGTGGTACCTGGAAATAGAAAAAGAAGCTGAAGAAATAAATCTTCAACTTCTTTTCCTAGGGATGCGTTTCTATCACAATGTTAACTTAATGACATTGGTCATCAAACCTAGTTCCCTTTTTGCTTCTGATTTAATGCTATAAGAACTATACATTAAATCTAAATAATATGATGTCTCCATCTTGTACTACGTATTCTTTTCCTTCAAGGCGTACGAGACCTTTTTCTTTAGCGGCGGTGTAGGAACCACAAGCAACTAAATCATCAAAGTTAACAATTTCTGCACGAATAAAACCACGCTCAAAGTCTGAGTGGATTTTTCCAGCAGCACCAGGGGCTTTGGTTCCAACAGTAATTGTCCAAGCACGTACTTCTTGTGGACCAGCAGTTAAGTAGCTAATTAAACCAAGTAATTTATAGCTAGCTGCAACAAGGCGGTCAAAGCCAGTAGACTCAAGCCCTAAATCTTGTAAAAATACTTGTTTTTCTTCATCATCTAATTCTGAAAGCTCTTGTTCAATGCTAGCACAAATAACGAAAGTTTCAGAACCCTCTGCAGAAGAAAAGTCTTTTACGCGTTTAACATAGTCATTTTCAACACCACCAATTAAATCTTCTTCAGAAATATTAGCGGCATAAAGCATAGGTTTAGCGGTAATAAGACCTAATGAACCAATAAAGGCATCTTTGTCAGCATCCTCACCTAAAAGTGTGCGTGCAGCTTTGCCAGATTCTAAAGTACTATAGATTTCTTGTAAAATAGCAACTTCTGCAGCTATTGTTTTATCGGTTTTGGCAACTTTTGCAGATTTGGCAATTCTTCTTTCTAAGACTTCCATATCAGCAAAAGCAAGTTCTAAATTAATAGTTTCAATATCACGAATAGGATCTACGGTCTTATCAACATGAACAATATTATCATCTTCAAAACAACGCACAACTTGTACAATAGCATCCACTTCTCTGATATGAGAAAGGAATTGATTTCCTAATCCTTCACCTTTGCTAGCGCCCTTAATAAGCCCAGCGATATCTACGAATTCGATAGCTGCAGGTAAGACGCGTTGTGAATTATACATGTTTTTTAATACTTCTAATCTTTTATCAGGTACAGCTACAACCCCTACGTTAGGTTCGATTGTACAAAATGGGTAGTTAGCAGATTCTGCACCTGCTTTAGTTAATGCATTAAATAGTGTACTTTTTCCTACGTTAGGTAGTCCAACTATTCCAAGTTTCATATGTTTCATCCTTCCTCAAACTCAGTTATCCTCACCTCTTTGATCAAGAGGAATCTGTGAAATAAATAGAGTGATATGTTTTATCATGTATAGTTTATCGCATAATAAATAAAACTGCAATAAAATGCAGTTTTATTTACGATGACAGCAACTTTTACTTAGGAAAAAACCTAATAAAATGCCAAAAAAGAATAGAGTAGATGGAAGTGAGAGGATAGAACGTAAAGAACAATCGTCTTGTCCTTCTTTTTGTCTAGCTACAACACGATAATGTGGGAATTGGGATGTCATGGGTAGATTCTCCTTTAAATTAAGTTTAATGCTAGTATGAATAAAATGAAATAGAATTATACCTCGTTTACAGGATTGATGAAATCTCCTATAATAAGTCCTAGAAGGAGGCGTATTATGGAAATACCAAATATTTATTTCCCTCATTTGGGACTATCATTTCATTTATCAGCAGAGGCTTTTAGCGTTTTTGGTATAACGGTTTATTGGTACGGCATTATTTTAACCACAGGTATTATTTTAGGTACACTTTTGGCCGTCTATATTGCTAAGAAGGAAAGAATAAATCCAGAAATCATAACGGATTTTGTATTATATGATATCCTTTTTGCACTTTTAGGTGCTAGAATTTATTTTGTAGCATTTAAGTGGGATTATTATAAGGAAAACTTAGGAGAAATTTTTAATATTAGACAAGGTGGGATTGCTATTTATGGTGCCATTATTGCGTCTATTCTTGTTGCTATTATTTACACAGGATATAAGAAGATTAAGTTCTTCCAATTTGCCGATATTGCCACCTATGGCTTGATTTTGGGTCAAGCGATTGGAAGGTATGGTAATTTTGTGAATAAAGAAGCTTTTGGTGGTTATACGAACAATCCTTTAGCTATGGCTATTTTAAAATCAGAAGCAAAACCGCCTCTTTCAGATGAAGTACTTAATCATATTGTACGATTTGAGACTTTTGGAACTGCCGAATATATTCAAGTACATCCTACATTTTTCTATGAATCAACTTGGAATTTCATTTTGCTTATCCTATTGTTATTTTATAGAAAGCATAAAAAGTGTAATGGAGAAATCTTTTGTTTATATTTAATTGGCTACGGAATAGGACGATTTTGGATAGAAGGATTACGTACGGACCAGTTATTACTACACCTTACTGGGATTCCAGTTTCTCAAATTGTTGCCATATCATCCATAATTTTGGGAATAATTGGAATAATCATGTGTCGAAAATCATTCGTTAAACAATAAAATAGAATTAATTATCCAAAAAAAGAGAATAATTGTTGTTTTCTTCCAGAAACTATATTATAATACCTTATATAGATAAAAAAGGTTTTATTTTTGTTTTTTTTGTTTAAGGGGGATTAATATGAATGAAGTGAAAAAGAGCATTACATTTATGCAAAATAATTTAAACAAGCTCTTGCATACTGCTGGTCCAACTGGATGTAAAACACCGGGAATTTACTCACTAAGTATTAAATTAGATAAAGAAATTGTTAAGTATTATAAATCATTAAGTCATCACTAGTAAAAAAGGGCTAACCCTATGGGGCAATGTCATTAAGTTAACATTGTGATAGAAACGCATCCCTAGGAAAAGAAGTTGAAGATTTATTTCTTCAGCTTCTTTTTCTATTTCCAGGTACCACAAATAGACAGATTTGCATCTGCCTCAAAATTTATATTCTTTTACAAAAATTTATGCTACTCTATAAAGGAAGCCATGAAAAATCTTAACAATTAAGTTTCGTTCCCTATGCCTATCAGGTCTTATAGGAATGAGATTTTTTGCAATTATGGCTTCTACATCAGGTGATGTTGCTTTTCCATGATAGAATAACCTACACATATGCACTGCAACTGAGAAATTTGCTTTATATGTATGCTTTCTTTGCTTTTTTTCAATGACTACGTGGGAGGTAATCATTTCTGCAAAGTTATACATTATCATATGTGCATAGATTTCTTGTTGGATACACATCACCTTTTTTGAATGAAAATCTAACATTCCAATCGTATATTTCAAATCTCGAAAAGATGTTTCAATCCCCCAACGAGAAGCATACAGTTTTTTTACCTCATCAGGAGGATACTTTTCACTATTTAGATTTGTAACTATTGTTTCATAGGAAGTTTCTGAAATAGGAAATCTCACTATTCGGAAGTGTAATTCATAGAATTTAGCAGGTTCAGATTTCTTGTTTTTAAGTGGTAAATAATCAAACGGTTGGGCTGAAGAAACACTTCGATAATGATTTTTGTCTTTGAAAAGTTCTTTGACTGCATTCGTTTTCTTTCTTGTAAGTTTTAAAGAAATATCAATATCAAAACAGTCTGTTTTGGGTAAATCCAATCCATTCTTTATATCATTAATTCCATCTTTGACACGAATAAGAAAGAACCATCCTTTTTCTTGAATGTGAGCCATGCTGTTGAAAGATTCATAACCTCTATCAGCTATCACGAGTGCTTTAGGAATTTCAGAACGATCAACCATTTCTTGTAGAGCGTTATGTTCATTCTTTTCTTTAGATTTTTGTATTATCACATCATGATAAATAGAATAATTTATATTATACAACGCATTTATATGCAGAAGATTATATGATTTTCTTCCATCTTTTCCAGAATGAAATGAATTTAAATCATCAGGATTGGTAGGAATCTGTACATCAGACCCATCAACAGCAAGTATGGGCATATCTTCATTAAAGTTATCTATAAGTTTACTTGAAAAGCCGTCAAATATCTTCTTAAACGCTTCGGGCTTTATCTTTTTCCTCTGCTGAACAAACGCAGAAGAAGTGGGTGTATCTGCAGATGCACCAAATAGATCTAATAATTCGTTTGTAAGGCTCCCACTTCCCATTCCAATAATTCCAGCTAAAATTTTATTCATGGGCAATTTTCTTTTGCGTAAAAAATCACTACCTGGATTGGTACAATAATCTTGCGGATTGTCAGCTAACTTTTGGATTTCATCTACTAAAAGCTTTTTAATTTGTTTGGGTTTCATATGTGTCCTCCTTGTAACTAAGTTTCCTTTAATTACAAGGGCCGCTCTCACTACCTCTTTATTCAATCAGTAGTGAGAGCGGCCACACATTTTCTTTGTCTTGTCAACTACTTTTTCAAAAAAAGATCTCTATACCATTTGATTGGTATAGAGATCTTTTTTCGTCATCTTAACTTAATGACATTGCCCTATGGGGTTAGCCCTTTTTGTGTGCCATAAACTTGAGAGAGATTTGCTATTTAATAAAAAGTTAATGATTTATTAAGATTTGACTTGAAATTTTCATGAAAACAGCCTAAAATATAAGAAAATGGGTGTAAGTGGTGAGAAGTGGGGGGAAGTGGTGAATGTTTATAGGTGAATATAAGCATAGTCTTGATGAAAAAGGCAGAGTTATCGTTCCTTCTAAATATAGAGAAAAGCTAGGAGAATGTTTTATCCTAACGAAAGGACTTGATGGATGCTTATTTATTTATCCCCTCTCTGAATGGATGCTTTTTGAGCAAAAGCTGAAAGGGTTACCACTTACTAATTTAAATGCAAGAAAGTTTGTTCGTTTCTTTTTATCAGGGGCAGTGGAGTGTACGACGGATAAGCAAGGCAGAATTTTGATTCCAACTCATTTAAGAGTATATTCTGAGATTGAAAAAGACATAGTATTTATTGGAATGAGTAATCGAATTGAAGTATGGAGTAATAGTAAATGGGAAGCTTATAATAATGAAAGTTTGGATGTAGAATTACTAGCTGAGCAAATGGAAGAGTTAGGAATATAAAGGTGATAAAATGAAATTTGAACATGTATCTGTATTATTAAATGAATGTATTGAAGGTTTGGCCATTAAGCCTAATGGGACGTATGTAGATGGTACATTAGGTGGGGCTGGACATGCCAGAGTAGTATGTAGCTATTTAACAGAAGAAGGGCATTTTATTGGAATTGACCAAGATAAAAATGCTTTAGCAGTTTCTACCGAAAGGCTAAAGGATGCAAAGCCTAAAGTTTCAATTGTTAATAGCAATTTTGAAAAAGTAGCAGAGGTGTTAGAAGTATTAGGAATAGAAGGAGTGGATGGAATGCTTATTGATTTAGGTGTTTCTTCACATCAATTGGATGAACCTTCTAGAGGCTTTTCTTATATGCATGATGCACCACTTGATATGCGTATGGATCAAGATGGGGCTTATACAGCGTACGAAGTTGTTAATGATATGGCAGAAGAAGAGCTGTTTCGTATTATTAAAGAATATGGAGAAGAAAAATGGGCTAAAAGAATTGCTCAATTCATTGTAGAAGAAAGAAAACAAAAGCCTATTGAAACAACCTATGAATTAGTAGAAGTGATTAAAAAGGCAATTCCTCAAGGGGCAAGGAAGGATGGGCCACATCCTGCTAAGCGTACTTTTCAAGCTATACGTATTGCAGTCAATAGAGAGCTAGAAATTATTGAACCTACTATTAAGGCGATAGTGGATAAGCTCAATAGTGGAGGAAGACTTTGCATTATTACTTTTCACTCCTTAGAAGACAGAATTGTAAAGCATGCTTTTAGAAACTTGGAAAACCCTTGTACTTGTGCACCACATATTCCAATATGTGTATGTGGGAAAAAACCACTTGTAAAGGTAATAACAAGAAAACCAATTTTACCTTCAGATGAGGAGATAGAAATAAATCCACGTTCTCGAAGTGCTAAATTAAGAATTATAGAGAAGTTATAATTGGAGGGGTGAAGTATGGCAAAGGAGTTTAAGAAGGGGTATAATTATCAGTATGATAGTACAGCGCGGGCTTATGAACAGCCGATTATTAGTCCTGTACCAAGTACTGAGCCATTAAAACGTCCAAGAAAAGCTCAAAAGAAAAAATTAGATATTGCTTTTGGTATGCAACTTTCTTTTTGTGGTGTTGTTTTATTTACAAGTGCCTTTCTTTATATTAATAGTTATGCTTCGCTTCGCGCCAAACAAGGTCAACTGATTGAATTAAAAAATAATATGATAGCAGTAAAAAGTGCTATTAGTGAAACACAAGCGACGATATCAGAAAAGCTTAACTTAGATTATATACGTGAACGTGCAGCAAATGAACTTGGTATGAGAGAGCCTTTACCACATCAAATCGTTTATATTGAGTTACCAGAAGAGAGTTATACCTCATACGAGAAGTAAAGAAGTAGGTAGAAAGATGAAAAAACGGACAAGAGCAAAGAAAAAGCATAACCTAGTGACTAGAAAACACCTGAACAGGCGTATTGTTATTTTGAATATATGCTTCTTTGGTGTTTTTTTATTTCTAGGTTGGCAAGTAACAAGTATTAAAATCTTTAAAGGGGAAGAATATACCAAGGGTGCTTTAAGTAATATGACCAGAAGTGAATCTATTATAGCAGCTCAGCGTGGTGATATTGTAGATCGAAATCATAAGACATTGGCTACAAGTGTTTTGGCGTATAATGTTATTTTAAGCCCTAAAGATATTCTAACGCTTAAAGAAGAACAACAAGAAAAATTATATGCTACATTAGCTAAACAGGTAGACAAAACAGTCGATGAAATAAGAAACATCGTTAATGAAAGACCTAATTCAAAATATTATATTCTAGCTAAAAGAATATCTACTGAAAAAGCAGAGCCTCTTAAAGGTTTGGGAGGAGTAGCATTAGATAGAACTTATGTAAGAAAGTATCCAGCAGGTGAGTTGGCTGCACAAGTATTAGGCTATTTTAATAAAAATGAAGAAGGAAAATACGGTATAGAACAACAGTATGAATCCTATTTGGCAGGTAAGCCAGGTAGAGAATTTTCACAGATGGAAGGTTCTAAAATTATCACAAGACAATTACAAGATGCAGAAGCGGGAAGTACGATTACCTTAACTTTGGATGAAGTGATTCAACAATATGTAACCACAACTATGGAAGAATATATTGAGCAGTATAATCCCATTAATGCATCTGCAATCATAATGAATCCTAATACAGGTGAGGTTTATAGTATGTATTCCTATCCTAGTTATAATCCGAATACATATAATGATTTAAGTGAACAATTAGGAGCCAGTACTTGGAAAGGGTTGTCTTTAGATAAACAAACAGAAAAGCTTTTAGAGGCGTGGAAAAATCATACCATGCAATATATGTATGAACCCGGTTCTACTATGAAACCCATTATTATGGCAATGGCATTAGAAGAAGGTGTTATTAAAGGGGATGAAACCTACAATTGTCCAGGATATAAGGTTGTAGCAGATACAAGAATTAGCTGTTGGAAAACTGGTGGACATGGTGTACAAACTCTGGAAGAGGTAATAGCCAACTCTTGTAATGTGGGAATGATGGAGCTTACTAGCGGTATGGATAATGATGTTTTCTTAGAGTATATTAAGCGCTTTGGTTTTGGCGAGGAGACAGGTATTGAGTTAGCTGGAGAAGAAGTTGGCTTACTAGGCAAGAAATTAAATGTTGTGGATAAAGCAACTTATTCAATGGGGCAAAACCTGACAGTTACGCCGTTGCAACTTATTACAGCTTTTTCAGCAGTCGTTAATGGTGGGTATCTTATGGAACCCTATGTAGTTTCTAATATTATAAATGAAGACGGTGAAGAACTTCTTAATCAGAAAAAGGCAGTACGTCGTCCGGTTATTTCTTCTGAGATTTCTACTCTTGTGACGAGCTATTTGAAAAAGGTAGTAGAGGATGGAACTGGTACAGCAGCGGCTATTTCAGGGTATGATATTGGTGGGAAAACAGGAACTGGTGAAAAGCGGGTGAATGTTGACGGCAAGTTAGAGCGTCCAGAAGATGAATATGTTGTTTCCTTTATTGGAGCTGCACCTATCAGTAAACCTGAAGTTGTAGGATTAGTTGTTTTTGATGGTTTACCTGATAAAACAGGTGCTCCTTCAGCTGCTTTTAAAGAAATGATGGAAAATATTTTACCTTATTTAGATATTGAGCTGAATGTTAGCGCTGAGAATGCAGCAAGTACAGTAAGTGTAGTACCTGATGTTTCCAATAAAAATATTTATGAAGCGGTAGAGATTCTTAAGCAAAATGAGTTAGACTATGAGTTTGTTGGTGTAGGTAGTGAGGTTATAGATCAAGCACCAAAGGCTCAGTCTTTATGGAATAAAGGTGGAAGTGTAAAACTTTATTTAAAAACTAACCAAATGGATCAAATAGAAGAGGTTCCAGATTTGATAGGAAAAACAATAGAAGAAGCACAGACATTAGTAGAAGGTAAATTTGTAATTGAAGGTACTATCTCAGGAAGTATATCGAGTCAAATGCCAAAAGCTGGTACAAAAATAGAAAAAAATAATAAGATTATCGTAAAAACAACTGAATAATGGCATAATGCCTCCTCCTTTAAAATACACTTTAGGTAAGACAACTTTTAAAGGAGGAGTTTTTCTATGCAAAATGATGTTTCTCTTGCTTTAAAGAGAAGAATGCTGATTATAATGCTTTGCTTTACATTAGGTCTTTTAGGAATGGGTATGCGCTTAGCTTATGTACAAGTTATAGAAGGAAAAAAACTTCAAGAACTAGCAGATGAACAGCAAACGAGAAATAGAGCCATTACTCCCACTAGAGGAAATATTTATGACCGGAATTTAAATGTACTTGCAAAAAGTGCTTCAGTTGCTACTATTGGTGTAGTACATGCACAAATTACGGAACCAGAACGTGTTGCAAAAGTATTATCTGAGCATTTGAATATGGACTACGATGAAGTTTATAAGAAGGTGACAAAGCGAGTAGCTTTCATGCGTATTGCTACAAAGGTAGAAAAAAGTTTGGCAGATGAAATTCGTAGCCTGAATTTATCAGGTGTGAAAGTAGATGAAGATTCAAAACGCTATTATCCTTACCATACATTAGCTTCGCAGACATTAGGGTTTGTAGGAAAAGATAATCAAGGCATTATTGGGTTAGAGGTCAAGTATGATAGTTATCTGAAGGGTATTCCAGGAAAAATCTTAATGGAAACCAATGGTAAGGGTGAGAGAAGAGAGGAAGAAGTTGAGGTAAGGATTAATCCGGAAAATGGCAATCACCTTGTAACAACCCTAGATTTAACTTTGCAAGAGTATGCTGAACAAGCTATAGAAAAAGCTGTGGAGATGAAAGGAGCTAAAAGAGGGGCTATTATTATGTTGAATCCCCAAAATGGAGAAATTTATGCATTAGCTACAAAACCAGACTTTGACCTTAATGCACCTTTTACCATTAACAATGAAGCTATAGCGAATAATTGGGATTTATACTCATCAAAAGAAAAGCAAGAATTCTTAAATCAAATGTGGAGAAACTTCACCATTAATGATACCTATGAACCAGGATCTACCTTTAAAATTTTTACTTCAGCCATGGGACTTGAAGAGAATGTGGTAAGCGAGAATAGTCAATTTAACTGTTCAGGAAGTAAAGTAGTAGCTGGAAGAACCATCAAATGCTGGCGTAGTCCACGTTCTCACGGCGCCGAGAATTTTGTGCAGGGGGTTCAAAATTCATGCAATCCAGTTTTTATGGAGGTGGCAGAACGTGTTGGTGCTAGTAAATTTTACGACTATATGATAAAATTTGGCTTCAAATCCAAGACAAACATCGATTTGCCTGGGGAAGCAGTAGGAATCTTACATAATAAAAGTAATATTGGACCTGTAGAATTAGCAACCATGTCTTTTGGGCAATCTTTTCAAATTACACCTATGCAACTTTTATCTGCAGGTGCAGCAGCTGTTAATGGTGGTTATAAAGTAACGCCACATTTTGGTAAAGAGATTGTTAATGATAGGGGGGAAGTATTGACAACCTTTGAATATGCTAAAGGTGAACAAATTATCTCGAGTGAAACAAGTGAGCGCCTAAAAAAGATCCTAGAGAGCGTTGTTTCTGAAGGAGGAGGTAAGAAAGCTTATATTCCTGGTTATCGTATAGGGGGGAAAACTGCTACTTCACAAAAATTACCCCGTGGTTCAGGAAAATATACAGCCTCTTTTCTGGCTTTTGCGCCAGCTGAAAATCCAGTGGTAATGACACTGGTGATTATTGATGAGCCCCAAGGTACTTATTATGGTGGAACTATTGCAGGACCTGTTATGAAAGAAGTTTTATCTAATGCGCTTCCTTATTTAGGGGTTGAACCAACTTATTCAGAGACAGAACAGAAGTTGGATGAAGTTCAGAAAGTAATGGTACCTTCTTTTGTGGGAATAAAAGTTACAGAAGCAAAAAGCCTAGCGGAAAAGCAAGGAGTTGCGATTCGAATTGAAGGAGAAGGAAGTCAAATTGTTAATCAATTTCCTTTAGAAGGAGAGGTCATTAACAAAACGACGAAAATTATTCTTTATACAGACTAGATGACTTTTTTATCTGAATGAGTCGTGCTATAATAACTAGGAAATGAATAAGGAGGGTTACCATGGAACTAAGTAAACTATTAACGGGACTAAATTATGTATGTGTAAAAGGTAACGAATATCAGGAAGTTGACCATATGATTTATGATTCACGTATCAAGACAAATGCGGGATTATTTATTGCTATAGAGGGATTTAAAACCGATGGCCATCAATTTATTGAGGCGGCCATTGCAAATGGTGCAAAAGCTATTTTAGTACAAAAAGATGTAGAGATAAAAGAAGATGTTACAATCATTAAGGTGGAGGATACAAGGCTAGCTATGGCATTAGTAGCGAATAATGCCTATGGACATCCATCAAAGCAATTTGAACTTGTAGGTGTAACAGGAACTAATGGTAAAACAAGTATTACCTTTTTATTAGGACAGATTCTAGAAGCTTATCATAAAAAAATAGGAATTATTGGAACGATTGAAAATCGTATAGGAAGTCAAATTTTAAAAGCTGAGCGTACAACACCAGAATCTTTAGATTTACAAGCTTTATTTAAAAAGATGGTAGAAAGTCAAGTAGACACAACTTTAATGGAAGTTTCTTCACATGCTTTAGCATTAAGTCGTGTAGCAGGTTCTGATTTTAAAGTGGGTATATTTACGAATCTTACTCAAGATCATTTAGATTTTCATCAAACGATGGAAAATTATGCTGCAGCTAAAGCAAAGCTTTTTACTATGTGTGAAACAGGTATTGTTAATAAAGATAGTGATTATATAAACGAAATTATTAAAGGTGCTACATGTAATCTTGTAACGTATGCCATTGACAAGGATGCAGATTACAAAGCAACAAATGTAATAATAACTGCTGCAGGTGTAGAATATACTTTAGTGTGTGACCAGGGAACCTTTAAGGTTGATGTGCCTATTCCAGGTAAATTTACTGTTTATAATACATTAGCAGTTATTGCAGCAGCTCGTGCATTAGAAATTCCAATGACACATATTCTTGCAACGTTAAAAATAGCAAAAGGTGTTCCTGGCAGGGTGCAAGCTTTTAAATCTATCAAAGGTTATAGTGTATTAGTTGATTATGCGCATACACCCGATGGCTTAGAAAATGTTTTATCAACTATAAAAGAATTTGCACAAGGTCATATTATCACAGTATTTGGCTGTGGGGGAGATCGTGATAAAACAAAGAGGCCAATTATGGGAAAAATTGCTGCCACTTATTCCGATCATGTTTTTATTACCTCTGATAATCCAAGAACTGAAGATCCGCTTCTGATCTTAGACGAAGTAGAAGTGGGTGTTAAGGCAATAACAGATAATTATGTTAAAGTTGAAGATCGTAAGGCTGCTATTGAAATGGCATTAAGTGAAGCAAAAGCTGAAGATGTTGTACTGATTGCAGGCAAAGGTCATGAAAATTATCAAATTTTAAAAGATAGAATTATCCACTTTGATGATAGTGAAATTGTTAATGCGTATCTACAGGGGGAAATAGAATGAAATTAGATATACAAGACATTATATCAGCTGTAGGAGGCAAATGTATTCAAGAAGGTTTAATAAAACAACCTATTGAGGTGATTACAACTGACTCAAGAAGTCAGGTGACAAATGGTTTATTTATACCACTGAAAGGTGATCGCTTTGATGGACATGAGTTTATTAAAAGTGTATACGAAAAAGGAGTAATTGCCACCTTAACTATGGAGGATAAAGTGATTGACCCCCGTTTATGGACTATTAAGGTAGAGGATACGAGACAAGCGTTACTAGCTCTAGGACATTATTATAGAAATCAATTTACAGTACCAGTTGTAGGAATTACAGGTAGTGTAGGAAAAACAAGTACAAAAGAGATGGTTGCGGCTGTTTTAAGTGGCAAGTGGCATGTGCATAAGACGGATGGTAATTTCAATAATGAAATAGGTTTGCCACTTACCTTATTTAAAATGGATGCTTCACATGAAGCTGCTGTTATCGAAATGGGAATGAATCATTTTGGCGAAATTCATCGATTGAGTTTAGCAGCAGCACCAGAAGTGGCAGTTATTACTAATGTGGGAACCTCACATATTGAAAATCTTGGAAGTAGAGAAGGTATCTTAAAAGCAAAGCTTGAAATATTAGATGGTTTGATGCCAGGGGGCTTATTAGTACTTAATGGTGATAATGACCTTTTAAGTACAGTGGGTGAATTACCTTTTAATAAGGTGACTTACGGTTTAAATACAAGTAATGATTATTATGCAGAGGCTATTGCCAATGAAGGAGAATACACTACTGCAATAGTGACAACACCGCAGTATAAGTGCAACATACGTATTAAGGCATTAGGAGAACATATGGTATATAATACACTGGCTGCTATTGCTGTCGCCCAATATTTAGGTTTAAGTAAAGCTGAAATTCAAAAGGGATTAGAAAGCTATGCACCAGCAAAAATGCGTATGCATCTTGAAACTTATGATAATCAAATAACAGTTATTGATGATACTTATAATGCTAGTCCTGACTCTATGGAGGCGGCCCTTAAGGTACTTAAAGATTATGATACAAAGGGAAGAAAAATAGCAGTGTTAGGTGATATGTTTGAAATGGGAGAATTTGCCCCAGAACTTCACAAAAAGGTAGGAGCATTTGCTGCTGAAATAGGGATTGACAGAGTTTATGCAGTAGGGACTCTGGCAGAATATATTTTTATGGGTGCTAAAGAACAAGAAGGTGCACCAACATTTTATTATCCAACGAAAGAAGCGTTTATTGAAGTAATGCAAAGGGAACTTCAAGCAGAAGATACCGTTTTATTTAAGGCATCTAGAGGGATGCATTTTGAAGAAATGCTAGAAGCAGTAAGAAAGGTGAAGTGAGATGAAAAATGAAGCATTATATGCGGTTTTAATTGCATTCTTTTTAAATATTGTAATGAGCCCCTTTGTAATACCATTATTACAAAAATTAAAATTTGGGCAAAATGTAAGAACCGATGGACCTAATTCTCACCTTAAAAAGTCAGGGACCCCAACAATGGGTGGTATTATCATATTGGCTAGCCTTGTTTTAACAAGCTTATTATTTATCGTTAATAATAAAGAGGTTCAAACTATTTTATTTGTAACTTTAGGTTTTGGTATTATTGGATTTATAGATGACTATATTAAGGTTGTAAAAAAGCGTTCTTTAGGTTTAACAGCTATGCAAAAAATCATAGGACAATTGATTGTAACTTGTATTTTTGCTTATTTACTAGCGAATTATGTGGGGTTAGGCACTAGCATTATTCTACCATTCACAGGCGGAAGTGAGTGGGATATGGGTGTTTTATATTGGCCATTTTTAGTAGTAGGTGTACTGGGGCTAGTTAATGCAGTTAATTTAACAGATGGTTTAGATGGCTTAGCTTCAGGAGTAACTGTTTTAGTTGCTACTTATTTTGCAGCTATTGCATGGGGAATTCAAAGTAATGTCGTACCTATTGCAGCAGCGGCAGTAGGAAGTTTACTGGGCTTTTTATTATTCAATAGCTATCCTGCTAAAGTATTTATGGGGGATACAGGATCTCTTGCATTAGGTGGTTTTGTGGTTGCTACCGCTTTTGTTATGAAAATGCCGTTGTTTATTTTAATAGTAGGATTTATTTATGTAGTAGAAAATATTTCTGTTATTTTACAAGTGGCATATTTCAAAAAAACAAAAAAACGTTTGTTTAGAATGGCACCTATTCACCATCATTTTGAATTAGGAGGATGGCCAGAGACAAAGGTTGTAACAGTTTTTTCTGTTATTACTGCCATTATGTGTTTAATTGGGCTTATTGCCTTATAGGGAGGAAAGTAACGTGGAAATCATGGGAAAAAATGTTTTAGTAGTGGGTAATGCCAGAAGTGGTATTGGTGCTGCTAAGTTAGCACATCAAAAAGGTGCGACGGTTTGTATTTATGATGGTAAACCTTATGAATCATGGCAAGAAGAAGCTAAACAAACCATTAATGAGCTTAAATCACAAGGAATAATGTATACATTAGGAGAAATGCCTGATGTTAAAGCATTTGACCTTGTGGTGATGAGCCCAGGGATTTCTCCGGAGATTGAAGTAGTTCAGCTAGCTAAACAGCTAGGAAAAAAGATTACAGGAGAATTTGAATTTGCTTCATGGTACTGCAAGGCTCCCATTATTGCTATTACAGGAACAAATGGTAAAACAACGACAACCACTTTAGTAGGAGAAATTATGAAGAAATACAATCCGTCTACTTATGTGGTGGGAAACATAGGAAGGGCTTTTAGTGAAGAAGTGCTCCAAATACCTGAAAATGGCATTGTGGTAGCAGAAGTAAGCAGTTTTCAACTAGAAACAGCTGATACCTTCCATCCATTTATCAGTGCATTACTTAACATTACACCCGATCATTTAAATAGACATCATACAATGGAAAATTATTGTGCTTGTAAATATAATATTTTTAAAAATCAACCAGAGGAAGGATATAGTCTTTTAAACACTAAAGATTACTATTATGAAGAAGCAAAAAAACAGGTAAAAGCAAGGTGTATGAGTTTTTCTCTTCAAGAAATACCTGATTGTGGTGCGTATGTACAAGCTGGCACCTTATATGAAAATGTTCATGGAACGGCTCATGCAATTTGTAAAATAGAAGACTTGCATATTAAGGGCACTCATAATGTAGAAAATGCTTTAGCAGCTATAGCTATGGCTGCCGCCTTTGGTGTACCTGGAAATTTAATTAGAGAAGTATTAACAACATTTAAAGGTGTAGAGCACCGTACAGAATATGTATTGACAAAGAGGGGTGTAGATTTCTTTAATGATTCTAAAGCAACAAACACAGATGCAGCTATTGCAGGGCTAGTAGGTTTAAGTAGCTTAAACAAACCTATTCGTTTGATTGCTGGGGGAATGGATAAACAAACAAGTTTTAAAGACTGGATTAAACACTTTAACGGTTTAGTAGAGAAAGTTTATATTATTGGTGAAACAAAACAGCAAATTGTAAAGGAATGTCTAGAAGAAGGCTTTACACAGGTAGCTACTTTCGAAACTTTGGAGGACGCTATCAAAGCAGCTTATAATGATAGTAAGGCGAATGAATGTATCCTCCTATCGCCAGCATGTGCAAGTTGGGATATGTTTGAAAGCTATGAAAAAAGAGGAGAGCTCTTTAAAGAAACTGTAATGCAATTGGAAGGGTGAGATGATGGAAACAATTAGGTCAACTAACCTTACTAAAAGAAGAAAAAGGCAAGAACAAAGTACACCAGATTTTGTGTTAATGGCTATTATTTTAATCATTGTAGCTTTTGGTGTTGTAATGGTGTATAGTGCGAGCTTCAATTATTGTACAGGCAAAGGGTGGGCACCTACTAAATTAGCTATTAAACAGCTTGGATTGGGGGCTGTAGGGATCATAGCGATGTTATGGATTAGCTTTAAGTTTGATTATCATATCTGTACAAATCGTAATTTAGTACGCCTTTTTTACTGGGGAAGTATTCTCTTGGCAGCTAGTGTAAAGGTGATTGGTATTGAAGCTAATGGTGCAAAACGTTGGATTCAAATAGGAGGTATACAAATCCAACCATCTGAGTTTGTTAAATTAGCAGTTGTCCTTATGCTGACTTCCTTTATTATTAGAAATAAGAGGGATATGAATCGGCCCATTAACATATTAAAGGGCTGGTTACTTGTACTTATTCCAACAGGTGTAGTAGTTGTATTAGGAACAAATCTAAGCTCTGGACTCGTTATTGGTGGTATTGGAGCAGTTATTATGTTTTCTTGTACAGGCAAGGTGAGATACTATTTATTATTGATAGCATTAGGTGTGGGGCTGATTTTTGGTGTGCGTTACTTGGCTTCTGTAACACCAAAAGGTGAAGATCCTAATTTCCCTATTATCAATAAAATCTTACCAGGCTATCGTTTGGATAGAATTAGAGTATGGGAAGATCCTTGGACAGATCCTACGGAAGATGGGTATCAACCGATACAAGCATTATTAGCAGTAGGATCCGGGGGGTTATTTGGAGTAGGCCTAGGTTCAGGTGTACAAAAGTTAGGCTTTTTACCGGAACCCTATAATGATATTATTTTTGCTGTTATTTGTGAAGAATTAGGGTTAGTGGGGGCACTTCTCTTAATGTTAGGTTATGCTGTTATTGTTATACGAGGAATGGCTATAGCCATGCGGGCACCAGATTTTTCTGGTTCTTTAATGGCAATTGGGATTACTAGTATGATTGGGATTCAAGCAATTATTAATGTAGCTGTTAATACGAATACATTGCCTACTACAGGTATGCAGTTACCACTTGTAAGTTATGGAGGGACAGCTTTAGTAGTACTTTTAGCAACATTGGGACTTCTACTTAATATTTCTAGAAGTGCCGATATTGAAAAGCTGCAAAAGTAATAAGTCACATATTTCTACTTCTTGGAATAATATGGTTTTATAGAAGCTTACCTATTTCAGGAGGTGCTCTTAAATGAGTAAGTATGTTATTCATGGAGGTAAGCGTCTAGAAGGTGAACTGTGTATAGATGGCAGTAAAAATGCAGTTCTTCCTATTATTGCAGCGACTTTACTAAGTGGGAATATAACTTATCTTCAACATTGTCCTAGGATATTAGATGTGGAGATCATGATAGAAATATTGAAGCAATTAGGTTGTAAAGTAGAATGGGAACAAGAGAACTTGATGATTCATACAAGTACTTTGCAGAACTGTGACATTAGTGAAGAATTAGTCAAAAAAATGCGTTCGTCCATTATTTTACTAGGAGCCCTAATAGGAAGATGCGGGGAAGCCCGTATTAGTCAACCAGGTGGTTGTCAGTTAGGTGCAAGACCTATTGATTTACATCTTAGTGCATTAAAGCAAATGGGAGTTCATATTACAGAGCAGCAAGATACAATTATTTGTAAAAGTTCAAACCTTCACGGCGCTGAGATTTCTCTTGCTTTACCGAGTGTAGGAGCTACAGAAAATATTATGTTAGCTGCTACGCTTGCACAAGGCAATACGACGATTTATAATGCAGCTAAAGAACCAGAAATTGTTGATTTACAAGATTTTCTTGTGGCTTGTGGTGCCAATATTACTGGAGCTGGGACAGAAATGATTAAGATTCAAGGGGTAAAAAAATTAGGTGGTGTTAACTACCGTGTTATTCCAGATCGTATCATAGCAGGTACGTATTTGGTGGCGGCAGCGATCACCAGAGGAAATATTACCCTAAAAGACATACGCATTGAACATTTAGATACAATTATTAAAAAGTTAGAGGAAGTAGGGTGCCATATTAAGGTGAGCAGTAAAGAAGTAAGTTTAATGGCACCTACTCATTTAAAGGGTATAGAATTAATCACTGAGCCTTATCCAGGTTATCCGACAGATATGCAATCGCAAATGATGGCACTCCTTTGTACTTGTGAGTCGCCAAGTAGAATTAAAGAAAATTTATTTGAAGCACGTTTTAAACCAGCTTATGAATTAATGAAGATGGGTGCTAAAATTCATGTGGAAGACAATGAGGCTTATATTATGCCTACACATTTGATGGGAGCAAAGGTTAATGCTACTGATTTAAGAGGAGGGGCTGCGCTTGTTTTAGCGGGCCTAGCTGCAGAAGGTTATAGCATTGTAAATCAAATCCACTATATCAAAAGAGGCTATCAAAATATAGTAACTGATTTAAGCTCTCTAGGTGCACAGATACAAGAGAAGGAGTAGTTACAGTTGAAAAAGGAACAACAAAAGAAGAAAAGAAAACTGTATATAGGCATCATA
The DNA here is from genome assembly GCF_046529625.1 of Cellulosilyticum sp. ST5. Classification (NCBI taxonomy): domain Bacteria; kingdom Bacillati; phylum Bacillota; class Clostridia; order Lachnospirales; family Cellulosilyticaceae; genus Cellulosilyticum; species Cellulosilyticum sp. ST5. The sequence continues at coordinate 1,150,643 of NZ_CP132338.1, forward strand.
ATAGGGCTAATATTGCTCCTATTTTTTATGATGCCTATTTTTTATATTAATGAGATACAAGTTAAGAACAATCATTTCTATACAGCTGAAGATATTATACAAACAGCAGGTATTCAAAAAAAGCATTTTTTTGATTTATCTTTTAATGAAGCAAAGAAGCAGCTCTTAGAATTGCCATATATAAAAGAGGTAAAACTTAATTATATTTTTCCTGGTAAATTGGAAATAGATGTTGTAGAAAAGTCACCATTTGCATATGTTGAGTTTTCGGGAAATTATATTTGTTTAAATGAAAATGGACAGGTTATTGAGCAAAGTCCTAAAATGTATCATGAACTTCCGATTATTCAGGGATTAAAGTTTGAAAGTTTCAAAATAGGAGAAGTACTACCTATCCAGAATAATGAAGAGTGGCTTTGTGCAACAGAAGTTATACGTTATCTAGAAAAGCATCAGTATATAAAAGAAGTGAGTAAAATTGATGTATACAACCTAGAAGAAATTCACTTGTATGTTGATAAGTTAAATGTTATAATGGGTGATATAAGTGATTTTGACAAAAAAATCGAAGTACTTATCAAGGTTCATGCAGAGTATAATATGGGTATTTTAGATTTAAGCACTTTTGCAAAAAGAGGTGAAGCTTTTTTAAATCCCATTACATAGAAAAGATAAGGCTAAAAATAAATAAAGATACTTCAGATAAAGGGGGAGACTACTTTGCTCGAAATATGGGAAAATGAATTACAAGGTGCTCAAATAAAAGTTATTGGTGTAGGTGGTGGCGGTAATAACGCTGTAGATAGAATGATTGAAAAAGGTCTTGAAGGTGTTGAATTTATTACTGTTAATACAGATCATCAAGCACTGGCTAGATCAGGTGCACCAGCCAAAATTCAGATTGGTGAAAAAATGACACGTGGACTTGGAGCAGGCGCTAATCCAGAAATTGGTACAAAATCAGCAGAGGAAAGTCGTGAGGAGATACTAACAGCTATTAAAGGCGCAGATATGTTATTTATCACAGCCGGAATGGGCGGTGGTACAGGTACAGGTGCAGCACCAGTTATTGCGAGTATTGCAAAAGAAGAAGGTATTTTAACAGTTGGTGTAGTGACTAAGCCATTTAGTTTTGAAGGTCGCAAAAGAATGATTAATGCAGAGAAAGGTATTGCAGAGCTTAAGCAAAATGTAGATACTTTAGTTGTTATTCCAAATGATAAAATTTTACAAGTTATTGATAAGAAGACAACGATGGTGGATGCATTCAGTAAAGCTGATGATGTATTACAACAAGGTGTACAGGGGATTACAGATTTAATTTCAAACCCAGGTATTATTAATCTTGATTTTGCAGACGTACGTACAATTATGAATAATAAAGGTGTAGCCCATATGGGTATTGGACGCGCAACAGGCGAAAATCGTGCAGAAGAAGCTGTTAAATATGCAATTAGTAGTCCTTTACTAGATACAAGCATTGATGGTGCACGTTGTGTACTTGTTAATATGTGTGGTGGTGAGTCTTTAGGACTGATGGAAGCTAATGTAGGTATGGGGCTTATTAGAGAAGCTGTTGATCCAGATGCTGAAATTATTTTTGGTACATCTATTAATGAAAATCTTGGTGAAGAAATTATTATTACAGTTATTGCTACAGACTTTCAAAATCATGATGTAAGTCTTAATACATTCAAACCAGTTCAAGCAACAAAAGAAGAAACGCCAGTACAAACGCAAAAAGCAACTACAGCTCATGTAGAGGAAACAAAGTTTACACCGATTAAAGATATTCAAGTGGAAATTCCTCAATTCTTAAGAAGAAATCGATAAAAACATTCAAAAAAGATACGATATTGTCGTATCTTTTTTTTTATTCACTCTAGAGTTTTTACAAAATTTGTAAGCCTTATCCTTTAAAATGAGAATGTCTAAGGAAAAAGCTATAGATGAGGTGTACATATGTATGTTGTTTACATGGATGTTTTATTTTGTATTAATTTTATTATGGATACAATTATATTCTGGATTGTGTCCATGCTTATTAATCAGCCTGTTAAGGTAAAAAGGATGATAGCAGGAGGCCTATTTGCAGCTATTTTGTACTGTATGTTAATCGTAGTCCCGTTTTTGCAGTATGTACCTTATAGCATTTATTCATTTTTTATTCCTGTTTTTCCTATTCTTTATATTTTTAGACCTATTCATATCAAACAATTGTTTATATATTATTTATTATCAATGTTAGTAGCTGCATTGTTAGGAGGAACTACTTTTAGTTTATGGTATATGTTGGGCTATGATAGTAGAGCTATTAGTGAACTCAATATATTCATGCTTATAGGTATAGGCGTAACAATGGGTTTCACTTTTTATACATCTTTTTATTATATAAGAAGGCGTTTTATTTTACCTACTTTTGAATATCAACTTCAATTCATTCAAAAAGATAGGAAAGTTATGTTAAGGGCATTACTAGATACAGGAAACTGTTTATACACACCAATTACGCATCGACCGGTTATCGTAGTTGAATATGATATGGTTAAAGGGCTTTTCACAGAAGAAGAGCAGAAGTTTTTCGAAAGGTTTTCAGATCATTTAGTAGAGTTAGAGCAACTTGATGATAATATAATTAAACATCTTATTCCGTTTAATAGTATAGGGTGTGAATCCGGTATGATTTTAGGCGTAGAAATTGATGAAATGATTCTTGAAAAAATGTCTACACAAAGGCATTTTAATAAATGCATTATTGGCATAGCACAAATGCCTCTTTTCAATGATCATAGTTATAAAGCACTATTACATCCAGAATATATTATAGGGGAGGTTGGATAATGACTAGGTATATTAATAGTATATTAAAAAAGGTTAAGAAGAAATGGAGGGAGCTGTGGTATAGCTTTTTGCTAAGGAGGAAAAAAGCAGTTCATTATATTGGTGGAAGTGAGGTGTTACCACCACCTTTATCGCGAGATGAAGAAGAAATTCTTATTCAAAAGCTAATAGAATTTGCAGAGCAAGAAGAAGAGATTAAAGCGATTAAAACAACTTTAATTGAGCGAAATTTGCGCCTAGTTGTGTACATTGCCAGAAAGTTTGAAAATACAGGTATTTATATGGAGGATTTAATTTCAATAGGAACAATTGGTCTTATTAAATCCATTAATACCTTTAAGCCTTGCAAAAAAATTAAGTTGGCAACTTATGCTTCTAGATGTATTGAAAATGAGATTTTAATGTTTTTAAGGCGTACCAATAAGCTTAAAACAGAAGTATCAATCGATGAACCTTTAAATGTAGATTGGGATGGGAATGAGTTACTCCTTTCTGATATATTAGGAACAGAACCTGATATTATTTATCGGAATATTGAAGAAGAAGTTGATAAAAAGTTACTTAAACAAGCATTACTTAAGTTAACGGATCGTGAAAGGGAGATTGTTGAATTAAGATTTGGATTTACGCCTCAAGGAAAAGAAAAGACACAAAAAGAAGTGGCTGATCTATTGGGAATATCTCAATCTTATATTTCAAGACTAGAAAAGAAAATTATATTAAGATTAAAAAAGGAAATTAATAGAATGAGTTAAAAGAGAGTATATTTCTAACGTTAATGGAGAACATATTTATTGACTTTACCTATGCTTAAATAGTATTCCTAGGAGGCAATAGATATGGCTATAAATAAAGTAGAAATATGCGGAGTTAATACAGCTAAGTTACCCATTTTGACAAACGAGCAAAAAGAAACACTTTTTAAGCTTATTGAACAAGGAGATAATAAAGCGAGGGAAGAATATATTAGGGGTAATTTAAGGCTTGTACTAAGTGTTATTCAACGATTTAATAATCGTGGTGAACATGTAGATGATTTATTTCAAGTAGGGTGTATAGGCCTTATTAAGGCTATTGATAATTTTGATGTTACGCAAAATGTAAGGTTTTCTACTTATGCAGTACCTATGATTATTGGGGAGATTAGACGTTACTTAAGAGATAATAATGCCATTAGAGTAAGTCGTTCTCTAAGAGACACAGCTTATAAAGCCCTTCAAACAAAGGAACAATTAACACGAAAAAATGCTAAGGAGCCTACAGTTCAAGAAATTGCAGATGAATTAGGTATAAAAAAAGAAGATATTGTATTTGCATTAGATGCTATTCAAGATCCTATTTCCCTTTTTGAACCAGTTTATCATGATGAAAGTGATACACTTTATATTATGGATCAAGTAAGTGATGATAAAAATCAAGATGACATATGGTTAGAGAATATTGCATTAAAAGAAGCAATGAAACGTATTAATGATAGAGAAAAGCAAATTTTGATGCTGAGATTTTTCGCGGGTAAAACACAAATGGAGGTAGCTAATGAAATTGGTATTTCTCAAGCACAGGTTTCTAGATTAGAAAAAACGGCCCTTAAACATATGAAGAAATATATTTAAGGGAAGGGGATTAGTAGGCTACGTATAGTAGATATGAAACATAAAAATCTAATCTAAGGCTGAGTTATCTATGTGATGTCAAATGATATAGGAAAAAGGTACAATTAATAAATTAATTGTACCTGAATGAGGAAAGATAATAGGGGGTTTAGCAAGCATCCAGAATATGCTATTCTTTAGAGAAAGTAAAAGAGATAGGTGAAGAATGTTTAAAAGTAAGTGAGTATTGACTTTTATTTTCGTATTGTGATAATCTTGTCATATATATAAAAGGGGGAGTCAACATCATGAAGTGTCCATATTGTGGGTATAGTACCTCTAAGGTATTAAACTCTAGACCTGTTAATGAAAATGATTCTATTAGAAGAAGGAGACAGTGTGAAAGCTGCAACAAGCGTTTTACTACATATGAAAAAATAGAATCCATTCCTCTAGTTGTGATTAAGCGTGATAAGAGTAGAGAAGTATTTGAAAGAGATAAGTTGTTTAAAGGAATACTTCGTTCTTGTAATAAAAGAAATATCTCTATTGAGCAAATTGAGGATTTAGTAGATACCATTGAAAATCAGATTTGTAATGGTGAAAAAAAAGAAGTCTCTTCTACTGAAATCGGTGAAATGACAATGCAAGCTTTAAAAAATCTAGATGAGGTATCTTATATTCGATTTGCATCTGTTTATAAACAATTTGTTTGTATTGATGAATTTATTACAGAATTAGAAAATATAAAAAAGTTAAAAAGATAAAGGGTTATTATAGGTTTAATAACTCTTTTTTTATGCCCAAAAGTGTCGGTCTAGTAAGCGATATTGAAGCGCTTCAGCAATATGAGTTGAGGTAATTTGAGTTACCTCTTCTAAATCAGCAAGGGTACGTGAAAGACGCAAAATTTTATCATAAGCACGGATACTGGCTTTGGTTTGAGAGAACCACTGATTTAACAAAGTTTCTCCCTCGGATGTAAGTGCACAAAAACGCTTAATCAGTGAAGGAGGAATTTGACTATTATAATCAAAAGGATAGTCTTGGTAACGAATAGTTTGTTGTTTATGGGCTAACATTACTTTTTTTGCCATTTCTTTTGAGGAAAGAGGTAGAGTGTCTTTAAATTCGCTAATAGAAGGTACATGGGTTTCTAAATGAATGTCAATACGGTCAATAAGAGGACCTGATAATTTAGATAAGTATTTTTTTATACTAGATAAGCTACAACTACATTTTTGTGTATCTGGATAGTAACCACAAGGACAAGGGTTCGTTGAAGCAAGGAATAGAAAGTTAGCAGGGTAGGTAAGGGTCAACTGGGCACGAGAAAGAACGATGCGATGTTCTTCTATAGGTTGGCGTAGCAAATCTAATGTGTGCCTATTAAATTCTAAGAGTTCATCTAGAAAAAGAATACCTAAATGAGCAAGGCTCATTTCACCTGGTTTGGGATGAGCACCTCCACCCGTTAAACCTAATGGAGAGATGGTATGATGGGGAGAACGAAAAGGACGATTCTTTATAATTTCACAGTCTGCTAGGAGATGTGCAACACTATAAATCTTCGTGACTTCTATACATTCCTTTTCGGTTAAAGGAGGAAGAATAGTAGGAAGTCTTTTGGCAAGCATAGTTTTGCCAGAACCAGGAGCGCCAATTAAAAGAGTATTATGATAACCAGCTGCAGCAATCATAAGACCTCTTTTGGCTGCTTCTTGACCTCTGACATCAGCAAAATCTATAGAGTGAGTTAACTCTGGTAAATGAGAAGATTGTTTGCTACATAAAGGTAAATGAAGGTTGCCTTTTACAGAGTCAACCACTTCATTTAGATGTCTAGCTAGTTTAATAATGGTGCTAGGAACTAAACTTCCTTCAGGTTCATTTCCTATAGGAATAATACATTCATCAGATTGATTTACTTCACATAATAAGGGTAATAATCCTCTAACACTACGTAGTGTACCATCTAAAGCAAGTTCACCTATAAAATATTTGTGTTCTAAGTTTGTTGGTGAGAATTCTCCTAAACAACATAATAAACCTAAGGCAATAGGAAGGTCATACAAGCTTCCTTCTTTTTTGATGTCAGCTGGTGCTAAATTAACGGTGATATGACAGATAGGAAATTTATAGCCACTATTTTTTAGAGCACTTTTAACCCGTTCCTTGGCTTCTTTGACTGCGGAGTCAGGGAGACCAACAATATCAAATCCTGGAAGACCATCATGTAGGTCAATTTCTACTTCTATCGGTAAGGCATCTATACCATTTAATGAGTAACTGTTTAATTTACAGAACATTAGGGTATCCTTTCTTTAATCAAAGAGATTTATTGGAGTATAGACAAAAAATTAAAATAATAAACTTAATTATTCGAAAATTTAATAATGGACAAAGTGGTGATTTTATGAGTAAAATATATAGTATCTGGTTTCATGAAATAGGATTACCAGAAGTGATTAAGAAGGAATTAGTGACATGTTTTCAGTCTTTTGAGTCTATTTATAAGGCGTCTCAGGAGGAATACATGTGTAAAGGATGGCAAGGAGAAATTGTTCAGCGTATTAAAAAGTCTCCTTTATTTACAGATGTATTAGAAGAGCGAATAAAGCGTTATGAAAGCAATCAAGTAAAATTAGTAGATTATTTGGATGAAGGATATCCGGAATATTTAAGGTATATCCCAGATTCACCTATGTTGCTCTATATAAAAGGTAATGATCAGCTGTTGAATTCACCTACTATTGGAATAGTAGGATCTCGTAATTGTTCAGAGTATGGTTACAGTGTAACGGTTCAATTAGCACAGGAGCTTGCAGGAGGGGGTATAACGGTTATAAGCGGTATGGCTATGGGAGTTGATGCAGCAGCTCATTATGGTGCTTTAAAGAGTGGTATGACCATTGCTGTATTAGGAAATGGATTAAATATATGTTATCCAGCTTGTAATCAAAGAATATATGAAGAGATCTTAAGCAAAGGGTGCATTATTTCTGAATATGATTTGGATCATGAACCTAGACCTTATCAATTTCCAAAACGAAATCGTATTATTAGCGGTATGTCTATGTGTGTGGTGGTAACAGAAGCTAATATAAGAAGCGGCTCTTTAATTACAGCGCAGTTAGCTCTAGATTACGGTAGAGACGTATGTGCTATACCAGGTAATATTACTAGAAAATTAAGTTTAGGAACCAATGAACTTATTAAAAAAGGTGCTAAGTGTGTTACCGGTGTAGAAGATGTAATAGAAGAACTTCCTTTTGATTTAAGAATAAAATACGAAGAAATAAAGAAAAATAAAACTAAAAAGCATTATGAACTTGCACAAGAGGAAAGGATAGTATATGCTTATGTAAGTCAGGAACCAATTTTTTTAAATGAATTAGTAAATAGCACACAGCTTTCCTATAAAAGTATTTATAAAGGTTTATTACAATTAGAAATAAAAGGGCTTATAAAGAGATTACCAGGGGAAAGATATGTACGTGTTTAATGAGGAGGCAAATATGGCTGATAATTTAGTAATTGTGGAGTCAGCAGCTAAAGTAAATACAATTAGCCGTTTTCTAGGCAAAAACTATAAAGTAGAAGCATCAATTGGACATGTAAGAGACTTACCTAAAAGTCAATTAGGTGTAGATACAGCAAATAATTATGAACCTAAGTATATTACCATAAGGGGTAAAGGGGAACTATTACAGAAATTAAGAAAAGATGTTAAAAATGCTAAATGTGTTTACCTTGCGACTGACCCTGACCGTGAAGGTGAAGCCATTTCATGGCATCTATATCATGCGCTTAAATTGCAGGAGAAAAAAGTATGTCGTATTACTTTTAATGAAATTACAGAACAGGCTGTTAAAGAAGCCATTAAGCACCCAAGAGATATTAACACAGATTTAGTAGATGCCCAACAAGCAAGACGTGTTTTAGATCGTTTAGTAGGATATGAGATTAGTCCTATTCTATGGAAGAAAGTACGTAAAGGTTTAAGTGCTGGACGTGTGCAGTCAGTGACTTTAAGATTAATTAGCGATCGTGATAAACAAATCAGAGAATTTGTTGAAGAAGAGTACTGGAGCATTACGGCTAATTTACAACAGGGTAAGGGTAAAACATTTGAAGCAAAATTAGATACTTATAAAAATGAAAAATGTGACATTAATAATGAAGAAGAAGCAAAGAAAATAGTTAAAGCTTGTAAAAAAGGTCATTTTCAAGTTGTAAGTAGTAAAAAAGGTACAAGAGTTAAAAATACTGTATTGCCATTTACAACAAGTACTTTACAACAAGAGGCAGCAAAACATTTAGGATTTTCCACCCAAAAGACCATGAATATTGCACAGCAACTCTATGAAGGCATTAAAGTAGGAAAAAAAGAGGTGGGTGTTGTTACTTATATCCGTACAGATTCTATTAGAATAGCAGACAAAGCTAAAGAAGAGGCGACTACTTATATTACACAAAAGTATGGAGAACAGTATTTAGGTGCTAAAAAGCAAATAGAGAAAGCTAAAAAGGCACATATTCAAGATGCCCATGAAGCAATTAGACCGACTTATATGGAATATGAGCCAAATGAAATCAAAGAGTATTTATCGAGAGATCAATTTAGATTATATCAACTTATATGGAACCGCTTTGTGGCAAGTCAGATGGCTCCTGCACAATATGAAACTTATTCGATTAGAGTTCAAAATGGAGATTATGAGTTTAAAGCTTCTTATTCAATAGAGTTATTTGATGGTTTTATTAAGGTTTATAATTTAGGTGAAGAAAAAGCTAAGAAGGAAGCAAAATTCCAGGTGGAAGAAGGGGAACAATTAGTTTGTGGTAGTATTATTCCTAACCAACACTTTACACAACCACCTGCTCATTTTTCAGAAGCTACACTAGTAAAAACACTTGAAGAAAATGGTGTTGGAAGACCTAGTACTTATGCGCCAACTATAACAACTCTTCTTGCTCGTGGCTATATTGTAAAAGAAAACAAAATATTGTATATGACAGAACTTGGTGAAGTTGTTAATCAAATTATGAAAGAATATTTTGATGAAGTAGTAGATGTAGATTTCACTGCTAATATGGAAAGAATTTTAGATGAAATTGCATCAGGTAACGTAGAATGGAAGGAAATTATCAAATCTTTTTATCCTCATTTTCATCATACAGTAGAATATGCGGAATCTCAGATAGAGAATATCGATTTAACAGAACATACAGATATTCCTTGTGAAAAATGTGGCACCCATATGGTAGTACGTTACGGAAAATACGGTAAGTTTTTAGGATGTCCTAATTTTCCGGAATGTAATGGTACTAAACCATGGTATGAAGAGACTGGAATCAGTTGTCCAGAGTGTAATGGCAAGATTTTGATGAAGAAAACTAAAAAAGGTCGTAGCTATTATGGATGTGAACATAATGGTGAAGGATGTGAGTTTATGTCATGGGATAAACCAACAGGAGAGAAGTGTCCAATATGTGGAGAAGCACTGATTGAAAAAGGAAATAGTAAAAATAAAAAGATAGTGTGCCGCAATTCAAAATGTAACTACGGTAAACAAAATAAGCATTAGTTTACAATTTGTTAAATATTTTTAGTATTAATGTTTACAAATGTATATTGAGTTTTTTGTCAAATCATGTTAAGATTTGTTTGTACAAGACAAAGTTGTAATACAACTTTGTCTTTTTAAATGATAAAGTGTATATTTTAAAATTTTTAGAACATACTAAAGTATATAAAACCTTTAGAGTATAAAAAGTACAAATAGAACTAAGGAGGACATAAAATGTCTCAAGAATTATTACAAAAAATGCGAAAAGTAAATAGACTCTTACAAAGATTTGGCTCAGACCGCGTTATCTTTTCTGATATCTGTGAAGTGATTAGTGATGTAGTGAAAGCTAATGCTATGGTAGTTAGTACAAAAAGTAAAGTATTAGGTGTAAACAGTGGCATTCCACATAATTTTGCAAATGAAGAAAATTATATTGATTACTCAGTGAATGATGAATTCTTAACTATTATGGATATTAAAGAAGGTGTTTCTTTAGAATCATTATTCCCAGCTGCTGCAAATAGTGCTAATTATACAGCTTGTATCGTTCCAATCATTGCAGCAGGTCAAAGACTTGGTACATTTGTACTTTATAAAGAAAAAAGTGAAGCTTCATTTAATACGGAAGATTTTATTTTAGCAGAGTATGGTGCAACTATTGTTGCAGTTGAAATGTTAACTTCATTAAAAGATGAAAATGATGCGGAAGAACGTAGAGTGGCTATTGTTAAATCTGCTATTGCTACTTTATCTTACTCAGAACTTGAAGCTATTTTCCATATCTTTGAAAAATTAGACGGTAGTGAAGGCCTCTTAATCGCAAGTAAAATTGCTGATAAAGTAGGTATTACTCGTTCGGTAATTGTTAATGCACTTCGTAAATTTGAAAGTGCGGGTGTTATTGAATCAAGATCTTTAGGTATGAAGGGAACATACATTAAAGTTCTTAATAGTGCTTTATTAGATGAACTTAATAAATTACGTAAATAATAAAAAAGGAGCTACTAGCTCCTTTTTTATTATTTACTAACAGATTAAACGAATTAAGATCTATGACTTTCTTTAAAAGTAGTGAAAATGGAACGAATATTTTTATTAAAATGAGTCAGTAAAATAAAACTACTGACAAATCCGATTAAAATAAAGCTCCAAGTATGATTAAAAACTATTTTTGTTCCTTGTGTATACACAGAGAAAAAAGGATAAAGTACACAGGTTAATAAAAAACTAATAATGGCTTGCAAGCATTTACTAAAGAAGTAAGGTTTTGTGGAAAAATGAGTTCCTTCTAATACATAAAGCGTCTGAAAATAGACACATAAGCCTCCAAAAGCAAGAGTAGCCGCAAGTAAAGCTAGAGCATAGGGAGACGAAATCTGACCTAAAGCATTCACGCCGTTAGAGAGTTCAAGGAAGCTGGTAAGTATAGCTTGAAGTGTTGTAGTAGAAATTTGATTAATAAGGGGTAAGTGGAATAACCATTTTAATAGAAGTGTATCGGTTATAAGATGAGCTAAAACGGAAAAGAAAATAATATACCCACCAATACAAGTCATTGTATCCATAGAGTGTGCAACAGCTTCATTGAGCAATGAAGGTAAAGTTTTACTTGAAGGAGCTATCTGCAGAGAAGTAGATCTTATTGGATACAAAGGATAAGTTGGTTTAAGTAAGAGACTTGTTATAAGAGCAGATAAAATATGAATGAGTAATAGGAAGTAGCCAAGTTTAACATTACCAAGTATAGTGGTTCCCACAGTGCCAACAATAAAAAGTGGACCACAGTTGTTGCAGAAGCAAAGGGCTTTCTCACCTTGCTGAGAGGTTAATTCACCAGACGAAACTAATTCTTTAATGATGCGTCCTCCCATAGGATAACCTGCTAATAGTCCCATGATGAAGGCAAATAAAGTACTACCTGGCAAGTTCCAAAACTTATATGTAATAAAGGTTGCACGATTACTTATGCTTTTTATACTATCCAAACCTACAAGTATGTTGATTAAAATCATAAAAGGAAGTAAGGAGGGAAGAACTTTGTTAAACCAAAGTAAAAGGCCTTGCTGAGCAGCATTGATACATAAGTTTGGAAAAGCTAATAAAATAATGACGAAACAAAATAAAATAAAAGCGGTTGTTGATTTTTTTGACATCATGACACCCCCAAGGAAAATGCTATAAGTTAGTATATGTTGAGCTTGGACAAAAAATAACAATGAATAAAGGTGCTATCATAAGATAGCACCTTTATTCATTTAAAGCATCAAAAAACCTTGAGTAAAGTCTTGATTGTACAATTTAGGTTGCTTAGTTAGATAATGATAAAGTTTTGTAGCATTCAATTCATAATCAATAAGTTGTTTACTTAAAGGATCAAGGTCCGCATAAACTCTACTAAGGTTAGTGATAATGGGACGATTTGCAGAATAATTTAAGTGTTTCAAAATGGCCGCCGACTCTTTTTTACAACCTAAAACACGAATATAAGGAATCCAAGAAATGGCCTCGAATTGTTTTAGGGCTTCATCTTGAATATCAAGGAGCAAACGTAATAGCGCACGTCTAACAGTAGCAGAGGTGTAAGTTTTAGAAGTACATGCTTTAACCAATTCTGAAAGGTATTCAAAGGAAGTATAGTTGTTTAAAAAAGTGTTAATAAGATCATTTGGAATGTCCCATAAAGAATATAAATCCTTCTTGTTGGAAAACATAAATTTGTGATGTAAGAAAGGTGTTAAGATATCCATATCGGGTTGATGATATGAAGTATTATCTAAGAGTTCATAAGTGGTAGAGGGCATGCATGCGACTAGTTCTGAAGAGTAGCCATTACTTAGGTGTGTACGGATAGCAGTAGCCGAAGCAATCTGAGGATAGAGTAAGGGGTCATGATAACCTGCTGTTAAACGTTTAATTGTAAAAGGTTGAATAGTAGTACTAAAATGCTCTATGGCTCTGATATACTCAATTCCTAATATATTGTTAGGGCTCCTAATAAGTTCTAAGAGTGAAGTGTAAATTTCTGAGTCGAGCTCTAGGGTTTTTAAATCTTCTAGTAAGGCTTGTTCTCTAGCTCTAGGAAAACTGTAGCTTTCTTTTAAATGCTTTGTTAATGATGCATTAAAAGTAGGGGAAGGTGTTTCTAAACGTTTTGCAATCAATTCTAGTAAAGTCGTATCACCACATTCGCTACCAAAAGAAAGCGTTTCAACAATACCAGTTTGATGAAATAAAGAAACAGCACCTTGAGCAAATCGTTCAGCACTAGCTGTTGCAAAGGGGACAGGAAGCTCTAAGACAAGATCAACTCCTGCTTTTAAGGCCATTTGTGTGCGTACAAACTTATCAACAATAGCAGCCTCACCTCGTTGTGTAAAGTTGCCACTCATAGCAACTACGATATAATCGCAATGTGTTTGTTTTCTAGTAGAAACAATTTGATGGAGATGACCGTTATGAAAAGGATTGTATTCAGCAATAATACCAACAATATGCATTGGAACCTCCTTGAAATATTTTTATCAATTACTGATTTTATACTAAAAATCTTAATAGATAAAGGCGAAAAAACAAATAAATTTTTATTTCACTCTTGTATACACGAGATACATTGCATATAATAGAGGTTGAGGGTAATTGAAAGTAAAAATTGAAAGGGGTTATTTAAATGTCTTTTATTGAAAATATTAAAGCAAGAGCAAAAAGCGATAAAAAAACAATCGTTCTTCCAGAAACATCTGATATAAGAACACTTAAAGCTGCACATCAAGTTTTAGCTGAAGGGATTGCAGATGTTATCTTAATTGGTGATGAAACAGCAATTACTAACAAAGCTGAAGGCTTAGATTTAACTGGTGCAACTATTATTAACCCAGAAACTTTTGAACAAATGGATGCTTATATTACAGAACTTGTAAAGCTTCGCGAGAAAAAAGGAATGACAACTGAAAAAGCAAGTCAATTACTTCATAGAGATCCATTATTCCTTGGCGTAATGATGGTAAAACAAGGAATGGCAGATGGGATGGTAGCTGGTGCGATTCATGCAACAGCAGATGTACTTAGACCATCACTTCAAATTTTAAAAACAGCGCCAGGTACAAAACTTGTTTCAGCATTTTTTGTTATGGTTGTACCAGACTGTGAATATGGTTCAAACGGTACTTTTATCTTCTCAGATGCAGGCCTTAACCAAAATCCAAGTGCAGAAGAACTTGCAGCAATTGCACAAAGCTCAGCTAAAAGTTTTGCTCAATTAGTTGGAGAAGAGCCAGTAGTAGGTATGCTCTCACATTCTACATATGGCAGTGCAAAACATGCTGACGTAGATAAAGTAGTTGAAGCAACTCGTATTGCAAAAGAAGAAGCACCACAACTTAAAGTAGATGGTGAATTACAATTAGATGCTGCTATTGTGCCATCAGTAGGTAGTGCTAAAGCGCCAAATAGTGATGTGGCAGGAAAAGCAAATGTTCTTGTATTTCCAGACCTTGATGCAGGTAACATTGGTTATAAACTTGTACAAAGACTTGCAAAAGCAGAAGCTTATGGCCCAATTACACAAGGCATTGCTAAACCAGTTAATGACTTGTCAAGAGGTTGTAGTGCAGAAGATATTGTGGGTGTTGTTGCTATTACAGCTGTACAAGCCCAAGGTAACTAAAAGACAATTAATATAACTTAAGGAGTGTAAAAAATGAACGTATTAGTAGTAAACTGTGGAAGTTCTTCATTAAAGTATCAATTATTAAACATGGAAAATGAATCTGTTATTGCAAAAGGAATTTGTGAAAGAATTGGAATCGATGGTTCTTTTATCAAACATACAACTGAAGGTCAAGACTCAGTAAAAGTAATGGTAGATTTTCCAAACCATAAAGTGGCTTTAGCAAAAATGCTTTCTATGCTTACAGAAGGTGAAACAGCTTGTGTTAAACCAGAAGAAATTTCAGCAGTAGGTCACCGTGTTGTTCATGGTGGAGAGAAATTCAATCAATCTGTAGTGATTACAGATGAAGTAGAAAAAGCAATTGAAGAATGTAGCGCACTTGCTCCACTTCACAATCCAGCTAACTTACTTGGTATTGACGCATGTCGTGAATTAATGCCAAACGTGCCTATGGTAGCAGTATTTGATACAGCTTTCCATCAAACAATGGATAAAGCAACTTATATGTATGCTATTCCACAAGAATACTATGAAAAATACGGTATTCGTAAGTATGGTTTCCACGGTACATCTCATAAATATGTATCACAAAAAGCAGCTGAAATGTTAGGAAAACCACTTGAAGAAACAAAAATAATTGTTTGTCACTTAGGAAATGGTGCAAGTGTTTGTGCTGTGGATGGTGGTAAATCAGTTGAAACTTCAATGGGATTCACACCACTTGCTGGACTTGTAATGGGAACACGTTCAGGTGATATCGACCCAGCTATTGTTACTTTCTTAATGGAAAAAGAAGGTCTATCAGCTAAAGAAATGGATAACATTTTAAATAAAAAATCTGGTGTAGATGCTTTATCTGGTTTATCAAGTGACTTCCGTGAAATTGAAGATGGTGTTGTTGCAGGCGATCCAGCTTGTAGATTTACAATGGATGCATATCAACATCGCGTAGTATCCTATATTGGAGCTTATGCAGCACTTATGAATGGTGTAGATGCGATTTGTTTTGCAGGTGGCCTTGGTGAAAATAATGCTATTATGCGTGAAGAAATCGCTAATATGTTAACATGGTTAGGCGTAGACCTTGATGTTGAGAAAAACAAATGCCGTGGTGTGGAAAGAGACCTAACAAAAGAAACATCAAAAGTAAAAATGCTTTTAATTCCTACAAATGAAGAACTTATGATTGCTAGAGACACTGTAACATTAGTTGCAAAATAAGTCATTGACAAATATAAGTCAAGTAGGTATAATTACAGAAGTGTTACTTAATGGAGTGAAAAAATGAAGATTAATATCCATGAACTTAATAAAAAGTCCGAAGTAACTTTCAAAGGTGAACAGCGTGTATCCTTAAAAGGAATCAATCCTGTACATGATGTACTTGATTGTATGGCTTTTGTAGAAGGTGTTGCTACTAAGTCGGGTAACCGTTATTTAGTAAAAGGACATGTTACTACAACAGTCTTACTTTTATGCGATCGTTGCTTGGAAGAGTATAAACATGCCTTACAAGCAGACTTATATAAGGAATATTCATCTGAAGAGTTTTTGGATGATGAAGATGAGGATATCGTTCAAGTAACTGGATCTGAAATTGACTTAGAAGATGCTATAACCGAAGCAATTTATCTGAACGTACCAATGAAAGGTTTACATGATGACAATTGCAAAGGTATTTGCAAAACTTGTGGTCAGAATTTGAATAAGCAATCTTGTAATTGTGAAAAGAATGATATTGATCCTAGACTTGAAAGTTTAAAAAATATTTTTCACCCTCAAAGTGAAGAGTAGTAACAAGAGGAGGTGTAGAAATGGCAGTACCAAAAAGAAAAACTTCTAAAGCCAGAAGAAACCAAAGACAAGCAAATTGGAAACTTTCTCCACTTAACTTAGTAAAATGTCCAAAATGTGGTGAATTAATGATGCCACATAGAGTATGTAAAGCTTGCGGTTCTTATGCAAACCGTGTTGTAGTAAAAGTAGACTAATGCTTTAAAAAAGACAGCTTTTAGCTGTCTTTTTGTATATTTGATTTAAATTGTGAGAAAGATAAGGGTGATGCATATGTCAAGAATAGCTATAGATGTCATGGGTGGCGATCATGCACCTGATGAGATTGTTAAGGGATGCGTGTTAGCGGCAGAAAAGTTAGAATCTACCCTCGTTTTAGTAGGTAAGGAAGATGTCATTAAGGAAAAACTAGCTGCCTATACATATGACGCATCTAAGATAGAAATTGTACATGCAGATGAAGTCATTGAGATGGGGGATAGTCCTGTTGCAGCTATTAGACAAAAAAAGAACTCCTCTATGGTCGTAGGACTTAAATTAGTCAAAGAAAAGCAAGTGGATGGCTTTGTGAGTGCAGGTAGTACCGGTGCTCTTTTGACAGGTGCAACACTTATTGTAGGACGTATTAAAGGAGTGGAAAGACCAGCTATGGCTCCTTTTATCCCAACTGAAACGGGCTGTGCTTTATTGATTGATTGTGGTGCTAATGTAGATGCAAAGCCAACTTATCTTAATCAGTTTGCGCGTATGGGAACTGTTTACATGGAGCAATGTATGCAAATTAAATCACCTAAAGTAGGGCTTGTTAACATTGGGACAGAAGAAGAAAAAGGCAATCAGTTAACGAAAGAAGCATATAAGCTTTTAGATGCTGATGCCTCAATTAATTTCTGTGGTAATGTAGAAGCACGTGATATTCCTTTAGGAAAAGTAGATATTCTTGTATGTGATGGGTTTACGGGAAATATTATTCTTAAATTTATGGAAGGCTTTGGAAAGTGGATTTTAGGTATGCTTAAAGTTCAATTTTTAAAAAGTTTAAAAACTAAACTTGCAGCTGTACTTATGAAAAAAGGTATAGGAGAAATTAAAGAGAAATTCAACTATGCTACTAAAGGTGGGGCGCCTTTCTTAGGTGTTAATGGACTAATTGTTAAAACACATGGAAGTTCCAAGTCTCAAGAAATTTTAAGCACCTTAATACAGACGGAAGGTTTCATAAAAGATGGGCTTGTAGATAAAATAAAGGATAAATTTGAGGAAAATGTAAATTAATATTGACTATAAAAGTTGTATATACTATCATCAAAATATAAATGTTTATAAGAGGTGTTGAACAATGGTATTCGATAAAGTAAAACAGATAATTAGTGAACAGTTTAATATTTCGGAGGACGAAATTACTTTATTAACATCTTTCACTGATGATTTAAATGCAGATTCATTAGATGTATTTCAAGTGATTATGGCAATTGAAGAAGAGTTTGAAATGGAAATTTCTAATGAAGAAGCTGAGAAAGTATCTACTGTCGGTGATGTAGTAGAATACATTAAAGATCAAAAAGGATTAGACTAACAAAAAAGCCTCGCTTAGCGAGGCTTTTCGTATATTAAAGGAGAATTGTCAAAATGAGTAAAAAGGTACAAAAAGCTAACAAGAGTATAGTACTAGATGAAATGCAAAGAAAGTTAAGCTATACCTTTACCAATAGCAATCTTTTAGAAGAGGCTTTAACCCATAGTTCTTATGCAAATGAGCATAGAAATGAAAGGGTAAAAGACAACGAACGTTTGGAATTTTTAGGGGATGCTATTTTGGACTTGATTATTAGTGAATATTTATTTAAAAAGCATCCTGAAATGCCAGAGGGTGATTTATCTAAAATACGAGCTAGCATTGTATGTGAAGCTTCTTTAGCTAAAATGGCAAGATTTATTGGATTGGGCGAGTATATTCTGTTAGGAAAAGGAGAAGAAATGACAGGTGGAAGAGAACGTGCTTCTATTTTGGCAGACGGATTTGAAGCATTAACTGGAGCTCTTTTCTTAGATGGTGGATTTAATGAGGCTAAGTGTTTTTTGACAGATACGTTGATTGCACAAGTAGAACAAGTTGCTTCTCTAGAGGATCTGTATACTGACTACAAAACACTCCTCCAGGAATGTATTCAAAAGGTCAGCAATGCTCCTATTCATTATGAAGTAGTTGGAGAAGAAGGCCCAGATCATGATAAATATTTTTATGTGGAAGTTTATCATGATACAATAAGTTTAGGGCGTGGTATTGGTAAAAGTAAAAAGGAAGCAGAACAAGATGCTGCTAAAAAAGCATTGAATAATTATAAAAATTGAGGTGAAATATGTATCTAGATAAGATAGAGATACATGGCTTTAAGTCTTTTGGTGATGCTGTCAAGCTAAATATTCCAAAGGGAATTACCGGTGTAATAGGTCCAAATGGAAGTGGTAAAAGCAATGTGGCAGATGCTATCAGATGGGTGCTAGGTGAACAAAGTGCAAAGAGTCTTAGGGGTAGTAAAATGGAAGATATTATTTTTGCAGGAACAGAGAAAAGAAAATCTCTGGGCTATGCAGAAGTAGCTTTGACTATTAAAAACCCAGATGAAACTGTTCGTATTGCTTATACGGAGATTGTAATCAAAAGAAGAGTGTATCGTTCTGGAGAAAGTGAGTATTTTATCAATGGGAGTTCTTGTCGATTAAAAGATGTCCAAGAATTGTTTATGGACACAGGAATAGGAAAAGATGGTTATTCTATTATCGGACAAGGTCAAATTGATAGAGTGCTTAGTTCCAAGCCAGAAGAGAGAAGAACGCTTTTTGAAGAAGCTGCTGGCATTTATAAATACAAGGTAAGGCGTCAAGAAGCAGAAAGAAAATTAGAAAAACAAAGAGAAAATCTGACTAGACTACAAGATATTATTGGTGAGATTGAAAATAGATTATCACCTTTAGAAAGAGAAGCTGGGAAAACAACTCAGTTTTTAAGGTTAAAAGATGAATTAAAGGGAATAGACATCAATATATTTATCTATGAGATTGAGCGCTTAGAAAAAGAAATTCAGGAGCTATCTTGTAAAATGATAGCAACTGATGAAGAGCTAAAAGATAAAAATACTCAGTATCTGTCTAAGTGTGAATTAAATGATTCCTATAAAAAGCAAAGAGATGAGTTATATCATCAAACAGAGAATTTGATTGAAGCTATTTCAGAAAAAGAAAAAGACCAGGAGCGTAAACAAAGCCAATTGACAATCAATGCTGAAAAAAAGGTTAACATTGAGAGGTTACTAGAGCAGGTTTATGAAGATCAAAAGAATCAAACTAATGCGCATGAATCTAAGATAGAAAAACGGTCTTTTTTAGAAACAAAGCGTACAGCTTTGGAATTAGAAAAAGCCTCTAAGATGGCTATTATTGAGCAAGAAGAAGAGAAAATTAATCTTCTTATGGAGGAGCTTAGTCATTTAGAAGGAAGTATTAGTGAATCAAAGCAAGAGCTTTTTAATAAGATGAGAGAAATTGATGTTTTCGAAGCTGAAGTTAAAAAAAATGACGGTGTTGAAGCACAATTAGACTATCGTAAAGAACAAATTTTAGAACAAATAGCTATACTCAATAGCGAGATTCAACATCAAGAAGTTAGTTGCAAGGTACTTGAGAAGAATCAAGCAGAGGCAACTGTGCAACAAGCCAGTTTAAAATCTTCCTTAGAGGCGATGGAAAAAGATAAAGGACAGTTAATGTCTCAGAAGATACAATGTGAAAATGAGCTCAATACGGTTAAACAAAATAAGATGCAAGCTGAAAGGCAATATAAGTGGTTTGAACATCTTAAGGAAGAACATGAGGGTTATTTTAGTAGTGTTAAGCAAGTCTTAAATGTTGTGAAAGGTGACCCTAATAAATGGCAAGGGATAGTTGGTGTAGTAGGTGAGTTAATGGAAGTGCCAAAAGACTACGAGATTGCTATAGTGACAGCGCTAGGCGGTTCTATTCAAAATCTAGTAGCAGATAAAGAAGATGATGCCAAAAATATGATTCAAGTTATGAAGCAAAGAGGTATTTCTCGTGTGACTTTCTTACCATTAGATACGATTAAGCCGGCTTTTCCTATGCAAGAAAAAGGTTTATCTGAAGAAGTAGGGTTCCTAGGTTTAGGAAGTGAACTTATTTCTTATGATAAAAAATATGAAAATGTTATTTCATCTTTATTAGGACGTATTTTAATTGTTAATGATATGAAGAATGCTTCACGTATTGCAAAGAAGTACCACTATAAATACAAAATTGTCACTTTAGAAGGTGAGGTGTTTAATAGTGGTGGTTCTTTGAGTGGTGGAAGTATGAAAAATCAAAGTAACAACTTATTTTCTCGTGCTAGAGAGATGAAAGAATTAGAGCAGAAACTGAAGCACTTAGCAAAAGAAGAAGAAGAGAAAGAAAAAGTCTTAGTCATGCTTACAAAAGAGTTAGAAGAAAAACTGACTCAGTATGAAAGCACAGAAGTAAGATATATACAAATAAGTGATGCCATTAAAAATTATGGGCTAGAATGGGAGAAAAATGCTCATGCATTAAAACTCACTAAAAATAATCAGCTTCAACTTATAACAGAGCGAAATAATATTGATGAATCTATTGAAGTGATTAAACAAGGAAAAGAGCAGGCGGAAGAAAAATTACGGGATTTGAAAGCAACGATTAATGATGATGAATTACAAATTGCTGATTTAGAGAAGCAATTAGCGGATTCAAAAGGTAGACGAGAGGTCTTAGAAAAGGCATTGACTGATAAAAAAATAAGCCTTTCAAATACAGAACAAAATATTAATTATATGATAGATCAGATGAATGAATTAGAAGCTGATATTAATGGTCAAGACGAAAAAAATGCTCATTTAAGTGAAACGATTGAACGCTATCAAATGGAAATACAACAATTAATTAATGAAAATGAAAAAGTCAAAGAAGTGATTAAACTACTTAATGAAGAAGTTGTTATTAAGCAAAAAGAAAGAAAACAATTAGATGAACAAAAAGTATTATTAGAACAAAAACAAGTTCAACTATCAGATGAAATCACTACAATGTCAGAACAAATGAATTTATTGAAAGAGGAAAAATATCGTCTTGAAAATAAAAAGCAAAATAGTGAACTTCAAAAGCAGAATTGGGGGAATAGTATGTGGGAACAATATGAACTTACGTTCACACATGCATTACCATACCGCTTAGAAAATATATCTATTACTGATCTTAAAAAGCAATCAGTAGATGTAAGAGGTCAGATTAAACAAATAGGAAATGTTAATGTTAATGCAGTAGAAGAGTTTAGAGAAACTAAAGAACGCTATGAGTTTTTAACAAAGCAAAAGGAAGATATAGAAAAAGCTGAACAATCACTCATTGAATTGATTAATGAATTAATGGAGCAGATGAAAGATATTTTCATCACCCAATTTGCTATCATTGCCGAGAATTTCACTCATGTTTTCAAAGAATTATTTGGAGGTGGTGAAGCATATTTGAAGTTACTTGATGAAGAAAATATTTTAGAGTCAGGAATTGAAATCATTGCCAAACCACCAGGAAAGAAGCTTCAGAACATGACTTTACTTTCAGGTGGTGAAAGAACTTTAACAGCGATTTCACTTATTTTTGGTATTTTAAAATTAAAACCATCACCTTTCTGTGTACTAGATGAAATTGAAGCGGCTCTAGATGATGCCAATGTTTTACGCTTTGCTAATTATTTAGAGAGTTTATCGAGAGAAACACAATTCATTGTTATTACACATAGAAAAGGTACAATGGAAAGAGCACATACTTTATATGGCGTGACCATGCAAGAAAGAGGGGTTTCAACAATTCTTTCTATTCAGTTAGAGGATGTTAGTCAATATATTGATCAAAAGAAGACGAGTTAGGAGGTTAAACAGTGAGTTTTTTAAAAAAGTTTTTTGGTAAAAATAAAGAAGAGCAAATCAATGCGTCTAGTGTTCAAGAAGAGAAATTAGAGCAAGAATTATTAGTCGAGGATGAAGTTCTAGAAGAAAAAGAGAAAGCAGAAGAAGTACAAGAGGAAATATTAAAAGAAACAACTGAAAAATTAACGATGGGCTCAGCCGATGTGTTAGTAAATGACGAGGTAAGTGTCGATAAAATAGAAGTTTTAGAGGAAATATTAGAAGCTGATTTGGAAACAAATGATGAAGCGCTAGCTAAAACGGATGAAGAAGAGGTTGAGAATGCAACCAAGTTAAGTGAAGAAAAACAAGCTCAAAGTGAAGAAACAGAAAAGAAGGGGTTTATTAAACGTCTTTTTAGCGGACTTACTAAAACACGTGATAGTATTTTAAAAGGTGTAGATGATGTATTAAGTAATTTTAGACATATCGACGAAGACCTTTATGAAGAATTAGAAGAAGCATTAATAATGGCAGACTTTGGTGTTGAAACGACACTTCATATTATGGAGAGTCTTAAAGAAAAAGTAAAACAAGAAAAAATAACAGAACCTAGTGCCTTAAAAGTAGCATTACAAGAAATTATTACAAAGTTACTTACAGATCAGCCTAGAGAAGAGATATTAAATCCTAATGGACCTACAGTTATTTTGGTTATTGGTGTAAATGGTGTAGGAAAAACAACTTCGATTGGAAAAATGTCACATCTATTTAAGAGCCAACATAAAAAAGTACTCGTTGCAGCAGCAGATACTTTTAGAGCAGCAGCTATAGAACAGCTTCAAGTATGGGTAAATCGTGCAGGCGTGGACCTCATTAAGCATGAAGAAGGTACAGATGCGGCAGCCGTTGTATTTGATGCTATTGCAGCAGCTAAATCACGTAAAAGTGATGTGCTTATTTGCGATACAGCAGGTAGATTACAAAATAAAACAAATTTAATGAAGGAACTAGAAAAAATTTCACGTATTATAGCGAGAGAATATCCTGAAGCTAAAAAAGAGATTTTGATTGTTTTAGATGCAACAACAGGTCAAAATGCTATTCAGCAGGTAAAGTTATTTAAAGAAGTGGCAGATATTAATGGTATTATTCTGACCAAATTAGATGGTACAGCTAAAGGTGGAGCTATTGTAGGTATTTATGAATCGCTAAAAGTACCTGTTAAGTATATTGGCGTAGGAGAGCAAATAAATGATCTTCAACCATTTGATGCAGAAACTTTTGCTACAGCCTTGTTTAAAGAATCATAAACTAAAAGAAGGATTTAATAAAAAGGTTGACAAGTAACAAGGTTTTTACTATACTAACTAGTGTAAAGTAAAAGTGACTGACAGTGTTTGGGAGTAAATCATGGAAAAATTTGTGGTGATTACCTATTTGTTCGATTTTTATCAGGAACTACTTACTGATAAGCAAAGGGATTTATTAAAAGAATATTATTTTGAAGATCTTTCTTTAGGAGAATTAGCTGAGCAGCATGATATTAGCAGGCAAAGTGCTTTTGATACTATTAAAAAAGCAGAGCAGAAATTACTAGATTATGAAAACAAGCTAGCTTTATTTGCAAAATATCAAGCAGAGCAAAAAGTATTGAGTGATATAAAAGCTTTATGCCAGACGTTAGCTAGTGACTTAAAGGATGAAAAAGCGAATAGTGTAAACAAGGTCATTACGCTAGTAGATAAATTAATCAATAAGATTTAGGAGGACGGATATGGCCTTTGATCAATTATCAACCAAACTACAAGATGTCTTCAAACAGCTAAAAGGTAAAGGAAAGCTTTCAGATAAAGATGTAAAGTTAGCGCTTAGAGAAGTAAAACTAGCTTTATTGGAAGCGGATGTTAACTTTAAAGTGGTGAAACAGTTTATTAAAACCATTGAAGAGCGAGCTGTTGGACATGAAGTCATGGAGAGCTTGACTCCAGGTCAA
This sequence comes from Cellulosilyticum sp. ST5, assembly GCF_046529625.1. Taxonomy (NCBI): domain Bacteria; kingdom Bacillati; phylum Bacillota; class Clostridia; order Lachnospirales; family Cellulosilyticaceae; genus Cellulosilyticum; species Cellulosilyticum sp. ST5. The sequence continues at coordinate 1,175,041 of NZ_CP132338.1, forward strand.
CAAGTAATTAAGATTGTTAATGAAGAGTTAATTAACTTAATGGGTTCGACCCAAAGTAAAATAAATTTTGCTCCAAGAGGTATTACTGTTATTATGATGGTAGGTCTTCAAGGTGCAGGTAAGACGACTACTAGTGCCAAATTAAGTAGTCATATCAAGTCACAAGGTAAAAGGCCACTCTTAGTAGCCTGTGATGTTTATAGACCAGCAGCTATTGATCAATTAACAAAAGTGGGTAAGCAGGTCAATGTTCCTGTTTTTTCAATGGGAAGTGATAAGAATCCAGTTGATATTGCACAAGCTGGTGTGAACTATGCTAAAGAAAATAACTTAGATGTTGTTATTATCGATACAGCAGGTCGTTTGCATATAGATGAAGTATTAATGGACGAGCTAAAGAATATCAAAGCATTAGTGAAACCGCAAGAAATCCTACTTGTAGTAGATGCAATGACAGGTCAAGATGCAGTAAATGTTGCTGAATCTTTTGATCAGACTTTAGGCCTTGATGGTGTTGTTATGACCAAGTTAGATGGTGATAGCCGAGGTGGTGCTGCTTTATCTGTTAAGGCAGTCACTAATAAACCTATTAAGTTCGTGGGAATGGGAGAAAAGTTAAATGACTTAGAACCTTTCCATCCGGAACGTATTGCTTCTCGTATATTAGGTATGGGAGATGTACTAACACTTATCGAAAAGGCACAACAAAATATTGATGAGAAAAAAGCAAAAGAGCTTGAAGCGAAGTTTAGAAAAGCAGAGTTTAACTTTGAAGATTTTCTTGAACAAATGCAGCAAATTAAGAATATGGGGCCTATTAGTCAACTCTTGGGTATGATTCCTGGAATGAATGCTGCAAAGCTAAATGAAATCCAAGGTCAAGTGGATGAAAAGCAAATGGCGCACATTGAAGCAATTATTTTATCAATGACAAAAGCAGAAAGACTAAATCCTAGCCTTCTAAATATGAGTCGTAAAAAACGTATTGCACAAGGTTCAGGACGTGACTTACAAGAGGTCAACAGACTGATTAAACAGTTTGAACAGATGCAAGGTATGATGAAGCAATTCTCAGGTGCTATGAAAGGCAAAAAAGGTAAATTTAAATTTCCTTTTATGTAAATAAATTTTAAAATAATTTAAGAGGTGAAAATATTATGGCAGTAAAAATTCGTTTAAAAAGAATGGGACAAAAGAAAGCTCCTTTCTACAGAATCGTTGTAGCTGATTCTCGTTCTCCAAGAGATGGTAGATTTATCGAAGAGATTGGATACTTCAATCCATGTCAAGAACCAAATGAGTTAAGCATTAATAAAGAAGCAGCTGAAAAGTGGCTTTCAACTGGTGCTCAACCAACAGATACAGTAAAAGATTTACTTAAAAAAGCTGGTATTCAATAATACTTTTCTAAGGGGGCAAGTCTTATGGAAGATTTATTACGTATGATTGCTACAGAATTAGTAGACAATAAAGAGCAAGTTTCTGTGTCTCAAGTAGAGGAAGAGGACAAAATTATCTTACAACTAAAGGTGGCCCCTGAGGACATGGGAAAAGTAATTGGTAAACAAGGAAGAATTGCTAAGTCAATTCGAACAATAATTAAAGCAACTACAGCTCAATCATCTAAAAAAGTTGTAGTGGATATTTTAGAATAGGTTAGGGTATATCCCTAGCCTATTTATCTATCCAAAAGTTGAAAAATAAATTTGTTTAATAATGATGTCATATAGGATAAATAATTTATGGCTATACTAGGAATAAGACGTTTGTGAGTTTTCATAAGTTATTGATTAACCTATCATTTATGAAAATTTATAAATGATGAAAGTAGAGGATGAATAAAATGAATGAAATGTTTATTGTAGGAAAAATAGTAAATACACATGGGGTTAAGGGTGAGTTAAAAGTAATGCCTAGTACTGATGATCCTACTCGTTTTGAACAATTAAAAGAGATTTATGTAGAAAGAAAAAAACTTGAATCATATGAAATTCAAAGTGTACGTTATCATAAAGGAATGGTTCTTCTTAAATTAAAAGGTATAGATGATATGACAACAGCGGAACTCTTTAAGGGCGCTTTATTAAAAATAGATCGTAAGGATAGTTTACCTCTGGAAGAAGATGAATATTACATCGCAGATTTATATGGTATGCAAGTGTATACTTATGATGAAGAACGCTATTTAGGAGAAATTGTAGATGTGATTTACACAGGAAGTAATGATGTTTATGCTGTTAGAAAAGAAGATAGAGCCAAGGATTTATTGCTTCCAGCAATCAAACAAGTAATCAAATCTGTTGATGTTAAACAAAATAAAATGCATGTGACACTTTTAGAAGGACTTGAAGAATTATGCGAATAACAGTTATGACCCTGTTTAAAGAAACCATTAATACCTTGTTTGATTATAGTATTATGGGCAGAGCAAGAAAAAGTGGATTAGTTGAACTAGAAGCAGTAGATATAAGAGATTTTGCTAATAACAAACATCATCAAGTAGATGACTATCCTTATGGTGGTGGTGCGGGTATGCTTATGATGGCTCAACCAGTGTATGATTGTTATGAACATATTCGTAGTAAAGCAGAAGGGGAGTCAATGCGCATTCTTTATATGACACCACATGGAAAAGTATGGAATCAGCAACTGGCCGAAGAATTTTCAAAAGAAGAAAATATTGTTATTTTATGTGGACATTATGAAGGAATAGATCAACGTGTTATTGATGAAATTGTTACAGATGAAATCTCTATTGGTGACTTTGTTTTAACTGGAGGAGAGTTGCCTGCTGTTATGATAGCAGATAGCATCATAAGATTATTACCTGGTGTTTTAGGTAAACAAGAATCTTTTGAGGAAGAGTCTTTTAGTGATGGACTTTTAGAATATTATCATTATACACGTCCTGCTGTTTTTAGAGGAAAAGAAGTACCACCTGTATTATTGTCAGGAAATCACCAAAAGATTGCAGAGCATCGTAGACAAGAGTCTCTTATTAATACTTATAAAAAACGTCCTGAATTACTAGAAACAGCTAAATTAACCCCTAAGGAACGAGCTTTTATTGAAGCTTATGCAAAAAAGGTTTGCAATGAAAATCAAGACATGTTATAATATGTAGTGTTATTACGGATGGTCCGCTGTCAAAGATCTTGTTAAGAACATCTGAGAAAAAAGGAGAATTAAATATGAACCCAATTATTAGAGAAATTGAAAACGCTCAACTTAAAGCAGAAGTACCTTCATTTAACGTAGGTGACACAATTCGTGTATATGCTAAAATCAAAGAAGGTCAAAGAGAACGTATCCAAATGTTCGAAGGTATCGTATTAAAAAGACAAAATGGTGGTGTTCGTGAAACATTCACAGTTAGAAGAATGTCTTACGGTGTAGGAGTTGAAAAAACTTGGGCACTTCATTCACCAAACATTGAAAAAATTGAAGTTGTTCGTTTAGGTAAAGTTAGAAGAGCTAAACTTAACTACTTACGTGAACGTGTTGGTAAAAACGCTAAAGTTAAAGAATTAATCAAATAATAAAAAAAGGACTTTTATAGTCCTTTTTTTATTATTTATAAGTCTAAAAATATATTTATTGTAAAAATATATTGAGAAGCAAGATTAACATCTCTATAATAAAACTAGTAAAGATAAAATAGATTTCATAAAGGTGATAGACAGAATGAATATACAGTGGTATCCAGGTCATATGACCAAAACAAAAAGATTAATAGAAGAAAATATTAAGCTTGTTGATATTGTTATTGAACTTTTAGATGCAAGAGCACCTTATAGTACAAAAAATCCAGATATTGATAAGCTTGCACAAAATAAAATGCGTATTATTATTTTAAACAAAGCAGATTTAGCAGATGAATCAATTACAAAAGAATGGATCAAATGGTATAGTGCACATAATGTGAAAGTGGTACCTATTATTGCGACTACGGGAAAAGGTATTAAGGAAGTAACTAAAATTGCAGAAGATTTATTAAAGGAAAAAATAGAGCGTGATCGTGCGAGAGGAAGGATTTATCGTCCTATACGTGCCATGATTGTAGGAATTCCTAATGTTGGTAAATCTACATTTATTAACTCTTTAGTTGGCAAAGGGACAGCTAAGACAGGTGATAAGCCAGGAGTTACACGTGGTAAACAATGGGTTAAAATTAAGAAAGGCTTTGAACTTTTAGATATGCCAGGTATTTTGTGGCCTAAGTTTGAAGATCAAATGGTGGCACGTCATTTAGCGTATATTGGTTCTATCAATGATAATATTTTAGATAATAGACAGTTAGCTATTCATTTACTTGAAGAAGGAAGTACATTGTTTAAAGCACAGATTGAACAGCGCTATAAAATGAATTTACCAGTAGAGGCTTATGAAGCTTTTAAGGCTATTGGCTTAAAAAGAGGTTTGATAATAGCGGGTGGGGAGTTAGATGAATTGCGTACAGCTCAAACCATTATTGATGAATTTCGTAGTGGTAAATGGGGACGTGTAACAGTAGAAGTGCCTAGGAAAGATAAAGAGTAGAAAAGAAGTGATAAGATGCATGATGGGGGATTTAGATTAAAGACAATTATAGAAATGATAAAAGAAATAGCTATTGTAGTTTTAATTTGCTTATTGTTCTTTAGCTTTATATTGAGTCAAAATAAGATTCCATCTGGTTCTATGATTAGCACATTGAATATTAATGATCGCATATTAGTTTCACCTATCCCATTTTATTATAGAAATCCTAATAGAGGTGAAATTGTAGTTTTTCATCAAGAAGATAAAATGTGGGTGAAACGTGTGGTAGGTATGCCAGGAGATATAATTGATATACGTGAAGGTGATGTTTACATTAATGATGTATTCTATGATGAACAGACTTATTTAAAAAATACAGGAATTTCTACACCTAATTCGCCATGGGATGAACCTGTAGAGTTTCCATATAAGGTTCCAGAGGATCATTATTTTTTAATGGGTGATAATAGGATGGATAGTAAAGATTCTAGATATATAGGTGCTGTTTCAAGAGATGAAATAGTGGGAACACCTATTTTTCGTATTTATCCATTTAATCAGATAGGACCTATGAAATAAATCTTAAAAGAATACATAGCGAAAAGGATGTGAAAAGATGAGTAAAGTATTATATAGCATCAAAGGATGTGTAGAGTTTATAAAAGAGTTAGTTTTAGTTGTATTAGTTGCTTTATTGTTTACATCATTTATTGTAAGCCATAATAAGATTCCAACTCCTTCTATGGTTAGTACCATTAATGAGCAAGATCATATTCTAACTACCATGGTACCCTATTATTATCGTAATCCTGAGGTGGGAGAAATCGTTGTATTTAAACAAGGGGAAGAAAGTTGGGTAAAGCGTGTCATAGGTTTACCAGGGGATATAATTGATATTAGAGAAGGACAGGTTTATGTCAATGATGAAGCAATAGATGAATCTGCCTATTTAGCAGCAGGAATGAGTTCGGAACCTTATCCTGGATCTGACCATGTAACATTTCCTTATACTGTACCAGAAGATCATTATTTCTTAATGGGAGATAACCGGGCGCAGAGTCAAGATTGCCGTTATTTAGGAGCAATTGCTAGAGATAAAATATATGGTAAGGCATGGATAAAAATATATCCATTTAATCAAATAGGTTTACTTAAATAGAGAGTAGAAGAAAGAGATGTGCAGAGGATGAACAGGTATTACACTAAAGTAAGAAAAATAATAGAAATGATAAAAGAGCCTATGCTTGCTGTATTAACTGCACTATTAATTTCAAGTTTTATTATAAGTCATACAAGAATTCCTACAGAATCTATGAAGCATACCATTTATCCTGGAGATCATCTTATTGTTAATCGTATTCCTTATTATTATAGAAATCCTGAAAGAGGAGAGATTGCTGTATTTACGTACGAAGAAGATCATTTGATTAAGCGTGTTATAGGCTTGCCAGGAGATATCATAGATATTATTAATAATGAGGTTCATGTTAATGGAAAGGCTATAGATGAATCTAGATATTTAGATGAAACAACAAAAACATATCTTTATTCAGGTTCAGTCATAGACTTTCCTTATAAAGTACCCTCAGGCTATTATTTTATGATGGGAGATAACCGAATTAATAGTAAAGATAGTAGAGTATTTGGTCCTATTCCAAGGACTGCAATTATTGCAAAAGCTGGGTTTAGAATTTTTCCTTTACAACGCATAGGAGTAGTAGAATAGGTGGGGTGAATTTGAATATAAAAGAATTAGATCAATTGTTAAATAACTTAAGTATAGAGTCGCTAAAAGAAGAATTAAAAGCATATGAAATAGATACACGTAGTGGCGTTATTAAGTTAATTGATAAATATAAAAGAAAAATACAGACTTATGAAAATGAACTAGCTTTATGGCAACTTAAGTGCGAATTTGATAGCATATTTCATGATAATCAGTATATCCTTGTAGGAATAGATGAAGTTGGCAGAGGACCTTTAGCAGGACCAGTAGTGGCAGCTGCTGTTATTTTGCCTTATGATACAAATCTTGTAGGATTAAAGGATTCAAAAAAATTAACAGAACCCAAAAGAGAGAAGCTCTATGATCAAATTCAGTCCAATGCTTTAGGGATTGGTATAGGAATCGTAGATGCTGATCGCATTGATGAGATTAACATCTTACAAGCTACTTTTGAAGCAATGAGACATGCCTTAAGTGAGCTTAAGATGGACTATGATAGGGTATTAGTAGATGGTGATAAAGTGATTCCAAAGATTCAAATAAGACAAGAAGCTATTATAGGTGGTGATGACAAAAGTGCTAGTATAGCAGCTGCTAGTGTGATTGCAAAGGTGACAAGAGATCGAATGATGAAAGCTTATGCCAACACCTATGACAAGTATGACTGGGAAAATAATAAAGGTTATGGTAGTCAAAAACATTATGAAGCAATACGAAATTATGGTATTACGCCATTGCATCGTAAATCATTTTTAAAGAATGAGGGGATATTTTGATTAATGAAACTTTAAGGTTTAATCCGTTAACAGAAGCGACGCCAGCTGGTTATGAAGCCTCTTCAACTAGTAGGGATATAAGTCATTTACTAGCAAAGTTACAACCAGGAGATTATATTGAGGGGACATTAATAGAAGCCGAGAATGGTACTGTATTAAAATTAGGGAATGGTATAAGCGTGCCTGTTAATCTATTAGATGCTGTGGATATAGGCAAATTACTTTCTTTTGTGGTAGTGGGTAAAGAAAATCAAAAGCTTATATTACAACCTAAAATACCTGAAACTTTATCAAATGGTCAACTTATTGATAAAATTATGAGTGAGTTGAAATTACCTAATCAAATAGAAATGAAAAATATTATCGGACAGTTTATAGAGAAGCAATTACCTTTGAATAAAGAAAGCCTTTTATCCATTTTTCAAGGACATAAAACTTATGATTTACCAACAGAAATGCTTGTCAATTTAAAATCAAGTGAAGTGCCATTAGTATTAAAAGATATAGAGCAGCTTTCATATTTAAAATCGGAGGGAATAAAGGGAATAACTGAAGCCTTTAAAGGTATACTAGAGGGCATGAAAAACATGAACCAACTCGAGAATGTAGTACATGATTTTGGTCATGCATTGTCGCTAGAACAATTAGAAAAAGCAATAAAAGCAAGTTTGATTGATGAACAGACAGGAAAGTATGAGGAAAGTAAGTCCTTAAAAGAAAATAGATTAGTTGATGGTTCACCTGCACAGTCCCGCTCGGCTGAAGTGATTTTAAAAGATTGGGTTTCATCAATTTCTATGGAAGAGTTTCGATTGGAGCAGAAAGTAAATGACTATTTTAGGGGACAGCCGGAAATTTTTTATGAAAAAGTACTAAAAACACTTGCAGAGGCCATTTTTAAAAGTTACCTTGAAGTTGATATCAAACAAATAAATAACCATATAAAAGAAAGTGAAAAAATTACAGGGACAAGTGAACGTGTAGAAGCAATTCTAGAGCATTTAGGGAAATTAGATCTTTCTGAAGAAGGAAAAGAAAAGTTGCAGCAAGTACATCAGATGTTTCAAGTTGTTCAAAAGTATAATATAGAAGCGCAGTACTTTTGTTTTCCTATGGTTTTTAATAATCAAGAAAACACGGGTGAACTTTATTTTTTTAAACCAAAGAAAAAGCAAGGCAATAGCGATGAACGGATGTATATTGTAATGGCACTCAATATGCCCTTTTTGCGTAAAGTAGAAGTACATATAGAGCAAATAAAAGATGCTGTTAATATGACACTTAAAGTTGAAACTCAAACAATGAAAGAGCAAATAGAGTCTTCATTAGAACAATTATCTGAAGAATTAGGTAGTTCAGGATATCATTTAAATCAATTACAAGTTAAATTATTGAAGGATAATAGACTTAAGGAAGAAATATATACAGGACTTTATCATATGGACCTTAAAGCATAAGGAGGGCGTAATGAAAAAAAAGCAAAGAATGAAAGCTGTTGCCTTATCTTATCAAGAAGATATGAATGCACCTACTATTGTTGCTAGTGGAAGTGGAAAAGTAGCAGAAAATATACTGGAAGAAGCTAAAAAACATCATGTGCCTGTTTATGAAGACAAGAAGTTGGCTACAATCTTAGCAGAGTTACAAGTAGGAGAACAAATTCCAACAGAACTATATGAGCTTGTAGCAAAAGTCTTAGTATTTGTAGGTGATATGGATGAGCTTTACGCCAAAACGAGAGGGCATAAGTAATAAGCGTTTACTAGGAACACAATATGAACTATTAGCAATAGCTTATTTAGAAGCTAAGCATTATACGATTTTGGAACATAGCTATAGGTGTCGTTTCGGTGAGATTGACATCATTGCTAAGGATGATGAATATATTGTATTTGTAGAAGTAAAATATAGAAAAAGAGTAGATTATGGTTATCCAAGAGAAGCAGTTGATTATAAGAAAAGACAGCACATCTTACGTACGGCTATGTACTATTTAAGAACAAAGATAGGTTATGAAGTAGCAAGTCGCTTTGATGTGATTGAAATCTTGGAAACTAGCATAACACATTTAGAAGCGGCATTTTAGGAGGATTTGGCATGATAGATTTAGCATCATTTAAGTTTATTACAAAAGGAGAGTTAACTTACCTAATTTTTACACCATGGGAAAACGAAGCTTTAGTACATGGTTTTACTACTAGAACAGGTGGTGTAAGTGAGGGGGAGTGGTCCAGCTTAAATCTTGGTTTTAATAGAGGTGATAAAGAAACAAGCGTTATAGAAAATTATAGGAGAGTATGTGATGCACTAGAAGTAACACTGGATTCGCTTGTGCTATCTAAACAAGTACATGAATTGGAAATTGCAAAAGTGACTCAAGAAGATAAAGGGAATGGTATTACACAACCTAACAAGTGGAAAAGTAAAGATGGCATTTATACAAGAGAGAAGGGGGTCACATTAGTGACACACTATGCAGATTGTGTTCCCCTGTTTTTTTATGCACCTAAATATGGTATGATAGGTATGGCTCATGCCGGATGGAGAGGAACCGTAGGTAGAATTGGAAAGAAGATGATTGAGTTATGGGAAAAGGAAGGTATTTTGGCTAGTGACATTCAAGTGGCTATAGGGCCATCTATAGGCTCATGCTGTTTTGAAGTAGGTGCTGAGGTGGCAGACCAATTTAGTAATCAGTTTCCAGGAGCATCATTTATTATTTCCCATGAATATGATGATAAGTATCATATTGATTTATGGGCATGTAATGAAAGGATACTTCTTGAAGCAGGGATTTTAAAGGAAAATATCATTCAAAGCCAAATCTGTACGTGTTGTCATTCAGATTTATTCTTTTCACACAGAAAAACTCAAGGTAAAAGAGGAACATTAGGTGCATTTATGTGCTTAAAATAACGTGACTTTTTTGAGAATAGGTGGAGACTCTTGACAGAATTAGGGATTATCAGTACATTAGAAAAAAGGTACTTTAGATAAGCTAAAGATTTTAAATTAATATTAAAAGGAGAAAGATAAATGAGTAAACCGATTGTTGCTGTAATAGGTAGACCTAATGTAGGAAAGTCTACTTTATTTAATAGATTAACAAAATCAAAAACGTCAATAGTAGACGATACACCAGGTGTAACAAGAGACCGTATTTATGGAGAAGTAGAATGGCTTAATCATAAATTCACTATTATTGATACAGGTGGTATTGAGCCAGATAGTACAGATATTATCTTAAGTCAGATGAGAAGACAGGCAGAAGCGGCTATTGAATCAGCGGATGTGATTATCTTCTTGGTGGATGTAAAGACGGGTATGACAGATGCAGATACTCACGTTGCTAATATGCTTAGAAAGTCACACAAACCAGTTGTTTTAGTAGTGAATAAGGTCGATGATATGGTTCATCAAACAATGGGCATGTATGAATTTTACAACCTAGGACTTGGTGAACCTATTCCTATCTCTTCTGGACAAGCTTTAAATTTAGGAGACATGCTTGACGAAGTAGTAAGCTATTTCCCAGATGAAGATGCAGAAGCAGAAGAAGATGATAAAATAAGAGTGGCGATTATTGGTAAGCCAAATGTAGGAAAGTCTTCTTTAGTTAATAAAATTGTAGGAGAAGAACGTGTTATTGTAAGTAATATAGCAGGAACTACACGTGATTCTGTAGATACAGAAGTGACTATTGAAGGTCAAGAATATGTACTCATTGATACTGCAGGTATTAGAAGACGTAGTAAAATCAAAGAAAACATTGAAAAGTATAGCATTATCCGTACAATAGCAGCTATTGATCGTGCAGATGTAGTTCTGATTCTTATTGATGCAGAAGAGGGAATTACAGAACAAGATACTAAAATAGCAGGTATGGCGCATGAGGCAGGAAAAGGTTGTATTATTGTTGTTAACAAATGGGATGCCATTGAAAAAGATGATAAAACAATGAATGCTTATTTGAAAAAGATTACAAATACATTAGCTTATATGCAGTATGCACCATGTATGTTCATTTCAGCTTTAACAGGTCAACGTATTCCTAAATTATTTGATACAATTTATGCAATTGCACAAAATCAGTCTCAACGTATTAGTACAGGTGTTTTAAATGATGTATTATATGAAGCAATGGCTATGAATCAGCCACCAAGTGATAAAGGTAAGCCACTTAAAATTTTCTATATGACACAAGTAAGTATTAAACCACCTACATTTGTTATTTTTGTAAATGATAAAGAACTAATGCATTTTTCATACCAACGTTATATCGAAAATCAAATGAGAGAAGCCTTTGGTTTTAAGGGCACACCACTTCGATTTATTGTAAGAGAAAAAGGGGCGAAAGAATAAAAATGTATAGATTAGGGGCATTACTTATTGGGTATCTTTTTGGCGGTGTGCAATCAGCAATATTATGTGGTAAATTAAAAGGCATTGATATTAGAACACAAGGTAGCGGTAATGCAGGAACAACTAATACCATTCGTGTATTAGGAAAAAAAGCAGGATTTCTTGTTTTACTCATTGATATACTTAAAGCAATTATAGCTATTTATGTGGCAAAATTGCTGTTTTCACCAAATCATTCAGATGCAACTATTTTGATTGCGTTTTATAGTGGCATAGGTGCTGTTTTAGGACATAGTTTTCCTCTATTCTTTCATTTTAAAGGTGGAAAAGGTATTGCAACCACAGCAGGAACACTAATCGGAATAGATTATCGTTTGTTTTTAATAGGAGCAGCACTATTCTTGATAACATTTGCAATAACACGAATTGTATCGATTAGCTCTCTTATTATGACAGCCTCGATTCCTATTATGATTATTATTTTTTATTCTGGCAAAGGGAATATAGGTATTGAGGCCATGGTTCTGTCACTTTTGGTTACAGGTTTTACTTTCTATAGGCATAAAGCCAATATAAAGAGATTAATAGAAGGTAATGAAGCAAGGTTAACAAGTAAAAAGTAGTGTTAGGAGGTTTTAAGATGAAAAAGATAACAGTTATTGGAGCAGGTGGTTGGGGCTTAGCTTTAGGGTTACTTCTGAATGAAAAAGGGAATAATGTTACTTTTTGGTGCTATGAAGAAAAAGAAAAAGAGGACATATTGCAACATAGAGAAAATAAAAGGTGTCTTCCAGGAATTAAAATTCCTTTAGAGATTAATTTTACAACTTCTATGGCAGAAGCATTGGAAGAAGCAGAAGTTGCTGTTATGGCAGTACCTTCTAAAGCTGTTAGAGCGACTGCCCAAAAGATGAAGGATTATTTACAGCCAAGTACAATTATTGTTAATGTCGCAAAAGGTGTGGAAGAAGAAACCTTGCTTAGACTCTCACAAGTTATTGAATCTGTACTCCCTAATGCGGTAGTTGTACTTTCTGGGCCAAGTCATGCTGAAGAAGTAGCAAGACATATTCCAACAACAGTTACTGTGAGTAGCCAAGATATGAAATATGCTTATGAGATACAAGATTTATTTATGGATATGTATTTTAGAGTATATACTAATGAAGACTTAATTGGTATTGAAATAGGTGGCGCACTTAAAAATGTAATTGCCTTAGCAGCAGGCGTTGTAGAAGGTATGGGGTTTGGTGATAACACGAAAGCAGCACTTATGACTAGAGGTATTGCAGAAATGACGAGATTAGGTATTGCTATGGGCGGTAAGCCTAATACATTTGCAGGTCTTACAGGAATAGGAGATTTAATTGTAACTTGTACAAGTGGACATAGTCGTAATCGTCGTGCTGGTGAATTAATTGGTCAAGGCTATACAATGGACGAGGCTATTCAAAAGGTTAATATGGTAGTAGAAGGGGTTCCCACAACTAAAGCAGGTTATGCATTAATGCAAAAGTATCAAGTTGAGATGCCTATTCTAAATGCTATATATAAGGTTATTTTTGAAAATGAGCCAGTTAAAGAGACTATTTATAATCTTATGCTAAGAGATAAAAAAGACGAACATTAAAAATGAATAAAAGTGGTATATATCTGCCTTTTGTACAATATATTTTAATGTACCCATACAATTAAAATATAAGGAGGCTTTCATATGGAATACTATGATATTTACAAAGATATTTCTGAAAGGACAAATGGGGATATATACATAGGGGTAGTTGGACCTGTTAGAACAGGAAAATCTACTTTTATTAAACGTTTTATGGAAACATTGGTACTCCCTAATATTAAAAATGAGCATAGTAAAGAACGTACACAAGATGAATTACCTCAAAGTGGGGATGGCAAAGTTATTACAACAACAGAGCCCAAATTTATACCAAATGAAGCTATTGGTATTACTATAGGGGGAGATTTTGAAGTTAAAGTACGAATGATTGATTGTGTAGGTTATATTGTACCAGAAGCTGAAGGCCACCTGTATAATAATACACCTCGTATGGTTAAAACGCCTTGGTTTGAAGAAGAAATTCCTTTTTCACAAGCAGCAGAACTTGGCACTAAAAAGGTTATTACAGATCATTCTACCATTGGTGTCGTAGTGACTACAGATGGAAGTTTTACTGATATTTCTAGAAATAGTTACATAGAAGGGGAACAGCGTGCCATTAATGAATTGAAGCGTTTAGGAAAACCTTTTATTGTAGTGTACAATACGAAGAAACCTTTTGATACAGAAGTTATTGAAGCTACCAGTAAATTATCGAGAGAATATGATGTTCCAGTGGTACCAATGGATATTGCTCAAATGAAAACAGAGGATATTCATCAATTATTAGAAAAAATCTTATATGAATTCCCACTTAATGAAATTCAATTCATGCTCCCTAAATGGGTAGAAACCTTAGATAATGAGCATTGGGTGAAAAAAGCATGGATTGATTGCGTAAAGGAACAAATAGCAAATGTAGAGAATATTAGACAGATTAAAGAAGCTACCAATGAATTAAGAGCTTTAGATTTTGTTAAAAATGTCTATTTAGAAAAGATTCAATTAGGAGAAGGCGTTGTAAAGGTCGATATTAATACAACAGAAGAACTCTTTTATAGAGTACTTTCTGAAACGACAGGTATGGAAATTCATGGAGATCATGAGCTTATGAAGCTTATTAAAGAATTAGCTACTACTAAAAAAGAGTATGATAAGGTAGCTTATGCTATGAATGAAGTAAAGGAAAAAGGCTATGGAGTAGTTAGTCCTGTATTCGATGAGCTAAAATTAGAAGAACCAGAAATTATTAAACAAGGTAATCGTTTTGGTGTTAAATTAAGGGCTAGTGCACCAAGCTATCACATTATACGAGCCAATATTCAAACCGAAGTTGCACCTATTGTTGGAACAGAAAAACAAAGTGAAGATTTAATTAATAATATTTTAAGTGAGTTTGAAACAGATCCTACAAAGATTTGGGAATCAAATATTTTTGGAAAATCACTTCATGAATTAGTAAACGAAGGATTACAAAATAAACTATTTAGAATGCCAGAAGATGCGCAACAAAAATTACAAGAAACACTACAAAAAATTATAAATGAAGGAAATGGCGGTTTAATTTGCATCCTTCTTTAAGGGCACATGATGTGCCTTTTTTTATGGAAAAAATAAAAGGTTAGAAAGGAATGATAAAAATAAAAAACCTCTGTCAAATTATTAGCTTTTTAGAGGTAATATCTTGCAAGATAAGCTATTACATTATATGATGATAAGTATTAAGGATAGAATTGGAAGTGAATAAATGAAAAATAGTGGTAAAAAGAATCAAATCAAGCAAACCAATAAAAAGCAACCCACGTCTAAGGGACATACTACCTATGGTGAAGGAAGCTATTTTAATCCTTATGCTACTCATATGCCAGTACAATCACGTACACGTTCTACATACAAGACTAATACAACCATGCAAAAGGTAGATGATAATAGAAAAAAAGATGTTAGAAGCAAAACTAGCAGTAAGAGTACTTCCGCTAATAGAAATAAAATCACGCCAAAAAGGCAAGAATCTTCTTATGTTAGAGGAGGAGACAGGGGGTATCAACAATCATATACAAATCCATACAGTGCTACCTCATATACGAATCAAAATACAACACCTTATATAAAGGAGCAATACGTTACTCCTAACAGGCAAGTTACACAAGAAAATAATTCTCCGCACATGAGAAGAGAGCAGATAAAGAAGAATAATAAGCTTACAAGAGCACAGATTTATAGAAATAAGAAAAGGAAGCAACGTCAATTGATATTACGAATAGCACTTGTAATGATTTTTACAACCTTTGGGGTATGGGGAGCTATAGAAATAAAAGAGGCACTCACTAAAACTAAAATTTCTTATCAGGTTGTTAAAACAGGAACAATTGATAATTCAAAAAGTCTAAGCGGTATTATTTTAAGAAATGAGCAAGTGGTATATAGCCAAGATGAAGGAAACGTTCAGTATGTCGTTTCTGAAGGAGAAAAAGTAAAGAAGGATGGACTGGTTTATGTTTTAGTAGATGAGGAGCAGTTAGCACAGTCAACTAAGACAGAGAATGAGGTAGATGAGCAAATTTATCAGAAAGCAGAAGAACGTAAAGATATCTCCTTTTATCAAGATCAAATTTATGACTTAAATGAAGAGGTAAAAGCAGATATAGAGGCTTTCTATGATAATCGTTATGAAAATACAACCCACTTTATTTATACATTACGTAATCAATTAGATCAAAATGTCAATAAGCGGACAAGCATTTATACTCAAGAGCAACAGGATCAAGAACAAAGCATAGCAGCACTAAAAACAGAACTTCAAGCTAATATCAATCAGTACCGACTAGGTAAAACAGCACCACAAGCAGGGATTATATCATATAAATTAGATGGACAAGAAACTTCTAATTTATCAGAAGTGATAGAGACACTTAATTATGATAAATATAATAGTATTATTAAAAACTCTAATGTAAGCTATCTTAATAAAAGCGAAGTAACTAAAGAAGAACCTGTTTATAAGATTATTTTAGATAATAAGTGGTATATAATAAGTTATGTAGATTTATCGCAAGATGAAGCTTTTAAGGAAGGGCAAAATTATAATCTTGACTTTACCGGCACGAATAGTAAGCAAGTCACTTTTAAATTAGTTTCTAAAAAAGCTGAAGATGATAAGCGTATACAACTAGTATTTGAAACAAGTGATCAGATAAGCAACTTTTTAGACTTGAGATATGTTGATTTTTCTATTGGGAATAAAAATGTGACAGGTCTTAAAATTCCACTGCAAGCCATTGTGGAGCAGAATATGTTGAAAATCCCAGCAACTTATTGCATAGAGAATGAAGGGCAATTAGGTGTTTATAGAAAAGTAGGTGAAGTAACAGAATTTGTGCCTATTAAAATACAATATCAAAAAGAGGATAATAACTATATACGACAAGATATTACTAATAGTAATAATGTACAAGTCAATAATGTTTTGGTGGATCCCCAATCGGGAAGTTCCTATGAAGTAACAGAGATAGAAACAAAACAAGGTGTTTATGTTATTAATGGGAAAATTGCTCAGTTTAAGACTATAGAAATCGAATTAGTAAGTGGAGAATATGCTATTGTTAAGTATGACGGAAATACACAACTTAAAGAAATGGATAAAATGATTTCAAATCCTAAAAGTATAAAGATTGATCAATTACTAGAAGATATGAATGTTCAAAATGAATAATAAAGGTGAGGATGAAATGAAAGAAAAACTGGAAATGATAAAGAAAGAAATGGAAGAATCAGCAATAAAAAGCGGGAGAAAAGTAGAGGATATTACATTAATTGCTGTTTCAAAAACGTATCCTTTGGCGTCTATACAAGAAGCAATAACTTTAGGATGTAAAGATTTTGGTGAAAATCACGTACAAGAATTAGTACAAAAAATGGATGAATTAAATGAATCTGTTCATTGGCATTTAATAGGTCATCTCCAAACTAATAAAGTTAAATACATTATTGGAAGAACAACTCTTATTCATTCTGTAGACCGTTTAAAACTGGCTGAAGAAATAGAAAAACAATCAGCCAAAAAAGGGTATATAACAGATATTTTGATAGAAGTTAATGTAGCAAAAGAAGCTTCAAAGCATGGTTTCTTAGTAGAAGAGGTAATACCTATTATGGCAGAATTAGCAAAAATGAAACATATCAGAGTGAGAGGATTAATGACGGTAGCCCCTTTTGTAGCTAATCCTGAAGAAAATAGACCCATATTTAGGAAACTTTACGATTTATCGGTTGACATACAAAAGCAAAAGTTTGATAATATAAGTAGCGATATATTATCAATGGGGATGAGTAATGACTATAAAATAGCAATAGAAGAAGGTGCTACCATGGTACGTATCGGCACGGCTATTTTTGGAAATAGAGATTACACTAAATAAATTTTTTTGGGAGGAATACAAATGAGCGGCTTTATGTCAAAATTTAAGAATATTTTTATACCAGAAGATGAATTTGATGAAGATGAGTTAGAGGAAATGGAACAAGAAGTTGAGCAAGTTAATAGAAATGTTATGCATCAAACTCATATACCACCAATGAATACACCTAAGGTTGTTTCTCTTAATCAGCCTAATCGTATGGAATTACTTAATTTTACCATGTTAAGTTATGATATGACAGGTGAGATTTGTGGCTACATTAAAAATAGAAAACCTATCATTGTTAATATGGAAAAACTAGCTGCTCATGAGATGCAACGTGCAGTGGATTATTTAACAGGAGCTTGTTGTGCACTTAATGGAACAGTTGAAAAAGTAACGGACTGTATTTTTATTTTTGCACCAGAGCATGTTAATATTAATCCAGAAAAATTAAAACAACGTAGTGTGTTTCCGCCTACAATCTAATACTGATGAAGCTATCGTTAAATCATATAAATGATCCAGATGAAAAACGCTTTGTAAAAATGATGCTTGAATATAGCAAACGATCAGAGCAGCAATTTAGACCCATTTTTACGGATTTTTATAATAAAGAATGGTTGTTAAGTATGATAGATCGTTATATAGAGGAATCTACAAAACAAATGTGTTATTTTTACGGTGGTTTTAAAGAAGCAGAAAGACAAGTATTAGGTATTGCTCCTTATGAAATTCAAGAGGAAGATTTTCCTATTATGGCCTTAGAACTAAAGGTTAAGACTGGGATTGGAAAGGCACTTACACATAGAGATTACCTAGGTGCTTTATTAGGTCTAGGAATTGAAAGAGAGACAATAGGAGACATTGTAATAAAACCATTTGGGGCATACATCATTGCTAATGAGTCTATGGTTTCCTATATTAATAGTAATTTACTAAGTATTGGGAAATATCAAAATATTGAACAGCAAGTAATCCCTTTTTCACAATTGCAGATTAATCCTCCTCAGATTAAAAGTTATGAAACAACTGTAGCTTCTTTACGATTAGATGTTATAGTGGCAGCGGGTTTTGGATTATCTAGGGGTGTCTGTACAAAACTTATTCAAGCAGACCGTGTAAAATGTAATGGTGTGACGAGTACAAATAAGCAGCTTATAAAAGAAGGGGACCATATTACTGTTAGAGGATATGGTAAAATTAAGCTTAAGCAAATAAGTGGATTAACAAAAAAGGATAGGATTCATATTACAATAGAAAAATATGTATAGGGGGAAACAACATGTTATCACCAGTTGACATTCAAAACAAGGAATTTAGAAAAAGTAAAATAGGTGGCTATCATATTGAAGAAGTTAATGACTTTCTTGATGAAATATTAAAAAGTTATCAAGAGGTAATTAATGAAAACTATGCCCTAAAGGATAAGATCAATGCTTTAAATGAAAGTGTACAATATTATCGTACTATGGAATCTACGATACAAAATGTACTTGTTTTAGCAGATAAAACAGCACAAGATACAAAAAGTGCAGCTTATGAAAAAGCAGAAGAAATTAAAAAAGAAGCTGAACAAAGAGCTGAAAAGATGACTAGTTTGGCTGAGGAACGCGTTGCCAGAATTGTGGAGCAAGGTAGGCAAGAAGCTTTTGAATTAAGTCAAAAAGTTGAAGATATTAAGAGGCAATACTTATCTTATAAAGCACAGTTTAAACAACTACTTCAATCACAGATGGAATTATTGGAACAAGGTGATGCTAGAGCAACTATTGCTCAAGATGATTTAGTACAAGCTTTTGCTGCTATTGAAAAAGAGACCGTAGCAAGTGTAGAAGTACCTCAAACAGAGGCAACAGAAGAAGAGTATTTTACGAAGGAATATATTCCTGTGTCAGATGAAGAAATATCCTCTTTACTGAATAAATAAGTATGATTATTGTAAAGAGTGATATACTAAATAGATGAATGCTGTATATTTAAATGACTACATAAAAACGTGCTTGATGAGCACGTTTTTTTCTAGTAGGCTAAGGAGGAAAGTATGATAGTTGCAATAACACTTATTATAATAGCCCTAGTGGGAATAGATCAGTTAACAAAGATTTGGGCTGTGTCTACATTAATGAATCAAGAAGACATTAAAATATGGGAAAATGTATTTCATTTCCATTATGTGAAAAATGAAGGAGCAGCTTGGGGAATATTAAGTGGTAAACAGGGATTTCTTATTATCATAACAAGTATTATTATTATAGGGATGCTCATATATATCAGACAGCTCCCAAAATCAAAATGGGGAAATTGGGGAAGAGTTGCCTTTGTTTTAATTATTAGTGGTGCAATTGGGAATTTGATTGATAGATTGTTTTTAGGTTATGTGCGTGATTTTATATATTTTATTCTTATTAATTTTCCCGTTTTTAATGTGGCAGATATGTTTGTAGTAGTAGGAGTAGCCCTACTAATGATTGTTCTGTTGTTTGGAGACTTAGAAGAAAAAAAGGCAAATATAGAGAAGGAAAATGTTGAAGAGGAAATAAATTAATGGCAGAAAAGATTGAGCATATTGTAAATAGTGAAGCAAAAGGAAGAGTAGATAAATATTTAGCAGAAGTGTTTCCTGAATATACGCGTTCCTTTATACAAAAACAAATAGAAAAAGGTGGTATTCTAGTTAATCAAAAAGTGATTAATAGCAAGTATCAAGTTAAAGCAGATGATCATATTATAATGACTATACCAGATCCTATAGAGGTAGATATTATACCAGAGCCAATTGATATTGAAATTGTTTATGAAGATGATGATTTAATGATTGTCAATAAGCCTCAGGATATGGTTGTTCATCCAGCTCCAGGTAACTATTCTGGTACGTTAGTTAATGGTTTACTTTACCACTGTAAAGATAAATTGTCTGGAATAAATGGAGAAATTAGACCAGGTATTGTACATCGTATCGATAAGGATACTTCTGGATTACTGATGATTGCAAAAAATGATAAGGCCCATTTAGGATTGTCAGAATTACTAAAAGACCATCACATTACTAGAAAGTATCATGCTATTGTTTATGGTGGTTTTAAAGAGGATGAGGGAACAATTGAAGAACCTATTGGACGTTCAACGCAAGATCGAAAAAAAATGGCCATAGTACGTGATGGACGGTATGCCAAGACGGATTATAAAGTACTTGAACGGTTTAAACAATTTACTTATATTGAGCTTACACTTCATACGGGTAGGACTCATCAAATACGTGTTCATATGAAGCATATAGGTCACCCACTCTTGGGAGATCCTGTATATGGCCCTACAAAAATGAGCTTTGGTATTAATAAGCAGATGCTTCATGCAAAAGTAATAGGGTTTACGCACCCTATTACTCATAAAAAAATGTATTTTGAAAGTGAGTTACCAGACTACTTTGTACGAGTAATTGACAAACTAAGAAAATTATGAGAAAATAAGTCAAATCATATTCCTTTAAAGTAGCACGTGAGGCTAATAAGGATACACAAAAGAAATAAGGCCATATTAGATGGGCAATTCATGTGTAATACTCAGAGACCTTTCGATAAAAGGTCTCTTTATTATTTATCTAGAAATGTGAATGCTTTAGTTTAAGCGACCAAAGATACAGGAATAATGAGATTATTTTATTGAAATAATAACGGATAAAAGGATGGATTTTTATATGGATGAAATAAAAGTTTTAATGGATGAGGCAGCAATGAATCGTGCTGTAACACGAATTGCTCATGAAATTATAGAAGCCAATAAAGGTGCTAAAGACTTGATTTTAATAGGTATAGAAACAAGAGGAGTACCTCTTGCCAGAATCTTATCAAATAAGATTAAATCTATTGAAAATAGTGAAGTGCCTGTGGAGAGTATTAATATTACTTTTTATAGAGATGATTTAGAAAAGAAATTTGACCAACCGTTTACTGAAGCACATTCAATTACTTCAGATATTAATGGAAAAGGGGTCATTTTAGTAGATGACGTTATTTTTACTGGAAGAACTGTACGTGCAGCAATGGATGCTTTGATGGATATAGGAAGACCAAGCTTTATTAAATTAGCTACACTCATTGATCGTGGACATAGGGAGCTTCCTATTAGACCTGATTTTGTTGGAAAAAACATTCCGACTTCCAAAAAGGAAATTGTCCAAGTACGTTTAAAAGAAGTGGACTCAGAAAGTGTTGTACGTTTAGTAAGTAAAGGTTAAGAAGGGAAAGAGGCATGCAAAGATGAAGGAGCGGTAAAAAAATCTTTTAGCCTTGTTTTGAGATGATTTAGCAGTTGTAATAGCAGGTTTACTTGGTGGACTAGCTATTACAACTTATGGAGAAAATACAGGAGGACTGCTGCTACAGAAGTTTATAGCCCAGGAATTTTACGTATTGCAGCACTTTTTAGGGTTGTTACTAATAAGATTTCTCAACAGATATTTAATACGTATACAACTGCATGATAAAGGACTTATACTTTCTATTTAAAAAAGGTATAAGCCTTTTTGTTTTAGGAGAAAATAAAAAAAAGGTGAATAAAATCTTTTAATTAAGGCATTATTATCTGGTATAATTATTTTAGAAAGTACAAAATTATACATAAAAATGAAATAATATAGACATCAAATGTCATTTTGGTTATAATGGAATAAAATACTATAAGCATGAGAATATGTTGTGTTAAAGGGGAATTGCTATGGAGGAGTATATTACATCATTTTTGTATTATTTAAAGCATATTAAGCGTGCTTCAGATAATACGGTGCAATCTTATGAAAGAGATTTGAGATATTTTGAACGTTATGTTGAAGAACAGGGGAAAATAGAGATTCAGTCTTTGACAGATCAGCAAATTAAAGTCTATTTAGAGCATATGAAAGATAAAGAGAAATCAACTGCAACTATTTCCCGTACTCTTGCATCTATTCGTGCCTTTTGCCAATATCTTGTAAAAGAACAAGTGCTAAATGAGAATCCAGCTAGATTAATAGCTTTACCTAAGATAGAGAAAAAAGCGCCTCGTATTTTATCGCAGGAGCAAATTAGCTCTTTATTAGAACAACCTAATAAAAAAGATACTAAAGGAATACGTGATCGAGCCATGCTTGAACTGCTATATGCTACAGGGATTCGTGTATCAGAGCTCATTTCACTTAAAACAACAGATATTAATTTGCAACAAGGGTATATTATATGTAGGGATGCTCAAAAAGAACGAACCATTCCTATTGGTAAATCTGCCATTTCAGCGTTAAATATGTATTTGGGGGAAGTAAGACACATTTTAATCCGTAGTGCAAATGATAAAACGTTATTTGTTAACTGCAATGGCTATCCTATGACAAGACAAGGTTTTTGGAAGATTTTAAAGACCTATGCTAATGCTGCACATATTCAAGGTGAGATTACTCCCCATATGTTAAGACATTCTTTTGCAGCACATTTAGTGCAAAATGGTGCTAATTTAAAATCCGTGCAGCAAATGCTAGGGCACTCAGATATTTCAACTACACAAGTTTATATGCATCTGAATAAAGAAACAGAGGAGTTAATGGATGTGTATAATAAAACACATCCAAGAGCATGAAACTAGGAGGTAATCTCCTAGTTTTTTTGTGCAATTTTTTTGCAGAATGTGGTACAATAAAGGTTAATCAATATGAAGCTAAGTGATAATAGTGGAAAGTTTAAGTAATCACTTAAGAATTAGGAGGTAAGAGATGAAAAGAGCAATATGGATAGTCTTAGACAGCGTAGGAATGGGAGCAATGCCTGATTCAAAACAATATGGTGATGGAGATGTAAATACAATTGCACATGTGTATGAGCATTGTAATGGACTAGAATTAAATCATATGATAAGTTATGGATTAGGGAATATAGAAGGGATGAAAGCACTCCCTAAATATGAATCACCAAAAGGCAGTTTTGCAAGAATGAGTGAATTATCTAAAGGAAAAGATACAACGACAGGTCATTGGGAAATGGTGGGTATTTATACAGAAGTACCATTTCCAACTTATCCAAATGGTTTTCCAGAAGAAATTATGAAAGCCTTTGAAGAAAAAATCGGTAGAAGAACTTTGGGGAATTGTACAGCATCAGGTACAGCTATTATTGAAGAATTGGGTGAAGAACATGTAAAAACAGGATATCCTATTGTTTATACATCAGCAGATAGTGTTTTTCAAATTGCAGCTCATGAATCTGTTATTTCATTAGAAAAGCTATATGAAATGTGTGAAATTGCACGTAATTTATTAAAAGGTAAGCATGAAGTTGCGCGTGTTATTGCAAGACCATTTACAGGAGAAGAGGGCCATTTTACACGTACAGCTAACAGACGAGACTATGCTATTTGTCCACCAAAACCTAACCTTTTATCTTACTGTGAAGAAGGTGGTGTGCCAGTGGTAGCAGTTGGAAAGATTGAAGATATTTTTAATAGTCAAGGCATCACCGAAGCTATTCATACAAAGGATAATAATGATGGTATTGCTGTTACATTAGAATGCATGACAAAACATCAAGAAGGCCTTATTTTCACTAATTTGGTTGATTTTGATATGAAATGGGGACATCGTAATGATCCAGCAAGTTATGGTAAAGGTTTAGAAGCCTTTGATAAAGCATTACCACAAATAGTGGAAGCTTTAAAGGAAGAGGATATACTTATTATTACAGCAGATCATGGTTGTGACCCGACGGCACCAGGAACTGACCATACAAGAGAATATGTCCCACTTTTAGTAATTGGTAAACAAATAAAAGAAGGTATTAATTTAGGAACAAGAAAGAGTTTTGCGGATATTGGGCAAACTTTATGTGAGTTATTTAATCTTCCACAACTTAAGATAGGTGAAAGTTTCTTGAAAGAAGTTTATAAGTAATAGAATGGGAGGAAAGTAAGAAAATGAGAATGTATGACATTATTGATTGCAAAAAAAGAGGGCTGGCTTTAACAAAAGAAGAAATAGATTTTGTAGTACAAGGTTATACAAAAGGTGATATTCCAGATTACCAGGTATCAGCTTTATTAATGGCTATTTATTTTCAAGGCATGTCTTTAGAAGAAACAGCGTGTTTAACTATGGCTATGGCTAGTAGTGGAGATCAAATAGATTTATCTCCTATTCAGGGCATTAAGGTAGATAAACATAGTACAGGTGGTGTAGGTGATAAAACAACGATAGTATTAGCACCTCTTGTAGCAGCTGCAGGAGCAAAGGTAGCTAAGATGTCGGGACGTGGTCTTGGGCATACAGGAGGGACCATTGATAAACTGGAATCATTTGAAGGCTTTAAAGTAGAGTTAACAGAAGAACAGTTTTTCGAGAATGTGAATGCGCACCATATTGCTGTAGTTGGTCAAAGTGGAGATTTAGCGCCTGCAGACAAGAAACTTTATGCGCTTAGAGATGTAACAGCAACTGTAGACAATATGTCACTTATAGCCAGCTCTATTATGTCGAAGAAGATTGCTTCTGGAGCAGATGCCATCTGTTTAGATGTTAAGTGTGGTACAGGGGCATTTATGAAAAAATTAGAGGATGCAAAAGCATTAGGAAAAGCTATGGTAGATATAGGCAATCATGTAGGGCGCCAAACCATGGCTGTTGTATCTGATATGAATCAGCCATTAGGATATGCAGTAGGTAATGCCTTAGAAGTAATGGAGGCGATTAATACATTAAGAGGTAAAGGACCTGAAGATTTGACCTTATTAACGATTACCTTAGCTAGCCATATGCTTATGCTAGCCGGTTTGGCAAAAGATGTGGAAGCTGCTAA
Source organism: Cellulosilyticum sp. ST5 (assembly GCF_046529625.1). Taxonomy (NCBI): domain Bacteria; kingdom Bacillati; phylum Bacillota; class Clostridia; order Lachnospirales; family Cellulosilyticaceae; genus Cellulosilyticum; species Cellulosilyticum sp. ST5. The sequence continues at coordinate 1,200,246 of NZ_CP132338.1, forward strand.
AAATCAGATTCAAGACCTATTATCTACAGGAGCTGCTATCGATAAGTTAAAGGAATGGATTAAGTTACAAGGGGGAGATGAGCGAGCAGTAGACGATTTTAGCTACTTACCACAAGCACCATACCATAGAGATTTTTATTTGAATCAAATAGGTTATGTAGAAGCTATCAATGCAGAAGCAGTAGGAAAAGCTGCGCTTGTATTAGGTGCAGGTAGAGAAACAAAAGAAAGTAGTATTGATTTAGCAGTAGGCATTGTTATTCATAAAAAAATAGGTGATAAAATAAATGTCGATGAACCAGTTGCAACCATCTATTATAATAATGAACAAAAATATAATTTAGCAACTTCAATCTTAGAAAAAGCTTATAAAATAAGTGATCAACAAATAGAGAAACCGGATTTAATTTACGATATTATTCATTAAAGATAACAATACTGTTCTCTTATATAAGTCTATAGGTATAAATTGTATGGAATTACAAATACTACAGACAAAAGATAATAAGGAGGACAGTTATGAAAAGTAAACGTGTAGGAGTTATCTTTTTATTACTTATCGTCATGTGTTGTTCTCAGGTTTTTGCAGCTGCAACACCTAAGAAGAATACCAATCAAACTTTAGCAGCAACAGCTAGAAGTTATATACTCATGGAGGAATCGAGTGGTAAAATTTTGTTAGAGCGAAATGCAGATGAGCCTTTACCACCGGCGAGCATTACAAAAGTAATGACCTTGTTACTCATTAATGAAGCAGTAGATACCGGAAAAATTAACTGGGAAGATAAAGTAACTATTAGTGAGCATGCAGCACATATGGGTGGCTCTCAAGTCTTTATGGAACCTGGAGAAGAACAGACTGTGCGTGATTTAGTAAAATGTATTTGTATTGCTTCAGCTAATGATGCTGCTGTTGCTATGAGTGAATATATTGCTGGAAGTGAAGAGCAGTTTGTGGAGATTATGAATAAACGTGCCGCAGAATTAGGAATGACCCATACCGTTTTTAAGAATGCTTGTGGTCTTCATACTGAAGGACATGTATCAACGGCAAGGGATATTGCCTTAATGTCAAGAGCGTTAGTAAATGGGCATCCTGAAATCACCAAAACGCTAACAACTTGGATGGACACAATTACTCATAGAACAAGAAGAGGAGAGTCAGAGTTTGGTTTATCCAATACCAATAAAATGCTTAAATGGTATAAAGGGATTACAGGGTTAAAAACGGGTTATACCCCAGAAGCAAAACATTGTGTAAGTGCTACTGCAACAAGAGATAATATGGGATTAATCGCAGTTATTATGGGTGCTGCAGATGGTAAAACACGTTTTCAAGAAGCAGGGCAGCTTCTAGACTATGGTTTTGCTAATTACAAAGTAAAAGTTGGGCCAACTATTGGTACAATTATAGGTGAGACACCTATTAAAAAAGGCGATGTTTCTAAAATAAATGTAGCTACTAAAGAAACGAAAGCTTTTGTCGTACCTAAGAGTAATACAAATAGTGAACTCACTTATGAAGCTCATTATAGAGAGCCACTGATAGCACCTATTTCTAAAGGGGCTATAGTAGGAGAAATGACCTATTATTTAGATGGAAATGAAGTGGGAAAGGGACAGCTTATATCTGCAACAGATGTTAAGAAGGCTACACTTAAACAGATGGTTCCTTATATGTGTAAACGCTTTTTTAAATTATCCAAGTGAGAAAAAGCATAATAAGAGAGTGACTCTTATTATGCTTTTTCTGACGCTATATTTAATGCTTGCATAAATAGTGACAAGCGACTACACTTAGTATATAACAAAAGTTGACAGGAGGCTCCTTAAGTGGCTGTATTGTTTAAGTTACAGGATTTTGAAGGTCCATTAGATTTATTACTTTATTTAATAGATAAAAATAAAATGAATATTTATGATATAGAAATATCTTCTATTACAGATCAGTATATGACCTATTTAGATGAAGCGGAAGAAGTTGAATTGGATCAAATGAGTGATTTTATTGTGATGGCTGCTACATTGCTTTATATTAAATCACGCATGCTTTTACCAAAACATCCAAAACCAGGAGAAGAAGTAGAAGAAGACCCAAGAGAAGAACTCGTACGAAAATTATTAGAATATAAGAAGGTAAAATATGTATCGGAAAAATTAAATGCATGCCAAGGAGAGAGTAGTCAGTATTGTTTTAGAAATAAGCCAGCAGAAATCGATATTCCAGAGAGTGCAATTGATTACGATGCCATTCTAGAAAATGTTAGTTTAAAATTATTGTATGACACTTTTGAGCAACTCATGAAGCAAAAGGAATGGGAACAACATACAAAAGAAGAACGTAAAATTGATCATAACATTTTAAAGAAGGATACTTACACCATCGAGCAAAAAAGTATCTACATACGTAATCTTATTGCTTTAGAGGGAAAGACGACCTTTTTTACCATTTGTAAAAAGGAAATGCCTAAAATAGAACTTATTGTTACTTTTATGGCTTTATTAGAGCTAATTCATAAGAAAGAAGTAACTGTTTTACAGGAAGAACCCACAGGTGATATTGTTATAAAAGGAGGAATAGTGGATGAAGAAGACAGAGCTTGAAAGTAGTATTGAAGCCCTGCTTTTTTATGCAGGAGACATTATCTCACAAAAAAGATTGTGTGAAATTTGTAATACAGAAGCTTTTTCGGTCCACATGGCCATTAATCACTTAAATGATTATTATGGACAAACGAATAGTGGGATTGAAATTATAGAAGTTGATGATGGCTATCAAATGTGTACATCACCTAAGCACACAGAAATCATTCAACTTTATAGACAGAAGCCGGTTAAAAATCTTTTAACACAAGCATTGATTGAGACACTAGCTATTATTGCTTATTCGCAGCCTATTACAAGAACACAGATTGAGGATATAAGAGGTGTACGATGTGAGCATGCTATGAGTAAGTTGATGGAATATGGACTTATTGAAGAGGTTGGAAGATTGAATGTTATAGGGAGACCGATTTTATTTGGTACAACTAATGAATTCCTACGTCATTTTGGATTTAGAAATTTAGAAGAACTACCTAAAATTAAAGAAGAGCTTTTAGAGAAGTTTAAAGAAGAAGTAAGAGAAGAAATGAGTTATTATGAAGATCATGAGGCTATGAAAGAAGAAGTAAATTTGGCTTTAGATGTTGAGGAATAGCACTATTTAAAAAATGCATAAAGTCTATAATATAAGGGAAGATTTAGAATGAGACAACATTGAGTGCTTAAATGAAACTAGAGGAGTGAAAGCATGAAAAAGAAAATCATCTTATCTTTTATATTAATAGGCAGTATGTTAGTAAGCTCACTATGCTATGCAAATAGCGAACTGCCAAAAGTGCGTGCTAAGGGTGCTGTTTTAATCGAACAAGAAAGTGGACGTGTCTTATATGAAAAAAACGGTTATGAACCCTTAGCTATGGCAAGCACTACAAAGATAATGACTTGTATCCTTGCTATAGAAAAAGGTAATCTCTTAGATGTTGTAACAATATCCAAGAGAGCAAGTAGTGCCCCACCAGTTAAGCTACATTTAAAGGTAGGAGAAAAACAAAGATTAGGAGATTTGCTCTATGCTTTGATGCTACAATCTGATAATGATGCAGCAGTAGCAGTAGCAGAACATATTGCAGGATCGGTAGAAGCATTCTGTGAACAAATGACCGAGAAAGCTAAAGAGATAGGAGCTGAACATACTTCTTTTAAAACACCTAATGGTTTAGATGCTGAAGGACATTATGCAAGCGCTTATGATATGACTTTAATTGGAGCTTATGCACTAAAAAATCCAGAATTCGTTAAGATTATAACAACGGCTACCATTCAAATTCCTACTATTCCTACAGAAGGAAGCCATACTTATGGGTTACAAAATAAGAATCGTTTTTTTTATTCTTATGAGGGAGCTAACGGTATTAAAACAGGCTTTACTAATAAAGCAGGTCATTGTTTTGTAGGTGCAGCTTATAAAAATGACATGCAACTCATAGGAGCTGCTTTAGGATCTGGTTGGGGAAAAGCTGGTAAAACACAAAAGTATACAGATGTCATTAACATGATGAACTATGGCTTTAAGTATTATAAAAAATATACGCTTATTGAGCCACAAAGAAATATAGCCAAGGTTGCAATTGAAAAGGCACTGATAGAAAGTTTGTCTTTAGATTGTGATGAGACGATTATACTTCCCTTAACAGAGGTAGAAAAAGCAAATGTTTATATAAAAAAAGTAGTACCAACGCAATTAGTAGCACCCGTTCATAAAAGGGATATAATAGGAGAAGTACAAGTCATATGTGAAGGGGTTACTTTAGCTAAAGTACCACTTCTAGCAAGTGAGGAAGTACCAAAGGCGACACTACTTGATTATATTAAAAAATGGATTAAAGGAAATGACTAAATAAAGAAGGGGTATTATGAGATTACAAAAATATTTAGCAAGCTGTGGCATTGCATCTAGAAGAAAATGTGAAGAACTTATTTTAGAAGGGAAAGTATCGGTTAACGGACAAATCATACAGACTTTAGGAACACAAGTAGAAGAAGATGATGAGGTCTACTATAATCATAAGCGTGTGCAATTAGAAGAAAAGCATGTTTATTATATGTTAAATAAGCCGGCAGGATATGTAACAACAGTGCAAGATGAAAAACAAAGAGCAACGGTTTTGGATTTAATGAAAGGTGTTAAAACAAGAATTTTTCCGGTGGGGAGACTGGATTATAATACCTCAGGTCTATTATTATTGACCAGTGATGGTGCTTTAACTTATGGACTCACCCATCCAAAGCATCACGTTAATAAAACTTATGAAGTTAAGCTTAGTGGAAAAGTTACTGAACGTAGCTTGGATATGTTAAGAAAAGGGGTTATGATTGACCACCGAAAAACTTATCCGGCTGAAGTAGAAGTAGTAAAACAAAATGCAAAGCATACATGGCTTAAGATAACTATTCATGAAGGTCGTAATCGTCAAATTAGAAAAATGTGTGAAGCAGTAGGCTGTCCGGTAGTACAACTAAAAAGGCTGTCAGTGGGAAGTATTCAGCTAGGTTCACTTAAAGTGGGAGAATATAGAGCTTTAACAAAAGAAGAAGTAGATTATTTAAAAAGTATTGCAATAATAGAAGAAGTATAACTAAAACACCAGTATCAGTAGATTGTTTCTCTGCTAATACTGGTGTTTTAGTTATAAAATTATTGAGTAGTAAAATCTAAAAAAGATATAGGAGTAAATAATCAGAGAAATTTGTTAAGGATGTGTAAAGATTACAAAAAATCGATTAAAAATATAGTTTTTGATTGAAAATTGCTATTGATAAAAAATATAATATTACATTATTTTAGTAAAAACTTATAAAATTCTATATTTAGCTTGAATGTTGATTGTCAGTTTAGTAAAATAAAGATGGCGATTTTTACACTTTGTTTTAAAAATTTTTCAATGGAGGGTACCAGATGAGCACTTTAGAAAAATTATCTGAATTAGAATCTCGTAGGGCCGCTATAATCACAAAAAGCAATGACGTAGCTAAAAAAGTAGCACTTGCACAGGGAAAATTAGCTGCAAGAGAACGTATTAGTATATTGCTAGATGAAAATAGCTTTGTGGAAGTAGGTACTTTCATAACAAGTAGAAGTACTGCTTTTAACATGAGAAATAATGAAACACCTGCTGATGGTGTTGTAACAGGTTATGGGACAGTTAATGGTAATCCTGTTTATGTGTACAGCCAAGATGCAAGCGTTTTAGGTGGTGCACTAGGTGAAATGCATGCAAAAAAAATAGTTAGAATTTACGAAGAAGCCCTAAAAGTAGGTGCGCCAGTAGTAGGATTCTTAGACACAGTAGGTGTCAGATTACAAGAAAGTGTAGATGCTTTAGAAGGTTATGGCATGATTTATGAAAAAATGGTAGAAGCATCAGAAATTATTCCACAAATAGCAGTTATTGCAGGTGATTGTGCTGGCGGTGCAGCTTTTATTGCAGGTTTATCTGATTTTGTATTTATGAGCAGTAAATCAGCTCGTGTCTTTTTAAATAGTCCTAATACTTTAGATGATAAAACAGCTAGTTTTGATGCTATTGCAACAGCTAAAGTACATTTTGAAGAAAGTGGACTTGCTACCATTATCGAAGAGCAAGAAGAAGTTTTAATTGAAGATGTTATACGCTTACTTTCTTACTTACCTCAAAACAGTGGGGAAGAAGGGCCATTTTATGAAGTGATAGATGATATTAACCGCGTAGATGCAAGTCTTAATGGTTTTAATTTTGAAACACAAGAAGTAAAAGATATTGTTACTTCTATTGTAGATGGAGGAGAGTTATTCGTATTAAATGAAGCTTATGGAAAAACAGCATTAACAGCTTTTGCACGTATGGATGGTGGAACGGTTGGTATTATAGCCAATACAGATACTCGTATGGATTATTCGGGGGTAAAGAAAATAGTTCATTTTGTTAGAGTATGTGACACCTATAATATACCGATTATAACACTTACAGATATAGAGGGTTTTACTTCTACTGTTGCAACAGAAAAGTTAGGAATCATTAAAGCATGTAGTGAGATGACGAAGGCGTTCGCAGAGGCAAGTGTGCCAAAAGTAAATGTTATTCTTAATCATGCTTTTGGAAGTGGTTATTTAGCTATGAATAGTAAGTCATTAGGGTGTGATATGACTTATGCATGGCCAACTGCAACAGTAGCAAGTTTAAATACAGAAAGTGCTATGAAGATTATGTATGCAAAAGAATTAGCAGAAGGTACATTATCCAATGAAGCATTTGCTGAAAAAGCTGCAGAATATGATGAAATACAAGCAAGTGCCTACGCAGCGGCAGCTAGAGGATTAGTAGATGATATTATTGAGCCAGCAGCAACGCGTAAACGTATTATTGCTGCTTTGGAAGTTCTTGCAACTAAAGAACGTTAAAGGTATGCAAAGCACCCAACATAAAGGTAGGTGAAAAAAGATGAATCAAAGTATCAGCGCTTTTTTAGAAGGGATTCCTACATTTATACTTAGTATTGTAATTGTATTTACAATGCTTGCACTGCTTATCGGTGCCATCGTCTTATTAGGGAAAATGGTAGGAATGTTTGCGAATAAGTCTAACAATGTAAAAGTAGTTGAATCTGAAGCTAGTGTTATAGAAGAAGTAGTTGTAGCTATAGAAGAAAACAGCCAAGATGAACTTGAATTAATAGCAGTTATTACTGCCGCTATTGCTGCAAGTATGGGAACAACTAGTGACCAACTTCAAGTAAGATCATTAAGAAAAGTTCAAAGAAAAGCACTTTAATTTAAGGAGGCCGTTAATGATGAGAAAATTTCAAGTAACTGTAAATGGTAATACATATGAAGTAGAAGTAGAAGAATTAGGAGGAAGCTTTACACCAGTAGCAACACCAGTAACTCCAGTAGCAGCAACACCAGTAGCTGCAGTAACACCTAAAATGGTAGCACCTAAGGCAACTGTAGTGCCTGCTAATGCAACTAAGATTGTTGCACCAATGCCAGGTAAAATTGTAGATGTTAAAGTTTCAATAGGACAAAGTGTAAAAGAAGGAGATTTAGTAGCTATTCTTGAAGCTATGAAAATGGAGAACGAAATATTTGCACCAAGTGCAGGAACTGTAGCTTCTGTTAACGTATCAGCAGGTACAGCAGTTGAAACTAACGATGTCATTGTTACACTCAATTAGTTCCAAACGACTCAAAAAGAAGGAGGAACGTTTCTATGTTTAGTGAATTTGCAACAGCTATACAAAAGTTCATTAGTGAGATGGGGATTACCACTATTGTAACAACGAATGATGGCTGGAAATATATTGTAATGATTGGCGTAGCTTGCGTGTTACTTTATCTAGCTATTGCTAAAGGTTTTGAACCTTTATTATTAGTTCCTATTGCATTTGGTATGTTGCTAGTTAATCTTCCTAACACGGGGATTCATATGTACAATGGGCATGGGGGAGTTAAAGAACTCTTTGAATTTCTAGGTGAGGGTAATGGTGGATTACTAGATTACCTTGGACTCGGAAAAGAATTAGGTATTTTCCCACCACTCATTTTTGTTGGTATTGGTGCTATGACAGACTTTGGTCCACTTATTGCGAACCCTAAAAGTTTATTACTTGGTGGTGCCGCACAATTAGGTATTTTCTTTGCATTCTTGGGAGCACTCCTTCTAGGATTTGATCCTAGTGAAGCCTCTTCAATTGGTATTATTGGTGGTGCAGATGGTCCAACAGCTATTTATTTAACAACTAAATTGGCACCACATCTATTAGGATCTGTGGCTGTAGCGGCCTATTCCTATATGGCACTTGTACCAGTTATTCAACCACCTATTATGAAAGCATTAACAACTAAAGAGCAACGTATGGTTAAAATGGAACAACTTAGGCAAGTATCTCGATTGGAAAAAATTGTATTTCCTGTTGCGGTGACTGTTATTGTTTCTTTACTTTTACCTTCAGCAGGAACCTTGGTAGGTATGTTAATGTTTGGTAATTTATTAAAAGAAGCAGGTTGTACCAATCGTCTAGCTGAAGTAGCTAGCAATGGGCTTATGTCTGTTATTACAATTATGTTAGGACTTGTAGTAGGCGCAACAACTTCTGGAGATACCTTTATTACATGGGATACTATTAAAGTTGTTATTCTTGGACTTACCGCATTCTGTGTAGGAACTGCAGGTGGTGTTTTATTTGGGAAAATCATGTATTATACAAGTGGTAAGAAAATCAATCCACTTATTGGAGCAGCTGGTGTATCTGCAGTTCCAATGGCAGCACGTGTAGCTCAGAAGGTCGGACAAGAAGAATGCCCAAGCAACTTCCTTTTAATGCATGCTATGGGACCAAACGTAGCAGGTGTTATTGGTTCAGCCATTGCAGCCGGCATTTTATTATCTATTTATGGTAATTGATTGAATGAGAAAATAGCATATGAGCATATACATATATAGGAGGTTATAAGATGGCTAATATTAATCCAAGACCAGTTAAAATCATGGACACAACACTTCGTGATGCCCATCAATCCTTAATTGCAACGAGAATGACAACAGAGCAGATTTTACCTATTGTATCTAAAATGGATAAAGTAGGATTCCATGCACTTGAAGTATGGGGCGGTGCAACCTTTGATACTTGTCTTCGCTTTTTAAAAGAAGATCCATGGGAAAGACTTCGTAAAATTAAAGACCAGGCACCTAACACACCACTTCAAATGTTATTTAGAGGTCAGAATATTTTAGGTTATCGTCACTATGCCGATGATGTTGTAGAATACTTTGTACAAAAAAGTGTAGCTAATGGTATTAATATCATTCGTATTTTTGATGCACTTAATGACATGCGTAACTTACAAACTGCTGTAAAAGCAGCTAATAAAGAAAAAGCCCATGCACAAGTTGCGATTTCTTACACGATTAGTGATGTACATACCATTGATTATTATGTTGGATTAGCAAAAGAAATAGAAGAAATGGGTGCTAATTCTATCTGTATTAAAGATATGGCAGGATTATTAGTACCTTATCGTGCAGCAGAGCTAGTAAGTGCTCTTAAAGAAGCGGTCCCAACATTGCCTATTCAACTTCATACACACTATACAAGTGGGGTTGCAGCAATGACTTATATGAAAGCGATTGAAGCAGGTTGTGATATTATTGATACAGCTATGTCTCCACTTGCTATGGGAACCTCACAACCAGCAACAGAAGTACTTGTTAAAACTTTTGAAGGTACACCTTATGATACAGGGATTAATTCAGAAGCGCTTAGTGAAATTACTGAATACTTTAGACCTATACGTCAAGAAGCTCTTGCTAGTGGGTTAATGAGTACAAAGGTATTAGAAGTAGATATTAATACATTACGTTATCAAGTACCAGGAGGCATGCTTTCTAATCTTGTATCACAATTAAAAGAGCAAAATGCTGAAGATAAATATTATGAAGTATTAAAAGAGATTCCAAGAGTACGTGCAGATTTTGGCTATTTACCACTTGTTACCCCAACAAGTCAAATTGTTGGTACGCAAGCTGTACTAAATGTACTTGCTGGCGAGCGCTATAAAATGGTTTCAAAAGAGTCTAAAGGTATTGTAAGAGGTGAATATGGTCAAACACCTGTACCTATTTCAGATGAAATTGTTAAGAAGATTATTGGAGACGAAAAACGCATTACTTGTAGACCAGCCGATCTTCTCGAACCAGAATTAGATAAGCTTGAAAAAGAGATGGCTATGTATAAACAACAAGACGAGGATGTTTTATCATATGCTTTATTCCCACAAGTAGCTACTGACTTCTTCAAATACAGAGAAGCACAACAAACAAAGGTAGATATGCAAGTTGCAGATACAAAAAATGCGGCTTATCCAGTATAAATAAGATACTTTATTATTAAAAGGGGTAACCGAAAGTTTATAAACTTTCAGTTACCCCTTTGCCATGGGCGCAAAACTATGTAAAATAAAGAGGGTATTAATTTATTTTGTAATCAAGATATGATATAATAGATTAAAAATATTATTTAGGCGAGAAGGCTAAGGAAGGGCTTATAAAATGAGTAAGAATGATTTAATCCATAGGATTAGAAAGAATATGCCAAAGTTAAGTAAAGGTCAAAAATTAATTGCCAATTATATATTAGAACATTATGAAAAGGCTGTGTTTTTAACAGCAGCTAAATTAGGTTCAATTGTAGGCGTAAGTGAATCAACCGTTGTAAGATTTGCTAATGAATTAGGCTATGATGGGTACCCAAAATTTCAAGATGCATTAGAAGAATTAGTAAAAAGTAAGTTAACGGCTATGCAACGTTTAGAAGTGACTACAGACCGTATTAATACTAATGAAGTACTGAAAAGCGTTCTTCAAATGGATGAGGAGAAAATTCGTTATACGAGAGAACAAATAGACAATGAAGCGTTTAATCAAGCCGTTGAAAAAATAATAGGTGCAAAAACGATCTATGTATTAGGAGTAAGAAGTTGTGCTGGACTTGCTAGCTTTTTAGGTTTTTATCTTAACATTATATTTGATAATATTAAAGTGATTAATACAAATAGTATTAGTGAAATGTTTGAAGGCATTCACCGTATAGATGAAAAAGATGTTGTGATTGGGATTAGTTTTCCAAGATATTCAAAGCGTGTTATGAAGTGTTTAGAGTTCGCACAAAGCAAAAAAGCAACTGTTATTGCTATTACAGATAGTTATATTTCTCCTATTGCCAGCTATTCTGATTATGCACTTATAGGATGTAGTGAGATGGTTTCCTTTGTAGATTCTTTAGTAGCACCTCTAAGTATTATTAATGCTATTATTGTAGCTATTAGTTTACGTAAAAAAGATGAAATATCAGTTAACCTTGAAAAACTGGAAAATATATGGGTAGAATATGAAGTATATGACGATACCGAACGGGATTTGTGGACTGTACCTCAAGAAGAACAAAAAGAAAAATTTGATTAATGAATTAAAGTGAGGGGATATAATGAGCTTGGTAAGCATACGTGGTGCGATTACAGTAGAAGAAAATACAAGAGAAGCTATTTTGGAAGCAACTCATGAGATGTTAGAAGCTATTTTAAAGAATAATGAGCTTAGATTAGATGAACTTATCCAATTGCATTTTAGTTGTACTAAAGATTTGGATGCAGCATATCCAGCAGTAGCTGCTAGAGTACTAGGAATTACAGAAGCATCACTTATGTGTTTTCAGGAGATGTATGTAGTTAATTCGCTTAACCAATGTATACGTGTAGATGTTTTAGTAGATGCAGCACATTTGAGCAAAAAGACTGTAAAACATCAATATTTAAGAAAAGCGACTAATTTAAGGCCGGATTTAGTGAATAAGGAGTAGAAATAAGATGAGTACATTTTCAATTGCCATAGATGGACCTGCAGGCGCAGGGAAAAGTAGTATTGCAAAGGAGTTAGCAAACCAACTGCAGTGTATTTATATTGATACAGGAGCTATGTATCGTTCAGTTGGTTACTATTGTATTAGTCAAGGGATTGACTATGCTAATGAAGAACAGGTAGAACAGGCCTTAAGTGAATTACATTTAAAACTTACTTTAGAAGAAGAGGGACAACAAATTTTTCTAAATGAAAAAAATATAAGTTTACTTATTCGAAATAATCAAGTAGCGGCTGCTGCATCTAAAGTAGCTACTTATGCCGCAGTACGTAAGGCTCTTGTTAAAATGCAACAAGAGATGTCTAAGAGCACATCAGTTGTAATGGATGGACGTGATATAGGAACAGTTGTATTACCTCATGCAACATTAAAAATCTTTTTAACCGCATCTGTAGAAGAAAGGGCTCAAAGACGATATAAGGAGTATGTACAAAAAGGTGAAAAGCCTTGTTTAGAAACATTAAAAGTTGAAATTAAAGAAAGAGATTATCAAGATTCTCATCGTAAGATTTCGCCTTTGAAAAAAGCCGAAGATGCAATAGAAGTAGATACAACTTATATGACAATTGATGAAATTGTAAAACAAATTATAGATTTATTAAAGAGACGTTTATAGGAGGATAGATAGTTGGAAATTATTATTGCAAAAACAGCTGGATTTTGTTTTGGTGTAAAGCGGGCTGTTGATATGGCATTTGAATATGCAAGTAGTCAAGGGACTTATACGTATGGGCCTATTATTCATAATGAGGTAGTTATTAAATCATTAGAAGATAAAGGGATAAAGCCAATTGAGACCATAGGAGATGAACCAGTTAAGAATTTGATTATTCGTTCTCATGGTGTTAGTCCTAAAGTTTATATAGAAGGCAAAGAAAAGGGGATAGCAATTGTAGATGCAACTTGCCCTTATGTAAAAAAGATTCACCGTTATGTACAACAGTATTTTGAAAAGGGCTATGGGATTATTATAGCAGGAAATAAAGACCATCCTGAAATTCAAGGGATTAATGGATGGGCTAATGAAAGTTGTTTTATCGTAAAAGATAAAGAAGCTTTAAATGAGCTTCAGTTAGAACATACAAATAAAAAATACCTTTTAGTGGCTCAAACTACTTATAAAAAGCAGGTAGTAGATGAGATAGTAGGTGTATTAAAGGAAAAAGGCATTGATTTTGAATACATTAATACTATATGTAATGCTACTAAAGAAAGACAAGAAGAAGTGGTAGAAATTGCTAAACAGGTAGATGTGATGCTTGTTTTAGGAAGTAAAAAGAGTTCTAATTCTTTGAAGCTTTTTGAATTGAGTCAAAGGCACTGTGATAAAAGTTATTTTATAGGAGATGTAAGTGAGCTAATGTCAGAACTATTTAATGACTGTGAAAAAATAGGAATTACAGCAGGGGCATCTACGCCTGCCTCTGTCATTCAAGAAGTGATTAGTTTTTTAGAAAAAATAACACACTAAAGGGGTAGAATGATGAACTATGAGGGGTTTAAAGAACAGGTTTTAATTTTAACAGGAATTGACCTGTCAGCTTATAAAGAGAATCAAATGAAGAGGCGAATAGATGCGCTTATTAGAAAGCATTTATGTTCAGGTTACGATGAATACTTACATGTGTTAAAGAAAGACCGCAAGGTACTTGAAGATTTTGTGGCTTATTTAACTATTAATGTAACGGAGTTTTTTAGAAATCCTTCACAATGGGACATTTTAGAGAAACATATTTTTCCACTTTTATTAGAAAAGAAGCGAACACTAAAAATATGGAGTGCGGCTTGTTCTACAGGAGATGAACCGTACTCTTTAGCTATGGTACTTTCTAAAATAGTGCCACTTAATCAGATTCAAATTCTGGCTACAGATATTGATAAAGAAGTATTGGCTAAAGCACAAGAGGGATTTTATACTAATCGTAATATGACTAATATGCCCAAAACATTTAGGGACTTATATATAAAAGAAGAAAATGGCGGTTATCGTATTTCTGATCAGATAAAAAAGTGTATCACTTTTAAGCAACATAATTTGTTAAAAGACCCTTATCCGATAGGAATGGATCTTATTGTTTGCCGTAATGTACTTATTTATTTTACAGAAGAAGCTAAAAAAGAGATTTATCATAAATTCAATGAAGCTTTAGTGGATGAAGGAATTTTATTTGTAGGAAGTACAGAACAAATTATTATGTGTCAAGATTATGGATTTGAACCTAATAAAATTTTTTTCTATCAAAAAAGCAAATCAAAAAAGTAGGAATGATTAAAAGGAGTAAATCAAGTGAGTGAGGACAATCAATTAGACAAAAAGCCTAAAACATGGGATGAAGCAATTAAAGAATTAGGTGCATTCATTAAGGCTTCAAAGGAACAAGAACAACAGCAAGAAAGTAAATCTGAATAAAATTAAAAACTTCTTAAGAAAGGAAATGCCCCTATACTTAAGAAGTTTTTTTGTTGGAAAAAAGTAAGTAAAAGACTTGAGCTGCTAAAATAGAGGCAGAAAAATCATTTACTCTTAGATAAGGGCTATTAACTGAATCATACCAAATAGGAATATCAAGCTTATAAGTTGTATAAAGAGGAATGTAATCATCTTCTTTGTATATAGTACATTCTTCTTTAGTAGCTTTTCTCTTATCTGATGAAGCTACAAAATGCGCAAGTGTACGATGAAGTAGCTGTCCTTGAGAAGGAATATAATAGTAGTCCTTATAAGGCGTAAGATACTGCTTTAGTTTAAGATAGGAAAATGCTACTTTAATACCTAGTATTTGTGTTCCTGATTCCCAACATAAGGTTATATTCTTATAGCAACCTTGGAAGTTCGTAGTAAAGAGGTAGGGCACCTTGGCAGAAAAATCCAAAGAGACAGATGATTTTAGCGTATCAATGAAGTGAAAATGCTTTAGATGATAGAGTGTTTGATAAAGTTCATAAAAACTTAATAGAGCAGAGAGTTCATCTTTGTTATGAGCCAAAATAATCGTTTTATAAATAGTTTCACCACAGGCTTGATAAGTCCTATAAACTTTAACTAAAGCTTTTCCAGAAGTAGTAGAATGACGTATAACACCTAAAGCATCTTCTAAGTTAATCCTAGTAGCACCAAAGTGTTGTAAACTTTTTTTCATATCAATAAGGTGAAGACTTTGGAGCATAGATGGGTTAAGTTGGTGAAAAGCACATCTGGCTAATAGAAAGGGCCAATCGAAATGCTTACCACCGTAGGTATAAACGTGAGAAAACCTTTGAGTAAATTCTAAAAAACAGCTTAAAATTTCCTTTTCTTCTTCTGGTAATTGAAGCATCCATTGATGGTGAGTTAGTTCATCAGTTTCATTGAGAAAGGTAACGCCAATACAAACAATGTAATCTATGTGCTTATTCAAACCACTTGTTTCTATATCAAGTAAAAAATGTTTTTTATGAAGTAGGGGGGGAATCATTATTTTACACCTCTTTATCTAGAAGGTCATTTAGCATATTAGCAAGGCTTAAGTCTAGATGAAGCATATGTGAGGCATTTTGATAGTCTTTATAAGCAGTAGAATCAAACTGGTAGTTTTTCTTTAGAATAGCTTTGATTAAAATATTCTTAGGTGTATGTGCCATATCGATGAATTCAATCATATTTACTTTATAACCAACAGTTTCTAAAATTTGTGCACGAAGTCCATCTGTTACAAGGGCTGCAATTCGCTCCTTTAAAATCCCATGCTTTAAAATAGGATTTAAGTCATCATTCTGAATTTGTGTATAGGCTTCATGATGGCAACAAGGAACGGCGAGAATAATCTTACTTCCCCAACGAATAGCTTTTTCAAGAGCTGCATCTGTTGCTATGTTACAAGCATGAAGGGAAACTACCATATCTATGGGTTGATTGGTTGTATATTTTCCAATATCACCTACTTGAAAGTAAAGTTTTGTATAACCAAGCTTTTTGGCTAAGTCATTACAGAAGGCAATAACATCTGCTTTTAAATCAAGCCCAATCACTTCTACTTCCCTTTCTAAAAGAACAGTTAAATAATGATATAAGGCAAAGGTCAAATAAGATTTTCCACAACCAAAATCAATAATACGTAGCTTTTTTTCAGGTACTTCGGTAATACTATCAGCTACTATTTCTAGGTAACGATTAATTTGTTTATATTTATCATATTTTGAAGGTTTAATTTGCCCCTGGTCATCCATGAGTCCCAGTTCTTTTAAAAAAGGCATAGAAGAGGGCGTGTCTAAAATATATTTTTTTTGTCTATTATGAGAAAGAGAAGCAGGGAGAGTTAAGCTAGGTGGAGATTTTTTTATCGTGGCTTTTCCCTTCTTATTAATTAAAGCATGGTAGTCTTCAGTTGTAGTGAAGAGTTGAAACTGTTTGAAAATGTGACAGTTTTCGGAAATCCAAATTTGGAGTTCAGCTAAAGAAAGATTTTGATGATATTCTTTGGTACCTATTGTTTTGGATATTTGATAAAATAAAGTTTCTTTAATCAGTATAGGTCGCATAACAATTTTTTTACAGTCAGACGTTTGACGTGGATTACTCCAGATGCAACGAATAAAAGTCTGATTTTCTGTTACCTGTGAAATAAGGTCTATTAATGTATTCATAAATTTCTCCGTTATCTTTGTAAAATATTAGAATTTTATGGTGCAAATTATAGCACAAATTCATAGTGATAGCAATAATTAGCTACAGCTAAATAGCTGTGCTATAATACTAAGGAAAAGAGGTGAAAGTATGTTTGATGCAGACTATAGAGCATTAAATAATGAACAAAAGCAAGTAGTGGATACATTAGATCAAAACCTATTAGTTCTGGCACCAGCAGGAACAGGTAAAACAAAAGTAATTGCCTTACGTACAGCTTATTTAGTACAGCATCAACAAGAACCGGAAAAAATTCTGTGTTTAACCTTTACCAATAAAGCAGCTAAGGAAATGAAAGAGCGTATTCAGCTTTACATACCCGAACAAATAAAAAAAATGACGATTAAAACTTTTCATTCGTTTTGTTATTATCTTATTAACCATGAAAAAGAGAACTCTCACTTTTCCTTTCCATGTACGCTAATTGATGAAGCGGATAGCTTAGCGATTATAGAAAAGATTATACAAACTAATAAGCTTAATGATGACTCTGTATATTATCAACAAATCATAAGTTTTTTTGAAAATATAAAAAGGCATAGTTTAACTTTTCCACTAGAAGAACGCTATCATTATAAGATGATTGTAGAAGATTATTTTAAGTCTCAAGACCAGTTAGGACAATTAGGGAGAAGAAGAGAAGATTCATTTTTAAGACGTTTTGGTTTAAAGCTCTTAAATACGTATAGACGTTATTTGTTAGAAAATAATTGTATTGACTTTATGGATCTTATTGTGGAGGCGAAATACTTATTAGAACAGCCGGAAATATTAGCTAAATGGAGAAAACAATACGATGTGATTCAGGTTGATGAAATGCAGGATACTAGTAGTAGAGAGTATGATATCTTAAAATTATTAGCTGGCAGACAGCTTTCTTTATTTGGAGATTTTAATCAAACCATTTATGAATGGCGAGGTTCTAATCCTCATCAAATGACGGCAGAATACAGACGGGACTTTAGTCCATTAGAAATTCATCTAAAGATTAATTATCGTTCTACTAAAAATCTCTTAGAAGCTGCTAATGGCTATATTTCTAGTAGTAGGTTATATCCTATGCAATGTATTGCTAAGGCAAGTAATGAAGGAGAAAAGATTACAATTCTAGAGGCAGGAACAAAAGAAGAAGAAATCAGTTTATTAGAAATAGCTATTAAGGAAAGTATGGAAAATACCAATAGTATAGCAGTACTTACTAGAACCAACGAATATGCAAAGAAAATTGCCTATTCCTTTAATAAAAGAGGGATTGAATGTACAGTTATAGAAGATACTAAGTTTTTCAGAAAGAAAGAAGTCAAGGAGCTATTAGCTTTTTATGATTATAGTATAAATGACAGAAATGGCCATGCTTTATTGAAGTTAGGACAACATCCTTATTTAAATATGCCTAATTGGTTATTAGGAGAGTTAAGAAACTCAAAATCATGTTATATGTATCTTCATGATTGGTTTAAAAGTGATTCAAAAGATCCTTATGCTATTTTATTTGAGGCATATACTCATAATAACATTGTTGTACTAGATGTAGAATCTACGGGGTTATCAACAATTAAAGATGATGTTATTCAAATTGCAGCCATTCGTTATGGTAAAGAAGGTGTAGTAGATCAGCTTGATATTTTATTAAAACCGACAAAGTCGGTTGGAGAGTCGTATTATGTTCATGGGTTCTCTGATGATCTATTACAAAAAGAAGGAATGGAACCGAAGGAAGCCTTAAAGCAGTTCGTTCATTTTATTCAAGGTGCAGTTCTTGTAGGGCATAATGTGAATTATGATTTGCAGATTATCAAAAGTATGATGAGTCGTTATAAGTTAGAGCCTATAGGAGAATATCAAGTATATGATACTTTAGATTTGGCTTATAAGGTTTATCCTAAGTTAAGTAATCACAAATTAGAAACACTCTCAAAATTGATTGTAACAGAAACAATACCTACACATAATGCCATGCAAGATATTTTGGCTACCAGTGAAGTGCTTAGCCATCTTTTAAAGCATATCGAAGAGAAAAAGCAGGAACGCTTAGAAAAGATAGAAGCTTATGGCTGTTATGTCAATGAATACAGAGAAAAGCTAGCTACTATCAAAAGTTATTTATTAACACACAATTTAACTGATGGATTAACCTTCTTAATGAATGAGTGTGATTTTAAAGGTTATTATCATTCATCTCAGATTGAAACCATCAGAAATTTATATCGCATCATCAATGAACTAGAGGACCAAACACTTTCTTATGAAGATAACATTATTAATCTATTAGCTTTTTCAGCATTACATTATAGTGAAATAGAACAAAGTGATTTATTTAAAGGGCGTATTCCTATTATTACAGTACATCAAGCCAAAGGCTTAGAATTTGATGAAGTGTATATTGCAGGATGTAATGATAAAACTTTTCCTTCTTACAGGAGTCTTAAGGAACACCAATTAGGAGAAGAAATGAGGCTTTTTTATGTAGCGCTTACAAGAGCCAAAAAGAAACTCTATATTTCTTATCATCAAGAAGCACCAAAAAGCATTTTTATTGATCAGATTAGTGAGGACTATAAAACGCTGAAAAGATATGGAGGAATATCGAAAAATACGATATAATGTAAATAGTAAAAAAATGAAGCAAATAAAGGAAATGAATAAGGAGAAGAAAAGTGGATAAAGACTATAAGATTGTAAAAATGGAAAAACAAAAAAGCATAGCACTTATTGCTCATGACAATAGAAAAAGAGATATTATCGAATGGGTACAAAATAATAAGGATAAATTGAGTAGGCATTTTCTATGTGGGACTGGTACCACAGCTAAGCTTATTGCTGCAGAAACAGATTTACCTGTTACTGCATTTAATAGTGGTCCACTAGGCGGAGATCAACAAATAGGTTGTCGTATTGTAGAGTGCAAAATAGATTTTATGATCTTCTTTTGGGATCCTCTTGCATCACAACCACATGATCCTGATGTAAAAGCCTTGCTTCGTATTGCTGCACTTTATGATATCCCTGTAGCAACTAATCAATCAACAGCAGACTTTTTAATCCAATCTCCATTAATGGTAGAAACTTATGATCGCAAGATTATTGACTACGCAAAGCGCATTCATTCGCGTACACAAGCCTATGCAAACAAGGAAGAATTAAAGTAAATAATAGATGATTCTATTAATTTAAAATTATTGTTAATTAGTACTTTCTATTGCACAAATAATGCCTTCTATGATAACATAAGTATAGATAATTTATGTATACTGTATACAAAAATTATCTATACTTAATTAATTGACATTATAAATTACTTCAAAGGGGGTGAAGTAGAAGAGGTCAGTCAATCGGCTAATCACTTCTACAGTGCATATGACATACTGGAGAAATTTCAAATCAGGTGCATGGGAAAACGAAATTAATGTAAGAGATTTCATCGTTAACAACTATACAGAATATACAGGTGACGATAGTTTCTTAGCTGGTCCTACACAAGACACATTAGATCTTTGGAATGAACTTAGTGAACTTATGGTAAAAGAAAGAGAAAGAGGTTGTTTTGCAGATACTAAAACAGTAGCAACAATCACTTCTCATGCAGCAGGTTATATTAATAAAGACAAAGAAAAAATCGTTGGTCTTCAAACAGATGCACCACTTGTAAGAAGCTGTCATCCATTTGGTGGGATGAGAGTTGTAGAAAATGCTTTAAAAGCATACGACTATGAAGTAGATCCAGAAATGAAAGAAATCTTTACAAAATACAGAAAAACACATAACCAAGGTGTATTCGATGTTTACAATAAAGATATTCGTACAGCACGTAAAGTAGGTGTTGTTACTGGTCTTCCAGATGCTTACGGTCGTGGACGTATTATTGGTGATTACAGAAGAGTTGCTCTTTACGGAATCGATAAATTAATCGAATTCAAAATGAAAGATAAAGAAGAACGTTCTAAAGTATTTACAGCAGAAACAATGAGAGATTGTGAAGAATTAGCAGAACAAATCAAAGCCTTAAATGAACTTAAAGAATTAGGTCAAATGTATGGTTTTGATTTATCTAGACCAGCTGAAAACTTTAGAGAAGCGACTCAATGGTTATACTTAGCTTATCTTGCAGCAACTAAAGAACAAGATGGTGCAGCTATGTCAATTGGACGTACATCTACATTCCTTGACATTTATGCAGAAAGAGACTTACAAGAAGGTAAACTTACAGAACAAGAAGTTCAAGAAATCATTGACCAATTTATCATGAAACTTCGTATCATCAGATTCCTTAGAACTCCAGAATACAACGAATTATTCTCAGGAGACCCAACATGGGTAACAGAATCACTTGGTGGTATGTTAGAAGATATGAGTGCTTCACTTGTAACTAAAAATAGTTTCCGTTACCTTCACACACTTTACAACATTGGACCAGCTCCAGAACCAAACTTAACAGTACTTTGGAGTGAACATTTCCCACAAGGTTACAAAAACTTCTGTGCAAAAGTATCTATTGATACATCAGCTATTCAATATGAAAGTGATGACCTTATGAGACCACAATTTGGTGATGACTACGGTATTGCTTGTTGTGTATCTCCAATGAGAATTGGTAAACAAATGCAATTCTTTGGAGCTCGTGCTAACCTTGCTAAAGCTGTACTTTATGCAATCAATGGTGGGGTAGATGAAAAAACTGGTATCAAAGTAGTACCAGGTATCGAGCCAATGACAGGTGATGAATACTTAGATTACGATAAAGTAATGGAAAACTACCAAATTACTAAAGCATGGGTTGCTAAAGTTTACACAGATGCCCTTAACATCATTCACTTCATGCATGATAAATATGCTTATGAAAGAATTGAAATGGCACTTCATGATACAGACATTTTAAGAACAATGGCATGTGGTATTGCAGGTCTTGCAGTAGCAGCTGACTCATTATCAGCTATTAAACATGCTAAAGTTAAACCTATCAGAAACGAAGAAGGTATTGCAATTGACTTCGAAATCGAAGGGGAATACCCAGCATACGGAAACAATGACGACCGTGCTGACTCAATTGCTGTATCATTAGTAGAAGACTTCATGCAAGAAATCAGAAAACACACACCATACAGAGACTCTGTATACACACAATCTGTTCTTACAATTACATCAAACGTAGTATATGGTAAGAAAACAGGATCTACTCCAGATGGACGTAAAGCTGGCGTGCCATTCTCACCAGGTGCAAACCCAATGAATGGTAGAGAAACAAAAGGTGTTCTTGCAGCCTGTGCATCAGTAGCAAAATTACCATTCGAACATGCTAATGATGGTATTTCATACACATTCTCATTAGTACCATCAACACTTGGTAATAATGAAGCAGACCGTATTACAAATATGGTAGGTATCCTTGATGGTTACTTTGGCCAAACAGGACAACACATCAACGTAAACGTTCTTAATAAAGAAGTATTACTTGATGCAATGGATCACCCAGAAAAATATCCACAACTTACAATTCGTGTATCAGGATACGCTGTAAACTTTATTAAGCTTACAAGAGAACAACAATTAGATGTTCTTAGCCGTACTTTCCACGAAAAAATGTAAAGTTAAAAATGAAGTAATTTCAAAAGCGCTAGTAGATAATCTGCTAGCGCTTTTAGTATGCAGGATATTTAGAGGGATCTATAAGTTGATTGACAAAAATCTAGAAGAAACGTATGATTTAAAGCAGAAGTAATTTAAAGTTACTAAGCGTAAGAGAGGAACTAAAATGATTTATTTAGATTATGCAGCAGATACACCTGTACGAGAGGAAGTATTGAAAACCTTCTGTGAAGCAACAAAAACTTATGTAGCTAATCCTAATGCAGGCCATAAGTTGGGAAAAGAAGCAAAATTAGCTATTACAGAAGCAACAGAAAAGATAGCTAGCTATCTAAAGGTTAAACCAGAAGAAATTATATACACTTCTGGAGCAACAGAAGCCAATAATTTGGCTATTAAAGGAATAGCTAATGAATATAAACGTTATGGAAAGCATATGATTACTACTTATTTAGAACATTCATCTGTAACTGGGCCTATGCTTTATTTGGAGCAGCAAGGTTATGAAATTGATTATGTTGATCTGTTACCTAATGGTAAAGTAGATACAGACCACTTAAAGGAGCTATTAAGACCTGATACTATTTTAGTTTCTATTGGTGCTGTTGATAGTGAGTTAGGTGTTTGTCAAGATATATCAGACTTAGGGGAAATGATTTCAGAGTATCCTAATTGTCATTTTCATGTAGATGCAACGCAAGCTATAGGAAAAATACAAGTGGATTTAGAAAAGGTTGATTTAATAACACTAGCACCTCACAAATTTTTTGGATTACATGGTATAGGTATTCTTATTAAAAAGGAAACAATTCATATAGAGCCATTGATTCACGGCGGTATTAGTACAACAACCTATCGTAGCGGAACACCTACAGCTGCTCTTATTTTATCAGCTGAAAAGGCAATACATTTAATAAAAGAAGATCAAAAGATATATTATAATAAGGTAATGATGTTAAATCAGTTGATAAGAAAAAAGCTAAAAGGATATAATGATGTTATGATTAATAGTCCTGAAGCAGCCTCACCTTTTATTTTGAATTTGAGTATTAAAGGCATTAAACCTTATGTGTTTCAACAGAAACTAGCGGATAGAGAGGTTTTTGTTTCAACAAAATCTGCTTGTTCTACAGCTAATACACCTTCACGTCCAGTTTATGCTTTAACAAAAGACCGTAAACGAGCACTGGCTACATTAAGGATTAGTTTAAGCTACTTGACAACAGAGGAAGAAGTAGAAGCTTTTATTCAGATTTTTGAACAATGCTATAATGAACTTAAAAAGTAAGGATGAAATAATGGAAAAATATAAAGAAATAGAAAAAAGTATTATAAAAAAATATCGTAAAGAGATATGGAAGCGTTTTGTAAATGGTATTAATGATTATAACCTTATTCAGAATGGAGATAAAATAGCTGTATGTATTTCCGGTGGTAAGGATTCAATGCTCCTAGCTAAGTGCATGCAGGAACTTCAGAGGCATTGGCAAGTTAAGTTTGAGTTAGTGTTCTTGGTTATGGATCCTGGTTATAATCCTTATAATAGAAAATTAATAGAAGATAATGCAAAGTTGTTAAATATTCCTATTACTATTTTCGAATCACCTATATTTGATGTGGTAGCTGAAGTTGAGGATACACCTTGCTATTTATGTGCCAGAATGAGAAGAGGTTACTTATATAAAGAAGCTAAAGACTTGGGATGTAATAAGATTGCATTAGGGCATCATTTTGATGATGTAATAGAAACTATTTTGATGAGTATGCTTTATAGTGGGCAAATTAAAACAATGATGCCAAAACTTCATAGTACTAATTATGAAGGTATGGAACTTATTAGACCACTTTACTTAGTTAAAGAAGCAGATATTGTTGCATGGGTGCGATACAATGAGTTAAGTTTTATTCAATGTGCTTGTCGCTTAACTGAACACTGCAGTGTAAGTGGGCAAGGAGGAGGATCTAAGCGTCAAGAAATGAAAAATTTAATTAAGAAATTTAGGCAAATTAATCCTCATATTGAAATGAATATTTTTAGAAGTGTACATGACATTAATTTAGAAACTGTTATTGGATATCATAAAAAAGAAAAATCCTACCAATTCTTAGATGATTATGAGAAAATACTAAATGAAAATGATTAATAAAATAGACATATATTGCTACTTATAGGCAATATATGTCTATTTTTGTTTTATATAAAGTGGATTTTAAATAGAAAAACTTAAATTTATTGAAGTTTAATTTTGAAAAGTATAAAATAAATGTAAGATTGAATCTATACATCGTGAATGGGGAGGAAAATATGCAGATTAGAAAGATACCTATACACTATGCCAGAGCCAATATGACGATAGCAGAAAATATCTATGATAGTATGGGACTTTTGCTTGTTACTGAAGATACCGCATTGACTCCTAGAATCATTATAAAATTAAAGCTTCATGGTGTTAATCAAATAGGTGTTTATGATTATAGAAAAGAAATAGACACATTTGTTGATGAACAAATGACTTATTTAGATCGTGTTCGACAGACTAAAACATTTAAGAGCTTTCAGGTTGATTTTTCTAAATCAGTTGATGAATTCAGAAAGGATATTAATGAAGTTGTTACTAATAATAAAGAAATTGATATTCCTAAATTGACACATGAACTAGATCGATTACTAGCTCAAAATGTAACGGGATCAAGTATGTTTGAAATGCTACAGTGTATGCGAGAGTATGATGATTTAACGTATGTACACTCCCTGAATGTAGGATTGATTTGTCATGTTATTGGAGGGTGGCTCAATTTCTCGAAGGAAGATAACTATCTATTAAGTTTATGTGGACTGCTACATGATGTTGGGAAGTTATGCATTCCTAAGAAATTGATTACAAAGCCTGGTAAACTAACAGCAGAAGAATTTACTACTGTTAAAGCTCATGCCTATAGGGGATATGAAATTTTAAAGAAACAAAATATTGATGAACGTATTAAGTTGGCTGCACTAATGCATCACGAAAAATGTGACGGTACAGGATATCCAGATGGTTTGAAAAGTGAGCAAATCATTGATTTTGCTAAGATTGTAGCAGTAGCTGATGTATACGATGCAATGACAGCTAACAGGGTCTATAGAGCAGGGCTTTGTCCATTTGATGTTATAGAACTTTTCGAATCCGAGGGATTGCAAAAATTCGATCCTAAATTTTTGCTTCCTTTTTTAGAGCGTACATCTGAATCCTATATTAATCATGATGTGTATCTGAGTAATGGACAAAAAGCGAGAGTGATTATGATTAACAAAGCGGCGCTATCAAAACCAGTCGTACAAGTCTCACAGCAATTTATAGATTTGTCACAACGTCCAGGTCTTCATATTAGAGCTATTTTATAAGTAGTTAGACAATTAATAAAAGGGTATCAGTTAGATATCCTTTTATTAATTGTCTAATAATTGTGTTTCGCGAACAGTTTAAGAAGATATAAATAAATCAAACACAAGGATTTTCTCTCCTCAATTTATATAAAACTTATAAATAATTGATTTAAAACCAACATCAAGAAAATGTTAAGGATAAATTCGTTCTATTGAGACATTCAAAAACATATGATATAATTCCATGAAAATTGATAATATAATAAATTATTACAACAAGAAGGATGAAAAGATGAGAAAAACGAAAATAGTTTGTACACTAGGACCTGCTACAGATGATGAACAAATATTAAGAGAGTTAATGCTTGAAGGTATGAATGTTGCGCGTATTAATTTTTCACATGGTACTTACGAAAAACATCAACAAACTATTTCATTAGTGAAAAAGTTAAGACAAGAACTGAATTTACCAGTTGCTTTATTATTAGATACAAAAGGGCCTGAAATTCGTATTGGTGATTTTGAGGAAAGAGAAGTAGAGCTTAAAAAGGATCAAGTTTTTACATTGACAACAGAAGCACTTAAAGGAAATGAAACAAAAGTATCAATTTCCTATAACGAACTTATTAAGGATGTTTCAGAAGGCATGACGATTTTATTAGATGATGGACTTATTGAACTTAAAGTAACCAGTAAAACAAATAAAGATATTATTTGTCATGTTGAAAATGGGGGGATTTTATCTAGTCATAAGGGAGTTAATATTCCAGGGGCTCATTTATCTATGCCTTTTATCAGCAAGCAAGATTACTCAGATATTGTATTTGGAATTGAGCAAGGTGTAGACTTTATAGCAGCTTCCTTCACAAGAACAGCTGAGGATATTATACAGATTCGGAAAATACTAAGTGATTATCAATGTAATACCATTAATATTATTGCTAAGATAGAAAATAGACAAGGTATTGAAAATATAGATGATATTATTCGTGTATCAGATGGTATTATGGTAGCCAGAGGAGATTTAGGGGTAGAAGTACCTATTGAAGAAATTCCAGTTATTCAGAAGAAAATTATTAGCAAGGTATGTAATGCAGAGAAACCTGTTATTACTGCTACACAGATGTTAGATTCTATGATGAAAAATCCTAGACCTACACGTGCAGAAGTTACAGATGTTGCCAATGCTATTTATGATGGAACCAGTGCTATTATGTTATCAGGCGAAACAGCGGCAGGTAAATATCCAGTTGAAGCATTACAAACAATGATTAAAATTACAGAAAGAGCAGAACAAGATATTAATTATAGACAGCGTTTTAAAAATAGAGATTGTTTGACTAATCCCGATGTAACTAACGCTATTTCTCATGCTACTTGCACAACTGCACATGATATTAATGCAGCAGCTATTATTACAGTAACAAAATCTGGTAAGACTGCTCGAATGATTGCAAAGTATAAACCGGATTGTCCCATTATTGGTTGTAGCACATATGAATATGTTTGTAGACAAATTAATTTATCATGGGGTGTCATGCCATTACTTATAAAAGAAGAAAAGAATACAGATGACTTATTTGAGCATGCTGCTGAAGCGGTTGAAAGAGTAGGCTATGTAAAGCCAGGAGAAATTGCGGTATTAACAGCCGGAGTACCTTTAGGTATAGCTGGAACGACCAATCTTATTAAGGTACAAGTCATAGGACATATTCTTTTAAAGGGGAGAGGAATGATTCATAAGACTGTTTGTGCCAGCTTATGTGTTTGTAAAGATGAAGAAGAAGTGAAAAGTGATTTTAAACCGGGAGATATTTTAGTAATGCCTAAAACAAGTAATCATATTATAGAAGAACTTAAACAAGCTGCTGGCTTAATTATAGAAGAAGATGGCATGAATTCACACGCGGCTATTGTTAGTTTAAGCTTAGATATTCCTATTATTTTGGGGGCACAGGGAGCAACTGAAATATTAAAATCTGGAGCAATTGTCACATTAGATGGAGAAACGGGCGTAGTTTCATGTAATTAATTGATAAAAGAAGAAGGAGAAAGCACTATTTTAATGTGTGCTTTCTCCTTCTTCTTCTATCATACGGTAACCAATACCTACTTCTGTAAAAATGTACTTAGGATCGCCTGGATTTTGTTCAATTTTTCTTCGAATATTAGCCATATTAACACGTAGGATTTGATTATTACTACCAGCATATGGACCCCAGATTTTTTTTATCATATAGTCATAAGTAAGTACTTTACCTGCGTGTTGTGCTAAAAGAGAAATGAGCTTGAACTCAATTTGGGTGAGGTGAACTTTTTCATCTCCAACTAAGAGCATATGCTTATCATAATCAATGGTTAAATCACTAGCTTTGAAAATATTAGCGCCTTGATTGGTTTTACTGATCTTTAAGCTATGGCGAATAGCTGTACGAATTCTTGCTAAAAGTTCAGAAGTGCCAAAGGGTTTGGTAATATAGTCGTCTGCCCCTAAATCAAGGGCTTGAACTTTTTCTGCTTCCTGTGATCTAGCTGAAATGACTATAATAGGCGTAGAAGACCATTCACGTACAGAAGTTAATACCTCTAGCCCATCCATATCAGGTAGGCCTAAATCTAGCAAAATAAGATCTGGACAGTGTGAAGGGATAATAGCCAGTGCTTCCTTACCTGTTTGACATCTTAATGTTTTATATTCATGGGCATTAAGAGTTGTAGCAATGAAATTACAAATATTTTGTTCATCTTCAACAATGAGTATAGATGTTTTGTTCATGAATACTTCCTCCTTGGCTTGGTAGTGTAAAGATGAATTCAGCACCACCAGCAATATGATTTTGAGCAGAAATTTTTCCACCATGAGCGCAAACTATAGTTTTACAAATAGATAAGCCTATTCCCATACCTTTAGAAGAATCACTTTGAGCTTTTGGATTAAGAGCATTTCCATCAAAAATACCTTCTAACTGTTCTTCAGCTAATCCTATGCCATGATCAATAATTCTAAAGGTTACATGAGTAGTATCATCCGTTACAATAAGCTCAATAGGTTCTTTACTATGAGCATATTTAAGGGCATTTTCTAACAAGTTGAGAATCACTTGTTCAATAAGTGTAGCATCCATAGGAATCATTAAAAAAGTATCAGGTACTTTAACATTAACATTACTTTTAGGATAACGCTTTTTTAATCTTAAAATAGCCTCAGAGACCACTTCTTCTAATGGTTCAGGTGTTTTATTCACTTTAACTTGACCTTCTTTAATACGAGTGATAGATAGTAAATTTTCAACCATATGAAGAAGCCAATTAGCATCTTCAAGAATATGTTTAACTAAGTCGTCTTGTTCTTCATCATTTAAGTAAGTCTTATTTTCCAAATAAGTTGCTCCAGCACCAATAATACTTGTTAAAGGAGTACGCAAATCATGAGATACAGCACGAAGTAAATTGGCTCTCATTTTTTCTTTTTCTGTCTCCAATGCTAGTTGATGATGTTCATCCACTAAATGCTGACGTTCAATAGCCATAGCTACTTGTGTAAGCATGAGCTTTAATAAAGTCAATGTATTATTTTTATAGAGAGTAGTAGGAAAATGATAAATACCAATAACTCCCCAAATGTGTTCATGAGAAATAAGTGGAAGATAAAGACCGCTGCCATAGGCAATATCTGATGATGAAAAGTCTGAATTTTTTACCTTAGAAAAGGCCCAATGTGCCCTTTCTAGTTCATGGGGGGTTGTTAACATCTCACGATCTTCATCAGAATAAAGTTTTTCTATATAATTTATTTTTTTTAAAGGATCGGTTTTATGAAAAATAACTGAGCTTTTAGTAAAATCGATTACTGTATTTAAAGTAAGTTCTATAATCTGATCCACGCGATCACTTATTAAAAGCTGATTATTAATATCATTAAGTTTATGTGTCATTTCTTCACGTTCGGAAATAATTTTATTACGTTCTGTAACATGAGCTGTCATACCACTTGTAATGAATGCAATAGTCAGTAGACCTAAGAATGTAACAGGATAGCCATTAATTGTAAAATCAATTTGTAAAAAAGGATATGTAAAAAAGTAATTGACTCCAACAACTCCAATAATAGAAGCTAATATTCCCCAAAAGTATCCCGATGTGAAACGTGCTGTTAAAAAAATAGCTAGTATATAAATAATAGCTACATTTGTATGATTTGCAGTTACCTTAGTATAGAGGTAAGCTAGAAGTGTAGCACCCACTAAGAGACTAAATGTTTTGATACTATTACGCAGGACACTCATATAAAATCCTTTCTCTGAATGTAATCTACAGTTCTTATAATATTGTTTTTAGTTGATGCAAATATTATGTTTTATTATACTATATCTTTTACAAAAATGCCAAAACTAATCAATAAATATAACGTTAAGAATAGGCAAATCTTGTTTTCTATCTCCAAAGGCTTTATAATAAGTTTAAGCAATAGATGTTTGAAAAATCCAATAGTTTATTAAATTGGGGGGATAGTCATGAAACACTTTGTTATAACAATCGCTAGAGGCTATGGTAGTGGTGGGCGTGCCATAGGTAAATTATTAGCTGATGAACTGGGGATTAGTTTTTATGATCGTCAATTATTAAGATTAGCATCAGATGAAAGTGGTATTAACGAAGCCCTTTTTGCTAATGCAGATGAAAAGGTCAAGAATAACCTATTATTTAATGTGGCTAAAAATGTGTATAAAGGAGAAATTATTCCACCAGATCGCGATGATTTTATCTCTAATGAAAATTTGTTTAATTATCAGGCTAAGATGATTAAGCAGTTAGCAGAAAAAGAATCTTGTGTTATTATTGGACGTTGTGCAGATTATATTTTAAAAGATATGAATAATGTCATTAGAATATACGTACATGCACCCTTAGAAGATTGTATTCGGACAGTAGAACAAATGAAGGTCTGTTCGAAAAAGAATGTTAAGAATTTTATTCAAACAACAGATAAACGAAGAGCAGCATACTATCGTTACTTTACGGGTAAAGAATGGAATGATGCTGCTAATTATGATTTGTGTATTAATAGTAGTAGCTTAAGCAGAGAACAGTGTGTCGCCTTAGTAAAAGCTTATATCGATATAAAATGTCCAGATGAGTAAAAGTAAAATTTAGAGCATACAAAAAGAAGCAGTATAAGAATATTTCCTTAGCTGCTTCTTTTTGTATGTTTTTCGATAAAAATAGATAAAACGAGTAAGGTTTTCAACAAAAGTTGATATTAGTTAGGTGAGCTACTTCAATACAAATTGTTTTTCAGTTACAATAGGCTTCAGTATAACAAAATGATGACTTGAAAGAAGGGAACAAGATGGGAGAATCAAAACTATCTACTAAAGACAAAAAGTTTAGAGAGTTTGCTTTAACAGGAAATATGTGGCGTGTTATTTTTCATGTTTGTATACCATTAGCACTTTATCAAAGTTTAAATCAAATTTTCAAGATTTTAGACTCTATGATGGCTTCTCATATTAGCGGCGAATCTGTTTCTGCAGTTGCTTATTTATCTCAAATTAATTTAATGCTAACAGCTGTTGGTGGTGGATTAGCTGTAGGTGCAAGTCTCAAAATAAGTGAAGCTTATGGGGCAGGTGACTATGACCTAGTTAAGGCAAGAGTAAGTAGTTTATTTGGCTTATGCGGTATACTAGGGTTAGGCGTTTTGTTGTTTATTTTGCCGTTTACAACAACTCTTTTAAAGCTAGCCAATACACCAAATGAGCTTATTAATTTAGGGAGCCAGTATTTTAAAATTGAGTTAATGGGAATGGTTGTTAGTTTCTTTAATAATGTTTACATAGCTATTGAAAGAGCCCGAGGTAATTCAAAACGTATTTTATATTTAAATTTTGGAGTTATCGTTATTAAATTATCACTAACGGCATTTTTTATTTATGTGCTTAAGTCAGGCATTACAATGATTGCAGTGGCTACTTTAATATCACAACTAGCAATGTTTGGAAGTGCCATCTATCACATGTTAGACCGTCACAGTATTTTTAGTTTTTCTTTTAAAAGTATTACTTTAAAAGGCAAGGTGACAAAACCTATGATAAGACTATCCATACCGGTTATTATTGAAAAGGTTGCATTTCAATTTGGAAAAGTCGTTATTAACTCTATGAGTACGGCTTATGGTGTTTTAACAGTAGGGGCATTAGGTATTTCGAATAATATGGGAGGCTTAACTACTATGCCTCAAAATGGTTTTCAAGAGGGGGGTGCAGCTGTTATTAGTCAGAATATAGGTGCGCATCAATTAGACCGTGCTTTAGATGCCTTTAAAAAGTTATTTGTCATTAATACGATTATTGGATGCATTGGTTATGGTTTAACTACTGGTTTTCTTCATGTTTTAAGTGGTCTATTTGCAGGTAATGACCTTGTATTTAGGCAGCTTATTGAAGAAGTTTATAGTTTTGAAGCATTTGGTGCCATTCCCTTAGGAATGAATGCAGCTGTTATGGCTCTGCTATATGGTTTTGGTTATACTAAACTAACATTACTGATTAATTTTTGTAGGGTATTTGTGTTTCGTATTCCAATTTTATGGGGGTTACAACAATTTACTCAAATTGGCAGCAAAAGTGTAGGAATTGTTATGATGGTTAGTAATATTTTAGTAGGGATAATGGCGGTAGTTGTAGCCAGCATAGTGATTCGAGATATTTGTAAGCGATATCAACTTTGTTTTTGGAGAATAAACAAGGAAATAGAAGGAGTTTAAATTAGATACGATAATGGGAGAGGCAAAGTAAATGCTTTTCTAATCAAGGCATAATGAATGATAAATGGTTCATAAAATAAATAGAGTACTTATAGAAATGGTGAAATAAAATGCATAAGCTATTGGCTTGCTATATGAAAAAGAAATTAGGAAGATGCCCTTATGAAATACTGATGCAAATAAGTGATGACATTGAGCGTTTAAAAAAGGCGAGGAACTATTTAAATCAGCAATACGTAGTATTAATAAATCAGAAGGAACAGATGCAATTTTTTAAGCCTTATGATAAAGGAATGCTCTACTTAGATGGTTATTCTTGGGGAAATGACCAAGAGAATCTAGGAGTACCTACTTATTTACAAAGATTCAGTATAGGTGAAAGAGGTTGGCATAGTAAAGTATGTTCTTTTTGCAATCAAAATTGTGAGGCACAACTTTTGGCTAAAAAGAGTATGAAGTCTTTTTTATCTGGTAAATTAACGGTAGAATTGCATAATTATAATGATATTTTATATCTTTATGAATCCATCATGTATTATCATCAGCAGCAAAGGAATATATCTTCCTTTTTTGTACGTTTTTCTTTTGAATTACATCATAATATGGCATTTTATTATCCGTTTTATTCAAAGCAATTAGATGGCAAAGAAATTAACGATATGGTAATTTTTGAAAAAAGCCAACAAAAAAATGACTATCAAAGGTATCAACTCCGAATAAAAAAGGAAAATGCTTATACGGCACTTGAAAAGACAGGAGAACTTTATTTAGATAAGAGAGGAGAATTGATTCAGTTATGCCAATTAATAAGTTGGATGGATGAAAATAGTGGATTTAAGCTAAAGTGCTTGTATGAATTATTAAAAGAAATAAAGGAAGATGTTCCTAAAGTAATAAGTATATATGGAAAATTAGATGAACTTTCTGAGCAAGAAAAAAAGGTAAGCATACAGTATTTTAGAAAAGAAGGCTTCAAAATTTTAGGTGCATTTCAAAATGAGACTCAGTATGAAAGTGAGAATTTTATTTATCGCGTAATAGAAGTATAGAGGGGGAATGGGGAATGTGTTCAGTATATTTCTATACTGCTATTCCTTTACCAATTGGGTTATCTTTTTCTCTTAGATCAGTTCATCTCGTATTAATTTTTGTTTTTATATGTCACAAGTACCCGGTAGACATTGAAAGATGATGTTTTATCATGTAAAATGAGAAAGAAACAACGATTAGATGAAACGCGCTAGGAGGAAAACGACATGAGCGAGAGAAAAGTCATTAATGTCTCAACAAAGGAAGCACAACGCCAAAATGAGATTATCAATATACTTGCACAACACATAAGCGGGAAAGGTCTTCAGTATTGTATTTCAACCTTTGGATGTCAAATGAATGCAAGAGACTCAGAAAAGATTGAAGGTATGTTAGAGCAAATTGGTTACACTAAAACAGAAAATGAAGAAGAAGCTGATTTTATTATTTATAATACTTGTTGTGTACGTGAAAATGCAGAGCTAAAAATTTATGGCCGTTTAGGAGCTCTTAAGGGAAGAAGAAAAAAAAATCCAAACTTTATGATTGCCCTATGTGGTTGTATGATGCAGCAAGACATAGTATTGGATACGCTTAAAAAGAAATTTAATTTTATTGATATTATTTTTGGAACGTATAATATTTATAAATTACCAGAACTTTTACAAACACGTTTAGAAACAAAGCAAAATGTCATAGATATTTGGGATTCTTATCAAGATATTGTAGAAGACCTTCCAGATTCTAGAAAATATGATTTTAAAGCTTGCGTTAATATTATGTATGGCTGCAATAACTTCTGCACTTATTGTATTGTTCCTTATGTAAGAGGGAGAGAGCGTAGTAGAAAGCCAGAAGATATTGTTACAGAAATCAAGGCATTAGTATCTGAAGGTGTTAAGGAGATTATGCTTTTAGGACAAAATGTAAATTCTTATGGAAAGACATTAGATGAACCAATAAGCTTTGCTGAACTTTTAAAACAAATTAACGCTATTGAGGGATTAAAACGTATTCGTTTTATGACATCTCACCCAAAAGATTTAAGTGATGAACTGATTGAAGTAATGGCTAGCTGTGATAAGATTTGTCCAAGCGTTCATTTACCTTTCCAATCAGGAAGTACTAAATTATTAAAGAAAATGAATCGTCATTATACAAAAGAAAGCTATTTAGAATTAGTAAGGAAAATTAAAGCAGCTATTCCTAGAGTAGAACTAACGACAGATATTATTGTAGGTTTCCCTGGTGAAACAGAAGAAGACTTTTTAGATACCATGGAAGTTGTAGAAAAAGTACATTATGCAAGTGCCTTTACTTTTATTTATTCAAAACGTACAGGAACACCAGCAGCTACTATGGAAGACCAAGTGCCAGAAGATGTGACAAAAGAACGTTTTAATAGATTATTAGCACTTGTAAATAAACAGTCTGCTGCTACCCTTCATAAGTATGTTGGACAAACTGTAGAAGTACTCTTTGAAGAAGTAAGTAAACAAGATGACAATGTTTTAAGTGGACGTACAGATACAGGACTTTTAGTAAACACACCGGCACCTAAAGAATATGTTGGTAAATTTGTTAAAGTTCATATTGTGGATAATAAAACCCACTATTTAATTGGAGAGTTGGCGAGATAAATATGTTAAAAACACAAGTAACGCCTATGATGGCGCAGTATTTAACTATAAAAGAAGAAAACCCAGACTGCTTACTTTTTTTCAGACTAGGGGATTTTTATGAAATGTTCTTTGAAGATGCTAAAACTTGTTCAAGAGAATTAGAAATTACTTTAACAGGAAAAGATTGTGGCTTAGAGGAAAGGGCACCTATGTGTGGTGTACCTTTTCATTCAGCAGAAACGTATATTTCACGTTTAGTAGAAAAAGGTTATAAAGTAGCTATATGTGAGCAAATTGAAGATCCTAAGCAAGCCAAGGGCTTAGTAAAACGCGGCGTTATTCGTATTGTAACACCTGGGACTATATTAGAGGGTGCCACAGTAAGTGAGGGTAAAAACAACTATATCACTAGCATTGTTGGTATGGAAGGAAGCTATGGATTAAGTGTTTGTGATGTGACAACAGGTGAGTGGCTTACGACGACTATTATAGGAGATCAAAGTAAGCGAAAATTACTAGATGAATTAGCGAAATTTGCACCTGTAGAATGCTTATTATCAGAAACTCTCTATCAAGATGATGAGATTCGTGAATTTATGCGTACACGTTTTAATTGCTTAACTGAGCAAATACCAGCCCATACTTTAGATACTACTTTAGCACAACGTATTTTACTGAAACATTTTAATATTTTATCTTTAGGTGGAATTGGCTTAAGTGAAGACGGTGTGGAAACTTTAGCTACAGCTAGTTTGCTTGCTTATTTACAAGAAACGCAAAAAACGGATTTATCTCACTTGATGACGTTATCTATTTATAATGTGGATGCTTTTATGTTATTAGATATCGCCACAAGGCGTAATCTTGAATTAACAGAAACGTTGCGTGAAAAAAGAAGAAAAGGTTCCCTTTTGTGGGTACTTGATCATACCAAAACAGCTATGGGTTCTCGTTATATTCGAAAATGTATAGAGCAGCCTCTTATTAATGCAGAAGAAATTAATCATCGTCTAGATGCCACAAAGGAACTTAAGGAAGCTCCTTTATTACGTGCGGATTTATTTGAGGCATTAGATCATATTTATGATATTGAACGTTTAATGAGTAAAGTTTCTTTTGGAACGTGTAATGCTAAAGATATGATTGCTTTAAAACAATCTTTAGAGGTACTGCCAACTATTAAGGGTTTATTAGTAGACTGCCAGGCGCCAGGGTTAATCTCCCTTAACCGTCAGTTAGATGACATGAGTGATCTTTACCAGCTAGTTGACAAGGCACTTATAGAGGAAGCACCTATTTCTGTGAGAGAAGGAAACATGATTAAAACTGGCTATAATGAAGAAGTCGATCATTTACGTCAAGTCAAGACCGAAGGTGCTTCTTGGCTTATGGAAATAGAAGCTAGAGAAAAAGAAAAAACAGGTATTAAGAATCTTAAAATAAAATACAATAAAGTTTTTGGATACTTTTTAGAAGTGACACAGTCCTATAATCATTTAGTACCTGATTACTTTATTCGCAAACAAACCCTTTCTAACTGTGAACGCTATATCACAGAAGAGCTGAAAAAAGTAGAAGAAGAAGTATTAGGTGCAGATGATAAACTTAATTTATTAGAGTATCAGTTATTTACAGAAATAAGAGATGCAGTTTTAAAAGAGATGCCACGTTTATTAACGACTTCGGCTCAAATTGCAGCTTTAGATATGTTTTGTTCTTTAGCGGATGTAGCAGATACTTATGGATATGTAAAGCCAGAGATGACAACTGGCTATAATCTTTGTATTGAAAAAGGGCGTCATCCAGTTGTAGAAAAAATGTTAGGAGAACAACACTTTATTGCCAATGACGTCATTTTAGAAGAAGAGCATGCCGAGATGATGCTATTAACAGGGCCTAATATGGCTGGTAAATCCACTTATATGCGTCAAGTAGCTCTGATTGTTTTAATGGCTCAAATAGGAAGCTTTGTGCCAGCGGATTCAGCAACTATTGGTGTTGTTGATCGTATTTTCACACGTGTAGGTGCTTCAGATGATTTGGCATCAGGACAAAGTACCTTTATGGTGGAAATGATGGAGGTGGCAAATATTTTGCATCATGCAACAAAGAATAGCTTACTCATCTTAGACGAGATTGGAAGAGGAACAAGTACATTAGATGGTTTAAGTATTGCTTGGTCTATTATAGAACATATTACGACTGAAATAGGTGCAAAAACTTTATTTGCCACCCATTATCATGAGCTCACTGTTTTAGAAGAAACTATGCCAAATCTTAAGAACTATTGTATTGCAGTTAAAGAAATAGGAGAAGATATTATTTTCCTTCACCAAATCGTAAAAGGTAGTGTTGACCATAGCTATGGGATTCAAGTGGCTAAGTTAGCGGGTGTACCTAGTGCTGTTTTAGAGCGTGCAAAAGCTATTTTAAAGCAACTGGATAGTGGTGAGAAGCAAGTGATTATACCACCTAGTGTTCAAGGGACTTTGGGGCAGCTATCTGAAAAGGTAGATAAGATCAAGGATGTAGTAAAAGAACAGGTAATAACGACAGAGGCTTATCAGATCAATGAAACAGAAGTTACATCTAAAAAAGCTTCTAAAGACCATAAAGAAAAACAAAATGGTTTTGGCCAACTTAATTTATTTGATCAAGGTGAACACGAGGTCATTACTGCTTTAAAAGAAGCGGATTTAATGAATACAACACCATTTAAAGCTTTAGAACTTTTATATGAATTACAAAGGAAGGTTAAATCTCTTTAAGAGGTTTGCCTTCCTCCTTATTATATGGCGAAGAAAGGAGGATACAAATGAGAGCAATTAAAATACTAGATACACATACCATTAATAAAATTGCGGCAGGAGAAGTAGTGGAAAGACCTTGTTCTGTTGTTAAAGAATTAGTAGAAAATAGTATTGATGCCAAAGCTAGTTCCATTACAGTAGAAATAAAAAATGGTGGTGTTGACTTAATTCGTGTGACAGATAATGGGGTAGGTATTCCAAAAGATCAAGTAGAAGTAGCTTTTTTACGTCATGCAACAAGTAAGATTACTTCGGCAGAAGATTTGTATGAAGTGATGAGTTTAGGGTTTAGAGGTGAAGCGTTAGCAAGTATTGCAGCTGTTTCCAATGTAGAACTTTTAACCAAGGAAGAGCAAGAGTTAACCGGTAAGCGTATAGAGATAAGTGGAGGGAAGATGTCAGCTGCAGAAGAAGTTGCCTGTCCTAATGGGACTACCTTCATTATGCGTCACTTGTTTTTTAATGTTCCTGCTAGAAAATCTTTTTTAAGTAGTAGTAGTTCAGAGGGAGCAAAAATTTCAGATTATATGTATAAATTAGCATTAGCACATCCGGAGGTAAGTTTTAAATATATTCAAAATGGAAAAACTATATTTACGACTTCAGGAGACCATGAGTTAAAGCATGCTATTTTAAATATTTATGGAAAAGAATATGCTAGAAATACGCTAGAGTGCTACTATAAAAGCGATACTATAGAATGTATGGGGTTAATTGGAAAGCCAGTTTTAAATAGGGGAAATCGTAATTATGAGCATTTTTTCATTAATAGCCGCTATATTAAAAGTCAATTATTACAAGGTGCTGTAGAAGATGCTTATAAAACTTTAGTGATGGTAGGTAAATTTCCTTTTTCAGTGCTTCACTTGTATTTGGACCCTTCTTTAGTAGACGTTAATGTTCATCCTACTAAATTGCAAGTCCGTTTTAAAAACCCAGATACTATTTATAAAGCGGTTTATGAAGGGGTTAGCCATGCGTTAAGGGAAGCTTATTTAGTACCACAAGTGGCTACTGAGCCAGGGCCAAAGGAAGCTAAAGTTGAACCGGTTATTGAGCAAGGTATCATAGATACTTTTTTTGCACCACGTAAAGAAAAGGAAGAAGTAACACCTCAAAGTCTTTTAAAACATAATCCTACTGATTTTCAAAGAGAAGATGTAAATCCCCCTTCTATTAGTCGGTTATTTGGCAATAGAGATAGTCAGCATGTTTCTCCTCAAGCCATTGATACTTATGAGAAACAGCTGAGTCAAGTTTTTAAAGAAGAAATGATTCATCAAAGTACTACAGAACCGACTGATGAAATGATTCACGAACTGGAGAAGACTAATAAAGAATATGGTATTAGTCGTTTTGAAGATGTACCTTTACCACCTAAGATTCAAGTTGAAGAAAAACCTACTTCACCAGCCATTTTACCTACAGATTATCGTATTGTAGGACAAGTATTTAAAACCTATTGGTTAATCGAATATCATGAGAAGGTTTTTATTATTGACCAACATGCAGCTCATGAAAGAGTATTATATGAGCAATTTATGGCAGAGTTTAAAGCAAATGAGGTCGCAACGCAGCTGCTTTTAATGCCTGAGACTTTAATGGTAACACCGGTAGAAATGACTCTTTTAAATGAACATGAAGAACTTTTTAAAAAATTAGGATTTCAATTTGAAGCTTTTGGAGAAAATGCTGTTGCCATTAGAGAAGTACCTTTTATTTTGAATGAGCCATTATCACCGGCTGTATTCAAAGAAGTATTAGATCGTTTAACTCATGATAAGCTTCAGGATATTGCGGAGCTTAAAGCAGAAGCCATTATTCGTATGTCATGTCGTAGCGCTATTAAAGCTCATGACCAAATATCTGATCGTGAGTGTCGTAAGCTAATCGAGTTATTATTAGCTTTAGATAATCCTTTTACTTGCCCTCATGGTAGACCAACATTGGTTGCACTCACTCAAGTTGATATTGAGAAAATGTTTAAGAGAATTTAATGTAATCTAAGAAAGGTAGATTTATGAAACGACCACTTATTTTAATTGCAGGGCCTACTGCTTCAGGTAAAACACAAACGAGTGTTCTGTTGGCAAAGGCAATTAATGGGGAAATTATATCAGCTGATTCCATGCAAATTTATAAAGGAATGGATATCGGAACGGCTAAAGTAAAGCCAGAAGAAATGCAAGGTATTCCTCATTATATGATTGATGAATGGGAAGCGAATTTTCCTTGTAGCGTGGCTACTTTTAAAGAGCGTGTCAAAAGTTATTTAGAAAAGATTTATCAAAAGGGGAAAATACCTATTTTAGTAGGAGGTACAGGTTTTTATATAAATGCTATTTTATTTGATACCCAATTTGAAGAAACTTCACCAGATGAAGACTATAGAGAAGAGCTTCAGCATTTTGTAAATGAAAATGGTGTAGATAAGCTTCATGAGATGCTGAGAGAAGTAGACCCGATTAGTGCTGAAAATATTCATGCTAACAACATTAAACGTGTAATTCGTGCTTTAGAATATTATAAAGAAACGGGACATCCTATTTCAGCCCATAATGAGGAGGAAAAGGAAAAGCGTAAGGGGAATGAATCACCTTATGCCTATACTTTCTTTGCATTAACTATGGAACGTAGCAAGTTATATGAAAGAATTAACTTGCGCATTGACCAAATGGTAGAAGAAGGTTTAGTTGAAGAAGTCAGACACTTTTTTGAAGCAGGTTATAGTGAAGACTTACCTTCTATGAAAGCCATTGGTTATAAAGAATTCTTTCCTTATTTTAAAGGAGAGGAGACACTAGAAGCCTCTATTGAACAGCTTAAGCAAAATACAAGACGCTATGCTAAAAGACAGCTGACTTGGTTTAAACACCAAGCTAATCCTATTTTCTTATCAGTTGATCAGCTAGGATTTAATCCCGAGACAATTGTGTCAGAAATGTTATCAAAAATTAATCTAAATAATAAGGATTTGGAAGTATAATCCTTTAAAAGATAGGCCATAATTACAATATATTATTGCAAAATTATGTAATTTACTGGACAAGCAATAAAATATAATATACAATGAAATCAATTCATTCAAGCCTTTAGGAGGGGAACACCGACTATGAGTAAAGTTATTAATTTACAAGACGTCTTATTAAATCAATTAAGAAAAGATAAAATATCAATTATTGTATTCCTTACTAATGGATTCCAACTTAAAGGAATCATTAAAGGATTTGATAATTTTGTTGTGATTCTAGAAAGTGAAGGCAAACAACAAATGATCTATAAGCATGCCATTTCTACTTTGGTACCATCAAAACCAGTTAATTTAAATGCAGCAGAGTAATAAAACGTTGAGTATCAATGGATATAGTTATTAGTAGACTGCATATTTTAGTGTGAAAGTTTGCCTATGCATATAATGGCAACAAATGATTTTTGGTCGAAAAAAACCGAGTCACTTGTTGTCATTTTTAGTTTTTGGGGGCAAATTACGTGAAAAAGAATAGAATCCAATATGACAGTATTGAATTAAGACAAGGTATAACATAAGGTAGTAAAAGCTAAACCGACGTAAATGTAAGTCATTACCACTACCAAGATGAACCCCTCAGCAGAAATGTTGGGGGTATAATTTTTGTATATATTATTTTCTTGACCATGCATTTAGTTTATCCCAAATATCTTTCATTCCAAAACCCAAAATGATTTCAAACAACAACAAAAACAAGATATAGTTTGGAAGAACAAGTAATCTTTTTAATTTTAGATTATTCATCGTTGCATTTGAGAAAGGACATATTATGAATAAAAACATTGATATTAGTAATGTAATTTTGAAAACTCAGCGTATGATATTGCGTCCTTGGAAAGATACTGATTTGAATGATTTTTACGAATATGCCAAAGTAGATGGAGTAGGGCAGTTAGCAGGTTGGACACCTCATAAAAATATTGAAGAATC
Organism: Cellulosilyticum sp. ST5; assembly: GCF_046529625.1. NCBI lineage: Bacteria > Bacillati > Bacillota > Clostridia > Lachnospirales > Cellulosilyticaceae > Cellulosilyticum > Cellulosilyticum sp. ST5. Next base: position 1,242,038 of record NZ_CP132338.1, read on the forward strand.
AAAGGTGATACTTGATATATTTATTGAAGGTAAGAAAACTTTTGCTATTGAATATCAAAACAAGGTAATTGGTTCTTTGGGGATAGAGTGCTATAACGAAGAAAATTACCCCGAATTTAATTCTTTTCAAGGGAGAGAAATTGGTTATGTCCTTTCCAAAGATTTTTGGGGACAAGATATTATGCCAGAAGCAGTAAAGGCTGTTATTCAATATCTGTTTGAAGTCGAAAACTTGGATTTTATCCTTGTGTGTCATTCTGACAGAAATAAACAGTCTGCAAGAGTTGTTCAGAAATGTGGATTTAAGTACATTAAAACCATAAAATATGATGCTATAGAAAACTCTATTCACAGCATTCTATACAATCCTAGTAGAAAGTAGGAAGGTAGCAAAAAATTTCAGTTTATCTATTGATCTATTATCTAAAACTTATCTAAATGGGTAATATTTTAATACTTTGTAGAGGGTGTAATTTACTGGTTGGTGATAGCAGTGTGAGGGATTGGTAGGAGGTGCATTCTATATGGATTATGAAAATTATATGGAACTATATGAGGCAATATATTTTTTTAGTAGATTGGATTGTTGTATTGATAATAGACTACCAAAACAATTAATTGAAGATAAAATGAAAAAATTGGGATTAAATGAAAGCATATATAAAGCAATTATTAGAATATTGATGGTAAACAATTTACTTGATTATGATGGAAGATGTTTTGTGTTAACTAATGAAAATAAGGCAAAGTACTTGCATATACTTGATAACATAATTAGCAAAAATCAAGATGACCACTATTCAGCATTATTTAATAAAGGAATTAATGAATCCCAGTTTTTTTTCGATAGTATTACTGATGCAGAGTACGAGATTTATTCAAGGTACAATTATCACATAACGTTCAAAATAGGAAAAGAATTAGCCAAACATGTAAATTGGGCTAATATGAAAGTACTAGAATTGGGTGGAAACAGTGGTGGTCTAGGAAGGGCTCTTTTATTAATGAATAAAGACTGTTCTTATACAATTGTTGATACTAAAATCCCTTGTATGCTAGGAAATGAATTTAAGAAATTAAATAATGTTGACATTACATTTATAGAAGGTAATATTTTTAAATTAATGTTAGCAAGTGCATTATATGATTATATTATACTAATGAATTTGCTTCATGATTTTGATGATAGAAGATGTTTAGATATTTTGAACAATTGCATGAAGTATTCTGATGGTAATACAAAGATTTTGGTAATTGAGGATATCTTGAGAGAAGAATTTGAACCCAAAGAGGTAGTTATGCATGGCTTGAGGTTATCAGTTGAATGTAGAGGCGGTAAACAACGAATTATAAGAGAATTAGTAGGCTTATTTTCAAATATAAACTACAAACTTGAAAAAATGATGCAACTAGATACCATTCATACGATGCTAGTTATGGGACTTTGTGATAATTGAAAAATCACTTATGGAGAGAATATATGCCCCTACTAGTTAAACTAAGATAAAAACTTATACTAAAGACCACGACCCACCAATAAGAGGTACAAAATGCCTAAAATGAAAAAATTTTCATTAAGTATTAAAATCAGAACATCACTATTGATAATGAAATTAAAAAGTAGTAAAGCGAATACAACGATAGGAGATGATGAGTACGTGAAAGGTGAAAAAATTATTTTTAAAGGAAATACATTTAAAGTAATAGGATATATTGTATTCAATTTTTTCTTAGCATAGTTTGTTTTTTATGCATCATTGTAGAGAGGGTACGCTAAAGAGATATTTTACATATAATATAAAAGGTAGGTGATATCATGGCTCGGCCAACAGAGAGCATAACATTTTGGTACCATCAAAACCAGTTAATTTAAATGCAACAGAGTAATAATTTTTGAAAGCAAAGGCTTTCAGAAGCATATTATTTATGCCATGATCTTTTGATTTTAAGAACAAGATAAATGCGTGACAAATGATTTTAGGGAAAACTACCTTTAGTCATTAGTTACGCTTTTTTATTGAATAATATCTTGTATTAAAGCTGAAATATCTCTATAATTGATACGGAATAAGTAATGAAAGGTGTGGAATTTTGGAGCTTGATCAATTGTATTGTGTTAAAAAAACAGATTTTCCAGTACTAGAAAATCTGTTGACAGCTTGTTTTGAGAATGACCCGTTATATACGCTTCTTATTCCTGATGAAGAAATAAGAAAGAAGTTATTACCTGAACTATTTAAGTGTGATTTAGATGAATTTTTTAATACTTGTAAGGTTTATGCTGATAGTGAAGATATGAATGGTATTATTATTGTATCTGATGAGACGGAGCCATTTCATATTTTAAGATATTTGATAAGTACTTATTATGCTACTTTTAAAACAGACTGTTACTTAATTAAAGAGGATCCTTCTCTAAGAGTACTTTGGCATTTCTTAAAAGGAAAAGATTATTTAAATTCTAGGTGGACAGAACATATTAAACAAAAAGAACGTTTACATATTATTTATTTAGCAGTACATCCATTAAAACAACATTGTGGTATTTCAAAACTCTTGCTTACAGAAGTTTTAGATTATGCAGATGCACATAGTTTATTAGTTTCTTTAGAAACACATAATGATAAAAATGTAGCTTTTTATCAGCACTTCGGGTTTAAACTTTTTGAGGTGGTAGAAAAATCTATTCATTTAAAGCAATACTGTATGATTCGATAGAAATATTAATGAAAAAGATACCAATACTTTAAAAGTCTATACAAGAACGTATAGATTTTTTTAGATTGAGGCAATACTTAGCATAAGAAAAATCCTCAAAATGAAAGGATTAACTTATGTCCTTGGAATATATTCTTAAACGTGTTATTCGTGAGAAAGGTAGTCGTAGTGATTGTAGTATTTATTTATCTATTAGTTTAGCTTATATGGAAAAGGAAAATTGGATAGAAGCTGGTATTTTTTTGAAATTAGCACGCCAGACAAAAGAAAGCTATGAAGAACAGGTTGCAGTAGAATTAATAGATGGTGTTTTGAAAACTGAAAGTACAGAAGCAAGTATGAGGTTATTGGAATCTATTAAGGATGAGGGTTAACAAAAACTTGAACTCATACAAAAAGATGTTATAATGAAATTACATTTAAAATCAGACAAAATTCGCTGATTAAGCCCTCTCTATAGAGGGCTTAATTGATGAATACATATAAAGGAGATACTATGGGTATTTTAGAGGATTTATTAGGTATATCACCAGAAACAGAAGCATTTTGCAAAGTTTGTGAACAAGAGTTGCAATCTATATATGCGGAAATTGATGAGGTAATGCATTTAAATGGTGCTAAAGTATTACATGCGATGCAAAAAAATAAGTTAAGTGATATTCATTTTGCAGCGACAACGGGTTATGGCTACAATGATTTAGGTCGTGATACAGTAGAACAAATTTATGCAGATATCTTTAAGGCAGAGGCAGGACTTGTAAGACCTCAGCTTATGTCAGGTACACATGCTTTAACTGTAGCTTTATTTGGTAACTTAAGACCAGGTGATGAATTACTATCACCAGTAGGAAAACCTTATGATACTTTAGAAGGTGTTATTGGTATACGTGAAACACCAGGAAGTTTAGCCGAGTATGGTATTACTTATAAACAAGTAGATTTAAGAGAGGATTTTAGTTTTGATTATGAAGGTATTAAAGCAGCCATAACTGAAAAAACAAAACTAGTAACCATTCAGCGTTCAAAAGGGTATAGTTATAGACCAACTTTTTCAGTAGCACAAATAGGAGAGCTTATTACTTTTATTAAAGACATTAAACCAGACGTTATTTGTATGGTAGATAATTGTTATGGTGAATTTGTGGAAACTATTGAACCAACAGAAGTAGGGGCTGATTTATGTGTAGGCTCACTCATTAAAAATCCAGGTGGTGGCCTTGCTCCTATAGGTGGCTATATCGTAGGAAAAGAGCAATATGTAGAAAATTCTGCTATGAGACTAACAGCACCTGGACTGGGAAAAGAAGTAGGCGCTACATTAGGATTGAATCAACCTGTTCTTCAAGGACTTTTTTTAGCACCAGAAGTGGTAGCAAATGCTTTAAAGGGAGCCATTTTAGCAGCGGCTATGTTTGAAAAATTAGGTTTTGATGTTATGCCTAGTTCAAAGGAAACCAGACATGACATTATTCAAGCTATTAATATGCAAACGCCTGAGAAAGTTATTAGCTTTTGTCAAGGAATTCAAAAAGGTGCACCAGTGGATAGCTTTGTAACACCTGAGCCATGGGATATGCCAGGTTATGATGCACCGGTTATTATGGCAGCAGGTGCTTTTATTCAAGGTGCTTCTATTGAAATGAGTGCGGATGCACCTATTAAGCCACCTTATACAGCTTTTTTCCAAGGAGGATTAACTTTTTATCACGCTAGATTAGGAATGATGAAAGCCTTACAAACCATGATTGATCACGGACATATTCAACTTTCCTAAGACATGTGTATTTTAAAATATAAATATATAAATATCATATAAAGTTAAAAGGTGCCATAGTTGATAGACTATTATGGCACCTTTTTAGTAGATTAAAAGGCGAAAGATATAAGTTAAGGATTTATTACTTAAGAGACTCAATCTCAGCTAACCAAAGAGCACTACTTGCATCTGATGGCATGCGCCAATCACCACGAGGTGATAAACCAATAGAGCCAACTTTAGGTCCGTCTGGTAAACAAGAGCGTTTAAACTGCTGAGCAAAGAAACGCTTATAAAAGACTTTTAACCATTTAAGTAAAGTTTCATTACTATACTGATTGTTAAATGCCATTTGTGCGAGATGATAGATTTTAGAAGGCGCATAGCCAAAGCGAAGCATGTAATAAATGAAGAAGTCATGGAGTTCATAGGGACCTACTAGATCTTCAGTTTTTTGAGTAATATCTCCTCTATCACTTGTAGGAAGCAATTCAGGACTAACAGGTGTGGCAAGTACATCAAATAAAATTTCTTGAATTAAAGGTTCACTTTCATAGTAAGCTACATATTCAATTAGATAGCGCATTAATGTCTTAGGGACAGAAGCATTAACACCGTACATAGACATATGGTCACCATTATAAGTTGCCCAACCTAAAGCGAGTTCAGAAAGATCACCTGTTCCAACGACGAGACCATTATATTGATTAGATAAATCCATCAAGATTTGAGTACGTTCTCTGGCTTGAGCATTTTCATAGGTAGTATCATGGATACTAGCATCATGTTCAATATCTTTAAGATGTTGTAAAGTAGAAGGTACAATAGAAATCTCCTTTTGAGTGATACCAAGTAATTTCATTAAGCTAATAGCATTATGATAAGTACGGTCAGAAGTACCAAAACCAGGCATTGTTACCCCTATAATGCTACAAGATGGCATATTAAGAAGTTTAATAGCTTTTACGCAAACTAAAAGGGCTAAAGTAGAATCTAAACCTCCAGAAACTCCAATAACAAGATGCTCTGCATGGGTATGTTCCATTCGCCTAGCTAACCCATGAGCTTGAATGGCAAAGATACTTTTACAACGCTGCGTACGTGTTTTTTCTTCTTTAGGAATAAAGGGATGAGGATTAATGTTTTTGTCAGGTTCCTTAACCTTTAAAGCTAAATCAAATTCAATCATTTGATAATTGATTTCTTTAAATGGTAGAGGCGAAGTTGCATAGTTAAAACGTAAACGTTGATTATAAAGGTGTTCAAGATCTAAAGTGGCATAAGTGATTAAATTCTCTCTTGAAAAGAGCTCGGACTCAGCTAGTAAGGAGCCGCCTTCATATATCAATTGATGACCACTAAAGACAAGGTCACTGGTAGACTCATAAATGCCAGAAGATGTATATAAATAACCACACATTGTTTTTGAAGAATGTTGTGCTACTAGTGCTTTACGCTGATTCATCTTACCAACAGTTTCGTTACTTGCAGATAGATTAGCTATAATGGTAGCACCATAAATAGTATGACAGGTACTAGGTGATAAAGGAGACCATAAATCTTCGCATATATCAATACCTAAACAAAAATAGGGAATGCGTTTGGCTTTAAAAAGTAAATGAGAAGAAATAGTAACGGTCTGCCCAGCATAAACCATTTCGGAATGTAGAATTTCATGGGCGGCACTAAACCAACGCTTTTCATTAAACTCATTGTAATTAGGTAGAAAACTTTTAGGTACAATACCTAATAATTTTCCTTTAAATAAGACACAGGCTGTATTAAATAAATGACCTTCATGGGCAATTGGGGCACCTACAAGAATAAGCTGCTCACTAGTAGCAGTTGCATCTAAAAGCTGTTTTATATTTTTTTCAGTTTCAGCTAGTAAATTACTTTGATAAAAGAGATCACCGCAGGTATATCCTGTTAAACATAATTCGGGAAATACAGCAATAGAAGCACCTGCAGTTTCACTTTCTTTTATACAGTTGTATATTTGCTTCAGATTGTAGTTGCAGTCACCGACAGATAATTTAGGTGTAATTGTACAAACTTTAATAAAGTGATTTGTCATTAAAAAACCTCCATTTAATGCAATAGAAAAGTAACATCAATAGTCTTAATATGCCACAAATAAGAAGAATATATCCAGTTACAAAGAGGATAGCTAAACGGTATCACTCTAACAGAGGATTTAGTTCAAAAAAATACACCATACCTATCTAAAATTAGATAGGTATGGTGTATCATATTAGAATAACGCTTAAGACATTAAAACTCTCTAAAAAGTCCAATAACTTTACCAAGAATTTTAACATCCTGACAATAGATCGGATCCATCGTGTCATTTTCCGGTTGAAGTCTGAAGCAATCTTTTTCCTTGAAAAAACGTTTAACAGTTACCTCATCCTCAATTAAGGCGACAACAATTTCGCCGTTACGAGCAGAATCCTGATGACGAACGATGATTTGATCTCCATCTAAAATCCCTGCATTAATCATACTGGTTCCTTTGACATTAAGCATGAAAGTTTCTTCATGGCGAGTAAGGTGTTTAGGGAGAGGAAAGTATTCTTCAATGTTTTCAACAGCTAAAATAGGTGCACCAGCTGTTACTTTACCTACAATAGGAACAGCACTAACATGATCCTCTAGCCAATTCATTTCTTCGTCTAAGATTTCAATGGTACGAGGTTTACTAGGGTCGCGTTTAATAAATCCTTTTTTTTCTAAGGTATTTAAATGGCTATGAACAGTAGAGGTGGAACTTAAACCTACTGCAATACAAAGTTCACGTACTGATGGTGGATAGCCTTTTTCCTTTAAGTTTTGTTTAATACATGACAAAATCTGTTGTTGTTTGGCTGTTAATGTTTGATCCATACGTATCCCTCATCTTTACTAAAATATAGTTCATTATAGCATATTTTCTATAGGATAGCAAACATACGTTCTAATAGGGGAGAAAAGAGTTACATATTGTCTAATTTCCGTATAGTATGCACTAGCCGTCTTGTATATTAGATGAGGAACTATCTGTTATTTCTAATTAAGAAGTAGAAGCAAATTATAAATAAAAGGAAGGATGGTGAAATAAGATAACTCATTTCACCATCCTTCCTTTTACTATTTTTTATTAAAAGTAGTTATACGGTAAAATATTTCTGATTAAGCCATACACTAGCAAAATAACAATAGAAATAATTAATCCTATGTTTTCAATTTGAGTAAATGAAATTTTGCCTATTTTGATATAGAGTAGTATGTACTTAATGCCTATTAGAATATAAAAAGGCAATAGGATAAAGATGGCTTTATTATAATAAAAAGCTGTATCAAAATCTAGTGAGAGTATAGCCAAACACATCCTAGTCACACCACATCCTGGGCAATACCAGCCTGTAATATGATGAAAAAGACACGGAATATGTAAAGCACTAAAATGACACCATATAGCATATAGTAAGCCTAAAGCCATTATACAGATAGCAAACTGTAAAACATTTATAGCTCTTTTCTTTTTAGAGGTCATTTTAAACAGCTAGCTTATTAAGTTCATATTGAATAAGTGCATAAGTGATAATGCCACCAAAGAGGAATAAGATTAAGTAAAGAATACCACCATTACTAGCTGGAATGCCGCGTTTTTGTTTAGCAATGTCTAATCTATCCCCCATTTTAAATGCCCAAAATAAACCGTAAATGCCACATGTTACGATAGTAAGTATAAGAGCCATTACACCAGAAGTAGAATATTCACCAGAAGCGGTACTTACATCATCTGTTAAACATACAAACCAGTATAAACCATAAATCCCACAAGTAACAATTGATAAAATAATACATATTGCGATGTTCTTCTCTTTAATCATTGAAAACCTCCTTGGATTTTAATATATTAAAATGATACTATATTTAAACAAATCAGTCAATTATATATGTTCTACATATTTTAGGCGTATAATTTATTCTTCGCGGAGTTTAATAATAGAAGCAGCATAACGTTTGCGGGCATCATCCATTTGGGCATAATGTTTTTTAGTGGTATTCACATCCTTATGTCCTAGGACATCAGCAACTAAATAAATATCACCAGTTTCTTGATAAAGTTGGGTACCATAGGTAGAACGAAGTTTATGAGGTGTTATTTTCTTTAACTGAGTTACTAAACTACTATATTTTTTAACTAGTAACTGTACACTACGTACAGAAATACGTTTATTTTGCAAAGAAAGAAATAGAGGATGATCAATATCCTTACAAGTTTTAGTACGCCTATCGGTTAAATAGTCTCTTAAAATCTTTTCTACTTCTTTACTAAAGTAAATAATAGTTTCATTACCACCCTTGCGAGTGATTTTAATACCATTATAGTTGAAGTCAATATCTTCTATATTAATACCTACACATTCTGAAACACGAATGCCTGTTCCAAGAAGAACGGCTACAATAGCTAAATCTCTTTTTCGAGTAAACTCATGATAAATCTTTTGCTTATCGGTTAATTGTTCACCAGATTCAACCACGTCTAATAACTTTGCGATTTCATCTACATCGAGTTTAATAATGGGTTTTTCATAGATTTTAGGCATATCTACTAAGGAAGTTGGATTATGTAGAATACGTTGCTGTTTGTAAAAGTAATTGTATAGCGTTTTAATGGATGCCAATTTTCTTGCTTTTCCTGTTTGCCCATTTTGATGATATTGTCCATTATTCAAATTCTCCTGAGCTGCAGCAGGTGAAAGTGGTGCATGATGCGTATGTTCTTTATTACTTATTTCGTAGTATGATAAGTATTCTAAATAACGTTCGATATCTCTTGGTGTAATAGATTCTAATTGTTCTAGTGTAATAGCAGCAATAGAAGGTAAGTCTTTTAAACCAGGAATAGATTCATGTAGGAAGTTTAAATAAACTCTAATGTCATAAGCATAAGCGAGCCTTGTATTAGCGCTACTAGTATGTTCTATTCCTCTAAAAAAGTCAAAAATATAGGGGGGAAGCGTTTGGAGTAATTCCCTTGTTTTAAGCGTTACATATTTTTGACGACGTTCTTGATAACTAGCCATTTATTTTCCCTCCTTAGTTTTCCAGCCTTCAATAGTGCTCCTTTGAATAGCACCGAACAAATGTTCTGGTAGCCTTGGAATATCTCTTTGCAAACTTGAAATAAGTTCTTTTGTTGTTTCTCTTTTAGTCTGACCGTCAGCAGGACAAGGACTTTTAACGACTGGAAGGCTCTCTTTTTTTACAAATCCTCTAATATCTTTTTCTGGTGCATAAATCAGAGGACGAATAATGTGCAAATCGACTTGATCCATGTAAGTAACAGGTGCCATTGTATGAATACGTCCCTCATAAAAAAGAGACATTAATAAGGTCTCATTAATATCATCCTTGTTATGACCTAGAGCAATTTTAGTACACCCCATCTTTTTTGCTTCTTCATATAAGGCACCCTTACGCATTTTCGAACATAAGGAGCAAGGATTAGACTCTTTACGTTCTTCAAAGATAATTTGTGCAATTTGAGTATTACATACATAAAAAGGGACTTGTAGCGTATCAAAAAAAGAGCTTACTTCAGATAAATCGAAGTTATCAAAGCCTAAAGACACCGTTATTCCCATGATCTCAAAAGACTTTGGATAAAATCGTTTAAGATGACTAAGTGCTAGAGCTAATATCAAGCTATCTTTTCCACCAGAAATACCAATAGCAATTCGGTCACCTTCCGCTATCATATTATAATCTTGAACGGCACGTCTTACGTAGCTGAGTAAATGTTGTAATTGCATTGTGTATCCTCCATCAACTATGCGTTAAAGTTTTTATTAGTATAGCACAGATTGCTTATAACTTAAACGGATGTTAGCTCATTGGTTTTTGTGGTATGATACAAGTAATATAAGCTAATTAAAAGGATGTATTAAATATAGAAAAATAATTCAATGGTTAAGTAGTAAAGGAGATATGCCATGAGAATAGATATGCACGTTCATGTAACACCACCAGATATCATTAAGCAGTATCAAAAATTTGGAGAAAAGGAACCTTACTTTACGCTTCTATCTAATAGCCCTCAAAATCGATTTGTAACAGCAGAAGAAGTACTTACACATATGCAGGAAGCAAAGATTGACCATTCTGTTATTTTTGGCTTTAGTTTTCAAGATATGGGACTTTGTCAATATGTGAATGATTATGTAATGGAAGTAACTCGAAAATATAAAGATAAGCTAGTAGGATTTGCGGCTGTTGTGCCACAACATCCACATGTAGAACGAGAGATTGAGAGATGCTATCAGGGTGGCCTTAGAGGGATAGGAGAACTTTTCCCAGCGGGACAAAATTTTCAAATAGATGATGCCAACCAAACAGCAGCAATGGCAAATTGTAGTAAGCATTATCACATGCCTATTATAGTACATACCAATGAACCAATTGGACATGACTATATAGGAAAGACTTCAACTTCTTTAAGAGAAATAGATGCATTTATCAAGCATCATCCAGATCAACCTATTATTTTAGCTCATTGGGGTGGGGGAATTTTTATTTATGAACATATGAAAGAAATTAAGGAGAAATTCAAAAATGTTTATTATGATACAGCAGCAATGATCTTTTTGTATGAACCGGCTATTTATGACACTGCCAAGACAATGGGAATATTAGATAAAGTACTATTTGGAAGTGATTACCCTTTAGTGTCACCTAAGCGCTATGATAAAGGTTTAAAAGAAACTACTTTAACAGAGCAGGAACAAAATGCTATTTATGGAGGTAATGCAAAACGCCTACTAGAAGTATGTGGTATACGACTTTAAGCGTTTTTGAATGATAGGAGAAGAGATGACTTTTGAAGAACTAAAGGAACAAGCAAAAAATTTGTCACTTGCACCGGGTGTTTATTTAATGAAAGATCGAGAAGGCTATGTCATTTATGTTGGGAAATCTAAACACTTAAAAAATCGTGTAAGTTCTTATTTTGGAAGCTTAAAGCATGTAAAACCTAGAATTAAACGAATGGTAGCTGCTATAGATACTTTTGAGTGTAAGTATACAGATACAGAGTTAGATGCACTTATTTTAGAATGTGTACTTATTAAGCAATATAAACCGTTGTATAATCGTCTTTTAAAAAACGAAAAAAAGTATCGCTATATTCATGTAGGAATTGAAGAATCATTAGGTTCTGTCACAGCTGTTTATGAAAAGGGCAATACGGGACTTTATTTTGGTCCCTATGACCAAAGTGCTGATTTGTTAACGGCAGTAGAAGCTTTAAGGAATTATTTTGGGCTTCCGTCTTGTAAGCAAGGGGAAGGGGTAGAAGGATGTCTAACTTATAAACTAAAAAGATGTGTAGGACCTTGTCAGGATTCTAATAGAGAAGAGCATCAAAAGGCATTAAAAAGCTTGGTGCTTTTTTTAGAAGGAGAAAATCAATTACCATTGGTGTTTTATGAAACAGCCATGAAAGAAGCTAGTGAGCAGCTAGATTTTAATAAAGCCATTATATATAGACAGAATTGGTATGCCCTAAAACGTTTAGGTTATAGACAGGAAGCCATAGCATTAAGTCTAGCACAAACCAGAGGAATGGCTGTATTACCATGTCCAATGGGAGGATGTAAGCTATACTTACTTAAAGGAACAACTATATTGCAAAGCTTTTATTGGAACATACAAGATAGAAACCAATTATTAAAAAATTTTATTGAACAGGGCAATAGTTATCTAAGCAAACCCTTTAAGAAGAGCTACGACTTAGATAAAACAAAAATAGATCAAAGCTTAATTATCTATTCGTACTTAATGAATCAGCAAGTAGCTTTTTATGAAACAATTGAAGATAGGAGAGCTATTGAAAAAGTAAGCAATCGCCTTTTAAAGGCATATTTAAGTCAGAGAGAGTAATAAAGAATAAAATTTACTGATACGGAAAAACTAAAGCTTATTGAGTGGTAATCATGTACAGGTTTATTAAATTAGTTAAAATAGGATGGTGACACAATGAATTGGCTTATTCAGGCATTAAGAGATTATCCTGAATTAGCGCTTTTCTTGTTATTATTTCAGGAAAGATTTTAGGGTATAATGCAGGACAAGCAGCAGGGCTTACAGTAGTCGTCTTAACCCAATCAGCTGTTATTGGTGTAGGGCAAGGGGCTATTGCAAGTTTAAAGGTGCCACCAGCAGATATCAAGCTTATGTCAGACTTTGTACCTATTGGTTATGCCGTTACTTATATTTTTGGGACCATTGGTAGCGCTTTTTTTTCTTTCAACAATTGCACCCAAGTTATTAGGTATAAACCTTCCAGAAGAATGTAAGAAGATTGATGAAAAATCACAAAAAGTAATTGAAGGCTATGGTATTTATTCTGGTGCTTCTGTTGTAGAATACCGTAGCTTTATTATTGCAGAAAATCATGTAGGGCAAACATGGAATGGCGCACTTATTTGGGGATCAATAGTCGTATTATTTTTCTCATAGACATCAGGATTATTACAGAAGAAGAGAGGATAAACTAGTGATTTTAAAAGGAACAGAAGAAATAAAAGAACTTGTAAAAGAATATAAAAATTTAAGCCCTTTTGAACTAAAAAATAAACTTATTGCTATGGCAAAAAGCACAGAAAAGAAAGGCGTGGCTACTTTTTTAAATGCTGGAAGAGGAAATCCCAATTGGACTGCATCTACACCGCGTCAGGCTTTTTTTACACTAGGTTTATTTGCAGTAGAAGAAACGAAGCGTGATGTAGAAAAAAATGATTTAGCAGGAATGCCTTATGTAAAAGATATTGATATGCACTTTGATGAGTTTGTAGCTAATAATAAGCATTTACCTGGTTTAGATCTACTTTCTGGTGTGATTGAATACGGTGTTAAGGTACATGGTTTTAATAAAAATCGTTGGATTTATGAATTAGTGGATGCTATTATAGGCGATCATTATCCTATGCCAGACCGTATGCTTCGTTGTATAGAGAAAGTAGTATATGATTATTTAATGCAAGAAATGGGAAGAGTCATTCCTAAAGAAGTAACACATGACCTATTTGCTGTAGAAGGTGGAACGGCTGCAATGTGCTATATCTTTGATAGTATGATGGCTAATCATCTTTTGGAAAAAGGGGATCATATTGCTCTAATGGTTCCTATTTTTACGCCTTATTTAGAAATTCCTCATTTAAGCCGCTATGCACTTAAAGTAACTAATATTCATGCCAGTGAAATTAATGAGGAAGGAAGACACAACTGGCAATATCCAAAAGAAGAACTAGATAAAATAGCAGATAAAACTGTTAAAGCACTTTTTTTAGTTAATCCAAGTAATCCTCCTTCAGTGGCTATCAATGACGAATCAATTATTTATATGAAGCAGATTATCAAAGAAAAAAATCCTAAATTAATGATTATTACAGATGATGTTTATGGTACGTTTACCAATAACTTTAAATCACTAATGACAGAAATTCCAGAACAAACAATAGGTGTGTATTCATATTCTAAGTATTTTGGGGTAACAGGTTGGAGACTAGGTCTTATTGCTATTAGCAAAAAAAATATATTTGATCAGCTTATTAGAGAGTTACCACCAGAAGTCATCTCTGATTTAGATCATCGTTATGGTGCATTAACTAATAATCCAAGAGATATTACTTTTATTGATCGTATTGTAGCAGATAGTAGGCAAGTAGCTTTAAATCATACAGCTGGTTTGTCCACACCACAGCAAGCACAAATGGCAATTTTCTCTGTCTTTGCCTTACTTGACAAAGAAAATTGCTATAAAAAACAAACGCAAGAAATTTGCCATAGACGCCTTAAACTCTTATATGATCACTTAGATTTACCACTTTATTTGCAACCTCATAATACAGCTTATTATAGTGAAATTGATTTACTTGTGTGGGCTCGAGTTAAATACAATGAAGAGTTTGTTAATTATTTAGAAATACATTATGCACCGGAGGATATTCTTTTTCGTCTCGCTCAAGAATATGCCATTGTGTTATTAAATGGTAATGGTTTTAAAGGTCCTGATTGGTCAATCCGTGTTTCATTGGCTAATTTACCAGATGAAGCTTATGCACAAATTGGTGATGCTATTAATGCAATTTTTAATCAGTATGTAGAAGCTTGGAAGCAAACAAAATAAGTGCTTAAAAATCTTGGTATTTATTAGATTTGTAAAACCTAGTTATCTATGCCTAAATCTATAGAAGCATGATATTAATAGAGTTATCTATATTAAATCTATACAGTATAGATAACTTTATTGATATTGATTTGATATTATGATATATTTTGGTAAATATCAATTTACTTTCAAGTATAGAGGCATTTAGGAGGAGTAAGCAAATGATATCTGCTACAACGGCAAAAATAATAAATATTTTACCTAATAAATTTGTCACATACATATCTAAAAAAATGGTTAATAAATACCTGAAAAAATATGCTAGTATAAACATACAGGGAAGTGAAAACTTAAAAGGATTAAAAACACCAACTATTTTTATATGTAATCATTTAAGCAATTCTGATGGATTAGTTTTAGATAAGGCTTTAAAAGAGATTGATCCAACTTTTGTAGCAGGTATAAAACTATCAAATAATGCTATTACAAGTATAGGGGTTAATGTAGTAAAGACGACAAATATAAAACCTAATACTGTTGATAAAGATGGTCTTAAAAAAATCGTGAGCCTTGTTAAGCAAGGTGAAAGTTTATTGATTTTCCCAGAAGGAACTAGAAGTAGAGTTGGTAGCTTGATAGAAGCAAAGAGAGGAGTCCTTCTTATAGCAAGAATGACAGGAGCTCCTATTGTACCTATTGGATTATATGGGACAGAAAAACTGTTACCTATAAATAAAGAAGGAGATATGAGTGCAGAAACCTTTAATTACGCAGATGTTCATATCAACATTGGAAAACAATTTGAATTTCCCAAGAGAGCAAAAGAGCAAGATAAAAAGGAATATGAAGATTTTGCCATAAGATATATAATGAAAAAAATAGCAGAATTATTACCTGAGAATTATAGAGGCGTATATAAATGAATCAGTTGATTTGTATTTTAAAAGTATAAAAGTTGCTTAATCAATGGCTTGATAACTGATTTTGCTGAAACTCCAATACTAGTCGAGAAATTTGAAGTATATCCGTATAAAGATGTTACGGCATTTATTGAATTAAGTAATTAAAAAGTATAGATAAAATAAATACTCTTAGAATGAATAAGCTATTAAGTAATCCAAAAGGATTTTATGTTGGTCAGTAAACATGCTAAATATTAATCGTATACAAATCCAATTATAAAGTAGCTTGTTTAACGGTAGAACTATAAGCCTTAAGAGTAGGTTTAATCTTTATCCGCATTACTATTCGTAAAACCGGTGTTTCGCGAATAGTAAAATACTATAATAAAATAGCATTTTATAACTATTTTTTTCTGTTCCTTTTTAAGAATAATAATTTATCCTTAAAATGAGAAAATCTTTTTCAAACAGATTCAACTATTTCATTTTTGTTATACATATCTTGCATCTCATCCAATGATACATATTTAACATTTACAACTTCTTAAGGTTGTAAAACAAAATCTTCAATTTGGATATATTAGGTATATAAATAAGTATTTACAATGTAATCTGAATGGAATGTATCTACTATATATAGTAATTCATTATAATACTAGTATTTTAAATGCTTGTATATAATTATGTGTAATTTGTAAATAGATACTCCTCTCCTCCACTTTTGATTCCTATTTTTGGATAAAGTTCAATTTTGGGATTTACATACAACTATAATTTTGATATACTCAGTAAGAATTAATAACAATTAAACGGTTGAAATTGACTGGAGATATTATGTACTACATAATAACCGAAGAAGCAAAACAGCTATAAGCCAGGTAGATGTTGAAACTCTCAGGTACAATACAGTCAAGGGACGTAAATCTGGAGAGCGTGTCTGCGTAAAATTGACACCACCGACGAGGAAAACCAATAGGTAAGCTTTCAGGTAAAAGGACAGAGGATAAAAGGCAATTATATTTTTTATAATTGCTTTTTATCCTCTTTTTTGTTTGAAAAACTTTAATAATAAGAATGTGAGGTTATAAAATTGTGATTGAAACTCTGATTTTTTCAATAGAAATCATAGGTACCATTGCTTTTGCTCTTTCTGGCGCTTTAAGAGGTATTGAAAAGCAATTAGATTTATTAGGTATTACTATTTTAGGTGTAACGGCTGCTACAGGAGGAGGGTTAATAAGAGATATTTTGCTAGGTTCTCACCCTCCGCTATTATTTGTTAATCCTATTTATGTTATAGTTGCAGCATTAACTGCTGTAATAGCTTTTATCGTAGCATACATAACGCAATATTATCATTATCAATTTAAAAATCATTTGAGTTCAACCTTCGGTTCACTACTCAATTTAGCTGATGCTATAGGCCTAGGCATATTTGCTGTTATTGGTGTTCAAACAGCTATGCAAGGAGGTTTTTTCGAAAATGCTTTTTTAACATTATTTGTAGGAATCATAACAGGTGTTGGTGGTGGTATGCTTAGAGATGTATTAGTTGGAGAAATTCCATTTTTCTTAAAAAAGCATATTTACTTTTTAGCTGCTTTATTAGGAAGTACTTCTTATTATTTACTTATTAAGTATGATATCAATAATGTTATTGCCATGACTATAGGCAGTTTACTTACCTTCCTTATACGTTTACTAGCTTCTAAATACCACTGGAATTTACCTAAGATTCCTTCTAAAGCTTGTGCTGATCTAGATCATGTTGAAAATCACTTGTAATTGTTTTAAAGGACTGTATATTATCTACTAAAGAACCAATTTCATGAGAATAGTTAATAACACTAGCACTTACTTCTTCTGAAGAAGCAGAGTTCTCTTCCGCAATAGCAGCTAAAGCTTCTACTGTGGAAGAAGCTGTGCCAATACTATCAGCTTGCTTAGTAAGACTATGGATAAGTTCAATCATGGAACTTGATACAGCTTGTATAGATTGATTAGCCTCGAAACTAATATTTTTTACACCTTCTAGATTTTTGGTTTCATTTTCAAGCTTTAGATATTCTTTTTGTATAGCCTCTATAAATAGCTTTATTTCTGAAATAAATAAAGCTAGATTAGCGTTAACCTCTTGAACAGCTGCTTTAGACTGTTCAGCTAGCTTTCTAATAGATTCAGCTACTACAGAGAAACCACGACCATTTTCTCCTGCTCTAGCAGCTTCAATAGAAGCATTAAGTGCTAGTAGATTTGTTTGCTCTGCAATTTGAGAAACAATAGCAATAATGGCAGTCATATCGTGTACTTTTGTTTCTAGGTAGAGGCCCTTTTCTCTAATTTTATCGAATTCTCCTAAAGTATTAAAAATATGGTCACTGGTATTTTTAACACCTTGATAGCTATTATTAACTTTAGATAATGCATTTTCTAGCTCATTTTTATTCTGATGCTCACTTTCAACAATTTCCTTAAGCGCCTGAATATTTTGGTTTAACACAAAGGCAGCTTGTTCTGTATTTTTAGCTTGCTCGGTAGCACCATCAGCTACTTGTTCTACTACCTCTGAAATATCATTAGAAGTTCCTTTCATTGAATCAGAGATATTACCTAATGCAGAGGTAAATGAACTCATCTCATCTACCACGCTTTTAATACCTGTAAAATCTTTACGAGTAAGTGCTTTATAGTTATTGATTAATCCATAAAGTTTTTCAAAAGAATCATTCGTTTTAATTTCACCATAAGTACTAAATTCATTATTGCAGAGTAACTCTAATTCTTCTTCTAATATTTTTTGAGGTTTTAAAAGCAAGTGAGTGCTTAAGCCACTTAATACAGCTATTATACCACTTAAAACGAGACTTTTCCCCCATAAACTAGAACCTAATAAAGGAAAAGTAATAGCCAAAGATACGACACCTGTAAAAATAGCATTTTTAATAGGTAAGCTTCTTATAAAACCTAGAGATAAGATGTTATTAAAGAAATAGCGTTTTTTAAAATAGATAGGTGCTTCAAAGGTGATTTTTATCGTTAAGCTATTCTTTGAGCGTTCTAATTCTTCGACTTTTGGTTTTTCACTAAAGTACTGCATAGCACCTTCAAAGAGGCCATAAAAATAATCAAACATAGAACGTTCAGATTCATAGGTTAATAATGCTTCATAATTAGAAATGGCTTTGATTTGTACAAGTGGCGGTTTAGCACCTTTAAATTTCTTTGTCATAATAATATGTACGTCAAAAAGCGCCCTTAAAAAAGAAAACAAATTTTGGGTTTTGAAAAAAGAAGGAAAATCATGATGAAAGGTTTTAATATTTTCATGACCAATAATTTTCCATAGTTCTTTTTCGTTTACTTTTTCCTTTTCAGCAATGGCATGAATTACTTTGAAAATTTGCGTATCATCCACTGTTTCAATAGGGGAAAAAACACGATCCCTCTTCCAATTAACGAGCTCCATAGCTTCGTCAATATGTTGTTCATTATAAAGTTTACGGCAGGTTTTAATCCAAGTCGATACAACGGTTCCTTTCATACTATACACTCCTTCTATCTCATTATGTCATTTTAAATCAGATTTCTATAACACAATTTTAGCATAAATACAATGAATACTAGGATAGGAAATGAAATCTTTACATAATCTAAACCTAGTATTTAATACATAAAAAGAATTAGTTAGTAAAAAAGTACTATAGTTAACCTATAGTACTTTAAAACATTTATATGTCGGTTCTCCATAAACCATGAAGATTGCAATAAGCAAAGGCTGCAATAACATGATCATCTTCAGTTAGGACAAATTTAGCAATAGGCTCTTGACCTGGTAAAAGGCATTTTCTTTGTCCACCCTTTTCTGTTAGGAGGTAAATCCAATTAATAAGATGTTCTTCTGTCATAGGGTGTGCTATGCTACCTACAGTTACAGTTACTTCATTTCCTGAAATAGTTATAATAGGCAAATGCTTTTCAGTAGCCGCCTCTGTAGTATTAGAGACAAGTTCTGTCATAGCTTCATTACAGCAAATGAGTTTGCCACCACCGTTCTGTATGACACCAATAATATTACCACAGTGCCTACAAATATAAAACTTTTGTTCTCCACACATAAGAACCCCTCCATTATGTATTTTATTACAATAATCCCTAGAATTTTCATTGAATATTTTGAATGATTATTGTAATATAATTCTATTATACAATAACCATTAGTATTGTCAATTTACATATAATATAAAACTTATTTAAAGAAAGGGAGATATTATGAGAAAAATAGCTTTTTTTGATACAAAACCATATGATAAGGAATGGTTTGATACTTTTATAATGAATTATGATTTCGAAATTAAATATTTTGAGAATAAGTTAAATGAGGATACTGTTGCTTTAGCAAAGGGATGTGAAGGCATTGTTGCTTTCGTTAATGATAACTTGAATGAACAGGTCATTAAACAATTAGATGATTTAGGTATATCTATTATTGCTATGCGTTGTGCTGGCTATAATAATATTGATTTTAAAGCAGCGTTTAATAAGATTCATGTTGTTCGTGTACCTGCTTATTCACCTTATGCTATTGCAGAACATGCAATGGCGCTTCTTTTAACACTTAATCGAAAAACACACAAGGCATATAACAGAACCAGAGATTTTAATTTTAGCTTAAGTGGCTTAACAGGTTTTGATTTACATGGAAAAACTATAGGTGTTGTAGGAACAGGAAAGATTGGACAAGTGTTTATCGATATATGCAAGGGTTTTGGCATGAAAGTAGTTGCGTATGATCCCTACCCTATATCTAATGCCGACTTTGAATATGTAGGTTTTGAGCAACTCTGTCAAGTAGCTGATATTATTTCACTTCATTGTCCTCTTACAGAGCAGACACATCATTTATTAAAGAAAGAAACTTTTGATCAAATGAAAGATGGCGTTGTGATTATTAATACTTCTAGAGGAGCTTTAATTGAAAGTGAGAGTTTGTTAGAAGCCTTAAAGTCACATAAGGTTGGTGCTGCAGGACTAGATGTATATGAAGAAGAATCAGAACTGTTTTTTGAAGATTTTTCTAATGTGATAATACAAGATGATGTTTTGGCTAGATTAGTCTCTTTACCTAATGTTATAGTCACTTCTCATCAAGCCTTTTTAACCCAAGAAGCTTTAAAGCATATAGCAGAAACAACACTAAACAATTTAAAGGCGTACTTTGAAGGTGAGCCTCTTCCAAATGAGATATGCTATCAATGTAAAAAATTAAATGGATGCAAAAAAAATCATACAGAACGTTGTTTTTAATCTTTTTTAAGAAATAGGTAATTGTTATAAAGCTAAATCAGAATCTAGAATACAAAAAGTAGCTTATCTTATAATTTAGGATAAGCTACTTTTTTGTGCTAATTTATTAAAAGTAAATAGGCCCTTCATTCTGTAAACTATTATTACTAGCATAATAATATTCAGCATTGCTTTAGATTTAATTAAATTTTTAGAAAGAGAAATAATTGCACTTAAAATCTTTAAAGCAAGCATAGGTATAATTACCTTGATTGCTTGCGTATAGTCCAATTATAACACCGGTAAATCCTCCGGCTATCTCAGAAGATAGATATTTAGTTTGTGCTGTACCAAGATTAATTTTTTCCTTTTCTAGTTGAATAAAAAAACTATACGCCTCGTGATCTGCTTGAATAATAAGTGATACATTATTTATATTTTTTATCTCTAATTGCTCTTCTACAGATTTAATATCACCAATATTTAAGCGTTTGATTACCTCATATCCACCTGTACATTTTCGCAGTGCCAAATCATAATGATGATTTTCATCCATATAGAGAGTAATACCTGCTTCGCCATCTAAAATAGACACGTTACAAGAAATAGCTGCTTTAAAATCTTTTTGGCGTAGACCAATAAATGTCGGTGACTCTAGCTCATCAAGTGTAATTTTGGTTCCTCTGAGTTTTAATACATTCTCTCCCAATATATAATTTTCATCATTAGGTAATCGAATATAACACCATTCCTTATCCCATTCCGTATTTTCAAAGGTATAACACTTTTTCTCATATTGAATAAAATTGTCAAAAGTAGAAGGAATATCAAAATATTGTGGGGTTGTTCCTTTGTATCCTGCTGTAAACCAGCCATCTTCTGCAAAGAAAACAGGTGTTAGAAAAACTTCACGTCCTAAATGATGATAAGCTAACCACTGACCTATTTGACGAAATCCAAGATGTATAATCCACCAATTACCTTTATCATCTTGGACCAGGTCTCCATGACCTACACCCTGTATTTCATACCCTCCTAAATTACGATTTGTTAACACGGGATTATATGGATATGACTTAAAAGGACCATAGGGAGAATCTCCTCGTGCATAAGTTATCATATGACCAAATTCTGTTCCTCCTTCTGCGGCGACAAGGTAATACATCTCATTTATTTTATACATATGTGGGCCTTCAAGAAAACGGCCACCAGTACCTTGCCAAATGGTACGACTAGAAGTGAGCTTTTTCCCTGTAGCAATATCAATTTCACATTGAACGATACCACTTATGCCATTATCGTCTTCGCCATTACTCATAAAGTATGTATTGTTATCTTCAAAATATAAGGACGGATCAATTCCCCCTTGATTCACAAAGAGAGGATCAGACCATTCACCATAAATATCATCTGTCCAGACATAAAAATTCTGTTGAGTCGTAGCATTGGTGGTGGTCATATAAAAGCGTCCATTGTTGTACCTTATTGTAGGAGCAAAAACCCCTCCTGAACTATTTGACTTATCCAGTTTTATTTGACTTTTTCTTGTAAGACAATGTCCAATCTGCTTCCAATTAACAAGATCCTTACTTTCAAAAAGAGGGACACCAGGAAAATACTGCATAGAACTACATACAAGATAGTAAGTATCACCCACCTTACATACACTGGGGTCAGGATAAAAGCCTTTAATGACAGGATTTTTGTATTTCATTTCTCTACCTCCTACTAAGAATATTTAGATACTCAATTAATATAATGTTCCTAA
Source organism: Cellulosilyticum sp. ST5 (assembly GCF_046529625.1). Taxonomy (NCBI): domain Bacteria; kingdom Bacillati; phylum Bacillota; class Clostridia; order Lachnospirales; family Cellulosilyticaceae; genus Cellulosilyticum; species Cellulosilyticum sp. ST5. The sequence continues at coordinate 1,264,624 of NZ_CP132338.1, forward strand.
GATAATATGCCAAGCATAGTTTAACATTTTACTGTAAATATTATAAATGTATTTACTGATAATCTTTAGCATAGTACAAGTAAATAGCATTTTATTTGTTTTAAGCTATCTTTATATAAAAGTAAAGGTATAAAAGACACTCACCTAAGTAAGTGTCTTTTATATGAGCCATATTTTTCATTTATCTTTCTTGAAGTGTTACATGAATGGTATCACCTGGTTGCTTATTAATCTGTTGCCTAATATCTTTTCTAATACCAATGATATGGCATGCTGTCTTCATTTTAACTAAGCTTCCTAAATATTCAACACCATCAAAGGTAGCACAAACAGGTACCCTGCCTTTTCCGAATTCAGCTTTTACATCAAAAGGTATTTCTATATAGGCACCATTAATATCTGGTACTTTTTTAATTTCTGCATTAAATTCGTATATTTTACTCATATATTGCCTCCAATTTTATTACTTGATATTAGTATAAAGGATATGAGGTTATAAGTATACCTTTTCCAAATAGTCTAAGGCATACAGAAGTATCTTTATAAAAAAGGTCTTACTGGCTCACAATAAACCGCTTTAGCTTTAACCTCCATAATTTCCTTTTCCGGATATCTAAAAGCAGTTAGTTTACCTCCAAACACACAGCCTGTGTCAATATTAATGGTATGATTCACCATTATTGCTTGAGCTCTTGGTGTATGCCCATAAACAACCAATGCGCGTCCTTTATACTCACTACTCCAATCTATACGCACAGGTAAGCCTAATTCATCTATCTTACCCGTTGTTTCTCCAAACATTGCTAGATCTCGTGTTTTTTTAGATGCTATGCTGTGAAATTGTTCTCTTAATCCTGCATGTGCTACTACTAATCTTCCATTATCAAATACATAGTGTCCCACCAAATGTTCTAGAAACATTTCAACATCTTTTTTAAAAGACTCAGGTTCTTGTCCTAACTGCTCTAAAGTTTCTTTAAGGCCATGAAGGACTTGTACATTAGAACCTTTTAGCTTACGTAGCAACTTATTATCATGATTACCAATGACACAAAATCCCTTCCCACTCTTTACCATTGACATGACTAGTTTTAAAACTTCAGGTGATTTAGGTCCCCTATCTACTAGGTCGCCTAAAAAAACTGCTTTTCTATGTTGAGGAGAATATACTCCTTGTGAGTTGTCTATAATATAACCTAACTTCTCAAGCAATTCACATAGTTCATCATAACAACCATGAATATCACCTATGATATCAAATGGACCATGTATCTCACTTTTATTATTTTCTAGCTGCATGAATTCATAAGATATCTCTTCTAAATCTATTGGCATCTTATATCTTCCTTCTTTCATCTCTTTTAAGCTACGTACAATAACTTTTGTATATTTATAATCTATACCAATTCCTTTTATTTCATTTATGGAATAACCTACTAAATACTAGCAAAAAATATCAAAAGAAAATAGTTAAAGGAGACTTGCTATGAATTATATTGTTTTCGATTTAGAGTTTAACCAAGATTTCTCAGCACGAAAGGATGTTGTTAACAAAGAAAATCCCTATACTTTTGAAATTATTCAAATTGGAGCTGTTAAGCTAGATGAGAATTTTCATACCATAGATACTTTTAATCGTTTGATTAAACCTACTATTTATGAAGAAATGAATCCTTTTGTTTCTTATCTAACAGGTATTACAATAGAACAATTAGCACAAGAAGAAAGTTTTTCTGAAGTATATAAAGCGTATATAGAATTTATTGGTTCTAGGAAGACGATTTGTTGTATTTGGGGTACATCTGATATGAAAATTCTATTTAAGAATATCCTATATCATAAATTAGATCCTGCACCCTTTCCAAGAATGTTCATTAATATTCAACCTTACACTTCTATTTACTTAGGCTTGCCTTCAAAAAAATTACTTCGTTTACAAGATGCCGTCAATATGCTTCAAATTCCTACAAGTACGGCTTTTCATCTTGCATTATCAGATGCTTATTATACTGCTGAAATTTTTAAAAAGGTTTATCAACCTTCTATTACACCTAATTGCTATGATCCTTATGAAGCTTCTAAATTATCTAGACCAGCTAAAAAACATATTGATTTTGACGCTTTAATAAAACAATTTGCGAAGATGTATCATAGGCCTATGACAGAAGAAGAACAAGCCATTATTAAAGTAGCTTATCAAATGGGAAAAACAGGACAATTTCTTATAGATTAAATGTATTTGGGGTATATTTCTACCTAATCACATTTTAAATACTTAGATAATTGAATTAAAAAGACTCACCGTGGTTCATTGCAAGCACAAAAATGTTCAAGCGCGGTGAGTAATGTTCAATATAATAGATTCATTTTTTACTTACTATTTCAATATTCTCGGTCTCTATTTATAAAATACCTAATCTCTCTTTTGCCTCAGGTAAGACCCTCCAAAATACAGTATAAAAATCTTCTCCTTCGTTTATATGTATACGATAAAAGGTATTTAATACATACTGATTCATTTCTTCTAATTCTGCTTTATCATATACAAATTTCAATCTAAAATGAAGGGCTTTTAATAATTTGTACCATGCCAAGATAAAAGTCTTGTTTTCATTATAATTGGCGATCCCAATCCATTCTTTTACTTTGATTTCTTTTAAGTTAGGCATAACACATGTTCCTACTTGCAAGAAATATTTAAAATCATCATTCTCATAAACTCTGCCAAGTGGAAACAGTCTACAAATATTGGGGCGATGTTCATGTATACCACACCTACCTGTTTCATTCAAAAAACTACAGCGCTCTGTTTCTCCCTCCATCTTGAGATAAGGCAACATCATTTTATTGCTTATTTGGAGTGCAAGTTTATTCCCCAAGAGTTCATCAAAGGATACTTTAGTGTGATTTACTATTTCGTAAACATCAAATGGTGTAAGCTCAACCAAGTCTCCTACTCTATGACAACAAGTATAACACCCATTACATCCAGATGTATCTGCTTTTACATAGTCCTCTATATCATATAATTTACCATCTGAAATACCTTCTAATGTCTTTAGTGTTCTCATAATTTTCCTTTCTTAAATCTTACCTTATAACTATTATGATTTTAACATGTATAGAGTTGTTGTCAATCTATCCTCTAATCAAACTGAAATTCTATTTTATAATGCTAGTACTTTTGTATAAGTGTAACTACAAGTTGTCAAGTTTTCTATCCCACTAGCCATTTATATTTTTCTACACTATATAATGGAATGAATGGTAGAAGAATTGGTGTTTGCTTCACATATGTTTTATATTCAGGATTATCACCATAATTTCTATTTTGTCGTATTTCCAATCTTCTAGCGCCACCAAACATAATATAGACGATACAGATATACCCAAATGATGCCATAGTCCATTGCCATACACCAACATAAACGTTTATGCTTGAAACAAATACACCTGTCCAAAATAATACCTCTCCTAGGTAATTAGGGCAACGCACGATTTTATATAATCCACTATCACAAAAACGTGATGGATTCTTCTTTTTTGCTTTGGATTTTTGTATATCAGCTAAAGACTCTAATAAAATACCACATACCATGATCATAGCACCGACTATGCTAAATACGTCTGTCTTAACTCCGTTTTGTAAACGTAAAAATACCGGGGATATTTGTAGTGCATATAGCAAGGAACAGCTAACCCAAATACTTACTTTTGAAGCTATTTTCATGGTACTACCATCTTTCATTTCTTTTTTCATCGTATGACGATAGGATGCACTTTTTAGTTCTCTAACAAGCAAATATCCACCTAGACGGCAACCATAAATCACAAATAGCATACAAGAAACCATAGTTCCTATGCTTAAATCATTGAAAAATAGAATTGGCATAGCAATTCCCATTGCTGCAATAGAAAAACCATATCCCAAAGAAATAAAGTAAACATATTTATAGAATCCAACTGAACTAACCACTAATGCTATAACTATTAATATCAAAAAACTAAGTGTAAATGTACTTGTAAAATTCATAAGAACCTCCACATTTTACTTTATTAATTCTCTCTTATGAAAAAAAGTTTCTTTTATTAAAACCAGCTGTCATAAATCTCCAAGTAGCTTTTTTATTTGTTAACCACTGGATTTTAGCATTATTTTTAGTATTCTTGAGCATTCTATTTACCAAAAATTCAGCTACCACGTGTGGGTAATCTCCCAAGATGTTATAAACTTTCTTTGTCTTTTCCTGCAATTCTATCTTTTCATTGCAAGAAAAAGCATTTGTTAGAAAATCTGTAATCATAATTCCAGGACTTAATCTACCAACAATAACACCTGTCTTAAGTTCTTGCGATTCTTTGGCTAATGCTTCCGTAAAATAAGTAACAGCTCTTTTGCTGGTTCCATAAATAGATAAACCAAGCATTTTAGCATCATTACTTCCATATCCTTCGATATTGTAGATTGCTCCAGAACGTACTTTTGCCATTTCACGCATTACTAGTCGTGATGCATTGATCGTTCCCTTTAAATCAATATCCAGTATGGATGTGATTTCTTTTGCAGATAGCTCCCAAATAGGCTTGTTTGGTTGATTTACACCTGCATTATTGATCCATATATCAATAGAGCCAAATATCTTTTTAGAGTAGTTTATTAGATTTCGTATGTCCTCCTCACTTGTTACATTGCATTTACACACTTCAACTTTAGCGGAGCTTTCAATTTTCTCAAGTTCTTTTTTTGCTTTTTCAAGTACTTCCTGATTGGTTGCACTAAGCATAACATTTAGTCCACTCTTTCTAAAAACCTTAGCCATTTCAAAACCAAGTCCTCTAGAACTTCCTGTAATTACTACTGTTTTCACCTCACTTCACCTCTCCTCCATTATCGTACTCCCCATATTCGCATCCTACATGTGTTACTACGATATCATCAATGAGCGACAAGCCATCCCGCGTCTTTTTATAAAGCTTTATGTTTCCTGTTCCCGTACCACCATTCCACAACTTCTTATGCCTCTTACTACCGTCTGGAGCCTCATAGTTAATAAGTAGCAGATCAGATTTTAAACAACAGACTTCAGTTTTCATAACAGAGGTTCTATTTTCCTGCTGCACTTTCCACCTCACTTCTGTTGCTGTCTCTTGAAAGGAAAATTGGGTGCGTGGCAATGTCCAAAACTTGGAGAAATTATACTCATATTCATTTCCCTCATACCAAAAAGCTCCCAACAATTTTCGGTTCAGTGGAAAGAAATATATCTTTGGACATCCACCACCGATGTTAAACACACTATTCTTCAACACTTTTCCTGTAACCTTACTCCTCATGCAGTTCGAAGAAAGCCACACCCACGGGCTTGTGAAGTTGCTTCCCCAATTCTTATCCGCATATCCATAGGATGTTTCTGGTTCCACAATGTAACGTTCTCCGTCTATTTCAACAGTTCCACTATACAAGGTTTTCATTCCCTCTGCATGCCAATACATTTCAAAAGCTTTAATCTTACGAAATAATCTACCTGCTCCATATCCCACATTAAATGCAACTTTCTTATCTAGTTTCAAGTCCCATGTCATGCAACCAGAATCACACATATACTCTGGATGCTCCTTTGCTTCCACTTCGCTTACACCCACACTACCTGTTAATTCCGTATCTGATGCAAAACAGTCCTTTGCCTTTATAGAGAATGGTTTCTTCTTATGAAGTTTTACCTCATCCCATGCAAAAAAACGATGTAGCTGTTTAGGGTTTTTCCCCCAGCTTCCTGCCTTGACCATAAGGTAAGATGGCCTCTTGCCGGCTGCTTTATTTTCTGGCAATTGACCTAATACGGCTTTATCACCACCTAATGCAGGATTACATAAAAAATATTCTACAAAAAAAGCTTTTTCTTCACCTGTTTTTTCATGTCTTGCTGTAAAAGAATGCCACCACCAGTCATAGCCATTTTTACAAAAGCACCCATCTAGCATATATTCATTTCTCGATAAGTCATGACGATTAAACATTTCTTCACCTTCTCTTTTTTGTATTCTAATAGTCATCTATAGGTAATGTTTTGAGCACCTTAGCTTCAACCTGATTTTATACTATAGTTAAATGATTTTCAATCAACTCCTAGTTTCTTTTACACTATTTATGCAGTTTTTCTAAAAATACTCATTTATTATCATAAGTTAGGACATGTAGCATACACTGATAGTAGTTATTTGTATATGTCTACATACTTTAATGCATGGACATAAAGGAGGAACTAATGCAAATCAATTGGAAACAGCTTTTAATAAGCATAGGCATAAGCCTTGGAATAGGCGCTTTAGCTGGATTTCTCACTCAAAATAGTATGGAAGTTTATAATCAGCTGAAACAGCCTGTTTTATCACCACCAGGATGGGTCTTTCCTATTGTTTGGACTATCCTTTACATTTTAATGGGGATATCTGCTTATCTCATCTACGAATCTAACTCCCCCAACAAGGAAAAAGCTCTTACTATCTATGGGTGGCAACTTTTCTTTAATTTTCTATGGTCTATCATCTTTTTTAACTTGCAAAATATCCTACTTGCTTTTTTTGTGCTTATTATATTATGGATTCTGATTGTGGTAATGATTAAGTCATTCAAGGAGATTAATCCATTAGCTGCTTGGCTTCAAATTCCCTATCTGCTCTGGGTTACTTTTGCTGGATACTTAAATCTTATGCTTTATACCCTTAATCAATAATACGACATATAAAAATAGGGTAGCTTCTAATCTATTAGTATGTACCCTATTTTTATAGTTAGAGAGTTAACAAAAATGACACTAAATAAAGAGTCTATAATTTCCTTTCTATAAATTTTTCAAATTATATTAGGGAAATATTCACGATGTAACATATAGTATGATGTAAAGAGCAAACAAATAACTTTTCGTAGCAGAATCACCACAACGGGGGTGCTGACTAGGCATGGGCCAAGTCTTAATCTGCCCTGCAGGTACCTCTGGTTCTAAGAAAAATATTCACCACTAGATTTAAATGGAAAAACTCTTTTATGGGTTATTCGTTAATGCTTTACACATAAGTTATACCAAATAAAGTTTCAAACCAGGGTCTTAATGCCTTAGCTTCCTCGTCATAAAGGGTGCACCTGCTAAGACTTTAAGGAGCTCCTCACTCAGCGTTTGAACTTTCATAGCTTATTTTCCTATTCTCTGCAAAGTGCAAGACCTGCTGAGGAGCTTATGTCTATGCCTTTATTGTGACATTGGAAATCAAGCTATAAAAGTAACTAACAAGAGTCTGGGCACAACAAAAAGTCATCATTTTAGATTTTTCTAGAATGGTGGCTTTTTGTTGTGAAGATAAAACAAATATGTATACCTATTGTACTCTAAAGTAATACCAATTACTCTCCAAGTGTTTTCTTTTCCATTTCAATACTCATCAGGTATACATATGTAAGTAGGTTTCTCTCCATTAACTGTATATACAAAAGCATAGTGATTTCCGTCCATACCAAAGAAAATATTATCCTTCTAATGCGAATTTATATTATTTACAAAAAGAGGCTCCAGGTATTGAAACTTATAATAAAACTTCAATTTGACCCGAAACCTCTACTGTTATCCACAGCAAAATTTATTATGGCTGAACAGTTATCTCTTTAAAATATTAAAATATTCTCAAACTTGAATTACAAAATCCTGTCACAAAATCCATCAAATCAAGAAAAACATCCTCCACATCAGAATTACAACTAGAACGTAACTCTATCAGATTATTCATCATACTATTTTTATCCATTCCTGCCTCTTTATATTCTATTAATAGCTCGCGTAAAAATAATATATTACCTTGACTTATACTCATTTTACTTAATAAAGATTGTCTAAAATCCTCATCTATCATCCTTAATTCAGTTCCCATCTTAATACGAGCACTTTCGCTTCTAACCTGATTTTATAGTATAGTTAAAGAATTTTCAATCAACTCCTACTATCTTTTACACTATTTATGCTGTTTTTCCTAAAAATAGGTATAGTTCCCCTTACCCCAATTTTCTCCCACCGTATTCAATTAGGTCATGGCCTTATGTCGTATCAAAAATATACTTCCTAGTATATTTCAATCGATATAGATCTTTCTCTAGCAACCTTACTATTTCTTTTTGTGTTAATAGCTTTACCTCACTTCCACTTAGCCTTCTAAAAATAAATAGTTGTGTAAGATTAGTAGCTATGCTCATTAAATACAAAAGTGCTTCTATCGCGTTTGGGTGATGTATAAAACAATGCTCTAGAGCACTATAAGTTTTAAGTTTATTAAATAAGCTATTTTCTATATCCCACCTCATGTGCATCATCTTGTATAATGTTTGAAGAGGAATATTAAAATCACTTGTAACCAGTAAAACTTGTGAATATTTGTTTGTCTTTGTTTTCTTTCTAAACTTTACAAACCTAAGTGGGTCAGTTACTTCATCCATGTAAAACGATTCTTCATATGCTGTTACTTCACAATCTCTTTTCCCATCTTGCCAAATCTCTTTTATATTACTTTTGTTAATTTTAGTCTTAGCTTCCTTGATACTTATAATATTACTATCCTTTACATGAATAACTGGTATTACCTTATTAGATATACAATGATTAATACAACTGCTATTACAAGCCAAAGCATCATAAACGACTACATCTATCGTGCATTTATGCTCTTTCGTTACTCTGCTCAATAGTCTTTTTGCTATCGTTAGCTCTCCTTCATCCTTTTTACTGCTATCTTCTGAACCTTTATAGAGTTCAAAGTCTATGATCAATCTAGGCTCATTTCCTATTAATGACATAAATGCAGTACTATGAAAATAGTGTGTTTTTTATTTCTTATAGTTGTGGTACAATATTCTTCACAACTTTTCTTATAGCTTCCAAACAATTTAGTACCATCTATAGCTGCAACTGTATAGCCATCTATGGTCCCTTCTTCAAATGTTTTATTTCGCTTGGACTTCTTAATGATTTTACTGTGCATTTTGTATAGTTCTTGATTATCAATAACTTTAAGGGTATCTCTGATAGTATCTATTTGTGGTAATTTCATTTTTCTAGAAATAATATTTATAAAATCATTACTTCTTATTTTATACTTAAGTTCATTAAAACTTTGTATTCTCATTATAAAGCCTAAAAGCACTGGTAGAATAACCTCTCCAGTAGTATATAGAAGGTTTTTTCTTCTATCTGTTAGTGCTTTTAACCCATCTTCTATATGATAAACTTTCTTTACATATTTAATAAATTTCTTTAAGTAATTCTTACTCATCTTTGCCTCGGTTGTCATTTTTTATACACAAGAAATGATTATAGAATATAACTATGCAAAGAGGCAAGAATCTGAAGTCAAAAAGTGCGAATTTACAACTTTTACAAAAAGGGCTTTTAGGTCTTGAAATTTATAATAAAACTTCAAATTGACCCGAAAGCCCTCATTTCCACCCATATTTGTATCTGGATAAATATATGTACCATTCCATTGCCCCCATCAATCAATGTTTTTAAATGCAGGAAGTATTTCAAATTTCATGCCATCACTGAACAAAACTTTTACAACTTGTCCATCAGCTCTAACTTCACTGCGAGGATAAGATGTTAGTATTGCATTTCTTACTGCTTGCAATAAACGTGATTGACCATTGCCCTTTACTAAATCATATCGATTATATTCATTTTGTGGTAATTCAAACAAAACATCAAGATCACTGGAATTAATTGCTGTTCCACGCCCATAAGAACCAACATACAAACTATTTTGTGTCTCACTTTGGCTGTTTCAAAATTCACAATTTATTGCTTTGGTAATAGTATGATAACGCATTGATATAGTATTTCTAGTATCTTGTGGAATAATCTCTCCACGCTTACGTATTGGCAAACTCATCTTATTCCGTCCCCTCCTATTCTTTCATTACCCGAACAAATAAATTCATGTTACTTATAAAAAATCACTATCTTATTTTTGATCTAATCCTTTATATATTTTAGGATAATCAGCAATAAATGTGTATAATATTTTTATTTTTAGTGTTTTTTACGAACAATTCTATAACTCAACAAATTATACTTATCTATACCCGCCACACCTATAAGTACAGATTATCTGTGATACTTCTAATCTATTCTAATTATATTTTATAATATAATTAGATATTGGTATACAATATTATTTATTTTTAATTTTTTTAACTCGTGATATAACTACGAATTACCTGTAGGATACAAAAAATAGGCCAAGCACATATCTATCTCTTCATAGTTTGCTTGCATCTACTCTATTATTACTTTTTCATACTGTATACTTGTCCATATAACAGTCTTACAATCATTTCATATTAACTCAACTATCTTTTTTTATACACATGAAATGATTATAAGACATCTATTGCAAAGAGGCACAAATTTGAGGTGAAAAACTGCGAATTTGACAAAATATATAAAAGACTTTCAGCCATGAAATTTATAATAAAACTTCAAATTAACCGAAAGTCTCCTTAAAACTATTTTTTATAGACAGCATCTTTTGAATCGCTTAAAGTTAAATTTGCTCAAAATAAAGAGATTGTCATTCTACACACTTTATTATTCCTTTGCCCAGTACTCTCCCTCCAATGTTAAGCTTAAACTCATACTCATTTTTTAATTTTCCCTTTATGTGTTCAAATTTATCTCCATATGGAAGTTGAATAATGACTTCATGCCATTGCTCCTTTATAAGAGGTTTATCACACAATATCCTTGAAGCTATCAAGTCTCCATCCATATTAAATGAAGGCATCATTCCAGACCATCCATCTCCTGGCATAGCACCACCATTATCTTTAAATAAATATATATCTGCTATAAATTCTAACAAAACAAAATCAGCTCCATTCTTACTAGTATACCTGTTTTACTTCTAACAATGAATCATTAAAAATTTTCAAAACATCTTCTTGAACAGTTGCATTACCACTCTTCAATATAGCTGTATCTACAGCATTAAAATCTAATTTAATAAATACTTCTTTTGGTATTTTTGCCTTAAAAATTGCAACACTCTCAGGGAAATTATTACTCAGTTTTAATATTTCATCGAATGAGAATCCAAATTGTTTTGAAACAAATCCACTTGGACTGGGTCTAAATATATTTGAGCTCATTATATCTTCAAATTCATCTACACCAACAGCTCTATAGAGTTCTACATACGAATCACTCGTATTAAGCATTTTCGAAACATTTTCAGCAACACTTGAATAGGTTATACCTTTAGCCTGATATTCTGCAGTACTTATTCCATATTTACTTAAAGTAGCAATATCATCACATGAAAAATATTGCATTAGCAATTTTTCTAACCTATCTAAGCCAGCCGCGCCCTCAGATTTTTGTATTGATGTGATTAATCCGTCCGTTGCTCCGAGTTCTTTTAGTTTTGCAACGGTTTTAGGATCTCCCTTTAAAATATATTTTGCAACATCATCTGCATTTTTTCCAAATAATCCAATAGCTTCAGAAACTACACGAGGAACTATTATAGCTCCTGCTAATAACCATCGATTAATTTCTTGCTTTGTTATTATATCTCTTCCTTCAATTAGTTCTATAAAAGTTTTTGCGTCTCCAATTAAGGGCGTTAAATCCAATACTAAGGATAATCCATCTCCTGGAGAAAATGCGCAATTAAATTGTCCAAACTCCTCTGCATCTTCAAATTTAGGTATTAATATTCCATAAGTTCCCTCTTCTAATGTCGCTAAAAATGGATATAACCCTTTATGATTAGCAGCATATACAAGGACATCATCACCTTCTACAAAGCCTGCTTCTTTATACATATCCAATAATTCTATAGTCATTGAATAGTCGCCTATTGAAGTTATAGAACTAAGCTTAATTCTTACTTCATAATAGCCACCTTTTTCAGGTACAAAATCTATTCTATCTTGTATATTATATTTTGTGGTTACTAATTCAGGGTCAGACATTCCAGTAATCCCTATATAATAAACAGATATATCTAAATTAATGTCGCTATTCACATTAATTGTATATGGTCTCGTGACAATATATGGATTAAGAATAAAAGTATGTTCATCCTTACTATGTGCAACTGTTCTTTCGTAAGTATTATAAATATCCACATTTGTTTTATCATAATGCAATGCAGACCATGTATCATGTTCGAAATGATTGGTATGTTCAACATAATCGGTTAATCCATCGGAATCGCTATCTATATCTGTAGGATCAGATAATATCGGTAATACGACTATATCTTGTAATAACTCTGGGAAAGGTATTTGACTTATATCGTACCCATGAGTCTCATAGATTAGAGTCCATATATCTCCTATTTTAGGTAATTCATATCCATCTATTCCATAAGATATTAATTTAGAATCCCAGTATACCTCTTCACTGTCAGTAAGTTGATCCTTGTCAGTATCAGCTGAACCTCCCTTAGCTAAAGGTTCTTTTAATATAATTTCTTTAAGGCTAGTACTTCCTAAAATTTGAAATTCTTTTTGGTCAATAAGATTAGTAATAATAAATTCTTTGAAACCACTTTCGACATCTGCCATAATTCGAAGTGGTACGAAAACACCATTTATTTTTTGTAACCATCTTCTATAAAACGTAGCTGTATTATCTGAAATACTACCTGTTTCTTCCCTTGTTTTATAAGATATTCCTAGGTTAACTCCCGATGTGTTTAACTTTTCTATCATCTCATACACAGTATTAAAACCATGGCAGTTAGCAATACTATATGACTTATCAGTTACTAAAAAGGCAAACTTACTGGCATCTTTTCTAAATGGCAAAGTTGTAACATACCCTAATCCCGCAAGCGGTGTACCTGAAATGTCTGTATCATATCCGCCATAAGCATCAAGCCCATCTATTATCTGCTCTATTTCAGAAAGACTATTGCTAAAGCTTAATACTCTATTTCCTTCTGCTTTTGAAGCCTGTATGCCATTTATTTGGATGGCTGAAGAAGGACTCATATAGTTAATATCTTTAAAGTCAATTATGGATACTTCTACATCTAAATTGTACTCCTCTTTTAATCCTCTAACAATCTCTTTCATACTAGCTTTTAATGATGGCATTATTTTTTGCATTGTATATCCAGTATCTATTACAAAGGCTAGGTCAACTTTTTTTGACTTTGTGTTAGGATATGTAGTGTTAAATAAGTTATTATTTTTCAAATCATATGTTTGAGTATCCACGCTCGCCATTATAGAAGCACTTTGTTTTAGAATATTTACTTCTTGATTAGTTTTAAAAGCTCCTACGTTACTCAACCATTTTTCTAAATTCATAACACAATAGGTACCTTGACCTATCATTTCAGTGCTTATTACATTAGTTTTCACATCAACTATTGTAGGTAGTGGAACTAATATCCCATATTCCTCATTAAAATTAAAAATTTGATATCTTTTTATTCCTGTTACCCTCTGGTCATTTACAATATTGTCTTGTGTAACAAGAGACTCATCTAATTCAAATGATATTTTACCTTCTTCTAATACGCCATCATGATACTTAATGCTAATAGCTTTTCCTACAATTGCATTATTATCTTCTATTGTATGCGCATATTCACTTTGGCCTACTATAGTATTTCCTTTTGCATTTCCAGAAGATTTTACTTGGATAGATACCTTATAAGGACTATCTTCTGTATTAATAGCTGACAAATTGTCATCAGCTACATCTTGAACAAAAACATATTCTTGATCTGGTGTACCAAAAGTAAAAGGATTTAAAGGATCTAATCCCATACTTATTTCGTCACCATCATTTAAAGTATCTCCATCAGTATCTGCTATTAGCGGGTTAGTATGATAAGTATTTACTTCATCACCATCTATTAATCCATCATTATCACTATCAGGCTTAAAAGAATCTGTCCGAATTGTATATTCTTCAAGATTAGTTAAGCCATCATTATCAAAATCTTCATCTGCATCATTTATTCCATTATTATCAGTATCACTTAATGTAGGATTTGTAATAAAATCAAAGTATTCGTAATTATCAGGTAGTCCATCATTGTCTGTATCTATTTTTGTTAAGTCAGTTCCAATAATACGTTCGGTTTGATCAGCTAATCCATCACCGTCAGTATCTATTCTAATATCTATTTCATCATAAACAAGCGGATCGGTACCAAACTTATTGACTTCATCTCCATCCAATAAACTATCTTTATCTGTATCATTATTGTAAGGATCTGTGCTTAATAAAAACTCTTCTCTATTAATAAGTCCATCTTTATCAAAATCTTCATCTGCATCACTTGTATTGTTTCCATCAGAATCTTGAAGTAGTGGGTCTGTCATTAGCTCACAATACTCATAACCATCAGGAAGGCCATCCCCATCAGTGTCTGCATTTAGAGGATCTGTTCCTAATATATTTTCATAGTAATCAGGTAAATCATCATTATCAGAGTCTAACTCATAATCAATCTCTTCTTTATCTGTAGCTGATCCAATATAAGATAGTTTATAATTATTTGGTTCAATTGTACTATCTTCTAGATTATCTCCACTAAAACCTAAAGTTAGAGTTTGTCCTGGTGCAATATTAGCGTTATATCCTTTATTTTTAATAACATAGTGATTACCAGTGTGCTCAACTATAGTAGCAGTCCATAAATTATTGATATTAGCTTCAAAATCAAAAGCTAAGCTCCAGTCCTCAATAGGTGCATTAGACTGATTAGTAATACTTATTTCTCCATTAAAACCGCCATTCCAGTTACCAGTTAACTTAAATCCAATAGTGTAATCTACATCACTTGCTACTTGTTCTTCCATATCCAAGCTGTATTTACTTGGATTATTAATAGTACCATCGCCATTGGCCTGGAAACCGATAGTTATACTGCTTCCCGGTTCTATATCTTGATTCCAACCCATATTTTTAATAGCATAACTATTACTTTCACGTGTTAAAATTTGAGCATTCCACATACTTGTAATTTCGTGTTCAAAATCAAATTTTAATGTCCAGTTTTCTAGTGGTTTATCACCAGTGTTAGTGAGTACAAATTCCCCATTAAATGCCCCTGGCCATTGGTTCGTTACTTTAAATTCTACTTGATAACCATCCCCTATATATTTAGAAGGATTAATTTGTATAGCTCCGGGTGTAGTCGTTTGAGTATCTACAAGTGCTGACATAGGCAGTGGTACATCTTTTGTTGTTTGTGCAAATAATTGAGTAGGCAGTGATGTCATAGCTAGTGTTAAAGTAAGTAAATAGGCTAAAATTCTCTTTTTCGTTTTCAAATAACAACTCCCCTTTATAATTATATTCTGTATAATTATAATATTTAAACAAATAAAATTTTGTCCGAAACTGTCGTATAACTTTTTTTAGTAGAAAGTACTAAATGTATGTAGTACTTTGTAGTTGTTATGCTTAATATCAAAATGAACACCATTTTAGGCTTAACCACCAAGATGGTGTTCACTTCATAGCTAAAATTCATTTAGTGCTTTCAAAATTTTTAATTGTTATTTTCACATATCATACTTGTACCATCTAATAATGTAATGTATATTTTTCCTCTGTCATCTATTACTTTGATCTGACCTAGCATTCTAAGACATAGATTCTCATTGAATTGTTCCTGTTTTACTCCATGATCTAATTGGATCTATATTAAATAAGTAGACACGATTTGATATTAGTGATTATATTAAAGTAGACACAAAAGGAGGTGCCCACATGGCAACTAAACAAACTCGTTATGATGAAGATTTTAAAAAATCAATCGTTGCACTTTATCATAATGGCAAAACTCAGACTTCTCTCTGCCAAGAATATGATATTTCACAGACTTCTCTCGCTAAATGGATTAAACAATATTCTACTGTTGAGACCGATGATGGCAAAGTCCTAACTGCTAAACAAATTAAAGAAATGCAAAAAAGAATGGCTCAACTTGAGGAGGAAAACCTCATATTTAAAAAAGCGATTGCTATATTCACGCCACACTCTCTGAGCGACTAGATGCTGTTTATAAACTACGCTTTCAGCATGATATCAAAACCCTTTGTCGTGTACTAAACGTAAATCTCAGCACTTACTATAAGCACTTCAACTCTGAATCTGCTCCAAGAGTAAGGGAAAACCTAAATATCAAACGTGTCATTCTTCAGATTTATTCTGACTATGATAAATGTCTTGGTGCTTATAAAATCACATATATCCTCAGTCGTGATTATGGTATAAACATCAGCGTGGGACGAGTGTACCGACTGATGCAATCAATGTCTCTTCCTAAAATGTCTACAGATAAACCTTGTAGAGTAAAACATCACGATCAGGGAGAATGCGATAATCACCTCCATCAGGAATTTAACCAAAAGGCTCCAAATCTTGTCTGGGCTAGTGATTTCACTTACATAAAAGTTAATGGTAAATGGTATTATCTTTGCATTGTCATGGACTTGTTTTCTAGAAAAATCATTGGTTGGCACATAGCTAGCAACCACGATGTCACCTTAACAATGTCAGCTTTTAATAAGGCTTATAAAAGCCGTCATGTTCAGTATGGACTCATATTTCACTCTGACCAGGGATCTGAGGTGCGACAAGAAGTCGCATAATATATTGCATTAATGCTACTCCATCCATTCGGAGTAATCCTATCGTGACTAGCGTGGATGGTAACGTCTGGGTTAGAAAGCTCACGAGACAATGAGGAAGTTCTAGGAGCCTAAATCTGGAATGACTACTAGGATAAGAAAGCTATGGAGAACGTAAAGTGAATCACTGTAGGAATCGTTACGCGGAGGAAGCGAAATAGGCTGTTACGCTTCGACCAAAAGGTACGGAGTCAAGCAAAGGTGTTCTGACTAGCCAATGCGAATGGATAAAGCACTCCCGGTTTAAAGGCGACTCCTAAGGCTTTCACAATTATGTATTATGCGGAACTTGGTAAACCCTATAAGCTCCCATAAATTACTTATGGGTATCAATCCGCAAGGAAATGAAACGGCTTTGAGGGCAGAAGAAAGAGATAAAAAGCAAATGCCTTTATTGTAATGACAAAGGATAGGGGTTCAAAATTTGCCCCAACTCGAAAGAGTGCAGACTTATCTCATGGTATTTCTTAGCAGGAAAGGAATGTATATCTATGAATTTTAGTTATTCAACGACGGATAAAACCGAGAAGCTAAAAGACACACGCAGATGCTCAGAACAGTGGGAAACCATTGACTGGAAAATAGCAACAAAAGAAGTTAATAGACTACAAGTCAGGATTGCTAAGGCAACAGTTAAAAATGATATTAATAAAGTTAAAAGGTTACAGTATCTTCTTACACACTCATTCTACCCAAAGGCTCTTGCAGTTAAGAAAGTTACCTCTAACAAAGGCAAAAACACCTCTGGTGTGGACAAACAACTTTGGTCTACATCTTCTGCAAAGATGAAGGCAACTCTTTCTCTTACAGATAGGCAATATAAAGCAAAACCACTTAGGTGAGTCTATATTGAAAAGAAAGATAAGAAAAAGAAACGACCTCTGGGCATCCCAACTATGTATGATAGAGCAATTCAAACGCTTTATGCCTTTGCACTAGAACCCATAGCCGAAGTTAAAGGTGACAAGGTATCATTTGGGTTCCGAAAAGGAAGAAGTGCAAAGGATGCTTGTGAACAAATTTTCTGCGTACTTGCAAGAAAATGCTCACCCCAATGGATACTTGAAGGAGATATAAAAGGATGTTTTGACAATATAAACCACGAATGGTTACTAGAAAATATACCTATGGATAAACGTATAATGAAACAATTCTTAAAATCAGGATTCATCTATAAAAGTGTTCTATTTCCTACAGAAACAGGCTCACCACAAGGCGGCTCTATTTCCAGTCTTTATGCTAATATGACACTTGATGGACTTGAAAAACTAATACAAGAACATTACCATCGTAATTCAAAAGGAAAAATAGAAAATCATTATCGAGCCAAAACAAAGATTAACCTGATTAGATACGCCGATGATTTTATAGTAACAGCTAATACCAAAGAAATAGCTGAAGAATTAAAGTCACTCATTCGCTATTTTCTAAAAGAACGTGGTTTAGAATTATCAGAAGAGAAAACAACAGTCGTACACATCGATGATGGATTCGACTTTCTAGGTTGGACATTTAGAAAACACCAACACAAACTGATTATTCGCCCATCCAAAAACTCCGTAAAAGCACTTATGAGGAAAATGTCAACTATAATCTTAAAGGAAGGCAAAGCTCAAAAACAAGAAGACTTAATCAGGAGATTAAATTCAATACTAATAGGATGGACAAACTACCATAAGCATGTCGTCGCAAGTCGTACATTCTCGTATGTAAACAATACACTTTATCTTCTATTAGAACAATGGGCTAAACACAGACATCCCCAGAAGAACAAATGGTGGCGACTTAACAAGTACTGGCACAGTAAAAATGGTAAACCATGGGTATTTATGACTGATAAGAACTATCTTATTAACCTAAGAACAATTGATATCAGACGTCATCCAAAGTTACAAATATCTAGAAATCCTTTTATAGATGAGAAATACTTTATCAAAAGAAGACTAAGACTACAAACTGTTGCCGCCAGAAATGGTTAAGAAATGCTTGAGCCGTATGAGCGGGAAACTCTCACGTACGGTTCTTAGATGAGGGAAAGGGAGCAATCCCTTTTTCTTAATCGATTATACTGCTTTTGCATTTAGAAATCTCTTAGATTCCTATAATGTTGTGCAGTCATTTTCTAAAAAAGGATACCCTTTCGATAATGCTTGTTGTGAGAGTTTTTTCAAATATCTCAAAAAGAATCGCACCAATCGCAGAAACTATCATACCTTAGAGGAACTTCGACTAGATATTTTCGAGTACATTGAAAATCTATATAACAATCGTCTTCCCCACGGTGCGATTGGATATAAAATGCCAAATGAGTTAGACGCAGAATACTGGGATCAGCACGCATAATTGTTGATCTCAACAAATTTTTTCGTTACAAATCGTGTCCAAACTATTGACTATACTCCAATAGTTAGTCTAAACTTCAATGTTATTAATAGGCCTACTATTACCCCTCTACATATCTTTCATTAGTAATCTTACCTTACTTCCTTCACCCTGCCTACCATACCACTCTCAAGCATTACTTTTATACCATGATGATGCTCAGGTGAATTGGTAAGTATCTTTTTCACTATTCCTTCTGTTAGCTTACCAGTACGCTGGTCCTGCTTTTGAACAACTAGAACAGTTGCCCCTACTTTAATATTACTTCTCTTTGTACCATCCATGTTATTAATCCTCCACTACCTTTTCTCTTCTTTCATACACAACATCCATCATGCCATTATAACTTTGTGTACTGACTAATTTCAACCTAAGCTCTTGGTGCACTTTATCAAAAAGGCGAATACCCTCACCCAACAAAGTAGGGATAATCGTAATGTGGTAACGGTCGATTAAATCCTTCTCTATTAACTGATTTGCAATACTAGCCCCGCCACAAATCCAGATAGCCTGTCCTGATTGGTTCTTCAATGCCACTATAACTTCTTCTAAAGGCTGATCTGTAAATACAACCTCTTTTGTTGAAATCTTTTGCTGATGGGTTAGCACATAACTTTTCATCCCTTTATATACCCATTCATCAGGAGATAATTCTGTTACAACTTGATGATACGTCTTCCAACCCATTACTACTGTATCAACTGTTTTAATAAACTCTGGATAACTTCCCATCTCCTTACTACTAACCTCTTGACCACCCAGCCATTCTACACCACCTTTTGCATCTGCAATGTAACCATCTAAGCTCATTGCAATATATAAAATTACTTTTCTCATAATTGCCTTCCTTTATATATTACTTTTTATTAAACCACTCACTAGGTGATTCGTTAAAATAATGAGCTGAAAATTCTACAACTCTATACGTCTGTATTTCGTTAACCCTAAAAGGCTCATTTGACAAATATTCCTCTATCTTTTCAATTGATTCATCTTTCATAACAAATATGCCACCACTCATATCTTTCTTAAGGCCAGACATAAGGATTACACCTTGATCCGTAGCCATTTGGGTATATGCCATATGATCTTTCATAATCGTATCATTTATTAAATGTGCATCTTTCAATGTGCCTTCAACCATAAAATATTTCATCTGTATTCTCCTTTAATACCACTTTAATAGAATTTATTTTAAACCTTTCAACAATATCCTATACTTTTTCGCGTTACTGCTGAATTACGCCAAATAGTTCGTACCCCCGCCCCCTAAAGATATGTTTCCGCAAATACTACTTACCTCTAAAAACACACAAAAAGGCTTAAAGCATAATCACTCTAAGCCTTGGTTTTACTAGGGTTTATTTAGAAAGCTTCACTACAGTCTCAACATGCCTTTGCACAAAGTTAGAAAACTATTTGGCGTTAATAGTAGGAATATACCCCCGGGGTGAATTGAAATCCTCTATTTAATATTATATACCACCATTTTAGGCCAATAAAAACTTGTTCCATCAGTAAATGGATCTGAAGGATTATCAGGAATAAAGTCATATAAGAAAAATAAATAAACAATTTTTTCTATATCCTTAATGTTAATAAGATCATTGCTAACTTCTTTTTCTTCTTCATCAAAATCATCATGACTAACAGTAACTTTTCCATTCTTTTCAAAAACATAAAGAAAACCCTCATATGCTCCATCATTAAGAACCTCTAGTGTTTGATTATTCGAATCAATATTAATGCTAGGTTGCCAAAGCCTTGATACGTCACTAGGATAATAAAAAACATGTATGCTTCTTGGTAGTTGATTAATAGAACTATTAATTTCCATAACTTCTGTCAATTTTTCATCAGCTTTCTTACTTTCTGCCTCATACCTATCAATTTGTTCAGAAATCAATTTAAATTGTTTTTTTGTAAGTCCATTTCTTCCACTCTTATAATCTATTAATGATTTATTTGGGATAAAAATAATATTATTAAGATATTTCTCCTTTAAATTTACAAAAGGAGATAGCATTGTCCCAGGTGGATAATCTTGTGGAATTATTTTATTCTGCTCCTTTATGTGCTTTATGAGCGTTGCTTCTTTACAGACTAAATCCTCCACATTTACTTGTAATCCTTCTTTTTGTTTACGTTCGTTATAAAGAGCTACTAACGTATTATATGCTACCTCATATGTCTCAGGAACATAGATCATTCCTTCTGTTTTAGTAAACCCATCTCTCCACTTTATGTGTTTGGGTCTATCTTCCTCTTGTATTGTTTGTACATCATCCTTGTTCTGCATACTACTCATACCACTTGCTCCATAGATTCCTAATCCAATCAAAGCTATACAACTAATTAAAATAATTTTTTTCACCTATCTCCCTCCAAATTATCATTTATTCCTTGACCGAGTATTCTATATCATCTAAAATCATTTGTACTTCTTCGTCAAGTTCTTGCTCATCTGTACTTATAAGACTATAGCCTACTTGAGAAGGATTACTCTGATACTTCATTATATTGACTGGTATGATTTCATGTGTATTGGGGTCATATTCAAATACTTTCCACAAGGTTCCTTTCCCTGGATTTGTGGGTACCGAAAATACTTTAGGTGTAGAAGAATTACTTGTATATACTTCTACTACTGCGTTTGAAAAAGATAATTCAGAAGAATCACTCGAATGTTTATTGCTATAATCATGTACATAATAAGCATATCTTACTCCTGAAGCAACAGGATTAGTGAGAGTTATTGTCTCTGGTCCATAGCTACTAGTATCATCCACATCTAAATCTACATTTAAGTTGTTATTTGTTGAAGTGTAATTTTTATTTGAATAAAATACATGAAACCTATCTCCGCTGATATTACTTGGGCCTACTAAATGAGCATCTAAATCACTTGGTGTTGCTCCCCAACGCAGTACTATCCTAATTTGATTGCTTTTTAGCCTTCTTGACAGAACCCCATCTTGATTTCTGATTGTTTTATTGCCTAGAACTTTGACATTAATAATTCCCTTAGAATAACGTAACGATTCATCTGGCAGATCTGTACTTATGTCTAATACCTCTAGGGTATAATTTCCTGCTGGTAATACTATTGAATATGCACCATTTTTTGTATTAATTATGTTACTAACTTTATCTCGTGTATTATTAATTCCTTTTCTAACTTTAATTTGCAAATAATGAGATATTGCAGTACCTGTCTGTGCATCTCTTATAGTTCCTTGAACAGTGCCGTTACCCTTACTGTAATTTGATATAAGTTCCAATGCTAAATTATATGTAATCGTATTTTCGCTATCTACAGTAACATATTCTTCTACTTCCATATATCCTGTTTTGGAAATAACCAGCTTATATTCTCCTAATGGTAGGTCTGTAAACATATACATTCCATTAGCATTAGTACTTACTGCTTGAGTAATACCCCAATTCTGTCCTAATCCCCATATTTTTACTGTAACATCAGCAAGTGGAGTATTATTAGACATGTCCATATCATCATCTGCCTTAATAATTTTACCATGTAGTTTAGAACCTGAACATTTAGCTATTTTCAAGTCTAGTGGTACATGGAAATTAGAAGATTTGCTATATTTAGCGGTAATATACCCTGCTTTTTCCACAAAAATTTCATAAGTTCCTGCTATTAGCCCTTGCACTTTAAAAACTCCATTTGCATCTGTCATTACTATCTGTTGTTGACTAATATATTTTTCTTTTGGCACTATTGTTACTTTAGCCTCTGGGACAAGATTATAATTTGTATCTTTTATAGTTCCAGATATATCATATTTTTTTCTATTCATATTTACATATAACTTACGTGTCTCATTACCTATATTTACTTGTATTTTTCTTATACTATATCCATTCTTTAGATAAGTTACAATATATTCTCCTGGTTGCAAATTATTTAATTTATAATTCCCACTTGCATCTGTTTTTGCTTTTAAACTTTTTCCCTTGCCTTCTACTGTAATTTCAACATCTGCTAGTGGTTTTCTATTCTCTAAAATTGCTTGTGGTGTATCCGTAATAGCCTCAGTATCTATTTGTTCTTTCGTTCGGTCGTCATATATTCTACCTGTGATTCCTGCACTTGTCCATTCAAACTCTCTACTATATAAGTTAGTTTTAAATAAGTAATCTTTCCATTCAATTTTTGCATCTCCAATAGTTGTTTTAGCTTTTAACCTTAATGCTAATTCAGCAAAGGCATCAACAGATGTTTTTCCTTTAACACTTCCAACCACATTAAACTTAGGAATAAATTCTATTTTTCCATCCATCTCAGCCGTTGCTCCCATTTCAACGCCTAAACCAAGAGTTGTTGGCATAATTCCTCCTAACATAACTCCAACTTGTCCTTCTAATCCACTTTTTACTGTGGCTTCACCTTTTCCTTCTATATAAAATTCATGTTCTGCAGGTTCTTTTGTTTGACTATAAATTAATTTTTTATCAAATCCCACATCAATTGCATTAGATGTACTTTGCACTTTTTTACTATCAACTACTTCCACTACTGTTTTGTAAGTTTCATTAAACTTATACACGATATCCATCGTGCACTCTATTTTCCCCTCCAAATTCATGGTCAACATAACTACAGCAATAGGGTCAAGTGTATGATCTTGGCTATAACCTTCAATATTAGTTACTGTATATCCAACAGGAAATACAGGTTTCAAATTAATACCCACGCATCCTATCACAAAATTATTACTCATATCTACACCTTGAACTGTGCCTTCTGCTATTGTGTAATCAAATACCGCTAAGCTTAAATCTCTTTTATTTTTAAATTTAGGCAGGCCTTTCGTCAAGTCTTCAATATTAAATTTACCAGCATATGATACGGAAAACTCCGACACATTCCCGCATTCTATAGAATATCGCATCTGTTCTGGTAATATTGTTCCTTTCCACGTATACTCAAACTTAGGTGCCAATTGCCTTAATCCAAATGTTCCTGTAATTTTCATTTGATCATTTTTAGTCTTTAAATCCTTATCATCGTCATAAATCACAGTATCTTTTAATCCAAATAGAAAGTCTATTTTACTATTATTTCCATCAATGATAGGTTTAAATTCATTAGCTATTTGTTTAGCAAAAAATTCACCTCTCGACATATTAGCAGGATTTAAACTCGTCCTTGTTGCAAACGTAACGTTATCTGTATTATTTTCTACAATGCTATTTGAATCTTTTACAACTAAATCCGAATCAAATGTTGAAAAAGCTATAGGGTTTTCCAGGTTAATTTGATCTGCTCTAATACGCATATCAGAATTAAACAAATCCTTTAAACTTGCTTCAGTTGTATAAATGACATAATATAAATCATCATCATATTCTTCTGGTGGATATTTTTCTCTTAAACCACTATCAAAATTATTATAGGTCAAGTCATCTGATAATTTTGCATAGCCTAAAATCACTTTAGCAAATGGCATAGGATTCTCTTCATTGGGTGGAATAAACACAACCTGTCTTTCTGCTAATTCACCCATTTTTAATGCTTCTAAGAGTGGATTGCTATCTTTTACCAATAATACTGTTTGATTCTCAATAGTATCTTCCGATGTATTATTTTCATCTTCCCACACACCTACAATTGTTTCTATTATAGCATCCGCATCTATTCTTGTTGGAATATATAACTCTTCTGCCATTTGAAGTTCAGTACTAACATAGTCAATAACCAATGAGTGGTTTATAGCTACTTGCCCATTAGTAATTGCCTTGATTTGAAGCTGATTTTGTCCTAATGTGATTGGCAAATCAGAAACTTTCCACTCTAATGTTCCTTCAGCAATCCCTGTAACAATCTCATCATCAGAATTAATCAATTCATAATGTATTTCTGTTATTTTTTCCTTTTCCTCTCCTTCGATATATCCATCTATCAATATATCTTCAGTACCAACAATATACTCACCACTATTTTCTTTGTCTTGATTGATTACAATTTTAGAAACATTTTTTTCTATCTGTCCTAATTGGTTTAGCACATAATTAGTAGGCTCACTATCTACATTTCCAGGATTTCCTGAAAAGCCTAATGTAATAGTTTGCTCTGGTGCGATATTAGCATTATATCCCGCATTTTTAATTATGTAATGCTCACCTTCATGCTCTACTATCTCAGCTGTCCAAAATCGTTCTATATTCCTATCAAAGTCAAATTCTAAAGTCCAGTCTTCAATTGCTTCTTCTGTATTATTTGTAATACTAATTTCTCCATTAAAAGCTTGTCCCCAATCACTAATTACTTTAAAGTCAATTGTGTAGTCTGTTTCCCCTACTTCTTGCTTAGCAATTAGTAAATCATAGCTTTCAGGAATATTAATTTCCTCACTACAATTTGCTTGAAAGCCAATATTTACACTACTACCTGGTGTAATATCTTGATTATGCCCCATATTCTTAATAATATAGCTATTAGCTTCATGTGTTACAATCTGAGCATTCCACATATTAGTTATTTCATGCTCAAAGTCAAATTTTAATGTCCAATTTTCTAGTGGTTTATCACTAGTGTTGGTAAGTACAAATTCTCCTTGGAATGCTCCTGGCCATTGATTTACCACTTTAAACTCTACTTCATAGCCATCTCCAACATATTTATTGGGATTAATTTGTATAGCTCCAGGTGTAGTCGTTTGTGTATCTACAAGTGCTGATATAGGTACTGATGCATCTTTTGTTGTTTGTGCAAATAGTTGAACAGGCAATGATGTCATCGTTAGAGCAAATGCAAGTGAAAAGGCTAAAAATCTTTTTCTGGTTTTCAAATAGCAACTCCCCTTTATAATTATTTTCTGTATAATTATAATATTTAAATTAACAAAATTTTGTCCAAAACTGTCGTATGTACTTTTTTCAGTAGAAAGTACTAAATGTATGTAATATTTTGTAGTTGTTATGCTTAATATCAAAATGAACACCATTTTAGGCTTAATTGCCAAGATGGTGCTCACTTCATAGCTATATTAGCTTAAATTTAATTAGTACTTCCTAAACTTTTAATTGTTATTTTTACATTGCATACTTGTACCATCCAATAATGTAATGTACATTTTTCCTTTGCCATCTATTACCTTTATTTGATCTAAAATCTTTAAGCATAAGCTTTCATCAAACTCGCCTGTCATAGATGTTGGTTCCAATATCCGTATAAACATCTTAAACCTGTATTGTTTTAATGCATTACTATCTTCTAACTCAGCTCTCCACTTGTCTAAGAAATGTTGCTTATTTTCTACTAATACATTAACCACCTCCATAAAAGCCTTTTTCAACACTTCTTCATCAACATGCTTACTATCACATCCTTTTACACCTTTAGTCCTATATCTATTACTGCAAATCCAAACCTTTCTTTTATTCTTACCACCATCATTCATCCAAGTCTTTCTACAGTAAACAGTTCCACAAACACCACATATGACTTTGCCCCAAAAAGGTAATCTTGTATCTAACTTCTTTATATTATGTTCTTCACAAAACTTCTTGCGTCTTTCCATCTCTAACTGAACAGCTTCCCATGTTTCAAGTTCTATGATAGCTGGGTGGCTTTCTTCTACATAGTATTTGGGTACTTTACCAGTATTCTTTACACGCTCCTTTGTTAAGAAATCTACTGTATAAGTCTTCTGCAAGATTGCATCACCTTTGTATTTTTCGTTTCTGAGTATGCTCTTTATTGTGCTCTCATACCACTTACTTGTGCCATTCCAGTTTTTAACCTTCTCTTCTTCTAGCTCTCTTGTAATATGGGCTGTACCTTTTCCATCTAGGAAATCCTTATAAATCCTTCTTACAATGACTGCTTGCCTTTCATTGATAATAAGATTGCCTTCACTATCTTTGTCATAACCTAAGAACTTCTTTTCATTAATAGTCACTTTACCTTGTTCAAACCGTCTTCTTACACCCCATGTAGAGTTGAGGCTCAAACTTAAGCTCTCTTCTTGCCTTAGCACGTCAAACTTAATAGTTTCTGCACTTTTACGCAATATTATGTATGATTGTACCCCCGGGGGTGCAAATTTTATAGGGGGTTGCACTAGAAAATAGGGAAGAAAATAGTTGCTATATAATAGGAAGAAACTTATGTCCTAAATCAAGAAAGAGCCTGATTTTATCAGGCTCACCCATATTATATCTAATAATAAAATATTATCACTACTTAAGTTACTTAGCCTCTACTGTTAAATATAATCTTAATTTCTCCTCACAACAAATATTTTTTTAATATTAAATTTAGTTTAGATGACTTTTCGGCAACTTAATCTACGTAATATTCATCTATCTCTTCGATAATTTCTAACAATTCATTATCCGCCTCTATTTCCTCATTCTCACTAAGTAACTTTTTATATTCTGCCTTTTCTTCAGCATCTAAATTATTCGATATTTCTATAGCTTTAATTACCTCATTCATTTTATACACAGAAATCTCAGCACCTTCTAGACAAGGATTATCGATATCAAAATCTTCTAAATCGAGATCCTCTTCTTCACAATAGTTTTTCTGAGCCGCAATATTTAATTCAATTAATAGCCCTCTCATTTCATCATTTGAAGTGCAAATATAAAAATGTTCATCTGATTCATCGTGGTTGCATACTAAATATCCTTTCATTGTTTCATCCTCCAATATTTTATACAAATTATTTATAAGAAGTTCTAACCTTCTTATAAAATCACTATATCATACTCTACTACAACGAGTTCTGCAAAAAAATTAATTTGGTACTTAAACGATACAATGTATTGATTTTGTTACATTATTTTATTGGATGAAATATAAGGTTTGGAAAAATAATATCTCTTATTTTGCTTAACATCTTACAGTTAAGTGTATAAATATACTCTAATGTATCCCAATTAGTGTAAACTAACAGGGTTTTTAGTAGTGCCTCTCTAAAAGACTCTTGAAATTCATCTTTATCTTGAATTATATCTAATATGCCATTTTCTCTATAATATCCACGAATTAATTTTGTTCTCATAAATATGTGTGCTTCTGGTGGCATAACATCATCTTTAGCTGAGTCAATCGTGTGTAAATAATCACCAACCATTTTCATAGCAGTTTTTCTTAATCTTGGATATTTAACTCTACTAATAAAAATTTCGCGATAAAAATTTTTTACATCCTGAAAATTATCTTTGCTAATCCAGCCTTCTCCAAAATATTGACATTTCATAATAAAGTCGCAAGTTTGCTCGTACTTTTTCTCAAAATTAAAATCATTATGTCCTTCTAAAATCATGTTTCTTAGTTCATTCATATCATCTGCTATGTGTAAATGTCTTTCAACTGTATAGGCATTATTAATAAATTTATAGGGTTCCTTCTCTTCTTCTTTTCTTAATAAATTCTTTATGAATTTTTCTTCTTCATACATATTAGAATATGTCTTGTACAATAAATAACTTTGTGTAAATTCTTCTATATTAATAGAAAAGTCAGTGGCTACATATTTATTAAAACGTTGTTCTTTTAGTTGGTTCATATGTCTACTAATTTGAAAGTCCATACAAGTGCTATATTGATCTGCAACTTGCTTTAAGATTTTAAAGACTTGAGCCTTATTGGTAATACTTGTATTTAATGCTATCATAAACGTAATCAGTTCATTAACTTCTTCGTCAACATACTTTAAATATTCCTCTATATAGGTAAAGCATCTAAAATCCAATCCTATACAAAAATATAGTTTTTTTTCATCATATAATAATCTAATAATTTTTTCATTGAGCTGATATAACTCATTAATAACTTCTTCCTTTTTATTGTGTAGCATACGTATATCAAATCTATTCTTTTCTATTTCCCTTGAAATTTTGTATTTCGGGAATTCAGATATTTTTTTTCCCTTTGTTTCACTAATAACCTCATCTAATAATTCCATTTCTTTTTTTGTTTTTTCATCTTTTACAAGAATTCCTGAAAAGTCATATTTCATACCACTATACCTTAAATTAGCCACAATTTGCCTATCTTCATTTTTACTATCTAAGATTTGAGTAATAAACATAACTATTTCTTCGTCTGTCAATACTTCAAACGGGAACCGATTAAAGGCTATATCTCCATCGCAGATATTCGAAATCATATTATTTACTTTTATCTTATAGCTTCTATATGCACTTGTGTTTTTAGGCTTTTTATATTGATCCAATATCTTACTTCTAACATTTTCAATATTCATATTAACTCCATCTCAAATTATTTTTACCCATTACTTTAGGATGAGAAGCTATAGAAAATTTACTATGGGTACATTCCTGTGTAATGAATTCTCTTGATCTCTTTTGTCTAATAATTGCTTATTGTTGTCCAGTTAAGTGCAGTATATCAAATCTGTAACCCATTATAAATCCCTTTTCCCCTAAAATAAAAAAGCCTAACATTACAGTGAGCTAAAATGATGTTAGCTTATTCCACGTATGTATGTTAGGCTTTTTTGATAATATTCGATTTGTTTAGTAATATTGTACCACTTTTTCTGTATAGCAACAATATAAACTAACTAATTCTTTAGTTTGGCATTTATTTCTATCCCACACTTAAACTCAAACTTTATTTCATTATTCGGCATAGCATACATCCGTTCTACCAATTGGCGTAGCATCTTATCATCATACTCTGTGATTACCTCTCCTTTACTAGTTAGCACTTCCACTAGTTCTTTAATCTGCAACTTCCGCATAGCACATTCCTTTTCCTTTGCTAGCCTCTTATCTTGCTGCTTAACCAGCTCATTGTACTCATTTGAAATATTAATATACTCTTCTTCAGAGACATCTGTTGTAGACCTCCTTCTAGATTGGCTCTCTACTAATCTTGTCAATATATCTGATAGCTCTTCAATTCTTGTAGTCACCTTATCCTTGTTCTGTAACTGTTGATTCAGTACCTTATCAATGTTGTCTATCAGTTGTCCTATAAAGGCTTCTTGATTTTGGAGTAGCTCGTTCATTACCTTTACAAATGCCTCTTGAATATCGGTTTCATATAGGGCTTCTGCTTTGCAGCCTTTTCCACCTGTGGCTATTCTTTTGCCACAGCGCCATACGCGAACTTTTTCGCCTGTATATGTCCAAGTACACCTTCTAAAAGTTGTACCACATTCGCTACATACTATTCGGTGAGCCAAGGCAAACTTGGATTGATAAGTCATGGTTCCACCTTTTGAAGCACCTGGTAGGTTGTTGCGCCTTAATATTTCTTCCTGTACCTTCATGAACACTTCTTTTGTCACAATCCCTGGATGGCTATTTTCTACATAGTATAGTGGAAGTTGGCCTGTATTCTTAATTCTCTTTTTTGTAAGGAAATCTTCAGTGTAGCTTTTTTGAAGAATGGCATCACCATAATACTTTTCATTTCGTAAAATACTTAATATCGTTGAATCAAACCACTTCTTTCCTCCACCTGGTGGCGTAACTCTATCCTTAGTAAGTTCTCTAGCTATTTGCTTTGCACTTTTACCTTCTAGATAATCTTTGTAGATTCGTTTAATAATTTTAGCTTCCTTAGGAACAATAACTAGGTGACCCTGTTCATCTTTGGTGTAACCCAGGAATTGAGTATAGTTAAGCATTATTTCTCCCTGCTGGAACTTATGGGTTATCCCCCACCGCGTATTCGATGAGACCGACCTGCTCTCTTCTTGTGCCAAGGAAGAAAGTAGCGTGAGGAGAAATTCACCTTTAGAATCCAGTGTATTGACATTCTCCTTTTCAAAAAAGACTGCCACTTTATATTCTTTTAAAATTCTAATATACTTTAAACAATCCAAGGTATTTCTAGCAAATCGAGAAATAGATTTGGTGAGTACCAGGTCTATTTTATTGGCCTTACAATCTTCTATCATTTTGTTAAATTGTACTCGATTTTTAGTACTTGTTCCACTAATGCCTTCATCAGCATAAATACCTGCAAAATCCCAACTAGGATTCTGTGCTATAAGGTCAGAATAGTGGTTCATTTGTGCTTGATAACTTGTGAGCTGCTCCTCATTATCTGTACTTACTCTACAGTAAGCACATACTTTAAGTTTAGCTATTTCTTGCCTTCCAGCGATTTCAAACACCGGCCTAGCTGGTATGACTGCTACATTTCTTGTCACAATTTTCATTCCTTCCCACGTTTACTGTAATCCGTATAATTCTTGTGTAGTACAATATTATTTAAAAATACAAAATCCACTTTACCTGATGGGAATAAAGTGACCTGTTTTATAACCTTATTAAATAAATTACCATCAAATTCTTGTGGTACTTCCTTTATTTCATATAATAACTCGCGCAGTTTTGCACTTTCTTCTTCATAATCGTCCAGTACTGTATGGTCCCATATTTCTTTAACTCGTCTATCTAATAAATCCAATATCATCTGTGTATTGGGTGTGCTTTCTTGCAATGCCTCTTTTATTACTAGGTCAACTTTTAATAACTCATAACTAGTCTTTGTACTTTCTTTTTTAACAGGCACTTTTTCAAGGCTCTCAAATTTATTGTAAAATTCAGCGAATACTTGTATAAATAATTGCTCAAGTTCTGTATTATCAATGCTTATCCTACAGGATACTTTTCCCTCTGATATATAATTGCCACAACGCCATACTTGTCTTCTATAAGGCTTATTAGGACAAACAATATGACTTTGACAAGTTTGATTACATTTTCCGCATACTACTATACCAGTAAAGGGGTATTTTTTCTTTTTATTATAGGGCGTGTTATTATAATAAGTACTTTTATAACGTCCTTCTTCATATCTACTCTTATTAACTTCCAAATACATATTTTTTGAAATAATAGACGGAAATTGATTTGTTCCTTGATACTTTTTATTTTTAAGAATATATCCTATACTTCTGTATTTCCATGTATCTGAAGGTGTAGGAGCATTCACTTTGATTAACCATTTTGTAATATCTATTTGTGATACGCCAGACAAGTACTTTTCAAAAATAGCCTCAACAAATGGTGCCTCCTTCTCATTCAGTACAATCCTATTTTCTAGATTCAATTTATAACCATAGGGTAGGTGTCTAAACATATCAGTCTCCTATTTTTTCAGGTAACTCTATACCATTTTTTAATTTGAATACGATATTGTTTCTTGAGTAAACTATTATGGTGTAAATGATAGCATCAACTAATTCCTTATCTAAACTACGAATTACTCCCTGTGTATCTTTTAATCGTGAGATTATCTTATCGGTATCATTTAAATTGCGGATAGTGGAAAAATACTTGTCAGCTAAAACCTGTTTCCTTTTCTTTAATTCATCCATCTTTGCACACAACTCGTTGTTTTGAGCAGTATATAGCATAGGTGTTAAATTTCCATTAGCTGACAAATCAGCAAGAACCCTCATTTGGCTGATTACTTGTTGAATCTGCAGATCATATTCCGCTATCTCTTTATTATCTTTTAATTTTTCAATATTTCTTAGAGCGTTACGATAAGGGACTAATAAATTATCTAGGCTAAAATACAGCTTTCGTAGGACTACTATAGTTAATTTTGTAATAGCATCATCGTGAATGGAGCCCCCCCTTGCATTTGGTACCGTAGGTTTTTCTTTTACTACTACAATCCCAAGCGACTCTTGGATAAGTGGTACCTGAATTCTGAGTAGTTCTTCTTAATATACAACCACATTTACCACAAATAATTTTACTTGTTAATGGATAGCGGTTTTGCATTTTTTGAGCTACATCCTCGGTTAGTCCTTTTGCTAGTCTTCTTTCCATTGATAACTTCTGAGCACGTTCAAAATCTTCTCTAGATATTATAGGTTCATGGTTGTCTTTAATATAATATTGGGGTTGCTCACCTTTATTTCGTTTTCTTTTAAAAGTAATCTCATCTCCTGTAATCGTCTTTTGCATTAACACGTCGCCACAATATTTTTCATTTTTAATCATTCTATTTATTGTAGAGCCCTGCCATGTTGCTTTTGTAATAGTTGGAATACCTTTTTGATTAAGCTCTCTTGCAATAACAGCAGTCCCTTTCCCTGAAAGATATTGCTGGAAAATATATTTTACTAATTTGGCTTCCTCCTGATTTATGACTAATGTCTGTTTTACTGGATCAACGTCATACCCCAAAAATTTCGTGGGAGCAATTTGAAATTTACCTTGACTATATCGCCGCTGATTGGCCCACCGTATATTTTTTGATAAGGAAATCATTTCCTCTTGTGCGATGGAGCTCAATATCGAAAGTACCAATTCACTTTCTTCTGAAAGTGTATTAATATTTTCTTTCTCAAAAAATACCCCTATTCCTATCTCTTTAAGCTTTCTCACTACCTCAATGCAATCTGCAGTATTCCTTGCAAATCTGGATATGGACTTAGTAATTACTAGATCTATTAGCCCACACTCACAATCATTGATGAGTCTCATAAAATCAGTTCTCTTTTCTTTGCTTGTTCCACTTATCCCCTCATCAGCATATATACCCAAAAAATACCAGTTTTGATTACTGTTAATATATTGAGTATAGTGTGTAACTTGGTTGGAAAATGAATTTAACTGCTCTTCATGCATAGAACTTACTCTACAATAGGCACAAACTCGAAGTTTACTTTCTTCTATTGTTTCATTTTTTTGAGTAGGTTCAATTACTGTAACCTTCTTCGACATTAGTATTTCCTCCATTTCTTTTAAGGTAGTGACATGTTACCGTACAAAGTAGATAACATCAAGGCTAGATAGAAGCTATTAGTGGTTTCCATTTCTCAATGTTTAAAGCATCTATTTTTTTATATTCTTCATCTGTAATAATGCCCTGCTGCAAGAGTTTATTTAGAACACATACCGAAGCTTGATAATATATTTCATTTTTGTTTATTGAATCCATCAAAATCTCCTTTACAAGCATAAAAAATTAGGGTGACCCAATCGAGCCACCCCCTAAATATCATCAACTATTTAATTGTTACAATAGGTATTCTTTTCTCTTTATCATACCCGATATCTATATGCTCATCAGCTAAATCCCTAAGCTTAATAAAGTTAGTTCCTTCTTTATTAATAGTAGTAACTTTTTTCTCTTTTCCATTAAGCTGTATCATTATTTCTTCTATCTCTTCTTTTTGTAATCGCTTATTTGCTTCTTTCTTCAACTGCTCCCATGCTTCTGGGTGCTCCACATAATATTTAGGACAATTCTTGCCTGTTACATCATAGTGTCTTATAACATTCGTAAGAGGATTAAGCTTATATCGATTGCAAATATCTACAATAAGTTCAAGTAATGTTTCATAGATAGGGCTTACAAACTGTCCCTCCCAGTCTTTATGACAAACCTCTATTCCTAGGTGATGACTATTAGCTGAACTTGCATGATATGCTACTTCAGTTTCAGGCATACAAGCAATCACTTCTCCATCAAGCCCTACAATATAATGTGAACTAGCATAGATAATGCTTCCATTACTGTTTTTCTTCCCTACTTTTAAGCCTTCAAAATAGTTTCGATTTGCCAAAGCAGTGGACATAGGGTTAGCCACCCAGTGAACCACAATTCCAGTAATTATCCCTATCTTTTTCCCTGGTCTTGAATAAGCATTTACAGTCAAATAATTATTCTGTACCTTCATCTTCATCACCATCCTTCTTCAGCTGCTCTAATACTGATTTGACTTTCTTAGGAATAGGTAATCCCATACGCGCTGCATTTTCTAAGATGCTAATCCCTTCATTAGAGGTATAAAACAAAATAATGGCCGTGCGAAGTGCCGTGCCACTGCCTAACAATTTCGAATCTATAATATGCCCTACTGCCACCAGCATAAAAATGCTAACCTTCTTAAAAATCCCTTTAAACCCTATTTCACTAGATAGTTGACGGTCTACGATAGCAGCCATGACACCTGTTAAATAGTCTATCAGTACAAAAGCTATTAATGAATAAATGAGTCCATCAAAGCCTCCCATTATGCCTCCTATAAAACCACCGACCGTAGCAATGGTGAGTCTAATTCCTTCTATTAAATCCTTCATCCTCTGTTCCTTTCTATTTAAGTCCGATTATCATTGTTTCTTTTAATTGTATTTTCATTCCATCTGATAAGTTAAGCCTTTTTGCAACTAAATCAAAACTAGATTGATATTGATAAACTATAGGTGGATTAACTGATACATCCTTAAATAACTCTCGCGTTTCTCCCTCAAAAACAATCTGACCATCTACTATAATACGTACATTTGCACGAGGTGAAGAAGACCAATCATCTCCTTCAAAATCGTATAGGTCGTAGCCACCAATCATAACATAACCTTGCTTAGGCATATAACCAAAACTACTAGATAAAACGGTTGTATAGGTATTAGCTTTAATATAAGTACTTACATTCTTATAAGCTGCTAGGTTGACAACACTTATCTCCTCTATACTTGGTAGTTTTCCTTCACTTCCACCACTTGCATTACCTCCGCCTATGCCTAGCCCTGTTCCTAATAGCCCACAAAGAAAGCCATTTTTGAAATCTATATCACTCATTTCACACCTCTTGCTTATAACCAACAATCATGGTTTGATAAAGTTCAAGTGCCATACCATCTGTCATATTGAGTCTTTTAGCTTCTATATTAAAAGAACTCTGATAGGTAAATGCTCTAGGATTAGCTGGTGTTTTACTAGAGAAAAATCCTGTTACTTCTCCTTCGAAAATAACTACATTATCAGCAGTGATTCTAAGCATAGCTCTTGGTGTTCCACCGCTAAAATCCTCCCAATCTTCAAGTTGATAAGCACCCATTATAACAATGCCACCCTTTCTAGGAATATAGCTAAAGCGGCTACTAAATACGGTGTTATAGGCAGTTGCACTTAGGTAGCTAGCTCCTTCCCCAATGTCTCCTGTGTAACGGGCACAATTTACAAAGGTTAAGGTACTCATATCAGGTAAACCACTCGTCCCACCATCACCACTTGAAATACCAAAAGATGCTAAAGCACTTAAAAAGCCTGTACTAAAATCATTTAATATCATTGTCCTACTCCTAACTCCAGCTGACAGGTACAGTTAAACCTGTTTGAGAATTATATAAGGAAGTAATTTTCCCTTCATTATCTTTACTCCATGTAAAAGTAGTTGTGGTTTCTCCGTGTTCTACAACTACGCCTGTACTACTAAAAGATGCCTTAGTTAGGGCTTGTCCTGGAATTTCAATAAGGCCTCCCATATTGATGTTTTGAATAATAGTTTCTCCACCACCGGCTTCTATACCTTCAATACCATTTTCACCTAATTTAATTTGATGAGTAGCACCTGTACTTGTAATATACTTAAAAACAAGTCCATCTAGTTCCTTATAAATAAAACCTTTACCCTTGTCAGTTGTGCCACTAGCATCTGTACCAACACCCCAACGCATAAGTGGAAACTGAGTATCTCCTATCAGTCCAAAAGTGAAAGAAGCCTTTACACTCTCAGTGAGTACTTTTCTCACCTTGACTTTAAACTTATCAATATCCGCCTCTTTTAAATCCTGATAGATACTAGTTGGCGAAGTAATCGTGAAATACTTATATGCCTGCATATGGTCTTCAATAGCTGTGTAATAAATTTGGTCACTATCTTTGTTTTGATAATCTTGTATTTCTGTATCACTGAGTGTTTGGGTTACAAAGTCTATTTGCTCTTCCTTAATCCTGATAAAGTTACGAATGCCACCTTCAGGGTAATCTTTTCTTACATCTAAAGCATCAAAGTTTGTTTCAAGGAATTCTACATTCAAGTCTCTAATCCAAGCATTGAGAATATGAGCAGTCTTGGCACTAATAACTTCCTGCTCTATCACTTCCACAATGACATTTTGAACAACCTCCTGAACGACTTCCTCCGCCTTTTCTGTAATGATTTGTTCAATATCCGTAAAATCCTTCTTACGGGCACCTAATTGATAAGTATCTTCTCCAGTAGATAAGCTTTTGCTATACCCTACCACCTTATAGACCATTTCCTTATCCAGCAGAGTGTTATGAATATTAACCAGTTCACAAAGCTCTAGAGACAGTTTTCTTATCTTAGGAATACTGATTGAAATACTACAAGTTGGCTGATCTACTGTAGCTAAATAACTAGAAGCCAAACTCATAAGTGTTATTTCATCCTCAGCGTCGAATTCTTGATATCCTTCTCTCACAAAATTATAGAAGCTAGCATTGGTACTTGCGATATAACCACTCAGTTCACCTTTTGTATCCTGGTAATACAACTTAGTGATAACATCTGATACATCTGTACTCTCATCTAGAGTTGTAAAATCCCTACCTTTGGTTAGTGTTTTAATATTCTTTTGCCAGTTAGGTGTTCTTATATGAACCTTTAATCCCTCATAGCTTACTTCTGTTTTGGTAATTTCTAATAACTGACTAAGGGCATATTGAGCATTATTTTTTATTACTTCAAAGTCAAAAGTAAGTGTATCATTACACTCCCCTACTTCAAGAATAGTTCCTGCAAATAAATAAGTAAGAGCCTCTGAAACACAGGTACTCTTAAGCTTAAATTCATTAAGGAACTTAAACATCAATATCTGTGTTTGAAGTAGCTCAGCATTATAGGTTAATTCAATTTTAGAAGTGTCACTATCGGATAAATCCGTACAGACATAAAAAAGGCCATCTGCTTTAAAGATGGTTTTCTGGTTAATGCTGATATTCTGTTCTTTGAGATACTTACTTAGGATTGAGAAAGATAATTTGTAGTAGCCATTTCTCTCACCAGTTACAGAACCATTTGTTATGGGAATACTAGCATAAGGAATTATTAGATTTTCTAAGGTATAAAGCTCAATCATGTCATCACCCCTATAGTCCTATTTCTAGCTTTCTTTAGCGTGTAAAGGTATTCTGCAAAATACTGAGCGTTTTCTTTTGAATTGATATTCATAGTTTGAATAATAATATCCCCATCCTCATAATGAGCTGTTGTAGGCATCAAGGTGTTAAACAATCCAGCATTTCTGCTTTCTACGCCTTGTAACTGTGTTTTTACAGCAATATTTGGAATAGCTTGCATCGCACTAACAATACTTTCTCCCATCTGCTTTGTATCTCTCACCACTTCTGGAATACCTTTTAAAATACCTTGACCAATCCCTTTTTCTACAAAATCTTTCTGAAAGACTCTAATAGCCAGTCTTGAAGGGGAATGCATATCAAAAGTACTTGTAATACTATTCCATACACTACTTGCCATGTTTTTTGCTGCTTGTACTACAGAGCCTACACCATTTGCAATCCCTGTAGCAATTCCTTTCACCAAATTCAGTCCTACCTCACCCCAGTTAGTATTTCTAAATACATCAATAATTGCTTTAACTAGCTTTGGTGTAGCTTCCATTAGTTTAGGGATGGCTTCAATTAATCCCATAGATAAAGCAATCACTAATTCAATAGCTGTTTGAACAATCTTATCAATATTGTTTAAAATAAACTCTACTAACCCAACAATAATTTGTATAGCAGCATCAATAAGCATTGGAATAGCTGCGATAATGCTATCCGCCAGTTGTCTTATCAAAACAGGTGCTTGCTCTAGCAGGGTAGG
The DNA here is from genome assembly GCF_046529625.1 of Cellulosilyticum sp. ST5. Classification (NCBI taxonomy): domain Bacteria; kingdom Bacillati; phylum Bacillota; class Clostridia; order Lachnospirales; family Cellulosilyticaceae; genus Cellulosilyticum; species Cellulosilyticum sp. ST5. The sequence continues at coordinate 1,303,333 of NZ_CP132338.1, forward strand.
TAGTGCATTAAGTAGACCTTCTACTAGAGCTAGAATCATATTAATAGCAGCTTCAATAAAGGCTGGCAAATTATCTAGAATCGCTTGAACTAAATTCAAAATCCCTTCTACCATAACCGGAATTAAGGTGGGAAGGGATTCAGATAAAGCATTTATCAATGTAATAACTATTTGTAATGTAGCATCTGCTAGTGTTGGCAATGTTTCCATTAAGAAGGTAATAAAACCAGTTATCAACTCACCAGCTAAGCTTGCAAAGACTGGAGCGTTTTCCTGAATCACTGTAATCAGCGCATTAATGAGTTGATATGCCCCATCCATGAGCAGAGGTAAAACTGTAGGAATAACATCTGCTAAGGCTGAGGCCAATCCACTAAGTACATCGCTTATGACTTTGACTAGATTAGGCAGAATCTCAGTTAACTTATTAACCATTCCTGTGGCAAATGTATTTATAGAGGCTGTAAAACTTGTTAAGGTATCACCACTAAAGCCTTTACTTAGTGCATTAGCAAACTCACTCAGTAAAGGAAGTACTTCCTTACCGAGAGGAATAAGGAAATCTGTTTGAATAATCCTTCCTATACCACTAATAGCGCTGCCTAGGTCATTGTATTTAATCTTATTAATCTTAGCCAAGGTATCCGCTGACTTATTAAACTCTCCATTTACATTAGTTAATGCCTCCATAGCTTCTACGCCTAAGTCCTCAAACATAGTACCAAATAGACCTACACCAGCTGCATTTTGAACCACCTTATCATCACACTTCATAAGAGCTGAAATGACTTCATCAAACGCTTTGGAAGCCGTTTCTCCGCCTTCTGAAAATCTTGCTGTTAAGTCTTCACTATCTAATCCTAATGCTTCAAAAGCCTCTGTGGTGGTATTACTACCATCCTTAACACGAATACCAAACTCCTTAACTGAGTCGCCTAATTTATCAATACTAAAGGTTCCTTGCTCAGAACCATTTTCTAGCATATTGAACATGTCTTCTGCATCTAGACCTAACTGTCTGAAATGGACACTATACTCATTGATGGTATCTAAGAGGTCATCATTGGCATTAAGTCCTTCTTGAGCCCCTTGAGCAATTAAGGTATAAGCTTCATCTGCAGTCACACCAAATTCTTTCATCATCTGATTAACAGCTCTCGTAGTATCAGTTACATCAAAATCAAAGCTGTCTCTCAGCATCAAGGCATTTATTGTTGCATTTTCAAGCTCAGCTCCAGTCATGTTAGTCTGCTGAGCAATGGTAGCCATGGAACTAGCAATATCTTCAAAGTTTTCTCCAAAGTTATTACGATAGATACTCATCATACCCTCTTCAAGGCTCTTCATTTCCTTATCTGTAGCACCTGTTTGCACTTGTAAACTATTGAGTGCTTTCTGAGCATCGTCTGCACTCTTAACAGCTGCAACACCAATGCCGGCAGCTGCTGTACCAATACCTACTAAGGCAGTAGCAGTTCCTTTCACTGCCATACTGCCAATAGATTTAGCCGCACTTCCTGCCATAGAACCTAGTTTAGAGAGCTTACCTTCTGATTTTTCACTAGCTTCTCCCAATTCTTCAATCTCATCTACGGATTCATCAGCTGTCTCTTCCAGTTGTCTCAGCTGAATTCTTGTTTCTTCTATTTCGCGATTAAAGGCTCTGTACTGCTCATCATTAATCTTGCCTTCTCTAAATTGTCTGTTGACCTGATCTTGAGCATTTTCTAATCGTTTAAGTTTTTCAGTGGTATTTGTAGTTTGCTCCTGTAAGAGTTTCATCTTCTGAGCAACTAATTCTGTGTTTCCTGGGTCGAGCTTAAGTAACTTTTCGACATCCCTTAGCTCTGATTGGAGAGTCCTACTACTTTTATTAACATCACTAAGAGCCTTCTCAAGAGGCTTGGTATCACCACCAATCTCAATGGTGATACCTTTAATTTTACTAGCTATATCTGTCACCTCCTCCCATTTAGGTCAATTTTGCGTATAAAAAAACACCTACCGTTAAGTAAGTGTCTTAATGTAACATATCATTCTCTTTAAAAAGAATGTTAAGATAATCTCTTTTCCCATACAATATTCTATAAATATAAACGTAATGACTATCAAACTTATAGAAGATAATATACTCACCGGAAACTAAAAAACGATAGTCTGTTTTAACATCTATTTTAGTAGATAAACTTCCTCCAAGTGAAGGAAAGTCTTTTAGACGTTCATATGATTCAATAATAGAAAGGATAGTCTGACTAGCCGCAGTAGGATTTTCAAGCTCCTCAGTTATATATGATTTAATAGCTTTCAAGTCTTCAAGTGCTTTGGGATTAAGTTTCAGTGTGTGCATCTTATTATAATCCTAACTCCTTTTTTACATCATCACTTGTAAGCCACTGCTCACCTGTTTCGATTACTTTTTCAGCCTCCCCAAGTTTTGATAATAACTTAAGCGTAGCTTCTTGCTTTTGATAGTCTGCCATATCAATAATGACATATCGTCCACGTCCATTTTTAGTTAGAAAAACAGGTTCTCCTACGGCTATATCTTTTAATACTTCATTGTAATTTCTCAAATCAGATACAGGTTTAATGTTTGGCATAATAGCACCTCCATACTTTTGATATTACTATTATACCTCTATTTGCTGTAAAATAACACTGTAAATTTTACAGCAAAATATTTTTTATTAGAAGCAATTAAAATTCTTTTGGCTAGCGTCTATTACCACTTCACTTGTATCACAAGCATCTCTGTTAAACTCATCATATTTTCTAATGTACTCAAGTATCATTCCAATACTCATCTCATGAAAATCTGCAATGCAAAGACCTCTCTTAATGGCATGAACAAGCAATCCTTCTGTAGTAATAGGCTCACTATTTTTATCTTCTACTTCTGTAGCTTTTTTTTCGCTGTTCCAATCAGGTTAGAAAGCATTTCAATAACCTTTGGTAAAATCTCTAATACTGGGAATTCTTCAAACTCATCAAGCCACTCTACTGGCGGTTTAATGTCTGGGTTAGCAGTCTTGGCCATAATCCATAAAATATTAAAGAAGAGTTCAAAGTCAATTTTATCTGTCTTAAACTCCCCTTTCTTATAAGCATCCTCTAATTTAATCAGCTCAGTTAATAGGTCTTTACCGAACTGCATTTTGTAACGTAATAAAGTAGCACCTGTTGTTTTAAGTGCCACTAGTTTATCTGCAATTTTAATACTTTTTTCCATTAAGCTTCACTCTCCCCACTTGCTTCAGTTACTTTTTGATAAACCGTTCCATACCAACTGTCATAAGTAGCTGGTGTTGTCTCGCTTGTTGTTTTAGCTTTAATAATTGCACTACCAGGTAAGCTTCGACAGGTTAATGTAAGTGTTTCCGTTTTTGGCTCAATACTTTGCCCCTTTGTAGAACTTTCAATATTGGGTCTGGTTGCTTTACAATTATACATGACGTGCCTAGTTGAACTACTGTCTCCATCGAACTCAAATAAAAGTGCAAAAGGAGCAGGTTGTTTGTCGTTTTCCTCAAATTGTACTTTATTAGTATCTAGCACTTCTTTTAAAATGGTTACCTTAAAACTATCTGGGATAAGTGCCATTTCCAAAGTACCATCATAACCATTGTTGGCAATAGCTGTGAAATACTCCACATTGTCTGCATAAAAGGGTGTTGTATCTCCTACTGGTGATAGGGTTAAATTCACTGCACCAGTAATAGCAATAGGTGTAGCAAAGGTAACTGTAGTCTTACCGCCTTCTGTTATTTCTGTGATAGGGCTATAGTGAACGTTCTTCAAGCCATATTTAATTTTGTTACTCATGTTATCTCTCCTTAAAGTTCGTATCTTACTTCATATAATTTTTCACTCTCTATATAGGTCTCTATTTTTTCATAGTAAAGTTCTTTCTCATTAAGAAGTGCTTCGAGCTTCTTCTCTAACATAATATCTTTCTTTGTTGTATAAAGCTCAATCACTAAATTCTCAATTTGATGATAGACCTTATTATCAGCACCGAAGTTTTGTGTATCCTCCATCAGATAAACTAGGTAGGGTGGCTCCTGAGGTGATTTAAAATGACTATAAGCTATAGGTAAATTCAGTTGTTGCAAGGTTTGATAGATTTCTTCTAATGTCATCCTAGATATTCCCTCACCTTCTGCTCAAAAACTTGAATGGTTTGTTCTTCAACAGGACCAATATGCTTAATACCAGCCACTCTTCCACCACCACGTTTAGCATGACCATTTTCAAGTAAGTGAGTTAAATAGTACCTCTTATTATGAAGGATATAGCCTTGTGACGTTTTCTTCCTTACCCAGCTTTTAGCATATTTCTTTTTATGCTTTGGGCTAGTGGCCTTAAGCTTATCTAAAGCTTCCTTAGTTACTTCATCGGCTGATTGTTCTAGTCCTTCTTTTACATCTTCTGTATAGGCTGCTAATCGATTAGCAAGCTCTAGACTAATATCAATCACTGTTTACACCTACTTTTTCAGAGCATAAAAGCTGAAGGTATTTGTTTCTTTCCTCAAAGTTAATAATGCTTTCAATATTAAAAACGCGATGTCCAAATTGCACAACCCAATGAGGCAATAAAGGCTCTATATATCGGATGGTGATTTTAACATTTACCTCACTATTAATCTGCTTAGCTGAAAAGTACTCTTTCCCGGATAAAGGCTCAATATTTGCCCATATGGTTTTCTGCACTTCTAAGTTCTCCATCTCTTGTCCTAACTCATCTTTGCTTATAGTAGGTTTAAGAAGTGCTACTTGATGTCTTAGTTTACCAATCACTTCTACCATTCCTCCTGACGATAGCTAAAAAGCACACTCTTAAGAAATACTAAAATAGCTTTGATATCTGCAATTTCACGTTGTTCATATAAGCAACCCACTCCATATAAAGTAGCTTGCTTAACAGTTTCGGGAACAGTCTCAAATTCAGTAAGAGGTTTTCTTAATATCCCCTCGCATAATTCTTCAATGGTAAAAATAAAAGAGGTGATAAGCTCATCCTCTTCATTAGTATCTACTCTTAGGTAAAGTTTAACTTCCTCTAATGAAACAGTCATGCCTTATCACCTCCCTTTGCTTAAGCGCCTGCTGTTCCTTTCATTTGTAGTACTTGAATAGCTTCAGGCAATATTAACTTACCATCAACTCTTTGTGTAGCCATAAAGCCAACTTGTCCCGTAGCTGCATAAAGCTCATTAAGTCGTTTAAAGGCTCTGCCTTGGCGATCTGCTACCCAATAGTAACTGAAATCACCAAAGGCAATGGCTTTAGCCCCGGCAGCTAATGTTGGTACATAAGCTGAAGTTTTAATAGGTCTGTTTAAAATAGTATCTGGTGTACCAGCTGTAATAGATGGTTGCCATAAATACTGTCCATTGTTATCCTTAAGCTTACGAATGGCTTTGACAGTGGTATCATTCATAACGAATGTTGCATTCTTACGATAAGGAGACTTTAAGGCATAGAATAAGTCTAAAAGTTCATCTACTGCAATAGCTGTAGAACTAGCCGCTGTAAGCCCTAAATTTGCCCCACCAGTGGCATTAAAAATGCCAGTAGGTTTACCTGTACCATCTCCAATGAAGAAGGCTTCTTCTTCCTTAGAACCAATACGTCTAGCAAACTCTCTGGCAATATACTGCTCTAAATTAAAAACTGAATCATTAAGGAGTTCTTCTGACACCTTAATCATGGTGCCTAGTTTATATGCACCAATAGCAACTTGTCCAAAGCTATCATCACTCTCTGGAATTTGTCCTTCTTCATCTACCCAAGAAGCTGTACCTTTAGTAGCTACTACAGGAATTTTTCTATCACCACTTGACGTAGTAATCACCTTAGCTAATTGACGGAAGATGTTTTCTTCTTCAAGAGCTTGAACGAGGGTAGCTTCAAATTCATCTGGTACAAGGTATCCACCTTCTCCATCTGTTCCAACTTGTAAGGCATTTTGGATCTCAAAGCTAGACTTATTTCTCATAGCATTCCAGAAGGATTGCTTATACTCATCTGTAGCTCTACCTGTTTTATTCCCATTACCAAAATGAGATGGGTTATTTTTAATAGGTGTGTTAACAGGTCTTGAAAGTTCTGCCTCTAATGCAGACTGTCTTTCTAATCGGTCAATCTCCTTGCCAAGACTCACTACATCTGCTTCCATTTTCTCATAGGTAGCTGTGTCTTCAACTGATAAAAGACCATCATCTTTTCTTTTACTGTCTAAGAATGCTTTAGTACTTTCCCATAGTTTTGCTCGTTTTTCTCTTAATTCTAATACTTTACTCACGCTATAATCCTCCATTGATGTCTATTTCTAGTTAAGTTCTAGTTTTATGGTTTTAATAGTTCTAAACGCTTATCAAATTGTGCGATAGGCATTTGATTGTCTAGTGGTGTTTCTTTAGGGCTTGCTGCTTTTTCAACTACTCGTGTTGGTGTAGTTTCGGGCGTTACTTTAGCCTTAGGCATTTTTTTGACCCAAGCATTAGTAATCGTAAGCTTATCAAACATGAAATCCTTTAAGACATTATCAGGTTGTTCTGTGTGATAAAGCACTTCATCTGCAAAACCTAGTTCTACAGCCTTATTAGCACTAAACCAGGTTTCTGCATCCATCATGTGTGCTATTTTAGTGCGGCTAAGCTGTGTTTTTTGCTCGTAAGCATTTATGATGCTTTCTTTAATTTCTTCTAGCATTTCAATAGCACCTTGTAAATCTGCCACTTCTCCAAACACTGCAGTTGCAGGATTATGAATCATCAGCACTGCCGTTGGTGACATTTGAACATGATCCCCTGACATAGCAATAACTGAAGCCGCACTAGCTGCAATGCCGTCAATTTTGATAGTGACTTGTCCTGAATACTCCTTGAGCATGGTATAAATCTGAGAAGCTGCAATGACATCACCACCAGGTGAGTTAATCCACACTGCAATATCTCCTTCATCCTCAAAAAGCTCTGATTTAAACTGCCTAGGTGTAATTTCATCACCAAACCAGCTTTCCTCAGCAATACAGCCATCAAAGTAAAGGGTTCTTTGGTTTTCGCTTTTTACCCAGTTCCAAAACTTTCTCATTTAGTATTTTTCCTTTCTGTATTTTCCTTAGCATAGGCACCTACATCTTTGAGTTTCAGCATATTACCGTTAACCATGTAAATATCTCCTCCCTCTTCAGGTGAAATTAGATTCATATTTTCAAGTTCGCGAATATCATTAGCTGACATCCAACCATTTTGTCTTGCAATGGCATAACCATTCATACGGCTTTGATAGTCTCCACGAAGAAGGCCATCTACATTGAACTTAATAAAATACTGATTCTTTTCACCTGGTAGAAGCAGTGCTTTTTGCATGGCCTGTTCCCATCTGGTTACCCAAGGGTCTAAGGTATATTTCACAAACTCAAGAGATTGTTGTTCTATATTAGAAAAGCTCGACTTTTCAAGATCACCTACCATGTGAGGAGGTACTCTGAAAATTCGAGCTATCTCATTGATTTGAAATTTACGTGTTTCTAAAAACTGTGCTTGCTCAGGGGAGATACTTATACTTTGGTATTTCATACCTTCCTCAAGAACAGCTACTTTATGAGCATTCTTGGTTCCCTGGTAAACACTATTCCAGCTTTCCCTTACTCGTTGTGGATCTTTAACAATTCCAGGGTGTTCAAGTACACCACCTGGAGTGGCTCCATTTGCAAAAAATGAGGCCCCATATTCCTCTGTAGCTAGCGACATGCCTATAGCATTTTTAGCCATAGCAATAGGCGAGTAACCTATGAGTCCATCAAAACCTAGTCCTGGAATATGCAGCACCTCGTGTTCTGATAAATAAAACTCTCCATATCCTGCTAAAGAGGGAGTCTCATCACTATCTCTTGTATAGACATAATAGATATTGCCTCTACTATCACGATTAACGCTCATCTTATTAGGAAGTAATGGATATAGGGATAGTACCTTGCCATTCTGGTCTCTGATAATTTGAGCATACGCGTTTCCCCATAATAAAAGATGACTCATAAGTGTCTCTCTAAACACAAATGAAGTCATCTCTGAATTTGGCTCATCATGGAGTAGATGATATAATCTATGGTTAGTTGCTTTTTCTTTTCCTAGTCCAGTGGTTTGGTAAACACTGAGTGGTAAGCTTGCTATTGCTTCTGCTAGTATTCTTACACAGGCATACACTGCAGTCGTCTGCATAGCAGTTTTTTCATTAACAGTCTTACCACTTGTTGTTGGACCAAACAAAAAGGAATATGCACTATGAAAAAAGTTATTCTTAACTGGCTTATCCCTTGATTTAAATAATTGTCTTATTAGACTCATTGTGTATGTCTCCTAAAAGTTAAATGACTTTTATAAAAACTAGATTAATCTATAAATGATATATTTTTTTCTATTAGAAGTCTTCCAATTTCAAATATAGCGGCAAATTCAACCGATGTAACATTACCTATTATTTCATCTGTAGTGTTAAAATCATTTTTTATGAAATACTCTCCATCACATCGTATATATTTATAGAGTGAACTCATATCATAGAAGGTATGTGGTTTGATTTTCCCACCTTGTATTATACCTATTGCTATAGAATGGTTGCCACAGGTAACCCATCCTAAACCTATAGGAAGCCAAAGTTCAATACAATGATTAGGATCTTGTCTCCATACACCTTTTAAACGTCCATTACCTATAGACTCTATTGCATTAATTAAACGAGATTTTTTCCAAGGCCAGGGTAAAATTAAATCTGTAGATAAACTTAACTCCTTATTGGAACTTACTTCTTTTAACAAATCCCAAAAAGATATAGTTTTATTATAATCAACTGCAAAGCGAACTCCTGTATCAAAACCAACAGTATTCCAATATAGATTAGGTACATTACATTCGTCACTGCTAAAGTATAAAGAGTATTTAATGTAGTCACTTTGTAAACTTCGGCCAAGTATACGTATAAAATCAAATATAGGGTGTTCCTGATATTTTTTTAATTTGGGTTCATACGGTTGTGATATAGTATCATCTAATATTTTTATTGCACTATCTAGTATGGCATTAAATTTATCCTTATTGGACAAGTGTTCTGTGCTAAAAATATCATCTTGATTTTTTAATCGATTATCTAGCATATATAAAGTTTTATGTTTCTTATTAGGTTGCGATTTATAGAACAGTAAATATATCAAGAAAATACAGCTTGAGATTATTATTCCTTTAATAAGTAAAAGTAGCATATATAATCCTCTTTTCTACAGTTTATATAAATATATACAAGCTATAGCACTAATATTCCTCTATCATCATAAACACTACCTCCATCATCTTTATGCCTTATAGCTCTATCTAAAGCCATAATTAAAGCTACTGCACCATCAATCTTCTCGGTGCTTTTTTCTTTATCTGGTTTGATATTACCTGCTGCATCAGTCTTGATAAAAATATTGTCCATCATCCATCTAAGGACAGGATTACCTCCATGAGCTAGTTTCTTTTCTAAGGTAAGTTTCATGAGTTCCTTAGATGGTGGGGACATATCTTTATAGCCTTGACCAAAAGGAACTACAGTGAATCCCATTCCCTCTAGGTTCTGTACCATCTGTACGGCTCCCCATCTATCAAAAGCTATTTCCTTGATATTGTACTTGGTCCCTAGTTCCTCAATAAAACTCTCTATAAATCCATAATGAACAACGTTACCTTCAGTTGTTTTTACATAACCTTGTTGCTTCCAGACATCATAGGGAACATGATCTCTTCTTACTCTTAAATCAAGAGTTTCCTCTGGTAGCCAAAAGAAAGGAAGTATTTCATACCTTTCGGTCTCATCTCTTGGTGGAAATACTAGTACAAAAGCTGTTATATCTGTAGTTGATGATAAGTCTAATCCACCATAGCACTCTCTACCTTGAAGATCATCAACGGAGACAGGAAAAGCACACTCATCCCATTTATTCATAGGCATCCAACGAATAGACTGTTTTACCCACTGGTTAAGACGAAGTTGGCGAAATACATTCTCTTCTGCTGGGTTCTCCTTAGCAGAATTAAAAGCTGTCCTTACTTTTTCTATATCAATTGTAATCCCTAAAGAAGGATTGGCTTTATACCAATTAGCTTCATCTGTCCAGTCGTCCTCATCTGTTATGCCATAAAGAACAGGATAAAACGTAGAATCTATCTTTCTATTCTCTAGAAGGTCTTTTGACTTTTGGTGTAATTCATAACATATGGAATTCCTATCCGTTCCAGCTGTAGTAATAACAAAAAAAAGTGGCTGTGTTCTGGCATCTCCTGAACCTTTGGTCATAACATCATAGAGCTTTCGATTAGGTTGAATATGAATTTCGTCAAAGATAAGTCCTGAAACATTGTATCCATGCTTAGTTGAAGTCTCTGCTGAAAGTACCTGATAATAACTAGCTTGGCTTGGATAAACAATACGTTTAGTTGACCCTACTATTTTTGCACGTCTACTTAATGCTGATGATTGTTTGAGCATTTGTGTGGCCACATCAAATACGATGGATGCCTGCTGTCTATCTGCCGCACAACCATAGACCTCTGCAGAGGGTTCATTATCTGCAAAGAGTAAATATAAAGCAATAGCAGCTGCAAGTTCACTCTTACCTTGTTTCTTAGGCAATTCAACATAAGCTGTTAAAAACTGCCTAGTTCCATCCTCTTTAACAATGCCAAATAGATCTCGAATAATTTGTTCTTGCCAGACTATAAGCTCGAAGGGTTTACCTGCCCATCTTCCTTTGGTATGTTTCAAGCACTGAATAAAGTTAACTGCTCTATCGGCTTTAGCTTCATCGTAATGAGAAGTTGTTAACATAAATGGTGAAGGTGTGTAGTCTTTTAATTTATATCTTTGCTCCATAAGTCTCACCTATGCTTTCAAAATATCTTCCATAATGTCAAAGTCATCACCACTCTTATCCGCTACAATTCTACTTCTAGCAGATGGTGTTAGACCAAATTGCTCGCAACACTTCAACATAATCTTTAAATAGCTAGAGGCAATATTTACTTGAGGCACTTGTTGCCAATATCCTGACGGTGTTTTTACCAAACTGCCATGTTTACTGATAAACTCCTCTGCTTCTTTCCAACGAGCGTAGGCCTGGCAATATCCGGCTAATGCTGCCATATCTATTTCAGCAAGTGCGCCTATCTGTTCTAGGCCTTTTGCAATTCTTCTCCATTCCTTTTTGGCTTCTGCTTCTAACCACGATGGGCACTTAGGTGCTTTACTAATAGGTTTAGGTTCGTTTATATTTAAAGGCCTTTTACCTGGATTGCCTTCTAGAATTTTAAGAGCAGTTGGTTTTGGTTTTCTACCTACTTGAGCCATGGATATCACCTCCCATCTATTTGATTCCATAACAATAGGACCTACCGAGGTAAGTCCCTAATGTTTACTGACTATTTCTTAAGGCCTTCATAATTGTAGTTACCCTTTTTGACTTCTTTTAGCTCTGCTTTGACTGCCTCTTCATAGAGTGGGTCTTGCTTTTCTTTTTTCTTACATTTGAGGCAGATGCATTCTTTATTTAACATGCTCATGATTCTCCCTTGTGCCAATGAAGCACCACATCTATCGCAGTTTTTTTGACTAAGAAATTTATCCATAACTACTTCTCCAACCCACTCTGTTTAAGATGTATTTCTTCCCTAGTAGATATTAAAGCCTCGTTAAGCTTCTTGATAGAAAGTCCATTTGCCGTATACCCATCCTTAATCACTTTAAAGTAAGTTTCACTTGGCTCTGAGGGATAGCTTTCATACCGTTTAGCCATAGCATAAACCATAGCTTTTATCTTGGATTTATCTTTAGAGATAATCTCGACCACTCTCTTGGTATAAAGGCTAGGATAACCTTCGTAGTGGTCAAGTGCCACTTCACATTCAGAAGTAATCTCCCATAGTACAATGGGTACTCGATTTCCTTTGCTTTGCTCAATATTTGCTACTCCACCACGCCCCAAACCTCGAAAGGTAAGTTTATAATCTTGTAAGATTCCAGCTCCTATTACCTTAGCTTTAGGACATCGTATAGCCATTTGCTCTATATTCATGTTACTACCATAGGCAGCATAAATTTTAGTTTTCAACTCATTCACCCTTTCATTAAGGGAAGGGTTTAGCCCCTCCCGATTTATTCCTCTCAAGCTACTCTTCGCCATGCTGAATTTCCACTTAAATTTCCCAGGAAATGGAATCTGCAAGTTTTGAACTCATCCCCATTTAAGCCAAGTCTCAGCATCCAACATCTGAAGGTGTATTTCTCATTATCAGTATAGGTTCTTCTTGCGCTGGCTGTCTTTTGAGTCAGGGCCTGATAGCTTAGGGCTAGGCAAAATTGAATGTAGGCTTTTATCTTGCCTGCGTGGGTGGTGCTATTGAATAGTCTAAACTCTACGGTACCTTTATTGAAAACACTGTGTAGATTAAGTCCATGGTATCTACTTTGATGGTAATGTCTGTCTCTTTCTTCAAAACCATAACCTTCGTACCAAATATCTGCTAAGGCTTCTAGTGTTTTTGGCTTTTTCTTATTAATGGTTTGAATAAGTTCCTCATTTACCTTTTTGCAATATCTTAATCTTTCAGGATCTATTTGAAGGCTCTTGTAAAGTAAATCTTCTTTGCTTGCCATCAGGTTGACCAAATTCTTAAGACTTGCTGGCGTATGAAGTGCGGCATCTACATGAATATGAATCCCACAGCTCTTATTAGTAATGGCTCCCGCTTTTCTTAAGGCTCTGACAAGTTCTTGCAAAGGCTCGATATCTTGGTAAGTAAGAATGTGACTAACCAATTCTACACGATACTCGTTTGAAGCGTATCCAGTTGTTTTCCCTGTTTTTCTTTGTGCTTCAATACTTGCGTCTGAAACCACCTTCCAAGTTCTACCTTCGTTATCCATAATGTGGTAGGCATCATAACTGCCTCCTATGTGGTCTAAGCAAAAGCTTCTAAGTTCTTTTTGAATGCACTCGGCAGCTTCCTTTCGGGTAATACCTGTCATTTCAATTTCAATGCCAAACCTTTGTGTTTTCATTGTTTTTCTTCCTTTCAAAGTGTGTTTTCCCTTTCGGTAGTACACATGTTAACTCTGTATGGAAGATAAGTGTAGGGCCTTGTGCCACATAGATTTCACAAAAAACACAGCATATATTTGTCACATTTATAACTTACCAAACAAGACTCTTAGCCACTGCATAAGCCACTGGAACAGTTACTGCATTTCCAGCTTGTTTATAAAGTTGAGCATCTGAATTAACTGCCCTTGCTTTTTCAAATAATTCATCTGAAAAGCCTTGCAATCTAAAGCACTCCTTAGGAGTCAATCGCCTAATACGATAGTGCTTGTCTAATGTCCCTTGATTACAGGAGGTATCTAAGGTTTGAGCAATTCCTTTTCCAACTCTGCCTCTTCTTGTTTGGCTCTCTGGGAAAGTCATATTAATGCTGTCTCCTAAGTTGGCTTCTACATACCCTTGTTTAGTGGCTTCTTTAATAGCTACGCCATATTTATCAGAACTCGATAAAGTAAACATAGGCTCATCATAAGCTTTACATCTTCTGCCATTCTGCCTTTTTTCTATTCTATCTGGTGTTAGTACAGCTTTGGCTTCAAGGACACCACTATTCATCGCCGTTCGATTAACAACTCCAGCTGTATAACGAGAAGTAATGCACCGAGAGGTATCGGTTATTTCAACCTTTGTAGTAGACTGGTCAATAAAATAAAGCCCTGTTTTACCCCCTTCTCCGCCACCATTTCCCTTTAGCGTGCAAGATAAGCCTTCTGGATTATAAACTCTTTCAGCTTGATAACCACCTATAATTTGCTTAAGAGCTGCTGCATTTTTTCCTGTGAGAGGTAATATTTCTCGTCTACCTCTACTTCTAAGACTTGCGATAATAAACACACGTTCTCTGTTTTGTGGGACACCAAAGTATTTAGAGTTAAGCAATTGCCACATTGCATCATACCCTGCTTCATCCAGTCCAGTGAGAACGGTGGTAAAATCAAATCCTTGATTAATTGAGAGCAGATTTTTAACGTTTTCAATGAGTAGGTATGTGGGTTTATCTTCTTCCTTTTTGCTTTTGATGAGGTCAATAATGTTAAAATAGATACCACTTCGTTTGCCACAGAGTCCTCGTTGTTTTCCGGCAATAGAAACATCTTGGCATGGGAATCCGAAGCACCAGATATCAGCGTAGGGAACTTCTGCTCCAATAAGGCTTGTAACGTCATCTCTATACCACTCTCCTTCTGTATTAAACATAGCTTCATAGGATTTGACTGCAAACTTATCCTTTTCACAAAATCCTTTGCATTGATAACCAGCAAGCTCAAGTCCTAATCGAAAACCACCTATTCCTGAGCAAAAATCAAGGAAGGTCCTTATCATTTAAACCTTCCCCTTCTATATCTGCATATTTTATTTTCGCTCCGTTTCTTAACAGATAAACCTCATCTGCTGTTCCTTTATATTCTATATAGCGTTTTACAATGACATCCGCAAACTTTTCATCCAATTCAATCATGTAGCAAATACGATTGGTTTCTTCACAGGCAATGAGGGTAGAACCACTTCCGCCGAAGGGATCTAGCACAATGCAGTTACTCATGCTACTATTTTGAATAGGATAAGCAATAAGAGGTACGGGTTTAGTAGTAGGATGAAGTTCACTTTTACTAGGTCTATCAAAATTCCATATAGTTGTTTCTTTACGTCCTACGTACCATCTATGCTTACCGGACTTTTTCCAGCCAAAGAGAATGGGTTCATTCTTCCATTGGTAAGGACTTCTACCTAAAACAAAGGATTGTTTAACCCACTGGCATACACCTGATAGATAGAAACTGGCATCTTGAAAGGCTTTTCTAAAGATAAGTCCTTTAGTATCTGCATGGAATACATATATTGAAGCATCTTCTTCCATGTTTTCTGACATACGTGTAAAAGCAGCTAGGAGAAATTGATAAAATTCTTCATCCTTCATCTTGTCATTTTGAATGGTACCGGCTTTTCCCTCATAGCCGACACCATAGGGTGGATCTGTTACTACTAGATTAGCTTTCTTACTTTCCATAAGTTTGGTATATGTTTCAGGTGAGGTACTATCACCACATACCAATCTGTGTCTACCCAATAACCAGATATCCCCTTGTTTAGAAATAGGGTTTTCAGTGAGTGCCTCATCTACATTAAAGTTATCATCCTTAATTTCCTTATCATGAAGATTATTAAATAGCTCTTCTATCTCAGGTGGTTCAAAGCCAGTAAAGGAAACATCATAATCTAGTTCTTGTAAGTCTTTGATAAGATCAGCTAATAGTTCTTCATTCCAGGAGCCGGTCACTTTATTAAGAGCAACATTTAGTGCTTTTTCTTTTGTTTTATCTACTTCAACAATCACGCAATCCACTTCTGTATAGCCTAGGTCTTTCAATACTTTCAATCTCTGGTGTCCACCAATAATGGTTAAGTCTTGATTGACAATGATGGGTTCCACATATCCAAACTCGGTAATACTCTTTTTAATCTTTTCATATTCCTTATCACCAGGCTTTAAATCTTTTCTAGGATTATAACCAGCCGGAATAAGGTCTTCTATCTTGAGCTTTTTAAATTCCATGTTGTTCTTCTCCAAATCTATCCTTGATGTAACATTGATGACTACAATACTTTCTCTTACGATTGCCATAAGCGCTAAAAGACTTATTGCATTTAGGACAAATGTAATGATAAGTAGCAGTTTCCTTAAGTATTCTTTTCTCTTGATGCTCTGCCCACCATTTTCTGCGACATTCCTCTGAGCAAAACTTACGGGTTCTTCCCCTTCCTTTTTTGCGAATAGGATTACTGCAGTACTGGCAAAGGTCATGATTTTCTTTTATCACTTCTGCATTAAGCTCCACCAACTGACTAGAACCATTTAAGTGATGCCTAGTACAATATGCTTTAACTGAATCTCGGCTTAGGTCTAATTGCTTGGCAATACTTTTATAACCTAGTCCTTCTAGACGTAATTTATAAATGGCTTCTTTTTGCTCGTTTGTCATAAGAAAATCACCTTTTCCATTTTGCGATTTTATTGGCATATAAAAAGCCACAAACCTTTTGAAAATAAAAGGCTCATGGCTTTTAAACTTTATTAAACAATTTGGCATAATTCATAAAGGGTGGCAAACTAGATTTATCAAAGTCTAGCAATCTATTCTGCGACTTTTTTAGTAGCCCCTCCCTTTTTATATTGCGAAAATTTGCGTGTGAGGGCACACCGGTCTCCAATGGCTTGAGCCACAAAGGTTTTATGCCCCCTCCCCCTGTATTTAATCACACTTTTAATCCAAAGGGGGTGCAACACATGTCTGGCAAACGATTTATTTGTTTTAAATACATCTACGAGAAGGGGGCATGTTTTTATTTAGTAGTGATAGGTTTGATACCTATCTTCTGTCATTGTTTTCTTATCATGGCACTGCTTACACAGTGGTTGCCAGTTACTTCTATCCCAAAATAAAACCTGCTCACCTCGGTGAGGAATGATATGGTCTACAACTGTAGCTGGTGTAAGTTTATTGTTCTGCTGGCACCGAATGCAAAAGGGATGCTCTTGCAAGAACTTCTTCCTAGTACTTCTCCACTTATTGTCATAGCCCCGGTCATTTGCTGTAGCTCTTTCATGCAATGCTTTGTGCTCAGCACAATAATTTGTATTAGTAAGCTTAGGACAACCTGGGTGCTTACAAGGTTTCTGTGGTTTGTGTGGCATGTTCTTTCTCCTGTACTATTTTCACATCATAATAATATCACTAAGAGAACATCAATTATAATCAATTTTACTAAAGTCTTTTGATTTTATTTTTGAAAGAGCTTTCTGATGTAGTGCATAAACCCATTGAAGCGTAAAATTCATAATTTCAGCAATCTGTTCCCACGTTTTAAAAGTAAGATATCTAAGTTCCAATAATAGCTGACAATCAATATCTTCAACAGAACTTATCACCACCATTATTTCTTGCTTTAAATCGATTAGCCTATCGATTTCTTTGTCTATTTCCCTTTCTAAATCCATTATTTTAACTATGGTATTCTCCATTGGACTTTGTGTCCGTACACCTCTGCCACCCTCATTACCAAAACTATTTGTCATTTTTTGAGCTAAACTTCTCAACGTACTAACTTGTTCTAGCTTACTGTGTATTCGCTGGTCTAATCTATAAGCTTGTGATAAATATTCTTTAGTAGTCATATGATGCTCCTTTACTTCGCTTGATTGATTCTAGCTTTCACTGCTTCTAGTAATGCATTCTGACTTTTATCTTTTGTTCCTAAAGTTTTTATAACATCCTCATCAATGGTTCCTTTAGTTATAATGTGATGAATCACTACAGTCTCTGTTTGTCCTTGTCTCCATAGTCTGGCATTGGCCTGTTGGTATAATTCTAAACTCCAAGGTAAGCTAAACCAGATAATAGTGCTCCCTCCACTTTGAAGATTAAGACCATGACCAGTAGCAGCAGGGTGTGCAATAGCTATAGGGATATCACCTTCATTCCATTTGGTAATATCTTCAGAGGTGTTTATCTCTTTCACTTTAAACTGCTTTGAAATTCGCTCCTTATCATGCTGATAACTATAGAAGATTAGAACTGGCTTTCCGTTAGTAGCTTCAATCAAATCTTCCAAGACCTCTAGCTTTTGATTATGAATAAGTTTTACTTCGTGGTTCTCATCATAAACAGCGCCACTAGCCATCTGTAAGAGTTTATTACTTAAAGCTGCTGCATTGACTGCATCAATATCTCCTTCAACAAAAGGTAACAACATATCTTTTTCTAAGGTTTGATAAAGCTTCATCTCACACTTTGACAAACTCACCTCGATTTTATTATCAATTCGATCAGGCATTTTCAAATAATCACAAGCTTTCATGCTTATACAAATATCAGAGAGCTTTTCATAAATTTGCTCTTCTGCTCCTAGTTTTGGCTTATAACTAAAAATGACTTCTCGACTTCGCTTGTCTGGTTCAAAATAGGTGTTTCTGTATTGTCCAATGAACTTACCTAACCTTTCCCCCATATCTAGCAAATAGATTTCAGCCCATAAGTCCATTAAACCATTAGGAGCAGGAGTGCCTGTTAATCCTATGATTCTTTTAGTGAGTGGCCTAATTTTACGTAAAGCCTTAAACCTTTTAGAGCTATAAGATTTAAAGCTTGAAAGTTCATCAATAACCACCATATCAAAGTCCCATTTATGATTCTTAACTAGCCATTCTACATTTTCTCGGTTAATGACATATAAAGAGGCTCTTGTTTCTATAGCTTTAAGTCTTTCCTTCTCCGATCCTAAAACTTTAGAAATAGTTAGGAGCTTAAGATGTTCCCATTTCTCACATTCTTTACTCCAGGTATCTTGTGCTACTCTTAACGGAGCAATCACTAAAACCTTGTAAACCTTGAAGTGGTTATACATAAGCTCATTCAAAGCTGTTAATGTAATAATGGTCTTACCGAGTCCACAGTCTAAAAACATTCCACAAATCTTATCTTTGATGATTCTACTCGTTGCATAACCCTGATAGTCATGTGGTACATATTTCATCTAGTACTTCTCCTATCTGTTCTTTTTGGTCAATGCAATAAACTAGAAAGCCTAATGCTTCTAACTGATGTTTTCGTTTTAGCTGAAGCGGTCTCATCTTCTTGCTTTTAGCTTTTAGTTCAACAAATGCAATCTTCCCATGAGGGAGGAGAACCAAACGATCTGGTACTCCATTAACTCCTGGGGATACAAACTTATAAGCTATGCCACCTCTGGCATTAACAGCTCTAACAAAAGCTTGCTCTGTTCTACTTTCTTCTGCCATCAAGCTTTCTCCAAAGTTTCTTAATAGCTTTTTTGATACGAATCACTAGTTTACCAATCACTCTTAATTTGTTTTCACACCATCTATAAATTCTTTTCATGTCTCATTTCTCCTTTGATTTTTTATCATGCGTTGCCAATGTTTCCATTTAGCCATTAAATCCTTATACGCGTGTATATGCGTGTTGCGTGAGCTCTTTCTTTATTATATATATATTATTATTAATAGTAATTTTTGAGTAACTAAGCTACAGATAACTGCTATCCTTTGATAGAAGCTAATTTGAATGGTTGCCATAACAAATAATGTAGCAACACTTTTTAGCAACACAGCAACTTTTTTAATTTATTTTAACGGCAACGTAGCAACTTCTATTGCAACATATCTTCAGTTACATAACCATTAACAATTCCGTAAATAGGAAAACGTATCTTGCTATCATATTTCTTCCAATTTTTCATCCTACTCATAATAGCTCGTATCTCATTACCTTCTAGTCGTTTAAGATTGGACTGTTCTTTACCAAAGCATTCACACCAGATTTCCATTACACAAACCCTGGTACGTTTAACTCTTCCTAATTCCTTAGTACCAAATTCGCCACCATTTAGAAAGCTTCTACGTTCATAGAGGTCCATAGAAGGCCAGTTCTCTGGTAAGAGTTTATTAAGGTATTCTCTTACTAATGATTCTCGTTCATCAGCTTCCATAGCTTCGGCTTGTTCTTCTATAGCTGCCTCTGATAGGCCATCTTCCAAATGAAGCTGTTCACCCTCCTTATAGAGTTTTAGTGTTTCAGCCCATAGTTGTTTGATTTCATAGCTTGAAATCTCCCATGGTTTTTTAGCACTTTGCCCTTTTACCCTCACAGGCCAAAATCTACGATTACCTGTTGTATCCCTTAGATAGCCATTTTCAGCATTAGTGGTTCCGATAAATACGCATTGGCGTGGATGAGGAGCAGGGCGCCTTCCAAAGCTAGCTCTATAAATATCATTCTGTCTGGATAAGAAACTTCTTAAGGTTTCTACGTCAGCTTTTCTAAGTCCAGCTAGCTCGCCTATTTCTAAAATCCAATATCCCTGTAATTTCTCAGCAGCAGTCTTATCATGCGTATCCGCAAGCTGTAAGCTATCAGAGAACCACTCTCCACCAAGCTTAGAAATAAGTGTACTTTTTCCTATGCCTTGAGGACCATTTAAAACCAAAATGGTATCATACTTACAACCTGGATTGAGTACTCTAGCTACTGCTGCACAAAGTACCTTTCTAGTTACTGCACGCACATACTGGCTGTCTTCTGCTCCTAAATAATCAATGAGTAAGGTTTCAACACGGTCAAGACCATCCCATTCAGGAAGACTCTGCAGATATCGTCTAATTGGGTGATAGGAACGATCATCGGTTACCTTTGTCACTGCTGTTAAATAGTTTTGTTTGCTAAAGGTACCATAGTGCAAATCAACATAACTCATAAGCTGTGCATCATCTGCATCTCTCCAAAAGTTGCTGGGATGCTTCCAAGGCACTTCACCTATAATCTCCATGCCATCACTGAACTGATTAAAGACGATATGCTTTAAATGCTCATCATGTTGTAAAATCAGAATTAAGTTCTTAAGGTTATTAACCACTTGCCCACTTTTACTAACCGTTAACTTCTCTTGCCACTTATCATCTACCGCATCAA
This sequence comes from Cellulosilyticum sp. ST5, assembly GCF_046529625.1. NCBI lineage: Bacteria > Bacillati > Bacillota > Clostridia > Lachnospirales > Cellulosilyticaceae > Cellulosilyticum > Cellulosilyticum sp. ST5. The sequence continues at coordinate 1,323,957 of NZ_CP132338.1, forward strand.
ACTCCTCTTGCACCTGCCCCATACGTTCTCGTACTACTTGCCCTTTAACCACATCATCTTTGGTACAAAACTCTACCATAGCTTTATAAGATGGTAGCTTAGAAGGGACTGTGCCTTCTGGCACCTCCATATCTAACTCTCTAAAGAGGTGAGTCCTAACTAAGTCAAAGGCATTACAAAGCTTGCCACTAGCTGGATCAGTAGCATGATGTGAGTAAGCGAACTTATCATCATAGATCACTACACCAGCTGTACTTTCACCTGCCAGGTAATCATATCTATCAGGCACTACGCTTGGCTTGTAAACATCACCTAAGAACTTTTCGATGGCATCCTGAATTGAATAAGTTCTGCAAAAGGTACCAACAATACCTTCCTTTTCTAAGGGATCTGATTGCTTAGAAATATGCTTTTTAACAACTATGGTTTGTCTTGAAGAAACAGGCCAAGTTGAGCTATCTCTCCAATTTTCATAACGTGCTAATACCTTATCTGGGTCTAATAAACTACCTTTCTGCTCTTTAAAAACAAATAATCCATCACAAGACGTACTAGGCCAATACATCAGCCTTACTGGTTCGTAGGTGGTATCATCAAATTGGTCAATGCCAATATCTTTAGCCACCATTCTACCAATAGCTGAATACTCATCAGCTGTAACCGTTCTTGCAAGAGGAATAACTAGTCTTAACCTTGGATGCTCTGATGTGTGTTTGTGAGTAGAATAAATGCAGCAAGTAAAATCATAGAACAGCTCTATCTGCTCCCATATATCTTTTAAGGCATCATCCATATCTAGGGTCAGCATAGAACGGTATTCCACATAACCATTTTTCCTTTTACCTTCTTTGAGCCTACCGCCTACAAAACCACCCATATCTTTTATAGCATCCTGTTTCACCTTGGAGAGTAGTCTATATTCAGCTACTGACTCACTGGTACGATACGTTTGACTCACACGCTTGGTAAAAGCTTCCCAAGTTAACTCCTGATGCTTCCATACTTTGTCCTTTCTACTATTTCCAATAGCAATTGTGAACTTCATTTTAGTCTCCTTTGCTGCTTAATCTTTCCTGTAATACTCGGATTCAAAACCATCTGCTCTAAGAGGTAAATCTTCTGCCCATTTAGGAGAAATAGCCATTACCTCACATAACTCATCTAATGAGCCTTTTCTCAGAGGTGCTTCAACTATCACCTCATCATGAACGTGCATCACAATCTCGTAGCCTCTATCCCTTATGGCAAGCATAGCTTCTGCTAATAAGTCCCTTGCTGTTGCTTGTACAATGTTTTCTACGAGTTTAGGACCATAGGTTTCAATACGACACCAGTGCTTGTTCTCACCTATCCCTTCATAGGTAAGACCTTCTCTACCAAATTTGTTAAGTTCTAGTCTAGGCCTAATATAAGAAAGTCTTCGTCCTGAAGGTAAAGTAATAAAAAGAATACCTCGTTCATAGTGGAAAGTTAATTTACCTACTGTTTGTGGTACTCTTTCCTTGACTGCCTTAAGTGCGGCCTTATCTACTGTCCACCAAAGTTTTGTGATATTAGGGTTAGCTTCACGCCAAGTAGTAACTAGTGGCTTAAGTTCATTTTCATCTAATCCCATTTCTAAGGCACCCATAGAGGTTAAAGCACCTACGCTCCCACCGTAACCAAGGGCCAGTTCTGCAATCTTCCCTTTCTGCCTTAATGGGCTACCCTTGGTGATTTCCTCAATGGGTACTTTAAACATCTGTGAGGCAGAAGCTTCATAAATCTTGCCATGTGTTTTGAAAACTTCCATACGCCACTGTTCACCTGCTAGCCAGGCAATCACCCTAGCTTCAATAGCAGAGAAGTCTGCTACAATAAATCGACTTCCCTTACTGGGAATAAAAGCTGTACGGATAAGCTCTGAAAGAACGTTAGGCACACTGTCAAAAAGTAGTTCCAATGTTTCTAGGTTACCTTGCTTCACTAAAGTTCTCGCTAATGTTAAGTCCTTTAAATGGTTTTGAGGTAAGTTATGAACCTGTACTAACCTTCCAGCCCATCTTCCTGTACGATTGGCACCATAAAACTGCAGTAACCCGCGTACTCTTTTATCAGGACAAATAGCCCTATGAATGGCTTCATACTTCTTAACAGAGGTCTTTGCAAGTTCTAACCTCATTTCTAGCAATTGTTTAATTTGACCTGTAGTACAAGTTACCAATTCTCCAACTGACTTCTTCGACAAACTTTTTATACTCAAATCATTATCAGAAAACCATGTCTTTAATTGAGAGACACTGTTTGGATTATCTAATCCAGTCAAGACTTGAGCACATCTTGTCACTTTTTCCCTGTAATCACTGTCACCTTTAATAGCATTTTTCACGAGCTGAATATCTACGAGAATACCTCTATCATTAATTTCTTGGTCTAATACATAAAGTTTTTGTTCTGTTTCACTAATAGGATAAGAAGCTAGTTTCTTACGAATAGCTCTTTCTACTTCTACATCCCGTTTGCAGTAATACTTAAACTGCTCCCATTTTTCTAAAGCGTGACGTGGTAAATTTCTTGTCCTGTTTTCATTGGTTCTAGTAGGTTTACAAAGCATACAAAAATATCTAATTAGCTCTTTACCTTCTTTGAGCTTCTGCTTTTCTAACCCTAATACTTCGCCCACGGCTTCAAGAGATAAGGGGAGACTTAGCATAGCCGCTTGGACTTCGCTGCAACGCCAGTCTTCTGCAGTAAGCTGAACACCTAGATATCTTGATAAAGCAATTCGCTCAAAGTTAGCATTAAAAGCTGTCTTAATTACGGTTTTGTCTTGAATAGCTGACAACACTTTATAAGGTACAGTTTCACCTTGTGCTAAATCAATGACTTCTACTTTTTCCTCATCAAAAGCATAAGCTAGTAGCAATATCTCAAAGTCTGTAGCAGAGGTATACGCATATACCCCTGCTTTAGTTAAATTAACGCTACTATAGGTTTCTAAATCTAAAGCTAATGTTCTCATGATAAGAAGTCATCTTCTCCATAGGCTTCAAAGTCATCCTCAGCTCTTGAATGACCGCTGAGTGGTTCGCCATCCTCTAACTTCTGGAGATTACCGAGACCACAAGCAATTCCCTTATTACCATTCTGATTAAAGGCATAGAAGTTAATGCTAGCTCTACCATAGCACCCACTGTATACTTCATTAGGATCTAAAATAGGTTTTACCTTCTTATCTACAATTTGTGGTTTATCTTTACTATTGGCATTGATAAAATAGCATCCTTGATAAGCTTCATCATCTGGTCTATCGATATCACCATCTCTTAGAGGTAGCTTAAGATTAAGAGGAATTTTACCTCCAAACTTAGCAATGCCTTCTTGCTTGGCTTCTTCCATAGCTACTTGAATTTCTTCGATGGTTTTAGCCTCTGATTTTGGAATGATTAAAGAAACACTGTATTTCTCTTCACTTCCATTGATACTCTTTGGTTCCCATATATTTGCATAACTAAATCTTACTTTCCCGGTTACTACTTTGCTCATTGTTTTGTCTCCTCTTTAAAGTCATCTTTTACTGTGTTTTTAACATCTTGTCTCTTATCACTTATTGGAACTAAGGTTAATTTACCTTGGGTTTTTTCAACCAACGGACCGATAAGCTTATTAAATATGTTTTTACCTAACAGCTTTTCCATCTCACTTAATCCAAGCAGTGACTGCTTGTAAATATCTTTATAGCCAGCTTCTAAAAGCTTACTAATAACTTCTTGCTCACATTTGTACTTACGATTGCTTCTACCTTCAATTAACTTGTAACCAGACCACTCCTTATTCTCATTTAAAGCTTTTTCAGTAGCATAGGCATAAACGTCACTAGCCCAACTTACTAGTTTTTCAGCTAGGGGTAGTATTTGAGTAATCTCTTCATCTTCTAATAATGCAGGGAGTGCAAAGTCATACTGAACTAGTTCTAAGAAATGCTCAGATCTAGATCTACAAGTTTGCTTAGCTCTACAGAAACGACAGTGCTCTCCTGGTAAGAAGTCACCTTCTCCCTTATAAGCCATATTAGCTTTAGGCTTTAATTCTGTTTCGGCCCACTCAAGTAGATCACTTGCTTTTACTTCATAGCTAGAAATGTTTTCAAGCCTTGGTTGGCAGATGGTCATTCTAACTATATCAATGTCATAGAGAACATCAAACAAAGTAAGTGCTCCTAAAGCATAAAGCTTCATCTGGGGATTATCTTTAGCTGATACTGCCACTCCACGTCCATACTTAAGATCGATGATATCTAAAGTACCATCTGCTACAATAATTAAATCTCCTGTTCCAAAACCCTCTGGCACATAACAAGCATAATCTAATCGTTGCTCCACTAAGATAAGAGGGTCAGTACATGCTTCTCTTGCCTTTGCAATAAACTCTATAGCTACTGTCAGATAAACATCCGTGTACTCTTCTAGTTCTTCGCTGTCATAGTCGCTTATAGGCCTTTCTAAGTTTTCACCTAAAAAGGTTCTAATCTTGTATTCACCTAAAACATGAGCAGCTGTCCCTTCTTCTGCAAAAGTACTAGTAGTGTTTTCAAACTGTTCCTCAAGCCTTGCTGATGGTGTACAGTGAAGCCACTTATGAGAACTAGATGCACCCAATAGTGCATGAGCTGACATTAAAGAGCTTTCACTTCATTAAGAAGTGCCTCATAACAAGTAGGCTCCAAGTCTGTTAACTTATCAGCACCATACTTTTCAATAAGTGCTCTAATTTCAGGACCTTTTCCAGCTTGTGACTTCTCAGCAAGTACTGATCTAACTTCTTCTATTGAAATAGCTTTCTTTTCTGATGCTACGTTAAATAAACTATCAATATGCTCCGCTAATTTATAAAGGTCCTTTGCTACTTGTAAAATCAGTTCATCTTGTTTCATAATTAGTCAGCTCCTCACATTTGTCATTGAAGTACTTAATAGGCATATCCATTTTACTTGCTGCTTCAATTTCTACACGCATACCTTCTGTCATTTGATTTCCGAACACCCAGAGTTCCTCACAATGAGATAATAGATGTAGTCCTAGTACAATACCTGCTTGGCGTTCTTCATTAATGCTCTCATCAAGGAACTGGGTATTATGAAGATGTGGTGCAAATGGAACTGCTCCTTTAGTGTAAGCAAAGCGGCAATACGCACGTGTTCTTAAGGTGTTACGTTCAATATCTCCTCTATAAGGAGAACAGATAAAAACTAGTTTCATTGCTGTAGTGCCTCCTTGGGTTGGATAATTTTGAGTAACTTGATAAGCTTGGTAGTTAGCTCTGTTTCTTTAGGTGTACTTCCCTTAACCACAATGTGTTCGGACTGTAATTCTGAAATGGTAATCTTAATAGTTTTCATTTTGTTCACCTCCTCATAACTGATTTTTAGAGGTTAAAATAAATGCCTCTACTATATAGCCACGAGAAAGGCAATTGTTAAGGATCAAAACATAATTTCCTTTAATTTCCTATAAATAGTATTTAATCTTGAACATATGGCAGATTTAGTAACCCCTTCTTCCTTAGCTATCTCAGTTATAGATTTTTCGCAAAAAAATACCTTGAAGATTAGTTCCTGTTGCTCTGGCAGTAACATCTTCAAGGCTTCTTGTAATTGTTCGGTTTTCTGAACTTCAATAATATGATTTTCAATATCTGTGTTTTCAGATACTTCTACCCCTCGTTCTTCCAGTGATGATAGTGAAATATGTCGCCTTGTTTCTTTTCTATCTTGCTTTCTAGTACTATTCTCAATCTTGATACATACCTCTGCAACATCATTCGGAACTTCAAATTCTAAAATTTCTCCTGTAACGCTTTCATATTTAATTTTCATACTCTATGCCTCTCATTCTTTAATGCTAACTTGACTAGTAAGTTGCATCTTGAATAATTGACATTTGATAAATAATCTATAACGATTATATATAATGATTATGGATCATATAGGATAAGTCTTAGTTTGATTTTAATTTCTTAAAAAATGAAAAAGACCGACTACCCTTTAATTAGGTAAGCGATCTTCTTTTTCCTCTAATTTTTTTATATACTCATTAAGTATGGCATTTAATCTTACATACATAAAGATTGAGTAAACACCCAATCCTGCAAAAAAACTTAAAACTAAAAAAGTAATTGTACTTATTGAATGCATATTATCAACTCCTTGTAGGAAATTATACCCATCTAAGAGTTTAATCATGCAAGTGGTGTAGACAAAAAATTAGCAGTTTATCATAATGGTATAAGTGCTTACTCTGTTTTGGAGCATATTGGTGATGAAGTTTCTACGTTATAAAGGCATTGCCTGCACATAGCCTTATTTCTATGGCTACATTCCATAGGATGCTCTAACTGATATTCAATCTGCTCTAACAACATATTCATCTGGTTCTCTAATTGCACCTCTTGTATTAACTTACTATCCATGTAAACCCCTTCTTTCTTAGTAGGAGTATTGCCTAAAAAGAAGGGAAGGTTAAACAAGAGTTAATGGCAAAAAAGCCAATTTACAACTTTTACAAAAAGAGCTTTCAGGCTTTGAGAATTATAATAAAACTTCAAGTTGCCCAGAAAGCCCTCCATGGTTGTGTAATATCTTCATGATCACATCCGGCTAATTCTATTCGTGGTATTTTTATTGTTTTTCCATTCTAATTTGAAAGTTCTGCGGTACCATTTACTAGAAAAAACTCTATTGATTTTCCATATGCCACAGTTCGCACCTCGCTTTAAATCTAAATAATAATATGTCATATGTTATGATTAAGCAATATAATCTTCCATTACTATTTGTGGTCTAACATATTGCTCAATAATTTTAGTTCCTACTATTCTCGGCCCTTTGTAACCTGCGGCAAATGAAAAATGTATTTTAGAGCTATTCATTCCCGGTAAAATCAGAATATTATACATTTCAGTCATTCCAGGATAGTGATAACGAAGCAACTCATTATATGATAACTGTTTATAGTTTAGCTCTTTGATATCAACATAATATTTTGAATCAAAAATAAACAATGTGCCACTTTCATACGCCAAATGATCTATATCAATGCTAAAATGATGTGGCGAATCATCAATATCATTAAATGTTTTATCCTGAAATGTCATAACTGAATGTTGAATTGACATATCAAAAATTGCTGCTCCCGTCACCGAGTCAATTCCAGAAAAATGCTTGTTAATAAATGATGCTATCATCTTCTGCCAAATCATATCAAAATATCTAACCTTAATATGAAGATTTCCACCTCTTGCTTTTCCTCTATATTGTTCAAAAAATTCAATCATACTTTCTATGAGTCTTTTGTTCACATCCTTAAATACTGAATTAGAACTTGTTTTTAATTGTTGCAAAACATAATCTATGTTATTCAAATAATCAAATTTACATCTAACGCCAGTTTTTTTCAAAGTCAGGAAGTCCTGAAATTGATCAATAGTGTAATCAATAATAAAAACCATGCATTCAGTCAAAAAAACACTATTAAAGTTTTTCTTTTTAACATAGAAGGGTGTGAAAATCAAATTTCCCCCACTTATTACTTTATTCGATTTAACAATTGTATCTTTCCATGATATCCTTCCCTTGGTTCCCTGTACAACTTTCTCTTCCTTTTCTTTGTATAACCCGTATCTTTGATAATAATCATATACTTCATAAAAAGCCTTAAAAGGATAATCTGAATCATACCCGTCCTGAGAACCAATATGTGACCTAGCTGAGGCATTTGTTTTTTCTCTTTCACGATATTTTTGGATCACATTAAATAACAATCTAATATCCTTGTGCTGTTCTAAATGAGTTGAATTCAGAGAATTTATCTGGGCTTCTTCGTAATAATTTTTAGGAAAAACTACAAGTATTTTTTCTTCTCGAAAAATAAAGCCAACAATATCAAACACATTCTTTCGAAGCGTAGATGAATATCTCATTTCTTTTGTGCCTAAATCAAATAACATAATAAGCTCTTCTGAAACTATCATGCCATCCTGTCCATAATAATATTTTGAGCTCATCATCTCTCTCCTCACATTACAGCTTTGCTATAAAATCAGAACTAAATATTTGTTGATCTGCTTCAAAAGCTTTGTATAACTCAGCAAATGTACCTAAATCGTCCTTAAATAGTCTTATATCACTTTTGAATGATGCCTTATGAACATCACTCCATAAATAATGTAATAATTTGTTCTTTATTTGATTTTTGTGTATTGTCGCAGATGCAGTAATATCAAAATCAATAAAGAATGGGCCGAGCTGCTTATCTTCACCCAAACCAAGATATTTATCATCTGCTATAAATTTGTTTAATTTCTGGTATAAATCAACCCACTGAATAGATCTCATGCCCGTTCCATCATTTATTGAAAGTGGTACATCATTTTTATATATAATCGGGTTCACCCCAGGAGCTGAATCTAGAACTGGATCTGGGCTAACATATTCCCATTCAAAACGTCTTTTAAACGCTGTATCCATTACATAAACATTTTGATCGCTAGTATTAACAGTTCCCAAAATATGAAAATTAGAAGGCAATTTCACTTTTGAGCTTGTAGAAAGTGCAATAATATCCTTTGCTATCAATTCATTATTAATAAAATACTTACTGTATCCTCTATTAGCACCATTCTTTTCTCTATCTAGCAATTGGAATATATCACCAAAGATTGCTGAACAATCTCCACGAGACATTTCCTCAATGATCAAATATACATCATTCGCAGTGTTTTCATATGCTTTTTCTAATGCTTGTGTAAAAACACCTTTCTGAAAGTCATACGTAATCCTACTACTTCCCCCTGGAACTGTCGAAGGAATTACTTTGGGGAGTAATTGCCCAATGAAATCATTATATGAGAAATCTGGATAAAAGGTCACTCTGAAAACATGGTCCTCACTAACTCCTGCTATAACATTTGTATCAATCGTATAACTTTTACCGGTTCCCGGTGCACCAAAATATATCTTTTGCATATCAGTCTCCTTTACGCTATCAAAAGCTTTCTAAGTATCTTTTCAAAAGAATTACACTCTCTGCAGTACTTGTTGCTAAACTTGTAACATCTATATTGTAGCCATCGTAACTTGCCATATAAACTGCTGGTATGATTCTTAATACATATCTATATAACTCTGCCGAAGGGTTACTGCTTCGGTCTAGGATATCTGAATGAATGATTAATGAGTTTATCGTTGTATCGACAGTAAAATATTCATTTACTCCACCATCTTTTAAAAAATCATCTAATTCCTGCAGCGTTCGAATTTTAGTTACTGGATCGCCATTAGCATCAACTCTTCCGATGACATCGTAATATGAATTGTTAAATATATCCAAATATTGAAATCCCATTGTTTCTGCAAGCACAATGTTTTTCTTCACAGAGTTATTTCCTACTCTTGATGTAGAACAAATACTAACAATATAAACTGGCATGTTATTTACGTGCATATCGGAAGTTCTATTTTCTATACTTTTATAAATACCAAGAACCACCGGTATAACGTATCTTGATAAGAAATCATTGGCGCTGCCTACATTAGGTTCAATATAGAAAAATAAAGCATCAATATTTCCCTTTTCGTTTTCAAAGTATCCCGCAAATTTAGAAACATTTCCAGAATTCTCAACTCGACTTTTAATTGTTGCTCCACTCTCAATACGTGTACTCGTTATAGCAAACTTGGGATTTTTGTTATTTAATTCACTTATAATGTGTGTAATCATATCATTTACATTATAAATACCTATAGAATTCCATTTTGCTATTGTATCGACATCTGCGGAAGCATCGGTTAATTTATCTACCATATCTTGTGGTATCACTAGGCAATGATTCACTTTATTTTTCCCCTTCACTAATAATTAATAACTATTATTTCATTTTTTGCGTATCTCCATCCACTAACTCCTGCTTCTATAATCTTGAATCCATTTTCTTCAATCCATTGGAGTAATAGCGTATTTTCCTTATCTTTATGCCTCACAACATTAGACAGAATAAATTTGTATCCTAACGTGTCAATTTGCTTCAAAATAGAAAGAAGCTCTATTTCCTCATTCAAGCCCCAACCTTTCATCCCTCTTTTTCCATCATTATAGGCTGCACTCGTAATAAAATATGGCGGGTCAAAATAAAATACTGTATCCTCAGGAAAAGAATCCCATTGCAAATTAACATAATCTCCATTTATCAATTCGACTTCTGGTGCCTTAACCTTAAAATTAAGTATCCTTTGTTTAATGTCATCACTATAGCCGGCCACGCCTATAGGTGTATTAAACTTATGTGAGCCATTAAACCGAATCATATTTTGGAAAGAATACATATGAAGAATATACAAATCTAAAGGCGTCTGGCATTCATTATATCTATCCCGTAATCTTGTATAGGCCTCTTTATTTGCCTTGCTTAATCCATATTCTTCAATTCTATTTTCAATCTGCTCAACAATATTTGCTCTATCTTCGCCAAGTATCCAGTTCATCATCCCATAGATATATGGATTTATTTCGTTATATACAACTTTTCTAGTAGCAGCGATATTAGCACCTACGTTAAAAGCTCCACCCATAACATCCACAAAGGTATCAATATTAGGTGGAAGTATTTTCTGTAGTTCAGGTATCAGTGTATCTTTACTTCCAGAATAGTTAATTGGAGACTTATTTATTATCATTTCTTTTTCAAAATAAATAATAACCTCATTAAGTTTTTTCCCGTTGTGTTTATTACTTGACCTATGATTTTGGTATTCCCTATAATCATACTCATTTATTTTCACAACACCATTAACTGCAAATTTACTTGCCAAAGCACATAATTCTTCTAAAGGTACCAATCCCTGATTACTATAGCTAATCAATATATGTTTGAATTGTATTTGCCTAAACAAATCTTCAAATATCATTTTTGCTTTAGTTCTTTGCGCGTATAATGAATTCTTGTCGCCCCTTCCACGCTTTCCACCGACACCCTTTATAACAGGTCTATCATATCGAACCAAAGTTTCTAACATATGATATGCTGAAATATACTGTGTAACTGTATACGGTGGATCAATATATGCTATATCACCACTGATTTCTCTTACAAGTTCATTTGTATCTCTATTATAAATTATGTTTTGTTCAAATAAATTTACTTCATTAATTTCAAGCGGCTGCAGTTCAAACGTCTTTTTAGCCCTTGAATCCCAAAATTTAAAATATGCTTCATATGTTCCTGATGTATTTGATACTTTTGTAATACTTTCCATCATTGAAGCTAAAAGAAAATAATATTCATTTTTATCAATTATATTACTAGTATACAAATCCTCAATTTTCAATCTTATACCATCAATTTTTATTGCATTCTCTTCTGTAAAGAACATTCTTCCACCTTTAGGTGAATAATTCTCATAGAAGAAAAAATTCTCTTTAGAAGTAAATTTAAGAGAATTAAACCATGCAAAAATATCATTACAGCCAACATTCTTTTTTAATTTTTTAAATGTCGGAAGCTTAGAATTTTGCAACTTTGCACAGTTCATAACATATGCATAATATAAAAAGTCATTCGATACAATTTTATATCTATCTTTAAAGTAATCACCAACGCATCCAGTACCCGCAAAAATATCTGCAAAAGTCTCTCCTGTTATATTATTTGCTTCAATTACTTCTTCAATTGAAGACAACAATTTCATTTTACTTCCTAAATACCGCATTTTATCACCTTGCAATTATTTCTAGCCATAATGCTTTTTTATCCTTTCTTATCATGATATCACTTTTGCTGTCCCATTTTACGGACACGACGAGGATTTTCTGGTTTCCTAGTATCCTCTGGCATGAGTCAGGTTCTCCCCTTTAGCCCTGCTCCTTCAATTCTATCTTCCTTGCAGTAAATGGCCACACGCCTCTATGAAACTCCTCATTTTTCTCAAAATTCTGCCGCCATTAAATACTTCATATATTAACCTCCGTAAGCAGCAAGTTAGTCTATAATATCTCATTTTATTATATTCCTTTCAGCCAACACTTTCAAGCGAATAATAAGGGTGTTTTGATAAAATCCGCACAAAGCTAATTGCGCGGATTTTTTAACGCCCCTATTAAAAAAGTCCTTTATCCTCATATTTTCCTACTAAAAAAAGGTTCATATTGGTTAAAAAAGCCTGTAATCTAGCTTAAACTTGGCATTTCTTCGAGAGCAAGCACACCGGCTCAACGTGTAATAGTTAGCCTAAACTTCAATGTTACTAGTAGGTCTATTTTTTCTACTACTGTAGTATATCCTTTGCACTATAATGTGTGTCTTTTCTTTGTACTTTACCATCTACTATTTCAATATTGCTTCTTTTCTTAATCTCCTCTTGTACCTTTTCAAACAGCTCGTTAGAAATAAGTGGTATATGTCCTTTCTCCACTAAAAAATGTACAGCCTGTCCCCGATTGTTCATTTGTTTATTATTGGGAAACTCTCCAGTACAGGCTTTCACTAGTAGCACATTTCCAATATACTTTTCATTAATAAGCATATTTTGAATCGTCCGTTTGGGCCACTTGACACTTCCTTTAGGAGACATCACATCCGCATTTTTTAATTCCTTGATGATTTTATTAACACTATGCCCCTCTTTGTACCAATTAAAAACTTTCCTAATAATAACTTATGTATCAAGCTCTCATATACTTTTGCGCGAATACTTCGAATTGTACTAAACTGCTAGCGTAGTGGCTTTTCGAGGCTTTAGTCCTCGAATCACTTTAGCCATTGGTATAGCAGTTTTTTGTTCTTCTAAGTTTATACTCCTTCTAAAAAGTTAATCATCTAATAGGGTTTAGCCCTAAATAACCTTTTAAGGAGTTGTTATCTTATGAACTATGAACAAACTAAAGAATTACTCGTTTCAGCTATGCAAGATCAAAATTGTGCAGCGGATACCTGTCTCTGTTTGGTAGCAAAAAGAGCCTAGAAGCATTTCATTTAATGCCTCTAAGCCCTTATTTCTTTCACTCTACCTACAATACCACTCTCAAGCATAACCTTTATTCCGTGATGATGCTCAGGTGAATTAGTAAGTATCTTCTTTACTATGCCTTCTGTCAGCTTTCCAGTACGCTGATCCTGTTTCTGAACAACTAGAACAGTTGCTCCTATTTTAATGTTACTTCTCTTTGTTCCATCCATGCTATTTACCTCTATTCTGTGTTCTTTTAAATACTATGAAGATTATAAAGGTGATAAACAATAGAATAGAAATACCTATACCTGGTATATTAGTCCCTAGCTTATTTACGGAATCTTTAACTGTCACATTGGTATCTAAAACTTGTTCAGTTTCTATAGCATCTGTTGTGTTATTTTTATTTAACTTTTGTTGTGCTCTAAAATATTCCCCATCATTAATGTATTTCTCATATCGTTCTACTATATTATAACGCTCACTAACAAGTTTTAACGTCTTATAGTCCTCAGATGTACATTTAAATACCCAACTATCATCTATTTGATGATCATTTATCAGCACAGCTACTATTATATCTCCATCTAAAGGTTTATCTGCTGTACCATAATAGGAATCAAACTTATCAACTGTAATTTCTTCAGCTAGTACTTCTCCCATCATGATAGTAGAAGGCATTATAGTATACATATCTGCTTGAATAGAGAGCTTACCAATAAGCAAAGCCTTATTCTCTCCTAGCATAATTGATTCAGGTATATCTCCAGCTAAAACAAGGGAACTAAAGCAAATAAACACTAAGATTATTACCAGGTACTTTTTCTTCATATAAATCACCTTTCACATTTTATTTCATTTATTATTATTGTATAGGCAGTATGGACTAATTACAAACTTTTTCGCGTTGCCTTATACTTTTACGCATAAACTACCGACTTACGCGCTTTAGTATCCCCCCTACTCATTTAGGAACATGTTGTTACCATAAAACACCCTAAAAACACATTAAGGCTCAGAACGAAAAATCGCTCTAAGCCTTGATATTACTAGGTTTTATTTGGATAGCTTCACTACAGTCTCCACGTGTGGTGTCTGTGGAAACATATCCACGCAAAGCACTTTATCAATGTGATATCCAGCTTCTTTTAAAATTGGTAAGTCTCTTGTCAATGAAGTTGGTTTACATGAAATATAAAGTAGTTCTTTAGCACCAAAGTTAATAATCTTTTGAATTGCTTTTGGATGAATACCGTCTCTTGGTGGATCTAATACGATGATATCTGGTGTTTCTTTTAATTGATCCACTTCTACCATAACATCACCTGCAATAAAATGACAGTTGGTTAAATGATTAAAAATAGCATTTTCTTTGGCCTTATCAATCGCTTCTTCTACAATCTCGATGCCATAGACTTTCTTTGCGCGAGTAGCCATAATTTGAGTGATGGTACCTGTACCACAGTATAAGTCAAATACAGTTTTATTATCCATATCATCAATAAGGGAAAGCGCATTTTTATAAAGGAGTTCTGCTCCCTTTGTATTCGTCTGGAAGAAAGAAAATGGTGATATATTAAACTGCAACCCTAGAATCTGCTCTCTAATTGTATCTTGTCCATAAATGACAGATACTTTTTCTGGCTTAATTGCATCAGCCAAATTATCTGTAATGGTATGGATTACACCTGTTAGTTCTCCATTAAGAGGAAGCTGTGCTAATAGTGTTGCTAAAGGTATGAAAGAAAAATCTTTTTGAGATGAAGTAACAATATTAACCAATATTTCACCAAATGTAATAGACTTACGAATAACAACATAACGCATGAATCCAGTATGCTGCATTTTCTTATAGTAATTTAAATCGTTATCCTTACAGTAGTCTAAAATAGTTCGTAGTATTGTACTAAAGTCCTCATCTACTAAGAGGCAACCATCTACTGTAATCACATCATAGGTACTATGTTTACGGTGCATACCTAAAGTCATAGGACCATCTTTGACTTCATCTCCAAAGCTAAACTCCATTTTATTTCTATACGCTAAAGCTTCAGGACTTCCAATAACACCCAAATCTTCATAGTCAGAGATACCTGCTTTGGTAAGTAGTTCTTTGACTTGTTCATGTTTTAAATGAATTTGCTCATCATAATCAAGGTTTTGAGCGCTACAACCACCACACATCCCAAAATAAGAGCAAGGCGCTTCGACAAAATAAGTCGGATTCTCAAGGACTTCTAGAAGCTGTGCTTCCCAAGTTCCTTTTTTGCGCTTAAATAAACGTGCTTTAATATGTTGGCCTTTAAAAGCACCTGTAACGTAAATAGGCTGTTCTTCATAATAAACAACCCCTTTATTAGGGAATATACTATGAGACACAATGCCTTCAATTATTTGATTTTTTTTAGCCATCGTATGACTCCTTTAATTCGTACTTATTCTAAGTCTTCGTATCAAGCAATATTGTGACATATTATACAAAGATTTTCAAGTGGGGCTTAGAATAATCCAAAACACTTACAACAATTTAACTTTAAGTTGAAAAGTAAACTTATAATAAAGTATAATAAATTTAAGAGAGCAGAATAAGGAGAGAATAGTGTGAGATATAATCAGGAGAATAAGAATCAAAGTGCCGCCATTGAAGAAAGCGTAAAAATGTATCAGAAAAATTTAATGGACGATATGAATTTGACTTTACGCCTATCTTATCTACATAATACCCATGTGACTAAGCCTATTGAATGGGTAGAACGACTACTTATCTTTGAGGCGCCTATATCTAAATTAGACTGGGTCATCTATCCACAAGATGCTATTATTGACATGGTATTTGTATCTAAATTAGCTTTATTTCATTCACGAATACGTATTGTGAAGAGTTATCGTAAGGGAAATAGTTTGTTTTATGTAGGTGAAGTTGTTTCACCTATCGTTAAGAAGCAGCAAAGAGAACATTTTCGATTAGATGTTACCTTCGATGTAAAATTTCAACTACTTCCAGCGGAAGAAAATGAAGAAATAGATTTCTTAGAACTTCCTTATGAAAAAGGTATTTGTGTGAATATCAGTACGGGTGGTATGTGCTTAAATACTAATTTGCAACTTAAGTCGTCACAAAATATAATGCTAGAGTTTTATTTTGTGAATATGGAATTTAATTTAAAGGGCAAAATTTTGGGCTTAGGAGAAATGAATAGTGCAGGTTATTATTCACACCGTGTTCAATTTCAAAATTTAGATATAGCTGATACTAATTTATTAACACGATTAATTTTTGAAAAACAACGTTCTTTACTTAAAAAGACCAATTAATATAAAAAAGTTCTAGGGAACATTCCTAGAACTTTTTTATATAATATTTATTAGAGTTTATTCTTCATCCCATGAATGGTAAACATTCTGCACGTGGACTGCGGTGCTTTTTTGATACACCTATAACATAAATATAATTTTAGTATATTCTTACTATTTAAGCAATATTAACCGCCTCATATCTCATTAGATATTTTACTGGACTGACATATCCCAAATAAGAATGACGACGTTTTCTGTTATAAAATATTTCTATGTATCTAAACATATCACGCTTAAAATCTTCCAATCCAACATAACTTTTCCTATAGATTCTTTCCTTTTTAAGTGTTGCAAAGAAACTCTCTGAACATGCATTATCATACGGGCACCCTGGCCTACTCATGCTTCCACTTATTCCATTATCCTTAAGCATTTGTTGATAAGTCTTACTAGCATAATCGATTAAGAAAAAGGGATTGCTCCCTTTCCCTCATCTAAGAACCGTACGTGAGAGTTTCCCGCTCATACGGCTCAAGCATTTCTTAACCATTTCTGGCGGCAACAGTTTGTAGTCTTAGTCTTCTTTTGATAAAGTATTTCTCATCTATAAAAGGATTTCTAGATATTTGTAACTTTGGATGACGTCTGATATCAATTGTTCTTAGGTTAATAAGATAGTTCTTATCAGTCATAAATACCCATGGTTTACCATTTTTACTGTGCCAGTACTTGTTAAGTCGCCACCATTTGTTCTTCTGGGGATGTCTGTGTTTAGCCCATTGTTCTAATAGAAGATAAAGTGTATTGTTTACATACGAGAATGTACGACTTGCGACGACATGCTTATGGTAGTTTGTCCATCCTATTAGTATTGAATTTAATCTCCTGATTAAGTCTTCTTGTTTTTGAGTTTTGGCTCGATAATGATTTTCTATTTTTCCTTTTGAATTACGATGGTAATGTTCTTGTATTAGTTTTTCAAGTCCATCAAGTGTCATATTAGCATAAAGACTGGAAATAGAGCCGCCTTGTGGTGAGCCTGTTTCTGTAGGAAATAGAACACTTTTATAGATGAATCCTGATTTTAAGAATTGTTTCATTATACGTTTATCCATAGGTATATTTTCTAGTAACCATTCGTGGTTTATATTGTCAAAACATCCTTTTATATCTCCTTCAAGTATCCATTGGGGTGAGCATTTTCTTGCAAGTACGCAGAAAATTTGTTCACAAGCATCCTTTGCACTTCTTCCTTTTCGGAACCCAAATGATACCTTGTCACCTTTAACTTCGGCTATGGGTTCTAGTGCAAAGGCATAAAGCGTTTGAATTGCTCTATCATACATAGTTGGGATGCCCAGAGGTCGTTTCTTTTTCTTATCTTTCTTTTCAATATAGACTCGCCTAAGTGGTTTTGCTTTATATTGCCTATCTGTAAGAGAAAGAGTTGCCTTCATCTTTGCAGAAGATGTAGACCAAAGTTGTTTGTCCACACCAGAGGTGTTTTTGCCTTTGTTAGAGGTAACTTTCTTAACTGCAAGAGCCTTTGCGTAGAATGAGTGTGTAAGAAGATACTGTAACCTTTTAACTTTATTAATATCATTTTTAACTGTTGCCTTAGCAATCCTGACTTGTAGTCTATTAACTTCTTTTGTTGCTATTTTCCAGTCAATGGTTTCCCACTGTTCTGAGCATCTGCGTGTGTCTTTTAGCTTCTCGGTTTTATCCGTCGTTGAATAACTAAAATTCATAGATATACATTCCTTTCCCGCTAAGAAATACCATGAGATAAGTCTGCACTCTTTCGAGTTGGGGCAAATTTTGAACCCCTATCCTTTGTCATTACAATAAAGGCATTTGCTTTTTATCTCTTTCTTCTGCCCTCAAAGCCGTTTCATTTCCTTGCGGATTGATACCCATAAGTAATTTATGGGAGCTTATAGGGTTTACCAAGTTCCGCATAATACATAATTGTGAAAGCCTTAGGAGCCACCTTTAAACCGGGAGTGCTTTATCCATTCGCATTGGCTAGTCAGAACACCTTTGCTTGACTCCGTACCTTTTGGTCGAAGCGTAACAGCCTATTTCGCTTCCTCCGCGTAACGATTCCTACAGTGATTCACTTTACGTTCTCCATAGCTTTCTTATCCTAGTAGTCATTCCAGATTTAGGCTCCTAGAACTTCCTCATTGTCTCGTGAGCTTTCTAACCCAGACGTTACCATCCACGCTAGTCACGATAGGATTACTCCGAATGGATGGAGTAGCATTAATGCAATATATTATGCGACTTCTTGTCGCACCTGGCAGCCCCTATCACTATGAAAAATTAAGTCCTTCTCCGTTCCTCTCCTTGCTATTGCATTAGCCAGTGCCTGCTTTACCAGCTCCCCATTAATCTTTTTGCTTACCCCATATCCTATAACTTCTCTGTTAAATAAGTCAATGACTACAGCTAAATAAACCCATCCTATGCTTGTTCTAATATATGTAATGTCTCCTGCCCAGGCTTGGTTAGGCTTGTTCGTCTTGAATTTCTGTTTAAGCCTATTGTCATAGTATTTTCCATCTGTTTTTCCATTATGGATAGGTTTATATTTCTTAGATGTTTGAGGATAAAAACCATTCGCTCTCATTATTTTTCGGATTTTATACTCACTTAAATAAATGCCTTTTTCTTCAATTTCCTTCTTTATTGCCCTGTATCCATAGGTCTGATCACTGTCATTAAAAATCTCTTCAACCCTATTTATTATTGATAGTTCTTTTACATGTTTCTCTTTATTCTTCCTTTCTTGCTGAATCCACCTATAATAATTCTGTGGTTTAACCCCTAGAGCTCTACACATCTTTACCACCGAAAATTCTTTTATAAGCTTTGATATAGCTTCATATTTCATGCGTGGGGTTCCATAAAGATGCGCAGGGATTTTTTTAATATTTCTACCTTTTCCTGCTCATTTTCTAATTGTTTCTTATGATAAGCAAGCTCCCTATCTCTAGTTTTAAGCTGCTTCTCTAAATCTTTGATTTTATTCTGCATTTCGTCAGATGAAGCTGGCTTATTTTCATTACTAATGATCCCATGCTTATTTTTATATTTATTAATCCATTTACAAGCCGTATTAACATTAATCCCTAGTTCTTTAGATGCAGCTGTAATAGATTTACCTGATTCTAAAATATAGATTGCAGTTTCTTCTTTCATTTCTTCTGAATACTTGTTATACATTCGTATCTCCTCCATATGATGATATCATCATATCATAGGTGTCTCACTTTTTCACCGCACTCCAAACACGACTTGCTATTTTTTCTGGCTATCCATAACAGACATACCTCATATCTACGCTTAATAGGATTATCTTTTCTCTTCCAGCAAAACATATTTAACACAAAAAAATACTGATATCCTACACAAGCCTCATATAAAGATTGACCTGCTACAGCACCAGTAGCAAAGTTAATTAACTTCATGATATTGATTATCTTATCTGCTACATCATAATCAAAATAATAAAGAAGCTCCTCTTGATGGTCTATTTCATAAAGGAACTTCTTGCATATGGCTTTGATATATTTATTTGTTGGGAACCTGCCATCTAGTACATCTACTGCATACTGATAGGCTCTTGATTCTTTGAAGCTGTTATAATCTATTATCCACCACCTCCCTGAATGATTCTAAGTAATGGATCTTGTTTCTCTTTTTCCACACCAATATTAATATTGGCAAGTTTAGCTCTTGACTGAGGGCTGAGGCTTAGCTCGTTGCAGAGTCTAAAGAACTCTTTCATGTAATTAGATTTCATCTTTAGATAGGCACTTGGCTTTCCTTCGTCATCTAATAAGCCATTCTCATTAAGTTGCCTTTCACATTCATTAATTCGGTCTATTGTAATTGCAGTGTGTGTCAGCACATGAACATCAATATTACCAAGAATGCCTGATGGCATAAGGTAATCAACTATGCCTTTAAATAGTCTCTTCTGCTCTTTAGATAAAAAAGAAGGTGGCCTGATTCTATCAGACTCACCCCTTAGTTTTGCTTCATATTCTAACCGTACATCTATTTCATTTTTACTCATATGTCCTGTTCTTATTGTTATGCTCTTTGTTGGGCGAGCCATGATTGTCACCTTCTTTCTTCTGTATTAAAATCAAAAATATATACATCCTACGGACGTTTTATAAAATTCCCAAAATTCACCTTGCTAATATCTAGGTCTTTAAAAAATGCTTCAACAGCAAAATCCAATCTTTCAATATAATAATTGTACTTACTTCTAGGAAAAAACTTAATCCTATATATATCGTTAGGTGCAAAATGATAAAGTATGCATTTCAATATAAACTCATATGTATGTGTTACTTCAACTAACATTTGCTGTTCAAATTTTTCACTATGAGATTTCTTACCTAATTCACAAATACAATCATAATATTCCCAGAAGCTTTTCTTATCAAATTTAGCTTCTTCATAAAGGTAATATATGAAGCTACCTTCTTCACATTTATAGTTTCTCTTTAAAATATTTCTAGCATCAAACTCTATTATTAGGCAAACCATGATATTATTACCTTCCTTATAATTGTAGTTGCTTCTTTATAAAAATAACCGTACCAGAATACATAAAACACCCGTTATACTAAGCGGCAGTGCAGCACAATAAATTATTCTTTTATTATCTATATGCATACTAATTAATAAAGAGGTACCTATTGTTAAGTGTTCAACAACATATAACCAATCATATCTGAAGCTAAAAATATTTGTTATCAATTCAATAACTCCTACAATGAATAATACATATCCAATAACCTTCCATATCTTGCTACTTACAACAACATTTTTATTCCCCATATAGAGTTGTTACCTACTTTCATATAATTTATTAATTTCACCACTTATTATAAGAGTCTAATAAATATCTATTTCCTATAAAATTTTTCATTCTAGACATTTTGTATCTCTTCGTTGGGTGAGCTATGATATCACTTTCTTTACTAATATTATGTATTCATTTGTTAATATAATAATTGGGAAGTTATCGTTTTTTCATTTTTATTCTCAAACAAATTAACACAATCTCTAACCCTGCAAATAAAATAACTAATGTTGATGTCACTTCTTTAATGCCTTCTTCCCGTTCTGGGGTTGGATACATTTCTAGTGAACCATTAACAAAATACATATAGAAAACAATAATAAATAATGCGACAATAACGATACTTATATTCAACAATATTCTTTTCATATTCTCCCCCTACAAAATAATCCTCAGATTTTAAATAATACAATCCTACTGCTTATAAAAAATTCTCATTTTAGGCACTTTGTGTCTCTAGTTGGGGGAAGGTGGTCTTTAGTATAAGTTTTTATTTTAGTTTAATTATTAGGGGGCATCTAAATATCATTATTTACTACATCTAAATTTGATCGCTGTATCAACCACTTCTCATATTCAATGCTGTCATCTATATCCTTTGTGTTATATTCTTTCAAGTCCTTGCTTAACGGAAACGCTTTCCTAAACTTTTTTACAAGTTCTTCCTTACTGCTTATTAATAATGTTAAGCTACTATCAAATGCTACAATTTCAACAGATGCAAGAGGATGCTGGATTGAGATATTCTCTTGCCAAAAAGCCTTGTTACAATCTGCATATGGTAAATCATATTTTAATACTTCTTGTAACGTATAACACTTGTCAAATCCCGATAAAACCGCCCAATTCCATTGAAAATCATTTTTATTAATTATTCCTGTTAGTTCTTCTCCACTTATCCATGCATAGTTTCCTGACTGAAAAATGCGTTCCAAATGACCATCCGAAAAAGGAAAAGATTCATAACCTGTTATCAACCAATTATAAGACCTTTGAAAATTATCCAGTGATTTGAATATTTTTTTTAGATATGTATAGGCAACTTCACCTTTCTCTAAAATGGCTCCCTTTATCATCTTAACACCACCAATTCATACTAGACTTAGATATAATTATTCAACTTTACCAATCCACAACACTACTATCACCAATCTGCAAGTTACACACCCTACATAGCACAGCCACATTATCCGATAAGATAAGTTTTAACTAATAGATAAACTGGAATTTGTATCACATATCACTTGTAAAAACTTCGGGAACACCTTGTTCAATTAAAGGTTTTCTTTTAGCATCTGATAGCAGAATACTATGATTATTGCCATCTGGTTGATATTTTCCCTCTACAATATCATTGTATAATTCACTAATATAATCTAACCAGTTAGTAGCGTATTTCTCTGGCCGAATCACCTTAAAGAAATCGTATCCACCTGCTGTATAAAAAACATTTATTGCTTCATGTAATTTACTATTTTCATTAAGTTGATATTCATCAGGAATAATGAAACCATTTTCATCCCATTCTTCATAACCAATTTTATCAGATGTTTCTAACACAAATATTTCCTCCATAAATCCTAATTTACCAATCTTTTACGCTTTTATCACCCACCTGCAAATTACACACCCTACAAAGTACTGCAACATTATCCTCATCTAACCTCAACTCAGGATAATCTTTAAATGACTTTATAGCATACTTTAATACTATAACCGTTCTCGATCATAAAGTAGAAATATAGCAAGCAATAACGTAGTTAATCACACTTGTATGCAAGTTTTGTAGGTAAATCATTCCAAAGTTGTGAACGCGTTTTATTTCTCTGAAATATAGCTAGAACATTTCTATCAGGCTCAGGATATACAATTGGGTTATCTTCTTCCCCTTTTTCAGCTCGTACTGGGAAAGCAAGCTTTTCTGTCTCTATTGAAAACTGCGCTTCTACACCAGGCTTATTCCCTCTTGCATCTAATCTAATCCATTTATGATATTCCTCAATATAAATACCATTAAGCCCATGGTAAACAAGAATAGGTGCTGTATCATCATCTAAAATCAACCTCTGATAACAAAATCCTGTAGGTATTGATTTATAACGCAGTAATGCAGCTAATAGATGTGATTTTGCAAAACAAATTCCATGCCCTGACTTTAAAACTTCTGAAGCTTTACAAGTAAGTATATCATTATTGATATCTGCTGAATGAAAAATATAATCTCTAACATATTCATATGCTTTTTCTATATATTCAATATTGCTATTGGAACCATTTGCAATTTCATTTGCTACTCGCGAAATATTATTGTTGTTATAATCAATAATATCACTCTCACATGTATATAAACTCAATTGATTTGTATAAGGCATTATCTCCATAATATTCTTCTCCTCATTTTATAGTTTACCAATCTACCACACTACTATCTCCAACTTGCAAGTTACACACCCTACAAAGCACCACAATATTATCTTCAGCTAACCTCAACTCAGGATAATCTTTAAATGACTTTATATGATGTCCTTGAAGTAAGTAATTTATACTTCTTCCAGCATCTCTCACAATAAGGATGTTCTTTTACTTTTCTATTGCGTAATTTCTGCCAAGCATATGATGAGTAAAATTTGCGTTTCTCAGGTGAAATATTTCTGTTGTATGTGATGCCTATCCTACAAGTACAATTTGTGTTATATTCGATTGTCTTGCCACATTTACTGCATATTTTTTTCATATGTAATCCTTGATGTAAATATTATAATAATCTATTCTTTTATTTTGCTAACGAAAACCAAATACCCTTTGTAATAGTATTTGAATCACTTGTCCATAAACCTAATTTTGGATTCATATCATCTTTTTTAACCTCAAGATAAATATAGCCTTCAGTACTTCCACCCTTCGTCAAGGTTGCTGAAAGTTGATTTGGAATTCTATAAATAGGTGCCATTGAATAAGATGCATTATTTCCACTATATGCCATAAAATTATTTGTATTAAATAGTATTGTTCCATCTTTTTCCATAGTAAGTATTTTAGCAGAAATTTTAGCTATTAGATATTCTTCATTATCACCTATAAGTGTACCATATTTATTGTTAGCTTTTAAAATCTCTAAAGCCTCATTTCCTCTGATGACTTCTGTTATTCTTATTTCAGCAGTATACTTACCTGTTTTATAATCACTAGAATACCCTATTTGAGGAGTGCCTATAGGTGCTGGATTATTATAGTTATAAGAAGCTATAGATGGTGTATTTGTATCATCACCTAGATATATATTTCCATCTTTATAATTAATATTTACACCTACTAAGTTAGCAAACTCCCTGAGCGGTACATATGTAGTTCCTTTATAGGCTACCACTTCCTTACTCATAGTTTTTCCAGCTTGAATGATATTTTGTTGCTTTAATTCAGCTGTAATCTTAACACCTGTTGCAGCTCCCAAACTAAAGCTTGCACCTAAACTAATAACTACTACCCAAAACATCTTTCTCTTCATATCCATCTCCCCTTTTACATTATATGAACAAATTTTAAGTCATATAAAGAATAATGTCAACTTTCGTAATTATTTATACATATTTAAATACCCCCAACCATTTCATTTTGGCTGAGGGTTCATCTTGGGAGTGTTAATGATTTACATCTACGTCGTATTAACTTTTACTACCTTACAATAATAACACTCATTACCTATACTTTTTAACCGACTTTTACAATACAAAAACAATAAAAAAACAATACTTTTACAATACATTTATGAGAATAGTGGAATAAGTCTTTCTTTAATCAACTTTTTCTTCCTTTTATTAAAACCATCTTCTGTAATTTCTAATATCTCACATATCCTACCTACTGAATACCTTTTAAAATATCGCATCTCAATTAATCGCATTTCATATTCTGTTAAGGTGCTTAGGATGTTTTCTATCTTCTTAAGCTGCCTTTCTTTACTTTGAATTGAGCTTGTGAGTGCATCTATTCTCTTCACTAAATTCTTCTCTCTTTCAAGTACCTCATTTTCTACCACACTACCAAAAGCATTTGTGCTACTTCCAGCTTTCTCATTCCCACTAGCACCTCTTATACCCATTATTTCATTTGCTTCTTCAAGGTCTAGTTTTAGGTTATCTATCTCTACTCGTAGCTTAGGTAAATTATATAAAATGCCTTCTACCGCTCTATAGTTGTTATCTCGCATGCTGTCCCTCCTTGGTGCCTATATTAATTGAAAGATTGGCTTATATACTTTATCTCGATTCTCTGATAGTCTGTTTGTTTTATTAACCACACCCATCAATATATCCTTCAAGTCTTCTATATCCTTAATGCCTTGAATCATTTCAACCACTCTTAATTGATCTCTTATCTGCCACACATAAACCGTTGCTTGGATTGATATTTTCCGTGTTCCACGCAAATTGACTTCTATATCATAGCCATTACCTAAATCACGATATAAGCACCAGTCTCCATCAATACGCATTAGGGTGTATTGCTTGCCTAAAGCATCTACTACCTTTTTAATAGGTTCTCTTAGTTTTTCCATTAGCTTACACCATACGCATGATCTATTACTTTTACGATGCGCTCCTCAAATAGCTTTCTTGGATAAGCCTTTTCTCTATCTTTATTAGTTATGCCACATGAGATGTAGCGACCTAGTTCAAGAATGGCTGCTTCAACTACCTTATCCTTATTGAGATATACTGTCTGTTTTGCAAACTCATGGCCTTCCTCATACCATTTTGTCAGCATGCCTTTTTCTGCCTTTGTCTGATCAAGATTGATTTCTCCATTTTTATATTGGCTGTATAATCCTCTAACTGCTATATAGTAAAGTTGATCGTTTATATTTAATTCTTTGTCTACTGGTAAATTATCTTTTGCTACTCTGTCTAATCTTTTGATGTCCATTCTAAATCCCTATCCTCTCTAATTGTTAAAATGGTAATTCTTCTTCAGCCTCCATTTTGTTAATGCAAGCACAATAACTATTAACCCATAGATTTGTCTTTTTATCTTGATAACTTGTTTCTGACATTTCAGCTGTAATCGTAACAACTTGTCCTGTATTTTCTTCTACCTGTTCATAAATGTGTTTTGTAGTTTGATTATTAAACACAGTCCCTGTGATTTTCTTATTCTTTTCATTTATAAGAATGAATTTAATTACTTTTTCATTCTTTATGGTAATTCTATCAATGCGTCCTTCAAATCTTAATTCGTTCATTTAATTAGTCTCCTTTTTTATAACCACACCCTCCTATTAATCTGCATATCAAGTCCTCGCTTTTCCTCCGAATCCTCCAAACAGAAATTGTCAGATAATTAATCAATCCTTTGTCACTCAATGCATATGACACTCTTGGTGCCTCAGGTGACTTTTTTGTGAATTTCTTATATATATGTTTTTATTAATATATATTTATTATCTATATAGAGTCTCCAAAGACACCAAAGTGAAGAGAAGACTTGACTATCAATGGGTGGGTGTGGTTGATTTTTGGTAAATTGGTTTCTCCGACCATCACCAAAGTTCTGCTACATACTTCAGTCCTCTGTAATATGGATACCCTTCATACAACACACATGGTATTCCATTTTTCTCGGCTCTTACCTTGATGTTTTTCTTATCAAGAGGCGTAATATCATTCTCAGTACAATATTTGTTATATCTTGCCTCAAACTCAGTTTTACGTATCTTATCAGATCTATCGCCTGTAACGATACAATTCTCCTTGATAAATCTAAACAGAGAATCATTGTGGGATCTATAATCTGCATTAGCTGATTTGCTCATTTTACTTTCTGTCAGTACAAACCCATTCTGCATAAGTCTTTTTAAGCCTTGTAAGGCCCAAATAATAATTCCCTCAATTTCACCTTCCATTTTTTCGAATAATTTATTATCCCTTTTTTCAGGTGGGATGACATTGTTGCATGGAATAATTAGGAACCTCTCAAACATATGAGTCCCCTTATCATCTTTAATATATGACATCTCATTGCAAGTAAAGGTAATACCACCCTTAAAGGTAATTGCAAATGGATCTTTACCTTTTAATTCTGCTTCAATCACTCCATCACCTGTTATGGCTTTAAATGTGCTGCCATCCTCAATATTGGCTGCCTTTTGGTCATCAATTAAAACACACTTTTTACCATATAATGCACCTGCTCCAAAGCGTGCTGATAAATCTTGGATGGATTTACTACAAATATTATTAAGACCTATAATTAAGCCTAACATCTTAAGGAATTTTGACTTACCTGTATTCCCTACTACTCCACATAGTGCAAGTGACTTCTTGCAAAGGTTAACATTGTAATTTGAAATATTAACCCCAAACCATTCTTGTAATGTATATTCTGTATCAATATCTCCCGATACAAGTGTTTCAATAAACGTCTTCCAATTTTTAGGCACTGGTGCATTTTCGTTATAGTTAAACTGGATTTGATGCGTTAAATTGTATTGTGGATCGTGATCTATCAGCTTCCATTCTTTCGTACCTAAAATGCCATTCTTAAAATTAATAAAATGGTCATGACTGTTTAACTGTTCAAAACTAATAAAGTTTTTCGTAGATATTAAATCCTTGTAGGTATCTTCCCATACTGTTGGCCTACGCAATTCCATTGGAATAAATTCTTTAATCATGGCCTTAACTTCACCTGCTGACATTTGCTTGTAATAACCACCGTCATACCAATAGATAAAGAATGTTTCACTTCCTTGTTTTTTCACAATGTAATAATGGCTATTTGCTCTTATATATTCTGCTAATAAACTTGTATTAACAGTTGCATTTCCCTTCTGATTTGTAATGATATAATCTCTTTGATATAATTTGCTATTTTCTTCTTTTGTCATCGCTATTTCTCCTTCTAGTTGTAATAATTGTGTCTATAATAGCTTCCTCTATATGTCCTAAGACATTTGTTAATTGTCATCTGTCCATAAGTCGATCCACTTTGTCTCCTATCCCATTTAGGCCTCATTAATGCACTGCTCCTATAAAGTCTATCTATCTGAGCTACATTTCCTCCAGTCCAAAATATAAGCATATTAATAAGTGTCATATCATTCCTAGAAGCATCCCCTGAATCATTGCCATAGTGATAGAGCTGACTAAACTTGTCACTTCTACTTGCCTTCTCAATGACTTCCCTATCAGTCAAGGACTCGCCTCCTCCTAAATGGGTAGGTGTGGTTAAAAAGGTCTTTTCTTGCCTAGCCAAATACTTAGCGTATAAGGGTTTAATGGACTCTGTACAATAACTAAGTGTTCTATAGGGTTCAATTACATTTCCTGTAACTGTGAAGAATCTTCTCTTGTCGTAACATTCAAAGTTAGCCTTTCTACAAGCTCCCTTTGGTTTCTTACCTAAGCAAATCACATGAACCCCTTTCCCACTAGGAGACACCTCAGCATAGCTATTTAACGTGGTTAATACTTCCCTAACAACTGGATCGTTAAGCTCTACTCCGTCAATATCCACTCCAAAGATGCCATCACCTAGCATAAAGCCTAACCCATCATATAGGTCAACTACACCTAAAGCCATTTCATAATCACACCAAGTATTAGGATTATTGCTTTGAGCAAAACCTCCTGTCCTAGCGTTAAATGGTTTTTATCATACTTGCCTCTGCTACTATCCCAGGTGAGCCTGTAAAGCACCCACCTGTTTAGTTCTCTAAGTTCTATTGGTATATTGTTGTAGTTCATCCCTGCCTCCTCATTAAAATGGAAGTGAGTCATCGGCCCCCCACTCCATTGATGCAGGTGTGGTTAAATTACTTTGACCAGGTCTATTTAATAGTTGCTGTTTTGGCACTGGTGCGTTCTCTATGCCTTTTACTTCACCTGTATATCTAATGGTGGTATAAAACCCTGTATTTCCATCCACTTCATATTGCTTCTCCCCAAATATGCCACCAAAGTACTTACCTCTAAGACCTTCTTTATTCCAATCCCATTTATAGCCTTCATTGCTATTTTCAATATGATAGATAAACGTCTTAAATGCCTTTTTCAACCTCTCATCCTTTTCAGTTCCATCATCTTTAGGCACACTTAAATGATATA
The DNA here is from genome assembly GCF_046529625.1 of Cellulosilyticum sp. ST5. NCBI lineage: Bacteria > Bacillati > Bacillota > Clostridia > Lachnospirales > Cellulosilyticaceae > Cellulosilyticum > Cellulosilyticum sp. ST5. Next base: position 1,353,223 of record NZ_CP132338.1, read on the forward strand.
CACCCTTCCACTTTTTATCCTTCGTTTGCTTCTCATATTGATCTCTGTAAAAGTTTTTATATTCTCCTTCTGCTATATCAAAAAGGAGTAACAACACACTTCCCCATCCATATTCCTTTTCCTCTACCTCCATAATTCTACATACATAACCACCTGCAGGTAGTTTTCTCTTTGTTCCCATTACTTCTGTTGTTTCGTATCCATTCCATTTTTTCATTCCTATATTTCTCCTTTAACTAGTAATTCTCTTAAGTTGTAAATTAATGTCTTATAAATATAATCACCGCTGAAATTGATATTCTTTTGATAATGAATGTGCAAATTATATCTACTTTCAAATGCCTTAAGGGTAGCCATAAAAGCTTTTGGGTTATAGCCTGTGTTATAATTATGCAGTTCTATATCCTCATAATTTGAATTCTCAATTAAGAGGTATAAATTACCCTTTGACCTCATAAATTCCTTTTCTATACGTTCTCTACCTTGTGTAAAATTGCCACTTAGTTCATTTAAATTAGCTTTTCTTTCAATAGCACATTTGTTTTGCAAGTAGTATTCTCTGGTGCTATTAGGCATTTGTACCTTTATGGTATAGTCACCAAACTCTAATTTCTCATAGCAATAATTAATCTTATACTTATCAAAATAAGCTGTAATATGGCTACATTTTTGCTCTCTTGTATCAATGACCACAACGGCTTCTTTTAAGATATTTTTAATCTCTGCTTCCGTGTATTTAAACATCCTAGTAATCCTCAAGCACCTTTAATACTGGCACAATATCGTTTTCTATCTCATCCTCTTCAAAGGCATCTAGTGGCGTTTTAGCTGTTGAATTATTACTATGGGTTTCAAAAATGTATCTACCATCCTTGCATTTAGCCAGTAATACTACATTAAATTTTGATTCAGGAACTAACTTATTTAGCTTCTTCCCTGTAGTTTTCATCCTAGTCCACATATAACCATCTTCTGTTCGCTCTGTTTCACTATGAGCTGTATAAATGATAGTTAGGTCTTCTCTTAACTCACTAACAATATCTAAGATGCTATAAATATAAACTACTAAATCAGCCCATTTATCAAAGCCTTTCTCCTTAGAACGTCTTATTTCTTCTCCAACCATCACACCATTTAAGGGGTCTATTACGATATACTTAAGCTGTGTTTTCTCGCTAATCCCTTTCATAAGTGCTAGTATCTTATTTGGATCATCCGTAGCTATATAATTTTTGTTTTCAGCATTATACTGCTGCCTAAAGCCTCTCCACGCACTTCCCTTTTTATCTGCATCTATAAAGTAGGGCTCCTCAGGATTTAGATTTCTGAGTGATGTGGTTTTGCCTGCCCCTGATTCTCCAATAATACAAATTGCCTTTGCCATGCCGCTCGCCTCCTCTAATACTTGATTTCTAGCTTTTCTTCTGTCTTAATCACTTCAAGGCCTGGAATATCCAATAGCTCCCCTGTTGCGACCTCCACAATCCCATTTGGTGTGGTTAATAAGTCTTTCTTAAAGTCCGCCCATTTGAAACTTAAAGTCTCTTTTCGGCTAATTAAATCATCCCTTTGATTGACTTTAGCCCACTCTAATAACTTGTCATTATCTTTTTCAAAGTCTAGCTTAGATTTCTTAACTACTACATCACCGCATAATAACTTGACTTTACGCTGAGTTTTAGTTTCATTTTGTGGCACTTGCTCAAAAAGTTCTCTAAGATAACCTTGTTGCTTGTCCTTTTTCTGTTCTAATTCATACTTCTTTTCTTCGTACCGCTCTTTTAAAAATTCTGATCGCATCTTAAATAATTCATCTAATTCTACTATTGCCACATCTAACTCTTTAATCTTTTCTACCAGTTGATCCATCTCAACTTTTATCTGCAATATTCTTTTATCTAGCACTACTTCTTTATTTGTCATTTTTTTCTCTCTCCCTTCTTATCCTTAATAAGTTGTTATAACGGCTCACATATTGCCTTCCTAGCACATCCTCTTGGCATAAATAAGCCATTAGCTCATTAATAAGTGATTCATATTGCTCTATTTGCCAATTTAGTATGACATTTTTCCCTGTCAGCTCGGCGTGTTCGGATAGTATCTTAAAAATATAACTCACACCTTATCTCCCTTCTTTAAATAGATACTGAAGCTCTAAATCAGGAAAATAACTTTTTTGGATTCTCTGAGCTTCATCAAAGGTAAACTGACTTTTACATCCTATCTTTAAAGATATGGTTGCAGGTCTTACTCCTAACAGATTAGCTAGGTCAATGCACTTTACTGAACGTCTTGCCATTTCGGCTTTTAAATTCCATAACATTTTTCACATCTCCTTTTATTTTGTTTGTTGTGCTTTCGCTACAAGAGATATGATAAATATGAAATATTAAATAAGAATGAGGCCTTTTTAAGGCTTTTATGAGGCCTTTATGACTAATTGGTTAATAAGGTGTTAAGGAAGAAAAATGGAAAAAAAAATAGACCCAGCTTGAGCTGAGTCAAAAAAATTACCGCCCATTCATTAATGGGCTAGTTTTAACAGCCATTGTTAATACATCTTCATCCTGGATAGATTGTAAATATCGTTTTGTAATACTAATGTTTTCATGTCCAAGTAAACGACTTACTGAATAAACATCTAAACCATTCCTTAACTGAGCTTGTGCATAATAATGCCTACATGTATGAGGGGAGCATCTAATATCTTTTCTTATATTGGCTTGTTTACCACATGCCTTTACTATGCGTTCAATAGTTTCTGGTGTTAATTTTTTCCCCTTTTGTGATAAGAAGTAATACTGATGCTCATAGTGTTCTTTTACAAATAATCTTCTTTTCTGTTCATGGCGTAGCATAATCTTGGCTAAGAATGGTGTGATAGGTACCAATCTCTCTTTCTTCCCTTTTCCAAATATAAGAATAGCATTTTCTTTGATATCACATATTTTGATATGACATAACTCACTGTTTCGAATGCCAGTATCAAGTAACATGGCTATAATACACGCATTTCTAGCATTAACATGATTCGAGAAGTTGTATACTTTAAGCATTGCAGATACTTCTTTATCATTAAAAGTTTTAATGATGACTTTTTCTTCTTTTTGCAATTTAACTTTTTTTGCATAGTTGGTAGAGATATACTCCTCTTCTAGTAAGTAGCTAAAAAACATACTTAGATTTTTGAGTATAGAATTAATATATGTAGCTTTTAATCCTAAACATTGTTTATGCTTAATATATGCCTTGATGTGAATATGGGATAACCTCTCTAATGTGGTAATATTGAACTCTGTTTCCAAAAATGAAAAGAAAAGTGAGGTATTATTTTTAACAGATTTAAGTGTTCTATCAGAATAATTTTTTAATCTGATGTCTAATAAATATTCATTAAGTAAATTTTCTAGTAAAAGTCCTTTAGACATAAAAAAAGCCTCCAATGATGATATACTTAGCACGTTTGTACATCATCATTAGAAGTCTCATGTACGCCATCACTGACGCTAATTTTTATAACTAAATTTCAACTAATCCCTTGACTATCAATGCCTATTCTTCATCCCATGAATGGTAAACATTCTGCACGTCATCATCGTCTTCAAGAAGGTCAAGCATACGATTCATTGCTTTAATGTCAGCTTCTGAAGTAAGTGTCGTCCAAGTTTGTGGTACCATAGTAACTTCTGCTTCAGCCATTTCAATGCCTGCTGCTTCTAGAGCTGCATGTACATCTGAAAAGCTCTCAGGTGAAGTTGTAATTGTATAGCCTTCTTCTTCTGCTTCAAAATCATCTGCACCAGCTTCAATAGCCATCATCATTAGTTCATCTTCATCCATATCAGTTGCTTCTTTTTCAATAACAATTTGACCTTTTTTATCAAACATGAAAGAAACACACCCTGTTGTTCCCATATTTCCATTCCCTTTTGTAAAGTAAGAACGTACATTGGCAGCTGAACGATTTTTATTATCTGTTAAGGTCTCAACAATAACGGCTACCCCACTTGGACCATAACCTTCATAAGTAATGTATTCATAATGAACGTTATCTCCATCACCAGCTGCTTTTTTGATGCTTCGTTGGATTGTATCGTTTGGCATATTATTTGATTTTGCTTTGGCAATAACATCACTTAATTTTCTATTAAGAGAAGGATCTGCACCACCTTCTTTAACGGCTACGGCAATTTCACGCCCTATTTTTGTAAATACTTTTCCTTTTTGCGCATCATTTTTAGCTTTTTTATGCTTAATGTTGGCAAACTTTGAATGTCCAGACATAAATCTTTATTCCTCCTTGGATTTAAACCCCATGGGGTTAGGTTTGATAAAACATATGCTTTATTTTACCATAAGCTACTTATTTTTAGCAATAAGTCCTTATAGTTTCACTTCAATCCAATCATATGCTCCTGGTAAAATGTCAATACCTGCATTTGTGCTTTCTTCTAACCATTTGATAAAGGCTTTCTCCTCATGAACTTGTACTTCTACAATAAAGGTTACATCCTCTAGGTAAATACTTTCCCTAATAACATAGTTCCTCTCACCTAAAAGATATTGAACTTTCCCTGATAGTGTATAAGGCATTTTTAAAGTAAAAAGACGAATACGTCTTTTCTCAATAATCCCAACAGTAAGTAAGCCTTCTTTAGCTGCTCTACCATAAGCTCTTACAAGCCCACCTGTTCCTAAAAGCGTTCCACCAAAATATCTTGTGACACAAATAAGTATATTTTTTACTTGCTCTCCTTTTAAGACTTCTAATATGGGTTTTCCAGCAGTACCTTGGGGTTCGCCATCATCACTTGAACGTTGAAATTCATCATTCTCTCCTATTTGATAAGCAAAGCAGTTATGCGTGGCATCGTAATACTTTTTTCGAAGCTGTTGCATGTATAAATCTGCTTCTTCTACTGTTTGCACTTGATAAACAGTTGCAATGAACTTTGATTTCTTCTCAATGATGAGTGCTTCACCATTTTGAGCTATTGTTTTAAAAGAATCCATTATCATATCACCTTGTTGTTAAAATTAATTTAATACTATCATAAAAAATAAATGAATAGCAACAAAAAACTACTAGGAAGCTGTTCCTAGTAGTCTTGATAGCTATTAGCCAATCCAGTCATCAATAATATCTGTTAAAGTAACGTTTGTTACATTATTCTTAAAAAGTTTTTCAGCAAGAGATAAAGCTACTTCGGCTACCTCTGATATCAATTCTGACATACAAATAAGTTTATCTCGTTGTTCTTCGACTAGTTCAACTCCGTAGTAAGTACCTTGTTTAATCATGTAGTAGCGAATGGTCATATTTGGGATTTCGCATTGTCCAATATATTGCTTTTCCATTAACATAAACTTCCTCCAAGATAAAGAATTTTATTTCTTGCCTCTGCTCATGGATTTATTATACTATTATTTGCTGAAATTTCACACAATAATATATCGTGTTTATTCCGTGGAAAGCTACCCTATTCTACAGATAACTTACAAATAATGGTAAAAACAAAACGCAAAGATAAAAAAATCTTTTAAAAAGTAAGGATAATGGCAGATATTGCGATATTTAATTTGTCCCACTTATCTATAATCTAATAATTCACATAATTACGACAAAATATATGCTTCAATTTTATAAAATTTATCTTTTGGCATGTAGCCTTTTACTTTTACACCTTCATTTGTATACTCCTCTTCTAAGCGTTCTCCGTATTCATGACAATATCTTACAATATCTTGGTTAGTATAAGGAACATCTATATCAAAAGCTTGCATGTTACTATATAAAATTTCTTCTAAAACAGATAATAAATGCTCACAGCCAATGCCTTCTTTAGCAGATATATACGTTTCATAGGTAGCATGTTCATCTTTAGGATAGTCTTCGGCATGAGTATCTATTTTATTGTAAACAGCAACAATTGGTATATCTGATATTTGTAAGCGCGATAAAGTTTCATAAACGACTTGTTGATGTGTTTCTAAATGAGGTGAATTGACATCCATAACATGGAGAATAATATCTGCATATTTAGCTTCTTCTAATGTCGAATAAAAGGCTTTTACTAGGTGATGTGGTAATTTACGAATAAAGCCTACTGTATCTGTTAATAGAATCTCAGAGCCACTAGGCAAAGTGATACCACGTGTAGTAGGATCTAGTGTTGCAAAAAGCTGATTCTGTACATAAACATCGCTACCACTGAGCTGATTAAGTAAGGTAGATTTGCCTGCATTAGTATAACCTACTATAGCTACTACAGGTGTATTATTTTTATCTCTTCTTGAACGAATAAGCTGACGATGCTTCTCAACTTCTGCCAGTTCTGCTTGTAAGATTTCCATACGCACTTTTAAATGACGTTTGTCTAGTTCAAGTTTCTTTTCACCAGGTCCACGGCTACCAATACCACCAGCTTGTCTAGAAAGCATTGTCCCAAAGCCTATTAAACGTGATGATTGATATTTAAGCTGAGCCATTTCTACTTGTAGCTTACCTTCTTTAGAAAGTGCTCTAGAAGCAAAGATATCTAGAATAACCATTGTACGATCCATTACTTTAATTTGAAGTGCTTCTGCTAAGTTACGCATTTGAATAGGGGACAGCTCATCATCAAATACAATCCCTGTAGCCCCATGAAGCTGAGCCATTTCTTTGATTTCTTCGACTTTTCCTGAGCCAATATAAAAGCCAGGATTAATGTGGTCAAGACGTTGTAAGACTTGTGTTATGACTTCTCCACCGGCAGTTTTTACAAGTTCAGCAAGTTCATCTAAGCTTTCCCATGCCTCTTCTTCTTTATATTGTTTCTTCTGTGCTGCCACAAGAATTAATCTTTCTATCTGTTCTTTATGTGTAATCATAGTATTCCTTTCTTAATTAGCGGATAAGTTGTTTGATTTTAGTTTTTTTCAAACGACTCTCTACATCTTTTCTTGTACAGATTTGATAATTAACATTTGAATTAGCTGCTGAAGCAGCACATAAGCAAAGTTTAGAGAATCTTTCTAATTCATACTTCCGATTAATACCAATGGCAAAGGCCCCTAAAAAAGCACCGCTAGCAGCAGTATTATTCTTATTAATAGGTAAAAAAGGTGATTCAACTAAGCAGTATTTATGCTTAGAAAGCATGAGAGCTCCTTTTTCCTTTAAGTAAACACCAATATAGTGAATGCCGTGTTCAAACAAGGGAAGTAATTGATCTAAAATAGTCTCTATATTAGAAATATCATACCCTAATTCTTTTAGTTGACTGAGTGTAAACATAAGTGCATAAGGTTTTTCTTCTAAAACAAAGTCAAGCACTTCTTTTTGGCCTGTTGACACAAGGGTTTTAACATTATGGGCTTTAGCTTCCTTTACCCATTCCTTATATATTTGAGGATTTTGGCCATGAGGTAATCTCCCAGATAAAACCAAGGTTGACACTTTTTTGATATGCGTTTTAAGTTTATAACTTAATTTAAGGATCTCTTTTTCAATAGCAAAATCTTCTTCACTACAAATAGCATAATAGTCGGAACTGGTAGAGAGAGTGATTTTAACCTGATGAGGTGTTTCATAGTCTGTCCAAACAATATCCGATTTAACCTTAGCTTTATCTAAATAGTGTTTAATACTTTTTCCCGCAAATCCTCCAAAGCTACTTAATAAAATAGGTTCTTCTTGAAGTACCTTCATCATTTGAGCACTATAAACCCCTTTTGATAAGACATTGAGAGATACATTTTTAGAAGAAATTTGGCAATTAGGAGTGAATTCTTCAATACCATATATGTATTCAATTGATGGAAAGGGGGTTATTGTAATAATCATTTTTTTCACCAACCTTTATGTTAGTCTACTTATATAGTTATAGCATATTCCTTATAAAATTATCCATAAAGAATTTAAAAAAGTGCTTTATAGACCTAAAAGTCTACAAAACACTTTTGAGATGTTTGATTAAGCTCTAAATAAAAGTTCACCATAAGTTGGAATTGGCCATGCTTTTTCATCGATTAGTAATTCTAATTCATCTGCAACCTGACGTAAAGCTTCCATGTCTACTAAAATATGCTCTTTAAAGAACACGGCTTTATCATAAGCCTCTTCAATATGAGTGCTTTGTTCAAGCTCTTGGTGAAGCTGATCAGTACATTGTTTTAAAGTATTAATAGCAGTTGTTAAACTTTGTAGAAGTTCTGTTTGGGCATTAACTTCAAATACCCCTACTTTATTTAACGCAATAATATGTTCTGCAATTTGAGTTGTGTATTGAAGTGTAGCAGGCATAATTTGTTTTTGGACCATATCAAGCATTGTTCTTGCTTCAATATTAAGGGTTTTATAGTACTCTTCTAATAAGATTTCATAACGTGCGAAAAGTTCACTACGATGGAAAATTTGATTTCTTTCAAATAAAGCAATAGAGTCTTCTTTAATGAAGCAAGGTAGTACATCTACTGTTGTTTTATAATTAGATAAACCACGACGTGCTGCTTCTTCTACCCATTCATTTGAATAGCCGTTGCCGTTGAAAATAATACGTTTATGGTTTAAATACGTTTCTTTAACGATAGCTTCCATTTCTTTTTGAGTATCCTCTGCTGTTTCTAAGCGGTTTGCAAATTCGTTAAGTACATCTGCTACCATAACGTTTAAAAAAGTATTTGCTTCAGCAATAGATTCTGAGGATGGGAACATTCTAAACTCAAACTTATTACCAGTAAAAGCAAAAGGTGATGTTCTATTACGATCGGATGCTTCTTTTTTGAGTTGTGGTAATGTGGCAACACCCATCTCCATCATTTGTTTGCCTTTTTCAATGACCTCTTCACCTTGAGAAATTTGCTCAAATAAGTGAGTGATTTCATCGCCAAGGAAAATAGAGATAATAGCAGGAGGTGCTTCATTACCTCCTAAACGATGGTCATTACCTGCTGTAGCAGCACAGAGCCTTAATAAATCCGCATGAACATCTACAGCTTTAATAACTGCTGATGTAAAAAGAAGGAATTCTTTGTTTTCGTGAGGATGCTTTCCTGGTGAGAACAAGTTTTTACCTGTATCGGTTACTAATGACCAGTTAACATGCTTTCCAGAACCATTAACATAAGCAAAAGGTTTCTCGTGGAGTAAACAAGCTAATTCATGTCTATTGGCTACTTTTTGAAGTGTTTCCATAATAAGTTGATTTTGATCACAGGCTACGTTAGCAGTTGTAAAGATAGGAGCTAACTCATGTTGTGCAGGTGCTACTTCATTATGTTTGGTTTTTGAAGGTACACCTAATTTCCAAAGTTCTACATCTATGTCACGCATATATTTAGCAATTTTTTCTTTAATACTACCATAGTAATGGTCTTCCATTTCTTGACCTTTAGGAGGCATTGCTCCGAAGAGTGTACGACCTGCAAAAATTAAATCTTTACGTTGTTGATATTGTCTTTTATCAACTAAGAAATATTCTTGTTCTGCACCAACGGTAGCTGTTACTTTTGTAGTGGCTTCATCCCCAATGGCTCTTAATACACGAATCCCTGCGCTTTGAATACATTCCATTGAATGTAATAAAGGAGATTTCTTGTCTAATGCTTCACCAGTATGAGAATAAAAAGCAGTTGGAATGCAAAGTGCTACCCCACTTGCATCTTCTTTTAAAAAAGCTGGAGAAGTACAGTCCCAGACGGTATAGCCTCTAGCTTCAAAAGTTTGTCTTAAACCGCCAGATGGGAAGGATGAACCATCAGCTTCTCCTCTAATAAGCTCTTTACCAGAAAACTCCATAATCATGCGACCGTCAGAAGTTGGTGATAAGAAAGAATCATATTTTTCTGCTGTTTTGCCGGTCATAGGTTGGAACCAGTGTGTGAAATGAGTGGCTCCTTTTTCAATTGCCCAATCTTTCATAGCATTAGCAACTACATCAGCCACTGCAGGATCAAGTGGCAATCCTTTGTCAATGGTATTATGTAATTTTTTGTAAATCGCTTTGGGTAATCGCTCGCGCATTAAATTGTCATCAAAAACATTTACTCCAAATAAATCAGAAAGCTTTAAATCGTTCATCACATCGATACCTCTTTACTATTAATTTCGTCTTCATAAATATAACATGGTGTTTTGAGGAATGACAACCTTAATTTACGTATTTTTTTATCTTATAGAGTATTATGCTGAATAATATAATTTTAATTCTTCGAAATATAAAGCCGAAACATTAGTCTCATAGATTTTAAGGACAATAGAGAGTGAACTATTCATAGCTTTAGTAACATGAAAGGTTACTTCTATTTTGTACCACTTATAATAGGAGGAATAATTTTGGTACCTCATTGAATATAAATAATGGAAATAATGGCAATAATAATACTTAGAGTTAATAGAAATGGTAATAATGTGTGGAATTTGTTTCCTCCTAAAACCTACTTTACACAAAATATATTCCTGTTTTTTCCATTTATACGAAAACTTAATGTGTTTGTTATATATTTAAACCTAAAATTGTTATATAATAGGTGGGTAATGCCTAACACTTATTTTGCTTAAAACTGATATTTTTGATATAATATAGCGTTGAGGAGGAGGAAATTATGAATTACTCAAAAGATTCTCGAGACAAAATAGAGAAAAAGAACAAAAGTAAAACTAAGCAAATGAAAAAGAAAGGAAAAGTAACAGCTTTTCGTATTATTATTATATCCCTTATTATTGGTATGTTTGCCCTAGTAGGCGGAGGTTTAGGCATTTTTATTGGTATTATAAAAAGTACCCCAGACCCATCTACATTGGATATTAGCCCTCAGGGAAATTACACTTCCTTTGTATATGATTCAGAGGGAAAGCCTATCGATAGCTTTGAACCAGCGGAAAACAGAGAATATGTAGAACTTAAAGATATCCCTCTTAATTTGCAACATGCCGTTGTTGCTACGGAAGATGAACGTTTTTACGAGCATAATGGTATTGATATCAGAGGTATTTTTAGAGCAATTGTAACCAATTTAAAAAGTGGTTCCTTAAGTGAAGGAGCAAGTACCATTACCCAACAGCTTATCAAAAATAATATTTTAAGTTCTGATAAAGCGTTTACACGTAAGATTCAAGAACAATATTTAGCAATCGAGTTTGAGAAGCTTTATTCAAAGGATACTATTTTAGAGTATTATTTAAACACGATTGGACTAGGACAAGGTGTTTCAGGTGTTAGAGCAGCTTCTAAGCGTTACTTTGGCAAAGATGTAAAAGATCTTAGTTTAACAGAATGTGTAGTTATTGCTGTTATTACTCAAAGGCCAACTTACTACAATCCTATTTCTAATCCAGAGAATAACTGGGAGAAGGTTAAGGTTGTACTTCAAAAAATGGAAGATCAAGGGTATATTACGCCAGAAGAACATGCAGCAGCTTTAAAAGAAAATCCATATGAAAATATTTATGAGGTACATCAAGAATATCTTGAAAAAGAACCACATAGCTATTTTATAGATGCACTCTTTAACCAACTTGTATCAGATTTGAAAGACCAAGGTTATACAGAAGCCAATGCCAAAAAAATGATTTATGGTGGTGGCTTAAAGATTTATAGTACAATGGATACTAAAATGCAAGAAATTGCAGATAAATACATCCAAGATGACAGCTTATACCCTGCTCACCTTTATAAAATTCAATTAGATTATAGTATTTCTGGTAAAAAAGCAGATGGTACACCTATTGAAGAGCAGGTTTATAATATTATTGTTAATAATGAAGATGAAGTTGAAAGTTTTAAACAAAAACAACTTGAAGAATGGGGTATTACATCAGAGGATACTTATACTGAAAACCTGATTAAACAACCTCAGCCACAAGCTTCTTTTGTACTCATGGATTACGCAACAGGTCAAGTAAAAGCCTTATCTGGTGGTCGTGGTGAAAAATCTAACTTAAGCTTTAATTATGCAACTCAAGCCAAGAGACAACCAGGTTCTACTTTTAAAGTATTAGCAGCGTATGCACCTGCACTGGATATGGGTAAACTTTCACCAGGTTCTGAAATTATTAATGAGCATATTACCTATAAATTAGGTGATGGTAAACCTTGGTCACCTAAAAACTGGGATGGGAATTATACAGGGACTTATACAGTACGTCAAGCTATTGCTAACTCAATGAATGTTATTGCCGTTAAAACAGCAGTTGACTATGTTGGTATTGAAAATGCATTTGATTACTTGAAAAGTTTTGGATTTACAACTTTATCAGATTCAGATAAAGTACACTCGCTTCCACTAGGCGGTCTTACTCAAGGTGTTACACCACTTGAGCTTAACGCTGCTTATGGTGCTATTGCTAATGATGGCGTTTATGTCAAACCTGTTTTCTATACTCAAGTAAAAGATAGTGAGGACCGTATTATTATAGATAATACAAATGAAGCCATTACACTTCATTCTCATACTGTTCTTAAACAATCTACAGCACGTATGTTAACGAATATGATGCAGGAGGTTGTGGATGGCCCAAGTCCTCATACAGGAGCGAGGGTAAGAGCTAACTTTAAAGGGATGCCTATTGCTGGTAAAACAGGTACAACAACTGATAATAAAGACTTTGTATTTGCGGGTTATACTCCCTATTATGTAGCAACTATATGGTCCGGCTATTCTCAGCCTGCACCAATTAATAATGGTGGTAACTATCACCTTGTTATTTGGGGTAAAATTATGAGTGAAATACATGAAGATTTAGAGTACAAATCATTCCCAAAAGTTACTATTGATAATAGTGGTGTTTCTGAGATTAAGATTTGTACAGTTTCTGGAAAACGTGCTACTGCTCTTTGTGAAGCTGATCCAAATCATGTTGTTAAAAATGAATTCTTTACATCAGCTAATAAGCCTACTGAATACTGTGATTTACACGTAGAAGTTGAAATTTGTACAGAATCACATAAAGTAGCCAACGAATACTGCCCAGCTGATAAACGTGTTAAAGAAACTCGTGTAAGAAAGGTAGTAGACGGTGTTATTGTTCAAGATGAGATTTGTGATATTCATGGACCAGATAATACAGAAAACCCTGAAAATCCAGGTGATATTCCAGGAGTTTCTCCATCACCAGATATACCTGATGATGGCTCAGAAGGTGCATATCCTTCACCAACACCAACACCAACCCCTACACCTACCATACCAGAGCCAAGTTTGCCACCAACAGTAGATCCAAATCCTACTCCAGGTGTTGATGATGATGATGGCTTCTTCTTTCCACAAGGATAAAAATAAATAAGAAAAAAGGGGCTGTAAAAAAACAGCCTCGAAACAAGGAGCAGGTCGCCTGTAGCGACCTGCTCCTTGTTTTTTTATAGATTTATTGTCATTATCACAAAATTAGAAGTCACTTATTAAGCCTATGGTTTTATAGGCTTTAAATGATGATATTATATCCGTTTTTTATGCAGCTATGGATGTCCGATGTTTCTTGTTATGATACTTATAGAGGTTGTATCCACAAGAAATTAACGTGAATTCTAAAATGACAGCTTTTTCACCTCGCCGAAATAATCTTTTATAAGATCTATCCCACTTAATTATCCCAAATGTCCCCTCTGATTGAATACTTCTGTTCATACACAATAAGGCACCATGAATTGATTCTAGATTATTTATTACTTCCTTATGTATTTCTGTTAATTCTCGATTAAGGCGTATTGTTCTATTTCCATGTGCTCTTTTGCAACATTCACTACGATATAGACATCCTGCACAGTCTTCACATTCATATATTTCTTCTGTTCTACCATATTGATTTTTATATATATGCCTATCACATTTATATATAAACTTTTTATTATTAGGACAGATCAGGTTTCCGTGTTCATCTCTTTTGAAATTTACTGCACGATATGGATCATAATGATATTTTTGATTCTTAGTTTCCCTCTCAAACATAGTAAATTTCATATATTTTTCCATGCCATGTTCCTCACAATAAAGATAATTGTTATAAGAACCATATCCTGCGTCAGCAACAGGATACGTTGGATAATGACCATAAGTAGCATTAAACTTTTCCATTAAGGGTTGAAAACATTCCATGTCTGAAGCATAAGGTTTTGCGTCTATTACAGCTATATATTCATCACATATGGCAGCCTGCATATTGTAAGCAGGAAGGAGCTGGTCATTTCCCATATAATCACGTTTGATTCTCATAAAAGTTGCATCGTAATCAGTTTTTGAATAACTATTTCTTCGCTCTCCACATACTTCGATGTGCTTTGCATATTTCTTGAGGCGTTCTAGATACCCCTGCATTTCCTGATACTGTTTTTGATGGATACTTTTCTTATGCCCAGCTCCGGAAACAAATTTTGAAACCTCTAGATTTATTGCCTTCTGATAACTTTCAAGCAATGCCTCAACGTAATCAATCGCATATTCATCTCTTTTTTCTAACTTCACATTAAGAAAACTAAGAATCTCTGAATTCATTGTATCGATGAGTAATGAGATCTTTTCGAACACTTTGTTTCTATTTTTGATGCAAGATTTCTTCCATACCCAGGTATAGTGATTAGCATTAGCTTCGATCTTTGTTCCATCGATGTAAGTGTGATGTAAATCCACATGCTCTTGATCAAAAATATAAGAATTGATATCAATGAAGATTTGTTCAATTGAAGTCGTTAATTCATTACGAATAAAGTTGCTGAAAGTAGCAAAAGATGGAGCTTTCATTCCGTCAAGAAGATACATATATCTGATGTCTGTACGGCAGAGTTTTTCAATATTTCTTAAAGAACTAATGCCATGCTCCATAAAAGTGAAAAGTATAATCTTAAGCATTTTATCTGAATCACATCTTGGACGACCTATTTTGCAGTCCTTCTCTACAAAATATCGTGTTAGGTCAATGTGATCCATTACTTCGCATAAAGTATATACTGGATCTGAAATATCAATTATTTTTTCGATATCCAATGGTAATTTTAGCTGTCTTGGTGTAAAATTATCATTGGTATTTTTGTTTAGTAGCATAAATAAATTATACCAAAAAAATCGCTGAAGTCTTACGACCTCAGCGATTTTTTCGTTAGGGGAGTTTTTTTACATCCCCTTTTTTCTATTGTTGTATAACTTCAAAGTTATTTAAATCATCTGGATTAACTGATGGAGGGATATCATCTATTGGTATAGAGGCCTCGTTTCCAGTAGGATTTGTTTCTGTTTCTTCAGGAACTGTCGTAGGAGGCGTAGTAGCTTGTGGCGTAGTTGGTGTAGCAGGTGTATGATTGGTTACCACTTCTTTAGTGCCACGTTTGATAACAGCAGCTCTTGGTTTATAATAGCTTGTATCTACTAATTCTTTCTTCTCTAATACACCATTTTTGTAATATAACTTATAAAGCTTCACACGTTTACCATCTAAAGCTTTTACCTCTACTACTTCTTTACCTTTTTCAAGTGTTGAATCATCTTCATATTTAGTCGCCGGAGCAGGAATAACCTCTGTTACTACAGAATCAAATTTGATATCATATTCAGGTATAGCGTCTTTATGACCATAAATATTAACATATACCTTATTGTTCTCACAATAGCCTTCGATAAATAGAGGATATCCAGTATTATTTTTAAATTTAAAATCTATAACACCTGTTGCATAAGTGGCATCTCGTCCTAGTGGCACGTAGGCTACAGGTAAGGAATGATTTTGTCTAGAAACAATTTCTATATCTGTTAAAAGAACAGCATTGTAAAGTGTAGATGCAACTTGACAAACACCGCCACCTAAGCCATCTTCTATTTTACCATTAACGATAACACCAGCATTTTTATATCCAGCTGCTTCAGTAAATGGTTCCAATTGGTTAGATAAGTAGAAAATCTCATCAGGTAAAAGCATGCGACTGATTTTTTGTGCTGCCACCTTTAGATTTTCATTACGATTGGCACTGGCATTATTATAGGAAGTAGAAAAGCTTGAAATAAGTGTCTGGACATCTGCAAAAGAAGCTTCTGTATATTCAGGTATAACAGTTTTAGTAACTGCTTCTACTTCTATAAGTTCATTAAGTTCATTATTTGGTTCCTTTAATGCTTCAGCCATTTTTTCAAAGGTAGCTTCTTCATCAAGAGCTTCACCTTCTACTTCCTTTGTAACAAAAAATTGTCTATTTTTTCGTTCAATACTGGCATTGACAGGCTCTTTATAAAAGAATGTGGCATTTTCTTTTATAAAATTATGGATAGGTTCATCACTAAAGGTTTTTGTAAGTTCGAATTTCTGTGCATTTGCTAATCCTTCTTTTGAAATACGATATTTTTCAAAAAATGATTCCTGATGACCTAACTCAAAAGCCTTGTTTATAGTCTCATCAATATTATAGGTTATACCAAGTTCATTACATGCAATCTGTTTTTTAATTTCATTTTTATATAAAACGATTGATTGCTGTTTTAGTTCAGATTCTTTCATGTTTTCTAGCTTAAGCTTAGCTTCTTCTTTTGTTAAACCTCCAACAGATAAATCTTCTATATATACATTTTGGGCAAATACTTGTTCAAATTCAGTTACCTTAGTGTATATGTAACCTATAGTACCAAGAGATATACCAATAATGACAACAGCCCCAATAATGGCACTCCATTTTAAGAGACTTTTGGATTTCATATTGCACCTCCTAGTTATTGATCACTTTGATAAGAGTGGTCTATTAAAATTGTAATATACTTAGTATCATAGAAACAGCAAGAATGACACATATAGCACCAGCAAAAGTCTTTTTATACTTTTGCCCCCATTCAAACATGTTAAGGGATTGTTTGTGTTTTTTATTTTTACTCTTTTTTTGATTTGTGTGGTTTTTCATCTATTTCATCCTCCCAAACTATTATAGCATTTTTTATAGCGTAATGACTATCTATTTTTCGTACTTGTCCATTGTTAAATTTAACAAGCATCACAGCATTTTCCAATATTTCCATTATTAATCCTTTCCCTAGGCTTTTATGGTAAAGTGATTGGCCTACTTTGAGTTTTGATTGTACTAATTGCACCTGAATCTCACTGATAAATGGAGAAATATCTACATTTTTCCCATGTCGTTCTTCTGGAGAATAAATGAATAAGTTTTCTTTGGCACGTGTCATAGCTACATAAAATAAACGCCTTTCTTCTTCTAGTTCAGCAGGCAAATGACTTTTATGATGAGGAATTGTCCCATTTACAACACCAATAATAAAAACAGTATTAAATTCTAGACCTTTTGAACCATGCATAGTCATCAAGTTAAGTGCTTCTTGCTTGATATTTTTATGATTAGTTTGTGTCTTTACTTCTTCGGACATCGTTTTAAGCATATTTTCCCATTCCTTAAATGAAACATAGCCTTCGGTTGAATCTTCAATATCATATAGTACTTCTAATAGACTAGAAGCAGGCATCTTTCGAAAACTTGCATAGTCCATTACATATTGATCATAACCGATATTTCTTCGAATATAAGCTATTGCATTTTTCAAATCCTTTTCTTTTAAAACCTGTAGGTCAAATAAAAGCTGCTGAATATAGTTTTTTTGCCACTCAGTTAAGGTTTCTAGCCCTAATAAGTTCATAAAAAGATGCCCACCCATCTGTTTAGCTTGCTGCATAGCAGCGTTGCTAATATAGCGTTTAGGTTTGTTAATAATGCGGGCTGCTAGCTCAGGTTGATTAATATTTTCTGCTAGATATAAGTAGGCAAATAAATCTTGTGTAATCCACTGATCATATAAGCTGACCATACCGTCACGTAGACAAAAAGGAATATTAGCTGCTAATAAAGTTTCTACAATAGGTCTTGCTTGTAAATTAGTACGATAAATAATAGCCATTTCTGTTAAAGGAAGTCCTTCATTCTTGCGTTTTATAATTTCATTCACAATTAAAAGAGCTTCTTCCTTAGCATCCTTACAAGGAATAAACAAAGGAGCACTCCCCTTGGCATTAGGCGTTGTTAATGCCTTAAGATAACGTTTAGTATTGTGCTCAATAAGAGCTAGGCTATAGTTAAGAATCATTTGTGTTGAACGATAATTAACATCTAAATAAATCTCTTCTACTTCTGGAAAATGCTTTTTAAAATCTAGTAAAAACTCAGGCTTGGCACCTCTAAACTGATAAATACTTTGATCATCATCACCTACAACAAAAATTTGACGTTTTGCTTCTGCTATTTTTTTAATAATACGAAACTGTACTTCATTAATATCCTGAAACTCATCAATTAAGATATATTGATACTGCGCTCTGACAACTTTTAAAATAGCATCATCGTTATCTAACAAGTAATAACAAGCTACTAGCATATCATCAAAATCAAAGGCTTGATGACGCTCTTTAAAGGCTTCGTAATGTTTTAAAAGCTTAATAAACGCTTCTCTAGAGATCCCTTCAGGATAATAGTTTTTGGATTCTATAAGTTGGTTTTGCATAAGTGATAGATGCTTTGTAAAGTTTTCTATAAAATCTTCTTCTTCATCAAGCTCTAATTCTTTTATAAGGTTTTGCAAGATACTTTTCTTTTTATCTTCTAAAAGTAAATGTTCAATGGCATAACGTCTTGGGTCTGAGCGTCTTAAAATGCGATAAAATACACTATGTAATGTACCAAATGTTACACCTGTTACACCATGAATTTTTTCATAACGTTGTTTCATTTCTTCCGCAGCTAATTTACTAAAGGTCACGACAAGTATATGCTGTGGTGCACAGTTTAATTGCTCAATCATATAATGAACACGATTAATAATGACATGTGTCTTTCCTGAGCCTGGTCCGGCAATGACCAGGGTAGGTTTAAGTAAACAGGTCACAGCTTGTTTCTGGCTCTTATTTAAATCCATGATATTTTCCCTCTATTCCAGTCAAATTAAGAGATGAAACAATCATCCCTTTAAATTATAGACAAATTATATTATAATAAACATAATGTTTTTATGAAAGGGGTTAATTAATGGATTTAAGTTGGTTGCCATCATTTGCGTGCTTTGTCATGGGAATATTCATATTAGGACTAACCTTTAAACAAAGAGTAGAAAAGACGAATAAACAGAAAAAAGGGGATTGGCGAGAGGCATTAGAAAAAGAACATACCATGCAGTTTGTACGTGCAAAAACTATTCCAGAGAATTTATTTTTATCAGTTGATTTTGAGAAATATCCTGTGGTTAACAATTCTAGTTGCCAAGAAATTTACTTGAAACTTCTAAATTGTGCTAAAACTCCTATGGTTAATTTAAAACAAATGTCTAACTTAGAAATTAAACAGCAATTTGGACCTAGTGGATTAGACATGTTAACAAGTTATGAAAGAAATTATTTTAACTTTATGGATATATCTTATGAATATGGTAGTATATTATATGATAATGGCTTCGTTAAAGAAGCTAGAAAAGTTCTAGAAATGAGTATATTATATGGATGTGATGCATCTAAGTGTTACTTGTTACTGATTCAAATTTATAAGTTAATGAATGACTCTGAGGCACTCAATCAGATTAAAGAAACTGCCATGAAAAATATGAAGAACTCTCCACTCTTAGAAAAAGTTCTTAGTCAGTTATCTTAAAGATAACGTCTTAATGAAAGTGAGATGATAAAATGAATATTGGTATTTTTTCAGATACCTATTCTCCACAAGTTAATGGAGTTGTAAGCTCTATTTTAACCTTGGAGAAGAAATTACGCGAACAAGGCCATAATGTCTATATTTTTACGATTAGCCATCCTGATGCAGATGATCATTCACCTTATGTACATCGTATAGCGAGTTTGCCCTTTATATTTTTAAAGGATCATCGTGTAGGGATTATTTATTCTAATAAGGCAGTTCATAAAATTAAACGATTAAAGTTAGACATTATTCTTTCTCAAACAGAATTTTCAGTAGGTATTTTTGCAAAATTAGTAGCTAAGAAGTTAGATATTCCTATTGTGCATACGTATCATACAGTTTATGAAGATTATATGCACTATGTTTCTAAAGGAATCGAGTTTTCACCTAAAATCGCACGTAAATACAGTAAATCTTTTTGTAATGGTGTAGATGGTGTTGTTGCTCCTACTAAAAAAACAGAAAAGCTTTTAAGAAGTTATGGTGTAAAAAAACCTATTCGTATTATACCTACAGGCATTGATTTTTCACCTTTTAATTGTGAAAAATATGCTGCTGAAGAAATTCTCCGTTTAAAGGAGACATTTCAAATCCCAACAACTGACCCTGTTATCTTATTTGTAGGGCGTGTTGCAAAAGAAAAAAGTATAGATGTACTTATAGAAGCTATGCCACTTGTTCTTAAAAAGCTACCTACTGCTAAATTAGTTATAGTCGGGGATGGGCCTTCTCGTTTAGAACTAGAGGAATTAGCTACAAAGTTAGGTGTCAGAGATTCGGTTATTTTTACAGGAATGCAACCATGGAGTGGTATTGGAAAAATGTATCAATTAGGTGATGTTTTTGTCAGTGCTTCTGTTACAGAGACACAAGGGTTAACTTTTGCAGAAGCTATGGCTGCAAAATTGCCTATCGTTGCACAAGAGGATGAGAGTATTGCAGGCCTCATTAGAGATGGCTATAATGGCCTACTTTTCCATAATCAAGAAGAATTATCAGAAGCTTTAGTCACTATTTTATCAGATTCTAGTTATAGAGAAAATTTAGCAAATAATGCCCTCTACTCTGTTAAACCTTTATCTGCTGAAACTTTTGGTTTAAATGCTGAGGCATTTTACCATGAAATATTAGATCAATTTTATGAAGCTAACCCTCATAAGAAACCTCGCCTTCGTTTAAAGAAGCTACTTGCTAAGAAGAAACAAACTTTAAATGACAATATTAAAAATACATCTAAAGACCGCATAGAAGATGAGCAATAAAAAAGTTCCTAGTGTAATCTAGGAACTTTTTTGATTAATACATATGACCTTGTGCTAATGCTTCTTGTGCTTCTATAGGAAGCTGTTTTTGAGAGTGTACTAGACCATAAGGGCAGTGGCTTAAAAACATACAGTTCAAGCATTTAGGACTACGTGCTGTGCAAATGCTACGTCCATGTGCGATCACTTGTGTATTATACCGAATCCAATGGGAATCTGGCAATTTAGTCATAAGATCTTTTTCTATTTGAACAGGGTCTTCATAAGGTGTAATCCCCCATCTAATGCTAATGCGCTTAACATGTGTGTCTACTACAATGCTAGGAATATGAAAGATATTTCCCCTAATAACATTGGCTGTTTTTCTACCTACACCAGCTAAAGTCACAAGTGACTCAATATCTGAAGGTACTTCACCATTAAAGCACTCTACTAGCCGTCTTGAACAAGCAATAATGTTTTTAGCTTTATTTTTATAAAACCCTGTACTTTTAATGGCCTCTTCTACATCCTTGAGTTCAGCTGTAGCAAAAGCTTCTACATTTGGAAATTGTTTAAATAGCTCAGGTGTTACTTGATTAACACGGTCATCTGTACACTGGGCACTTAATATTGTAGCAATTAAAAGTTCAAAGGGCGTGCGATGATGCAGGTAGCAAATAACTTCTTTAGGGTAATACGTATCTAATGTATCTAATAAAAAAGCAATTTGTTGTTTTTGTTTCATAGTTCTACTCCTTTTCTATTAAAATACCTTTTATCGGTGAAGAGGAATAATCAAATAATATCCCCATAGGAATCTGTAATAACTCTGCTGAATCATAGGTTTGACTTAAATAATTTTCCCATACATTATAACGGAAGTACTCTAAATGAGTTTCTTTATAGCGTTGTCTAGGAACCAAATCACTTAAATTCGGTAGATAGTTCATAATAAACAAATCATCTTTAAGTAGGTCATTATAATATACTTTATAGCTTGCACGATTTAAGGTTTCAAATGCTTCTGGCATTTCACGAATAGGTTCGTGAAGAATATAATCTAGTCGAATATATTCCTTGAGAAGTTCAGAGTTAACAGTAGTCTGCTGGGCTGCAAAAGTAATGAGATGAAGATAATAAGCTAGCTTGTTGTGTTGGATCAAATCATAGTCTTGTTCTTCCCAAAATACCATTAGAGCTTCAAAAAAGTCAAAAGGTGATTTAAAGCAGGTGAATAAATACTCTAGACTGTTATGAAAGCGACCGCTATTATAATATCTCTCTAAAAGCTCTTCTATGCTATGCAACTTCAGCATTTCATCAAAATTCATTTCTTTTGTATAAAGGATTTCATAAGGAGGCTCATCTTTATAAATAAGACCATAAGTTTCTGCTGATTTTCTTAATCCAGATCCTTTTAAAAGTTTTAGAAAGCCTAATTGAAATTGCTCAGGACGTAGGGCAATTACATCATTAAAGGAATTTCTAAAAGAAGCATAATCTTCATAAGGAAGACCAGCAATTAAATCTAAGTGTTGATGAATATTACCTAGTGCTTTTATTTTTCTTGTTATTTCTTTAATATCTTCATAGGGCATTTTACGAGAAATGGCTTCTAGTACTTTCATATTAGTAGATTGGACACCTATTTCAAATTGAATAAGACCATTTCTAGCACCTTTTAGAAGTTCTAGCATATCATCATCAATTAATTCTGCTGCGATTTCAAAGTGAAAGTTAGTAGAGCCATTATCATTTGCTATAATATGCTCCCAAATGGCCATCGCATAGGCCTTTTTAGTATTAAAGGTACGATCTACAAACTTAACTTGCTTGACGCGCTGTTTTAGGAAGTAAGTAAGATGCATTTTTACGCGTTCTAAAGGAACAAAGCGTACGCCTTTATGCGTGGATGAAAGGCAGTATTGGCAATTAAAAGGGCAACCTCTAGAAGCCTCATAATAAATGATTTTATGTTCTAAACCCTCTAAAGAGTCATATACAAAAGGCAAATGCTTTAAATCAAGTGGCTGACGAGGTGCATTTTTAATAATAACATTTTCCTTCTTATAAATAATACCATTTATATCGTGTAAAGAGCCTTTACCTTGGATACGATAGTCTAAGTATTGTTTCCAAGTCTCTTCCCCTTCACCTTCCATCACTAAGTCAATATCTAATGCTTCAAATAAGTGATCTCCTTCATAAGAAACTTCCGGTCCACCTAAAACTAGCGTTGTATGAGGTAAAAGCTTTCTTAATGTAGGAATCAAGGTTTTTACAAAAGACATATTCCAAATATAACAAGAGATACCGATAATATCTGGTTTTTCCTTATAGATGGCTTTAATCATTTCAGTTTCATTGTTATTAATAGTTGTTTCTAAAATAGTTATATGGGATTCATAGTCTTTACAGTAGCTTTTTATATAACGCAAAGCTAATGAAGTATGAATATATTTGGCATTAAGTGCTAATAATAATACTTTCAAATTAACAGTCCTTTCTATATATTGCTTGCCTCATTATAGCATATTTTAAAAACTTATCCTAACACAAAATAAAAGCAAAGGTATCACCCTTGCTTTTATATAAATCAATTACTTATTTAGTAGTTGTTTTAGTGGTTGTTTTATTAGTAGTGTTATTGTTAGTAGTAGTACCATCATTAACCACACCATTTTTTTCATTAACCACACCATTAGTTGCATTACCTGTAGGACTTGTGGTAGGAATTACTGTAGGGCTTACTGTAGGACTTACAGTAGAACTTGGCATTGTGCTTTCAATCGGTGGATTAGTTGCTGTAGTACCATTATTAGTTGCTGTGCAACCTACAAAAGCAAAACTCATCACAACAAGTGCTGATAAAAATATTAATTTTTTCATATGAATGCTATACTCCTTTTCATGAAATGAAATATTCTACGAAGTTAGTATGAGCACTAATTATGATTTTATGCATAAGCTTTTTAAATCAAGTAAGTTCAATAATATGAATAGAATGATCCGTATAGAGATCAATATACTTATCTTGTACTTTGATAATAGGTCTATAAACGCAGGCTGGATTAATGGCAACTACTTCTCCTATTTGACCATTGCTTAATTGAACGTAAGTTCCTATGTAATAAGTAGCAATATTAGTTAAAAATGTTAATAGAATTTTTGTATCAAGCTTTCCAAATACACCTTCTTGCATTAATTGCATCACATCAAAAGGTGAATGTTTTTTTTGATACGGCCTTTCTGAGAGCATAGCGTCATAAACATCTGCTACTGCTAATACTTTAGCGATATCATTAATATTTTCACTATAAACCCCATAAGGATAACCTGAACCATCCATTTTTTCATGGTGCATTAAGATTCCTATTTTAATATCTAAACTTATACTTTTATTATCTTGAAGTAGTTCATAAGAATAGCGAGAATGCTGCTTAATTTCTTCAAACTCACTTTCTGTTAGTTTATCTGGTTTATTTAAGATTTTAGGATCTATTTTCATCTTACCAATATCGTGTAATAGTCCAGCAATTAATAAGGATTCTATCATTTGTTCCCCATATTTCATCCATTTCCCAATCAGCATGCTTAATAAAGCAACATTAATACTATGTGTATATGTATAGCTATCAGCATATTTAAAAAGGTTAATACAACCAATTATTTTATAGTTATCGTTAAAGGCATCTTGCATTTGTAGCTTAACATTTTTAAAGGCTTCATAATCAACTACATTATCAGTTGTAACTTGATTAAGAAGTACTTGAACGGTATCTGTACATTTTTTATAGCTTTCTCTTGTTTCTTTAGTGATTTTCCATACATCATCCCATGTATTAACAAAAATAGTAACCTCATCAAAACTGAGTTCCTTTAAGGTTTCAATAGTTTCTGCTGTTAATTCTTGATTTTCACCCACATAGACTAAACCATTATCTAAATTTCTAACAGCTTCAGCAACTAGCATTCCTGGCATACATTCATTTAATGGAATTGTTAACTTTGGCATAGCTTTCCCCCTACATTATATTCTGTTATTACAAATTGTCTTATAACTAAATTTTATACTAATTCCATTTATTATACAATATAAACTAAAAAAAAGCTTTTGGTATTGAGGGTAAAAAATATCCCTCTCATATATCATGAGAGGGATATTTTTTAGTAAGCAACACCTTGCATATACATAGCATCAGCTACTTTTAAGAAGCCTGCAATATTAGCACCAAGCACATAATTATCTGGTTCACCATATTGTGTAGCTGCCTCACGAGAAACAGTGTGAATATGTTTCATAATACCTTTTAATTTTTCATCTACTTCTTCAAATGTCCAGCTATATCTCATACTATTTTGAGACATTTCAAGACCAGAAGTTGCTACACCACCTGCATTAGCTGCTTTACCAGGAGCAAATAGAACGCTTGCTGCTTGGAATACTTCTACTGCTTCAGGAGTAGAAGGCATATTAGCGCCTTCTGCAACAGCCATAACACCATTTGCTACAAGCGCTTTAGCTGCTTCTTCATCTAATTCATTTTGTGTAGCACATGGAAGTGCAATATCACATTTAATAGTCCAAATACCACGGAAACCGTCTGTATAGGTTGCATCTTTATGTATATTAACGTATTCTTTGATTCTCTTACGCTCTACTTCTTTAATTTGTTTAACAGCATCTAGATCAATACCATTTGGATCATAGATATAGCCATTTGAATCACTAAGTGCTACAACTTTAGCACCAAGTTCTATAGCTTTTTCAGCAGCGTAAATAGCTACGTTACCAGAACCAGATACAACTACTGTTTTGCCTTCAAAGCTTTCACCTCTGGTAGCAAGCATTTCTTGTGTAAAGTAGCAACAGCCATAACCTGTAGCTTGTGTTCTTACAAGAGAACCACCATAGTTAAGTCCTTTACCTGTGAGCACGCCAGTAAACTCATTACGTAGACGTTTGTATTGACCAAACATAAAGCCAATTTCACGAGCACCTACACCAATATCACCGGCAGGAACATCTGTGTCAGCACCAATATGTTTGCTAAGCTCAGTCATAAAGCTTTGACAAAATCTCATAATTTCTTGGTCTGATTTACCTTTTGGATCAAAATCACTACCACCTTTACCTCCGCCCATTGGTAGACCTGTTAAGGAATTTTTAAAGATTTGCTCAAAACCTAAGAATTTAATAATACCTAAGTTTACAGATGGATGGAAACGAAGTCCCCCTTTATATGGTCCAATAGCACTATTGAATTGTACACGGTAACCACGGTTAACCTGTACATTACCGTTATCATCTACCCATGATACACGGAACATAATAGCACGTTCTGGTTCTACAATACGTTCAAAGATTCCTGATTTAACATATTGTGGGTTGCGCTCAGCAACTGGCTCCATACATAATAATACTTCTTTTACTGCTTGATGAAACTCTGGTTGTGCAGGATGATTTTTTTCTACTCTACTCATTAAGTCCTGCATGTACTCCGTACGAAAACTCATAGATACGCCTCCTATAAATTAAGTTCCTGCGGCTCATCTTCCGCTAAAAACATTTTATCATAATACGAAATTTTTTCAACAAAATAATTCATTTTTATTGAATTTTATTGAATTATAAATAAAGATGTATTAATCAATTTCTGATTATAATCATAGTATTATCAGGCAAGTTTTCATAAAGCCATTTAGCATCCTCATCACTTAAAATGATGTTTCTTCTTTTAGTTCTTGCACCCAGAGATTTACTAGCGCTGGTAAGTATATTCCAGTAAGCATCTCTTATGTAACCTTGAAAGCCATATTCATCACTAATTTTTATCCAAAAATTAGCACCCTCTTTATGCACAGCATCTTCATAAACATCTGCTTTACCTTGTAAATAATATGTGCCAAGAGGAGGTGCATATTTTCCTTCGCCTAATGAGCAAACCATGGTCTTAATCTTTTTTTCGCCTTGATAACAGTAAACTACTGTATTTTGACTACAAACTACTTCTAACCATAGACGATTTTGCTTTAAAGTAGTTGTGGTAAATTGAACCGTTTCAGGTTCACTTATTTCACCACTTGCCACCTGTGTTTGAAAAATAGCTTCATATGTTGTTTCTGGTTTTAATCGATCTTGCAAAATAAAATAGGCATGATGAGCATCTGTTAGTATGCCATTAATTTTATCATTCGCAATCATAACAGTAGCTTTAACAATAGGCTCTTTACTTTCTAAAGTTAAACGTGGATAAAGACCAATCCATTTATCTTGTTTAGCGGGATAAGTCTTAGTAATAGATGGTTTTTGGTCTACCTGTAACACAAATACTTGATCTTCATCTAGTAGGGTTCCCGTATGTGAAGGCATGCCTGTCTTGAAAGAAAGAACGTAACGTTTACCATTTTCTAAAGGTGATTTAGGAGTAAAAACAAAACGCGTTAAATCTGTATATTGTTTACCATTAGTAGCTGTTACCATATAAGGCTTGATATAAAAAGTTGCGTCGCATTGCAAAAATTTATTGATTTGAGTAGCGTTCATAGGTGTACTAAATTGAACTTCAAATGAATTACTACTAGAAATAAGAAAATCATTTTGTGGACTTAGTATATGAATTGGAGCTTTAAAAGCAATATGTACTTCTTCAGATTTACAAATTCCTTGCCATTTTGTAGGGGCATTTTCAATAAGCATCTTTACTTTTTTCCCTTTAATTAAACTGGTTTCTTTGACTTTTATAGATACAACTTCTGGTTTAATCCAAGTAACTGAATAGTCTACATTATTTTCATAAGGCACTTCACCTAACCATTTAATGTACTGTTCGAAGCCGGCTTGTTCCATTGGTAGTAGAAAATTGATTGTAATTTCCGCATAATCTTTTTTCACTTCTACCCAAGATAAATTAAATCCTTTAATTAACCATAATAAAACGAGTATTACTACAATAGTAAATGATAAAATTGTTAATTTTTGACGATATCTATTCATATTACATCCCTCCAACTTGTCTACAACATATCATATGATAGAAAAGGGACAAACATGATAAATTTTACTGTTAAAAGCAAAAAAGGTACTATTGAAAAAATAGTACCCTTTTAGTCTTTTGTTAGTGTACGGTTTTAGATCCTATAAAAATGCCTAAAGCCGGAATCGAATTAGGAGGATTTTTAGCCCTATGTTTAATTTACGGTTTTAAACATAAAAAAGTGCCCAGAGCCGGAATCGAACCAGCGACACGAGGATTTTCAGTCCTCTGCTCTACCGACTGAGCTATCTGGGCATCTGGAGGGAGAAGGATTCGAACCTTCGAAGCTATCGCAACAGATTTACAGTCTGCCCCCTTTGGCCACTCGGGAATCCCTCCATACGATATGTTTTCTTAACACTTGTACATCATAACAAATACAACGTATACTGTCAATATTTTTTGTATATAAAACAATTATTTTTTATGGTATGAAATTTTATGACATTATAGTATAATAGATAACATACAAAAGCTAAAGGACGGTCAATTTATGAAAATTTTAGTTGTTTCTGATGTAGAAAGTAATTATATCTGGGACTTCTTTGATAAATCAAACTTTCAAGATATAGCTTGTGTGATTTCTTGTGGTGACTTAAAAGCATCTTATTTATCCTTTTTAGTTACTATGCTGGCAGTTCCAGTGTTTTATGTTCATGGTAATCATGATAAGGGCTATCTCACACAGCCTCCTGAAGGTTGTGATTGTATCGAGGATAAGGTTGTTACTTTTAATGGTTTACGCATTGCTGGATTAGGTGGTTCTATTGAATATAAAGGTGGTCCATTTCAATTTACTGAAGAAAAAATGCAAAAACGCGTTAAAAAACTTGTTAGAACTTGTAAAAAACCCATTGATATTTTAGTTACTCATTCTCCTACCTTTGGAATAGGGGACAATCCCAATAGTCAGTGTCATATAGGATTTAAAAGTTTTTATACGCTTTATGAGCAGCTTTTACCCAAATATCATTTGTATGGACACAATCACTTTACTTATTCATCTAATGCTAAACGTATTTTAGTACATAATAATATTCAAGTTATTAACGGATATAATTATTATATTTTAGAAATCTAAAAATAGGGAGTAAGGTTAATAACCTTACTCCCTATTTATTTACCCGTAATACCTTGCATATAAGAAAATGGATCTACAGGTGTTAGTGTTTTAATATCTGGAATTTCTCCTTCTACTCCCTCTACTAACCAATCCATATGAATGATATCCTCATAATCTAAGTTTTCGCCAGCTTTGGCTTTTATCACATGATTTTGATCATAGATAGGTCCTTTAAATACATCAAATTCATTTCTAATAATCGCTTGCTTAACATTCTCAATCAAATGTTTCATTGGAGCTGTCATATTACGGTTAGAATATAATAAATCTACGATGCCATTATTCATGCCTTGCCAAAAGTTAACAGGCATATCTGAACGATTGTTATCTTCTTGTATGCTCTTCCAAGTACCATTTAATATATTTTGAATAACTTGTTCATAAAATACACCCCAATTCCAGATAGCCATAGCATAGTGGGTTTTTTGATGTGTATTTTGATTAATACTATAAACACCATAGCCTTTGGAAATATCTCCTGGAATAGGGAGATCTTCATTTGAAATAATATCTGCACCAGCATTAAATAAGGTTTCTGCTACAGCTTTACCGCCCTCTGGATTATCCCACCTATTAGTCCAAAGTGCCTTGACCTTAACTCTAGGATTAACGGCTTGTGCCCCTAAAGTAAAGGCATTAATACTACTTACTACCTCTGAAATAGGATAAGGTGCAACATAACCAATCACATTAGTTTCTGTCATTGATCCTGCAATCATTCCTAATAAATAACGTGGTTCATGGATGCGTCCATAATACAAGGTAAGAGATTTATAAGAATGGGTTGCTGCACAATTAAAAAATTTAACATTTGGAAATTCCATGGCAGCTTTTAATGCTGGAGCTAAATAAGTAGGGCTAGTTGCAAATACGATGTCATAGTGATCATTTGCTAAGGTCTTAAAAGCATCAAAAGCTTTATCGTTTTCAGGAACTCCTTCTATTTTAGTGGTTACGATTTGATCTTTAAATACATTATCGATATGTAATCGACCTAATTCGTGGGCATATGCCCAACCTGATGTAGAAACAGGTTTAGCATATACAAAAGCTATTTTTAATACTTTTTTTGAAGTTACTAAATCAGATAGAGATGAGAATACACTTTTCTTTTTAGGAGGTTGAATAACCTCTGTTTGAACATGAGTTGTTTCGGCTTCTATTACCTTTAACTCATCAATAATATTTTTGACTTTTACTTTATAGGCTTCTGGTATAATCTCTTTAGAAAGTCCATAAATCTTTAAAAAGGTTAAAAAGGCATCACCAGTTGTAATATCTAGTTGATCACCGCCTTGCTCTAAATAAAGCTGTCTAAAGGGACGATAACAATTAGCTAAAAAGATTTTATCTGCCTCATCTTCTGTAGTCATAGTTCGATATTGTTTAACATAAGAAAGAAGCTCTGTAAAACGTCCGATTTCTGAAAACCAAATGGTATTGATGTGAGTTTCTTTGTAAAAATTCATAAACTCATAATAAATAGTATTTAGCTTATTATTAGGGTCACGTTTAGGAATGAGGCGAATGACTTGACCATTAATGGTGGTTCCTTCAACAAATTTCAAAACACTTACCCTTTTATTTCCCTCAATAACAAAGAAACGATTAAGATACTCATAAACTTTAATTGGATCTGCAATACCTGTTTGAATGTGGTAATCGTAAAGATACATCCACTTTGAAGCAAATTCAGTTTTGATATTCATAATGGGCATATAATTATCAGCAAAAGAAATACTTCTAGCATGAGTGTATGTTCCTACAATCTTATTAATAGGAATCTCCACTAGCCCTAAAGGAAATTCAGCTGCAATATCACCTGGTTGAATCATACTATCTAGGGCACGTAAGTAACCAGATTCGCCTTTTAAAAGTTTTTGATTCCAAGCTTGTTTACCGCTCTTATAAGCCTGCTCATAAGCATGTTGTAATTCTGTATGATTCATTTTTTTCACCTTAGCTTTCTACATCTATTTAAAGAATTATTTTCAAAATAAGCAGTGAAACTTATTTAAATTATTTGGGTGAAAAGATTTCCAAATGTTCTTGGTCTATCCCCCAATGAAGTTTATTATCTTCTATAGTATAAATCATCTGAAAACTCATATTCCCAACGGTATATTCTATAGTGTTTGGTGAAATAATACGATAAACACCCTCGGGTAAATTATTTTTAAAGGTAACCTTGCCATCTTTTGTAAAGGTTAGAACTTCCCCAGTTTCTTCTGATTGCCAAGTATGAACCAAGGTAATAGCCTCCTTTTGCTTAAGAAAAGCTAAACAAAAGAAACTTATAACAAGTAATCCTATAATCATTAAAACGGTTATAGTGCCTCTATAATGAGGCTTCCTTTTTTTCTTTAGCACATATTTTGGTTGATACATGATTCCCCCTAGTTTTTTCTTTATATTTTACACTAAAATAGACTTATTGACAATTCTATTTCATATAAGGTAATAGCTTTGTCATATCTAAGGGAATTTCTATTACTCCTGCTGCATATGGTGCTATTTCATATACATTAAAAACGATGACAATTAAGCCATCTTGATTAATATAAAAATTTTGCTCATCTTTAATACCTACAAAGCCACCATCGCCTACAAAAAAAACTTCACCTTGTTGTATTCTACGACTTATTTGTTCATTGATTCCGGCATTAATTAAGGCTTTATAATCCACTGTAGGTTTGAATAGATCTTTTAACGAAATAATTTTATTTTTTATTAAATCAATGGTAATATAACGTAGTTCACCTAAGCCATGAGCTCCTCCACTATATTGATATTTAAAAAACTCCAATGTATAGTAAGGATAAGGAGAAGGAATAGCCGTATAACTTTCTAAGTATTCAAATTTCAGCGGCTTTAATCCATCGCGAATCATTTCTTTATTATATTGCAAGGCTTCTGAAATGGCATTTTTTTTTCTGGCTTTTGCTTCTTTTAAAAGATTTTGATTGAATTGCCTTTGAAAGGTGCGATCTGTAAGGCCTTGGAGTTGTGGTATCTTCATGTCTAATGAAATCACTTCGGACTGATAATGATAAGACTTAGGACAAGCTGTTACAGAATTTTGCGTTGCCATTACGAAAATAGCTGCTCCAGGTTTTTCTTTAGCCGGTTGTGTTTTGGCATAAAGTGTTGTAAATAGCATGCAGTAAATCAAACCTAAAGCGCACATTGCTTGAATCATTCTTTTTTTATTCATTTTATGCCCCCTATATAATTTATTTATACTCTTATTGTACCCTTATAAAAAAACCATATGTTAGATAAACATTTGTAAATCTGCAAAGTATTTCATCTTGAAAAATATGTCATAGCTTTGTTTAAAAATTTTTCTAAAGAGGTGTCATAATGTCTTCTATTTCACAATGTGTTCAAGATATGAATCATTATTTTTATACCCGAAAAACTTATGATTTAAAACTTCGTACGTATTACTTAAAAAAATTAAAAAGCGCTATTTTGAATCATCAAAAAGAAATTGAAAAAGCGCTTCATAAAGATTTTAAAAAGCCAGCTTTTGAAACTTACTTAACTGAAATTTATACAACAATTTCAGAAATCAATCATACGCTTAAGAATCTTAAAAACTGGTCAAAGCCTTTACAGTATAAAGGAGTACTTCCGGTTATAGGTGGCAATACAAAAGTATTGAAAGAACCCTATGGTATATGTCTTATTTTTTCACCTTTTAACTACCCTTTTCAATTAGCAATGATGCCTCTTATTGGAGCTATTGCAGCAGGCAATTGTGCCATTGTTAAGCCTTCAGAATATACACCAGCTACGAATAAAGTACTTCGTATGATTTTAAATGAAGTTTTTCCACCCTACTATGTAACACTTGTGGAAGGTGATAGCATGGTGTGTACTGAACTTCTTAACGAACCACTAGATTATGTTTTTTTCACCGGTGGCATAGAAACGGGTAAAAAGGTAATGAAACAGGCATCTGAACATTTAATCCCTGTAACTTTAGAACTAGGTGGGAAAAGCCCTGTTATTGTAGATCATACAGCTGATTTACGTTTAGCAGCTACTCGTATTGTATGGGGTAAATTTTTAAATGCAGGGCAAACCTGCGTAGCTCCAGACTATGTTCTTGTTCATGAAAGTGTAGCAGATCGCTTGTTATGTTATATAGGTTTTGTATTACAACATTTTTACAGAGAAAAAAAGCATATGGCACATATTATTAATGAAGCACATTATGTTCGTTTACTTCAACTTATAAATGAAGATAAAATACATTTTGGTGGACATTTTAATACAGATGAATTATATATTGAACCAACAGTTCTGTACCCTGTCGCACCTTCTGACTTATGTATGCAAGAAGAAATTTTTGGCCCTATTTTGCCTATTATACCTTATAAGCGTTTAGAAGAAGCTATTCATTATGTCCAACGTTATCCTAAGCCACTAGCATGCTATCTTTTTAGTAAAGACCAAAAACGTATTGACTATTTACTTAAACATCTTTCTTTTGGAGGTGGTTGTATTAATGATACAATATTACATGTTACTCACCCACAAGCTCCTTTTGGCGGGGTAGGTTATAGTGGAATGGGGGCATATCATGGTTATAATAGTTTTAAAACCTTTACTCATGAGAAAACCGTTCTTTATAGTACTCCTAGGGAGCTTCCTTTTCGTTATCCCCCTTATGATAAACAATTAAAATGGATTAAAAAAATGATTCGATAAACAAATAAAAGTGACTTCTACGATAAAGAAGCCACTTTTATTTGTTTATAAATCATGACAATCATGCCCTTTTTTCTTCTTAATTTGATTAAGTGTATCTAAGAAGCTTTCAATTTCACCAATTTCCATGTCACTCTTAATGTTCATGGTGTGAATTTTTTCTTCTCTAAAGTTTTTTAGGTGCATGGTCAACCCTTCATTAGAGTCTTTCTCTGTGTAAATACAGCGATAACCTTCGTTATATTTTTGCTTAAGTTCATTTAAATCACCCACAACTTACACTCTCCTTTCAGATTACATGTCTTAGTATAAGTCGTTTTTTGATTTTCATACGAGATTAATAAAAACTTAGTTTTTTAATCTGTTCTTGCTTATTGTGCGCATCTATTTCGTGAGTATAGATGGACAAAGTAATAGAAGGATTACTGTGAGAGATTAAAGAAGAGATTGTAGAAATATCCATATTAGCTGCAATACAATAAGAAGCGAATGTATGTCTAAAAAGATGCGCATGAATATGACGACCCGTTGCAGCAGAAAGTTTTTTCATTAAATCATGTAATGTACGTGTTGGCATATAATTGTTAGAATCTGTTTTACTCGGGAACAGATAATCACTTTCTTGAAGTAGATTTTGAAGTCCCAGAGATAAAGTGCTGATAGATTCATTGTAATTATCTAAGGCTTTCCTTAACTCATCATGTATAGGTACTTGATTATATTTACCTCCTTTTGTAAAAAGTGTAATGGTATTTTGTAATAAATTAATATCTTGTTTTTTTAAAGCAACTACTTCGTGAGCACGACATCCCGTATAAAGAAGAATACTAATAAGAAGCTGATTACGCAGTGAACAATAATAAAGATAGTCATAATAAGTGTTATTTACCTTTAATTTATATTGCTTCTCTTCTTTTTTTAAAAAATCAAAAATAAGAGAGATTTCTTCTCGGCTTAAAACTTCTTTAGGAACAACATTTTTCTTTGAACGTATAGGATCAATGTATTCATGAAGCTCTTCTGTACAAAGTTTTTTACGGTAACAAAATTTAAAAAAGCGATGCATAACTACTCTTTTACGTTTAATAGATGTCATTTTTAATTTAGAAATTTCTATAAAATAATCTTGAAAATCCTCAAAATTTAGGTCATCCACTTCCTTCTTTTGTGTCCAGTTCTTAAATTGATTTAAATCTTGTAAGTAAGCCTTAATCGTGTGAGAAGATAACTGTTCAGCTTCTAAAGACGATATAAAATATTGAATGGCTTTTTCAATAAGCATCTACAAATCCTCCTCATTAAAATAGATATAATAAAAGCCGCAGTATTAAACTGCGACTATGCTATTTTATTGTTGTGATGGTTTGGTGAGTTTTTTGTAAATAAGGAAATACATTCCTCCAATAAATACACCACCAATAATATTACCAAGAGTTACGGGAATTGCATTATTAATAAGGAATTTCCCCCAACTTAGCTGATCAGCTGTTGCATGAGCCAGTTCCATATATTCAGCATTATTCTTCACAAAAAGTGCTACAGGAATATAAAACATATTAGCTACAATATGCTCTGCCCCGCTGATTGCAAAAGCAAAAATAGAGAAGAAACCAGCCATTACTTTTCCTGTAATATCTTTAGCTGCATAAATCATCCAAATACCAGCACATACATAAATGTTACAAATAATCGCTAAACAAAGAGCTTGCGTAAATTGAAGGTTTGATTTAGATACGGCTGTTTTAATCGCATAAGCACCAAAACGACCATCACTCATATTAAGAATGCCGCTATTTGCTACTAAAAATGCGATTGCTACTGCTCCAATAAAATTACCTACTAATACAATAATTAAATTTTTAAAAAATCCACCCCATGTTGTGCGTTTTTCTAAAGTTGAAATGACGATTAAGCAGTTTCCAGTGAATAAATCTGCACCATTGATAACTACAAACATAAGTCCAATAGGGAATACTGCACCCGTTACTAATTTAGCTAAACCTTTATTTGCAACATCATGAGCTGCTACTGAGGAAGCAAAGCCACCTAATGCAATGTAAACACCTGCCATGATAGCCATTACTAGTACTAATAATGCACTACGATTAACTTTGTTGACACCGCCATCGCTAGTATAATTTGTGATTTCCTGTGGTGATAAATAATTTGCCATTTGTATACACTCCTTTTTCAGTATTAGAGTATACCATTATCACCTTGAGAATTCAATAAGCTTCTTGCCTTTTTATGTGTATTTCTACTTCTGTTTATACATATCTTGTAGTTTTTGGGTATAATCACGTTCTAGCTGGTGATAGGCTTCTTTCTCTTTAGTGATTTGTTCTTTTAGATGAGATATTTCTTCTTTAAAGCTTAACTTTTGTTCTAATAATTCATTGCGAAGTTGAAGCTCTTGTTTGTCTTTTAATTGAGTTAACTCCTGTTGTTGCTTCGTTTCTAACTGATTTTTTTCTTCTTTTAACTTTTCTACCTCTCGTTGCAAAAACCAAATTTCAGAAGCTAATTCATCATTTCTATTTTTAAGTTTACCATTCTCATTATTACGTTCTTCGATTTCCAACTCTAAGCGCTTATATCCTGTTACTTGTTCTTTTAATAATGTAATCTCTTCCTCGAATTTGGTATGCAATAAAAGATGGTTATTCAATTGCTGTTGTACTTGCTCCTTCTCTTTTACCTCATCTGATAACTTACTTTTTAAAGCTTCTATTTCCTGAAGTTGACTAAATTCTTTTTTTTCAGCATCTTCTAGTATTTCTTTTGTCTTTTTATGTTCCAACAAAATTTCTTCTTTTTCAGCTACTTGCTCTTCCATTTTTTTCTCTATCTCCTTCAACTGTTCCTGATAGCCTAGCTGACTTTTTTCTATCATATGGGTATAAATACCCTGTACTCTTTTTAATAAAGTCTGCAATTCTTTTAAATCACCTTCAAAAAGTGAGTTTTCTTCTTTTGCTTTTTCTAGCTTATAACTAGCTAATAACATCCCCATAAACTCTTTGCCACTTAGCGTACTGTCTTTCATTAATTCACTTAATTCATTTTTCAATTCCTCTGGTACTTTTACACCAAATGTTACATCTGCCATTACTTCTCTCCTTATATGTAAACTTACATTATAAATAGTTAACCTTTATTATATATAGAGTTAACTAAAGTTAACTCTATATATAAGTTAACATATTTTCAAAATTAAAATCAAGCCACCACAGATAATTTTATATTATCTGTGGTGGCTTGATAAAAAAGTAAGAAAAGGTATTAGATTATTAAACTAATATTCTGTAAATTATATAAAGATTACCATTTAAATATAGAGACTTCAAAAAAATGCTATTTAAACGGGTATTAAAGATATCGTATTTCTAAAATAGAATTCAAAATAAAATGAATGACATTAAGGAGTTAATACTATAGAGAGATATAACAAGGTAATAAATCAGACGAAATAAAATGATTTGGCAACCAGTGAACTGGCTCATTTGGAGAATTGAAGATGAAAATAAAAAATTAGCAAGGAATGCAAAAAGGACGTCCTTCTGGACGTCCTCATTAAGCATTGCACTGATTAATTGGATAAACATTGTTTAACAATGCTGCTCACTTTTTGGTTATCAGCTCTGCCACTCACCTTAGGTTTAATGGCAGCCATAACTTTACCCATATCTTTCATAGATGTTGCTTCAACTTCTTCGATCACTTGATGAATAAGTGAAGTTAGCTCTTCATCACTTAACTGCTTAGGCAAGTAACCTTGTAAAACAGTAACTTCTGCATTAGTATCTGCTACTAAATCTGGGCGATTTCCCTTTTCAAAATCAGCGAGAGCATCTTTGCGTTTCTTGATTTCTTGTACAATAATATCAAGAATTTGTTCTTCACTAACCTCCTGCAGAGTGTCTTTCTCTTTTTGAAGAATGGCACCACGAATGCTTTGGATGGTATTTTTGCGAAGGACATCTTTTTCTTTCATGGCTTCTTTCATATCTGAAAGAAGTTTTTCTTTTAAAGACATCTGCATCATCCCTTGTACAAAAAGCTTATGCTTTTGTATTCATATGGTAAACAACAAACAATTAATATTGTTTATTTTTTTTACGTGCTGCTTCTGATTTCTTTTTACGTTTTACACTTGGTTTTTCATAGTGTTCTCTTTTGCGGATTTCTTGCATGATACCTGCTTTTGCACAGTTTCTTTTAAATCTACGAAGAGCGCTATCTAATGATTCATTTTCGCGAACAGTAACCTCTGACATTTCTTTCCCTCCCTCCGGTGCAATGTTGTGCTTTATGCATTTGTACGGAGAAAAGATTAAAGCACTACGTTAAATTATAAAGTAATTTACGTGATACGTCAAGTATTCCACGTATATTTAATAGGATATCCTTAAGTTTTTATTACTTTTGATTCATATAAAATACATCATATATTATAAAAACTAGGCATTAAGCTGTGCGTTGATTGTTGTTTCAGCAACAGTAATAGCTTCTTTAATCTTAGAAGCATCTTTACCACCAGCTTGTGCCATATTAGGTCTACCGCCACCTTTTCCACCAACAACACCTGCTACAGCAGAAATGATTTGACCACAGTGTACCCCTTTTTCTACAGCACTTGGAGTAGCCATAGCTACAAGGTTTACTTTATCTGCAACATGGCTCATTAATAAAACAACCCCATCCTGAAGTTGATCTTTTAATGAATCACCCATGTTTTTAAGATCATTCATATCAAGTTCATCTATTTGACTTACTAACACTTTTATACCATTAATCGTTTTTGCTTGCTCAGTAAGGGCTCCTGCCTTACTAGCTGCAATTTCAGCTTTAAGTTTTTCATTTTCTTTTTCAAGATTTTTAAGCTCAATAGTCATACTTTCCACTTTTTTTACTACTTCTGTTTTTTTAGCTTTAACGAGAGCACTTACCTCATTTAAGCTATTTTCCATTGTTTGATAGAAATGAAGAGCACCTCTACCTGTTACTGCTTCAATACGTCTTACGCCAGCAGCAACACCTGTTTCAGAAATAATTTTGAAAGTACCAATAGCAGCTGTATTTTGAAGGTGTGTACCACCACAAAGCTCTACTGAGTAATCACCCATATTAACAACGCGTACTGTTTGGCCGTACTTTTCACCAAAGAGAGCCATTGCGCCTAACTTTCTAGCTTCATCAATAGGCATTTCTTTAATAGTAATGGTTAAACCTTCAAGAATTTTTTCATTTACCAAAGCTTCTACTTTTTCAAGTTGTTCATGAGTTAAAGCTTCAAAGTGAGTGAAGTCAAAACGTAGACGATCTTTATTCACATTTGAACCTGCTTGCTCGATATGCCCACCTACCACTTCACGTAATGCTTTTTGTAAAAGGTGAGTTGCACTATGGTTACGAGAAGTATCCATACGTGATGCATTTTCTACTGTAAAAGTAGCAGATTGACCTTTTTCAATAGAACCTTCTACTACTTGAGCATGATGAGCAAACTTACCACCGATAACTTTAGTTGTATCGCTAACAACAGCTTTACCTGTAGCTGTTGTAATAAGACCAGTATCACCTGCCTGACCACCACTTTCAGCATAAAATGGTGTTTCAGAAATAACAACATAAATAGAGTCACCACAGCCTGCTGCTTCTAAAAGTTCTTCATCATTTGCAAGTACCTCTAATGTACCTGTTGTTTCAAGCTTATCATAACCCACAAAAGTTGTCTTCATAGTTGAATCCATTTGATTAAATATGGTTTCATCTGCACCCATATATTTAGAACCACCACGCGCATCCCTTGCTTTTTGACGTTGAGCATCCATTTCTACTTTGAAACCTTCTTCATCAGCTTTTAATCCTTGTTCCTCAAGAATTTCATGTGTTAAATCAATAGGGAAACCATAAGTATCAGAAAGTGTAAAGCAAGCTTTACCGTCTAATACCGTTTTACCTTCTGCTTTCATTTCATCGATGTGTGCTTTTAAAATATTAAGTCCACGGTCAATCGTTTCATTAAAGTTCTTTTCTTCTACAGTAAGAAGTTTCGTAATATATTCATATTTATCTTCAAGCTCTGTATACTCATGTTTGGAATTATCAACTACTGTTTTAACAAGATCTTTTAAGAATAAACCTTCAATACCTAATAATTTAGCATGTCTAACGGCACGTCTAAGAAGTCTTCGCATAACATAGCCGCGCCCTTCATTAGAAGGAAGAACACCATCCGCAGCCATAAAAGTTACTGAACGAATATGGTCTGTGATAACACGAATTGATACGTCGTTTTTGTAATTTTCACCATAAGTAACACCTGCAAGCTGGCAGACGTGATCACGGATAGCTTTGATTGTATCGACATCAAAGATAGAACTTACACCTTGCATCATAGCTGCAAGTCTTTCAAGTCCCATACCTGTGTCAATATTCTTTTGAGCAAGTGGTGTGTAAGTCCCGTCTTCATGGCGCTCAAATTGGGTAAATACTAAGTTCCAGAATTCCATATAACGGTCACAGTCACAACCCACACCACAATCAGGGCTATCGCAGCCAAATTCAGGACCTCTATCAAAATAGATCTCTGAACAAGGGCCACAAGGTCCATCAATACCAGCTTCCCAGAAGTTATCTTCTTTACCCATATAAATAACTTTTTCATTAGGTAAGCCAATTTTATTTCTCCAGATTTCAGCTGCTTCTTCATCATCTTGGTAAACAGTTACAAATAAACGTTCTACTGGAATCTCAAGGTGTTTTGTAACAAACTCCCAAGCCCATTCAATCGCTTCTTCTTTAAAATAGTCACCAAATGAGAAGTTCCCCAGCATTTCAAAGAAAGTACCGTGACGTGCTGTTTTACCAACATTTTCAATATCACCTGTACGAATACATTTTTGACAAGTTGTCATTCTTCTTCTAGGTGGTTCTTCTTGACCAGTAAAGTATGGTTTAAGTGGTGCCATACCTGCATTAATGAGTAATAAACTATTATCATTGTGTGGTACTAATGGAAAGCTTTTTGCACGAAGATGCATTTTACTTTCAAAAAATTTAAGATACATTTCTCTTAGTTCATTTAAACTATAGTTTTTCATTTGCTCCTCCTAATAAATATCATTTATATTAACCTTGATTTAGCGCTATATACTCTTCTAAACAAAGCCCCTTTTGTTTCATCACGGTAGCTACTTCTATACCTACATAACGGTAATGCCAAGGTTCATACGTAATGTGTGTGATGTGTGTTTTATCTTTAGGATAACGTAGTACAAATCCTTCTAAATAACTATTTTTCAAGAGCCATTTACCAGTGGGCGTTTCACCAAAACTTATAATAAGAGGATCTTCCAGAACTCTCATACTCCAAGTTGTCACATCAATGGCTAAGCCTAACTGATGTTCACTATGTCCAGGAACTGCTACTATTTTAGCAGCTTCTATTTTGGCTGTTGTTTCATCCATACCTTGTTTTTGATAGAAAGCTATTTTTTTATCAAAAAGCTTTTGCTGATAAATAAAAGAACGATAGCCACTTACTAAGCTTAAAGGCTCTAACCATTCATTAAACAACCTATTATTAAGCCTTATAAAAGCATGAAGTACAACTTCACATACCCAGATTCCTGAAGTAGGATCCTGAATTAAATCTTCTGGAATAAAAGTCTCACTTAAGCCATGAGAAGGATTAACTAAACAGACGTCATTCATATATAGCCTCCTTTAAAAAGTTACTGGAAATACAAAAAAACCTCAATCCCAATAGGGACGAGGTTTCTCGCGGTACCACCCTAGTTATAGGCATAAAAAGCCTATCACCTTAAGGATTGTTAACGAAATCACCCGAATACCTCTACTTTTGTATGTTCAAGATATTTACTCCAAGACTGCTTCTATAAACAGGTATTAAAAAGCTTTCACCAATTGCTTCTCTCTCTGCAAACCCTTATTTATATACTCCTTCTTTTCACAGTAGTTCATATATATTATACGTTTAGTTTAGTTTGTCATATGCTATTCTTATACGATTATATGTAATCTTTTAGTTTTTGTCAATATATGACTTTTAAGGCTTTAGTACGTCTCAATCATTAATTTCATGAATAAAAATACCACTACGTAGTTTAGGCTCAAACCAAGTTGATTTTGGTGGCATTAATTGATGTGCATCTGCTACTCGAATAAGTTCATCCATAGAAGTTGGGAACATGCTAAAGGCTATATCCATATCTGTATCTGTTCTTCTATTGAGTTCTTCTATACCACGAATACCTCCTACAAAATCAATGCGTTTATCACCTTTTGGATCATGAATTTTAAAGATAGGCTCAAGGACATAGGTTTGTAGTAAAGAAGCATCTAACGAAGCGACAGGATCTGTTTCATCAATCCATTCTGGTTTCATAGTTAACTTATACCATTTCTTTTCGTAACGTATTCCGAAAGTATGTCTCTCCTTAGGTTTATAAATTGTTTCATTGATAGCTTCTATTTCAAATTTCTCTTGTAATTGGTTAAATAATTGCTCAGCATTTAAATTGCTTTCATCTTTAAGAACACGATTGTAATCCATAATACAAAGTTGTTCTTTAGGAAAGATAGTTGCTAAAAAATACTGTGCATCTTCTGAGTTTTTTCCTTCTTCACGGTACTTTCTTGCTACAGCCGCAGCAGCTGCTGCACGATGATGCCCATCTGCAATATAAAGTGCATCAGCTTCTTCAAAAGCAGAGGTAATGTTATGAATCGTATGAGGGTCAGATACTTTGAACACCTCATGTTTAACACCATCTTCTCCTATAAAGTAATAAACAGGTTCATGTTTAGCGGTGTATTCTAATAACCAAGCTGTTATAAGTTCTAATCCTTTATAAGCCAGAAAAATAGGGCCTGTATGGGCCTTGCAGTAAGAAACATGCTTGATACGATCTAACTCTTTGTCAGTTCTTGTATTTTCATGTTTTTTGATAATTCCTTCATCATATTCTTCAGCGGATACTAAACAAACAAGTCCATATTGTGTGGTCATACTATTACTTAAACCATAGATATATAAACTAGGCTCATCTTTAATAAAAACACCTTCCTTAATCATACGTCTTAGCGTATCACCTGCGAAAGCATATAATTCATCCCCTTTTGGATTTGTAATATGCATTTCAGGTTTGTCTACATGAAGAAAAGAATAAGGGTTTCCTTCTACCATCTTTTTTGCTTCTTCTGTATTCATTACATCATAAGGTAAAGCAGCTACTTTAGTCACTAATGAATTGGTTGGTCTGAGTGCACCAAATGCACGTATGGTTGCCATTTTATCACTCCTTTCAATTAATGTTTATATCATAACATATTTTCTGACAAGAATGAATATTTTATG
Organism: Cellulosilyticum sp. ST5; assembly: GCF_046529625.1. Classification (NCBI taxonomy): domain Bacteria; kingdom Bacillati; phylum Bacillota; class Clostridia; order Lachnospirales; family Cellulosilyticaceae; genus Cellulosilyticum; species Cellulosilyticum sp. ST5. The sequence goes on from NZ_CP132338.1 coordinate 1,396,368, forward strand.
TTGAATCTTTAGTAATGATGTTTTCATTTTACCTTCATTGGTTTTGTATTATAATAAAAAGAGTATCAGATAATTTGGAGGCGAAAAAATGAGGACAATAATGTGGTTTGTAAGCTTTGTTTTTACTTTGATTGGAACTCTTCCTAAATTAAGAAAAGCCCATAGTTTACAAAAAAGTGGTGATGTAGAAGCATTAGAAGCTTATGTTCACGAAGCATCTACAAAATGGATGTTAGGTAATATTAAGCGTAGTGGTGCAACAGTAGAAGTTAATGGACTAGATAATCTTCCAACTGACCAAACTGTTGTTTATGTTAGTAATCATCAAGGAAACTTTGATATTCCTCTTTTGATGAGTTATATCAATAGACCTAAAGGCTTTATTTCTAAAATAGAAGCTAAGAAAATTCCTATCATTGTGAAATGGATGGAATTATTACACTGTGTCTTTATGGACCGTTCTACTTTAAAAGGTTCCGCAGGAGCTATTATTGAGGGAATTAAGGTTTTAAAGCAAGGACACTCATTAGTTATTTTTCCTGAAGGTACAAGAAGTAAAGGTGATCAAATGGGTGAATTTAAAAGTGCAAGTTTTAAGCTTGCTACAAAAGCAGGTGTACCTATTGTTCCTGTTACTATTGATGGGTCTTATAAGCTCATGGAACTTAATCATAATAAAATTAAACCTGCACATGTTAAATTAACGATTCATCCAGCTGTTCCTACTAAGGGCTTAAGTAAGGAAGCTTTAGAGCTCTTACCAGATCAGGTCCATGCAATAATCGAAAGTAGTTTACCTTATAGAAAAGCAGACTAATATTCTTATAAATTATGCAAAACAAAAAATAGAAAATATTTCCAAGGAAATATTTTCTATTTTTTGTTTTGCATAATACTATCTGCACATAAAGCTGCCGTAGAAAACGCCGCTTGAATATTATAGCCACCAGTATCTCCATCTATATCTAAAACTTCACCTACAAAATACAGTCCTTTTTGTTTACGACTTTCCATCGTTGTTGGATTCACTTCTTTAAGATGAACTCCACCTGCTGTTACCATTGCTATATGAAAACCACCTAAACTCGCAATAGTAAAAGGACATCTTGTAAGTTGGTCAACTAATGCTTCTCTCTGTTTCTTTGAAAGTTCTGCGCAGGTTGTATGTTCATCTAGAGAAATACGTTGGCATAAAGCTTGATAAAGTGTTCGTGGTAATTCAAATTGCTTTAAAAAAGTAATGATTTCTTCTTTTCCTCTTTTGGCAACCTCTGAAGCAAAATAGGCTTTAATGTTTTCATAGCTTTTAGGATATAGAAAATTTACTTGCAGCGCATCACCACTTTTCATCCACCTTGAACTATTAATAATGGCCGGTCCTGACAAACCTTTATGTGTAAATAATAAATCACCTACATAATTTTGAATTTTCTTCTGTTCTCTCCAAATCGTTATTTCTATTTGTTTAACTGAAACACCTGAAAGCACTTTAAAAGTATTTTCATCAAGTCTTACATCTGTCAAAGCTGGTCTAGGTTCAATAATGCGATGTCCCAAATGCTTGGCTAATAAATAACCTGTTCCATCTGAACCCATATGTGCATAGGATTTTCCACCTGTAGCAATGACAACTTGATCACTAAAATAGCGTTTACCGGTGGCAGTTTCTACTGTAAAAACTTTATCATATACAGAAATCTGATTTACAAGCTCACTATAAATCATTTCTACATTAGACTTTTGACACTGAACAAGTAAAGCATTTAAGATATCCATACTTTTCATGCTCTTAGGGAAAACTTTATTATTAGGAAATATCGTATAAGCTACACCTGCTTCTTCAAAAAAACGCATGGTTTTTTTATTGTCAAAAGCTAATAAAGCTTTTTTTAAAAATTTTGCTTTATCATCATAGCAACTAAAAAAATCCTCTATATCACCGGCATGTGTAAAATTACATTGGCCAGCACCTGATATAAGAAGTTTTTTACCTGCTCCCTTGTTACGTTCTAATAATAACACTCTCTTTTGCTTTTTAGCTAAAGCTTGAGCAGTAAAAAGACCAGCCGGCCCACCACCCACAATAATGGTATTATAATGCATACCTTATGTCCTCCACTTATTTGACCTTCTTTCCTATTATACAACAATTTCTCACTTTATTTAAAGCTTTAGGTATATTATTTCCATATTCTACACAAATTAAAATGTAGTTAGATAGGTGAGGCGAAAAATGAAACGTTTTATTATTTTACTTATCATTATATTAATTACATTTTTTTGTTTTTGCTACCAAGGTTATACCCTATCACACAAGGTCATTGTACTAGGAAGTGAACCTGAATATATATCTTATTAGCACCTTCTGAGCTACTTTATATTCAGTATGATGCTACAGATACTATTTCAGATTAAAAATACGGTATCTCATGAACCAATCATGAAATACCGTATTTTTAATGCGCTTCTGTTTTAAAGACATCTTTATTTTTCCATAAGTATTCAAAACCAGATACTAAAGTAAGAACTAAAGCTAAATAAGCTAAACAAGTAGCTAAAACAGGAAGTATAGGCCAATTAACTGGTAATAAATACACAATAATCATAGCCATTTGTATAACTGTTTTCAGTTTACCTAGGTAACTTGCTGCAATAACATGATTTTGATTAGCTGCAATAAGTCTTACGCCTGATACCATGAATTCTCTCAGAAGAATAAAAACAACAATCCACGTAGGCAATATGCCAGCAGGTAACATGCCTTTAATTCCAAAGTCAACAACAGCTAACATCGCAGCTGTAACAAGCATTTTATCTGCTAAAGGATCCATAAATTTACCTAAATTAGTCACTAAATTCAGCTTACGTGCTAAATAACCATCTAAAAAGTCAGTTAAACTAGCAATAATAAAAATAGCTAGTGCAATCCATAATACTGTACCTATGGATAAAGACAAAGGTAACCATATGATCCCCATAAAAGCAAATACTAAAACGACACGTAGTAACGTGAGTTTATTCGCTATATTCATCTACTATCTCCCCAATCAAATCATAGTCGTTTGATGCTGTAATACGTACATCTACAAAATCACCTGAAATGAGTTCTCCTTCATATTCTACAAATACTTCACCATCTATATCAGGTGCATCTTGATAGGTACGACCAATATAAACATCCTCATCAGTAATCTTACCTTCAATAAGGACCTTCATGGTTTTACCCACTTTTTCAGCTGTTAAGGCGCTAGAAATACCATGTTGAAGTGCCATAATAGCATCACGACGTTTAATTTTTGTTTTTTCATCAATTTGATCTTCAAATAAAGCTGCTGGTGTTCCTTCTTCTTTTGAATAAGTAAAGACGCCTAGACGATCAAATCGCATTTCTTTTACAAAATCATATAAAATTTGAAAATCTTCTTCTGTTTCACCTGGAAAACCTACAATAAGCGTTGTACGAAGTGCAATACCAGGTATTTCTTGTCTCAACTTACCAAGGCGTTCTTTAAGCTGTTCCAGAGAACTTTTTCTTGCCATACGCTTAAGAATGGCTGTTGAAGCATGCTGAATAGGTATGTCTAAATACTTACATACTTTAGGATTCGTTTTAATTTCTTCAATTAATTCATCAGTAATACTTTCTGGATAACAATATAAAACGCGAATCCATTCAATTCCCTCTATTTTCCCAAGCTCATGTAGTAATTTTGCAAGAGAAGCATTTTCTAGGTCACGCCCATATTCTGTTGTATCTTGTGCTACTAAAATAATTTCCGAAACACCATCTGCTGCTAATTTTTCAACTTCAGCTTTAATTTTATCCATCTGACGACTTCTATATTTTCCTCTTAATTTAGGAATAATACAGTAAGTACAATGCTTATCGCAGCCTTCGGAAATCTTTACATAAGCAAAGTAACCCGCAGTTGTTAAAATACGAGGCATTTCATCTAACATTTCACGATCAATCAAGTCAAAATGCTGAGTACGAAGTCCTTTTTGTTCTAAAATACCATTGGCAATGTCCACAATCTTATCATATGAAGTGGTTCCTACAACAGCATCTACTTCAGGAATTTCATCTAAAATTTCTTGCTTATAACGCTGAGCCATACAACCTGTTACGATAAGGGCTTTACAATTCCCTGTTTCTTTGTAGCCAGCCACTTCTAATATATTTTCAATACTTTCTTTTTTGGCATCTTCAATAAAACAACAGGTGTTAACAACAATGACATCTGCTTTTTCTTCATCACCTGTTAAAGAAAAGCCTCCTTGATTGAGTAGCCCTAGCATATGTTCGCTATCGACTAAGTTTTTATCACATCCAAGTGATACAAAAGATACTAAATAATTCAAAATGCTGCTCCTTTCATGTTAAGCTAACCTTATGTTAGCAGTGATTACTTTTAGCAGCAAGCACACAGTTCTTCATAAGCATAGCAATTGTCATAGGGCCTACACCGCCTGGAACAGGTGTAATAGCTGCTACATGGTCCTTGGCTGAATCAAAGTCTACATCACCACAGAGCTTACCGTTTTCATCACGATTCATGCCTACATCAATTACAACTGCATCTGCTTTTAATTGTTCACCTTTAATAAACTTTGGAATGCCTACAGCGGCAACCACAATATCTGCTTGCTGAAGTATATCAGTTAAATTGTTAGTTCTAGAATGACAGATAGTAACTGTACCATGTTCTCTTAATAAAAGCAAGCTTACAGGTTTACCTACAATATTACTTCTGCCAACAACCACGCAGTTTTTACCTACTATATCTACATGACTACGTTTAAGTAGTTCAATAATACCTGCTGGTGTACAAGATACAAAGCCAGGAAGTCCTATACTTAAGGCACCTACACTTTGCGGATGAAAGCCATCTACATCTTTTGCTGGAGAAATACGCATAATGACTTTTTGTTCATCCATATGTTTTGGTAATGGTAATTGAACTAAAACACCATGTACCTGGTCATCTCGATTAAGCGTATCAATAAGCTCAAGTAAATCTGCTTCAGGTGTTTCTATAGGCAATTCATAGCTAAAAGATTTAATACCTACATATTCACAAGCTTTCTTTTTATTCCCAACATACACCTGTGAAGCACTATTATCCCCAACTAAAATAACAGCAAGACCAGGATGAATACCTTGTGTTTTAAGTAATGCCACTTCTTCTTTTAATTCATCTTTAATCATAGTAGAAATAAGTTTACCATCTATAATCTTTGACATCTTCTCTCCCCCTTATTATCTTTAGAATAAGCCTGTAACAACGCCTTTACTATTAATATCAATTTGTTCAGCTGCAGGCTTTTTAGGAAGTCCTGGCATTGTCATTACATTACCTGTAAGAGCAACAATAAATCCAGCACCTGCTGATATTCTAATCTCTCTAATAGTTGTTGTAAAGGCTTTAGGTCTACCAAGTAATGCCGCATCATCAGATAAAGAATATTGATTTTTTGCCATACATACTGGTAAATACTCAAGACCTAAACTGTTAATTTTAGCAAGTTCTTTTTTTGCTTTAGGTTCAAACACAACTTGATCTGCTCCATAAATAGAAGTAGCAATACATTTTATTTTATCTTCTATACTCATATTGTCATCATAAAGTGTTTTAAACTTACTAGGTTCTGTATCAAGAACTTTTAGAAGTTCTTCTGCTAAGGCAATACCACCTTCTCCACCTTTTTCCCAAACATTAGCTAAGGCAAAGTGACATCCTTTAGCTTTGCAAGCAGCTTCAACAGCAGCAATTTCGGCTTCTGTATCTGTTACAAATGCATTTAAGGTCACTACAACTGGTACACCATAAAGTTGAAGATTTTCAATATGCTTTTCCAGATTACTCATACCTTCTTTAAGAGCTTCCACATTTTCATTTTGTAAATCAGCTTTTTGAATGCCACCATTATATTTAAGCGCGCGAATAGTGGTTACTAATACTACTGCGTCTGGTTTTAGATCGGCTTTACGACATTTAATATCGAAGAACTTCTCAGCACCTAAATCTGCACCAAAGCCTGCTTCAGTAACGACAATATCACCCAATTTTAAAGCAAGTTTTGTAGCAATAATACTATTACAACCATGAGCAATATTGGCAAAAGGGCCACCATGCATAATAACAGGGGTATTTTCTAAAGTTTGAACTAAGTTAGGTTTAATGGCATCTTTAAGTAAAGTAGTCATTGCGCCTTCTGCTTTTAAATCACCTGCTGTTACAGGTTCACCTTTCATATTATATCCAATAATAATTTGGCTGATTTTTTGCTTTAGATCATCTAGGTCTGTTGCAAGACATAAGATAGCCATAATTTCAGAAGCTACTGTAATCATAAAACCATCTTGGCGAGGTACACCATTCATTGGCCCACCAAGACCTACTACGATTTCTCTTAAAGCACGGTCATTCATATCAACGCATCTTTTCCAAGTAATGGTACGCACATCGATATTTAAGCTATTACCTTGGTGAATGTGGTTATCAATCATAGCAGCAAGTAAATTATTAGCAGCACTCATGGCATGAATGTCACCTGTAAAATGAAGATTAATATCCTCCATTGGAACAACTTGTGAATGACCACCACCTGCTGCACCTCCTTTGATTCCCATACAGGGGCCTAAAGATGGTTCACGTAAAGCAATGATCGCATTTTGTCCAAGCTTGCATAAGGCTTGTCCAAGACCTACGGTTACTGTTGTTTTTCCTTCACCAGCTGGTGTTGGGTTCGTAGCAGTTACTAATACCAACTTACCATTCGAATGGCTTTTTACGCGGTTCATTAATTCATAGGAGAGTTTAGCTTTATAATTCCCGTATAATTCTAGCTCTTCTGGCTCAATACCAGCTTTTTTAGCAACTTCTTTAATAGGTTTCATAATGGCTTCTTGTGCAATTTGAATATCTGTTTTCATCTTTTGCTCCTTTAACTTTGTAAATTGGTATGATTTTATAAAACTTTTCTAGGTTTACTTCCTTCATCAGGGCCAACAATACCTCTGACTTCTAAAGCTTCCATTAGTCTAGCTGCTCGATTAAAACCTATTCTAAAATAGCGTTGTAACATAGAAATAGAGAGTTTTTCCTTCTCTGCAGCAAATGCAATGGCTTTTTCTAAGAGTTCATCTTCCTCTTCATCATCTGCAGCTATAGGCATAGCTGCATTTTCCAAAGTTTGAATGACTTCTTCCTCGTAAACTACATGATCTGTTTTAATAGCGTTTACAATGCTTTCAACTTCTTGGTCAGAAATAAATGCACCTTGAATACGAATAGGTTTAGATTGCCCTACAGGATAAAAAAGCATATCTCCTTTACCTAAAAGCTTTTCAGCCCCTACCATATCTAATATCGTTCGTGAGTCTGTACCAGAGGAAACAGCAAATGCAAGTCTTGATGGAATATTAGCTTTAATAACTCCCGTAATAACATCAACTGACGGTCTTTGAGTTGCTATAACAAGATGAATTCCAGCTGCACGAGCCATTTGAGCAAGGCGACAAATAGCATCTTCTACTTCCTTTGCACCTGTCATCATAAGGTCGGCTAACTCATCAATTATGATAACAATCTGTGGTAATTTAGCACTTTCTTCTATTTGTTTCTCATTATAACCCTTCATATCCCTGACATTATTCTCTGCAAATAAGTTATAGCGTTTCGTCATTTCGTTAACAGCCCAGAATAATGCCCCAGCTGCTTTTTTAGGATCGGTTACAACCGGAATTAATAAGTGCGGAATGCCATTATATACACTTAATTCAACTACCTTAGGGTCAATCATAATGAGTTTGACCTCATGAGGTTTAGCTTTATAAATAATGCTTGTAATTAAGGTGTTGATACATACACTTTTTCCAGAACCAGTTGCACCAGCTATTAAAATGTGAGGCATTTTTCCTATATCGGCAATAATAGGTTTACCTGCAATATCTTTGCCTAAAGCAAAAGCAAGCTTAGAGGGAAAAGCTAAGAAGCGATCAGAATCAATAACTTCTCTTAAGTATACCATTTCACTTGTTGTATTGGCTACCTCTATTCCCACTGCAGCTTTACCAGGTATCGGTGCTTCTATACGAATATTAGGGGCTGCTAAGTTTAAAGCAATATCATCTGCAAGATTAACAATTTTACTTACTTTAACGCCTTGTTTAGGTTGTAATTCATAACGTGTGACAGAAGGTCCTTTATGTATTTGTGTAACCTTAGCTTCTACTCCAAAACTACCTAGTGTTTCTTCAAGTTTACGTGCATTACTTAAAGATTTTTTTGAAGCTTCTTTATTTTGAATAGCTTGTCCTTTTTGAAGCAAAGTGATTGGAGGAAATTGATACGGCGGAATAGGTACAGTATTTTCTTTAGTAAGTTCAGCCATAGTTTCTTCTATAACAGTTCCTTCATTAATTGCAACTTTTGATGCTGCCTTTATCGGTTCATCTTCTTTAGTTTCTTTAGTTTCTTTAGTTTCTTCAGTGTCTTCTATTCTTGTAGTGTTTTCACTATAAACTGATGAATCGTATATAGGAATTTCATCAAGTCTATGCGGTTCAGAAGCTATCAATGTTACCTCTTCATCTTGCATTGATGGTGTTTCAGACATAGGTTTTGATAACTTTTTAGAGGCTTTTGATTTCTTTTTGTTGGTTTCTTTGGTTGCTTTCATTTTTTCTTTGTGTGCATTGATATAGGCTACAAAACGTTCATTAATCCATGAAAAAACAGGAAATTGTGTTAAAACTAAAATCCACACTCCTAATAAAACGGTTAAAATAACATAGGTACCATATAAACCTATTAGACTTAAAAACAAGTAACTTAACACGGCACCTATATAGCCCCCATTTTGCCAACTTGCTTTTTCCAAGTAACTGATACTTAATAAGGATAAACTCTTATCTTCTCCATAATAAAGCAAATGAAAAAATATAATGAGCATAAATAATAAGGACCCTAAATAAACTGCTAGTTTAACCACTCTATCAAATCGACCTTGAATATAAAAAATTCCTATAATCATAGTAGCTACGGGAATAATATAGCCACCGACTCCAAATAAGCCTATAAAGACTTGTTTTAGAAAACTACCAAATAATCCGGATTTATCTGAAAAAATACCGATTAAAATCAAAACACCTATACCCATTAAAGAAATACCTAAGATTTCTTTAGAAATAGCTGGGGTAGTATCCTTAAGGACTGTACGTTTTCTTTCACCTGTTGTTCTTTTCTTAGTAGAATATCTCCCTTTTCCTTCTTTTTTACTCATTTGTAATACCCCTTTATTCTTATCTACCCTATCTCCTTTATTAAATGAAAATAGATGTATACATTATTGCATACATCTATTATTATAGCATTCAAAATTCTATTTGATAAGAGCATTTTCAAGTATTTTGCCAGGACGTAAGTCCTCTCTTAAAAAATCTTGAGGATTAGTAGAATAAACACGTTCTAAAATATAACCTTCTGGCGTCTTACACGCTAAAACATGATAACCATTATACTCTATTTCTTGGTATTCTATTATTTCATCTAATCCATAGATAGGTGCTACTGAATACATCATAACTCATTAGCCTCACTTTCTGCTATAAGCTGATGAAGTTTGCTCATAGCTTCTGTTAAACCGCCTAATTCGTCTATGATTTTTTCATCTACAGCTTCTTGGCCTACTAAAATAGTTCCTACATCTCTCGCTAATTTACCCACACTTAACATGAGTTCCTTAAAACGTGCTTCTTCAATGTGAGAGTTTCTCGCTACAAAAGCAACAATACGCTCTTGCATTTGATCGAAGAATTCAAAAGTTTGTTGTACACCTATAACTGTTCCATTCATACGTACAGGATGAATCGTCATAGTAGCTGTAGGTGTAATAAACGAATAGTCACTTGCCACTGCAATAGGAACACCTATAGAGTGAGCACCTCCTAGTACTAAAGAAACAGTTGGTTTATTAACAGAGGCTATGAGTTCCGCTAAAGCTAGTCCTGCTTCTACATCTCCACCTACTGTATTTAAAATAATTAAGATACCTTTAATTTTGGGATCATCACAAAGTCCTACCATTTGTGGAATGATATGCTCATATTTGGTAGTCTTATTTTGTGGTGGTAAACTCATATGTCCTTCTACTTGGCCAATAATAGTAATGCAGTGAATAGGACTTTCACCTTCTTTACCAGGAGGAAGTTGTCCAAATTCCTTAATATTATCAGCTACTTCACCAGCAGGTGGCATATCATTTTCTTCTTGATTTTTAGCGTTATCGGAAGATTGCCCCCCATTCTTACTATTCACGGGTACATCATTTTTTATGAGTACATTCATAGGAACATCATTTTTCATGGGGACATCGTTTTTCATAGGTACATCATCTACAAGATTTCTTTCATTTTTCATGGGCTTGTTCCTTTCCATACATATTATGTTTAGTATGCAAAGAACAAGCCCACTTCATACATTAAAGATTAAATTCATCATGTAAAACATCAATTGCTTTAGAAACCATGCTTTCTCTGATAAGGCAAGAAATAGTCGTTAATGAATCAGCTGTTTGTAAGACTTCAATTTGTGCTTTCGTTAAAGCCTTAATAATACGAGACATAACACCTGGTACCCCGGTCATACGTTCTCCAATAGCTGTTACTTTGGCACAGTCCTCTAAAAGGTCATACTTATACCCCTGTTGCATTAAAAGATTTTCTAATTTATTTTGCTCAGAACAATCAATTGTAAACACTTTATAATTCGGGAAAATATTAATTAAGTCAATACTAATATCCGCAGTTGCCATTCTAGACAAAATATCTTCCTCTGCCAATATATTTTCATGAATTGTAAACTGAACACGTCCATTACGATGAGCAACACTTGTAATTACTTTATGATTAGCTTCTGATTGATAAGGTATGATATTCTGTACAATATAGGTTCCTACTTCATCAGAGAAAGTGTTTTTAATAAGTAATGGAATATTGGCACGCTTAGCATATTCTACTGCACGTGGATGAATCACCTTTGCACCACTATCAGCCATCTGAAAAACTTCATTGTAACTAATGGCTGGAATAATCTTAGCTTTGTCACAAACATTAGGATCTGCAGTCATAATTCCATCGACATCTGTATAAATTTCAATGCGTTCAGCTTTTAAAGCCATTCCTAGAATAGAGGCGCTGGTATCACTCCCCCCTCTTCCTATCGTTGTCATCTCACCATCCATAGTAACGCCTTGAAATCCCGCTACTACAGGTGTAACACCGGCTTCTAAAGCTGCCAAAAGCTGATCTGGTTTTGTACATAATAAATCTGCTTTTTTATGATAACTATCGGTTATAATTCCTGCCTGGCCGCCTGTAAAAGCCCGTGCTTTTATACCAGCTTCATTTAATAGCGTGGCCATGGTTACAGCTGAGATAATCTCTCCGCAGGATAAAAGTAAGTCATATGCATGATCGCTCATTTCTCCTGCCGTTTCTGTAACAAAATCAATAAGTGTATCAGTTGCATAGGGAGAACCTTTTCTACCAATAGCAGATACAACAACTACTGGCTCTTCTCCTTCCAATTTAGCTGCTTTAATTTTCTCTACAACCTTATTTCTGCTTTCAGGTGTGGCTACAGAAGTACCACCAAATTTTTGAACAATGATGTGCATATTATTAGGTCCTTTCCCTTGTTATCATTCTAGATTTATATATATTATTGAGGTGGTTAAATTAGAAGTGTCCTATGCTTTGATATATGCTTCTAAGGCTCTTGCTAATTGGTCTGGACAAGAAGTCCCTCGATTGCGGCAATCAATTCCTTTTAACTTGTTAATAACCTCTTCTATTGGCAAACCTTTTACTAAAGCGACTACCCCTAAAGCATTTCCTGGACAACCTCGTATAAATTCAACATTTTCAATATAGCCGTCCTTCACTTCAAAATGAATTTCTGATGAACAAACGCCTGATGTTTTATAAATTTCCATTTTTGTTCACTCCTTATTTTATGTCAATATAATCTTTTGTATTATAGCATAGAGTGCTTTACAAAAAAACCTTACTTGATAACTAAACCAATTTCATCTATACTATTCATGTTTTAATAAGTACTTTGAACACTATTTTATTCAATATATACTGTATAGATTGGGAGATTATCAAAATGAGTATTACCTTCAAACATACAATCATTCATGTATTAGACTTAACCATGAATATGCCACTATTTTCAACTGATTTGTTACTATTAAATGATGAAACGGAAAGCTTTATTACAAGGCATCTTATGAAAATTTTTGAAAGTAGTTCCAGTAGTGATGCTATTTTTAAAGAAGAGGCCTCTTTACCTAAAGTTTTAGAAATGCCTTTAGACACAGAAGCTTTTACAAGACTTTCTCATGAAATGGCAGAAGTTTTTTATCGCTATATGATGGAATATGGCACCATTCCTAGTGGTGATTTAATTTTGACAAGTTTTATGATGGATGGCGGCAACTATCTCGGTATTTTTAAATTAAATTACAAAGAAGAGTTCACACATTTTGTAGAGCATAATGAAGCAGGGGTTGTAGCGCGCATCATAAAACACAAAGGAATTTTTCCTTCTGCTAGTAAGCAAGTAGACGAAGGTGTGATTATTAATACGGATAATTTAAAAGTGATTTTATTAGATGGAACAAAAAGTAAATATCTTTCACTTCTCTTTGATTTAGAGCCTGCACTTTCTGTTAAAGACACGATTAAAGCCATTGAAAAAGTAGCAACTAAAGTCATCGAAGAACATTATGATAACCCAGTAAGTGCACTTACAGAACTCAAGAATAATATTAGCGAAAGCATTGCTCGAACACAAACCATACCTGTTCAAGAAATTATGGAACAAACTTTTGGTAGTGATGAAGAAGTATTTGAAAGCTGCACGATGCAAATGGAGGAATACGGGATTAAAGAAGCTAAGATAGAAATTGCTGATCCCAAGATTTCTAATAAATTTGCTTCTCAAAAACTTAAAACAGACACCGGCATTGAACTTAAATTTCCTACCCATTTATTTAAAGATCCAGACTTTATAGAAGTTGTGAATAATCCTAATGGCACACTTTCTATTGTTTTGAAAAATATTTCTCAAATTACTAATAAATAATGACAATAATTAAAGGACGCTTTTGCTATTTATCAGCAAAAGCGTCCTTTAATTATACAAAATAGCTATTGACTAGAGTCACGATAAAATCTACTAGGCACGCCAATGTTTTATTGAATGTCATTATTATCCAAGCACCAACCTCCTTTTTTCTACATATGTTATAGTGCAGACATTTTATATAGGCTGGAGGATTGAAAGATGGCTGGAATTTCTGTTGCAATTGTAGGTGGTGACCTAAGATTTGTTAGGCTAGCCCAAATTTTGTATGAAAAAGGTTTTATTGTATCTGTATATGGCTTATGCCATCCAGATTTACCTGAAGCTATTCATCATTGTGCTTCAATAGGTGAAATAAAAGACTGTCCTTATATTATAGGTCCTATCCCCTTTTCAAAAGATAATAAATGCGTTTTTACGCCTATGTGTAACACCTATATTTCACTTGAACAATTTTTCTTAGCTGCTACTAACAGCTTCGTTTTAGGTAGTGTACTCAATCCTACCCTTAGAAACCTTTTTAATACACATCATATTAAATGGTGCGATATTATGGAGTTAGATGAAATTGCTATTTTAAATGCTATTCCTACTGCAGAAGGCGCTATTCAATATGCAATGCAAAACAGTGAAATCACATTGCATAATAGCAAATGTCTTGTACTAGGATTTGGACGTTGTGGCAAAATATTAGCGCATAAATTACAAGCTTTAGGAGCTAAAGTTTCCGTAGAAGCTCGTTCAACTAAAGATTTGGCTTATATTAGCACCTATGGCTATAGACCTATTCCATTAGATGATCTTGCGCATTATTTGAATGAGTTTGATTTCATTTTTAATACAATTCCTGTTCGTTTATTAACATCATCTCTTATTGATTTATTTTCTCCAGAAGTTGTTTATATTGAACTAGCTTCTACTCCTGGAGGTATAGATGTTGATTATGCTGAACAAAAGGGCATTAGCTATGTTCCAGCACCAAGTTTGCCAGGTATTGTCGCTCCCAAAAGCGCCGCTGATATTCTCTACCAATGTCTCTTACTCATTTTACGTAATCAGGGGGCTCATATATGAAAAACTTAAATGAATTAAATTTAGGCGTAGCACTTTGTGGCTCGTTTTGTACTTTTGCTAAAACCATTGCCCTTATAGAAGAGCTTGTTAATAAAGGAATAAATGTTTTTCCTATCATGTCTTTTAATGCTTATAACACTTCCACTCGCTTTGGTGATCAAGCTGATGTTGTCTATAAAATTGAAGCATTAACCAATAAATCTATTATTCACACCATTGTTGATGCAGAACCAATGGGACCAAAGGGAATTCTAGATGCACTTCTTATTGCACCTTGTACTGGTAACACCTTGGCAAAGATGACTTATGGTATTACAGATACACCCGTTTTATTAGCTGCAAAGTCACTTATGAGAAATGGGAAACCCATTATCATTGCCCTAGCAACAAATGATGGTGTAGGAGCAAACCTTAAAAATATTGGTCATATGATTAATAAAAAAGATGTTTATTTTGTTCCATTAGGTCAAGATGACACCATTAAAAAGCCGTATTCTCTTGTAGCTGATTTTTCTAAGACGCTTTTTACAATCGAATTAGCGCTTGACCATACGCAAATACAACCTTTCTTTATTCAGTATTAATGAAAAGCAGCACATAAAAGCACAGAGCTCTATGTGCTGTTTTTATATCCTATCCTTATTTGTTGTGTTATACTATTATTAATGCATAGATCACTTGAAAATCAATTAAGGGGTTGATTAAAGTGAACTTTAAAGGTACTGTTATTACACATTGCAATAGGCATTTTGGCATTGCTCTAGTAAGCTATAGTGATTTTCGTCACATAAAGGCTTTAAAGGAAATAAGGAGATACTGCATAAGCTATTTTAAAGACGTACCATTTTTAATTGCTTGTGAAGATGCAGTTGGTAACCCTCTATACCATGGCGATCAAGATTTAATTCAATTATTAGATGAGATTAAACCTTCTAGCATAACATGGGAAGCCTATACAGCTTAAAATCAGCAAGTTATCTATGCATAACCGCCAAAAGAGACTCTAGCTTCGGCTAGAGTCTTGAATTGTATAGTAAAAATAGTTATAATTTTTTAAAAGACGTATTCTAAGGAGACTATTATGGCAAAAAAACGTGGGATTTCACGGATTTTAATAAGTACAGTTTTAAGCTTTACCATTTTAATAATTGGCATTGTCTTTTGTTATAAAGCAATTGTTTCTTCTTACAACTATACTTTTAATATTATAGAAAGTGAAGCTATTAGAGAATCAAGCAAAGATGTTTCTAAGATGACACTAACTATTACTGAATCTACAAATCTTGATGAAATTGCAAAAATGCTTTATGATCAGGGCTTTATTTCTGATATGAAGTATTTTAAATTAGAAGCGAAACTTTATCATGCAACTTCTGGTTACATCCCTGGCAAATATGATATTAGTAGCAATATGTCTAGTACAGAAATTCTCAAGCGTCTTACAACTAGTATTAAAAATGAAGAGGAAACAATTAAGTTTACAATTCCAGAAGGTTATACCATTAATCAGATTGCACAGACATTAGAAGACAAGAATATTGTAACCAAGGAAGCCTTTTTAGATGCTGTTACTAACAAAAGTTACGATGCAGAATATAGCTTTTTAAGAGATATTCCTACTAATGGCAACTATCAGTACAAATTAGAAGGTTATTTATTCCCTGATACATATATTGTTCGTAAAAGTGTTACAGCAGAAGAAATTATTATCATGATGCTTAATCGTTTTGAAGATATTACATCTAAATATGCTGCATATCTTAATAATTCTTCTTATAGTCTTCATGAAATTATAACCATTGCATCTATTATTGAACAAGAAGCTAAATTAAGTGAAGAACGCCCTATCATTTCAGGTGTTATTTATAACCGATTACGTGACCATATGCGTCTTCAAATGTGTTCTTCTGTTCAATATAGTTTAAATAAACGTAAAGCTAATCTTACAACAGATGATTTAGCTAAAGATACACCTTACAATACTTATTTATATGAAGGGTTACCTGTTGGACCTATTTGTATGCCAGGAGAAGATTGTATACGTGCTGCCTTTTCACCGGAAGAACATGATTACTATTATTTTGTTGTAGATGATGAAGAAAAAGGAACACACTTCTTTAGCAGTACCCTTGACGAACATGCTGCAGCTAAAAGTCGTTATAAACAAAATAATGATATTAATTTTACAGAATAATAGATTATTTTTATTTATAAAAGGAAGGGACTAGTGTCCCTTCCTTTTATAAATTTCAAAGATTTATAGAATTACTTTTCCAAGAGAGTTTGTATTTACCTCTTGAATTCATAGCGTTTTTCCTTTATAGTGGCATAAGAGAATAAATTAGAAAGGGTCTTATTATGAGTGAAATTAATTATAGCTACATTGTTGAATATATCAGGGCGCTTCATGAAGTACCCCGCTCTTCTCTTTTAGCCAATATTGAGCATCAAATTGCTATAGAGGCTGAAACCTGGCCCATAATTAAACCTGAGGTTGCAGATTTTATCAAAGTACAACTTTCATTAGTACAGCCAAGTACAATACTGGAAATTGGAACCGCTGTTGGGTATTCTTCTATTTTTATGAGCAGTTATTTAAAAGAAGGTGGCAAAATCACCACGCTTGAACGCTTTGATTATATGCTACGTCAAGCACGTAAAAATATTAAAGCCGCTGGTCTTGAAGATACCATTGAAATTATTGAGGGTGATGCAGCTATCACTTTAACACAATTACCTAGTGAAAGCTTTGATGTTATTTTCATGGACTGCGCTAAAGGACAGTACATTAACTTTTTACCTGAATGTATCCGTTTATTAAAACCAAATGGACTACTTATTACAGATAATGTACTACACAAAGGAACGGTAGCACGTTCACGCTACTTAATCGATCGTAGACAACGTACGACACACTCAAGATTAAGAGAATTTTTATGGACTATTACTCATAGTGATACACTCAGATCAAGTGTTATTCCTATTGGTGATGGTGTTGCGCTTAGTTACAAAATAGGAGGAACAGAAAAATGAGTCATCAAAAAAAAGTTGAATTATTAGCACCTGCAGGTAGTTTAGAAAATTTAAAGATTGCTGTTTTATATGGTGCAGATGCTATTTATATTGGAGGAAATAAATATGGTCTTCGTGCTAAAGCGAAGAATTTTACTCCTGAGGAAATGAAAGAAGGTATTGAGTTCGCCCATGCTCATGGTGTACAAGTTTACGTTACTTGCAATATCTTTGCTCACCATCAAGACTTTGAGGGGATGAAAGAATACTTCCTTTACCTAGAGTCTATTGGTGTAGATGCACTAATTGTAGCAGATCCTGGTGTATTTAGCATTGTACGTGAAACAGTACCTCATATGGAGGTTCATATTTCAACACAGGCGAATAATACTAATTACCACACTGCTCTCTTCTGGGCTAATCAAGGCGCTAAACGTATTGTTACAGCTCGTGAACTTTCTTTCCCTGAGATTAAAGAAATGCATGATCATTTACCAGAAGATATTGATTTAGAGTCTTTCGTTCATGGTGCTATGTGTATGGCATACTCTGGACGTTGCTTACTTAGCAATTATATGACCCATCGTGATGCTAATCATGGAGAATGTGCCCAACCTTGTCGCTGGAAATATAGTGTGGTTGAAGAAACAAGACCAGGTGAATATATGCCAATTGAAGAAGATGAAAGAGGCACTTATATTTATAACTCTCGCGACCTTTGTATGATTGAATATATTCCAGAACTTATAGAAGCAGGTATTTATAGCTTTAAAATTGAAGGACGTATGAAAACACCTTTGTATGTAGCAACAGTTGTTAAAGCTTATCGTGAAGCTATTGATACTTTCCTCAATAGTCCTGAAGAGTTTAAGGCTAAGAAAGATTACTTCTTAACAGAGGTAGGTAAGGCAAGCCACCGTGAATTTACAACAGGTTTCTATCAACATAAACCAACTGAAAAAGATCAAACTTATAGTCATAATTCTTATGTTCGTAATTATGACTTCTCTGGTATGATTAGGGACTATGATCCAACTACTCAAATGGTAACAGTTGAACAACGTAGGAAGTTCTCTGTAGGCGATGAAGTTGAAATTCTTGTTCCAGAAGGACCTTTTATTCCTGTCAAAATTGAGGCGCTTTACGATGAAGAAGGTAATGCTATTGAAGCCGCACCACATCCAAAACAAATCATTCGTTTTAAATGTGAGCAACCTGTTCCTGTACCATCTATCCTACGTAAATTTGAACAAACAAGATTTGAAGAATAAGAATTATTAATAATGGTTCTATAAAAAGCAGTATACGGATTATATACTGGTTTGGAACAATCATAAATAGACATAAGTGTATACTTACGTCTATTTATGATGTATTTAAAATTTTTTAAGTACGGGCACCATTTCTACTTTTAGTTCATACACTAATTATGAACCCTTTCTCCTGGAGGTGTGCCTTATTATGCTACCACTCTTCTGTTTTTCCTATTTCAGTAGCATTTCCTCTTTTCCTCAGCCTCTATCAGCTGAAGAAGAAAAGCACTATTTAGAATGTTATCAAGCTGGCGACGAAGCTGCAAAGAACATATTAATTGAAAGAAATTTAAGACTCGTGGCACACATTGTCAAGAAATATAATAATATCAATAATGATGTAGATGATTTAATTTCAATAGGCACCATTGGACTCATTAAAGGTATTAGCTCCTTTGATCCAAATAAATGTACGAGATTAGCTACTTATGCTGCACGTTGCATTGAAAATGAAATTCTTATGAGTATTCGTGCAGGACGTAAACAACGTTATGAAACCTCTCTTCATGCACCTATTGGCATGGATCAAGAAGGTAATGAAATTAGCTTACTTGATATTTTATGTACAGAAAATGATACTATTTTTGATCAAGTAGATTTAGACATTGAGGTACGAAAGCTTTATCAACATATTCGTATTTTACTTAAGCCTAGAGAAAAAGAAATACTATTACTTCGTTATGGACTTAATAATCAAGAAGAGAAAACACAACGAGAAATCGCTGAGCAAATGGGGATTTCTAGATCTTATGTGTCACGTATTGAAAAAAAAGCTTTAAAAAAACTTTGTAAGGAACTACAAAAGAAATAATAACTATATAAAATAAAAAAACTCACTATTCTATCATTAAATAGTGAGTTTTTTATTTAAACTTCCATAATAATTGGAAGTATCATCGGACTACGTTTAGTTCTTTGCCATACAAATTCACGTAAGTCATCTTTAACAATTGTCTTAATCTGTGACCATTCTACGATATGCTTATCTTCACAGCGATCTAAAGCTTTTCTTACTACTGCTTTAGCTTCATCCATAAGATTTTCAGCTTCTCTTACATAAACAAACCCTCGTGAAATAATATCTGGACCTGCTACAACCATACCTGATTCCTTTTCTAAAGTCATGACTACAATGAGCAGACCATCTTGTGAAAGATGTTTACGATCACGTAAAACGATATTTCCTACATCTCCTACACCTAAACCATCAACTAAAACTTGACCAGATGGTACATTACCAACAACTTTAATATTATCAGGTCCTAGTTCAATGACTTCTCCAATAGATGGAATAATAATATTATTACGTTTCATACCTAATTCCATAGCAAGTTCAGTATGCTTTTGTAAATGTCTGTATTCACCATGTACTGGGATAAAATATTTAGGTTTAATTAAAGTATGAATCAGTTTTAATTCTTCTTGAGCCGCATGACCAGATACATGAGTATCTTCACGAATAACTTTGGCACCTTTTTTGCAAAGTTCATTAACGACTTTAGAAACTGTTTTTTCATTACCTGGAATTGGTGTTGAACTTAGGATAATAACATCTCCTGGTTTAATATCAATTTGCTTATGATCAGAAGTAGCCATTCTGGAAAGAGCAGCCATAGGTTCTCCTTGACTTCCGGTCATAATAAGTACCACTTGATCATCTTTATAACGTTTTACATCATTAATTTCAATCAGTGTGTTTTCAGGAATAGTGATATATCCTAATTCACTAGCTGTTTTTACTACATTGACCATACTTCTACCAATAACTGCTACTTTACGCTTATATTTATAAGCAGCATTTACAATTTGTTGGACACGGTCGATATTAGAAGCAAAAGTTGCTACCATAATACGTTTGTCTATATTATTAGCAAAAATATCTTCAAATTTAGCCCCTACCATTTTTTCTGATTGTGTATAACCTGGTCTTTCAACATTTGTACTATCTGCCATAAGTGCTAATACTTTTTTTCTACCTATTTCTGCTAGACGGTGTAAATCTAATGTTGCTCCACTAATAGGTGTAAAGTCAACTTTAAAGTCTCCAGTATGCACTACGATACCAGCAGGTGTCCAAATAGAAAGCATAACTGCATCTGCAATACTATGATTTGAACGAATAAATTCTATTTTAAAGTTAGAACCTAATTTAATCGTTTCTCCTTGCATAACGCTAATACGCTCAGTTGTACGCAATAAATTATGTTCTTTTAGTTTATTTTCTACTAGCCCTATTGTTAATTTTGTGCCATAAATAGGTACATTTAATTCTTGAAGCACATAAGGTAGTGCCCCAATATGGTCTTCATGACCATGAGTCAGTACGATTCCTCGTACTTTTTGAATATTTTTCATGACATAAGTAATATCAGGAATAACTAAATCTATTCCAAGCATTTCATCTTCAGGAAATGCTAATCCGCAATCTACTATGAACATGTCATCTTCATATTCAAATAGTGTCATATTCTTTCCAATTTCGCCTAATCCTCCAAGAGGAATAATGCGCAATTTACTTTTAGCTTTTTTGGGTATCAAAGCTACACCTCCATTATATATCGATTATTCTTTTTGTTCACAATCCTTACATACGCCATAAAACATAACGTTGTGATCATGAATTTTAAATTTGTATTTCCGTTCAATTTCTTTTTCTATCTCTTCTAATAAATCATTTTCTACTTCAAACACCTTATTGCAAGATTCGCAAATAAGATGATGATGGTGATGCACTGTATCTTCTGAAGAAAGTTCAAAACGACTACATCCATCATCAAAATTTAAGCGATCTACAATACCCATCTCCTCAAAAAGCTGAACTGTACGGTAAACCGTAGCTAGTCCAATTTCAGGATAATTTTCTTTAACAAAATCATAGATTTCTTCTGTAGATAAATGCTCATTACAATGTTTAATTAAGACGTCTAATACACTTCTACGTTGCAAGGTCAGTTTACAACCTTTTTGTTTTAATTTTTCTTTAAATTGTGCAGCGTTCATTGCTATCAGCCCCTCATTCTCTCAATTTTATACCATCATAAAAAGGCTATAACTCAATATCATACTCTTCATTTGTCATAAATTCTACAGCTGCCTTTTTGAATTCATCTTCGTCTTCTACAAGGGCATATTCTAATTCTTCATTTTTTTCATTTATTTGTTTTAAAATGGTGGAGATGTCCTCTTCATCAACAACTAATATATATTTAATGTTGTCAATAATCACTTCATCTATCACTTCAAATAAAATCTCCTCGCCTGTTTCTTCATCTACAAAAGAGATTTTTTCAACTACTTCTTCCATATTATTTTCATTCATCGGTGTATTTTCACCTATTTTTTGATCCATAATAGTTCCCTTCTTGTTTTCTTAAGCAATAGTCATTATTGCTTAGCATCTAAATAATTTTGTAAAATAATAGTTGCTGCTAGTTTATCAATAACGTTTTTTCTTTTTTTGCGACTCATATCCGCTTCAAGTAACACTTGTTCCGCAGCTACTGTACTTAAACGTTCATCCCATGTTTCTACAGGAATCTTAAGCTTATTTTCTAATTTTTCCTTGAATAAAAGTGTCTTTTCACCTCTTTCCCCTAAAGTATTATTCATATTTTTAGGAAGTCCGAGAACAATCTTTTCTACCTTATAAGCCGTACAGATTTCTTCAATTCGCTTCATTGTTGCTTTAAGGTGCTCATCCTCTTGTCTTCTTATAATCTCTAAGCCTTGTGCAGTCCATCCCATTGGATCACTAATGGCTACACCAGTTGTTTTTGTTCCGAAATCTAAACCTAATATACGCACATTGTGCCTCCTATAAAAAAGCTGTAGAGTTCCCCCTACAGCCACTTTTAGCGTTTAAGATAATAAGTTACTAGTTCTTCTAATATCTCATCTCTTTCTAACTTACGAATCTTGTTTCTTGCCCCATTATGGCTCGTAATATAAGTTGGGTCTCCGGACATAATATATCCTACTATTTGATTAATGGGATGATAACCTTTTTCTTCTAAAGCAACATAAACATCCATTAATATTTCTCTAGTTGAGGCTTTTTCTAAACCCTCTAAATGAAATTGCATTGTTTCATTCATATTTTCCATCTTGCTCACCTTCCAATAGCTAAACCTTGTATAACTAAAGTATACCATAATTTGTAACAAAACTATAGATAAAAATAAAAAATATTATTTTTATCTAGTTATGACATGTCCTACCAATAAATGTTCATCCTTAATAGCATCAATTCTTACCTTTTGGATAGTGTTTTCAATGGTTTCATTTCCTAATACTTGAACTTTTAAATAATTACTTGTATAACCCGTTACTTCATTTTCATGATGTTTTTCAAATAACACCTCTAGTTCTTTGTCAATAAACTGTTCCATATATGCTAGGCGTAATGATTTTTCTACTTCTGATAAAACCTTAGCTCTATGCTCTTTTATTTCGGGTGCCACTTGTGCTCTCATTTTAGCAGCTGGCGTTCCTTCTCTAGGTGAAAATGGGAAAATATGAATTTGTGCAAGATGAACATCTTTTACAAATTCAACTGTTTCTAAAAATTCCTCTTCAGTTTCTCCCGGAAAGCCAACAATAACATCTGTTGTAATAGCTACATCTGGCCAAAGAGTACGTAATCTCTCTACACTAGCTTTATATTCTACTGCTGTGTATTTGCGATTCATACGTTTTAAAATCGTTTCGCTACCGCTTTGAAGAGATAAATGGAAATGATGGCAAACCTTTGGCATTTCCTTTAATGCATAGATAAACTCATCTGTAATAGCTACAGGTTCAATAGAACTCATTCGGATACGTTCAACACCTTCTATTTCATGTACACGCTTTAGTAGTTGAATTAAATCAGTATTACCTAAATCTTTCCCATAAGCAAGTACATGTATTCCTGTTAAAATAATTTCTTTAAAGCCAAGTCCGACTAACTTGGTTACTTCTTCAACAACCTGCTCTTCTTTTCTACTTCTTATTTTACCACGTGTATAAGGAATAATACAATAACTACAATAATTATTACAGCCTTCTTGAACTTTAACATAAACACGCGTACGTTCTCCCATATCTGAAATGTGAAGTTCTTCAAATTCACCTACATCCATAATATTTGAAACCGTATTAATGGTTTGTCTTTTTTCCTTTTCAAAGTTGTCTACCAAATCTACGATTTCATTTCGTTTATTGGTTCCAACAATAATATCTATTTCTTCTACCTGGTCTTTTATTTTATCCGCAGCAATCTGAGCATAGCATCCCATAGCTACTAAAATACTGTCTGAGTTAATTTTCTTTGTCTTCCTTAACATTTGTCTACATTTTCTATCACTTAAATGAGTAACTGTACAAGTGTTGACCACATAGACATCTGCATATTCGTTAAAATCTACAACTTCATAGCCTTGCTCTTTGAATTTTTCTAGCACGGCTTCTGTGTCATATTGATTTACTTTACAACCTAATGTATAGAACGCTACTTTTCTCAAATTCTCACCTCTTTTTATTGACATTCTTTGTTCCAAAATATATGATACAAGTAGCTTAAGAAATAGAAATCAAGCTACTTATTCTACAACTTATGGGGGTAATTATGAAATCTGTGTATATTTCTCTTAATTCAATTGAAAAAGTTAAACAATTTGTCAATCTCATTAATGCTTATGATAGCGATTTCGATCTCTCTTCTGGTCGTTATATTATTGATGCTAAATCTATTATGGGTATTTTTAGTTTAGATCTCAGTAAAGCATTAAGACTTGACATATATAATGATAGTTGTGCAGATGATTTAATCACAGCACTTAAACCTTTTATAACTGAACCAAACTAAATATGATAAAAAGTCCATTTTAATAAAATGGACTTTTTATTTTATCTAACAACGAATAATTTCCATTTCCTCTATGGCTTTAGCCATCATTTCTTCAATAATATCATCTAATAAAGCTTCTGAACGCTCAATATACTCTAATTTTGGCTTTGTTTCAGGATGCTTTGCCACAAAAATTGTACAACAATCTTCATAAGGTAAAATAGACGTTTCAAATGTATCTATTTTTTTTGCAATTTGAACGATTTCTTCCTTATCAAAACCTATAAGTGGACGAAAAACAGGCATAGTTGCTGCATCATCTGTTACAACTAAACTCTGCATCGTTTGGCTTGCTACTTGTCCAATACTTTCACCTGTAATAAGTCCCATACTTCCATTTTTCTTAGCAATAGCTTCTGTAATATACATCATGATACGTCTCATAATAAGTGTTAATTGTTCATGTGGACATCTTTCATATATTTTAAGTTGAATATCTGTAAAATTAATAATATGAAGTTTCATATTTCCTGTATAAATAGCCACCTTTTTAGCTAGGTCCACTACTTTTTCTTTAGCACGATCACTTGTATAAGGTGGTGCATGGAAGTAAACAGCATCTACTTCTACCCCACGTTTAGCAATCATCCAACCAGCTACTGGGCTATCAATACCACCCGAAAGTAATAAGGTTGCTTTACCATTGGTACCATATGGCATTCCACCGGCACCTTTGTGTGTCTTAGCATAAACATAAGTGTGATTTCTAAGCTCAACCATTAAAGTTACGTCTGGATGACGTACATCTACTTTCGCTTTGTCACCTAGCTTATCTAATAAATAACCACCTATCTCAGCGCTTATTTCCATAGAATTCATAGGAAAACGCTTATCAGCACGTTTTGTTTCTACTTTAAAAGTAATTGGACCGTCTGCACATTCTTGTTGCATTTGCATTAAAGCAAGACGTTTAATAGCTTCAAAAGAAACCTCCTCTTCCTTTAGACCATACGCAATACCGATAATACCAAATATACGGCTTAAACGATCAAGTACTTGTTCTACTTCTATTTGTGCATCATCAACAGGTTCTACCATGATACGTCCTTGCTCTTTAGAAACAACAAATTCTCCGATTGTTTTGAGATTTTTTTTGATGTTAGCAACAAGCTTGTTTTCAAATAAGTGTCTATTTTTACCTTTTATAGCGAGTTCGCCGTATTTAATTAAAAATACATTTTTCACTTTTTTCTTCCTCCTGGTGTATATCTTCTTAATAGCGTAACTTGTGATTGAATAATCTCTATTACTTCATTTATATCTTCTAGAGATGTATCATGTGCAAAAGAAAAACGAATAGCATTATCTAAGCAGTCATTAGGAAGACCAATAGCTACTAAGACACCATCTTTAACTTTTTTATGACTACTACATGCAGAACCTGATGAAACAAAAATCCCTTCTTGTTCTAATGCATGTAAAAGCACTTCAGCACGCACATCCTTAAAACCAATATTTAAAATATAAGGTGCTCCTTCAGCTAACCCTGGACCATTAACCCATATGTCTGGTAAATGATCTAGTAAACCATTTGCCAATGTTGCTTTACAATTAGCCATATGGCTTAAAATAGCTTCTTGTTCTTTAAATACATACTTAGCTGCACTTAAGGTACCAGCTACACCTGGAACATTTTCTGTCCCTGATCTGAAATTCTTCTGTTGGCCACCACCCCAAAAGAGCTGCTTCATTTTTGCTTGCTTGCTTTTATACAATAAACCAATACCACGTGGCCCATAAAATTTGTGAGCACTCATAGATAAAAAATCTATTTTTGATTTCTTGACATGTATTGGTAGTTTACCAAAAGATTGCACCGCATCTACATGAAAAAGTGTGTCAGGATTTTTGGATTTAACTACTTTTCCTATTTCAGTAATGGGTTGAATCGTTCCTATTTCATTATTCACATGCATGATACTCACTAAAATAGTTTCCTCATCAACGGCATTTTCTAAAGCTTTTAAATCCACATAACCTTCTGCATTAACACCAATAATTACTATTTCAAAACCTTGGGTTTCTAGATATTTAAATACTTCACCTACAGATGGATGTTCTATAGTAGTTGTAATAATTTTTTTGCCTTGTCTTCTGTAAGCTAGACTAGCACCTATAATGGCCATATTATTACTTTCTGTTCCACCTGAAGTATATAGAATTTCCTCTGGTACACAGCCCAGTACCTTTGCAAAAAATTGACTTGCTTCTTTAAGTATATTTTCTGCTTCCATCCCCTTTTTATGCAAAGAAGATGGATTACCATAATACGCTAACATGGTTTCTTTAACAACTTCTGCTACACATTCTAGAGGTTTTGTAGTAGCAGCATTATCTAGATAAATCTCTCGTTTCATTTTTAATCTCCCGTTTCGCCACATAAAAAATGAGGGTATCCCCCCATTTTATCTGTTCATTACATTATAAATTGCTTGTAATACACGTGTTTTTTCAAAGGGTTTGACAATAAAGTCTTTTGCACCTTTTTTTATTGCTTCCACTACTTTTGAATGCTGTCCCATAGCTGAACACATAATAATCTTGGTGTTTGGACTTACTTCTAAAATTCTATCTATTGCTTGTATACCATCCATCTCAGGCATAGTGATATCTAAGGTTACAATGTCTGGTTGAAGCTGCTGTGCCATTTCAATAGCTTGAAGTCCATTCCCTGCCTCTCCAACAACAGTAAAGTTAGCATCTGTTAACATTTTTTTAAGGACAGTTCTCATAAATATTGCATCATCAACAACTAAAAACCTTACATCTTCCATTGCTAAATCTCTCCCATCTCATACATGATGTTGGCTAAAGTTACAAGTCCAGCTGTCTCACTTCTTAAAATACGCTTACCTAATGTGATCGGACTTATTTGAAAAGTACTTGCTAAAAGTACTTCTTCATCTGTAAAGCCTCCTTCTGGTCCAATGAATATACCTATTGATTTGGCTTTACAGTTTTTTAAATAAGTCTTAATATGAAAGGCATGTTCATTCTCAAAAGGAATACAAGACACCTCTAATTGTTGTTTAGCATAGGTAAGTGCTTCTTTAAATGTCATCGGCCACAAAACTTCTGGCACAATGCCTCTTTTACTTTGTTTTGCTGCACTTTCTGCTATTTTTTGCCAACGTTCACACTTACTTTTTGTTTTTTTATCCGATTCAAGTTTTACAATACAACGTTCTGTTATGATAGGAATAATGACTGTCACACCAATTTCAATTGCTTTTTGAATCACAAACTCCATCTTTTCCCCTTTTATGAGAGATTGAAATAAAACGGTTTGTACAGCAGGTTCTGTTGTCTCTTCTAATTCACCTATAATATCAGCCGTTACTAAATCTGTATCAATTAACTTTATTATACACTTATAGTCCTTGCCTTGTCTATTGTTAATTAAAATTTCTTTGCCTACAGGTAGACGTAAGACGTTTTTAATATGATTAACATCCGTTCCTTTTATGTGGATTTCATTTTCAAACACATCTTCTGCATTTACAAAAAATTTCGTCATAGTTCACCCTTCTCGTTTAAAAATCAGCCATAATGGCTACCCAATCATTTTTCTCTGTCATATGTTTTACCGTAAATCCGACACTCTCCAAATGTTCTTTCACTTCCTCACTGCGATCACTAATAATACCTGAAGCAATGAGTGTTCCTCCTGGTTTGAGGAAGTCCTTTAAAAGTTCCTTCATGCCAATAATGACGTCTGCCACAATATTGGCTACTACTACGTCATAACAACCTTGTCCAATGGTCTTAACTAATGCTTCATCTGCTATAACATTGCCACAATGAAGTGCAAATTGGCCTTGTTTCATACCATTTTGTATAAAATTATCTTTTGCAATATCGACTGAATTTTGATCAATATCTACTGCTGTTACATGTTGTGCACCTAATAAAAGTGTTGCAATCGATAAAATACCACTGCCGCATCCCATATCAAGTACTTCGGCATCTGGCTTAATGATTTGTTCTAATTGTTCAATACAAAGTTGAGTCGTATAATGTTGACCGGTTCCAAAAGATGAATTAGGATCTATTTCTAAAATCATTCGGTTTGTATTTTCATTATAACTTTCCCAAGTAGGTTTAATAACAAATTTCTCACCTACTTCAAAAGGTTTAAAATACTTTTTCCAGTTATTTGCCCAGTCTTCTTCGTTAACGTTACCTAGACTCATTTCTAATGAGCCGTAATCTGCTCCTTCAGGTGAATCTTTCATACGTTCTAACGTCTTTTTAATTTCCTTAAAAGTTTCTTGTCCTTGCATATTCTCTGCTAAATAGAATTTGATATTAGTCGGACAATCTTTAAGTTTTTCTACATCTTCATCCATGTAATCCCAAGTTTTACCTTGATAAGTTAAAAATTCATCAAAATCATCAGGATCTTGAATCACAAATCCCGTAACGCCCAGTTGTAATAATATACCTGTTATTGTTTCTAATCCTTGTTTGGATGTATCTATAGTTACTTCTAACCAATTCATTATTTCATCTCCATCTATCTGTAATAGTTCATATTATAAGTGAAAGTATTTTATAATTCAAGCTATGTCCATTTTCACCCTCCTTCATACCATTTTCCACATAAATTGGATGTATGATTCGCCTTGTTATTTGTAACATTAACATAAAGGAGGTGTTTTTATGACTAATGGTAACTTCATTAATTATGTTTTTATTTATGGACAAGTTATTTTGCAACTTATCATGTATATTGCTATTATTTATTTGATTTGCTGGCCATTACGAGATGTCCTTTATGCTATAAGAGACTATCTCAAATCACATGAATCTTTTTCAAAACAGGAAATAGAACACACTTCTAAAGAAGCTTAGCCGTCCTTTCCTTATGCATAAGAATAAAAGGCTATACCTTTGAAGATTATCCAAGTGTATAGCCTTTTGCTTTTACTTCTTATCTTTACATTATTTATTTTTTTTAAAAATGTGTTGCCAACCTTTTTTAGATTCTTCTGCCTGCTCGCCTGCTTCCGGTTCAAATTCTCTTAGGATGCTTTTTTGCTTTTCAGTCAGATTCTTTGGTACTACAATATAAACTTCTACATATTGGTCACCACGCTGTTTGCTATTACGTAAGCTTGGTATACCTTTGCCTTGTAGTCTAAATTTAGAAGAAGTTTGTGTACCTGGTTGAATGGTAAATTTCACATTACCATCTAAAGTTGGAATAGAAAGCTCTGCTCCTAAAGCTGCTTGAGTAAAGCTAATTGGCATACGCATATAAACATCTTGGCCATGACGTTCAAATACTTGATGTGATTTGACTGAAACTGTTACAAGTAAGTCACCTGCTGGTGCTCCTGGATCTCCCACTTCACCCTTGCCAGATACACGTAACGTCTGACCATGGTCAATACCTGCTGGAATAGATACAGTTACTTTTTTAACGGTTCTTACTTTACCATGCCCATGACAAGTCGTACATTTTTCTTTAATGACTTTACCTTCGCCTTGGCAAACATCACAAACCTGTTCTGTTTGCATCATACCCATAATCGTACGTTGTGTCACTACAACACGTCCCGTACCACCACATTTTGTACATGTAGATGTAGAGGTTCCAGGTTTAGCTTTGGTACCATTACATGTGCCGCAGATTTCAGAAGTATTAATAGAAAGTTCTTTTTCGCAGCCAAAAGCGGCTTCTTCAAAGCTAATTTGAATGGTCTGTCTAATATCAGCCCCTGGTCTTGGGCCTCTTGAACGTCTACGATTACTACTTCCACCAAAGCCACCACCAAACATACCATTTAAAATATCTCCAAGGTCGATGTCCCCATCGAAGCCACCAAAACCGCCAAAACCACCAAAGCCGCCAGCACCAGCACCGCCAGCACCTTGTTCAAAAGCGGCATGGCCATAGCGATCATAAGCTGCTTTTTTATCAGGATCACTTAAAATCTCATAAGCTTCTGTTACTTCTTTAAACTTAGCTTCTGCTTCTTTATTATCCGGATTAGCATCTGGATGATATTTTTTTGCTAATTTACGATAAGCTTTTTTTATTTCTGCGTCCTGAGCCGATTTATTTATGCCGAGGACTTCATAATAATCTCTTTTATCCACGCTTTTCACCACCACTACTCAAATTTATTATCTCATTTATTTGTCCTTATAAGTGAACACAGAAACAGTCAAAGAGACGTACTCTTTGACCGTTTCATACTCTATCTTATTCTTCTTTGAAATCAGCGTCAATGACATCGTCATCTTTTGCACTGCCACCAGCTGCTGCATTTGGATCTTGAGCGCCCATATCTGGTGCTGCTTGACTATATAATTTTTCAGAGATTCCATAGAATACTGTTGTTAACTCTTCTTTAGCTGCTTTAAGTTCAGCAACTTGTTCATCAGTCATAGCACCGATAACAGCTTTTTCATTAAGTTCTTTTAATTTTGTAAGTGCTGCATCCACTTTAGCTTTATCATCAGCTTCTAATTTATCTTCCATGTCTTTAAGCATTTTTTCTGTTTGGAATACCATACTGTCTGCTTCATTTTTAACATCGATAGCTTCTTTACGTTTTTTATCTTCAGCTGCAAATTGTTCTGCTTCTTTAACAGCTTTTTCAATTTCATCATCACTAAGATTTGTGCTAGCTGTGATTGTAATGTGTTGTTCTTTACCTGTTCCAAGGTCTTTGGCAGATACTTTAACAATACCATTAGCATCAATATCAAATGTTACTTCAATTTGTGGTACCCCACGTGGAGCTGGCATAATACCATCTAATTTAAAGTTACCAAGCGTTTTATTGTCATTAGCCATTGGTCTTTCACCTTGAACTACATGAATATCAACGGCTGGTTGATTATCTGCTGCTGTTGAGAATACTTGTGATTTCTTAGTTGGGATAGTTGTATTTCTAGGAATAACTGTTGTAGCTACACCACCCATTGTTTCAATACCAAGTGAAAGAGGTGTTACGTCAAGAAGAAGAATATCTCCTGAACCAGCTTCACCAGAAAGTTTACCACCTTGAATAGCTGCTCCTACAGCAACACATTCATCTGGGTTAATACCTTTGAATGGGTCTTTTCCTGTAATACGTTTTACAGCATCTTGAACAGCTGGAATACGTGTAGAACCACCAACTAATAATACTTTATCAAGTTCTGAAGCGTTAAGACCTGCATCGCTAAGTGCTGTTCTAACTGGTCCCATTGTTCTTTCTACTAAATCTTGTGTTAATTCGTCGAATTTAGCACGTGTAATGGTTACATCTAGACTCTTTCCTTCACTGCAGATAAATGGAATAAGTACATTGGCACTTGTTTTTTGTGAAAGTTCTTTTTTAGCTGTTTCAGCAGCTTCTTTTAAACGTTGCATTGCTACTTTATCAGCTGAAAGGTCAATGCCTTCTTGTTTTTTGAATTCTGATACTAAATAATCAATTACTTTTTGGTCAAAATCATCTCCACCAAGGTGATTATCACCGCTTGTTGCAAGTACTTCAATGACACCATCACCGATATCAATAACAGATACGTCGAATGTACCACCACCAAGGTCATATACCATAATTTTTTGTTCATGTTCATTATCAAGACCATAAGCTAAAGCAGCAGCTGTTGGTTCATTAATAATACGTTTTACATCAAGACCTGCGATACGTCCAGCATCTTTAGTTGCTTGTCTTTGGCTATCTGTGAAGTACGCTGGTACAGTAATGACTGCTTCTGTTACACTTTCACCAAGGTGAGCTTCTGCATCAGCTTTTAATTTTTGAAGAATGATTGCTGAGATTTCTTGTGGAGAGAATTTCTTATCATCAATATTTACTTTGTAGTCTGTTCCCATGTGACGTTTAATGGAGATTACTGTTCTTTCATGATTTGTAACAGCTTGACGTTTTGCCACATCCCCTACAAGTCTTTCACCAGTTTTACTAAAACCAACAACAGATGGTGTTGTTCTATTACCATCAGCATTAACGATAACAACTGGTTTTCCACCTTCCATAACAGATACACAAGAGTTTGTTGTTCCTAAGTCAATTCCTATAATTTTACCCATGATTATTTTCCTCCTACTAAACTAATATTAATTTGCTACTTGGACTAAACTATGTCTAATCACTTTTTCTTTATATAAATAACCTTTTTGAAGTTCTTTAGCAATGATATTTTCTCCATAAGCTTCATCATCTATGTGCATAATCGCATTGTGAAGATTTGGGTCAAATTCTTTGCCTTCTGCTTCAATTGATGTTACATGCAACTTTTCAAGCATACTCATTAACTGTTTATAAATCATTTCCACCCCTGTATAGAAGTTTTTATCTTCACTTTCTACTTGAAGGGCACGTTCAAAGTTGTCAATAACAGGTAATAACTCAGCTACTGTATTACTTACTGCAAAATCATAGCTATCAGATTTTTCTTTTTCACTACGTTTTCTGTAGTTATCAAACTCCGCCATTAAACGTTGTAAGCGTTCAAGATATTCTGCTGATTTATCTGATTCTTCCTTTGTTTCTTCAGGTATTTCTTCTACAACTTCAGCTTCTACAGCTTCAGTCTCTTTAGGATCTTCTACTTCAGCAGATGCACTTTCTTCTACTTCTGACACTTGATCAGCCTCTAGTACTTCATCAACTTTTTTATTTTCCTCCATGATTTCACCCTTTCACGTTAAGAGTCATTCATTTCTCTTAACATATTCGTTATATGATGAGAGACGTATTCAAGTACTGAAACGACTTGACCATAATCCATACGTGTTGGACCAATAATACCTATGTTACCAATGGTATGTTCCCCTATGCTGTAACTTGTTGTTACTACACTACAATCTTTCATTGGAGTTAGTATATTTTCTTCTCCAATACGGATTGTAATGGTGTTAGGTGGTGTATGATCTAACACTTGTAATAAATATGGCTTTTCTTCCAATACTTTAAATAATTCTCTTGCTTTTTCTTTGTTATTGAATTCCTCAAAGTCAAGAATATTATTGGCACCACGTATATAAATATCTGGCATATCTTCTTGATGCAAGGTTTTATCAATAGCCTCTAATACACTTCCTGCAATGGTACTGTATTCTTTCATTTTTTCTTCAATAGATACTCGTATTTTATCCAAGCTAATTTGACTTAGTGTGCTTCCTTTTATGCTTTCATTTAAAATGTGTGTTAAAGCGTTACACATATTAAAATCAATAGCTTTAGGTGTAGGGATAATGTGATTTTTCACGCTATTCGTATCTGTCACAATCACACATGCTACAGAATGCTCATCTATTGGAACAAGTTGAAGGTGCTTAATACGTACTTGAGTAATAGAAGGTGTACTAGCAATGGTTGCACAATTAGTGAGCATTGCAATAAGTTTAGCAGTTTCTTCCACTAGTGTATCAATACGATTCACTCTTTCTTTGATCATCTTTAAAATGATCTCTTCTATTTCTGGTTCAATGTGTGTACGTTGCATCATACCATCTACATAAAGGCGATATCCTTTATCAGAAGGAATTCTTCCTGCAGAAGTGTGTGGCTGCACAATGAGACCGAGTTCTTCTAGGTCTGCCATTTCATTACGAATGGTAGCAGAACTAACGCCTAAATCGTACTTCTTAGAAATAGTTCTAGAACCAACAGGATCTCCTGTTTCTATATAATCACGAATGATTGCTTCAAGTATTTTCAGCTTACGTCCGTCTATATCCATCCTATCACTTCCTTCTTGTTGTTAGCACTCACCATTAACGAGTGCTAACTATAAAATAAAGATATCACTAAAATTTTCAGTTGTCAATATCCTATCTAAAGAATTTTGTATTTATAAAAAAGAAGCAAAAACCTCATTACAAACATCTAAACCATAAGGTGATAAATAGATTCTTTCTTTATCTTTTACAAGTACATTATATTTTATCCATTTGGTTAATTGTTCGTTATAAACTTGCCACACACTTTCTCCGAAACGTCTCTCAAATGCTAATGTATCAATACCTTGAAGTAAACGAAGCCCCAAAAACATGTATTCTTGCATTGCCATTTCTTTAGTAAGTTGCTCTTCTTCTTTCCTTAGTAAGGAAAGATTACCTGCTGCTGATAAATACGCTTCCATATTTGTTTCATTATAATATCTAGCATGATTCATCAACGAATGTGCTCCTAGGCCTATTCCTATATACGGTTCTAATTGCCAATAAATTGCATTATGCTTACAACTCTTACCTGGCTTTGACCAATTTGAAATTTCATATTGAATATAGCCCTTATCATTTAAATAACGTTGCGCTGTATGATACATTCGGCGATCCAACTCATCCGATGCTACTTCTAATTTGCCTTCTTCATAAAGCTTATAAAAAGTTGTACCTTCTTCTATAATCAGCGCGTAAACAGATAAGTGTTCTATATCATAAGCCGTAACTGTATTTAAAGTCTCAAGAAAGGCCTCTTCTGTTTGTCCTGGAAGTGCAAACATTAAGTCTGTATTAATTTCCCATGAAGTATGTTGCTTAATAAGCCGTATACTTTCTTCCCAATCCTTAAAGGTATGAATTCTTCCGATTTTTCTTAGTAAGTCATCATGAGTAGACTGTAAACCTAAGCTTATTCTAGTAATAGGATACTTTCTTAGAACCTGAAGCTTCTCTATATCTATTGTCCCTGGATTAGCTTCAATGGTCCATTCAGCATCAGGCTCTATATTAAAACATGACACAACAGCTTTTAATAATTTGTCCAATAAAAGGGGTGGTAGTACTGTTGGAGTACCACCACCTATGAAAATGGACTTTATAGTTGTGCCACTTACTAGATCTTTTTTAGTTTGTTCCATTTCCTGAATCAGTGCATCCACGTAGGCTTCTTGTTTTTCATGTCTTTTAAAAGATAGGAAATCACAATAATAGCACTTAGATGCACAAAAAGGAATATGGATATAAAGTCCAATTGGCATAATCTATTCCTCTATTCATCTAATTTAAGTACGCTCATGAAGGCCTCTTGTGGTACTTCTACGTTACCTACTTGACGCATACGTTTTTTACCTTCTTTTTGTTTTTCTAATAATTTACGCTTACGTGAAATATCACCACCATAGCATTTTGCAAGAACGTCCTTACGCATAGCACTGATTGTTTCTCTAGCAATGACTTTATTACCAATAGCTGCTTGAATTGGAATTTCAAATAAATGTTTTGGAATTTCTTTCTTGAGCTTCTCAACGATTTTTCTTCCTTTATGAACTGCATTTGTTTCGTGAACAATTAAAGAAAGAGCATCTACAATTTCTTTGTTAACTAAGATATCTAATTTAACTAATTTAGATTCTTGGTAACCTTTCATTTCATAGTCAAAAGAAGCATAACCTCTTGTTCTTGATTTAAGCGCATCAAAGAAATCATAAATAATCTCATTAAGAGGCAAATCGTAATTGAGCACGGCACGTGTGGCCTCTAAATATTCCATTCCGAAGTAGATTCCCCTTCGCTCTTGGCAAAGTTCCATAACAGCTCCCACATATTCTGTTGGTACAATAATTTTAGCATTAACCATTGGTTCTTCCATATATTTAATGTAAGATGGATCTGGTAGATTAGCTGGATTAGAGAGTTCAATGACCTCTCCATTAGTCTGATGTACTTTATAAATAACATTTGGTGCTGTTGTTACAAGGTCTAAATTGTATTCACGTTCTAAACGTTCTTGGATAATTTCCATATGAAGTAGTCCCAAGAAACCACATCTAAATCCAAAGCCTAAAGCAATAGAGGTCTCAGGTTCAAATACAAGGGCTGCGTCATTAAGCTGAAGCTTTTCTAAGCTATCACGAAGGTCGCCATATTTTGCACCATCTGCTGGGTAAAGACCACAGTACACCATTGGATTAGCTTTTTTATAACCAGGTAAAGGAGCATCAGCTGGATTAGTGGCATCTGTTACTGTATCTCCTACATGCGTATCTTTTACATTTTTAATACTTGCTGTAAAGTAACCTACTTCTCCTGGAATTAAGCCTTCTTCACTTGGCCTAAATTGTCCGGCACCAAAAGTTCCTACTTCTACCACATCAAATTCAGTCTTGGAAGCCATCATACGTACACGCATACCTTGCTTAAGTGTTCCTTCTTTAATTCTGCAAAATACAATAACTCCTTTATAAGGATCATATAATGAGTCAAAAATTAACGCTTTAAGTGGTGCATCCATATCACCTGTTGGTGCTGGGATATGAGTCACTATTTGTTCTAATACATCTTCCACATTAAGTCCTGTCTTAGCTGAAATGAGTGGTGCATGACTAGCATCTAACCCAATAATGTCTTCTATTTCTTCTTTGACACGTTCTGGGTCAGCACTTGGTAAATCGATTTTATTAATAACCGGCATAATTTCTAAATCATGCTCTAAGGCTAAATAAACATTAGCAAGTGTTTGTGCTTCAATACCCTGTGCTGCATCTACAACTAACACAGCACCTTCACAAGCTGCCAGGCTTCTAGATACCTCATAGTTAAAATCAACGTGGCCTGGAGTATCAATTAAATTAAATACATACTCTTCCCCATCTTTTGCTTTATATACCAACCTTACCGCTTGTGATTTAATGGTAATCCCTCGTTCTCTTTCTAAATCCATATTGTCTAGAACTTGTTCTTGCATTTCGCGTGCTGTAAGTGTACCCGTCATTTGAATAATACGGTCCGCAAGTGTACTCTTACCATGATCAATATGGGCAATGATAGAGAAATTTCTTATTTTCGATTGTTTTGAAAGAGACATTTTGCCCCTCCTTATTTCTTTTGTCTATTCTTTTCGTTTCATTATAGCATAGCCCTTCTTTTTGTATCAATCTTTTTGTTTCATTAGCTTTTTCCTAGAACTTTAGCTAAAATTTGTGCCATAGGTTCCACAGCATTAAGAGCTTCTTCTCCTGTATTAGTTTGTGCCCCCCATTCCATTAAAAGAGACTGAGGTTTCATATGAGTACTATAACGCCATTCATCACAGAAAATTTTTCTCGAAAAACCTGGATAATATTCATTGGCAGTTAAAAGTGTTTGAAGGGCAAAAGCTAAATTATCACCTAGATATGGATTGGGTAAATCCACTTTATTTACAACTTGGCCTGCCACATTACGATTGCGACATAAAGGGGCTACCAACATCACCTTAGCTGTTTGTTTACCATTAATATCTGTCACTAAATGGACTTTGTCATCTACCCCATCACGGTGTAAATCAATGGCTACAGATATAGAAGGGTTTTCTTCGATTACTTGCTTAATCTTTGCCTCCATTCGTTCATATTCTCCACCTGTAGGAAACTTTCCTTTATTACTTTCCTCATAAAAAGAGTCCTCTATATGTAATACAGCAATATCATATTCATCTTCTAATTCTTTTTTTAATGCCTCTGCCACCTCTATAACAGTTAGTCCACCCATATAATCTTCTCTAGAATGTGTATGGAAAATAAGAACTTGAGGTCCTTTTATAGATTCATTTAAACGTATAGGTTGCTGAGCAAGCTTAGAAAAATCCCATTCCTTTATCATATCTACTCCAAATTCCATTTCTGCTGAAGCAGTCATATAACGATTAAATACATATTGTGGATCTTTAAGAGCTTCAATTGAAACCTTCTCCTGTACTTGAGAAGTTCTATCATTTTGTGTTTCTTTTACTTGCTCATTAGTTTGTGATATTTTTTGATTTTTTAAATCATTAGGTGTAAAATAACCCACTATTTCATTGTAAGAGGCTTTAAATCCTTCATTTTCTTCTATATAAGGAATAGCATTAGCAAGCAAACTTAAAGGTTCTCCAATTATAACACCAGAAAATAAATAGCCATATTGTTTAAAGAATATGGTTTTATATGTTGAAGAAGATTTAGGTAATGCCTCAGAAAAAAAAAGCTCTCCGACTGGGTATCCTTTAAGCTGCAAGCTATATATATTAATCATCAATGAACTAATAATACCTATATAAAGAATCATTTTTTTATAGCCGTTTAGTCGAAAATTAATCTCATAGTGCTTTATAATCTTTTCAAGTTTTAACACATATATCCCCCCCTACACCATTCTTTATTATTGTATAGGCTTGTATATTATTTTATGACTAATAAGTATATTTATTAATATCTTTTAATGTCATGCCAGGATGAACTGCTAGATTAATACCATTAGCTACAATGCTTGATAAATATTCCATCACCTCATCTATTTCTTTTGGTGTTACAAATAAATCACTTATTTCAGGATAAATACTTTCTTTTATTAATTGATAATGTTCCTCTTCTGTTAAGTCTTTTAATACATCATAAAAAGGTGAATGTTCAGCTTGCTTTAGCATATGCGAAATAAGATCATTTAAAGCATCGGAAACTAAAGTCACTGTATCTACTACAGTAGGTACACCTACAGCAATTACTTTGCATCCAATAGTAGCTTCATTAAGTTCCTTACGCTTATTACCTACTCCTGCACCAGGAGAAATACCTGTGTTTGTAATCTGAATCGTCGTATTAATGCGTGTTGCACTTCTAGCAGCTAAAGCATCAATGGCAATAATACAATCCGGTTTAACATTGTCTGCTACACCACGTATAACTTCTGCTGTTTCTATACCAGTTAGTCCCATAACACTAGGTGCAAAACTACTTAAATAACATACACCTTCATCTAGAAGCTCTGGTGCTTTAAGTGCCATGTGTCTGGTTACAAATACTTGATTAGCTACTTTGGGACCTAATGTATCAGGCGTAGCAAAACGATTACCTAATCCAATAACTAATATATTTAATGGGTCTTGCTTTTTTTCTGGCAAAAGGGATTTAATAGCTTCTGCCAGCACACTAATTATTTTTTCATGAAGCTCTGGATTATTTTGCTTTAAGCCATTTGATTCAATAGTAATATAATCCCCTATAGGTTTCCCCATATTTTTTTCGCCTTCTGTATTTAATATACATACCTTTGTTACAGCTAAGGCTCCTTCTTCCAAGGCTTTTTGTTTAACTTCTACCCCAGGTATTTCATAAGAATCATCCCTATCTAACTTAAGGGCATTACTAATTTCAATTGCCAAATCTGTTCTTGGCGAGAAATTTCCTACTTTTTCATATCCATCCATAAATTCACTTCCTTTTTTTCGGCTTTGCCTTTACTCTGTTTAAAAGATTGATTATAATGTTTAATGGCAAATATCTTACGTACATTAGGTAGTTTGACCATTATTTTTATGGGTATACATTGACTTTGTCCGGTATTTATACTATAATGAGTCCTGTTAAAACCGTTCATAGTTCCCCAAACCGTGTCCAAGAATATGAATGGAGGTGCCATCAAATGGCAAATATTAAATCAGCAAAAAAACGTATCTTAGTTATCGCAACAAAAACTGCACGTAACCGTGCAATTAAATCAGCAGTTAAAACTCAAATCAAAAAAGTTAGATTTGCAGTAGAAGCTAATGATCAAGCTGCAGCAAAAGTAGCTTTAGTAAATGCAGTTAAAGCAATTGATAAAGCAACAGCAAAAGGAATCTTCCACAAAAACGCTGCTGCTCGTAAAAAATCTTCTTTAACACGTTTAGTAAATACACTTGCTTAATAAGATGCAAAAATAAAAAGACCTCTTTCGAGGTCTTTTTATTTTATCCGTTTAAACAATTCATAATAAGCATCTCTACACATTTACTACTTTCCATCTTACCTGTTTTAATGGCTTCATCAGTATTTAAACATGCTTCTAAAATATCTTCTAGCTGTTTAAACTGGTAGTGTTGTACCTGCTCACTCATTTCTTTCACCACAAAAAAGGGAAGTTTTGTTTCAGCAGAGATTTCTTTGAGTGGACTTCTATTAGCCAATAAATATTTAACTTGGTACATCATGCGAAACTGCCTTGCAATAAGCACTAAGATACCAATAGGGGATTCCTTACTTTGTATCATGCGGCTATAAATCTCGAGTGCCTCATTGCCCTCATGGTTTACTATTTTTTTTACCATTTCAAATACACGTGTTTCTAATGAGAAAATACATATTTCATTAATAGCTTCTTTCGTTATAACCCCATCTTGAACATAACTGATAAGTTTTTCCCATTCTCCCAATAGATAAGCCATATCTTCTGGCATTTTTTGTATAAAATAACGAAGAGTCATTTCATCGCTACTAAGTCGTTTTTCTTTACAAGCATTTTTTAAAAATTGATAAACAGCCTCCTCACCAGGAAAATGAAATTCTACAATTTGTGCTTTTGCTTTCATGGTTTTATAAAGCTTATTTCTTTTATCTACTTCTTTTTCATCTATTAATAAAACCACATAATCTGGTATATGAGCCACTAAAGTCTCAAACTTTTCCGTTTCTTCTTTTTTTCCCGTTTTAAATAGTCCAGTTTCTTTAAGCAAAATAAGCTTTTGCTCAGCAAAAAAAGGTAGGGTATCTACAGCATCTTGAACTTGACTTACTATGACTTCTTTATCTTGTGCTTCATAAAAATTCATCATTTCATTGCCACTTGCAAGAACTTCCTTTTTGACCTTTTCAATATATTGTCCTTTTGACCAACTATCTTCCCCTAGCAGTAAATAACATCCCTGCATCATGCTCTAAATCCTCTCTTTGTTTGTTTATTTTCATCTTATAGCCATTTGTCTCAATCCAAACAGCTCCTGTTTCATTTGTTTGGCTATACGTAATATGATTCTCAGTTAGTAAATCAGTAACCTCTTTATGAGGATGTCCATAACGATTCTGCCTGCCACAACTTATCATAGCATATACAGGATTAACTTTCAAAAGAAGTTCTTTTGAGGTACCTGTTCTTGAACCGTGATGACTTATTTTCAAGATACTAATAGGATTTAACTGACTATAAATCCATGACTCAGAATCTTTAGATTTGTCGCCTGTAAATAAAGCTGAAAAAGCCTTATATTGTAGCATGCACACAAGAGAATTATCATTAGCTATTTCTTTCGGAGTTATAAAGTTAGGTGCTAATGCTGTTAGTTTTAAATCTCCTAAAACAAGTTGATCTCCTCTCCCTATAGCTAGTATAGGAATCTCTTTTCTCCTACATTGTTCTTTAAATCGCACTAAGTTTTCAGATTCATCTGCTTTAGATATACAAACCTGCTTAACACGAATAGTTCCTGATATAAGTTCTATTAACCCACCTATATGATCCTCATCTGAATGAGATAAAATCATCATATCAATTTGGGTCTTACCTTTATATTTTAAATAACGTTCTATAACACCTCCTTTTCCAGTCTTACCGCCATCAATAACAATCACTTGTCCTTTTGGTGTAATAATAACAGCGCCATCTCCTTGCCCTACATACAAAAAAGCAACATTCAATTCTTTTGGAATTACTTTAATACCTACTATTAGAGAAAGGGTTAATAAACAACTACAGGCATATAATTTTATTTTATTGCCAATCCCCCATACTCCATAAAGAAATAAACCTATAACTATTATATAAAGCAAGAGTTCTATACCACTAGGTCTACCTACACAAATGGTACTTAAAGGAACTGATAACACCAAACGAACCACAAAACTTATAACTTGTAATAATAAACTGATTACAGATGCTAACAAATATCCTAAGGGCCAACCCAACAATCCCATCAATAAACATCCCCAACCACCAATCATTATCAATGAAAATAGAGGAATAACTATAAAATTAAGCAAGCTACTTAAAAAGGGAACTTGATAAAAGTGATAGGCTAATGGAAGTGACAAGATAAGCTGAATAGGTAACCATGGCAATAACCATTTGTGCCATGGTTTCATTTTTTTCTCCTCTTCCAAATGCTCAATGATTATTTGACTTATTATGATGGCTACCATTGCAAGAAAGGATAATTGAAATCCCACAGCAAACAACTGATAAGGTTGTACAATTAAAATACATAAACTAGCCAGGGCTAGATTGATCCATCCATCCTCTTCTTCCCAAATAAGACGACCCATTACTAGAAAGCTCATCATCCAAGTTGCTCTTAACGTAGATACTCCCCAGCCTGTCAAATAAGCATATAACCATATGCCTAAAAGAACTATTAAATAACGTAGGGTATAGCTCATCCCTAATTGCCCCATAACAAGCAATAAAAAGCCTGCAATCACGCCTACATGAAATCCTGATATACATAAGACATGGCTAATTCCTGAATCTGTGTAGATTTCATCAGTACTTGCTTCTAGCGCCGTATCATCTCCTAAAAGTAAAGCTTTCATAATCCCCTGGTCTTTCCCTTGGAATAATTCATCCAACTTACTTTTCAATTTGTTTTGAAGCTTCTCTATCCACGGCGTTTTTACATCTTGGGTTAGTATTTCTTCTACCTTAATTCTGCCTACTATGTTTTTCGTTTTAAGATAGGTAATGTCATTAAAATCACTCGGATTCATCGCTCCTTCTATAGCTTCTACCGTTCCTCTAACGTCTACCCAATCATAAGGAGTGATAGTGTTTACAGTATTAACACTGAGTTGTAATGAAGACCGAAGCTGTACTTTATGCTTTTCTTTATATAAGGTTACATGTTTTATAGAAATATACTGTCCGTAAGCTGTATTTTGCACTTCATATACTTCGCCTTCTAATTGTACCCTATTACCTGGTTCAAAGTAATGGGGTTCTAATCGAAGAGGATGTATGGTCAATAAAAGAATTCCTGCTATACTACTTATCAAAATTATCATTAAGCCCTTATAGCGATATTTTAAATAGTAAAATGCCCCAACACTAAGTAACCCTAGTATAAAAAAAGAGGAAACATATTTCTCATTTAGAAACATGTTTCCCCCTATAATACCTATGATGAAACCTAATGTCATATGGGCAATTGGACGAGTTAAATACTTACTTTTATTCTCCAATATAAGCCTCATTTCTTTCAAAGGTATCTCTTAAATCTATCTCTTTTGTAAACTCAATATCACTTTTTCCATCTACTAAAAAAGCTACCTTTTTAATTTTAGGAATATCGGTACGGAGCTTAGGAATCTCCGTAAGTGAATTAACAATTGCATAAATCATTCTTTCTTTCACCTCTGGCGAAGTAAAAAACTTTGATTTTAAATCAAAGGATAAGTCTACTTGACAAACACCATTAGTTGTTGTTGCATCATTCACTTTCATATCACTTGGTAAAGAAGCTGATAATCCTTCAGAATTAGGTCCTTTAATCAGTTCTTCAATAAGCAATTTCTCTACAGATGTAGGATCACTTACACGAACACCCCTTTCCTCTTTTACTAACTTACCTTCTGCATTTACGAAATACAATGGTAAAGTATATGGTGTTGTTGCAGGATTAGGTTCTAACACATTAAGTTTAATATTAGCTTGTGAGATAGGTCCTATAACCTTTCCAGTACTAGTTGTTAAAGGGCTATCTTCAATATAAAAGTCAACACTATCAATGAAATCTAATTGTGTCAAAGAATATACAATAGCAGCTCGTATGCCGATACGTTCCTGAGTGGCTAAATTATT
The DNA here is from genome assembly GCF_046529625.1 of Cellulosilyticum sp. ST5. Lineage (NCBI taxonomy): Bacteria > Bacillati > Bacillota > Clostridia > Lachnospirales > Cellulosilyticaceae > Cellulosilyticum > Cellulosilyticum sp. ST5. Next base: position 1,440,345 of record NZ_CP132338.1, read on the forward strand.
ATAGTCATTACTAAATTTAATTTGTACCATACGGTCATTGATATTTGTAGTAACGCCTATGATGGGCATAGGATTAGTTGCTACAAGTGTATTTCCCTGTATATTCTTATTCATAGCTAGTTCATCAATAATATACTCTACTTTTTCTTGGTCTGTCCCTAAACTTAGAAAGGCTGCTCCTAGTGGTTGACTAAATAACTCACCTTTTGTAGTATCAAAATAATAAATTTGTGGGGAACCATCTGATTGAATTGTCGTCTTGGTGCAGCCTGATAAACTGATTAGTACCACTAACAATAGGAATAATCCGATTTTACCTTGTTGCTTTTTCATTTAGTACCTCCTTCCCATACATGGCGCAGCGGGAATTGAACACTAAATACTGAGCCTTTTCCTTCTTCACTTTCAACTTGAATGGAACCATTATGCATAATAACCGTTTTATAAGTAATAGCTAATCCTAAACCTGTTCCACCTGTTTCTCGATTACGTGTTTTATCCGTTCGATAAAACCGTTCAAAAATTCTAGATTGCTCCTCTTTAGCAATACCTATACCAGTATCTTGAACTGATATGAATGCATCCTGCAAATCACTTTGAATCACAACCCCGACTTCTCCACCACTTGGTGTATATTTAATGGCATTTTCAATTAAATTAGTAAGTGCTAAAGTGAATTTCACTTCATCAATTTCTGCAATAATATCTTTATGACTTTCATAAATTAATTTAATCTCTTTCTTTTTTGCCAGTGGCGTTAATCTCTTTAAAATATTTTGTGTCATTTCATTAATGTCTACATTGGCAATATTAAGTGGAATTTCTCTTTGATCTAGTCTTACCAAAGTTAACAAATCAGAAATAATATTATTCAGTCTGTCAACTTCTGAGTTAATGTCCTCAAAAAACTCTTTATACATCTCTACTGGTACATCTTCTTGAAACATTAAAGATTCGGTTAATACTTTGATCGATGAAAGAGGTGTTTTGAGCTCATGTGAAACATTCGATACAAATTCCTGTCTAGACTGCTCTACTCTTTGTAGTTGATCTGTCATATGATTAAAAGCATTACCTAATTCTGCAATCTCGTCTTTACCAATAACATTTACCTTCTGATCCAATTGTCCATTCGTAATTTTTTGAACGAATTTCATAAGCGTTTTTAAAGGCTTAGTGATAACAGATGAAGTAGCAAAGCTAAGCAGGCCCGCAATAAGTGCAATCACTAAAGAGAGTAGGTAAATTTGATTTTTCATATCTTGAATAGGTAAAAAAACATCTTTAATTGATGTCACTAATACTACAGCTCCCACCACAGTTTTTTTATCCTTATCAAGTACAGGAACTGCTGCTGTCATAATCGGCAATCCTTCAATCTTCTGAGCCTTTTCCTGATTATTGAGTGCTGAAAGAACTGTGTCATTCATAAGTGTATTATTGGTATCAGCCCCACTAGAATCCATAATAACAAATCCAGATGCATCTACTACTAAAATCCTAGCCCCATTTTCACTACTTTTACTAGAAATTAAAGTTTTAAATAAGTTATAGTTACTATTATCTATTAAATAGTTACCTTCCTTAACTTGAGTAGCTACCATATTAGCTTTTCCTAACCATCCCTTTTCACTTTCTGTAAGATAGTAAGTCTCCATACGGTCTAAAATAACAGAAGAGAAAAACATAAGAGGTATATAGCTAATAATGAAAAATAAAAATAAAAGTTTCCATCTTAAGCTATGAAACCATTTCATCTTAATCTTTAAAATAGTAACCTACCCCCCATTTTGTATAGATGTATTCAGGTTGTCCTGGATTAGGTTCTATTTTTTCACGTAAACGTCGTACATGAACATCTACCGTTCTTACATCTCCCGGATATTCTCGTCCCCAAATAGTATCTAAAAGCTGGTCTCTACTATACACCTTACCTGGATGTGTAGCAAATAATTCTAGCATGTCAAATTCTTTAGCAGTTAAATTCATTTCTTGATTTTTAATAAAGACGCGACGACTATTTACTTCTAAGCGTAATTCTCCCACTTCTATTGTTTTTTTATTCGGCACTTTTTCAGCATGTTGTGATCGTCTTAATATAGCTTTAATTCTCGCTTTAAGCTCTAAAATATTAAAAGGTTTTGTTACATAATCATCAGCACCATACTCAAGTCCCATAATTTTATCCATGTCTTCACCTTTAGCTGTAAGCATAATAATAGGAATATTAGAAAATTCTCTTACCAACTGACATACTTGCAAGCCATCATATTTAGGTAACATCACATCTAAAAGCATCACGTCATATTTATTATTTTTTACATAATTAAGGGCTTCTTCACCATCATAAGCTGCATCTACTTCCCAGCCTTCTTGTTCTAAACTAAACTTAATGCCTTTAACAATTAACTTCTCATCATCTACAACTAAAATTTTGCTGTTCATTCCCTCTCCTCCTCTTTTGTTAAATAGTAACTTCATACTGTAATAAGTGCTTTTAATTTATCAAAGGTCTTATCTCCAATACCAGAAACTTCTTTTAGATCATCAATACTTCCAAAAGCTCTTACGGTTTTTCTGTAATCAATAATGGCATTAGCTTTAACTTCTCCAATACCTGGAAGACTCATTAACTCAGTACTGTTTGCTGTATTAATATTAACAAGAGTTGACTCTCTTATATGACTCTCTTCTTTATTGTCATATGAAGTAACTGTTTTGTCAATTTCTTCTCCTATTTTAGGCACAATAATTTTCTCATTAGGTACGATAGAAGCGGCTAAGTTAATTGCTGTCATATCCGCTTCCTCACTGAATCCACCACTTAAACGGATTACTTCATCCACAATAGCCGTAGCTGTTACATAATATACTCCAGGTACCTTGACAGCACCACAAACATAAATCGGTACCTTAGTTGGTATAGTAGGTGAAGGCATCACTGCTATAGATTCACTTACTCCTATCTCACTCTTCGTAGGAGTTACGGCACTTTTTAAATCTTGTTCCATCAAGTTTTCGGTACCCTCATGGGTCGTTTGTGTACTAGCTATATTTTCACTTGGAACAGTAGTAAGCTGAATAGGATTCTCTTTATTGGTTTGGTATAATAAAACACATAAATTAATAATAAATAAGACACCAAATAAAATCACTATTTTATAGCGTTTAACTAATTCTACCATATTATCACTCCTTATACAAAAGTGTTAACATATTTTTGATAAATTAGACGGTTTTACTTACTAAAATGTTAAAAATCTGTTATACTATTAGCTATTGAAAGGAGTTATTTTACGAATGAAACGAAAAGTCTATTTATGTTTAAGCTTAATCTTGACATTATTTTTTTCATGTCCAATTATTCAAGCAGAAGAAACAGCGCCACAAATAGAAGCAGAGTCTGCTATTTTAATTGATGCTACAACTAAAACTGTTTTATATGAAAAAAATGCCTATAGTAAACAATATCCAGCAAGTATTACCAAGCTTATGACAGCTTTATTAGCTATAGAAAACCTACAACCTACAGATACCATTACTTTTTCAAAAGAAGCTATATTTGGTATTGAAAGAGGAAGTAGTCATATTGGTATGGATGTAGGTGAACAAATTACTGTGGATCAAGCTTTACATGGTTTATTACTTATGTCGGCTAATGAAGTAGCAAATGGTCTTGCAGAAGCTGTTAGTGGTTCAATTGATGCCTTTGCAATACGTATGAGTGATCGTGCTAAGGAGTTAGGTGCACTTAATACGCACTTTGTAAACCCTCATGGTTTACATGATGAAAATCACTATACCACTGCTTACGATATGTCTTTAATTGCTAGCTACTTAGCAGATAATGAATACTTTCTAAATATTATGAAGGATTATATTTACCAAATTAATGGTACTAACAAAACAGATGAAATCCGCTACCTCTCTCAGGACCACAAAATGTTCAATCCTTTAAAAGATGCCTCTATTTTTAGAGAAGATGTTATTGGTGGTAAAACAGGCTATACAGATCAAGCTAGACATACTCTCGTAACTATTGCCAAAGAAGGAAAAACAACTTTAGTTGCAGTGGTAATGAAATCTGAAAAAGGTACCTTGTATTCGGATACTAATACACTTTTAGATTACGGCTTTAATTCTTACCATTCATTAGCATTGCATAGCCCAAATGAAACCATTAAAACATTACCTCTTTATACGATTAAAAGTGGTCAACCTTACCAAGCAGGGAGTTGTTCTATTGGTGTAGAAAAAGACTTATCTGTTCTTGTTCGCAATGATACAACTCTACAAGAGATTACTACCAGCCTAGAATTACCTGAATATATTGATATGACAGCTAAAGAAGGTGACGTTATTGGCGAGATCACTTATATGGTTCACTCCAAAATTCTAGGAACAAATAAACTGGTTATTCAAAAAATAGATTATCAATCATCTCCATATACAGCAGTCGTTCCACCTATAGAAAAAGCCCCGGCTCTTACATTTGTCTATGTCATTGGTCTTATTGCTGTTCTTGTACTCATTCTTATGTTAATCTTATTGATTAGAAAAAAACGTAGACAACGCTCTAATCAATTAAAGTTCAAAAAGCTATTTAAATAAAAAGATAGTTCTACTTAAAAATAAGTAGAACTATCTTTTTATTTAAATGAATCATTAATTTAAAATTCTATTCTTATGGCATCTTGCCAAAGCCTCGATAAACCGTAAAATTGAGCATGCTCTTCATCTAAAATATGAACGATAACTTCTCCATAATCTAATAAAATCCAATTTGATGTTTGATAGCCCTCTTTATGAATAGGTATTCTCCCATATGACGCTAAACATTCTTCAACTTCATCTGCCATTGCCTTAGTTTGTTTAACGTTGGCTGCAATAGCAATAATGAAAAGTTCTGCTAGCGGTGTAAGTTGTGCTACATCTAATACATCTAGTTTTACTACCTTTTTATTATTGATAGCTGTCGCAATTTGTTTACCAAGTGTGTAAGTTTCAGTATTCAAAAGTATAAATTCCCCTTTCTTAAATAGCTGCCAGATTTAACTGAGAAATAATCAAGTAGCCATAGTAAATAATAAATAGCATTAAAAAGCTCATACCTTCTTTTTTTGAAATTTTTTTGTCTGTTATACTAAAGAAGAAAAGAATAATGGTGGTAACAATCATAACAATTAAGTCTAATCCTATAGGATCCTTAGGTATAATACTGCCAAATAGAGCAGCCGGAAAACCTGCAACAAAGCAAATATTGAATATATTACTACCTATTATATTCCCAATAGCTAAATCTTGTTTACCTTTTTTTGCAGCTATAATAGAAGTTACTAATTCAGGTAAGGAAGTTCCAAATGCTACAATGGTTAATGCAATAAAACGTTGACTAACACCTAGAACTTCAGCAATGGCAGTAGCTGAACTTACTACAAAATTACCACCAATAATAATGGCAGCTAATCCTAAAATAGAATAAACTATAGCTTGTTTAAGAGAATACTTACTTTCAATTTGTTCTGCCTCTCCGCCTTTAGCCAATGTAACTAAATAATAAATAAATATAGAGAAGAAAATTAAAATTGCTATGCCATCCGCTCTTGAAATCATATTGACGCTCCCATTTCCTAAAGGAATGTCCATAATAAGTACACTCATTAATAAAGAAACTAAAAATAAAAATGGTATTTCTTTTTTAATCGTATTATTTTTCACATGAATAGGGGCAATCATAGCTGAAATACCTAATATTAATAATATATTTAAGATATTACTTCCTAAGATATTTCCCATCACCATATCACTGTTTTGGCTTAGTACAGCTTTAATACTTACCGAAGCTTCAGGTGCACTGGTTCCAAAAGCTACAATAGTTAATCCAATTAAAATATCTGGCACATTGAGATGTTTTGCAATCGAGGAAGCACCATCTACAAAAGTATCTGCACCTTTAATCAGTACCACAAAACTAACAACTAAAATAATCATCTGCCACAACATATGCTAGTCTCCTTTAATTAGTTGATTATTTCTCTACATCAAATTGTTTATAATAAGCTAACAGTTCATGCGTAACAGGATGAACGTCTTGCTTCAAAATATTAGTTACATAATTATAAGAAGAATAAAGTGCTTTGTACATAGCACGGTCTAAGTTATACTGGGCCAAATGCTTAATCTGCTCTTTTCCTTTATAGGAACTTCTACCTTCTTCTGTCATATCTGCTAAATAAATAACCTTTTCTAAGTCTGTCATATTTAGTCTGCCTACTGTGTGATATTTTATACTATTAATAATAGATGGCTTATGAATCCCCCACTCATGTTCTAGAATAGCAGCTCCTATTTTTCCATGTGCCAAATGCAAATGTGATTTTTCAAAATCATCTAAATCAATTTGATAGCGTTCACATAGTCTCAAACTTTCTTCTTTAGGCAATTCCTTCGCAATATCGTGGAACAGTGCGGCAATAAAGGTTTCATCATAATCTAATCCATTTAATTTAGCATATTCTAGTGCCATCTCTACAACACCTCTTGTATGCGCATAACGTTTAGGCGAAAGCCTAGAGGCTACATAACTATACATCTGGGCTTTTTCATCTTCAGTTAAATGCAAATCATAATCATATAAACTATGCTTCTTAATGTAGTTTTCAACCTCTTCTGGTACTAAATATTTAATAGGCTTTAACTCGCCGATTCTTTTTCTAATATTAGACGAAGAAATGGCTAAAGCAGGTACCTCTAAGAAATGGATATTCGTTTCATATGTTCGATTGAGTTCTTCAACTTGTTTAAGAAGTTCATCTTTATTATAACCTGGTCTTGTCACAGCAACAAAGTCACAAATCTGCAATAACTCACTGCAATCCTTCCAACCTAAAATTTTGTGAATAGCATCTGCTCCTGTAATAAAGTATAATCTTACATTCTCGCCATAAATACGTTTTAGCTCTTTAATGGTATCAATCGTATAAGTAACACCTTCACGCTCTATTTCAATGCGTGATACCTTGAAACTAGGATTAGCAGCTGTTGCTAATACCGTCATCAAATAACGATGTTCACTAGTAGTCATATTGATATTAGATTTATGTGGTGGATGTCCTGTTGGTACAAATAATACCTCATCTACACCAAATTCATGTCTTACCTCTTCCGCCGTTACAAGATGTCCTATATGTATGGGGTCGAAGGTACCACCCATAATCGCTAATTTTCTAATTGCTTTTTGCTTGTACATAACAAAGTCTCCTTAACTTAAGTTCAACATCTCTTCTATTATACCCGATTTTTAGCAAAATTAAATAATAAAATAAAGGTATCTAGAAGCGGCTAACTTCTAAATACCTTTTTATCGTGTTGATATTAAACTAATGTAATTTTTGGATTCTTTTTAGCTGGCTTGTAAAGCACAATCTTTTTTCCAATGACTTGTACAACTACTGATTTTGTACGCTCTGCTAACATGATACTCATTTCTTTTGGGTCTTCAAGGCAGTTTTGGAGTACACTTATTTTAACTAATTCCCTTGCATCTAGTGCAAGCGCTACTGCTTCCGTTACTTCAGGTGTTAAACCATTTTTACCAATTTGAAAAATAGATTCTGTTTTTTGTGCTAAAGATTTTAAATAAGCTCTTTGTTTACTTGTAAGTGTCATTAGACACCTCCCTCTTTATTTAACGTAATCAAACTCTAAATCATAAATATTAACGGTATCGCCTTCCTTGATACCTGCATTTTCTAATGCTTCTATAATGCCTTTTTCACGTAAATATTTTTGGAAGAACGCAAAGCCTTGTTCTGTATCAATAGCTGTATAACCCATCATACGCTCGATACCATGACCTTCTACAACGAAGTAGCCTTCATTTACTTCTTCTACAGTGAATGGTTCATTAGACATTGTACTAATTTCTTCGAATTCAGGCTCAAAGACAATGTTTTCGCTAGGCACAGTTGCTAGTAAGTCTGCGACATCTTTTAAAAGTTCTTGCAAGTTTTCATTACCTGCAGCTGAAATAGGAAGTACTTTAATTCCTTTTGGTTCAAATTCAGCTTTAAGACGTGCTATATTTTCTTCACAGTTACCCATATCTATTTTATTGGCTGCGATAATCTGTGGCTTTTCTTCTAAAATTTTAGGATTGAATAATTCAATTTCCTTTTGAATAGCATAAATATCCTCTACTGGATCTCTGCCTTCACTACCTGCAGCATCTACTACGTGTAAAAGTACCTTTGTTCTTTCTACATGGCGTAAGAAATCATGCCCTAAGCCAATGCCTTCTGCAGCACCTTCAATAAGTCCTGGAATATCAGCCATAACAAATTGCTTACCATACTGGTTTGTTACAACACCTAAATTAGGTGCAAGTGTTGTAAAGTGGTAGTTAGCGATTTTAGGCTGTGCATTACTTACCATAGAAAGTAATGTAGATTTTCCTACATTAGGGTAACCCACTAAACCAACATCTGCTATCATTTTTAATTCTAGGATAAGCCAGTATTCTTTAGCTGGTTTACCTTTTTCACTATAACGTGGTGCTTGTCTTGTTGCTGTGGCAAAATGTTGATTACCACGACCACCTTTACCACCTTTAAAGAGTATCTCTCTCTGACCTGCTGCATGTAAGTCTGCTACAACGTGTCCTGTTTCGGCTTCACGAATAACAGTCCCTTGAGGTACTTTAATAATGAGATCTTCTGCATCTTTACCATGACAACGCTTTTTACCACCGTTTTCACCATCAGCAGCTTTGAAATGTCTTTGATGTCTAAACTTCATAAGTGTATTGCACCCTGAATCTACTTCAAAGATGATATGGCCTCCACGACCACCATCTCCACCATCTGGTCCTCCATTAGGAACGTATTTTTCTCTTCTAAAAGAAACGTGTCCGTCTCCACCTTTTCCCGATCTTACAAATATCTTGACTTTATCTACAAACATGTTGTCACTCCCTTCTTTCTTTAGTTTGTACAACATTTAATTATTTTAAAATAAATCAATCTCACATTTATTTGCCTACCCTCTTTTTATGATATAGAGCCTAGTCAAAATAAATATCCCTATACCATAAAAAGAAGGTTTCAACAAATGCTGAAACCTTCTCAAAGTTAACTATGCTTCTTGTGCAACTGGATATACAGAAACTTGTTTTTTGTCTCTGCCTTTGCGTTCGAATTTAACTCTACCATCCACTAAAGCAAATAATGTATCATCGCCACCGCGACCTACATTGTTACCTGGATGAATTTTAGTTCCTCTTTGACGGTATAAAATATTCCCAGCTTTAACGATTTGTCCATCGGCTCTTTTAGCACCAAGACGTTTTGATTCTGAGTCACGACCGTTGCTTGTTGAACCTTGTCCTTTTTTATGAGCAAAGAATTGAAGGTCTAAACGTAACATGTGATCCACCTCCTATTTATTTAGAATATTAATGTATTTTTCTCCGTACATTTCCTTGACGGTCTCAAGACCTAATATCATACTTTTAATAAGTAGTTCGGCTTCTGGTGCATATTCCCCTGTCTTACGACGTGGAAATTCTACATCAATAACGCCTTCTTTTTGATTAATACAGATTTCTTTAAAAGGCTCATCTGTATAAGATTCTATAGCATTTAATGTGTTTATGGTAAGCATGCTAATTGCAGCACAAACAACATCTTCACCATGTTCAGCAAAACTAGCATGTCCGTCTACTCTAAAGCGATAAACATGTTCGTCTTTCTGATAAAATGTAACCTCCGTCATAACAATTAAGCTTCAATAGCTTTGATTGTCACTTTTGTGAAAGGTTGACGATGACCACGTTTTTTGTGGTAAGATTTTTTAGCTTTGTATTTGTAAACGATGATTTTTTTACCTTTACCTTCAGCTACTACTTCAGCTTTAACTGTTGCATTAGCAACAACTGGAGTACCTACAGTTAAAGAATCCTCTTTACCTACTGCTAAAACTTTGTCAAAAACAACTTCTTCACCAGCTGCAACATTTAATTTTTCAACGATAATGCTGTCTCCAACTTTAACGTTGTATTGTTTGCCACCTGTTTCAATAATTGCGTACATGTGTACACCTCCTTATTCCGAAAACTCGCCGAATACGGTACTGCCAAGACAGTTTAGACCTCTTCGTGCGGCTTAAAACACTTAAGTATTCTATCATAGGGCATCTATCCTGTCAACGCTTATCTTTGATAAAATTGACATAAAAACATTTTTTTTGAACTTGCAGTGCTTCTTTCTATTTGAAGTTGTAAATTATAAGCATTTTCTAATTGTTCAATACAATTATTTTTAAGAAGAAATTGATAAAAAATCGGAGCTACTTCCACAAAAACAGCTGTATGCTCTGTTTTTTCACTGATGTCCTTAATGGTCTTCTCTAGCTCCATCATATAGTAGGATAAGCTATTTTCACTATAGGGGGCTTCACATTGTATACAACTTGTAAAAAGTTGTTGTGGAAGTCCAATATACTTTTTAGTTCGAGAAAATTGTAATAAACCTAAATCTGTGAGAGGATAGACCTTTGTTCTTCTATCTCCCCACTTATTGAGTAATTCTTTGGCGTATTCATAGATGTACTGTTTATCTTCCTGACTAGGCATTTCAACTAAATCAATCACAATTATTCCAGATAAATTACGTCTAAGCATTTGCAATATACTTTCTTTAACAGCCAAAAGATTAAGATCTAAAACAGCCTTTTGAGGATTCTTAGTTAAAATGGCCTTAGCGCTATTCACATCAATAACTGTCATAGCTTCTGTATAATCTATTACTAAATTACCACCATTCTTAAGCCATATCTTCCTATTTAAGAGTTGTGTTCGCTTTTTTTCAATATCATAAACCTGAAAAAGTCCTTCTATCTCATTACATAACTTGAATGAAATGTGCTCCTCATCATCTTCTTCTCCTATATCAGCTTGAATAGCCGATAATACACTTTGTTGATTACAGATAATTTCTACTTTCTCCGCACCTTCTAGCTCTTCTCTAACAATCTGCATGAATAAAGGAGGATCTTCATAGAGCTGGGATCCCTTTGATAGATAATCTTTAGCTTTCATAAAAGCATCTGCTTTTTCTATCAGTTCAAGTGCATCTTTTTCTAAAAGTGATTCGCTAGCATTCTTAGCTGTAGTTCTCACAACAAAACCATACTTGCCATTAGACAAGCACTGTAACTTTTGTTTAAGTACTTCTCTAATTTCTTGTTCTTTTATTTTTTTAGAAATGTTTATACCCGTTTCAAAAGGTAAACAAACTAAAAATCTCCCCATCAAATTAACTTTCCCAGTTAATTTATAGCCCTTTTCCCCACTATTTTGCTTAACAACTTGTACAGGTAATCTACTACCAGGCGAAAGTTTATTTTGATAGCATTCGGGTACTTGTTTTATATGAAGTAAACCATTTTTTTCTTCTCCAAAATTTACAAAAACAGCTTTTAAATTTTTAACAACTTGTTCTACTTGTCCTACAACAATGCGATTTTGTTTATCACTCTTTATACAAGTCTCTAAATAAAAAGAAATAAATTCACTTTCTTGAAGAATAGCAATCTGTGTTGATAAAACATTTTTTTCAATTAAAATTTGTTTTCTCATTCAACTCTACCAAATGTATCAATTGCCTGATAGCCTTGGTGCCCTTCTGTATACATTTCCTTCCTTGTCACCTGAATCTCATAGTCTGTTGTATATTCTTCAATTAAGGCTTTTACTAAAAGTTCAGGATTTAAGTTTTGGCTACTCCCTGCTAATACCTGACTTTGAATATGAATACCATCTTCACACGCTACAATATTACAACTCAAAATAAGGGGTTTAATATCAATTGGTTTAATACCCTTCTTCCCTTTTTTCATAACTGTTAATTCATCTGAGCGACTTAATCGTTCTTTTAATAGCTCGGCTGATAAACTATCATTTTCTTTTAAAACAAGTCTAATGTCATAATCAGCAGCAGCTACTAAACTCATAAGTGAATCTCCCTTATCTTCTACTTGCCATGATTCTAGGATACAAATACCACCTACAAGTACTTTATTTAAACGATCCATAACGCTTTCAGGTGCTATATCTTCTGCTGTAATAATCTCCATATATTCTCCTGTACTACTTACACCCACGCCTAAAGGCAAGGCAAAATAAACAAGAGAATGAGGACTAAAACCTTGTGAATAAGCAACAGGAATGCCGGCTACCTTAATAGCCCTTTGGAAAAGGCGCATTGTGTCTAAGTGTCCTACATACTTTACTGGTCCTTGTTTTGTAAATTTCAATCTAATTTTCATGACATAATCCCTTTCCAAATCTACTTGCACCACATCCTGTACATTTTTCTCGGCAGTTTGGCGTAGTGGCTGCTGCCTTTGCTCTTTCATTCTCGCGTATTAAAAATTGTTTTGTAACGCCAATATCAATATGATCCCATGGTAAAATTTCTTCATAACTACGTTCACGGTGCGCATAAAACTCAAAATCAACCCCTGTTTCCTTAGCAGCTTCTAACCAAGCCTCTGGTTTGAAGTGCTCTGACCAACTATCAAAAGTACACCCTTTTCGATAGGCTTTATAAATAAGTTCAGCTACTTTTTGGTCACCTCGAGCAATCACCGCTTCTAAAACACTGGTTTTAGCATCATGGTGATTATACCTAATTTGTTTTCTTTTAATGGCACCTTTTAAAAGTTTAATTTTGTGTTTGAAGCTTTCTTCACTGTCTTGTGATGCCCATTGGAAAGGTGTAAACGGCTTTGGCACAAAACAAGAAGTACTTACAACTAACTGTAAGCCTGGTGCACGTTTTTCTTTATCAACTCCAAAATAGGTCATAGCAATCTTTTCTGCTAGTTCAGCAATTCCTAGAACGTCGCTTTCTTCTTCATTTGGTAAACCTAACATAAAGTATAATTTAACACGATTCCATCCACCCTCAAAAGCCAATTTACAACCACTTAATATTTCTTCTTCTGTTATATTTTTATTAATCACATCTCTTTGTTTTTGTGTACCTGCCTCGGGTGCAAAGGTCAAACTACTTTTTCGTACTTCCTGAACTTTTTGCATTAAATCTACTGAAAAAGCATCTACACGTAAAGATGGAAGAGAAATATTAACACACTCACTAGTGCAAAGTTCCATGAGTTCATTTGTAAAAGCTTCTAAATCTTCATAATCACTAGTACTTAAAGATGCTAATGATAATTCATCATAACCTGTGCTTGCTAATAAATTCTTAGCATGCTTTAACAGTGTTTCTTTGTTCTTTTGCCTTACAGGTCTATAAATCATTCCTGCTTGGCAAAAACGACACCCTCTGATGCATCCTCTAAACATTTCCAAGGTTGCCCTATCATGCACTGCACGGATCCAAGGTACCACCTGAGCTTTTGGGTAAAATGCTTCATTCATATCTGTCACAACTACTTTACGAATGGTATCTGGTGCATCTGGATGTAAGATTACACGCTCTTTAATAGTTCCATCTTCATGATAAAGCACTTCATAAAAGCGAGGTATATACATACCTGGTACTTTTAAAAGTTGAACTAAAAAGCTTTCTTTGTCACCGCCATTTTTCTTCCAAACTTTATAAAGATCAAAAATCTCATCATAACTTACCTCACCTTCTCCGATATAAAAAATATCAATAAAAGGTGCTAAAGGTTCTGGATTATAAGCACAGGGGCCACCTGCAATAATAAGAGGGTCCTCCTCAGTTCTATCCTTACTATAAATAGGGATATGAGCTAGCTCTAGCATATTAAGAATGTTTGTATAACTCATTTCATACTGTAAAGTAAAAGCTACAAAGTCAAACGCTTTAAGAGCTGTATGCGTCTCCAGACTGAATAATGGCAACTTTTCTTCGCGCATAATTTGCTCCATATCTGTCCATGGTGCAAAAACACGTTCACAATAAACATCTTCCCTTCTATTAAAGAAGTGGTATAAAATTTGCATTCCTAAGTGGCTCATACCTACTTCATATACATCAGGAAAACAAAATGCTACCCTTGTTAATTCCGGTGTTATTTCCTTTTTACTACTATTCAGCTCACCACCAATATAACGTGCGGGCTTATCTACTTTATTTAAAATCGAATCTGGTACTACTACTTTTGTCATTTTATCCTCCAGTATTTGTCACTCATTTCTTCTAGTTCATATATAAACTGTTTTACATCTTCTATTTCAACTGTTTGTGTTAACTCCTTCTTGATTTGTTCCTCAAACATAGTATTAGGCTCCATATACTTTAAAAATAATACCGCAATAATCATTATTATACAAATAGATGTTTGAATAAAAAAGCCATTTCCTCGAGTAGTTATACTGTTGGACTCAGTAGCTTCCTTCTTGTTATCTTCGGTAATATTTTTATTAACCTCTTCAATACTCATCTTTGATTTTTCTTCTCTTACTTGGTGCATATTAAGTCACCCCATATCTTTTTATACTATATATATGGACAATAGAAATGACTTATGCACCTGGCATTAAAATACCCACAAAATAAAAAAGACTTTAAAAAAGTCTTTTATCTCATTACCTCACGCCAGCTTAGATCACCTCTCTCTAATGCTTTTACAAGCAATTCTGCAGTGGCTAAATTTGTGGCAATAGGTATATTATGAATATCACAGAGTCTTTCGATACTGCCTAAATCAGGTTCATGAGGTTTCTGTGAAACAGGGTCTCTTAAAAAAATCACCATATCGATTTGATTATGAGCAATTTGTGCTCCTAATTGTTGTGCACCACCTAAATGACCTGCTAAATACTTATAGATATTCAAATTGGTGGCTTCCTCTACGAGTCTACCTGTAGTACCTGTTGCATACAAAGTATGTTTTGTTAAAATATGTCTATAAGCAATAGCAAAGTTTTCCATTAATTTCTTTTTTGCATCATGTGCAATTAATGCAACGTTCATATAATCACCCTCTCTAAAACATCTTTTCTTCCCTGCGCATTGCAACATTAAGGACCAATCCTAATCCCATCATATTAGCCCATAGAGAACTTCCTCCATAACTAATAAACGGAATAGGGATACCTGTATTAGGTAATAAATCTGTTACAACTCCCATATTGACAAAGCCTTGCATTGCAATCATTCCCATATAACCTACCACAATAAACCGACCTAAATCATCTGGTGCACCTCTAGCAATCCAAATGCCACGTAATATAAAAGCAAGTAAAAGAACTACTACACTTACTGCCCCTATAAAGCCGAATTCTTCTCCAATAACTGCCATAATAAAGTCGTTGTGAGACTCTGGTAAATAATTAAGTTGACTGATAGAACCCTGGTATAATCCCTTGCCTTGTAAACCACCTGAACCTATAGCTTGTACGGCTCGTTGTGTTTGATATTTATCAGCTGAAGCATCTCCACCATTTACTAAGCTCATAATACGATTACGTTGATAATCTTGAATAAGCTTTTGATCAGGATTTTTAACAATATATACAAAAGCTATTACAACTACTAATAAGCTGACAACTGTTGCAGTAATAATATACTTAAAATCTATTTTTGACATAAATAATTGTATCACTAAAATCACAACAATGACAATACTAGTTGATAAATTAGGTTGTTTATTAACTAAAATAAATGGAATAAATTCAAATGCACCTATTATTAAGATTGGCCATAACTGATTAATACGGTTGTTATATTTATTAATGATTGTAGCGCCACATAAAATCATTCCTATCTTAGCAAACTCAGAAGGTTGAATTCTGATAGGACCAATTTCAAGCCATCTAGTAGCACCATTTACGTTTTTTCCCAAAAAGAAAACTGATGCTAATAAAATGATAATGCCAACATATATAATTAAATACCAATTAGCTAATAAGTGATAATCTATACTCATAACAATCAACATCAGTACTAATCCTGCAATAAAGAATGTTATTTGATTTTTCACATTAGAAGTGTCTCCAGAATATGCTGTGGCACTATTAATAGCTACAACACCTACTCCAAATAATATAAGCATTAATAAAATAAGCCATAAATCAATTCGTTTAATAAGTTCCTTAATGTGCATTTTTTAATATTAAGTCCTTTCAATTCAATAATTACTTAACTTTCTTTAAGTTCTTGATTGGAATATTGGCTGATAGCACAGGTGCTTTCTTTCCGCCTGCTTCATATTCCATATTAGAAATTTCAATATTTAGTTCTTCTGTATCTATATCTACATATTTGCAGATAACAGCAAGTATATCTGCTCTCATCATCTCAAGTAACTCTGTTGAGCAATTCATACGATCATGAATTAATACCAATTTAAGACGATCTTTAGCTACATTACTAGATTTATTCTTCTTTCCGAATAAAGTATTAAAATCTAACATCCCCATGCTTGTCCCCCCTTAGTTAGTTTCCAAATCCAAATACTTTTTTAATGCGTCCCATCAAATTATTGTTGACATTCAAATCCAAGAATGGAACATCTTCACCCTGTACACGAGCTGCAATATTTTTAAATGCTTTACCAGCTAAAGAGTTACCGTCTGCTGAAGCAGGTTCACCCTTATTAGTAGTGATAACAATATTCTCATCATCTGGAACAACACCTATTAGATCAATGGCTAAGATTTCAACAACATCTTCCATCGCCATCATGTCACCACGTTTCACCATATTCATTCTTACACGATTGATAATAAGTTGCATATTAGATACACCATGTGATTCTAATAATCCAATAATACGGTCTGCATCTCTTACAGCAGAAACTTCAGGTGTTGTAACAATAAGTGCACGATCTGCTCCTGCCACTGCATTTTTAAAGCCTTGCTCAATACCAGCCGGGCAATCCAAAATAACATAATCAAATTCTTCTTTTAAAGAATCACAAAGTTTTTTCATTTGTTCTGGACTTACTGCATCTTTATCTCTAGTTTGAGCTGCTGGTAGTAAAAAAAGACCTTCAAAACGCTTATCTTTAATTAATGCTTGTTTAAGCCTACATCTTCCTTCAACAACATCTACTAAATCATAGACTATTCTATTTTCGAGTCCCATAACAACATCTAAATTTCTAAGTCCTATATCTGCATCCACTAAAACTACTTGTTTTCCTTGTAATGCTAATGCTGTTCCAACATTTGCCGACGTCGTTGTTTTACCAACGCCACCTTTGCCTGACGTAATTACTATGACTTCACTCATCATTTTGCCCCCTATTATTATTTTACCTTAGCATATGATTTAAACTTTTTGCATCTAGAACATCTACGTATATCTGCTCTTCATTTAAATAAGCAATCTGTAGATCTTTACCATCCTTAGATCCAAAAGATTCACCTCGCGGTGCTTGTGCAATAATATTGCCTATACCAATTTGTATGGGATCCATAACCTCACTAATAATAAATGGATGTGGGTAACTATTATCTAATCCTGCATGGACCTTTCCTTTAAGACTTCCTAAAATAATCACATTTCCTCCAGCAGTAATAAGTCCTCCTGGATTGACATCGCCTAATACAATTACATTCCCTTTATAATCAATATGATTTCCAGAACGTACAATGCCATAATGAAAATGTGTTAAAGATCCTTGCTTACTTTCCAGCTGATCCTTTATCCAAATCCAGTCCTTATCATAATGAGTTTCTTCTCCTTCAAACTGATGGACAAACGAAATATTTAAGATATTTTGATGTGCCAGTAGGTCCATTAATTCTTCCTGCTGTTCTTTACTTAAAGAACGTCCTTTAAAACGTATACTAATTTTAGAACCCTTAAAAAATTGCTTAGATTCTTCTAATTTTTGTTTGAAATGGCTTATCACCTGTTCAAAGTCAGCTTGATTATCTAAGAGTACAGTAATACCATCAACTGTTCCTTTGAAAACGACAAGATTTCCCTCTCCCATATTTCCCCCTCTATTCTATATTAAAATAATGACTTATATTTTTTGCTTAAAATAACAAGATATTAAGTCTTTTGCAACCTCTTGACCATAGCTTCCTAAACGGTCTGTATCATACAGCGTAACCACAACAGCCATCTCAGGATTATCCGTAGGTGCAAAACCAACAAACCAACTGTGTGCATGATTGCCTTCTTCTGCTGTTCCTGTCTTAGCAGCTATACTTATACCTAAGTCTTTAAGCATTCCATAAGCTGTACCATTTGGTTCAGAAGTAACAGCTGACATGCCTTCATGAATGGCTAAGATAGTTTCTTCTTTTAAGTCTAAAAGTGTCTTTTTGGTATCTAGCTGAGTATAATACGTTGCCTTGGTATAATCATACATACCTTTAACAAGTGTTAGGTCACACATATACTTACCATTAGCTATAGCCGCAATATATCTTGCAATTTGCACTGGAGAAAAAGTATTATCTCCTTGACCTATAGCGCTACGTACGGTAATGCCATCACTCCACTTTAATTCTACACCATCTAGTAAGTCATTGACAATTATATTTATCATATTTTGTCTTATTTTTAATAGAATATCTTCAAAATTATTGTTTTTTAATGTTTTTATCCTTTGTAATTGTATTTTAACAACGTTAGCTTCTTCCTTCTTATCTGAGTTCCTAATAAGCTGGCGATATAACTGTGTATAAGTCGTTTCATAAGCATCTAGTATTTCATCATTATTCATTGCATCTTGTACATCGTCTAAATGAGCATCTAGTATTTCTCCAACCCATGTTTGTATGTCAGCTACCATACTCTGTTTAATTGTTGTTTCTATCTTCTTAGTATCCGCACCAATTAGTGCTTTCTCAATCCACTGCTCTATAAATAGTGATGCATTCTCTTTTAACCTCAAATCTATTGTCTTGTAGATTTCTATAAGAAGTTCCTCATAAATAGGTGTTAGCTCTTTTTGAACCATAGGCTCGATTGCCAATGCTAATCGTTGCTTGTAATATTTTGCTTGTTCAGTGTCCATAGGAAAATCTATTGGCAATTCATTTAAAATACCTTGGCGCATTATTTCTTTTACACTTTGAATACGTTTTATCCTATTCTCAGCTATTTCGCCTTGATAAGTATTTAAAGCTGTTTTAAGTTGTCTATTTAAAAAAGCAGATGGATTAGAAATACAAGGCTCACTTTCTTCTAGCTCAATTCCTGTTACATGGTCTAGCCCTAGCTTCTTACCATAATAGGAAAAAATATTAGCTGCATCAAACGGTTTTTTACTTAAATTTTCTAGCCGCATAGCTACTTCATAAAAATAATAATTACACGATACAGCCAATGCCTTTTTTAAATTGACTTTTCCATGAGTGGTTCCGTTTGTATTGGCTACCCAACATTTTGGATACGGAACACCTGCTTTTTTATAAATACCTTCATCTAAAATCTCATCCTCTGGTGTTATTACACCTTCCTCTAATCCAGCAATAGCTGTTAGCATCTTAAAAGTTGACCCCGGTGCTTTTAATGTCTGCATACTTCTATTCCATAAAAGACTGCGAGAATCACTATTAACAATGGGCCAGTACTCACTAAAGGA
Source organism: Cellulosilyticum sp. ST5 (assembly GCF_046529625.1). Classification (NCBI taxonomy): domain Bacteria; kingdom Bacillati; phylum Bacillota; class Clostridia; order Lachnospirales; family Cellulosilyticaceae; genus Cellulosilyticum; species Cellulosilyticum sp. ST5. The sequence continues at coordinate 1,459,890 of NZ_CP132338.1, forward strand.
ACTTACCATCTGATTATTATCATAAGTTGGATAACTTACTTGGCTCAATACCTCCCCCGTTTTAACATTAACAATAACAGCAGCACCACTCGAGGGGGTAACATCTACTTGAGATGGTTTTAAGCTACCTGATTTAAACAAAGTTATTATATAATCTTCTGTAGTACCCTCTAAATCACTTTTTAATAAGCTCATTTGCTTTAGACTTAAAGAGATTACTTTTTGTTCATTTAAAGCTAACAGTATTTCCTTTTCTTTAACTAACGTCCCATTACTGAATCCTTCTAATAATAAATCTTTAAGACTAATAGTAGAGGCTATAACCGGATCAAGTGCATTATACGCTACCATGAGACGTTGATAAATATCAAATTGCATAGTTCCTTCTGAAGCTTGCTGCATTAAAGCAATTTGAAGTGTATTACATCTAATAATTGAACACAACACTTCCTTACTAGTGAGTGGATTAGATTTTTGTGATAAGCGTTCTATGATGGCTTCACTTAATCTTTTCTCTATGCTTTTGTATGTTGCTAATTGAAGATCTGCATCTATAGTAAGATATATACTGGCACCAGTACTAGCTTCCTTTGTATTTAAAGTAACTGCCCTTTGACCCTTTTGATTAACTGCAATAACTTCCTCTCCTGATTCACCGTGCAAACTAGCTTCAAGACTTTTTTCAAGTCCCATCTGGCCTACATCTTCCCATAAATGATAGCCTTTTGAAATATAATTTTTAGATTGCACGCTGGTTATTTTTCCCGTATACCCTAAAATACTACTTAAAGCTTCACCATAAGGATAAGTCCGCCTTGCTTCAACTTCTACAGTAATCCCCGGAAATACTTTGCTTTGCTCTTGAAGATATAAGGTAGTTTGAGAAGACACTTCATCTGACAATTTAACACGTTCATATTGTTTATACGAATAAGCATATAATTCATACTCTATCCCTATAAGCTTTCTAACTTCTTCCATAGTGTACGTATCAGCTATTTTAAATCGCTTTTTTAAATAATTCAGAAGTTCCTCCGCTGTATAAGTTTCTAGTTCTTCACGCTGCAAGTCTGTGTCATAAGGCACGCCATATAAAAAATTCCTAACTTGACTCTTACCAGATGTATAAAGAAAAGGTGATTGTTTAGAGATAGGTACTTTATCTATTAGACTATCTCCATTTTCTTCAACTACTTTTTCTAATTGAATAAAAAGCTTATGTTTCTCTTCTATAGAGGTTTGTTTTTCTAGATTGTAATAAATAACGTAAACCGGTTTATTAGTAGCTACTTCTTTTCCATTACGATCATAAATCGTTCCACGTATTCCTGGAATATGAATGGTTCTCTGTATACTATTATTAAGTGCATCAACATAATAATGGTGTTTTATTATTTGTAATTCATAGAACTCAAAAACCACTATTCCAAATGCTAATGTGACACCTATACTTAATAAAAATAGGCGATTTTTTAAAAAAAGGAGAAGCTTGTTTAAGATTTTACTCAACGTTGCTCCTCCTTTCATTAAGATATATGCTTTTAAAAAATATTTCTCGTTTTTCGTTCGCTAATTTCAATTTTTTCATTAATTAAATAAGCTATCTGATAAACAATAAGTGATATGGTGATTGTATAAATAAGTTCGGGTATAACAATCGCTTTAAAGAAATAAACAAAGCTTAGCTTTCCTCTTAGCATGAGGGAAAATATATTGGTGCAACTATAAAATAAACTACTAAACATTGTACAAATAAACGGTATAATAAAATTTTCTCTATAGAAATTTTTATTAAATTTTCCACATACATAACCAATAGCCGCATAGCTTATTATGGTGGGTCCAATGGTTAATCCAAATGATATATCATTTAACAATCCTGCTACTACCCCTACCAAAGCACCTTCTTTACTTCCTCTTAATAGTGCAAATGATACAATGATCATAATCATGAAGTTAGGAGCTATATTGCCAATTCTTAGGTTCTGAAAGAGGGTAGCACTTAAGGTATGCACAACCACTAATAAACTTCCTATTACTGCAACTCTCATATTAACTCCTTCTTTAATCATTATTAATGACTAAAACTTGTTCTAGATGTTTAAAGTCTACAACAGGCCTTACATAAGCATAATGAACTAAGTCATTATTACCTGCTATGACTTCTTCTACTGTGCCAATTAAAATCCCGGGTGGGTAAATTGAACTTAAATGAGAAGTAATAATTTGATCACCCTTAACAACTTCTGATTCACTATTAATTTCTAAAACGCATAATCCTTCATTGGCTAATTCAATATCACCTTTGATAATACCCACATCCCCTGTACGTACCACCTTAGCACTTACTGCACTTCTACTATCAATAATAGAAATAACTTTTGAAACCGTATCTGTTGCTTCATCTACGTGTCCAACTAAACCACCATTAGCTAGTATAACGCTATTATTACCTACACCTTTTCTTGTTCCCTTATCAATGGTAAAAATCTTATACCAATTGCCAATTTCTTTACCAATAACATTAGCTCCAATACCTTCATAGGCCTCATAACGTTTTTTCATTTCCAAAAGTGTTCTCAAATTATCATTTTCTTCTTGATATTGATTCAATATCGTATTTTCATAACGAAGTCTACTTACTTCATCTTCTAAGTCTTCATTACTCTTTAATAATTCATCTACATTTTGAAAATGCGCCACAATATTTTTCGTTTTATCCGAAACAAAATGAATACTTTTTTCAAAAGGATACAGTATATAATTAACGCCTGTACTAAGAACGGGTATATCGAATTGCTTACCAATCACAATGGCTATGATTAAAAGGCCACCGCCAATAAGTCCCATTTTCTTTACCTTTTTATTAAGTTTCAAGGCATTCTCTCCCTATACTATTTATCATCAGCAAAAATTGCAGACCACTTCTCAATATTTTCTAACGCATAACCTGTTCCTTTAGCAACACAATCTAGTGGATCCTCTGCTATTTTAACTGGCATCCCTGTTTCTAAGCTAATAAGTGTATCAAGCCCTGTTAAAAGCGCACCACCACCTGTTAGCATAATACCACTTTCCATAATATCCGCTGCAAGTTCTGGTGGTGTTTTTTCAAGTGTTAATTTAATGGCATCAATAATAGAATTAACAGGCTCTTTGATAGCTTCTGTTACTTCTGTTGATGTAATTGTAAGCACTTTAGGAAGACCTGTTACAAGGTCACGTCCTCTAATCTCCATTGTTTCATCTTGACCTGTTGGGTAAGCTGCGCCAATACTAATTTTAATTTGCTCAGCAGTTCTTTCACCAATCATTAAGTTGTATTCTCTTTTAATATAAGAAACAATGTATTCATCAAATTCATCACCTGCAATACGAAGTGATTTGCTTGCTACAATACCACCTAATGAAATAACAGCTACGTCTGTTGTTCCTCCACCAATATCTACAACCATATTACCTGTTGGTTCTTCTACACGAAGATGTGCACCGATTGCTGCAGCCATCGGCTCTTCCATAATTAATGCTTTTTTAGCACCTGCTTTTTCTGTAGCTTCTTCAACAGCACGCTTTTCAACAGATGTCACACCTGATGGCACACATACAATAACACGTGGTTTTGAAGCAAATAAAGATTGTTTGTATGCTTTACCAATAAAATAACGTAGCATAGCTGAAGTAGTTGCAAAGTCTGCAATAACACCATCTTTAAGCGGTCTAATAGCTACAATGTTACCTGGTGTTCTACCAATCATTTGTTTAGCTTCATCACCAACTGCTAATACTTCATTCGTTTTTTCTTTGATTGCTACTACTGATGGTTCATTAACTACAATTCCTTTTCCTTTAACAAAAACAAGTGTATTGGCTGTACCTAAGTCAATACCCATATCTTTTCCAAACATATAAAATCCTCCTAATTCAATCTATATAATGTGTTGTTTGCAAAATCTCATATTTAACATCATACCTTTTTTTCATCCAATTATCAACATCTAGAGATAACTTTCTTCTTTAAAACTCTTATAAATACCATCTCCAATAATAATATGGTCTAAAAGTGGAATGCCTACTAGATCACCTACCTTTTGAAGACGTTTAGTCATCTGTAAATCTTCTTCACTAGGAGTAGGATCTCCACTAGGATGATTGTGAACAGCAATAATACTATGTGCTGACTTCTGAATAGCTATACGATAAACTTCTCTTGGGTGAACAATGGAAGCTGTTAAACTGCCTTTTGATACCGTTTCATAACCTATCATTTTACACTTGGCATCCAGTAAAGTAATAATAAAACGTTCTTCACGACTATGTCTAAGTTCTTCCATAAAATAACATGAGAGGATAGCTGGTGAAGTAATCTTCTCACCTGATTGATATTTCTCTTTTGTTATTCTTTTACTTAATTCTAATAATGTTAGGATTTGTATGGCTTTTACTGGACCAATTCCATTAATACTCATAAGTTCGTTATAGGATATATGATAAAGACCAATTAAAGAAGGAGTCTTTATATGTTCTGGTTTTTCTTTTTCCCCATACGTTAATAGATGCCATGCTAGTTCCTCTGCATTATATGTCTTAGTTCCAGAACGTAATAAAATAGCAAGAAGTTCTGCATTAGACAAATAATCAGGTCCATATTTGCCAAATTTCTCATAAGGCCTTTCTTCTATCGGTTGATCTTGAATTCTCATCGTATACCCCCTTTACCTTCAAATTATTGCCGTCATTTTCACACTTCATACACCCAAATAAAAAAAAGGCCATATGGCCCTAATTTTCTAATAATCTCTTATAAATTTGATGAATTGGGAGTCCTACTACATTATAATAATCCCCCTCTATGCTTTCTATAAAAATTGCCCCCTTACCCTGAATACCATATGCACCGGCCTTATCTAAAGGTTCTCCTGTCGCAACATAATGATCTATTTCCTGCTTACTTAATATTTTCATTTGAACATAAGTTGTTTCACAAAAAGTACTGACTTCATTTTTCTTAATAAGAGCTACACCTGTAATCACACGATGTCTTTGCCCAGATAACAATTGTAGCATTTTTCTAGCCTCTTCTTCATTCTTAGGCTTTCCTAATATATGACTTTGCAAACATACCATTGTATCAGCACCAATAATCCATTCAGCGCTATATTCCTTTGCTACTGCTTCTGCTTTTAGCCTAGCTAAATATTTGACGTTCTCTTCTGGAGAAAGTTGCGGATTAATGATTTCTTCCACTTCTCTAGTATGAATTTCAAATGGATAGTCTAATAATTGAATCAATTCTCTTCTACGCGGAGAACTTGAAGCTAGTATTATTTTCTTCATATCGGTCTTCCTTTATTTTATTTTTTTATATACAAACACGCCCGCAAGCATGCCCAGAATAGCTGTTAATGTAATCTTAAACTTAACCTGTAAAGAAAACCATATCACACCCAAGTCAACTTGTACAGGCTGATCAAGGCCAAAAGAACCTGTATAATTCATCCATTTTAAGAAACTTACACGATCACATAAATTGCCAACAAAATAACCTACAGTTAATCCTGATAGCATGCAAAGTAACAAAATCCAAAATTGCTCTGTTTTTTGATTTGCCATATATAACTCCCCCTTTGTATTACGACTCTATTTATATGGAATAAGATTATAAAACAACTCAATTTTTCAAAATGTAGCATAACCATTAAGATTATGCTACATTTTCATTACTCCATTATTCAATTATACTACCACGCTACTACTTGATGCTGATATAGCATTGTTTTCTTGCTTTAATACTTGTTTCGAAAGATTAGAGATAGCTTTTGTTGGGCATTTAGCTTCACATTTACCACAACTTACACATTTAGTCATTTCTATAACTGCATGATTATCTACAAGTGTAATAGCACCTTCCTCACATTGCTTAACACATATACCACACCCTATACAACCCACTTCGCATGCAGCTTTAACCTCTTTTCCTTTATCTTTTGAGATACAGTTTACATGATAGGTTGTACTCATAGGAAGGATCTCAATAATATGTCTAGGGCAAGCATTCTTACAAGCACCACATCCTACACACTTTTCCGGATGAATAATAGGAAGGCCTTCCTCCATAGTAATAGCGCCAAATGTACATGCTTTTTGACAACTTCCATATCCTAAACAACCATAGGCACATACTTTAGGACCTCCACCTATTAAATGAGCATCCATACAATTAGCTATACCTTGATAATTATATTTTAATTGGGCATGAACATGATTTCCTTTACAACTAACAACAGCTATTTGCTTTTCTGAAGCACTGGCTGCTATTCCCATTATTTTTGCAATGGCTTCAATTTGAGCTTCATTACATACTGGACAGGCATTAATATTACTTTCTCCTGTTACAATTGATTTCGCCATAGCTTCACAACCAGCTAACCCACAGCCACCACAGTTAGCACCCGGTAAGAACTCTTTAACCGCTTCTACTCGCTCATCTATAGGAACGGCAAACTTTTTAGCTGCAATACCTAGTCCTATTCCAAATAAAAGTCCCATTCCACCTATAGCTATGACAGGAGAAAAGATTGCTGATAAATCCATCTAAATCCCTCCTTATTTGATCATATTTTGAAAACCAGAAAAAGCAATAGCCATAAATCCTGCAATCATTAATGCTAATGGCAAGCCCTTAAATCCACTAAGTACATCATTATCTTCAATACGTTCTCTAATGCCTGACATAAGTAGCATAGTAATAGTAAACCCTATCGCCGCACCTAAGCCATTAACTACTGATTGAATAAGTGAATAATTCTGTTGCATATTGAGTACAGCTACACCTAGTACAGCACAGTTAGTTGTAATAAGTGGTAAGTAGACACCTAATGCACTATGAAGTGATGGACTTACTTTTTGAATAACCATCTCAACAAATTGAACTAAAGAAGCAATTACCAAAATAAATGCAAGTGTGTATAAATACTCTAGTTCTAATGGTACTAAAATATAACGATACACTAAATAAGAGAACATAGAGGCAAGTCCCATAACAAAAGTTACTGCTGCTCCCATACCAAGTGACGTCTCTACTTTTTTAGAAACACCTAGGAAGGCACATATTCCTAGGAATTTAACAAGTACAAAGTTATTGACTAATGCTGCGCCAATAAAAAGTAATAATAATTCCATTTATTTCCCCTCCTATTGTTTTTTAGCTTTAATCGTGTTCAATATGGCCATCAAAATACCTAGTGTAAAGAAAGCACCTGGCGCTAGAATCATAATGGTAGCTGGTGTATAAAAACTAGGTGTTACCGGATACCCCATAAAAGTACCCGCTCCTAATATTTCCCTAATGCAACCAATAACTGTTAAAGAAACTGTAAAGCCTAGTCCCATCCCTATTCCATCAAAAACAGCTGCAATAGGCGAATTTTTAGAAGCATAAGCTTCTGCTCTTCCTAAGATAATGCAGTTAACAACAATAAGTGGGATGAATAAACCTAAAGCACTATATAAACTAGGTATATAGGCTTTTAATAAAAATTCTATAACAGTTACAAAACTAGCAATAATAACAATAAATGCTGGTATTCTAATTTTAGAAGGTATTACTTTTCTTAAAAGACTAATAACAAAATTTGAACAAATGAGTACTGCTGTAGTAGATAATCCCATACCAATAGAGTTGGTTACACTTGTTGTTACCGCAAGTGTGGGACACATGCCTAATACTTGAACAAAGGTGGGATTATCTTTTATTAAACCTGCTTTTAGTCGTTCACTTATTATACTCATTGCACGCTCCCCCATTCATTTTGGTGTTCTGCCACAAAGGCTATTGCTGCATTAACACCGTCTGTAATAGCCGCCGATGTAATTGTAGCTCCTGTTATGGCCTGTATCTCATCTTCTTTTGGGCTTGTTTTGGTTACTTTGATAGTTCCTTGCTTTCCGATATATTGATCAATAAAACTTGGTTTTTCTGCGTTAGCACCAAAACCTGGTGTTTCTGAATGACTTAGTATCTTAACACCTTTCACTGCCTTATTTTGATCAAGTCCTATTAACACGCTAATAGCACCACCATAGCCTTTTGGCTCTACGTTCAAAATATAACCAACTACGTTATGAGAAGCTTTAGCTACAAATACCTTTTTAATAAGTGTATCTGAAATAGCATCTATCTGAGTAAAAGTATCTGCTTCACTTAAAAGTTGCTTCATAGAATCTTGCTCTATCTTAAGGTTATTAGCTTCAATAATAGGACGTGTTATCTGATTAACTGTCCCTAATAATCCTACACAAATTCCCGTTATGAGAAAGAGGATTGCACCTAATTTTAATGCTTCTTTCATGCTTTAACCCCTCCTCCAAAACGACGTTTTCTTACATACATATCAATAAGTGGTACTGTTAAATTCATAAATAAAATACTATAACTTACACCTTCTGGATAACCACCATATAATCTGATGAGTGTCGTAATAATACCAGCTCCTATAGCAAATATCACCTGACCTTTAGGGGTCATTGGTGTAGTCGTGTAATCTGTAGCCATAAAGAAAGCTCCTAAAATAATACCACCTAAGAATAGTGAGTAAAATGTTTGATAAAGAAGCTCTAATGAAAATCCTTGACTAAATCCACTAAAAATAAAGGTGAGTCCAAAAATAGTCCCTATGTAACAAGCAGGAATATGCCATGAAATTACTTTTCTAATAATAAGATAAGCTGCACCTATTAATAAAGCCAGTGCACTGGCTTCGCCAATACAACCGCCTATATTACCTATCAAAGCATCCGTGAAACTTGGTAATCCCTCTACCACTCCATTTTTAATAAGTTCTAAAGGTGTAGCTCCTGTCACAACATCAACTCCTAAACCTAGTGAACCTTGTGTTGGTACTGGAAAGCTTCTCATATGACTTGCATAAGCCGATAGTAAAAATGCTCTGGCTGCTAAAGCCGGATTAATGAAATTTTGACCAATCCCTCCAAAAACTTGTTTAGCTAAAATAATAGCCACAAATGCGCCTACTATAATAACAAAAAGAGGAACATTTGCAGGTAAATTAAATGCTAATAATAAGCCTGTTACAACTGCACTTAAATCTCCAACTGTACTCGGACGGTTAAAAATCTTCTCCCAAATCCACTCAAACCCTATACAACTCACAACACTTACTAATGTAACTAAAAGTGCTCTTAAACCGTAAAAATAAGTACCCGCTAGAAGGGCCGGTGTCAAGGCAATGATTACATCTCTCATAATAGTATGGGTAGTGTGAGAAGCTCTTACATGAGGCGAGGAAGAAACTACCAACATTTTATCCATTTCTCATTCTCCTTTTCTATTTTTTCGCACGTATAACTGCTTTAGCAGTACGTATACTTTGCACAATATCCCTCTTAGCAGGACAGGTATAGGAACAGCATCCGCATTCTATACAATCCATACCATAATAATCCATAAACTTATCATAATGTTCATGAAGTGCATGTCTATGAAGAGTATTAGGAATCAAATGCATCGGACATACTGTTACACATTTACCACAATGCATACAATGAGTCGTAGGAACAGATGTTACTTCTTCATCTGTAAAACATAAAATGGCAGACGTCCCTTTCATCACAGGAATATTAACATCTGAAATAGCAATCCCCATCATAGGACCTCCGGCAATAATCTTTACCGTTCGTTCCATATCCCATTCAGCATACTCTAAAACTTCCTTAAATGAAGTACCTACTTTCACTTCAACATTACAAGGTTTCTTTACGCCACTACCAGATACAGTTACAATACGTCTCATAACAGGTTGACCTTTTGTAACAGCGCGGCAAACAGCAACCATTGAATCAATATTCTGCACAATACAACCAATATCTATAGGTAGTTTGCCACTTGGTACCTCTCTCTTTGTAATCGCATAAATTAAATGTTTTTCTGAACCTTGAGGGTATTTAGTATCTAAAGTCACAACTTCCAAGCGTTCTGTATTTTTAGCAAGCATTTTCATCTGCTTGATAGCATCCATCTTATTATTTTCGATGCCAATAATAGCTTTAACTTCTTTATATACTTCTAACAAAATTTTAATACCTTCTATGACTTCTTCACCATTTTCTAGCATGACCCTGTGATCTGAGGTCAAATAAGGTTCGCATTCTGCACCATTAATAATAATGTATTCTACTGTTTTATCTGGTGGGGTAGATAATTTGACATGAGTAGGAAAAGTAGCCCCCCCCATTCCAACCAAACCAGCTTCCTTAACTAAACCTATAAGTTCTTCTTTAGTTAAGTTTTTATAATCGCTTTTAGCAGAAGTCGCCATTCCAGGTGTTTCTTCATACAAATTATCGTTTTCAATCACTATACTATTTTCCTTATTACCTCTAAAGGTTAAACGATTTTCTATACTTTTTACTGTACCTGATACAGAACTATGTATGGCAGCAGAAATAAAGCCACTGGCTTCACCAATCTTTTGCCCTACTAAGACACGGTCACCCTTTTTTACAATAGGTGTGCACGGTGTGCCAATATGTTGTGACATTGGAAATACAAGTTCACTTCCCGGTAGCATCACTTCAATCTTCTTATCACAGGTGATTTCCTTATGATAATTGGGATGAATACCTTTTTTGAAGGTTAATCCTTTCATACTGCGCCCCCTTTAATTATCTTAAATAGTTAAATCCAATCATAAGAATTATAGCATATTATCAAAGAATTTATCATTTATTTTTAGTATTTCAGCAAAATATAAAATAATTTATTTTTTAACAGAGTTCATATTTTCTTCAAGGTATTCTTTAAGCCATGCCAAAACATCTAAATTATCAATAGCTACATCTCCTAAAATTTTTTTCACCTCTGCTGTTTCAAAAGCAAAACTTTTTTCTTCATACTGATAGTTATAAATAAAATTGATTTTAGGATTGCTTTGTATAAGGATAATGAGTGTACTAACTACATCACCTAAAGGTACCCTATCAATATGCCGATAAGCCATAGTTGCTTTTATAATAGTTCCCTTACCTTGTTCACTATCAATACTTAATTCACCCTCGCTATTTTCACAATTCTGTTTGAGTAAGGGGATGCCCAAACCTACACGCCTTAGAGTACGTGTTGTAACAAAAGGATCTGTGATTTGTTTAGCAAGTTGTTTCGGCATACCGCTTCCATTATCTTCTATAGATAAAACTAACTGATTTTTACTTGGCATTTCTTCAATGCAAATATGTATCTCATCAGCATGCGCTCTGATACTATTTTGAGCAATATCTAGTATATGTAAAGACAAATCCTGCATATTGAACCTCCTCTTTGAATACCTCTTTATTTCTTTTCAATAAAAGAAAGGAACTAAGAGTCCTCTTAATTCCTTTCTTTACCTTCTAAGTTTATATATGACTTATTATTTAGTTAATATACGTACTTTAATGACATTATCAACACTTTCAATTCTTTGAATATCCTCCTCAGAAATGCTAGTGTCTGTATCAATTAAAGTATAGGCATAGTCACCACGGCTTCTATTAGTCATATCTTGAATATTGATACCTTGTTCAGCAATAATAGCTGTAATTTTGCCTAAAATTGCTGGCGTGTTTTTATGAGCAATAGCAAGTCTAGCGCTTGTATTCCAAATCATAGAACATTCAGGGTAATTAACAGAGTGCGTGATATTTCCTTGTTCTAAATAATCTTTAATTTCTTTAACTGCCATAACTGCGCAGTTTTCTTCAGATTCTTCTGTTGATGCGCCTAAATGAGGAATAGCAATAATGTTTTCTTGATTAAGAACATCTTCTACAGGAAAATCTGTCACATACTTAGCTACCTTACCTTCAGCAATGGCTACCTTCATATCCTCATTTTGAACAAGTGTATCTCTAGAGAAATTAAGAACAGCTACGCCTGTCTTCATTTTATCAAAAGCTTCTTTATTGAGCATGTGTTTTGTGCTATCCAAAAGAGGCACATGTATTGTAATATAGTCTGCTTCAGCATAAATTTCATCTAAAGTATTAGCATGCTTAATATGACGTGAAAGCCCCCATGCAGCATCTACTGAAATATAGGGATCATAGCCGATGACTTCCATTCCTAAAGCTTGTGCGGCATTAGCTACCATAACACCAATAGCACCCAGACCAATAACACCTAGCTTTTTACCAAGAATTTCTCCACCGCCAAAAGCACCCTTACCTTTTTCTACTGTTTTAGCTACATCTGATTCTAAGGTTTTAGCCCAATTAATGCCATCTACAACTTTTCTAGAAGCAAGTAAAAGACCACACAGTACTAACTCTTTTACTGCATTTGCATTAGCTCCTGGTGTATTAAATACAACAATCCCCTTTTCTGCATAAGCTTCAATAGGAATGTTGTTAACACCTGCTCCCGCTCTAGCAACAGCTTTAACACTTTCTGGTAAAACCATATCATGCATTTTTGCACTTCTTACAAGAATGGCATCAGCATTATTTAATTCATCAGATACCTTGTAAGCATCTCCGAGTAACGCTAAACCATTTTGTGAAATCTTATTTAAAGTATGAACTGTATACAAAACGTTCCCCCCTAGTTTTCACTTTCAAATTTCTTCATAAATTCTACTAATTTTTGTACACCTTCAAGTGTCATAGCATTATAAATGCTAGCACGCATACCACCTACACTTCTATGTCCTTTTAGATTTACAAAACCAGCAGCTGTTGCTTCTTTTACAAATTTAGCATCTAGCTCCTCATTACCTGTTACAAAAGTAACATTCATTAAAGAACGGTCTTCTTTATTGGCTGTTCCTTTAAACATTTTTGATTCATCTAAATAGTTATAAAGCACTGCTGCTTTTTCTTTATTTCTCTTTTCTAAAGCAGCTACTCCACCTTGTGCTTCAATCCATTCAAACATCAGTTTAAGCATATAAATACCATAAGTTGGTGGTGTATTATACATGGATTCATTTTCTACCATTAATTGATAATTAAGCATTGATGGTACAGTTTCTTTGGCATGACCAACGAGGTCTTCACGAATAATAACTAGTGTTACACCTGCAGGTCCTAAATTCTTTTGTGCGCCTGCATAAATAATACCAAAACGACTTACATCAACTTGTTCTGATAAAATACATGAAGACATATCTGCTACTAATGGCACATTACCAGTATCAGGATACTCATGATATTTTGTTCCATAAATCGTGTTATTAGCACAAATATAAGCATAATCTGCTTCTGAATCAAATTGATCTTTTGTTACTTTTGGTATGTAAGCATATTTATCTGCTTTTGAAGAAGCGACAACATTAACCTTTCCAAACTTTTGAGCCTCTTTAAGTGCTTTAGATGCGAACATACCAGACTCAATATAATCAGCTTTATATGAATTTCTCATTAAGTTTAATGGAATCATGGCAAACTGAAGGGATGCACCACCTTGTAAAAATAACACTTTATAATTGTCAGGAATGTTCATAATTTCTCTGAGTTTTGCTTCAGCGCCTTTGATAATTGCGTCATAAGGTTTCGAACGATGACTCATCTCCATAACACTCATACCGCTATCTCCATAGCATACAAGTTCTTTTTGAGCTTTTTCAAGTACTTCTAGTGGCAATGCACCAGGTCCTGCTGAAAAATTAAATACACGCATGATACCCCTCCTATAATTTTAAAAATAATCTCCACATTATATCTAATGTTTATAAAATTATATTTAATTTATTAAAAATAGTCAATGTAAAATTTTACACATAATTTTAACATATGATTTTTTGTCATAACTCAGATTCATATTCCCTCTAAATTTTTGTCTATTTATACAGTTTTTATATCATTGCATTGTTTCAGATTAGCTTAAAGTTGCTACCATGACGGCTTTAATAGTATGCATACGATTTTCTGCTTCATCAAATACAACAGAATAACTGCTTTCAAACACCTCTTCCGTCACCTCATAGCCCTTCACTGCAGGCAAACAATGCATGAAAATCATGTTTGGATTTTCAACTTTTGCAATAAGCGCCTCATTCACTTGATAAGGTTTTAAAAGTGCAATGCGTTCCTTAGCTTTATTTTCTTCTCCCATAGAACACCAAACATCTGTATAAATCACATCTGCACCTTTCACAGCTTCAACAGACTCTGTAATTTCTACTTTGGAACCAGAAAGCTTTGCATAACCCTCACAAACTTTTACATGGTTTTCTTCTGGCCATAAAGATTTTGGTGCAATAATCGTAATATCTACTCCCATCTTTGTGCAACCAATTAATAAGCTATTGCCCATATTATTACGTCCATCTCCTATGAAAACGAATTTCTTTCCTTTTAGTTCGCCTAAATGTTCTTTCATAGTCAATAAATCTGCTAAAATCTGTGTTGGATGATACAGGTCTGTTAAACCGTTATAAACAGGTACACCACTGTACTTAGCTAAATCAGTTACAACTTCTTGTGAGAAACCTCTGAATTCTATGGCATCAAATAAGCGCCCTAATACACGTGCTGTATCAGCTACACTTTCTTTATGACCTAATTGAATGTCGTTCTTTCCTAGATATTCTGGATGTGCACCTTCATCTACACAAGCTACAGTAAAAGCACAACGTGTACGTGTAGAAGGTTTTTCAAAAATAAGAGCTACATTTTTTCCTGTAAGTAGGTCTCCTTTTATGCCCATTCTTTTTTTATTTTTTAATTCGCCTGCTAAAGTTAATAAGTAATTAATTTGTTCTGACGAAAAATCATGTAATGTCAAAAAAGATTTTCCTTTTAATCCAAACATTTTTATTCCCCCTTAAGTAATCTTTATAAATATATTTATAATTATACATACAATTAATAAAAATTCAACTTTTTATTAATAAAAACTTTTTATACTTCTGTTGAAATAAACGGCCTACTCTCTAAATACTAAAAACACCTTTTCTTGAAAGCTTTATAAACAAAAAATGATTAACATACTTAACTGTCTGCTAATCATTTTCTTAACTTATTGAGTTTGTGTAAGTAAATCCAATTCTTCTTTTGTAAGGGTGCGGTAATTCCCTAAACTTAAATCTTCTGGCAACTCAAGTCCACCCATTTTAATACGTTTCAAATAGACGACTTCTTTTCCAACTGCCTGAACCATACGTTTTACCTGATGAAACTTTCCTTCGTGGATAGTCACATAAATTTCTGATTCCTCATCACTTCTGATAATTTCTAGTTTTCCTGGTGCATACTTTGTACCATCAGTTAAAGTGATTCCTTCAGCAAACATTTTTATGTCCTCTTCTGTCATTTTGCCAGCCACCCTAGCATAGTAGATCTTATCAACATGACGTTTAGGAGAAAGTAAACCATGAGCCATCTTGCCATCATTTGTTAAAATTAGTAGGCCTTCCGTATCTTTATCTAGTCTTCCTACTGGAAAAACTTCTTTATTCTGATCTCTTTCCTCTAATAGGTCTAAAACTGTTTGATCACGTCCATCTTCTGTTGCTGTAATATAACCTCTGGGTTTATTCAGTATAAAGTGATAAAACTCTTGGTAATCCATTCTTTCACCATTTACTTCTACTATACTTGTTAGAGGGTTAACAGCTGTTTCGGGTTTTATAATGACTTGGCCATCTACCTTAACTTTTTTACCTCTGATTACCTTTTGAACGGTACTACGAGTCCCATAACCTACATGTACTAAATATTTATCTAAACGTATCTTTTTTCCACTCATTTTTTCCACCTATACCATTCTCCAAGTTGCTGGATATTGATTTTTGAGCCTTCCGTCTTGAGCCTTTACCCATCCTAAAGGCTGATCATCTACACAAATAACATGATACCCTTTATGTGCCTCATGTAAAAGCGTTTCTCCTTTTAAATAACGTATAACTTCTTCATCTGTACTTTTATAACAGATAGTATTTTTAAACGTTTCTTTTCCATAAGCTAACACTAAGGCATGCCCTGGATCAAAACGCTTATTTTTAATTTCACCCAGTAATACCCCACATCTAATCACACGAATACCCATTAAAGGTGGATTGTCTGATGGGACTTGGTACAATTTCCCCTTAATCTCTACAACAGGTAAATCCTCAGGTAAATAGGTTTGTTCCTTTAAAAAGGCGTACGCTTCAGAATAATCCTTTAATCTTTTATAAAGCTGTGGTTTATATGATAATTCATGATTTTTATTTTCACGCTTTAATAAACAAACGAAATGTCCTTCACCTTCTATATGATGAGGCCATAATCTTAATGCTCCCTTTAAACTAGCTGGAGCATCTATCCACTCAGGTTTACCTTCTTGTATCCCTCCTACAGGCAATAACGGCACTACTTTAAAATCTGAATGCTTTTTTAAAAACGCACCAATCATCCCTTCATTTTCTTCAGGTGAAAAAGTACACGTAGAGTATAATAACATACCATCAGGTTTTAACATAGTAGCGGCATCTTCTAAAATAGTTTCTTGAAGCTTCATACAATAATCAACACCATAATTCTCCCAACTTTTAACTGCGGTTTCATTCTTTCTAAACATACCTTCTCCCGAACAGGGGGCATCAATTAAGATCTTATCAAAATAACCTGGCCACTTACTAGCAAGTTTCTCAGAGGTTTCACTCGTAACAATAGCTTGCCTAGCGCCAAAGTTTTCTAGATTCTTCAAAAGCGCTTTCGCTCTTGAAGCACTGATATCATTAGATACCAATACGCCTTTTCCTTGCATACGTGCTGCTATTTGTGTACTCTTTCCTCCTGGTGCTGCACATAAATCAAGTACACGATCTCCAGGAACAATTGGTAAATAAGCGCCTGGTGACATAGCACTTGGTTCTTGTATATAATAAAGGCCAGCATAATAGTATGGATGTTTAGTCGGTTTCTCTTCCTTGTCATAGTAAAAACCTTCCTTACACCATGGGACTTCTTTTAAAGTTGCAAAGGGATTTATTGTTTCCCATTGTTCTAAATCTACCTTTAATGTATTAATACGAATCCCCTGATATTGAGGTAAATGATAAGAAGCTAAATAATCCTCGTATTCATCTTTTAACAACGTTTTCATCTTTACTGTAAAAGTTTCTGGTAACTTCATTTTCTCTTCTCCATTATTGATATAGTATCATTACTTGTTAGATCTTTAAGTATAGGCTTATACTTCTCCTAAATAAAGTGGATCAAATTGCAAGTAATCAGCCGATACAAGCTCATAAGTAATTCCATCATACACACCTCTTAGACTTTGTCCCCAAGAAATTTCATCATGCAAGTGACCATAAATCACTTTCGTTACGGGGTAACCGGTTAATTTCTCTATTAAAGAGGAGGTATGCTCCTGCTGAGTAGTTGGTGGATAGTGAAGCATCACCCATATTTCCTTTGCCTCTTTTGCTGCTTTAAGAGAAAGATCTAATCTCATTAGTTCTCGTTCATATATTCTTGAATCTTCCTCTGTAAAAGAGGATGTATTAGGACTAATCCATCCTCTTGTCCCACAAATAGCTACCTCTCCTATTCGATAAGCTGTATTTTGCAAAAAAACAATTTGTTTATAGTACTCATTCAGCTTTTTAGGTCGATCCCACCAATAATCATGGTTTCCTTTAATACAGATCTTTTTGCCCGGAAGCGCTTCTAACCAATCTAAATCGACTTGTGCTTGTTGAAAACGCATTGCCCAAGATATATCTCCAGGAATAAGCACCACATCTTCATAACTAATATTCTTTCTCCAATTCTTTTCTATGCGCTTGTAATGATTTTCCCACCCAGCACTAAATATGTTCATAGGCTTATTAGCGCTAAAGCTTAAATGTAAATCACCAATAGCAAATATCTTCATGACCTTCTCCTACCCTATTCTAAACTTAAACAACTGTTAAAACGCTTAAGAGCCTTCCCATTTAAATAATTGCATAGATCGCCTTGCTTATAACCATGCTTTTCCATAGTAGCTACAATATCATCATGTATTTTCCACCAACTGGTATTCCAGTTAGCATATAAAGTATGCTCTTCCGGTGCTCTTCCTATAATACGCTGTACGACAATATCGGGTGATAAATATCTTAGAAATGTAATCACTCTCTCTTTATAGCTTTCTAAATCTATAAGTTCTAATTCACCTTTTTCATAAGCAGCGCCTAAAACGGTATTTTTGACAATGTACAACGCATGTAATTTAACATAATCACTTTTTAATGCACTCATACATTTGGCTGTTTCAATAACATCTTCCATTGTATCCCAAGGTAAATCTACAATAATATGGGTACATAAAGTAAAAGGATAAGCTTTAATCTGCATAATAGCATCTAAATATTCTGCCAAACTATGCCCTCGATTAATGATTTTTAAAGTATGATAATTAATTGTTTGTAATCCTAACTCTATACATACTTCCTTCTTATAGGTAGTGGCCCACTCATGTAATGCATCTAAATAAGCCTTATTAATACAATCAGGTCTTGTTGATACTGAAATACCTACACTATCTGGATGATTAAGTTCTCCTAATACCTTTTTAAAAGTGTCAAGAGGCATATACGTATTACTGTAGTTTTGTAAATAGGGAATAAAATATCTTGCCTTATATTTATTTTTAATTTTTTCAATGTTTTTTTCTAACTGTTCTGCAACACTTTCTTTACTACTACGCATTTCATATCCTGCACCTACGTCTCCGCAAAAAGTACATCCCCCATAAGCTACTGCTCCATCACGATTAGGGCAAGTAACTGGTAAATGGATTGGGATTTTATAAACCTTATCTCCATACTTTTCTTTTAAATAAGTTGAATATTTATGGTAAACTTCCAAATCAAATGACTCCTTCTCTTATGTCCTTTTGCGCACATTTGATAATAGGCCATGTACGTCTTATGATACTTTCTGCCTGACTAACTGAAATGGGATTTTCTCCTATACCACATTCAATTGTAAAGCCAGGTTTTTTATAAGTCGCTATAAACCAATCTTTATATCCACCAGATGATGCTGCTTCTTCTGGTTCATCTAGTAAATAGCCACTTGCTTCGGAAAACATTATAGCATATTCCTTAGCAGTTGGCACCTCAACATTCCCATAATTCCAATAGATCACTTCTCCTTGAGTATGATAAGCTAAGACCATATCATATAATCGTTTTCTGGTGAGCATTGCTAAAGCCTTACTTTCTGGTTCACTCTCGGGTGCCATACCAGCATAATACGCATAGCTTGGTCCTTTTTTTTCACTATTTTTCTTATAGCTTGCAAAACCTGCATCATAATTTCGATTTAAGTCTACCCCACGTATATTAGCTTTCCATCTTGAAAAATTATCAAATCCCTCATTCATTTTTAATAATTTTTCTTTTTGCTTACTATAAATAGTGGACTGTAGACCATATAAAGAAAGCTCAACGCCATCAGGATTAACCATTGGCACAAAGTCAAAATTGATTTGTTCTAGTTTTACTTGTCCAATCCTTACTTCTTCACAAAGCTTTTCTACGGATTTCATTACAACAAAACTAGTTACCCATTCATTGGCATGATGACTACCATTGATATGTATTTTTCGTTTTCCATTACCTAAGTGAATAAGATAAAGGGGACGCTCCATAACACTTTTACCTATCATTTGTATTTTTAAAAAGGGATACTGATTTTCAAGTGCTTTTAATTGCTGTAACATGATTAGATAACTATACATTTGATTTTCTAAATAAACAAGACTTTTGGAAATATATGACATACTTTTCTCCTTATTTCGTTTATTTTATTTATATGGACTATCAAATAACTTTATGTACCTACCATCTTATATTTTGGTAATAATATCCATACCTTATCACAGCGTATAATGAATAAATTTTGATAATATACACATAATACAAGTATCATCTTGCTTTGCTATAAAATATCAGAAAGGTGGTTACTTCATTATGAGATCTAGAACTTGGGATTATATTGCTATTACACTTATTATCATCGGTGCAATTAACTGGGGACTTATTGGCTTTTTCCAATTTGACCTAGTGGCATTTATTTTCGGTGGTATGAGTTCATGGGTAAGTAGAGTTATTTATGCGGTAATTGGTATCGCAGGTCTTTACTGTCTTACACTTTATGGACGTGTTTACGATCAACCTTATTCCAATAATTAATATGTTTTACTAGAGCCACTTTTTCTAAAGTGGTTTTCTTTTTATTATCTGGAGTCTTTTATCATTTATACCTATATCAAATCATAAAGCTTAAAAAGCATATTACTTTTTTCCTAAAAAAAGAGGTATTTTGAAAAAAAAATTGAATAAATATAATAATAAAAACTATTTAAGAGGTGATGTGTATGATCAAAATTATAACAGGTCAAACAGGCGAAGGTAAAACAAAAAAAATGATTGAAGCTGCCAACCAAGCTGTAACACACATTAAAGGTCATGCTGTTTATATTGACAGTACTAATACTCATCGTTATGCCCTATCTCATCAAGTACGTCTTATTGAAGCCTCTACCTTTCCTTTAAAATCCCAAACGGATTTTTTCGGTTTCTTGTGTGGTATTTTATCTGCTAATCATGATATTGAAATTGTGTTTATTGATGAACTTGTAAAACTTACCCATTGTTGCATTGACGACTTGACTCAGTTATTTGATCGCATCAGGGAACTCTCCGATAAATATCAAGTTGAATTCATCATTGGTACCTCCTGTTCCCATGGAGACATTCCAAAACACCTCACCCCTTATCTTATTGCATAATGAAAAGTCAAGGGGCTATTGTGATGTATAACGTTTAATCGTTCATCACAATAGCCCTCTTTATTTTATCCTATCTTTTTATAATTTATTTCTTTAAAAAGACAAATACTATAAGGCTTTACCTCATAATTTGTTTCTTCTACCATCTCTTCATTAATGATGTCTTCTATTTCCTTATTTGCTGTATCAATCACACGGCACCACTTCTGATTAGAAGGAGGCATTTCAAATCTTAAACTTTCATAGTGGCTATTTGCCACTAAAAATAAACTTTGATCTCCTTCAATAAAACAAGCAATACTCTTTGAGTAATAAGACCAATCCGGCTGATTATACCGTATACCGTGCCAACTTATTTTATAGTTATTTTTATCAGCTGTTTTAAAATAGTCTAGACTTTTTCTGAGCGCAATTAATCTTTGGACAAATAAATACTGCGATTTAAACGTTGTTACTCTTTCCCAATCCATCCAAACAGATGCATTATTTTGACAAAAAGCATTATTATTACCTCCTTGTGTGCGTCCTATTTCATCTCCCATAAGAAGCATAGGTACCCCTTGGGCAAGAATAAGTAAGCACATTAAGTTGCGCATCCCCCGTTTTCTGGCTTCTAAAATATTGGTATCTTCTGTCGTTCCTTCCACTCCCCAGTTGTAACTATAGTTAGCATTGTGTCCATCTCTATTTCCTTCCCCATTAGCTTCATTATGCTTATCATTATAAGATAACAAATCCCACATAGTAAAGCCATCATGAGCTGTAATGAAATGAATCATATGAGAAGTCCCTTTCGTTAGATCTGTAAAATAGACTTCTTTTCCCTGAATACAATCAGCCAAGGCTTTTATCTTTCCTTGGTCACCTTTCACAAATTGTCTCATGGTATCTCTAAAGTAGTCACTCCACTCTCTAAAAGGATAAGGCATTCTTCCTACATCATAACTCCCTTTTGCATCCCAACTTTCACTAATAAGTTTAACTTTTCCGAGTAAAGGATGCTCAGCAATCTCATTAAGCAGCGATGTCTTAATCCATCTACCACATTCATCCTGCCCTAAAATAGACGCTAAATCGAAACGAAAGCCATCTACACCGACCTCCTCACTCCAATAAACTAAACTATCTATAATGAATTTTTTTACGATGCTATGATTCGTATTTAAAGTATTTCCTGTTCCTGAACAATTTAAAAATTGCCCTTTATCATTGTACTTGTAGTAGACTTCAGGAGCGAGGTATTTAAAATGAAAAGCTGTTCCGTCTTCCCCACCTTCACCTGTATGATTATATACTACATCTAATATAATCTCTAGGCCCTCTTCATGAGCTTTTTCTACTAAAAGTCTAAATTCATCAATAGCTTTTGAACTCTCTTTACTTACACTAAACCTCTCATCTACACAAAAAAAACCTACTGGATTATAGCCCCATACATCCTCTAGGAGTTCCCCTGTCTGTGGATTTCTATTTTTTAAAGTATAGGCATTCCACTTAAAAATGGGCAAAAGCTCTAACGTCGTTACACCTAATTGTTTTAAATACGGTAACTGTTGCATTAAGCCTATAAATGTCCCTCTTGTTTCTTTAGAAAGTGTCTTATTATTCATCGTAAAATGTCCTACATGCATTTCATAAAGAATAGTCTCTTCCCATGGAATCTGTGGTTTAGGGAGATGATACCTCTTAGTTTTCTTTATGATATTTCGCCACTCTCCTTGAAAAAAGAATGTTCCTTTAGCATACGGATCCATAATAGATGGAGAATATGAATAATCTTCGTGAACGATACGCCATACATAGGCCATTCCTTCTTTTAAATCCTCTATCTGTATACTAAAAACATTATCCTTTTGATAGGTTGCCGCATCCATAATAAATTTAGTAATAGGTACAATACTTTGTGCTTCCTCGTATATTTCTAAAAGCATTTTTGAAGCTCTCGTCGTATAGACACCTAAATGAGTCCTCATTTCTGTAAAATGACATCCTATTACGGATTGCCCTACAGATGAACCATACATATACTTAACCTCCCATTTAAACCCAATCGCTGTTTATCATTCACTGATTATTAATTATTATACTCTTAATATTTTGAAGTATATGGTTTTATTTTGCAAGGTAATTTATTATTTTATCAAAACTTTTTTACTCCCTCTTGAAAATCAAAAATGTCTATGTTAAGATAAGCATTAATTAAATAGTCATAAAAACGATGATAAAGTCTTAGTAGTAAACTAATGTATGGGTTCAGCGAGTGTGTGGTTGGTGTGAACACATCCCTAATTATTTATGAATTACAACTTTGGAGTTGAATTATTTCGGTTGTCGCCGTTATCGACTTGAGGCAAACTTACTTGGTTTGTGAATTAAGGTGGTACCACGGGTTATCTCGTCCTTATTGGATGAGGTAACCCTTTTTGTTGTTTTTATGATAACCATTTATAACATAGGAGGCAAAGTAATGAATGTATTAGACATTTTAATGGAACGTGGGTTTATTGAACAAATGACTCATGAAAAAGAAATTAGAGAGCTTTTAGAAAAGGAAAAAGTTACTTTTTATATAGGTTTTGATCCTACCGCTGACAGTCTTCACGTAGGTCACTTTGTAACCGTTATGGCTATGAGCCATATGCAAAAAGCCGGTCATAGGCCTATTGCTCTTTTTGGTGGTGGAACTGCTATGGTTGGTGACCCTACCGGAAAAACAGATATGCGTAAAATGATGACAACAGAAATAATTGACCATAATGTTGCATGTTTCAAAAAGCAAATGTCACGTTTTATTTCCTTTGAAAATGATGAAGCGATTATGGTTGATAATGGAGATTGGCTACGTAACCTCAACTATATTGATTTTTTAAGAGAGGTTGGTGTACATTTTTCTGTTAATCGCATGCTTACTGCTGAATGTTTTAAACAACGTCTTGAAAAAGGATTATCATTCCTTGAATTTAACTATATGCTTATGCAGTCTTATGACTTTTTAGAACTCTATCGTCGTTTTAATTGTAAGTTGCAATTGGGTGGCAATGATCAATGGTCTAATATACTAGGTGGTGTGGAATTAGTTAGAAGACTTCATGGAGACCAATCCTTTGGTATGACTTTCTCACTATTAACTAATAGTGAAGGTAAAAAAATGGGTAAAACAGAAAAGGGGGCTGTTTGGCTAGATCCTGAAAAAACATCTCCTTATGAGTTTTATCAATACTGGAGAAATGTAGCTGATGCTGATGTTAAGCGTTGCCTATCTCTTTTAACTTTTATTCCTATGGATGAAATTAATAGCTTAACAGCTGTAGAAGGTTCTGCAATCAATAAAGCTAAAGAACGTCTTGCTTTTGAAGTTACTAAAATTGTTCACGGTGAAGAAGAGGCTCTCAAAGCTGATACAGCCGCAAAAGCTCTTTTCTTAGGTGGTGCTCATGGTGGTTCTATTCCTACTACAGAAATAAATACCGCCGACTTCGAAACAGGTATGGATATTCTTTCTTTATTACAAGAAACAAAGCTTGTTCCTTCTCGTTCTGAAGGTCGTCGTTTAGTCACTCAAAATGGTATCAAATTAGATGGTGTGGCAATAACAGATCCTAATAGCCTCATAACTTTAGACTACTTTAAAGATAATGAATTAATGATTCAAAAAGGCAAAAAAGTATTCCATAAAGTTATTTTAAAATAATAGACTCACAAAAAGACACCTTATTATTCCTTAATGGTTATAATGAGGTGCCTTTTACTTTTTATATGTGGTTATTTCTCTTTTATTTCTTCTTTGGCCTGAGAGGCTATTTCCTCCTCTAGTACTTCTTCTCCATCTGGAAACAGTTCTGTTACGTATCTGAGTAAAACTAATCTAATGAAAGCTGCCACTGGTACACCAATAAGCATTCCCATTAAACCAAATAAATTACCACCAATTAAAATCGCTAATAATACAATAACCGGGTGAAGTTTGACACACTCTCCTACTACTTTAGGGACAATAATCCATCCATCTATTTGCTGAATGATCAAAATAGCTATTGCTCCATAAACAGCTTTCATTGGATTAGGATCTAGAATGCCAATAATGATGGCTAAAATAAAACCTACAATAGGTCCAAAATAAGGAATCAAATTGAATATGCCTGCAATAACACCAATAATAATAGCAAAGTCCAGCTGAATAACTGTTAAAGCCAAGCTTGTTAATACAGCTACAATCATTGCATCAATAATTTGCCCTCTAATATATCCTGAAAAAACATAGTCAATGTCATGACAAAGTACCATAGTATGTCTATAAATTTTAGGTTTTAACAGTGTGTAGCTGGCTTTTTTAACTACAGCAATGCAACGCTGTTTATCTTGAAGCAAATAAAAAGCTATAACGAAAGCTAACAAAAGATTCATAGTATTTAATCCTATGGTCGTTAAGGAGTTTAGAAGTTGGTTAGACAATCTTAAAACAAAATCATTAATAGCACTATAAACCTTCTGAACAATTCCCTCTTGTCCTCTCAAAATCCCCATTTCATTCGTAAACCGATTGACGCCTTCTAACATATTTTCAAAATAAGCTAAATAGCGATTGATACTTTCTTTGATTCCAAGCAAGGAAAAGTTGCCTGCAATAGCTTCTATATTCATTACTATGATTAAAATGAACAAACCTAATACCATAATAACTGTTAAAAATGTAAAAAGCGTTGGCACAGTTCTCATATGCCAACGCTTTGGATGATTTAAATCACTTTCGGCTTGGTCTTTCTTACTATGAAATAATTCTTTTCCTTTTATCTTATGGCATCTATTTTCATAAAACTCCACAATTGGATCCAAAAGGTAAGCAATAACAAACCCCAAAATAAGCGGTTTTAATAACCAATAAATAAGCCCAAATACTTTACAAATAGCAGCCCATACCTCCTTAAAATGAAGTACGGCTAATATACCAATGACGGTTACTAGACATGCTCCTACAGCATATGCCGCTATTGTAAAATAGCGATTATTTTTTTCGATTTTCATAGTAAGTAGCCTCCCGTATTTAGTACGCTACTAGGTTTTCCAAAAGTTTAACAAGATATTCATAAACGCGAGCCATAGAAGAAATACTTGCCACTTCTTGTGGTGAGTGAATATGTTTCACATTAGGCCCAAACGAAATCATATCAAGGCCCGGTAATTTCTCAGCAATAAAACCGCATTCAAGTCCAGCATGAATAGCTGTCATGATAGGTTCCTTACCGTACATCTTCATATAAAGTTCACCTACACATTCTCTAATACGAGAATTTTCATTATATTGCCATGCAGGATAATCACCTTTTACTTCAAATTTTAAATTAAAAGCTCGGCTAAAAGCTTCTAATTTTGCAAGTAACTCTACCTTGCGAGAAGCAACACTGCTACGCACTGCACTTCCTAATTCGATGCGGTCACTATGCATTTGTAAAATTCCCAAGTTAAGTGATGTTTGAACTAACCCTTTCATGTGTTGATCGTAACCCATAACGCCATTAGGAATCATTACAAGAATATCTATGAGTCTATTTAAACAATCGTCTATTAGCACCTCTTTAGGAACTGCAACTTCTTCTAATGTAAGGCAAATATGTTCCTCTTGGGCACTGTATTCTTTTTGAAATACCTCTACCATTTCATAAGCTGTAGCTTTCAATGTCTCTACTTGTTCTTTTTTAACGGCTATAGTCACTTCACATTCACGAGTGATCACATTATCCTTAGATCCACCTATTATTTCAGCTAGTTTGAAGTCTATTTTACTTTTTAAAGCATATAGCATACGCCCCATTAAAATATGTGCATTGGCTCTTTCAAAGTGAATATCCGCACCTGAATGCCCACCTTTTAAACCATTTAAAACTAAACGATAATACACTAATTCATGACTAGCTGCTTCTTTATCTAAAACCATGGTCAGATATGCCTTGGCACCACCTGCACAGCTTAATAAAAATTCACCTTCTACATCTGTATCTAAATTTAATAGCACCTTACCTGATAAGTACTCAGGATGTAAATGAGCAACACCGCTCATGCCACGTTCTTCATCTGTAGTCATTAAACATTCAAGTGCAGGATGCTTAAGGGTATCGTCTGCTAAAACTGCCATTTGATATGCAATAGCAATACCATTATCAGCACCTAACGTTGTTCCTTTGGCACCGATCCAATCCCCTTCTATATAAAGCTCAAGACCATCTTTTTCAAAATCATGTGCCGTTTCTTTGTTTTTTTCACACACCATGTCTAGATGTCCCTGTAAAATCACTGTTGGTGCATTTTCATAACCTGGGGTTGCAGGCTTTTTAATATAGATGTTATAAGCTTCATCTTGCTTTACCTCTAATCCAAGATCAGTAGCAAATTTCACCATATAATCACTAATGACTCTTTCATTTCCTGAACCACGTGGAATGTTACTAATTACTTCAAAATACTCAAATACTTTCCTAGGCTGTAATGCTTTTAAAACGTCTGACATAAGTATTTCTCCTTTTAACCAAATTAATTTTTAAAACTATGAATAGGCGCTGGTATTCTACCACCTCTTGCTATAAAGGCATCACATTTATAGTTATTAACTGGCATAATAGGTGCATAACCTAAAAGACCACCAAACTCTACTTGTTCGCCTACACCCTTCCCAATAACTGGAATAATTCTAACAGCTGTCGTTTTAGCATTAATCATACCAATAGCCATCTCATCAGCTAAAATTCCCGAAATAGTAGCTGCACTTGTAGCTCCTGGAATAGCAACCATATCAAGCCCCACTGAGCACACACAAGTCATAGCTTCTAGTTTTTCGAGTGTAAGAGCACCTCTTTCAGCTGCTTTAATCATAGCGTGATCTTCACTTACAGGAATGAAAGCACCACTTAATCCACCTACATAAGATGAAGCCATAACGCCACCTTTTTTTACGCAATCATTTAAAATCGCAAGGGCAGCTGTTGTTCCTGGTGCCCCAGCACTTTCGAGCCCCATTTCTTCAAAAATCTCAGCAATACTATCTCCTACCGCTGGAGTTGGTGCTAAAGATAAGTCGATAATTCCAAAAGGTATATCTAATATGCTAGACGCCTCTTTGGCTACCATTTGGCCTGCTCTTGTAATCTTGAAAGCTGTACGTTTAATAGTTTCACATAAAGTTTCGAAATCAGCACCTCTTGCAGTCTCTAGTGCTTTTTTTACAACACCCGGGCCACTAACACCCACATTAATAACGGTATCTCTTTCACCTACACCATGAAAAGCACCTGCCATAAATGGATTATCTTCTGGTGCATTACAGAAGACAACTAGTTTAGCACAACCAATGCTACCACGGTCTGCTGTACGCTCTGCGGTTAATTTAATAATTTCACCCATACGTTTAACAGCATCCATATTAATACCTGTACGTGTTGTTCCTACATTCACAGATGAACATACATTCTGTGTTACCGCGAGTGCTTCTGGAATAGACTCTATAAGCACATTATCTGCATTTGAGCATCCTTTATGCACAAGAGCCGAAAAACCCCCAATAAAGTTAACACCTACGGTTTGTGCCGCACGGTCTAAGGCTTTAGCAATAGGTACATATGAATTAGCTTTAGTAGCTCCACCTACTAAAGCAATAGGTGTAACTGAAATACGTTTATTAACAATAGGAATGCCATACTTCTTAGAGATTATTTCTCCTGTTTCTACTAAATGCTCAGCTTTGCTTGTGATTTTTTCGTAGATATTATCACATAGTTTATTCATATCATCTGATATACAATCCATCAAATTAATACCCATGGTAATGGTACGAATATCTAAATTATCTTCTTGAATCATTTTATTGGTTTCTTGCACTTCATATCTTGAAATCATGGTTTTTATTCCTTTCTTTTTGAAAACACCTTCTCACATCATTTCCCCTGAATGTTTTAAATACGGTGCATATTGTCAAAAATATCTTGATGCTGAAGACGAATGTCTACGCCAATCTCCTGTCCTAATGCAACAAGTGCATCTACCACTTTCTCAAAATCTTTTTCTATTGCCGTAATATCTACAATCATCATCATATTAAAGTAATCTTGAACGATAGTCTGTGAAATGTCTAAAATATTAATATTTTCACCACTTAAAAAAGTACACACCTTTGCAATAATCCCTACTTTATCTTTTCCTACTACTGTAATAATCCCTTTCATTTTCCTATCCTCCTGTTATTTCTTCCAAAAAATTTTAAGTACATCCCCATCTTGTAAAACATCTGTTAAAGCACCAGGTTGACCATTTCTCTCTAACTGAACTGTTCCTTGAGGTTTACTTAAATCAAAATCTATAAAATCAAATATACTCGCAAAAATGTAATCGGACTCTTTTTTAGGCAAAGCAACAGTCTTATCATTTGCAATAATATACAGATTTTCACTCATTACTTTCTCTGACACCCTACTACTTTGATGAGATTCTTCTATTATTGGTGTCTCTTTTTCTTCAGGTATCCTTCTTTCTGTTACCGATGCTGCATTTTGTTCCTGCATCCCCTTCACTTTTGTATCAATAAGCAAAGCATCTCCATCTTTTAGGACATAATCTAAATTAACCGGTTCAAAATCAACTGTAATCAGTTTATTTTTAGGATCTATTGACATAGCTTCTAAAAGTTCTGCTACTGTTTGAATCGATTGTACTTCAATTAAGTCATTTGACATAATCTCATAATTCCCAGAAACAATATGACCTCCAACCTTTACTAAAGGCAAAGTCATATTTTTTCCTTCTATACTTATTTTCTTTTCTATTTTACAGAAGTCTGCCAAATTTGCTTTACCAGGTCTCCCATTTACACCAAATTCTACCTGAATTGTATCTCCGTCTTGAATATGGTCATGAATGGTTGCAGTTTCACCATTTAATAAAATAGAAGCTGGTATACCATTCTCCCCTTTAATGCGCCTTCTTTCACCGTTTAATTTGAACATTAATGTCTCACCTTTTTTAGGGAATATGGCTGTATGTTCTATTCCCATAGCTACAATAGCATCTAATACGGTTAGCTTCTTGGCATTTAAAAGCTGTACTTTTTGACCATTTAGATTAACGAATGTAAATTGACTATATTTATTTTGTATCGTCGTCATACAAATGCCTAGTGGTGTAATCATTTCAGGACTATCAATCATGCCAATTTCATCTTTTATATGAACCAAGTGTGTCGTACTACGAACGGCCACTCTTTGTTCTGCTAACTTTAAATGCTGAGCTAGACGAGTAGTAAAACCAAACATCTGGCTGCCTCCTCCTACACAGAACACAGCATTAGGTGGATTATTACCGTTGAGTTCCACAATCTTAGTTGCAATTTGTAAGGTAAGTGTATCAATTACTGGTGCCATTACCTTTTTTAGTTCTTTAGTCGTTATTTTTTGAGTAAGTCCTAAGATATCTGTAAAAGTAATACTCTCTTCATTTAAGGCTTGTATTTTGATACGTTCTGCCGTTTGAAAATCAACTAAGTATTTATGTATAATCGCTTCTGTTACTTCATCACCAGCAGTAGGAATCATTCCATAAGCTACAACACTTCCTTCTTTTGTAATGGCAATATCAGAAGTGCCTGCCCCTATATCTACAAGAGCAAGATTAAGTAATCTAATTTGTTCTGGAATAACTGCATTAATAGCTGCAATAGGTTCTAAGGTCAAATGGCTAACTGCGAGTTCAGCTCTCTCGGTTACCGCATATAGGCTATCAATCACTTGTTTAGGTAAAAAAGTAGCTATCAGCTTTGCACCAATACTATGACCTTTATGTCCTTCTAAATTAGCCATCACATAATCATCTAGAAAATATTGTATAACCGAATACGCAACACAGAAATAATCTGCATCTGTATTTTCACTTTGTTGCATTGCCTTCGCTTTTTCTACACCTTCTAGTTCCAAATGATGAATATGATTTAAGTTAAATTCTTGGACATCTTCATAATTTTGAGCTACATTTACAATTTGTGTACTTAAAGCACGACCAGCTGCTGCTATAGCTACTTCTTTAAGTTCTAATTTCAAGCGTTTTTCTAAAGCTGTTTTAACTTCATAAACCACCTTAGATACCTTTTGAATATCATGAATTTGCCCATCCATCATAGCTCGTTCTTCATGAGCCATGCATTCATAGTCTACCAAGACAAATTCATTACCTTCCTTATAACCTACCACACCTATAACGGTACGGGTGCCAATATCTAAACCAAAGCAAAGTGTATCTCTTATATAGTCCTTCACGCGTACATCACCTATCCCTGTAATAGTTGTTTTATTCTTAAAGCATATTGTTCCCTATCTATCATTAAAATATGGCAATGGGTAGCAATTTCAAAACCTGCAATATGACCTATTCTCATCATTAATTTAATATGAAAGTGGTATTGCCACTCCCCTCTTAAATCACCACTCATCATACAAATATTAAAAGCACCCTCTGGCAAAAGGATATCGTAAACCATTAGTAATTGTTTGAGTAAGTTTCCTAATTCTACTACTTCCTTTTGTACTAACTCTCCAAAGTGTTGTCTATGACTTTTAGGTACTAACCAAATTTCGTAATTAAACTCAGGGTTTGGTGGTATAATAAGCCTCCACAATGAAGTTTCTTTTATAAGAATTGCCTCTTTTAAATGATTTCTTTCACATAAAAAGCATGGGCTTTCTTTTTGTTTTTGATATTTTTCATACTGTGAAATCATGCCATAAGGAATCTTAGTCATAGCTACTAATTGCCAGTGGGAATGATAAATACTGGCTCCTGCTAGAGAGCCATGATTTTTAAAAATTTGTATAAAAACTATTTTTTCATTCTTGCTTAGTTGTTGCCATCTTTTTTGCATCGTTAAAAGTAATACCTGCCAATGCTCTGGAGAAAAATCTTTAGGATGCTCCCAATGATTAGCTGTATCAATAATGACATCATGTAAGCCTGCATAATCACCTTGAATGGGTATAACAGGATATTTATTTGCTAAAATGCGTACAAGAAGCTTTTCTCCTTCCCATACTTCATCATAAATCACTTCTAACTCCTTTTCATTTTCCTTGCAAAATGGACAAGCTTCATTCTGCTTTCCCACCATAGGGCGGTTTATTCTTGACGGAGCAACAATGCTATCATTAAAAAAATAGTTGCGATATTTACTCATAGGCCATCGCCTTTCTTTTTACCATTTTACACTATAGTTATTTAAATTTAAAGTAATAATATGCATAAAATCAAAAGAACAAGGCATCCCTTGTTCTTTTGATTTTATTTTCTAGTCCATTTTTCTACATTAGAAAAAATATTTAATGGTGTAGGTTTAATGTCACCTTGAATTTCATTATGGGTAATTAAAACAGATTTTTTAAAATACAAACTAATATAAGGTGTCTGTTTTACAAAATATTGTTGTAATTTTTGATAAGCATCTATTGCTGCTTCAGGTGTTGCTAAAAAAGCCTGTTGCAATAGCTCATCCATTTGTGGATCTTTATAACTTGTATAGTTTTCCCCATTTAAAATACTAGATGAATGAAGAGCAAAACTTAAATCTGTTGCATAACCTAACTGATAACCTCCTAAAAAAGCATCAAATTGCTTTGTCTGAATACGTTCTAAATAAGTGGTTTCATTTACGGCTTCTACCTTAAGATCGATACCTATTTCTTTATAAATAGTTTGTATTTGTTTAGCAACTTTCATGCGATCTCGATTTTCTTCATTAACAAGTAAGGTGAAACTAAGTGGCGCACCATTTTTACTCAAAAATCCAGTATTTCCATCTTTCTCATAGCCTTCTTGAGTAAGTAAAAGCTTAGCTTTTTCTTTATCATAACTTTTTATTTCCAATGTTCTATCATATAAATAGGAAATAGGACTAATAGGTGTATCTGTTACAACCGCATGGTCAAGATAAAAAAGATGAACCATTTCCTGTCTGTTAATGCCATAAAGTAATGCTTCCCTAATAGCTGCATTTTGAAATAACACTTTGTTGTGATTAACTCCCATGAACTCATAAACAGGAGATATCATCTCATATGCCGTGGAAGCTTCATCATTGATATATTTACCCCATTCCGTTTCCTTAGTATAGATTACATCAATTAACCCCTGCTTAAAAGCATATAACATACTTTGTTGATCTGGAATAAAGTTGATTTGTACTTCCTCAATTTGTGGTTTTCCTTTAAAATAACCTGGATTTGCTTTGAGCATAATAGACTTAGCTGGCGTGGT
This sequence comes from Cellulosilyticum sp. ST5, assembly GCF_046529625.1. NCBI lineage: Bacteria > Bacillati > Bacillota > Clostridia > Lachnospirales > Cellulosilyticaceae > Cellulosilyticum > Cellulosilyticum sp. ST5. The sequence goes on from NZ_CP132338.1 coordinate 1,492,930, forward strand.
ACTTTCATACATATAAGGACCGGAACCTATTGGTGTAATATTTAATGTATCTTCACCTGATACGTTATAAATATGTTCAGGTATAACAGGGAAAAATAAGGTTTGTAACACGCCACTATAACTCCCTTTATAGACGAGTTTGAAAGTCGTATCATCCAATTTCACCATTTCTTGCAAGTTAGCTACTGTATCTTTATAAGGACTATCAGGAATAGATTTTATTTGATTCAATGTATATAGTACGTCATCCGTTGTAAGAGACATACCATCATGCCACTTTATATCTTTCTTTAGGGTAATGGTTATAGCTGTATTACTTTCATTAACCACCCAGGATTCCGCTAAATTACTGCTAATTGTTCCATTTTCTTCAATATTAATAAGCGGACTAAATATAAGGTATAAGGCTTGTTCTACTGTTTCTTGTGTATTATAAAGAGGATGTAAGGTAACTGGTGTATCCATAGCAATCACCATGCGGTTATCAGGTGTTTTAGGAGCTGTTGTTTGCTCTACTTCTACTTCATTAGGCTCCTGTTTGCCTTCCGCTAGTTCTCCTCGTCCACAACCAACTAACGAAAACGCTAATAAAGTCATAACACCTATTATTTTATGCCACTTTTTCATCCTATTTCCTCCTCCTCAAGTGCAATTAAAATTTGCTGAATTTGCATTTTAGTAGCTTCTAAAGAAATACTGTTATCGATGATATAATCAGCTACCCTTTCTATTTCTTCCCACTCTTTTTGTGCTTTAAGCCTGCGAATCATTTGTGTTTCATCAATGCCATCCCGCATCATAACACGTTTGGTTCTCTCCGATACTTCTGCATAAACAGCAATCACTACATCCGTCAATTGAATCAAACCGCTTTCGATTAAAAGAGCAGCTTCTAAAACAATATGTTGACTAGGTGCTATTTGCTGATAACTCACTATACGCTCCTTAATAATCTCTGTAATAAGTGGATGTGTAATGGCATTAAGCTTTTCTAAACGCTCTGGATTTCCAAATACCATTTTACCTAAACGCTCTCTTACAATTTCTCCACTTTCATCTAAAATAGACTCACCAAAAGCTTTTATTACTGGCCCATACCCCTTTTGGCCTTTTCGTAAAATTTCATGACCAATTAAATCTGCTGATATACTATGAATAGGTTTTATTTCATTCATCAGTGCTACCACTGTTGATTTTCCCGCACCTATTCCCCCTACTATTCCAATCACTTTCATTTCTAATCTCCTATTTTACTGCTAACCAATTGGCCCCCTGATGTACATCTACTACAAGTGGCACGCTTAAATCAGCTGCATGTTCCATCTCTTCTTTTAAAAGTTTTTTAACAATTTCAACTTCATCTTTATGGGCATCAATTAAAAGTTCATCATGAACTGTTAAAATAAGTTTTGACTTAAGACTGTGTTCTTTAAGTTTTTGATGTACACGAATCATAGCAATCTTAATAATATCAGCCGAGGTTCCTTGAATAGGTGTGTTCATAGCAACACGCTTCCCAAACTCCCTCATATTATAATTGCTTGCTAATATCTCTGGAATCTCTCTTTTTCGATGATATAAGGTTTCTACATAACCATTTTGCATAGCGAAATCAATAATCTCATCTAAATAGGCTTTAATACAAGGATATTTTTCAAAATAGCCATCGATATATTTTTGAGCTTCTTTTTGGCTAATTTTAAGATCCTCTGACAATGCAAAGGCACTAATACCATATACAATACCAAAATTAACAGCTTTTGCATTACTACGCTGCATACTTGTCACGTCTTCAAAAGGCACATGAAAAACTTGCGAAGCTGTTAGCGCATGAATATCAATATTTTCTTTAAAAGCTTTGATAAGCGTTGGATCTCCCGACATATGGGCAAGTACTCTTAGCTCGATTTGAGAATAATCTCCATCTAAAAAAATATGGTTTTCTGAGCTAGGTACAAATAGCTGACGAATTTTCTTACCCATTTCAAATTTAACAGGGATATTTTGTAAATTAGGTTCTGTGCTACTTAAGCGTCCTGTAGCTGTAATAGTCTGATTAAAGGTAGAATGAATCTTATTTTGTTCAGTTAGTACATTTAACAGCCCATCTACATACGTGGATTTTAATTTAGCATACTGACGGTATTCTAGAATCTGTGCCACAATAGGATAGTCATTTTTTAAAGCTTCTAGCACCTCTGCTGCTGTAGAATAGCCTGTTTTCGTTTTTTTAGCACATGGAATACCTAGTTTTTCAAATAAAATAACACCTAATTGTTTAGGTGAATTTATATTAAAACTTTCACCAGCTGCTTCATAGATAGAAGTTGTCAAAGTATCTAATAACCCCTGTAGTTCTTCTCCATAACTTCTGAGCCCTTCTGGATCCACTTTAATTCCCTCAACCTCCATATCAAAAAGAACATCAATAAGTGGCATTTCTATATCATAAAATAATCTAGTCATGTTTTGTTCTTGAAGTGCTTCTTTCATAGCTTCTGTTACACTTAAAGCTAACTGCGCCCTCTTTCCTAAATTATTTATACGTTCCTCATCTTCTAGCTGTAACCATGTTTTTTGGCTTTTTCCTTTCCCTAATAGGTTTTCTAAACTCATTAAGCTTTGTTTATTAATGAAAAGTTCTTCTAGTTCTGCTAGATCATAGCTCTTATTAGTTGGATGTAATAAATACGCTGCAATGAAAGTATCAAAGCAAACACCATTTAATCCCAATCCTACTTTTAAAAGTTCATGTTTGAAATTTTTACTATCATGAACGATTTTTTGATAAGTCGCACTTTCTAGAAACTCTATCAAAACAGCTTTAGCTTCTGTATCTGTTAAGTCCCACTCACTATACCCTACTCGCTCTCCTATAGCAACACCCAAACCTAATGTATTATCTTCTACAAAATAAGCTATCCCGACCATTTGGTCCTTGCTTTCCTGTAAAAACTTTTCAAAATCTGTTGTCTTCCACTGCTCTACTTTAACTTCTTCTGCTTCTGCTATAGCTTCATTTTCCATCTTGGGTAGTTTTGTTAAAAGGGACTTAAGCTCTAAATCTCTAAATAGTGCTGTTGCTTCACTATCTAGAGCTAAATCAAACTCAAAATCGCTCCATTTATAAACTAAGGGAACATCACAAATAATAGTAGCCAACATTTTACTGTCCCTAGCATCCTGCGCATAAGTCATTAAATTTTCCTTAAGTTTCTTTTGTGTAATTTGATCCACCTGATCTAGAAGATTCTCAATACTACCGTATTCCTTAATAAGTTTAATAGCTGTTTTTTCACCAATACCTGGTACTCCTTTAATATTATCAGAAGCATCTCCCATAAGCCCTTTAACATCCACAAAAGCTATTGGTGACACACCATAGGTTTCTACAACGTCTTTGGCAAAAAAGCTTTCGATTTCTGTTCCTGTCTTTTTTGTACGAGGTATCTTAATCTCAATCATATCCGATGTAATTTGGAATAAGTCTCGATCTCCAGACACAACAGTTACTTGCATCCCTGCTTTTTCTCCAGCTTTAGCCAAGGTCCCTAAAACATCATCTGCTTCAAAACCTTCTTTTTCAATAATGTGAATATGCATTGCTTTGAGTACCTTTTTAAGCAACGGAATCTGTACCCTAAGCTCTTCTGGCATACCTTTTCGATTCCCTTTATAATCTGCTGAAAATTCATGTCTAAAGGTTGGTACACTTAAATCAAAGGTAATACCTAAGTAATCAGGTTTTTCTTTTTCCATAATACTTAACATCATATTTAAAAAACCATATATCGCATTGGTATATTGACCGCTTTTATTCGTTAATAAAGGCACCCCATAAAAGGCACGGTTGGCAATACTATGCCCATCAAATAATAATAATTTCTGTTTCATATAGCACCTCATTCATTTATTTAAAAGTAGTATAACATATTTTCCCTCATCTCGTTATGTTAAACCATAAGTTATTCATTTTCTTTTATAGTATACCCTATGTGCTAATTTTTTACAGTATTTCTTACAAGAATTTAAGCTTTCCTTCACTAAAACTAAAAAATATTTATTATTAATTAAAAAACAGACTTAGTCTGTTAGTTTTCAGATTAAGTCTGTTCTATAATTTTTCTAATCTCTCAATAAAATCAAGCGTTTTAAAAGGCTTATCAACATAATACGGTACATAGTGATTACCTACAGCATCTAACTCTTTTTGTACTTCTTCACTGATTTGAAAATGATAAAGCTGCTTTAAAGAGACGGTTAAGATATATTGCAGGGTATATAATGTACTATAACTTAAAGAAACTACATCCTCATAAGTTCCTTTACACCCTTTGCAAACAAGTCCCCCCGCTTCTGCTGAAAAATAATAATGTGCTTCCGCTTTTTCATCTATTGCCAAACCACAATCTACACAAGCAAAAAGCTGAGGCATAAAACCTAACAGGCCTAGAGCTCTTATTTCAAATACTCGCCTAATCCGTTTGTAGTCTGCCTCTGATTTACTTAAAGCTTGCAAGGTCACTAGTGTGAGCTTCAATAATTCACTTTGTGATAAGCCTGGTTCGGTCACATAATAAATAAATTCCATCATATAACTCGCATAGCTTAAAGCAGATAAATCGTTTCTAATATTATGAAACATCTCTATCAGATCTACTGATACTAAACGATATGTATCTTTATAAGAAGTCAGCATAAAATCTCCATAAACAAATAATTGAGTTGCCGAAGCAAATCCTTTATCTGACTTTTTAGCTTTAGGCGCAATAGCTTGAATGCGTCCTAAATCTTTTGTAAAGAGAGTGATATATTTATCACTCTCTCCCACAATGTATTCTTTAATGACTAATGCTTTTGTTCTTACCATCATGTTACAATCATCCTACCTCATGCGTTTCTTTAGGCAGCCCTTGGGTGCCAATATGACTATGATACTCTCTTTCATATGCTTTGTAATTCATATACGCATCAATATTACCTGTTGTCATAAAATAACTCCAAAATTCTTGTAACATTTTATAACCCCCTATTGGTTGATTTATAGTTAAGTTACGCAATTTTTACGAAGCTATCCTACAAAAAAACTACCAATTCAAAAGGCCTTGACAACTTTACATTAAATCTCTTTTATCATATCCATAGTTTTTAATAAGAAAATCACTATCACGCCAATTCTTTTTCACTTTTACCCAAAGCGTTAAATAAATTTTCGAGCCTAATAGACGTTCCATATCATAACGCGCTTTAGAGCCAATAGCTTTAATCATTTGTCCTTGTTTACCTATAATAATTCGTTTATGGGAATCTCTTTCACAAACAATAGTAGCCTCTATATCTACAATGTCTCCTTCTTCCCTTTTTCTCATGGTTTCAATCTCTATGGCAATACCATGTGGAATTTCCTTATCTAATAGATGAAGGGCTTTTTCTCTAATCATTTCTGCTACAATTTGACGCTCAGGTTGGTCAGTCAGCATATCACTTGGGAAGAACTGTGGTCCTTCTGGTAAATAAGCTGGCATACATTTTAAAATAGCATCTACATTGGTATTTTCATATGCTGAGATTGGAATAATCTCTTTAAAGTCATAGGCCTCACGGTATGTTTCAATGGTTTTAAGAACTGTTTCTCTAGGAACACTGTCAATTTTATTAATACATAGGAAAACAGGTGTTTGAATGCCTTTTAAGCGTTCGATAATCTCTTGATCCGTTTTTCCTATAAATGGCTCTGCTTCTACTAGATAAAAAATAGCATCTACTTCATTTAAGGTAGTCATAGCTGATTTTACCATAAATTCACCTAGCTTATTTTTAGGTGTATGAATACCTGGAGTATCAATAAAAACAGCTTGATAATGCTTAGTTGTTAAAACAGTTTGAATACGGTTACGTGTCGTTTGTGGCTTATTTGACATAATGGCAACTTTCTCGCCAATCAGCTTGTTCATAAGAGTTGATTTTCCTACATTAGGTCTACCAATAATAGAAACAAAGCCTGACTTAAATGGTTCTTTCATTTTTTCCTCCTATGAGTATTGCTACTCTTCTTTTAATAAATCTACTTTTGTAAACGTATAAGGGAACATTTCCGCAAATGGAATAACTTTCATTTCACCTTCTGCATTTTCAAAAATAAAATCTCCCTCACTCATAAACTCAGCAATGACTTGTCTACAAATACCACAAGGATAAGTAAACTCATTGTGACTTCCTACAATGGCAATAGCTGCAATTTCATGTTCGCCTTCTGATACAGCTTTAAAAATAGCTGTCCTCTCAGCACAGTTAGTTGCACCAAATGAAGCATTTTCTATATTGCAGCCTGTGTAAATTTTACCACTTTTCATCAGAACAGCTGCACCTACTTTGAATTTTGAGTAAGGTACATAAGCTTGTTCTTGTGCCTCATGTGCTTTTACTAATAACTCTTTATATTGTTTCATGTTAATCATCCTCTATCTTAATATGGAAAGACATTGTAACACACTTTCCTGCTTTCTGACCATAGTTTTTTCATCTTCTTCTGTCATATGGTCATATCCTAAAAGATGAAACATACTATGAGCTACCAAAAAACAGACTTCTCTCGTCAAAGAGTGCCCATAATTTTTTGCCTGTTCTTTAGCTTTATCCGCACATAAAATAATATCTCCTAGGATCACTTCTTCTGTGTCATAATTGACACAACTAGCAGTATCAAGGGTATCCCAATTAATATGCCCAATATATTCTGGATCTATTTGTGGAAAGGAAAGTACATCCGTTGGACGATCTATCTCCCTATGTTCTTTATTAATTTCATGAATGGCATCTAAGTCAACTACCGTCAAACTTACTTCTACCTCATAAGGAACATCTTCCTCATCCAAGCATTGATTAATAACAGCTTTTACTTGTTCTAATAATTCATGTTGTTCTTTAAAAAAATCAACTTCATCTTCTAAATAGAGTGTCACTTTACTTTTCATTCCTTTCTGGATAAGCAATACGTTGATGATACATACCTGTTAGCATTTTTGTAAAGGAATCTATAATTTTATCGATATCAGATATGTATAATTCACATTCATCTAACTGTCCCTCATCTAATTTTTGCTTCACCATTTTTCTAACCACCGATTCAATGGTTAATTCTTTACCTAATTTATCCTGCATTGATCTTATAGTTGCTTCTACTACATCAGCTAACATAACAAGGGCAGCTTCTTTCGTTTTGGGTTTTGGACCATGATACTGAAAAGCCTTTTCTGACACTTCACCATCACTTTCTTGTTGGGCTTTGATATAAAAATACTGCATAGTGCTTGTCCCATGATGCTGACAAATCATATCTTTAATATACTGAGGTAAATGGTATTCCTCTGCTAACTTTAGACCTTCAGTGACATGAGAAAGAATAATGTTGTAACTCTCCTCTGGCGTCATGTAGTCATGAGGATTATTCGCGCCTTGATTTTCTTTAAAATACTTACTACAAGTAAGTTTACCAATATCGTGATAATAGCCTCCTACTCTTGCCATAAGTGGATTAGCATTAATGGTTGCTGCCGCACTCTCAGCTAGGTTAGCAACCAATAAGCTATGATAATAAGTTCCTGTAGCTTCTAATAAGAGACGCTTTAAAATGGGTTGATTAGGATTTGTCATTTCTAAAAGCTGCATCGGTGTTGTAAATCCAAATAAAGATTCAAAAGCAGGAAGAGCACCTACTACTGTCACTACAGAAATCATTCCCATAATAAAAGCAACCAATCCTTGTGAGATAACTGATATATTTAACTCTGAACCAACGAAAAGCTTAAGGCCTAAAAAAGTAAAGCATTGGATAATTCCTACATATAAGCCACTCATGACAGTCTTAGTCCGCTCTTCCATACGCGTTACAATTAAAATGCTAGCAATTCCGGAAATGATAAAATATAAAACAAATAAAATATCACCTTTGAAGATAGTGGTTGAAAAAATAATAATCAGTATTTGCACAAAAGCAGCAGCAATAGGTCCCACAGCAAACGCAATAATCATACAAGGTACACTTAAAGGAAGATAGACAAAGGATAGACCCACCATCCCACGTGTTACTAAAATGGCTAAAGTATATAAAATGAGTACTAGGCTTAACTGTCTTTGGTCTTTCACTTTAAGGTTATATCCCGTTTTCATAAATTTAAAACTTAAATAACTCATCAAAAGCATTAAAATCAAAATGCCGCTATATTGCTTATATTTAGTTGTTTTATCTGTATCTAAATAACCTACTTTTTCTAATAGCTGATAGATTTCTTCTGTTACCTTTGAGCCTTTCTCAACAATCTTTTCTTGAGCTAATACATAAACAGGATCTACCTTATCACTTTTTATCTTTTTCTGCTCATTAGTAGCCACTTCATCTTCTACAACATTAGGAGCTAAAACATCATTAATAATGTCCTGTGCAATTTTTTTCATAGTCACACTTAAATCTGTGTTATCTATGGCACTTCGTACCTCGACTGTTTTATTGCTCTCTTCGCTAGAAATGCCTGTTGCAAAAATATCACTTGCAATACTAATACAGGCATCTTTCACATAAGTTAGTTCATCTGTAGACGCACTGAGTAGGGTTTCATATTGTTCATTATATAGACCAATAGGTGAACGTCCACTTAGGACTTCTACCTCTGTTTTTCCTAAAGTAGTTGCCACATCCGAAGTTTGAATAGCTGTTACAGCCTCAAATAATTTTTCAATATTACCAATGGCTTTTTCTTGTACAGTACTATCTTTTTTATAAACAGGTTCCACTCCTGCAGCTGCTAGGGTACGCAGACGATTAGTGGCCACTTCATTTTCCACTTGAAAAGGTGCATAGACTGTTTCCTTTGCAATCTCCCCAATCTGTAAGGATACTTTCTTCGTAAAGAAATTACCTGAAATAACTGAAAAGAATGTAATGATTAAAGCTAGTGCTAAAAAAATTGCCCATCCATATCTCCTTTTTTTCATCTTTTGTCCCCCTTTGACTCTTACACTTCTCTTTAGCTATTCTTTTTCTACTTTATTTTCAAAGGCATCATAAGCTTCCACTATGCGTTGTACAATCGGATGTCTTACCACATCATTTTTGCTAAGATAAGAAAAACCTATCCCTTCTACGCCCTCTAAAATCTTTATTGCTACCTTTAATCCACTCATTTTTTCGCTAGGTAAATCTACTTGAGTTAAATCACCCGTGACAACTACTTTCGAATTAAATCCTATACGGGTTAAAAACATCTTCATTTGAGGCGAGGTCGTATTTTGTGCTTCATCTAATACAATAAAGGCATTATTAAGTGTACGCCCTCTCATATACGCTAAAGGTGCTACCTCTATTAATCCCTTTTCCATATTTTTTTCGAAATTCTCGGGTCCCATAATTTCAAATAAAGCATCATATAAAGGACGAAGGTAAGGGTCTACCTTGCTTTGCAAATCACCAGGTAAAAATCCCAGCTTTTCACCGGCTTCAATAGCTGGCCTTGTTAAAATAATCTTGCTCACTTCATTTTTACGGAAAGCATTAACTGCCATAGCCATTGCTAAGTAAGTTTTACCGGTTCCTGCCGGTCCAATACCAAATACAACTGTATTCTTTTTAATCTTTTTAATATACTCACTTTGACCTACTGTTTTACATTTAATAGGTTTTCCTAAATGCGTTAAAATAACAGCTTCTTGACTCAGTTCATTTAATTGCTCCTCTTGATACTTATCTAACGAATCTAATATATATTTAACGCGTTGGGCATCAATTTCTTCATTCTTCTTTGCTACTTGAAAAAGTTGATTAAGTACCGTTATAGCTGTATCTACCTGCTTAGGCGTTCCTCCTACTTTAATCTTGTCATTTCTCAAGATAATACTAACACGTAAAGTTTTTTCAATAAGTATAAGGTTTTCATCAAATTGACCAAATACAGCACCTATATCATAAGCTGGTACTTCAAGTTCTTTTTCAATTTTGCTCATAATCTGTTTTCTCCTTTATTTGCTGACTTGCTCCTTGGTCTAAATCCAAGCGATAACCGATATCTTCTTCTGCTATCACATGAAGCGTTCCAGTAATAGCATCTCCAGTTTTCTTAAAAAATGCTTCTCTTTTAAGAATTTGTGCTTCAACTCCTAAACTACCTTCTATTTGCTCCCATAGTTCACAAAGTAACCGGTCTTTAGCATCTTCTTCACTTAAAGTATATATCATAGGCTTATAAGCCACTCTATTTTCGACCTCTATAGCAAAGGGTAGTGGAAACATTTTTGTTATTCTTAATTGGTGCAGGGTGATTTGTTTATCAAAATTACCTTGAGGTGGTTTTGAAGCATAGAGCTGAAAGGCTTTGTTAAAAAGTTTAAGTGTCCACTTTTTACTACTTTCATTAAGATATTGTTTCTTTTCTTGTTGGAACTGAATTGTACCGCTAGCTGTATACGTGGTTTTTCCTTTAATATGTGCTTTAGCAGCTGTATAGTAAAGCGAATCATCTTCTTCTCCTCTAGGCATCTCTCCTGTAACCAAGAGTTCTCCTTTTTTTACTATGTCTCCAGCTTTTATAAGAGGCTTTCCTTTTTCTACTGCTATATATGTAACAAGTGCATCTCTTTTTGCAATAAGCATCTTAGGTTTTTCATTCATCTCACTCATTTCTGGCTTAGGAACACTTTCAGCCACACGTACCATCATCCTAGTACCTTCATAAGTGATGCCTGTCCAAACAATATCAGGGTATTGTTGTAATAAATAGGTTTCTGCCTCTCGTAAATTCATTTTACTTTTCAGCTTGCCTGTTTCATACCCTTTCTTTTCTAAAGATTTAATAATATCTAGACTATTAATACGTTCTGTTCCCTCTACTTCTACTAACCAAACAAAAGAAGACAGTAACCATAACATGGCTATAAAAACAACAATACCTGCCACAAAAAAACGGCGCTTTTTATAACGATGTGCTATAAAAGGAAAACCCTTCTTACCCACTATTTTAGCTCTGCAGTGGGCCTTTTTAAGATCAGGCTTCATGCATTTAAAAGCTTCAATAGGGGTCTTAAAGCAAACCTTATTTTCCTTTTGCACCACATCCCACATAGGAATATGATGATGAAGTGCAAGATTAAGAAATTTTTCTATCATATAGCCACTTACTTCTACTATAACATACCCTTTTAAATAATGCCATAATGATACAAACAAAGTCTTTCACCTCCTTTATATTGCAAAAGCTACTTGTAAAATAGTCCCTTTAATCAGCATACGTTCTGCCGTCATGCTTTTCGCTTCAAGTGCTACACCATCTATAATGAGTAAACCACATCTCGTATTTAATCGTACTTTTTGAGGTGTATATTCTACAAGACTTATAAAGTTCTCTATACTTATTTCCTTATTACCACTTAGTTTAATCACTGGTACATTGCTCATGACCTCTGTTGGAATATCCAATCCTTTGGCTACTTGCTCCCGCAGATTGATTTTTGCTAACTTATTTTTCTTGTTTGGTTTTATCATCGCACTGCCCCCCTATACATTATATGTATGCATAAAATGGGACAAATAGAATGCTTTTAATTATTTACGCAAAAAAATAGGACCCTAGGGCCCTATTTTTTGTGGACTTATCAACTATTTTGCAGCGTTAAATGCATCCATTTGTTTTTGCATTTCAGCTAAGATATCTTGCATACCAGCAGCATTGAATGCTTCAACAGCTTTTGGTAATGCTTCGTCTGGATTTGAAGAACCTACTTGAAGACCAGGTACAAATTCATTCCATACGTTTGTACATTGAGCAATTTGTGTTGTTACAGGAGCTGGATCAAATACGAATCCAAGAGATTGTGTTTTTACACCTGCAGCATTAAATGCTTCAAATTGATCCCATTTGTCTGTAGGATCTAACTCTGTTAAGTAGTTAATTAATTGGTTACCAAATGCCCAACCTAGACCTGGATTGTATTTAGCTTGGTTTTCAGTACCTTTAATTTGGTTATCACTAATTTTTGTATAGTGAGTACCTTCGATACCAAAGTTAATTAAGTTGTTAACTACTGGATCTGTGTTGAATAATTCTAAGAACATCATAGCTCTTTCTGGATTTTTAGATGTTGCAGAAATAGCTTGCATTGAACCTGTTGTTTCACGGTTAGAAATAATAGGTGATGTTAATTCAATTTGCATATATGATTGTTGTTGAGAATTTGATTCTTCCTCAGCTTTTGTTGGTTTTAAAGAACGAACAGCACAGAAGATTTTACCAGCTTTTTGGTCTGCATTGTAGTCTGTTACAGATGCAGCATCTTCACGGATGTAACCTTTTTGCATAAAGCTATTCATTAATTTGAAGTGTTCAAGTGTTTCTGGTTGCTCTAATTGGTCAAATACTTTGCTATTATCATCATTGTATACAGCACCTGGTGTTGTATCATTATTAACGATATCAAAGTCTAATATTCTCATTGCAGATTCATTTGGTGTACCTTCTAAAGCATACATATTTGGTTCTTTTTCTTTAATGATTTGGAAAAATGGTTCCATATCAGCAAGCGTTTTAACTCCTGATAAATCCATATTGTATTTTTCAACAATATCTTTACGAACTAAAAGACCCCAAGAGTGAGCTTTTTCTTTGTTAGCAGGAATAGCATAGTTCACGCCATTGATACGAGAACCACTTAAGAAGTCCTCACCTAAAATTTCTTTTGTTTTTGGAGCATATTTATCCATTAAATCATTAAGTGGTACAAATGCACCTTTAGCAGATTGTGTATAGTAGTTATTTGACCAGTTTGCTGTAAAGCAAATATCAAATGTTTCACCAGCAGCAATCATTTGTGTGATTCTGTCGTTATATGTTCCCCAATCGTAGCATTGAAGTTTAATTGTACAGTTAAGTTTTGTATTCTCAGCAATGTACTTATTAACTTCTGCTTCAACAAGTGCTGTGTCTTCTTGTTGTTGGTTACCTACGAAGTACCATGTAAGTTCAACTGGTGCTAAAGCTTCTTCTGTTGTAGCTGGCGTATCACTAGCTTCTGTTGATGTGCTTGCAGATGGTGATGGTGATGCAGGATCTGTTGATGCTGGTTTATTACAACCAGTTAATGCCATACTAAGTACACATGCTGTTCCTACAAATACTGTAAGAGTTTTCTTTAATAATTTCATTTAATCTCCTCCTAAAATTGTTTTTAAACTAAATGATATTTATATCAAACCTACTACTCTTTAGTTGCTCCCAAAGTAATACCTTTTTCAAAGTAACGTTGGAAGAATGGATAAGCAAGAACAATAGGTCCAATAGCAACAATAGCCATAGCCATACGTGCCGTTTCAGATGGTACATTTTTAACAAGCTCTGGATTACCAGCCATTTTAGCTAAGTTAGCAATCTTAGACTCGAGTTGGTAAATTAAGTATTGTAAGTTATATAGTTTTTCACTATCAATGTAGAGTAATGGGCCATACCAGTCATTCCAATAAACCAACATGACCATCATAAGCATGGTTGCAATAACTGGTTTTGACAGTGGCATAACAATTTTAAAATAGGTCTTAAATTCACCAGCTCCATCAATTTGAGCTGCTTCAATCAACGATTTAGAAATACTTGTACGATAATACGTACGAATAATCATAACGTTAAAAGCACTAAATAGATTCATTAAGACTAAAGCCCCTATTGTATCTTTTAAGTGAAGAACTTTTACAAACACCATATAAGTAGGAACAAGTCCACCAGAGAATAACATCGTAATAACTGCAATCAAGTTGAATATACGACGGTATTTAAAATCATCTCTTGCAAGTGGATAAGCATAAAGCGCCATAATGGCTACGCCTAAGAGACCTCCAAATACAGTACAAAAGATTGAAACACCATAAGCATTTAAGATTGCTTTACCATTGGTAAAAATATAGTTAACCGCTGCCATACTATATTTACTTGGTAAAAGCTTATATCCTTCTAAAGCAATAGTTGTTTCATCTGTAATGGTAACCATGAAAACAAGTAGCATTGGATAAATACAGATAATGGACAGAATAACAAAGACGATATGCCAAATTACATTACTTGTTTTTGTTATCTGAATACTTGAATCTTCATTAACATGTAAATTATTTTTCTTCATCTTTTCCCCCCCCTATATAATGCCGGCATTCTTATCATATTTTCTAGCAAGTGCATTAAATGAGAGAACAATGATGAGCCCAAGTACAGCTTGGTAGAAACCTGCTGCAGATGCAAGCCCTAAATCACCTGTTTGCCTAAATGCACGGAAAACATAGGTATCAATGGTATTCGTTACATTTTGCAACGCACCTGTGTTCTTTGGTATTGTGTAGAAAAGACCCATATCAGTATAGAACATTCTACCTAAACGGATAAGAACTAAGGTAATCATAAGAGGTATCAAACTTGGAATCGTAATATGCCAAATTTGCTGGAAACGAGAAGCACCATCAACTGCTGCTGCTTCATAAAGTTCTTTATTTATACCAACAATTGTTGCTAGATACATGATGCTGTCATAACCAGTCCATTTCCATGTATTAACAATTACTAAAATGTAAGGCCAATACTGTGGTGACTCATACCAGTTCACACGATCTAAGCCCATAGATGTAAGTAATTGGTTAACAACTCCTAACTTACCACTAAGTAAACCAAATACTAAGTATTGGATAACTACCCATGATAAGAAATAAGGTAAGAAGAAAATACTTTGATAAACCTTAGCTGCACGTTTCTGTCTTAACTCATTCAAACCAATTGCAAGTAAGATAGGTAATGTTATACCGATAATGATAAATATAACGTTATAGCCTATCGTGTTTCTTGTCACTTCCCAAGCCTTACTTGTGCCAAATAAGTACTCGAAGTTTTTGAAACCGTTCCAGCCTGACCCAAAAAGCTTAGTATAGGTATCCATCTTTCTGAAAGCGAATACTAGACCAAACATAGGAAGATAATTGTTAAATAGCATAACAATTAATCCAGGCAGCAACATAATGAATAGTGCAATATTCTTTTTAAACTCTTCCAAAACAGTTGAATTTTGTTTTGTTTTTGCTTTATTACTCATTCGCTTCACTCTCCTTACACACATACTATAACTTTTTACCATTTTTATTAATAGAATATGTTGCATTTTTGTTTATTTTTGATTAATACAACATTTATAAAATATTACAACAATTATTTGCTAGTTTAATTTTTCTTATCCCTAGTTATTGTCTATATTTTCTTTCTATCAATTAATTAAAGAAGTAAGTGTGTATTTTTAGCAAAAAAATGACCCCTAAATTTAGGGGTCATTTTTAAGAGAGATCAAAGTTGACTATCTTTATATTCTGTAGGTGTCATATTTACATATTTCTTAAAAATCTTAGAGAAGTAATGGGGATCTTGAATACCTACTAACTCAGCAACTTCATAGGTTTTATACTTATTATCCTTTAGCAATTCTTTAGCTCTATCAATACGTACTTCATTTAAATATTCTACAAAATTCTTACCTAATTCTTTTTTAAACATACGGCTTAAATAATAAGTGCTCACATAAGTATGTTCAGCTAATTCATTAAGAGTAATCGACATGGTATAATTTTCGCAAATATAGTCCATTGCCTTTTGCAAAATTTGATTAATATTCTTTTTATTATAACGATTAATACGATGCACAACACTCATGGCTACATCTTCTAAAAGGTCTTGTAACTCTTTTACCTGTGTTGCATTATCAATAAGCTTGTACAAACTTGAAATGTCATGGCTTAAATCTTTATCCTGTACTTCTAAGTTTTTAATCGAAATGCGAATCATATTAATCTCATAAATGAGATTCCAATAAAAGGTTTTGATATATTCCGGATCTAGATTGGTTTGTATCACTTTATCATTAATTTGTCCTAATATATGTACTACATCTTCTTCATTTCCGGTTTTAATGGTATTACATAAGACTTTATCAATGCCATCAAAAGCAAGATTATCTTGTCCTTTATAAAATCCAGAAAGGTCACGATATAAAATAATGGAGCTATTTCCCATATAAAAGCGATAAGCTAAGGCATTTTTACACTCCATCATCTTATCATGAAGCTCGTCTACATCCTTTCCTTTGGTACTAATAGCAATGCTTACGGTGAAATCAAAACAACTTTCTACAAGCTGCTGTATACTATGTACTTTTTTATAAACATCTTCTTCTAAAAGTTCTACTGTTTCATGTGTTCCTATTATAAAAGCTATCTGTTTATTATTAAGTACAATTTTTTCCACTTTAAATTCTTCTGCAAACATTTCCTCTACTGTATTGACAATGCCAAACTGGTAAAGCTGTCTTTGATAAGGCTCCTTCTTTTTAGAATCACCATCAATTTCAATCATAATCATTACAAATTCATTGATTTCAATGCCGTATAGTTCAAACCCTTCTTTAATTTCTTCTTCATTAATATTAATTTGAAAAATAATATCGTAAAGAAGTTTCTCCTTTAAAATAGGAATACTTTCTTCAAAACATTTTCTTAGTTTTTTGGCTTCTATCTGATCATCTCGCTGATACTTAAGCTCTATGACAGCACGTTTAACCACTTCACAAATATCTTCAATACTAGAAGGTTTTAAAATATAGTCAAAAGCACCAATTTTAATAGCTTCTTGCATATAACTAAACTCTCTATAACCAGACAAAATGATAAATTTACTGTGGGGAACGATTTGTTTAGCGGATTTAATCATCTCCAAGCCATTAATCTCTGGCATATTAATATCTGCAAAAACTAAGTCTGGCTTGTATGCCTCTATTTTCTCTAACCCTTCAACACCATCACTAGCTTCTCCACAAATTTCACATTGAAACTTCTTCCAGTTAATGATATTAATAAGTCCTTTACGAATGGTTGGTTCATCATCAATAATAAGCACCTTAAACATTATGTTTCCTCCCTTAGTCTCTAATCGGTAAATATAGTTTCATTTTAGTATAAGTTTCATATTCACTTTCTATTTGCAAGCCGTAATCTTTACCAAAGAACAACTTTACTCTTCCGTTGACATTAGCTAACCCAATACTCTTTCGATTATCTCCTAGTATATAATCGTCTCGGTCCTCTTTAAACTTTTGATTTAAGTCCTCCACTTCCTCAGGAAGCATACCTTTTCCGTTATCCATAATTTCTATGTAAATTGTTTCATCTTCTCTACGAATAGTTAACTTAATAGTTCCTTTCTTTCTCATTTTATCTATGCCATGATAAATTGCATTTTCTATAAGTGGTTGCAAAATCAACTTTGGGACCTCTTGTCCCAATAAACTTGTATCAATATCACTTTCATAGCTTAAGCGTTCACCATAGCGATTTTTCATAATCAATAAATAACTGTCAATATACTTTAGTTCTTTACTTAAAGGTACCATAGGACTTCCCTTACCGATACTTGCTTCAATCAGTGCTCCTAGAGAGGTAACCATATCTCTAATTTCTGGTACATTATTGAGCTGAGCCATCCAGTTAATCGATTCTAGTGTATTAAATAAAAAGTGTGGATTAATTTGCGCTTGAAGTGCTTTGAGTTCTGCTTCTCGTCTTGTAAGTTCTTCTTTATAGACACGATTTAATAGATTATCTATCTCTTTAGACATCTTGTTAAAGCACTTACTTAAATAACCTAGCTCATCTTCTCTATCGACAATAACTTCTTGATGAACATTTTCCTCTTCTACCTTTTTAATGCTATGTACTAACCGATTGATTGGACTTAAAATATCCATGGCCATTAAAATGCTAAAAATAGAGAGTAATAAAATGGTAAAGGTCATAACAATAATAAACAAAAATCTAAAGTGTCCCATTTCCTCATTAACTAATTGGTTCAAAGATCCTTCCGCAACAATCTTCCACTCTGTCCCTTCGATATTCATAAAAGCCAGTAGACGTTGTTCTTTTTTATCAATTCGATAACCCCAGTTATCTGCTTGATTAGAAATCCACTCATTTTCTTTTTCATTATACCAGTCTTCTTCTGTTCCTATTATCCATTTATTATCCTTAGACAGAATATTGATACTTTGCATAAATTCCGTAGATAAGTCATTATAAACATCCTTGAGCCTTTGCCTATTAATTTGCAAAATAATAAGTCCTCGTTCACTAAAGTCATCACTATCATAAATCATTCGAATAAGATATAAATTGCGTACCTTGTTTTCCTCATCTACCTCTGTATACCAAGTAGGCTTGTGCTGGGCTAGCCTGGCTTTTTCTAACATTGCTTTAAAAGATGCACTACTTTCAATGCTTACACCACCAGCATTTAAGTCATAGCTATATTCATATTCATTTAAAGAAGCTAATGTTATGGACTGGATCTCCTTATTACTTAAACAAATACGCCTAAGCAAATTATAACAATAGTCTCTTAAATCTTCTGTTGCTACTTCTGACTTCTTTTCATCTAAGATAGCATACATCTTGGCATCATATAAAATATCATCTGTAATACTCACTAAATTACTAGAAAAATCATTCATACGTAATTCAATCATTTTCAGCAAATCTGCTGAATAACTCACTGATTTATTTTGAATAATACTTTCTGTATTCTTATAAAACATCATACCCATAAATGCCATGGGGATAATAATCTGTACTGAGAACAGTAAAAGTAATTTCTGTTTAATAGACATCTTTTTGTAAAACCTTTTAATATAATTAAACACACTACTCCCCCTACTTGGCTTACTTCATAGCTGCATATACTTCATCAAAAACCGCTTCAGGTGTCATTGTTCCTTTTAATACATTAGGAAAGCGCTTAATGATGATATTTTCCCATATTCCCCTATTAATAAAGCTATCTACAGGCCCAACTAACTCCTTGGCATTTTCTACTAATTCTTCACCCTTTGTACTTAATACAGTTGCCGGTGGTGCATAGTCTCCCAATTCAATATTGCTTATAAAGCCTGAACCACCTGCAAGAATCCCTACGTTCTCAGGCGATGTAAGTTCCTTTAAAAGCAAGCTGCAGCTTTGCCTAAGTTTTGGGTCTTCCCAAGCCTTTTGACTAATATGAAAGATGCCATTACCACATCCATAAATAATAGCTGTTGTATCTGCTTTTCCCCCTGGCATATCAGGAAAAGGAATCACATCCACTGTTGTATCGTCTCCGGACAATGTATTATAGCCTATGAGCCATGAGCCTTGTACAATCATTGCTGCTTCTTTATTAACAAATAATTCATTCCTCTTCTTATCGTCAATATACAACAAACGGTCTGGAAAAGCGCCTGCTTCATAGAGTTGCTTCATATAATACATCCCTTCAATAAAACAAGGTTTGATTTGTCCCTCTTCATCAAATGGATTTTCTATATCTTCTTTTCCACCTAATTTCATTACCATATTTTGATAAATATAACTTCCTTCTGGCGTTTCACTATAAGCAATAGGTATAATCCCTACTTCTTTAAATGCCTTAACAGCATTTAATAGTTCCTCAAAATTAGTTGGCACCTTCACATCGTATTTTTCAAATAAATCTTTATTAATGAAAAGGCCCTCGTAAATAATTTCAATAGGTAAACCATAGATTCGGTCATTAACTGTTACATAATCCCACGTTGCTTCTTTAAATTGATTATACCAAGCTTCATCCGATTTGACTAAATCTGTTAAATCTGCTACTTTATTTTGTTCTACCAACAGATTAAAATCAGAACCTGGCCATAGCCCAAATAAATCAGGTTCATTACCACTAGCAAAATCTGTTTTCAAGATAAACAGAAAATCTTCTCCAGCCATAGAAGAATCTTCAATTTCCAGATAAGGATACTTATCATATAGTTTTTTTAGAATAGATTTTAAACGTTGTGATTTACTATCATAGGCTCCCCAGCTACTAATGAAGCTTATTTTTTCTTTTTGGTTAAAAGCTTCAATTGGTGAAACCGTTACACGTTGCCGATTACTAGATAAATAGACGGCAAATAAAAAAATCAAGCATAATGTAATACTTGTCAAAGCAATAACATATTTCTTCTGCATATTATCTCTATCTGATCCCTAAGATCAGATACCCCCTCTCATTATGACAATACCGAAAAACTATAAATTTTTTTATTTTACCAATAATACATAAATATATTAACATATTTTTATGATTTTTCATATAAATACATAAAAAATAATCGATATTTTTGTTATTTTTATTGAAGTAAGTGCAAGATAATTAAAATATTATTTTAAATAAGCTCCTCTTCAGTTATTACTTTTATTCCTTTGTTCATTAAGGCTTGAGCTGTTACGCCATTCCCCTCAATTAAGCACCCTTTAAAGTGTCCATCATAAATTCTTCCCTTACCACAAGAAGGAGACTTTGCTTTTAAAATTGCTTTTTCGATAGGATAATGCTCTAGTAAACTCACTACCCTTTCTGCTCCTTTTAAAAAAGCTGCTGTTACATCCATTCCTGTTTTAGTATAAATTTTTGCATTACCTTTTAAAACATCCTGCGCACTGCCACCTATAATTTCAGCAGGTACTCTAGGAGTAGATAGCCCTCCTAATACTTCTGGGCACACCTTTATATGAGGTTCTCTTTCACATAAAGTCATTACTGCTTCATTCTTATTATCTCCACCATTATATTTACATTTTTCTCCGCATAAACAGCTACTAACTAAAATCATCATGTATCCTCCTCTTTCTTTTATCTTTTTTTATCATAACAAATTCTCCTTTCATTTGTTAGTCTTTAGTAAGGTCTTCTTTGATTAACTAAAAAGGCATGTCTTTTTAGTGAGACATGCCTTTTTATTACTTTTCTATTCTTACTTTTAATTGCTCATCTTCATAATCTACAACAAATGTAGAAAATGGTTCTACCTCTTCGGCAATTAAAGTTCTTGCAATTAGGGTTTCTACTTTACGTTGTAAGAAACGTTTCAGTGGTCTTGCACCAAATACAGGGTCAAACCCTTGCTCAGCAATATAAGCTTTTGAGGCTTCTGTTAATCTAACATGTAGTTGTTGATCCTCTAGACGTTTATTAAGATCTTTTTCTAACAAGCCAACAATGTGTACAATTTCATGTTGTTGTAGTGGTTTATAAAGTACAATTTCATCTAAACGGTTTAAAAATTCTGGTCTGAAATGCGTCTTCAAAAGATGATTAACCGTTTCTTCTGCTTCTTCTGAAATTTCACCTTGACTATTAATCCCTTCTAATATAGCTTGAGAACCTAGATTAGATGTTAAAATAATAATGGTATTTTTAAAGTCTACTGTACGACCCTTAGAATCTGTTATACGACCATCATCTAAAACTTGTAAAAGAACATTAAACACATCTGGGTGTGCTTTTTCAACCTCATCAAATAAAATAACCGCATAAGGCTTACGTCTTACTGCTTCTGTAAGCTGACCACCTTCTTCATAACCTACATATCCCGGAGGTGCCCCTATTAATCTTGCCACAGCATGCTTCTCCATATATTCACTCATATCAATACGAATCATGCTGTGCTCATCATCGAATAACGCCTCCGCTAAAGCTTTAGCAAGCTCAGTTTTACCAACACCGGTAGGTCCTAAGAAAAGAAAAGAGCCAATAGGTCTTCGTGGATCTTTAATCCCTGCTCTTGAACGTAAGATAGCATCAGTCACTTTATCTACGGCTTCATTTTGACCAATCACACGTTTGTGTAAAATTTCTTCTAAACGAAGCAATTTATGCCTTTCACCTTCCATTAATTTTGTAATAGGAATTTGAGTCCAACGCGCAATAATTTTTGCTATTTCTTCTTCATTAACCTTGTCTCGCAATAAACTACCCTCACTACCTTTGTAGGCCATAGCTTCCGCTTCTTCTAATTGCTTCTTAAGTCCTGGAATAATACCATATTTTAATTCAGCTGCTTTATTGTAATCATATTCTCTTTCAGCTTTTTGCATATTAGCTGTAGCTGTTTCAATTTCTTCTTTAATGCCACGTACTTTAGTGATAACATCTTTTTCATTTTCCCATTGAGTACGCATAGCCTTAAACTTATCACGTAATTCAGCAAGTTCTTTTTGCGTATCTGCCAAGTTTTGTTTAGAAATAGGGTCATCTTCTTTCTTTAAGGCTGTTTCTGCAATCTCTAACTGAAGTACCTTTCTAGCAATCTCATCTAGTTCTGTAGGCATTGAATCAATTTCGGTACGCAGCATTGCACAAGCTTCATCTACTAAGTCGATGGCTTTATCAGGAAGGAATCTATCTGAAATATAACGATCTGATAAAGTTGCAGCTGCAATTAATGCATTATCTTGTATTTGAACCCCATGATAAATTTCATAGCGTTCTTTAATACCACGCAAAATAGCAATGGTATCTTCTACTGTAGGCTCTTCTACCATAACTGGTTGAAAACGTCTTGCAAGGGCGGCATCTTTTTCAATATATTGACGATACTCATTTAAAGTTGTAGCACCAATACAGTGAAGTTCACCACGGGCAAGCATTGGTTTCAATAAGTTTCCTGCATCCATAGATCCTTCTGTTTTACCAGCACCTACAATCGTATGAAGCTCATCAATAAATAGGATAATTTTACCTTCACTTTTCTTAATTTCTTGAAGTACAGCCTTTAGACGTTCCTCAAATTCTCCTCGATATTTAGCTCCTGCAATAAGTGAACCCATATCTAATGCAAAAATACGACGATCTCTTAAAGTCTCGGGTACATCGCCTCTTACAATACGTTGTGCTAGGCCTTCAGCAATAGCTGTCTTTCCTACACCAGGTTCACCAATTAATACAGGATTATTTTTAGTTTTTCGTGATAAGATACGAATCACATTACGAATCTCGCTATCACGTCCTATAACTGGGTCAATTTTTTGTTCTTTAGCTCTTTCTACAAGATCATAACCATATTTATTAAGAACATCATAAGTACCCTCTGGTTCTTCACTTGTCACATGTGTATTTCCTCTAATTTCAGTTAATACCGCCATAAATGACTTTTTGGCTATACCATAAGCCTTGAGTAGTTTTTCGCAATACCCACTACTTACTTCTATTAAAGCAAGCATGATATGTTCTACAGAAATATACTCATCAGACATGCTTTTAGCAATTTTTTCACTTTCACTTAATACTTTATCAACTTCACTAGACACGTACACTTTATCAAGTTCTCTACCAGGTCCACTGACACGCGGCAATTTAGCAATATCCTCACTAACTGATTGCGTCATACTACTAACACTCACATTCATCTTGGTTAAAAGATGAGGAATGAGGCCTTGTTCTTGAGTTAATAAAGCATAGAGTAAATGTAAGCTTTCTATTTGATTATTTTGATTTGAAATAGCGCTTTGCTGAGCGCTTTGAATTGCTTCAATTGATTTCTTTGTAAAATTTTGTGCATTCATTAGGCATCCTCCTTGCTTAAATTATTTTAAATAATTGCTTCATTATTTTTTAAATAAAGCTCATAATGCTTCATTAAAGTTAAGGTTTGATCTTTCTGTGTATCCAGTTGCCCAAAATACAATTTAAGCCCTCCATCTAGCACACTAATATATTCTGAGAGGGCTTCTGCTAGGGCTTCATAAGCAGTGGCATTTTGAAAATCTTTTAATTTAAGGACTCTAAGCCATTTAACCCCTTCTTCTCTTTGCCAATAAGTAGGCCCCACTCGATTTTCTATTGTAGCCCAAATTTGAAAGAACTGCTCTAAATAATGATGAAGTACTTCACTTTGTGTACGAGAGATCACTCGCAGTTCTCCTTTAACCTCTTCTCCTTGTTGATTAAGGTATAAACAATAGCGAATTGTAGGGTTATATTTATAGCGTAAAGCACTCTTGATACTATACATGTGGTCTGCAGCTTGATTTTGGATTTGAAAATGTTGATAGGGCCTTAGGTAATCTGACAGATGAGTAAAAATCGTTTGTAAACGTTGCTCAGGGGTCACAAGCGCCACCTTTTCAGCTAGGATTTGATTAATAAGATTAGATCGACTGGTCTGAAGTGAATAAGCCAGTTCATCAATGGCGGCTACGATATCATCCATCAGCACAAGACTGTAAACGCTTTTTTTCATTGCACCACCTCTTTCTTATAATATTGTATATCCAACTATATAATTTGTCAACATCATTATATAATATCAACAACAAATTATATATTCCTTCTTTGCCTAGTATGAGCTATCAACCTATTTCCTATACCTTACTTATAATTTTTCATTTATTGGTTAGACTACAACTAATCTAATCAATTAAAGGAGTTTTTTATGAAAAAGAAATGTATTACTCTCATATTGAGTCTAGGATTGATTTTAGGAAGTTTTGCTTTTTCTCGGCTAAAAGCAGCAAATGCACCCTTACTTTTACCTGTTACTCCTCCTACATCTTCTTATAAAGGATTAGTGAACGTTAATGCTTTACAAACAACTAATGCCATTTCTACTAAAGTGCTGGATCAAACCAAAATTGATTGGTGGTTAGTCCGCCCCAAAAATCACGTGGCTCCTGGCTTTAATGATAAACTAAAATTTAAGCTAAGTGATTATAGCGCCCTTTGTTTAGGAGACACCTCTAGAAAAGTGGTTTATCTAACCTTTGATGAAGGCTATGAAAATGGCTATACCCCTCAAATATTAGATGTCTTAAAGTCTAATAACGTAAAGGCTATGTTTTTCGTCACTTTACCTTATATGAAGCAAAATGAAGCCTTAATTAAACGTATGGAAGAAGAAGGACACTTAGTATGTAATCATAGTAATCACCATCTTTCTATGCCTACTTTAGTAGCAGATGAAACCAAATTTAACAAGGAACTAACAGATGTTTCAGCAGCTTATAATCAAATAACAGGTAAAACAATGCCTCCTTTTTTCAGACCCCCTATGGGACATTACTCTGAAAAAAGTCTAGCTCTTACTAAAGCCATGGGTTATCAAACTGTTTTTTGGAGCTTTGCTTACTGTGATTGGAAACCCGAAGCACAACCAGAACCTACAGGTGCAAAAAAACTTATGTTAGATGGTCTTCATAATGGAGCAGTTTATTTACTTCATGCTGTCTCTAAAACAAATGCTAACATTTTAGGGGACTTCATCAAAGAAGCTCAACATATGGGCTATACTTTTGAACTTCTACCTTACTAAACCTAAGTCACTTTTTTTATTATTTTATTCTTCTATCACAATAGCAAAAAGGGTTGTTGCCAATTGGCAACAACCCTTTTTACATTATTTATTTTCATTAAACATCCTATTTTCTTTTTCAAAATTAATCTTTTCTTTAATTAAATAAAGTGGTCTATTTTTGCTTTCATCATAAATACGTGCAATATATTCGCCTAAAAGTCCTATAGAAAATAGCTGTACACCACTAAAGAAAGTGATGGTCACCATCAATGAGGTCCATCCTGATACAACTGTTTGAAGGATATATTTTGAAACAAGTGAATATCCCAGAATCAAAATGGCTAATACAATCGTCATAAAGCCTAAACTTTGCACAAGCTTAAGCGGCTTTGTAGAAAAAGCAATAATACCATCTGTTGCAAAACGAATCATTTTTTTCAAAGGGTATTTGGTTTCGCCAGCTAGTCTTTCATCTCGTTCATATTCAATATAGGTTTGGTCAAAGCCTACCCAACTAATCATTCCTCTTACAAAGCGATTCCGTTCGGGCATTTGTTTAAACGCTTCTACTACACATCTGTCAATAAGTCTAAAATCACCTGTATCCATAGGAATCTCTATCTCTGCCATCATGTGCAAGAAGCGGTAAAAACACTTAGCAGTAACTAATTTAAACCAACTTTCGCCTTTACGCTTCTTACGCTTGGCATAAACCACATCATAGCCTTCTTGCCACTTTTCTACCATTTGCACAATAACTTCTGGTGGATCCTGCAAGTCTGCATCAATAACCACTGTAGCATCACCACTACTATGATAAATCCCTGCTGTTACTGCCACTTGATGACCAAAATTACGCGCAAAATCAATCACTTTAACACACCTATCTTTTTCAGCTATCTGTTTAAGCAATGGTAAGGTCTGATCTTTGCTTCCATCATTTACAAAAATGAATTCATACTTCCATTTGTTTTCATCCATCACTATTTTAAGTGCATCATAACAGGCTTCTATCACTGCTTCTTCAAAATAAGCAGGTATAATGACTGTTAGTAAAAATTCTGATTTCACAATTAACACATCCTTAGTATGGCTTTTTTGCTTATTATAGCACAATACCTTTGTTATTCATAGAAGAAACCAATGTCCCAAGCTTCTATATAAGGTATAGCTCTACCTTTAGTTTCGCCATATTCGTTCAAATCTTCTATCAAATCATCTAAAGTCGCTAATAACGGGTCCAAGTCCTCATATACCTGTTTCATAATCAAATCTTCAAATGCCTTTTCTAAAATAATAGCAAAGGTCTCTTCTATTTCTTCTAAAACCACTTCCACTTCTCTTGCTTCCTTCTCTAGCGATGATACTTTGATCTCTGTACCTACCATTTCTCCTATTACCTTTGTCACCATTATCAAATTCTCACTTAAAGCAAGAAGCATACTGTAAAAAGGGGAGTTTCCCTTCTTTCTTAAAACTTCATTATGCTCTTCCATCCTTTGAGTAAACGTAGTATATTTCATCAGTTCATCCTCCTGTTATTTTTTAAGTAACTAATCCTGATATTATTATACTCATCCTCTTCTTTTTAGCAAAGGCTTAATACCCTATTTCTTCTAATAACCGACTCACTTCTAATACTAATTTCATGTCGCCATCACTTAAAATCATACAATCACCGTTTTTTTCTTATACCATAAGTTTCTAGAAATTTCGATATAGCCTTTAACAGTATGCTATCCTAGTATAAAAGAGAATGATTACTTCCAAAAGGACGATATAAAAAATAGGCTGCTGGCTAGCAACCCATTTAGAATTTACTCAAAAGTTCTTTCAAATAAACTTTGTTCTTCTGTTAAGTCTTTTAAATCTTTCATACCTACTTTTTCAAGTAAGCCTAATAACACTTCACTGTGTACTGGAATTTTAATAGCTGAATCATAAGCTGTTTTTTCTACTGCTCTTTTACCTTCTTCTGCTTTTATAATAGCTTTAGGCCCACCAACGCAGCCTCCTTTGCAACCCATTCCTTCTATAAAACTAGCACTAATCTTACCCTCTGTTAGCTCTTCTAGTAGAGCTTTACAATCCTTCATGCCATCTACTTGTGTAGCACTAAACAAGTGACGCTTTTCAGGAAAAAGCTGATCCACAATGTCCCATACAGCTTCTGAAACGCCACCGGTTCTTGCATATAAACGACCACCTTTAGAAGCATAGTCAATAGAAGGTATGCCATCCAAATCTTGCGGCTGAATATTAAATGTATCAAAAATCACTTGTAACTCCTCAAAGGTTAATACAGCATCTACATCTCCTATTAGGTCCTTTTCCTTAGCTTCTGCTTTTTTCGCTATACAAGGCCCCACAAAAACAACTTTAACCTCAGGATCTAATAGTTTAAGTATACGTGCCATAGCAATCATAGGAGAGACCGAAGGAGAAACATTAGAAATAACTTGGTTATAAACCTTACGAAGCGCTGCCACCCACATTGGACAACAACAGGAAGTAATCATAAAATCTCCTTCTTGTTTAATATGGTGATTAAATTCTAGGGCCTCTTTTAAGCTTAGGATGTCTGCTGCTACCGCTACTTCCATCATATCAGTAAATCCAAGTTTAATAAAAGCTTCTCTTAATTGATCAAGGTTTACATTTTCACCAAATTGGCCCGAAATAGCAGGTGCTACTATAGCAAATACTTTTTTCTTTTCTTGTAATAAAGAGGCAATAGGCAAAAACTGAAGAGTTTCCATATAATTTCCTGCATCACATGCACTCACACATCTGCCACAACTTATACATAATTTTTCATCAATCCACTTATCTTTCCCCTTCCTAACGATGGCATCAAAAGGACAAACACTTTGACACTTACTCTTACCTTCCTTATTTTCACAGTCTTTAGGACATACGCTTACCTTCTGAACAATTTTTTCTCTTACACGTTGTTTAGTCATAGCATCAATCAGTGTTTGAACAAACATGTAATCATCTTCACATTCACCTATCTCTACACCACATAAAGCTCCTAAAATTTCTCTTGCTTCATGAGTATCTGTAAAATCCTCTTCTAGCATTTTTTCAAAAGTCTTTTCAAACTCCTGGTTGTAATAAGCTCTTACTAATTTCCCATACAAAGTTCGATATCTTTCGTTCATTTTAGTCTCCTTTAAAACCTTGTGCTTTAGGGTTATTGTAAATAAATCGTCCTATTTTTATACAAAAAACTTAAACATAATATCCCGTCACAGACATTCTAGCTACCTTGGTCCCCCATTCATCTTCTATATCCACTTGGTAAAAACAAATTTTATAGGTTGAAGAAATCACAGAAGCAGTAGCAATCAGTTTATCCCCTTGTACCTTTCGCATAAAAGCAATTTGATTATCTAAAGAAACTGCTTTTTTTTCGCCACTATTAGCGGCTACAGCAAAAGCAAAGTCTCCTAATGTAAAAATAGCACCTCCTTGTACCTGTCCTCCAGCATTTCTATGTTTTGCAGTAAGCTCCATACTACAAATAGCTTGATTTTCTTCTATATGATCAATTCGGATGCCACAATGTTTGGCAAATAAATCCTGTTCAAAAAATGCGCGTACTTCCTCTTCAGACATCTTCATTTCTCCCTTCTTAAGAGCCTTTCATCACCTTTTATTGTTTATTGATAATAAATATCTTATGTATTTATAATTAGTAATTTATATTTTTATAATTTACATATTCCTTTTATTTAAAAAATATAAGTTTGATTTTTCTCTTTAAGGATATCTATTTAGAACTTTTATACTTTCTTCCTTTTAACCCACAGTAACCCGCACACCCTATGTCTGTTATCTGTTAATCTTTAATTTTTGCATAAACTATTTTCAATAAACTGTTGTGAGGATTTTCAACAGTATTTAATTCTATCAAATTAATTTTTTCTAGTAGAGCTGATAACTTTCGACACTTATAATTTCTTGGATCAAACCCTGGCACTCTTTTGCTAAGGTTTACTCCAAGTTCAGCTATATTGATCCATCCATTTTCTTCTGCATTTGTCGAGATAATAGAAATAACTTCTTTCTCAATATCACTAAGTGTTGGAATACTAACTATTTCTTCAGCAGCTTCTTCAATATCTTGTGCAACCTCATGTTTCTTTTCTTGCGTTGTTACCCTTTTTGTTGCTTTATCTTTTTCTGCTATTTTATCTTCTACAACTGCTTCAGCTTCTGCTTCTGCCAGTGCTTCTTCTCTATACAGTATATCTAGATATTTAAATGTTTCACAAGCGGAAACAAGTGATTTAGGTGTTTTCCCTTCTCCCATTCCGATTACATTCATTCCTGCCTCTTTCAATCTCATAGCAAGTTTTGTAAAATCACTATCAGATGAGACTAAGCAAAAAGCACTTACTTTTCCAGAGTAAAGAATATCCATCGCATCAATAATTAAAGCCGAATCTGATGCACTTTTCCCCGAAGTATAATTACATTGCAATGCTGGTGTAAGTGCATATTCTTGTAAGTTTTTCATCCACGCCATGACGCTTGGATTTGAATAATCTCCATATACCCTTTTATATGTAGCAATACCATAGTTATTAACTTCATCCATAATTAATTTTATATACTTATTTGACACATTTTCTGCATCAATTAATACAGCTATTTTATCTTGTTTACTCATAAAAAATCCTCCTTTTTATTTTCATTATCCAGCCAACTATAGTACATTGTCAACGTCTTAATTTTTAGCAATTAATCTCTATTCTCAAAAATAAAATCAATTTACAAGTTATTATACGCTGCCTTATTGTAAGCACAAAATACCCCCGTACTGCCCTATCAACCCGTACTCAGGACTTTCACCTATTAGATTGCTCCATGCTGAGCACACACGCAAAAATAGCCAAGCGACATATATCACTTGGCTATTTTTGCTTACCAGCTCTTCATTATTCACTTTTAAAAACTTACGCTACCATCTCAAAGGGCATGACTGTAGCTCCTCAGTGCAGTATGCACTTCAAGGATAAATAAGCACAAGTTATAAAAGTTTAAACGAAGAGTGAGGAGCTCCTTAAAAGTCTTAGCCGGTGCACCCTTGTGATGAGGAAGCTAAGGCTTTAAGACTCTGGTTTTAAACTTTATTTTTGGTACTACTTCGTGTGTAAAGCCTAATTAAACAACTTATCATTTAAGCGTCTCCCTTTACAGCGCATCAGTGAACATTTTCCTTAAGTCCAGAGGTACCTATAACAATAGATTGAGACTTGGCTGACCCGGTCAGTTCCTCAGATTAAAGCTGTGGTGATTCTGCTTTGGAAAGTTATTTGTTTTATCTTTACACTATTGTATATGTGATCAAAAAGATGATTCCCTAATAAAGTTTTAAAGAATAAAGCTACTGAGTTTCATTCACTATTCTACTGTAACCGATTTTGCAAGATTACGTGGTTTATCAACATCATTGCCTCTAGCAATAGATACATAATAAGAAATAAGCTGAGTAGGAATAACAGATAATACTGGCATTAATAAATCATCAGCTCCTGGGATATAAATGACATCATCAGCCACTTTAGCTACTTCTGTATTTCCTTTTCTAGTAATGGCAATAACAAAAGCCCCTCTTGCTTTAACTTCTTTGATATTAGAAATCATTTTTTCTTCCAACGCTTCTTGTGTCACAATACAAAGTACTGGTGTACCTTGATCAATTAACGCAATAGGACCATGTTTCAATTCTCCAGCTGCAAAAGCTTCTGTGTAAATATAAGAAATCTCTTTTAATTTAAGAGCTGCTTCTCTAGCTGTTGTATAATCAACTCCTCTACCAAGGTAAAAGGCATTTTGTGCATCTTTCATGTCCATAGCTATTTTTTCAATTTCATCTTTGTCTGCTAAAATCTCTTGAACAAGCGGTGCTAAAGCTTCAATCTTTTTAATCGTTTCATGATAAGCCTCTAAAGTAATCGTTCCTTTTTTATAAGCAAAATCTAAAGCAATCATATAAAAAGCAATCATCTGTGCTGTATACGCTTTAGTAGATGCTACAGCAATTTCTGGACCTGCCCATGTATAAAATACATCATGAGCCTCTCTAGCTACTGATGAGCCAACCACGTTAGTAATTGCAAGTACTCTTGCACCCTTTGCTTTAGCAAGTTTCATAGCTGCTAATGTATCTGCTGTTTCGCCTGATTGAGAAACAACAATAAGCATTGTGTGTTCATCAATAAATGGATCGCTATATCTGAATTCTGAAGCAATGTCTACTTCAACAGGTACTTTAGCTAATTTTTCAATTGCATATTTCCCTACAAGGCCTGCATGATAAGCTGTACCACATGCCACAATATACATTTTAGTAATACCATCTAAATCTTCTTTTGTAAGTTTGATATCATCTAAATGAATCATACCATTTTCATCAAGTCTTCTCATTAGTGTATCATGAATAGCTTGTGGTTGGTCATAAATTTCTTTCATCATAAAATGGTCAAAACCACCTTTAGAAGCTGCTTCAATATCCCATTCTACAACTTTAAGTTCTTTATCAACAACCTTTTGCTCCCCATCTAAAATAGTTAACTTGCCATCCTTAACATAAACCACTTCATCGTTTTCTAAATAATAAACATTTCTAGTATATTTTAAGATAGCTGGTACATCAGAGGCAATAAAATATTCACCTTCACCCACGCCAACAATTAATGGACTTTCTTTTCTTACGGCTACTAATTCACCTGGGTGATTGGCTGATACAACCCCAAGAGCATAAGCACCTCTAAATTGCTCTACTGCTTTATAAACAGCTGTTAATAAATCTCCTTCATAGAATTTATCAATTAAGTGAACTGCTACTTCTGTATCTGTTTCTGATTTGAAAACATATCCTTCTGCTATAAGCATCTCACGAAGTTCCATATAATTTTCAATGATTCCATTATGAACAACAGCAATAGTCTCTGCTGCATTTAAATGAGGATGAGAATTTAAGTCTGATGGTGCCCCGTGTGTAGCCCATCTTGTATGGCCTATTCCTACAGTTCCCTCTACTGGCTTCTTAGCAAGAATGGCTTCTAACCCACTTAATCTTCCTTGTTTTTTAGCCCAACTAATTTTGTCATCACCATTTACAACTGCAACTCCTGCTGAATCATAACCTCTGTATTCTAGTTTTTCTAATCCGTCAATAATAACGTCTGATGCTTGTTTTGAACCGATATAACCTACAATTCCGCACATAACAAATAAACCTCCTTGATATTTAAAATAAAATCAGGGAAATTCACGATAAACCCTTTGTCCTAAAAATCACTTTTTAGTTTTGTTGGCTTATTTAGGGTGTGAACCCTCTAGAGCATCCGCCGAATTTTCGATCACTCTAGTCCTCGTCAACTTAACATTTTTCACGTAACTGTCAAGTTCTGGCGCTTTTTATTTTCTATTTCCCTTCGCCTATTATACCATAATATTATATGAATGCTAGCCTAAATTATAAAGTTGTCTTTTTATATAATATTTTTATTATTTTATTCATTCAATAAAACTGTTGATTAACATCTAATCAACAGTTTTATTGAGCACTATGAATTGATTATTTACTTTTTGGAAGCCAATTTTTAATAGTTTGTTTAATAGCCGCTTTAAGTTGTTTTGCTTGTTCACAAGTAAGTTGTTTGTTTTTAACAGCTTGATCTACTACTCTATTATATTCTTTAATCACACATTTTTTGAATTTGCGTGTAGAAATCTTCTCAGCTTTTAAAACATCCTCTAACTTCTTACCTTCCTTAATATATGAAGTAAGTTTAGCTTCATCTACACCAAGCCCAGCTAAAGTATTTGCAATTACTTTAAAATTATCTAACATAAAAGGTTTAGCTTTTTGATCTGGTGTTGGTTTAGTACATGGTGCTGGTTTTGTACATGGTCCTGGTTTTGTAGAAGGTACCATCGTTGGTGCTGGTTTTGTAGTCGGTGCCATCGTTGGTGCTGGTTTTGTAGTTGGTGCCATCGTTGGTGCTGGTTTTGTAGTTGGTGCTACTGTTGGCACTGGTTTTGCACTTGGTGATGCTATTGGTGATGCTATTGGTGATGGACTAGGAGCTGGTACATTTCTATTTACTGAACCGAAAGTTGTACTTGCTAACACACTTATCATTAAGGCAATGGTAAGTCCTTGCCATTTTTGTTTATTCATCATGAACCTCCTAATTTTAAAATGTTAGTAATAGCATATGGAAATTCACATTTTCTATACTGTCAATATAAGGTAGTTATCTTTTATTTATGCATATTTCTAGAAAAATTGGACATAGTAATTTTAATCTTAAAATCACTTAAAAGAGGTGAATGCTATGATTAAACATTTATTATGTACGAATTGTGGTTATGATATGGTAGGTGCTGAGTACCTTTCTAATACAGTAGATTCTTCCTTATGCAATGATGGTCCTATGTATAGTAATAGCACCCTACTTGACCTCAATGTAAAGCCTTATCATCAAATTGTTTGCCCTTACTGTCATACTACTGGTCAGTGGAGTAATTAAAAAAACATCCCATTATGGGATGTTTTTTTAATTACTCTTCTTTTAAATAATAAATCATTACACAATCATACTTTTCTTCACTATAACAACTATAACTTTCATCTAATACTTCATATAGCTGCTCAGCTACTTCTTCCTCATCCCAATGCCACTGACTTTGTTTTTGCAAAATAAGTGTACCATTTCCTTTTTGCTGACTTTTAACCTTTTCAATGCCAGCTTCTAGTTCATTCGGTGATGCTACTTTTGTTACCTGACTCACACTAACAGGACTATTAGGAAATGTATAGGTTAGCGTAACAGCTTTGGGATACTGACTTTTATCCCAAACGTGATCTTGTGCCATATAAGTATCTTGTTCATTAATATAGTCATATAAGCCCAATGTTTCAAAATGTTGATCTGCCCAAGTACTATCTACATGATAATAGGCCCCTTGGATTTTAATTAAATTCCACGCATGCCCTACACTTTCTCCTAAACTATCTGTAGAAGTTCCTGTTATTAATTGTGCAGGTACCCCAACCATATTCATCAAATGCATAAACGTTTTGGCATAGCCATCACATACAATCCTTTTCTCTCCTATAAAAGCACCTTGTAAGGTATGTGTCATAGATGTCGCATTAATACTAGCATCTTCATGAAGTGAATAAGTTACTTGATTCATTAGCCCCATAAGCAAAGCCTGCTCTATTTCGTAATCCTTCATATAAGGCTTAACTAATGTATTCACCATATTAGCCATACCACTTAATGCTTGTGTGTCATATTTCTTCAAGGTATTGGTAACTTGAAGAGGATATTTAAAGTTGACCTGTGCACTCAGATTTCCTTTACTATCTTGAGAAAGCTTACCATAATAATTTTGTATCATGAGCATGGGGTAGGTATCCGTTACCTTTTGAATATGCTTGGACAAAATAGCTTCTACTTGGTCCATACTCGTTTGGTATTTAAAGTTAATAGTTACTGATTTTTGATAGTTTTCTAAACAGCTTTTGATGGCCTCATTTAAATCACTTTCTTTTGTAATAGTCCAGTTACTTTTCGTCTGGCTTTTTATTTTAAAAGTTTCTACTCTAAGTCCTGTAGCTTCGTATACACTTAAATAATAAGTTCCTGGTTTAGTGATTTTAGTTCCTGAAACAACAGGCACAGCTAGGCTACCATCTCTGCTTAATAACGCTTTATCTCCCGAAAATTGAATGGTATAGCTTTTACCATCGCAGGGTACAGACGTCATTAGATTGGTTTGTGCATATAGACCTGTACATAGCCATAAACTTACTAGTAAACTAAGCAATACCCCTTTTACATATTGTTTTTTCCCCATATCTCCCCTCTTTTCCTTAATAAAACTGAATGATATCTAACTTGCAAGCTGTTCTTTTTCAATAGCCATAATACTTTGTTCTACACTCCAGAAGAAATTTTCTTCCCCAACAGTTTCCATTAATCCACTTCGTTCCATTAAATGTTTTACCTTAGGTTGTAAGCCTGAAAATAATATGGTTGTCCCTTGCGCTTTGAAGCTTTCATTTAACTCACTAAAAAGTTGTGTACCAGTAGCATCTAAAAGAGGAACTCCCCTCATAGAAAAAATAATATATTCTAAATCAGTTAATTGACTGATTTCTGCTTTAATTTTTTCTGTGGTTGTAAAGAAGACCGGCCCTGTTAAATAAACGACCTTTGTTTTTTCGTGATCATGTTCAATATGTAAGCCATTAGATGCAAGTCTTGCAGGGTCAATATCACTTAAATTAATTTCAATGCCCGAAATATTTACTACAAAGAATAAAATAGAGAATATAACACCTAATAAAATGGCTAAGGTTAAATCAAAAATAACAGTTGCTAACATAGTAATACAAAACTGTGCAATAGCTGTTTTTAGTTTTTTACTAAAGATAAAGCGAATACTCTCCCATTCATTCATTCGCCACGCCGTCACCATCAACACCCCAGCCAAAGCTGATAAAGGAATCTGTGACATAACACCTCCTAATAAAAACATAGATGCTAATAAACCTACTGCATGGAAAATCCCTGTTAATCTTGTTTGTGCACCTGACTTAATAGCAACACTGGTACGTGCAATAGCTGCTGTCGAAGGTACTCCCCCGAAAAAAGGAATAATCATATTACCTATGCCTTGTGCCACTAATTCACGATCTGCATTAAGTTTTTCATCTTTCATTCGTCCTGCAGATGCCCCACATAATAAACTTTCAATCATTCCTAGTGCTGCAATACTAATAGATGAACTAAAAAGTAAATTGATTTTCTCCATGGATAAATCAGACAAACTTAAACGTGTTGCTGGTAGCAAGGTTTTAGGAATATCTCCTACCATAGCAACATCCTTCTTTAAAATCATACTAATTACTAAAGCTATAATGATACCTACTAATGAAGAAGGTACCTTCGCATTCCATTTTTTAGGCCAAACCAGCATAATAACTATAACAAGCGTTCCTAAGGCTACTGCATACCAATTAGGCTGAAAACCTAATGTACCATAAGAAAGGAGCTTTTCAATATTAGTACTTCCTTGAGAAGTCACACCAAAAAAGTTATCAATCTGTCCAAGAGCAATAATAATAGCAATTCCTGAAGTAAATCCTGTGATAACTGGACTTGGAATAAGTGAAACTAGTTTACCAATCTTTAACAGACCTGCAATAAGTAAAATAATACCTGCTAATAAAGTAGCAATAAATACCCCTTCCATCTGATATTTAGCTACAAGCCCTATTAAGATAGCAGTCATAGCCCCTGTAGGCCCTGATATTTGATAGGAAGCTCCTGATAAAGCACTCATTAAAAATCCTGATAAAATAGCTGTAATAAGCCCTGCTGCCGCATCTGCGCCACTACTCACCCCAAAAGCTAACGCTAACGGCAAGGCAACGGCTGTTACTGTTAGACCAGCCAAAGCATCTTGTGATAATTTTTTGCCGTTATAATCTTTAAATTCTTTTTTGAGGTCAACGATATACTGCTTAAACATTTTTTTCCCACCTTATTTCCCATTCTATTATATTTTAATAAACGTTTTTAGTATACCTTGTTAAATTCATATTTTCTACATTTTTATATATTTGTATTAAAAATTCATTACATTTATCTAATAAAATATCATTTATCTTTAGAATTATGTTTAAAAAGACTATAGTAAAGATTGAATGAATTGCTTAGCAACTCGCCCTGAGCGCCCACCATGAGCTAATTCCCATTGAATAGCTTTTTCTCTAAGCCTATTAGCATCTATGTCTACTCCATATTGCGCAGCTAAAGCTGTTACAATTTCCAAATAAGCATTCTGAGCAGGTGAGGTAAAAGTTAGACTTAATCCAAAGCGATCGGATAAGGATAGTTTCTCTTGTCTCGTATCTGTAATATGAATATCTTGGCCTTGTCGCTCCTCCCAAGTTTCTCTAATCAAATGTCTTCTATTAGAAGTAGCATAAATAAGCACATTATTAGGCTTAACTTCCACACCTCCTTCTATAAGAGCCTTCATATATTTATATTCGGTTTCAAACTCTTCAAAAGATAAATCATCCAAAAAAATAATATAGTGAAGCCCTCTATTTCTTAGAAGTGGCAAAATACGATTAAAATACATAAAATCTGCTTTTGAAAGATCAATGATTCTAAGCCCTTGATCATAATAAGCATTCAGCAAAGCTTTTACCATAGATGATTTACCTGTGCCACTATCTCCAAATAAAAGTGCATTATTAGCAGGTTTTCCTTGTAAGAAGTTTTCTGTATTTTTAATAAGTGCTTCTTTTTGATAGTTACATCCAATTAATTCTTTCAGCGTAATAGGATCACACTCACTAATCCCAATAAGGCCTTTATCTTGTTGCCACTTAAAGGCCTTGTAGCGGTTCATATTACCACATCCATATTGTTTATAATACGCTATAAGGGTATGTAAAAATGACTCAGGGCTTGGCTCTTTTTCCAAAGCTTCGTAAAGTTTATAGTAGGACTCAGTCTTCTCTTGTTTTTTTACACTTAATGTTATGACTTGGCTATGAAAAAGCTGAATAAGAGTTGTTAAGTCTTTAAGAACTAATGCTTTAAGATTATCATCCATCCCTTCTCCCTCTTTTTCCGCTGTTAGTGAAAATGCATTTTCATCATTCGCCACTAAAAAACAGAGATACATTTTAAAAAGATCTTGGCCTAGCTTTAAATGGTAGCTTTGCTCTAAAAGCTCTCCTAAAATCTTTTGATAAAGTACCTCATCTTTTTCTTCTTGCAAGGTTTGAGCTCCTTTTAAGATAGCTACTTCATTAAGTCGTCTATAAAATATGAACTGCATGCTGCTTGCCTCCTAAGTAAGATTATTTTATTACAAGCTATTATAGTACAAAATTTATACATTGACTATTTTTAAATTTCATAATTATAATAAATGATGTATACAATATCATTTATTTTCAACTTAAAGGAGGCTTACCCATGATTGCAGACAAAATGCAGCAGCTTTCCTCCGCTATTTTTTCGGAGCTTAATGAACAAAAAAAAGCCCTTATGAAGGCAGGGCGTTCAATGATTGATTTTAGTATCGGTACACCTGATTCACCTCCCTCAGATCGTGTCATGAAACTTCTTTCTGAGGCGACTGGAGATCCTCTTAACTACCGTTATGCTATTTCTGATACTCAAGAGCTTATTGATGCCGTGTGTCATTGGTATCATCAGCGCTATCAAGTTACTTTGGAAACAGATGAAGTCATTTCTTTATTAGGTTCTCAAAGCGGCTTTACTGAACTAGCCCTTTGTTTAATTAATCCTGGTGACATCGTCCTCGTGCCTAGTCCAAGTTATCCGATTTTTACAATTGGCCCTCATTTAGCAGGTGCGCTCTTACATAAAATGCCACTTTTAAAAGAAAACGATTACCTTATTGACTTCGAAGCTATTCCAAAGGATGTAGCCATAGCTGCTAAACTGATGATTGTTTCATATCCTAATAACCCTACAGCAGCTACAGCTAACCCTGAATTTTATAAAGCATTAGTTGCTTTTGCTAAACGCTATAACATTATGGTTCTTCATGATAATGCCTATAGTGAACTTTTATTTGATGGTCAAAGAGGTGAAAGCTTTCTTAGTATCCCTGGTGCTAAAGAGGTGGGTATCGAATTTAATTCGCTTTCTAAAACCTATAGTATTCCAGGCTGTCGCACAGCTTTTGCTGTAGGTAACAAAGAAATGGTCAATGCTTTAAAAACACTTAAATCACATGTTGACTACGGCATGTTTTTACCTTTCCAAAAAGTTGCTGTCTCTCTTTTAACAGGACCTCAAGATGAAGTCAAATTCATTCATGATTTATATGAAACAAGAGGCCAGTTTTTAATCCAAGGTTTAAAAGAAATCGGTTGGAATATCCCTTTACCTAAAGGTAGTATGTTTGTATGGGCCCCCATTCCTAGCCATTATACTTCTTCTATGAACTTTACACAGGATTTAATGCATCAAGCCGGTGTAGTTGTTGTCCCTGGCATTAGCTTCGGCGAAGAAGGTGAAGGCTATGTGCGCATTGCCTTAGTTCAAAATGAAGAAGCTATGGCCAAAGCTATTAAGCAAATACAAGCAAGCGGTATTTTAAATACCTAGGCAACCCTTGTAAAAATTAAAACGGCTATAAAGTATCAATTGACTATTTACGAACAAAACCATGCATTCCTAGACACTGATTCTAGCGGTATGCATGGTTTTTCTTAATACAGATCTTTGGTGATCACTGATGTCTTAAATTCTTCTTCAGATTACATGAATTGACTAGCGAATCCATACGGTACTCCCTACCGGAATATGCTGATAAAGCCATGCACTATCTTCTTCTGATAAACGAATACAACCATGAGAAGCCTTCTGGCCTAACTCATATTGTCCACTTTTAATATATTTCCCAGTTTTATCAAACAAAATTGAGTGAAACATATAATCTCTATAAAAAACCAAAGCATTTTTACAACGGTAGCCTTTATCCATTCCAATAAAGGGAATTGTATATTGTACTTCATAAAGGCCCTGTGGCGTTGGATTAATATTTTTACCGGTAGAGCAAACAAAAGTTTTCTCTAAATGCCATATTCCTTCTTGCTTCTTTAAGACATGCGTACGCTGACGATAGATATCCGTCCATAATAAATAAGATGTCTTGCTTTCTAACTGATTTAATGTTACAAAATCTTCTATATCAGCCGCACTTGGCTTAGAGCTTAAAGTTCCCCAGTCTCCATCAATATGAATACTATTATAAGGTACTTGAAACTTCTTACCTTTTTTATCCTTGACCACAAAATAGCTTCTTTTTTCTGCTCGCCATAATTCTATATGAGACTTTGCTTCTAAACTACCTATTGTGTATTTCATCATTGCTCTGATGGTATACCGAGGAAAAAGTTGATTTAAAGCTTCGCTTCTAACAACTGCTGTATAATGCATAAAAAAAGAAGTATCCTTTTGACCAAAAGTATCTGCTATATCTAATAGCTCTTCATTAACACAGGTCAATAAAGTCGTCACATAAGTAAGCCCTTTTCCATTTGGTTCTTCTAATAATCTACTTTCTCCAGGTTCAAAGAGCACTTCCCTTTTTGGTAGTTCTATAAAAGCCTTACCATTCCAAAATAAACTCACCCAAGAAATACGCATGACATGATTACTGCTATTTTTAATAGTTGTTTCTGTCATTTCAATAAGGTTATCATCACTTAAATTGATTTTTTCTCTTGCTTCATAAGCACCTTCATGAGGCTTAATCATCCAAAGTCCTTTTAAAGCTGCTACTGGAATAAGTAGTTCTTCTCTTGTTTTAAGGGCATAGCTCCTTATATTGCCACAGTAAACTGGAGTGTCATTCATATAAGCTAGAGCATCTTTTAAATTTACGGCAAGCTTATATGTCCCTCTTTCTTTAGTTTCTTGTAAGTAAGTAATACCTTCTATTTCCTTAATGCTTATACCGGCCTGCTGTAGGTAGCTTAATGGAATATAGTCATCGTGACGTACCTTAACAATAGGATAAAGGTGCTGTTCTATAATAAGATAACGTTCTGCTTCTTCTACAACCCCTATTAAAACGGTTTCGTAATGCCTCTGACAACTTATAGGTTTACTCCCTAATAAAAAAACACTGCTTAAAATGAAGATTACTGTTAAACTGATTGATTTTACTCTTTTCATAGTATCCTCCTCAGCTTTAGCATATCCCTAAATCGTAAAATGTATAACCTCAAATATATTTTTACATTTGGTGATTGTTTCTTTGTT
The DNA here is from genome assembly GCF_046529625.1 of Cellulosilyticum sp. ST5. Classification (NCBI taxonomy): domain Bacteria; kingdom Bacillati; phylum Bacillota; class Clostridia; order Lachnospirales; family Cellulosilyticaceae; genus Cellulosilyticum; species Cellulosilyticum sp. ST5. Next base: position 1,533,969 of record NZ_CP132338.1, read on the forward strand.
ACCTATTACACAATAATGATTGTGACTACTCATAGCTTTAAATAATTGACTTGCTTTTTGTAAACTTTCAGGTGTTGTATTTAATATTTCATCATAAATTTGCTGACGCTCTTTCGGGCCCGTATGAGTTATAAGATAGTGGCAAAGCCTCTCGCTTCTTCTCTCCATACTAATAGGTGCTAACATTGTTCCTAGAGTGCTCACTATATAACGTTCTAGCAAATCTGGTTCTATTTCAAGCTGTTCTAAATACATTCCAATACCTTCATAAACCTCTAAGGTCTTTTTTAAATGGGGGTCACAGTATGAAGAAATTGCTAGATAACCCTCCTCACTTAAAAATATTTCACAGCCGTATGCACCGCCTTGTAAACGTACCCGATCCCATAAATACGTATTCTCTAAAATATTGGAAATCACCTCTAAACTGCCATCATACCTATAACCTTGCTTCTTAAAGTCAAACCCCGCCGCAATAGCTTGTACTTCTTGTCCTACACAAAATGCTTCTTTAGTCTCCTGCACCTTAAATGTATACGTATAGTCTACTCCCTTTTCTCCAGGCAAATGGGTTATAAGTGATCTTATAGTATAAAGAACCTTTTGCTTTTGATGCTTCCCTATTGTCATAGCAAGGCGCACATTAGATTTTCTAATAACCTTTTCAAGTACTGATTTTAAAGCTTTACTCAGTTGTTCAAACTGTTCTTCAAAATGCTCGTAAAGTGGCTTGATAAAATGATAAAAAGCCAAACCAGATACCTGGTCTTCATAGCTTCCTTCTTCTGAAAAATACGTATAAAGCCTCTGCATACTACGGTATTCTGGTGCTCCTATATAGCTTCTTTCCATTTCATACACCATATGACCTAATGCTTCTTTTATTTTAGCCTTTTCTTTAAAGTTGGTATTCAAAAACAAATCTGTCATTAAGGCTTCAAATGCACCTAGTGCTTCTGTTAATACCTTGCAGCTTACTTTAAAAATAGGACTATAGCCATCTTCATTGAATAAATGATACGCATGAATAGCACTATGTATGCCCCCAGTATGAGTATTGATCGTATTTTCAATTGCCACATAATCCTTTGTTTCGGTTCCCACATAAGTAAATAAGTGAGCTAAAATACCTAAATAAGGTAAATCTTCCTGCGGAACACCTCTAGCATTAAAAAGAAAATGAATATATGCAATATCCTTGGTGTCTGCTTCTTCTATTAACACCTCGCAACCTTCTAGAGTTAATTGCTCTAGTTTGGGTACTTTTAAAAGCTTTGGCATCTGTCTTTTTGTCAAATGAGGTAAAAGACCTAAGCCCTCCTTAGTATTTTCTATTAACTGCTCATTTTTAAGACGTTTGTTATCTTGAATAAGTTTTTGAAACTGTGCCTTTGTCATAGCTGACTTTGCTACTTCAAGTATTTTTATCTTTTGTTCTTCATTAGCTCTCCCTAAGGCTTCACTAGGAATCAATGTCATACAAAGACTATGAGGATTATTTAAGAGATACTTTTCAATCAAAGTTTCAAAATAGCCCTCATGCCTCAACTCGTTGAGTTTTTCAAAAGCTTTTTCATAATATAAAGGTTCAAAAGTCCCTTGTCCATAAAAGCAACTGCTTAATACCATTTCACTATATTGAATTCCTATAGGTTCATAGCTAGCATCTACTTCTTTTAACTCAAAAGCTAATGTTTGTAAACTTGCTTCTATTAAATCTTTAGGAATGCCTTCTTTGACTAATGTGCGAAGCACTCGAAATACACTGCTTTCAAACTGCATTCCTGCTTCTTCTTCACAGCCCTTTAATGTAATCGTAAAGACAGGTTGCTTTCTAGAAGTATCATAACCACCGTCACTTAAACTAACACCCAACTCTTCCTCTATCACTAAGGTTTTTAAAAGAGGAGAAGCTGCACTTCTAAGTAACATATGTTCTAAAACTTCAAAGCTTAAACGAAGATCCTGATCACTAGAATCTCCTATAACAAAACTCAAACAGATTAAAGTCTCTGCTTCTTCCTCTACTTCAACTGGATAATAAGCAGTACGTCGTTGTAAAGCTTTAAAAGGCTCCTGACAAGGTAGTATGGCTTTATAATCTCCTTTGGGTACTTGTTGTAAACCATTTTCATTTAAATAGTGAAGTTGATCCTTGAGATTACCATCTCCATAGAGGATAATGATACAATTACTTCCCTGATAATATTTTTGATGAAAAGCTAAAAAAGCTTCTTCTGTTAAATTGGGAATAGCTTCTGGTAATCCTCCTGAATCATATCGATATGGTGTATCTGGAAATAAAGCCTTTTGTTTTTGGTTCTCTAAATGGGTAATAGCCTCAGCATATTCTCCTTCCATTTCATGGTAAACTACACCGCTATAGCTTAAATTGCCATCTTCTTCTACATGATAATGCCAGCCTTCTTGCTTAAAGTATTCACTTTTCTCATAAATAAGCGGATGAAATACTAAATCTAGATAGACTTTAGCAACTCCCATTAAATCTTCTTCATGAGGACTTGCTGCATAATAAATGGTCATATCAGGATACGTACACGCATTCATAGTTGTGCAAATAGAGCCTTGTCCTAAAGCTACAAAAGTTTCTTTTAACGGGTAATGTTTTGAAGCACAACAGACAGCATGTTCTACAATATGTGCGGCTCCCGTCTCATCCATCGGTAAAGTTTGAAAACCCATTGCAAATACTTGATGAGGGTCTTCGTTCTTTAAGCTAACAACACGAACCCCACTTTTTTCATGCTCAAATACCCTACCTATTCCTCCTATTTCTGAAATTGTTTGTTCTTCTATTAAACGAAAGCCACTCATGCTTTCTCCTATTTTTAATTGCATACACATCCCTTTCCTAATCACTTTACCCAAAACCCTAAAAGTGCCGGTGCTGCAGAACCATTAGGTAACATATAGTCTAACTGTTTTGTTTCTCCCTTCTTCAGTTTACCAATTTCAATACACTCTTTTTTTCTCTTAAATGAGTGAGAACGCTCTACTAAATGTAAACTTCCATCGTCCCATCTCACTACACCTTGAAAAATGCCACCTCTCGGACATAAAATAACCGTTGTATCAGCCTTGGCTGTTATTCGAATATGCTCCATTATACCATAATTTCCTTCATTAAGTGCATTTTCTCCTGTAAGTTCATCTATACCTTTAACCCAATCTTTAGGAGTTCCTAATAAGTGGTAATAATATCCTATTTCTGCTGGAACATCCATGGTATAAGTACGTTCTAATATATTAAAACTCCCTCTGGGTGCCAAATCTTTTTCTAAAATCTTCAAGTTAGTTGCTTCTTTCTCTGACTCGTTTGATATAGCTTTATAAGTAACAGTCATAAGTCCTGTTGCTTCTACATCCATCATTCCCGAAAGCAAACTCCCTTTTGTCCATAGCTTTCCTTCTGAATCATAAAGTATCCATTTTCCCTCTGGTTGAAGATAATAAAGCTCATCACTTACTGAATTAAAGTAATCTCTAAGTAATGTTTGTCCTGTTTTGAGAAACCGATAAGATGGTCCATCTACAACAGCTTTCCTAATACGTAATAACTGGGGAGTCTTTTCTTGATTTACAATTTCTATGACTAATCGCAAATTCTTTTCTTCGCTTTCATTGACATGATGATAAAGCAATCTGCCTTTACCCCAGAGTTCACCTTGATATAAAACACCAACTTCTTTAACATCTTCTGGGGAATTGCTCATCAAAAGAACACCACTTTCTTCCTCAAGCCTTTGCTTTTCTAAAAGTATATAATGTGCATAGGTTTTAAGAGGTTGTGCCAAATAGGGTTTAATGAGTAGAAACATAGCCACACATAAAATAAAACCTTTTTTTAAATGCTGCATATCTGCCTCCTTTCAGTTTTAGGATATGCTACCCTTTATGGTTTTACTCTTATAGCTTTTTCCAGTCTCTTATCTTCTAAAAAATAGTACCCTTATTATATTTTCAACAAAGAATATCTTATGAACTATTAACAAAAAAGGGGATTGCACAACATTTCTTGTTATACAATCCCCTCTTTCTTGGTTATGCTTTAACCATGTGTCTCATTTTTTCAATAGTTAAGGCTGGTTGATGACTATGAAGGATATGATGACAATTATGACAAATAGGCACTAAATCCTCTATTGGATGTGTATTGGGTAAGATCTCTTCATGTGACTCATCTTTAATATTGTGTACTTCTATAGCTATTTCATAAGCTTCTCCATAAGTATATCCATAGTCAAAACCACAAATATCACAAATAGCTCCATAATAACTAATGCATTCTGCTTTGATTTGTTCTTTTGTAAGCTGTTTTGTTTTATCCTCTTCCATTTCTTTTTCATCTTCTTTTATGATGGCTATTGGTGTAGTAGCTTGTGGTAATTCTTCTTTTGGTGTATTCATTTTACTTTTCTGTGTTAAGTTTTCTTGGGTTACCGGCGGTTCACTTTTTGCTTTAGGCATCATAATGGCTTCAAATAAGCGGTCAAAATCTGATAAATCATTATCTTCTTCTAGTTTCTCTGGCACTTTCAATGCTTTTTCTTTTATATCTAGTAAACTTTTATGTGTATGAACGGTTAGCTGCTCTACTTGAAATTTACCTTCTTCTATCATTTGTTTGATCGCCATTCTTAAATCACTTCTTAAACTCCATTCAAAGCAACTATTATCCTTTACACCACCTACAAATAAAATATGCCACCATAAAGGTTTGCCCTCTATACTTATTGGTGCTTCTATTTTTAAATAAGCTTTAATCCGCTTAGCCATAGCAGCTACTACCTCATTATAAGGATATGTTGCTAAATAGCCTTCTTCTTTTGAAAGTTCTTCCGGTGTCACAGCATCTCCCATCAAATAGATTCTAAGCAATAAATCTAGATTTTTTTGAGAAATCAACTGAGTATTTTGTAGTACCTCTTCCCACATGGCTTGTGTAATAGCTATGCCTTCTGAATAAAGCATATAAGGCGACTCTATGGTTTCTCCAGGATTTTCCTCCTTATTTTCCTCTGCTAGAGTGGTCAATATCCCGTTCTTAGTGAATAATGGCTCTTCTTCATAAAATGTTATCGGTTCTTCTTTTACTTCTTCTTCAATCTTATTAGGTGCATAGCTATATTCCTCTAATTTTCTATCGCAATATTTAACAATCTCCTCCATAAACAGCTGACGATAGCGATTATTGGTAATAAGTGCTTCTACACTTAAGTCTAACCTTTCATTCTCCCAAAGTACCGCAAAATCCTGTACATTATTTTCAGTCGTAATATATTTGACTGCTGCTTCATAACCACCATATTTATTAATAAGGTCCATCAAACGAGGTGACTTATATCTCAGTTCTTTTGTCATACGCTTATAAAGTGCAATCATTTCTTGATGAAATGCTTTTTTAAGTTGTTCACTGTCTAATTGTGCCATGTCATTACCTCTACTTTTAGTTGTCTATTTATAAGATAAAGTGGGACATTAAAATGACACTGTAAAGTGCCAGTGTCATTTTAATAGAATATCCTATTTTTATAAAAATATAAGCCTTTCTTATCATCCGTTATACATCTACTTTTTACGAGTAGTAGTTCTTTATCTCTTCCCATTTGTTCAGTAAATTGATTATATCACACTTTACAACACAACTCTAGTTCTAACCATATGTTTAAATTCAATTGCTTTTCTATGTTCAATATTGGATTCAATAATTAAATAAAAAATTATATATTATTTATAATACTATATATCACATTTGCCCCATCAAGAATTGCTCAGAGAAAGAAACTTTTATCTGCACTAAAAATAGCTTATTTACTCAAGATTATCTTAGCCTATTTGATTTTTTTAAAACTCATAGAAATAACTAAAAAACAAAAGGTGTTAATAGCATCATGCTACTAACACCTTTTGTTTTCTCATTATTAAAATTCTTGCGCTGCAAGACGTTTGTAACTTGCTAAACGGTCTTTTGCTTGTTTTTCTGCCATTTCGAATAGTTCTTCTGCTTGTTCTGGGTATTGTTTCTTAATTGCTGAATAACGTACTTGTCCCATAATAAAATCTCTGAAGCTTTCTGTTGGTTCTTTTGAATCCAAGGTAAATGGATTTTTACCCTGTTCCTCAAGAAGTGGATTATAGCGATATAAATGCCAGTAACCTGATTTAACAGCATCTCCCATGTGTGAAATAGATTTACCCATACCAGCTTTTAAACCATGGCTAATACATGTTGCATAAGCAATGATAATAGATGGTCCTTCATAAGCTTCAGCTTCAAGCATAGCTTTAACTAATTGATTTTTATCTGCACCCATTGCTACTTGTGCTACATATACATTACCATAAGCCATCATCATACGGCCAAGATCTTTTTTACGTGTGCGTTTACCAGCTGCTGCAAATTTCGCCATTGCTGCCATTGGCGTAGATTTAGAAGATTGACCACCTGTATTTGAGTAAATTTCTGTATCAAATACCAAGACATTAATATTCTCACCTGATGCAAGAACATGATCTAACCCACCATAACCAATGTCATAAGCCCATCCATCACCACCAATGATCCATTGTGAGCGTTTTACAAGATAATCTCTTCTTTCTTCCACTTGTTTAAGTGCTTCTTTTGCATCTTCTAAAGTAATCACATCATTATCAAGAATAGCTTCGATTTCACGGCTATATACCTTTGAAAGTTCACCATTTTCTTTGTTTTCAAGCCAGTTGTTAATACTTTCTTTTGCTTTTTCATCGATTGGAAGTGCTATAATTTCTCTTAAGCGCTCTGCAATACGATCTCTCATTTGGTTAACTGCAAGCATCATACCAAGTCCATATTCAGCATTATCTTCAAAAAGTGAATTTGCCCAAGCTGGACCTTTACCTTCATGATTTGTTGTATAAGGTGTGCTAGGTGCAGACCCACCCCAAATGGATGAACATCCTGTTGCATTTGCAATCATCATGCGATCTCCGAAAAGTTGTGTTAAAAGTTTCATATAAGGTGTTTCACCACAACCTGCACATGCACCTGAAAATTCCATAAGTGGTGTTTTAAATTGGCTGTCTTTTACTGTTGTTCCTTTTACAAGGTCTCCCTTATAAGCCACTTTATCTGAAACAGCAAATTCCCAATTTGGAATTTCTTTTTCTACTTGTGTAGCAAGTGGTTTCATAACGAGAGATTTAACTTTTGTAGGGCAAATATCTACACAGTTACCGCATCCTGTACAGTCCATAGTACTTACTTGCATTCTAAATACAAGTCCTTCAAGACCTTTACCTACTGCTTTTTTAGCTTCAAATCCTTCTGGTGCATCTTTCATTTCGTCTTCTGATACAAGTACTGGACGAATACATGCATGTGGACACACAAAACTACATTGATTACATTGAATACATGTATCAATATTCCATTCTGGTACATCAATTCCTACACCACGTTTTTCATAAGCAGCAGTACCTGCTGGGAAAGTACCATCTTCATAGCCATTAAAAGCACTTACTGGAAGATGATCTCCCTCTTGACGATTAATAGGTTCTACAATGTTTTTAATGAAATCTGGCTTATTATTTTCTACCACTTCTTCATCTACAACATTTTCCCATTCTGCTGGTACATCAATTTTAACAAGTGATGTGAAACCTGCTTCTACTGCCTTATAATTCATTTCTACAACATCTTGTCCTTTTTTACCATATGTTTTCTCTATAGATTGTTTAAGGTAAGAAATAGCATCTTCTTCTGAAATGATATGAGCAAGTTTGAAGAATGCGGCTTGCATAATCATGTTAACACGTTTACCAAGGCCAATGCTTGCTGCAATACCTACAGCATCAATTGTATAGAAATTAATTTTATTTTTTGCAATATAACGTTTCATTTTAGCTGGTAATTTTGTTTCAAGTTCTTCTGCTGACCATAAGCAGTTAAGTACAAAGTTACCACCTTTTTTAAGACCTTTTAGAAGATCATATTCATTTACATAAGCTTGTTGTGAACAAGCAATGTAATCTGCTTCATCAATTAAATAGGTTGAACGAATAGGCTCATTTCCAAATCGTAAGTGTGACATAGTAATTCCACCAGATTTTTTAGAGTCATATGCAAAATACGCTTGTACGTATTTGTTAGTATGTTCACCAATAATCTTTACAGCTTGCTTATTAGCACCTACAGTACCATCTGAACCAAGTCCCCAGAACTTACATCTTACTGTACCTTCTGTTGAAATTCTAAGTTCATCATTTATTGGAATAGAAGTAAATGTAACATCGTCATTAATACCTACTGTAAATTGGCTCTTTGTATCAGCAACTTTTAAATGCTCAAATACTGCTTTAATATCAGTTGGCGTAACGTCTTTTGAACCTAGTCCATAACGTCCACCAATAATTTCTGGTGCATTATCTACATCATAAAAAGCAGAACGTACATCTAAGTAAAGTGGCTCACCAATTGAACCTGGTTCCTTTGTACGATCAAGAACAGCTATCTTTTTCACTGTTTTTGGCATTGCTGCTAAGAAATGTTTTTCTGAGAATGGACGGAATAAATGTACCTTGATTAATCCATATTTTTCTCCTTGTGCATTAAGAGCATCAATTGTTTCTTCAATTGTTTCTGTCACAGAACCAATTGCAACTACTACATACGCTGCGTCTTCTGCACCATAATAATTAAATAATCCATAATTTCTTCCTGTAAGACTATTCATTTTTTGCATATATTCTTCTACAATTGGAATAATATTATTATAAAATTTATTTGAAGCTTCTCTTGTTTGGAAATAGATATCTGAATTTTGAGCTGTTCCTCTTGTTACCGGATGATTAGGTGAAAGTGCTCTTGATCTAAACTCAGCTAATGCTTCTTGATCTAGTAATGCTGCATAGTCACTATATTCCAATACTTCTACTTTTTGAATTTCATGAGATGTTCTAAAACCATCAAAGAAATGAACAAAAGGAAGTCTACCTTTAATAGCAGCAAGATGTGCCACTGGTGCAAGGTCTGCTACTTCTTGTACAGAACCAGAAGCAAGCATTACGCAACCACTTTGTCTGGCTGCCATAACATCTTGATGGTCACCAAAAATAGATAAAGCTTGTGCTGCAAGTGCACGCGCGCTTACATGAAATACTCCTGGTAAAAGTTCACCTGCTACTTTATACATATTTGGAATCATTAGAAGAAGTCCTTGTGAAGCTGTAAAAGTAGTTGTTAAAGCTCCTGCTTGCAGTGAACCATGGAAAGTTCCTGCTGCACCTGCTTCTGATTGCATTTCTACAACCTTAACTTTTTGTCCAAAAATATTTTTTCTATTTTGTGCCGCCCAATCATCTACTACTTCTGCCATAGTAGATGAAGGTGTAATTGGATAAATAGCTGCTACATCTGTAAAAGCATAAGCAACATGAGCTGCTGCAGTATTACCATCTATTGTCATTAATTGTTTTGCCATAAGATGACCTTCTTTCTTTAATAATATAATGTATACTTATAAAATAAATTAATATTTTTATCTTAAAGCGATTAAAGATTTTTTGCTTCTTTATCCTTCGCCTTATCCAAGTAATAATAATTATTATCTGAAATATATTATATACTTTTTTCTCAGATTTTCCAGTATTTTTTTTAGTACAATCCATTTTCTGTGATTTTCTTGACAACCCATGCATTTATTCTATAATAATTATTATCAAATGAAATTATTTTAAATTAATACACAATGTATATTATTTGTAGAGGAGTTGTTTACATGTCCGATATATTAAATGTAACACCAGATTTTTATTGGGTAGGGGCTCTTGATCCAACCCTTCGTACTTTCGATATTGTAATGGAAACTGAATTTGGTACTACCTATAATGCTTATCTTTTAAAAGGTAGTGAAGGTATTGCCCTCTTTGAAACTGTTAAAGACAAGTGTTTTGATAAGTACCTTGAAAAACTAAAAAAAATAGTGGCTCTTGAGGATATTAAGTATATAATTGTAGATCACACAGAACCTGATCATGCTGGGAGTGTAGCTAAATTACTTCCTTATACACCAAATGCTACTGTTGTAGGTAGTGCTTTAGCTATTAGGTTTATGAGCCAAATCATCAATGCTCCTTTTAAAAGCCTTGTTGTTAAAGATGGAGAAACTCTTTCTTTAGGAAATAAAACTATTCGCTTTTTAAGTGTTCCTCAACTTCATTGGCCTGATACGATGTACTCTTATATAGAAGAAGATGGCCTTTTAATTACCTGTGACTCTTTTGGAGCCCATTACTCTGATGAACGTATTTTTAAAAATGCTTTAGAGACTGATCGTGAAGCTGACTATGAGTCTGCTTATAAATATTATTTTGATATGATTATGGGACCTTTTAAACCCTTTGTTTTAAAGGCCTTAGATAAAATTAAAGATTTGTCTATCAAATTTATTTGCCCTGGTCATGGTATGATTCTAGATGAAACTAATATGCAAAAATACTTAGATTTCTATAAAACTTGGAGTACACCAAAAGCACTTTCACCTAAGATTGTTGTAGCTTATGTATCTGCCTACGGTTATACAAAAGAAATGGCTGAAACCATTTGCAAAGGTATTGATGCTAGTGATTATACAGGAGAAGTTGTTCTTCTCAACTTAGAAACAGATAGCCTTGCTGATGCGATGGCACATATTGAGACCGCTGAAGGACTTCTTTTAGGTTCTCCTACTATTTTAGCAGATGCACTTCCTCCTATTTGGAATGTACTTACTTCTCTTAACCCAGTAGTTCATAGACACTTAACTGTTGGAACATTTGGTTCTTATGGCTGGAGTGGTGAAGCACTTCCTCATATACAAGAACGCTTTAAACAGCTAAAATGTCGTATACCTCTTCAACCGTTAGCTTGCGTTTTTAAACTAGGTGAGACTAATTTACAAGAGGCTTTTAATTTTGGTAAAGATTTTGCTACAACGCTTGTTAAATAACTTTATAATGATTAGGACAAATAAAAGGGTAACCCATATGGATTACCCTTTTATTTGTCCTAATCATCTACTTATATTTCTATCTTAACTTGATGTCTTAACTCAAATACAATCTCAGTACCTTTTCGTAAAATTATTTATTTTCCCTTTGCCCTTATGCTATACTTAAAGTATACATAAAATATATTTTCCAGGAGGTGCTGTATGTTTGATTTTAACTTTAACTGGGATGGCCGTCTGGCACTGGGAATTGAACAAATAGATAGTCAACATCAAGTTTTTTTTCAAATAGGTCGACATATAGAGCAATTATTACTTATTCAATGTATAGGTGTTACCGAGCAAGAATTAATGAATATTTTATATGATCTCAGAGAATATGTTACTTATCATTTTTATGATGAGGAGACTTTTATGAAAACAATTCATTATCCTCATATCATGCAACATATAGCTGAACATGAATCCTTTAAAAACTATATTAATAGTATCGATTATACTGCCTTTTGTGCTTCTCCTTATAAAGAATTAACACATCTTAGAAATGCTATTGTTGAATGGGTTTTTGAACATATAGTTAAGCAAGATAAAGATATAGAAGCCTATTATCAGCAACTATCAAGTTAATATTAAAAGGAGGGATTAATTTCTATTAATCCCTCCTTTTAATATTACATTTTCTTTTTAGGTGAATCATATGATTCTTTCAACACTCGTTTTGAATTAACTTCTACTATTTGATTACTTTGTAATTCATAAGCTGCATTAATCAACTCTGTTTTATGGGGTCTATTAAATAAATTTAATTGGGGATGATTGGGAAAATATTTTTCTAATAATTCTTCCTCTAAATCACCTTGCGTTTGTAAGTGACCATCATGTAAAATGTGGTACATCTTATAGCCTCTAAAGGCTAGAGCTCTTCCTACTAAGGTACTTCTATGGCAATCACTAGGTGCTTTTTCCGCACACATAAAAGCAATCTGATAGCCAGCCTCAATCCCTCTTATAATGGTTTCTATTCCTTCTTGAAAGCTAGGAAGTTCTGCTATCTTCACGAAATCCAGATAACCTGCTTGATTTAAAAGTCGGCTACTAGGTCTAATAATGCCAAAGGCTTCTTGCATTTGACGATACAAAATATTTTCTGTATTAAGAAAATGCTTAATTGGTTCTTTATTAAATTGTGGGTGAAAATTAGAATAAGCCATTGTTCTTACGTCAATGACGCAATTGATGTGATACTTTTTAATTAAAGCTAAAAAGCTTTCTTGAGTATGATGCGCATAACCTATAGTATAAGCACATTTTTCCATCTGTTGTCTCCTTTATCTAGCTCACGTTCTAGCCATTACTACCCATTATGCAGATAAATAATCCTTTTTTAAAGATGTTGCTGGTTTTAAAATCTGTGGGTTATAGTTTTGAATAATACTTCCTCTTAGTTGATTCTTGTCATATAACATGGTTACATAAATACTTCTTTCTCCACCTCGTGCACGATAGTAGCACATTGTTTCTCCTGCCTTCATATATTCTCCTCCACTTCGTATATCTCATTTGATTTATCCTTATTATACACAATATCGAACATATGTTCTAGTCTTTTTTTGTACTACTATTCAACAAAAATTTCTTTTTGTTGGCTATCTTTTTTGTTAATTATTAACTAGTTTATTGAGCTTAGTTTTAATGATGAGTTACCATCAGAATATACCTTTCTTCTTTAATAAATAAGTCTTGTATTTGTACTGTAGAAACATGCATACACTCTCCTACTACAGTATTGCCTTCAGCTAATGGAGTAGCTTGCCTTTTAGGTTTTATAACTGTATGTTCCCAGTTAAAAATAGGTTTATTCATTAAAGTACTACCTATTCTTATCAATTGCACAGCATTATTTAGTAGCTGCTTCTTTTGTTTCAACTCACTTAGTGATTCTTGAAGTTGTTTGATTTGTTTAGCTGTGGGCTTTAAATGATCTAAGTGGTAATCCTCTATGATTTCATCCTCTAATTTCTTTTTTGGAAACTTTTCAATTTTCCACTCCACTACTTCGGCTTTATAATAAGAAACTGGTAAGCTGTAATCTAGTCCTTGTTGCTTTGTTTCGAATAAGCCTTTTTCATTAATATGAAAACGCTCGTAAAGCTTAAGTTGCTTTTTGGTAAGTGGCTGCATAGGTTGAAAAATATTTTTTAAATATTTCCTGATGTAACTCTCCCTAAGCTTTAATATCTCTAATTCATAAAGATACCCGGCTACTTGTTCTGCTGTTATTTGCTCTATGATCCTAGCATTTACTACTTTCAGCTTCTCTAATTGAAGTTTGTGGAATACTTTCTTATCTTGCTTAAATGCCACCTTAATAACACCTTGTTTTCTTAACTGAGCTCTCACTTTTCTAGATAACTCAGTGATGAGATATTTAGTATTCAGATTACCATTCACTATAATATTATATTCCCTGTAAACAGCAGCATCTAACTTTAAGTGGGTTTTAAGTTCCTCTACTTGCCCATTTATCTTCACTTGTACCCCTATGTTAAGTTTTTTGCTTCCAATATAGACTTTTTCTATTTCTCCATACCCCAAAGTAGGCTTTATAAAAGCATATGCTAGTTCTTCCTTCCTATAAGCCGGCCCAATCCTTTCGTAAGGATAACTATAATCCCAAAATAGCTTAGATTCTGCATCATTTAAAATGATAGAAAGTATCTCTAGTAAACACAATGGTTCTTCTCTCTTTAAAGTTTGCCTATCTATGATTTGTTTACCTTCTTTATAACGCTTTTGTGGTTTCTCTGCTAGCTGAATCAATTCTTTGAAGAAGCTCCCTTTTTCTCTAGTGCTATATATACTACATACTTTTTTATAAGTAGCTATATCTCCTGTTTCAGCAATAACTTCCTCTGCTGTTTCAATATCGCCTTCTTTTACTAGATATGCCCCAAATTGATACAGGTAATACGGTATAACTTGACTCAAAGTTTCTTGCTTTTTAACTTTTACTTTTGTATCAAGTAACTGTAAAGGTTCATCGTAGGTAACTAAAAGATTGATTCCCTTTTCACTTAAGCCTTGGATACTTCCTGCAGTTGTATAGTAATGACGTGTCTCACATAAAAAAGAAGTTTTATTTTGAACATTTATTTTGTCTTTAGAAATAGCCTCTACTCTTGCAATTAATAAAGCCATGGCGCCTTCATAATCTGCTATTTGCTCCACATGCAGCAATTCGCTACTACTACTATCTTGAATCAGTGATTTTAAGAACTGGCTATCATAATACGTACCTAATGCAATTAGATTTACAGAAATTTCATCTTCGTAACAACGCCTACATAATTGCATGCAGGTCTCTACTTCTCCTGCTTCCCCTATAGGCGAAGAAGAAAAACCATCCGTAAATAAAGTGATATGCTGTGCATCACAATGCTCTTTTAACCTCTTAGTCAATTCTAGGGCTACTTCTAATGATTGAGAAAGTGGCCCTTGACAAGTCAACTGAGTTGCTTCTTCGATTAGTTGATCTATTTCTGCCATTTTATAAGATGCATGATCACATCTTATACTACTTAAAACACGCACTAGTCCTTCATGTTTTTTATAAGCCAGTAGTGAAACATAATGCTTTCCTCTTTTGCACAGCACATCTAAAGTCTTTATTAAACATTTTTTTAGTTGCTCTTTTTCCTCTTCTTGATTGCCTTGAAAATCTATTATAAGAATATGATGATGAATAGCTGCTGACAATGGCCTTTTACTGGCAACTTCATAAAAAAAACACTCTTTCTGGGTTTCATTGGTAAAAGGAAGTACTGCTTTTCCTTTGTAGGTTATTTGAAATGGAAATGATTTCATAGCCCTACCTCCCCTCCTTTATCCCAGTCTTCTACTTCATAAAGTAAAGAGGTGTTAGCCATTAATTTTCTATTATATGATGTTGATTGAATAAACACTTTATATCTGTCTAAATGTACAGCTTTTAAAGTTTCATTATGTCCCTTTTCTTTAATCTGACTACTTAATCCTAAAATATCTCTCACTTGTGAGCCATTAAAAATTTTTCCTGTTTCTCTTTCTACTAATAGGATTTCTTTTTGCCTGCCTACTTTTTCACTTTTTGTTAATTCATAAAATCCTCTTCCCACTCTAAAACTAGCACCTTGTTCTAAAATAAACGCTTTAATACTCATTTCTTCATCTACAAAAAGCTCTTGAAAACGTCCTTCTGGAACAGGAATAAGAGCATCATTGCTTTGATATTCAGTTAATGTTTCGTTTTGCAGTTTAGCAATACAATTTTTCAGATTATAGTTCAGCTTACCTTTTTCTTTAAGTTGTTCTTCAAAAAGCTTCAACTGTGCTTCTCCTTCTTGCTGATAACAAATCGCCATAAGAAGTGATGTCACATTAGCAAACTGATCTAAAGTCAAATAAAAGCCCCCTGTTTGATATGCTATTTCCTCATAAAAGGCTCTTGAATGCTTACGAATTCCTGGCATTGCATGAACACCATAAACATGAATACCTGCTTCTAGAAGAAGTCCCAATTCATTTCTCCAATTAATCTTTTGCTTATTTTGTTTTTCATTTGGACCATGCGGTACATCATCGCCAATAATAATAAGTGCTTTCCCGCGGCCGGACTCCCAACTTAATGATGTACGTGCCTCACGTAGTACAAGCTCATAGCATTCTGGTGCATCTCCTCCGTAAGTAGGTGCTACTTGAGTTACAAAGTTTTTTATCTTCTCTTCATCCTTAGAAAAATCTAGCATTTGAACCGTATAAGGATTACCTTCGTCACAATAATCCCCATGGGCAATGATAGCTATTCTTAGATCTGGAATATCTTTAAAAAGTTGCCCCACCATCTCTCCTATGTAACGTCTTACCTGCGTTAAGCAAGGATACATAGAACCTGTTGTATCAAAGCTTATACATACATCAATACTATCACTCATATTAAGCCTCCTCTAAAAACTTACGCTTAATATGTTTATATTCACTTTCTAGACTTTATAGAACAAGTTATCCATTTGTCAGACAAGCTCCTTAATAATAACCAAAAAAAGAAGACCTTTTTCAGGTCTTCTTTTCTTCAATAGATTTATAAATGTAACACACGACTTTTAATTTCTTGTGTTTTTCCCTTATTCCAGAAATTATCTCCTAGATAACCACAGGTACGTCTAATGACATTCATACGATTTTGATCCTTATTATGGCAATTAGGACATTCCCATTCTAAATCATCATTAATGGTAATTTCACCTTCATAGCCACATATATGACAGTAATCGGATTTCGTATTAAACTCTGCATATTGAATATTGTCGTAAATAAAAGGAATCATCTGTCTTAAGGCTTCTAAATTATGACTCATATTGGGAATTTCAATATAAGAAATACATCCTCCACTAGAAATAGGTTGGAACTTGCTCTCAAATTTAAGCTTACTAAAAGCATCTATCTCTTCTCGCACATCTACATGATAGCTATTAGTATAATAGCCTTTATCGGTTATATCTTCTATTTCACCAAATTTAGCTCGGTCTATTTTAGCAAAACGATAACATAAGGATTCAGCAGGACTACCATACAAACCAAAACCAAGCCCTGTTTCAGCTTTCCATCTATCTGTAGCTGATCTTAACTTATGCATGACCTCTAGAGCAAAAGCTTCACCTTCTGGCTGTGTATGCGAAACACCTGTCATTAATTTGGTTACTTCATAAAGTCCTATATAGCCCAAAGATATGGTTGAATAGCCATTCATAAGTAGTGGATCGATTACCTCACCTTGCCCTAATCTTGCAATAGCGCCATGTTGCCAGTGCACAGGAGATTCATCTGACAATGTTCCTTTTAAAGCTTCATGACGACACATTAATGCTTCAAAGCATAAGTTTAAACGATTGTCTAATAACTCCCAAAAACGTTCTTTATCTTTTTCTGCTACTATTCCAATTTGAGGAAGATTTAAGCTGACAACCCCTTGATTAAAACGTCCTTCAAACTTATATTCTCCATTTTCATCTTTCCAAGGTGATAAAAATGAACGACAACCCATACATGAAAATACATTACCTTCATAGATCTTTTTCATTTCTTTAGCAGATATGTAATCTGGATAAAGACGCTTAGCACTACATTTAACAGCTAATTCAGTTACTTCATCGTATGGTCCTCCAGCTAAGTGGTTATGCTCATGAAGAACATAAATAAGCTTTGGAAAAGCAGGTGTCGTAAAGACTCCTTTTTCATTTTTAATACCTTGTAAACGTTGTTTAAGAATTTCTTTGACAATCTCAGCTACTTCTTCTACATACTCATCATCTTCTTCTATATTTAAAAACAAGGTTACAAATGGGCTTTGACCATTTGTTGTCATTAACGTATTAATTTGATATTGAATGGTTTGCACCCCTGCTTCTAATTCTTTTTGAAGAAGAACTTTTGCAAGCTCCTCTCGTGTTTTTTCATCCTCTACACTATTAGCCACTAACTTGATGTACTTCTCTTTACTTTTTCTTAAATACTTACCTAAATGTCTAATATCTACAGATTGTCCGCCATACTGATTACTAGCTACTTGTGCAATAATTTGAGTCATAACCGTACAAGCTACTTGAAAACTTTTTGGCGACTCAATCATACGCTTATTTATGACTGTTCCATGATCTAACATATCCCCTATATTAATTAAACAACAGTTAAAAATAGATTGCATAAAATAATCCATATCATGAAAATGCAGAATTCCTTCGTCATGAGCTTGCACAATACGTGCTGGAAGTTTCTTTCTTCTTGAAATATCCTTAGATACTTCTCCTGCAATTAAGTCTCTTTGCGTTGAAGCCATCATGGCGTTTTTATTAGAATTTTCTCTCATAACCTCTTCGTTGCTTAACTCTATAAGACTTAAAATACTGTGATCTGTCGTATTAGTTTCTCGTTTAAAGGCTTGTATAGCACGGTATCCTTCATACGCTTTCGCTGTTAACTCGTGTCCATTTTCAATTAGCTTTAAATAAACATAAGTTTCTATTTGAAAAATGGTAGGTTTACTATTAGACTTTTCAAAAATCCCTTTAATTTCGTTGGCAATCTTCTCCGCAATACCTTCATCTACAATCCCACTACCATATTTCATAGCTTTAATAATGGCTTCGTAGATCTTTCTTTCGTTAAATGCAACACTCATCCCATCTCTCTTTACTACTTCCATGCCTATGCCTCCCCATCTTCTCTATATATATTCATTTTACTTATACTTAAGCTTTATTTTCCAGAAGAACCCAAGCGACCTGTGCCTCTTTCAGATTCAAATTTTAATAATTCTTCATAGCTAATTTCTGTAATAGAAAGCTGAGGTACACGTACCATAATACATTGACTAAGCGCTTTCTCATAAGGATAAATAATAGCATCTTTAAAAGCTGCTTGGTCATTATAACCTTCTTTCATAATAACAAGTGGCTTACTATTATGATTCGTAATAGGAATAAACCATTCACCACGATATCCTGAATCAACTACACCTGCTCTTTGCCCCATTCCTTTTGTTCCTGTTGAACCTCGTTCTTTTAAAATAGCTACGTAATCAGTGGAAAATGCAGATGCAAGCCCTGTAGGAACAAGCAATGTTTCATGAGGCTCAATCACTTTATAGTCTTCTTCAAAACATGCATAAATATCAAATGCCCCATCTTCTACTCTTTTTGAAGGAATAATAGCATTCTCCTTCACTTTTGCAAAATAAATTTGTTGTTCATTCATTTTTCTGCTCCTTTAACTTCATCTTATTTTCATTTTTATTTATTTTTTATACAAGGCTTTTAGATTTTTATGACTACTTTTAGGATAGTTCATATAATACTACTTTTTCTAAGGCAAGTGAGGCTTTTACATCTATAATACGTTGATTGCTACTTCCTCTAAATCTAAGTGTTAAATCTTTAAGAGACTCTACATAAGGGCCATCTACAAGTACATCGCACCATTTCAAAAGCTCTAAGCGCTTAGAATGCGTTATAATTGCCTCATAAGTATAACCAGAATAAATCCAAATCGAATGATTCGTTTCTCGCTTAATACGTTTAAGTAGGTTTAAGAAGTCCTCATCCTCTATTTGTTCCATAGGTTCTCCTCCAAGGAAAGTAACACCATGTACATTAGGATCGTTTAAATAGTTCATAAAAGTAGCTTCTGCTTTTTCATCCCATGCATGTCCATAATGAAAATCTTGATAGGCCTCATTAAAACATCCTTTACACTGATGACGACATCCAGATACAAAAAGTGTCGACCTGATACCAATGCCGTTGGCTACATCAAATTTTCTCATTTGTGCATAGTACATATTTATTACGCCTTCTTTCTTAATCTATAAATGTAAGACACGATTTTTAATTTCTTGCGTCTTTCCTTTATTCCAATAATTTCCTCCTAAGTAACCACAAGTACGCCTTATAACATTCATCTTACTCTGGTCTTTATTATGACATTGTGGACACTCCCATTCTAATGCATCGTTCACAATCATTTCCCCTTCATATAGGCATTCGTGACAACAATCTGACTTGGTATTAAACTCTGCATATTGAATGTTATGGTAAATATAATGAATAATTTGTTTAATAGCTTCCAAATTATGTCCCATCGGTGGCATTTCAATATAAGAAATACATCCTCCAGTAGATATCGGTTGAAATTGACTTTCAAATTTAAGCTTGCTGAATGCATCTATTTCTTCTCTGACATCTACATGATAACTATTGGTGTAATAACCTTTATCTGTGACATCTTTAATAGCACCAAATTTTTGATAATCTATTTTTGCAAAACGATAACATAAAGATTCTGCCGGACTACCATATAAGCCAAAGCCAAGTCCTGTTTCTGCTTTCCATCTGTCTGTAGCTTCTCTTAGCTTGTGCATCACTTTTAAAGCAAAAGCTTCGCCCTCTGGCTGTGTATGTGAAACGCCTGTCATTAATAGCGTTGCTTCATAAAGCCCAATGTAGCCTAATGAAATAGTGGAATAGCCATCCATTAAGAGTGGGTCAATGACTTGGCCTTTTTGTAGTCTTGCAATAGCGCCATGTTGCCAGTGAATAGGTGATTCATCCGATAAAGTACCTTTCAAAGCTTCGTGACGGCACATTAACGCTTCAAAACAAAGATTTAAGCGATTATCAAGGAGCTTCCAAAAAATATTTTCATCACCAGCTGCAACAATCCCTATTTGAGGTAAATTCAAACTGACAACTCCCTGATTGAAACGTCCTTCAAATTGATAGTGCCCCTCTTCATCTTTCCAAGGTGATAAGAAGGATCGACAACCCATACATGAGAATACATTGCCCTCATAAATCTTCTTCATTTCTTTGGCCGAAATATAGTCGGGATATAAACGTTTAGCACTACATGCTGCTGCTAAATTTGTCACATAATCATATTTGCCACCTTCTAGACAATTATGTTCATGAAGCACATAAATCAGTTTAGGGAAAGTGGGCGTTGTATAAATACCTTTTTCATTTTTAATGCCTTCTAAACGCTGCTTGAGGATTTCTTCTACAATCATTGCCACCTCTTTGGCATACTCATCATCTTCTTCTATATTTAAAAACAAGGTTACAAATGGGCTTTGTCCATTAGTAGTCATTAACGTATTAATTTGGTATTGAATCGTTTGCACACCTGATTCTAATTCCTTACGTAAAAGTTTATTAACTGCTATCTGACGCTCATGATTATCTGACACAACCTCTTGCAACATGCTCTCATATTTTTCATAGCTTCTTCTTAAATAGCGTCCTAAGTGCCTAATATCTACAGACTGTCCACCATATTGGCTACTTGCCACTTGAGCAATAATTTGAGTCATTACTGTACAAGCCACTTGAAAACTTTTAGGCGATTCAATCATACGCCCATTAATAACTGTCCCATGATCTAACATATCTTTTATATTAATCAAACAACAGTTAAAGATGGATTGCATAAAATAATCCATATCATGAAAGTGGAGTACCCCTTCATCATGAGCTTGTACAATACGTGCAGGAAGTTTTTTACGCCTAGCAATATCTTTTGATACTTCCCCTGCAATCAGATCTCTTTGTGTAGCTGCCATCATCGCATTTTTATTAGAGTTCTCATTCATAACCTCTTCATTTGTCATTTCAATGAGACCTAATATACTTTGATCGGTTGTATTAGTTTCTCGTTTAAAAGCTTGAATCGCACGATAGCCCTCATAGGCTTTTGCAGTAAGCTCGTGACCATTCTCTATAAGCTTTAAGTAAACATATGTTTCTATTTGAAATATAGTAGGAGACGCTGGCAATTTCGAAACAAGGCTCTTTATTTCCATTGAGATTTTCCTTGCTATGTCTTGATCTACAATACCACTTCCATAAGTCATGGCCTTTATAATAGCACTATAAATTTTACCTTCATCAAAAGCTACCGCTTCCCCATCTCTTTTTATTACTTTCATTTTCTAACCCTACCTTATGCTGTAATTTTCTAGTAAAAGCTTGTTACGACCTATCGCATAAGTCTATCTAACTTTAAAAAATATATCATCTTTAATAGTCTTTGTCTATTGTATACCCTGTCCTAAAATCGTGTACAAATTTTGGGTATTGACAAGATTAATGCCGAGTTTATGAGCCTTGATTCGATTTCTTTTTTCAAAATAAAGCTGAGAAATTTTTTATTATTTATTTCTCATTTTTCTCTTGACACTTCTAACTTTTTGACTTGTGTTAAAACTTCTAGCTTTTACAAAAATATAGTCAACTTTAGGAGAACTTCTATTAAACAAACTCTTATACCAAATGCCTCTAAAAGTTAACTAACAAACAAGGAGTAGCTATCATAGTCATCTCTGACTATTGTAGCTACTCCTTGTTTATAATTTACTTTCAACTTTTACACTAGATACTTCATAGCATTCAAAACGATAAGTTTGTCCTGTAGGATTAATGCGGTCTTTAGGAACTTCTTCACAAAACATACAATAAGGTCTTACAAATAAACCACACTCACCATATAACGCCTTATAAAGCACTAGTATTTCTCCTGTTTCTGAGTGCTTAACTAAATCTACAAATAAATATAAGTCACCTTTAAAATGTCTAAAGATTTTTCCTTTTTGATTTGTTATGTCTCTCATCTGTCATACCTTTCTCACCATATATCTCAGTTTATTTGATAGTATTAGTAAGTACCCCTATTTTTTCAATTTCACAGCTTACGATATCTCCTGGTTTTAAAAAACGTGGCGGTTCAAATCCCATACCCACACCCGCTGGAGTTCCCATGGCAATGATGGTTCCTGCTTTTAAAGTCATCCCTTGAGATAACTCTGCAATAACATGTGCAATATCAAAAATAAGTAATTCTGTGTTAGCATCTTGTCTTAACTCTCCATTAACTCTAGAACAAATCTTAAGTTTAGGTGGCATAGGTATTTCATCTGCTGTCACAATCCAAGGTCCCATGGGTAAAAAGCCATCTAAACTTTTTCCAAAATACCACTGCTTATGTCTTGTTTGCAGGCTTCTAGCACTTACATCATTAATGATAGTATAACCTAAAACATAGTCATAGGCCTGTTCTTTTTGCACATTCTTAGCATCCTTTTTAATAATGACTGCTAATTCCACTTCATAATCTAAGCTGTCTACGATGTCACTATGACTTAAAATATCATTGCCATCTGCTACTGCTTCATTTACTCTCTTAGAGAAATAAACGGCATGATTTCTTTCTCCTCCAAAGGCCTCCTTCTTATAGCGTGCTGACTCTTCTGCATGTGCCATATAGTTAATCCCTAAACAAATCAAATCTTGTTTAGGCTGCGGAATAGGAGGTCTTTTTTCAATTTCACTTAAACGGATTTTTCCTATTTTTTGATTTGTCTTTTCTTTTAGTAACACCCACTCTGTCTCTGTAGCATGGGTAATGAAATCATTCATCGTTTCATAGTTTAATCCTAAATCACTTAAAGCATGAATACTCATACCATCGTATGCCAAAACACCTATTTGTTCTTTTCCCTCATATTTAAAAGTTAAAAGTTTCATTTGCTTCTCCTCTATGTAAAACTTGTCATTATTTTTAATTATTTTATAAATTAACTGAATATAAATCAAGTTTTACTTTTAATGTTTCTGAATAAGTACGGCTAATGGTGGATGATTAGGTTTGTTATACAGTTCACATACAGCTACTGTATAAGCTTTTGCATCCAAACTCTTTAAATAGGTCATTAAAGCTTCTTTTTCCTCAAACCCTGTATCTCCACCATGATAAATACATAAACTCATTACACCATGGCGTTTGAGTAATACAAGTCCCTTCTCAATAGCTAGCTTACTCGTATCAGCTTTCGTACTCATACTATGATCTCCTCCTGGCAAATAACCAAAATTAAATACAATGCCATCTACAGTCTCTGGTTTCACATAGTGATCCATATGAGTATGACTTTCAAGGTATACTTCTGCTTTTAATCCTTTTTCTTTTAAAAGAAACTTTGTACTATTCACGGCTTCTTCTTGAATATCAAAAGCTAGTACTCTACCTGTATCACCTACTAACTCACATAAAAAAACTGTATCATGCCCTCTCCCTGCTGTTGCATCTATACATAAATCTCCTGCTTTAAGATATTGGCACATCCAACCATGAGCAATATTAATTGTATTAAGTTTCATCTATACTTTCCTCTCCTACCTTTAAATTTCATCTCGTTATTTATTAGTATATCCTATTTTAAAATCTCATAGCTACTTTTCCTATTCTAATGGCCTTATTTAAAGCCTTAGTCCTATTATTTACCTTCATTATAACTAATTCTATAATGGGATAAAATAGAACTTTTAAATATGACCCACTTAGATCATGAACAAATAGAAGTTTTTGGACATTCCACTGAGACATCAGAAGTCTCTGTTAAACAAATAATAGGTGCAGTCTTTGATTGAATTTCTATATCATTTCTTTATGCCTCTTTCTTATAATCAGTTTATAAAAATGATTTTGAAGGAGGCCTTATTCATGGAACATTTTAAGGAACGCTTTACTAAATGGATGCAGGGTAGATATGGTGGTGACCAGCTTTCTTTAGCTTTACTCATACTTTGCCTCATATTAATGGTATTTACACTGCCTTTTCACTCACCACTTTTAAGACTTTTACCTCTTATTCCTTTGGTTCTATGTTATTTTAGAATTTTTTCTAAAAACAAATACAAACGTCAACAAGAGCTCTTTAAATTTATACGTTTCTATACACCTATTCAAAAACGTATAAACTTAAGCTTTAAACACCTAAAAGAGCGTAAAACTCATCGCTTTTTTAAATGTCCTAAGTGTAAACAGACTTTAAGAGTTCCTAAAGGTAAGGGAAATATCTGTATTACTTGCCCTAAATGTCATACAGACTTTCGTAAACATACTTAATATACTTCTTTCTCAGTATGCACATGCTCATGACTATATGCTATTTCTCCATTAATAAACGTATATAGGGTATGGGTTAGGGTCTGCATTGGGTTATCGTTAAAAATAGCAATATCTGCATCTTTACCAGGTTCTAAACTTCCTACCCGATCTGCAACACCACAAATTTCTGCTGCGCTAATCGTAATGGCTTTCAGACCAGCTTCCACCCCTAAACCATCTCTAGCTGCGAAACCAGCACATTTAGCTAAATACTGAATAGGTGTAACTGGATGGTCTGTAGTAATGGCTATTTTAATGCCGGCTTTGTATAAAATACCTGGAGTTTTAAAACTTACATTTTGGACTTCAATTTTATTTCGTGAAGCTAATGCCGGCCCTACAATGGCTGGAAAACCAAAACGTTTGAGTTCTTCTGGTATCAGGTATCCCTCACTACAATGGTCTAAGGTCATTCTCAAACCATATTCCTTTGCAATACGTACTGCCGTTAAAATATCATCTGTACGATGTACATGAGCCTTTAACGGTATTTTCTTGTCTAGCACTGGAAGCCAAGACTCCAGCTTAAAATTTTCTTCAAAGGTCTCTCCTTTTTGTAAGGCCTTTTCTTTCTTTTCTTTATACTGAACTGCTTTAAACAAGGCTTCTCTTAAAAGGCTTGCTATAGCCATACGGGTAGCTGGCATCTTTTTTTGCCCACTATAAACACGTTTTGTGTTTTCTCCAAAAGCTACTTTCATAGCTGCTGGTTCTAATAAAGTCATTTCATCAATGACTCTTCCTTTTGTTTTCATAAAGACAAATTGTCCACCTACTACATTAGCACTTCCAGGCCCAATCATAGCAGAAGTAATGCCCGCACGTACTGCTTCATCAAAAGCTGCATCTAAAGTATTAATCCCATCTATAGCTCTTAAATAAGGGGTAACAGGATCCGTTGTTTCGTTACAATCATCTCCTTCGACACCCTTTTTTTCTTCTGTAATCCCTAAATGGCAGTGTGCCTCTATAATACCAGGCATCACCCATGCACCTTGTACGTCTATAATCTGCATGTCTTCTGTTGGCTTAATATATTCTGCCACCTGGGCAATCTTTCTGCCCTTTATAAGAATACTACCCTTTTCATAAATCTTACCTGTCATGGTTAAAATCTTACCATTAATAATTAAAATCATATGCATCCCTCTTTTTCCCTTTTTCATCAACGGTTTTATTATTTCTCATTTAAAAGCATTTATACAAAATGTCTATCTCAAAGGAAATAGCATAATTTATACTTGACTTTTATGGTTGTTGGGCATGATAATTATATGTTGTACTTATGATTAAAAAAATGAGAAATAAGGATGGTTTTATATGTCATTAGAAAACGTCAATACGACCCCTGAAATACAAAGACGTCGAACCTTT
Source organism: Cellulosilyticum sp. ST5 (assembly GCF_046529625.1). NCBI lineage: Bacteria > Bacillati > Bacillota > Clostridia > Lachnospirales > Cellulosilyticaceae > Cellulosilyticum > Cellulosilyticum sp. ST5. The sequence continues at coordinate 1,559,864 of NZ_CP132338.1, forward strand.
GCTATCATCTCTCACCCAGATGCTGGTAAAACCACTCTAACAGAAAAGTTCCTTCTTTATGGAGGGGCTATACGTGAAGCCGGTTCTGTTAAATCTAGACGTTCTCAAAAACATGCGGTATCTGACTGGATGGAAATTGAAAAACAAAGAGGAATCTCTGTTACCTCCAGCGTCCTTCAATTTAATTATAATAATTTCTGTATTAATATTCTTGATACCCCTGGGCATCAAGACTTTAGTGAAGACACTTATCGTACTTTAGTAGCAGCAGATAGCGCTGTCATGGTTATTGATGCGGCAAAAGGTGTTGAAGAACAAACCAAAAAACTTTTTAAAGTTTGTAAAATGCGTGGTATTCCTATTTTTACTTTTATTAATAAAATGGATGCACATGGTAAAGATCCTTTTGAACTCATGGAGGAACTTGAAAATGTCCTTGGTATTCGTTCTTATCCAATGGATTGGCCTATTGGTAGTGGTAAAGAATTTAAAGGTGTTTACAACCGCCGTAAAAGTCAGATTGAACTTTTTGATGAAGGCAAGCACGGTGAAGCTATTGTTGACTCCGTTACAGGTGATGTAGCTGATCCAAAGTTTAGGGAATTACTAGGTGAATACCTTCATGATAAACTACTTGAAGATATTGAGCTTTTAGATATGGCCGGAGATGATTATGATCTAGAAAAAATCTTAAATGGTGAATTAACCCCTGTATTCTTTGGTAGTGCGTTAACAAACTTTGGTGTAGAACCTTTCCTTGAGGCTTTCCTAGACATTACGACACCACCTCAACCTCGCCAAAGTAATTTAGGCCCTATTGCTACAACAGCACCTTATTTTTCAGGATTTATCTTTAAAATTCAAGCTAATATGAATCCTGCTCACCGTGACCGTATTGCTTTTCTTCGTATTTGTTCCGGTGTATTCGAAAAAGGAATGATGGTCAATCATGTACAAAAGGGTAAAAAAGTGAAATTAGCACAACCACAGCAATTTTTAGCTCAAGACCGTGCTACAGTTGATGTGGCTTATCCAGGCGATATTATTGGTATTCATGATCCTGGTATCTTTAATATTGGAGATACCTTATGCAGTGATAATATTAAACTTTACTTTGAAGGCATTCCTCAATTTGCTCCAGAACACTTTATGCGCATTTCTACTGTGAATGCCCTTAAGAGAAAGCAATTCTTAAAAGGAATACTACAACTAGCTGAAGAAGGTTCTATTCAGGTCTTTAGACCTCACTTAACTGGAACAGAAGAAGTTATTGTAGGAGTTGTAGGGGTTCTTCAATTTGAAGTATTAGAATATCGTCTTAAAAATGAATATGGTGTAGAGATTCGTATGACACGTTTACCTTATCGCTTTATCCGTTGGATTGAAGCAAACGACTTTAATTATGATACCTTTAAGGGCTCTATGGACTCTACTCTAGTAGAAACACCTGAAGGGGAACCAGTTTTACTTTGTGAATTCGAATGGTCTATTCGCCAAATTCAAGAACGTAATCCTCAAGTTATTTTAAGAGAAACACATTTAAAACCTGTGGAATAAGCAAAAAATGCTAGGTGCTAACTTTATTTTAGCTCCTAGCATTTTTTCATTTAACTTCCAATGGTATTGTTTTTTAAAAGTCATTAATGGGGACAAGCAATGGGTGTTATAGGTATATAGGGCTCTGCTTCTGTTTCTTTGATCAGCCTAATTAATACAAAAGGTGTACACTCATCATCCTGACCAGCCGGATTATCTTGTAGTAGACCTTTTATCCACTCTTCTTTTCCCTTTAAATCAGGAGAAACACCCAATATCTCAATGGCTATATCGTTAGCATCAGCTATTAATGTACTTAAGCTAAAGCGTTCGTAAATCATTTCACATACACCATTAGGATTTTTAGGGCTAAGTACTGCTAAATGGTGATACCTTTCAAAGGTAGAATGCTCATAAAAACCGTCGATTCCCGCTACTTCTTTTCCTAGGATTTGATAGAATATGCCTCGTCTTTTAAAAATCTTGCCAATAGCACTACAAATACTTGCCCATAAAACCAAAGGTAGCCCCTTTAATTGTATAGCAAGTTGCAATTTATAAGGTTCGCTCATCCCTACGCCATTCTTACTTTTTGCAGCAAAGCGTGATAAAAATTTAGCCCAAAAACCTAGTTTTATATTTTCCTTTCTAGCAGTTCTTTTTTGGCACATTGCAATTACTTTCTCGCTAATTGATAAAATATCACCTAACTGATAAAGAGGTAATACATATTTTTCAATTAACGTCAGATAGTCTTCACCTTCTTCAATAAAATGTGTTTGAATACCATAACGCTCATAGCACTGCTCTTCCACTTTAATAGTTCCTCTAATATAGTAAATATGACCTTCTAATTCGCGTCTATTAACAGCTTGATTCAAATTTCCTTTATACCAAATCCCCATATTGTTCCCACCTTATGTATACTATCTAACCAGTTTTTCTACTGGCACACTTTTATACATATTCTAGTGGATGATCATTTATGCTACCTTGTGAAAACCCTCACAAAATAGACCTATAACAAAAAGCCATTTGATAAGTTTTTATACTTACCAAATGGCTTTTTATCTATTAAGCTAAAACCGTTTTTAAATAAGTTGCAATAGCTTCATCTTGACAATTTGCAAAGAAATATTCTTGGAATCTTTCTCCACTTATTGTTTGTTTTAAGAACTCTTGATCAATATTATGAAGAATAGTTAGCATATCTACATGAGTTACTTTTTTTACATCATCTAAAATTCTTTTATTACGTTGTTCTGGTACAGCACGCTCTCTTGGATAACCAAGTCCACGCTCTCCTTCAAATAATTTTTCAAATATGTATTGAAGATTAAGTTCTGCTCCCCAACCAAATCCTTTTGCATAAGGCATGGCAATGGCATTACCATCATTGATTTGCCCAAACATATAGGCATCTGATGGATCTACGATAAGGCCACATAAAACATTTGGGAAAGAGTTAGCAGCAAGCATTGCACCTGAACCTGTTCCACAACCTGTTACAACAAAGTCTGCTGCTTTTGAGTTAATTAAAATAGCTGTTAATAGACCAGCTTGTACATATGTAAGTTGGTGTACATCTTCTGCTGAATACATACCATAGTTAAATACTTCATGTCCCATTGGTTCCACTACTTTTTTAAGTGTCTCACAGATTAAACTATTTTTCGTGGCTTGACTATTTTCATTAATTAATGCAATTTTCATAACGCTACCTCTTTTTCTATATAATCACTTCTTATTTATTATTATAATTTATTTTTTGGTAGTTATCAATAATTTTAAGACATTTAGGATTTTCAAGGTCTTTATCTATCTTTTTTTAAGAAGTTTAATTTTTTACTAATTTATGCTAGAATATTATTTAAGTATCTGAGCTATATTAACATCGTGTTTGAATGTAATCTATTTAGTTATTTATTATTTCAAAAGATAAAGGTGAATATATGCAAGCTATTTTAGATGATTTGAAAAAGAATCAAATTTTATCCTCTTATCAAATCCATCAACTTCAATCAACAATTAAAGCGAAATATCCTATGTACTCGACTGAGGAACGTGCTATTATTTTTGCTAAAAATGTGCATCAAGTCATTGACCATATTCTTTTTCCTTTTAGCGTAGAACAGCAAAAGAATATTAAAATGTCTTTACTTAATGAAGCTGTACAAAAAGAAGAGTTTGCTATTAATGCGTATGATGTCTGCAAAACTTGCATTGACTTAAAACTTACTGAAGGAGAAACACTAACTGTTTTTACGAATTGGCTTAATACACATCAACCTAAACAGCTTACACCTAAGGATGTGTCTTCCTTAAGCCATCTTATCAATCCTTCAGCTGCTATACCTCTAGCCTTAGAACAAGCTGCTTTACCACTCATACCTGATTTCCCTATGTCTACTAAACTTAACTTTATAACTAATGAGTGGCTTTATTATATCCTACTAGGGCTTTTTATAGGCATTATAAGCCTTATAAGCATTACGAGTTATACTCATACCAAAAGCAAAACTGTTTCTTTACCACTGGCTACTCTTGAAACATTTTCTCTAGAAACAACCGAGTTACCTATTTCCATTACCTTAATCGAAAAATCTAATCATTTACAAAAACACCTTCAGTATAAAGAGGTAAATAAAAGTGCGCTGCAAGATTGGTTAAAAGAACGTAATTCCCTATTATCTGAAGAACCTTATTTCAACCAGATTATTGCTACTGCTAAGGACTTTAATATTAATCCACTTTTACTCTTTGCTATTACAGGTCAAGAACAAGGCTTCGTTCCTAAGCATCATACTAATGCTTTAGAAATAGCTAGTAATCCTTTTAATGTCTATGGGAGTTGGAAAACTTACAATACCTCTATCGAAGACTCTTCCCGTATCGCAGCTCGCACCATCATTAATTTAAGTAAGGGCTGTCCTGAGGATGCTGATCCGATTATGTGGCTTAATCAAAATTATGCTGAAGACCCAAATTGGTATAAAGGCGTTACTGCTTTACTTAACCAATTAGAAAAGGTAGCCGTACTAGAACCTATTCATTAAAAATACAATCCACTATAAAAAGCTGATTCTACATCCTTAATTTCTCTGTAGAATCAGCTTTTTTGTTGTTCTATTAATCATCTGCTTTTACTCTAGCGATTGTCGTTTAATAAGATTTCTCCAACACCTTGTTACACATTTGCCACATCTTATACATTGATCCTGATTAATAACATAAGGCAATCCTTTACTAATACAGTGTTTTGGACAAACCACCTTACATGCACCACAAGCTATACATGCTTTATCAATCACATAGCTTATTTGTTGATTTTCTTTCTTCATTAATACACTATGCTCTCCTGATTAATCAAATTGAATTTCATATTTTTGTTTAGGTGTATGAATAATCAGGTAACCTAGATTAAACTCATCCTCCATCACATCAATCTTATATTCAAAGAAGATTTGGTCTTCTTTTTTACACATAAAAATATAACTTCCATCTTCTTTATCTTCTATTTCTTCACAAATATCTTCATAGACTTCTTCTCCACTTATTGGTCCCATGTAACCAGACGCTTTAATACACGATTCAATGTGATTGTATAATGCTTTCATCTTCATTCTCCTTCTACTTGATGCATCATTTACTTCCTAAGAGTAATATAAATTGATATGCTTGACAAGTAGTAGTTAAAATATACCCTTAAAAACCATACCTGCTCCTAATAAACAAAACACTATACCTATTGGTAATGCTATCAACGTTAAACATAAAATAATACCTAATATAAGAATGATACTCCCTAAACTAATAGTGAGAAGTTTTCCTGTTAATTTAAATACGAATCCTAATATTCCCCCAATCAAAATAAATGGTAGTGCTATCAACCAAAATAAAATGCTCATCATCTTCACCCTTCTTTTTTATCTAGATAAATTCATCATAGCATAGTTTATTTTTAGATATGATAAGTACAAGATTATAATAAAATTAAAATTCACTAAGAAAAAGCAAAAATGAGCTATTGCAAAACAAAGTATTTGCAATAGCTCATTTGACTGTCTATTTTTACTTAAAATAATATAAGCTCTCTTTCATTTCTACTCTTTACTTTTAGATAAGCCTTCTCCAATCCAATCTATTAAAGCACTCGAAAACCATAATAGCAACGTAAATGCAACTGAAAATCCTATAAAAGCCATAATACCTAACATTTTATCCCCCTCAATTCCCTTTATGATCTCAAATGAATACATCTTCTACCTAAATCATACCTCTAAACATCATAAAGAAACTGTTAAGAATACCAAAATATTTTTTCTTATTTTAACAAAGGAATAATAGTAACATATATACCTGTTAAAATAGCAGTTGTAATAACACCACAAATATTAGCACCCATAGCATACTGGATAATGAAACTATACTTATTTACTTTACTTACTTCTTTCTGAGCTATTTTGGCGGTTGAAGGTACACATGAAACACCTGCTATTCCTATAGTAGGGTTAAAGTTCTTCTTACTGATCCAATACACAATATAGCCTCCAATAATTCCTCCAATAGCAGAAAGTAACAAGGCAACCATTCCCAAAATAAGTAAAATAAGTACTTTAGGATTAAGAAGTGTACTTGCTTCACACAATACGCCTAGAAGTAAACCTAGAAAAAATGTTCCGCCATATAAAAAGCCATTTTCAATTAATTTCACATATTTATCGAGCCCTACTTCTCTAATAACAACTCCTAAGAAAAAGCTTAAGAATAAAGGTGCTGCTACTGGAAAGAGCAAGCATAAAACAGTATTTGTTACAATAGCAAATGTAAGTTTTTGCTTCTTGGTAATGGTTTTCTTCGGCACCTTAGGTGGCTGAATAGCAATTCCCCTTAATTCTTTAGGAATAAGTAGTCGTACTAAGTACGGATAACCTCCATATGTAAGGCTTAAGTAAAGATAAGCCACTATAGTAATGGGTACAAATAAATCTTTAGCCAAAGTTAGGGAAGTATATAAGACCATGGGACCATCTGCTCCACCTACCATAGCAATAGCAGCTGCTTCTCCATTGGTAAGCCCAAAACATTTAGCAATAGGAAAAGTAGCTACTGTACCTAACTCTGCACACATGGCAATAAACATGCTTGTAAAAGGATTAGCAAGTAAGAAGCCTACATCTGTGATAACGCCTATTCCCATAAAAACTAAACATGCAATTAGCCCATTACTAAACATAAAAGTATAAATAGGTTGTAAGAAATCAATTTGCAAGATTTGCATCAAACCATCTGTATCTGACATAATCGGATCCATAAAAATAGTTCCTGTTTGCCCTGGTGATAAAAAAAGAACTCCTGCATTTACTGCAGACATGCCCAATCCCATTGGTACCATAACCAGTGGTTCTAATGTTCCTTTGGCGCCTAAATAAAAAATAAGCAATCCCACACCAATAAGCACTATCCTCATGATTGCCACTGCAGGGTCTTGTTCCAATAAGGTAGCAATCCCCTGAAACAAATCTAAAATATTCATATTTTGTCAACCTTTCTTTAGTTTGTTTAGTGTTTCTCCTCTTCTACGCTTACCAATTGTGTAATTTTTAACAATCCATTAATCAAAATGGCAATACCTAATGAAATAACAAATCCTAATGCATAAATCCCCATAGGCACAACAACACTTTCAAACATATACAACATCCTCCTTTAAGAATTACCTCTTTCATTATTCACTGAGTTCTTTCTTAATGTTCATCGTATAAATAGCTAGTACGATAATCCCTACCACAACACCACTCGCAATTTGCACTAATGATAGATTCATTTCTCTCACTCCTCTACTTATTACTGTGTATATATTTCGTATAGATTTATTATATTACCTTTAATTTATTTTTCTAATATATATAATTTAACTTAAATATAAATAATTTATATATTAACAATCTGTTAAAGTTTTTAAAGAAAGGATTAGCTATGGACTTACACTACCTTAAACTCTTTAATACAGTAGCTTCTTTAGGAAGCATGACTAAAGCAAGTGAACAAATGCATATTAGCCAACCCGCTTTATCCATTCAAATAAAAAAATTAGAGGATGGCTTAGGACTTAAGCTATTTAACAAAATAGGGACTCGTCTTATTTTAAATGAAAATGGAGAAATTCTTTTTAATTATACAAAACAAATCTTTCAGCTTGTTCAAGAAGCCTCTAATCAACTTACTGATCGTAAACTCACAATTAGTGGTCAAATCACTATTGGGGGAAGTAATACTGCAGGTAGCTATCTTCTCCCTCGTATTATCGGTTCTTTTAAGCAGCTTTATCCTCAAGTCAATATTGAACTTCACATTGGTAATACTTATGAAATCGCCAATCTTATTTACAATGATGTATTAGACTTTGCTATTAATGGTGGTGATGTTGCTTATACCACCCAAACACAAGTTATTCCTTTAAAAGAAGACCCTTTAGTCCTTGTAGCATCTCCTAATAGCGCTTATGTTCGCCCTCACGAATTATTGCCAGAGGATTTAGAGGCTATCACTTTTATTGTGCATCATAATAACTCCCAACTTTATCTTGCTTATAAAAAAGCAATTACCCAGCTTCAATTAGAGGAAAATATTGCTATGACTCTAGGTAGTATTGATGCCATTAAACAAGCGGTTGCTGCTGATTTAGGCCTTGCTTTTATTCCTTATTCAGCTGTTGCCATGGAACTTGAACGTGGGCTACTCACGCAATTAAAAGTTAAAGATATGCAATGGGTTTATCCTTATAATTTAATTTATAATAAAAGTAAATTTATTTCTCCTGCAACTCTAAAACTGATGGAAATGGTTAGAGAACAATTAGGACCATAATATAGCCCTCTATTTTCTTCATGTTTTACAACTTCTCCAGTAGTTTTCTATAAGTATTATCTACTCCTATAGCACCAAAAGGTGCTGTTATAAGTATAGCTAACACGGCTACTGTTAAAACCAACTCTCCACATGGTAGCCCCATTGTTAAAGGAATACCTCCTATAGCAGCTTGTACAGTTGCTTTTGGGGTATAAGCTAACATGCAAAATAACTTTTCCTTTGCCGTAAGCGTTGTTCCTAATAAGCTTATAAAAACACCCAACATACGAATAATTAAAGCTCCGAGTACCACCATAACGGCTACGACTCCTGCCTTCATAACGTAGTTTAAGTCTACTGTAGCACCTACTAGTACAAATAAAATAACCTCTGCTGCTACCCAGAGTTTATTATATTTGATAGCTAAACGTTTGGCTAAAACACCATATTGGCGATTCAATATAATACCCAAAGTCATAATTGCTAACAAACCTGACATCGGCACAATATCTACTAAACGATGTTCCATCTCTATTAGCAAAAATGAAATACTCAAGATAATCAGTATTTTCATTGAATCTCTTAAATGCCACTTTTTGAAAAAAATTACTAAAAGGATACCCACACCTATACCTATTGCTATTCCTACAACAATAGCAATAGGTATCTGCACAAAGCTTCCTATTGAAACTTCTCCTCCCGAAGCTAGAGCTGTAAATGCTGTAAATAGCACAATGACAAATACATCATCTACTGAAGCACCTGCTAAAATTAGCTGCGGTACACTCTTTTTTACGCCATAACCTTCTTCCATCAAGTGTAGCATTCGAGGTACAATAACAGCTGGTGAGACTGCGGCAATAACAGTTCCCATAATAGCTGCTTCTAATATACTAATTCCCAGTAATCGAGGTGTCAGAAGAATAACACCCATTATTTCAAAACAAGCCGGTATAAAGCACATTAAAACAGCAGGTCTTCCTACTTTTTTCAAATCTTCTAGCTCTAAAGACAGTCCTGCCCTTGTTAAAATAATAACCAATGCTAATTGTCTTAAATCCGGGGAAATTCTTAAAATAGATGCATCTAATGCACCTATTGCATAAGGGCCTAAAATCATCCCTGTTATAATCATCCCCAATAGATTGGGTAATTTTAGCTTGTTGAAAATAGAACCTAGTAATAAGCCCATTAAAAAAATAAGTGCTAAACTTGTAAGCATTTACTTCTCCTCCAATTCTACATGCAAAAAAAGCTGATTCTCCTGTGATTATATGTTTCACAGAAGTCATCAGCTTTATAAGCGGTTTAAGTATCAAACTTAGGGAGTACTTCATTCCCCTTATTTATTTGTATTTATTATACTATGCTATTGTCCCTATTTCAACCAATAGATTATATTTCTTATACTCTATTTATCCATTAGTCACATTTATGTGACTATATCACAATCAAATGCGTACTTTACATTTTTTCATTATACAATTATCATAAAATTATAAATATAAACAACTAATTAATAGTCAGTTTTATCAATTACTATTGGTTAGCAAAAAAGAGGGGGTATTTATTATGCTTAAATCAAAAGTCGGTTATTCTACAAACTCAAACGCCTACACTTCAAGCAAAGAAGCTTTACTTATGGCTTCTGAAGGACTCACTAATCCTAAACTCGTGTTTATGTACAGCAGCGTTGTTTATGACCAGCAAGAACTTCTAAAAGCAACTTCTGACTTACTACCCGATGTTCCTATTATTGGCTGTACTTCTTTTACTGGTGTCCTTACACCAGACGGTTACATAAGTGGGGATGATGGCTTTATAGGAATGATGGCTTTAGCAGATGATGCTCTCAGTGTCGGTATTGCAGGTTTACCTAAGACAGGTGATGCCCGTCTGATTGGCCGTGAAGTTGCAAAAAAAGCACTTAAGCATGCGAACCGCTCTGATGCCCCTAAATACTTTTATATGGTTGCTTCTCCTGGGGAAGAAGAAAGCTATCTAAAAGGAATCCAAGATATTATTGGTCGTGTACCTTTCTTTGGTGGTAGTTCCGCTGATAATAGCATTTCTGGAGAATGGTCACTTTTTACTCATGAAGGTGCTTTTGCTGATGGTGTGGCAGTCGCTTTCTTTTATACAGATAAAGCTTTCGCCAATGAATTTACAGGTGCTTATAAAGAAAGCAATCATGTAGGAGTTATTACTAAAGTCGATGGCAAACGTGGTTTAATTGAAATAGACGGTAAGCCTGCTGTCAAAGTTTATGCAGATTGGACAGGTACTGAGGCTGATAGTTTATTAGGCGCCAACTTACTCGCAGCAACTATCACTGCACCACTAGGTGTTAAAGACCGTTTAGGTGATTTAGTAGCTATTAGACATCCTATGAGTGGTAATCCAGATTATTCCATGTCCATTGGCAATAACGTAGCTGAAAATACAGCTGTTATCATGATGGAAGCCACAGTAGATGATCTCATTGATTCACCCTATACAACCTTAGAAAAACTGAAATCAAAACTTGATAAAGAAATTGGCGCTTATCATATTGTACATTGTGGTGGCCGCCGTGCTGGTATAGGCGACCGTATTGATGAAGTGGCAGAAAATCTCAAAAAAGCTGCTGGTGATGTTCCTTTTCTTGGCGTCTTTACATTCGGTGAATATGGCTTTGAAGATGATGGTAATAACACCTGTGGTGGTTTAATGCTATCCTTTAGTGCCTTTGAGAAATAATAGATATCCACTTTATTCATAAGGAGAGTGATTATAGATGAAAATGATCATAGATGGTAAACAAGTAGATGCTTCTAATAGAGCAACCTTAAATGTTATTAATCCTGCAAATGGGAAGCTGGTTAGCACCATCCCTGCAGCTACAGAAAATGATGTAGAACTAGCTGTAGCGTGTGCTGCAAAAGGTCAAAAGATTTGGGCCTCTTATCCGCTTTATAAGAGAGGCACTATTCTTTCCAAATTTATTAATCTGACTCAAGAGCCTGAAATGAAATATAGTCTTGCTTCTCTTCTTTCACAAGAAACAGGCAAACCTATTACAGAAGCTATTGCTGAAATTGGGAATATTCCTTCCCTATTTGGTGGCTTCATTGAAAAAGCGAAACACCTTTATGACACAACGATTCCAGCAGGTATAGAACCTGGAACAGAGCATACACTTCAAATTATTACTAGAGAACCTGTAGGAACCGTTGCTTGTATCATTCCATTTAACTTCCCTGTAGATTTATTTGGACAAAAGATTGCGCCTGCGCTTATTGCAGGTAATGCTGCCATTGTTAAGCCTTCTACTCACAACCCACTTACACTTATGAAACTTTGTGAACTTCTTGTAGCAGCAGGGGTACCAGATGGTGCCATTCAAGTATTAACAGGTGACCCAGCCGATGTGCCTAGATGGCTTGTTAAAAATCCAGGTATTCATCTCATTAGCTTAACAGGTAGCACAAAGGTAGGTATTGAAACTGCTGGGACCGCTGCTAAAAACCTTACACCAGTTGCATTAGAACTAGGTGGCAATGACGCTTTTATCCTCTTAGAAGATGGCAATGTAGACTTAGCCGTAGAAGAAACTATTTTTGGTAGAACCTATAATACCGGTCAGGTATGCTGCGCTAGTAAACGTTTTTTAATTCACGAAAGTCGCAAGCAAGAGTTTACAGACAAACTCATAGCACGTCTTAAAACCCTCAAGGTTGGTGATCCTGCTGACCCTGAAACAAATGTAGGCTGTTTAATTAGTGAGGAAGCTGCTAAAAATGTAGAAACTCAAGTTAATCTTACTATTTATGAAGGTGCCAGCCTTCTTTATGGTGGTGAACGTTCAGGCGCCTTTTATCCTCCTACTGTACTAACAAATGTAACAGCCAATATGGAGGTTGCAAAGGACTTAGAAATCTTCGGACCTGTTATTCCTATTATAGGCTTTAATACACCTGAAGAAGCTATTGCTATTGCCAACCAATCTAGTTTTGGTTTATCTAGTAATGTATTTACTCAAGATATGCAACTTGCTTTAAAAGTAGCTAGCCAACTTCAGGCAGGTGGCGTAGTTATTAATGGATGTAGCTTCTTTAGATCTTGCGAAATGCCTTTTGGAGGCTATAAAATGAGCGGTATCGGTAATGAAGGAATCGCTTGTACTTTAGAAGAAATGACACAAATCAAGACTATTGTTTTAAAAAATATCCTTTAAAAATCTATTCATTTAGCAAAACTAAGAAGAGGAATTGGACTTTATTCGTCCAATTCCTCTTCTTGTTCCTGATCAATTAATAATCTTTCTATGTAATAATCCATATTAGTTTTACCCCATTCATAAAGTGCATCAATAATAGGAACTAGAGTATATCCCCTCGTAGTTAAATTATATTCTACCCGTGGTGGTATTTCAGGGTAAACTGTTCGTTCCACAATACCGTCCTGTTCTAGTTCTCGCAATTGCTTAGCTAAAATCTGATTGCTAATATTCCCCAAGAACAAGCGCTTTAATGCCCCATAACGATAAGCTCCTTCATGGCCTAAATGATAAATAATAACAACCTTCCACTTACCACTAATAATAGACAAAGTAAGTTCCTTTTCACAATTAAATTCCCCTTTTCTGAATTTACTCTTTAAATCTTCCCTTAGATTTAACGTCATCTCGCATCATCCTTCCCTCAAATCTTATCTTCTTCCTCCTACTCCAATTCTCTTTATAAAGTATTTTACCTTATTATACCATAATCTTATAATAATCCAAATTTTTTAACATATATTATTGAATTTTTCAGTAAATTATTTATTATTGATTTATTTTCTTATGAGTATGTTTTTGTAGTTTTTACCTCACTCTATATAATAAAGACATATCAGATAAAAGGATGATTTTTATGCGTACTGATGAAACAAAAAAAGAACCTTCTTTAAAACGTGAATTAGGACTGGGAGCTGCTACTGCTATTGTAGTAGGAAATATGATAGGGTCTGGTATTTTCACTTCACCTCAAACACTAGCGCTTGTAGGTAATCCAACGACAACCATTTTGGCGTGGATTATTACAGGTATTGGCTCTATTCTTCTTGCGCTATCTTTTGCTAACCTAGGAGCACTTTATCCTAGTACCGGTGGTCCTATTGTTTATACTAACCAAGCCTTTGGCCCTTTTATGGCTTTTTTAGTCGCTTGGACTTTCTGGATTGGTTCTTGGATCGGAAATGCAGCTATTATTACGGCCATTATTCGTTACCTAACCGTATTTTTCCCCTCTATTAGTGATAACAATTTACTTTCTTTTATTATTTCATCAGCTATTTTATGGATCTTTACTGTTATCAATTGCTTAGGTGTTAAACAAGCTGGCTATATTAGTATTATTAGTACTATCTTAAAGCTTGGAGTCATTTTGGTATTTGTTCTTATTGCTTTATGGGGCTTTAATACTAAGTATTTATCAACCTATTCTTCTCCCGATGTGCAAGGCTTGGGGTCTTTACCTGCCGCTATTGCTGTTACTTTATGGTCTTTTATAGGATTAGAAAGTGCTTCTATTTCAGGTGGTGAGATTAAAAACCCTGAGGTTAATATAAAAAGAAGCACCTTTTTGGGTACTTTATTTGTAGCTATTATTTATCTTTTTATTTCTGTTATTGCCATGGGTGCCTTGCCACAGCAAGAACTTGCCATCTCTAGCGCACCACTAGCAAGTATTATTAATCGTATTACTGGAGCAACTTGGGGTGGTGCTTTCATCGCACTAGGTATTATTATCTCGGCTACTGGTGCTCTTTCTGGTTGGGTATTAACCACTGCCAGACTCTCTTTTGCAGCAGGAGAAGACCAGCTTTTCCCTCATTTCTTTGCTAAGGTACACTCTAAATATGAAACGCCATATGTCTCACTTATTATTACAGGCATCTGTACTAACTTAATATTAATCCTTAACTATGTATCTAGCTTAACAGCCGCTTTTGATTTTATGGTTAATTTAGCTACTTTATCTTTTATACCAGCTTATGCGTTAACAGCTTGTGCAGAAATATTACTCACCATCAAAAAAGACCATCATATGAAATTAAGTCGTTTTTTAAGCCACAGCTATTTATCACTAATTGCCTTCCTTTATGCCATTTATATTATTTATGGTTCAGGTGCTGAGGCTGCTATGTGGATATTCCTTTTAATGTTTATAGGTATTCCTTTTTATGTTTATCAAAAATCAATTACATTTTAATACACCCTATAATAGGGTATATGCTTCCTTTAATAATGTATCAGTTAAAGTATTATTCATTTCATACAAAACAAGTGATATGATAACATAATCGAATAGTTCCTTTGAAAAATGAGTATGTGTGGCATCCTCTAAATAGGTATGCATTGATGATAATTTTTGCTTTTGCCTTTTCTTTTTAGCTAAACTTAACATCCCCTCATTTTGATCAATGCAATGGACTTCTGATGCCTTTTTGTATTTAGCTATCATCATACTATTTCAAATTACACCTCTCCTTATTGTTATGATTTATTTTATTAGTGTTACACTAACCAGAGGTATCTTCCTGTTCTTTGGCAATAAACTTCATAAGCTTCTTTAAAAACTAACTTCAGAAATTTTTCTTCTTCTATAATTTGAAGATGCATCATCACCATTACCCATATAGTAACTACTAGTAACACCGGATTATAAAATGCTATCAAAACACCTATGTAGGTTAAATCAAAACCTAGGAAAGCTGGATTTCTACTCCATTTATAAATACCAGTCGTTACAAGTTCTGTTTGATCTGTAGCAGGAATTCCAGCACGCCAACTATCACGCATATGCCACATTGCCATACAGAAAAACACTACACCTAAACCTATTAAAATAAGACCTAAATTCTTGAAAAATAGTTGTTCCTGTGATTGATTATATAAAATACTAATCACTTCTATAGGTACAATAATCATACTGGCTATACGTAATCCTTTTTCTACTCTTATGGTCCTTTGATTCTTATTTCCTATTCCTAATTGATTGGTTTTAATTCCTTTCTTCTTCTGCAATAAAGTTTTTTTATAATATGCACCATAAAAAACAACTAATAATAGTAATGCTAGTAACTGCGTATTATTCATTTTTTTCCTCCTTTATATGAATAAATGTTCATATGTTTTATTATAAGATTGTAACTTCGCTATTGTCAACAAAATTACCATAAATTTTAATCTTCACAGACTAAATCCAACTATTTTTTCTCTTTAAATAATACTACAACAATAAAACTTTAAATAGATGTTAACTATTAGTTTTCGACAGAAAGTCTCCGTTAGTAAATACATTCCTTAAATTACTTATATTTTTTATATATATTTAAAATTTTATCTTTTTGTATTATAATAAAACAAAAACAAAGAGGTGATTATATGCTTAAACCTGAAATTTCAACTTTAATTAATGATCAAATTAATAAGGAATTATTTTCTACTTACTTATATCTACATATCGCTAACTATTATACCTATGAAAATTTATTAGGCTTTGCTAATTGGTTTAATGTCCAAGTCCAAGAAGAATTAGCACATGTTAGATTTTTTATTCAATATCTACAAGATAATGGTGAACCTGTTTCTTTAAAGGCAGTAGAAGCAGATAATACTGTATTTCAAAATTTTATAGACCCCTTGCACCTCGCTTTAAAACATGAACAATCAGTTACTGCATCTATTGAAAACATTTATGCTGTTGCTTTAGAGAAAAAAGATTTTAGAACTACCCAATTTTTAGATTGGTTTATTAAAGAACAAGCTGAAGAAGAAAAAAACACAGAAGATTTAGTAAAAAGATTTCAACTATTTGCTACAGATGGCAAGGGATTATACTTACTAGATACAGAGTTGGCTGCAAGAACTTTTATCCAACCCTCTTTGACTAACTAACAATGCAGAATTTACTGTTTGCTTTTTGCTTAACACTCTTTGCTGGCTTATGTACCGGTATAGGTAGTGCCTTAGCCTTTTTTACTAAAAGAACTAACACTAAATTTCTTTCTATCAGTCTTGGCTTTTCAGCTGGTGTAATGATTTATGTTTCTACTATTGAGATCTTTTTTAAAGCAAAAACCTCTCTTACTAATGAACTTGGTATTAAACTAGGTTCTTGGGTAACGGTGGCTTCCTTTTTTGGTGGTATGTTAGTCATTGCTCTCATCGATAAACTTATCCCAAGTGGTGAAAATCCACATGATATGTATAAAGTAGAGGATATTAAATCAAACTCCTCCAATACTAATACACAACTTTTGCGCATGGGCTTTTTTACAGCTTTAGCTATTGGCATACATAATTTCCCTGAGGGACTTGCAACGTTTATTTCCGCTCTTCAAGAACCTTCTATTGCTATTCCTATAACAGTTGCTATAGCTCTACATAATATTCCTGAAGGAATTGCCGTTTCTGTTCCTGTTTATTATGCTACCGGAGACCGCAAAAAAGCTTTTCTATTCTCTTTCTTATCTGGTCTTTCAGAACCATTAGGAGCTATTATTGGATATCTAGTACTAATGCCTTTTATGAATGACTTAGTTTTTGGCATCATTTTTGCAAGTGTTGCTGGTATTATGGTATTTATATCTCTAGATGAGTTACTACCATCAGCTCAAAAATATGGCCAACATCACTTATCCATCTATGGTTTGGTAAGTGGCATGATGGTAATGGCCATTAGTTTGTTATTATTTATTTAATAACTTATAAATCTATATAAATAAACAGGCTCGAAAATCTAAATAAATAGATCTTCTAGCCTGTTTATTTATACACCCTGTAAATCAAATTCTGGAATAAAGCTCTCTTTTGCTGTTTCACCTTCTTGAATAAAAGCCTGCTCAATTCCCAAATCTAATGCATAATCTATCAAATGATTATATTCTCTTTCTGTGAGCCTGCGGCTAATCTCTGGATAAGCCTGCAAGTCACAAATAGGGGTAAATTGATTCATGATACTCATATAAATAGTATCCCCATAAGTTTGATATAAATAACGTAGTATGGCCTTAGTATCCTTAGCAGCACCCGGAAGACATAAATGCCTCACCATTACACCTTTTTTCATAAGTCCTGTTCCTTCATCAAAAGTAGGCATACCTACCTGGCTTACCATCTCAGCAATAGCCTTACTTGCATATTCAAAATAATCTTTGGCATAAGAATAACGAGTGCTTAATATTTCATCTTTGTATTTTAAATCTGGTAAATAGATGTCCACATAACCTCTTAGCAATTGGAGACTTTCTACTTTTTCATATCCACTGGTATTATAAACAATGGGAAGTTCTAGCCCTTTATCTTTGGCTAATTGTAAGGCTTCTACAATTTGTGGAATAAAGTGTGTTCCAGTTACTAAATTAATATTATGGGCCCCTTGCGCCTTAAGTTCAAAGAAGATTTCTACTAAACGAGTTATAGAAATGACCTTACCTACTTTACTGGTTGCAATCGAACGATTTTGACAATAAACGCAGCCTAAAGTACATCCAGAAAAAAATAGAGTTCCGGAACCATTTTCACCCGTTAAACAAGGTTCCTCCCATAAATGTAAAGCAGCTCTAGCTATCATCACTTCACTAGTTTGTCTACAATAGCCTTTTTCTCCTTTTGTTCTATTCACTCGGCACCCTCTAGGACATAGCTGACATGCTTCTAACATTCCCTGCATTTTTACCTCCTTTTACCATAAAATTCACTCTCTAATCAATTCTTAATCAGATTCTACTTCTTACCCTATGCTCTTTTATGATTGAAAGAAAAACTGAGTAGGATCTTCTATATTAAAGATTTGAGTCAGTAACATCATTTCTGGGTAGGTCCAATCTGTCGTTCCTTTGAACTTCCTTGTCAGAGTCCGTTTACTGACACCTAATCTTACAGCTAGTTCATCAAAAGTCACATAATACTGAGTCATTAATTCATTCATTTTTTCTTCCACCATCTATTCCTCTAACTTTCTTTAATATATTACATAGAATGCATACTTATCTCTCCAGTTCACTCTTCCTATAGTATAAAGGTTAAAAATGAATTTTACAATTTAAGGCTCAAAAAAGAGCTTTCATTTAAGAAAGCTCTCTATAATGATTATTTGCATTTTTAGAGAACCACCAATAAACGACAGCACGTCTTGGGTCCCTTACTTGAAGTTGTTTATACCATAGTATACCCGTTATTCCCCATGATGCTATGGTTAGCCATAAATTTGCCAATCGGAAAAGCATTGTCACTATGTTAAATACCAACATAACTCCCACTACTCTAGAAGCGAAGGGATCAATAATGAGTACAAACGAGAAAAATATAGCCATTGTCACTAATAAAATTCCCAAGCTACTTGCAGGTGTTAATCCCAACATACTTCCTGCTGCTGTTGAAAGAGCTTTACCACCCTTTCCTTTTAAAAATGGTGTAAATGCATGACCCAAAACAGGAGCCAATACCATAAATGTAATCCAAGGTGTTTCGATTCCTTTTATTTTAACAAAAAGATATACTGGAATAAATCCTTTTAGCATATCTAATAAAATACATACAAGCCCTATTCCCTTATGAGCGCTATAAGCATTATAACCACCTGGATTCGCATCTGTTGTATTTTTTCTAATATCTTTTTTTAAAATCCATTTAGGTATGTAATAAGAATACATTACTGCTCCTGATAAAACCCCTATGATAACCATCAATAATTCAACTATCATTTCCCACCTCTATTTTCAACACTATTCTTCACAAAACATCATTTTATCTTATTCATATGATGCTTTTATGAATCTTATTTTTCTCTAAACCTCATTTTTTATAAAATATTATCTTCTTCTCTCTATCCTTTCTTTATTTAATTGAACTTCTTTTCTCCTATTGTAACATCTTCAGTCGAAAAATGTAAAAGTAAATTAGATTGCTGTTATGGTTTAACAAAAAAAGCCTCCGGTCTTCCCAGAAGCTCCTAATTATATGATTTGATAAAACAAGCCATGTTGGTTACAATAATGATATAACTTGCCATGCCCCATTTTAGGTAGTCGTAAATGAATACCCCATTCAGGATATTGCTTCACCAGATACATTTTTTCTCCTGTAACAAATGCAATAAAAGAGATATAATGTGCTTTTGTCATTTCATGAGATGTTTCGATATACCACTCATCTTCAATTGTCTCAAGTTGCAAAACATGTGTTTCATTAGCTTTTTCAGGGACTAATGCTTCTAATTTTCTACCACAACAAGAAAGTTCTGCATTTCCTGTGCTTGTCATGATGTTTCCACACTCAGAGCAAACATAAAACTGTGTCATTCTCATATTACCTCCTAATAATTCATTGGGATTTAAATCTCCCGATAAAATTTTTTCAATGTTAACTTTTAAAAGAATTGAGAGCTCCGGCAGTAAAGAAATATCTGGGCAACCTAACCCTCTTTCCCACTTACTCACTGTCTTATCACTAATGTTCATCGCATCTGCTAATTGTTTTTGTGTTAACCCACACTCAATGCGCAGTGAACGAATTAATTCACCTACCTTTTCACAATCCATATTATCACCTCTTCTTATTAATACTTTAACTATTCATCCAATTTTCTGGATGATTCATTTCTACCTGTAATGCATTAAAAAATGCACTTACCTGATAGCCATCTGCTATAGCATGATGAACCGTCATTGATACTGGCATTAAAAGTTTATTATCTTTTTCATAAAACTTGCCGGCTTCTAATATCGGAAAAAAGTTATTAATCTCTCCAAAACCAAATGGAATCGGTGAATAACTTTTAAAAGATATCCACGGAATGACACCTACCATAAAACTATTGGCTGGTGGCATCTCTGGTTTAGCTAGAATACCATGATTTTTTCCATATTGTTTTTGATCTTCAATATAGTTATTATAAAAAGTATTAAAATCTTCATCATATACCGTCCACATATTAGACATTGTTTGATCATCCTCATGAAAACAGGCATATGAAGGATTGAGTACTTCATAATAACCTAATTGCTCATTTTGATAAGCTATCTTAAAATAAGGTTCTTTATTAATGAGCTTAGTTGTTAAAAATAAATATGCTGGAAAAAATTTTTTGTTTTGTTTTTTTAATGCGTAATACGCAGCTGTTACATCAATTTCAGCATTAAGATTAAACCCTGTTGGAAGCATCTTTGTAAAATAATAAAAATACTGACTTCTAGGCCATGTTTTTATATCTATGCTATGAAAGTTTGAATTCATCTGCCTCACCTCATTTGACTAATTGGATTATAGGCTCATTATAATTCATACCTTCTTTATAAGCTATCTACGAACCGTAGAGTTTGAAAATACTCCTGCTCCTTCAACGATTTCCTGCTCTTTAAATAATTCTGTAACTGCTTCTTCATAATCTCTTAGTCTTTGTGACTTTTTAATTTTCTTAGCATACCTATCAGCATTAGAAAACATATGAATCATGTAAAACCAATTTTCTTTCATTTTAAATAGTACATTCCGTTCCCCAGAAAGAACTTCTTGGTAATCTTCATAAATTTTATCATGAAAAGCCTTTAATAACTGTTTATCAAGGGTGATATTATCCTTAATATCACTGATAAGACCAGGATTAGCAATAAGACCTCTCCCAAGCATGATGGTATCCACACTTGGAAATTGCTTAGCAAATAATTCATAACGTTGAGCTGTAAAAATATCACCATTATAGCCAACTGGATTGTTACTCAACTGAACTCCAGTACTAAAACTCTCCCAATTAGGTGTATTTCTATAATAATCCTTTTGCACTCTTGGATGGATAATTAGTTCTTCTAAAGGATATTTATTAAAGATATGAATAAGCTCTTCAAATTCTTCTGGTCTTTCTTTTCCTATTCTTGTCTTGATTGAAATTTTAGTAATAGCCTTGGAGAAAATCTCTTCTAAGAATTGATCCAATGCCTCTTTTTCAGCCAAAAAACCTGAGCCTTTATTTTTCGAAACAACGGTTCCTGAGGGACATCCTAGATTAAGATTAACTTCTTCATACCCAAATGCCTTTAACTGCGTAACAGTTGTCATAAAATCTTCAGCATTGTTGCTCAAAATCTGAGGTATGACTACTAAACCCTGATTATGCTCCGGCAAAATATCATGTAATTCCCTTGTGGTAAACTTCCCATGCTGTGTAGTCGCAATAAAAGGTGTAAAATATTTATCTACATGATTAAAAAAGGTGGCATGAGCATTCCTATAAATATAACCAGTCAGACCTTCCATAGGTGCACAATAAAATTTCATTTATCTTATAACTCCTTTATTCTAGCTATTTACTTCCTGTTTCCATTCTTAAGCTATTATACAATAGAATATGAGTAGTATCTACTCATATAGCTTTATAGCTATGTGTAGTTGATTATTTTCTTACTATTCAGTCCAAAGGTGCAGCATTTGACAATTTAATTCACCATTAGTCTGAATAATTATAGCTATTATTTTATTGTTTCTCTGATTTATTTACTATTATTTTTTATACCATCCTTGATTTTATAGGCATTTATAATTTAAACACATTTCAAAATCTTTTAATGAAATAAATACCATCTATTTTTTCCTTGCACCTCATTATTAATTATGTTAACTTATAAGTAATCAATCCACTTCATTGTTGACAGAAAATATTGCTAGGAGATTTACATATGAAAAAATTGTCTTTAACCTCTAAAACACTACTTGCACTATTTTTAGGTGCTGTTTTTGGAATTATGCTTTCACATGTACCAGAAAACTGGTTTACTCAGACCATTTTATTGAATGGCTTATTAAAGCTATTGGGCACAGGCTTTTTAAACGCAATTAAACTTATTGTTGTACCTTTAGTTTTTATCTCTATCGTTTATGCAACAGCTTCTTTAGATGACCTTAAGAAAATTGGTCGTATTGGCGGTAAAACATTTTTCTTCTATACCTTAACCACTGCTCTCGCTATTATTTTAGCTTTATTAGTCGGTGGTCTTTTAAAACCGGGTATTGGTGTTGATCTTGCTCTTCTTCAAGCTAACGAGTTAACAACTACTCCAGTAGCTACTGATGTTCATTTTGTTGATACCCTTTTAAATATGATTCCAACTAACATTTTTACTGCTTTTGTAGAAGGTAACATATTAGGTATTATCTTCTTTGCCATCTTATTAGGTCTTAGCATGACTATGGTAGGTGAAAAAGCAAAACCTCTTATTGTGCTTTTTGAATCAGCTAATGAGGTGCTTTTAAAATTAGTGCAGATTATTATGTGCTTTGCTCCTTACGGTGTATTCGCACTACTTTCAACAACCTTTGCGAACTTTGGTTTTTCAGCACTGATGCCACTTATTAAATATGTTGTCACAGTTGTTATAGGCCTAGGCTTGCAACTTTTAGTTGTTTATATGGGTATGCTTCTTTTCATTGGAAAACTGCGTCCTAGCTTATTTCTTAAAAAGTTCGCACCTATTTTTAACATTTGTTTATCAACTGCTTCCTCCAGTGCTGCATTACCTCTGGCTTTAGAACACTCTGAAACATCCTTTGGGGTTTCTAAACGCGTGAGTTCTTTTACCCTTCCTCTAGGTTCAACCATTAATATGGATGGTACTGCCATTATGCAAGGGATTTCCGTTATGTTCATTGCTCAAATTTATGGCATTTCCTTAGGTTTCAATGATTATATCATGGTCATCTTATCTGCTGTACTAGCTTCTATCGGAACTGCTGGAGTACCTGGTGTAGGTATGGTTATGCTGACTATGGTACTTGCTTCTGTTAATTTACCATTAGAAGGAATTGCTCTCATTATGGGTGTTGATCGTATTATTGATATGCTTCGTACAGCTATTAATGTAGCTGGTGATAATGTTTGTACTATTCTTATTGCTAAAAGCGAAAATGAATTAGACGAAAAGGTTTATAACAAACAAATATAGATACAGAAGTGGTAGTTCCTATTTTTTTCATAGAAACTACCACTTTTTTTACTTTTTATTTATTGAAATCTATGTGCACTACGTATAATATAAGAACTAACGAACTATAATCATTAAGGAGTGATAACTATGTCCCATTTAATAGATCAAATTTATAATGAAGCTAGACAAGCTACAGAAGAATTATGTGAAAAGGCAAATCTTCGAGCTGGTCATATTGTAATTATTGGCTGTTCTTCGAGCGAAGTAATAGGTCAGCAGATTGGTACTCATTCAAGCCTTGAAACTGCTGAAGCTGTGTTCAATGGCATTTACAGCACACTTTCTTCAAAAAATATTTATCTTGCTGCACAGTGTTGTGAACATCTTAATAGAGCCATTATCATAGAGCGTGAAGCCGTTCCCTTTGCCGACATTGTTAATGTCATACCTCAACCTAAAGCTGGTGGGTCTTTTGCAACAACTGCTTATCATACCTTTAAGAACCCAGTTGCTCTTGAGGAAATTCATGCAGATGCTGGTCTAGATATCGGTGGTACCCTTATTGGCATGCATCTAAAAAAAGTAGCTGTACCTCTTCGCTTAAGTATTAGTCACATTGGCAATGCTAATTTATTAGCTGCTAGAACAAGGCCTAAATTTATAGGTGGTATTCGTGCTGGTTATGATGAACATCTATTATAAATTTTCGTTTTTCTATTTTTATCTAAGTCGTTTTTATACCTTGACACATTAAATCCCTATGTTATTACAGCTATTTTCTAGATCCATGCTGTAATAAACATAGGGATTATTTTTTAGTACTTCACACAACAAATTATAAAAGCAAATGTAGCTGCTCCTTTTTACAGTGTAGTTTAACGTGGTTCGAATGACCTACAAATTCACCATCTGTATGTAGTAAAAGTGGTTCCTTAGTTTTGATTTCCAAAGATGTACACTCAAACAGCTCCACTTTGTTAAAATGACTATGTCTTCCCAAAAATAAACTTGGTAGCAAAAATAGTACATTTAATTTATTAATATCATAAATAATACAAACAGACAACTTTTGATCACTAGGGTTAGCTTTAGGAGCCATCATTAATCCTCCACCCTCATAAGGTTGAATCATACTTGCTAAAATATATACATTTTTAAACTGCTTTATCTGATGCTCGTCCAAAATAAGTGTAACATCACTAGGGCGATAAGTGATGAGTTGTTTAAGCCCTATGATGGCATAAGTTAACTTTCCTAACTTAATGCTATTAAGCCATTTTTTTATTTTAGAATCTAGTGCCTCATAGCAAATGGAGGCATCAAATCCAATCCCACAACTCACACTAAATTTGCGACTAGTTGTCTTATTTTGTAAATTGACAATGCCATGGTCAAAACAAGGATAGGTTTTTGCATTTAAAATAAGTTCTAGGGCCTTTATAGGATCAGCTGGAATATTTAAACTTCTAGCTAAATCATTACTTGAACCTGAAGGAATATAGCCCAAAAACACATTTTTATAATTTGAAATACCATTAATAACTTCATTAACCGTACCATCTCCACCTATAACGATAAGATAAATAGCTTGAAATTTTCCTTTACAAAGTTTTCGAGCTATTTTTGTAGCGTGAAACGCATACTGAGTAAGATGGTATGTATATGCAATCTTTTGTTCATCCAATTTCTTCTTTACAACTTCCCATACTTTATAGCCATTGCCAGTCTTTGACTTTGGATTAATAATAAAATGATACATTTCATCACCACCTTAATCTATGATTACGATTATTATACGCGATGTCAATTATGTGTTCAATTATTATTTCAAAACATAAAAAATTACTTTTATCGCTTAATCCCGACACTACCAATTAATTGTTTTTAAACATTGCTAAAAACGTGGTCGTCTTTTTAATATAGATACTAAGTAAGTTGGTTTATTATCTTGTATGCCTAATGTACGGCATTATAGATTTTCCCCGCTTGTATACAAACCCCGATTGGTATTACTTCGCATAGCTCTTCGTATGCCTTACTGCTTTCTATATTAGGTCTATATCCCATAGCTAAAAGCACTGTATCACATGCCATATTGACTTCTCGCCCTTCTGATTTTATTTGTCTCAGTCCAAAAAACTATCATTTATGATGTCTAACGAGTAAATATTAAAGGTGAAAAACGCTGATGAATACTTAAAATTAAGTACTCATCAGCAGTTTTTCTATTAATACTACTGATGAAATAATAATCCGTCCACTAGATGCTCTGTTATTAAATAAGCCTTGCTACAGCAGCAGCTTCTGCAACAGAGTTAAGTGCTCTACGTGCTCTTACAGCATCACCAATAATATGATAAGGTATACCTTTTTTATGGCAAGCTGTAGTTATATTCTCAAAGTTTCTAGATTTAGCACCTATTGCTACTACAACCAAATCATAAGGTATTTCTTCTAATTGTCCTTCTTTATCAATCACTACTACTTCGTTTTTAATTTCCACACATTTTGAATGTGTTAGGGTCTTTATTCCTGCTGTTTCAATATTTTCTATAACACTAATTTTACGTATCTCTCCTAGATCTTTGGCTACTTCATTTTGCATTTCTACTACAGTAATTTGTTTTGCTTTTTCTTCGGCATATTCAGCAACCTCTAAGCCAACAAGCCCACCACCTATAATAACAATATTACCTTGTACATTTATCTTTCCTTCAAGAACCTCATGAGAATTCACTACATGAGGCAAGTCATTACCTGCAATATTTAAGGACATAGGTTCGGCTCCAATAGCTATAATAACTTCATCTGGTAATAGCTCATCAATAAGTGCTTCTGTTATTGGTGTTTCTAAGCGTATATCAATGCCTTCCTTTAATGCTTGCTCTCCCATCCATAAAGCTGCTTCTTTCATTTCTTCTTTCCTTGGCGCTGCACCAGCAAGTACAAACTGGCCACCAAGTGTAGCTGCTGCTTCACATACTATAGGATGATGTCCTCTTCGCTGTAAGGTCATAGCTGCTTCTAAACCTGCTACTCCTCCTCCAGCTATTAGAACTTTCTTAGGTTCTGTTGTTTTTACTAAGGCATACTCTACTTCTCTACCTAAAGCTGGATTTCGCATACAAGTTATGTAAGGGTTTTCGATTGACACAAAACCATCATAGCATCCTTGATTACAGCCTACGCAGCGTACAATTTGATCCTCTTTGCCTTCTTTTGCTTTATTACAAAAATCAGGATCGGCTAATTGCCCACGTCCAATTACCACCATATCTGCTTGATTATTTTCAATAATCATATCTGCTTGTTCAGGCGTATTAATACGCCCAACAGCTATAGTTAGCATACCTGTTTCTTTTTTTATTCTTGCTGCATTCTCAACATTAAAACCTCTAGGAAGGTCTATAGATGGCACTTCATACTTAAGAGCTTTACTTGAGAAATTACCTCTAGATACATCTAATACATCTACACCGGCTTCTTTCGCCATTTTACAAAAAGCAATGACTTCTTCAATGGTTAGGCCATTTTCTAAGTAGTCATCATGTGCATCAATTCTCATAAATAACGGCATATCCTCTGGTATATTACTTCGAATAGCTTTAATACATTCTATTAAAAATCTTGCTCTGTTTTCTAAGGAGCCACCGTATTCATCATTTCTTCTGTTGAAATAAGGACTTAAGAAGGAATGGGGCGTATAATTATGCCCTGCATGAAATTCTACTGTGTCATAACCAGCTTCTACAGCACGTTTAGCTGCCGTGCCAAAAGCATGAGTAGCTTCTTTTATCGTTTCAATACTAGCACCGGGGATGACTAAACCTCCCCCTATAGGCATATCACTAGGAATAACAATTTTTGCTTCTGGATCATAGCGTGCGACCAATCCACCTAACCAAAGTTGAACACCGGTTTTTCCCCCTGCTTTATGAATGGCATCTGCAAATTTCTTCAGTTCAGGAATATACTTATCTTCTGCAATAGATAGGAAATTTTTTACTGAAGCAGGCGCATAAACTGCACACACTTCTGTAAAGTTTAACCCACAGCCACCTAATGCTCTAGCAACATGGTAATCAATATTTTGTTGTGTCATAAACTTATCTTCTGTTACCATTTTAGTTCCCATAGCTGGAAATACTACTCTGTTTTTTAATTCTAATCCTCTAATCTTAATAGGATTAAATAGATGATCAAATGACATAATATTCCTCCTCTATTCTATTAGTTATTTTTTTAACAATAGTAAGCAAAACAAATTAAATTCACTTATATCCGAATTATAAATCATTAAAAATTTTAAATCAATACGTTTAAAACATTTTGTTTTAATTTTGACAAAAAAAGAAGACTGTTATTATTAACAATCTTTCAAGGAAGTATTTTTTAATACTTTAATAATATGCTTTATATAATTTATTCGTTGCTCCTTAGTTGAAAGGATATTAATATCTATACTACTAAGCTCACTATTTTCTATTGGATAAATAATAGAAGACATAAAGATTAATCTGCTATATAGAATACATTCTTTCTCCTCATTAATAATACGTGCTAATATACGTTCCATCTTGTGATGTATGATTTGTGTAACCTCAAATATACTTTTTGATAGTTCATCTTGATCCTTTAAGCTTACTGCTTCTTTTAAAATAACTGCTAAGCCTGGATATCTTAAAGTATATTCCATAATTTCATTTGCAAATAAAATGAGTCTTTCTTCTTCAGTATATGCTTCATCATCTAAAATCGAATGCACCCCCGTTGTGTTCGTAATATAAAATTCCTTTACTTGCTGAAGCATCTCATTTTTAGATCGAAAATAATAATTTATAGCACTTACATTTACTTCAGCTTCTTTTGCAATAGCCCTTATAGGAACATTGGTGGTTCCGCTTTTTCCCATTAAATATAATGCTCTATCTAAAATTTTTTCCTCGACACTTTTTAATTCTCTCATTATTTATTAAAAACCCCTTTTCATAGATTCATCAACTTAGAAACTTAAATCCTTATACTTTTTCATTTTTATCTTAAATTTATTTCTTGTCTTTGGATTTCTATCTTACTCTTATTATAGGTCAGTTTATCTTCTCTGTACACCTCATTACTTAATACCGTATCTAATTTTTATTCATTGTTTTGTGTAAAAAATATATAATTATATCAATTTAAGTATGTTTTTTTATTCTTGTATACAAAATATACTATGGCTATCTTATACTTCTTGAAGAGGATTATAAAATCAATTATACTATTAATATAGTATCATGTATAAACTTAACAAAAATCTTTTCCTAACACACATATCAGTACACTAGGAAGACCTCTTAAGCAATTGGCCTATTAACTAGGTCTATATGCCTTTCATATTTTATCCTATAAGCTTTTAAGATTTCTTATACCAAAAATAATAAAAAGATTGTCTCTAATCTTACATTTGTTTTTAATTCTATCATTCCTTTTGGTTTATTACTGTTAAAGATGTATTAAAACGATTATCTCCTTTCTTCAATTCTAATTAATTTAAGAAGTTTTAAACTCTATATTTATCTAAAACATTTTTAGTATTAAGATTTTGGGTTTTAAAAACATATCCTCAACTTATTTTTCAAAAACAAAAATACACTTTTTCGCTAAAGAAATACCCTAGATAAAATAATTCATGTTAATACATCAGCTTTGGAAGGATAAATCTACTACTATTATTACATTACTATTAAAAGTCATTAAGAGGTAAAGACGCTACTATAAATACTGGGTTATATAAAGCTAATACCCATTACAGCGTAGCTAAAAAATGATAATCTTTTTAGGAATAGGTAAAAGTTTATGTCTAAGTTTATTATAATGATTACAATATACTTGATATGTCAAATATAAACAGAGAGGTGATGCATTTGAAAAAAGAAATACTAACTAAATTTAAAGAATCACTAGCTGCAGTTTTGCCTGTTGCAGCTATAGTACTAGCGCTATGTTTTACGGTGGTGGATATCCCCATTAACTCAATCATTTTGTTTCTCATTGGTACTGTAATTTTGATTGCAGGTATGATGTTTTTTACACTTGGTGCAGATATTTCAATGATGGCTATAGGTGAATCCATAGGCTCCCATCTGACTAAATCAAGAAACGTTTGGTTTATTGCTCTTATATGTTTTATTCTAGGTGTCATTGTGACCATAGCTGAACCGGATCTTAGGGTTCTAGCAGACACTGCTCCTATTGTCGATACCACGGTGCTTATTGTTGCCATTTCAGTAGGTGTTGGTGTATTCCTTGTGGTATCATTTTTCCGTGTTTACCTTCAAGTAAAACTGGCATACATTCTTATAATTATGTACATACTTTTGTTTGGTCTTGCACTTTCGCCACTTATTCCTAATAACTTTATTGCTATCGCCTTCGACTCAGGTGGTGTTACAACAGGTCCAATAACTGTTCCTTTCATCATGGCCCTTGGTGTGGGGTTAGCTTCTGTTCGAGGCGACAAGACCTCAGAAGAAGATAGCTTTGGCCTTGTTGCACTATGTTCAATAGGACCTATTCTTACGGTTCTCATCCTTGGTATTTTCAACGATACTTCAAGTGTTACATCATCACACTTCGTTGTTACTGAATATGGAAATATCAAAGAAATACTCTCTGCCTATGGCAATGCTTTTGTAACCTATTTTGAGGAAGTTGCTATTGCAATACTTCCCATCATTATTTTCTTTATTATTTTCCAGTTTGCTACACTAAGGCTTGATAAAAGAAGCTTAATTAAAATTGCAATTGGTATGGTCTATACTTATATAGGACTTGTGCTCTTTCTTACTGGTGTTAATGTAGGATTTATGACTATCGGCTATTTTATTGGTCATCAAATTGCAACAAGTAGCTTTTACTGGATTCTCATTCCTCTAGGAGGAATAATAGGTTACTTTATTGTTGCTGCTGAACCTGCTGTACATGTTTTAAAAACACAAGTAGAAGATATAACCGAAGGCCGTATTAAAGGTAAAGCTATGGGATATAGCCTGGCTATCGGTGTAGCCATCTCAGTAGCCCTTTCTATGCTTCGTGTCATAACAGGAATATCTATTTGGTATATCCTTATTCCTGGCTATATTTTCTCACTCATTATGACCTTTTTTGTTCCTCCTATTTTTACAGCAATTGCTTTTGATTCAGGCGGTGTAGCTTCAGGACCTATGACTGCAACTTTCTTACTTCCACTGGCCATAGGTGCCTCTGAAGCAATAGGTGGAAATATTCTCACTGATGCTTTTGGTATTGTTGCTTTTGTTGCTATGACTCCCCTTGTAACAATACAAATGCTAGGTCTTATAAGTAAAATTAAAGCTTCAAAAGAAATTACACTTTCTGTAGATCTAGGAAACATTATTTTATCAGATGAAATTATTGAATATGATGTGGAGGAGGATTATTGATGAATAAGCAAATGAGAGCTGTTTTTACGATTGTAGATTATAGTCGAGGAAAACAGATTGCAGATATATACATTAATGAACAGATTCCTATAAGAATCGTTACTCATGGTCATGGTATGGCAGATTCCGTTATTCTTGATTATCTTGGCTTAGGAGAGAATAAAAAAAGTATTATGATTAGTCTTCTGTCACCAGAAAGAACAAAACGCATTTTCTCTATACTTGAAGAAAAAATGTACATAAAAAAACCAGGAAAAGGAATTGCTTTTTCTGTTCCTGTTTCAAGTATGACTAGTTTTCTTTCAAGTATTGTGGAAGCAGATAGTACAAAAAACACTGAATTAATAAAGGAGGATGAACTCAATATGGCAGATGGGTATCAACACGAACTAATTATTAGCATTATCACAAAAGGACATTTTCCCGAGGTTAAGGCGGCTGCTAGTGCTGCTGGTGCTAAAGGTGGAACACTTATACATGCTCTTGGTCTAGGTGGTGAGGAAGCTCAAAAGTTTCTCGGAATCTCTATTCAGCCTGAGAAGGATGTCATTCTTATTGTGGTTCGAAAGGATGAAAAAAATAAGGTGATGAAGGCGATAGCTGAAGCTGCCGGGATTAATACTGAAGGTCGAGGTATTTCTTTCTCTCTTCCTGTTGACTGTGCTCTCGGTTTAAGCGAAACTGCCATTCCTCAGTTTAACACAGAAGAAACCGTAGAATAGCTTATACTTTTATCATAATAAACGAATACAAAAAAATAGCCAGTGGTTGAAAATGCTTCATCCACTGGCTATTTTTTTGTTTAATATTTATTGTGGCTCATTCATAATACCTAATTTATCAAATAGCATAAATAAAAGACTTAAAATTATAGCCACCATAGTAGCAAGCCCCATACCACTTAAACTTACAGGGCCAATAGCAACGGTTATGCCACTAAGTCCTATAATAAAAATGATTGAAGTAAGAATAAGATTTCTAGATTTAGAAAAATCCACTTGATCTTCAATAAATGTTCTAAGACCTGAAGTTGCTATGGTACCAAATAAAAGTAAACTAATCCCGCCAACAACAGGTGTTGGAATATTTATAATAAGTGCAGAAAGTGTTCCAGAAAATCCTAATAAAATAGAAAGAATACCTGCACCACAAATAACATAAACACTATATACTTTTGTAAGGGCCATAACCCCAATATTTTCACCATAAGTAGTCGTTGGAACAGAACCAAATAATCCAGAAAAAGCAGTTGATAAACCATCTCCTAAAAGTGAACGATGAAGTCCTGGATCTTGAGCTAAGTCTCGTCCCACAATACTACTTGTTACTTTTAAATGACCAATGTGTTCTGCAATAACAACGAAGGTTGCTGGTAAAATGCTCATAATAACAGTTGTATCAAATTTTGCTAATTTAATTGCTGGTACAACAAAAAGATTTGCTTTTTGTACTGCTTCAAAGTTAACCTCACCCATAAAATAAGCCGTTATGTAGCCAACAACAACCCCAATAAGTATAGGTATAATCTTTAAAAATCCTCGTAATAATACATTACATAAAATAACCGTTACAAGTGTTACCATGGAAATAATAACCCATGTCATATTAGTCACCTCAGGATTATTAGAGCCTCCTACAGCAAAACCTGCCATATCAGCGGCAGTAGGTGCCAGTTCTAGACCAATAATTGTTACGATAGCACCCATAGCAGCAGGTGGAAAAAGTTTGTTAATCCATTTGGTTCCTGTAAAGTAAATAATAGTAGCAACAAGAGCAAAAGCAAGACCAGAAACAAAGAACCCACTTTGAATCGTTTGAAAATCATAGCCTTGACTCATAAGTAAAAAACTTGGTGCTAAATAGGCAAAACTAGAACCTAGATAAGCTGGAATTTTTCCTTTTGTAATAAAGGCATAAAACAAAGTACCTATTCCATTAAAAAACAAAACTGTAGTAGGATCAATTTTGAACAAAATAGGAACAAGAACAGAGGCCCCAAACATAGCAAATAAATGTTGAAGGCTTAAGGGAATGGCCTTTAAAAGTGGTACTTTTTCCTGAACATCCACCTTAATAACGGTATTACTTGAAACTTCTAAATCTGACATAGTATCTCCTCCTTTTTTAGCCTCTCTGGACTAAATTAAAACCTAATAGACTATATCATTAATACGGACAATACACAATATATTTTTACATATTTTTTAAACTTTTTTAAAAATAATATGTTTTTATTGTGACCTATTGTCTTTTATCTCAGCAACATCCTTATAGAATGAAATAACAAAACAATTCCTGTTATTATAAATAGGGTAGGTATAATGACTGAAGCCCATTTGGTTACTTTCTTTTTTATCAACTTGTAAAGCTTATCAAACAATACCTGCTTTTTCCTATAAATAAAATATAACATCATCAGCGGGGATGAATAAATGAAATTATAAAGTAACAAAATTGAAATGACTTGTAAAAATTTCAATTTGTAATTCAGTAATACGGCAAGAAAAGCAAAGTAAGGCAAAGCTGTTGCCAACTCTGTAATTGTCGCCAAAACACCTAATACTATTAGTGCAATAGGAGAAACAGATTTGATTTTTTCAGCTATTATTTGCTGATCTTTCATCTCTTGATTGTCTTCGTTTTGAAGTTGTCCCTTGTATATAGCACACTTAATCCTCTGGTCCAAGACGACATAGCATGCTAATATAAGCATCATAATGCCTGCAATCAATTCTAAAATAAGTAGGTTTTGCTGATGTGTCAGCAAAACTGTGGTAAATAATGTGGAAACAATAGCCACTAATCCATAATATACCATTAGCCCACCAGTAAAGTTGGTGACACCTGTAGCTAAGATAAAAAACCATATATGCTTTGGCTTTTTAACCAGGCTTTGCAATACAAATTGCTGAGTAATGGCTACTGGATTTAAACTATCCGCAGCGCTGGTAATGATAGTTGTAAGAATTAAAACTAAGCTCATGCTCTACTTCCTCCTCAAAATAAATTTATAAAAAAGCACCAAGATAATCATATCTAAAGCCTAACGATATGATCATCTTGGTGCTTTTTATATGTTTTACCCGGCGATAAAACATATTCACCCTTATTTAAATATGGTATATATTAGCACGCTTTTTATACATTGTCAATTGATTAGCAAAATGAAACACTCATCCATTTATTATTAAAAATAAATGGCTCAATCTCAAAAGCCTCTTGCTATTTTAAGATATGAATCGTTCCTTTATCATTGAGATTCTTTAATAATGATAAAGTGATAGGAAGTCCAAACAAACCAAGTACACCAAATAATTGAGCCCCCACAAACAATGACATTAAGGTTACTAGTGGATGCAAACCTACTTGACTTCCCACAATCTTAGGTTCTAGTATATTACGAATAATAGTAATGATAATGTATACAATAAGGAGACCTAATGCCAACGAATAATTTCCTTGAAGCGCTGCTATAATGGTCCAGGGAATCATAATACCACCAGTCCCAAGTACTGGTAAAATATCAAAAATAGATATAACAAACGCAATTAATACTGCATTTTCAATTCTAATAATACTCAGACCAACAGATAACTCTGCAAAGGTAATACACATAATTAAAGCATAAGATAAGATACACTTAAATAATGTATTGACTACATAGTCTTTTATTTCAATCATCAATTTTTGATGCTTATCCTTTAACTGATGTAAAAGAAATGCTGTTATTTTCTTATAATCAATTACTAAGAAAAAGGTGGAGATAATGGTAAATAAAATCCTAATAAAAAAGCCTGGCAATGAAGATGCATAGTTAGAAATAGCGCCTATCATCTTCATAGAGAAACTAGAAATGAGTTCACCTAATGACTGCACCACATTACTTGAAAATTCGTTCATGGCTGGCAATAAGGAAACATCCATTTTTGAGATATAATGTTCTAGTGAATCAAATAATTGCATCAAAAATGGTTGGATCTCTGTTGCATATAAATTAGGTAAGTAGGAAAAAAGCTCTTTTACAAAAACAAACAATCGAATGCCGAGAAGCGTAAATAAAATACCTATTATACTATAAAATACCAATACTATAGCAATTGCTATTAATGTACGATTCACATGACACTTTTTAGCTAAAAAAGTAATCGGCTTATTTAGCAAGAACGCAATAACAAATGCGCTAACGAACGGGGCAATAAAAGGCAATCCATACTTTAATACAATAAAAACCAATCCAATAATAATAAAATAATAACCGAAATTAATTATAAAACTTTTTCTCTTTTCTGTATCCACAAGCATTCTCCCTCATCTATATAGTTTAGTGTTTTTCCTTAGTTGGATAGTTACTTCATCCCTCTAACCATTTTAAATCTTTAGACAATTATACTATACACTTATACTTTTACAAATATTTAAATGCTATTTTTCTTAAATTTTATACCTATTTTCCTTATTTAGACAAAAAAGAGTAGTAAGCATATGCTTACTACTCCTATCTATTTCATATTGCTTCTATCTAAACTAGCTAAACTATCATCCATTTAACTACTTAAATTTCTGAGGAAATTGCTTGATAATGCCCTCAGTAAGCATATCAGCAAAGTGCATCATATGTGCTTTTCCCTCATCAAAAGCCTTAATATCACCTTTCCAATCTTTACTTAGCCTAGCTACAACCTGATCTGTAACAAACTGTAAATGTTTATGAAGAGAATCTTTTAGTGCTTGGTTAGAATAGTTAGGGTTAGCTGCACTTAAAAAGTCTGCTATTTGATCTGCATTATCATACCACAGCTTATTGTATTTCTTTAAATCAGCATTATTTCCACTTTTAGCTGCATCAGTAACTTGTCCTGCAAGCGCTATATGTTCTCTTAGTAAACTTGCAAGTTTATTTCCTGCTTCTTCTCCATAAAAAGATTTAATAGCATTACCAATATCATCTTGATTTTTAAACAGCCTTTCTGCCACAGCTTCCTTATCCTCTAGAGAAGCAAGATCACTAACAATAAAACTTCTTGTCCATAACACATGATCAACCCAAAGGTCTCTTTCTAGCATCCTTAACTCACAAGCAGCTTTATTGCAAGATAAAGCTTTCTCTGAAGCCTCAGCTTTAAGAGGTGTAAAAAATAACGCGATTACACACAGCGACACTAATAACGTATTAAAAAACTTCTTCATCATAGTCTAACTCCTTTAAATAAAAATTTGATTTTAGTTTATTCAAAACGTATTAGTTCTATTCAGTATTTGAAAATAGGCATTGATTTAAAAGTACTTTGATAAGCCTATTCTTTATATTTTTCGCAAATAAAAAGCACTCCATTGAATAAACACATCTCTTTCATGATGCTCTATTTAATAGGGTGCTTCTCTTATTTTATTTTTTATTTCTTCTACTTAATATAGCAAGAATAATACCTAATAATGCAATAGAGCTTCCAAGTGTTAACCACACATTAGCTGTAAACCCTGCTATTAAATAACCTACAAAACAACATGCTGCTACCACTAAAGTATACGGAATTTGTGATGAAACGTGATCAATATGTTTACAGCCAGCTCCCGTCGAAGAAAGAATTGTTGTATCTGAAATAGGGGAACAATGATCTCCAAATACAGCTCCAGCTAGTGTAGCGGCAAGCGCTGCTGTTACAAGCTCTGGTGCAACGGAACCACAAACCATAGTAACAATAGGAATCAGTATACCGAAAGTTCCCCATGATGTTCCCATAGCAAAAGCTAAAGCCCCTGCCACAAGGAAAACAATGGCAGGAATAAGAGCCGCTGGCATATGAGATTGTCTTACTAACTCACCTACAAACTCACCTGTGCCTAATAAGTCTCTACATACCCCACTAATAGTCCACGCCAATGTTAAAATAATAAAGGCTCCTACCATGGATTTAACCCCTATTGTAATCCCTTCCATAAGCTCTTTAAAATCTAAAATTTGACGTGGTACAAAAAGAACAAAAGCAACAACAAGGGCACCAAAACCGGCAATAGCAAGTGCAATACCTGCATCTGTATTTCCAAAGCCCTCTGCCAGCGTCATACCACCTTCAAAGTAACCACCAATATAAAGCATTGATAAGATAGCAAATATAATAAGTGCTGCAATAGGGATAATAAGGTCAAATACGCTTCCTTTTGAAGAGATTTTCATACGAGCAAACTCATCTCCACCTTCTTGATCCATTCCGACACTTAAGTTACCTTTATTATTTCTAGCTTCTTCTTCAAACTTTGCCATAGGACCAAATTCAATATTAGTAACACAAAGTACAACCACCATGATTAAAGTTAAAATTGCATAAAGGTTATAAGGAATAGTTGCCATAAAAGTTTCCATTCCATTAAGTGCTTGCCCATTCACTTCTAACCCATTCATTTGAGAAATAACTGAAGCTGCCCAAGAAGAAATAGGTGCAATAATACAAATGGGTGCTGCTGTTGCATCAATAATATAAGCTAGCTTTGCTCTAGAAATATGATGTTTATCTATTACTGGTCTCATTACTGTACCAATTGTCAAACAGTTAAAATAATCATCTATAAAAATTAAGGTACCTAAAAGAGAAGTTCCTAACTGTGCCCCTTTTTTAGTTTTAATTTTATTTCCTGCCCATTCTCCGTAAGCCCTAGAACCACCAGCCATAGTAATAACAGCTACTAATGCCCCTAAAAATCCTAAAAATAAAATAATCGATGCATTATCACCTAATTTTTCTCCCATAAGGGTAAGGGTTACATCTGTTGCTTTAACAATACCGCCACCTGTACTAAAGGCATAAATAAGTGTTCCTGAAAAAACACCTACAATTAATGAGGAAATAACCTCTTTTGTTATTAACGCTAATACAATAGCGATAACAGGTGGTAAAATCGATAACCAGCCTACATCAATTGCGTCCATGTGTGAGTCTCCATTCTGTCTTTATAGTCTAATAAAAAAAGTCTTGAGCATATCACTCAAGACTTTTGTCATCTTTCATTTAGAATAAAACTACTTATTCTATATTAACCGTCCGTCATGATAGCTCCCCACGAATAACTCCGTGACAGTGTTATGTATATTCTACATAACCCCAACAAGATAGTCTTAAAGCATCAACTATCCATTTCGGCGGCTTCTCCTTTTAAAATGCTTCATCGTGCTTAGCTCAGCAAATCTACTCTTAAAAACCGCAACCTCTATCTACTCTTTATTTAATTATTAGCTTAGACAAATATAAACGATAGATTAAAAAAAGTAAAGCATCATACAATAAGTTTATATTTTAAAAATATATCAAAGAATTTTTTTATTTACTTTAGGGATTATTTTTTATATATAGCTTGTCCCTAAAAATGTGTTTCTTTGAAATTTGAGTGGCTCTTCTAAGGACCCATTTTAGATCAAGTGGTATCAGATGGCTATGACACAGTTGGGAGTAACTAAAAAACTAGGCTTATTTAGAAATATGCCTAGTTCTTATGCTTCTTATCCTACTGTTCCACCCTTGGTAGAACGCTTACCTGTAAATTCTTCTACTACTAATTTTAATCCTAGGATGATTCTTGCATGCTTTGCTTCAAATTCGAAAACTTTATCAGGTGCATATTTTTTCATAACATGTTGAAGCGCTTCTATTCTCTCTTGTTCCTCTGTCAAAATATACATTTTGCCTTGCCCTATAATACTTTCAAATTTCATAGTATATTTACAAGCAATATCACTGTGAACAAGTTCGCAAGAACAGTCCATTTGAAAACAAACATTGT
Source organism: Cellulosilyticum sp. ST5 (assembly GCF_046529625.1). Classification (NCBI taxonomy): domain Bacteria; kingdom Bacillati; phylum Bacillota; class Clostridia; order Lachnospirales; family Cellulosilyticaceae; genus Cellulosilyticum; species Cellulosilyticum sp. ST5. Next base: position 1,598,416 of record NZ_CP132338.1, read on the forward strand.
TATTTTGCTTAATCATTTCTAATTTTTTACCCTCTAACCCACTATGGAAATAAAGTACAAGTTGATCATTTTCATATGTATAACCAAAATTCATAGGCACAATATACGGGATATTATCATAGCAAAAACCCACTCTACAATACTCACATTTGCTTATAATATTTAAAAGCTCTTCTTTATTGGTAACCTCTCTATCTTTCTTTCTCATTGTAGCCTCCTTATATTGAATTTTTATAAATTTTATTCCACTTTCATATGTTTACTTTTATTAGGATTATTGGGAAACCATCCTTTTTTAACGCGTTCTTCCTGTTCTATGACCTCATGTATACTCCACAGTGAAGAAAAGCCTATTACCCCTACTATTGCTGAAATTGTACTATTCTCAATAAATAAAGATATACCAATACATAATATTCCCACAATCAAAAAAAGTGGCCATATCTTTTTTCCAACGTAATATTCTGATGCGATCACTATGGGATGAAAAACACCTATAATAAAAAAAGCCATTACTCCTATTATTATACCTTGAAAATTCATATTAAATCCTCCTTCATTAAAATGATTATTTTGATTCCTTTTGACAACCATTTTGCTCATGTACTCATTTTACACTTTGATTCAAGAATTTTCAATCAAACTTCTACTATATCCCTTTTCTATGTTGATCAATAATTATTTATTTTCTAGAAGTAAAAAATCAAGCACAACTTTCCCTTTATAAAAAATAAATTATGCTTGATTTATTTTTTTGCCATTTTGCTTATAAAACACTCTTATGTTATTTGTATCTTTTCTTTTTTACGGATGTTTCTCTATCTGCTGCTTGATTTCAGGAGGTAATGCATCCACTAAATAATTACGCTCCACTACTTGTTTTTCCTTATACGCTTGCATCATTTTTTCATTAGCGCTTTCGATTTCTTCCTTCAGCTCTCTAGCAGACAATAAGGCACATCCTTGCCCTCTAATGATAATTTGCTCTAATCCATCTGAGGTTGCTACTGTTACATGATACTTTGTCTTGTGATCATGTACAAACTTTTCAATATAATGGTCTGCAGTTTGTGCTTCCTTGGTATATACCATGTAGATATTATGATACTCAAGCATTTCCACTCGATGTCCTTGAACACGATAAGCATCAAACACAACGATAATCTGACATTTTCGGATGCCTTGATAATTACATAAGCTCTCCAATAATTTTATTCTGGCACCATCCATATTTTCATTGGCTAGCTCCTTTAATTCAGGCCATGCAAAGATAATATTATAACCATCTACAAGAAGATATTCTTCTTTTTTATCTTGGTTTTGTTTCATTGTATAACCAACAGGCTCATAATAGCTTTCACGGGCTGTTTTACGCTTTTTCCAAGCAGATTTTTCTCCTTGATTCGCATAAAAAGTTCTATTCATAATTTGATCAATTTCTTCTAAACCAATCCATTTCTCTTCTGTCAGTAAATCCTGATGCTTCGCTATTTCTTTTGATAGCGTTTCTTTTTCCTGTTGCAGATAACTTTCAAGATGCATGTAGTCTTTTACTTCGTCCCAAGTTACTAAAAATCCGCTGCCTTGAGTACAAAATACAGAACCTGTTGGATTCTCTATATCTCTTTCAGAATCATAACCTATATTTTCTATAACTTCTTCTGCATTATGACATGGCTCATATCCTTTTAGTGTACAAAATAGTCTACCATGGCCTTTAGTGTATGCAACTACTTCCTTCTGATAGTTTCTCATGGTAACAACCGGTGCGCTCCCTACTAAGGTCACCCACTCACCATCTGTTTGTGAAATTTCGCATGTGCCATACATCTTCTCAATATCAGTCATAGCTCGTCCTACCATTTTCTCAGGTACTTCTAACTGAAAAGTATAATACGGCTCTAATAAAACAGATTCTGCTTGCTTTAAACCTTGACGTACTGCACGAAAGGTAGCTTCTCTAAAGTCACCACCCTCTGTATGCTTTTTATGTGCTCGTCCTGAGACTAACGTTATTTTCATATCTGTGATAGCTGAGCCGGTGAGTACACCTTTATGAACTTTTTCCTCTAAATGAGATAAGACAAGTCTCTGCCAATTCTTTTCTAGCACATCTTCGCTGCATCCCAATGCAAATCCAAGACCACTTCCTCGCTGTCCAGGCTCCAGTAATAAGTGAACTTCCGCATAATGTCTTAATGGTTCAAAATGCCCTACACCTTCTACTGTATTTGCAATGGTTTCTTTATAAACGATTCTTCCCGAATCAAATGTTACATGGACACCAAAACGGCTTTCTATAAGCGTTTGTAAAATTTCGATTTGGACTTCTCCCATAATCTGTGCTTGAATTTCCTGTAACTGTTCATCCCAAACAATATGCAGCTGTGGATCCTCTTCTTCAAACTGACGCAATTTAGGCAGCATAAGTCTTGGATCATAGCCTTCTGGAAGCATAATCTGATAAGCTAATACAGGGGCTAACACAGGGGCAGATGAAGCACTTTCTATCCCTAAACCTTCTCCTGGACTAGTTTGAGTAAGTCCTGTTACTGCACATATAGAACCTGCCTCTACCTCATTCACTGCCTCGAACTTTTGTCCTGAATATAAACGAATCTGATTCACTTTTTCTTCCCAAGTATGATTTATTAAAGTGTCTCTCACCTTAAGTCTTCCGCCTGTAAGCTTCATATAAGTCAGGCGATTACCTTGCTCATCCCTAGCTATTTTAAATATCTTTGCTCCAAAAGCTTCTGGATAAGAAGGCATACTAGCATATTTGACAATACTTTGCATAAAGTTTTCTACACCTTCTAATTTTAAAGCTGAACCAAAAAAGCATGGAAATATCTTGCGTTCTTTTATACCCTTCATAATTTTTAAGGTATCAATATGCTCTGTTTCCAAATAAGCTTCCATCAGTGCTTCATCACACATGGCCAACTGGTCGTAAAAAGCTGCTGTACGCTCTTGTCCAAATTCAATACACCTATCATCTAGACACTTTTTTAATTCTTCTATTAATTTCTCCTTATCCGTCCCCTGTTGATCCATTTTATTAACGAATAGAAAAACCGGTATTTGATACGTAGCAAGAAGTCTCCATAATGTTCTGGTATGCCCTTGCACACCATCTGCACCATTAATCACTAAAATGGCATAATCTAATACTTGAAGTGTTCGCTCCATTTCAGCCGAAAAATCTACATGTCCTGGGGTATCTAACAAAGTAATCTGAGCTCCAGCTACTTGAAACATTGCTTGTTTAGAAAAAATGGTAATTCCCCTTGCCCTTTCTAAGTCATAAGTATCTAAATAAGCATCTTGATTATCCACTCTTCCCAGTTTACGAATTTTCCCGCTTAAATAAAGCATACTTTCCGATAAGGTTGTTTTACCCGCATCTACATGTGCTAATATTCCAATGACTAATTTTTTCATACGCTTTTTCAAATCCTTCACTTGTGTTGTCTATTTCTAATGATTATAGTAGCCTAACCCACTATCTCTCTCTTATCTTACTACTATCATACCAGTAAGTTGTTAATCTGACAAAACAAAAATAGCCAGCTAGCATTAATGTAATAGACAACGCAGTGTTCTAATAAATCAATTATTTAAGCAATATCATATTTCGGAGTAAAAGTTCAGACCTTACATCCATTATAAAAAAGACCCTCGAGCGTTGAAATTTATTATTAAACTTCAAACTGTCTCGAAAGTCCTTTTTTTATGGCTCTATACCAGAAATTAAGCTATCGTTATAATAAAGTGTAATTTTATCCCAGGTCTTATAATCAAAACCATTATTATTGAAAGAATAGTCATTTGCTTGATTGTAATTAGTCCAATCTGACTTTGCAAATCTACATTGTAAATCGATGGTTGTATTTGGCATAATACTTCCAGCCGCTTCTAAAAAGCTAATTTCTAAGTAGCAATCTGCTACTTCTGTTGGATTGTCCATTTTTACAAATGTTCCTTTAACATTGGAATTTCCAACTTGAGACCAGTCACACCAGAAGAAATTTTCTTGATTGCCATCTGTTGTAAAGTAATAACGTAACCTTACATCGGATAAATCAATTGCTTCAGCCCCTGTGTTTGTAACTTTGAATCTTGGCATTAAGGAGTTGGTTTTTTCACTCAAATTGCTATTGCTGAATGTAACTTGTAGACTTGTTGTAGGAGGAACAGTTGAGGTATCTTGAACTTTTATAGAGAGCTTTTGGCTAGAACCACCACTGAATACAAAAGTAAGTAATGATGTACCCGTTTTTAAAGTTGCCAGATAATTTTTACTTAAAGTAATGGTTGTCTCATTAATTGTATAATCCACACCTTTAACTAACGTGTAGCTACCATTTGTTATTTTTTCAAATGTATTTCCATTAAGCATTAATTCAATCATCATATCTTTAGGTACTGCTATATCGAATTCTCCTAAAGTAGGTGTAATAGCAGAGTCAGGCACTGTATTGGTAACTGTAACAGTTAATGTAGCATTTGCACCTGCACTAAAAACAAATGTTAATGTTGTTTGACCTATAGATAATGTCTTAAGATAATCCTTAGAAATGATTGCGGTACTATCATTAACTGTATAATCAGTACCTTCTACTAATGCTACTTCACCATTTAAAATAGATGCTAACGTATTACCATTTAATATCATGGTTGCATTTATATCAGCTTGTGCTGCTTTTTCAAATGCAGCAGTTGTAGCCACTAGTACTGAGCTATCAGATGAATCGGTAACAACAACCATTAAACTTAAATCTGTTCCTTTTTCAAAGTTAAATTTAAGATTTGTCGTACCAAGTGCTAGTGTCGCTAAATATGATTTAGAAATGATAACCGTTTTACCATTTACACTATAATCTATACCTTCTACTAAAGATTGAGTGCCATTAAAAATACCAAACAACGTATTATTGCTATTGTTCAATGTAATGGTAATATCTTTATCTGCACCATTTTTCTTATTGAATTCTACTCTACTTGGACTTAAAGAAGAAATAGGTGATGTATCTCCAATCGCAATATTCATAACAGGATTTACGCCACTATCATAAACTAATGTTAATTGGATTGTACCTTTTTCAAGGTTTGCAAGATACTCTTTTGTAATGGTTAATATCTCTCCAGAAATCACATAATCAGAACCTCTATTTAAAATAGCACTGCCATTTTTAACTGAAACCAATATGTTGGCTTTTGAATCTAATGTAAACACTAAATCCTCTTGATTTGTTACATTCTTATCAAACACTGCAACTGTTGGAGAAACAGAAGCAGCTTCTTTGGATTCTGGCCCGTAAATACCAACTTCATAAATAGAGTACCCCCAGGTATAGCCATACTTTTGCGTACAGTAAATTCTTATATAACGTCCAGAAGCTGAAATGGAGATATCTTCACTACCACCTTTTCCATTATATGTTCTATAAACATCGGTCCAAGTATTTGCATCGTTAGAAACTTGAATTTGGTATTGTGTTGCATAAGCATTTTCCCATTTGATAAGTACTTCATTAATCTCTTTTGTTTCTCCTAAATCGATGCATACCCAATCTGTTTGAGAATTTGCATCAGATGCCCAGCGTGTACTTAGGTCACCATCTGTAATACAATCCCCTTCAAAAGCACTACTTTCTTTTGTAGAATAGGTTACAGTTTTTCCTTGAGCTAGATTACCACTAGGTAGTGGTTCATTAGGCATTCCTGCTGGGAGGCTCGTTAGCATAGAAGCTGGTTTTTCAGCAAGATTTGCAAGGGCATACTGATTCTCAAAAACCATTTCTTTTGCCCAGTCTTGCATTGTATCAAATGTACCATCAGTGGTCATATCAAGGAATGTCTGTGGATTATTACCAGGCCCCCATGACCAAATTAAATAACCGATTTCAAGCTTAGCGCAATATTCCATAATTGTTTTATAAGGAATTTGCCCCTGCGTCGTTTGTTCCCATTGATTAGCAAACTCACCTATAACAAGTGGAAGTCCCATATTTGCAGATTCTGTAAGTTCATCAATTACTTTTTGATCAGAATGACCATACATATAAGGCCACCATAAATGTGCTGAAAACATTAAGTTTGAATCTGGGTCGGCGGCTAAAATGTCTGGGCCACATGCTTGAAGTTTATTAATATCTTGTCCCCAAGTCGAAGCATCTATAATCAACGGAACATGAATACCTGCTGCTCTCATTCTAGTAACAGCTTCAATATATCCATTTGTAAATGTTGTATCAGAAACATTTGCATCACCAACTTCGTTACCAATATTAATTAGAAGGTATTCTTCATGCTTCTTAATGACATTTACAGTATCAGGATCAACCCACCAATCTACTAAGCTTGTTAGCTTACTAAAGTCACCAGTAGCATCATGAAGTTCTACCATAGGAATCATATGCTCTGCACGACAGTTCCTAATGGCAGTATCTAATTCTTCTGCTGTACCGTCTTTCGTTGTCCATACGATTCTCACACAATTAGCACCCGTTTTAGCAATTTCAGAAAAGGATGGTTGTCCATCTTTATCCATCCATACAACCATCTTATTAATGCCATAAAGAATCGTTTTTTCACCCTGGCTATCATAAAGAAACCTGCCCTCTACTCTAAAACCTGGGTGATTCACATCAGTAGCAGCAAAAATAATACTACTGCTTGTAATCATTACAAACATAACTAGTGCTAGGACTAAACCTCGTAAACCATTTTTCTTCATACTATTGCCCCCTTTGAAATTCTTGGTATTTATTTTTATTATGGTTTTTATTTACCAATCATTACAACAAAAGCTCCTAACATGTTACATTTAAGAGCATCTCCTGTGTAATATTTAATTGAACCTATGCTAAAAGTAGCAACATATGTTGTCATTTTTTTTAATATTATTTATATGTACTAGAACAAAGTACATTCTATTTATTACAAAAAGGACTTCAGTGGTTGAGCTTTTATAAAACTCAGCCTATCCGATAGTCCTCTCTTTTGACCTTACTATTCAAGTGTATAAGAAAAGTCAACTGGTGGTTTCCCAACACCTTGGAATCCAAAACTTACAGTACTACCAGCACTAATTGCCATATTCCATGACATAGGTGTTATGATTAAGTAATCTCCTGACTCAATGATTTGTGCACACCATATGTTACTTATATCAAAATCAGCTTTATTTACTGTTAGTTTCCAGTTATTTGCATTTGTATTGGATGTGTTTGTAATATTAACTGTCATTGTATAACCAGTATTCCAGGCACTAACAACCGTATCCAATTTTAAGACATTATCTGTTGGTGTTGGTGTTGGTTCTGGTGTTGGTTCTGGTTCTGGTGTTGGCGTTGGTTCTGGTGTTGGTGTTGGCGTTGGTTCTGGTGTTGGTGTTGGCGTTGGTTCTGGTGTTGGCGTTGGTTCTCCTGTTAATATTGTACTTAAAGTCTCATACCATCTATCACACATTTTCTGACCACCGGAAGCATTTGGATGAACACCATCATATGTATCTATATCTGTGCTAAATCCAGTATATTGATCGCATAATATGATTGGCGATTCACTTGTTGATAAGTTATTAGCCCAACCTACCATTGATGTATTAAGATCTAAAATAATAGACTTATAATCTAATGTGTCATTTGGATGCATTGGTATAATTTGTGCTACTACAATAATCATATTGGGATTGTTCTTTCTCATCTGTGTAACAAGTTTAGTATAGGCATCCAGTATTTTAGTTGTTCCTGTATTACCCCAGCAATCATTTGTTCCAAAGTGCATCATAACAATATCAGGATTTGCCGCATTAAGCCATGTACTGAGTTGATCTGTAGCTGCTAAATTAGTAACACACATACCACTATGGCCTTCATGGTTACCATACTGCGTTCCAACTGATTTAACATCATACCCATTACTTGTCAGCTTATTGAAAAGTAATGTTCTCCAAAAGTCACAGTCTGTAATCGAATCACCTAGTGGCATTATTTTGGTTGTAGTTGTCGTTGATGTAGCATAAGCAGATGGGGCTGAGGACTCAAAAATCATAAACAAAAATAGAAATACAACACTTAACCTAGCAATCAAACGCCTTTTAGATTTTTGCTTCTTACTCATAAAATTTCCTCCTTATGTTCTCCTTTTTATTTAAACATACTTAGCAAATGATGCTAAATATGTTGATTCATTATAATTCTGTATATCCATAAAAACAACAAAAGCTCCTAACATGTTATAATTAGGAGCCTATCATTAATATATTCAATTAAACCCGATATAAAAATATTTATTCAAATAAATAACTCGTCATAGAAAGAGAACCCATTACGCAAGCTTTGTTAAAAACAGTCATCTTATCCTGATCGTTTGATGCTCCTAATACATACAGCAGTGGTGCATAATGCTCCATAGTGGTAAAAGCTAGAGCAGCAGAACTTCCTGCTTTTTGATAATCTATAACGTTTTCATCCTTTCTCGCCAAGATATTATCCCAAATATAATGATCAAATTCTTCGGCCCAAGAGTAACCCTCATTCTCCATGTTCCAATTGATTCTCGCCAGATTATGAACAACATTTCCACTTCCGAATATTAATACACCTTGTTCACGAAGTTGATAAAGTTCTTGTCCCATACGATAATGTTGCTTCGTCGATGCATTTCTATCCACGCTAAGCTGAAATACAGGAATATCTGCTTCTGGATAAATTCTGTGAAGGACAGACCATGTTCCATGATCATATCCCCAAGAATTATCTGTAACAACCTCCCGACTAATCAAAGCTTTTGCTTCCTTGGCAAAATGCGGCGCACCTTTGGCATTATAAACTATTCTATAAAGTGCCTCCGGAAAACCATACATGTCGTAAATTGTTTTTGCAGTCTCAGATGTCATAACTCTAGTACCGTCTGTAAACCAATGTGCAGACACAGACAGTATTGCTTCTGGTTTTGGCATTTTATTTTTAAGAGCTTTCCATTCCTCAATAAACTGATTTTCTTCTATTGCATTCATTGGAGAACCATGTCCAATAAATAATGTCGGCATTCTATTCATACTATTTCCATGTATAATCAAGCATAAAAATGCATTATACATTTTCCTTTCTCTGAATACTTTGACTTCTAAGTCGATTTTATACTACAACAAATTAGCCCAAAAGTCCCCTTTTAAAACTACAAACCTTATCCTAAAGCAACATCAAGTATCATCATTAAGGCAAATCCAAATGCAACACCAATGGTACCTATATTACTATGTTCTCCAGCTTGTGCTTCCGGAATGAGCTCTTCTACTACAACATAAATCATTGCACCTGCTGCAAATGAAAGTATATATGGAAGAATTGGTGTAACCAGTGACGTAAGAAGAATCGTCACCACTGCCCCGACAGGCTCTACGATGCCAGAAAGAAAACCATATTTGAAAGCCTTCTTTTTTGATAAGCCGCTACTAACTAATGGCATGGATATAATGGCACCCTCCGGAAAGTTTTGAATAGCAATACCAATTGCCAGTGCAAATGCACCTGCAACAGAAATAATATCAGATCCACTAAGCATGCCTGCTAACACTACACCGACTGCCATTCCTTCTGGAATATTATGTAAAGTCACAGCCAACACCAACATAAAAGATTTTCCAAGTTTGCTAGGTCTACCTTCTGGCGAATCAGAGTCAAGATGAAGATGAGGAATAATGGTATCTAATAAAAGTAAGAAACCAATACCAATCAGAAAACCAACTGCAGCTGGAATCCATGCAATGTTCCCATTTGCCTCTGCCATATCAATTGCAGGTATTAATAGTGACCAGACTGATGCTGCAATCATAACGCCTGATGCAAAGCCCAGAAGAGCTTTTTGTATTTGCAGCTTCATTTCACCTTTCATAAAAAATACCATAGCCGCGCCCATGGTAGTACCAAGTAGTGGAATAAAAATGCCAACTAAAACTTTTGTTATATCGTTCAAAGTTTTCACCTCCTATTTGTGAGCAAATAAAATTTAAAGTGTTTCCATACTTCTTTTAAATTCATCGATTTTCTCCAATAAAGGATATTTTTCCGACGATTTCACTTCTAACCTGATTTTATACCATAGTATAAAACATTTCAATGAACTCTTCGTTTCTTTGACATTATTTTCTCAAATAATCTTTATACATTTTTAATGTTAATTGGTATGTTCTGCTCATCCAAATCATTTTTTATAGGCAATCGCATCAATCTGTACATGAAGCCCATCTGGTCCTCCTATATGAGCGAACTCCGTTTGTATTGTTTTTCTGGCAGGGTATGTACCTTTAAAACGTTCCTTAAACACCTTCTCCATAACCGGAATATTCCATGCGTCTTTTAAAAGAACATCTACCTTAACAACACTTTGTAATGTCAAATTCAGTTTTGCCAAACGATTCTCCATATCATCCAATGCTCCATTAATCTGATTTTCAATAGAGGCCCCTACATTACCCACACAAAAACTTAGAAAAACGAAGTCTCCAGCTTCTACTATCCCTGAATAGGCATATTCTTCATTTACATTGTATCTATTAATACTACTCATCATCTTCCTCCTATTTGTCCGTAATACTATCTCAAATACTATCCTAAAATTATATTATTAGAGAATGCTAAGATTGTCTCCTACCAAAAATGCTCGTTCTCAGGCACGTGAAATTCATAAATGAAGTCTCCATTATGAGATAACCTTTACACTAAAGCACACTCATTAAGGAAAGGGATAACAGCTTTAGCAAAAGCTTCGGGTTGTTCAAACATCGTATAATGTCCAGCGTTTTCAATTAGAACAATCTTCTTTGTAGGTGCTATTATCTTCTCAAAGTAATCAGAAAATGCTTGTTTGGGCGTAATATAATCATCACTTCCAAAAATATAGTATACAGGCATCTTATATTCAATTCCGTAGGTTTCTATTTGAAAACTATTAAGTACATCCAACATTAATGATTCGCTGAGTTTTGTTCCCTTTAGCATTGCTATAAAATCACGATTTCTAAATTGAATGGGACTCTTTCTTACTATTTTGACTAACGGTACCTTCACAGACATAGATAAACCGTATTTGTCTTTTAGTTTTGAAAGCTTGTTATAAATTTTATAGGATTTAGAATCCCATTGTTTGGGTGGATAGTTAGTTATGGCTTGCAGTTTTTTTAAGTCCTTTGAGCTATTTTGACTCATCGCTTTGCTTTTCAGCGCTAAAAAGGATAACTTTTCTGTTAATCGCATATCTCCCACTTGCCCCACACCTATATACACCGATACATTTTCTGGATGCTGTAAGGCATATATTGAGCCGAGTACTGTTCCCCATGAATGTCCTAGAATGATTACCTTTTTTGTGAGGTAACGAGTTTGTAAGTGTTTAATAGTATCATGTAAATCTTCAAGTAAAAAATTAAGTGTTGGATGCGCTTTAAGATTATTCTGTAATGTTCTTCCCGTCCCACGCTGATCGTAAAAAACAAGAGTGCATGTGTCTTTAAACATTTCTTTTAGTTTATATCCAAATGCAGCTTCACTCATCCCTGGGCCTCCATGTAAAAATAAAATAACAGGTTTTCCCTTAGCAGGATAATGTAAAAAATATTGTTTAATTCCATTAATTTCAACAAACTCTTGAAAATAATCTTTCATCCACCCAGCTCCATTCTTGATAGTTTATTTGTAGAGGTGCTATTCATTGATTTAAAATCACCTTTATACTTTTACTCTAATAATTATATTGCATAGTAAAATTATACTGTTAATTATTTTAATATTCAATATTTTAAAATACACCCTTAGTTATTCCTGTTCCCTTCTCTTTAGAAATGTCATCTGTCATTGAATCTCTCAAGCATATTGTATTAAACAGTATCATCCCTAGAAATGTAAAAAGGATTTTCAGGCAATGAAATTTATTATAAAATTTCATTGCCTGAAAATCCTTCATTTTCCATAGACACAAGTGATTTTTCTCTCAATAATGTCATCTATAGCTTTAAATAATATTTCTCTTTCACAAGGTTTATCAAAAGGAACATTTACACAGCCCTTCCCTCTACCAGGTTTGCTTAGTTTTTCTTTCATTTGAGTTATATATTCAAAATCCATTGAGTGTAGTGAAAAATGGTTCTTAGCAACTCCGAAAGAGATGTAGTTTCGTTCTTTACCACTACCTAGTTTATAAGTCGGCATTTGAAAGGACATAACTTCTTCTAAATCAGGATAATTTTTGCGCATGTAATCGATAAAAATTTCTTCCCACTCTTTAGGGCTACCTTCTAGTTGCCTCAAGTATACATCTACCTCATTTAGACTTTCTTTCATAAAACCCTCCAATATTTTTACAATAAACCCTTTATTCTAGCATCACTTTATATTAAATACTATGACTTCTTTTTATTAATGTCTTTATTTATAATCCTAAATAATTTTAACACTAGTGGAATATAGGTACATACAAACACTGAGACAATAATAAATGCTGCTGGCTTATGTGCCTTTTTAGGAAGTGCCATTCCCCACATCATCCCTATAGCGCATAAGCAAAGTTTAATAAGCGCTAAGTCTCTCCAATCAGATTGTTTTACAAACTCATTACCATAATTTAATAGCTTTTTCATACCTATCACTCCTCCTATAAATTTTACGTTCGTTAACTATATAATATCATCTCTCACATTGATTGAATAGATATCACTAAAAAGCATCAAATATATACTTGGATTGTCTGAGTATGTTTATTACCATTCATTACTTGTATCCTAAAGTTTTACTCTAATATTGCTCATGATAAATCCGCTTGCAGGTAATGCTGGAATCTTAGTAAGACTATAGCTTAAATCTTGAGCTGGAATTTTAAATTCAATCTGATTTATCAGAAAATCTAAACCGACTTTCATCAGCTCTATAGTAACACCTTCTCCTGGACATCTATGTCCTTTTGAGGGATCTCCTCCACCTTGAGGTATAAAATCAAATAAGCTATTCTTTTTCTCTTTAAAACGTTCTGGTCTAAATTCATACGGATTTACCCAAATACGTGGATCATGGTTTGTGCCATAAATATCAATGAGAACTAACCTCCCCTGTTTAAACTTACACCCATGCCATATAAAATTTTTCCTTACTATGGCACCTAGAAAAGGGGCAAATGGATAGTAACGTCTCACTTCCTGTATAAACATTTCACGGGTATTCTCATTACCTAATCGTAATTTTTCCATATACTCCTCGTTTTCGTATAATGCTAAAGCTGTGAAAGTAATATATCTTGAAATAGCAACAATTGGACGTAGTATATTAATAAGTTCTATTGCAGCCATTTGAGTATTCAGTGGTTTACCATCCAACTCTTCATAAAAGGATAGCTTATATAGCACTGAACTTTTTTCAACATTTAATTTACCAGATCTAGTATCTGCTATCATACCTCTTATCCACTTTTCGGTTCTAGTCCTTGCTCTTTTTCCTTTCCAGTACATTGGTCCTATTGACGCTAAAGTATTGACCATTGTGCTAAAATCCTTTGCTCGATTTTTTACTTCAGACGCTTGTAATGGTACACCAGCCCACTCACATACTGATTGGCATAAAATATTGTTTACCTTATTAAAGAGTACAATCTGCTGGGTAATTTCCCAGGTGTTAATAGCAGCTTGCCACCTTTTCTTGGTTATTTCTGTCAACTGTTTTTGATATTCTTGATCTAGAAGTGACATAAAAAACATTTTTCTATGGATATGCCTCTCATCATCCATTGTTTGAATGGCATTAACTCCAAACAGTGTTTTTTGTACTCTCTTGGGTAATGCACCTTTGCGCTTAAAAAGGTCTGTATTATAAAACAGCTTTGATGCTTCTTTACCACTCATGCATATGACCTTTTTCCCAAGTAGGCGTGTTTCAAATAAATGACACTGATAACGATTAACTCTATTTTGGATGAATAGATAACCTTCTTGTAAAAGTGCTAGTGTATTATCTATACATTTATCATGTGGAACTTGTTTATTCATTGACATATACTTTTGATTCCTTTCTATTCCTATCAAGAACTATGCTAATGAGTTTTATATTTCCACTCTCTGTATAAATTATTCATCACATCTCTAATCCTTCACCCGTAGTCTTACTATTCCTTTTTGAATCAACCACTCATATATACCTAATAAAATGCAGCCAATCCCATAACACACAATATCTTTCCAGTCAAATGTGGCTCCCATAAGTATGCGTAAAAATGCATTATTTTCTATACCAAGTCTCTCAACCCATTTCAAGTATTGCAAGCACTCAATAAATGCTGCAAAAACAAATATCCAAAAAGGCATTAGTCTATACTTGTCTGGAATAATTACTCTTACTATGCAGTACAGCACAACAACAACCAATAGATCTCCAACATATGGTCTGATAAATGTATCGTGTACACAGATTGCGATTAAAATTTCAATACACAATAGTATTGTGAATGTAATTAAGTATTTGATTCTTTGTTTTTTCATAGCTATCCCCTATCATGAATGAACTTCTAGAAAACCCTTTATCTTATCCATGGCTGACTGATACTTCTTAACTCTAGCATAGTCTGCTTTGTTAGCCTGTGATAATCTTGTTAAATCCATATTATCTCTTAAATCAGCAAGCTTTACTTGGCAAGCTATAGGACTTAGAAGGATACGATTAATAAACTCTTCATAGGTTTCACCAGATCGTTTAGTAAGAGCATCTATAGCAGTTATAATAGTTTCCGAAAAGCCCTCTTTTCTTAAATCATCAAGTGTCACATAAGTATCTTCAATAACATCATGAAGGACACCACATATTTGCTCTTCTTGTGTTTTACAAGAAAACATTACTCTAAGAGGGTGCAATATGTATGGTGCCCCAGCTTTATCTACTTGCCCTTGATGAGCAGTCCCTGCTATGAGTATTGCTTTTTCTAAATTCATTTTTATACCCCTCCTCCCTTAAATAGATTCTTTAAAAAGTTAAATATATTGAATCGACTCTTTTACATCAGTTTCTCTTAAGCACCTAAAATGAGATTTTAATATATAGCATATATGACGATTACTTTCGCTTCTAATCCGATTCTATATCATAATTCAAGAATTTTCAATTAACTGTTGGTCCTTTTCACTATTTGTGTAGCTTTTCTAAAAATAGGTACAGTTTCCTCTTACCCCAAGATTCTCCTTCTATATTCAGTTAAACCCAAGTACTATGTCGTATTAAAAATGTACTTCTTATTATATTTCAATGATAATACTTGCAAAATCGTTGCTTTTTACCTTTCTCCTATACGTTAAACTTTCTTTTAAATATTTGATAATATTTTTCAAATAATAATTATTATTAAAATTGTTGTTATTTGTATTTGTAAATGTTATAATAAGACTAGTTAGAGATAACTAAATAATAAACAAACATATTGATAGAAAGTACGCTTAGCAAACTCTCTATTATCATGAATCAAAATAAAATATATAACTAAAATCGTTAGGAGGATTTAATTATGAATAAAACTTATCCATTTCAATTAGAAGCATTACCATATGAATATGACGCATTGGAACCTTATGTGGATGCACTTACTGTTCAAATTCATCATGGTCGCCATGTTCAAACTTATGTAGATAATTTAAACAAAGTACTAGAAGGTAGTAAAGACCATCAATCTTGGTCCTTAGAAGAGCTTGTCACTAAAGTAAATAAGTTACCAGATTCCATTAAAAATGCAGTTCGTAACAATGGTGGCGGTGTCTATAACCATAATTTATACTTTGCAGGTATGACAGCTGAAAAAAGTGAGCCAACAGGCAAGCTTAAAGATGCAATTGTTAAGAAGTTTGGCTCTTTGGATGAATTTAAAGCTAACTTTAAAGCAGCAGGACTTGGACGTTTTGGTTCTGGTTGGGCTTGGTTAGCCGTAGATGCTAATAAAGAGCTTACAGTTGTATCTACACCCAATCAAGATACAGTTCTAGCAGATGGGCTAAGCCCTGTATTAGCAATGGATGTATGGGAACATGCTTATTACTTAAAGTATCAAAATAAGAGAGCTGATTATATTGACAATTGGTTCCTTGTGGTTGACTGGAATAAAGCAAATGATCTTTACACGAAAGCCATTGGTTAAAAAGAATCGAAAGTATTCTTTCACTTATTGAACTACAATAATTATAATATTTTATCTCCAATCAGATTTCTGGTTGGAGATTTTTTATAAAAAGTATTTTCGTGTTGGCCCTTAAAAAGACTGTATTCTCGTTTTTACATTTATTATGTCCAAGTTAATATTTGCATACACTTTATTAACATCATCATTAAATCATTCATTTTGCTAAGAAAATAGACTTAAAAGCAAATCAAAATCTGCTTCTAAGCCTTTATCTTTTTTACGCTACCTATAATACCACTCTCAAACATCACTTTTATACCATAATGATGCTCAGGTGAATTGGTGAGTATCTTTTTTACTATGCCTTCTGTCAGCTTTATAGTACGCTGATTTATATAGTTAGCTCATAATATGCAGTTACTCAAAGAAGGTAAGAATACTTCCGTCAATAGTAGTAACGGAACAAGTTTTACCACCCCATGGTTGAACAATTACCTCTGAAATTTCATTTCATCCACGACTGCTAAATAGTTTGTACACCTCCCCTAAAGATATGTTCCCACAAGCACCACCTGCCCTAAAACACACAAAGGCTTAAAGCGTATAATCGCTCTAAGCCTTGATATATCTAGGTTTTATTTGTTAAGCTTCACTACAGTCTCAACGTGCCTTTGGACAAAGTGAGGAAACTATTTGGTATAAATAGGAGAGTGCACCCCCGGGGTTCGTTGAGATACCCCCTAATAAATAGGAAGAAACTCATTCAAATTATTAGGAATAGTTTGATTAACACTTATATTATCAGCTCATCTTTGACTTAGAAATTGTTTATTGTACTCACTAAATGATTATGGGACACCCCTTTTAAAAAAACAAGAATTTGAAAAGTATCAATTTACCATTTTTGCAAAAAGGGTCTCTACGTCTTGAAATTCATCATAAACCCTTAGGTTGAACCCAAAACCTTCATTAAAACTTGATTGGTGTACCAGGTTGATAAACTATACTATACTTTACCTAAATAATTTTATGAGTTTCTATCCACACTAATAACTCATTGTATTTCATACTTCCACTTGCTAATTCAATCCCTACTTGAATTAACTCTTTTTGTTCATACTTTATAGCTATATCATTAAGTTTTAATAATAGAAGCATGATTAAAACACCCATCCTTTTATTTCCATCACTAAAACTATGATTAGCAACAATTCCCCACGTTATGCGTGCGATTTTTTGTTCAGTAGTAACATATGCTTCTTTTCCATAAATTGTTTGAAATGGACTATTAATAGCCGAATCTAACAAATTTATATTACTAATTCCCTCAACTCCCCCAGTTTC
Organism: Cellulosilyticum sp. ST5; assembly: GCF_046529625.1. Lineage (NCBI taxonomy): Bacteria > Bacillati > Bacillota > Clostridia > Lachnospirales > Cellulosilyticaceae > Cellulosilyticum > Cellulosilyticum sp. ST5. The sequence goes on from NZ_CP132338.1 coordinate 1,615,909, forward strand.
TTGAATTAGTAAACTGTGCAATTTTATTAATTGTTGTATATCAAATTTTATCATTTTGCTAACTCCTCAAAGGCATCTCTATTTTCCTGTAATATAACTTTCGCTATATTGAAAATATTCTCTTCTCCTCTGTTTTTAATATATTGTTCTACCTCACTCATCCAGCAGCTAGTAAATTTCCAATTCTCTCGTTCCTTAGTTATAGATATATAAAACTGCATAGTTTCCTCAGTCTCTATAGTAAAAACAAATATCACACTTTTCCCGAAATGATCAATACACTGTCGGTTCATACTATAAAATTTTTCTATCAACACATTTATCTCATTATTATCAATCTCTATTTTTTTTTCATTTAATATACTAAAAAGCGTTTTTAAAGGCTCCTCTGTATCAATACTTACTATATCTTGTACATTGTTTTTTGTAATAAATACGATAGAGTACTGATTTTTATCTCGTTCACCATCATATTTTAAAAACAATTTAATATTACTTTCCGCTAAGTATTTCTGCAATTTCTGAAACATCTTTTACACCTCCTGTTGCTATTGAATTAATCAAATCCCATTTTTGATTATCAGACAATGAAGTCGTAACTCCTAAATCATCTAATAACATATTCATTGTATCTAAAGCCGTTCTTTTATTTCCATTCTCAAAAGCATGACTTGCAACACCCTTTGTAACCGCTGCTATTTGTTCATATGGCTCATCATAGTAGGAGGCAGAATTTAATATGCTTTCTATTGAGTTATACGCTTCATTTCCATTTGAATATTTCTTATTAATATTCCTAATATCACCTGCAATTTCATCCATATTATCAATTAAATTCCTACTAGACTTAACCACTCCATTTACACCATCATCTATCTTATTAACTGCATTTTTAACAGCAGCCTTTTCTGATGCTGCTACCTCATCTGAGTATTTTACAGCAGCTTCACTTACTAATGCAAGTTTTTCTGAGCCTTTTTTTCCAGTCTTTATTAATTGAAACACTTCATCCCCGTTCTTTACTACTCCTAATACTGGAACTATCCCTATTCCATCTAACACAGTTTGCCCCACATGTCCCCAAGACCATTCCCATTGATCTATATCTGCTAAAAGGTCTCTAACATCTGCTGGTGCATCTAATCCAAATAACCCCAGTGCCATTTGTCCACCTGTTCCTAACAATGTTACATCATCTGTATAGTTTCCTTTGATTAATTGATTTAGACTTTTTTCCAAATAGCTTCTTTCTGTATTTGATAAGGTTATTTCAACATATGTCATATTAGGATCTTTAGGCCCTATACTTTCTCCTTTATTATCATATCCTTTTATTGCTTCCTGTACTTCTTTGGGCAAATGAGAAATATCTGAACTAGTATCTTTTTGTGTATTTGTGTCTTCTTTTACATTATTAGCTGAAAGTTTTAGTTCGATACCTTTAGATTTAAGTTCTTTATCTATAACCGCTAGTGTAGTTTGTCCTACCATCCCCTCATTACTACCTGTATTATCTATATGATGGTCTTTTTTAAATTGATTTACTGCTGCGAGAGTCTTTTCTCCAAAGTATCCATAAGTTCTATGTGTATCTAAGTACCCTAACTCTTCTAATGCAATTTGAAGTTCCTCTATGCGTTTTCTTTCTTCTATCTTAACTATATTAATTCCTTCTCCTGGAGTATTAAACCCCATACCTATATGTAATAGACTTCTTGTATCCTTTACTTCATTATAACTTCCTTTTTGTTTGTTTGCTATCTCTCTTTCTATGCTTTCTAAAGTACTTATTCCTACTTTTCCATTATTTATCCCTTCATTACCCAGGTTATGATCCTTCTTATACTTATTTACTGCTTCTAACGTAAGGTTTCCAAAATATCCATAGTATCCGTTGGTATTTAAATACCCCAATTCTTCTAATGCTAATTGAAGATTACGTATATCTCCACTTACATCAGTTACTTTCTCATTAGCTGCGATATTCCTACCCATTCCCAGACTTAACAGTTCTCTAGAATCCGATATGATTATATTTTCTTGTTTTTTATTTTCCTCTTTATCAGTAGGGGTACTATTCGGTATACTGACATCTGATACTGGTTTAAAAACACCATTTCCATTTACTTGCCTCGTACCACCGATTTCTTTAGGAATATATTTGTAGTCATCACTGGATACAATTTTCCCATTCTTGATAATCTTACCATCTATATTCTGATAGAAATTATCTCCCTCTATGTAAACATATGATTTTAATTCACTACTATTAATATGGGGCGTACTGCTACTTATAGGTGTACTACTGCTTATAGGTGTACGGCTACTTATAGGTGTACTACTGCTTATAGGTGTGCTACTGCTTATAGGTGTACTACTGCTTATAGGTGTACTGCTGCTTATAGGTGTACTACTGCTTATAGGTGTACTGCTACTTATAGGTGTACTGCTACTTATGGGCATACTATTACTTTGAATATATCCACCACCGGATGTACTTTTTATTGTAGTACTGGAAGTATACTGAATCCATGGTGAGTTACTACTACTAATTTGAGTTATAGGATTGTATTTTTCATCTCGTACATCAATACCTTGTATAACAAGAGACTGTATTGTATTATTATCATAATAATAACGTGTACCACGATCACTTTGTCCACGTACAATTATTACATATTGTCCCTCTGTTGAAGTCTCTCTTGTACCTCCTATTTCTTTAGGAATGTATTTATAGTTTTCTTGAAGGACTGCTTCTCCATTTTTATACAATTTCCCTAATATGTTATCATATGTATTATTTCCTTCAGTATATGTATGTATATCTCTATTTATATCGAAGTTAGAACTTTCAACAAACTGCCCATTCCCATCATTAAGTCTATTTCCACCGATTTCCTTTGGTATATATCCCATATTTTCTTGTTCTACTAGATTACCATTTTTATATATTTTCCCATTAACGTTTTCATAAACATTAGTTCCTTCGATATAGATTTTCTTATCTCTGTTTATATCAAATTCTGAAGCATTTACAAATTCACCATTTCCATTTGATTGTCTATTCCCCCCAATTTCTTTTGGTATATACCCCATATTTCCTTGCTCTACTAAACTACCATTTTTATATATTTTCCCATTAACATTTTCGTAAATATTATTTCCTTCTACATAAATTTTTTTACCATTGATAACATCGAAGTTAGAACTTTCAACAAACTGCCCATTCCCATCATTAAGTCTATTTCCACCGATTTCCTTTGGTATATATCCCATATTTTCTTGTTCTACTAGATTACCATTTTTATATATTTTCCCATTAACGTTTTCATAAACATTAGTTCCTTCGATATAGATTTTCTTATCTCTGTTTATATCAAATTCTGAAGCATTTACAAATTCACCATTTCCATTTGATTGTCTATTCCCCCCAATTTCTTTTGGTATATACCCCATATTTCCTTGCTCTACTAAACTACCATTTTTATATATTTTCCCATTAACATTTTCGTAAATATTATTTCCTTCTACATAAATTTTTTTACCATTGATAACATCGAAGTTAGAACTTTCAACAAACTGCCCATTCCCATCATTAAGTCTATTTCCACCGATTTCCTTTGGTATATATCCCATATTTTCTTGTTCTACTAGATTACCATTTTTATATATTTTCCCATTAACGTTTTCATAAACATTAGTTCCTTCGATATAGATTTTCTTATCTCTGTTTATATCAAATTCTGAAGTATTTACAAATTCACCATTTCCATCTGATTGTCTATTCCCCCCAATTTCTTTTGGTATATACCCCATATTTCCTTGCTCTACTAAACTACCATTTTTATATATTTTCCCATTAACATTTTCGTAAATATTATTTCCTTCGGTATATACTTTCTTTATATCTTGTGAATCATTTGTTGATAAGGAATACCCGTTTCCAGATGTATTTCTAGTACCTCCAATTTCTGAGGGTATATATTTTAAATCATCTTTTGTTACAATTTTACCATTCTTATAAACTTCACCATTTTTATTTTCATATACATTATTACCTTCAATATATATGTCAGGCGTACTATTTTTTAAGTCATTGGTACTAGTGCTACTTGGAGGAATATTAGTGCTACTTGAAGTAGTACTTGTACTAGGTGTATAGCTACTTGTGTAACTATCTGTATTTGCTATGTAGTTTCCGTTCCCTTCATTATTTCTAGTACCACCAATTTCTTTAGGAATATATTTATAATCTTCATTCTTAACTGCTGTACCATTTTTATATATTACCCCATTCTTATTTTCATATATATTGTTCCCTTCTACGTATGAACAAGCACTCATGTTTTTCATCCCCTTATATTTAAAAATCAACGTACTTTAAACGATGGCTCATGTGATAATCTAAAGTAATCTTGCAGTTTATAATAGCCGTTAATAAATACCCTTATTATCCATACGCCCTCAGGATACTCCCGCTGTTTTTGACTCAAGTCTAAACAAAACCATTTAGTTTGAAATTCCTCTTTTCTGTGCGTTTCCCCATAAAAAGTATGCTCGCTTATATGATACAGACTCATACTAGGTTCATACCATAGTACTGTTATTTGATGTAAACCTACTTGCATTTGTAACTTAATCCCTAGGCATACTTTTCTATCAGTCTTTAAATTGATAACTTTTTGTGTAAAATTCTCGCTAATATCATGCCATAATCTATTTGTAATTATATATTTCTGAATATGCATAGTATCTTTTAACACAGGATTACTTATTTGATTATCTCTAATTCTTACAATTGACCACATTTCATTCTGTTCATCCAATGCATATTTTTCACTTGTCGGATCATTTAACTTAATATATTGGTTTACAACATACTTATAAAAATATATCCCATCAGGTAAATGCAAGTTGATGCACCAGGTATCTCCCACTTTAAGTAATCTATCCTTATTATGTTGGCAACCATTCAATGACCCTATTATGTAAATTTCTTGAATCTTAATATCCTTTATATCTTTACAAACAAAAAGTGCCATCTTAATCTCCTATCGTCTATCTTAAAAGCAAAGATATTCAACATTATTAACTATGATTCTAATAATTCTCTCCACGTTTCTACATACTTCTCAATCATTTTTTCTACTGTAAAATTTTGCAATTGTACTTCTAAGTATGTAACTTCCTTGTTAATATATTCATCACTATCTTTTTGAAATAACTTTATAATATCAATTAATTCATCCTGTTCATATGCATCATATTGATATTTATAGTCCTGAATAATTTCACTGATACCTCCATTTCTACTAGATATAATAGGTATTCCCCATTTCATACCTTCCACAACCACATAGCCAAACGGTTCATACAATGATGGAATAATAAGTGCATCTAATGAATTTAAGAAACTATCTTTTCTTGCCCCCATGCACCATCCCATAAATCTTACTTTATCATTCATATTTGCTGCTTCAATATATTGAAGTAGTGTACTAAAATAATAAGGGTCATTATTAGCACATGCAATTCTTAGTTCACCATCTATATCCTTAAATGCCTTTATACATTCTAAAATTCCTTTTCTATAATCCATTCTGCCAATATATCCAAATATCTTCTTTTTATGAGCGGTTCGTTTATTTTTTATTTCTTCAAAAGCTAAAGTAATTCCATTATGTATTACTTTTGTTTTGCGATCATATTGTGGATAAATATTAAGTAATCTATTTCTTTCTGCATAAGAAACACAAATTAACTGATGTGCATTTTCACACATATATTCAAAATTCTGTTTTATGTTTAGATTTCCACCAAACGGATCATCTTTAGGTGGTGGTTCGGGTAATGGTACTGAATGAATCACATACACGACTTTTTTACTAGAAATTATTTTTTCTGTAACGCAAAATGCTAATTCATAGAAATGAATAACAACTATATCACACTCTAAATCCTCTATTTTATAACCTTCATCATATGTCATGGATAAAATGTCATAGAATCCAGGGAAACTCCCTATATCAATATCGGTATAAGCATTATTATGTATATGGATAAAACCCGTTTCACCATCTCTATGTTTATATAATTCGTTAATATATGTTCCCATGCCTCCTATCACATAATTACCTATCTCATTAGTAATATGTACTACTTTATATTTTGTTTTAAAATATAAATTAATCAATTAGGTCTTCCCTCTTTCCTAAAACAACATTATATTTAAATATTTGATACCTTTGGTACTTATCGTTACATTCTAGATATATTGCTGGAATACATTCCAAATCTGGATGTTCAAACTGTCTATTTAAATCTAATATAAAATAACCTTCTATATTTACATTTACGTTATACACCTTATCAAGTATAAGTTTTTTATTATTAACAATCACTTCTTGAGGGAGTAGTCTATTTTTCATATTATTTCTCCATTAATCCTTCTTAGATTTTAATAAATATATTGTACAAAATAGTAATTATGTCCCAGGGTATATTATAGGTTATAAAAAATATTTAGATTGCAATCTATGCCTTTATGTAAGTTACAGGCTATTAAAAGATTAGTGTAGACACAAATCAAGTTGTTAAACAGCGTATTTATAGAGTAATAGATATAAGCTGAAATTTAGAAACGTTTCCAAAAAAAGTTTGATAATTTTTAATATTAATAATATTATACTTTGACAAACTTTGTTTTGCAATTATTATAGTTCTTGTTAATTCGTCAATATATTACATTTTGAGGTACTTTATTTTATTAAAGCACAGGAAAATCTACTTTTGGTTCATTAATACTTTATATTGGTACTCTAAGTTAGTATCATCTAATAGTGAAATGTGCAGTTTTCCTTTGCCATCTATCACTTTGATCTGTTCCAGCATTCTAAGACCTAGGTTCTCATTGAATTGTTCCTGTTTTACTCCATGATCTAATATCTCAATAAACTCATTTAACCTATATTGTTTTAATGCATCACTATCCTCTAACGCAGTTCTCCATTTTTCTAAGAAATACTTCTTATTTGCAACTAGTTCATTAAATGCCTCAACAAAGGCTTTCTTCAATATCTCCTCGTTAATGTGTCTACTCTCACAACCTTTTACTCCTTTAACCTTATATCTATTTCTGCACATCTAAACTTTCCTTTTACCCTTACCCTCGGGCTGCATCCACGTTCTCCTATTATAGACAGAGCCACAAATACCACAAATAACTTTGCCACCAAAGGGTATTCTTGTGTCTAGATTCTTGATGCCATGCTCCATACAAAAGTTTTGCGCCTTTCTATCTCTAATTGAACAGCTTCCCAAGTTTCAGGTTCTATGATAGCTGGGTGGCTTTCTTCTACATAATACTTTGGGACTTTACCAGTATTCTTTACACGTTCCTTTGTTAAGAAATCTACTGTGTAAGTCTTCTGCAAGAGTGCATCCCCTTTGTATTTCTCATTTTGTAAGATGCTTTTGATGGTGCTCTCGTACCACTTACTTGTGCCATTCCAGTTTTTAACCTTCTCTTTTTCTAGTTCTCTTGTAATATGGGCTGTACCTTTGCCATCTAAGAAATCCTTATAAATCCTTTTTACAATTACTGCTTGTTTACTATTGATAATAAGATTACCTTCGTTATCTTTGTCATAACCTAAGAACTTTTTCTCATTAATAGTAACTTTACCTTGTTCAAACCTTCTTCTTACACCCCAGGTAGATGCCTTGCTAATCGATAAGCTCTCTTCCTGCGCTATACTAGACATCAAATTTATCAGAAGCTCACCATTTGAGTCTAATGTATTGATGTTCTCTTTTTCAAAAAATATTCCAATACCTAAATCTTTTAACAGTCTTATATTATTTAAGCAGTCCACGGTATTTCTGGCGAAACGGCTTATAGATTTTATGACCACCATGTCTATCTTATGCTCTTTGCAGTCTGCAATCATTTTATTAAATTATTTCCGCTTCTTTGTATTGGTTCCTGATATACCTTCATCGGCATAGATTCCCACTATTTTCCACTCATCATTGTTGTTTATTAAATTTTTAAAATATATTCTTTGTGCCTCAAAACTATTTAATTGTTGGTCCTGGTCTGTAGAAACTCTACAGTATGCAGCTACTCTCTTTTTTATAGGATGGATTATCCCATTGCTTTCTGTTACTTCATTTTTTGGTACTACTGGTATAAGTGTAATGCTTCTGGCCATTTTTTATCCACTCCCTCACAATAGTTTCTTCTTTTATATTAAGTCCCTCTAAAACACTTTCATCTATAACTGTTCCAGAGCAGGTAGCCTTTCCATTTTTAATATAAATACTACATTGCCACACGACTTTTTTACATGGCTTTCCACTGTTCCAAACTCTGCGTTGTAGTTTACTGCCACACTTACTGCAAATGAGTAGTCCTGATAAAGGATATTTTTTACTATTTCCCTTTTTATTTCTACGCCTCATTTTTAATTCTTCTTGGGCCTGCTCCCACATCTCTGTAGATACAATAGGAGAATGATTTTCTCCTACATAAAAGCTTTCTTTTTTATTGATGTTTCTTCTACTCTGCTTGCATAAATGATCTGGTCTATAATATTTCTGTAGCAAAGCATCACCCTTGTATTTCTCGTTTTTCAATATTTCAAGAATAGTAGTATCATGCCATCTGGCCCCTGTTACTGTTGGAATCCCTTCTGCATTTAATTCTTTTGCAATGATAAAGCTTCCTTTACCAGTTAGATAATCTTCGTAAATACGCCTTACTATCTGAGCTTCTTTTTGATTAATAACCAAGTCCCCATATTCATCTTTGTCATAGCCTAAGAAGCGCTTTGTATTAATAATGAGCTCGCCTTTTTCAAACTTCTTTCTAATACGCCATCTGATGTTTTCGCTCACACTTCTACTTTCTTCTTCTGCAAATGCAGAAAGGACAGTAAGAATAAGCTCACCGTCCTACGTTAGTGTTTTGTTATTTTGGTCTTCAAATTATAACAATTAAACCTTTACGCAAAACTACCTACTTACGCGTAATTGTGCCCCCCTACTCATTTGGGAACATATATCCGCTCTAAATCTACCCAAAAACACATCAAGGCTTAGAACACAAAAACGTTCTAAGCCTTGATATTACTAAGGTTTATTGTACCGCTAAAAAAACTCTTTCCCACTTCACCCCCCACAAACCTTAATCCTTCGTTGCCCGCTAAAAAAAGTCATGCCTGATTTCTTCATTTTTGACCTATTTTTTTCTCTCAAATTTAACAAAATCGGGAACAACTTTATTTTCATTAAAACAAAGTCATGGCTGATTTTAAAGGAAAGTGATTAGGGAAAAGGGGTAAGAAAAAAGGATTAAGGGATGTTTTTCCCTCAATCCTTCTATCTTTATTTTTCTTTAAAACCCTTGTCCCTCAATCTCTTAACCCTATTTTAATTCCTGCTTTGATCCCTGGTTTTTTACCCTTGAACCTTACTTCTTATTCCTGCTCTTTCTTCCTGCATTTGCTCTGGTGGAAGAAATTAGTGGGAAAGAGTTTGTTTTAGGGGGACACTATCCTTGACATCTTAACCACACTCTCGACATGCGTCGTTTGCGGAAACATATCAACTGGTTGTACCTTCTCTACTTGATACCCTTCTACTACAAGATACGCTAAATCTCTTGCTAAAGTAGCTGGATCACAAGAAACATATACTATTTTATTAGGTGACATCTTGATTAAAGTCTCTAATAATTTGCTATCGCAGCCTTTGCGTGGTGGATCTACGACTATAGTATCTGCCACAATGCCTTGTTCATACATTTGTGGGATAACTTCCTCTGCTTTTCCCACATAGAATTCTGCATTGGTAATATGATTGAGAGCTGCATTTTCTTTTGCATTTTCAATAGCTTCTGGTATAATTTCTACGCCATATACTTTCTTTGCTTTTTGTGCAAGAAATAAAGAGATAGAGCCTATCCCACAGTAGGCATCCCAAACGATCTCATCGCCTGTTAGCTCTGCATATTCTAAAGCTTTGGTATATAGTACCTCTGTTTGCTGAGGGTTGACTTGGAAGAAGGATAAAGGTGAGATTTTAAACTGTAAATCTCCAATGTAATCAATAATGGCATTCTCTCCATCTAAAACTGTACAGCTATTGCCTAATATAGTGTTACTTTTTTCTAAATGCTGGTTAAGTATAATACTTGTTACAGGCGCTACTGCTTTAATAGCTTTTACAAACTCATCTGCATGAGGTAGTTTGGGTCCGTTAATCACTAAGCACACCATCATCTCCTCTGTATGATAACCTGTTTTAATCATTAAATGGCGTACCAGTCCTGTATGCTTTTCTTCATCATAAATGCTAATCTTGTACTTTTCTAAAAAAGCTATTACAGCTTTCATAATGGCTTCTTTTTTAGGATCTTGAATGTAACAAGTTTCTAGTGGTATTAGCTGATGACTACGAGGAGCAAAAAAGCCCGTTTGTACTTTGCCATTAATCTGACGAATAGGATATTGGGCTTTATTACGATAATGATAAGGGGTGTCCATTCCTAGGGTTGGTAATACCTCTATGTCTTTTAGACCACCAATACGATTTAAGCAATCTTTTACTTTTTTGGTTTTCCAATCTAATTGTGCCTCATAGCTCAGATGTTGAAGCTGACAGCCTCCACAGGTCTCTGCCACTTCACAAATAGGTTCTACCCTAAAAGGTGAAGGTGTAATAAGCTTTACTAATTTGCCATAGCCAAAGCTTTTTTTCACTTTTACAATACGTATTTCTACTACATCTCCAGTAATCGCTCTAGGAATGAAAACGGTAAAGTCATTGATTTTACCAATCCCTTCTCCTTCTGAGCCCATATCTGTAATAGTTAGCTCGTAGTGCTGATTCTTTTCAATTGGTTTATCCATAGTTACTCCTAATTTAAACGTTTATTTTTCTTATTTTCCTCAAAAAGTAAGGTTTTAATAGCTTTTGCTAATACTTCATCATCCACAGCTTGCATACGATCGGTCATGTTTTTTTGCAAAAAGCGCTCTAATAAAGGTGAATAGCCTTGCTCTTCTTTTTTCACCAATGGTTTTGCTGTATTTTCTTTACTTACTTTTCCTTCTGTTTTCTTCATTTCGCTCTCCCCTGCCATTCACATACGGTATCTTTACAAATACAATGTTTACATTTCATAAAGTCTGGTGTTGCTATTGGCTTATACTCCCCTTCTAACATTTCTCTCATTTGCTTCATTGTACGCTTAAGATCTGCTCTTAGCCTAGCCGTGTTACGAATCGTAAAGGTTTTATTGGCATAAACCAGTTTTCCATAAGGTGGCTTTTTTCCATAAACTTCTTCAATGATTAAAAAATAAGCTACCAGTTGATACACATCTCCTAGGTGTGGTTGATCTTCTGTTAGCTTACCACTTTTAATCTCTAACGGAATATAACGTCTTAGCAGCCAGGTTTCAAAGATAAAATCCGGCTTTCCTTGTAAAGCTAGACGTTCTGCTACTAAAAGCTTTGTTCCTTTTTCATCTTTATAAATGGCTGACGCTCTTTTGACACCTATTTCTCTCCGGTCTTTAACACTTATTGTGGGTCTAAAACCTAACCATAAAAGGAGTGTAAAACTAAGGAGTAAGCTTATTTCTATTATTTGGACCATCTCATAAAACTCCCAACTAAAATAGCAATCACTAGGATTAGCCCTAAAATCATTAATAGACGTTTGATGCGGTAGCTTCTATAATAGGCCTTATGAAATTTAATTCCCTTTGTAAAATGCGCTTCTGTTTTACTTTGTTTACTACCTAGTGCTTTATACTGCTCCTTTAAAGCAGTTTGCCCATAATAACGGCCATAATACCACTGATAGGGACAATAAATAAAGCGATTTATTTCATTGGCAGATAACTTTTTATGGGCACTTCCCTTTTCTTTCTTCATAAGGTTACTCGTCTAATATTTCTTCCTAATAATTTATGATAACCTACATAAGGCTCTTCACTACTTGTTTCTAAAAGCTCATCTATCATTTTAAGCCGTGAATCTGAGAAGTCTGCTAAATGAACAATCATAGCTTCTATACATTTAGGCCTTTTAGGTGATGCATATTCATATTCACCATGATGAGCGATGACTACATGCTTAAGTAACATTTCAATTTCTGCTGGAAAGCCTTCAATTTGGCTAGCTGCATCATGAATTATTTCAGCTCCAATCACTAAATGGCCAATGAGCTGGCCTTCATCTGAATAATCATTCCTTGGAAAAGTGGTTAATTCTCTAAGCTTGCCAATATCATGCAGTAAACAACCTGCTATTACCAAATCCTTTTGGGCATTTTCATATAAATCTGCCATAGCAAGACCTAGTTTAGTGACTGTGATGGTATGCTCTAATAAGCCATTTAAATACCCATGGTGAACACTCTTACCAGCACTATGAACGATAAAATCATCATACGTTTTTTCATCTAAAAAGATGGTCTCTAAAAGCTGCTTAATAGAAGGTTCTTGAACCTTTTCAATGAGCTCTAATAGCTCTGCTTCTAATACATTTACATCTTTTTTGGTATGTGGAATAAAGTTCTTTAAGTCATAACCGCCTTCAGCTTTTTGTATTTTAGTCACATTAAGCTGCAAGTTTTCTTGATATAGTAAGGTCTCTCCTTCTACTTCTACAATATCATCTACTTCAAAAGGTAAAATACAACTATGAAAGGACCAAATCTTGGCATCTATAGCACCCGTACGGTCCTGTAATCTAATAGTACAATAGTCTTTTCCATTTTTATTTTTTAAAATTTGTTTAAACTTACATAAGTAATAGCCTTTGATATTGTCTTGAGGCTTCATATCACTAATTTGTGTCATATACTCTCTCCCTTTTCTTTCCTAAAGTAATACTAACAAATCTACCATGAGTTTTCAACGCTTTCTATAGATTTCACTGTTAAATTCTGTTAACAAACAAAAGAAAAGGTATTTATTCTTAGCATCTTGCCCTTGCCAAGATAAATACCTTGTTTTTAAAATAGATTTGCTTTCTTCTGTTGCAAACTAAAATAGAAAATAACCGGCTTATTTTCTTCTGATTCAACGCCGACCACTTCTCCATGTTGTTTGATAATTTCTTTCACAATAACTAACCCTAATCCTACACCGCGCTTATCCATTCCTCTAGAACGATCTCCTTTATAAAAGCGATTCCAAATTTCTGATTGTTGCTCTTTTGGAATAGGTGGTCCTGAATTACAAATAGCTACCCATATTTTATCATCTTTTAATGCTGTTCTTACTTCTATCGTGCCATCTTGCTCTACAAATTTCATAGCATTATCTAAAAGATTTTGGACCACACGGCTGATTCCATCTAAATCTGCTACAACATAAGGTGGATCTGCTTCAAACATCTTAACTAAACTTACACCTTTTTCTAAAGCCCGTTTTTCTAAACTAGCAAAATTACGTTCAATAACACTATTAATATTGAAAGCTGTTTTATGAAGCGCATCTTTAGATTCTTCCATCTTATTTAACTCTAGAATAGTATTAGTCATACCAATCATACGATGCGTTTCACTAAGTACAATCTTTAAATAGCGTTCTTGCTTTTCTGGGGAAATAGTTCCATCTAACATAGCTGTTACAAAACCTTGGATGGAAGTTAAGGGAGAACGTAAATCATGAGAAACATTGGCAATAAAACTTCTCCTATTCTCCTCAATCTTATCTAATTCTTCAGCCATATGGTTTAACGACAAACCTAGTTCCGCTATTTCATCTTGCCCCTTCACTATAATACGCTCATCAAAATGACCACTTGCTATGGTCTTAGCAACTGTATTCATCTCTTTTAGGGGCTTGGTCATTTGTTTAGAGATAAAATAAATCCATATGAACATGACCGTCCCTACAATCCCCACTACCTTTAAAATTAAATTTCTTACTTCATCAATAGTCTGAAGCACATAAGGCATCGGTGTATGAATAAACAAAGCGTATTGTACCTTTTCACCTACTCCCATGGGATAACCAATGGTTAAAACAGGTGTAGAAAAATAATCTTTAAAACCATTTTCAAGTCCCACTGCACGTCCCTCAAAAACCTCTTGCAAGTTAGCTTCTTTGGGTAACTTTTGTGCCATATTTTGTACACTATCTTTACCAATTACAAGCCCCTCACCCTTTTGATCTACAATCCAGGTAGTCGCTTGCAAATAACTGGACATGACTTGTACACGATATAAAATTTTCTCTAGTGCATCTTCTTTAGAAGTACTATAAGCACCCTCTTTATAAAATTCCGTGGCAATGGTTTGTGCTTGCTTTCTCATAATATCCTGAGTATATTTCACAAAATAGGACTGAAACGAATGGGTAAAGGTGATAAAAAGCATGACTAACATCAACACTAAAATACTGATATACACAGAAACTAAACGGCTAAATAAACTTGGAAATCTCAGTTTATCCATTATCTCTCGAATTTGTAGCCTACGCCCCAGACGGTTTTTATGCTCCATGTGTGATCACCCTCAAATTTATCTCTTAGCCTCTTAATATGCACATCTACAGTTCTTGTATCTCCTACAAAGTCATATCCCCAAATCTTATCTAAAAGCTGCTCTCTAGTAAAAACTTGTTTAGGATGACTTGCCAGAAAATAAAGTACCTCTAGTTCTTTTGGTGGTAATTCTACTAAAGCTCCTTCATAAGTCACCGAATAATTGTCCTTATCAATAATTAAATTATCAAGCACAATACGATTTTTAGGTGCAACTTCCTCTATCGGTTGCGTATTACGTCTAAGGACAGCTTTCACTCTTGCTATAAGTTCTTTAGGATCAAATGGTTTTACCATATAGTCATCAGCCCCTAACTCAAGGCCTAATACCTTATCAAATACCTCTCCTTTAGCAGTAAGCATAATAATCGGCGTGCGATGCTGCTTACGAATTTCTTTACAAACATCATAGCCATCTAGTTCTGGTAACATGACATCTAGCAGTACTAAGTCTGGATGAAAAGATTCAAACACTTCTAAAGCTAAGCGACCTGTAGCCACTTCCTTTGTTTCATATCCTTCTTTATTTAAGTATAAAGCAATTAATTCGGAAATATTGGTGTCATCATCTACTATAAGTATCTTTAACATATCTTCCCTCTTTTCTATAGATTACTGTTTTATTTAATCGTTACTACTGTAACCCCCATTTCTCCTTCTCCATAAAGTCCTGGTCTTTGGTCTTGTACATGAGGGTGTCTTTTTAACTTTTGGGTGATGCCGCTTCTAAGGGCACCTGTTCCTTTACCATGAATAATGGTAACTTGTTTAAGCCCTGATAAGTAGGCGTCATCTAAATATTTATCTACTACCGGCCAAGCTTCATCTACCATCATTCCTCTTACATCTACTTGCGTGGAAATGGTACTTGTTTTATTCATATGATAGCTCACTTGACCTTTTGTCTTTTTCTTTTCCTGCTTTTTAGCTACCTGTATTTCTTCTTCTAATCTTGTAAGCCCACTTAATGGGATGCGCATCGGCATAATACCTATACGTACTTCTACATTACCACTACGGTCTGCTGCTGCCGTTACAACGCCTTTTTGCATTAACGAGGTTACCATTACTTCTTCGCCTACTTCTACTGCTTTTAAAGCGACTTTTTCTTGTCTACCTACTACTTTTCCTACGCGTTTATGTTGTGCAGAAACAGTATCCGACATGCGCTTTTTTGCATTGTAAAGGCTTTGTTCATCAATGGTTGCTTGCGCTTTTCTAGCTACTGCTCTTACTTCCTTAAGCACCTTGTCCGTTTCAGCTTCAGCCGTTTTAAGTATTTCTTTAGCTTTTAACTCCGCACGTTCTAGTACTTTTTTCTTAGCTTTCTCTAATTTCTTACGTTCGTTTTGAATTTCTTCCTTTAGATGTTCTGCTTCATCACGAAAAGCTTTGGCACGTTCACGTTCCATTTCAGCTAAACGCTTGCTTTGCTCTAAGTCAACTAAGATATCTTCCATTTTGACGTTTTCTTTTTGTAAGTAAACTTTAGCTTCGTCGATGAGATACTCTGGTAATCCTAATTTCATAGAAATAGCAAAGGCATTGCTTTTACCTGGTACTCCAATTAAAAGGCGATAAGTTGGTCTTAAGGACTCCACGTCAAATTCACAGCTTGCATTTTCTACGCCATCAGTTGAAAGTGCATATAATTTAAGTTCACTATAGTGAGTCGTTGCAACAGTACGAATTTGTTGTTTTCTAAGATGTTCTAGGATAGCCATGGCTAGGGCAGCTCCTTCTACTGGGTCTGTTCCTGAACCTACTTCATCTAATAATACTAGGGAGTTTAAGCTCATGTCTTTTAAAATGCTTACAATATTAGTCATATGAGCTGAGAAAGTACTTAAACTTTGTTCTATACTCTGCTCATCACCAAGGTCAGCATAAATTCCTTCAAAAATAGCCATTTCACTACCTTCAGCCGCTGGAATCTGTAAGCCTATAGCAGCCATAAGTGAAAAAAGTCCTATGGTCTTTAAGGTAACTGTCTTACCACCTGTATTAGGTCCTGTAATAAGTAAGGTGGTAAAATCCTTCCCTACATAAATGTCAATCGGTACAACACTTTCTTTTGCTAAAAGAGGATGTCTCGCTTTTTTCAGAAAAATGTAACCTTGATTGTTTAAGCGTGGCTCACGACAATCATAACGAAGGGAAAATTCACTACGTGCAAATATACTATCTAAAAGGGTTAAAAGCTCATAGTTTCTTCCAATCTCCTCAGTAATAGGGGCGATTTGATTGGTTAATTCAATGAGCAATTTTTCAATCTCTTCTTGTTCTTTAACCTCTAAACTTTTTAAGGCATTCCCTAACTCTACAACAGCCATAGGTTCAATAAAAACAGTAGCACCTGTAGAGGATTGATCATGTACAATGCCTTTAAATTGACTTTTATACTCAATCTTAATAGGAATACAATAACGGTCTTGTCTCAGTGTCACAACAGGATCTTGTATCATATCTTGATAATGGCTAGAATGAATCATATTTTGAAGGACTTCTTTAATTTTAACACCTAAGGATTTCATTTGTTTTCTAATGTGCGCCAGTTCAGGTGTTGCATCATCTGCAAACTGATCTGCGGCTATAATACAACGTGAGATTTCTCTTTCTAAGGTTGTAAAAGGTGTTAAGCCTTCAAAATAGCCGCCTATTGAAGGATATACTTCACCTGTAGCAATCGCATCTTGATAGTAGTTCTTGCCTTGTCTTGTTAATCTTAATACATCTCTAATGGCTAACAACTCACCTGCACTCAAAATAGCACCTATATCAATATGTTTTAAAATAGGCTTAACCGCTTTAAGAGTACCAAGAGGCATTTTACCTTGTTTGATACTTATATGAATAGCTTCTGCAGTTTCTTTTTGAAGCGTTTTAACTTCCTCAAGCTCTGTAAGAGGCATTGCATGAGCAACGGCTTCTTTTCCACCTTCTGTTACTGCATAAGCTTTAACTAATTCTTTAACTTTATGAAACTCTAACTTATAAAGTGTTTTTTCATTCATTGTGTTACCTCGTATACAATATTTTACGCTATTTTTATTATGGCACATCTTCTGCTATTTGGAAACACCCTTGCCCGTAATTTCACCAAAACGTAATACAAAAAGAGTCCTCAAAAGGACTCTTCTCATTTTAAAAATAATGTAAGATACGACTTCCCATTACATAATTACGAGTATAGTAATTACTACTTAATCGGCTGAGCATGACACCTCTCGTACTATCTGCATGAAGAAATTGACCATTACCTGCATAAATACCCACATGAGAAATACGGCCGTTATTAACACCCGATGTGTCAAAAAATACTAAGTCTCCTGGCTGAAGCTGTGATTTTGTAACTGGAATACCATCTTTGGCTTGCATATAGGAAACTCTACTAATGTCAATATCAAAACCTGCATAAACCCTTTGGGTTAATCCTGAACAGTCTACTCCGCTTCTTAGATCGTTTCCTCCCCAAACATAAGGGGTTCCAATAAAGAGCTTGCCATAGTCTACAATTTCTTCTCCTAATACTTTACTATATGGAATAAAGCTATCATCAGGTACTTCCACAAAGTCTTTAGATACCCAGCCTTCTTCACCTTTTACACTTACTCTATACCATTTATCATTTTGTCCAAGGATATGGAGTTCTTGCGCATTAGCTAACATAAGCACCTTGCCGTATTTACTTGGATAGTTCCTTACATTGATCTCATTTCCTACTAACTGAGCTGTTACTCCTGTGTAACTTGGAAATATGTTATTTTTAGCTGTAGTAGTAGCATAAACAGGAATTAAAGTTCCCCATAAAATACCAATTAGACATACAGCTTTAATTATTTTTTTCATTGTTTCCTCCTAAAATGCACACGCTAGGCGTGATTTAAAAATCAACCCTATTTCATTATGAACGGATTTTCTATTTTTTATACATCTTAGTCAGAAAATTGTTTTTATTTACCAGTGATAATGATGTAACTCACCTTGCTTAGTAAGATGCTCAAACTGATGTTGTCTAAGCGCTTCATATATGACAATGGCTACGGAATTAGATAAGTTTAAAGAACGTGCTTCAGAAATCATAGGGATACGAATGCATGTTGCTTTGTTATCTAATAAAATTTCTTCTGGAATACCTGCTGTTTCTTTTCCAAACATAATATAGCATTCTTCTTCATAGCTTACATCTGTATACGTTTGTCTTGATTTTGTTGTTGCCATATAAACTTTAGGGTAATTATTTTTTTCTAGAAATTCCTCATAATTTTTATAAGTTTGAACATTAACAAGATGCCAGTAATCAAGACCTGCTCGTTTAATCTGCTTTTCATCTAAAGAAAAGCCTAACGGTTCTATTAAATGCAAGGTAGCACCTGTAGCTGCACAGGTTCTTGCAATATTTCCTGTATTTTGTGGTATTTCTGGTTCGTGTAAAACAATATGCATCATTATGTTTCCTTCTTTCTTTATTCATCCATTATTTCTTATTCTAACACGACCTTTCATTTCGTTCAACGATGCCATCTGGCTTATTCATCTATGCGATCATTTAATACTTACCTACTATTCTTTTTACCTGACAATGACGTCTTTTAGGATAAGCTAGGTGATGAAGAAAGTTTAATACCTTTTCTTCATAAGCTTTCTTCTCATGGATATAAGCTCTAATGTGTCCTTGCACAGTAGGTACCCAATAGTCTACTTTTCCTTTTTCTTTAATAGCTTCATAGATAGTAAGGGTATCTTTATAAGGAATGACCTCATCCCCTTCTGCATGAATAAGTAAAAGAGGCCGCTTTCCTAATTGCTTAGCAGCTTCTAAAGGACTTACTTCTTTTATATTCATACGAAGCCAATGCTTAGTTAACCCCACTGTTAAGTAACTAAATGGAAAACTTGGAAGCTTTGTAAAACGGCTCATGTTCTCATATAAATAATGTTTTAAATCCGCATAGGGACTATCTGCTATAATTCCCCGCACTTCTTTTGCCATAGCACCAGCCATAATAGAAACAGCTGCTCCCATTGACCATCCCATTAATACAATATGATGACAATGCTTTTCTTTTTTCACATAACGGATAGCTGCTAATAAATCATAACGTTCTAAATAACCGCCAGTTGACATCCTACCCTCTGAAAAGCCACAGTGTCTAAAGTCATACATAAGTACATGATACCCATCAGCACTCATCTGCTTTACCAAATCAAATAATGCAATTCCTTCTAGTGTTCTTACATTATGATAGCCATGAGATAAAATAACTGTATAACGGCTATCTCTAATCACGCCTTCTTCTTGAGCTGGTATCCACCAACCAGATAACATTAACCTTTTGCCTCCCTTGTTCCTTACTGGTCCATCAAAGCTCACATCTTCATAAAGAAGG
This sequence comes from Cellulosilyticum sp. ST5, assembly GCF_046529625.1. Classification (NCBI taxonomy): domain Bacteria; kingdom Bacillati; phylum Bacillota; class Clostridia; order Lachnospirales; family Cellulosilyticaceae; genus Cellulosilyticum; species Cellulosilyticum sp. ST5. The sequence goes on from NZ_CP132338.1 coordinate 1,635,866, forward strand.
CCATAATCTGAAGGCCACTTATTAATGGTTTCAGATGGTGTATACATCATTCGATAACCAATATATAAACAAGTTCCTAATATAGCGCCACCTACTGCGCAAGGCGCTAAAAAAATCCAGTCTTTACTTTTCATTTCTAAGCCACCTCTATTACTTTTTATTAGTTTGTTCATCTACTTGGTTTTCTATAACTATTCTCTGGATACTCATCAAAAAAAGACTTACTTAAGTCCATTGAATAGAATAGGATTGCTTAAGTAAGTCACTACTTTATTTGTTTAGTTTCGCAAAAGCCTCTGCAAAAGCAAAGTTACCTTCTTCCTTTTTAGTTTGCTCTTTAAGGTATTTTTGTACAGACTTCTTGTCTACCTTTTTGCTCTCACTACGGTATTTCTTATTAAAGACACTTAACTTTTCACGGAAAGTACAAGTGGTACAAACATAAATTTGCCCTTCACCTTCTCCTCTTAATTCTAACTTTTTATGGCAGTTAGGGCATCTTGTTTGGGTGAAACGGCTAATATTTTCTCTATAACCACAATTTCTATCTTGACAAACATACAGTTTTCCATGCTTTCCTTTTACTTCTAACATGAGCTTGTTACATTCAGGACAGCGTTTACCTGTCAGATTGTCATGAATATATTTTTCTCCGCTTCCCTTAACAGATTGCACCAGTTCTTCACTATAAACTCTGATTTTTTTCATAAAGGCTTTTGGATCTTGTTTACCTTTACTAATTTGTTCTAATGCCATTTCCCACTCAGCTGTAAGTAGTGGTGATTTTAAATCAACTGGTACTAACTCAATGAGCTGCTTACCTTTAGAAGTAGGAACGATTTCCTTCCCACTTTTCTCGATATAAAACATGTTGTAAAGCTTTTCTATGATATCGGCTCTTGTTGCAACTGTGCCAATGCCACCGGTCTCCCCTAATGTCTTAGCTGCCTTTTGATCCACTTCTACATATTGATGAGGTTTTTCCATAGCAGAAAGTAGTGTAGCTTCTGTAAAACGACTAGGTGCTTTTGTCATTTGCTTCGTTTTAAAGAACTGTTCTAAAACAACTGTTTCTCCCTTTTTAACTTCTGGTAAGCTTTGTACCACTTCATCCTCATCTTCATCGGCTTCTATTTCATAAAGCATTTTCCAGCCTGGTTCAATCACTTTTTTGCCCTTTGCTACAAAGCATTCCCCTTCACTGCTTACCTCTAATACGCCTTCATTATAAGCCATAGGTGGTAGTAAAACACTTAGAAAACGCTTGACAACTAAATCATAAATTTTACGTTCATCGCTATTAAGCTTTGATAAATCTGGACTTTCCTCTGTTGGAATGATGGCATGGTGATCTGAAACTTTGCTATTATCTACAAAATGTTTACTTGACTTAATACCATTTTTCAGAACTTCTCTTGCTCCTATTTTATAAGGTCCTATAGCAATAGCATTGATTCTTTCTTTAAGTGTTGGTACGATATCCTCTGACAAGAATCTAGAATCTGTTCTTGGATAAGTAAGCACTTTATAATTTTCATATAAGCGCTGCATCACTGATAGGGTTTCTTTTGGGCTAAAGCCAAAGCGTTTATTGGCATCTCTTTGAAGCTCTGTTAAGTCATATAAAGCTGGTGCATATTGTTTCTTTGATGTTTCCTTATATTCGGTTACTTGTGCCTTGCTCCCTTCTAACTTGCCAATTAAAGTATCTATTTGCTTTTCATCAAAGAAACGGTCACCTTTTTTACCTTTATAAGCAAGTTGAATGCCTTTGCACTTGGCTGATAACGTGAAGTAAGGCTTCGGCTGAAAGTTTTTGATAGCTTCTTCTCTAGCTACAATCATTGCTAAAGTGGCTGATTGCACACGGCCTGCTGAAAGCTGCGCATTAAACTTACAAGTCAGTGCTCTTGTGACATTAAGTCCTACTAACCAATCTCCTTCTGCCCTACAGACAGCCGCTTTATATAAGTTTTCATAATCTTTACCTGGCTTAAGATTTTTAAAACCTTCCGAAATTGCTTTATCTGTAACAGATGAAATCCATAAACGTTTAATAGGCTTTTTAACCCCTACTTTATCAATGGTCCACCTTGCTACTAATTCCCCTTCACGTCCTGCATCTGTAGCAATAATGATTTCATCTATGTCTTTTCGTAGCATTAAGCTCTTAACGATTTGAAATTGCTTACCTGTTCCTTTTAATACAGTTAATTTCATGCGTTCTGGTAGCATTGGAAGTGTTTCCATACTCCATGTTTTATATTGATTACCATAAGCTTCTGGGTCAGAAAGACCTACTAAATGTCCCATAGCCCAAGTAACTACATACTTAGGTCCTTCAAAAAAACCATTTTGCTTTTGTGTACATTTTAAAACACGTGCTATATCTTTTCCCACACTGGGCTTTTCTGCAAATACTAATACTTTTCCCACTTTATTCTCCTTGTCTGCTTACTTTGTCATCTGCTAGCTCGTTTAATAACCTCTTTTATTATAGCATTCTTTTCAAGATATATACAGCATCAAAAGAACCTCCTATTGTTTATGATAGGAGGTTCTCGTAGAAATAATTTATTTCTTCTTTTTAATAACAATATAGCCTAATAAACCTACGATGACAATAGCACCGATAATACCTATTACTAATGGTACATTAGAGCGTGTTGCTGTCTGAGTTGATGCTGGACTTTCTGTAGGCACTGGTGTTGCTTTTAATGTTGGTTCAGTTGTGGGTGCCACTGCTTCACTAGGCGCTGGTGTTACCTCCGCTACTTGATTAGCCAATGCCTCTATTGCTGTTTTGGCTTCAGCTTCTGTTTTATAAAGCTGCGCTTCACCTGCTGCAACACCTAAATCATTACTACCTTCTAGGGCTGAAATAACAACCCAATACTCCTGTTGCTGATCTATAGGAATATCTTTAATATCACTAGATTGTGCTTCTGCTTGGCCATCTCCATTGATATCCACACTAAATACTAAATTTAAATGATGCTCCGCATTAATGGTAGCTGTATACCAATGCTCCGTTTCCTCAGCTGTCATAGTTGTTCCTGGAAATGCACCAAGTATCTCCCCATCATCACCCCAGTTATATATATTCATACTCTCCCATCCACTATTATATGCATGAACAACTACAGAAGTGGCAGCTTTAGTCTCTGCACTTAACCCCAAAATACTTGTTACAATTCCTAATGCCATCAAAAACGACCCTACTCTTTTTAACATCTGATTCATTTTATTCACTCCTTATAGATTGAATTTTTAATTAGCTATTTATTATTTTGATATAATAAGTGTGTCCTGCAGGAATAACCAAGCTGTCTTTTTGATTGATAGGGGTATTATACAATACCTCTTCACATCTACCTCCTTCCTTCTTTCCTCTGTATGCAATTTCATAAGTGAGGGGCCCCTGTGTTTGATTGATCACTATATCTATCATTGCTTCCTGATCATATCGTCTCATAACAAAAAGCTTCCCTTGGTAAAACAAGCTCATTTCTCCTGTTTGAAGTACTTTTTCTTGCTTTCTAATCGCTATTAAGCGCTTATAATAATGATATACATCTTGATCCCAATGTGCTTCACACCAATCAAATCCTTTTCTGCATCCCGGATCATATTCTCCTATCATCCCAATTTCTGTACCATAATAAGTACACGGAATCCCTATATAGCCGAATAAAAAAGCTGCTGCATTTTTAAGTGAAGCCTTATCTTCCTGACATAAAGTTAAAAACCTTTCTGTATCATGACTATCTAAAAGATTAAGCATCCCTTCATTAACTTGCTTAGGATAACGCATATATAAACTCGTCAGTTGTTCTTTAAAAGCCTTAGCATCTATAGCCTTTCTAGCAAAATAATCTCCCATTAATTTAGTAAGTGGATAATTCATGACACTATCAAATTGATCACCCATAAGCCACGGATAAGCATTGTGCCAATTCTCTCCAATAATCACCACCTCTTGATTAATGCCTTTTACTAGTTCTCTAAATGCTCTCCAAAAGCCATGTTCGATTTCATCTGATACATCTAAACGCCAGCCATCAATACCATAGGTTTTGGTCCAATAACGAACAACGGAAAAAAGATACTCTCTTACTTCTGGATGAGCTGTATTTAGTTTTGGCATATAAGGCACCTGAGAAAAAGTTAAATAGTTAGGCGGCTCTAGAATCACTTTCTCCCCTTTAATAAAAAACCAATCATAATACTTAGATGCTCTACCTTTTTGCATCACATTTTGAAATGGAGCAAATGCTATACCACAATGATTAAACACTGCATCTAAAATAATTTTCATCCCTTTTTGATGTGCTTTTAAGACTAGTTCCTCAAAAATTTTTTCATCTCCGAAATAAGTATCAATTCGCATGTAATCTACAGTATCATATTTATGATTAGAAGGAGATTCAAAAATAGGAGTTAAATAAATGGCATTAATACCTAGTTTTTCTAAGTAATCTAACTTTTCTATAATCCCCTTTAAGTCTCCTCCAAAAAAACTCTTAGGCGTAGGATCATCTTCCCAGGGGGTTAAAGGTGTTGGAGAATTTGCTACATCCCCATTAAAAAAACGCTCTACAAAAATCTGATAAAAAATAGCATCTTGAAGCCAAGAAGGCTGCTTATGTACATCTTCTGCATTAATAAAGGGATATTGAAAATAATAACAATATGCCATATCATCATTAAATATTTCCTCTAATCCCACTTCCGTTAAAAATAAATAGTCCTCTCCTTTTTTTAGTCCAAAGTAATAACCTAGTCTAGTATCCTCTAATTGAAGCCTGTACTCATAATAGTCATAATACTCATCTTGATAAACTTTCTGCATCCACCCACTCTTTTTATTTTGCCAATTAAACTTATTGCCATAAAATAAAGTGACTTCCTCTAAATCATCTTTGGCGGTCCTTAAACGAATATGTAGTTCATCTAACTTATAAGCATAAGCATAATTACTTTTTGGGATATGACATAGTGCTTCTTTATTCATATTAGTCTCCTTTATACTGTTATTCAGCTTGAGAAGCAAGTATAGCCTCCCAAGTTTCTATCGTCTTTTTCTGTGCTTCATCAGGCGTAAGTTCTCCATCATATAAAGAAATCAGTGACTTCTCTGTAGCTGTCCAAAAAGCTTTAATATCCTTTACATTAGGCATAGGAAAGGAATTTTCAAATTGCTGTGTAAAAGGTTTCACCAAAGGGTCTTCTCCTAGGCCTCTTACATTGGATACATCCTTTAAGGTTGTAATTTTATTAGCTTTTTCATAAAGTAATGAAGCCCCTTCATCTGACACAAGAAATTCAGCTAGTAATTGGGCTGCTATAGGATACTCTGTCCAAGCTGATACATGAGCTGTTTTCACCCCTGCAAAAGGTGTTAAACTTCTTCCTTCATAAGTAGGTAGCGTCGTTACGCCAAAATGAACCCCACTATCTCTAAAGGTTTTGATATCCCATGGTCCTGTAATCTCATAAGCTACCTTCCCTTCCATGAATAAATTTCTCACAAACTCTGCATTCCTTAAATCTGTAGCACTAACAGGCATAATTTCACGAAGGCTATAAATAAGTTCAAGTCCCTTTTTAAAAGCCTCTGTTTCAAAGCCAGGATGTGCATTATCATCACCATTCTCTCCAAACGCATGATAACCAAAAGCACTTAATAAAGGATAGGCTTTATAGGTATCAGGGGTAGAATAAAGGAAATAAAACTTATTGTTTACCACATCATTATAAGTCTTAGACTCTTCTAATATTTCCTCTAGTGTGATAGCTGGTGTTTCACCTACAAGATCTTTGTTATAAAATAAGCAACTGGTTTCAATGGATACTGGTACCCCATATAGTTTGTTATCTACCGTTACCGTTTTAATACCAACATCATTCATCTTTGCTTTAATACGTTCAGCTATTTGTGGATTAATCTCTAAAAACAAACCTGCTGCCATGCCTGTTGGCATATTATCATGTGAACTCATAAATACATCTGCTCCTGTCTGAGTCGGTCCAGTTAAAATCATTTTGTCAATTTCACCCATACCTACTTTTTCTACTGTGACTGGCACACTATATTGAGCTTCAAAAGCAGTAGCAATGGCTTTGCCATACTCCTCATCTACGGTCCAAAATACAAGCTTTGCCCCTTGTTCTGGTACCAATTCCCCCTTTTCATTGACTTCATTACTTTTCACCTCAGTTTCATCCTCTATAGGCAAAGCCTTATGGCAACCCATAGCTCCTAAACTTATTAATAAACTTAATGTAATAATGGCATGTTTTTTAAATTTCATTTATTAATCCCCCTTTGATTTCACTATTCTTTACTTGCTCCTGATGCAATACCTTGTACTAGAAACTTCTGAAATACTAAGAATAAAAGCGTACATGGAACAGCAATAACCACTGAACCTGCTGCAAAAGTTGTAAAATAAGAGTTTTCATTGCCTGTAATCATACTATAAAGGCCAACAGCTACCGTTCTTGTTTTGTCTCCTGTTAACAAAAGATTGGGTAAAATATAATCCATCCATGGGAACATAAATTGTGAAACCATACAGTACACAATGATTGGCTTTGACATAGGTACAATGATTTTAAAAAATGTGGTAAGTTTTGTACTACCATCAATATAAGCAGCTTCATCTAGTGACATAGAAATACCATCTAAGTAACCTTTAACAAGCCAAACATTATATGGAATGGCACCTATCGAATACAGAAGTACTAAAGCTAGTGGTTTTCCTACCAACCCCAAGTTAACAAACAGCGAATAAATAGCTGTCATAGATAAAAAGCTAGGAAACATGGATAAGATAAGTAAAGTGATAAGACCTTGCTTTTTCCCTTTAAATTGAAATCGTGATAATACCCAAGCAGTTATTAAGATGAGAAAAACTGAAATGATTGCATTTAAAGTAGCAATTTGAAATGTATTACTAAACCAAGTGGTAAAATTCGTTTCTTGAAAAAGTCGTCTATAGTTTTCGAAAGTCAATTGTTTTGGAATGAAGGTAGAAGTTGCTAAACTTGTTCCTTTATTAAAAGAAGATAAAACAATCCACGAAACGGGTACAATCACAATGATCGACATGATCATTAATTCTAGATTAACCAAAATGGTCTTAATTCTAGTCTTCATGCTATTCCACCTCCTTAAAAGCTTGTGTTCTTCTAAAGTTATAAAAAGATACCGTTCCTATGACTACAAAAATGATAATACACATAACAGCTGCCATATTATACATTTGATCACTTAAGGTAAGCTTATAGATCCAAGAAATAAGAATATCTGTATGACCTGCTAAATGATAATTCGGATTAGCTGGATTTCCTTCCGTCAAGAAATAAATAATACCAAAGCAGTTAAAATTATTAGCCAGATTCATAATAATGAGTGGTGCCGTTGCCCTAAAAATAAGTGGCAATGTGATATACTTAAAAGACTGAAAAGATGTAGCTCCATCAATGTGGGCTGCTTCATAAAAAGCCTGATCCACATTCCCTAATACCCCCTGAATCATTACCATAAACATCGGAAAACCAAGCCATAAATTAACAACGATAATCGTAACCTTAGCAATAATCGGATCTGATAAAAAGGGAATTCTCTCATTCACCAAGCCTATATCAATAAGTAATTGACCTAAAGGACCAAACTGACCATTAAGTAAGTTTCTAAATACTAATAGTGTAATCATTTGAGGAATAGCCCAAGGTAAAATAAGAATGCCTCTAAATAGCGATTTGCATTTGGCATAGGAGCTACTTAGCAAAATAGCTTGAAATAAGCCTAAAAAGTAAGTTGTAAAGGTGGCACTTATAGCCCAAATAATGGTCCAGCCTAAAACTGAAAAGAATGTTGTTGACCACACTGGTACTTGAAATAGCTTGGTAAAGTTAGAAAATCCTACCCAATCAATTAAATGAGCTGGGGGTAAGTGATTCTTATTATAGTTTGTAAAGGCCGTTAATATAGAAAAGATAATTGGCATCACAACAATGAACATAATAGCTACTACAATAGGCCCTAAAATCACATAAGGAAAGAACTTGGTACAAGTCAGTTTCAAATACTCTTTGGAAGATACATAAACTCCCTTTTCATCTATCATCTTTCCAGTTTTATAGCTGTCTTTTAGGTTCCATATATAAATAGCCATAAATAGTCCTAAAAGCAATAAGACGATAATGCCATTAATTAAAAGTATTGTTGAATGATCTCCTGTTCTAACCCCTAACTTCTCTCCCAAGGTAATAAAACCCCAAATACCTTTTGTAAAATAACCACCATGAATTCTTATACTAAATTGCTTAATTTGACCACCTAGATATTCCAACCAATAACCACTTTGTAGCTCTATTCCTATAAATAGCATTTGAACAATGAAGAACAATAGTCCCTTTATGTATTGCTTTCCTATGAAAAATTGTCCACTTCCCCATAAGAAAGCAGATAACCCTACTGCCTTTGTACTTTTCTTCATTTCACATCCTCCCATCACCTAATACTCAATAACTTAATCGTTTAAGTTGATTTTAATTTATCACGATATTTTTCTATAGTCAATATAATTTTCACAATTTTATTTTTATTTAAACCATTTTTTTGTTGCATTTTACTAGTATTTTTACTTAATCATTTTTTGTTAAGTCGTTTTCTTACCTTTCCTCGCTTCTATTTACATACTTTTTACACTATCATTTGTTTTTATTAAGTTAAATAAGTAGCTGAAGAAAATAAAAATACGTAAAAAAAGAAGTTGCATTTCTGCAACCTCTTTTTAGTCCTATTAATCTGGTAACATTAAAATTCTCGTTTCTGCTGCTTCATCATATTCCAAAGTTAAAAGCTGCTTTAGAATGCGAACACCCATTTCAGCTTTTCTTTTATTACTTACTTCTATATACCTTGTATATGGTAATAAAGTTTCTCTGGCCGCTCCTGAAGCAATCACTACTATTTGGCTAGAATCTATATAACGCTCTACTTGTACCCCTAGATTTTCACCTATTACAATACCTTTTTTCCCTATATGCCGTTCTAAAAAAGCTTTCATATCAGCATGTCTTTTATGAATGAAAATATCTTCTTGCTTAAAATCACTCATTAAAGTATTTCTTACTTTGCCATTAATCACATCTTCCATTATTAAATAAGGATAGGGTTCACCTAGCATTCGTTTAGCTTGGTTTAACAGAAAAGTATAGTCCGGTAATACTTTATAAAACAGCTGTAATTCAACATCACAATCCATAAAAATAATAGGAACATAATATTGACTTGTAATTTTTTTAAAATGTTTTTCATCTACATCAATAATAAATGCAGCTTCTAAAGAACGCTTAGAGATAATATCTATATTTTCAAGATCATGTGTCATAGAAATCACTGTATCATATCCTATTTGATGTAGCTCACCTTGAAGGTGAGCTGCTAAATCATAATAATATTGCTTTTTAGTCATGGGGTCATCAGGTTTTAAATGAATCATAATCCCTACTAAATTACTTTTCCTATTTACTAAGGATCTAGCAGATAAATTAGGGACATAACCCATTCTTTTAGCAGTTTCTAATACCTTGAGTCTCATATCATGACTAATTTTTTCTTTTTCTGAATGGTTTATGACATAAGAAACCGTAGCTAAAGAAATATTTAATTCTTTAGCTATGTCTTTCATTGTGACTTTCCCCTTAGCCATTAGACATCCCCCCATGACTTATATGATTTCTTCTTATCTTATCTCGTTTCACTACTTATTTGCTTAAATGTGCAATACGTTCAACCACAGCTTCAAGCATTGTTTCGTATTTTTCCTTTTTAGCTTTTTCTTCTTCTAAAAGTTTGGCTGGTGCTTTTGCTACGAAGCCTTCATTTGCTAATTTTTTATTAACACGCTCTACTTCACCTTCAAGTTTTGCTTTTTCTTTAGCAAGACGATCCAGTTCTTTTTCGATATCTACTAGATCAGCAAATGGAATATAAACCGTTGCATTTGGAATCACTACAGATACAGCATCACTATCAATACCTGCATTATCTTTTTGAATCACAACTTCTGAAGCATAACCTAGTACTGCAAAGAATACCTTACCATTTTCAAAGGTGCTAATTACTTTTTCATCTTCTGATACAACAAATACTTTTGCTTTTCTTGATGGTGGTACATTCATTTCACTACGTAAGTTACGAATGTTACGTACAGCTTCTTTGATTAAGTTAATTTCTTCTTCTTCAGCTTTAAAGTTCCACTCTTCTATAAAAGCAGGCCATGTTGAAATCATGATAGAGTCTTCTTGATCTTGTAGACCAAGGAAAATTTCTTCTGTAATAAATGGCATATAGGGATGAAGCATTTTTAAAATCTGGGTCATGACTGTCTTAAGAGTCCAAAGTGCTGCAGGTCTTGTAACGTCTTCTTTGTTATAAAGACGTGGTTTTACCATTTCAATATACCAGTCGCAGAACTCTTCCCATGCAAAGTCATATAATTTTTGAACAGCTACACCAAGGTCATATTTATCCATATTATCGGTTACTTCCTTAGCTAAAGTATTCACTTTTGAAAGAATCCATTTATCAGCAGGAATTAAGTCTTTTAAGTCTACTGTTAAATTAATATCCTCTCCTTCATAGTTCATCATAATGAAACGTGCTGCATTCCATAATTTATTACCAAAGTTACGGTTAGCTTCTACTCTTTCATAGTAGAAACGCATATCATTACCAGGTGCATTACCTGTTACAAGTGTGAGTCTTAAAGCATCTGCACCGTATTTTTCAATCACTTCAAGTGGGTCTACCCCATTACCAAGTGATTTACTCATCTTACGCCCATCAGCTGCACGTACAAGCCCGTGGAATAAAACATCTTTAAATGGAATTTCTCCCATTTGTTCAATACCTGAGAATACCATACGGATAACCCAGAAGAAAATAATATCATAACCTGTTACAAGGACACTTGTAGGATAGAAATGTTTAAGCTCTTCTGTATTTTCTGGCCAACCTAAAGTTGAGAATGGCCATAGCGCTGAGCTAAACCATGTATCAAGGGTATCTTCATCTTGAACAAAGTTTGAACCACTACATTTAGAGCATGTATGAGGTTTTTCTCTAGCAATAATAATTTCACCACAATCTTGACAGTAGTAAGCAGGGATTCTGTGTCCCCACCATAATTGACGAGAAATACACCAATCTCTGATATTTTCAAGCCAGTTGTAATAGGTTTTTTCCATACGTTTTGGTACAAGATTGAGTTCACCGCTTTTAACAGCTTCAATAGCAGGTTTAGCCATTTCTTCCATTTTTACAAACCATTGTGCCTTGATCATTGGTTCAATAACACATTTACAACGGTCATGTGTTCCTACATTATGCGTATGAGGTTCTACTTTTACAAGGAAACCTGCTGCTTCTAAATCAGCTACTAAAGCTTTTCTTGCTTCATAACGATCCATACCTGCATATTTACCACAAAGGTCATTCATACTGCCGTCATCATTCATGACACAGATTTCTGGTAAGTCATGACGTTTACCTACTTCGAAGTCATTAGGGTCATGTGCTGGTGTAATTTTAACAACACCTGTTCCAAATTCTTTATCAACATAAGAATCTGCTACGACTGGAATCTCACGATCCACAAGTGGAATACGAACCATTTTACCTACTAAGTGAGCATAACGTTCATCTTCTGGGTTAACAGCAATGGCAGTATCTCCAAGCATAGTTTCAGGTCTTGTTGTTGCTAATTGTACAAATTCATCACTACCTACTACAGGATAACGAAGATGCCAGAAATGACCTTCTTTTTCCTCATGTTCTACTTCTGCATCTGAAATAGAAGTCCCACAAACTGGACACCAGTTAATAATGCGTGAGCCTCTGTAAATATAACCTTTTTCATAAAGTCTAATGAAAACCTCTTGTACAGCTTCTGAGCAGCCTTCATCCATGGTAAAGCGTTCTCTATCCCAATCACAAGAAGAACCTAATTTTTTAAGCTGTTCTACAATACGGCCGCCATATTGCTCTTTCCACTCCCATACTTTTTCTAAGAAACCTTCACGGCCTAAATCTTCTTTTGTAAGCCCTTCAGCTGCAATTTTTTCTACCACTTTAACTTCTGTTGCAATACTCGCATGGTCTGTTCCTGGTACCCAAAGGGCATTAAAACCTTGCATACGTTTGTAACGTGTTAAAATATCTTGAAGGGTATTATCAAGAGCATGACCCATGTGAAGTTGCCCTGTGATATTGGGTGGTGGCATCACAATTGTAAAAGGTTTTTTATCTTTTTCTACTTCAGCATGAAAATAACCTTTTTCCATCCATTGATGATAAAGGCGCTCTTCAACGCTACTTGGATCATATACTTTTTCTAACTGCTTCATATTGTTCCTCCTTGTGAATGATCTACTTTGTAATTATTTAGATATATAAGTTTGTAAACATTATTCATGATGCGCCTAGCAAAAGAAAAACAAAGCCGACGCCAACAACAACTAATCCTGCCATCCTTACTGCAATGACGGCACCCGATGTTAATAAATGCATTTCTGCTTCATCCTTAGGATCCATCTTTGTTTTGCCACGTACAATACGTCTAGCAAAAAAACAAATCATGAGTCCAATGCACAAAAGCACAAAACCTATCATCTGCATCGTCTCACCCCTTTATTTTAGGCATTTTTTAAGGTAATAACGTCAAAAAGAGCTTCTTCATCCCAATAAGGACGAAGAAGCTCGCGGTACCACCTTAATTCTTTGCAATGTAAATAAATAAATAAATAAATAAATAAATTACTTTGCAAAACACTTGTTAGCTTTAACGGGCATACCCGCCATTTCCTACTATTTTCAGAAATGGTGCTCCAAAGCTACCTTCTAGTGTTCTTTTCGTAAGAAGACTTTCAGCTTATAATCTTCTCTCTCTATACGCAGTAGCACTATACTCCTCTTTTTCATTGCATCAAATGTTTAATTACTTAACATTTTATGCACCTTTCTCGGTTTTGTCAAGCATCATACTTTCATTATAAGCTTCAATAGCTACTGCTACCTTCTCTTTTAAATGTTCTTCTTGACCCAACGCATAGATCTCTTTCCATAGCTCTTCTTCATAAGCTCTTAACCCATGAATTTGTTCAATCGCTTTCTCTCGTTCTTCTTTTACCTGTTTCATCTCATTAAGCTTTTTAGGCGTTAAAACCCAGTCTGATAGATTATTAATATAATCTATCTTAATTCCCTTGCCACTTAAAATAGCTAACATATCTTCTTCAATCTCATTAAGCGTTTCATTCATCTGCAAATAAATACGTTCATTATTTTTGTTTTTTAAGTAACGGTTATAATAAAGCTCTAGCTTAGCAACGCTGTCTACACCTAACTTATGATATTGAAATTCTAGATACTGTACTTGATTAAACAATCTAATTTTAGCTTTGTTAAGATATTTAACAGCTTTTTGTTGTAAGACTACGTTCCTACTGAGTTCTTTGTCAATGTTTTCTTTCAAAATAACAACACCTATAAATAAAGCTACTACTACAAATCCTATAGTTGTTAGAACTATCCATATCTGTTCTCTTAATGTCTGCAAGACTGCAAAGGAAACAAATAAGCAAATGACAATAGCTGCTATCATGATGCCACTAAACCCTTTCAGAAAACGATATCCTAGTAAAAGAGATTCTCTTTCTTCATAAAGCTCTTCTTTTTCTTCTTCTAAGTAAAAAATATGATTTTCTGTTTCTCTACGTCGTTTTTCTGCTATTTGCATTTCCTTAATGAGGTCAGGTATCTCTTCTTCATACTGACCTACTCTTGCTAAAGCTGAATTATTACTAATGAGTCTGCCTCTTAGATTCATCTTTTTTTCTTCTATGGTCTTAGCACGCCCTGCTAAAATATCTAACTTATGTATATCTTCTTTGTCTAACACTTCATATTGACTAGCTAAAGTTTCTTTACCCTCTAGCTCCTCAAGATAGTGCTGAGTACGACTCATTTTCATCTGAAGTTCATAAAGTTCCTCAAATAAACCCTCCATTGAATGTTCATCTAATTCCGTCCCTTTGCGAAACTTATTTTTTGCAAATAAGGTTGTCCATATTTTCTTTATTTTACTCACGCCTCGTTCCCCTTTGCCCTATCAAATCTTTTTTCTATATTATCACACTTCACTCATAAAAAAAAGAACCCCAAAGGGTTCTTCTTAAAGCTCACTACCAAGTACATCACCAAGTGTTACTTTTTCATCACCTGATGTCATATATTCGCTGATTTCTTCATCCATTTTAGCTGCTTCTAACTCTTTAAGAGAAAGACCAATTTTTTTAGCTTCTTTATCGATTGTAACGATTTTAGCTTGTACTTCTTGACCCATTTCTAAAGCTTCTTCTGGTTTGTTAATACGTTTTTCACTAATTTGAGAAATGTGAATTAAACCTTCTAAACCATCTGCAATAGCAGCAAAAGCACCAAAGCTTGCAAAACGTGTCACTTTGGCTGGCACAACATCACCTACTTCAAAGTTGCTTACTGCAAGTAACCATGGATCTGTTGTCATATCTTTTAAGCTTAATGCAATTTTACCTGTACTTTGATCTACAGAAGAAATAATCACATCTACTTTATCGCCTTCTTTTACCACATCTGAAGGGTGTTTAATACGTACCCATGAAAGATCTGTATTATGCACAAGACCTTCAACACCACCAAGATCTACAAAAGCACCATATGGCATTAATTTTGTTACTGTTCCTGATACTTTTTCACCTTCTACAAGAGCAGCAAGTTTTTGTGCTTTTTCTGCTTGTGCTTTTTCTGTTGCAATACGTTTACCTGATAAAACAAGTTTTTTAGATTTAGGAACAAACTCAATAATTTCAACTTCTATATCTTTACCAACGAAAGCCGCAAGGTCGGCTACATAAGTATTCGTTAATTGGGAACCTGGAATAAATCCACGAAGTCCCGTAATAGGTGCTACAACCCCACCTTTAACAACTTCTTTTACATGTACTGTAAAAGTTGCTTTCTTTTCAAATAATTCTTGAATTTCCTCTATAGCTGTTTCAGCTTCTGCTCTTCTTTTAGATACAAGAACATTGCCTTCACCATCATCTACTTTCATAACATAAACATCAAAAGTATCGTCTTCTTTGATGCTTGTACGATCTATTTCATCATAAGCTACTTCTTGCCAAGGAATAAGGCCATCTGCATGATACCCAATATTCACAATAACACCTTGTTCACCAACAAGTGCTACTTTAGCTGGTAAGATTTGACCTCTATATATACGTGTCATTGATTTATCTACTTCTGCCATTAAGTCCGCCATGGTTAGATTTTCTTCCATTTTCTAATCCTCCTTCGTTTTTTACCTATACCTTTTCTATTATACACATTTCTTCATTAAAAATATAGTGTATTTATAAGTTTATTTGATAATTTATTAAGCTTGAAACCAAATCAAACCCTCTAGAGTTAAATGTAAAATGAAATCTTTCCTTATTATATTATGCTTATAATCAATTATTCTGACTAAATTATATATTTAGAAATAAGATCTTCAAATTATAAATCTGTAAAATAATAGCTATAATAAAACAACATCATTACAGATATCAAGATAACTACTTACTAGAGTTATTTATCAGAAATTAAGACTAATCAGACAGAAGGATTGATATGAATAACAGAGAACATTTTAGTTCAAAATTAGGAATTATTGCAGCAGTTACAGGCTCAGCAATCGGTTTAGGTAACATATGGAAATTTTCATATATGGTTGGGAAGCATGGTGGGGATACCTTTATTGTTGTATACCTATTAGCTATTATATTAATGGGATTTCCATTATTTTAATAGGTTATTCCATGACTTTACCTAGGCTTAAGGAGTCATTTGCATTTTTATTCAAACCAGACTTTAGTAAAATAGCACCTTCTATTATCATTAGTGCTATAGGGCAAGCTTTCTTCTCTTTAAGCTTAGGTATGGGAGTGCTTATTACATATATTAAATTCGGTGGCAGAACACTTTTTATTGCTTTAGATTATCTTACTAACAATATCAACATTCCTCTAGTAGCTGTACTTGCAGCTATTGTGGCAACTTGGATTTGTAAAACAAAATCCCTTAATAAAGAATTAGAATGTGGGAAATAACCTTTTCTCATACAAAAAGAGTAGACTTGTCATTAGTCTACTCTTTTTGTATGAGAAAACAACACTTTTTTTACAACTCTTATACACTAAAGGTTGTACATAAAATACTAAGATTCCTTTGCAATACGTTCTGCTAACTCGTTTAAATATTCCCAACGTTCCATTTGATACATTAATTTTTCTTCTTTAGCTTGTTTCTCATTAGTAAGTTCTTGCAGGCGTCCATAATGAGAAGCATTCATACTCATTTCTTCTTCTATTTGCTGAATTTCTTTTTCTAAAGTCTCGATTACTTCATCAATCTTTTCATACTCTAATTTTTCTTTATAAGTAAATTTAAGTTTAGTTGTTGACGCTGAACTTTTTTTGTTAGTTACGGGCTTTACTTTTTTAATTTCTTCTTTTATGGCTTCTTGTTGCAATTGGCGTTCTTTATAATCTGAATAATTACCTGGTATATAAACAATATTGCCATCTCCTTCGTAAGCAAAGATTTTCTCTGCAACACGATCTAAGAAATAACGATCATGAGAAATAGCAATAACAGGCCCATTAAAATCATCTATATACTCCTCCAAAATCTGAAGGGTATGAATATCCAAGTCATTAGTAGGCTCATCTAAAAAAAGAACATTAATATCTTCCATTAAAACACCTAACAAATAAAGTCTTCTTCTTTCTCCACCTGAAAGTTTCTCAATAGGCGTATATTGAAGGATAGGAGGGAATAAAAATCGTTCTAACATTTTACTTGCTGAAATCAAACTGCCATCTGCTGTTTTAACATATTCGCCGCGTTCTTTAATGTAATCAATGACACGAAGCTTGGTATCCATCTCCTTATTTTCCTGTGTATAATAGCCAATCTTAACGGTTTCACCAATTTCAATCTTTCCGCTATCTGGTAAGACGCGCTCTGTAATGAGGTTAAGTAAAGTAGATTTTCCCATTCCATTATTTCCAATAATCCCAATGCGGTCATCTCTTACGACAGTATAAGTAAAATTCTTGATCACTTGTTGATCTCCAAAACGCTTGCTTATATTGTCAAGACTAATAATTTTCTTTCCTAATCTGCTTGTGCCTAAGCTCATTTCTAGATTCTGTTTGTAGTTTCCCTCTAAACTTCCTTCTAAGTCATAAAAACGTTCTTTTCTCGCTTTTTGTTTCGTACGCCTTGCTTCTACCCCTTTTCTCATCCACTCTAATTCTTTCTTATATAAGGAGAAGTTTTTCTCGCGCATACGCTCTTCAATACTTTCACGCTCTGCTTTTTGTTCTAGATAAGCTTCATAGTTTCCTTCATATTTATATAGCTTTCCTTGGTCTAATTCCACAATACGGTTAGTAATACGCTCCAAGAAATAACGGTCATGCGTAACCATTACAACTCCACAACGTTTATTTTTAAGAAGTTCTTCTAAATAATCAATCGTATCATTATCTAAATGGTTAGTTGGCTCATCTAAAATAAGTAAATTGCAAGGTCTAATTAAGGCTCCTGCTAAAGCAATTTTTTTGCGTTGCCCCCCTGATAACTCACTCACCTTTTGATTGAAATTCTGAATTCCTAATTTAGTTAATACTGCCTTTGCTTCACTTTCTAATTGCCAAGCACCTTCTGCATCCATCTTTTCGCTTAGCTTTAGTAACTTAAGCTGCAAGACTTCATCTTCTGGTTCCTTCTCTAACTGAGCCATTGCCTTTTCATAATCTCGTAGTACCATCATAAAAGAAGAATTTCCTTTAAAAACTTGTTCTATAACAGTTGATTCTTCATCAAATTCTGGATTTTGAGGAAGATATTCAATCACTAATTCATTAGAGGTAATTACTTCTCCACCATCAGGCGTTTCTAAACCTGCCATAATCTTTAATAAACTACTTTTTCCTGTCCCATTGATTCCAATCATGCCTATTTTTTCTGTATCATCAATACCTAATGAGAGATCATTAAAAATGACCTTCTCCCCATAAGTTTTCTTAATATTATTTAAGGATAATAAAATCATAAACCTTCCTCTTCCTTATTACTTATTCTTGTCTCCATTGATTTGAAGTAGCTGATCAATACAAGACCTTCTTCTAGCTTTCATAACTAACCCAATATAAACGGCAAATGCACCTGAACCCAAGGTCCCACAAATAATGTCTTCCATTGTGTCTTGCAAACTTCCTAGTTGTGCATTAGTTCCTAAAAAAACATCTCCTGAAAATTCAATAATTTCCCAAATACCTGCAGCTGCTATGCCTACTGCTACTACAAAAGTTACAATGACGCCTATCTTATTTTGCTTAAACAAAGTTTGACTCCTATCTAGGCTCACTAATATAATAAGTGCCACATAACCAATAAAAATACCAGAGGTAGCGTGCAAAAGCACATCCCAACAAGGAATATAGCCATAAAAGCCCAAATAAGAACCTAGCCATTGGGCAGCAAAAATAAATAAGGTGTAAAACAACCTTGCACCTATAGGGATATTAACCTTTGTCCACTTTGTATAAAGCTCAGGTACGAAAGTTAACAATAAACTTCCTAATAATAACACAAGCCGGTCAAATCTCAAAATACAAATAAGATAAACACTATTAATCAGAAAAATTAAACGGCATAAATAGATAATGCCTTTGCTCCATTTCATATATGACTCCTTTATGCTATATATTCTTAGTTTATTGTATGCTAAAAAAGTACCCATTAAACTTCTTCTTGCAAAGTTAAGTTTATATGTCATTTTATTATATCATACTCTTTTGTATAAAACATGAAAAATAGGTATATACTATAATTGCATTGATAAGATGCAACTGGCACCTATATAAATGCCCTGTCATACTTCCACCATTTTTAAGAAGTTTTATCACCTATCAATCTATATCATACTATTCCCCGATAGTTAGAAGATTGAGCATATCTTACCCCATCAAAAGCGACCTTTATTTAAGCGTCGCTTTTTTGTTGAATAAAAATAGCTTTACCTATTAGTTTACTTTTTTGTACAAATTGGTAAATTATTGTTCTACTTTGACTCCCCAATTAATTGCATGGACTCTTTATATTTCTTCTTTTATAATAAGGACTAATCACTTGCGAATTAAGAAAGAAGGGAAAACATGCAGTTTCAAAAACTTAAATATATAGTACCTCTTTGTTTACTCACTTTATCAGTAGGTTGTCAGTCAACTTCTTCTACACCCACTATTCACGAGACACCTATAGTTTCTACAACTCAAGCGACATCTACACCATCTCCAACACCTACTCCTACGCCAACACCTACTCCTGCTCCCCCTCTGACATTAAAGGCCACTGCCATTTTAGAAGCTCCTAGCTTCCAAGAAGGAACACCTGTTTTCACACATGGTGCACTGGAGGTTAATGGCATTCATATTATAGATAAGAACAGTGAAGTTTTCCAATTGCGCGGTGTTAGTACCCATGGTATTCAATGGTATAGCCAGTATACAACTGAAGAAACCTTTAAGACACTTCGTGATGATTGGCAAATTAATGCCATTCGTTTAGCACTTTATGCTGATACCGAATCTCGATATCCAGAAAATCAAGAAGCTTATACTACTATCTTAGAAAACGCTATTACAGCTGCCACTAACTTAGGTCTTTATGTCATAGTTGATTGGCATATATTAGCAGATGGTGATCCTCTTTTACATCAAGAAGATGCCAGTACCTTCTTTGATTATTTTGCGACCAAATATCAAAATTATCCTAATCTAATTTTCGAACTCTGTAATGAACCAAATGGTGGCAAAGTCAGTTGGGATGAGTCTATCAAACCTTATGCAGATACACTCTTAAAGGTCATTCGTAAAAATTCTCCTAACACTTTAGTGATTGTAGGTACACCTAAATGGTGCCAAAGTCCTCTATCAGTAGTCAGAAATCGTATTGATGATCCTCAGGTTGTTTATGCCTTTCATTTCTATGCAAACTCCCATAAGGATCCTCTAAGAGAAACTTTAGAAAATGCTATTGTTAAATATGAACTACCTCTATTTGTTAGCGAATTTGGTACTTGTGATGCTTCAGGTACAGGTGACATCAATATAGAACAATCCAATACCTGGTTAGACTTATTAGATCAATATCAAATCAGCTGGATGAATTGGAGCTTATGTGATAAAGATGAGTCTTCTGCACTTTTAGTGCCTAATGCTTCATCTGCTAATTGGTCTGATGAAGCATTAACAGAAAATGGACATTTCATTAAGGCAAGACTACAATCCTATACCAAATAGTTAGTCTCTGTCCTTTATATACTCACTCCTATACATGATAAAAAGGTGTTAGCCTATGGCTAACACCTTTTTATTATCCTAGATTAAGCTAAGATTTTATCTCGTACTTAATCTATGTTTCCTATCCCTTTATGCTTTACTTATTACTTTTTTTGAAAGCCAAGAACTCATCATAAGTTCCAAGACGATCAATTGTACCTGTTTCTGTAATTTCAATCACGCGGTTCGCAATTGTTTGAATGAATTGATGGTCATGTGAAGTGAAAAGCACATTGCCTTTGAATTCAATTAAACCATCATTTACCGCTGTAATAGACTCAAGGTCTAAGTGGTTAGTAGGTTGATCAAGCATAATAACATTAGCCCCAGATAGCATCATACGAGAAAGCATACAACGTACTTTTTCTCCCCCTGATAATACTTTTGCAGCTTTAAGTGAATCTTCTCCTGCAAAAAGCATACGACCAAGGAAACCACGAAGATAACTTTCTGTTTGATCTTCTGAATATTGACGTAACCAATCAATAAGGTTAAGGTCACAGCCTTCAAAGAACTCTGTATTATCTTTAGGGAAGTAAGATTGTGAAGTTGTTACACCCCATTTAAATGTTCCTGCATCCGGCTCAATTTCTCCAGCTAAAATCTTAAATAAAGTTGTTTGTGCAATTTCGTTTTCTCCGATAAATACGATTTTATCATCTTTATTAACGCGGAAACTTACATTATCAAGTACTTTTACGCCATCTACTGTTTTTGTAAGACCTTCTACTGTTAAGATTTCATTCCCAACTTCACGATCTGGTGTAAATCTAACGAATGGATATTTTCTTGAAGAAGCAGGCATTTCATCGAAAGTTAACTTATCAAGTAATTTACGACGAGAAGTTGCTTGTTTCGCTTTTGATTTATTGGCTGAGAAACGTGTAATGAAGTTTTGAAGTTCTTTAATTTGATCTTCTTTCTTCTTATTTTGTGCTTTCATTAATTGTTGCATCATTTGACTTGATTCATACCAGAAGTCATAGTTACCTACGTACATTCTAATCTTACCAAAGTCAATATCTACTGTATGTGTACAAACTGTATTTAAGAAGTGACGGTCATGGGATACAACAATAACAGTTCCAGGGAAATCTAATAAGAAGTCTTCAAGCCACTCTACTGAATCAATATCTAAGTGATTAGTAGGCTCATCTAGAAGCAAGATTCCTGGCTGACCAAATAAAGCTTGCGCAAGAAGAACTTTTACTTTCTCTCCACCTTGAAGATCTTTCATTAAAGCATAGTGTAAATCTGTTCCGATGCCTAACCCTTGAAGTAATTGAGCAGCTTCTGAATCTGCTTCCCAACCATTGAGTTCAGCAAATTCACCTTCTAGTTCTGCTGCTCTTTCACCATCAGCATCTGAGAAATCTTCTTTCGCATATAATGCATCTTTTTCTTGCATGATTTCATAAAGTCTTGCATTACCACGGATAACTGTTTCTAATACTTGACATTCGTCATATTGATAATGATCTTGTTTAAGAACAGACATACGAATGTTCTTAGGAATAGAAACTTCACCTGTCGTACTGTCTAATTCACCTGATAAGATTTTTAAGAAAGTTGATTTTCCAGCACCATTTGCCCCAATAACGCCATAGCAATTTTCAGGTGTAAATTTAAGGTTAACATCTTTAAACAGTGTTTTTCCTGCAAATTGCAGGCTCATGTTGTTTACTGTAATCATTTAATCTATCATCCTTTATATGTGTATTTCACACCTAATTGATAAACTAGGTATGAGCTTTTAATTTTAAACTTATTTTTTACTAACATTTTGTATTATAACATACAAGCTAGTGAGTTGCCATATAAAAATATGGAATATAACTCAGCATGATTTTACCATTGTCCACATATGATAGTATAAATAGAAAATAAAGGAGTTTAATCATGACATTTATCACACAATTTGTTGATTGGCTAATGACTTTCGTTGGCGAATTAGGTTATATCGGTATTTTTATTGTAGTTGGTCTAGAATATGCTTGTTTCCCTATTCCCAGTGAAGTGGTGCTTCCTTTTGTAGGTATGAGCATTCCACAGACTAATCTCAGCTTCTTTCCTGCTTTTCTTATAAGTATACTCGCTGGCTTAGTTGGTTCTTATATTTGCTATTTCATTGGTTATTATGGCGGACAACCTCTTTTAAATAAATTCTCTAGCTCTTCTAAAGGCATCCATAAAGCAATGAATACTTTTAATAGCTGGTTTGGTCGTTATGGCCGTCTAGCTGTTTTCTTTTCTAGAGTTATTCCTCTTACAAGAACATATATTTCTCTTTTTGCTGGTGTTAATGCTATGCCACTTTTAGAATTCTCTCTTTATTCTATTACAGGTATTGCCATCTGGAACCTTATTTTAATGAGTTTAGGCTTTTATCTAGGCAATAATTGGGAAGCTATTGAAGGCATTTTAAATACCTATAGTAATATTGTTTTAGCTCTATTAGCCATAGTCATCATCCTCTTTGCCTTAAAAAAATGGTCTGATGCTAAGAAAATTAGCTGATTTTATTTATAAGCCATGTGTAAAATTGCCTTTATAAGTAAATAATATTATAATAATTTAGAACTTATATATTATTATTCTTATTTTATATTCATTTACAAAGGAGGTCAGATATGACAAATAGTTCACTCGGTCTTATTGTAGAAGGAGGAGGGATGCGTGGTGCCTATGCCGCTGGTATTTTGGAAGCCTTTCTAGATCATGACCTATACTTCCCTTATGCTATTGGTGTCTCTGCTGGGGCCAACACCTTATGCAGTTATTTATCTAGGCAAAAAGGAAGAAACGAGCGTCTTTATACCAAATGGATTACTGATAAACGTTTTATCGGTTGGAAAAATTTCTTTAGGGAAGGTGGTTACTTTGGCATGAATTTTTTATTTGACGACTTGCCTAAGCACCTTGATCCTTTTGATTTTGAAACCTTTAAGCAAACGGATACTATTTTTAAGGTAGGGGTTACCCATTGTGAATCTGGTAACCCTCATTATTTTGAACCTACTAAAGCCAATAACCTTGACGACACAGACCGTATGCTACGTGCTTCTAGTAGCCTTCCCTTTATTTCAAAAGTGGTGGAAATAGAAGGTGAACATTATCTAGACGGCGGGCTTTGCAACTCGATTCCTATTGATAAATCCATAGCAGATGGTAATCAAAAAAATGTCATTGTTTTAACACGTAATGCAGGTTATCGTAAGCACTATTCTAAAAATATGCATCGCTTAGCAAAGGCCTATGGAAAAAAGTATCCCGAAGTCGTTCGTTGTATTGCCACTCGCTATCAACATTATAATCAAACTTTAGAAAGCATTAATCAATTGGAAAAAGAAGGTTCTGTTTTTATTTTAAGACCCGAACTTCCTTTAGAAGTTGATCGCTTTGAAAAGGATGTAGATAAATTAAAAGTTCTTTTTGAACAAGGCTATGAGCAAGCTATTACTGCAATACCTCATTTAAAAAATTGGCTTTAAAATTTTAAAGCAAGAAAAAGATGAACTAATGTCCACTTTTTCTTGCTTTTTTTAGCGATTAATAGCACCCTATTCTAACATCTATATGATATAATATGAAGTATTCAGATATGCTTTTACAACTAGGAGGCTTTATGAAAAAACGATCCATTATCTTTATATTCATTCTTTTTATGATAGGCTTAACTTATATTGTAGGTCTCTCCTCCCCTACCTTGATTGAAACCTATTATTCGCTAGGCTTCAACAAATGGTTTTTACAGTTTTTAAGTCATTGTACTGGCTTTATACCTCTTTCTCTTTTTGAAATTGGCATTTATAGTTTACTGCTTTGTCTAGCTTATCGTTTATTGGTCTGGTTATACATAGCATTTAAAAGAACTACGCCTTTTAAGAGGCATCTTACAAAAGGTCTCTTACATATCTTTTATTTTGGATTAACACTCATTTTCCTTTTCTATTGGGAATGGGGCTTTAATTATAATCGTGTGCCCTTACGCGATACACTTAGTTTAACCCGAACGACTTTTACAACCGAAGAACTTGGACGTTTATATGAGACCCTCATAGAAAAGGCCAATACACTTAGACCTTTTGTTAACGAAGATGAAAATGGTTATATGACGATTCCTGGTGGCTATAAAAGTGTTTTTGCCAGAGCAGATTTAGGTTATCTAGAACTTGCTAAGCTTTACCCCATTTTTTATGGAAGCTATGGTAAACCCAAACCTATTTTAGCCTCTACTTATATGAACTACACTGGCATTACAGGGATTTATTCACCGTTTACAGGTGAAGCCAATGTTAATGTTGCTATCTTACCACAAGCACTACCTTATACAACACTTCATGAAATGGCCCATCAAAGAGGCTTTGCTAGCGAGGATGAATGTAATTTTATCGCTTTTCTAGCTTGCTCAGTTCATCCTGATGTGGATTTTGAATACTCTGGGTATCTTCTTGCATTAGCTTATACTAATAACGCCTTATCTAGCGCTAATCCAGAACTTTTAAAACAGCTAAATACAAAGCTTTCAGATAAAGTTAAAGCAGATATTCACTATAACAATACCTTTTGGAAGCACTATAGCGGCCCTATTGAAAAGGCTTCAAGTAAAGTCAATGACACTTATTTAAAAGCTAATGGCATCAGTGATGGTGAACGTAGCTACGGCCGCATGGTTGACTTATTACTAAGCTACTATCATGATACCCTAGACGTTACGCCTTAATGACATCTTCAAAACTACCTTTAATGTAATCACATAAAGCTTGGGGTGCAAGCGTAACTTGTACCCCTATTTTTCCGCCGCTTACGGTTATTTCTTCTCTATTTTCAGCTGATTGATGAATAAAAGTTTTAAACAGCTTCTTCATACCAATAGGAGAACAACCTCCTCGAATATAACCTGTCGTTTTTTGCAAATCCTTAACATGAAGCATTTCTATACTTTTTTCTCCTGCTATTTTACTTGCCTTTTTTAAATCTAATTCTTCATCTACTGGAACCACAAATACATAGTTATTCTTTGAATGTCCTACTGCTACTAAAGTTTTATAAACCTGCTCTGCTGGTTTATGTATTTTAGCTGCTACTGCTTGTCCATCAATTTTCCCATCTGCCACCTCATAGGTTGTTACCTCATAAGGAATTTTTGCTTGTTCTAAAAGACGCATAACATTTGTTTTTGGATTTCCCATCTTATTACCTCTTTCCTATTTCAATAAAAAGCTATCATAGATGACTTTTAGCCTTCTTATGATAGCTTTTCTTGTAATTCTTTCGTTTGGCTAAAACTGTTATTTCTATTTTCCAGGTGCTGTAGCTGTTTCTAATGTTTCTAAGTAAGCTAAAGCTGCTTCCTTAGACTGGCCACACATCTCTTTGCTCGGCATTAATGCGCCACAGACTTTAGGCCTTCTAGGATCCTCAAAAATTTTACAACGGTTGTTTTCATCTAGTTGAATGCACCTTTCATTGGCCTTTTTCCCCTGAGGCATACCTGGAATAGGTGAACTAATCGAAGGCGCAATACAACATGCACCACAAAAATCTCTACATTTCATTATCTTACCTGATGACCTTCTTTTTATTAGCTATTATAACAAAGTTTTCATCATGTGCAAATAGCAAGTCTACTTCTTTATTTAACAGCTTCCTCAGCAAAGGTTGTATTGACTAACTCCTGATAAGCTGGGCGCTGATTGAGCTCTCCAGCAAGCTCCATAACGTCCATTAATCTATTTAAGCTTTCTTCTTTAAGAATAGGATCTGTGCACCAGGTATCATTATCTTTATAACGCTGCACTACTTTTACTAATTGTTCTTTTTTCATTTCTTTAAACTGTGGTGCAATTAAATCTGCTATTTCTTCTGCTGTATGTGTTTCCACATATTGCTGGCCTTTGTAAATAGCATTAGTAAATTTTTGAATCATATCAGGATTTTTAGCCATATAACTACTTAAAGCTGAATAAGCTGTATAAGGTATTTCTCCTGATAATTGTCCCATAGAAGCTAGAATATAACCTTGACCTTGTTCTTCTAGCTGAGTAGCTGTTGGCTCAAATAAAGTTACGAAATCACCTTCGCCACCAACAAAAGCCCCACCCATGGCTGCAAATTGAATGTCCGTCCTCACCTGAGTATTTCCTTCAGCTAAGTTTTCTCCTAAGGTTAAGCCTTGATTTTTTAGTACATATTCTAACGTCATTTCTGGCATTCCGCCTTTTCTACCGCCAATAATCTGTTTGCCTTTAAGCATGTCAAAATTAAAACTGTCAATCTCAGTACGTCCTACCAGAAAGGTACCATCACGTTTTGTCACTTGCGCAAAATTAATAGCATAGTCTTTACTCCCTTGATTATAAACATAAATAGAAGCTTCTGGTCCCATGAAACCCACCTGTGCTTCATTTGAAAGAAGCGCTGCCATAGTCTTATCGGCTCCTTGTGTTAAAATGAGCTGAACATCTATACCTTCATCTTTAAAATAACCTGCCTCTATAGCCACATACTGTGGCGCATAAAAAATAGAATGCGTTACTTCTGCAATAGTCACCTTCTTTAGGCCTTGCTCGTTGCACCCCGTCATGCCAAAGGTTAGTAATATAAATGATAAGGTTACAATTAAAATAGATTTAATCTTTCTCATACCAATCACCTCATAAAATGGTAATTTTTTACTTTAAGCTACTATAACATACGCATTAGCTTTTTATTTGGTGACTCTTTTCTTAATAATAAGCTTTTCGACAAAACCTACAATACTGTACATCACAAAGGCACATACTGCTAATACAACAACGCCCATCATAACTAAGTCTAGCCTAAATACCTGACCTCCATAAACAATCAAATAACCTAAGCCATAACGAGATACTAAAAATTCTCCGACAATCACCCCCACCCAAGATAAGCCAATATTAATTTTAATAATATTAACGATATTGGCTAGGTTAGCTGGCAAAATAAGCTTCGTTAAAATTTGTACTTTTGTAGCTCCAAAACTGGTTAACATTTTTATCTTTTCTTCATCCATATGAATGAAATAATTATAGGCTGACAAAATAGTCGTCACTATAGAAATCGTTACTGCTGTTAATACAATACCACCAATACCTGCTCCAGCCCATACAATTAAGATGGGGGCTAAAGCTGTTTTAGGTAAAGCATTGAGTACTACAAGTACAGGGTCTAATATTTTAGCAACAGTTTCTGACCACCACAGACCAATGGCTATGATAATGCCTAAAGCAGTGCCTATTGAAAAACCTAAAATCGTTTCCCAAACTGAAATAGCTACATGTTTAAAAAGACTTCCATCTCCTATATAAACTAAAAAAAGTTGATAGACTTCACTAGGGCTACTAAATAAAAAAGTATTTAACCATCCTAATCTAGCAGCTACTTCCCACAACCCAATAAAACCAACTAGCAATATGAGCTGCCATCTTAAGATACGTCTTTTCTTTCGTCTCTTTTCATTTAAATAATGTAAATACCCATCGCTTTTATCATTCATTGGTTTCCAGCTCCTTCCACAGTATATCAAAATAATCTTTAAATTCAG
The DNA here is from genome assembly GCF_046529625.1 of Cellulosilyticum sp. ST5. Lineage (NCBI taxonomy): Bacteria > Bacillati > Bacillota > Clostridia > Lachnospirales > Cellulosilyticaceae > Cellulosilyticum > Cellulosilyticum sp. ST5. The sequence continues at coordinate 1,663,941 of NZ_CP132338.1, forward strand.
GTGCTTTTCTACTTGAAAGAGGGGTTCTATCTCCTGCAACTGTTAAATGAATTTCATAGGTATGCTTTACATACGCAGGTCTTTTAGAAAGCACACTGATTTCATCTGCCATTGAAATGGCCTCTGAGATGTCATGAGTAACAAGTATGGCTTCCTTATGCTCTTTTTTGATAATGCCATAAATATCATCACTTACTAATAATCTTGTTTGATAGTCTAATGCTGAAAATGGCTCATCTAATAGTAAAATATCTGGATTAGTCGCCAAGGTACGAATAAGAGCTGCCCTTTGCCTCATACCACCTGATAATTCCTTTGGAAAACGATTTTTAAATTCGCCTAGTCCATAATTTTCTAATAAGACCTCTACCCTATGCCGATTTTCCTCACTTAATTTCTTTTGAATCTCTAGACCAATGGTTACATTATCCATAATGGTACGCCATTCTAATAAATGGTCATGCTGAAACATGTACCCTATCTTCCCATTAATCATAACTTTTCCACTGCTCGGCTTTATTAAATCAGTTAGTATATTGAGTACTGTTGACTTCCCGCTCCCTGATGGGCCAAGAAGTGCCAATATCTTCCCAGGTTTTAAATTTAAGCTAAGATCTTTCAGCACTATAATTTCACCTTCGTCTGTATAAAAGCTTTTATCTATATGCTGTAATTCTATACGATTATTCATTTTCTTCAGCTCCATTTCCCTTTTATCGCCATATTTAGTGCTCAATGTCATCTTATTACCATAATATTATTTGCTTGCTATGATAGTGCTTGTTTTAAGGAAATACGTTATACTATAATAAAATCATTACATTAGAAGGGAGCCTTGTATGCGTTATTTAATTTTATCTGATTTACATGGTAGCGAAACTTATTTAAGACCTATGCTTTCTTTATTTGAAGAACAAGGTTTTGATTTTCTCATTTTACTAGGAGATATTCTTTATCACGGTCCTCGTAATCCTCTTCCAGAAGGTCACAATCCTCAAGGTGTTGTAAATCTATTAAATACTTATAGCGATCGTATTATTGCTTGTCGTGGTAACTGTGATGCCGAGGTTGACCAAATGCTTTTAAATTTCCCTTGCTTAAGTGATTATAGCCTTATTGTAGATGAAGGCATTAAGCTCTTTGCAACTCATGGACACCGTTATACAGCTGAGAACTTTCCTAAATCTCCTGGCAAACAAGTTTTCCTCTATGGCCATACACACTTATGGGAACTTCGTGAAGAGGGAGACCTTGTCATTTGTAATCCTGGTTCTATTTCTCTTCCAAAAGAAAATAGACCTTCTACTTATGCCACTTATGAAAATGGTACCCTAAGTGTTTATGACTTTAGTCACTGTTTACTCGGTCGTTTATCTGTTAAATAAGCCATGCGCTCACCATTTACTTTTATACTTATTCATGATACTATCATAAAAGCAGAAGAAGCTACTTATGAGTGCTTTTACACGCTCATAAGTAGCTTCTTTATTTGATAAAAAGGAGATTTAAAATGGAAAATAAAGTACTTGCTGTTGTAGACGGCAGAGCAATCAAACAATCTGATCTTTATGACTTACTTCGTAGCATTGGACAAAATGCTATGCAGTTCCAAAGTGAAGAAGGTCAAAAACAATTAGTAGATGAACTTGTTATGCAAGAATTGCTATACTCAGATGCGATTAAACATGGCTTAGATAAGGAAGAAGAATTCACTGCTGCTCTTGAGCAAATGACTAAATCTTTACTTAAACAATATGCTATGGGTAAACTTCTTGAAAGCGTAACAGCTTCTGATGAAGAAGTAAAAGAATACTATGAAACACATCAAGGCCAATTCAAATCTGATGAAGCAGCTAAAGCTAACCACATTTTAGTAGCAACTTTAGAAGAAGCTGAAAAAGTAGCTGAAGAAATCAAAGCTGGGCTTCCTTTTGCAGAAGCTGCAAAAAAATATTCAACTTGTCCTTCTGCTTCACAAGGCGGTGCTTTAGGAGAATTTACTCGCGGTCGTATGGTACCTGAGTTTGAAACTGCTGCTTTCGCTATGTCACCAGGAGAAATCTCTGCTCCTGTTCAAACACAATTTGGTTATCACATCATCGAATTAGAGGCACTAACACCTGCTGGCCTTTCACCACTTGAAGCAGTGAAAGAACAAGTAAAAGAGCAATGTCTTTTAGCAAAACGTCAAGCACTTTATCTTGCAAAACGTCAAGAATTAGAAAGCCTTTATACTGTAGAAATGCAATAAACCTACTTACTAAAAAAAGCTGTTACAGCCCATCTTTTTGAGGCTTGTAACAGCTTTTTGACTATTTATATTCTCCTAAAATTTGAGTTTTGAGCATATGTGTATCTTTTGCCAAATAAGTAGCTCCAGCTTCTTTTAATTCTTTTTCATCCCTAAAGCCCCAAAGTACGCCAATAGCATCTACACCTGCATTTTCAGCTGTTTTTATATCTACATTAGAATCACCTACATAAATACACTCCGAAGGCGCTACCTTATAAGACTCTAATAATTGTATGACTCCTATAGGATTAGGTTTAGTAGGAATACCCTCTCTTTGTCCAATCACTTCTTGTACTAAATCTCCGAAAAAATGTTTTACAAGTTCCTTGGCATAAGCCTGTGCTTTATTAGTCAATACGCAGCAAGGAATCCCCTCTGCCTTAAGAGCTGTTAAAAGTTCTATAATTCCCTCATAGGGCCTAGTTTGATCTAAACTATGTTCTTTATAATAAGCATCAAAAACAGCCTTTACTTCTTTGACACATTCCTCTCCTCTATCTTCTATAGGAAGCGCACGTTCCACTAACTTATAAATCCCATTCCCTACAAATTGCTTATAATCCTTTTCTTCATGTAAAGGATAGTTAAAATGGGCTAGCGCCACATTGCATGCGCTCATCAAATCACCTATAGAATTAAGTAAGGTGCCATCTAAATCAAATATTGCTAAACGATACATATCCTTTTCTCCTTTTTATACTTCTTCTAGCTGAACTTGTACGCTATGATCAAGTTCTAAAGTATCTGGTGTAACCAGGCAATCATAAGCTAAGAGCCTCACACCTAACTTATCAGCTCTTTTTAGTGCCTCAGCGAAGGCCTTTTGTCTTTCTACATAAGGTTTAAAGTATAACACATCTTTCATTTGAATGACAAACACAACATAACACTCATATCCCTCTTGCTTTGCCTTGATTAGTTCTTCTACATGTCTTAGTCCTCTTTCTGTAGGCGCATCAGGAAACATCACATAACCATCTTGCTCCAAAGTAACGCCCTTGACTTCTACAAACCCTTTTTTCTCATAGGTTTCTACGTAGAAATCAAAACGAGATGCATCATAGGTTACTTCTCTTTTAATAAAGGTCAAACCTTCTTCCATACCAGGTAGCTTTAGCTTGCCACTGGCTAAAGCTTCTTCTACCACCTCATTAGGTGCCTGTGAGTCCATATTAATGAGACGATTGCCTTTTTCTACTGCAATTAATGAGTATTTTGTTTTACGTTTAGGATCCTTACTTTCTTGAAGATAGACGGTCACCCCTTTGATTAATAACTCAGCACATCGCCCTGTATTTTTTACATGTACTTTACATATTTCTTGGTTTACTTTGCATAAGGCAATAAAACGATTAGGACGTTCTATAAAAATGGCCTTGACTATGCCTTCATATTTCATTTCTTTCATTCCTTTACTTTCATTTCGTCATTTTATTTATAATAACACATTACATAAATAAACGGCTACCACACTCGCTAGAGCTACCAAAGTTAAACTTTTTTCAAAATATCCTAAAATAAGAGCCACTAACATCCCCACTGCCGCATGTAGGCTATACTCTGTACTATATAAGATATGCGGAAAAGTCATAGCTCCTAATACTGCATAAGGCACATAATGTAAGAAGGAACGAATATATAATGACTTAATAGGTTTTTGAAATAGCGTTACAGGTAACACACGAATGAAATAAGTAACGCCTGCCATAATTAAGATACTGATGATGATGTACATGAGTCTTCCTCCTCTTGAATGGGATACCAATAGGCGGCAAGTCCCGCTGCAACTAGTGTCACTATAATGACTGCAAAGCCTGGAGAAATACTGTTTAAACCTGGGATGTATTTTAAAATGCAACTACAGGCAACAGCTATTAAAATCGTTATTAAAATCGACTTGGTTCCCTTAGCTGCTGGAATAATTAAAGCAATAAACATCCCATACAAAGCTATACCTAGAGCATCTTGAAGTGCACTTGGTAAAAAACCGCTCATTACTGCACCCATCAACGTTCCTAAGCTCCATCCAACAAATGGCAAAGTAATCAATCCCCATAAAAAACTTGAGCAGATTGGCTCTTTTTCTAAAGCTGCCACTGCAAAAATTTCATCCGTCACCCCAAAACTCACTAGTAGCTTTTCAAATCTCTTGAAGTCTTTAGCAAATTTTTGCGATAAAGATAAGGACATCAAAAAATACCTGGCATTAATCATAAGCATTGTTAATGTCATCTCTATGTAAGAACCTCCAGCTGCTATTAAGCTCACACCAGCAAATTGACCTGCTGAAGTGAGATTGGTCATAGAAATAATAACAGCTGCTAAAGGCGATAAACCGCTCCCTACAGCTAACATCCCAAAGGCAATGGATACAGAAAAATAACCAAGGCCGATAGGCACTCCTAGTTCTAATCCCCTTTTAAATTGTTTTTTATTCATCTATTTCACCCCATTTATGAACTAAGTAAAAAGCACAATGAAGGCTAATTGCCTTATTGTGCTTATCTATCACCTGTTATTAGACACCTTATTTTTCGTAAACAGATCTTTTTAATATGCCTACATAAGGTAAATTACGATAACGCTCTGCATAATCAATACCATAACCTACAATAAATCCATCTGGTACTTCAAAACCTAAATAATCAATATTCACACTTTCCTTACGACGTGCAGGTTTATCTAATAAAGTACAAATCTTAACACTTGCAGGGTTTCTTGTTAATAAAATTTCTTTTAAATATTTTAAAGTTAAACCACTATCTACGATATCTTCGACAATGAGTAAATTTTCGCCTTCTACACTACCATCTAGGTCTTTAATAATTCTTACAACACCTGTTGATTCAGTAGCATTACCATAGCTAGAAACTGCCATAAAATCCATTTTTAATGGTAGGTTAATCTTTCTTACTAAATCACTAGTGAAAATATTAGAACCTTTTAATATGCTAATAACCGTTAGTGGTTTACCTGCATAATCATTTGTAATTTGCTCACCTAACTCTGTTAGTCGTGCATTTAACGCTTCTTCTGAATATAAAATTTCTTCAATATCTGCTCTCATGAGATGACTCCTTTAACGTAAAATCGAACTATATTTTTATTATAACACATAACGTTCAGATTTCAAATTTATAAATACAATTACCTTCATTTTAGGCCATTATTCTTTATAAAACAAGTAAAAAAGCTAAAAGCTTTGATTCACTTTTAGCTTTTGTTATCCTATTATGACTTATTCATTAATGCCAGCATATTTTTGAATAATAGCCTCTGCTACTTGAATGCCATCTACTGCTGCTGAAGTAATACCACCTGCATAGCCTGCTCCTTCTCCCGCTGGATAAAGGCCTTTTACATTACTTTCATAAGCCTCATTTCTTGGTAAACGGACTGGTGATGAACTTCTTGTCTCAAAGCCGGTAAATAATGCTTCTGGATGGTCAAAACCTTTTATTTTTTGTCCAAAGACCTTCATAGCTTCATCTATAGCACTTGTTATAAAGTCAGGTAAAGCAGCTCTCATATTCGTCAGTTTCACACCTGGTGTATACGTCGGTTTCACTATCCCAATTTGTGTACTTGCTTGGTTATTAAGAAAATCTCCAAGAAGCTGCACAGGTGCCTTGTAATCTCCTCCTCCTAGATGAAAAGCCAATTCTTCTAACTCACGCTGTAAGTGCATTCCTGCCAGAGGATCATCACTACCATAATCTTTAGGACCTACATTTACCAAAATAGCACTATTAGCATTCTTACCATCACGGCTATGTTCACTCATGCCATTGGTTACCACTCGCCCTTCTTCTGAAGCTGAAGCAATAACATAACCACCTGGGCACATACAAAAGCTGTAAGCGGTACGTCCATTTTCACAATGATGAACGAGTTTGTATTCAGCTGCTCCCAGTTTTTCATGATTCTTATTTTCTTTTCCAAATTGTGCTTCATTAATCCATTCTTGCAAATGCTCTATGCGCATACCCATAGAGAATGGCTTCTGCTCCATGTGAATTTGACGATTATTGAGCATTGTAAAAGTATCTCTTGCACTATGTCCAATAGCCAAAATACAAATCTGTGTTTCTAGACGTTCTTTATCATTAATAATCACAGCCTTAACTTCACCGTGCTCATATTCAATATCCGTTACTTGACTTTCAAAACGGTATTCACCACCCAGTTCTATAATTGTCTCACGTATATTTTTAACTACATCTCTTAAAATATCGGTTCCAACATGAGGTTTATTCTTATAAAGAATATTATCTGGTGCACCGGCTTTCACCATTTCCTCTAATACTTTATGACAACGCTTATTTTTAATTTGTGTCGTTAATTTACCATCTGAAAAAGTACCTGCGCCACCTTCTCCAAATTGTACATTAGAAGTAGGATCGAAGCTACCTGTCTGCCAAAAGTGCTCTACATCCTCTACACGCGCATCTACAGCTTTACCACGTTCTAACACAATAGGTTTAAACCCTTCTTGCGCTAAAATAAGTGCTGCAAATAATCCACAAGGACCACTTCCTACTATAACAGGTCTATGCTTTAACCATTGATTCCCTTTGATAGGGCAAACATAAGCCATAGACTCCCACTTAAGCTCTGGCATCTTGGCTAATAGCTGCTTATCCTTAGTAGTAGCTACATCTACAGTATACACTAGCTTAATATCCCTTTTTTTCCTAGCATCAATTGCTTCTTTAAAAATACGATACTCTAAAATATCAGATGTTTTTATTTTTAATTTTTTAGCAATCTTCTCTGGAAGTAGCGATAGCTCTTCATTCAAATTTAATTTGATATCTTGTACTCTAATCATGCCTTTACTCCATTTCTACTTACACTTTCTCCTGCAATGAAACCTGTTGACCAAGCCCATTGCAGATTATATCCACCACAATCCCCATCTACATCTAATACTTCTCCAGTAATATATAAATCTTTAGCTTTTAAAGAGCCCATGGTACTTAAATCCACTTCATCTATTTTAACGCCTCCTGCAGTGACTTGAGCATATTTATAACCCCGCGTTCCTTCTACAGGAAAAGTAAAACCCTTTAGAGTAGTAGCAATACGCGCTATCTCATCATATTCTAAGTTCTCACACGGTCTTCCTATTTGTACAATAGTAGCTGCTTTTAGCACAGGTACGATGATGCGTTTATGCAGTAAACCAATAAAAAGCTCTTCTATTGAACGTTCAGGATGCCTTGCAATACGCTCATATAATAAGCTTATCATTTCATCATAACTGATGTCTTTAAAAAGGTCTATGACCACTTTGGCTGATTGCTTCTCTAACTTTGCTCTTGAAGCAATACGACTTAACTGGAAAATAGGAGGCCCTGATAATCCATCCTCTGTAAAAAGAACTTCTCCATAATCCTCTCTCATAACCTTGCCTTCTACTTCTATTTTAACATCTGCTTTTACCTTAGTCCCCATCATCATCTTACAATACGGCGATGATGACAGCATATGAACTAATATAGGAAAGGTAGGTGTAATCTGATGCCCTAGACGTTTTAACAAGTTATATCCTGTGCCGTCACAGCCTAAACTTGCATTTGCCATTCCTCCTGTTGCTACAATAACTTTTTTACTAGCATAAGTTTGTCCTTGTTCACCTACAATCTGCCATCCATCTTTTTTATAAAATAAATCTGTTACCTTTACATCTGTTAAAATCTCTACTTGTAAGCGCTCAGCTTCCATGCGAAGGACATCCAAAACACTTGTTGCTTGCTCAGAGCAAGGATAAACTTTTTGTCCTTCTACTAAAAATGCGATGCCTAATTCTTCAAAAAAAGTCTTTGTTTCTTCATATCCAAAGCGTTCAATAGGTCCCATAATAGGATACACTTCACTACTAGTATGATAGCAGTTTGCTTTTAGCTGGGTATTGGTTATGTTGCATCTCCCATTTCCCGTCACAAGTATTTTTTTACCTACACGACTTAACCTTTCTAATAAGCAAACCTTAGCGCCTCTTCTGGCTGCTACAATAGCAGCCACTAATCCTGACGCCCCCCCCTCCAATAATAACGACTTCTTTCACTCTATATCCTCCTTCATACAGCGAATAAGACTGCCCGTAGGCAGCCTTATTCACCAACATAATCTTGTAATATTCTTTGGAGTACACTTGCATCTTTTAAAAGTGCCTCTTTTTGCATGGTTGTAATAGTAATACTTTCTTTTAAAAGTAAGCTATAAAGATAGCTAGAAAAGTCTGTTGCCTTACGTGCAATATGACCCACTACTACTCCTGTTACCACTTCTTTAATACAAATCTCATCGCCTTCTACACCTAACGCATAACTTCTAGCTTCACTTGTTTGCTTGAATGCTAATGAATCCAAATCGGCTGTTTTTAAAAGCTTAACCTCATCCTCGTTAAAAGTTTCAATACTACAATCTTTAAAACGCTCTTTTAACTCCTGTTCGGTAAGTCCTAATAGGCTCGTTGCATTTAACGTCACACTTTCCATCTTTTCTTGATCATTTGTTTGTAAACAAAGAAGTATTTTGGTGCTAGGCAAAATTCTTGTGATTTGCAATTGATTACTTGATAACGTCTTAGAAACATTTTGTTGTTCTAATACTACTTGTCCTGCCATAGGAGCTACTACTTTATTTCTTCCCATTACAATGAAATAAGCAGCTATAAAAAGGATAAAAAACGCTATGGCAGCTACTAATAACGTTATCCAATATTGTTTTTTCTCTAACATAATGGCACTTCCTTTATCTTTGATAAGTATGAACTTATTGAGATTATGTGTAAATTTTTAATTTTTATACATTTAGGAAGTGTTTTTAATATAAATTTTTAATTTTTATGCTCTTTCAAGAAATGCAACTACTTTTTTACCACCCGGGAAAGATAATAGGTCAGACCTTGAAATCGTATGAGTTGCAAGGCCTACAAGGAAGTAAATAATAGCAGCTATAGGTATTACCACTAAAATGCTTAACTTAACTGAAACACCTATGAAGATTAGAAGTGCATAAATAGCATAACTGATGATTCCCATTACCCCTGCACAAATCATAGGTTTAAGTAAAAGTTTTTTCCAATTAAATTTAATATGAAGATGCTTACATAAGTAACGTATATTTAAAATCGCATAAATGACATAACATAAAGTTGTACTATGAATAAAGCCATAAATATTAAGCGCCGGAATAGAGAGTGCGATTAAATTCATAGCCACCTTAATAGCACAAGCTATAACGGCATTAATGGTAGGAATGCTTTGCTTACTCATTCCTTGTAATACACCCGCACTTAATTGTGCTAGTGCCATTCCTAAAATCCCAATAGCCCCTGCTGAAAGTACCTCTGCACCCTTGGCATCGCCTACTACTAATGTGAGAATAGGGTCAGCAAATATGAGAAAGGCTACAGCAGAAGGTGCTGCAATCAGCAAACCTACCTTAAAAATCAGCTTTGTTTTCTTACGAATATCTTTATATAAACCTGCTGCCATAGCTGCTGCTATAGCTGGTACTGTGGCTAATCCTAATTGTAAAATCAAACTCACAGGAATATTCATAAAGGTCATATATTGAAATGAAAGATAACTACTTAAATGATTTACAACTGTATCTGTTTTCAAATTGGCTGCATCCATTACAGGTACTAAGTTTAATAAACCCTGTTCTCTTAGTATATCTATATTTCTTGGCAATACCTTAGAAATCATAGATTGGTCAATAGATGTCATAATAGAGAAAACCGAAGCACTAATAATAACAGGAATCATCATATTTAAAATCTGTTTTAAGATTGTCCCTGTGCTTTGATATTCATATTCAGTACTATGTGCTAGTTCCTTCTTAATTCTAGGTCTTTTGAGAAAATATAAGGTGAGCAGTACAATAAGCCCTGCTATAGCTCCCATTCCCGTTCCTAAAGCACTTCCAGTGGCACCCCATACAAGAGACTGTGTTGTATTTAAAAAACTATAAGCTAAAACAACACTAAAAATAACATTAATGATCTGCTCAATCACTTGTGAACTAGCAGTAGGCACCATATCTCCCATACCTTGAAAATACCCTCTAAGTACCCCCAGACTAGTTGCAATAATAACAGTAGGTGCCAATGCCTTAATAGGTAGTGCTACATCTTGAGTTGGATAAAATGTATTTGAAATAAAGTCTGCACTACACCATAAAACAATTGCCATCACACAGGCTACCCCTAGGGCATAAATCATAGCTAGATGATATACCCTCTGTGCTTCTTTATAAGCGCCTGCTGCACGTCTTTCTGCAATAAGCTTTGACAAAGCTCCCGGAATAGCCATAGCCGTTAAAGTTAAGATAACGACATATATCCCATAAGCCACACCATAAATTGAATTACCTTCATCTGTTAAAATATTTCTAATAGGGATACGATAAACCATACCTATAATACGGCTTACTAATACGCCTATACTTAAAATCATTGCCCCCTTCATGAGGCTTTGTTTGTTTGTTGTACTTTCCATAGTCTTCCTCTGTGTTTTATTTTAAATCATGTCCTTTTTTCGCCTGATTAAACCTATTTTAGCATATTTTTTTACTGAATACATCTTTTCATAGAAAAAAGCCATAGGAAATCCTATAGCTTTTTTTCTCCATTAGGCAAGGGTGGTAATAACGTATGCTTAGGTGTCATTTTTAAAAGAAGTGAAAAACGCTCAGCAATCTCTGGGTATTGCCTATTAAAAATCACAAATTTTTCTATTTGCTCTAAGCTTTCGTAGGATAAATACTGACTCATAGATTCCTTTTCCGTACTAAAATTCTTTTCAATATGCAAGAAACCTAAGAATTCATCGATAAGCGCATCTCTAGCCATTAAATACTCCGCTGTACTCTTCCCTTGCTCTGTTAATTTTAAGGGTTGGTAAGGTGAGTATATGATATGTTTTTGATAGTGCATGCGCTGAAGGGCTTGTATTGTTTTTTGTAAAGGTTGGTTGATTTGCTTAGCAAGATCACTAATCTTTAGTTCCCTATCACTTTCAAGCATTTGATACATGCAAACTAAGCACTTTTCTAAGCTAGATGAAAGCATGGTATCCCTCCATATAAACATCACTACAATAAATATATGCAAGAGTTCACACTCACATGCACTATTTCCTATTATGGTAGAAGTTTCAATTATGAATTGACAGAGTGAGTTAGTGCATATTAGAATTGATAAGAGGTTATCTTAAATAAAGGAGGTGAATTTATGCCTAAAATCGTACTATTAAGTGATACTTCTTGTGATTTACCTGAATCTATACTCAGTAAGTACAACATCGAAACTATTCCTTTTTATGTTTCTTTTGATACAGAAACTTATTTTAAGGAAATAGAAGAATTATCATTAAAAACGTTTTATCAAAGACTAAGAGATGAGAAAATCTTCCCTAAAACTTCTTTGCCATCAATCAATGATTATTATGAACGTTTTAAGCCCCATATTGAGGCTGGAAATAGTGTCATCTGTGTGTGTTTATCAGGCCATTTTAGTGGTTCTTATAACGCCGCAGTTAATGCTCGTGAACTTATTTTAGAAAATTATCCTAATGCGCAAATTGAAATTATTAATTCTCTTAATGCAACTGGTGGCCAAGGTGTTCTTGTTCAAGAAATTGGACGTATGATTGCAGATGGACTTGCTTTTAAGCAAATTGTCCAAGTAGCAACTAAGCTTAGGGAAAGTGCAAGAATCTTTTTCTTTGTTGAGACGCTAGACTATCTTGAAAACGGAGGTCGTATCGGAAAAGCTGCTGCTCTTCTAGGTACGATGCTTAATGTTAAGCCGCTTATTTATTTACAAGATGGCTTACTTTTCCCAGCTGGTAAGGTACGTGGTACTAAAAAAGCTATTGCGAAAGTCCTTGAAATGACTAAAGACTATATTGAAGGACACCCTTCAGATTATCACTATCTTTTTGCTCATGCTGATAATGAGGAGTATGCACAAGTACTACGGGATGAATTAGCAAAATCATTAGACCTATCGTTAAATGAAGACTTTGCTTTTATTGGAACAACTATTGGCGTTAATACAGGTCCTGATGTAGCCGGTATTTGTTTAATAAAAAAATACGAAACGTTACTCGATGCCTAATAAAAAGCAACTTCCATGTTTATGGAAGTTGCTTTTTATTAGGCTCTGTTCTATGCATTACTAATGCCTTTAATATCTTTGATAGGCTTACTCAATATGTAATATACTGCAAAAAATCCAAAAGCCTCACTTAAGGTAAATGGTGGGATAGTCCAAATTCTGTCTACATAGTAACTTAAACCATCAATAGTAAGTGCCAGTTGTGCCAAAATAATAATAGCTAATTGAACCCTCATTTGTACATTCTTATATCTCCAGATACCTATTAAACAAAGTATTAAAATAACGCCTACAAAGCAGCCTTGAACAATACTTAAGTACATTGGAAATTGCCCTGTTAACATTAGCTCATAACCTATCTTCTCACTCTTTACAATACGTGTAGGTTGTTTGAGTATCATATATAAATAAAATAAAGCACACGGTAAAAAGCCTAGTAAAACATAAGGATACTTTATTCTTTCTCGGTACAAAGGTGTTGCATACCATACAGCTGAAAGTGTCGTTCCTGTAAGTCCTATACTTGTTGCAAAGTAGAAATATCTTAATGCTACTAGTTGATTATAGCTGGGTGTATCCCCATAAACAACTAAAGTTATATACCTTGTTGCTGAATAGATAAATAAAAAGATACACACTAAACGTAGTAACATAAAAGGATTATTTCCTATTACTTTTAAATTTAAAAACAAACTATATAGAGCAATTAAACATAGGATGATCAAAATGGCATAACTACTACTCATCCCCCCACCTCCTCCTTATAATTTATGGAGGTTTTCTCATTTTTAGAACAAGCACTCTCATAAAATAAAAGATGGTGCTCATTTCTTAACACCATCTTTTGCTTTATGCTTTTGCAAGCGTATTTAAATAGCTTACTGCTTGAAGTACCGCAGTACTTCCTTCTCCTACTGCTTTTGCAACTTGAAATGGTTTTCCTGTACAATCTCCTGCTGCATAAACACCTGGTAAATTTGTCTCCATCATACGATTGACACGTATGGATTTATTATCTAGCTCTAAACCGCTTAATAATTTAGTGGTAGGAATATTATCTTTAATAATAAAGACACCGCTGACATCTAAGCTTCCTTCTGCTAGATCAAGTCCCTTTACTACTTGCTCTCCAAAAATACGTTTAGGTCTAGCTTTAAGCACCTCTATACGTCCATCTAAATGACTAATTTCTTTATAAAGTGGAATATAGTAAACTTGCTCACATACTTCTGCTAGATAATTAGCATCCTCTTCTGCATGAATAGAATCACCAATTACAACAACTGCCTTTCCTCTATAAAGTGGGCCATCACAGGTTGCACAATAACTTACACCTCTACCCAGAAATTCATTTTCACCTTCTAAAACAGCTGTCTTCGTTAAACCATTGGCTAAAATAACTGTTTTAGCTTCAATGAATTCATTTTCTACATTTAAAGTATAATAATTACCCATTTGAAAAATCTCAATGACCTTTTTATTTTCAATTTCTACACCTAAGTCTTTTGCATGACTCGTAAATGTTTCCATCATTTCTTTACCAGATACGCCTAGCATCCCTATATAATTATCAACTCGTTCAGCTTTATATATATAGCTAGTAGATGGTGGATTACCAAATACTTTTACTTTTTTATTACGAATAACCCCTGTGATAGCTGCAGAAAGTCCTGCTGGGCCAGCACCAATAATGGCTATATCTAACATGCCTTTACCTCCATTCTTATCTCTGCACACTTGATAGTGCTACTTTAATTATATTATGAATCTCATTACTTTGTCATCCTTTATTCAAATATTCCTTTACAAAGCTGACAAGCTGTTGGTGTGCTGGCTACTCCTCCCAGTGCTGTTTCTCTTAATTCACTGGGCATACTATGACCTACACGATACATAGCTTCTACCGTCTCATCAAAAGGAATCAAATGTGAAATACCACATAATGTCATTTCTGCACTTATTAAAGCATTGGCGACGCCCATAGCATTACGCTTTTGACAAGGTGCTTCTACAAGCCCTGCAATAGGATCACAAACAAGTCCTATAATATTGGTTAAAGCTGTGGAAGCTGCATCTAAACATTGTTTAGGTGTACCACCTCTTAACTCACATACAGCAGAAGCTGCCATAGCTGATGCTGCACCTACTTCAGCTTGGCAACCACCTTCTGCCCCTGATACAGTTGCATTGCGTGTAATTAAATAACCTACTGCCCCTGCATTAAATAATGCTTTTACCACTTGTTCTTCACTTAAATGAAAAGCTTCTTGAATGGCAATTAAAGCACCTGGAATAACACCTGAAGAACCTGCTGTAGGTGCTGCCACAATAAGCCCCATAGAGCTATTGACCTCTAATACACCTACTGCATAGCTAATGGCTTTACGCATTAAATCACCACATACAGAAGACTCCTCTTTGAAAAAGAGCTTTTTACTTTCTCCACCTATTAAGCCACCCATAGAAACAAGTTCTTCTGTCAAGGCACGCTTTACGGCTTTTTTCATGATATCATAAGCATGTGCCATTTGCCCTAATACTTTAGTTTCGTTGTGGTGAAATAGTTCCATTTCTCTTTCTAGCATAGCTTCTGACAAAGTATAATTTTTTTCTTCACATAATGCAAGTAATTCTTTACTATTTATAAAATTCATAAGCTGCTCCTCTATAAGTTAATCTTTTTAGCATATTGTACAGCTGAATTTTCCATAATCGCTGCTAAAACTTCATCACAAATCAGTTGATCTGTTTCAATAATGGTAGAGGCTACTTCTCCTTTTGCTTGACGATAAGACCTCATATAAGCAATATTAATTTGCCATTCACTTAAACACTGTGTAATATGCGCTACAACACCTGTCCTATCTTCATGATTAATAAATAAAGTTTCATATTCTCCATCAAAGAAAACTTCCATACCATTAACCTTATCAATACTAATGGCACCACCACCTATAGAAGATCCTACTATACTAAAAGGGCGCCCCTTTTCATCTTCTACTATAATTTCTACTGTGTTGGGGTGTTTAATATGTTCATCATTACTAGTTTCGAAAATATAATGAAGCCCTGCTTCCTTGGCATAAGAAAAGGCTTCTTTTATACGTTCATCTTCTTGTCCCATTCCTAATAGTCCAGCCACTAAGGCTCTATCTGTCCCATGTCCTCTATAGGTTTTAGCAAAAGAACCATATAAAACGAAGGTTACCTTAGAAATGATTTCAGGTGCTAGCTTATAAGCTACTCTTGCTATTTTAAGAGCGCCGGCCGTATGTGAACTAGATGGACCAATCATATTAGGCCCGATAATGTCAAATACACTTAATTCTTTCATCTGTCATCCTCTTTATTGTAAAATTTTAACTTCTCTATTATACCTAAACAGCTTTTTAAGGTCAAAAAAAAGATGTCTTCTATAGAATCAGTTTCTACATGAAAACATCTTTTTATGAGTTTGTTTTTCATTATGTATTATTTGTTATTTTTACCGAATTTCGCTTCTTTTAGTGCTTTTGGCATTTCTGGTTCAAAGAAAATGAAAACTGATTTAGAACCACTTGCACCTTCTACTGCTTTTTCTGCTGCTTTTGCAATTCCTTTTAACATTGTCTTTCTAATTTCCATTTGAAATACCTCCTTTGAATTTGTGTAATAAGAAGTGAAATCATAACGATGACCTGGCTCCAAACTATTACTAACCATATATCAACTTTCCCTAGATTAAATAAAATACCTACTAGGCTCACGAAACCGTACAATATAAAGAAAAATCTTGCTCTTTTTTTTCTAAGCACCATTTCCTCTTGTGTTTTAGGGTTTTTATCACTATTTAGAGAACCAGTGACCAGATTATACATCATTGCTATTACACCTATTACTGCCAACAACATCGTATCTTGCAAGATTTTATTTGAGACCAAATACATCACTGCGCAATATGACATACATGATAACAAATAACATTGCCAATACCGATTAGCATGATAACCCCCTGTATAATGACGCATACTAGCTAGTATCAGAAGAAATACTATAGTTAAACCTATTTTCCCCAAAAGAAACCCTAAAACTACTATTGTACTTGTTGTGATGATTGTCATTAAGGTTAAATAAATGCCATAATCATATATAGGTTGGTCTTCTTTTTTGATAATTTGAGCAAAAACCAACCGATTCGATATATGATGACATACAGTCTGTAGCATTCTCCTCACCTCTGCTTTTATTATAACACTATTTTTCAAAAAATGTATAAATTGGCGCGAATAGTATATTTTTTGGCGCGAATAGTTAAAGTAAAACATTTTTAATCATTATTGATAATAAAAACTGATTATTTTCATACTTCCATTCCAAATTTCCACCATATTTTTCTACAATTGTGCGCATACTCAGCATTCCAATACCATGTCTTGATTTATCTTTTTTTGTTGTTATTAATTGTTTATTATCCATTGCTTCTTTTTTTACACTATTACTTACATCAATTAATAAATACTCTTTATGCATTTTTAAAGATAAGCTTGCTTTTCTTTTTTCTTTATCTTCTATTTGACGACAGGCTTCTATGGCATTATCTAAGCTATTACATAAAAGGGCACACAAATCCATTTGATTAATATTTAACTCCTCATCTAATCCACCACTTACTATCAGGTCTATATTCTGAGCTTTTGCTAGCATGAATTTTTGATTAATAACAACATCTGCCATTTCATTTCCTGTTTTAATTCCCATATAGGTAGTTTGGCAACTAGCATTCATATTTTTAATATAGGCTCTAGCCTTCTCTATATTACCCATTTGCAAAAGCATATCAATGCAGCTCATATGATTATTAAAATCATGCCATATTTTACGTACTTCCTTATTCATTTCGTCCTTTTCTAGGGTAGCTTTTATAAGGACTTCATTTTGATATTGAACGACCTCATATTCTTTTTCTTTATTAATCCAATCACTTAACTTTTGTACTGTATAATAAATAATAATATTATCTAAAAAAATCCCTACTGCAGTTAGTGTAATAAATAAGTTAATGGAACCAGATATACTTCCTAATACCTTAAAAAAAACTACTGATAAAAAGTAAATACTAATTAAAGATATAAAAAAACCACATCCCATTAGTCCTCTTACTTGAGGCGTTAATTGATAAAGTTTATTTTTCTCTAGCTCTATAAATATTTTTACTATTCCAATTAATAGTAGCTTACTTATAAGCCCTAATTGAATATAAAAGTAAGTTGTTTGATAATCCATTAACTGATTAACTATTGGATTATTTCCCCCAAATACAGTAATTACAAGTAAATCTAATAAATAAAGAATAACTAAATAAAATATTGTAAATATAGCTTCTTCTAAAATATCTTTTTTAAAGGCATAGTGTGCAATACAAAGCAAAATTACTATATGAATGATTAGCACTAAAGGCCATGACACCCCTAATGGTTTTGTAATATATACTCCTATACCACCGATTATATACATCATCCATCGTTTATTGACAGGATGATTTTGTGTTTTTCCGAATCTTGCAGACATAAAACCGTAGTACATAACCACCTCAATAAATCCCATCATATAATCTATTAAACTAAAAATAATCTTTTCCATTCTTACTCCCCCTGCCTAATATGGTTTTTATATGCAGAAAAAACCTGTTGCATTCTATATCTACTCATAACTAGTAATTCATTATTATCTAAAATAACCTTCTGTTCCTCTATAGTCTTTATATAACCTAGATTAACCATGCAACCCCTATGAATTTTCGTAAAACTCTTATTTTCAAATTGCTCCTCAACATCCTTCATACGCCGTATCGTTGTTTTATAACACGCTTGAATTGTATGTACTTCAACATGACGGTTGACACACAGAAAATACATGATATCCTTAACTAATAATTTAATCCATCCTTCCTCTGTTTTGATTATATAGCATTCTGTCTGCGCTCTCATCTTTTTTAAAGCACTCTGAATGCACTCTTCGATTTCCTCTTTAAAATGACTTTTACGTACATATCTGAATGCACCAACTTTAAAGCTTTCAAAAACCCGTGTCGTTATCCCTGTTAAAAATACAATTAATAGCTCCTGATTAATCTCTCTTATTAATCTTGCAACTTCTATTCCATCTTTTCCAGGCATATCTATATCTAAAATGACTATATCAAAAAAATAAGGCACTTCATTGAATACCTTTATAAAAGCTTCACTACACGAAAATTGATGAACTTTAATATCTACATTCAATACTGATAGATAATACTCAATATATAGCGTGGCAGATTCTAAGAAATCCTTATTATCATCACATATTATTAAGTTAATCATCTAATCACCCCATTTAATTCTATACAATTTTTGTATTATTTTCAACATTTTTAATTCATATTTTATTCATATTTGACACATTACAACATCGACTATGTTTACATGTGGCTATATAACTATGTTATAATAAAATAAACTGTAACTATTTTTAGGAGGTTAAAATATGACCATCACTTCACTTTATTATGAACGTACCGCTGAAACACTTATAAAGAATTTACAAAAGCGCCATATAGAAGGCCATTATGTATCGTCTAAGGAAGAAGCCATTCAAAAAGCATTTTCTCTTTTAAAAAATAGTGAACTTATTTCTTGGGGTGGCTCTATGACATTGGCTGAAATAGGTCTTATTCCTGCTCTAGAAGCAGCAGGATGTTATACCCTATTAGACCGTTCCAAGGTGCCTAATGAGCAAGTAGAAGAACTCTATCATCGTGCTTTTTTTGCTGATACCTATTTTATGAGTACAAATGCCATCACTCTTGAGGGTGAACTTATCAATATTGATGGTACTGGTAATCGTGTTGCCTCACTTATTTATGGACCTAAACAAGTCATTATTATTGCCGGCATGAATAAAGTAGCTAGAAATCAAACAGAAGCTCTTTCTCGTATACATAATGCAGCTTGTCCTCAGAACGCTATTCGCCTTAGTAAAAACACACCTTGTGCTTTAACTGGTGTTTGTCAAGATTGTTTAAGTCCAGATTGTATTTGTATGCAAACGGTTATTACACGTAATAGTAAACCAGCCGGTCGTATTAAAGTCATTCTAGTAGGTGAAAATCTAGGTTATTAAGTAACCCTTAAATAGCCATTTTTTCTAGAGGTAAATGTTGACAAACGTCATCCTACATGCTATTATAATAAAGCGCTTAACAAAGAGCGCTCTGCTCTCATGGCTCAGGCGGTAGAGCGTCACCTTGGTAAGGTGGAGGCCACGGGTTCAAGTCCCGTTGAGAGCTTTACTATTCAAAGGATACAAGTTATTACTTGTATCCTTTTTTGTCAGTCAATAAATATTTATGTTTATCGACGTATAATATCAGTATTTTTTAATAAGAGGTACCATTGACTCTATTTGTTATAAATTCTTACTTTATAAATTTTTCAGACTTATAATTTATTTTTATAAGAAAATACATTTAATATTAAAATGATTCATATTATTATGTATATATATAAGTTATTAAGGAGTATAGCGTAATGATATTAAAAATTTTTAAGAAATACGAATTTCCTCTTATGTACATTGTATTTATAACTACTATATATATTACTTACAGGTTATTAAACGTAGCCATTTAACCAGTTATATACTTAAATGAATGCCCAGTTACTAGCTTTATAAAAAAGGGTATAAACATTAAAAATAAATGTTTATACCCTTTTTTGTGACTCTTTTTAGTTATTGAAGACTTTTATTGAATTCAAAAATATTTTCTATTTCATTATCTGTCTCGTCATAACATTTCACATCCGCTCCTGCAATGTATCCAATGGAATCACGGTCCAAAACTGTAGCTCTTATTTTAAGTAAGTCCTCCTCACTCATGGGTAAATCAACTACCTTTGTTTCTTGATCTCTAGTACAGACCATCTTAACTTTCATTTTACTCACCTTTCTTCCTTCTATATTAAACTTCCATAATAATTGGCAAAATAGCGGGCCTTCTTTTTGTTTTTTCATATAAAAGTTGCTCTACCACCTTTTTAATGCTCGTTTTTAAAATATGCCATTCTGTCATTTGATAAGCAAGACACATCTCTAATTCTTTATTAGCTACAGCTTTTACTTCTTCTATTAAATCCTCTGAATCCTTGGCATAAACAAAGCCTCTGGTAATAATATCAGGACCACTCATAATAGAGCAAGTTTCTAAATCAATAGCTGCTACTACTATGAGCATCCCCTCTTCTGCTAAATGCTTACGATCCCTGAGTACAATATTACCTACATCTCCTATACCAATACCATCTACTAAAATATTTCCTGCCCTTACTCTTCCGGTCACTCCAGCTGTTACCTTACTTACTTCTAAAACCTCCCCATCTTCTAAAATAAAGATATTATCCTGAGCCATTCCCATTTGCCTTGCTAAATTGCGATGATGAATCAGATGCCTATATTCACCATGAGCTGGCATAAAATACTGCGGATGCGTTAAAGTATGCATGAGCTTAAGCTCTTCTTGATATGCATGACCTGATACATGAACCTCTTCTAAATCCTTATATATGACTTGAGCTCCTTTTTTATAAAGCTCATTAATCACTTTTGAAACTAATTTATCATTTCCTGGAATAGGTGAAGCAGAGATAATAAATAAATCATTGGGTTCTATTTGAATGAATCGATGTTTTCCAAAGGCAATACGTGCCAGCGCTGCCATAGGTTCCCCTTGGCTTCCTGTCGTAATAATAGTCATTTGATCATTAGGGTAGTTCTTCATTTGTTCAACTTCTATTAAAGTAGTCTCTGGCACACTCAAATACCCTAAACTTCTGGCTACTTTCGTTATGTTTTCCATACTTCTGCCACTAAAAGCTACTTTACGTCCATAAAGCACCGCTGCATTAATAATCTGTTGAATACGATGAATATTGGATGCAAAGGTCGCAACAATAATACGTCCTTTCACATTGTCAAATAAACGCTCTAAGGTCTTACCAATAGTTACTTCTGATGGAGAGTGTCCTTTACGTTCTACATTAGTGCTATCTGCTAAAAGGAGTAATATGCCTTCTTTTCCCAATTCACCAATCCGCTGTAAATCCATTCCCTTCTGATCAACAGGTGTATAATCCACTTTAAAGTCCCCTGTATGAAAAATAATTCCTTCAGGTGTATGCACTGCAATACAACACGCACCGGCAATACTATGTGTACTTCTCACAAACTCTACCTTTATTTGTTCTAAAGCAATCACGTCACCAGCTTCCACGCAGTGACATTCACTTTTTGTTAGGAGACCGTGTTCTTGGAGTTTGTTTTCTATAATGCCTAAAGTAAGAGGAGTTCCATACAAGGGAATGTTCATTTGTTTTAATATATAGGGAACTGCACCTATATGATCTTCATGTCCATGAGTGAAAAAGATACCTTTTACTTTATTCTTATTTTGTAATAAGTACGTAATATCAGGAATAACCAAATCTACCCCATACATTTGTTCATCTGGAAAACCCATGCCACAGTCAATCACTATGATTTCTTCTTCATACTCTATAACGGTTATATTTTTGCCAATACTTCCAAGCCCTCCAAGAGGAATGACTTTCACAGCATTTTTCATCTTTCATCCTCGCTTTATTACTTTTATACTTAGTATAACTTTTTCCTAAAAAAGTATGTAGTGTTATTTTTAAATGAGACAAATGATAAAGTTACTTGCCATTAAGCTTTGATAAAATTTCCATATTGAAATACTTACATTAAGCTCATACTAAATTTGAATTTTTATTCTTAATCATTTATTACTTTTAGGAGGTATTGTCATGTTTTTCCCTAACCATTTTAAAGCGCAACAACAAACAAGGCATCCTGGTTTTGAATACGAAATGCAACCACTCCCCATTTTTGATGATGAAACGACTCTTCCAAATGGTAGTTTACTCCAAGAACAAGTAGCTATTATTACAGGTGGTGATAGTGGTATTGGACGTGCTGTAGCAGTGGCTTATGCCAAGCAAGGAGCTGATGTTGCCATTGTTTACTATAATGAAGATAAAGATGCAGAGGATACACAAAAAGCTGTTGAAGCTTATGGCCAAAGCTGTCTTCTTATTAAAGGTGATCTCACAGAAGAAACTTTCGCTACAGAAGTAGTCACAAAAGTCATGGATACCTATAAGCATATCGATATCCTAGTCAATAATGCTGCTGTCCAATATGAAAACTCAAGTTTACAAGCCATTACTACCGAACAGTTTGATAAAACTTTTAAAACTAATGTATATGGCACTTTTTATATGACTAAGGCCGTCTTACCGCATCTCAAATCAGGTGCATGCATTATTAATACAACTTCTGTCGTCGCTTTTCATGGTCATGAAAAACTCATCGATTACTCCATGACCAAAGGTGCCATTACAGCTTTCACGCGCTCCCTTTCTATGGCTCTTACAAAATCAAAGTCTGGTATACGTGTTAATGCTGTTGCACCAGGTCCTATTTGGACACCTTTTATTCCTTCTAGTTTTGATGTAAGCAGCATTCCTGCTTTTGGTACTACCACGCCACTAGGTCGTGCTGGTCAACCCATAGAATGTGCAGGTGCTTATGTTTTCTTAGCTTCTAAAGCTGCTAGTTATATAACAGGACAAACCATTCATATTAATGGTGGAGAAATTATTAATGGCTAATCCTACTTTTTTATGAAGAAAATTGATAACCTATCTTTAATGTTATAAATAGCGTTTAAAAATATTTTTATTTTCTATTAGGGATTCCACTTGTAGCTAACATATATATAAGTGTAAAAACAAATCAAACAACTTCCTCAGCATAATCACCGCAACATTAACTTGAGGAACTGACCGGGCCTCGTAAGTTTCAATCTGTTGCTACAGATACCTCTGTCTCCAAGGAAAATGTCACTAGTACGCTGACAGGGAGACGCCATTTATAAGTTGCCAAAAACGTTTTTACATCTTGTGTGATTCAAATAAAGTTTTAACCAGAGTCTTAAGGCCTTGGCACCTAGCTTAGGGCAGCCCGGCCAAGACTTTAAGGAGCTCCTCACTCATTGGTTTAACTTTTATGATGTTGCTACCTATGCCTTATGAAACTTCATACTGTGCTGAGGAGCCATTGCTGTGTCTTTTTTAAGAAATGGGTAGCATGTTATAGAAGTTAAATAAGAGTCTGGCACAAAAAAGGTAATCCTTACTGTGATACTTCACTGAAAGGATTACCTTTTTTGTTGAATTTTTATTTGCTAAACTTAATAAGCTTTTCTATAATAAATATTTAATATGACTTTAATTTCTTTTTCTATTTGCAATAAGATAAATACCAATAGCAATAAGACCAATAGACCATACTAAAGAACCATTAAACCATCTAAAAAAATTGGTACTCATTTCATCTAAAGCAGAAATTAATAAAATACCTACTGGAATTAATAAGAAATTATTACGAGAACCAAACCAATAGAGCTGAAATAACCCTAATGCTACACCTAGTTCCCCTGCTGGAAAGTGTGTAAAGAATAGACCTCCAAATAAGGCCTCTAAAAAGCTAAACAATCCTACTACTGTAAAAATACCTCCTGGAACAAGAATGCCTGGTGACCTCCTTGTGGTAAAATACTGCCACTCAAAATATAACCCCAGTGCTAAAATACCTAAATCCCAGAAAGAAATATAACCAAATAAATTAATATTAAAAACTTGTTTTAAGATACCACCTATCCCGATGATAATTAAAATAGCCGCTAAAATAATATTTGTTTCTTTTTTTCCCATTACTATTCTCCCCATTTCCTTTATGTTAAGTGTTTGTAAGATTAATATAACTCCTCTTTATGAGAAATTGATATGTCCAAGATTAATATTTCATGAGAAAATGCTTATTCCTCTTATAGATTTTATTTCTCTCTATATACTTATATCTGATTAAATTCGCCGTATGAAGGCAATCAATCATTTTTAAATAAGACAAAAAGCAGAAATCCTTATAGGGTTTCTGCTTTTTTGCTATTAACTATTCCTTATTTGTATATTTTATACTATTTCACGCAATACTCAGCTAAGTAAGCTTCCATTCTTGCTTTCATTGCATCATCAATATATACTTTTCCATCAATCTCTACGTTGTGGATTGTATCAATAATTTCTCTAACAGTTACGATTGGATATGTTTTAATACCAAATTCTGTTTCGATTTCTTGAATGGCTGTTTTATCTCCTTGACCTCTTTCCATTCTATCTACAGAGATAATAAGTCCTTCAATTTGTACATCTGCAGCGCCTCTAAGGATTGGGAAGACTTCTCTTACTGCTGTTCCTGCTGTGATAACGTCTTCAACGATGAGTATTTTGTCACCATCTTGAAGCTTGTATCCCACCATAGAGCCACCTTCACCGTGGTCTTTTTCTTCTTTTCTATTGAAGCAGTAGTTAAGATCTTTATCAAATTCATTTGATAGTGCAATAGCTGTAGCTACTGATAATGGAATCCCTTTGTAAGCTGGTCCAAAAAGAGCATCTACATCTCCTTTACCATTTTCCATAATGCTTTTAGCATAGAATTCACCAAGTCTAGCTGCTTGTGCACCTGTTTTGTAGTTTCCTGTATTGACGAAGTAAGGTGTTTTACGACCGCTTTTTGTGGTGAAATCTCCAAAAGTTAATACCCCTGATCTTACCATAAACTCGATAAACTCTTTTTTGTAGCTCATTTTCTTCATCCCTTCGATTATTGTTTTTTCTTTATATTAAGTTTCATAGTATGACTATAGCACTTAAACCTATAGAATAGCTTTAAAACTATTTTACACTACTACTTATTCTCTTTAAAGCTATTCTCTGTTTAAAAAGAAAGGAGAGTGGCCTCTCCTTATTCAATGTATTCTCATCATATATTTGCCTGGCTCATCAATTACTTTTTATTGTAAGCTCCTAATTACTTTTATTTTCCGCAAAAAACTTGTGGGTGAGAGAAATGGTCTGTCCGTAGATGTGACTTCGTAGTATTTTCTAGAAGCACTTAGTGAACTTTTTTGATGGTCTTTAGCGAGACTGTTTGAGCGCTAGCGAGTTTCGAGCGTTCATCAAAAAAACGAACTTAGTGCTTCAGAAAATACGGAGCGGACCATCGGAGGATAGACCATTTATCTCATCCCCCACCACACTTTTTTTGTTCTTTTAACCTTGAAAAGCATCTCTAATTTCTTGTAAGTTTTTAAATCCATAACGTTCCATATAGTCAATAAGCTCTCTCTTAATATCAACAGGTGCTGTTGGATTCGCAAAAGCTGCTGTTCCTACTGAAATAGCATCTGCTCCTGCCATAAGGAATTCTACTACGTCTTCTCCTGTCATAATACCACCAAGCCCAATGATTGGAATATTAACTGCTCTTCTTACTTGGTAAACCATTCTTACTGCTACTGGTTTAACAGCTGGACCTGAGAAGCCACCCATTTTATTAGCAATCACTGGACGTTTACGATGAACATCTATTTTCATCCCTAATAAAGTATTAATAAGAGAAACTGCATCTGCTCCTTCTGCTTCTACAGACTGCGCAATAGAGGCAATATCCGTTACATTGGGTGTTAATTTAATAATAATAGGTTTAGTAGTGAGACGTTTCACTTCTCTTGTTACTTTAGATGCCATATCACAAGAAGTTCCAAAACCAATCCCACCTTCTTTCACATTAGGACAAGAAATATTAACCTCTAACATATCTACATCTGTTTCATTTAAGCGTTCTACAACGCTACAGTACTCAGTGATACTATGTCCTGCTACGTTTGCAATAATCTTTGTATCAAACTTTCTTGCAAAAGGTAATTCATGTTCAATGTAATAGTCTACTCCTGGATTTTGAAGACCTACGGCATTAATCATCCCACCATAAGTTTCTGCAATTCTAGGCACTGGATTCCCATCCCAAGGTATACTTGCAATCCCTTTGGTAATCATGGCTCCTAGTTCACTTAAATCATAAAACTCACTACTCTCATGAGGTGAGAAGGTTCCTGAAGCTGTTGTGATAGGATTTTTAAGAGTAATGCCTGCAAGGTTAACACTTAGGTCAATGCCTTTAGCTGCTGCTATTTGATCAATATCTGTTAGCTTACTCATCCCACTTCACCTCGCTTCCTAAGAAAACAGGACCATCTTTACATACTTTTTTATGTTCAAAGCCCTTTTCTGTATTCGCTTTTGTTTTGCAAACACACCCTACGCATGCACCATAACCACAGCCCATACGTTCTTCAAGCGAAACTTGAACAGGCACATCAACTTCAGCACAATAAGCTGCTAATGCCTTAAGCATAACTTTAGGTCCACAGCTATAGAAATAATCGCCTTTAACGCCTTCAGCCTTAATAAGTTCAATCACATTTCCTTTAAAGCCTACTTTTCCACTATCTGTAGCAACATATACTTTTACGCCTAAGTTTTCTAATTCCTTTACTAAGAAAGGGTCATCTCTAAAACCTAACACAGCGATTTTTTCACCTGGAATATGCTTAGCAAGTTCCACTAATGGTGGTACACCAATACCGCCACCCACTAAAACAGAAACCAGTGCTTCTTGTACGTCATAGCCATTTCCAAGTGCACTACTAATACGAATGGTATCTCCTGTTACAAGCTTAGAAAACTCTTTTGTCCCTTCTCCTACCACACCATATACCAGTGTAATAGTCGTTTCACCTACTTCACAAATACTGATTGGTCTAGGCAATAATGTACTTTTAGATTCTGGATACACATTAACGAATTGTCCACATTTTGCATTTTCAGCTACTTCTGGTGCTTCTATAATCATTTTATAAATCATAGGGGCAATTTCACCTTGCCCTATGATTTTTCCATTTACAACTTGTTTACTCATGGCGACTTACTCCCATATCATAGATATCTGTTTGCTCTGTAGTCATTTGCTTAGATACTATATCAGCTAGTGCTCTTACAGTGTCTAATGAAGTTAAGATTTGAATAGAAGATTCGATTGCTAAACGTCTGATTTTGAAACCATCACGTTTAGAGTCATTTCCTTTAGTAGGTGTGTTAACTACAAGGTCAATTTCACCACTTCTAAGGAGTTTAAAGATTTCATCTGTTTCTTCTACAAATTTATTTCCCTTCACTGGTGATAGTTTTTCTACCACTCTCGCTTCAATGCCGTTTTCTTGTAATTTCTTAGCTGTACCTTCCGTTGCAACGAATTTGTATCCCATGCTCGCAAAGCGTTTTGCAATCGTTACAAACTCATCTTGATCGTATTTTTGAATCGTTGCAAAGATGGTACCACCTTGCATTGGAAGAGATTTACCTGCTGCAATAAAGCCTTTATAAAGTGCTTCCTCTACTGTTGTACCCACACCAAGAACTTCTCCTGTTGATTTCATTTCTGGTCCAAGACTTACTTCTACTCTTGGTAATTTCTCTGTAGAGAACACTGGTACTTTTACAGCATAGAAGTCTTTTGGTTCTGGGTAAAGCCCTGTGCCATAACCAAGATCTGTAATTTGCTTACCAAGCATTGCTTCTACAGCAAGGTCGATAATTGGTACACCTGTTACCTTAGAAATGTAAGGTACTGTACGGCTAGAACGTGGGTTAACCTCGATAATATATAAGTCATTTTTGTATTCGATATATTGAATATTAATCATACCAAGTACTTTAAGCTCTTTCGCAAGCATTTGTGTACAAGTAATGATTTTTTCTTTAATATGGTCTGGAATATTCACACTTGGATAAAGTGTTGTACTATCTCCTGAGTGAATACCTGCTCTTTCTAAGTGTTCCATGATTCCTGGAATAAGGATGTTTTCACCATCTGAAAGGGCATCTACTTCGATTTCACGTCCCATTAGGTAACGGTCAATGAGTACTGGGTTTTCTGGGTCTCTATCAAATGCATTGATGAGGTATCTTTCTAATTGGTGTGCTTCATAAGTGATTTCCATTCCTTGACCACCCAGTACATAAGAAGGACGTACAAGTACTGGATACTCTAACTCTTCTGCTACTTTAAGACCTTCTTCAACTGACCAAATCGCTTTTCCTTTTGGACGTTTGATGTGAAGTTTTTCTAAGATTTCATCAAATTTTTCTCTATCTTCTGCTTCATCCATGTGCTTTGGGTGTGTACCAAGTACAGGAATATTCATTTTTTCACAGAATTTAGCTAGTTTAATAGCTGTTTGACCACCAAACTGAAGGATAACACCCATTGGTTTTTCTTTTAAGTAAATGTGGTAAAAATCTTCATCTGTTAATGGTTCAAAGTAAAGCTTATCTGATGTATTAAAGTCTGTACTTACTGTTTCTGGGTTGTTGTTAACGATGATTGTTTCAATGCCTTTTTTCTTAAGCGCCATAATGGCATGAACAGAGCAGTAATCGAACTCAATTCCTTGACCAATACGTATTGGACCTGAACCGATAACCATGACTTTTTGTTTATCAGATACTTCAACTTCATCTACTTCATCATAAGTTGAGTAGTAATAGGGTGATTCTGCTTCAAACTCTCCACCACAAGTATCAACCATTTTGTAAACAGGTACAATATTCCATTTAAAACGAATATCGCGAATATCATCTTCACTGACACCTATTAAGTCTGCAATAGCTTTATCTGAGAAGCCTCTTTTCTTAAGCTTACGTAAGTATTTGGGTGTTAACTCATCAAAGCTCATTTCAGAAAGGAGCTCTTCTTGTTCTACAATCCAGCGGAATTTCTCTACAAAGAAAATATCCATGCCTGTAATTTTACATACTTGTTCTTTTCTATAGTGACGACGAAGCATTTCTGCTAGGGCGAAGATTCTTTCATCATCTGCTGTAATCACTTTTTCTTTGAGCTCGTCTAAGCTGCACTCTTCAAGCTTTTTATGTTTAAAGCTGAATTTACCAATCTCAAGTGAACGAAGACCCTTTAAGAAGGCACTTTCAAAATTGTTACCGATAGACATAATTTCACCGGTTGCCATCATCTTAGTACCAAGTGTACGTTTAGCTGTATAGAATTTATCAAATGGCCATTTTGGTATTTTACATACCACATAGTCAAGTGTTGGTTCGAAACAAGCATATGTTTTCCCTGTTACAGTGTTTGGAATTTCATCAAGGCCGTAACCAAGTGCAATTTTAGCTGATACTCTAGCAATTGGATAACCTGTTGCTTTAGAAGCTAAAGCTGAAGAACGGCTTACACGAGGGTTAATCTCGATAACCGCATACTCAAAACTATCTGGATGCAGGGCAAGCTGTACGTTACAACCTCCTCTAATATCACAAGCTGAAATAATATCAAGTGATGCACGGCGAAGCATTTGATATTCTCTATCTGAAAGTGTTTGAGAAGGTGCTACTACGATACTATCTCCTGTATGGATACCTACTGGGTCAATGTTTTCCATATTACATACAGTAATGGCTGTACCATAGTTATCACGCATGACTTCGTATTCAATTTCTTTCCAGCCTTTGATACATTTTTCAATAAGTACTTGGTGTACACGAGATAAATGAAGACCGCTTGCACAGATCTCACGGAGCTCTTCTTCTGTTTCTGCAATACCGCCACCTGTACCACCTAAGGTATAAGCTGGTCTAACAACTACTGGATAACCAATTTTCCTTGAAAAGGCTACGGCTGCTTCTACCGTTTCTACAATTTCACTTTCAATACATGGTTGATTGATACGCTTCATAAGTGCTCTAAAGAGTTCACGGTCTTCCCCTTCTTTAATAGCTGAAATTTGTGTACCAATCACACGTACATTATATTTTTCTAAAATTCCTTTATCATTTAATTCCACTGCTAAGTTAAGAGCCGTCTGACCACCTACACCTGCTAAAATGCTATCTGGTCTTTCTTTAGCAATAACTTTTTCAAGGAATTCTATTGTTAATGGCTCGATGTAAATTTTATCTGCTATTTCTTCATCTGTCATAATAGTAGCTGGGTTACTATTGACAAGGACTACTTCAATACCTTCTTCACGAATCGCTTGGCAAGCTTGTGTTCCTGAATAGTCGAATTCAGCTGCTTGACCTATAACAATAGGACCTGATCCTATAACTAATACTTTTTTGATGCTCATATCTCTAGGCATTTAATTTTCCTCCTTGCATAACAGTGATAAATTCGTCGAAAATGTGTGCTGTATCTGTTGGCCCTGGGCATGCCTCTGGGTGGAACTGAACACTGTAAATATTTAAATCTTTAAAGTACATCCCTTCTACAGTTTGGTCATTCATATTCGTATGCGTCACTACTGCACCTTCTGGAAGTGTTTCTACATAGTAGTTATGGTTTTGAGACGTAATATACACACGGTGTGTAATAAAGTCTTTAACTGGATGGTTACAACCATGGTGACCAAATTTAAGTTTTGCTGTGTTACCACCAAGAGCTAAGCAAAGTAATTGGTGTCCAAGACAAATAGCTGTAATAGGTTTTTTACCGATTAAAGCTTTCACTGTCGCTACTGTATCTGGTACATCTTTAGGATCAGCGGGACCATTTGATAAGAAGATGCCATCTGGATTAACTGCTAAGATTTCTTCAGGTTTAGCTGAAGCAGGGAAAACTGAAAGCTTGCAGCCTCTTGCTTCAAAGGAGCGAAGAATATTACTTTTAATACCACAATCAATGACAGCAATATGTGTTTTATTTCCTTCGATCACATAGCTTTCTTTAGTTGTTACTTCTGAAACAGCCATTTGGTTATTAAAAGCATCTATTTTAAGTTTGATTTGACTTGGTGTCAATTCTCTTACAGCAATGATAGCGCGCATGGTACCATGATCTCTTAATACTCTTGTTAAAGCTCTTGTATCAATACCTTCAAGTCCAATAATCTTTTGTGATTTT
This sequence comes from Cellulosilyticum sp. ST5, assembly GCF_046529625.1. NCBI lineage: Bacteria > Bacillati > Bacillota > Clostridia > Lachnospirales > Cellulosilyticaceae > Cellulosilyticum > Cellulosilyticum sp. ST5. The sequence goes on from NZ_CP132338.1 coordinate 1,695,287, forward strand.
AAGTAACCATCTAAAGTAAGTTCACATCTAAAGTTATTTGGATAATCACTTTTTTCTCTCACAATTAAAGCACGTACATGAGATTTACTACTTTCCATATCTTCAAGGTTAATACCATAATTTCCGATAAGTGGATAAGTCATCACTACCATTTGTCCATAGTATGAAGGGTCTGTTAAGATTTCTTGATAACCTGTCATCCCTGTATTAAATACGACTTCTCCAATTGTTTCTTTAAGGTATCCGAAGGCTTTACCTTCAAAGATCATCCCATTTTCTAAAATTAATTGAGCTTTCATTAACGCATCACTCCTTGTAAGTCATCTCTCATAGCTAATACTGCTTTCTTAGCAGCTATGGCAAATTCTTTTTCTGTTACTTCTTTATCTTTTTGATAAGCTGCAATAATACCTCTTGAAGAGTTAACAATGATTCCTGAACCATTTTTATCAAAATAATCCTTTAAGTCCTCTGCTTTGCCACCTTGAGCACCATAACCTGGTACTAGGAAGAAAGTGTGTGGCATTCTTTTTCTAAGCTCTATACCTTGCTCTTTGTATGTAGCTCCTACTACAGCACCGATACGGCTATAGCCTCTAGTTCCCATAGTAAGTTCTCCCCATTTACTTACTAAGTCAGCTGAGTAATCATATACTGGTAAACCATTTACCATAAGGTCTTGAATTTCTACACCACTTGGATTACTTGTTTTTACTAAGATGAATAATCCTCTATCTTGCTCATTGCACGCTGCAATGAAAGGTTCAATTCCGTCAAATCCCATATAAGGGTTAAGCGTAACGGCATCTTCTTGCCATAAGTCAAAGTGTTCACCTTCAATTTTAACACCTGCGATATGCCCTGCATAAGCAGCTGCTGTTGATGCGATATCACCTCTTTTAATATCTCCAATAACCACTAGACCTTTTTCTTTTGCATAAGCTACTGTTTCCATATAAGCTCTTAGCCCTTCTAAGCCGTATTGTTCATACATGGCGATTTGTGGTTTGACCGATGGAATGAGAGTTGCTACCTCATCTAAAATACTTTTATTAAAACGAATAAACATCTCTGCTACAGCCTTTGGAGTTTTTCCGTAAGTTTCTAACATTTCTTCTTTTATAAAGGATGGAATCATAGCATATGTTGGATCTAATCCCACCACTGTAGGGTTTTGAGTAGCTTCTATTTGACTTATTAAACGATCAATCATCTTTTTTACGCTCCTTTGACTTCTGAGTTTTAGAATCTATCTTTTTTGAATTTTTATACATTATTATTAATAATTATTCTACCATTTTTTCAGTAAATTGCAATCTTAATTTATTTTTGATAAATAACTTTTCCATTTGCTAAGGTACAACTTACTTCTCCTTGTACAGTCATACCTATAAATGGTGAGTTTTTACTCTTTCCTGCAAAAGTAGCTTCATTAATAGTGTAAGTTGCTTCTGGGTCAAGAATAGTGATATCAGCCGTTTTTCCTACTGATAAATCCCCTTTATCAATGCCTACAATCTCAGCTGGCTTTGTACTCATTTTTTCAATTAAAGCCATTGGTGAGATGAGGCCTGTTTTTACTAAGTGTGTGTAACTTAAACCAAAGCTTGTTTCTAATCCTACAATACCAAAAGGTGCTTTTTCAAACTCTACATTCTTTTCGTCATAGTGATGTGGTGCATGATCAGTTGCAATAATATCAATCGTTCCATCTATAATGGCACGTTTCATCGCTTCTACATCTTTCGTCGTACGTAATGGAGGACTCATTTTTTTGTTCGTGTCATAATCCCCTAAAATACTATCGTCTAAAGTAAAGTAGTGTGGTGCTGTTTCAGCTGTTACTTTAATGCCTTGCGCTTTTGCAAAACGGATAATTTCTAAGCTACCTTCTGTGCTAATATGGCATAAGTGAAGTGGTGTGCCTGTGTATTTAGCAAGCAAGATATCTCTTGCTACAATAATCTCTTCTGCTTCTCTTGGAATACCTTTGATCCCAAAGAGCTGTGCATTTTCACCTGCATTTATGGCTCCACCTGTTAAGGTACGATCTTCTGTATGAGAGAAGATTGGTAGGTTAAAGGGTTTTGCATACGCCATTGCTTTTTTCATAAGACCTGAATCCATAACTGTTTTACCGTCTTCGCTAAGCGCACAAATACCATGTTCTTTCATTTTTCCGATATCTGCTAGTGTTTCACCTTGTTGTCCTTTCGTAATGGCTCCAATTGGAAGCACATTGACCCCATTTGCTTTAGCAGCCATTGCATAAATATATTCTACAACGCACTCATTATCAATAACCGGATTTGTGTTAGGCATGCAACATACAGTTGTAAAACCACCTTTGGCTGCCGCCTTTGCACCACTTTCAATATCTTCTTTATGCTCATAGCCTGGTGCTCTGAAGTGTACATGCAAGTCGATTAATCCTGGTACTACCCACTTACCTGTAGCATCAATGATTTCATTAGCTTCTTCACTGTAGTCCTTTCCTATATAAACAACTTTTCCCTCTTTAATCCAAAGGTCATTAACCTCTTCCATTTGTGTTTTAGGATTAATAATTAATCCGTTTTTGATACAAGTAATCATGCGTTTTCTCTCCCTTCTTGAAGTAATGCTAAAATAGCCATTCTCACTGCTACACCGTTGGTAACCTGCTCATCTATGACTGATACCTTGCTATCCATTAACTCTGGCATGAGTTCAACACCTCTATTAACAGGTGCTGGATGCATTAAGAGTGCATCTGGTTTTGCATATTCAAAAATCTCTTTATTTAAACCGTATATTTGGCTATATTCTCTAAGGTTAGGAAATAATCCTCCTTTTTGACGTTCTAGCTGAATACGTAATGCCATGACAATATCCGCATCTTTAACCGCCGCTTTCACATCCGTCATGACGGTGCATCCTAGTTTTTCCATACTTTGAGCTGTTAAGGTTCCTGGTCCTGCTAAGGTTACTTGTGCACCTAATTGAGTGAGTCCAAATACATTGGATCTAGCCACTCTACTGTGGGCAATATCACCAACGATTGTTACCTTTAGATTTTTAAAACCACCTTTTTTTTCATAAATGGTGTAGAAGTCTAATAATGCTTGAGTAGGATGCTCATTGGCGCCATCTCCTGCATTAATCACAGATGCTTTAACATTTTTAGCAAGTAAATGTGCTGCCCCACTCATGCCATGTCTCATAATCATATAGTTAATACCCATACTATCTAAAGTGATACCTGTGTCTACTAAGCTTTCTCCTTTTTGTACACTACTGCTAGCTACACCAAGGTCTGCTACATGTGCACCTAAATAAGTCCCTGCCATTGTAAAGGCCATACGTGTTCTTGTACTGTTTTCATAAAAAAGTGTTACAGCACTTTTCCCTTTCAATACATCTAGTTTAGCCGCTTTACCAGTTACTATTCCTTTCATGCTTTCAGCTGTTTGTAATATGGTCATGATTTCATTGACACTTAAATCTCTAATTCCTAGTAAGTCTTTTCTTCTTAGCATCTGACACCATCCCTTAATGTAAATTTAATTTTTAGCAAAATAAAAGGCAATAAAAGGATTATTTATCCTTCTATTGCCTTTATACGCCCTGCGACACAAGCTTTAGGAACAACTAAATAAACTACTCTATTGAGTGGTCTAGAAACGCTTGTATTCGCTAATTTTATATAGAATTGTTGCATTACTTTTATTCGTACTATAATTGTATTTAATCTTCTCATTTTGTTCTCCTTCTTGGTCTCTCTGGGCCAAACTTAAAGGCAATTTCCTTATTTGATTATCGCTATTTTATCACTGTATTCGGCTTCTGTCAAGCAGCTATTTATCTATTCTTCCACTTGTCCTAGCATTTGATAAATCTTATAAAAATCAACCTTAGATACTGTCGTATAAGAGGTTGCATTCAAATCTCCTACTACAATGGTTTCACTTTCTTGAACCAAAGAGCTTGGTATACCGTTAGTATATTTAATATGATGACTTAAGGGATTTTGATCCTTATCTACCATCTTAATCATTTCAATTTCATCCGCATAACCTAAAGCCAAAGCGGCACTTGGAAAAGGCGTTCCTTTCCAAGACATTCTTAAACCATACATACTAATATTAGTAGTAGAAATAGCACTAATTTGATAAAGCTCTTTGATTTGTTCTTCACTGAGCATGTGAAATTCATCAACGACAATATAATCATAGTTATTAGCAATAATCTCATTTATTTTTAAAGATTCATCAGATTTAAGTAAGATGTCTGCTTTCACCTGATCTTTAATTAAACGGCTACAAATATAGCCTCCATCTCTTGTATCTAATGCTGGCTTTAGAACTAAAGTTTTTAAATTTCTCACCTTTAAATTCTGTACCTCCGCAATGGCTCTTGCCGATTTTGAAGAACCCATTACCCCCACTGTCACTTTAAAAAAACCCATTTCCTCAAGTCTCCTTTTGCCTATTCATCTTTCTGCTAAAAAGTATTATACACTACTTTAACGAGAAAAAAAATGTATCTATTAATTGTTGCAATCTTATAGTACTCTTGATAGCTCTTTTAATGAAATGCTTTTCAATGTCTCTTGATCTAGTGTAATAAGGTATTTTAAAAGCCTTCTTCTTTCTTCTTCGTCTTTTATCTCTTTTTTAATAGTAGCTCTCCATTCACCTAAGCACGCTACATAGTCACTATAAGATTCATCATAAAGACTTTCTAGTTCCTTTTTTATCTTAGCAGCTAGAGCAGGACTTTTCCCCTGCGTAGAAACACTTATAATCAAATCGCCTCTACGAATACCTGCTGGTACTAGAAAGCTAGAAAGTGCCTGATCAGTTACAACATCACATAATTTGCCCTGCTTCTTACAAGCTTTTCCTATAGTAGCATTACATGCCCTATCATTAGTTGCTGCTATAACAAGTTGAAAGGCTAAAAGATAATCTTCTGAATAGCTTGCTTTTAATAAATTCATCTGTCCTTCTAAACACTTTATTTCTTCGCAAAACTCAGGACTAAGTACAGTAACTGTAGCCCCATAAGCTAAGAGCATCTTAGCTTTTTGATAAGCAATATGCCCCCCTCCTATAATTAAACATTTGAAAAAAGCTAAATTTATCATCATCGGATAATACATTCTTAACACCTCTCATTAAGGGATTCTATAACTGGAAACCCCTCATTCATACTGACTATAGTTATAGTAGCTGTGTCAATTTTAAAATGCCAATGTAAAGAAGGCTTTTTCACAAGTAACTCTGATAAAATACATCTAATCGTACCACCGTGAGCCGCTACTAAAAAAGTACCGCTTTGATGATTCATCAAAAACTCATTTAACCAGTCGGCTACTCTCTGATGTGCCATTACTAAACTCTCTCCTTTTGGATATCTATACGCTATCCCCTCCTTAATCATATACGTTACTTCCTCTGGATAATTCTTTTTTAACCAATTAAAATCCTTGCCTTCACAGATGCCAAAGTTGATTTCATGTAAGGCCTGTGCAACTTGTACTGGTATATCCTTATCCATAAGTTCTTTTATCGTTTCTTGTACCCTTTCTGCAGGGCTTGTATAAATTTGCTGTATCTGCCACTTATCTAGTTTTTTGCAAAGCCTCCTAGCTTCTTCTTTTCCTTGTAAACTTAGCGGACTTTCACTTCTGCCAATATAAAGGCCAGCTTCGTTAGCTACAGTGGCGGCGTGCCTTACCAGTATTAATGTAAGCATTGTCTCCTCCTATTTCAAATTATTATTTCTCCGATTATGCTCTTCTTAGCTTTATTGTACCTATTCACTGTCCTTTCTTTTTAATCTATTATACAAAAGAAAAAGAAGCTTTTTCAAATAAGCTTCTTTTCATCTGAATTAATTGATTATCATTTATCATTTATCTGAGTTACTACCAAAAGTAACTCATGACACTTTCTATTAATTAATAAATAGCAAAAGCACAAGTAAATGCATGTAATTATTAGACACATAACGGATAGTATACTCCCCTATTTGCTCTACATTGGGATAAAAAGAAAATTTATAAGCATCTGCATGCTTTTTAAATTCAATAATAAGCTCGTATTCTTCTGGCTTCTCAAAAGTATATTCTTCTAAAGCTTCTAAACCTTTTTTAACACCTTTACGAATACGTTCTATGGCTAAATCAGGATGAATACTAACAACAGCTCCTCCAAATCCTTCTTGTACAGCAATGGTTTTAATCTGTGGATTAAAACTACGTACAGAGCGCATTAAATCCCCATCTCCTGAGACCGCTACTATAGGTACGCCTAACATATACGCTGCATAAGCATGAATCAAAAACTCATCTGCGTCCTCTCCATTGATAGTCACATTTTTAATAACATCTGGTAATAGGGTATGAGCAAGAGGACTTCCATTAGAACTAGCGCCACTGTGATAACCAATAAAAATAACGGCATCAAAGCTTTCATCTAAGCCTTCTACCATACAATAAGGATGATTACTCCAACCCGAAATCACCTTTACGCCTCTAGGTAACATACTATGGATCAGATTTTTCCCATCTTCATGAGCATCTTTAACCATAATATACTCTGCTCCCGCTTCAATGGCCCCTTCGCAGGCAGCTACTACTTCTCTTGTCATTTGCTCTCTATATAAATCGTAATAGTGGCCTCCTTTATGAGTTTCTTCCCATTTTGAGACCCCTGTAATGCCTTCTAAATCTGCACTGATATATACACGCATTTTCATGCCTCCCTATTCCTACGCTTTATATACCTCAGTATATCAAAAACAACTGAAAATATCAAAAAATATATTTTTATAATTATTATTTTTCTATAAAATCGAGTATACTAACATTAAATCATATAATCTAAAAGGAGCTGATTTCATGTCAACATCACAACCTAAGCGTCAAGACGTTAAAATAGAAGATACTTGGAAATTAGAGGACCTATTTGAAACCGATCTTTTATTTGAAAATACCTTATCTGAAACAAAAAAACTACTTGATAAATTTAACCCCTACGAAGGTAAGCTTACCAGTAACCCTCATACATTACTTACTTTCTTAAAATTACAAGATACTTTTGGTGAAGCACTTGGTAAACTTTATGTTTATGCACACATGCGCCTTCATCAAGATGGTAGCAATGCTTACTATCAGGATTTAGCAAGTCAAAGTGAAGATCTATCTGTTGCTGCTTCCGAAGCTCTAGCTTTCTCCGGTCCTGAACTTACTCAGCTGACAGCTGCTCAGCTAGATACCTTTTTCAAAGAGCTTCCTGAGCTTCGTCATTATGAACGCTATTTAAATGAAATACTTAGACAAAAAGCACATATTTTAACACCTGAAATGGAAGCTGTCTTAGCTCGCGTGGGTGAATTAGGTACTATGCCTCAAAACACCTTTTCTATGCTGAATAATGTAGATATGAAGTTTCCTACTGTTGAAAACGCCAAGGGCGAAACCGTTCGCTTGACCCACGGTAATTACATTCCTTTGATGGAGAGTCAAAATCGCTCAGTTAGAGAAGCTGCTTTCACTGCGCTTTATAATACTTATACGAGTTACAAAAACACCATTAGTACGCTTTTTGCGGCCAATATTAAGCAATATGGTTTCTTTTCTAGTATGCGTCACTTTGAAACACCTCTTCATAGTGCTCTTTCAGAAAATAATATACCAGTCACTGTTTATCATGAACTCATTCATACAGTTAATAATAACTTATCCATTATGCATGATTATGTTACTTTACGCAAAGAGGAATTAGGACTTGATACCCTGCATATGTACGACCTTTTTGTACCCATGATTAAAGATTTCGAAAAGGAAATAAGCTATGAAGAATCTTGTGACATCCTTCTTAAAGCACTGGCACCATTAGGCGAAGATTATCTTACCATTGTTAAAGAGGCCTTGGATAACCGCTGGATTGACAAATATGAAAATGAAGGTAAACGCAGCGGTGCTTATTCCTGGGGAAGCTATGGTGCACCTCACCCTTATATATTGCTTAACTACTCTCCTAACATTAATAGCTTATTCACTCTTGCTCATGAAATGGGTCATGCTTTGCATAGTTACTATTCTCATCACCATCAACCTCATATTTATGGTGATTATTGCATCTTTGTAGCTGAAGTGGCATCAACAGTCAATGAGGCTTTACTAATGAACTATCTTTTAGAAACAACACAAGAAGAAACTTATAAGCGTTACCTCATTAATTATTTCATGGAACAATTCCGTAGCACACTTTATCGTCAAACTATGTTTGCCGAATTTGAATTAATGATGCATACAGCAAGTCAAGAAGGTAAAACACTAACTGCCGACTATTTATGCGACACTTATTATGAACTGGTGAAAAAATATCATGGTCCATCTATAGAAGTAGATGCTGCTATTGCTATGGAATGGGCACGTATTCCTCATTTCTATACCCCTTTCTATGTTTATCAATATGCTACTGGATACTCTGCTGCTATTACTTTATCTGAGCGTATTTTAAAAGAAGGTACAGAAGCTGTTAAGGACTATAAAGCTTTCTTAAGCGGTGGCTCCTCTAAGGACCCTATCGACTTATTAAAAATAGCTGGTGTAGATATGAGCACTTCAGCTCCAATTGCTAAGGCTTTAGAAGTGTTTAATTCTCTAATAATTCAGTTTAAACAGACAAAAAAATAATGTATTGCCAAGTCCAAATTGTGATGATATGATAATTGGAAATAACTTTGAGGGGGGCTTTATCATGACAAAAAGATATAAACGATCAGACGTTACACAAGAACTGGTTTTAGTAGCAAGTGGAGCAAAAAAAGCCGACCTTGTGATTAAAAATGCAAACCTTATTAACGTTAATACAGCTGAAATTATACCACATATGGATGTAGCCATTACAAAAGGGCGTATTGCTCTTGTAGGCGATGCGGCTCACACCATTGGACCTAAAACAAAATGCATAGATGCGACAGGACTTTATCTAGCACCTGGTTTTATAGATGGACATATTCATGTAGAAAGCAGCATGCTTACAGTTAAAGAGTATGCAAGAGCTGTTATGCCTCATGGTACAACTGCTATTATGATGGATCCACATGAAATTGCCAATGTGCTTGGTACAGAGGGTATTGGTCTTATGATTCAAGAAGGTAAGGAAGTACCACTTAACGTCTATACCACTATGCCTAGTTGTGTTCCAGCTACTGCAGATTTAGAAACGACTGGCGCTAGCTTATCACTTAGAGATATTGCCCATGGTCTTTCTCAAGATACCATCATTGGCCTAGGTGAAATGATGAACTATCCAGCTGTTTTAAGTGGTGATTCTAATGTACATGGTATTTTAAAAGCCACTTTAGACCGTCACAAAACGATTACAGGACACTATTGTGTTCCTGATGAAGGAGGCCCTGGCCTTAATGCTTATATTGCAGCTGGTGCTAACTGCTGTCATGAAACAACAAGACATGAGGATGCTCTCGCTAAAATGCGTCTTGGTATGTATGTTCAAATTCGTGAAGGCTCAGCTTGGTGTGATGTGAAGGAAACGATTAAAGCCATTACAGAGCATCAAGTAGATTCTCGTTTTGCTTGTTTAGTCAGTGATGATACACATCCTGATACTTTATTATCTGTAGGACATATGGATTATATTATTAGGCGTGCCATTGAAGAAGGTGTTCGTCCTGTAGTTGCTATTCAAATGGCTACTATTAATGCTGCTGAATGCTTTGGTTTAGCGCATGACCTGGGTAGCGTTTCTCCTGGAAAATGGGCAGACCTTGTCTTACTTAGTGATTTAACTAAGGTTACAGTAGCGAAAACCATTATTAATGGCCAGGTTGTGGCTGAAAATGGACAGCTTAAGATGACTTTACCATCGGCTTCCTATCCAGAGTTTGCAAAGAAAACCATGCATATTTATGAGCCATTAACAGTCGAAGACTTTAAAATAGCTGTCCCTAATGACTATGCAGAATCAACTATTCCTGTTCATGTTATTGGCATTATTGAAGCTCAAGCTGGTACCCTTCATAAAAAAGGTATGCTAACTATAAAAGAAGGATTTGTATCTAGTGATATATCACAAGATTTACTAAAGGTTGCTGTTATTGACCGTCATTCAGGTACGCAAAGCATGAGCATGAGTTTTGTAACTGGCTTTGGTATTCAAGAAGGTGCTGTTGCTTCTACTGTTGCTCATGATGCTCATAATTTATGCATTATTGGTACCAATGATGAAGATATGGCACTAGCTGCTAATACTTTAGTCGATGCAGGCGGTGGCCAAGTCGTTGTTCAAAATGGAAAAGTATTAGCACTCAATCCTCTTCCTATAGCAGGACTTATGTCAGAAGACCCTGCCACAGTCGTAGCAAAACGTGTAGCTGAAATTGATGAAGCATGGAAAACCATTGGTTGCCCTCTTCATTCACCTTTTATGACTATGGCACTTCTTTCTTTAGCCGTTATTCCTGAACTTCGTCTAACCAACAAGGGACTTGTAGATACTGTAAACTTTGTAGCTTTACCTATTTTTGACCTTTAGTGAAATAGAATACTTAGTTACTATAAAATATGGCTGTGGTTATAAACCACAGCCATATTTTATAGTAACTATCATACTCATTAAAAATAAACTAATCAATAGTAGCTTCATTACAAAATACTTCATATGTTTTCGCTTGGTCCAAATGCAAAAAGCGGTTACAACTAAAGTGGGTAATAATACATAGCTATTTAACCATAAAATAACTTGTTTGTGTTCCCACCAATGAAGTGCTTCTTCTTTAAAAATATTCATTCCAAAAAAGCCTGTCACAAAGCTAGGAAGCACCAATGCTGCTCCTGCAATGGTTAATAACTGAACCTTCATATTAGAAGCTGCCTGTTCTACTAATGTTGCATATTCATGTACTTCATCTACCTCAAAGTTCAGTTGTTTTAACTCCTCTTCAATTTTAAAAGATTTGGTTAATTCTTCATAAATCCGAGCACCCTCACCTTCTTCAGTCACTTCTTTAAAATATAATTGATTAATAAATTGAATATAAATCTCATAAATACTTGATATAGCTTCTGAAAGTGCATACTTGGGTAAGGTTGAAATCCTAGCAATCTCTGTAGATAAGCTGAGAAGTGTCGCTCTTTGCATCAGTACTAAGGTTACTAACTGATTATATAATTTACCCTCTAACCATTCTTTCGTGACACACAATAACATAAAGCGATTAATCCCATAAATACTATAATCATTTTTAATATATGAACTGGTAGCACTATAACTCATTTTTTTATTTAAGGTCATAAATCTCTCTAAGCGTTCCTGTGCTACTTCACCTTTCTCAATGGCGTCTACAAGGAGTGGACTTTGATAAATACAGCAACAAAACATTTGATTGCCTAGGATAGGCTCAATAACAATTCGATTATAAGATTTTTCTTTTTCTTTACATACAAAGGGGGCACCTAATATAAACATGATTAAAGGACTAATCGTTAAACTCTCTTTATAGTAATCTGCAGTAAAAAGCTCCTCTATATAAGTTTCCTTATTAAGTCTCATACTAACAGACTCTGGAAACCATTCATTTCTCGCTTTCTCTAAAGGAAGTATAGGGGGATAAATCATTTTACTAAAGCTATTAATGGCTTCTATTTCTTCTAACTGTAGGTAATGGTGATTAAGTAATTCAAAAGAAAGTAATCCTATTCCTGTTTTATAGAGTTTAAGGCGTATTTGTTTAATATCTAATAGAAATAACTGCTCTTTTATATGAAGCTTAAAAAATTGTGTTTCATCTAAATGCTTAAAAACATAGTTTCTAACAATAATCGGTTCTTTTTCAAAAGTATATAGCGCAGAACGGATGGGCTTATAAAAATAAACAAACTCATTATAATCTTGATCATCTTCAATGGTAGAGTAATGTACTTGCCACTGCTTTAAATGGTCAAAGCTTTTACCTTTTAGCTCAACATGTGGATAAAATAAGCGTTCAGGTAATTGACTACTACTTTTCCAACTGAAAGGAAATATAAAAATATGTTCACTTATAGGGCTTTTATAACGCATGGCTTTGTCCACCCCCTATTATAAATAAGAAGGATGTTTTATCTGAAAAACATCCTTCTTATTTTTTCGAAGCTTATTTATTATTGTTGTTATCTGTGCTGTCGTTATAGCTATTAGTACCAGCGTTATTTTGATAATTATTTCTGTTAGCATTTTTAAAATTATTATTGTTATTATCTGTGCTATCTTTGCAGTTATTATTATTACTACTGTTTTGATAGTTGTTATCGTTGCTATTTCTGCAATTGTTACTGCTGTTTTGGTAGTTGTTGTCGTTGCTGTTTTTTAAATTATTGTTGTTGGAATCTTGGTACTTGTTATTTTGTGTCATGTCGTTAGTCTCCTTTGTTGTTCAATATCAGTATGGCAAAATATTTTCCACGCTCCTATTATGAACAATGAGACCTTTTTTTATGCGTTAATTTATCACTTTATGGCATTTTTTTGTTAAAATCCAAAGACCTTTGAAACTTCATCACGTTTAGCGACGATAACCTCTATATCCTTTCCTACAATAATATTTCTTTCTTCTAAAGCCGTTTGTGCTGTTAAAAGGGCTAAATCCGGTACGTTGTTATCTTTGCTTAGATGTCCTAAAACAGCCCATTCAAGCCCAGGATGGTATAACTCTACTAGTGCTTTAGCTGCGGCTTCATTGTTTAAATGGCCTACATCACTTAAAATACGTTTCTTTAAGTAATAAGGATATCCCCCTGCTTCTAGCATACGTATATCATGATTAAACTCTAATAAGATGCCATGTGAACCGCTTAATCTTGCTGCAATTTTATCATCAATCGTACCAATATCCGTTGCTAAAGTAATTTTTTTATCCTTATACTCAAAAATGTAACCAACAGGATCTACTGCATCATGATAAATAGGGTAGGGTAAAATTTTAAGCTCACCCACCTGTAGATATACTTCTTTTTCTAAGATTTTTTGATGTTCTTCTTTTACGACGCCAATCATTTTTTCGCCTAAAAGCCTCTCCCAAGCTAAGCTTGTAGCATAAATAGGAATATTATATTTTCTACTTAATATGCCTACTCCCTTAATATGGTCTGAATGCTCATGGGTAATTAAAATCCCATTAATGCTTTCTGGTGCCACCTCTAATTGATCAAGCGCTGCTACTACTTTCTTCCCACTAATACCTGCATCTATTAAAAAGCGCTGTTCTCCAGCTTCTAAATAAGTACAATTACCACTGCTGCCACTTGCTAGGGCACATAATTTAAATTCCATTTCTTTTCCTCCGCTTTGCAATGATGTCCATTACTGCTATTACTATAGCACATTTCTTCTCTTTTTAGCATACCTTGTCATAAAAAAATCGTTCTACCTTATCACCAAGGTAGAACGATTTAGATCTGGCTATTAGTATTCTCCTGTTTTTTCTAAGAACATCACAAGCATTCTAGCCATTTCTGCTCTTGTTGCAGTTTTTTGTGGTAAATACTGATTATCACCATTTCCTGTAACAAGACCTAATGCTTTAGCAGCTTTAACACTTGCCTGAGCCCAAGTAGCTACTTGACTCATATCATTAAAGCTTTGTGTATCATATTCTGGTATTTTTTCTAAATCCATATTCATAGAATAAGTATATGCTTTTACAAGAAGTGTTGCTAACTCTTCTCTTGTAATGGGTTTATTAGGCTTAAAGCTATTATCTGCATAACCGCTAATAAGTCCTAACTCCTTAAGCGCTATAACAGAACCACTATACCAGCTATCACCTTGAATATCTTTGAATTGACCTTCATTTTGAATGTCCTCAGTATTGATATTTAACATTCGACATAAGTAAGCTGCAAATTCAGCTCTTGTTAATGTGCCTTTTGGATCAAACCTATTCTCTGTTTTACCCATGGCAATATGCCTTGCTGCTAAAACTTCAATACTATCTTTAGCCCATGGTACTAAGTCTAAATCATCAAAGGTTTTTTCGTACATCATTACCGCATATTGACCAGACTCTATCATTTTAAAGGTTATACCTTCATCTGTTAATTGACCACCCTTAAAAATCAACTTGCCTGAATCAGTAATTTGATAAACGCCTACTTTTCTCTTATCTGTAATAGCTGCTTTTTGCTCAGCAGTTAGTGGTATGGTTACTTCTATACCATTCTCTAGTTTCTCTATATTTTTACCCTTCTCATCAATGATTTGTAACTGATGAAGATTGCTTATAGCGGTATAAAGCGTTTGATCTTTTACTTGTTCAAGGTTTGGTTTCTCTTCAAGTACTTTTTGGGTTACTTGAACTTTTGGCAAAGTAGTGGTTCCTCCGCTACTTGTTCCATTGCTACTGCCTCCACTACTTCCTCCATTATTATCAGTTGTAGCTTTCTTACCTGACAGAATAACTGTGCCACCTTCAGCTACATTTGGTAAGGTTACCAATACTGTTTGATCTTTTGTCACTATATAAGTCTTACCACTATATTCATCGGTTACTATACTACCTACTTTATAAGGTACTTTTAAAGTAATTTCTTTATTTGTTTTAGCATTATTAACAGCTACAACAAGAGTATTCTCTCCATAACTTCTTTCAAAAGCTATGTACTGATCACTATTGCCACCTGCTACTTGCTTTCTAGTACCTTTAGCAAATATTTCTGAGTACTTAGCTCTTATACCAAATACGTTTTGATAATGTTTCAAAATAAAATTACTTTCGTTAGCCTTACTCCAATCCATGTCATAGCGATTATCATAGTATGGCCAATTATTCTTACCACTCTGACCAAGTTCTTCACCATAATAAATAACAGGTTGACCTTTTGAAGTTGCTTGAAGTGTTGCTGCTACTAAAAGCTTATCTGTATTTTGCATACCAAGTGAATACAAGAAACCATCTTCATCATGGCTACCTAAGAAGTTACCATAGGTGGCTGTACTTGTTGCTTTTTCATTTAAAACTTGTAATTTAGCTTCTGCTTCTTCTAATCTACCATTTACAAAATCCTTAGCAATTTCTTTAAAATCAAAGTTGAGAACTGAATCTGCTAAACCACTATTAAGATAAGTATCTACTTCATTGCCACTTAGCCATGCTTCTACAATATATCTAAAGTTTGGTTTTACTTCTGATAAGGCATTTTTAAAGGCTTGAAGTGTCGCTTTATCTACATGCTTAGCAGTATCAATACGGAAGTAATCAATCGTATTACCTTGATTAGTCTTACCAAGTTCTTCTACCCATTTCACTTGCCATTCAATAATCTTACTCCTTACTTCTGATTTTTCTGTTATAAAGTCAGGAAGACCAGCAAGCTCACCATAAACTTCATCTGTACTACCATCTGTTCGAAGCATGCCGCTAAACACATCTTGCTCAGCAGTAGTTGGGAAACCGGCTAATCCACTTGGGCCACCATTTGCTTCTGGTGTATCACCACTCTTCATGCCATAGCCAGTGTGATTAATAACAACATCTACCATGATCTTCATGTTTCGTGCATGTGCTTCATCAATGAGTGTATGGAAATCTTCTATTGTTCCTAATTCTGGATTAAGTGCTTCAAAATTCTTTGCCCAATAACCATGATAACCATAATAACTCACATCACTGCCTACTTGACCTGGTTGTTTACTATACTCATCACTATAAGCTAAAACATTAAAATCGATATTATCAACAATAGGTGTAATCCAAATTGTATTAATTCCTAAATTTTTCAGATAATCTAATTTTGATGTTACGCCTTTAAAGTCTCCTCCGTGATAAGCTCCTTTATCCGCTACATTAACCTTATTACTGTCATTACTTGTATCTCCATTATTAAAACGGTCTGTTAGCATAAAGTAAATGACTGCTTCATCCCAATCAAAATGGTCTTTTCCTACTGACGTTTGTGGATTAATCGTTACATCCGCTGTACCTTTATAAATATTGCCATAAACATCATATACTTGAATTGGTAATTGTTTAAGCCCTGCTGTAGTAGTTTCTGTAGCTGTTAAAGTAATCGCTTTCAAGTCTTTATCTACTACTACACCAGCTTTTCCACCAAGGCCTGTTAAATCTACTGTTATTTTATCAATTTCTAGTTGCTTGTTTGCATCTTCACCTACTGTTTCGGCTTTAATGTGGAGTACTGCACTTTCTCTAAAGTTAAAGGCACCTGGTTTTACTTCACCTGTTACCTTGACATCTAGTTTTTGATATTCAATAACAGATAAACCATTTTCTACCTTAACATTGTTAGGATCAAGTTTTTTCACTCTATTACCAAACCCATCTGTCACATAATAGCAATAGTAGTATTTACCTGATTCTAAACCTTTATAGGTATACTTAAATAACTCATTTTTAGCATCATATGCCATGTCATAAAGCTTACCATTAATTTCAACCTCTACTTTTTGAATAGTATCCATTTGATCTGTTTTGAATAATTTATTATCCCTATAATAGAATAGGATACTATCTTCTTGTGGTAAAATCTGAGGTGCTGTTGCTGGTGCTAAAACCTCTATCTCTTGTACCATTGACGTTACTCTTGCTTTAACAATAGTCTGATCTTTTTGAACTGGAATAAATCTATCACTTGTAATATCTTGTTTAGCTGTATTCCAATCTGTTCCCTTTCTTACAAGAAAACCTACACGGTCAGCATCTGGACCTAATTCCATCACTGCAATTGCTTTATCCTCTGTGATTT
The DNA here is from genome assembly GCF_046529625.1 of Cellulosilyticum sp. ST5. Classification (NCBI taxonomy): domain Bacteria; kingdom Bacillati; phylum Bacillota; class Clostridia; order Lachnospirales; family Cellulosilyticaceae; genus Cellulosilyticum; species Cellulosilyticum sp. ST5. The sequence continues at coordinate 1,712,046 of NZ_CP132338.1, forward strand.
CAGTAAAATCAATCTGGTCATTCTTAGCACCAGTTCCCCATACCCATAAATTCCAGTCTGTATAATCCTTATCAGGTCTTATGTATTCAAGGATGAGATAGCGTTTTTCATAAGCTTTAACAACAAGATTAAGCGTTTCACTTGCAGTTCCTGCTGTTGCTGTAAGCGTTACTTCTCCTGCTACTATACCTGTTACTTCTCCAGAAGTGTTGATACTAGCTACAGAAGGATCACTAGATTGCCATGCTACTTTAGCGCCTAGCATCTCTTGATTAAATTGATCGTATACTTTAGCACTAAGCTGAAGCTTATAGCCTTCATAAACATAATCTTGAGGTGATGCTAATTCCATTTTAGTAGGCGTTAAGGCATTAACAACTTCTACTGGTAAGATTGCTGTAGCATCTCCACAGCTTACTGTAATAGCAGTCTTTCCTACTTTCTTAGCTGTTACTTTACCTATACTATCTACACTTGCAATCGTATCATCTTGAACTGTCCAAATTATCTTTTGACCTGACATAACTGCGCCCATCTGGTCTTTCACAACTGCTTTAATCATTTTGCTTTGATTAGTAGCTATACCTAAAGTACTTGGTGTAAGTGTTATTGTTTTAGGTATTGGCTCATAATTGGTACCTTCATCATAAAGTACCATCATAGATAATGGTGCTACCTGTACACTACTAGCCGCTAACAATTGATTAAGAACTGCTGTTCCTGCTTTTTTATCATTGACAACGATTTTCCAATCGGCTGTACTTGGTAATTTCACTTCTTTAACAGTATTATTGCCGTTATAAATGACAACAATATTTTTCCATGCATCACCATTGGCGTTATTTTTTAATGTATAAGCTACCACGTTGTTGCTTTTCACATAAGCATCTATATTCGCATTAACTTCTTTACCTGTTGTCATCCTAAAAGCCGGATGTGCTTTTCTAAGAGCAATAAGCCCCTCATAATACTCAGTTACTTCCTTATAGCTGTTTCTGTTTGCCCAGCTAATCATATTAATGCTATCTGGACTCTTATAGCTATTGTGGTCGCCATATTTTGTTCTAAGGAATTCTTCACCGGCATGAATAAAGGATATACCTTGAGAAGTAAGTGCTATGCCATTTGCTAGTATGCTTCGTTTAACGGCTTCATTTTCTAAAACGTTACCGGTTATGCTTGCATAAGGTGTTTTGGCATCTAAGCCCATAGTAGCAAGTACTTTATCCCAAAGATTAAGATTATCGTGAGCTGTTACATAAGAAACAACTTCTGTTGGATGAGTAGCAAAAGTATTAATAGCACCTTTTACACCTTCTACAATACTAGCTTCTTGGCCTGTTGCACCTGTTGCAAAACCTTTGCCAGCTCCATCACTATCTCCCTTGATGGCTCCTCTAATCTCATCATTGAACACACCGAAATCTTGGCCTTTTTGACTACCTTTAACAGTTTGTTGTTGTAATGGCGTACTTCCACCAGTCCAAGGTTCACCATAAATAATAAAATCTGGCTTGATTTCATTCTTGATTTCGCTTGTAATTTGCTTCATGGTTTCTGTATCAATAAGCCCCATTAAGTCAAATCTAAAGCCATCTAAATTATACTCTGATGCCCAATACTTAGCAGAGTCTTTAATAAACTTTCTTACCATCGGTCTTTCTGAAGCTACTTCATTACCACAGCCTGAACCATTAGTAAACTTACCTGTATCATCTGTTCGATAATAATAACCAGGAACTACTTTATTAAAAGGACTTGTCACATCTGTGTCAAAGGTATGATTATATACCACATCCATAATAACACCAATACCTGCCTCATGAAGCGCATTAATCATTTGTTTTAATTCATTAACTCTTTTTACAGGATCTGTAGGATCTGTAGCATAAGAGCCTTCTGGTACATTATAGTTTTGTGGGTCATATCCCCAGTTAAACTGAGCTTCTGAGCTAGCTTCATCTACTGAGCCAAAATCATAGATTGGCATTAATTGCACATGAGTGATTCCTAACTCCTTAAGATGGTCAATACCTACTGGCTCACCATTTAGTGTTAATCCTCTCTCCGTAAAGGCTAGATATTTGCCTTTATTGACAAATGGCGCATTTGGATCAATAGACATATCTCTTACATGAATTTCATAAACTATAGCATCTGCAGAACTTGCAACTGCCGGACCTGAGTTACTATAAAAACCAGCTGGGTTTGTTGCATTTAAATTAATTATAGCTGCTTTTTTACCATTGACTGAAGCAGATTTTGCATAAGGGTCCATTGCATCTTTATTAACACTGCCATCTGCAAAGTAAACCGTATAGGTATAAAACTTACCTGCTAAATTACCTGCTAAATTCACAGTCCAAACGCCTGCACTCTGACGTGTCATAGCATGAGTAACACCTGTTTCAGTAACTGCATTGTCATAAAGTACCACTTCTACTTTAGTAGCTGTAGGTGCCCATAGTTTAAAGGTGCTGCTTGATGATGAATAAGTCATCCCTAAATCATCACCTGAATAATAATAAGCATCATCATCTAGAATTTTTCTCATAAGTACATTGCTAGCTTTAAAGCTTGGTGCACTTACTGTATATTGTTTAGTCACGTCAATAGCTGTGCCATCTGCTATAACTAATTTTACTGAAGTATCACTTATTTTAGTTGCAGTTGTTGCAATAACCTGATTGGCTGCCACGTCCTTAAGTTCAATACCGGTTAGTGCTGTGATAGGGTTATTAAAGCTAACGAGTATCGTATCTTGGCTGTCTGCTAAGGCACTTTGCACTTTAGCTGTTAAATCTGGTTTTGAATAATAAACCTTTTCATCCCCCTGTACACACCATACTTCTACTTCTGTTTGCCCTGTTGGTACAGTGACAATACGGTCTCCACCATCTTCACCTTTCCAGTCGCCTTTTTTGAACTTGAAATTAAGTGCATTGCTAGGTACCTTATATAGAGCTTGTTTAAATTCTCCTACTAACTCAGTAGCAAAACTAACATCTACTCCACCTTTGCCCGTTTCCCAAGTCCATATACTCCAATCTGTATAATCTGCGGTTGGTCTATAATAATTAATCTTATAAGTATAAAGCTGACTTACTACTTCTACTTTAATCACTAATTCCTGATCCCCTGAACTAGCCATTAAATCAACACTATTACCAGTAAATGTTTTATCGACTGTAAGGATACCATTTTCAAGTGTAACCCCTGTTGGTGCTGGTTCTTTTAAAGCATAGCTAGGTGTTACGATTGTGCTCTTACCTTGACTATCCCATAACGTAGCACTAGTAGGTAAAGAAGTTGGCACTCCTTTTTGCACACTTATTGCTTCTACTACTAGACCAGGTACGATAAGAATAGAATTATCTTCAGTTCCGGGATTTAAAGGATCTTTAAAAGAACCATTCCAATCCTTATTAGATAATTTAAACTTATATTGATACTTGCCAGGCGCTACAGGATTTTTAGTGGTATAAGAGAACATGCCTTTCTCATTTTTAGCAATCTCTTTACCATCCCAGTCTTCTCCTTCTACTGTACCAGCTATATAAAGCTTTTCACCTGTATAACTTGGGATATTAAAAGTTACAGTTCCATCAGGATTAATGACTGGACTTTTAATGAGTTCTGTTACCGCATTAACTTCTATGGTAGTTATTAAGCCATTATATTCTGCTTGTAACTGAATTTTACCTGCTGGATAATCAGCTGCTACGTTTAATAAGTTACTACTTAAACTTAATTTGCTATCAGGATTAACTAAAGAATATACTGGTTCTACTTCCTCTACCTGCTGACTTTCTTTATAATACTTAACTTTTGGTAAAGAAATAGATTCGCCTATTTTTACCTCTAAAGGTTCTTTTTGTATAAGACCTTCTATGTAAACTAAACTATTTCCACCACTTGTTTTATTATTATTTTTAGGATCAGGAATCCAATCCTTACCATTTACTACAAACTTATACTCATTAATAATGTCAGTTACTTCTACTGTTGTTTCCCATAAACCCTCACTGTTTAATATCATTTGATTAGCAGTTTGGTTCCAGTTATTAAAACTACCTGCTACGTATACGTTACTAGCTTCAGCATTCATATACTTAAAGATAACATCTTTTCCTGATACAGTGGGACTTGTAAAGTCAATCGGTACAACACTTGAAGCCTGTACTGTATAAGTATTAGCATAAGTTCCTTGTGGATTCATATTAATACCTGATTCATTCCATGCATCTGCCAACATATTAGCAGAGTCTTCTGGAATAACATTAAATGCACCATGCTCATTACTTGTATTTCCACTCAGGACAACAATAGGATGAATCTTGCTATCTGTCGTTACACCTAAAGCAGTTAATGGAATAGAACCTTCAATCCCTACTGCTCTATTACCTTTCACTACAATATCTTTTGGATTACTTGTTGTATCTAATACAACTTCTATAGCGCTACCTGTTGTACTTTTTGTTAAACTAGAATAACCTGCCACATCACCTGCAATACGAATATTCACATGATACTGTGGCGCTGCTGCCATAGTAGTATAATTATATTGATTTCCCCATGGATTAGCAGAATCACCTACCTCCTGATCTTCTACATAAAGTCCTAGGTCAACATACATACCAGTAGAACCCCAATTAGGGATATTTGTATCAATCCAAAAATAGAGATTTTTAGAATCATTAGATAGATACAAGTCTCCAAGTGTTGTACTTGCCCATCCATCTGATGAACCTTTTCCTAAAGAAGTGGTATTCCAATCTGCTTTATCACCATCTACAGCTGTGAATGTAGCTGCTTTAAGGGTATTCCAGTTCATGCTAAATCCCGTAAACATGGAAAATACCATACAAATCACAAGTAACCATGCAAGTCTTATTTTATTGCCTTTAAATTTCATAGTTTAATTATTCCCCCTTTCATTCCTCTTACTACCTCATACTCTTTTACCCCTCTTCTCCTTTCACCATTAATTTATACTAGCTACAAGATAGATTTAATGCTCTTCTTATAAGTAGTAAACATAATAGAATTTCATTTTTGATACCCTTACCGGTAACGTTACCGTTATAGTATCAAAAATATGCAATTAATCTCACCAGACATCACTTTCCATTAAGCAATATTTATAAAATTAACTGCATTTTTCTTATTGTTATTATATATTACTCCTTAAAATAATTCAATATATTTTATATATTACTTTATTTTATATAATATTTTAAACTTGTACCCTTATTTTTCTTCTCTCAAAGTAAAAGAGCCTTGTTTACTTAAAAAGCTAACAAGACTCGTAACATCTAAATATTCTCTATACTTACTTTTTTGCTCGTAGTACAAATAACCTTTCTAGGGATATTAGCTAAAGTAGTATATAAAATCGTCTTGCCCCCCCATAAAGTTTGAATATACTTGAGTGTTTCCGTGGCATAAGCTAGATTTAACTCTTTGTCGTCACTTATATGCTCTAACACCAAAGTGTGCTCTTGATGTAACATTTCTTTGACTTGCACGACAGGCATACCACCCATACCTACATTATTAGCAAGTGTATTTCTAATTTGTTTCCAGCCTATGTCATTAGCCACTTCAGATACAACATAATAACGCTCTTCTTCCTGAAATTCACATAGATGACTCTTCGTTGCTAAGTCATACGTTAAATACTTTCTTATAAATGAAGCATCTCTTTCTAGCATTCTGATTTCTGCTAGTTTTTTAAAATCACCATCATACTGGTGATACAAATCCTGCCAGATTTTAAATCCTAAATAGTAGGGATTGAGCTGACCTGGCACTTGACAAATGACACTATTATGCACCTTATAAAATTCTAAGCTCATCCCCTGATTTAAGCTAAGACGATTTAAGATTGTATAATGCCAAAAGGTAGCCCAGCCCTCATTCATAATCTTTGTTTCAATCTGAGGAAGAAAATACCTACTTTCTTCCATTACAATATTAATGACATCTCTTTGCCACTCTTCTAAATCACCAAAGGCACCTAAATATTCAAGGAGATTGTCATAAGGATAAATAACTTCTTCTCTAGGTTCAAAAGGTTTACTTCTAAAGCTGTGGCACTGATAACGAATGGAATGAGCTGCATCTAATATCTGCTCTACTGCTTCATAGCCAATATTAGGGTCCTTTATATAATGCCTGATACGATCAGCATGGGTTTTAAACTTCTCTACGGTAAGTCTTGCATTGGTGTGTGTAGTAAATAGACGATTATTCTTAAAAAAATCATTATGCCCATAAACATGAGCAATTGTTAAAACCTGCAAAACCAAACTATTATCTTTCATCAGGTAAGCAATACAGGGGTTCGAATTAATAACCATTTCATAGGGTAAACCCGTTAAATTATATCTATATGCTGTTTTTAAGCGATCATAGCTTTTACCATAGCTCCAATGTGAGTAATGAGAAGGCATACCTACATATGCTTCATAACAAAGCATATCTTCAAAACTAATGATTTCAAATTCTTGAGGATAATAATCAAGTCCAATTTCATCAGCAATACTTTCTATTTGTTCATTATACCTTTCTAAATCCTTCATTGTATAATCCATGCTACTCACCTCCCTTAGCCAATTTTGCTTTGGATTCAATAGCAAGCATTTCCACAAAAGCTGTCCATACTTCTTCTTTCCTGGTAATCTTGACAGCTGTAAAATTTGCTTTTTTCACATCCTCTAAATACCTCGACATAATGGTACTGGTATACGTACTTGTTTTAATTTCGCCATAACCAAATAAATTGCATACATCACATAACTCGTTAGCTAACTGTACTGCTTTATCATTATCTTCACCCCAATTATCCCCATCACTACAATGAAAAGTATAAATATTCCATTTAGAAGGATGATATCTTTCTTCAATCAGTTCCAAAGCTTTTTCATAACCACTACTAATATAAGTTCCGCCACTTTCTCCTCTATGAAAAAAATCATTTTCGCTTACTTCTTTAGCAACTGTGGTATGGGCGACAAAAGCAATTTCCACATGTATATATTTAATACTAAGAAATTGATATAGTAAAAAATAAAAGCTACGTGCAAGGTATTTTTTTGTTTGCCCCATTGATCCTGACGTATCCATAATACAAATAACTACCGCGTTTGAATCTCTCTTGAGCTTTGGTTTCTTATAAAAATATTTTAAGTCATCCTGATGAAATGGCATTCTATCCTGAGCATCAAAACTTTGCCCTATTTCGCTATAAGTCTTTTGCTGCCTTTTTTCTCTTTTTATTTTTTCAATAACTGTATGTTTCTTAGATAATCGGCATCTAGCACCTTTATCTCTTACGCCATTTCTCTTTGATCCATACTGAGTTTCAATTTCATTGAATTGTTTATGCTCTAAATAAGGGAGGCTGATATCCTCAAACAGGTAATGAATAGCTTCTTCTACTGTAATCTCTGTTTCATAAATTTCTTCTCCTTCATCATTACCCGCCCCTTCATCTCCTGTCTTGCCTTCTCCATATTCCTTTTTAGGGATTTTTTTGCCTTTTTCTTCTTCGCCTGTCCCCGAAATAACACCTTTTTGATTACGTCCATGTTTAAAATAATATTCTTTAAGACCTTTAATGGGAATTTTGATCTTCTTATTTTTAGCTTTACCTATAATACTTTCATCTGAAATAATACTTCCTATATTATCTTTAATACTCTTCTCAACCAACTCTCTATGTCGTCTGCGATCCTCCACGCTACGATCTCTGCTATGGGGTTGAAACTCTTTAAAAATGGTTGTCATAAGCTTCGCCTAATCTTTCCACAAATTATTAGCAGCATATTTAAGAATCACATTACAACAATGATTACAATAGCCATTAGCTTTCATTTCTTCTACCATAGCATCATATTTGACATTTTGTTCTTTATCTCTTACCTTACTTTGTGTAATAATACGAGATAATTCTCTTACAGAGGTGGTGAGTTTCTTTTCAATAGCTTCTTTAAGTGGTTCATAGGAGGTATAGTCCACTTTTCCGCCATTACGTACAATAGAGAACATATAGGAAGTCACATCTTGTCTAAATCCTTTAGCACCTGCTTGAGTAATGCCTAATTGTTCTTCAATAGAACGCATAAATTCTTCATCAGGATTCAGCTCTTCTCCTGTATTTTGATCCTTTAGCTTTGTTTTATTGGCATAAGCTTCGGCATGATCTAAGTAATTATTAAATAAATCTTCAGCTTGTTCCTTGTAACCATGTATAAAGGCTTTTGTCACTTCTTTCTCAAGTATTTTATGATATTCTTTCTTGATCGTATCTTGTAAAAAGCCCAAATACTTTTTCTTTAATTCATCAGAAATAGTCAGTTCTTTAACCTCTCTTAACAAAACTTCCATTAATCCAATTGGATTAATACAGTGGCATTCAGATTCTGCTAAAGCTGTATCGATTGCTTTAAAGATAAAACGTGTAGAAATGCCAGACATACCCTCTCGTTCTGCTTCATCCTTTAATTCTAAGATATCAATACGTTTTGTTGTTCCCTTTTCAATAACTTCCTCACCATTATAAATCTTTAATTTGGTTAATGGATCTACCTTAGCAGATGGTGCTAGTCTAGAAAGGATAGCAAACATTCCTGCTAACTCTAATGTATGTGGTGCGATATGAGAATTAAAATTTGAACGTTTAAGCATCTTATCATAAATCTTAATTTCTTCACTTAGCTCTAAACAATACGGTACTTCAATTTTAACGATACGGTCTAATATAGCTTCATTGGTATGATCTGATTTAAATTTATTCCATTCTGCTTCATTGGAATGAGCTAGAATAACCCCATCAAAATAAATCATGGCGTTCTTACCCGGAGATGGTATACTTTTCTCCTGAGTTGCTGTAATCATCGTATGTAAATATTCTACATCATTTTTAAATACTTCTATAAATTCTACAATACCACGATTACCTGCATTAAACGCACCATTTAGGGATAATACTCTTGGATCATCTTCAGGATATAAATCCATTTTTGATATATCAATAGAACCTACTAGTACTGATGTATCTTGGTTATTAGGATCTACTGGTGGTACTACCCCTATTCCTTTTCTTGAGCGAATAGAAAAGTCTATAGCTTCTACAGGGAATTTTTCATATTCACCATTAAATTCATTCATGAGACGATACTTACAAACAGGGCATAAATCTCCTTCAATTTTAATATTCAGTAATTTTTCGACTTGCCCCCTCAGATGTTTAGGCAAAAGATGTAAAGGTTCCTCTCGCATGGGACATCCCTGTAAGCTATAAATAGGAGGGCTTTCTTCTAACAAACGTTTAATCGCATCAATCAAGGATGATTTACCAACCCCTACAGGCCCAACTAAATAAAGGACTTGCCTTGATTCTTCCCCTTTCATAGCTGCTGAACAAAAGTAACGTACAATCTTCATAATCGTTTGATCAATACCAAAAAAATCATCTTTAAAAAAGGCATAGCGTTTAATAATTTCTTTTCCATAAATACGCATTAACCTAGCATCTTCTTCTGTTTTAATATGCTCTACACCTGGCTTTGTCAATAGATGATATAACCTTTCATGAGCTAGCTGGTAGGATGTCGTATCCTCCCTTAATAGATTTAAATAATCTAAAAAAGTTCCTTTAAACTTATCTGCTTTCCTTTCTTTACGGTCTTCTAATATGAGCATAGAAAAATCCACCATATATTTTCACTCCTTTAAATGGCTAAGGGTCTCTTTAAAATATATGGTGGACGGAAACAATACATGCCTAAATTTTTATGACTTATAATAACAAGCGGTGTATTTACTTAATTCATCTAAAGCATAATAAACCTCTCCTTGTAAATCTTGTTTTTTTGCTACCTTTTTTAAATTCACTTTAGGAAAACAAGTACCCATGTACTCTTCTGAGATATAAAGTTTATCCTCAAAATAAGTTCCTATAATACTATATTTCATATAGCAAGGTACTTTATCCTTTTGCGGTATTTGTAATGTATTTTCACAAGCCAGTGGTAAAGTAAGAGCTTTCATTGTATTAATAAGTGCTGGTTGTGTTGTCAAACGGTAATCTTCTTTATTGTTATTACTGATGGCGTTCATATCCACATTCATATATAAAACACCTCTTAACCTAGGGTAATTTTCCAGTACCTCTTTATAAAATAACGTTAATTGGTCTTGCGTCTCATGAATGGTATAAACATGATCCACTCTAGAAAAATGTGAAATAGCTAAAGAAGATATCAGCATAGGCTTAGTATGTTGAAAATTTTTATACCAGAAATCTAATTGCTTCGTTCCTTCATAACTATAACGTTCACCCTGCTTATAGCGTGGTATATAAATATTGATACCCGCCCAATCGATATATTTATCTCCTGGATAATAAAGTGGCATATCAGAAACCCTGGATTCATCAGTGCTCCATACTACAATAGCATTTTTAACATACTTATGCACAATCTCATAAGCTCTTTGATAAATCTTTTTATATTCACTAGGTGCGTAATTTCTAGTAGTAAGTGGGTAAAGCTCAATAAATACTGGCATACCATATGCTGATTTTAAGTCATAAACTAAATGATATAACGGCGTTAAATCATAATTGTTATCCAATACAATCTTAATGTAAGGCACTTTTTTTTGTGCCATACATCTTAAAAGCTCTTGTGCAGGGAGGTTTTCCTCCAAATTATATTCAAATACTTTAAAAGTTTGAACCTGTCCTAACATTCTCTCATAAGCTAGTAGGTCACCTGTTATATTCTCATCTTTTTGAACATATGCCCCTGTGTAAACACCTGATACAGGCTCATATTCACCTAATTTAATTTCTTCTTCTACATAAAGTTCTAAAGGTACTTGCCTTTGCGCATATGCTTCAAGGCCTACTGTCTGTTCATCATAAAGAACGCTTTTGCTACAAGCACTTAATGAAAGTAGCATACCTGCAAGGCCTATAAACAATACTCTTTTAGGAATTGTGTGCTTCATAGCTCTCACCTCCTATAGATTATTGTCAATAATTTCTCTATTTATACATTATTTATAACGTGCGTCTATATAACTTTGTAGTATCTTTAAATAATGCACATATAAACCGCCTTCTAAAGGAATTAAATATTTTTTCTCAAATTTATCATAAGGAATGGACTTTCTTCCTCCTTCTTCTGCTTCTTTATAAAGACGTTCTAAGTCATCAATAGGTAGAAAATAATATTCCTCATACTTTTTAAAGTTGACAACTAAAAAAGCTTCACCACCCTGCTTTTTAAAATCACTCATAAAGCGCACTTGATGGTCATGAATATTACTCATGGGCAAAAAATTTTTCGTTGTTTCTTTGGCATCAAAACAAATAGCGACGCCTTGTACAACACCAATATAGTCTACTGTACTTTTTTGTTCGAAATACGCCAGGGTAATCGTTCTCTTTTCTTGATCGATACGTATTGGCTTAATAGGTGTTGGCACTTTCTGAATAATACCTAGATTCTTTTCTCTATACAATTCATTGGTTAAGTTAATTTGTTCTTCTAATTCATTTCCTCTTAAACCTCTTGTATTCCAATAACCCAAATTTTCTCCCCCTTTTATTGATTTTTTGTAAAATATTGGTTATTATTATATTAATTAACAATCATCTATTTATTTCTTACTAAGGAGGCGGTTCTATGCTACGCTACATACGTTTTTTATGGAAATGTAGCCAAACACGATTTCAATTTTTTTCCTATCCTTCCTTGCAAAAAGCAAAATTCTTAGCTGAAAATAATTTGTCCTTCTTAGCAGGGATTTATTATTTAGACTCTAAAGAATATACGGAAGCTGCATCTTGCTTTGAAAAAGCTGGTGCTTATAAACACCTTATTATTGCTTATCAAAAACAAGGTCTGTATGGGAAAGCCATTACTTTAGCAGACCAAAAAAAATATTATGAACGTGGTGCTGCTATTTGTTTGCACATTCATGATTATCAAAAAGCAGCTTATTTTTATAGTTATTTTAATCCTTTAGAAGCTGCTAAGCTTTACAAACAAGAGTACTGCTTTTATGAAGCTGGTTATGCCTACCTCTATGCTTATAATGGTTTGAAAGCCATTGATTGTTTTAGGTGTTGCAAAAATCCATTGCAAAAGGAGCAGGGTTTAAAAGAAGTGGCAGAATTTGCGCTAGTCCTTTATTTTACTAAACAATATGAAGAAGCATTCGAACTCTTTATCAAACTGAATGATTATTATTCTGCTCTTGAATGTGCTAAAAAATTAAAAGAAGATGAATTAATTAAATCTACTTGCTTACTCATTGGTATGGAAGAAGCAGAAAAAAAGCACTACTCTTTTGCAGCTAAATGCGTAGAACCTTTTGATACGGAATTAGCTATGTATTATTATAGCTTAGACCATGCCTACGAAGAAACTGTACGTCTATTGCTCACTCATGGCGATTATGAGAAGGCGTTACACATTTGTTTGCTAGAAAATGACTTGAACCGCGCATATGAAATTGCTTCTACTTATAATCCTACCTTACTCAGTTCATAAAATGCAAGTTCTTTCCAAACTACTTTAAAAGAAAGGGAGCAACCTATGGCACATGCCTAGATTACTCCCTTCATTACTTGTTATTATAAAAGAGCTTCTCCTGCACAAATCTGTGAATAAATAGCAGGTGCAGGTACAGTAAATACACGATCTTGTAAATATAGAAATGGTGCCTTACAAAGTTCGAATTTCACTTTATATGCACATAAAATCTGATACTTTAAGCCGTACTGAGAAGCAAAATATTGATTTTCTATAGGGTCACCATATTTAGGATCTCCAATGATGGGATGTCCAATTTTACTTAGGTGGGCTCTAATTTGATGCGTTTTCCCTGTCACCAACTGTACTTCAACTAAAGTATATCTACCATTGGTCTTTAAAGGAAGAATGCGAGTTTCTACAGGCTTAGCACCTTCTACATATTCTGTTGTAATCTTTACTTCATTTTTGCCTTCCTGCTTTATATGATAACCTTTTAAAATCATTGGAGCTGTTACCCTACCTAGTACAATACTCATATAATACTTAGAAATTTGCTTCGTTTGAAGCATCTCTCCTAGTACTTGAACCGCTGGAATATGTTTACCTACTAATACAATACCTGCTGTATTACGATCTAGGCGATTACATGGTGCCGGTGTAAAACCTTTAGAGGTTTTGGGGTCATAACTCCCATTATCTTTTAAATAAGATAAGACTTCATCAGCCAAACTATGCCCTGTTGCTGTATCTTTTTGAGTAAGTAATCCCATAGGTTTATTAACAATCAGTATATGCTCATCTTCATAAACAGTTTGAAAGCTAATAGGCACTTTTTTTACTTCTTTTTCACTAGAAAAGGTCTTAAATTGTTCTTCTGTGAAAAAGATTTTTATTTCATCACTTTCTTGTAAGATTTCATTGCCTTGAGGTTTCTTCCCATTGTATTTAATTTTTTTCGTTCTCATTCCTTTATAAATGAAGCTTTTAGGACATTCATTTAAATATTTCATCAAAAATTTATCTAAACGTTGATTTGCTTCTAAAGGCGTAATTGTAATCTGTCTCATTTTTCCACCACTTACATTAATAAATCATTAATAACTTTCGTATATTCTCCTAATTTCTCATTGGTATAACATGCATCTTTTTCAATTTTTATTGCTAGATTCTTTATTTGTACTTCATTATCTACATGCACAAAATGAATAGATTTCATCGGTATACCTTTACTTGCTAATTTATTTTCGAGACACAAACGGTATTTTTTTATCATCTCACTACTTTCACTAATGAAATACATACTTCTAGAAGTTACTACAATATGCTCAAAAAAAGCAGTTCCTCTTGCGTCTGGTATAATCGCACTATGAAATAAATCGTAACTCCCTTTCATTCCTTCTAAAATCTTAGCTGATACTTCTTTTCCATCCTTAAACTTTCTAAATCCTATATAACGAGATAAATTAAGTGCAATACCTAAAACTAAAACACCTGCTATAACTGTGAAATAATTTTCTCTCTTTCCTGCTAAAAATAAGCCGCTTCCAAAGAGTACTGCCACAACCGCAGTCCATATTAGTGTATGCTTCAGATATTTTTTCTTCTGTTCTTCTATATAATGACACCCTTGTACTATCATTTCATCACCTTATTCCGCATAAATCATTTTTACTGTCATACCACCATCAATTACAAAATTACTTCCAGTAATAAAACCTGCACCCTCACTCGTTAAAAATAATGCAGCTTCTGCTACATCCTCTGGCACACCCACACGTCCTACTAAATGTTGCATATGATCTTCTTCTGTAAGTGCTGTAAACTTGCGATCTTTTTTCTTTTTCCATTCTGATACATTAATCCAGCCTGGACTAATGGCATTCACACGCACACGATGTGCTAAACTATTGGCTAATGCATGAGTTAATGCAAGGAGTGCTCCCTTGGAAGCTGTATAAGGTTCTGTATGAGGTTCACTCATTAATGCTCTTGTCGAAACAATATTTAAAATACTACTTCCCTCTGGCATGTGCATAGCACAATATTTACTACAAATATATGCTCCTGTTACATTCACTCGTAAAGTCTCTTCAAAGGTAGCTACACTTCTAGTAAATAACGTATCATTTTCACCTTGGGTCTGTACTGCTGCATTATTAATCAAAATATCTATTTTCCCATAACGCTCTACAACTTGATTAACCATTTGTTCTACAGAAGCTTCTTCTTTTATATCAGTCTTAATAAACAAACATTCTCCACCTATTGCTTTAATTAAGCTTTTGGTTTCTTCTCCTGCTTCTTCATCAGATTCTGCAATAATAACAATAGCTCTTTTCTTGGCATATGCTAAAGCCATACACTGTCCTATGCCTTGTCCACTTCCTGTAATGATGACCACCTTACCAAAATATGCCATGGTCTTCCTCCTTCGGACTCATTCATAATTTTACATATGAATTTATTATATCAAATAAAAGAACTGTCGTATACTCTTTCTATTAGAAATTGTCCAGCAAAAATGCCCTAGATTTATTTCTAGGGCATTTTGATTCTTAAACAATTGTTTGATCTTTAAATTCAGTTTGCGCATTTTCTACATTTTGTGCATTTCCAAATACGCAATAATATTCTTTTTCTAAGCATTCTTTTACAAGAGGTGCAAATTGCTTAAGTGTTTCATTAGTTGTTGCAAAGAGTTCATCTCTGCTTTGTTGAAGCTGATGCTCTTTGATTCCCATCAAGTAGTAAGTCTGAGCTGTTTTTCCCTCGGTAGCAGGTGTAAATGGAAAATCCATTTGACTAATAGTTCCGATTAAATACTGTAATAACTCCCTGTCTGAAAGTTGAAGTACTTCTAAATAGCTTGGTATTTCTTTGTAGAGCTCTAGAGTTTGATCAATATTAGGATCACGATAAGATACAAAGAACATATTACCACTACGCCTAAAATCACAGAAGCAACCGTAGGCACCATTTTGTACACGAACTTTACTCCATAAATAGTCCATAGATAAAACAGTTTTTAACATCAACATGCCACCATGATAATTATAGCCTTGCTCTTTAAAATTATAACCCATTGCCACATAGTTAACATTACTTGGATAAATCATAGCTTCTTTTTCTTCTGTTACATCAAATTTCATCACAAGAGGCTCTATCTTTTCTTCTGGTAAGTCATCTATCTGATTTTGAATAATAGGAATGATTTGAGAAGCTTCTTCCTCATCAACTGTTAAGCCTACCGTGATACGTTTTTTATTAGCCAAATAACCATAAGCTTCTTTTAATGCACTTATAGTTTGATCTTTTACACTAGACCAGTTTTTCTCAATATCACAAACAAAATGATAAAAAGTAATACCCTTTGTTTTTTCTTCAAAAAGCTCTGTGCTAGAGAGATGTGCTAGTAATCTACTATAAGCAATGCGATGTCCTTCACTACTTATAGCCGATTCCATAAGTGCTTTCATCTCACGTATGATTTCTAATAAACGATCAGCATTATCAAATAAGGTATTTTGTAATATTTCACCCATCATACGTACTTGCTCAGAAACTTCATTAATAAGAGCTTTCGACTGAATCAGAAAAGTAGGTAGATAACCGTCTCTTTGATTGGCATCATTTAATGCTTGAATATGATAAGACATACTACCAATGTGCTCATCAATGTGACTAGATAGTGCTTCATAGGTGTAGTGTTTCGTATCTAACTTACCTAGCATACCTACAATCATCCCCAAATAAGGCATGTATTTATCTTCTATACCTATTAAACTGATATGCCAATTCACATAAGCAATTTTATTGGTGAATACTGTAGTTACCACATAATCTGTTTCCTGTTCTTTTCTAACGACATACTTTGGATATTTTGCTTTGCGTCTTAGGTCTTCTCTTTGTAAGAGTGGAATACACTCTGCTGCACCTTCTGCATCTGGCGTCATTTGAAAAGCATTAAAGTGCTTAGTTGCGTCTATTAAAGCTTGTAGTTCTTTCTCACTAAGACTAGCTTTATATGCTGCTAACTTTTCTGTAACTGCATCTTCTATTTCCTTCTCTAGTCCAACTTTAGGATATAGCTCCACCTTTGCACAATGCTTATTGTTTAAAATATGTTGTTTGATGAGTTCTTCATAATACCCATTTTTCAAATTAGTTTTTAAGGCTGCTAGTTCTTCTTCATATTTTAAATACACAAAAGGAGAAGCATCATAAATCCAACTTTTCATAGCTGCTAAACTATAAAATAAACCTTTTGAATAACCGCTAGAATCACCTTCTCTTAATTCAAACTCTTTAACTTGTAAGGCACCTTTTAATAAATGCTCAGGTAATCCATTTTTAGCTAAATCTTCTAATACTTCATGAATGACCTCATAAAAACGTTGCTTTTTATCCTCTACTACATTTTTACCTACAATTGTAAACACTGGTTGTTTTAAATGAGTTTGAAAAGCTCCATAGACATCTTCTCCAATGCCCTCTGCAATAAGTGCTTTTTTAAGTGGTGAAGCAGGTGTGTCTAAAAGCACATATTCTAAAATAGACATGGCTAACATCAACTGACGATTACCTACATCTCCTACTACAAAGTTATAAGATAAAAATAGACCATTATCTTTATCCGGTGTTGCAGAGTAATACGCTGTCTTAGTTACTACCTCTTTAAAAGCTAGCTCCTCAGCTATATGACTATCAATCTCCATATAACTGAATTTTGATAAATATTCTTTATCAATATATTCTAATGTTTTCTCAGGGTCCATGTCTCCATACAAACAAATATAGCTATTAGATGGATGATAATATGACTTATGAAAATCTATGAAAGCTTCATAGCTTAAGTCTGGAATATGTGCAGGTGCACCACCTGACTCATGTGCATAAGTGGTATGCGGAAATAGGGTTTCTTTAATCAATCTAAATCCAATTTCCTCTGGAGATGAAAAAGCACCCTTCATCTCATTGTAAACAACACCTTTATACTCAATAGGTGCCTTTACATCCTCTAGGTGATAACGCCACCCCTCTTGCATGAGAATTTCTTTTTGCTTATAAATATTTGGGAAAAATACTGCATCTAAATAAACATCCATAAGATTTTGAAAGTCTTTATCATTTTGGCTTGAAATTGGATAAAGTGTTTTATCTGGATAAGTCATTGCATTTAAATACGTATTAAGCGATCCTTTAGCTAGCTCTACGAAAGGATCTTTGAGTGGATATTTTCTGGAACCACATAATACAGAGTGCTCAATAATATGTGGTACTCCTGTACTATCCTTGGGTGGTGTACGAAAACCTATACAAAAACTTTTATGTGGATCTTTATTGGCAATAAGTAATACCTTTGCTTTTGTTGCTTCATGTATATAAATATCTGCCTCGCTATCAATTTCCTTAATATATTCTGATTGTTGTAATAAATATCCTTTAATTGGATAAGCCACAGCTTCCCCTCCTAATACTTGTAATTGGTTGATATTGTCAATACTTTTATTATAGGCATTTGTTTTCCATTTGTCTATGTATAAAACGTAGCTTCTTATCAATCCTTATTTTATTATTATGTGATGAAATCAAAAAAAAATAACACCATAGGTGCTATTTTTCTCATTTTATTTTAAGCGCATTATTCTGCTTCTTTATCTAATTGAATACCCATTTCTTTAAGTTCTTGTCTATTATCATATACTTGACGAAGCATATCTGTAATATAAGCTTCAAAATTTTGTACCTCGTCATGAACAGCTTCTAATGTATTTTTGAGATGTTGTTCCATATCACGACAAGTATCTTGTGCATATTCAATAGACCCTCTATGAATTTGTTTTGCATCCTCTTTTGCAGTTTCTACAATAGAAGTTGCACGCTCTCTTGCGAACTGAGTAATTTCATTTCTTTCAATCATCGCTTGTGCTTGTTCTCTAGCTTCTTCTACAATAAGGTGTGCTTCTTTTTGTGCTTCTGAAAGAATTTTATTCCTTTCTTCTACAATCCACACTGATTGTTGTACTTCTGTAGGCAGTTTTAATCTAATCTCTCTTACTAGCTCAATCATAGCATCCTTATCAATGGAAATCTTTCCAGATAAAAAGCTGGTTTTGCCTTCATCAATTAAGTCTTCTAGTTGGTCTAATAAAAGTGCGATTTCACCACATCTTGCATTTTCCACTTTATCTACCCCTCATCTTATTTATTTTTAACTTATCGGCTACAGCTGGTGGTACAAAAGCTTCATATTCGCCACCAAAACAAACAATTTCTCTTACAGCAGTGGAACTCATATAAGCATGCTCTGGTGCTGTCATTAAAAAGACTGTTTCTAGACCCTTTAATAAGCTACTATTTATTTGTGCCATATTCATCTCTTGCTCAAAATCTGAGCCATTGCGAAGTCCCCTAATAATCACTCTAGCTTGTTTTTGATGAGCAAAATCTACTAATAAACCTGAAAAGCTATCAATTTTTACATTTTCTAAATGTTTAGTCGCTTCCTTCATAACAGCTATTCGCTCTTCAACAGATAATAGTCCTGTACCTTTTTTAGGATTAAGGAGTACTGCCACAATGAGTTCATCTACTATTTTAGCTGCTCTTGTAATAATATCTAGATGTCCATTAGTCATTGGATCAAAACTTCCTGGATAAATCCCTCTATTCACTGCCCATATCCCTTCTTATAAAACTAAGTGTAGTTGTTTTATACTGCTTTTCTTTCCATAATACCAAATTTTGAGGTAACTTTACAATAGTCTTTGTACTTCTTTCGAGAATAATGTAGCCGTCTTCCTTTAAAAATTTCTTTTTAGCTAATATTTCTAGAACAGTTTGTATATTTTCCAAGGCATACGGTGGATCCATAAAGATAATATCAAATTGTTCTCCTTCTAATCTTTTTAATGCTTCAAATACATCAGACGCCACTACTTTAGCTTCGGCCTTTAAACGCGCCTTTTCTAAATTCTGTTCGATACAGGCTAAAGCTTTAGTATCTTTTTCTACAAGAACAGCTCGTTTACCACCACGGCTTAAGGCCTCTATGGCCATGGCACCGCTGCCACTAAATAAATCTAAGAACTCACACTCTGGTATATCAAAAGCAATCATATTAAATAAAGTTTCTTTAATTCTATCTGTTGTAGGTCTTGTATTCATCCCCTCTGGTGCTTCAAGATGTGTGCCTCTACAACGCCCACTTATTACTCTCACAATGTATCCTCCTTTTTAAGGCAATTAATAGTAAAAAATAAAGAATGGAGAATTGTTAATTAAAACATTTCTCAGGATTAGTACTTATTATTTTTATGTCAAAATTTCTCACTAGTCTTTCTAATGGCTCATTCTTAATTGCTTTTTAGTTTTTCACTATTCATTATTACTTCTTTATTGCCTTTTAATTCTTCATTGCTCTTCAATTATAAAGCATTATGCAATGATTGTTCGTTTAACCTTGCTTGAATCTCCTGCAGCAATTGATTATTCTGGGTTTCGCCTAAATTTGGATCTATTGCTAATAGATTTTTCACACACCCTTGTACTTCACCTAGCACTTTAGCATCCGTATAAAGATTGGCAATTTTCATTTCTGGAAGGCCATGTTGCTTCGTCCCAAAAAATTCTCCTGGTCCTCTAAGTTTAAGATCCGTTTCTGCAATAACAAAGCCATCTGTACTCTCTTCCATAATTTTGAGCCTTTTTTTCGTCACTTTATTTTTTGAATCACTTACTAAAACGCAATAAGATTGATGTTTGCCACGACCTACCCGTCCACGTAATTGGTGCAGTTGAGCAAGTCCAAACCTTTCTGCATTTTCAATTAAGATAATCGTTGCATTTGGCACATTAACCCCTACTTCAATAACGGTAGTAGACACAAGAATTTTAGTCTCTGCTCTTGCAAACTGTGCCATAATCTCATTTTTTTCTTTTGGCTTCATCTTACCATGTAAATAAGCTATAGGAATATGAGGAAACACCTGTGTTTTTAAATACTCTGTATACTCTATTACATTTTTAAGCTCACTAGTCTTTTCACTTTCTTCTACCATAGGACAAATAATATAACATTGTCTACCTGCTTCGATTTGCTTTTCTATAAAGCGATAAATCCGTGGATGATAAGCTGAATCTACAGCATTCGTACGAATAGGTTGCCTTCCTGGTGGCAACTCATCAATAATGGAGATATCCATATCCCCATATAAAATAAGTGCTAAAGTCCTAGGAATAGGTGTAGCTGTCATAACCATTACATCTGGCAAATGACCTTTCTCTGTTAATTTTAAACGCTGCCTTACTCCAAAACGATGTTGTTCATCGGTAATCACTAATCCTAGGTTTGGTATTTCCACATTATCTTCAATCAAGGCATGGGTTCCCACTACAATCTGGATTTCATTGGTTTTAATAGCCGCTAACAATTCTCTTTTTTGTTTAGCTGTGGTAGAGCCTGTTAAAAGACCAACTTGTATACCAAATGGCTCCATAATTCCTTTGATGAATTCATAGTGCTGCACAACTAATACCTCAGTCGGAGCCATAAGTGCACCTTGGAAGCCATCTTTAACAACTAAAAATAAACTGATGGCTGCAATAACCGTTTTCCCTGAGCCTACATCTCCTTGTACTAAACGATTCATTGCATAAGGACTTTTCATATCGCCTACAATCTCACGCATCACCCTTTTCTGTGCACCAGTCAGCTCAAATGGTAAAGAAGCCATAAAAGCTTTTAATTCTGATGTTACATCATGAGCAATTCCCATGAGCTTAGTGGCAAAGTCCGCTTTTAATTGATATAAGGAAAGCTGCAGCATAAAAAGCTCCTCAAATACAAGGCGTTTTCTTGCTTCAAAAAAATGCTCTGAATCCTTTGGAAAGTGAATCCCCCTTAAGGCTTCCTCTTTACTTACAAGATGATATTGCTTAATAATGCGTTCTGGAAGAGGATCTTTGACTTCTGGTAGCACCTCATTTAAACAGTGTTCTATTAAACCCCTAATCACTTTTTGTGATAACTTCTGCGTTGTAGGATAAATAGGGGTAATTTTAGCTACTGTCCCTAATTTTGAGGGATCAGCTACCTTTTGATATTCAGGAGAATCCATTTCTAATTGACCATACTTATGTTTGATTTTCCCATAAAGTAAATATTTTTCACCCATAACAAAGTTGTTACGCATATAAGCTTGTCCAAAAAAAGTAACCATAATGCTACTTGTCTCATCTTTCACTCGAAAACTGACTAAAATCTTATTCCCTTTCTTAGCAATTTGTGGCTTACTACATACCGTTACCAGCACATTTTGCGGTTCATCTAATTCACATGCAGCAAGAGGCGTAATTTGTCTACGGTCCTCATATTCTCTAGGATAGTGTTCTATCATATCCTTCAAGGTATAAATCCCTAATTTTCTAAGTTTATCTCCTACTTTGTCTCCTACCCCTTTAAGTTCATTAATGGAATCACTTAAAAGCACCCTTCCTCCTCCTTTCCACATAAAAAAGGCAAATCCACACACATTGTATGGAATTGCCTATGAGTTTATGCTTATTCTGCAGAAATCATAAAGTAATATACAGGTTGGTTCCCATGGTAAAGTTCAACGTCTGCATCTTCAAAAATAGCTTCTGCATCTTTTTGATAATCTTTAGCCACTTCTTCTGTGATTTCTTCGCCGTAATACACAGTAATAACTTCAGCATCTTCTTTCATTTTTTTAAGCAATTCATTGAAAGTTACTTTTAAATCTTTGTGATGTACTACAATACGTCCTTCTAACATCCCTAGGTATTCACCATCTATAATATTTTCACCTTCTAAAGTTGTATCTCTTACAGCAATGGTAATCTGAGCTGTCTGTACACCTGATACAGCTTCCTTCATATCTTCCATTAACTCTTCAACATCTCCATCATGGCCATCCTTGGCAATCATAGCTGCAATACCTTGAGGCATAGTTGTTGTTGGTAGTACAAAAACTTTTGTTTCTTCATCTATAGCTGCTGCTTGCTCTGCAGCTAAAATAATATTTTTATTATTAGGTAGCACAACTACTTTTTCAGCATGACATGCTTTAACCGCTTTTAAAATATCTTCTGTACTAGGATTCATGGTTTGACCACCCTCAATCACTTGGTCAACCCCTAAGCTTTTCATAATTTCTGCAATACCACTACCTGCAGCAATAGAAACAAAACCTAGGTCTTTCTTAGGTTCGCTACTTGCTTCTTCACCTTCATTAAAAATAGAAGAATGTTGCTCTCTCATATTCTCAATTTTTAAGTTATGAAGTGCACCAAATTCAAGTGCTTTTTGAAGAGCTAGTCCCGGATTATCTGTGTGTACATGTACCTTTACATATTCCTCATCCGATACGACTACAATACTATCACCAATACTTTCAAGGTACGCTTTAAAACTTTCTTCTTCATATTTAGAACCTTGGTTTTTAGTTGCAATAAATTCTGTACAATAACCAAAGGTAATATCTTCTGTATTAAAATTCTTAAGTGCCGCAAATGCTGCTTCGTTTGGCGCTACTGTCGGTTTTTTAATTTCAATTTGAAGGTTTTCAATAATAACACGGGCTGCACCTTCTAATATGCATAGTAATCCTTGTCCACCTGCATCTACAACACCAGCTTCTTTTAAAACTGGAAGCATATCTGGTGTTTTATTAAGTGTTTCATAACCATGTTGAAGCACACTTTCAATAAACACATTCATATCTGCTGTTTCAAGGCTCATCTCAAGAGCTTTAATTGCAATCTCTCTTGCTACAGTTAAGATTGTTCCTTCTTTAGGTTTCATAACTGCTTTATAAGCTGTATCTACTCCTTTTTGGAAAGCATTAGCAAGTACTACAGTATCAATTTCTTCTCCATTCTCTGTAGCTTCCGTAATACTTTTTGAAAAGCCTCTAATAAGCTGAGATAAAATAACACCTGAGTTTCCTCTAGCTCCTCTTAAAGAACCTGTTGCTGCTGCCTTAGCAATAGAGCTATAATCTACTTTAGTAGCAGCTTCTACTTCCTTTGCAGCCGCTAAGATTGTTAATGACATATTAGTTCCTGTATCACCATCTGGCACTGGAAAGACATTCATTTCATTAACCATCTGCTTCTTTTCATCTAGTAGCTGAGCTCCTGCAATAAACATTGCTTGAAGCTGAGCTGCATCTATTTTTCTAACTTCCACTTTATATGCCTCCTCAAACCCATCAAGGTTCTTATACAAACTATTATTCTTTATCTACTCTTACACCCTCAATGAAGATACGAATACTTTCGACTTCAATACCAAGTGCATCTTTTACTTTGTATTTTACTGTACTCATTAGGTTATCTGCTACAGCAGAAATCTTAGTACCGTATTCGACTATAACATGAAAGTCAATATTGGCTTTATTTTCATTTAAACGCACGGCTATCCCTTTAGTTAAGCTTTCACCCTTTAATAGATGTACAATGCCGTCTTTTACGTTTCTAGCGGCCATGCCAACAACGCCATAACACTCCATAGCTGTTACACCACTAATCTGTGCAATAACTTCTTCGTTGATTATTATATGACCATATTCATTTGAAAAATTACTTGGCATAAATAGACCTCCTCATCTAGTCCATACTCATTTCAATTTAATTAAATTTTTTATCATTATATCACATCATTGTCAAATAAAAAAGCCTTTATACATCCAAATCATCGGAAAGTGAATTTTTCCAAAAAATTAAACGTCCTACTACTTGCAATATGTCCTATTATCTGTTACAATAACCCTTGTTATGTCACGGATTTAAGACAAGGAGGTGTTCAAATTGGCAAAATGCGAAATTTGTTCAAAAGACGTACATTTTGGTATTAAAGTGAGCCACTCTCATAGAAGATCTAACAAAATGTGGAAGTCTAATGTTAGAAAAGTTAGAGTTAACCAAAACGGAGCTGTTAAAACTATGAATGTTTGTACACGTTGCTTACGTTCAAACTTAGTAGCACGTGCGTAGTTACAAGCTTGCTATAAATAAAGCGATTACCTTTCGGTAATCGCTTTTATTTTTATCATATTTCTAAAATCTATTCTCTATGACTTAAATTTTAATCATTTGCTTTAATGACTATCAAAACACCTTTTTTCATTGTTACTTCTGCTACCTGACCTAGTAAATAGTTGCTAATTCCAAGACTTGTCCCTATAGGTATAGTAGCATTGTGAAGCGCATAGGCCAGTCCTGTTGTTGTCACCCCTTCTACATCACCCGCAAAAGGAATAAGACTTACCAAATCTCCTTTTTCCCCTTTAATGATGCACTGATGCATCGCTAAAGATACACTATTATTGGGATTTAACAAACGTCCACTTATTCCTCTTTTTAATAGAGGGTATAAAAGATGAATATTAGCTAGGCTATGATCTAATCTACTTCCTAACCCACCATATATATCCACTTCTTTTGCACCCATTTCAATAGCTTGCTGAACTGCAATTTCTGTATCTGTTTCATCTTTTTCGGGTTTAAAACGCAACACACGAATGCCCTGACTCTCAAAATAAGTTAAGTCCTCTTCACTTCCACTGTCAAAATCTCCGACTATTAAATCTGGTGTGATCCCTAATGCTCTAGCATGACATATACCACGATCTGCACAAATAACTCGGTCATAGTGGCTTTCCTCTTGACAAAAACTATAGTCTCCATATTCTCCATTTGTTAAAATAAGTACTTTCATAGGGCTTAGCAGCTTTCAAAAAGTTTTACAAAAGCCTTTGCATTTGCCGTAGCTGCTTTACCATCAAATACAGATGAACCAGCCACCAGTACATTAGCACCTGCTTTAATAATTGCCTCTGCATTATCCATTGTTACACCACCATCTACCTCAATAAGTAAATCCAAGCGATTATGTTTTTGTGCTAGAGCTTTAACTTGCATCAATTTCTCTAGTGAATAAGGAATAAATTTTTGACCACCAAAGCCTGGGTTAACGGACATAATCAGCACTAAATCAATATCCTCTATGATGGGTTCTAATAAACTTACAGGTGTTCCTGGATTAAGTGAAATCCCAGCTTTCATTCCTAAATCACGAATACGTTGAACAACTCTATGAATATGATGAGTTGCTTCAAGATGAACTGTTAATATATCTGCACCTGCCACCTTAAAATCTTCTAAATAACGTTCTGGTGCCTCAATCATTAAATGGACATCCATTACTCCCTTAATATGAGGGCGAATACTTTTAGCTACAGGTGCACCTAATGAAATATTAGGAACGAAAGCACCATCCATAACATCCACATGGATATAAGTAGCGCCTCCCTCTTGTACACTCTCTATCTCCTTCTGCAAATTAGCAAAATCCGCTGCAAGTATTGAAGGACTCAAATGAATCACATTA
The DNA here is from genome assembly GCF_046529625.1 of Cellulosilyticum sp. ST5. Taxonomy (NCBI): domain Bacteria; kingdom Bacillati; phylum Bacillota; class Clostridia; order Lachnospirales; family Cellulosilyticaceae; genus Cellulosilyticum; species Cellulosilyticum sp. ST5. Next base: position 1,738,014 of record NZ_CP132338.1, read on the forward strand.
CCATCTCCTTATCTCTTTTAATTGTTTGTAGTACGCTGCATATGCTTCATAGCGCTCCTCATATATTTCTCCCTTTTCTAAAGCTTTAATGACCTCACATCCCGGTTCATGTAAATGGGTACATCCTCTAAACTTACATGAGCCTAAGAAAGCATCAAACTCTGGAAAATAGTATTGAAGCTGATCCGCTTCCATACCCTCTAATTGTAATGAAGTAAATCCTGGTGTATCTAGTACAAAGCCACCTTCACTTAATGGGATAAGCTCTACATGTCTTGTGGTATGTTTACCTCTTTTTATCTTATCACTTACCTCTCCTGTTTCTAATTTCAAATTCTCTTCTATAGTATTAATAAGTGTAGATTTTCCAACACCTGATGGTCCTGCGAAAACAGTTGTTTTATTCTGTAGCTTAGGCATCAGAAGTTCTGTGTTAATTTTCATTTTCGCTGATAAACAAATCACTTCATAGCCTATTTTAGTGTAGCGTTCTACAAGCTCAGCATATTCATTTTCATTACCTTCGTCTATTTTATTCAGTAATATATAAGGGACGATGTCTTCTTTTTCAATGTGTAGCAAAAAGCGATCCAAAAGATCTATGTGAAGCTGAGGATAACTCACTGAAAATACTACCATGGCCTGTTCTACATTAGCCACGGCTGGTCTAATTAAACTGTTTTTTCGCTCTAGAATTTCTTCTATAGTTCCCTCTAAATAACGATCATTTGAATTTTCTTCCTTTTTCAAGCTAATAAGCACATTATCTCCTATGACGGGGATAATGTTTTTATTTCTGAATTTACCTCTTGCTTTACATTCATAGATAGTCTTATTAGCTTCTACATAGTAAAAGCCTGCTATACCTTTAATAATCGTACCTTCTAGTCTCATTTACTGCACCTCATTAAAATCAATCGGGTCTTCATATTTAGGCTCACCATCAATCGTTACAGATAGGATACCTTTACCTGAACCTTTTAAAGAAAGCTGTATAGGAAATTGATCCTTTGTCACAACACCATCGAAAACCGGATCTGAACCACTAGCTAAAGTAAGCACTGCTACCACATGATAACTTTCCTTATCCTCCTCTATTTGTACAGGAAGTGACAATGCATATGTTTTTGTTACCTCTGTTGGTGCTGTAGGCTGATTGGGATCAGTAGTTGGTGTTGGTTCTGGGCTTGGTGTTGGTTCTGGAGATGGTTCAGGCGTAGCTGGACCTGTACTTACGATAACATTGATACTGCTGCCTTCTTCAACTTCTGTACCTACAGGTAGGGCTTGATCAATAATTAGTCCTTCTGCTACAGTCTCACTACTTTGTGTTTTTTCATTACCTAATTTAAGATTCGACTGTGATAAAATACTTCTTGCTTCCTCCGGTGTTCTTCCTTTAACATCTGGAACAGTTGTCATTTGAATCTTCTTGTCTGGACCTGAACTAACGTACAAAACAATAGGATCTCCTGATGCAACCATACTACCACCCACTGGTGTTTGACTAATAACTTTGCCAATTTCAACGATTTCATCTGCTTGTGGTCTAATGTCTACCGCACTAATATCTAAGCCTAACTCTTTTATTTTAGCTAGTACATCTCTTTGGTCTTCTCCTGTAAAATCAAGTAATTCTACAGTTTCACCTTCTGGTAGAGCTTGATTATCATCTGGAGCTAACTCTACTTCTACTATAGACTTTTTCTTAGCTTTTTCACCTGATGATGGCTTTTGATTAATAACCACTCCTACTTCATCACTACCTACTGCAATTTTAATTTGTAGATTACGCTCTTTAAGAAGCTGTGTTGCTTCTTCAAGAGTCTTTCCTTCTAAATCTGGTACAGAAACCATATTCATATTTTTGCCTAAAGAAGGAATCCAAAAAATACATGCTAAGGAAATAGCCACTACCAGAGCTAATGTGGCGAAAACACCACCTGCTCCCACTAGTATTTTATATAACTTTGAAACCTCTTCATCCTCTTCTTCATCTTGCAAAAAACTGGTTTCTTCTTCGTAAATACTAGACTCTTTTTCAGAAGGCTCTTGGTCTGCCTCTACCTCTTTGCTTTGCTCTCTTAACAGCTGGGTATCCGCTGGTGACAACAAAATAGTTTTTTCTGTAATTTCTACGCCTTTAATTTCATAGTTAGGATTTTGTAATATTCCTTTCATGTCATAAAGCATCTCATCTGCATTTTGATAACGATCCATTTGACCTTTGCTTGTTGCTTTTAAAATAAGTTGCTCCAAATTTTTAGGAATAGCCTTATTGAATTCTGATGGTCTAGGAATTTCTTCGTTAATGTGCTTGAGCGCTATAGAAATATGTGAATCTGCTTCAAAAGGCAGCTTCTTAGTAGCTAATTCAAAAAGGACAATACCACAAGAATAAAGATCACTACTCTCATTAACATACTTACCTTTAGCTTGTTCAGGTGAAAAATAATGAACAGAACCAATGGCATTACCGGTGGCAACAATAGTAGATGAATCTACAGCTTTAGCTATTCCAAAATCTGTTACCTTTAATACACCTTCATTGGTTAATAAAATATTCTGTGGTTTAATATCACGATGAATAATTTTCTTGCTATGGGCATGCTTTAACGCTGATACCATTTGCACGCCTAACTCTAATACGGTTTTAGCTGGAAATGGTCCTTTTTCCGCAATGACTTCTTTTAACGTTTTCCCTTCAACATATTCCATAACAATATAATGTAAATCCTTATCACTACCTACATCATAGATACCTACAATATTAGGATGTGAAAGGCTAGCTGCTGAAAGTGCTTCTTTTCTAAATTTCGCTACAAACTCTTCATCTTGTACGAACTCTTCTCTTAACTCTTTAATAGCGACATAGCGTTGTAATCTATTGTCCTTTGCTTTATAAACAATAGACATTCCACCTGCACCAATTTTTTCAATGATTTCATAACGTTCTCCCAATAGGGTCCCTGGCGTTAACATGTTTTTTCACCTCTTATTTTTTCACAATAATTACTGCTATATTATCCATTCCGCCTTTTGCGTTTGCTTTTTCTATGAGTGAATCAACGATTTCTTCCGCTTCCCCGCTACTGCGACGTACACACTCATGAATTTCCTCGTTTGATAACATAGATGTTAATCCATCTGAACAAAGTAACATATACTGAACTTTACTTAGATCAAACATCACTGTATCAATTTTGACTTTTGCATATGTACCAACTGCGCGAGTAATGATGTGTCGTTGTGGATGTGCCCTTGTCTCATTTTCAGAAATATAACCTTGCTCTAACATTTCTTGTACTAAAGAATGATCTGTTGTGGCTTGAAAAATACTACCTTCATTCATTAAATAAAGTCTTGTGTCACCTACATGAGCTAAATAGACAATATCTTCTATGACAGTTGCTACCGTCATTGTTGTTCCCATGCCATTATAGGCTTCATCTTGCTTTGACTTTTCATAAATAACATGATTAGCATTTCTTATTCCTAGTTTCAGTAAAATAGTTACATCTTCTCGGGTCTTTATATCAATATGCTTATGTGCTTCTAAATACTCACAAAAAGATGAAATAGCTAATCCACTTGCAATACTTCCTGCTTTGTGTCCACCCATTCCATCTGCCACAATATATAAATTAGGCAGAATACCAATAGGTGAATTAGAAACGAAGATGGCATCTTCGTTTCGCACTCTTTTTCTACCAATGTCTACCTTGCCAATAGCTTGCATGCTATTCACCTCGCTTTTTAAGATACCTACGTCGTAGTTGTCCACAAGCTGCATCTATATCAGCGCCTAATGTTCTACGTAATGTTGTAGGCACACTGTACTGCTCTAAAACACCTTTAAACCTTTCAATACTTGAAGCTTTACTACTTTTATAACTTCTTTCATCTATTTGATTAACAGGAATGAGATTAACGTGACAAAGCATCCCTTTTAAAAGGCCACCTAAACGTCTGGCATCTTCTTCCTTATCATTTTCGCCTTCAATTAATGCGTATTCAAATGTAACTCTTCGGTTGGTTTTTTCAATGAAATAGTGACAAGCTGCCAATACCTCTTCTAAGCTGTATTTTCTAGCAATAGGCATGATTGCTTGGCGCCTCTCATCTGTTGTGGCATGAAGAGAAAGTGCCAAATTAATTTGAAGTTTCTCTTCTGCTAAGGCTTTTATTTCTGGTACAAGACCACAGGTGGATACAGTGATATGACGTTGCCCAATATTTTGTCCTGATGGATGATTAATAAGCTCCACAAATCTTAAGGTTACCCCTAATTCTTCTAAGGGTTCTCCACTTCCCATAATAACAATATTGGATACGCGTTCATTTGTATCTTTGGAAATGGCATAAATTTGTCCTACCATCTCTGCTGGTAAAAGATTTCTAACACGTCCTTCTACAGTAGATGCACAAAACTTGCATCCCATACGACATCCTACCTGAGAAGAAATACATACGGAATTACCATGTTTATAACGCATTAAAACACTTTCTATTATATGTGAATCTGATAACTCAAACAAGTATTTTATTGTCCCATCTATTTCTGAACAAAGCTTTTCTACGATTCTAAGGGGCTGGATAGGATAATTTCCCTTGAGTTTATCTCTAAGCTTCAATGGTAAATTATTCATTTCATCATAATCCCAAACCATCTTTTTGTGGAACCACTCAAAAAGCTGCTTTGCCCTAAATTTACTTTCTCCATAAGCCAGTATTATTTCTTCTAACTCTGCTATGGTATGATTTAAAATTTCATTCATACTTAAACTCCTTTTTTAAAACTAGCAATGAAAAAGCCATCTGTCCCAGCCATATGAGGTAAAATTTGAATCATACCTTTTTCTTTAATGGCTTTCTTTAGCGGGTTAGGTATAGTATCTACTATATTTTCTAATTCTAAACCTAACGCTTTGATATAGCTTACCATTCCTTCATTTTCTTCATGAGAAATAGTACACGTACTATAAACCAATCGCCCTCCTGGCTTGAGATAGCTTATAGCTGCCAAAGCTAACTTTTTCTGTAAGGCTACAATCTCAAGCAGCCCTTCTTTTGATTTATGTGTTCTTATATCTGGTTTACGCTTCATAATACCTAACCCAGAGCATGGTGCATCTAATAAGACTTTATCGAAAGCTTCCACGTAACATTCATTCTTTAGTGTACCGTCTTGCAAAGTTGGCTCAATAATGGTTATCCCCATACGCTTGGCATTCTTCTTGATTAATTCTAACTTATGTGGATGGATATCACAACTTACAATACGCCCTTCATTCGCCATAAGCTCTGCCATATGAATGGATTTACCTCCTGGGGCGCTACACATATCCAAGATGCAATCACCCTTTTGGGGCGCCATAACATGTGCTACAAGCATAGCACTTTCATCTTGTACTGTCCATTCGCCTTTTTTAAAAGAGGGACTATTTTGAAGGTTATCTACGCCTTTAAGATAAAAGGCTTCCTCTAAAAAAGCGCCTTCTTTTAACTGAATGCCCTCTACTTTAAGGGTCTCTTCAAATTCTAGCTTATTTGTTTTTAGCGTATTATAACGTACACATACCTCAGCTCTCTCATTAAGTGCTTCACAAATAGATTTTACCTCTTCCTCTTTATAAACCTTAAGCCAATCTTCTATCATCCATTCTGGAATGGCATAATGAATACTCATTGCCAATACTAAATTTTTTGTTTCATCTGGATAAGTAATTTGTTCTCTTTGACGATCTATATTTCTAAGAAGACCATTCACAAATCCTGATAGGTTTTGGAACTTTCTTTTTTTAACAATCTTTACTGCTTCATTAATAATTGCCGAAGTAGGTACTTTATCGAGATATAACATTTGATACAAACTCATACGCATTACATTTCTAATGAGGGGTTTCATCCGATGCACAGGTGTTTTTGAAAACTGATTAAGAATATAATCTAGCTTAATCTGGTACTTTAGTGTTCCATAAACGACTTCTGTGACAAAGCCTTTATCCTTTGCATCTATATCTTGAAGGGCACGTTTCAACACTAGCTGTGCATAACTAGCTTCTTTTTCTATTTCTATTAATAAGTCTACGATTTGCTCGCGTACCGTTTTATTCATACCTAAAACCTCTCTTTTACTTATGCTTATTATTTCATACTATAATGTACCACTAATTCTAACATTTAACCATCCTTTTAGCAAAAAGTGGTCATCAACCCAAAAAGAGAGTGCCTCCTCCTTCGAGTTAAAGCACTCCCCATTTTTAATCATTATTGCGGTTACTAATCATAATTAAACGAATCAAAGATAAAATAGATGCCATGGCTGCTGCCACATAGGTTAATGCTGCTGCATCTAATACTTTTTTTGCACCCACTAATTCCTCTGGTGCCAGAATGCCACTTGATTCTAACGTAGCTAATGCCCTCTTAGAAGCATTAAATTCTACCGGTAATGTAACAATGGCAAATACTGTCGTAATAGCAAACAACCAAATACCTATATCTACTAAGAATGGCATACTTCCAAAGAATAAACCAATAAATACCAGTGGCATAGATATACGACTCGCAAAATTAGCAACTGGATAAATAGTATGTCTAAAGCGTAAAAAAGCATAATCGTTAGCATCTTGAATAGCATGACCTGCTTCATGGGCAGCTACCCCTAATGCAGCTATGGAATCCATGCTATAAACACTTTCAGAAAGTGCCAATGTCTTGTTAACAGGATCATAAAAATCTGTCATTGATCCACGTACAGGTTGAATAGAAATATTAATATTGTTCATTGCTAAAATACGTCTTGCTGCTTCTTCTCCTGTATATCCTGAAAGGGTCCGCTTTCTAGAATAAACATTAAAAGTATTTTGTACCTTTAAACTAGCATAAAGGGGTATAATCATCATAGCTAAAGTAATCCATAAAATTTGAGAATTACCTCCATAACTGTAGAGCATACGCTTCACTCCTTCAACTTATATACCTAGTATCACCCCTATATCAAGCGTATTCCCCTTAATATATTCGGAAACTGGCATACGTTTTTTATTAGGCATTTGAATTTCCTGAATGCATAGGCTTCCATCTAAAGTTTTAACAAAAATCCCCTCTTTACTTACTTCTAAAATGGTCCCTGGCGCACCTTCTCCTTGTTTCAGCGTTTTCACTGCTTTCCAGATTTTCATTACCTCACCTTTATAGTAAGTATAACCACCTGGCCAAGGATTAAGTCCTCTAACTAAGGCATCGATGCTACTTGTAGAAGCTTGCCATTTAATCTCACCTAAACTTTTTTGAATAAGTGCCGCATAAGTAGCTTCACTTTCTTCTTGCCTTTGTCTTTCTTTACCACCGGCAATAATCATAGGCATAGCTTCTTTAAGAGCCTCTGCTCCTACTATTTTCATTTTATCATGAAGTGAAGCATAAGTATCTGCTTCATCAATCACTATCTCTTTCTTAAGCAGCATATCCCCTGTATCCATGCCTTTATCCATGTACATAATCGTAACACCTGTGATTGGCTCTTCGTTAATAATAGACCATTGAATAGGTGCAGCTCCTCTATACTTAGGAAGTAATGAGCCATGAATATTAATACAACCATATTTAGGGATATTTAATATACTTTCAGGTAAAATCTGTCCAAATGCTACTACTACAATAACATCCGGATTTAAAGATTGTATGTGGTTGTAAAATGCTTCATCCCCTCTTATCTTCTCTGGTTGCAAAACTGATAGCCCATGTGCAAGAGCTACTTCTTTTACAGGTGGCATGCTTTCCTTCTTTCCTCTACCCTTTGGCTTATCAGGTTGTGTCACTACAGCACTCACCGTATATTTTTCATCAATTAACATTTCTAAAGTTGGTACTGCAAAATCTGGTGTACCCATAAATACAACGTTCATAACCTTTTCCTCTTTTCCTACCTGTTACTCTACTTCGAATAAATCGCCTTCTACTAAGTCAACGAATAATTTGCCCTCTAAATGATCAAATTCATGAAGCATTGCTCTTGCCATAAATTCTTTTCCTTCTATCTCAAACACATTCCCATTTCGATCTTGCGCACGCATTTTTACATAGTTAGGGCGTCTTACTGTTCCGTATCTTTTAGGTACACTTAAACATCCTTCTTCCCCTAATTGTTCGCCTTCAACTGCAAGAATTTCAGGGTTAACAAACTCTACTGGACCTTCTCCAATATCTACAATAAAGGCTCGTTTAAGTAGGCCTACTTGAGGTGCTGCAATGCCTACACCTTCAGCAAGATACATTGTTTCTTTCATATCATCTAATAAGGTCCATAAACTTTCATCAAAACTTTTTACAGGTTTTGATATCTTTCTTAAAACTTCTTCTTTTTCTGTTCTAATTGTTCTAATTGCCATAATTGCCTCCTTAATTTATAACATGGCCAGTGGGTCTACATCCCATTGTATTTTCGTGCCACTTACTTTTTCTTTATTATAAAACTTTTCTAAGCAAAATTTACCGTAAATTAATAATTTTTCTCTTTCTTCTCCTATAATAAGTAATCGCCACCGATATTCATCACCTATTTTGCTAATAACGGCGCTAGTAGGTCCAATCACCCTAAAGTGACTTTGTCCTTTTTGACTGTAATAACGATAATATTGACTTAGGAGTTGAACAGTACGAATGACTTCCCCTTCATCTAGACCTGAGACTAATAGTGAGAAAATATGGGTATAGGGTGGATATCCTAACATCTCTCTATTAGCTAATTCCTGCTCATAAAAAGCTTCTTGGGCATTGTTTCTAATCACTTCCATCACTAAATGATTTGGATTATAGGTTTGAATAACAACACGTCCTTTTTCTTTTCCTCTCCCTGCTCTTCCCATAGCTTGAGTAAGGAGTTGATAAGTACGCTCATTACTTCTAAAATCTTGCATAAAAAGAGATAAATCAGCTGATAAAACTCCTACTAGCGTAACCGCAGGAAAATCATGCCCTTTAGCAATCATTTGTGTGCCAATAAGTAATCTTACTTCCTTTTTTCTAAAAGCAGATAAGATTTTTTGATGTCCTTCTTTACCTGTGGTAGTGTCCATATCCATCCTAGCCACACCATAATTTCCAAAGCACTCCTTTAAGTAAGCTTCTACCTTCTCTGTGCCACTTCCCATAAAACGAATATATTTACTTCCACATTCAGGACAAACCTCCGGTACATCACTGGTTTTACCACAATAGTGACATTGCAATATCTGCTGGGAAGCATGATAGGTCATAGATACATCACAATGATCACATTTAATCACATGTCCACAACTTCTACAATTAATAAAAGTAGAATAGCCTCTTCTATTAAGTAATAACATAACTTGACCATCAGCTTCAAGTGCATCCTTAATGGCTTCAAATAAAGTATGACTTAACACCGAATTATTTCCTTTTTGTATCTCTAGGCGCATATCTACAATATCCACCTCAGGTAACACGGCTTCACCTATTCGCTTATTCAAAGTAAGCAAACTATATTCACCACTTCGTGCTGCAGCATAACTTTCGATACTAGGTGTAGCAGTAGCCAGTAAAACTTGCCCCTTATTTTGCATCATGCGTTTCTTTGCAATATCGATGGCATGATATTTAGGCGTTGTTTCAGATTTATAGCTACTCTCATGTGCCTCATCCACTACAATAAGTTTAAGATTATCAAGAGGCATAAATACAGCACTTCTAGGTCCTATTATAATAGATACCTCATTATTTTTAGCTCTCATGTAAAGTCTTTGACGTTCTTTGGCACTCATTCTACTATGGCTTAATGCAACTCGGTTACCAAAGCGTTCTTTAAATCGAAATAAGGTTTGGTCTGTTAATGCAATCTCCGGTACCAACACTAAAGCAGTTCCTCCATGCATAAGAACCTCTCTAATAGCATGTAAGAAAACTTCCGTCTTCCCACTTCCTGTAACACCTTCTAGTAAAATGGTACGATATACATTTGCTTCATTTAAAGCCTTTAAATATTGCACTGCTTGCTCTTGTTGATCATTTAAAGTTTTAAAACGCATTTCACAAATAGGATCTGGACGATAAACAACTTTTTCTTCCTCTATATAAATACATCCATTTTTTTCTAGTGTTTTTAAAGAAGAAGCGCTTACCTCAGGTAAAGCCAATAACTCCTTTTGATTGATGTCAGTATGCTCTCTTAAGTAATCAATTAACCATTTTTGCTTTGCAAAAGTTTGCTTATGAGCATTGGCATTACAATAAGCTTTAAGTTTAATACGATCCTCTACAAGTCTTACCTTCTTTTCACTCATTTCCTCTACTGCAATAGGCTCTTCTTTTAAACCTGGTGGCAAAACAACATCTATTGCGGCTGCATAGCTCGTTGCATAATAATCTACAATAAAGCTTATGAGTTCTAACTGCTTATTATCTAAAATCGGTTTTTCGTCAATTAGAACCACTACTTTTTTTAGACGATACCCTGTTTCTTGAACCTCATTCATAAGCTTAACCACATAACCTAGTTGTAAGTGATTATATCTACCAAAAGGTACTTTTACACGTTGCCCTACTTGGATGCGTGAACTTATTTCAGGTGCTACCTCATAAGTAAAAGGACGGTCGATCTCATTCACTGTTGCAAACTGAATAATAATTTGTGCATAGCAAGGCATCTTCTTTCACTTCTTCCTCTATCAATAGTTGTTCTTTCATCTATACTTAAGAAGTCTGCCAACAATTGTTGACAGACTTCTTAAGTCTTTTTCCTTAGTTACTTTCTTCTACTTCTTCTGTCTCTTCTACTGGTGGATGAAATTCTCTCATACGCATTTTGCCTTCATAAATTTCATCAACTGCAATAGAAATAGGTTTCTTAGATTTTAACATTTCATTAAGTCTAGCAGCTTCTTTAATCTTTTCTGGGTCAATGATTCTTTCACCTGTTTTGTCTGCTTCTTTAGTGGCTGCTGCTTGCTCATTAATCACATCAATAATATTTCTAGCTCTTTTTGAAGCAGCAATAACAATAGAATAACGACTTGTAAGCTTTGAAGTACCTTCTTTATTAAGCTTTTGCATGATTTGGGTATAAGATGGTTGTAACATTTTAAATCCTCCTAGTTATGAATAATTTCTTCTATTTCTGCTGCGTAATGACAGCTTCTTAACTTTTCCGCACCTACAATACGATTAATGTCTTCTATAGCCTCAACCAAACGGTCATTTACTACAATATAATCATACGTTGTATAAAGCGCAAGTTCTTCTTTGGCACGTTTTAATCTTTGATCAATTATATTTCTTTCCTCTGTTCCTCTTCCAACTAAACGACTTTCAAGTTCTGCTAATGAAGGTGGAATAACAAAGATAAAAATAGCATCAGGGTAAATTTCCTTAATTTGCTGTGCTCCCTGTACTTCTATTTCTAGTATAACATCTTTTCCTTTTTTTACACTTTCCTCAATAAAAGCCTTAGGTGTACCATAATAGTTATCACAAAAACAAGCATATTCTAAAAGCTCATCTTGTGCAATCATTTTTTCAAACGCTTCTTTTGTCTTAAAGAAATAGTGTACACCTTCTTCTTCCCCTTGTCTAGGCTGACGTGTTGTAGCGGAAATAGAAAGTAAAAATTGCTCATTTTTAATCAGTTCCTTTACAATTGTCCCTTTTCCTGACCCTGATGGTCCTGATAAAACGATTTTTAATCCTTCTTTCATTGCCGTACTCCTTTTTCTTTATTCTTTAGGACTTCCCAATCTACTTGCCATGGTCTCTGGTTGAAGAGCCGACAAGATGACCTGATGATTATCTGTAATAATCACTCCTCTTGTTTTGCGCCCTTGGGTCGCATCTATAAGCTGTGACTCTTCTCTTGCTTTTGTAATTAATCTTTTAATAGGTGCTGACTCAGCTGTAACAATCGCTACAATACGCTCAACTGCTACAATGTTTCCATAACCGATATTAATAAATTGACTCATCTTGTCACCTACTCTAAATTCTGAACTTGTTCTCTCATTTTCTCGATTTCAGTTTTAAGCGCTACTACTACCTTTGTAATCTCATAATCATTAGCTTTTGAGCCAATAGTATTAGCTTCCCTATTCATTTCCTGCATAAGGAAATCAAGCTTACGTCCTACAATGCCGCCTTCTTTTAAAATACTTTCTAATTGACCGAAGTGACTACCCAATCGTGTTACTTCTTCGTCAATAGCACATTTATCCGCAAAAACAGCTACTTCCATTGCCAAACGACTTTCATCTATGTTCATGCCATCACCTAAAAGCTGTTCTAACCTGCTTTGTAAACGTTGACGATAACACTCAACTACCAAAGGGCTACGCTGATTGATTTCAGCTAAAAGTACTTTTAAACCTTCATTTTTACATAAAATATCTTGCTGAAGTACAGTCCCTTCCTTACCTCTCATTTCAAGAAATGTTTGAAGCGCGCCTTTAAGTGCTTTCTCTATCGTTTCACTTACTGCTTCTAAATTACCTGCTTGTTTTTGAATGGTTATAAGATCATTTACTCCCAGTAAATCAGAAAGTTTTAAGTCATCTTCTAGATGAAAAGTTGCACCTAACTGACGTATTCCCCCGAGGTAAGCTTGCCCTAAAGCTTCATTTACTGTTACTTCAAGATCCTCCTTAGCTGAAGAATGACACATAATACTAACTTCTATCTTACCTCTAGCTACTTCATTTTTAATGACATTACGTACATTTTCCTCTAGATGCATGAGCATACGAGGCATACGAATATTAAGGTCTAAATAACGATGGTTAACAGCGGAAATTTCAACACTTACTTTTCTTGCGTTTTCTTCTACTTCACATCTGCCATAGCCTGTCATACTATAAATCATGCATTTTCCCACTTTCTTTTTCAGCATTGTTTCTTAGACATTTGCTTTTTATTATAACACACCTTCCTTTTATTTTCAAAAAAATTATGATATACTTTCTCCTATAATTAAAGGAGGCAACAAATATGGCATTAGATGGTCTCGTTTTAGCTAATATTGTACATGAATTAAAAGATGTACTTATTGGTGGACGCATTGATAAAATATATCAAATTGAAAAAGAAGATATCCTTTTTACTATTAGAAATAATGGAAATGTTTATAAATTACTTTTAACAGCAAATAGCAACTATCCTCGCGTACATCTTTCTACCCTTGCAAAAAATCCTTCCCAAGATCCCCCTATGTTTTGTATGCTCCTACGTAAACATCTAGGTGGTGGGAGATTACTCGATATTGTTCAACCTGATTTAGAACGTATTGTAGAATTTCATATTGAGGCTACTAATGAGCTTGGAGATAAGGAAACTAAAAAACTTATTATTGAAATTATGGGGAGACACAGTAATATCATCTTGACTAAGGAAGATCATCTCATTTTGGATAGTATTAAACATATATCAAATGACAAAAGTAGTGTTAGAGAAATCCTTCCTAATCGTGTTTATCAAAGACCTCCGAGTCAAGATAAACTTAACCCACTTCATATTTCAGAAGCAAACTTTATAGAAAAACTTAAAACCAGTGATTTGCCCTTATTTAAAAGTCTTTATATGAACTTTAATGGGCTTAGTCCTATGATTTGCCATGAAATCTGTCATACAGCTGGCGTAGATGATGAAGCTTCTACACATACAACTTCACATGAGCATTACACAAAGCTTTTTACAAGCTTCGTCAATATTTTGGAACCCATTGACTCAGGGCATTTTAGACCCACCCTATATCAAAACACTTCAGAAATACCTGAAGATTTCTATTGTTTACCGGTGTCCCTTTATAAGGAGCTAGAAGCTAAAGCTTATCCTAGCATGAGTGAACTATTAGAATACTACTTCTTTGAAAAAAGTACACGATTTAATGTAGCTCAAAAAACAGCCGATATCAAAAAGCTTATTCATACTTTTATAGACCGTAGCGTTCGAAAAAAGGCTATTCAAGAAAAAGCTTTAGAAGAATGTACGCATAAAGAGCTTTATAAAATTTATGGTGAACTCCTAACAGCTTATGCGCATCAAATTCCAGCAGAAGCCGATAGCTTTACTACTTTAAATTATTATACTGAACCTTACGAAGAGATTACTATTCCTCTTGAAATAAATAAAACAGCTATTCAAAATGCTCAAGCTTATTTTAAACTCTATAATAAAGCTAAACGTACAGAAATAGCTGCTACAGAGCAACTTATTAGTATCGAAGAGGATCTTCAGTATTTAGCTTCTGTTCTGCTTTCTCTAGATTTACTAGAGACCAAAGAAGATATTGCAGAACTTAGAACAGAGCTAGTACAGATGGGCTATTTAAAAAAGAAAAAAAATACTAAGAAAGAAAATCGTTCAAAGAAAAGCTTACCTTACCTACATTTTAAATCTTCTAAAGGTCATGATATTTACGTAGGAAAAAACAACTATCAAAATGATGAGCTCACAATGAAATTTGCGAAAACAAATGATCTATGGCTTCATATTAAGGATGGCCCAGGCTCCCATGTTATCGTGAAGTACTTAGAAAGTAGCCCGATAGATGATGAAGTCATCTTAGAAGCTGCTACTTTAGCTGCTTACTATAGCAGCGGTAAAATGTCTAGTCATGTCCCTATTGACTATACATTCCGTAAAAATGTAAAAAAGGTACCTAATGCAAAGCCTGGAATGGTCATTTATACACAATTTAAAACGCTATACGTTACTCCTACAGAGGCTTTTATCAAAAAACTTTTACCTTAAAATAGTTAGCTTTATAAAAGGACTTCTTGACTCACTATCTAGAGTTAAAAAGTCCTTTTCTTCATTTTATCGACATTTCAAAGGTTTAAGATTTATTAATTATCTAATTTTATATCATTAACCATTATTTTGTATATTTTGCTGAATTATTGATTAATTGCAGTTTATATGGTAAATTAATCATATTAGTTTAATATATTGAAATATGTAGATAAAGGAAAGGTGATGCGAATGCAAGAAAACAAAGAACTTAGAGAGCAATTAAAAACTTTAACTGAAATGTGTGAAATGAGTAGTATAATTGATCCTGAATTATTTAGTAAATACTCCGTCAAAAGAGGTCTTCGCGATTTAGATGGACGTGGTGTACTTGTAGGACTTACTGAAATTGGTGAAGTACATTCCTATATCGTAGATGATAATGAGATGATTCCTGTTCCAGGTCAATTACGCTATCGCGGTATTAATGTAGAACAAATTACTAAGGGATATCTAAAAGATAAACGATTTGGTTTTGAAGAAACCACCTATCTTTTACTTTTTGGTCATCTTCCTAACGAAGAAGAACTTAAAAGTTTCGAAAGTCTCTTAGGTAGTTATCGTGATCTACCTGATAACTTCTTTAATGATATGATTCTAAAGGCCCCTACTAAGGATATTATGAATTCTTTAGCACGTAGTGTTCTAGCTCTATATAGCTACGATGATGAAGCTGACAATACCTCAACTTATAATGTTCTTAGACAATGCTTGTCTTTAATTTCACGTTTTCCAACGCTCGCTGTCTATGGCTACCAAGCATATGCCCATTCTCATCTTGGTCAAAGCCTTTACGTTCATTCACCTAAACCAGAACTAAGCACTGCAGAAAATATTCTTCATATGCTTAGACCAGATTGTAAATACACTCATCTTGAAGCTACTCTTTTAGACCTAGCCCTCATTTTACATGCTGAACATGGTGGTGGTAACAACTCATCCTTTACCACTCACTTAGTAACTTCTTCTGGAACAGACACCTATTCTGTTATGGCTGCTGCCCTTGGCTCTCTTAAAGGACCAAAACATGGTGGCGCTAATATCAAGGTTGTACATATGTTCGAGGACATGAAGACGCAAATTAAAGACTGGACAGATGACGCTGCTATTGAAGATTATCTTGGTAAATTACTTAATAAACAGGCCTTTGATAAAGCAGGTCTTATTTACGGCATTGGTCATGCTGTGTATTCTATTTCGGATCCACGTGCTATTATTCTAAAAGAATATGCAGAAAAACTAGCACATGAAAAAGGATTAGATGATGAATACCACTTCTATACTAAAATTGAAGCCTTAGCCCCTCAAGTCATTGCGCGTGAACGCAAAATGTATAAGGGCGTCAGCGCTAACGTAGATTTCTACTCCGGATTCGTTTATAATATGTTAGGCTTGCCTCTTGAACTTTACACTCCTATCTTTGCCATTGCACGTATTTCTGGCTGGAGTGCTCACCGTATCGAAGAACTTGTTAATAGAGGTAAAATTATCCGTCCTGCTTATAAAAGTGTTGCAAAGCATACGGAATATATTCCTCTCCATGAACGTTCCGATATAGAAGAAGCTGCTAAATAGTCATCTCTATCTAAAAGGGAATACTACTAACTCGTATTTAACTAGTTGGCAGTATTCCCTTTTGTTATACAATGACCTAAATATTCTACTGCTATAACATTAATAGCTCATGTTTTGAATCTAATCTTTCTCAGCTTATACCTTCTTTCTATTGACCTACTCATTATTATCCCTAAAAGTATAAAAAAGTCATGCACCTAGATAATAAGCACATGACCTTTTTATACTACCTTAGATTAATAACTAAGTTGTATCATCTCAAAGGAATGAGGTTCTGCTGACATATCAGCTACTGTTG
This sequence comes from Cellulosilyticum sp. ST5, assembly GCF_046529625.1. Lineage (NCBI taxonomy): Bacteria > Bacillati > Bacillota > Clostridia > Lachnospirales > Cellulosilyticaceae > Cellulosilyticum > Cellulosilyticum sp. ST5. Next base: position 1,754,683 of record NZ_CP132338.1, read on the forward strand.
CAGTAAAGCCAAGGCTAATCGTTTCCCCTGGTGCAATACTTGCATTGTATCCTTTATTTTTCACGCAATAACTTATTCCTTGACCTTTACTAACTTCACCATTCCACAGCTGAGTAATCTCTCCATCAAATTCAAATACCACTTGCCAATCTTCTATATTTGTACTTGATTGATTGGTTATTTTAATTTCTCCTGTCATTTGATTATCCCAACTATTCGTTTTATTAAATACTATTTCATAATGAGCTATCTCACTTATCTTTTGTGTACTTAATACATGGTATTTACTTGGCTCACTTACACTTTCTTTTCCTTCTGCTACAAAACCTATTTTTACACTTTCTCCTGCTATTAAATCCTGATTCCATCCTGAGTTTTTGATAACATAACGGTTTCCTTCATGGCTTTCAATAGTAGCATTCCATATAGTCGTTATTTCACCAGGATACTCAAAACTTATAATCCAATTATGAAGGGTTTCACTGCTTATATTGGTTAAAATCAATTCGCCATTTGATCCATCTTGCCATTTTCCATTAAAAGTTATTTCTCCTTTAATAGGGCTTTGAATAATCATTACTTTTGTCACCTTTAGTGCAGCACCTGTATCACCTACATACATCATATTAAGGCATGGTAAATCCTCATTATATTCGTTATAATTAGGCATCTGCGCACTATACGCTGCAATCATATCTTCATAGTCAAAATAAGCAACGCCATCTTTCACTTCATTAGGTGCAATCTTCACCCAGTTAGGTCCACCTGACCAACTTTGTAATATTAATTCTGGAGCATTCTGGCTTTCATAAGTCACGGCGATTTGACTATTATCTATTAAATCGCTCAACATAAAATCTGTATCAGGTTTAAAATTCAAAGCTTGTCCCCACGTCCCATTAGATGTTGCCTTTCCTTTAAAAATCACTAATGGATTAAATTCTTCATCAGTTGCTGGGTTATTATATCCTTCAAATATAGCATCTACAATCTCTGGAAATACCCATTCGAGTGTTCTTCTATTAAAAATTCCCATAGCATCATTACTATAAGCTCTCCATGCACCGTTATCCCACCAAATACATGGCACGCCATATTTAGCAGCGATACTTACATAGTCTTTAGCATGTGCCACACGAGCTTCTAGATTATCTTTATTAGTTGAGGCAAATTCACCCATTACAACAGGTATCCCCTTTTGAATAAATGTCTTATCCACTAAGCTAAATATATTTTCAAGAGCACGTTTATCTTGTGTACTCCATGTCGTTTGACTTGTTTCTGATGTATCCATAGCAAAACTATAAGGTGAATACGCATGTACTGAAACTGCTAAATGATCATCTCCCTCTGGTATTTTTATTGCTGCAATACATTTAGAATCTGAGGAAGCTGCATATCCTGGAAGCATCACTAATCTTTCTTTATTGTTACCACCACTTTTTCTAATTGTTTCTATACAAGCAGCATTATAAGCATTAACGACCTCATATGCTTCTTCATATCCTGTCCAATTATCTCCATCCCGTGGCTCGTTCATGGTCTCAAATATTAAATAATCTCCATAATCCTTGAAACGTTCTGCAATCTGCTCCCATAGTCTCTTATATCCTTCAGTGCCCTTTTCTTGATTTTCTACATTAGCAACATTCCAGCCATAACTATGATGAATATTAATAATGGCATACATATCATTTGCAAGTGCATAATTAACAACAGTTTCTACACGATCCATGAATTCAGGATCAATAGTATAGTTTTCCCCTAAACTATCATCCCAACTAATAGGAATTCTAAGGGTTTTAAAGCCTGCTTTTGCTACTGCATCAATCATTTTCTTAGTAGTTTTTGGATTTCCCCAAGCTGTTTCTCCACCTAGAGATTCTAATGTATTTCCTAAATTCCATCCCATACCCATTTCTTCTACTAACTCAGTTGCTGTTAAATTTCTCATTTCCGTAGGATGTGTATAGTCAGGATCAAATTCTGGTCCATCATCTTCTTTAACTACCTTTGCATAATCCGTTAAGGTTAGTTTTACACTCATATCTGTAATAGCATTTAAATGACTTAAAAAATCAGTATCTAAATATTCTTTCAGCACAATAAAAGTAGCATTCCCCTGAATTCCCCAAGCTACTTCTTCAGCTAAATACTTCTCACTGTAGCTAGCTGGTTCAGGATGAATAATGACATCATTATACCCCTCAGCTTTAATAATCATTTCATCAATCGTTACGCCAACTATACTGCTCTCTCCACCTTTAATGCCTGCGTCTCCAAATTGGAAACCAAATACAGCTCCTTCATTAGACAAAGTAAATATACTTGAACCATCTGCAGCTATTGGAGAAAAGTGCAATTCTTGTTCTTCATTAAACTTCAAATTCGTACTAGCCGGTGCCATCCACTCCCAATTACCACCTTGATTCTGGGCATAAAACTGACAAAACACAGTCGTTTCTTCACCTTGCTCATAACTTGGTACTGTTACTTCTCCTTCTTTTTTAAGAACAATTTTTTTTACAACAAGTGGTGAACCTGTGTCCCCAATATGTATAACATTTAAATAGGGAAAAGCTTCATTATACTGTGCATAATCTTCTGTTCCTGCAGCATAAGCAGCTAAATAATCTTTATAACTAAAATAAGCCACCCCATTTGAAACTTTTGTTGGTGCTACCTTTGCCCAACTTGCTCCACCAGACCAACTTGCAAGTATAAGCTCTGGTTCTCTTTCACCTTCATAGGTTACAGCAATTTGTGTACCTAGTACTAACTGACTTACTTTAAAGTCTGTGCCTGCATTAAGAGAAACAGCTTGTCCCCAACTACCATCAGAACTAGCTTCGCCTTCGAAAAATATGACTTCATCAGTTGGTTCTTCTATCTCCTCTGTTTGTTTCGCTGTATAACTATAGCTATTTAAGGTGACTGTTGTTTGAATAGAGGTAATAGCCTGAAGATGTGCTAAAAAATCTTCTCCTAAATAGTCTTTTAAAGCTATTGTTGTTGCATTATCTGTAATACCCCATTCTACTTCTTTCGCTAAATAACTTTCATTAAATGTTTTTGGTTCTAAATCGATCACTAAATCCTCATATCCTGTTGCTTTGATTGTAATTGTATCAATTGAAATATCTACCTTACTACTATCTCCTACCTTTAAAGCACCATCTCCAAATTGTACTCCAAAAGCTGCAGTATCTGTTGCTGAAGAAAAAATACTTTCACCTTGTTCATCAATTGTACTTAAATCCAAAGTGATTGCTTCTCCTAGTACAAGATTTTCACTAGCAGTAGACATCCATTCCCAACTACCCTCTTGATTTTGAGCATAAAACTGGAAAAATACAGAGCTCCTTTCTCCTAGGTTAAGCGCATTGAGAGTCATTGCATTACCTGACACTATACTGCACATCATTACTAAAGAAGTCAACATAGCTGTCAATTTAGTGTATAAACTTTTCTTGTGCTTTTTCATAAAATTCCTCCTATCTATTTTGAATACTATTGTAAATTCATAGCCCCTAGTATTCAATAACAGATGATTTTATTGAGGGTTTTTATGACATATCCTGCTTTTTATAGCTTTATTTGAAAATATAACTTAAATCTTAATTCTAAATCAAGAACAAACCATATCATTTTTACTCGAAACTCCTTGAACATAAAAAATCTCCTCTGATTTTGGATTTTATCCCATTCAATAAATCAGAAGAGCTAATACATCGATATATGAGGTGACTTAATTTAACATCGTTCTATATTGTCCATTACTCCACTCATGTTCATCCATTCAATATAAAAAAACACTATTTTTATAAGTGAGTCCTCAACTTTAATTACCTTACTACTAAGACAACTTGTATTTCCTTTTACTATTTCCGTAGCCTCTTTAGTAATACCTTGAAGCATACTACTTGCCACAGTATTTGCCTGCTTCTCTTCTTCCTTGGCATAAATCTCTTGAAAAACACCAACTAAACCTATTAACCCATCATTCTGTACCGCTCCTAAATAATGATATTCTTCATCATAAATCTTAACCTTATTAACCATACCCTCAGCATTCTCTGAATAGGTACTCTCTAAAATATTGGAGTCTGCTTTTAGGGTATAGTCTAGTACCTCTTTTCCTACTTCTTCTACGCAAAGCTACCTTGCTTCATGGTAATATGGTATTTCTTTTTATTCTGTTTTCCAGCTCCATCATAAGCTAACTTTATTATTTCATACATCCCTATATTACTACATAACATCTTTTGTTAAATTCCTATTTTAAATGTTGTTGCCACTCACCCATCTCTCCTAATTTTTCTCCTATTGAAAAATAATTGTAAGGTGCATAAATAGCAGGTTTTAATTTCGTTAAATCGATTTTTTTCATATCCATATTTTCATATTCTTTATCAATCTGAATATTTTCTATTTCAGCCAAAAATAGATGAGCACCGTCAAGTTCAATTACTTTGTTTACTTTACATTCATATGTCCAATGGCATTCGTTAATCACAGGAACCTCTACGTATTCTCCCCATTTATAGCCATAAGACAAATCATTTTTTTCTTTTTCTTCGCCGGTTGTAGTACCAAAATAATCAGCAATCCAAAGATTATCCTCAGTAATCATATTGGCTGAAAATTTCTTCTCACGAAGTATATTTGTCTTAGTTAGTTTACTTCCACCTATGGTCATCATTAAGTGTGGTGTTTTATCAAAAGAAAATCCTAACCAAGTAATAATGCAAAAATTAGGTGTACCATTCTCGTTTTTTGATCCTATTATGTACATTGGTTGTGGGCTAAATACCCAATCAGGTTTAATATTCATCTTTTCCATAATAAACTCCATTTAATCAAATTCAAATTTATAAGTCTATAAATATCTAATTTTCTCTTAAAAATCTCCTTAACATTTAACTGAACAAATCATGCTTTAATCCTATATTACCAATCTGCAAGTTACACACTCTACAAAGCACAGTTAAATTATCAATTCATCCTATTAACTTCAAAATTAATAAATAAATTGAAATTTACTAATGTAAAACTCGTTCCCACTCATTTGTTTCACTATTTTTCTGTAGCATCATTTGAAATTTTCCTCCAGATCGATTAAAGTAAATTGCATCACATTCCGGAAAAAGATTCATTGTAATCCTATTTCCACCAGAAGGAGTGTTTCTCCCTCTATTTGATGAATAGAAAGTCAAATACAAACAGCTTCTATCTTGCTTTGTCGAATATCTTCCAATGTATCCCATTGAACTAGCAACTCCGACTTCCATGTCTATTTGGGTTCCATCATCTGCCACTGTATACTCTCCCAAAAATACATCTGTCCTTTGGATAAAACTACTAATGACCAAATAAATTACCACCAATGCAGTAATCACTGTAAGAGATATAGTAACTTTCCTCTTCATTCAAAACCCTCCAATTTCTGATTTATCAATCCACCACACTACTATCACCAATCTGCAGTTACACACCCTACAAAATACATTAATATTATCAATTTAAATTACTCTTTTTAATTCTTACATAATATTTGTTTTCATCTTCGTGATGAATATAGCCACCATTATTTAACATTACATGTAATGATGCTGGATTATCTTTATTTACTCTTAAATAAATTTCATCTTCCGGAATAATTTTTTTCGCTACCTGTAAGGCCAAACGAAGCCCCTCTGTGCAGTATCCCTTTCCCCTATACTTATCGCTAATATAATATCCTATATGACCAGCTCCTCTTCTCAATGTCTCACATAAATAATGGCGTATGCGAAATTGACCAATAATTTCACCTTTATTCCAAAGGAATAGATAAGTCTCTGGAACGTATCCTATTGGTAGATTGTCTCCTCTTGAGTAAGCAATCATTGTTTTCAATGCCTTTTCTTTAAATTCTTCCTGCAAAATGCCACTCCATTCATTGGTAAATCCATTCTCATCTACAGGTATGTCTCGAACAAACAAGTACTCATTTTCTATATCTTCAAAGTTTGCCTCTTTCAAATACAACATTCTCAATCACTCCTATAAATTCTAGCAAATTTTCACTAGTAATGCCCTTCCACTTACACCAACATCTCTCACAATAAGGATGTTCTTTTACTATTCTATTTCTTAATTTCTGCCAAACGTATGATGAGTAAAATTTACGTTTCTCAGGTGAAATATTTGTGTTAAATTTAATGCCATTTCTACAAGTACGCGTTTTGTTATATTCAATTGTCTTACCACATTTACTGTATATTTTTTTCATATGTATCCTTATTCTAAATATTATAACAAGTATATTTAATATTTCCAATATTTTTATATTTACCCATAAAAATTACTCCCAACATTTCTGTTAAGGACTCATCTTGGGAGTGTTAATGACTTACATCTATATCTTGTAAATTCATTTCATTTGAAAAATAAACCATTCTATCTTTTCTACCTTTTGTATTTTGTGCTGGAAGGAAGCTAACTCTTTTCACTAAATCAATGTCCTCCGTTTTAATAAAAAGACATTCTGAAATTCTCATTCCTGTATCCATTAATAGATTAGTTATTACATAATCTCTATATTCTACATACTTGGATAAATCAAATAACCTTAAGCTCTGCTCATAGGACTTAATGGTTTTTACTGATAGCCCCTTTGTTTTACAATATACTAAATAGTCTTCAATCTGAAAGAAAAACTCATTAAACATGCAAAAATCCTCCTAATTTATGGCAATCGTTCTAACCAATAAATTAAAAGGATTTATAGCTTTTATCTTAAGAAATTTATAGGGGTAAAACCCCAAAAATCAGCAAATAGTGCAATAAACATATGAAAATGTAACTATTTGCGAATCAATGCAAACCCTTGCTCCCCAAAGTTTTAACCCACCTGCATCTCTAATCTTAGCCTATCAGCGATAAGTGCAATAAATTCGCTATTAGTGGGTTTGCCTTTGCCGTTGTTTACTGTATAACCAAAGAGTTTATCAATGGTATCCATTTTACCACGGCTCCATGCTACTTCGATTGCATGACGAATCGCACGTTCTACACGACTTGGTGTCGTATTGTATTGTTTTGCAATATTAGGATATAGTTGCTTGGTAATAGAATTAAGAATTTCCATATCATTAATAACCATAATGATAGCATCTCTTAAATATTGATAGCCTTTAATATGTGCTGGTACACCAATTTCATGAATAACGCTGGTTACCTCTGTTTCTAGACTATGTGCTGTTGGCATGCCTTTTGATTTTGGAAGAAGCTGTCTTGAAGATGTTAATGTTGAAGTACTGTTTTTGCTAGCATTGCTACTAGATAATGCCATATTCTTAAGTTGACGAATACGATTAACTAAAGTCTCCATATCAAAAGGTTTAACAATATAATACTCTGCACCTAGAGCAAGTGCCCTCTCTGTAATTTTATCTTGTCCTACTGCTGAAAGCATGACAAATAATGGTCTTTTCTCAAGCTGCATAGAATCAACACGTTCTAATACACCAATTCCATCCAAATATGGCATAATAACATCTAAGATAACAATATCTGGTACCACCTCTTGAATCAACTTACAAGCTTCTTCTCCGTTGCCTGCTACATTTACAACTTCCATATCTTCTTGTCTATTGATAAATTCCATTAAGATATCAGAAAAATCTTTGTTGTCATCTGCTATCAATATTTTCATTTTTTGATCGAACAAAAGAAATCCCCCCAAACAATTATTTTTTTAATCTTGCGACTAAATGTATTATATTAAATATTTCCAAAAATTGCAATACCATTTTTTGTAATTTTTATTTTTATTTTACATATATTTCTATCTTTTTTCATTATTAAGCATATTCTCAATAAAAATTCCATAGCCTCTTGTAGGGTCTTGAATAAATACATGAGTCACTGCACCGATTAACTTTCCATCTTGTAAAATAGGACTTCCACTCATTCCTTGAACAATACCACTTGTTAGCTTTAAGAGCTCTTCATCTACAATCTTAATAACCATGCTTTTAGATGGCTCATTGCTGTATTTAGAAACCTTCTGAACTTCTACTTCATATTCTTTGACACCTGTGCCAGTTAAGTCAACTAAGATACTTGCTCTTCCTTCATGTACTTCATCTTGAAAAGCAATAGGTATAGCCTCACACACTTGCTTATTAAGCAGATTTTGTTTAACCTTACCATAAATCCCTAATGCACTATTTTGATCAATCTGGCCAATGATACTTTCTTTTTCATAGTCAATTACACCACTAATCTCTCCTGGTGTTCCCTTTTGTCCTTTTTTAATATGAGTAATCGATGCTTCCATCACTTCTCCATTTTTAACAGGAATTAAACGGTGCGTATCTGCATCTGTTATGCCATGTCCTAAAGCGCCAAAAGCACCAGTTTTAGGATGGATATACGTAATGGTTCCTATTCCTTGAGTACTATCTTTAATCCAAAGTCCAATTTTATATGTTTCTTCTGATTCTGAATAAATTGGCTCTATCTCAACCTCTTTCTCCGCTCCTTTTCTCATTAATTTCAGTTGTACTGGTCCTTCTTTATTCTCTTCTATATAATTTCTTAAATCCTCCTTTGTTTCTAACGCCTTTCCATTACAAGCTACAATTAAATCTCCTGTCTCAATAACACCTTTACAAGGTGAAACTTGCTCACCCTTAGCTTCAAATTCTCCTACACCTAATACTAAAATACCTGCTGTATTGACCTTAATGCCTACCACTTGACCACAAGGAATAAGCTCCTCATAGGGAATTGCTTCTACAGCTACAGTCTTAAGTGGAATGATTCCCAAAAAAGAGAGGGTAACATCTGCTCGTCCCTCATTCATCATAGTGACATATAACGGCTTATTTAAATCTACTGCTCCTCTTTCAACTAATCCATTTTTCGTATCTTTTATGATTAAACTGCCACCTTGCATAATATTGGCTTTTAAAGGAACATCGAAATTGAAAAGATGTTCTTCTCCTGCTATCATTCGAATTTCAGAGGGTAAATAAAAATAGGAGACAATTAAAGGTGTGCTTAACAAAAGGATTATCCCAGCTAAGACACCTATCCATAATATCGTTTTTCTCTTTTTATGTTTCATTTTTCCACTTCCTATGTTTTTTCGCTCTTACTCATAAAATATCCTTTTTTCAGGTCATTTATACAGTTAAACTATTTTTCATAGAAATTTGTTTTGAAAATGTAAAGCAAAAGTAGGATGTACAAAAATCCTAAAAGATTTTTATACATCCTACTTATTAGCTCCATCTAATCTATCTATTCATTTAATACTATCTATTTTGAAAGTTAAGCATTTTAAGCCAAATGCTCTTTATAAAGCGTGGCACGTGTTTTAATCTCTACTGCACTCTTAAGTGTACTTTCTGTTACAATGCCACCCATTAATCTACATAATTCCTCATGTATAGCAGTTTCCTTAAGTTCTTCTAAATGAGTAGTTGTACTAGCTTCTGATACCTGTTTTTCAATAAGAAAATGAATATCTCCCATAGCTGCAATCTGTGGTAAATGCGTAATACAAAGCACCTGTCTTGCTTTAGCAATAACAGCTAACTTTTCTGCTACTTTCTGAGCTGCAACTCCACTAATACCTGTATCAATTTCATCAAAAATAACGGTATTAATTGTATCTCCTAATACAAGTACTGTTTTAATCGCCAACATTACCCTAGAAATCTCTCCTCCTGATGCAATCTTAGATAAAGGATGTAAATCCTCACCTAGGTTCGTTCGGATTAAAAATTCAACATCATTTTGACCATAACTATTAAAGGTATCAAGATCATTAATAGCGACTTCAAATTTAGCATACGGCATTTGAAGATCATGAAGATGATTATCTATGGCGACTTCTATCTTACTTGCTATAGTACGCCTTTCCTTAGAAAGCTCTGCTCCTAGACGCTTTAATTCTTTTTCTAAAGAAGCTAATTCTTTTTCTAGGTTCTCTTTATTATGTTCACCAGCTTCTAATTCAGCTAATTCCTTTTCACATTCTGCTTTGTAAGCTAAAATCTCTTCAACAGAACTACCATATTTTTGTTTTAAACGATAAATTAAATCTAATCTATTTTGAGTTTCTAATAAAAGCTCTGGAGAATACTCTACTTGATCTGCAAAGCGTCTCATCTGATAAGTCGCATCTTGAAGTTCTGCCTGAATAGATAGAAATTGATCATATAGGGTTTTAATTTCTGTTGTAATATCACTAATATCTTGAAGTGCGTGAATAGCTTGTCCTAACAGTAAAGTAGCACTCGTTTCAGTCTCTCCATCTAAAAAATCATAAGATTTTTGACATTGCATCATAATTTTTTCGGCATGAGATAAAATGTCATATTGCTCTTTTAGATTTTCCTCTTCATCTTTTTTTAGCTTAGCACTTCCTATTTCATTAATTTGAAAAGACAGCATATCTTTTAATTGTAGTTTTTTACGATCATTATCTCCTATTTTTTGAATATCTGCTTTTACACTTTGCCAACGTTCGTAACATCTTCTATAAGCTTCCTTTTTTTGTGAAAAATCTTTCTCACCAAAGCTGTCTAAAAGACGAATATGACTAGCAATATCTAAAAGAGATTGGGGTTCATGCTGACCATGGACATCTATAAGTAAACTAGAAAGTTCCTTAACCATTTGTCTTGTTGCTACACTACCATTCACTTTATAAATCGTACGTCCAGACTGATAAATCACACGTTCTAATATAATTTCATTCGCTTCAACAGAAATTTCATGTTGTTTTAAGTATTCTATACCCATGCCTATTTGGTCTTCAAAACAAAGAGTAACACTTGCCATGTCTTCCCCTTTTCTGATGATCTGCTTTGAGCTACGATTGCCAATTGCAAATTGAATTGAATCGATAAGCATAGACTTTCCAGCGCCTGTTTCTCCTGTAAAGATATTTAGTTTAGGATCAAGATTAAGCTCTACTTCTTCTATAAGCGCTATGTTAGTGGCTTTTATATAAGTTAACATATTCGATTCCTCCTTGACTTAAGAATTCAGAATCTCTTTAAATTGATCAATAACAGCTTTGATATGATCTTCATGTTTTACTACACAAAAAATCGTATCATCTCCTGCTAATGTTCCTATAATTTCTTCCATATTAAAGGCATCTACAGCTGCTGCAACAGCATTGCCCATACCTACCAAGGTACGAATAACAATGGTATTACCTGCATAGTCAATACTCACAAAAGCATCTTTAAAAACACGAATCACTTTTTCTGATACTTGTTGCTCTACATTAGAAAGCGCTACATATTTTTGTCCACCTGCTTTTGTCGCCACTTTTGTTAATTTTAGTTCTCTAATATCTCTTGAAACAGTAGCTTGTGTAATATTAAAACCTTCATTTTTCAAAGCTTCTGCTAAATCCTCTTGTGTCTCAATTTCCGACTTCTGAATTAAGCTTAAAATTTTTGACTGTCTTTGTTCTTTCATTCCCATACCTATCTTCTCCTCTCTACGATTTTCTCTCGTAATATATCAAAAAATTTACGTTCAGACAATTTGATGAGCTTAGTGACTTGTGTTGCTCTTTCAATGTGCACCACATGTTGCGGTGTTAAGTACATTTTCAGCCTACCATCGATGCTAAGTGCCATATCCTTCGCTTCCTCTAATGTTGCAATCTGAATTGTATCATGATCCGAAAGAATAATAGATTTAGCATATAGGGTATGTGGACAGATAGGGGTTACCACATAAGTATTAGCATGAGGTACTAGAATTGGTCCCCCAGCAGAAAGATTATAAGCAGTAGAGCCTGTAGGTGATGATACAATCATACCGTCAGCAGGATAAATATCACACAATTCGTTATTAATACGAATTTCAAACTCCACTAAACGCGCAAAACTTCCTCTTGTTACATTAATATCGTTTAAAGCATGAAAAACATATTTTTCATCCTCTGGGCTTATAATAGTTGCTTTAAGCATCATACGCTCTTCTATTTCGTAAACCCCTTCTAAGAGCTTTTGCAATGACACTTCTATTTCTTGCGGTTCTATGTCTGCTAAAAATCCAAGACGTCCTAGGTTTACCCCTACAATAGGTATGTCTTTTATACTGGCAGCTTCTGCTACGCTTAAAATAGTACCATCTCCACCAATAACAATTAAGCTATCACAAATTTCATAAAGCTCCTTTTCACTTACAGCAATTGTATGTGCTTGTATATGCTCTGCTATATCCGGTGTTGTATATGCTGATAAATTATTTTTATTAAACCATGTTGCAATACGCTCCGTTACTTTTAAATCAGTATCCTTTAACCTATTAGGAATAATGCCTATATGCTTCATCCTATCCCCCCATTTATAAGCATTCATGCGATGCTTGTACTGTCTTCTTAATAATCCCTTCCTGATCTATTAATAAATCTTCACCTTGCTTTTTTAGGTGAATGAGATATTCGATATTACCTTCCGGTCCCTTAATAGGTGAAAAATCAAGACCTCTTATACCAAACCCAAGACTTTTACTATAGTTCCATACATGATGAATGACTTCTTCATGTACTTTAGCTTTTCGAACAACACCATGCTTTTCTACCTGTTCTCTGCCTGCTTCAAACTGAGGTTTTATGAGTGCCACAATTTCTGCTTCATCTTGCAATAAAGCTGTAATAGGTTCCAAAACTTTCGTTAATGAAATAAAGGAAACATCAATTGAACAAAAATCCACTTTTTCCTCTAAGCGCTCTCTAGTGAGATAACGAATATTCGTTTTCTCCATGCAAATGACTCTAGGGTCTTGTCTAAGCTTCCATGCAAACTGACCATAACCCACATCTACAGAATACACCTTTACAGCACCATTTTGTAACATACAATCTGTAAAGCCTCCTGTAGAAGCACCTACATCCATACATACTTTGCCTTCTAGAAGAAGATTAAAGCTTGTCATGGCCTTTTCTAACTTAAATCCACCTCGGCTCACGTATTTCATCTTTTCTCTCACTTCTATAGTACTGCTACGTTTAACTTTAAGACCAGGTTTATCTTCTCTTTGACCATTAACAAAAACGACACCTGCCATGATATAAGCTTTAGCACGTTCTCTTGACTCAGCTAGTTGTCTTTCTGCAATAAGTACATCTAATCTTTCCTTACTGTCTAAAAGCTTTTGGTCAATGACTACCTCTACAGTCTCAGCACTTAATGCTTCTTCTAGTGCTTTTTGTTCTCTTTCTTTTCCTTCCATCTATCTGCTCTCTTTCCCTTGTCATCATTTTAAATCATTTAAAATACGCTCACTAATTCCTTTGGCATCTAACTTTTCTCTTTCAAACAAAGCACTAACCTTACCATGAGGTACTAAACCACTTTCATGTGCAAAGCAGTGTCCCTTCATAGCTTTACTTGATAAAGCAAGTGTTGCAAATACTTTTTCACCAAAACCACCTTGTATTATACCATCTTCAAGTGTAAAGAGATAGTCATAGTCTTCAGCTAAAGCAACTATTTCTTCTTTTGGAAGTGGCTGAATGCAAGGTGCTTCTATAACTGCCAGCTCTACTCCTTGCATACTTAGTAGCTCTTTTACTTGTAAAGCGACTTCTACCATACGCCCTACAGCTAAGATAGCCATATTATTGCCTGCTTTTAAAGTTTTAAAACCAGTTGACGTATAATCATTAAAATACACTTGTTCTATGCAATTGCCACCTCTTGGATAACGAATAGCAACTGGCCCTTTAACATTTAAAGCGTATTTCATAGCTGCTGCCATTTCTCCTGGTGCCTTAGGCGCCAAAATAGTCATATTGGGCATACTGCTTAAAAATGCCATATCATAAAGACCATGATGCGTAGGTCCATCTTCACCTACTAATCCAGCTCTATCTACAGCAAAAATAACCGGTAAATTTTGAAGACAAACATCATGAAGAATTTGGTCATAAGCGCGCTGTAAAAATGAGGAGTACACAGCTACTACTGGCTTGTAACCTTCTGTTGCTAACCCTGCCGCAAAGGTGACAGCATGTTGCTCCGCAATACCCACGTCAAAGAAACGCTTTGGGTAAACCTTTGCAAAAGGTAATAAGCCTGTTCCCTCTGGCATAGCCGCTGTGATACCCACTAGCTTTTCTTCTTGATGTGCTAAATCCACCATAGCCTCACCAAAAGCTTCTGAAAATGTATAGTCTCCTGTTTTGCTAGCACCTTCACCGGTAGCAATACAAAACGGACCTACCCCATGATAGTGGCTAGGTTTACGTTCAGCAGCCAAATAACCTTTTCCTTTTTTTGTTTTCACATGAATCAGTAATGGCCCTTTCATTGCTTTTGCATTTTCAAATAAATCTATAAGTTCAGGTAACTTTTGCCCATCAACTGGACCAATATAAGTAAAACCTAATTGCTCAAATAGTGTATTTTGCATGACAAAGCTTTTCACACTTTCTTTAGTACGCTTAATAGTACTTACCATATGCTCACCTACTAAAGGTACCTTATGAAGAACATCTTCTACATCTTCTTTTGCCTTTAAATAGTCTTGACTTGAACGTAATTTATTAAGATACTTGCCAATTCCTCCCACATTTTTAGAAATGGACATTTCATTATCATTTAAAATGACAATTAAATTTGTATTTCCTCTACCTGCATTATTAAGTGCTTCAAAAGCCATCCCCCCTGTTAAAGCACCATCTCCAATAACAGCAACAACTTTATAATCCTCACCTTTTAAATCTCTGGCTTTGGCCATACCTAACGCTGCTGAAATAGAAGTTGAACTATGTCCTGTTTCAAATACGTCATGTGGACTTTCAACACGTTTTGGAAAGCCACTCATGCCATCTAATTGACGTAAAGTCCTAAAACCTTTTCTTCTTCCTGTTAAAAGCTTATGTACATAAGCTTGATGTCCTACATCCCAAATCAACTTATCTTTAGGAGATTCAAATACATAGTGAAGTGCAATAGTAAGTTCTACCACTCCTAAATTAGAGGCTAAATGTCCTCCTGTTTGAGAAAGTGATTGAATTAAAAAGCTTCGTATATCTTGAGCTAATTCTCCTAATTCATCTGTATTTAATTTTTTTACATCTTCTGGACTATGAATAGTCTTTAATGTGTCTAACATTCATTTTGCCTCTTTCTTTACGAAATCCTATCTGATTTTTTTTCATTAAATATACCCATTAAGCTTGTTTATTTAATAAAAAAGACAATCCAAGCAGATTGCCATTTACTTCTTTGTTCTTTTAAATAACTGTTTTGTATAGTACATTACAACGCCAGTATAATACACAATATATCTAGCTCTTGCAATAGCAAATCCTTTACCTAATGCTTTTCCCCCAACAGTAAGTGCTGCTACAAAGCCACTCATGGCAATAGATAACAAAATGGATTTAATGCCAAAACCTTTTTCAATTGCTAGTACAATAGCTGTTGCTGTACTGCCGGAAATAATACCAGCTATATCACCAATGACATCATTGAATAGATTGGCTACCATAGGTGCATTACGAATTAAAGTAATACTTTCTTTGGCTCCTTTTACTTTAGAAGCTGCCATAGAATGAAAGGTCGTTTCATCTACTGCTACTACAGCATTACCAATTCCATCAAAAAAAATGCCAATAATAATAATCCCTATGAGCATCAAAAATGCTATTAAAAGAGGTACGTCTGCTAATAAAACCTCAAATATATAACTAAACAACATCGCAATAGTAAATGTCATACCAATGATAAGTGCTAAAGTCTTTTTGCTTTGCTGACGTACTTTTACCATTTTAAATTTAATCTTCTTAGGCATTAAAACTGCTCCTTCATGGTCGACTCATCACCCAC
Source organism: Cellulosilyticum sp. ST5 (assembly GCF_046529625.1). NCBI lineage: Bacteria > Bacillati > Bacillota > Clostridia > Lachnospirales > Cellulosilyticaceae > Cellulosilyticum > Cellulosilyticum sp. ST5. The sequence goes on from NZ_CP132338.1 coordinate 1,770,546, forward strand.
TTCTCAAAAATTGAGATGATAGTGTTTGTAAATTTTGTGGCATATAGTCTAGCAGGTTTTCCCAAGTCTCTACTCTTTTGTCGCCAAATGAGCGATTTCCCTTTAAAAAGACTTCTAAGCCTAGGGCTTAGCGCCAGATCGCCTTAAAAACCACACTGTAATCCAAACACTACCTTTTACAAACGGTCTAGGAGTTTTCCTCAAACAATCTATAATGTTCCTATCCTCTTTTGCGAATCAGGTTTCTATCCACAATCTAGGAAAGTTCTTCGGCCAAAGAACCCCCTAGTAAATGGATGTCCCCCTTCCTTCACTCAAGGAAGGCTACTCTGCCCACAGCTAACACCGCATGGCAGGTTTCATCCTAAGTCATACATTATCCCCATAGGGATAAGCACAAGCATAGGTCTCCACGGTAAGCGGGTCAACGCCCATATGCCCTTATGGATCGCCCACAAACCTTAACCCCCAGTATCAGCCCACAACGGGGCGTTACAAGCCAACACCAGGAACTTCATCGATATGCCCTTAAACGGATTTTTAGGCCCGTCTTCAAAACACAACAGATTGACTAGAATACCGCATCTCATTTTTTGAAAAGCGCGTCATCAGTCGCTTTCACTCATTATAACAACGTATACTTTATTTTTCAATCTTATTTCCATTTCATTTCCAAAGCATATTTTACATAAACGATAAAATGGCTATAACAAAACCTAATACGCCACCTGCTACTACTTGAAGCGGCGTATGTCCTAATATTTCTTTTAAACGTTCTTCTGGATTTAAATCTGGATTTTCAAGTACTTCGATAATTTGATTAATAACAGCTGCTTGTTTGCCGGCTTCTAAACGTACGTTTGCTGCATCATACATAACCACAAAGCTAACCACAGCTGCAATAGCGAAGTACGTGCTATCATATCCCCATACTTGTCCTGCACTTATGGCCAAACTCATCACAAAAGCACTATGAGAACTAGGCATTCCGCCTGAAGCCCAAAGCTTACTCCAGTCTAAACGATGTTCTTGTAATAAAGTAATAATAACCTTAAATAGCTGTGCAATAAACCAACTTACAATAGCCACCCACAAAATTTTGTTCTGCAAAAGCTGTTCAATAGGATTCATGTATCCACCCTCAATTTCTTCTCATTATAAGTTGCTGTGCTAAATCCTTTAGTAATTGGGTATCTCCATCTATTTGATCTAGAAGTCCAATTGCTTTTGTGGTTAACTCTTCTGCAATCTCATAACACTTTTCTATGGTATAAAAATTCAAGTACGTATTTTTGTGATTTTTTTCATCACTATTAATAGGTTTACCAAGTTCCTCTATTGTAGAAGTTTGATCTAAGATATCATCTACAATTTGAAAAACTTTACCTATGTATTTACCATACGCCTCTAACAAACTCACTTCTCTAGGTGAACCTCCTCCTAAAATAGCCCCCATTTTTGTGGCAGCCGAAATCAGTGCACCTGTCTTATTTAAATGAATAAGATCTAAAGTGTCTTGATCAATAGCTTTATTCTCACTTTCCATATCTAGGATTTGTCCACCTATCATTCCTGCTGAACCACTAGCCATACTCAGCACATGAATAGCACGTACCTTTTCCATACTATCACTTTTTAGTGCATCTTCTAGCATCAAGCAAAATGCGTCATTTAAAAGCGCATCCCCAGCTAAAATAGCTGTAGCTTCTCCAAATACTTTATGGTTCGTAAGCTTGCCCCTGCGATAGTCATCATCATCCATTGCAGGTAAATCATCATGAATGAGTGAATACGTATGAATCATTTCTATCCCACAAAGATAAGCATCTATTTCTGCTTTGCCACCGACAGCTTCATATGCTAATTGCATTAAGACTGGTCTAATGCGTTTTCCTCCTGCTAATAAACTATAGTTCATAGCTTTATATAGGTTTTCAAAAGGACCAGCTATGGTCGGAAAAACATGTTCAAGCTTTTCACTTACTTGTTTTGCATAATCAGAAAAAGTCTTTGCCATTAGTCTTCCCCCTCTTCAAGCTTTTTATAATGTGCTTCTTCATACACATATATTTCTTGCTCCGCTTTTTTGAGGACATCCATACAATAAGCAGCTAAATCCATACCTTTTTTATATTCTGCAATACTTTCTTCCAAAGTAATCTCGCCATTTTCTAAACGCTTAACACTTTCTTCTAACTCAGAGATTGCTTTTTCAAAGTTTTTTTCTGCTTTTCTTGCCATTTGAGTTCTCCTTTTCACACACTTTTGCCATAAATGTGCCATCTGTCACTGTAATACTTAATTCATCACCCTCACTAATGTCTGCTACCGATTTAACCAGCTGATTATCCTTCATAGCTAAACTATAACCTCTTTTTAGGGTATTAAGAGGTGATAATTGATCAAGTTTATGAATGGCTAATTCATAACGCCTTTCACTTTTTGTCAGATGATCCTTATAGGCGCCACGTAATTGATTACAATAATCTTCTACTTCTTGCATCCTTACTTTATAAAAGGTGTCTTTTTTTGCGTAAACTGGACGGCTTAATAAGTAGGTTAATTGATTTCTTGCTGCTTTTGTTCGTTCCTCCATTCGCTTTTTTAATGAACGCTCGTAGCTGCCAAGCAATTCTAGAAGTTCACTTTTAGAAGGAACCACCATTTCTGCCGCAGCAGAAGGTGTGGCAGCTCTTTTGTCACTTACAAAATCTGAAATAGTAAAATCTATCTCATGACCTACAGCCGAAACAATAGGGATTTTTGACTCAAAAATAGCTCTTGCCACAGCTTCTTCATTAAATGCCCATAAGTCTTCTATGGAACCACCACCACGGCCAAGTATAATAACATCTACTCTTTTTTCCTCATTTGCTAACCTAATAGCTGCCACAATTTCAGGAACAGCTAATTCACCTTGTACATGGGTAGGATAAATGGTTAATGGAATGCTGGGATTTCTTCTTTTTGCAACTTGCATAATATCTTTTACCGCTGCACCTGTTAAAGAAGTAATGACACCTACATGCTTAGGAAACGTAGGGATAGACTTTTTATAGGTGTCATCAAAAAGGCCTTCTTGCATCAGCTGTGCTTTTAGGCGCTCAAAACGCTCATACAGTAGTCCCTTTCCTTGCTTTTCCACATCCTGCACATAAGCTTGATAAGCTCCCGTTTTTTCATAGATGGTAATGCGTACCCTGGCATAGATTTTCATACCTTCTTCTAGTCTAAAGGTTAAACGTCTTACATCCCGCTCAAACATAACAGCATTAATGCTTGCTTTAGGATCCTTAATTGTAAAATACACATGGCCAGACTGATGGTATTTGCAATTAGAGATTTCACCTTGTATCCAAATATCATTTAACATGTAGTCTTCCTCAATAAGCCTACTTACATATTGATTCACTTCCCACACCGATACAATTTTTCTCTTCATTATTTACGCCTCATTTGCCTGAGTTACACTTCCTAGAACACCATTAATAAATTTAGGTGACTTATCCGTACTATAAATCTTTGCAATCTCTACTGCTTCATTAACAGCTACCTTAACAGGTACATCTGTATATTGCAGCTCAAAAATAGCTAAACGCAAAATACTAAGGTCAACTTTAGCAATTCGAGCCATTGACCAATTTTTAGCTGCTCCCGCAATAAGCGCATCTATTTCTTTAACGTGTTCATAAACACCAAAATAGGTGTCCTCAATAAACTTTACAATGGCTTTATTAGCACTTTTTTCTTTGCTGTCCATCGCATTTAACTGGTCGTATAAAATACGCTCTCTCTCCTCTTCTGGATGAAAAGTTCCCTCATATAGCATTTGCATAATGAGCTCTCTTGCATTACGTCTAGTCATTTTGTCCTCCTTATGAATAAAGCTAACCTCCGAGTGGAAGTCAGCTAACGTTACATGTTTTATGCTTCTTGTCCTTTGTCAAATTGTACGCCTACAACATGAACATTAACAGAAGCTACATTTAATCCAGTCATTGTTTCTACTGAATTTTTAACTTTTTGTTGTACTTCTAAACATAGTTTTTGAATTTTTGCGCCATATTTTACAATCACCGCAATATCAATGAAAACTTCTTCTTCGCCTACTTCTATTTTAACACCTTTGGGTTTTTTCTTACTACTAATAGCTTGTTGTACAAACTCTGCTTTAGTAGGAGCCGTAGCTTCAACACCATCTACCTCTAAAGTTGCGATTTCTGCGATTACTGCAATAACATCATCAGCAATTTGAACTTGATCCATATCATGAGTGGTTTCTAACCCAATAATTTTTTGCTCGTCCATATTTAAATACCTCCTATAGGTTATCATCTATCTTATGGTCTTATTATATACAAAAATGCCATAGCTTGCAATTTTATTTTATTTCTTCAGTAACAAATAGGAAAATATAGGAAAAGGCACTTGTTTCTTATTAACAAGTGCCTTTTTATAGTATGCTATTTTTCAAATTTGTCAACTAGATAAAGTAATGATGCATTATTTTTTAGCAATCCCATTCAGTGGTGTAATATTGATTTTACCTACACTATAACCTGTTTTGCGGTTAACAATTTCTTCAATTTGTGCAATATCTGTATCAGAAAGTTCTGCTTTATTAACCACTACATCCACAGTATCATCATCAATTCTTACATATACTTCTTGGAATCCTTTAGCACGAAGAAGTGCTTCTGCACTACTTTCCTTTTCAATTCTCTCTTGAATTTGTAAGAGATTAGCCGCTGCTTTTGATTTACTATCTTGGTCAAGATTTTCATTAGCTACATATTGACTCAACTGTTCAATTTGGGCAGCACGGCTTTGTTCTCTTAAAAGTTTTTCTTCCGCAAAATAATTGACATCTAAATTCTTGCTAGCTGCTACATTGGCTGTATCTGTTAATTCTTCTGCTTTTTTAGTGATAGTAGCTGTGAAGCTGTCACTTGTATTGGCATCAGCTGTTGTCAGTTGTGCTTCTTCACTTGGAACAGCAATTTCTTCTGTATGAGCTACTGGTTGTTTATTCTCAACTGTTTGATCATTAGTTGCTACTACTTGACTATTAGTACTTGCGGTTTCATCATAACCAGAGAATAAATCTGTTTCCTCTGCTGTGTTATCTCCTGTAATACTACTATCAGCTACATAATTGCCATCTTTCACATTAGGTGCCTGCTGCGTATTAAGATAAGCTGCAATTGCAATCATAAAAACTAGGACAGTAATAATAACTTGATTTCTTTTTAAATTAAACATATGAATCCTCCTATTTTCTTTTTTCAACTGAGATTTTATGTACTGGAACATCTAAGAGTGAGGCAACAGCATTTGTAACACTTTCTTTTACCCCACTATCACCTGCTCCTTGCGCTAATATAAGTACGCCTTTTATAACAGGTGCATTTTGTTTAACGATATAAGGCGTATTGTTATTTTGAAGCACAACTTGACGAGAGGTGTTATTAGTGTCACTTACCCTTGTGCCTCCTGCCTGATCTTTTTCCTCCGTGCGCTGCACATTAGTAGTTGTATCCTCGGCTAAGACTTTTTCTTCATTAGAAACAATGGTAACCATCACATTAACTTCACCAACCCCCTCCATCTTTGATAATATGCTTGCAAGCTTTTTTTCTAATGCATCTTCATAGCTTTGACTTTCCTTAATTGTTGTTTGCCTGACTACTGTTTGCGTTTGACTTCCCTTGGAGCTTCCCATAGGCCAAAAGGTAATCCCTAGTACCAGTAAAACGAGCCCTATGATGAGCCACATATACTTGCTGTTTTTACCTTCTTTTGCCCACTTTGCAAATTTCTCTGACATGCTTTCCCTCCTTTAATTCTTTTGTACTGTAATATGTATATTACAGACTTGTACATTATAGAAGTCGCTGAGACAAGTTTTTATTTTATTTTTTAAATTTTCTTCATCACCATCTAAGGTATCGCTTTTGTTTCCAATATGAATCGTTCCAATATGTATCTTTCCACTTCTATTTTTCCCCACTGTTAAAGTAATCTCCTCTAATTCATTACCTTCATAACTTAAGCTAATAGCCTGAACTTTCACATCAAACTCTTTTTCTACTGTACTTCTAATGCCTTCCTCGTAATAACGCTTAAGCACTTGTTGCTGACTTTCAAGTTGATTGTTATATTCTAATAAAGCAGTTTCTCCTCCACTTAGTCGTGCCTCGTAATATTTAACATAGTCATCATAACTGTTATGTCCTCCTTTTACTAAACCTATAATCGGCTGCAACATGGTATAAATTAAAATACAGCCTAGTATCAATTTAATATATTTACGATACGCTGAGTCTGGAAAAATCATTTCTATAATAATGACAAAAAGCATCATCCAAATAAGCATTTGTAAATAGCCTCTCATTGTTTTCCTCCTACGTTACATTTAACCCTACGCTCATACAGATTGCTAAACTACATACACACAAAAGAGCTACAATTCCTACAGCACTCATAATAAACTCACAGCCTTTGCCTAATTTATGTGCAATACTGGCCATCTTCTTATCTCCAATAGGTTCAATAAGTGCACCTGCTATCTGATAAACAACAACATATGAGAAGATCTTAATAAGTGGAACACTTACTAAGAGAAGCAGCCATATAATAACACCTGCAGAAAATGTATTTTTGATAAGTCCTGAGCAACTCATTAAAAAATCTGCTGCGCCCCCTACGGCATTTCCTACTACTGGAATAAAAGCTGTAGAAAACTTCAATGCAGCTTTTTTCACCGTAACATCTGCATACGGCAGCGTCATACGATAAATACTTAAAATACTTACACTTAAAACGAGTAGTCCTCTTAAAGTCCACTTGATACCTTTATAAAAAAGTTTAATAAACTGATCTACTTTAAATTCTTCACTCATGCTGCTCACTATTTCTAAGACTATTACCCAAATAATACAAGGTAGTACAATAACACGAATCACATAAGTCGTTAAACTTAAAGCAGTAATAATAACGGGTGCCATAGCTGCTGCTGAAACCGCATAACCTGTAGTCGTCATAAAAGCAAGTAATGTCGGAATGCATATATACATCAGCTTTAACACTTGATCTATTGTCTGCTGTGCTAGCTGAATCATCACTACAAAGCTTTGAACAACACTGAGTAAAATAGCCATATAGCATACAAAAAAGCCTATTTTCATAGTATCCTTAGATTGAAAAGAACTACTCAAGGTCTGAAGAAGATTACACAAAAGCACAATGAGAATAAACCTTGCACCTAGTTGAAGAAATAAAGCAATCTCTCCCAAAAACAGATTACCCATTTGTTTTAAAATATAGTTTATGGATAAGTCTGCCTTACCACTTACCAAGTTCGTTACTTCTTGTTTTAAACTAAATTGTTTTAATTGAGGTGCCTCTGCTTTCAGCTCACTTTCTAATTGTTCGATAGCATTCCAGTCAAATAAGTTAATACCATAATGAAGTACTTCCTCTTCATTGATTTCTTCTGCCTTTAAAGTAATGCCGAAGATGATAAAGGCGATCAGTACAATACATACTTTAAGCAAGATTTTCTTTGGTCTCATTTTCCTCCCCCTCGCTTTTAAATCAAATCTGTAATCAATTCTATTAGAGCTAGAATAACGGGAGAAGCAATGACAAAAATCATTACTTTTCCTGCTAATTGAACTTTACTGCCGATAGCTTTTTCTCCTGCATCCTCACAAAGCTGTGCTCCAAATTCAGCTAAATAGGCAATGCCAACTACTTTAAGTACAATATTAAGATAGGTATTATCCATATTCATTTTATTCGCTAAATCTCGTACCACCATAAATACACTGTCTAGCTGACTCACAATAAATATCATCAGTATGGTTACCGCAGCTATGCGAATTAAATTACCATACATTTTACTGTAGCCATCATAATAACTTACTAATCCAATGAGTAACGTAGCTGTTAGTCCAAAAGCAACTAATTTAAGGATGTCCATCATCACTCCTCCTTAGCGCGCAAAGGTTTGTACCACTTGAAAAAATTGCTGAATGTATTGCATCACAATAAATAGACCCATAATGACACCTACTACAGATATAGGAAATTTCCACTCTTTTGCATCTGCTTTATCAAGTAGAATATTAATCACTGTGATACAAATGCCTAGTCCTGCTAATTTAAAAATAATAGTAAAATCTATCATTTGCTTCCTCCTATAATAAAAAGATACTTAAACCAAGTCCTACTAAAACGCCTAAAGATCTATTGAGCTTGCTTGTTTTTTGATACTTTTCTTTAGCTTCTTTTGTACTTTGTCGTAATTGTTCTAAAACCATCTCAATATTTCGCTTCTCCATATTTTTGTCTAAATACCCACAAGCTCCCCCAAAACTATACAGTAATTTATAATCCTCAGCTTGTAAGTGAAATGCTTGCTTTTGGGCATTAATAGCGTTTTCCCACATTTCTTCTACTCTTACACTCTCTTTATCTTCTAAACTTTTTGCAAAGCTTATCATGACCGCGTCTATGCTTTTGTTGTTTGTTCTCTTCCCTACTATTAAGCACGCCTCTTTTAAAGGAGTAAGCCTGTAGTCAATTTCAGCTTTTAAAAGTTCAAACAAATAGATAAATTTTCCAAGCTCTTCTATACGCTTTTTTTGATCCTCATCTAACCAAATGCCGCCTAATATACATCCTATTAATACAAGACCAATAGCTAATAGTTTCATTACACTCCTCCTATCCCAGTAGACTAATACCCCTTATGCCATCTCTAATAGTCTCTATGGTACAAGGCCCTTGTTTATGTGATAAAACAATGAGACGTTCAAATAGCCCCTTCTCTAAGAGTTCTTTCAGAACAGGTCTCCTTAAGCAGTCCTCTATATTTTTACCATGCACAGTGCATAACAGGCTCACACCTGCATTTAAAATCTCTTCTAATGCTGTACAATCATCAGCTTTACCAATTTCATCTACAGCTATTACCTGTGGTGCCATTGACCTAAGAAGCATTCGCATGCCTTCCACCTTTGGACAACCATCTAAGACATCTGTTCTACTTCCCATCCTATTTTGAGGTACGCCTTGATAACAAGCTGCAATTTCTGATCTCTCATCTACAACCCCTACCGTATAAGGTCCATAGCCACAAAAACCTTCACTTAAATAACGAATCATATCTCTAAGAAGTGTTGTTTTTCCACAACCTGGTGGGGAAATAATGAGTGTATGATACACCTTGTCCCTACTTAAAATATAAGGCATTACTTTTTGGCTACACCCTATCACTTCATGGGCAATACGAATATTCATACCACTTATGTATTTGAGGGTTTTTATATGACTCTGCTCCAGTACAGCTTTACCTACCAGTCCAACACGATGTCCTCCCTCTAAAGTAATAAACCCTTGCCTTACTTCATCCTCCAAAGCATAAAGAGAAAAATCACTCATGCAATGTAAAACATCTGTTATATCCTGAGGTAATAAGGCTAAACTCTCTCTAACATGACATAGTCCCTCCTCATTAATTCCCCATTCTTCCCCATTCATTTTAAGTAGAATAGGACCCCCTGCTCTTAATCTAATTTCTTGTAAAGACTCATAGCTGGTTTTACTTAGTTTTTGCATGGGTAATTTAATGCTTCTTGGTAAAACTTTTAATAAGTTTTCCTCGTTCATATGATTCCTCCTTTGTATATGGATTAATTTAATATATTCAAAAGAAGGACGAGTTAGAACCTAAAAATGGCACAAAAAAATGCTCCTCTTAGGACTTTGCCTAGAGAAGCATTTTGCAAGGTTAGAGATTATGCTCTACCTGTATATTCACCTGTACGTGTATCAATTCTAATAACTTCACCTTGTTCGATGAATAATGGTACCATTACTTTTGCACCTGTTTCAAGAATAGCAGGTTTTGTAGCACCTTGTGCTGTATCACCTTTAATACCTGGTTCTGATTCAACGATTTGAAGCTCTACTGAAAGTGGAGGCTCAATAGCAAATACTGATCCTTGGTGAGAAGCTACTTTTACCATTTCGTTTTCTTTAACAAATTTTAAGCTATCACCAACTGTTGAAGCGTTAACAGCGATTTGATCATATGTGTTAACATCCATGAAGTGGAATAACTCACCATCTGAATAAAGATATTGCATATCCTTACGTTCAATATGCGCTTTAGGTACCTTTTCACTTGGACGGAAAGTTCTTTCTACTACCCCACCAGTTTTGATATTTTTTATTTTACAACGAACGAAAGCCGCACCTTTACCTGGTTTTACATGTTGGAATTCAATAATTTGATAAATGTTACCTTCGAATTCGATTGTAACACCATTTCTAAAATCACCTGCTGAAATCATTACATTTCCTCCTAATTATCTTTTCTCATATAGTGTAAACTAGATTTTTAAAATTTTCAACGATTTTTTTGTTTTACTTAATGATAATAAGGTCTTTTGGCGAATGGGTGAAGTTTTCTATGCCACTTTCTGTCACCACAATCATATCCTCAATACGTACCCCTCCAAAACCAGGAAGATAAATCCCTGGCTCCACAGTCATCACCATTCCTGGCTTAATCTCTGTTTGATCAAGCACTGAAAATCTTGGATTCTCGTGAATCTCAATACCAACAGAGTGTCCTAGCCCATGTCCAAAGTAATCGCCATAACCAGCCTCTTTAATAATATTTCTAGCAATAGCATCCACTTCGCAGCCTTTCATTCCTACACGAATCCCTTCAAGTGCTGCTTTTTGCGCACGTAGTACTATTTCATAAATCTTAAGATGTTTTTCGCTCGCTTCTCCTATGACAATAGTACGTGTCATATCTGAACAATACCCTTCATAGATACATCCAAAATCCATGACTACAAAGTCACCAACTTGAAGCTTTTCTTCTCCAGGATGAGCGTGTGGCAGGGATGATTTAGCACCCGCTGCTACAATAGAAGCAAAAGATAAACCAGAAGCACCATGTCTTCTCATGCTTTGTTCTAGTTGAAGTGTCACTTCATTTTCTGTAAGTCCCTCTTTCCAACGCGCTTCGATAAAAGGGATAACTTCTTTAAAAGCCATGTCTCCAATAGCTTCAGCTTTTCTAAGCTTCTCTAGTTCTTCTTCATCTTTAATTTGCCTTAAGTTCTCTACACTTTTAGTAGTAGGAATCCATTCAAAAGCAGTGTGCTGACTAAGCTCTAAGTAGCTACTATATGTCACATGTTGGGCTTCAAAGCCTATGCGCTTAACACCCTCTTCTTTTGCAATGGCTACTGTTGTGGCTAAAAGACCTTTTTGTCCTTGATCAATGCAGGTGAAATCAGGTGCTTCTTTAGCTACTTGTTCTAGATATCTAAAGTCTGTTACGAGCACCATTTTGCTAAAAGAAATGTAAAGCATCGCATTTGAACCCGTAAATCCACTTAAATACTTACGATTTGCTTCACTTCCTATAAGAACGGCATCTAATTTTTCTTTCTTCATGTACTCACGTAATTGTTCTATTCTCTTATTCATGCTGTCATCTTCCTTTTCTTTTTATGTACTTATTTTTAGATTTTAATGAAAAAATCATGCATCCTTTTTGCTACCAAATTCACACAAACCTTCTTTGTCTTTAAGTATTTCTAAAATAGTGCTTACCACTTCTTCAATACTTTTGCCTTCGCAGCTTATAGTATATTTAGCAGCTGCTTCGTATAAAGCCTGCCTCTTCATATAACGTTCCTTAACTTCTTCATAGCTAGAAACTAAGGGCCTGCTTTTATCATCTGCAATACGCTCATATAAAGTATCATATTCATGGTATAAATAAAAGGTATTTTGCGTTTTAAGAACAGTTCTATTTTCTGAATTCACAATAATGCCACCACCGGTGGAAATAATACCTACTTCTTCATCAAGTGCCTTCTTTAAATAAGTTTCTTCTAAATTTCTAAAATAAGCCTCACCTTTACTAGCAAACATAGAGGCTATCATTTCCCCACAAGCCTCCTCAATATAGGCATCTAAGTCAATCCATGAGTAGTGAAGTGCTTTTGCCAAGGCTCCTCCTACTGTTGTTTTACCGCTTCCCATAAATCCGATTAAACAAATTGCTTTTGTCATCTCCCACCTCTTGTCATCTAATATATGCTATTTTCCTCTCATTTAATGCGTTAACCATGCTAACTGTTCTGTTTGGCCTAGAAATAAATGATATTGATTGACACTCACTTTGAGCTTTACTTGGTTTTGAGTCACATCAAAAATCATTTGAGCCCCTGACGTACCTACCTCTAAATTTCCTCCTGAAACATAACTGGCATCGATATAATTGTGCAAAACTAATTCACTCATAATAGTTTGTGGGGTATTTCCTGGCCATTTAGCAAATTCCGCATGATAACGGTCGATTTGTCTTTGAATTGCTTTGACTGAACTGATATCTGTGGTTATTCTAGCTTTTTCAGTTGTCTTAGTAAACTGCGGAACTAAGATAGCACCAATAATCCCCATGATCGCTACTACAATAATGAGTTCTACCATTGTAAAACCTGATTGAGCTTTGAACTTGTTCATTATTCACCCCACTATATATCCTCATAAACTTTTATATTTAACGGCTACTTTTCCTGTGGCGATATAAACTGTTATGTCTGCTCGTTGCTTAATATCTTTGTTAATTAAAGTAATAGTTCCTGTCTTAGATGAAGCCATAGAGCCTCTAAAAATTAAATGTTTTCCTGTAATATTATCAGGAATCTTTATTCCCTTGCTTAAACGAATGGTATAAATAGGTTTGTTTACCCCTTGCCTTACTAATACACGATTAGAAAAACAGTAAAGATTGTATTGTTGTCCTGTCTTTACAGCGGCTTGCCTTACATAAATAAGGGCATTCTCTACTTCCCCCACAGCTAACTTAAACTGTATATTTTGAAACCATTTTACACCACCCATGATACTTCCTATGGTAATGCCTATGACGGCTATTATCACTACTAACTCCACTAAAACATAGCCTTTTTGTTTCATAAACTGCCCTCCCTCTTAAAAATAAAGATTTTTAAAAGGATTGACAAAGGCTTCTTTAGTTATTCACTTTTTGCAAATGCTTTTGATAACTTTTAATGATTTTTTTCTCTAGTCCACGCTTTACCTTGGTCTTCCATTCATCTTTCTCACTTACTGGTTGCACTAAAATCGTTTTAATACCAGCTTTATTACCACCATATACATCAGTAAAAACTTGATCTCCTACAATAATGGCTTCTTTCTTTTGACAGTTCATTAATGTAAGGGCCTTTTTAAAGTTTTTAGTTAGGGGCTTTTGAGATTTATGAAGAGCAAATACCTTAAGCTTTTCATTAAATTTTACCACTCGATCTTCAGTATTATTAGATACTAAAGTAATTTTAAATCCTTCTTTTCTTATCTGATCAAATAAAGCTATAATTTCTTCATTAGGTTCGGCTTCATCATATGGAACTAGGGTATTATCTATATCAAAGATAATACCCTTAACTCCTTCACTTTTAAGTTGTTTTAAATTTAAATCATATATTGATGGCACATAAACCGTTGGATATAATTTCTTTATCATCTATTGCCTCTCTACTGCTATATTATTGTCAAGTTCACTTATGCTAGTTGGTTGTATTGCTAGTTGTTTCATTATTGTCCTCTAAAGCTTTTTTAGCAGCTGCACTTTCATTAGCGATCAGGATTGGACTCTTCTCCTGTTCTTTTGCTGCCTTTACCAGATCATGAATATTCATTTCAGCATCTTGAGCTGCTTTTATTAATTCATCCTTATCAACTTGTAATTCTTCAGCTACTTTTGCAATGTCTGCATCTGACATTCCTAAGATATATTCAACATCATTACTTTTTTGGATTTGCATAAATTGTAATGTTTCAATTTTATCATTTTCCATACCAACATAATACTTATAATTATAATATACTACTTCATTATTTTTTAGTAAAGTCTCAGTAGGAATAGTTATAACAAATCGTGGTTGATTTTTGGTGCTAAATACACTCGGTGTAATGGTAATGGCACCCATATTGGGTTTTAAAGAACTTATTTCATCTTTATAAGGACTAATTTCCCTATGGAACGCAACTTTATAGCTCTCTTTATCAACTGTAAACACTTGCTCTAATCCTAAGTAATCCCAAAACTTAATATATGCATCCGCATTGGTATTGTATGCAACCTTATAATAATCATAGGTACTTTCAGGTTGTTGCATCAATATGGTAGCTAATTGAGTTAATATCTCTCCTTGCTTTTTGGTAGGTTCACTTTCAAATGCTACTCTAGTGATATGCTGTGTATCTATTAGCTTATTTTTATCATCAGTTGACATTCCCCAGCTCGTTGCATTAGTAACACTAGCCACTTTAAAAATCTCACTGTCATTTACTGTTATCCAAAAATCTTGCTCCAATTTTATAGCATCTGGCTTTTCACTAAAGATATAACGCTGATTTTCTAACCCTTTTATGTCAATACCATCTAATGTAGTATTTGTAGCAACCACACCTTCGCCTTTTTTAATCAAATACCCTTCTTTTTCTCCCCAACTATAGTCCTTCACAAAAGTATCTACTGGGTAACAATTATTAACTGTGGTAACAGCAACTTCATATACTGTTTGTTCGCCTAAAGGTCTTGTTGACTTGATTTGAATATTTTCTACTTCGGCTTTGCCACTTACAATATAATCATTTATAAGTACCCACTTTGGCAAATCTACTTCTGACTTGATATACTGTGTATTCAGTTTATTTTTCACACCATCTGTTAGGTATTTTCCTAGCTTTTGCTTTAACAAAGGTTGATAAAACTTTTGTAAGTTATCCCAATATCCTTCATCTGTAGTTGCTCTACTTTGATTTAAAATAAGCAGCTCTTCTTCAGTAAAAGAAAAATAATCCTTAAAAAAGCCCTCAAAATCCGTTTCTGTAAACTTATGAACCTCTTCCTGTTTATCTATATCTGTAGTTTCATTTGCAACAATATCTTCAGGTATTTCTACAGTTTTCTCTGCCTTATTACCGCATCCTACACTCAACATTAGTAATACGGCAAGGCTTATGCTCATCCATCTTTTCATTGTTTACTCCCCTTTCCTATCTACTATTGTGCCTTTTTAAGTGATTGTATTGCTACTTGTATTCCCTCCGTATCTATCTCTAAAATAGATTCATTCGTATAAGCTAACATAGGCTTTGTAAAGCCTGTTTGTGTGCCCATTATATCAGGAAGTACTGTTTCACTATAGTCCACCAACTTAAGTGCTGTTAAAATCTGACGATACAGTTCATGATTTTTCACTGTAAGTGAGAAGAGCACATTAGGATTATGAGTGATTGTTACTTGTCCTGATTGGATTATTAATCCTGCATGTTTACCCGTAAAAATAGTACTTCTATCATACTTAGCCACCTCTAAAGGATCTGTTATAGCCGCTGGTTTGGGTTCTGTTTTGGGCGCTGACTCAGGTCCACCAATAATTATTGCCCCATCAATGGTTATTCCACCTTTTATTTCCACAGCCCCTTTGCTAATTATGATTCCCGTGAACTTATTCTTTGCTGCGTTGGTTGTATCTATAATCAGTTTTCCTTCTCCCTTATTTACAATAATAGTTTCATATGGTTCAGGCGTACCTGATTCTTCAACATCAACATAAAATTTTGATACATCTATAGTACGTTCCTCCGGTGTTAATGTTGATGTTAATGTTAATACTGATATAGGGGTTTGATATGACCAAGCATTACTTGTGGCTGTAATCTTTGATAAATCTACAGTGTCTGCGAATGTACTTTTATTAAGATTATTACCAGAAAAACTCTTATATAATATCGCTCTTTGTAAAGTCATATAACCTCGTAAGCCTTGGTAATTTCCAAGTGGTACAGCTTGTAAATTTTTAAAATAGCCATTTTCACCACCAGCTAAGTAATCAGCTGGTCTTTTAATTATTTTTTGTACCTCATCAGTATAAGTTGTATCAACAGATGACATAAAATCCTTGAAATGTATTGGTGCAGGATTTGTTATATCATAATCACTAGGAACTAGCCCTATATACATGAATCTTCTGGCTTGATTTTCGTCACTAAAGCCATTTTTACTGATTTGACCAGTTTTATTAGTAACAGTCACTCCACCATTATCATCTTTTCCAGATACTCTTCCAATAGCATAGGTCTTACTAAAATTTGTTTGAATCTTATCATTAGCAATTAATTGATGAAGTGGGGATGTAGACAAAAGATACGTGCTATTTTTAGGTATTTGCACGGTATGACCAGTAGCACTATCCTCTGTTCCTTTTGTAGTATCATCACTAGGATTGAGCCATACAGTTTGTGCTTCATCTCCTGTTACATACCCTTCCCAGGATGCAACACCATTAAAGGGTTCACCTATACTCTCCCAAAGCTTCATAGGAATTTTATCGGCTGCTAGTGTAATATAGGGTTGACCTACTACATACATTTCATCTGCATCAATGATACAATTTTTTCCTTGTGCAAAAATACCACTGCTTTGATTAGGGTCAATATTGGTTGCAGGATCTGTACCTGCATTAACGCCAAAAATGCTTTGATCAACTGTAATCTTACAGCCATCTACCCATCTATCAATCATCACATCATTATCCACCATGACATTGCGCTTAACTTTAATATTAGCTTCTTTTACTTGATTAGCTCCATTAAATGGTGATTGATTGCTACTGGTTTCATAGTAATCATCTATAATGCCAACGGTGTACGCAATTATATCTTTGCCCACCTCTATGTAGGTCTTATTCGTACTAGCACCATAAGAGCCTCCCCAGCCATTCGTAGCTAACACATTATTAGTACAATATAGATTATTAGTGATGTATATCTCGCCTCCATTTACAGCTAATACACCGCCATTTTGATCTACTTCCGGGTATGCTGTCACCCCTTTACTATTAGTAAAGCCTGCAATACTTTGTTTACCACTTACTCGAACATCTCCACTAGAAACTGTTAAATTGCCATCTCCTGTTACAAACACATCTGAAAAACATAAAATAGAGCTATTTAATATTTCTGGCACATATTGTTTTCCATCATCTGCTGTTTTCCATTCGTATTTTTCATGAATTTGATTTTTAAGGGTAGTAGGCAGCTTTACTTCTATTATTGCCTCTACTTTTTGAGTATCATAAGTTGCACCATTACTGGTTGTAGCTGTAGCTATGATTCTTAGCTTATTATTGGTTAGCAAATTATTGGCTGCATCCTGATCCGATGTTTCTATTGTTACTGTTGTATCATATCCACTGGCTATTCTATCCCCTTGCATTTTATACTCAATAGGTGGTTTCGCACTTGGTCCTTGAGTCAAAAAGCTAGATTTAATATACTCATAAATTCTTTTCTGAATTTGTGACTTAAGGACATCACTCTTGACTTGCAGTTTATTATCGCTATAAACGATATCGGGTGCTGGATTTGTAGTCGAACCTTTTAGTTTCTTAATGACGCCATCATATGTAGTCCCATCTAATGTATAACCTTGGGTCACATCTTTAACAATCTGTGACATCTGACTTTCTATAGCCTTATTCATGGTATCCACATGCTTTTCTAATGCTGATTTAGCTAAATAGTATGTATTACTTGTATTACGATTTAATACAGCTAAATCATACTGCATACCTGATATATTCACTACAGTAGCAACAATTACCGCCAAAACAAGTAAAATGATTGTAGTGATAAGCATGGCATTTCCTTTTTGATTTTTCTTCACTTTGTTAACCTTTTGTTCCATGTTATCACCTCCTTTAATGATCAAATGCATCATAGCTATAGACATCTATCATTCTTTTAACAATCTTACCAGGATTACCCATTGCAGGACTTTTTTCTCTAGCAATAATGGCAATCAAATAATTATCATAGTTGGTTTTATTATCAATATTTACGATGGTACTTTTCACACTAGTTCCAATATCTTCTACTACAATATTATACTTTGCCTTTGCATAAGCTATTTCTTGTGCAGTTAGTGTACTTGGGAAATTATTTTTCACTCTAATCGTTTGATTATATCCTGTTTTATTAATAAACTTTAAGGTGTAATCTGTTTCTGTTGCTACAGTACCTGCCGCTACATTGGCTTTTAATGTACCAATGTCTCCTATTAAATCAGTTAGATTGACTTCGATAATACTTCTAGATTTAGTAATTGGGTATATCGTAGAATCGATTGTGCCATTTGGAGAACAAGTAATTACATATCCCCTATTTGAACCATCTACATCTATGATTTTCACTTCTACTTTTACTTGATTTGTACTATTATTCCAAGTATCTAAAGTGCCATCATCTTTTATACTCACTTTATTAACATCCAAAATTTCTTGTTCGGTAGTCCCTCTATTAGGTACATAAATTAACTCGCTATCATTGAAAATCTTAAGCATCTCAGCAGTCGTTGCAAAGGTAATAGGATAAGCTGTGCCACTATAATCGCTAGCTTCTAACTTATATGCATTATCTGTATGAAGTTTTACTGCTTTTTTAAGTTGGTCTGCCGTTAATTGTAACTGATTACTTACTAAAGTTACATCTTCTAGCTTCCACAAAGCCACTTCATAAGCATATCGATTTGTATTATAAGCAGTTTGAAGATCAATGGCCGTTGGCAAAAAACCACTTAAAACATGAGATTGATCTCTATCTCCTGCTAAGCGATTGTTATACGGTATAAGATAGCCTTTATAGCCCTCTGTTTCAAGATTAAAATTAGTAGCTACTTTTCGCTTACCTTCAACTTCTTGCTTATTATAAATATCTGCTGTTATTTTTGCCTTAATATCTTCCATCAAACATTCTGTTGTTAGTGTTACTTCAGTAAGTGATTCTGCTGACACCCTTGTTTTAATAGAGGCTAAAAGTGAAAAGCTAATAGGGCCTACAATAAGAGCAACAATTGCTAGACACACTAATATTTCAATAAAGGTAAAGCCCTGTTCATTTGCTCTATCTTTCTTTAACATATTTTCACATCCCTACTTATTTAACCCTTATATTTCCTTTTGTTTGTCCTTTACTTACTTGTTGATCAAATTCATTGAAAATATGTATATTCCCTAGTAAAGAACCTGTGAGTTCTACATCCATAATTTGCTTAGTGTAGTTATACACATAAATATGGACATTAGGCATAATCTCCAGTACATTTCTCATGGTAGAATTTATTTTTAAACAAGCATTATTAATTGGCGTATCTACAAATGTCTGTTTGACATTACCATCCTTATCTTCTGCTGTAATTTCATAGCCATCTTCTCTTATTACTAAGCTAATACTCGTATCTGTTTGCGAAATAAGTCCTACATATCCACTTCCATTTATACCCCCAGGTCCATCTATGCCATAAGTATCTCCTGAAGATAAAATATCTCCTATATATATATTAAAATACTGGCTATAAGTAGTGATAGGACTCTCTTGATTTGGCTGTTCCTCATTCTGGCTTACCGAGGGACTCACCTCTTCCTCTTGTTTTACAAAACGCCTAAAAGAACTTCCTTCAACCCTTCTGCTATCCAAGTTAGGTTGATAAATTTCATCTGTTTGTTGTTCACTAGGTCTTGTATATATTGTAATTTTCAACTTAGAAGTAACTAATTGATCAAAATCTTCTCCATAATGTGCTTTATAATAAGCTGTTATTTCACTGTTTTCTGATTGAAGTTCATTATTCATTTCAAAACTATTACTATTAATAATCTGATAAGACTTATTGAGACTATCTACAAAATCTATGACATCCTTATAGCGACCTACAAAAGTTAACTCATATATACGTTTTAAAACATCTGCATCTGCATTTGCAGAAGCAGTTGCTTCTTCTGTAACTGCTTCAAACCCAATATTAGCAAAATCTTTACGCTTCATATAACGAATTAATTCCGCACCTTCTTTAGAGGCTGCTTCAAAATCGGGAATAGTATTAAGCATAGCTACTTTTTGTGCTGTCACTAATGCTAATTCTTTTTCTGTCTCTGGTAGCATTTTAACACGTTCTTCTAATTGCTGAATGCGCTTCTCCATCAGTTTTATTTCGCCTTTATTAGCTGATATTACTTGTTGCTCATCCTTATATATGGTTAGCATATAACCTATTTGTAAAACGATCAGGGCTACAATAACCACAATAAAAGCAATATTACTCTTTGATTTCATTAGTTAGCCCCCCTTTCAGGTTGCTCAGTTGATGGTGTTGTCGTCTCATCTGCAGGTTGCTCAGTTGATGGTGTTGCCGTCTCATCTGCAGGTTGCTCAGTTGTCCCCTCTGGGTTTTCGGTTTCAACAGGTTTAACTTCTACTACTGGAGTTATGTTAATTTCGTACTCAAAACCTTTTAGCTCTTCATCATAAGTTGCTTTATAAGTTGTAGTACCTGACCCAAACACACTTTCTATAATCGTAACATAATTTACTACTTGCTCTGCATCCATAGTGTTACCTTTTAATGTAATTACATCTTTTCCTGCCGCATTAACTGTTTTATCTGCTGGTTCAACGGTGATTTGATTAACAGTTGTATTGATCGGTATTCTTGCAATGATGCTATCTAGTAGGCGAGCACTAATTAAATTCTCCTCTTTAATATTTCCATATTTATCTATCCATTCCTTTATGGCAACCTTAGCATCTTCTAGTTGTTGAATCTTTTTATTAACGTCATTAAACCTACTATCTGTCAGTTCCGCAGAAACTTCATCTAATCTTTCAATTACCTTTTGTGCTTCAATCTTTGGAGATATGATTGCAATCCCCACAAAAGCAAGTATCTCTAAAGCCATAACACCTGCAACAATCAACTGAATAAACTTAATCTGTTCTGCTTGTATGTATTCTTTAGGTAGCAGGTTGATTCCTTTTACTTGTGTCCTCATATCTTCCCTCCTTATAAGCCATTAATGGCTCCCAGTATATTCACAAAAAACCTTGCATAATCCTCAAATTGAATATTAGGATTTTCGATTACTGTATCAAACTTACTCAACTTTTCCGTTGGAATATTTAATGCATCTCTAATATATCCCCTTATTCCCTTAATACTGGCTCCCCCACCTATTAAATAAATCTTCTTAATCATGCCACTACCATAACTTGAATAGTAGAATTGTAAAATTCTTTCTACTTCTGAAACAATATTATATTCTATTTGTGGTCTAATAATGCTAGCTAAATATTCTTCCTGCATCTCTGTGCCAGTCATTTCATTAACATGAGCTTCTTGAATAATTTCATTGATACTTTCTACACCAAAGTCAATCATTCTTGTTAAAATAGCACTGCTATCAGCAATGACTGTAGCCGTTGTAGATTTTCCACCTATATCTAGTACCAAAATATTTTTTGTTGCTTCATAAATCATACGTGTTTGTGAGTTAAAAACATTTTCTAGAGCTTCAGAAGGAATGGTGATTAAAATGGGTGTAAGCTTTAAACTTTTGATTAGACTAGCCATGGGTAAAATAACTGTATTAGGTGCAGCGACTAATAAAAGTTTGTTTTTAATCTCGCCTTCTTCTTCAGCATCTCCTGTGATTTTAAAGTCAATTTGATATTGACCTCTTTCAACCGGCAAATAATCCTCCGTTTTTACTTCTAAAAGTTGTCTAATAACTTTCTCTGGTTGCTTATCCATTATTGCATTTCTAATGATAATATTACTACTTTGTACTATAGCCACTACTTGTTTTGCTTTATACTTTTTTGCTTTTATTTCTTGGTCTATTACCTTGCGCAAAGGTTCAATATTACTAATAACACCATTATTAATGCAATCTGACGGTGTTTCAATAAGAGAAAACTTTTGCACCATCAAGGTTGCTCCCTTTTTTACGGCTTCGATTATTTTAATATTATTACTTCCTATTTCTAGTCCCATAATACTTCTTGCCATGTGCTCACCTCTTTTAAATTCATTATTTAAACTCTATGGAGTAATATGTTCTTTATAAGCTATTGATTCTGTAAATGCTAACTTCACCCTCTGCCGTTCATTAGCACTAGTTGGTACTTTGCTTTTACTAATAATACAGCTAAATTTAACTAGATTAGAGTCTTTATACCTCGTTACTTTTATATTTTCAATCAATACCGAAATCGTATTTGTACCATAGGTTAATCGATATAACCCTTGCTCCTGTGTAGGCGACACGATGGGCTCTAAGTTAATGGTCTTGAAATCATCTACCATTCCCCCAGCACCTCCATTAGCTGCAGCATCATACACTTGATTTTTTAACTTAATTTCTTTTAATGGGGCATCTATTATGTCTATGTTGTAAGGACCTGTAGGATCAGATTCAATTACTTGTGTTGTATCCGTAGTTGTAATTTTAATACCTTCTGATAGTCGTATGTAATCCCTTAAAAAACTTTCTACGGCATTAGCTTCGTTGTCTAGAACCACTTTTTTATCAAATTGTATAAACTCTATATAAACATTGGTAAAAAAGCCCCATAGGCTTTCTAGAAGAATGGCAAATAAAACAAATGCAACTGTTACTTCTAATAAAGTAAATCCGTTTTCTCTTTTTTTCATATCCCTCCTCCTTTATACCTTCTTAGTAATTGTATAACGACCTGTCAGACCTTCAAATTTTGCTTCCGTATAAACAACGCCATCATATGAAATAGTGATGATAAAATACTCTTTTTCATTTCCTAATGCATCTTTCATAGATCGTCCTTTGAATACTATTTTATTGGATGCCACTACTGTTGAACCATCTCCACCTACAACAGAAAATAAGATTTTAGAAGCCATATTATCTGGTTTACTACGCCATTTCCCTGAAGATGTTTGAATGCCGGGCATCATAGTATACTTATTCCCGCTTACTTCTAAAGTATATTCTCCCCCTGTAGCAATAGCTTGTTTTCTAAGGGTTACCAGATCAATACAAATGCTGTCCACGGCTTTTATTGCATGCTGTTTATATACCGCTTTCATATTAGGAATAAGGGCTACTCCCATCAAACAAATGAGTACCATAACAACTGACATTTCTACCAAAGTGAAACCTTTCTTATCTTTTTTCACCTCTTTTCCCCCTCTCATTACAGGTTAAACAAACTTAAGTAAATTTGTAATAATTGCTTTCCCCATAAAATCACTATAAAGGCTCCTAAATTCAAAAAAGGTCCTAAAGGATACGGTTCGCTCTTCTTTTTGATAAGCAATAAACCTATACCAAAAATACTCGCCAGTAAACAGGCAAGAATGATCATTAAGAAAAGCTGGTTTATACCTATAAAAAGACCTATGAACCCCATTAATCTTACATCGCCATAACCTAAACCCTCTTTTTTTAATAACCATTGGCACCCATAATAAAGTAGCATAAATAGTCCGTAACCAATAATACCTCCCACTAACGCTTCTAGTAATATATACCAGTTGTGTATACTCCAAGCTTGTAAGAATACTTCTATGAGGCCCACTCCTATCCCCCATCTAATAATCGAAGTAGGTAAAATCATATGATCCCAATCAATCATCGTAAGTACTACTGCAAAAGCAAAAAAGGTGCAATAACGTAGCGTGTCTAAACTATAGCCGTATTTGTAACCAATGATCCCAAAACCTATACCTGTAATTACTTCAATGCACATATAGCGGGGTGAAATCGGTGCTTTGCACGCTTTACACTTTCTTCCCAATATTAAATAGCTTACTACTGGAACAAGCTCTAAAGCACTTAATTCATGCTTACAGCGTGGACAATGAGAACGTGGAAAACAAATACTTTGTTGATTAGGAATACGATAAATACAGACATTTAAAAAACTACCAATTAAAATACCACCTAAACTTAATCCTATCATATATATCATATTAAACCTCTTTTAAAATAAGCAGATATTCCACAGAATATCTGCTTATTTTTAAATAATTATCATACTTTTTATTAAGGTGCTACGAAATCAGTTACTGTTTGGGAATCAATTTGTGTTAGTGCTTTACTAAATGTTGTTGTTTTTCCTGCACCTAGGTCTAACCAAATACGTTCAGCTGCAACATCAACAGAAATTAAACCACCAGCAGCACTTGTTTGTAATGTTGGTTCTGCTTGTAAGTATCCATCAGATACAAGGATACTTACTAAAGTTGAAGCATTTGTACCTGGCCATAATTCCTTCTCTGTTTTGTAAGCAGTTGCTGTTCTTTGAAGCGTCTTAATAGTAGAGATATCAGTTGTTAATCTTGCTTTAGCTGACATTGTTCCAAATGCTGGTACAAGTAATGCACCAATAATACCCATAATCGCCACTACGATAATGAGCTCAACCATGGTGAAGCCTTTTTCATTTCTTTCTTTCTTATTCATTTCTTTCACTCCCTTTAATTTGTTATATATTGTAAATCCTTATTAAGGAATTTACTACATAGCTGCTGTAGCTGCTGAGAAGGTTGGTAACATAATAGCTGCCATAATCCCTCCAACGATTACACCTACGATTAAAATCATTGCTGGTTCAATTAAAGTCGTCATATTATCTACTGCAAGGTCTACTTCTTCCTTAAAATAAACGCTAATTTTAACCAACATCTCATCTAAAGCACCACTCTCCTCACCAATACTCACCATACTGAGAAGAATAGGTGGAAAGATGGTACTTCCTCTAATAGCATCTAATAAGCTATTACCTTGTTTCAAAATTTCAATAGCTTGATTCATTTCTTCCTCTGCTACTGCATTACCCATAACTCTTTTAGTAATTTCCATAGCTTGAAGCATAGGTATACCGGATTCAACTAACATAGACATAGTACTAGAAAAAGTAGAGGATAAACTTTTCTTATTCAATTCCCCAAAAATAGGAAGTCTTAAACTTAAACGATCTAGACCTCTTCTTATAGAATCTACCTTTTTCATGTTCATAATAGCAAGTGTTACAACCACTATAATCATCAATAATATTTGCCAATAATTAACGCAGAAGTTACTAATTGCAATAACAATTTTAGTAGGAAGTGGTATAGGTGCACCTGTATCCCGTAATAAACCTAAAAAAGCCGGTACTACTTTAATCATTAAAATAATAACCACCACAACAACCATACATAGTACCACCACTGGATATGTCAATGCTTTTTTGATTTTCTTTTGGATTCCCAACTGATTATCGAAATGCTCTACTGAACGTCTCATTACCTCATCTAAATTACCTGAAGCTTCGCCACTTTCAATTAAGCTCACTAAAATACTAGGAAAAATCTTTTCATCTTCTGCTGCTTGAGAAAAAGTCTTTCCGCCACTAACTGCCTCATGAATATTTTCTAAATGTGCTTTTAAGGTCTTATTAGTACATTGCTGTCCACAAATTTCTATCCCTTTAGCAATGCTAATTCCTGCTTGAATCATGGCGGCTAATTGTTTACAGAAAAAGTTAATATCACTTAATTTAATCTTTTGCTTAAACAAAGACAAATCACTATTTAAGGCATTTTTTCGCTTAATAGATTGCGGGTATAAATTCTTATCCATTAAGACCTTCCTAACTTTTTCTTCATTTTCTCCTTCAATCTCACCCTTAACTTTATTTTGGGTTAATAAATCACGTGCCACATATAAATATGTATCCATTTCCCCACCCCTTGTCTATTATAGTTATGAAATACGCATTCATTCATTAAAATGATGCTACGCAGTTTAGGTAGCAAGCCTATTCATACTCATTCCATTATTTTAGGTTGTGTTATCACTCTTTTCTATCTTCCTAGAATTCGCTTAAGTTCATCTCTATTTTGCGCATATTGATAGGCTGTTTCTAAAGAGATTGCTCCTTTTTTATAAAGATTTGCTAGAGAAGCATCCATGGTAATCATACCAGCTAAGGTTCCTGTTTGAATCTGGGAATAAATTTGATGAGTCTTTTCCTCTCTAACCAAATTAGCTATGGCGGCGTTACTAATCATGATTTCTAATGCTACACATCTTCCCTTAATATCACTTCTTGGCAATAACTGCTGTGAGATAACCCCTTTTAAGATATTAGCGATCTGAACCCTAATTTGCTGCTGCTGATGGGGTGGAAATACATCTATAATTCTATCAATCGTTTGAGGTGCTCCTATGGTATGTAATGTACTTAATACTAAATGACCTGTCTCTGCTGCAGTAATGGCTGTAGCAATGGTTTCTTGATCTCGCATTTCTCCTACCAAAATAACATCTGGGTCTTCACGCAAAGCAGCTCGTAAGCCATTGGCATAGCTATTGCTGTCAAAACCTATCTCCCTTTGATTAACCATACTATTTTTATGTTTATGTAAATACTCTATCGGATCTTCTAATGTTAAGATATGCTCTTGCCTTTTTTTATTCATATAATCTATCATAGTAGCCAATGTAGTTGATTTGCCACTACCTGTAGGACCTGTGACTAATACTAAGCCTCTCTTATTATCTGCTAAGCTTTCCAGTATCTTTCTAGGCAGTCCTAATTCCTCCATAGTAGGTATTTCAACGCCTACCAATCGTAATGCTGTTGCCCAACTTCCTCTTTGTTTATAAACATTTACACGAAAACGCCCTATATCTTGTAAAGCATAGGAAAAGTCCGCTTCACCTTTTTCTCTAAATCTTTCTGTAATAATAGGCTTTCCTTCTAAAAGCTGACTAATGAGTTCTCTTGTATCGGCTTCTTTTAATGGTGGTAAATCCAAGTGGATTAATTGGCCATGTAATCTTAATGTAGGTGGAATTCCTACTGTTAGATGTAAATCTGATGCTTTTTCCTGTACGACAATTTCCAACAAATCATTAATGTCCATAGTTCATCCTCACCTTACTGTTCATATGCTATTCTTAACATTTCTTCCATGGTTGTCTTTCCCTGAAGTACATTATAAAGGGCATTATCCCAAAGTGTACGCATCCCTCTTTTAGTGGCCTCTGCTTTTATTTCCTCAGTACTTGTATGCCCTGCTGAAATCATATCTTCTAGATGAGTATCGATGGTTAACACCTCATGTACTGCCAAACGTCCCTTATATCCTGTCTGATTACACGCGTTACACCCCCGTGACTGATAGACTTCAGTTCCTTCAGGTATATTGTAAATCTTTGATTCACTAGCTGATACTATATGCTTTGTTTTACAGTTAGGACAAAGCCTCCTTACTAAGCGTTGTGAAATAACTCCCTTAATAGCAGCTCCTACCATATAGGCTTCTGTTCCCATATCAATTAGACGAGGAATAGAACTTGCCGCATCATTGGTATGTAATGTGCTTAACACAAGATGTCCAGTAATAGCTGCACGAATAGCTATAGTACTTGTTTCACTATCACGCATCTCACCAATCATAATAATATCTGGGTCTTGACGTAAGATAGAACGTAGGGCACTTGCAAAAGTAAGACCTATTTTGCTATTTGTTGCTACTTGATTAATACCTTCTATCATATTTTCAACTGGATCTTCTACTGTAATAATATTAACCTTATCTTCATTTAAGACCTTTAAAGCAGCTGCTAAAGTAGTTGACTTACCGCTACCTGTGGGGCCTGTTAAAAGAATAATACCATGAGGGTTTTTTAATAAATTAAGTACCTTTTCATAATCTGTAGGATAAAAACCGATTTCATCTAACCCTAAGTCTTTACCTGTACGATAAATAAAACGAATAACTGTTTTTTCACCATATACAGTAGGCAAAATACTCACACGTAAATCTACCTGCTGTCCATTTACTGTCTTAGACATACGACCGTCTTGAGGTAGTCTTCTTTCTGCAATATCTAAACCTGATAAAATTTTGATACGTGTGGTAATTCCATTAAGCATCTCTTTCTTCGTTCTTGTTAATTCATGAAGTTGACCGTCTACCCGAAAACGGATACGCACATAATACTCAAATGGTTCAATGTGTATATCCGATGCCCCTTTTAAAATACAACGTTGTAGAATATTGTTAACTAATTGAACCATAGGTGCGGTATCATCATCTTCCTCTTCATCAACAGCCACCCTTCTCTGAATTTCATCTTGCATCTGTCTTTCTACTTGATTTACGATGCTCTTGGTCTGTGCTGATGTATAGGTTTGATTAATAACATTAGTAATAGCTTTTTCACTGGCTAAAATAGGGATAATTTCCATCTTTGTACTGAGTTTAAGGTCATCTAATGCAAACATATTTAAAGGATCTTTCATAGCTACTTTTAATTTATTGTCATCCATTCCAACTGCAATAACCGTATATCTCCTAGCTATACTTTCTGGTACCTTAGAAGCAATATTGTAATCAATATTATATTGTTCTAGGTTCATATGAGGTATGCCTAATTGAAATTCTAATGCCCCTAATATATTATCCTCTGTAATAATACCTGCTTCTACAAGGACTTCCCCTATTCGTTTACCAGTACGTTTTTGCTCTTTTATCGCCCATTCCAATTGCTCTTGGGTAATCATACCTGTTTCAAATAGTAGATCTCCTATTCTCTTTCTCTGTACCTTTTTCATCTATTTCTCCCCGTTTTACACTGTAAGTAAAATATATCTCCTATCTTTAATTACCATACTATTATGCATATTTTCAATATTGTATAGTATTTTATTCAATTTGTTATATATAGATTATAATCTCATTTAATCATTTTTGCAATATTGTTTATATATTATAAAATTAATATAAACAATATTTCACTTTTTTCTATCTTGTTTATGTTTTATTGTTATAAATACCAAACATAGAACTGATATGATTGAAATAAACATACCAAATTTAAATCCAACAGGTTTATAAATCAGTTCAATTTCATGCTTGCCTTCTTTTAGATCTGCTCCTAAAAAGCCTCCTATTACTTCTTTTGTTGGTGTTGATTGACCATCCACAAATAAGTGCCATCCTCTATCATACGGAATTGATGTATACAATAAAGGCTTATCTTTAGGTATTGTAATACTTCCTTTTATCCTTTCATCTGTATATTCCTCAACGTTTAATTTACCTTGTCTTAGTTTAAGAATATCTTTCTTTAGTAAAGCATCATCAACATTACAAACTAGCAGCTGAACTATGTCTGAATACTTTTCTTTAAGTTCTATTTGAATATTTAGTTTTTCTCCTTTTTCATAGTCACCTAAATAAGTAATAGAAGTAGTCCCCGTTCTAGTTATATTTAACGACTTTCCATTAACCACAATATCTGTCCAAAAATACGCGTCACTTTGAACATAAAGATAGCATGGACCTACCTGTTCGGTAACAACACTGTAATTAATTGTTCCTTTTTGATATGTATCTTTTTGATAAAAGTGCTGAATTGTATAATTATCTTTTTGCTCATCCACCTTGTCTACATTATTAAATTTTTCTAACACTACTTTGAGTGGTTTTAAATACTCTTTATTTTCTTCCCCTAACATTTTACTTAATAGCTTATTCTGCTGTTCAAATGGTTGTATTGGTGTTTTGAATGTTCCTAATGCATCAAACTCTTCAATATCTTTAGCTACTGCAAACCCAGCTCCAATAACATAAGGATTTTTAAAGACCTTAAAGTAATTCTCTTCTCTATCGGACATTAAATCATAACCAAAATACTTTTCTTGTAAAGCCAAAACATATTTAATATTAAATATTGCTTCGGTTATTGGGGTGGTTCCTTTATAACTTATCCAGTTATTTCCTGTAGATATACCTAAGTTAGCAATTGTATTTTTGCTTTTCTCATTATACATTGTATCAAAATGACTTATACCAGGATAACCCATTCCAAATCCATCATTTAAACTACGTTGCTCTACACGTTCTATATGATAAAAGTCTTGGTCTTCTTTTAGTACTTCATGGGTTTCTTTATTGATCCTATTATAGGTTTCATAATAATCTGCTGCAAAAGGATAACCTGAACTACTGTCAAACCTGGTTAAAATCATTCTAGAGTTATCTGCTAACTCTAATCCAACTAATAATGCCAGTAGTAATAAACCATATTTTTTATATGTAACTTTATTTTTTACTAGCATAAGTAATAAATAGTATAGGAATAAAAATAATAATGTTAATAAAATATTCTCGTCTTGGATATAACTATATTCTTTAAAATTGAGACCTATTATTATGCCACCTAGTATTCCAAAAACACAATGAATTTGTTTTGTTGAGATAGTATTTAGTACCCGAAATCCTTTATATGCTAGAAAAATCATCAAAAACGATACTGTATACGTAAACCTCCCTTCAAAATAAGTTGGCCATTCAAATCCATGCCATGCCATATATAAAGGATTTAAAGTCACAGATAAAAACATAAATACAAGCCAAATAAAACTTATTAATTTTTCTCGATAACTAATGCTATAACTCAAAAAAAAGAAAATCATTAAAACAATCACTATTGTGCCACAATAAATGAGTGGTGTGCCATCGCTTACCACAGTGTCATATACACCTACAAAAGTCTTACTCCATAATGCTTTAAAATCATAGCGCAAATAGACACCTAACTGACTAACATCAAAAATACCACCTCTATTAGATACCAGATAAAGAATAGGAAAAAGTAATATACTCGCACAACCAAAGGCGAAGAGGGGACTTATGAAAAATGCTAACATCTTTTGCAAAAAATCCTTTTTCTCAATAGAGGTGTTTAAAGTAATATATCTGTATATAAAATACATAAAAGAAAAGATTCCTGTCATATAGGCAATATAGTAATTCATAAAAAATATTACGGTTAAACATATGGTAAAAAATAAATAATCCTTCTTATTCTTTATAATTTTATCTACACCATATAACACTAGTGGTAACATAACTACTTGGTCTAGCCAAATAATATGAAAATGATATGTAATTGTATAGGCCATTAGTGCATAGCACCAAGCAAAAATGCTTATACTTAAATCGTTTCTTTGAAAAGTTTTCTTTAAATAAAATGCACATGTGATACCACAACAAGCTATCTTTAAAATAATCATCCACGTAAGCGCATCTAAAATCAGTTCCTTTGGGAAAATGAAGACCAAAAAGCTAAATAAATTCACAAGAATACCTGTACTCAACATACCTAACGGTGTACTTCCCTGTATCTGCGACCATGTATTAAATAAACTTTCATTCTCTGTAAGTATTCGTTTTAAAGCTGTAAGACTATCCATATAGACTTCACTTAAATCAGAGACCAAGAAGCTATAGGCACCAAATGGTGTTATTTGCATTGTTACACATATAAAAATCATAACTATAAATGGTATAAGAAACCCCAAAAAGATAAATTGATTATCTTTTATCAAAACTGTAACTTTTTTCATTAGACTAATCCTTTCTAAATAAACAGTTTAATTTCTATTCTCTATAATTTTATTAACAATAGCTATTATTGATACACCAACTGGCATTTTTACACGATGTCTACACAAAAAAGTCTCTGTAGAAAATATCTTTTCAAGAAGAAAATTCACAAAGGGACTCGGCATAGATGCATCACTTTCACAATCATTTATTTTATTTTTTATTTTCCTAGCTACATAAATGGGTAAGAATAACCAAAAATTATAGTAGCTTATGTATGCGATACTGTATCCGGATTTTTTTAACACACGTTCCAACTGCTTAATTGTGTATCTTCGTTTATGCATATGTTCTACATCATGATATGACCATAATTGTTTAAAAGCTGGAACCGTGACTAAAAGCTTCCCATTTGTCTTTAAAACTCTCCTTATATTTTTTAATCCCAACTCATCATCTTCTAGATGTTCGATTACATCTAATGCAATAGCTAAATCAACACTTTCATCAGGAAGTTCAACTTTTTTAAGTAAATCACTTTGCACTAGATCCCCATCAAAATTCTTTTTACTGTATGCTAAGGCTCTTGCACTATAATCTATACCTTTTACATTGCCATATATTTTTAAGTATTTTAGAAGACAACCACATCCACATCCACAATCTAATATTTCATTCTCAGTACCACTTAATTCTTGATTAATAAGTTCAAGAATAATCTTCCTTTTTGATTTAAACCACCAATGTTTTTCTTCTAGTTGATACATCTCATCATATAAATTATCCTGCATAGTCATCTTCCTCTCTCATATATTGACTTACATGATTATTACTACTCTCTTTTATTAGATAGATTGGTCTTTTTTTAGTTTCCATATAAGTTTTAGCTAAATATTGACCTAGAATACCTATACAAAATAGTTGTATACCACTTACAAAAAAGATCACACATATCATAGATGGCCATCCACTAACAGGGTCTCCCCATACTAAAGTTTTAATAATAATAACAATTATTAAAATAACAGAAAACACAAATAAAACCATTCCTACTAAGGATGCAATAGCTAATGGAACCGTTGAAAATGCCGTAACTCCCTCGATGGCATATAAAAACAATTTCCAAAAAGACCATTTTGTCTCTCCTATCGCTCTGTTTACATTTGTATATTCTATCCATTTTGTATTAAATCCTACCCAACTAAAAATCCCTTTAGAAAAACGGTTATATTCACTTAATTGTAGTATACTGTCTACTACTTTTCTCTTCATCAATCTAAAATCTCTTGCACCATCAACAATATCAATATCTGATATTTTATTGATGATTTTATAAAATAATTTTGCGAAAACTGATTTAATCTTCGATTCACCACACCTATTAATTCTCCGGGCTGCAACACAATCACATTTCGGTTCTTGTATATATTCGTACATACTCAACAATAATGACGGCGGATCCTGTAAATCTGCATCCATTATTGCTATATAATTTCCTGTTGCTTGCTTCAATCCTGCAAGCATCGCTGCTTCTTTTCCGAAGTTTCTGCTAAAACTAATATAATTTATACTTTTATCATCTTGAGCTATTTGTTTAATTACCTCAAGTGTATTATCACTTGAACCATCATCTATAAACCAAATTTCATAAGAAATATTATTCATTTTTTTTCTTACTTTTAATAACTCTTCATAAAATACTTGCAAAGATAATTCTTCATTATAACTAGGTACTATAATTGAGATTTTTTCCATTTTAATATACCTCATATTTTTACTTTCTGTGTGATAAATAAAGATTCTATATGTATATTAACATATTTACGTGCTGTTTTCAAAATATACAAAATTTATTTATCAAACCTGAAACATATGTTGAATTTTATAAGTACATATTCAAATTAAGGAATGCATCATAAACACAAAAAGCATCACATTTTCTTTTATCACTATGATAAAGAGCAACTATTTGGACTGTAAATTCGGCTGATGATCCAGTTGTGGCTTCTGCCATTCTTGATAGATTGCTCCATCACTCACACGTCATCAACATAACAGGGCAATCTTATAGGATAAAAGATAAATTTGTAGATATAGATAAAAACAAGATGCAATTGTAATGCTTTAAAAGGGGCATTTTAAAATGCCCAAAAACCACATTTTCCAGTTGCCATTTCATAGTACACTCTAATATATGTTTTCTAGCAGAACGAACTGTCAAAAAAATATCTTTCTATCTTTTATTAGGGAATTACTTGTCTCATTACATATACTATAATGTAAAGATAAATCAAATAACTTCTCGTAGCAGAATCACCACAGCTTCAATCTGAGGAACTGACCAGGTCAGCCAAGTCTCAATCTATTGTTATAGGTACCTCTGGACTTAAGGAAGATGTTCACTGATGCGCTGTAAAGGGAAGCGCTCTTTTATAAGTTATTTTATAATCCTTTATATCTAGCATTACTTTAAACAAAGTTTAAACCAGAGTCTGAAAGCCTTAGCTTCCTCATCATAAGGGTGCACCGGCTAAGACTTTAAGAGCTCCTCACTCATGGCTTGAACTTTCATAGCTCTCTTAAGTAGGCACTGCTTCTTTAGCTAGTTGTGCTGAGGAGCCATTTCTATGCCTTGAAGTAAGCTCTACTTAAGGAGCCAGGAAAGTTTTACCAGAGTCCGGACAGCAAAAAAGCGGTAATCACGTCTATACGTGATTACCGCTTTTTTATTGTCCTAAAAAGGAATTATTTATTCATAGCTTCTTCGATTGCTACGGCTACAGCAACTGTAGCACCTACCATTGGGTTGTTACCCATACCGATAAGTCCCATCATTTCTACGTGAGCAGGAACTGATGAAGAACCAGCGAATTGTGCATCTGAGTGCATTCTTCCCATAGTATCAGTCATACCATAAGAAGCTGGACCAGCAGCCATGTTATCTGGGTGAAGTGTACGACCTGTACCACCACCAGAAGCTACTGAGAAGTATTTTTTACCTTGTTCAACGCATTCTTTTTTGTATGTTCCAGCTACTGGATGTTGGAAACGAGTTGGATTAGTTGAGTTACCTGTAATAGATACGTCAACACCTTCCATATGCATGATTGCAACACCTTCACGAACATCATCACAACCAAAGCAACGAACTTTTGAACGTTCACCGTTTGAGTATGCGATTTCTTTTACTACATTTACTTTACCTGTCATATAATCAAATTGAGTTTGAACATATGTAAACCCATTGATACGAGAGATAATTTGAGCAGCATCTTTACCAAGACCATTTAAGATAACTCTTAAATCTTCTTTACGAACTTTGTTTGCAGAACGTGCAATACCGATAGCACCTTCAGCGGCTGCAAAGCTTTCGTGACCTGCTAAGAATGCGAAACATTTTGTTTCTTCTCTAAGAAGCATAGCTCCTAAGTTACCGTGACCAAGACCTACTTTACGGTCATCAGCTACAGAACCTGGAATACAGAATGCTTGAAGACCTTCTCCGATAGCTTCTGCTGCTTCTGCTGCTTTGTGACAACCTTTTTTGATAGCAATTGCAGCACCTACAACGTAAGCCCAACAAGCGTTTTCAAAAGCGATTGGTTGAATTCCTTTTGTGATTTCATATGGATCAAAGCCTTTTTCTTTACAGATAGTTCTAGCTTCTTCAATATCTTTGATTCCGTATTTATTTAAAACAACGTTAATTTGGTTAATTCTTCTATCATATGATTCAAATAATGGCATTGTTTGGCACCTCCCTATTCATGTCTTGGGTCAACTGTACGTACAGCATCATCAAATCTGCCGTATTGACCTGTAGCTTTTTCAATTGCTTCATTTGCATCCATACCTTTTTTGATCATGTCCATCATTTTACCGAAGTGAATGAAACGGTAACCGATGATTTGATCGTCAGCATCAAGAGCGATGTTTGTTACATAGCCTTCTGCCATTTCAAGGTATCTTGGTCCTTTAGCAACTGTTGAGTACATTGTACCAACTTGGCTACGAAGTCCTTTACCAAGGTCTTCAAGACCTGCACCGATAGGAAGTCCACCTTCAGAGAATGCAGTTTGAGTTCTTCCGTATACGATTTGTAAGAATAACTCACGCATTGCTGTGTTAATTGCGTCACAAACTAAGTCTGTGTTAAGCGCTTCAAGAATTGTTTTACCTGCTAAGATTTCTGCTGCCATAGCTGCAGAGTGAGTCATACCTGAACATCCAATAGTTTCTACTAATGCTTCTTGAATCACACCATCTTTAACGTTAAGTGTTAATTTACAAGCACCTTGTTGTGGTGCACACCAGCCTACACCGTGTGTAAGACCACTAATGTCTTTAATTTCTTTTGCTTGTACCCATTTACCCTCTTGTGGGATTGGTGCTGGCCCATGGTTAGGTCCTTTAGCGATTGGGCACATTTGTTCTACTTCATGTGAATACATCATTTTCATGACTCCTTTCCACTCATCTCTATTTAAAGATTTCTCTTTAAATCAAAAATTTAACAATACACACTTATTGTATAGGTGGTTAAGGAATCTGTCAATATTTATCCTTTTTTTTAATAGTCTAATATGAGTAGGTAGTAAATTCTTTTTCTGTAGTATAACTTTTTTGAGTCATAATAGAAACTCTACCTTGCTTAAAAAGTTCTTTGTAAATAGCTCCCTTTGCCTTAACAGCTTCTGGTGTTGCTTTAAGAATTTCTTCTTGAAGTCTCATCAGGTCAGCTGGACCTTGCCCCCATAAAACTAGTCCTTCCAGAGCATTTGCCTCTTCTAAAGGTGTACCTAATAAACGAAATTGACTGTGCAGTCTGCTTAAAGCTTCTGCTTTGCTACTCTCAAGAGCAATGCTATCTACATTGGTACTTAAAAATTCATGTGCTTTTTCTAAAATAGGCAAAGAACGTTCTATATTGGGATCTCTATAGGTATAAAAAGAGATGGTGTATGGATAACTAAGTTGGCAACCTGCGCCATAAGCACCTAGACCTACACGAATGCGAGGATTAAGATAGTTTTTCGTTAAATAAGTGGTTGCTAGGTAATCTAGCCCGTCTAAAGGTATACCCTTATCCATTCCAATGTAACTATGATCAATAGCTGCATGACTTGTTACAACACAATTTTTAGAAGTGACTGCAAATTCATAGGTAGCTGTTTTATGTTCAAAACAAGGTAATGTCTCTAAGAAATCTTCCCAGCTTTTCGCATATAAATTCGATTCTTTAGCAGGAACAGTTGTTGCTACAATAAGGTCTCCTGTATGATATAGCTTTTTATCAATACGCTCTACATTCAGACGCCAGGCTGTATGATGCATTTTTAAAAGCTCCTCACAAAAAGTATAGGTAGGATAACTCTGTTCATACAAGTAGCGCTTCAATCCTTCTTCTGCTCCTAGGCTGAGGTGTGATAGTGTCCCAATTACATTATTTTCACTTGCCTCTTTCATATCCATAACCCATTCAATGAGTTTTTGTCTGTACCATTCATCTGGCTTGTTTTGTAAGTGTAATCTAGCTTCCCTTAGTAACGTGCTATGATCTGTTTCTTCTGCTTTTGTTAAAACAGCAAGTTTGAAGCAGGGCCAATATCCCTTTTCACTGGGATAAGCCGTACAACCTGTTGTAATAATACCACTAAAAGGGGTAATCTCCTTGGCACTTTCTTCTAATAAGTGAGCATAGAGAAACAAATAAGGCAGTTCCTTTTGAGGTATATGAGCTGTATTAAAATAAAGTTGTGACCTTGCCCATGTGCTTTCTACCTCTGTAACCATTTCTGTATAATTCTTTTTTTGTTTGCTTTTAATTTCTAAATGTGGCTTTAAAATAAGCTCTCTTAAATCTACTGCTTTTAATTTTGTTTTTTTCTTCTGCCAAGCTTCCATTTTAGGAACAATATCTAGCCACTCTTCATCTGAAACAGGACTTAATTTCTCTGGTTCCTTTACTTCATAAGAACCTGGTAATAACAGAAGAGTATACCTAGTAGCTTGTTCAAATAAAATTTGACGGCTATCTGCATCTAAGCTTTTAGCATTTTGAATATAATCTTTCTTTTCATAATACTGATTAATCGTTTTATAATGAGCCCATGCTTCTAGCATGCTTTGTGCAATATCAATGCCTCTATTGACACTTGTATCTTCTTTAAGCACGAGCCAATTTGCTTGTGCTAGCACATCTTGTTCTGTAAAGTTATTCGTTCCTAAATCCTTTGGCATACTGGCAATCAGCTGATCTAGCTGTCTTGCACAATCTTCTAGTTGATTCGTAGGCAAATCTGAAATAACCAAGGAATAAACTGGACAAGGTAAATCCTCATCTTTAATCCACCTTGCTTTACCTAGTCCAATGCGATTCAAATTTTGCCAAAATCCTGTTTGAGGACTCATTAAATAAGCAGTCATCCATAAATCTAATGCTTGTATCTTTTCTGAACTAAGCGTTTTTTCTAATACAAAACTTTTTACTAAGACCCCTTTATCGCCACTTGGTAAAACAGTATAGGTGGCTGTTTTTTCCGGATTTAAGTTTTGGACATTTAAATCAATGCCCTCTTTAGGCTTTGTCAAATCTGTTAAATAGGAGGCTATCATTTGTAAACTTTCTTCAAGTGGAATAGCACCATATAAGACAATTCTCATATTAGCTGGATAATAGTATTTTTTGTATACCTTTAAGCAATTTTCATAGGTTAAAGTAGGAATCTCATTAGGACTACCACCACTATCATATGCATAGTGGCTATCTTTAAAAATCATATTTCTAAGACTTCTAAAAACAGTACGCTCCTTGCTACTATAAGCACCCTTCATTTCATTATAGACAACTCCCCCTACTCTGTTTTCCATAGGAGATGAATAAAATGCCTCTTCATAAAAACCATAAGGTTCTTTTAATAAATTAGGTTTAAAAACAGCATCTAGATAAATATGCATAAGTTCTTTATAGCAGGAAAGATAAGGTGTAGAAAAAGGAAATAGGGTCATATCTCCGCTAGTTAATGCATTCATATAGGTGTTAGGATAAGCTTCACTGGCATCAAAAAATAAGCTTGCCGAAGGGTAGTCTTTAGAACCTGTAAATAAGGTATGCTCAATAATATGATTCACACCTGTGGAGTCTGTTGTTGGTGTTTTAACACCTAAAACAAAACTCTTGTTCACATCCTCATTTTCTATCCAAATAACCTCTAAACCTGTTGCTACATGCCGATAGGTATGTATTGTATCGGTATTGTATTTTTCTTTACTTATTTCCTTAAAACCCTGTGATTTAGGACTATTAGGTTTACCAAATATAGGACAAATCATACATAAGACAATGCATATCATAAGAAAACTTTTTCTTTTTAACATAACTCGCCTCCTTTTTCCTTATGATGTGCAATAAACATCTTTTTATCCTTTCATTTTGTTCTAATAAGCCTTAAAAACTCATATATTATCCATAGCTTATTATCAGTAAATTAATAAGGAGGGAACTTAAATGATACCACATCCTATTTATCCCCCTAGTGTTTCTAGACAAAATCTAGGATCGCTCATTGTACAACTTTCTTCAGATACGCTTTTAGGACCTCTTATTCCTGTTAGTAATGTTAATGTTACTATTAAAGAAATCTCCCCTAGTGGTGAAGAAACTGTCATTGCAGAGCTTGTTACTAATGAAGTTGGTCAGACGACTCCCCTAGAATTATCTGCCCCTCCAGTTGACTATAGTTTAGATCCCCTTAATACGCAAAAACCTTATGCTACTTATCGTATTGAAACTGCTTCTCCTAATTATGTAGATGCCATTGTTATGGGCTCACAGATTTTCGCCGATATCCAGTCTATTCAGCCTATTACTTTGCAAGCTACTGAAAGACAGCTTAAACGTTATG
Organism: Cellulosilyticum sp. ST5; assembly: GCF_046529625.1. Lineage (NCBI taxonomy): Bacteria > Bacillati > Bacillota > Clostridia > Lachnospirales > Cellulosilyticaceae > Cellulosilyticum > Cellulosilyticum sp. ST5. The sequence continues at coordinate 1,809,783 of NZ_CP132338.1, forward strand.
CTTCTTATACGAGAGAATTGTTAGAGACTGTTAGCATAGGTCCAGCCACCCTATACGGTAACTACCCACCTAAAATTCCAGAAGCTTCTATCAAACCTATTATTCCTGGCTCTGGTTTTATCGTCTTAGACGAAGTCATTGTACCTGAGTTTGTTATTGTTCACGCTGGAAGCCCCAATGATAATAATGCGCCTAACTATACGGTACCTTATATCGACTATATTGCCAATGTAGCCAGCTCTGAAATCTATCCTACCTGGCCTATTGAAACCATTAAAGCCAACATTATTGCCATTAATTCCTTTACTTTAAACCGTATTTATACAGAATGGTATCGTAATCAAGGTAAGCCCTATACCATTACTAATTCTACGGCTTATGACCATGCTTTCTTCTATGGACGTAACCTATTCGATTCCATTGTACCTGTTGTTAATGAAGTTTTTGATACCTATATTAAACTGCCTGATGTTACTCAACCTCTACTTTCTCAGTATTGTGATGGTGTTAAGTCCCAATGTCCAAACTGGATGACACAGTGGGGGAGTAAGGATTTAGGCGATGCAGGTTATACAGCTGAACAAATTCTTAGAAATTTTTACGGTAGTAATATCACCCTCAATACTGCTCCTATGGTAGAAGGTAATCCTGAATCTTATCCAGGTAGTCCTTTAAGGTTAGGTGATAGTGGGCCTGCTGTACGTACCATTCAAATGCAGCTGAATCGTATTTCACAGAACTTCCCTCTCATTCCCAAAGTAGCTGTAGATGGTAATTTCAATGAAGCAACTCAGGAAGCAGTGAAGACTTTTCAAAAAATCTTTCATCTTCCCCAGGATGGCATTGTAGGAAAAAGTACTTGGTATGAAATCTCTCGTATTTATGTAGCTGTTACTAAACTTGCTGAACTTGGATAAAATAAATAGACCTAATCGAAGATTGTTTACTTCGATTAGGTCTATTTATTTTATTAGCTTTATATCACTATTCTGTTCTAATAGCTGAAAGCGCTGAAAGTTTCATTGCTTTTCTAGCCGGAAAGTATCCAGATACGAGACCAACTAAAGTAGAAAAAACAATGCCTGCAGCAATTAACCATGGTGGTACTAAGGATACAGTAGTGCCTCCCCACATCCCTAGCATTCGTGCTATTGGCTCACCTATAGCATTTAATATAAGGGAAATTCCTACAGAGATACTTGCACCTAAAATGCCTCCTATTAAGCCAATAAATAAGGCTTCCATTAGGAAAAGATATTTAATATCTACAAGCTTGGCTCCAATAACTTTCATAACGCCTATTTCCTTAGTACGTTCATAAATACTCATCATCATAGTATTAGCAATACCTATCGCTGCTACAACAAAGGATACAATACCTATACCACCCAAAGCCATACGCTTAGCTGCTGCTTCTTGCTTATACTGTTCTAGCCATTCCATATTGTTATATGCATCATAACCCATGCTCTTAATCTGTTCTAATGTACTTACTACATTGTCTTGGTGGTCTACTTTAATCATCACTTCATTGTAAGTACGTTTCTTATCTCTTTTAGCCTCTTCATCTGTATACCATCCCATTGCCTTTTTATAAGCAATTTGTTCTTTTTTCAATTCTTCATATAGAGCTCTTGGAATAATAACTTTACGTGCTAAATCCATGCTTGTTTCAGGAAATAGGCCTACTACGTTCACCTCTGTTCCTTTAGGTGCTTTAATCTTATTGCCATTAACGTCTTCTAGTTGCGGCTTGCCTGTTTCCCAATCATACTGAATGACTTCTAGTGTAACTTTATCTTTTTCAAGGTCAAATGGCATAAATTCAAGTTCCTTAGAATAGTCTATCTGCTTCCCTCTTTTTGTAAAATACTGAAGCACGTTTTTTCCCATTAAAATACTTCTTGTTTCTTCTGGTAATAAACTGCGCCCCTCTTCTACTTTGTATCCCAATGCCTCTATATCAGCAGCATCCATCACATAAATTTCCCAATAAGGATCTGGTGTACGATATTTGCCACTACTTAAGTAAACATTAATATCATTAAGCATCGGAATAGCTCTTACAACATGATCTACCTTTTCAAATTCTTTGAGTACCTTATCATCAATTTCTTGGGTAGAGTTACCACCCCCGTAACTCCATACTTGAATCAAAGTAAGATCTCCCATCTGGGCAAACTGCTCCTCCATATTTTTCTCCATAGCTAAACCTAAGGATAACATCAATATAATAGAGCATGCCCCAATCACTACACCTAATATAGTAAGAGCTGTACGCAACTTACGTCGCCATAAATTACGTACGCTCATGCTTATCAAATCAATCTTCTTCATCTAGCATCATCTCTTCTTTTTTTGCTTTTTTCTTTTTAAGCATAACAAGGGTGATTGCTACTGCTACAACGACACCTACACCTACACCTGCTAAAATCCACTTTTTACTTACAGGCCCTTGAGCTGGTGTTTCTCCTTCCACAGGAGGCATTTCTCCATCTACAGGAGGCATTTCTTCCATCATCATCTCTTCTACAAGGAATTCAAAAGGTTTTCTAATTTCTTGAGTCTTACCGGCTGCATCTTCATATTCTACAATAACTTCACCTTTTAAGGTTCCAGCTTGATTTGCTGTAATCATTGGCTCATAGGTCTGTGAATCTCCTTGCTTAAAGTTACCAATAAACGTTCTATTATTTTCTACTGTAAAGCCTTCTCCTTCTACATAAACCATCATATTGGTTACATCAGTACGTCCTCTATTATAGAAGGTTGTAGATAGTGTTGTTTCTATCCCTACCTGTGCATATTCTACGAAAATGTCACCTGCCTCAATTTTTGTAACTTGTTCTACTGGGATTCCTATATTTTCAGTTGCTGTAATTTCATTGCCATCCTCATCTTCATAAGCCATTTCTAAGGTAATTTCGTAAGTCTTAGCTTTTGCTGTAGGAATGGTATACATGGTTACATCCTTAGTTACTGTTTCTCCTGGACTAAGCTGATCGATGTAAAAGGTATTACTACCACCTACAGGCGTAAATACATTTCCTGTTTGATTTTCACCTTGTTCAATGACTTTAATATTAGCTTTCAAATTGTTAACAGTATGCTTACTGTTTGTATTTAAAAAGCCTAGATGAAGTTCAAAGTTTTCTCCGGCTTGGACAATAGTTGGGTTAACTATATATTCTCCAATGATTACTTTAGGTTTACCTTTTAACTTCTCATCCTCATCGCCTTCTGCATCCTTCTTAGGATTGCTGATGTTAACACTTCCATATTGACTAATAGTGGTAGGTGCTTTAGCATCACCATATTCAACATTAATCTCAATCGGATGACTACTTGTAATAGCTGCATGAGTTGCTGCAAAAGTTACACTGTATTGTTTAGTTTCTCCCTTACCTAATTTAGTTACAAAGAAGAGATTCTGAGATTTAGGTACAATTCCTTCATCTCCTTTAACAGAAATTTTAAGATTATCTGCTCCGCTTTTGGAAGAAACATTGAATTTAACGGTAAAATTTTGGTCTACACCATATGTATCTGTAGGTGAAATCACATTACTAATAATAACTTCTGAAGCAATGCTTGAAGCCGATGTACTTAAATAAACGTATTGTGTATCTTCTTCTTTTTCACCTGATGAATTTAAATAATCCACTTTAATCTGAATAGGTACACTATCCCCTTTAAAGCTGCTATTTACACGTAATTTCATTGTAATATCTTGACTTGCCTTGCCTTGAATAATATCTAACCTTTTAACATTACTTGCCTCTACTATGGAGACATTTTCAGAATTAACCACTTCAAAACGGATATTCTTTGCATCACGTTGTCCTACATTACTTAACTTAAATGTTACATCACTTGCTACACCCGGTGTATAAATTTTACTGCCCGATGTACTTACTTCGAGTGCTGATGGTACTACACTACTGTCCACTTGAAGATTAACAGGATAACTATTACCATTAATCGTTATTGTCGCAGGATAAACACCTGCTTTAGCATCTTCACTTGCTTTAATAGAAAAAGTGCCTGTTTTAGTTTCCTTAGACTTGATATTTTTAACAACAGCAGTTGCTGTTTTTATTTCTACTCCTGTTATTTTACTATCTAAGGCAAGTGTCATTTCTGCTTGATTTATTGTAAAACTTCCTTTGTTAGTTATTTTTACTTGCACACTTTGTGTTTGCCCTGTTCTTACAAGCAAGTTTTCCTGCTTGTCTATTGCAAAGCTATCTGTGAACTCCTCATTACCTTTAGCTTGTAAGCCCCCCTTTAAGCTACCCGATGCACTATATTTAGTATGTTCTTCTCCATAACCATTTCCTATTCCTACACTAACTGATAAATCCTTCCCTTTACCACTATACTTTATACCATATATTTTAATATCATTATAACCTACAACAGGTTTTTCACTACTTTCTACTGAATACTGGATACTTGAATCTTCTGCCACACTACTACCAGAGGCTGTTGCATAACAAAAAACATTATCCCCCAATGCTGCTTCTTGTGACACAAGTACTTTAACTGTTACACTAAAAGTATCCCCAGGTTGCAAGTTAGTTTGGTCTTGGGTTATGTCATTAATAGATATGTATTCTGAATTATTTTGTGTTTGTTCTTTTTGTTCTGCATAAATAGGGCTATGTACACTCGATAAACTATAAGTTAGTCCTAATGCTAAACTTATGAGTAACCCTTTCCACTTATTCTTCTTTTTCATAAATCATTTCCCTTCCCTTATCTGTATTTTTTTCTATTTTAAGCACATCGCCGTCTTGCACTGTAATAATTTTATGTGCGTAATCAGCAATTTCAGGGTCATGTGACACGATAATGAGTGTTTGCTTATATTTTTCTGCAATTGCTGTAATCATATCCATTACTTCTATGGTCGTATGCGTGTCCAAATTTCCTGTAGGTTCATCTGCAAATAAAATTTGAGGACGATTCACAAAAGCTCTTGCAATACTCACACGTTGCTGTTGTCCACCACTCATCTCTTTTGGCTTATGATGAAGCCTTGACCCTAGGCCCACTGCTTCTAGCATTTCCTTGGCTCTTTTCTCTCTTTCTTTTTTATCCATGCCTTGAAATACAAGAGGTAATGCTACATTTTCTAATGCCGTTAGTGTGGGAATTAAATTGTAAGACTGAAAAACGAAACCAATATTTTTTTGACGAAAAATAGCTAACTGAGTTTCATTTAATTTTTCAACTCTTATCTTTTTTATTTTTATGGTTCCTTTTGTAGGTTTTTCAAGCCCAGCTAACATATTGAGTAAAGTTGATTTACCTGAACCTGATGTACCAAATAAACAACAAATTTCACCCTTTTCTATTTCTAGGTCAATATGATTGAGCGCCACAATTTTTTCTTTTCCCATGCGGTAAACTTTCCTCAAGTTTTTAACTTCTATAATAGGTTCCACCTTATCCCCCCTTCGTAAACAATTGTTCAAATATAACAAACAGTATAGCATACTTAACCATAATTAACCATAAAATAGAGATTACAGTATTATGACTTTTTAGTCATAATACTTAACCTTTTCTTAATATTTTCCTTTTCTTATCAATAAAAGCAAAAAAGAGTGGGCATCTCCTTTTTTAAAGTTATTGCCTACTCTTCCATCTGTCCTAACATCAACCATTTTATTAAAAAATCAATTGCCTTCTTAGCAAATCTAAACTTTGTTCAATGCATAGTCTACCATATCCCCATAATGGACTAGGATAGTTGATAGAATCATCTCTAGTAGCACCTCTTACTAGGTAAGTTCTTACATTTTCACCATATAAAAAAGGATTATTTCCCTGTATAATTCCCCACTCCATTAAAAGCGCTATTCCCCCTGTTACATGAGGTGTAGCCATACTAGTACCACTTTGAACCCTATAACCTGACGTTGTATGGCTTGCTGCACTAATTTCTACCCCAGGTGCCACCAAATCAGGCTTGATGACACTATTATCTCTTCCAAAACCTCTTCCTGAAAAAGGAGCAATTTGACCTGTAACATGGTTATAAGCACCAACTGATATTACCAACCTCGCTGTCGAAGGAGTGGTCAGTGTCGTTTCCACTGTAGGCGTTAAAAAGAAATTATTAGCAGCACCTTCTTCTGTAGTAGGCCCCCATGCATCAAAACGTCCATCTACTATCCTCTGACCATGTACGACAACTTGCCACACACCACTTGTAATCTTGCCTGATGTGGGTACTAAAAATACTGCAAATTCAATATCTCCGCTTAAAGGAGATGGACCTGCAAAAGCAGCATAGACCTTAGTTCCGCCCAACCCATATTGTACCGGTCCCTGAGCATACACAATAAGTGGCGTTCTCCTTCCAGCAGGATCAATGATTTCAAAGGCTAATTCATCAATAGGATTTTGCCAGATAGATAATGGATAATAAGTCGTATTTTCTCCTATCTGAAATTCAAACATAGTCGTGCCTTCCTGCTCTACTTTGCCACTAGTATGATTCCTAGCATTTGCTTCATTTCCTGTCCCTACTACAATATTATTCTTCCATAAAGTTGCTGCACTATCTAAATATTGTTCTAAAAGTGCATTGCTGTCATGAGGTCCATTATTAGTTCCAATACTTATGTTAATGGCAACAGGTTTACCTAAACTTATAGCTTTCTCAATCACATAACGTACACCTAACATAATCTCTATATTTCTTACAAAACCTTCGAAATCTGGTTGCCCTAGTTTTACAATAATAAATTCTGATTCTGGTGCTGCCCCTACAATTCTGCCTCCTGAACCCCTTCCATTCCCACCTGCTATTCCTGCTACATGAGTGCCATGACCGACTCTATCACCTGTTGGCACTATCTCCTGCTGTTGCATTTTTGTAGGTTGTTTTAAAGCTTCGTTAATTTGCTCCCTTGTATATTCTGTTCCTGTTAAATAACCAGTGGGTGGTGCCCCAGAAATAGATTGATCCCAAATAAAATTGATACGTGTGCTACCATCTTCATTTCTAAAGTCTGGATGAGCATAATTAATACCAGAGTCAATAATACCGAGTAAAGTGCCACTACCTTTTAGCCTATAAGGTGCTTCATTTTGAACAGGTGTAATACAACTGGCCAACATACTTTCATTAATATTATAAAAAAGCCTTTTAGGCACTTCCATATATTCTACTTCTGTAAAATTAAGAAGCTCTTGTATGCGCTCAGGTGGAACGGTTAAAACAGCAAATTGATTACTTATAATTTGTGCTACCCCTCCTACTTTTCGGGCAACTGCTTCAATGTCTCCATTGTATTTGACAAGTATCTCCCAAGTCCCTTTTTGTTCAAATCCCAGTAGCCCTAAATCAATTTCTATCTGTTCTCGTTCATTTTGAGGTACAATACTTAATATTTCTAGTGTTGCATCTGTTTTATTTTGCATGGCCCCTCCTAATTGGTTTGGTTGGCTACTTCTCTCATATTATTAAGGGCTGCCTCTAGGCAAAGTATACCAAATCCCCAACTATTATTAGGATAAGGACCATTAATAATTGGTCTTTTGGCATTACGAATCAAATACACCTCTAAGGCATCCCCATATAATCCTGGATTTCCTAATTGAATAATTCCATAAGACTGCATCAATATATATGCACCTGCTACAAATGCTGCTGCAATACTTGTACCTGATGCTACGGTATAAATTTCTCCATTTCTTACAGAAGGTACAGTTACATTCACTCCTGGTGCTACTAAATTAGGTCTAATCCTACCATCAGCAGTATATCCCCTACCTGAAAAAGCTGCTAATTGTATGGTATTACCATTATATGCTCCAACGCCAGTTAACCCTTCGGAATCAGCTGGGCAAGTTAAAGTCGTTTCTATAGAAGCTTCTAAAAATCTCGTATTATTAGCGTATTCTCTTACGATACTTCCCCATATATTATAATTACCTTGTAGAATACGTTTTCCCCTTAAACTGATACGCCATAAACCACTATTGACAAATTGACCATTTTGACCTTGTAAAACAATAAGAATTTGTTGCTGGGTGATATCTATAACAGGTTCAGAAAAATTAATAAGTACAGCTGTTTCATCAAATAAATATGCTCTATTTGGCGTTAGCAAACTTAGTACCTCTGTTTTTTCTCCCGTTGGTGACTCTAAGGTGAGTTCTACTTCATCACTTATAGGCTTCCATATGCAACAAGCATACTCTTTCATATCTCCATCAATAATAAATTGAATCTCTTTCGTTTCACCCTCTCCTATGTTTCCTTGACCATGACTTCCTCTATTCCCTTCGTTGCCCATTCCTACTACAATATTACATACCCAACTTCTATAAACAGTTCCTATATAAGCAGCTAAAATATCTTCTCCATTATGACTAGCCAAATTATATCCTGAACCTAATAAAATAACTAAGGGTTTACGTAGCTCTTTGGCTTTTTCCATTGCAAAACGAATTCCCTGCATGATTTCAAGATCTCTGGGACCATATTCTCTATTAGGTTTTCCTACTTTTACAATAAGTAAATCACATTCTGGAGCCATGCCTCTATTTCTTCTTCCTACGCTTCCTCGCCCATTTCCTCCTGCTATTCCTGCTAAAGCTGTTCCATGTCCTAGTAGATCCATAGAAGGAACTTTAACTAGCATTTCCTCTTTGGTAGGTTCTTTTAATGCTTCATCAATCTGCTCTTTGGTATAAAGTGTTCCATCAGCAAAACCTAGTGGTGGCCCTCCTTCTATACCTTGATCCCATAAATATAAAATCCTTGTTGTATCATCATCATTTCTAAAGTCAGGGTGTGTATAATCAATACCTGAATCAATCACAGCTAATAATAATCCTCTTCCTGAGATTTGAAAATTCCCTGTTGGAAGACTGGTTTCCTCTGCACAAACCTGAGCTAAATCAAGATCTATATACTCCATAAACTGAGGCAAACTAATGAAGATTACATTAGGTTCATCTGATAGTTCACTAATATAGCGTCTTCCTATAATAACCTGTGCATAACCTTGACCTAAATCATAAACTTTCATATCGAATTTACTACTTATTTCTTCTAAAGTATTGACATAACGAACAATAATCTCCCATATTTGTAAAGTTCGGTCTTTTATAAATAAGCTTTTAACATTAGGTGTCAAAAGGTTTTCATAACGCAAAGCTAATTGCACTTGTGCACTTAATTTGTTAATAACCATTTGCTAACCTCCCTTATTCTAAAGGTGCGATTAAAGTGGCTTCTAGCTTCTTTAAATCTAAAATACCACTTCCTTGACTAAAATGAGGATAAGTCTGATTAGGCAAGTGCGTAAGCTGCCGTTCTATCCACCTTTGCATCATCTTAGTATTCGGATAAGCTTTTCCCTTCTCCTGCTGCCATTTACTATATAAGGTTGCCACTACTCCTGTCACTAAACTAGCTGCTATAGCCGTTCCTTCTAAACATAATATCTCATTTTGTTCCTTTAACCTGATACTTGCCCTACCTTCTGCTACACAGCTTAATCCTGTTTGATTAGTATGCTTTGCTCTACCTGAACCCCCTCGTACAACTAAAGCCTTTGTATCAAAGCTTCCTACTCCCATAGTTCCCCATTTAGCTGGTGCAGGATTTGCCGTATTCAAAGCCGTCCATGAGCTTAATGTAGCTTCTGGATTTACTGGTTGTTCACATAGGCTTACACTTAATCTTAGCTCCTTATTATCTTCAGTTCTCAAATACAATTGCCAAGTGCTTTGTGTGTGCTGCTCTATACGAAATCTAATAACTATTTGCCCACTATGATAATCCCATTTTAACCCACTGCTTTCTACTTTTCCTGCAGTTGTTTGATAAATTCCCTGCTCTTCTATACAAATCCTTTGTGTTTCGTTCCCTAATAATTGTAAACTTGCTTGAAATACCTCTGCTTTTTCCGAACAAATCATCCCGACTATATTTAGCTTTTCTTCCTTCGTTTGTATCCTGACTTCTTTAGAAGAACCTTCTTCTATTAACCATCTGTGCTTTTTATCAGCTTCTTCTCCTACAGGCATAATGATGGTAAGCCCTGGCTGATGACTGAGTTCATTAAAGATTCTATCGTATTTATTAACACCTTCCATTCCCTCTAATAGATAGTGATAAGGTAAATAAAGAACTAGGGGTTTTTGATTAAGCTTAGCTAATTCTATTAGTTTGTATGCTCCAATTAATACATCTGGAACTAATGCAACCAGTGGATGAGGTTCTCCTCCATATAGTTGTTGTACGTTTCTGGTTGCAGGCTTTATTTTTGCTACAAGAAATTCCGCCTTAGAAGCAGGCGCTTCATAATAACCTTGTTTTCCTCCAGCTAGACCTAGTAAAAAAGTTGCTTCACTTCTACTATCTGATAATATTTTCTCTGCTTCTAAAGCTGTATTAATTGTAGCTGCTGTATAATAAATCCCTTTATCAGCTTGTTCTTGCTCCCATATACAGCTTATTCTTGTTTTTCCTTGAGATGTTCTTAAAAGTGGTTCTTCCCAATCAACACCTTCTACCGATACAATCCCAATATAAACCCCTTCACCTCTGTACTTAAAAGCGTTAGTCACGACATTATTCTCATTTATATATAGATCATTACTCTTATGTATGGGGATTTGAGCTACTAGAGGTAAAGTCCATTGTGGCATCACATAGTCCTTTAAATCATTTCTTTGTTGTTCTATGTTTGCCTTAGTATCATAAATAGCATAAAAGTCTTGACCTAATAAAATGGTATTTAAACCGACTTGTTCACTTAATTTATTCTTAAAGTTATTTTGCAAAGGTAAATAGAGTTTTTCCGACATTGGAATTTGTTCATAAAAAAGGTCTTGATATAAACTTTCTTGTGTCACTAAAGTTCTTTTCTTTGTAAGTTTTTTTATAGCCTTAGTCATGAGCTTGCTATATGACTTATCATATATAAAATGATTCTCATAAGGTTCAAAATTCTTCTCACTTGGTAAATAGCAAGCTCCAATGTCTTCATCTCTCATTATTTGTAGAACTATATGTTTTTCCCCGACAAGTAATTCATTAATGCATTTGTAGGTTAAACTGCGACAAGTAAAATAACTTTCCTTAGGCTTACTATCTAAATAAATGATAGCAATCTTTTTCAAGGCTTTTGCCTGCTCTATTAAAAGCCGAATTGTTTTAATCAATTCACTGGCCAAAAAACTCTGCTCACTATAGCAACTGATCCATATAGGTCCTTCTTTTAGTAGTGCTTCTTTATTTTGCCATCTTTCTCTTTTTATTTCATAATAGCTGCTAACTTTTGAACTTATCTGCCTTACTCCTATTGTTGCAAAGATTATGGGTGCCTCATTTAATAAGCCTAAAGCTTCTATTTGTTCTTCTCCTAATTGCATTTCAAAATCAGGTTCCAAATATCCTTCTCGTTTCTTAGATAGTTCTTCTTTAATATCTAAAAGTACATATCCGGCTCCTAAATCTTCTAAAATCCATGGTTCTAAAGACTGTTTTTCTTTGGTACACGGTGCCATAATCACTCTCATATTCCTCCCCCCTATGCTCTAGAAATACTTGCTTGTAAGTCTAGCCTGCCATAGCCTTCTATCGTGTTAGGGTAGATTACATTAGGTTGCCTTCTAGCACCGCGAATCAGAATACTCCTAGCTATTCGTGTATTCATATTAGGAAAATTACCTTTAAGAACCCCCCACTCCATTAACAATGCCGCTGCAGAACTTGTTATGGCTGCCGCTGTACTAGTCCCTACATAAGTGGTAAATCCACCTCCTGGCATAGGCCCTTGAACATTAACACCAGGCGCAATTAAATCTGGCTTCATAATGCCATCTGTAGTAGGCCCTCTGCCAGAAGAGACATAAACACTATCATCTAAATAGTCATAGCTCCCTACCGTAATCCCAAATTGCTCTGTCCCTGGTATTTCTATGGTGGTTTCTGGATCAGGTCTTAAAAATCTTGTATCACTTTGAATAAATCCTCTACGTGGTAACCAAATGTGAAAAATACCATTAATAACAATGTCTCCATAAACTGTTAATGTCCATAACCCTGGTGTTGGCTTTTCTAACCTAATATCAATTTTTTGACCTCCGGTTAATGGATCTGGATAAAAATAAGTGACAGTTACTGTTGTTTCTTCTAAATTAAGTTTAAATGATTGAGGTATTCGGGGAACAATAGGTATTTTTTCAATAACTTGCCCTAGTGGACTTTTAATGGAAACGGTTATTTTATTAGGAATATCTACCCACACAAACATAGGAAATCCCGTTTCTTTAACACCTACATTAACTTCTAGACTCTCTGAACCGCCACTACCCACTGTTCCTTTATAGTGATGTCCACTACTCCCTTCATTGCCTGCTGCAATAACTACTATAATATTAGCTGCTAGAGAGAGGCTACTAATATAGTCTTCTATTATTTCTGTACCATTGTGTGCGCCATAATTGCTTCCTAATCCTATGCAAATGACTATAGGTTTTCGTTCCTGCAGTGATAACCGAACTAAATAACTGATACCTGCTATAATATCATTATTCTGGTAAGCCGGTTCCCCTGTATTAATTAAAAATATATCTCTTATATATTCACTTGCAGGACGCAATTTAACCATAGCTATGGCTGCATCTGGTGCTCCTCCTGTATAATCAAGTGTTCCTGTTTGATCATTGCCTGCTGCTATTCCCGCTAAAAAAGTACCATGTCCATTTTCATCTTGACTAGGAACTATGGCTAAAGGATCAGGACTTTTAAGAGCTTCATTAATATCTTGTTGTGTATACACGCTACCATAGCTATAACCTGAAGGAGGATTTCCTGAAATGGTTTGATCCCATATACTTACAATACGTGTTGTATTATCTGCATTCTTAAAAAGTGTATTCGTATAATCTATGCCTGTATCAACAAATCCAATAATGATCCCATTACCACGTAATTCACCATAAGGATAATTATGAAACTGTGAAATATTAGATGCACTAAGAGCAGGTACCGCACTAAGGCCATAGGGAATAGGTGATGTAATAAAATTAACTGTATTCCTCAAGATATTAAACTCTCGCTCTGCTTGCTCTCCAGCTGGAACAGTGATTGCATAAATATTAGGCGCAATAGATTCGAACTGTAGTGAAGGAAATCCTCTACTTATAGTTTGTATATCAGTAAAGCTACTTAAAATAAAATTACTAAGAATAAATTGTTGGTCAATAGTTGCCATCATTCACCCCACTATATAAAATGCTCAAAATCTAATTTTTAGACCTTGAGCATTCTTGTGTTCACTATTATATTTATGTGGCAATCTCTTTAATTATTAATCTTCAGCTTATTTATTTTATTATTTATCTCATTAATTTACCATGACCCACTATAATCTTATCAATTAACTTACTGCACTCTGATTTGCTAAGTTCTTCATACCCTTGTGGCAAGGCTAAACTATGTCCCTTACAAAGACTTTCTAAATAGTTTTTTTGCTTTTTGGTCATTGGTTCTATTTTAGGAACCTCCCATTTCATCCTTTCAGGTATAAAAAGCTTTGCTTCCTGCTTTTCAAACTCATTTCTAAGCTTTTCAAACAACTCATAAGTAGCAAAAGCATCGTGATAGGCACGATGAGCATTTTCTAAGGAAATGGCATAGTGGTCACATAAATCACCTAGTTTACGGCTGGGTAAATGTGCCAACATTTTTCTAGAAATCACTAATGTATCTACACCCATTTTTTCAAATGTAAAACCTAAGGCCGTAGCCTTAGCTTTAAGCATGCGATAATCAAATAAAATAATATTATGACCAATCAAAGGAACATCCTCACAAAAGTCTATAAATCGTGGCATTACTTCTTCAATAGGAGGTGCATCTGCTACCATCTCATTTGTAATACCTGTAATAGAAATAATATAGTCAGAAATCATTTGGGTTGGTCTCACCAATTCGTTAAATATTTTTTTTACTTGACCTTCCTCTATATAAACAGCCCCAATCTCTATAATTTCACTTTGCACAGGATGGGCGCCTGTTGTTTCTATATCTACAACAACATACTTATTCATCTTAATCTCCTTTTAGTACTCTCACTCTCACGTATTCTTATCTTCTATTGTACATCACCCTCTATAAATTGCAAACCAGTTAACTATGTTTCTATTTGAAAAATTTTTTTACAAGCTACTCTATCTTATAACGCTCTAGTATTCCCCTATGAATTCAAGCCAACTTTTCCATTTTTAAACATTGACAAAAAAATCTAAAAACACATTCTTGCCAAACAGATGTGCAAGATATAGTATATATTTAGAAAACCGATTATATATATAGTATAGTATATAAATTGGCAAAAGTTTTAAGGGGGATAGCAAAATGCAATATTATGTTATTAAAAGAGATGGAAGAAAAGTAACCTTCAATACCACCAAAATTGAAAATGCTATTTTACGCTCAGCAAAAAATGTAGAAGTTGATATACCTATTAGTGATATTACTTCTAAAGTCACGGGCCGTATTCAAGACTTGTATAGCTATGAAATTACAGTCGAACAAATTCAAGATGTGATTGAAGATACTTTAATGGATTTACAATTAGAAGCTCTAAAAAATTCCTATGCTAATTATCGTAAAGAGCGTACACGCATACGTGACTTAAAATCCGAGCTTATGGATACGGTCCATAATATTGGTATTGAAACAGATAGAGATAATGCTAATGTAGGTAATAACTTTTCTTCCAAGCTCCTTCGTATTGCCAGTGAAACAAATAAATGGCATAACTTATCAAAAATGCCTAAACACCTTGCTAAACTACATGAACAAGGAGATTTGTATTATCACGATCTCGATAGCTATAATTTAACCACTAACTGTTTACACATTGATACTGGTAAAGTATTTGAGAATGGTTTTAATACAGGTTATGGTACTATTCGCAAACCTAAACGTATTGAATCTGCTGCAGAGCTTAGCTGTATTTTATTACAGTCTTCTCAAAATGATATGTTCGGTGGTCAATCACACGTTAACTTCGATAATGATATGGCACCTTATGTGGGACTTACAAGAGAAGAAATCCAGCAAGAATTTGCCCCATTAAAGTCTTCTTTATCCGAAGAAGATTTTACTACCTTTGTAGAGAATAAACTTGTAAGTAGAGTACGCCAATCTATGCAAGGCATTGTTTATAACTTAAATACCATGCATTCTCGTGCAGGTTCACAAGTTCCTTTTAGTAGTCTTAATATTGGTTTGCCACAAAGCAATGATGCTGCTTTAGTATGCCAAATTTTCTTAGAAGAATACGAAAAAGGTCTTGGTAAAAACGAACAACCTATCTTCCCTAATATTATTTTCCGTGTCAAAAAAGGTGTTAACCGAGGTGAGGATGCGCCTTATGAATATCTCTTTAAACTGGCTTGTCGTGTAGCTAGTACACGTATGAATCCTACCTTCATGAACATTGATGCTGACTTTAACTTAAAATATTATGCAAAAGGTATTTTACCAGCTACTATGGGTTGCCGTACTTATGTATGCTCTAATATTAACGGTCCTGAGGGGCCTAACAGACGTGGTAATAATGCACCTACTACAATTAATCTACCTCGTGTTGCTCTTGAAGCAAAAGGTAATCTAGAAGCTTTTTGGGTATTATTAGATGGTCGCTTACAGTTAGCTAAAGAATCCTTACTTCATCGTTACGAAGTACTTAAACGCCTTAAGGTGAAGGATTTACCATTTGTCGTTGGCGAAGGACTTATGCTGGGTTCTGAAGGCCTTGGACCTAATGATAGTATCGATCCTGTCTTAAAAAACGGCACCTGGTCTATTGGCTTTATTGGACTTGCTGAAACCTTAGTTGCTTTAACAGGTAAACATCACGGTGAAAGCGAAACAGCTCGTGAATTAGGTTATCAAATCGTTCAATGTATCCGTAATTTCACAGATAAAGCAACCCAAGATACCCATATGAACTGGAGCTGCTATGCTACTCCTGCTGAAGGACTTAGCGGTAAATTTGTTATTCAAGATCGTGACCGTTTTGGTAGCATTGCTGGTGTGACAGATAAAGATTATTACACGAATAGCTTCCATGTTCCAGTTGGCTATCAAATTTCTATTATAGATAAAATTCAAATCGAAGCGCCTTTCCATAGTATGTGTAATGCGGGTCATATCAGTTATATAGAAGTAGATGGTTATCCTTCTGAAGAAACGATTGAAAAAATCATTACGTATGCTTATGATAGCTCCAATATTAGTTACATAGGGATTAATTTTCATCTCAGATACTGTAAAGACTGTGGTGCATCTGTTACAGACTGTGGGAAAACATGTCCTGAATGCGGTAGTAGCCATATCCAAGGTATTAGCCGTGTAACAGGCTACCTCAGCTTAGATGAGCGTTTTGGTAGTGGTAAATCAGCCGAGAGACAAGACAGACTCTCACATGATGAAGCTCATAAAAATACTTATACTAACGTATGAGTACCTTACAGGTAGCTGGTTTTTTAGATCATTCTACTGTTAACGGAGAAGGCTTTCGTAGTGTTCTCTTTCTGTCTGGTTGCCCTCATGCTTGCCCTGGCTGCCATAATCCAGAAATGCAGGCTTTTCATTATGGAGACTCAGTAGAAGCTTCTGACATTCTTCAACGTATCTTAAAAAACAAGCCACTTATAGATGGTATCACCTTCTCCGGCGGTGAACCTTTCGAACAAACAGAGGCCTTGATAGATTTAGCTGCTTCTATTAAATCAACTGGCCTTACGCTTTGGTGCTATACCGGTTATACCTATGAACAGCTCATTACAAATCCTAGTAGAAGAAAGCTTTTAAATTTTATTGATGTACTCATTGATGGTCCTTTTATCTTAGCTGAGAAGGATGAACATCTTCTCTACAGAGGTTCTCGTAATCAACGTATACTTTATCTCAGTCAAGGGAAGATTATAGAAAGCTAAAAAATATAAGCAAAGGAGCTACTACATAGCTAACTCATCTGTTAGCCTCGTAGTAGCTCCTTTACTATTTACTCGATTGTTTTAATGATTTCTTTTAAACTATTGGCACTCGCTAGAAGTTTGTCATGCTCTTCCTTTGTAAGCGGAATATCTAAAATACTTTGAATCCCCTCTTGCCCTATAATGCAAGGCACACTAATAGCTACGTCTTTTATACCATATTCACCTTCTAATGTAGTTGAAACAGGAAGGACACTCAGCTCATTTAAGACAATTGCTTTTACCATGCGTGCTACTGCTTCTGCAATCCCATAGTTTGTATAACCTTTTGCCATTAAAATATTCATTCCCGCATCAATAACCTCTTTAAGAACTTGTTCTTGATTAACGGCTGGTTTATTAAACTTTTTGCTGCAATCACTTAATGGAATACCGCCTAAGTTACATAAACTCCAAGTAGCCATAGCTGTAGCACCATGCTCACCAAGAATATAGCCATGAACATTCTTGGTATCTACTAAGAAATGTTCTCCAATAATACGTCTCATTCTTGCTGTATCTAATAAGGTTCCTGAACCAATGATTTTATTTCTAGGATAGTTAAATTCGTTTTGTGCAATATAAGTGACAACATCTACAGGATTAGAAACAAAGATAATAATGGCTTCCTGCGTATATCTAATAATTTCCTTCATTACACTGCGCGTCACTTCTGCATTGGTTTTAGTTAAAATACGTCTATCTAGCTTTTCACCAGGTTTAACACTAGGTCCTGCTGACATCACTATAATTTGTGCATCCTTACAATCTTCATAGTTACCTTGGCGAATTAACACATTAGGTACATATGTAAAGGATGTGGTGTGAAAGGCATCTAATGCCTCTCCTGCTGCCTTTTTTTCATTTTGATCAATCATAACGATCTCAGCTACTAAGCCTGAGTTTAAGATGGACATCATGGTAGCAGAGCCTACCATGCCAGCTCCTATAATACATACTTTATTTTTAATCATTTTTGCCTCCTCTTGCTACCGTTTTATCTTTTCCATTGAAAAACGATAATTCCACCAACCATTATGAGGACTCCTACCAATTTTGTCCACATAAAATTCACTTTTTCTGTACCAAACCACCCTAGTAATTCAATCAAATAAGCAGCAGTCATTTGGGCAATCAAAATAAGCATGACAGCATAACTAGGCCCTAGCTTAGCCATAGATACTACTACTGTATACGTAATTCCTGCGCCTAAAACACCGCCTAATAAATACCACTTATTAATGGTTTTAAACCCTTCTACATTGGCATCACGCACAAAAAGTAATACTCCGAGGCAACATATGAAAGCAATAAAATGAACAATACTACTTGTAAACCAAACACCTGACTTTTCTGTTACTCTTGTATTAAAAACACCTTGTACACTCATAAGAATCCCTGATATAAGTGCTGTAATGATACTAATAAACATAATGCTCTCCTTTTTCTATTATTACGTTTATTGTGCATCATCTTCGTTTTTTTATTCCTTTTCTAAAGATTGCTTGCCTCTACTGCTTATTTCTCCTAAGTACTCAAATAAACGAAAAATAAGCGATTAAAATTCTCTACACAGATTTTAATCGCTTATTCTAAATTTACTTATTATCTTAATCCTATGTATATGAACACAGTATTAAACCATATACTCCGATTGTACATGCTCTATTGTTTAATCAATAGCGTTATAGCAAATGAACATGTACTGCTTCGCAAGCATCAATCATCTCTTGTGGCCAAATGGATGCTTGAACTTCCCCAATATGTGCTTTTTGTAAGAAATACATGCAAATTCTAGATTGACCAATCCCACCACCAATTGTATAAGGTAATTGTCTTTCTAAAACACCTTTATGGAAAGCTAATTCACGGCGTTCTGGGCACCCTGCTATTTCTAATTGTTTTTCTAGTGCTTCTTCATCTACACGGATTCCCATAGAAGAAAGCTCAAATGCGCTACCTAAAAGTGGATTCCAGAATAAAATATCTCCATTAAGAGACCAATCATCATAATCTGGCGCTCTACCATCATGTCTTTCTCCATTACTTAAAGCCCCACCAATTTGCATTACAAATACAGCTTTCTTTTCTTCACAAATTTTATTTTCTCTTTCTTTAGCAGTAAGTTCTGGATAGCTGTCTAATAACTCCTGTGAAGTTACAAAATAAATTTCATCTGGCAACCATTTTTCAAGTACAGGATACTCTTCTGTAATATAGTTTTGTGTTCTAATAAACGCCCTGTAAATCTGCTTTACTGTTTTCTCAAGAAACTCTGTATTACGCATATCCTTAGTAATAACTTTTTCCCAATCCCATTGATCGACATAAATGGAATGTAAGTTATCTAATTCTTCATCACGACGAATGGCGTTCATATCTGTATAAAGTCCTTCATTAATACCAAATTCATATCTACCAAGCGCCATTCTTTTCCACTTAGCTAAAGAATGAATCACCTCTACAATAGCATGATTATCATCTGCAATATCAAAAGCAACTGCTCTTTCTGTCCCATTTAAGTTATCATTTAAACCCGTTTCTGGTTTAACAAAAAGTGGAGCAGACACACGAGTTAAATACAACTCATAAGCTAAAGCATTTTCAAAATAATCCTTTAACTTTTTAATTGCCACTTCTGTTTCTCTTAAGTCTAATTTGGCTTTGTAACCTTCTGGAATTCTTAATTGCATCACATATTCCTCCTTTTAAAATATAAAAAACCTCCTTCCCTTAAACGTAAGGGACGAAGGTTGATTCGCGTTTGCCACCCTAATTGACTTTAGTAAACTAAAATCCTCTCACTAACGTACAGATTACTCGATACGTTTTAGATATAACGGTCTATCCCGTCTAAGTCTACTAAGCCAATAGCCGTTCGATTAGCAACTCCAAGCTGTTCTTCCATCCTTACCTTGTTACCGATTTTCAGCTCCCTCGGCTCTCTTTAAACCTTAGTAAAGATTTACTCGTCTTTTCATCGTCTTTATTTTTTAGATTTATATAAGTATTTTAATTACAGTCAAATATTTTGTCAAGTCAATTTTAGCATTCTTGTTTTAAAAGACTAGATATTTTCTATTTGAAAATCAATAGGTGTCTTACCCATAGCTATTAAATACTCATTTACCTTTTGAAAATGATTACATCCAAAAAAGCCATTGTATGCAGATAAAGGACTAGGATGAGCAGCTGTTAATATCTTATGCCAAGGTGCAGTAATAAGCTCTGCTTTTTTCTTAGCTGGTGCTCCCCATAAAATAAAAATAACAGGATCTTTTCTTTCATTTAGCAAACTAATAATACGATCCGTAAATACTTCCCAACCTTTTCCCTTATGAGATTGAGGCTTACCAGCTCTTACCGTAAGAACCGTGTTAAGTAATAATACGCCTTGCTCAGCCCATTTCATAAGATAACCATTATTCGGTATATAACACCCCAAAGTAGCTTGAAGTTCTTTATAAATATTAACTAGTGAAGGGGGTACTTTTACACCTGGCTTTACAGAAAAAGCCATTCCGTGTGCTTGTCCTTCTCCATGATACGGATCTTGTCCTAAAATAACGACTTTTAAGTCATCATAACTTGTTGTCTTTAAAGCATTAAAGATATCATACATATTCGGATAAATCGTTTGAGTCTTATATTCATCTTTTAAAAACTCATGTAAAGCTTTATAATAAGGTTTCTCAAATTCATCCTTTAATTGTTCGTCCCAGCTGTTATTAAATGTTACCATTTCATCGCTCCTCTTTTATATCATCCTCTCAAATATACCATACTTATTTCTCTGCCGGCTACAACTTAGGATGTTATTTTCATCAACTTTTTATTCCTATTCCTTTATGGTCTTGCAGTACTTGCTCGCTTACTTTTAATTTAAGCAAACAAATAACTGCCAGTTTTCACCTTTTAAGGCTTACTGGCAGTTATTTGTTAATTACATAAAATTTGATTTATTCTGCTCTCATTTTTTATCTTTGATTGATTGTACAAGTTACCCTCAACTGATACTTGAGCAAAGATTACTAAGCAAATAAAGGTGTAGATAAATATCTTTCTCCAGTATCTGGTAAAAGTGCTATGATATTTTTACCTTTATTTTCCGGTCTTTTAGCTAATTGAGTGGCTGCATATAAAGCAGCTCCTGATGAAATTCCTACTAATACACCTTCTGTCTTAGCAAGCTTTCTAGCTGTTTCAAAAGCGTCTTCATTACTTACCTGAATAATTTCGTCAATCACCTCAGAATCAAACACTGCTGGTACAAAACCAGCACCAATACCTTGAATCTTATGTGGGCCTGGTTTACCACCTGAAAGTACTGGAGAATCTGCTGGTTCCACAGCTACGATTTTCACTTGTGGTTTCTTTTCTTTAAGTACCTCTCCCACACCAGATACTGTACCACCTGTTCCTACACCTGCTACAAAAAGGTCTACGCTACCATCTGTATCATTCCATATTTCAAGTGCAGTTGTTGAACGATGTGCTAAAGGATTAGCTGGATTATTAAATTGCTGTGGTATAAAGCTTGGTACTTTTTCTTTAGCAAGCTCTTCAGCCTTTTGAATAGCGCCTTTCATACCTTTTGCTCCTTCTGTAAGCACAAGCTCTGCTCCTAATGCCTTTAATATATTACGACGCTCTACACTCATTGTATCAGGCATAGTTAAAATCAACTTATAACCTTTTGCTGCACATATATAAGCTAAAGCAATACCTGTATTCCCACTAGTTGGCTCAATAATAGTTGTTTCATTTGTTATAAGCCCTTGCTTTTCAGCATCCTGAATCATGTAATAACCAATACGATCTTTTACACTGCTACCTGGATTAAAAGACTCTAGTTTAACAATAAGCGTTGCTTCTACTCCCTCACTCTTTGCATACTGCCCTATTTCTAATAAAGGGGTATTTCCAATTAATTCTGTAATATTTTTTGATATCTTAGCCATTTTAATTCCTCCCATTTTTATATATAATACATTAATACTTCTTTTTGATTAAGCTTCTCATAATCCTTCATTAAATCTTCCAAGGTAATATGATCAATCACCTGACAAATACTTTCTGTAATTTTACTCCAAACTTGTTCTTGTAAACACTGTTTCATGCTATTATAAATCAAAGAAGCATCATCTCTAGCTTCCTCTTCTTCTACGATAAGAATTTCTCCTTCTATAGCCCTAATGACTTCTCCTACAGTGATGTCACAACTACGCTTTGCTAAAATGTAGCCACCTTGTGACCCCTTGATACTTTTTACAATTCCTGCTTTTTTTAAAGATGAAAAAACTTGCTCCATATAATTGGCGGATAACTCTTGTCTCTGGGCTATACTAATAAGTGGTACTTGATCCCCCGATGAATGAACTGCCAAATCTACTAAAGCACGTAAACCATATCTTGCTTTTGTTGATATTTTCATAGCCCCTCCTTTATTCCTACTATTTCTCTATGTTTTGTAGTATATGCTTTATATTTAGAATTGTCAACCCTTTTCGATTAATTTTATACTAAATTCCAAGAATCTTATTTATAGAATTAAAATATTAAATAAAAATAGAGATAGAAAGAAAGTTATCCGCTTAATTTCTATCTCTATTTTAAATTTTAACCATTTTTTATTTCACTTTAAAACCTTCTCCAACAACCTCATGTAAATTTTGTACTGTCATAAAAGCTAAAGGATCAATTTTAATTAATTTCCTTTTTAAATCAATAAATTCTTTACGGTCGATAACAGTTGTAATGACTTGCTTAGGATTTTTACTATATGCTCCTTCTGCTGTATAGATAGTTGCACCCCGCTCTAGTGTTTCTAAAATATACGTATTAATCGGTTGCACTTTATCTGAAGATGAGGGAATAATCATGACATAGCGCTGAACATTAAACCCAGAAATTAAATAATCTATTAAGTTAGTCGTAATTAAAACCCCTAATGCCGCATAAAGTCCTTTTTCAAGCCCAAATATGCCCATAGCTAAAAGAACAACAATCATGTCAGCTATCATTAAGGAGGTTCCAATATTAAGGTGTGTATATTGGGTAATCATTTTTGCTATAATATCTGTTCCACCAGAAGATGCTTCTAAATTAAACACTAATGCTTGACCTATAGCAATAAATAACGCTCCAAAAATAAGTAAGATTAGTAAATCGTCACTAATAGGCTGCCAATTAGGCCAAATGAATTCTAACCCTGTCATTAATACTGATACAGACAAACTACACATTAAGCTTCTTAATCCAAAGCTTTTTCCTAACATGATAAACCCAATCATAAACATCAAGCAATCTAAAATAAAAATAAGAATACCAATGGGTACAATCGGGAAGAGCGCCTTTAGAACAATTGCTAGACCACTTACGCCTCCAGCTGCTAAATTTGATGGTGCCCAGAAAAAATAAAGTCCTATGGCTATAAGTAATGCTCCTATAATAATTCCTATATATTCTTTTACTAGTTGTTTCATTACCTCAGCTCCTCAGCTTTTGAATGGATAAGAGCTTCTTTTTCAGCTCTACTCATTTGTTTAATCATATATTCTCTTTTCAAAGCTTCCGCTTTAGTCGCAAAGCTTTCTTCATAAACCAAAGTAACAGGTGTACGTCCTCTCGTATATTTTGCACCCTTTTTATCATTATGTATACGCACTCTTTTTTCTATATCATTAGTGTATCCCGTATAATAGGTACCATCTTTACATTTCAAAATATATATATAATACATAGCATTTCCCTTTTTTATATTTATTATACTATAATAGCAAAAAGGAACTCATAATCAATGGAGTTCCTTTTTTCATCCTTACTTCTTTTCTTTTTTCATATGACTAAGTGTACTAAATAGCTTTGTTACTTTATCTTTATTAACCGCAAATTCTGTAACACCATCTACACGTAAAATATAGTAATTAATATCATAAGGAATAAGCTCAATTTTCTCCTCTTGATTATTTTGTAAAGTACATGTAATTGTAATTTCAGCTTTTCTTTCTTCTTTTTGTTCAATTTCAGGATTTTGAAGTACTGCCTCAATCCATATGCTTGAGCTAATAGTTGAAATAAGCTCTGCAGTTTGCTCCTTATTTAAAGCTATTTCATCTAATTGACTTACTATTTCAGTAGCAACCTGTCCTGCTTCTCCATACTCTAGTGTCAAGTTATAAGTACCTTGTGGATTCTCTAATACAATCTGTTTAATCCCAGATAACGGCAGTTCTAAAACTTCTCTTGAAATCATGTCGAATGGTTTATAGCTAGTCAGTTGCTCTAACGCCTCTTTCTTCATCGTATAAACAACTGACTGGTCATTCATTCTTACATAAACCAGATCACCTTCTGTTTTACCAAAACTTAATTCCCAGCCTTGATTCAGACCTAAAATAAGTTGTGGCTTAGTTAGACCGTAATCTTCCTTCTCTGTAATGGCTCCTGCAAAACTATCTATCTTCATCACTTTAATCGTTTCGAGTAACTGCTCCATTACTTCTGTTTGAATAAAGTGACTTCCTTTATAGTAGTCCATTAAAGACCATTTATCAACACCTAAATCCTGTAGCTTCTTAAGGCTTAAAGTATATTCTTCATTATGTGTCAGTTTGATTTGCTCTATGTTTTCTAATTCAGGTATTTTTAAATTGCCTACTACAAAAGTATTCGGATTTCTTAAAAGCTGTTGTCCATCATGATAAGCCACTGCATATACGCCTTCCATGCGATCAGTTGTCATATAAAAGAGTTGTTTGTCTTCTGTTATCTTTCCTACTTTAAATGTTTGACTACGATTCATTTCATCATAAAGTGTAATGATAAGAGACTTATCATCTATACCATATTGGGCCTCATCTTCTACTTTATAAATAGCTTCTTTACTTTCTATTTTTCTTATCGCCACTAACCACTCATGTACTGCTTGCCAATCATACGTCAAGTCCATATGTTCTGGATTCTCCCAGTTTTGATGTTCTTTTTCTAAAATAGTCGTTTCATCCCTTTTTATTTCAATACGCACTACATTACCCTCTAGAGTACATAATTTCTGTGCTACTTCTTCTTTCCCTATGGCTTGTCCCATTGTCATTTTACTTTGAGTACTGTAATATATCATTCCTGCTCCACCTAAAATGATACCTAATAATAGGACTATGCCCATCTTCTTTTTCATTCTTGTTCCTCCTGTTTTTAGAACCTCATGATGATTTTCCATTTGATTAGTCTTATTTATATTTTTATATTAATAACTTCTCATTCTTTTTATTCTGCTATATAATAAATATAAAGAAGTCGTTAAGAAAGTTATTAAAAGGGGGAATGTTTATGTATATTTATTCTAAAACACTACCTACCTATAACATCTACTCTAATTTTTTAACCCATAGTTACTTTAATGTCTTAGAAAAATGGAGTTTCTATGAGCAGCGAGGTTGCAAAATCCATTCAACCTCTTATAATGAACTCATTAAGTCCATTCAATCTTTTATCTTTATTCTAGAAAGTTCTAGACATTCATCTTCTTATTTACAAGCTTATATCTTTGACTATCTACCAACTATACCTTATACAAATAGGTCAGTTCTTTTTAATGATTTAGCACACTCCTATCCTGAAGCTTTGTCCGTCTTTCATTTACCCAAAACAAAACTCAACTTAAAACTTTTAAAGAAATGTTACTTACATACATTTAATAAGCTTTCTAAAAATGCTAGAACTGACTTAATCCAGGATTGTAATATCATCCTTATTAACCTTTATTATTTTATTCTATATATTCCTTTTAAAAAGCAAAAAAATAGCCCTGCTTTTTTCCTAGCTCCAACAGCAGAAGATTTTATCACACTTGTTTATGATTTTAAAGAACACTGCAGCTAAGAAGCTAAATCTTACTAGTAATCAGATTTATTTTCGTCATATTAGTTTATCATTATTGAAGAGATTTTGCAAATAGCACCATAGCACACTATAACGATATACAATTTTTCTGTTTTTAAGTTATTATTTGCTCTATTTTCTTACTTTTCTTATCTATTTGGTCGATATAAAATTAAAAGTAACAGACAAGGGGGCTTACGTTATGCAAAAAATTATTGTGCCTATTTCAAAATGTATTCCAGGTATGATTACTTCAGGACCTATTATTGATTTAAAAACTGGTACTACTATTGTAGGTCAAAATCAAGAACTCACACCGGAGCATATTAAAAATATCCAAAACTTTGTTCATACAGATATATGGGTTTATTTAGATTCTTTCAATAAAGTATGGAATCTTCCTGTAGAAACAATTGAAAACTATAAAAAGTATAGTTCTGCCTTAATGGCTGTTGTTAATCAAATGGATCAAAAAGATACAAGCTTATTGGATATTAGTGACTTTGAAGCGTTATGTCAAGATTTACCCACCGACTTTACTGCTAATTATAGTCTCTTAGGTTGTACTAACCTTATTGAACAATTAGACTGTAATACCTATAATCATAGCTTAAATGTAGCTTTTATCTCTATGCTTATTTGCCGTTGGTGTAACTTAGATAATCATCTTATAGCCTCTGCCATTAAAGCCGGTTTATTACACGATATCGGTCTGCTTAACCTTTCATTTGATCCTTTTGATCCTTCTTTTACCAGAAATGCTGATGAGCAAGCTGAATATGAAAAGCATCCTATTTATAGTTATAACCTTGTAAGTAAACTCAAGGATTTAGATCCTATTATCCCAAAAGCCATTTTAGCTCATCATGAACATTGTGATGGCAGTGGTTTCCCAGTTCATATTTCCTCACCTTATATTAATTTATTAGGTAAGATATTGGGGCTTGCTGATACCTATGACTTACTCCGTCACAAACATCATATATTTGATACACTTAAAATCCTATTATTAGATCTACTTCCTCAATTTGATCCTAAACTTCTTTTAACTTTCTGTACTAATATAGCTACCTATTATGTTGGTACCTTTGTTATCTTGAATACAGGAGAAATTGGAGAAGTTGTTTTTGTTAATCCACAATGCCTTTACCGTCCTATTATTAAAATTAATGATCGTTTTATTAATTTATATGAACATAATGAAATTGATATTATCGCTATAAAATAAATAAGACGACCTACTCTTTACAGTAAAATATAGCTGTATTATTAAGAAGAAGGGGATGTAAAAAAACTCCCCTAACGAAAAAATCGCTGAGGTCGTAAGACTTCAGCGATTTTTTTGGTATAATTTATTTATGCTACTAAACAAAAATACCAATGATAATTTTACACCAAGACAGCTAAAATTACCATTGGATATCGAAAAAATAATTGATATTTCAGATCCAGTATATACTTTATGCGAAGTAATGGATCACATTGACCTAACACGATATTTTGTAGAGAAGGACTGCAAAATAGGTCGTCCAAGATGTGATTCAGATAAAATGCTTAAGATTATACTTTTCACTTTTATGGAGCATGGCATTAGTTCTTTAAGAAATATTGAAAAACTCTGCCGTACAGACATCAGATATATGTATCTTCTTGACGGAATGAAAGCTCCATCTTTTGCTACTTTCGGCAACTTTATTCGTAATGAATTAACGACTTCAATTGAACAAATCTTCATTGATATCAATTCTTATATTTTTGATCAAGAGCATGTGGATTTACATCACACTTACATCGATGGAACAAAGATCGAAGCTAATGCTAATCGCTATACCTGGGTATGGAAGAAATCTTGCATCAAAAATAGAAACAAAGTGTTCGAAAAGATCTCATTACTCATCGATACAATGAATTCAGAGATTCTTAGTTTTCTTAATGTGAAGTTAGAAAAAAGAGATGAATATGCGATTGATTACGTTGAGGCATTGCTTGAAAGTTATCAGAAGGCAATAAATCTAGAGGTTTCAAAATTTGTTTCCGGAGCTGGGCATAAGAAAAGTATCCATCAAAAACAGTATCAGGAAATGCAGGGGTATCTAGAACGCCTCAAGAAATATGCAAAGCACATCGAAGTATGTGGAGAGCGAAGAAATAGTTATTCAAAAACTGATTACGATGCAACTTTTATGAGAATCAAACGTGATTATATGGGAAATGACCAGCTCCTTCCTGCTTACAATATGCAGGCTGCCATATGTGATGAATATATAGCTGTAATAGACGCAAAACCTTATGCTTCAGACATGGAATGTTTTCAACCCTTAATGGAAAAGTTTAATGCTACTTATGGTCATTATCCAACGTATCCTGTTGCTGACGCAGGATATGGTTCTTATAACAATTATCTTTATTGTGAGGAACATGGCATGGAAAAATATATGAAATTTACTATGTTTGAGAGGGAAACTAAGAATCAAAAATATCATTATGATCCATATCGTGCAGTAAATTTCAAAAGAGATGAACACGGAAACCTGATCTGTCCTAATAATAAAAAGTTTATATATAAATGTGATAGGCATATATATAAAAATCAATATGGTAGAACAGAAGAAATATATGAATGTGAAGACTGTGCAGGATGTCTATATCGTAGTGAATGTTGCAAAAGAGCACATGGAAATAGAACAATACGCCTTAATCGAGAATTAACAGAAATACATAAGGAAGTAATAAATAATCTAGAATCAATTCATGGTGCCTTATTGTGTATGAACAGAAGTATTCAATCAGAGGGGACATTTGGGATAATTAAGTGGGATAGATCTTATAAAAGATTATTTCGGCGAGGTGAAAAAGCTGTCATTTTAGAATTCACGTTAATTTCTTGTGGATACAACCTCTATAAGTATCATAACAAGAAACATCGGACATCCATAGCTGCATAAAAAACGGATATAATATCATCATTTAAAGCCTATAAAACCATAGGCTTAATAAGTGACTTCTAATTTTGTGATAATGACAATAAATCTATAAAAAAACAAGGAGCAGGTCGCTACAGGCGACCTGCTCCTTGTTTCGAGGCTGTTTTTTTACAGCCCCTTCTTCTCATTTAGCTTGAAAAAGTAACTTATGTCATATAGAATGATAACTAATTATACTATGATATATATTTTAAGCCAAAGGATGTGACTCTCTTTGAAACATAAGCCACATGTAACTATTATTTGTGTTAGTTTTTTATTTTTATTTGGATTTATAAGTTTAAGTATCTTGCAAAATCAATCAACTAAGCATGAACAAGCAGTACCTTTAACTTATAACTGGTACTATAGTTTAAATGGAAAGTCTCCTGTTTCTCTTTCCATCCCTACTCACGTTGATTGTTATTATCATAAAGGCGATACAGTAGATCTCTATACTACTTTACCTACTACTTCCATAAAGCAACCTTACCTTCGTACTAAAATCTTTTTACAGCATGTAAAAATTTTTCTAGATGATGAACTTCTTTATACGTATGACGGTAATATTAATACAAGCGGTAATCTAGAAGTAGGTAGTGGACTTCTCGTATTTCCTCTGCCAAAGGATTATGCTTATAAAACCTTACATATTCAATATATTCATAGTTTTGACCGTATCACTAATTATATCTTTCCAATTACTTTAACTGAAAAAAATCTAACGGAGACGCTCCTCTTTGACTCTGCTGAAACTATTTATTTAAATAGTTGGTTTTTACTTACAGGTATAGTCTGTTTATTGGTTAGTCTTTACTTGAAATTCCAAAAACAACCTTATTTAAGCTTTTTATTTTTAGGTATATTTGCCATTATTTATTCTATTTGGTTACTATGTAACACTAAGTGCTTGCAATTATTTACACAGAATCTAGCTTTTATTCATCATTTAGAATATCTTTGCTTTTATGCTATTGCTATTCCTCTTTGGTTATTCTTCTATCAAATTGTATCTAAGCATTCTTTAAAACTCTATTGCTTTATAAGTGTCTTACCTGCTATTGTTTTTTACATTATCGCTATTATTTTGCAGTATATGGATAAAGCTAACTTTTTTGAATTGTTACCAGCTTATCATCTTCTTCTTGGTGGTAACTTGTTATTAATGATTATATTCATCGCCTTATTGATTTATAAGAAGCACCCCTTAAGTCAGGGATTACTCGTAGGTATTCTTTGCTTAATCTTATCTGGTATATTAGAGATTGTTAAATTTTATGCTACCAATATTAAAGTTACTTCCTTTATCAATTATGGCATTATCCTATTCTTTTTCAATCTTATTTATGCTTTATATCGTCCCAAAAATTTGACAAAAAGCAAAACTACTCATTTTTAAAAGCACTATAAGTAGGTTCTTTATAAGCCACCTACTTATAGTGCTTTTCATATTAATCAAACTTCTATTATATCTAAGTATTTGTTAAGCAGTTCTTTAGATTCACACCTTTTACCTGAGTAATAAAAGGTTACTTCAGGTTCTTTCCTAATATGCATTATTTTTTCACTATCTATTAACTCTTTTAAATGACGTATAGTACCTTCATTCCCATCATATACAGTAATATGTGGTGGTAAACATTCTTTTAATATTTTCTTGAAATAAACGAAATGAGTACATCCTAGTACAATTGCCACAATCTCTTCTAACGGATAGTCCTTTAATTTTTCTTTAAAATAAGCTTTGATTTGTGCTTCGTCAAACATAAAGGCTTCTGCAAAAGTAACTAGTTCCGGTAAAGCCAATGTGCAGACACGTTCTTCTTCTCCTAAACGATTTACCAAATTCTTAAACTTCTCTTCTTTTAAAGTAAGAGAAGTAGCTGTTACTAACACCTTCCCATCTGAGTGATGATTGAATGCTAACTTCACAGCTGGCTCCATCCCAATAATAGGAACAGGATATCGACTTCGTAAAGTTTTTACTGCAATACTTGTCGCTGTATTACATGCAATAACAATGGCATCTACCTGTTGACTTATTAAAAAGGCTACGACATCATTTACATAGCCTAAAACTTCTTCTTTAGTTTTTGTACCATAAGGTACATGATTATTATCTGAGTAATAAATATAATCTACTTGTGGTAGGAGCTTTAGGGCTGTCTTTAGAACTGTAATGCCACCTACTCCTGAGTCAAATATTCCAACCTTCATCCTTATCACACTTCCATCTCTTGTAGTATCTTTTCTATTTTAATCGATTTGTTAATTGTTGTTAATACTTTCCTCTCCATGAATCTATAAAAAATATAAGATTGATTCTAAAATTTGTCAAGGAATTAGAGCATCTACTATAATTTTTAACTATTAAAAATATAAAATAATATTAAAATAATAAAATTAAATAGTATCAGATTCGTTTTACTTATTCACAATAATATAATATAATATTCTTACAACTTATTTGTAAGGAGGATGTTACATGTCAACTATTTACCTATATGCTCTAGGCTTCGGTCTAATATGCTTATTCATTAGTTTCATCTTAGATGGACTAAGTGATTTGTTTCAAGGGCTTAGTTATTTTGACTTAAGTTTTGATGCACTTCCTGGCATTTTACCTATCACCCCCTTAGAAATTTGTGCCTTTTTAGTAGGCTTCGGCGGCATGGGGTATACGCTCTTTGACAAAACTTCTTTTCATCTAATTGGTGCCATTTTAACTGGCTGTTTGCTTTGTTATTTAACCAAAACACTTATCGCTCATCTTAAAAAAGTAGATAGTGATGCTTTAACTGATGCTGATTTAATTGGCATGGAAGGTAAGGTTATTGTTACTATTTTTGAAGGAGGCACTGGAAGTGTGGCTTTAAATACGAAACACGGTAAAATCTCCTATTCCGCACAAAGTGCAACGCCTATTCAAGAAGGTACTATTGTTAAAGTATTAGACATTAAGAATCATATTCTAATTGTTTCTGATTCACCTACGTATTTTTTATCTAATGAACTCATGAAATAAGCTTTTATTAAATATTAATTTTTCACTAATTTTCTTTACACTTGTATATCTTAAAGTATACTTTAGATATATACATATTATGAAAGGGTGAGGCTATGCCAGAAGTTTTTTCATCATTACCAGTAGGTATTATTGGTATTATTATCGCTATTATTTTAATCGTTGCTATTATCTTGAGTATGTGGAAAAAAATCCCACAAGATAAAGCAGCCGTCGTTACCGGTCTTAAGAAACGTGTCATCACCGGTGGTGGTGGTATTGTTATTCCTCTTTTTGAGCGAATGGATACCATTTCTTTAGAAAGTATGAAATTAGATGTTAAGACCAACGGTGCTATGACTAGTCAAGGGGTACCAATTAACACAGATGGTGTTGCTGTTATCAAAGTTCGCAATGATAGAAATTCTATTTTAGCAGCTATTGAGCAGTTTAATGCTGCCAAGGAAGCTCAAACCGTTCAAACCATTAGTGATGTTTCCAGAGAAGTGCTAGAAGGTAAATTACGTGAAATTATTTCTAAACTTACAGTAGAAGAAATTTATAATGATCGTGAAAGCTTTGGTTCTAAGGTTCATGAAGTAGCTGGTACTGACCTTGCTGAAATGGGACTTGAAATCAAAACTTTAACCATCAAAGATATCTCTGATAACAACGGTTACTTAAAGGCTATGGGGGAAGCGCGTATTGCAGAGGTTAAGAAAAATGCACAAATTGCTGTAGCAGAAGCTAATAAAGAAACACAAATCAAAACTTCTGAGGCACAACGTCTTGGAGAAACAGCTTCTATCGAGGCACAAACTGCTATTGCTGAAGCTAACAAAATAAAGAATATTAAACAACTTAACTTTGAAAAGGAACAATTTACAGCTAAAGCCGAATCAGATGCAGCTTATAATATTCAACAAAATATTACTCAAAAAACCATTACTGATACGCAGATGGATGCTGAAGTTTTAAAACAACAACGTTTAAGAGATGTAGAAGCAGAAAAAATTCAAATTTCTATTGTAGCTGAACAAAAAAATATAGAACTAGCTGAGAAAAAAGCTGCACGTAAGGAAAAAGAATTACTTGAAACTATCGTCAAACCTGCAGAAGCTCATAAAGCTAAAGAACAATTAGATGCTGAAGCTTTAAAATACAAAGAAATTGCAGATGCTCAGGCTCGCGCTGAAGCAGTTCGTTTAAGCGCTTTAGCTGAAGCTGAAAAGACCAAAATCCAAGGTCTGGCTGAAGCAGAAGTTATTAGACAAAAAGGTCTGGCTGAAGCTGAAGCTATTAAAATGCAAGGTCTTGCCGAAGCTGAAGCTATGGAAAAGAAAGCTGAAGCTTATGCTAAATACACTGATGCTGGTAAAATGGAAATGCTGGTTCAAGTGCTTCCTGATATTGCTAAGAGTGTGGCTGAACCAATGTCACGTATTGAAAAAATTATTGTTATGGATGGTGGCGGTGACAGTCAAGGTGCCACTAATGTAGCCAGAACAGTGGCTAGTACTATGGCTACTGTTATGGAATCTGTAAAAGAAATGACTGGTTTTGACTTAACAGATGCCATGAAGGCACACACTTATGATGCTGTTGTTAATAAAAATGTTAATTTAGATATGAAACATGTAGGCGGTCCTTTCCTTGAATCCCCTACGCCAACTACCTCTAAGGTAGAATAAAATAATCTTTATAACATCATTAAAGGGTATCGTGAATCAATTACTTGATTCACGATACCCTTTAATACTAATTAAATTAAGTCTTCATTAATAACAATATGGGTTGACTCTTTCCACTCTTTTATTTTTGCCTCTACTGCTTCATTTTGTTTTTGTATTAAAAGTTGTTCCTTAATTTCATCTTTCACCTCATCATAAGACTTTATTTGGTCTTCTTTATTGACATCGGTTACTTTAATCAAATGCCAACCATGTTGAGTTTTAACTGGTTCGGATACTTCTCCTTCTTCAAGCTGTTTTGCACCCTCTAAGAAATCTGCATCATAATTAGTGCTGTTATAAGGAATATATTCTAGCAAGCCTCCTTGACTTTTAGTATCGTCTGTACCATATTCTTCTGCTAAATCTTCAAAGCTTGTTCCTTTGTCATACTTAGCTTTGATTTCTTTTGCTTCTTCTTCTGTAGCTACTAAAATATGAGACATAGTCGCTCCTGCTTCTGTTTTGAAACTATCAATATTACCATCATAGTAAGTTTTTATTTCTTTATCACTTACAGTAATATCTTTTGTACAAGCCGTAACGACTTGGTTAACAATCAAATCTTCTTTGAGCATCTGTTTAAGTTCTTCTAAAGACATACCACTTGTTGTGAGTGCTTCCTCAAAAGCTGCTTCTGTATCATAATCTGATTTAAGTAGTTCTAACTCTTCATCTACATCATCTGCTGTAACATTAACATCATATTCTTGGGCTTTACTAATAATAAGCTGTATTTCAACTAAATAATCTACCATTAAACGTTTTTGTTCATTATAATAAGTCATAGCCTCTTCATTTGACTCATAATCTTCACCATATTGCCATTGCATCAAGCTATCAAGATAAACTAGTTGTTGATCTAGGGCTTTTTTAGTAACCTTCCCATCACCAACTGTAGCAATGACAACATCTTCTGTTTTATTATTGGTTTGAGAATTGTCTGCTGCTTTACTGCAACCTACTACTCCAAAACCTAAAAGCCCTACCATTAATAATACCATTCCCTTTTTTAGTAACTTCATTGACGTCCTCCTATGTCTGATATGCTTTAATAATAGCTTATCCTTTTTTTGTGACAGTGAGGTGAACATCAGCTGAATATTAAGCAAGCTTGATTTCGAACCAGAATGTACTACCCTCTCCTATATTACTTGTAACACCATAATGAGCTTCATGGGCATCTAATATAGTTTTTACAATAGACAAACCTAGGCCTGTTCCCACCGTTGCTCTTTTATGTGTTTTGTCTACCTTATAATATCTTTCCCAAATATATGGCAAATATTCCTCACTAATACCTTCTCCAGTATCAATAACCTCTATTCTTACTTGGTCATTGGTTACATGCTGTTTAACTATGACATGCTTATCTGACCCTGTATAGTTAATAGCATTATTAATCAGATTATAGATTACTTGTGATAACTTCAGTTCATCTCCATTCACCCATATTTCTTCATCATAGATAAAGTCAATGGTATAACCCTCTTGAGCCGTTAAAGTATTATAACGTAATAATAGTTCATTGATTTGTTTCGTCAAATTAAAAGTAACTTTTTCTAACTGACTGGTTCCTGCTTGAAGTTTAGATAAATCTAACATATCATTGACAAGTTGTGTTAAACGTTTAGCTTCATCTACAATGACTTGTACATTCTCAGGTGTATTTTCTGTAGGTAAATCACGCATCAATTCTGCATAACCCGTTATCAAAGTAAGAGGCGTTCTTAAATCATGAGAAACATTGGCAATCAATTCTCTTCTTAGTTTTTCTGTCTTCGTAAGTTCTACTGAAGCATAACTTAAAGTGCCTGAAAGCTCTGCAATCTCCTTATATCCTTTTTCCTCAAATACAATGGCCTCATCTCCTACCGCTAGTTGCTTTGCCTTTGCATTAATTTGAATAATAGGCCTTGCAACTTTTTTAGCAATCAAAATGGCTAATAAGAACGCAAGAATAAGCATAATTAAACTTACATACACCAGCTGTTTTCTAATAGTACTTACCGTAGCATCTACAGGTGCAATCAAACTATTAATTAAAACAATATATTGATTACCTGTTTGACTATTTAATAGGCGTGTATAAATAACTGAATCGTCCTTATTTCTAAGCCCTGCTGGCACTTGCTCTAATATGTTATTTTTCTTTTCTAGGCTTTTAGCAAATTCACGATAATTGAAATAATAAAGGAGTTGTCCCCCTCTCTTTTCAGCATTAAGTCCTGCTAGATAATATTCAAAATTCGTCATATGGTAAATGCTACTATTGGTTAGTTCATCTCTTTTATACAATACCTCTCCATCAGCATTCGTTAGAACAATACAGAGTTGCTTTCTTATAGCCAAATTATCTAATAATTCCACCAGATAATCCTTATCTATATTCGCTTCAATTTTTTGTCCTACTTCTTTTACTTCATTAATTTTAATTTTCTTATAAAATTCCTCTAGAAAAACAACTTGAAAAAGCCATAACACTACTAGTAACCCTGCTACAAAAGCTACTAAATAACCAAACAGTTGCCATCTAATACTCCATCTATTTTTCCTCAAAGCGATACCCCACTCCTCTTAATGTAACAATAAGACGTGCGTATTCTCCTAAACTTTTACGAAGTAATTTAATATGTGTGTCTAATGTACGATCATCTCCGTAATAATCATAGCCCCATACATTACTAATCAAATTTTCTCTAGATAATGCAATTCCCCTATTTCTTACCATATAGAAGAAAAGCTCATATTCTTTAGGTGTCATCTCTACATTTTTTTCATCAATACTAACAAGACGTGCATCAAAATCTACCTTTAATCCTTGAAAACAAACAACATCCTTACTTGCCGCTTCCTCTTTTACCTTACCTCTTTTTATAATGGCATTAACACGCATCATGAGTTCTTTAGGCGAAAAAGGTTTTACCACATAATCATCTACTCCAATTTCAAACCCATGAATACGGTCATATTCCTCTCCTCTAGCAGAAAGCATTAAAACCGGTGTATCAGTAAATTTTCTAATTTCTCTACATGCTGAAAAGCCATCTAACTCCGGCATCATTACATCCATAATAATTAAATCAAATTGATTCATTTTACACTTTTCTATTGCTTCCATGCCATCTTCTGCTTCTGTCACCTCATGACCTTCAAAAGTAGCATATTTTTTAATGAGTTCTCTAATCATTTTTTCATCATCTACAACTAATAGCTTATACATAACGGCCTCCTTTTTACTTATTTTAGCATAAGGTAGATACAATAAAAAGGCGACTATTGTCACCTTTTTATTGTATCCTTAGGACTATTTTAATGATTTAATTTTCACTTGCTGTTTGTTGTACAGGTTTTAATTCAGACAATTTCAGCTGTACATTAACAAACTTACCATTTCTAGAAATGGTCACTTTAACAATATCACCTACTTTATTACCAGATAAGATATTAGAAATATCACTTGTACTTGAAACCTGTGTATCTTCAATACCTACAATGAAATCCCCTACCTTAAGTCCTGCTGCTGCTGCATTACCACCTTCTGTAAGTTCTGCAACATATACACCTGTTTGATTTAAGTTATATTGCATTGCTGTTTGCCATGAATCTACATCTACTACTTTAACACCTAAAGCTGGACGACCTAATACATAACCATTCTGAACGAGTGAGTCTGCTATTTCTTTTACCTTATTAACAGGAATAGCAAAACCTAATCCTTCTACATCAGAACCTGAAGATTTAGCCACTACTAGTCCTACTAATTGACCTTGACTATTAAATAAACCACCACCAGAGTTACCAGGATTAATAGCTGCGTTGGTTTGTAATAATCTCATACTACGTCCACTAATAGTAATTTCTCTATCTAAGGCACTAATAATACCATTTGTTACCGTACCACCTAATTCTCCTAAAGGATTACCAATAGCTATTGCTGGCTCCCCTACAATAAGTTGATCTGAATCTCCTAACTCAGCAGCTTGAAGTTTTTCATTTTGTGTATCAATTTTAATAACTGCTACATCTGTTTGTGTGTCCGTTCCAATAAGCTTAGCAGTATATTCATTACCATTTGTTAAACGCACAGTAATTTTCTTAGCACCATCAATCACATGATTATTAGTAATAATATATCCATCTTCTGTTAAAACAACGCCACTTCCAGCTCCTTGTGTAACGAACTGGCCAAAGAATTGGTCTGTTGCTACTACTTCTGTTGAAATCTCTACTACTGAATCAGCAGCTTTCTTAGCCACATCAGAAACACTTACCCCAGCACTTGTAACAGAAGTTGGTACAATAGTCGTCTGAGTACCTGCATTTGATTGTTCTTTACTAGCTGCATTAGATGCTTCATATTTTTCCATCCATTGGTATGAAGTATATAAACTACCACCTCCAAAAGAAGCTAGTGCTACTATTGTAGTTAGTAAAATGCCTTTGCCTACTTTATGTTTCTTTTTAGGTTTTTCCTCTTTAGAACTAGGCATTACTGGAATAGCTTCACTTAATGGTACCTCTTCTTTTACTTTCTCACTACTTTCTTTAGTTTCTTCTATTATTTGTTCATTAACTTGTTCTTCATAATCATTGTTCCATTCACTCATTTTTAAAACCTCCTTAGGTCTTGCTTATGTTTTATTTAAGTACATGATAAAGGTCTTAAGTGATAGGTTTTTGAAGATTCACTGAAAAAATATTGAATTTACCGTCTGTTTTTTAATACCCCTTGATAATCAATGAGCTTAGTTAATTCTACAAAAACTAAATCATATAATAAGTTTTCACCTTCTTGTGTTAATCCATACCCTTCTTCTAAAATATACTTTTCTTTATTCACCTTTTTGCTAATTTCCTCGCATAGATCAATCACAATACCACCTTTTGCTAAAGTAACACTCTTAAGTTCATAAATATATTGCTTTAAACGGTTATTAGTACGTCCTTTTTTACCTGGTTTTTCATGAATAAGTGGTGGTGTAATGATAACTGGAATTGGTACACAATTATTTAAACCTGTCCTATTATTATGAGTTACAATTTCCTCTAATAAATCCCTTAAATAAATCTCTAAACGCTCTTTACCTACAAAATCAGTACGCTCAATATCTATATCTTGAGAAGAAAGTCTAATAAAAATAATATTAGGATGATAGTTCAAGACTTTTTCCTTTAAATGTTGTTTTAAATCACCCAATGTGCATTTCTTTAAGCTTATGTCGTAGATACGCCAAGAAATAGCTGGATAATAGGTTGCTAGATACTGTTCCAATCGATCTATGTAAGTTTTAATGCTGGGGGATGTAACTTCTCCATATCCTACAATAGTAGTATTAATCATTTAGCTTCCTCCATTTATTCTGTAATATTTAAATTATAATACAATACTTTATCAAAATAAAGACTAACCATTTCTTCTGATTTCATGATAAAAATAACTGCCATACACTTTAAGTGCATAGCAGTATCATTTTACAGTATATTAGTATGTTCTTACTTTTATATTGAAGTATTACTCTTCTAATAAGATTCTACTTATGTTGTCTATAATAAGTTCTTGATCTGTTATAACATCATAAAACCCTTTTGCTGGATAAAGCCTTTGAATATCTACTGTTCTCATATCACCTATTTGTAACCTCGTTATGTAATGATTCGTAAAATTTTTTACCTCAATATCCATCTGAAATTCTTTATCTGGTGGTAATGAATCTGCTTTAACTGATGTAGTTGGTATAATTACAAATTTAGTTTTAAAATATTTAAAAATATAACACCAATGTCCACCATATAATTCTTTTGGAAATCCTCTCGTTAAATTAAAATAAGCAATTTGATGTACCTTGGGCAATTGCTTTGGTCTATAAAAGGTTGTAGAAGGATCCCCTGTTTGATTTGGTGTTAGTTCGTCATAAAAATACTTGATTTGTCCTACATGATAATTAAGATCTTCTAAAAACCCCCTCTTTTGCTCGTAATTCTTTATGCTATTAAATTCTTCCATAATTCTTAGCATAAACTCCTCATTACTCACAGCCATCCCCCTTCTCGCTTTATATTGCCAATCTTCTATATTTTATCATGATAACTATAAAAATACAAATTTCTTTTAGTTTACTATGTACTGTTATCATATATTCCTTATTTATATCGGTTTAACTATCATTTTACTTAAATCAATTAAACTAAAAAAATAACTGTTTAAATTTCAAAAATTTAAACAGTTATTTTTTCTTAGATTAAAAAGATCTTTTAATGCACTACTGAAGTAAGCACTAATTTTAATACAAATAAGATAGCTAAGATATACATCATCACACTAATTTCTTTTCTTCTACCTGTAAACATCTTGATAAGTACATAAGAAATACCACCAAAAATAATTCCTTCTGCAATGCTTGCTGTAAATGGCATCATTGCCATTGTTAAGAATGCTGGAAGTGCTTCTGTGATGTCTGAGAAATCTACTTTTAAAATACCATCTAACATAAGGACACCTACTACAATTAAAGCTGGTGCTGTAGCAAAGCTTGGAATCGCTAAGAAAATAGGTGATAAGAAGAGCGCTAATGCAAAGCATACACCTGTAGAAATTGCCGTAAGTCCTGTACGTCCACCCTCCATAACGCCTGCTGTACTTTCAACAAATGTAGTGACTGTTGATGTTCCTAAAAGTGCTCCAACTGATGTTCCAATAGCATCTGCAAAGAATGCTTGTTTAATACGAGGTAATTCTCCTTTTTCATTTAAATAGCCAGCTTTAGTAGCTACACCCATAAGCGTACCTAAAGTATCAAATAAATCTACGAATAAAAATGAGAATACAACGATAATAAAATTAAAAATACTTTCTGCACTACCAAAGATTTCTGTCATTCTAGGAAATTTAAAAGCTACTTCACCAAAACCTGCAAATAATGAACCTTGTGATGAGAAGCTCGGAATAAGCGAATATTGCCCAAGAGCTGGGTCTACCACATACCATCCTATTAATTGTGCTAAAATTCCTAGTACCCATGTACCTAAAATACCAATGAGCATAGCCCCTTTTATATTACGCTTCATTAAAACTACTGTTAATACTACACCTAACATACATAATACTGTTTGTGGTGTAATCATACTTCCTAAAGCTACAAATGTAGAGTCATCTGCTACTACTACGCCTGCATTTTTAAGTCCAATAAAAGCAATAAATAAACCAATCCCTGCACTTACAGAGTATTTCATACATTTTGGAATGGCATTGAAAAGTGCCTCTCTCACATTACATAATGTAAGCAAAATAAAAATCAAACCTTCTACAAATACTGCTGCTAATGCAAACTGCCATGAGTAACCCATTTTAATAACAACGGTGTAAGCAAAAAAGGCATTTAGTCCCATACCTGGTGCTAACCCAAAAGGATAATTAGCACATAACCCCATTAGTACAGTAGCTAATACAGATGCTAACACAGTGGCCACAAACACACCTTGTTTATTCATCCCTGCTGCACTTAGAATATCGGGATTAACGGCTAAAATATATGCCATAGTCATGAATGTAGTAATTCCTGCTACAATCTCTTTTTTAACTGTCGTATGATTTTGTTTTAATTTAAAGAATTCCATGTTGCCTCCTGAAATATCGTTTATGTCAACCGGTTTGTCCTCGCTTATCATACCTAAATTTATAAGTAAGGTCAATAGTTTTTTCGAACATTTTTATGTCAAGTATCTTTTTCGTTCGATTTCAACTGTTTTTATAGGCTAATTCTACTTTTCTCCTAATACAAACGTATAATTTATCGATTTTTAGTTGATGCTTTAAAAGATTTTACGCTTTCCTTATGTTGTAGCACATGCATACCTACTTGTTTTGTGCTATACTAGGCTAAATACTAATGACAAAAAGAGGTTACTATGACAAATTATAAATTAACAATAGCCTATGACGGCTCTAAATATAATGGTTTTCAAAAACAAAGTAAGCATCCTGAAAAAACAATTCAAGGACGACTTGAAAATGTTCTTACCCAATGCTTTGAGGAAGATATTCAAATTATCGCCTCTGGTAGAACTGATGCTGGTGTTCATTCAAAAGGCCAAGTTTGTAACTTTCATGCCGAACATTATTTGGAACCTACAACTGTTTTAAATTATTTAAGCAATTACTTGCCACAAGACATTGCTATATTAGAATTAAGCATTGCTTCTCCTCGTTTTCATGCACGCTATAATGTCCTTCGTAAGTGTTATACGTATACTATAGACAATGGTTTATTTGCTAATCCATTTACTTTAAAGTATGCCTATCATCTAGCATCTCCATTAGACATTAGTCGTATGCAAGCTGCAGCTAACTATTTACTAGGTACTCATGATTTCAAAGCCTTTACCTCATTAAAATCAAAAACTAAATCTACTACGCGTCATTTATTTAATATAGATATTACACAGGAAGGATCAATGATTAAATTGACCTATGAAGGTAATGGCTTTTTACAACATATGGTTCGCATTTTAACTGGTACTTTAATAGAAGTTGGTCTTGGTGAACGTTCTCCAGAAGAAATGCTTGTTTTATTAAACAATCAAATTCGAAGTGAGGCTGGCTTTACCGCACCTGCACATGGTTTATGTATGCAACGTGTAGATTATTAAAATTTATTTTAGTGAAAGGAGTTTACAATGCAAATCTTCGATATTACTAATCGCAAGGAATTCATGGCAAAATTACTTAAATCTGATTTATTTGATACCTTCGAAGCAAGAGAGGTTGTAGCACATATGGCTTTTAAAATGATACTTTCTGGTGAGCGTAATAAAGATTATTTTAATGATATAGATGAAGATACAACACCTGCTCTTTCTGATTTTCTTGCTTGGGGCGACATACGTAAACATGTATATGAGCTGATGTCAGGAAACAAGTTGCCTACCTATTTTAAAATAATACTTTCTACTAATAGTGAAAAAACAGCTAGCTTATCCCCTGATGCCTCTACCTTTTATTTGAATATTACTTTTAAAGATAATCAAATTAGTTGTAGTACAGGTATGGCCTATAAAACCTTTACCCTAGATAAAAGTAGTGAGCAACTTTGGGATGAAAAAATCAAAAACTTTTTATTTAAATATCAATTTATTTAGATTTTCACTTAACTCGTTTAATAAAGGGGATTTTAATAATGAATTATGGAAAACTACAACTTAGTTTTATTTTATTACTCATTATGACCATATTACAGTTTTTAGTAGCAGTCCTTGTACTTCACCATATGCTCATTACTATTTTATCAATCATTGCTGCTATACTTTGTATCATTGGACTTATTTTTATCCAACACAAAATGCACTAAACGTAGCTCTTGACATCCGATTAGATTTATTTCATATTATATTTGCATTATATTTTCTTTAAATGTTTGCAATATAATGTTAAAAATAAAATTTATATTTTTAAGGAGGAATACCTATGTCTAAGCAAGGTAATTTATCTATTCATAGTGAGAATATCTTCCCTATTATCAAAAAATGGCTTTATTCAGACCACGATATTTTCACTCGTGAACTTATTTCGAATGGCTGTGATGCTATTCTCAAATTTAAAAAGCTATGTGATATTGGTGAAGCAACAGATACCGTAAGTGAACCTTTTAAAGTAACAGTTACTTTAAATAAAACCAATAAAACGCTTACTTTCTCTGATAACGGGATTGGTATGACTGAAGAAGAAATCGAGAAATATATTACACAAATCGCTTTCTCTGGTGCTGAAGATTTTCTAGCTCAGTACAAAGACAAAATGGATCAGGACCAAATCATTGGTCACTTTGGCCTTGGTTTCTATTCTGCCTTTATGGTAGCAGAGCAAGTGGTCATTGATACCTTATCTTACAAAGAGACAAAAGCCATTAAATGGACTTGTGATGGTGGTACAACTTATGAGCTTTCTGAAGGTACGAGAACAACACGCGGTACAAGTATTACCCTCTTTATTACAGAAGAAAGTAATACCTTCTTAAATTTTTATGATTTAAGAGAAGCTATCGAAAAATACTGTTCTTTTATGCCTGTACCTATTTATGTGATTGATGAAGAAAAAGAAGCTGAAGATGCTGCTGCCAAGGCTAAAAAAATAGAGGAAGCCAAAGCTAAAGGTGAAGAGCTTTCTGATGAAGAACTTGCACCAGTAGTACCAACTCCTATTAATGATTCTCAGCCTCTGTATGTAAAAAATCCTAATGACTGCACTGATGAAGAATATAAAACTTTTTATCGTGATACCTTCCATGATTTTAATGAACCACTTTTCTGGATTCATTTGAATATGGACTACCC
The DNA here is from genome assembly GCF_046529625.1 of Cellulosilyticum sp. ST5. NCBI lineage: Bacteria > Bacillati > Bacillota > Clostridia > Lachnospirales > Cellulosilyticaceae > Cellulosilyticum > Cellulosilyticum sp. ST5. Next base: position 1,853,723 of record NZ_CP132338.1, read on the forward strand.
ATTTAGATTAAAAGGTATTCTTTATTTCCCTAAACTCTCACACGAGTTAGAAACTGTTGAAGGGCGTATTAAACTTTATAACAATCAAGTCTTTGTAGCTGAAAACATTAAAGAAGTTATTCCAGAATTTTTACTTTTATTAAAAGGTCTAATCGATTGTCCTGATTTGCCACTAAATGTATCACGTAGTTTACTTCAAAATGACGGTTTTGTGAAAAAAATTGCTGATTATATTACTAAAAAAGTAGCTGATAAATTGATTGCTCTTTCTAAAAAAGAAAATGATAGTTATAAAAAATTCTGGGATGATATTGCACCATTTATCAAATATGGCTGTTTAAAAGAAAGTAAATTCTTTGATAAAATGAAAGACTATCTTTTATTTAAAACAACAGATGAAGATTATGTCACATTAAGCGAGTACTTAGAACGTGTTAAAGACACTGGTGCTAATACAGTCTTTTATGTTTCTGACAAAGCTGCTCAGTCTCAATATATTAAACTCTTCAAGGAAAATGGACTCTGTGCTGTTTACTTAGAACATTCTATCGATGCACCTTTTATCTCTCATTTAGAATATCAAAACAAAGATGTCAAATTCATGCGCATCGACTCCGACCTCTCTGCTGCTTTAAAAGGTGCTGAAGCTGATAAATCTTATGAAGAAAAATTAAGTGGTTTATTTAAAACTATTCTCCACAAAGATAAGCTTAAAGTTACTGTAGAAAATCTTAAATCTCAAGATGTTGCTTCTATGCTTCTCATTTCAGAAGAAAGTCGCCGTATGCAAGAAATGATGAAAATGTATAATATGCAAGGTATGAATATGCCACTTCCAGAGGATGAAGTTACTTTAGTCCTTAACCAAAATCACCCACTCATTGATACTTTAGCTCATAAGGATTTAGATGAATCTACTACTGAATTACTTTGTGCACAGCTTTATGATTTAGCGCAATTAGCTAACCATAGCTTAAGTACTGAAGATATGCATAACTTCCTAGAACGTAGTAATAAACTTCTAGGTATGATTCTTTAAAATTTATCATAAAAAAGAAGAAGTGCTACACAACTCATTAACCAGTTTGTAGCACTTCTTCTTTTTTATAGCTTATTAATTAGTTCTATTTAAGTTTCCCATGTTTTATAAAAAATCATTATTTCTTTTTTGAACAGTACAAACAGAATCTGCTGTTTGTGCTGTTATAAGTAAATCACCAACGCTCGTTAACAAACCTCCCACTAATTGTTTTCCATCATCTGTTAAAGCTTCATTCAATAATAGAGTCAACAAAGCACCCCATATAATTATTTTTCGAGAGCGACTAGGGCTGCATCCGCTGCCACAGTTATTACAGCAAGACATCTCTTCACCTCTTTCATGTAGATACTATAGCATATGATTGAATTCCATTTTTTGTTAATTAAGTTTTGTCTTATTTTTATTAAAGCTTGTGCTTATTTACAAAAGCTATCATATTCATCCTTTGATTTGAATAGGATAAAATGAATAATAGATTAAATCAGTTACATAGGATGTATTTAATATAACCTTATTTTATTTGACAAGGAGTGGTTTTATGAGTAATCGTTTAAAAGTAGGTGACAAAGCGCCGTCCTTTAGTGCTTCCAGTACCCAAGGTCTTGTAAACCTAAAAGATTACGAAGGAAAATGGGTCATTCTTTTATGCAATCCATCAGAGTTTAATAACTGGAGAAAAAACGAAATTATTAGCTTAGTTAAATATGCTAAAGCTTTTAAAGAAAAAAACACCGAACTTATTACATTAAGTATGGATAAAAAAGCCTCTCATTTACAATGGTTTTACGCAGGAGCTAGACTAGGCTCTTACGCCATGCCTTTCCCTATTGTAGATGACCGTTTGGGTGAGATTGGAAAACTTTATGGTGTTGAAACAAGTGAGAATGCCTCTACAGAAACCCACCTCTTTATCATTGCTCCAGATCAAACTCTTGCTAAATCCTTTACTGTTCCTAACTTCGGAATTCCTCAAGTTGGTCAATTAATTAATCATTTAACAACACTTCAAGATGGCTATCGTCCTCAAATTCAGGGCATTGGCAATCAGCCTCCTGGTACTAATCCCCTTTGTGACAATGTACCTATAGTAGGCGAATATGTGCTTGGAAATCCCAATAATGTGGATGCAATCTTACTGGACTTTGTTATTTATGCTTTTGCCCTTATTAATGCAGATGGTACCCTACAGGTTTACTCAGAAAGATATCTCAGAGAGTTGGTCAATTTAAAACTAGAAAATCCTAACCTTCTTGTTATCCTAGGCATTGGTGGTTGGGGTGCTGATGGCTTTTCTGATGCAGCTCTAACACCATCTTCCCGTTATGCCTTTGCAAGAGAAGTTCAACGTTGGGTAAATGAATATACTTTAGATGGGGTAGATATTGATTGGGAATATCCTGGTAGTAGTGCTGCGGGAATTAAATCTAGAAGAGAAGATAAAGAAAACTTCACACTCTTACTAACAGCTTTAAGAGATGTACTCGGCGATGAAGCTTGGATTAGCGTAGCAGGTACTGGTGAAGCAAGTTATATCAACAATGTTCAAATTGCTGAGATTGCTCCTATCATTAATTACTTCAATTTAATGGCATATGATTTTACTGCTGGTGAAACAGGGGCAACTGCAGGTAGGCATCAAGCCAATCTTTATCCTTCTGATCTTTCTTTAAATAATATGACTAGTGTAGATAATCAAGTCCAAAACCTCATGAATGCAGGTATGCCATCTGAAAAAATCCTTATGGGCTTACCTTTCTATGGACGTTATGGTGCTATTAATACACGAACCTTTGATGAGCTTCGCAAAAACTATATTAATAAAAACGGCTACACCGTACGTTGGGACAATATTGCTAAAGCCCCCTATATTGTAGATCCAGATGGTGATTTTGCTTACTCTTATGATAATTTACTTTCTATCTACTTCAAAGGACTTTATGTTATCGAAAATTGTCTAGGTGGTTTATTTGCTTGGCAATCTGGAATGGATAAAGCAAATATTCTAGCGCAAGGTATGTCACAGGCCATCCGAAGCCCTGAAGTATTAGAAGATCTTTTAGCAAAGGCTTATTATCAAGCTTTAGAAGCTCAGGGACAACAATAAAAATGGTATAAATATATCCATCAGAAGTTATGGATATAAATTAAGTTTTCCTGTCATGGATAAAGTTACCCTACTTATTATTACCAGATATGGATATAAACTAAGAGGTACACATGAAAAAAAAGATTGTATTATCAAGCATTAGCAATACTCAAAAATATTCAATTACACAAGATATGGATAACTACATTACCCACTGCAAGGTTAGAGGAATGTCACCACATACCATCGATAATTATACTACTATTTTAAAAGGGTTTATCACTTGGTTGGGTGATGTTCCTACTTCTTCTATAACAACTGACACAATTAATCGGTTTGTTATTTATTGCAGGGATGAGCGAAAAAATAATAATACTAGTATTAAAGATAAATTAAAAGTGCTTAAGACATTCTTTAAATATTGTGATGTGAATGTAGCATTGCCTTCCATACAAGCTGAAAAAAACTTTAAAACTCCATATACAGAAGAAGAGATAAAGAAATTGCTTGAAAAACCTACCATTAATAGCTATACTCAATGGAGAAATCATGCCATTATTAGCACTTTACTTGGTACAGGTATTCGATCACGAACACTAATAAATCTTAAAATCCGTGATTTAGATTTTAAAAACAATACTATTTTTCTAGAAAAGACAAAAACAAATAAACAATACTATTTACCAATGTCTACAGCACTTCGTCAGACACTGCGACACTATTTATCTCTATATGAACATAACGAGGATGACTATTTATTTGTTAATCTCTATGGAGAACCGTTAAATAGACATTCACTAAAGCAAACTATACGTGATTATAATCATATGAAGGGTGTAACTAAGGTGTCCATTCATCTTTTTAGGCATACGTTTGCTGTTAATTACTTGAGAAATGGTGGCAACATCATGTATCTCAAAGAAATTCTTGGTCATAGTAAACTTACCACTACTCAAATTTATCTTCAAATTAATAATGAAGATTTAAAATTAAACTTTGACGAATACAATCCTCTTGATAAGACTGTTCGTAAAGGTATTAAAATTAAAAAGAAATAAACCTGCCCCCTAAAATGTTTAGGGGATTTTATTTTTCTCTTCTGATTCTAGTATTCATTTTTATACATATCCTCTCATCTTTTCTAATTATCATCTTATATCTATCTCCATATTCCCATGCCCATTTATAAAAACGTAAATATACTGTTTCATTTTATCTCACACTTATTCAACTTCCTCACATACAACTCACCATTTACAGCTCTCACTACCGAATACTCTCCATAATGAGTAAACTGGTCACTAATCATATCGTATAAAAACATCTGCATACACTTTGGCTGCTGCATTATATACTCATACTCAGCCAATATATCCCACAACTCTACTTCTCTATCTTCCCTTATTTTTTCATACCTGCTCTTTGCATACTCCATATATCTTAGCAATCTTTTTGTCACTTTATACCCTTTATACATCGGGCCTGTCTCCTTTCCAATTCACCAAATTACATGTTAACAACTTGCTTTATTTTTTCCTTAATTAAAATATACCATTATGCTTTACATATTGCTCTATGAAATCATTACCAATGTACATATAAATAGGTATCTATGCTAATACTATCAATAAGTGAGGTGCTTAAAATGGATGAATATGAAAAATATGTAAAAGCAGGCGCACGCTTAAGGGAACTTCGAAAAACAACAGGCCAATCGATCTTTGCTGTAGGGCGAGCTATAGGAGTTTCAGGAAGCTATATAAGTCAGATTGAAAATGGCAAGCGCCCCGCCTCAGATAGTGTGCTTGTGGCTCTGGCAGAACTGTATGGTGTGGATAAAGATGAACTTTTTGGATATTATGGCAGGATGACTGATGATGCCATTGAAAGAATAATGGACATACCTGCCCTTAGGCGTTTATTTACTAAAATCACCTCAAAGAGCAACCTCACACCCGAGGAACTAGAAGCCTATATAAGCGACTTTAAAGAAGCGGCACAAGAACTATACAATAAAGGAGATAATTTAAATGATTAATCATTTTATGTAAATGTATTCAACTTTTTTGGTTGATACCTTTGGATATGATTTAGCTGTACGACTAGAAGAAATTTTTTACGGACTCGCAATGTTTATATTGGGTGCTATTGCTATGGGTTTTCTTACTGCTAACTTTATTCTGCGGTTACATGGCCTTAAAGATTTTGGAAAAGGGAAACTGCGCTTATTACGTTACGATAATGGTTATAAGTCTAAAGAAATGGTTACTGTTAAAAATATATGGAGTAGTTTTCAGGTAGTGTTATTATTATCATTTAGCCCATTTTTTACTATTAAGAGGTTTGCTGAAAGGGATGAAAAACGTACTAAGCGATTTGTGAAAATTCTGTTTGTGGTGGTAATAATTATTTTATTATTTGCCTTTATAGCCTCTTACTCAGTTTTAAGGGAGCCAATTATGCAAACTATGAATGTAACAATTTAATATTTATTTGATAAAAAATGGGGATAGTACCTTAAGTGGTATTACCCCTAAACTTTTAAATAATATTACTATAATATCTAGTCAAATTTAATTAATGTGAAGAAATAAAACATTTCTCTTTTCATCCTATTAAATGCTCTTTATTTTCTCCAAGTGTCTTTCGTAGATGCTAGGTATCGACATAGATAATACCAATTCCCCTCAATATGATTATCTTCATATAACTGCCTAGCCTGAGAAAAACGTGATTGTAACTCTTCTGGCGCATCAATATACATAATTCCCACCTCATAATCTTCATTATCTAATTCATATGCACAAGACACTACTAACGTATTAATTTCTTCTCCCGGGCCCCTCAAAAATTTTTCTCCATAAATCATACGATATGGTTTTCCCTCTACCATATTAAACAAACGAGTATCAAATAGTTGCTTAGTAACTTTCACTAACTCAGAATCTTCCTCAAAATTTTTTTCATACTGAGTCCATTTTTCCAAATCGGAATCTTTTAGTTCTTCACCCATATAGTTACAGAGGGTATATCCATCAGGTCTAATTTGAAATGAATTATCTATAGCAGCGGTTGTCTGTTGAATATATTCTAAAGAATCTTTGTTTTCATTGTAAAATCTAATTACTTCTTCCTTAGTAGGATTTCTATACTCTCCTAGCTGCGGTCTCAGTTTAGTTTGGTATATGTAAAATAAACTCCCTCCTAACAAGAGAATAGCAACAACTATTGAAATAATCTTTTTATTCATTTTAACGTTCCCCTTTTTTAATATCCTATTATATCAGGGTCTTGTTGTAATTTTACCGCCTCCGATGCATGTTTAATGAGATTCCCCCTATGACTTCCCTGATATGCTTTCATAGTAAATGCGGTTAAAACTATTTCAAGGTCATTTGCACACATTTGCAACGTATTTTGAGAAAAATCATCAATTCTCCTTGCCCTTAATCGCATAATACATTATTTAGGAATCTCAGTACCTATTTTAGGTTGCATTATTTCATTTTCCGATATAGCATACACAAAGTCAGCTAGCCCAAAAGCATGGCCAAATTCATGTGCTACAATCATTTCATACTGAGCATCTTTAAGTGTAAATGCATCTATCTTTCCAGTAATAACATCTTTATATGATGGCTTTTTAAATAGTTGTATTTCACAAGAACTTGATGGCATCCAATCCTCCACAATGATCAGCATCAGGATGGGGTAAGATGAGGTATTCTAGCTCTTTGATTCCTAAATTATTTAAGTAGTCTATGAGGAACTGTTCATCATCATTGTCTGCTCCATCAATCATGGCATATTTACCATTGTCTGATATAAGGATGCAGTCTGAGTTGCCTGTTGATATGTAATGGATGTCTATTGGTTTGATTGTTTGTTTTTGAGCTGTCGGTTTTGTTGTGGTTGCAAATATGTTGATTGTTGTAAATGACAGTAATATCAATGTTAATAACAGTGATACTATCTTATTTCTTTTCAAATTAATCACCCCCTAATTTATTACATTAATAATATCAATAAGTTTAATTATCAACCAGATTACTGTACTATTAACTATGTAAAACAGAATCTTTCCACCTATTCTCCCAAACCAAATATCATTATTCTTCCCTGCCAACATAATATTCCCTACTAACCGGTAACTAATAGCTGTAGTAAACATCCCCACTATAGCAGCTTTAAATTCATCAACTTGCCAAAAAGCAGGTAATACTTGATTGAAGAAAACTTGTATAAATTGTGAAAAACCTTGAATAATTATTCCCCACCAATCAATTTGTTCCATAATAGCTCCCCTCCCCACTATTACTCTCATTGTAATATTAGCCACATCAATTCACAATAAAAAAAGCTCGCCTTATTTCGACAGAGCTTAGTTCATTTTTATTCCAATAGGTAAATAAATCATTTCCATCAACTCTTACATATCACAACATATTCCAATATTATAGATACAGTTTTTGCATTTAACAGGATGCATAATATGGTTGGTACAATTTGGTGGTTTAGATTGAATTTGTTTGATTAATTGTATCATTTGTTCTTGTAGTTGTTGATCCATTTTGCTTTGTGACATAAAAAAAGACCACCTCCTGTTGGGAGTATGGTCAACCTATCATATATTATTACTTATGAGTCAAATACTGAAAAATGCACTGGGTTAGCTTTTTACATCCTAAAGTACAAAAAATCAAAAAAATCTTTACCAGATACGATCCTTATAAGGAGTGCTTTCAACACCCTTATCCTGTAAATTCTTTACCATATGGTCAAGTTTGTTTCTCCACATATTCTTAAACCAATTAGTCTGTCCAAAACATTTAACAACTATTGGACTAATTGTATAATATGTATAAATAAAAGCACGTCCGTACCATGTCTCAGCAAGTGTATCATCACGATATCTACGTAAAGTCCACACTTGTGGGCAGTCATAAGAACCGTACACAGCTGTTGCAATATAACACCCACCCGTATTAATTGTAGGCTCTTGATAAGAAGAATCATACTTCTTAACTTTGTTAACATACTCCATAATTACATTCTTATTTGTTTCTTTTTGAGCCAAGTTACTCATGAGGCTATTATGCTTGGTAATACCATCTTTCCAAACAGAAACTGCAGTTGAATGCAGAGATTGAATATCTCCAAACAATGCATCTATACTATTACCTAGAATGTACATAATCTGTACTGAAGCAAAGCAATTATCAATCATTTCTTGTGTATAGTTATTCCGAATTTGAATATCTATCCCATTATAATGATTTTTTGCTCCGTCATATAACATAGCTGCAATTATTGTGCACCTAGTAGCCACTTCATTCACTGCCTTTATTTGTTCATCCCGATCATGTACATTATCTTTAATAAGTTTTAGTACACTATCTACACAGTTTGCTACAGAGATTCCTGCTGACTGTATTTGTGCAATCTTGCACTCCACTGCTTTAAAATATACTACATAGAAAGATGCTTCCCAACTAGTAGGATCCTTAATAAGAATCATATCATAATACTTAGCAGCATTTTCCCCATTATTATCATCCTTAGCTCTTCGTGCAATCTGATATAGATTTGTAAGTTCACCTGAAGTGTCAACTTTTACAGTACTACCAGTAACATCTACTATACCTTCAATCATCATTTTTTTTGCTTCTTCAACAGAGTATTTACAACCACAATACTGACAGACAAATATCCCATCCTGTTTAATAAGATTAGTGCTTCCACACATTTCACAGATTAATTGCTTCATAGTATTTATTCCTCCTCATCATACATTACATCTTCTGTTTTGTACCACACTTCGTACTGTATGTTCCATATCACTTATAAGTATATCATATTTTGGATATTTGATATATTCTTCTATTTACAACACTTACTACAAGGCCCATACCCCTTACCCTTAGCATCCTCTAAACTAATGGCAATCTTACTTTTACTTAAACTGCTACATCCATCCTTGTGATACTTCTCCCCTGTTTTAGTGATATAGACAGTTGTAGTAATAGGTTGTGTGGTAGAAGTTTCTTGTTTTTTTACTGTAGTATTTATGGTTGCACTATTATTAGTTGCTGAGCTACCTGCCTTTTCTGTAGTTTTGTTTTCTGTAGTTACAGTTATCTTCTTCCCATCAGACGTTACTATAATCGTACCACTTATATCTGTTCTATATGTGGTTACCTTATATTTGCTTAATGTAGTTGTTGTCTCTTTGTGTGGGTGTCCATATTTATTATCTTTACCACAGCAAATTACTGCATACTTTGGAGCTATTGCCTTTATGAAGGCATCGGAACTTAAAGATTTGCTACCATGATGACCAACCTTAAGTACATCTATTGTCCCAATATCCTTTAGTGGTAACTTAGCTTCTACTTCTTTCCCTGAATCTCCAGTAAACAGAAACTTATTGCTACCATTAACGTATAAAGCTACTAAACTATTATCATTTACATCATCATATTGAGCTTTTTGATTGTAAAACTTAAATGTGCCATTACCTAATGCAAATTCTTTATCTGCTAGTGGTACGCTAGGTTGTAATTTTTTATCCATACAGGCTTGTATAAAGCTTTTATATGTTTTAGTATCTGCTTTACCATTTCCAACAAATACTTGATTAACTTTAAAGTTCTTTACTATGGCATCAAGTCCACCTGAATGATCTGCATCAGGATGAGTTAAGATGAGATATTCTAGTTCTTTGATTCCTAAGTTATTTAGGTAATCTACTAGAAACTACTCATCATCATTATCTGCTCCATCAATCATGGCATATTTACCATTGTCTGATATTAAGATGCAATCTGAGTTGCCTGTTGATATGTAATGAATGTCTACTGGCTTTATTGGTTGTACGGTTACTGCTAGTACGTTAAATGATGTTATGATGGATAAGATACCTACCAATATTAGAAGTATTACTTTATTTCTCTTCACTCTAATCACTTCCTTAGCTATTGATTGTTTCTCTAATACAATCTAATTTCTTTTGATTCGCTTTATGACGTTCATATAAGAAGTTGACTAAACCATCAATTTCATCAATCATTTTGCTAAAATCTTCTTCAGCATAGTTATTTTTATTTTGAGCCATTTCTCTGAGGTCATTTAATCTATTGGATATTGTACGCTTTACACCTAAAGCACTTTGTTCACCTGCTTCATTAATAACATTATATACTTCCCAATAATCTAACTCCGGGTAATCTTCTGCCCATATTTTAGCAGTTTGTTTTCCCTCTTTTGATAACCTAATTATTGTATCGATATCTCTTTGCTCCATATCTTTTCTCCCCTTTCTCACTTAAATTCTACTCCTCCTAGTATTTGTCTACAACAAAAAAGACTCGCCATATTTCGACAAGTCTATTAGTTATAAGTTTTTTATTACTTGTGTTACATTATCAATAAATTCATTTGTATTTAAAATGAAAAAAATATCTGTAATTAGCATTATTATTATAATAATTAATGAAAGGCACCAATAAGCCCACCAAATAATTAATGATAACTTATATTTTTTATCGCTTGGTATATCATTTGGTAAAAGATTTTTTTTATATACAGCCATACTATCTTTAAATTCACTTACTGTTGTTATCTTTTTGTAAAAGTAATATGGCATATAGTATATACTACTGCAAAGCAAATAAATACCATATACTATGCCTGTAATCTGCAAAACAAGGACATTTTCCTTATTTACATATGTAACAATTGCAATGAGAAACGAACCTATTAATGTAACAAAACTCTTGTTCATGTTTTCCACGATACTTGAAATATTATTATTAATCTTATCAGTTTTTTCAAATACTAAATCTATTGCCTTGCTTTTTTCTTTAAAATATACCTCAACATTACCTATTAGGTATTTATCATAATTAGCTATAATTGAGTCATAGATTTCCTTACTGTTCTCTATTAAAATTTCAAAACTTTTCTTTGTACAATTAGAGCATAGAGAAATACTCAGCAAATTTCTTGCAATATAGAATTTATCAGCATTAAGCTTACCACCATAAATCCAATTATATATATCAAATAGGTTTTTCATTGAAGTTATATCTTTTATATCTTCAAATTTATATTTTATTTCAATCTTTCTTGAGCCATTTAGAGTACTACATATCTCCTCACCTGTGCGATCTGTAAAATCTGATATACAAGGAATAATCATTTCAATTATTTTTCTACCCAACGCGGTCTTTAATGGAAATTCTTGATCATTTGTAACTAAATCTAGGAAAAATAAAACATCTGGCATTATTAATTTAGTGGAGAAGGTCCAATTACACATTTTATTTCTAAAATTAATCTTTTCTAATAAAGTGCATCTTTCACTATATTGTTGAGGAACAATACTGTGATTTGGCTTAATATTACTTATAATTTTTACATAAGAATTTTCAATATTGATATTTCCATTAAGAAGTATTATCATCCTCTGTGCTTGTATTGGACAAAAAATATCTTCTAAGTTATTAAAATCAGACCCATCTAGACTTTTAACCAAACTATTTTCATCCCAGAAAACTTTACATTCGTATCCACTTAAATTAGGTAATAAAACTTTAAGATGATTTATCAATTTTTCCTTACTAATAGTAATTTCCATAGAAACATCATCATTATCTTCAAATAAATCTATAAGCTCTTCTTTAAACTTATCCTTATTATAACCCTGCTTAATTATTGCCTTTAATCTCGATGAACTGGATGCAAACTTAATATTAATAGACTCTCCATATATATGAAGTATATTATAATAGTCGAAGTCTATTATTTTATCAGTCAACATCGAACCTGAATATTTTAAGTTTATTGTATTTTCACCATCAGTATTGAAAATATCTTGACAACTAATACAATTAAAATATGGCCCTAAAACATCGCCAGCTCCTTTCACATTTTCTTCCTCCCAACATATTACTTAGAAGTTTTTTCGGTAAAAAATACATTCTTTATTATTATGTTTACTCGTCCACTATCTCCAACAGGTTCAATTTCAAATTGATCTTTATCCTCAAAAACTTCTAATGCTACTTTTATATCTATTCCACTATCAGTTTTAATATTCTTCCTAGATATTTGTTCTTTAACAAATTGTTCATCCACATCAAAAGTATAATCGCCTACCTTTTTTGAAATCATCTGTAGATAGTTATCTTTTATCTGTTCATCTGGAAATAATTGTTCTGCTAATGCCACAACATTTAATTCTTTATGATACTGTAATGTGTGAACTAAAACTTCTATTTTGTTTTGGGCAGTCAAAGGCTCTGTGCGATATAATGCATTAACAAACTTTTCAGTATTTATAAATAGTCCTTTTGTATTTGTCCTATTTGTATGTATAAGATTACAATTTAAGAATGCATTTGCAAAGAAATTAGCTATGCCCTCTTCTTTTGTATCTTTATCTAATAAAATAATGTCATATTCATTTTCATCACTACTTTTTTTGATAAATGCACATTTGTGGAGTTTTTGCTTATCATTTGGTATCCCAGAACCTTTTATTTCTAAGACTATTTTATTTTTACCTTCTATTACTTCAACATGTGTTTCTATTATCTCACTAAAATCCATTTTTAATAAAGCTAAATAAGTATTATTATTTGCACTGTATTCACATACAACAAAATTAGCTGAAGCAATCCTAAGATTGTTCCTCATTGCTAGAAATAAACAATTAGCTATCTGCTTTGAATCTTCAATAAATGAATCTGGTTCAGATAATATCTGGTTTGATAGGTCTTTTACTTGATTTACACTTTGTTCATTAAATAATGCAACTCTAGTCGTTTCATCTGTTATTGAATTTTTAATATGATTCTCAAATAACCTTGCAACTATTGGATTTATATCTAGTTCAAAATCATTAAGTACTAATTCATCATCTTTATTATTTAAAATATGTACAATTGCTTTAACTATCCTTATATTGCTTAAATCTCTCATATCGTTCATAAATAATCACTCTCTACTCGTTTAAATAAAATACCTTTTTTACATTCTATACCCTAATAAAACATTGTACAACAAAAAAGACTCGTCATGTTTCGACAAGCCTAGTTACAAAAGCATTCTACCATTTTCCATTTTATAGAACTAATAATAGCATTCCTTATATTACTTTCATTTTTATCTAATTTAATAATACCCTTATACGTTTTTTTAATTACTCTAATTTTAACCTGAAGTTCTTCGTATAGCTCTATATCATTTTCCTCTTTCCTTACTTTATCACCAATTTCTATAGCTTTCATTCTGCAACTTTCGCATATTGCATATTTTGCAGCCGTACATTTTAAATCTATATCTTTTCCTACCCTTACAGCCTTGAGTATTTCTAAAGAATCTTCAATAGTTAATATTTCTTTCTTATTGCGTGCTAGCTTTTTAATATTAAAACGAGTTTTTTTCTCATCCTCATCAATCTCTAGGTCTTCTTTTGACATTTCTATTTCAAAGACAATTATCCCTTTATTACACTTAGATATGAAAGCACTATTTTCTCCAAAGTAAATTGCTGACATTATATCGTTAGTTAGATATACATATCCAGGAGTTGTCTTAGACTCTTCCCCACAATTAGCATATGGACTTTTTATTCCATCTTTCTTAATCATTCCATCTTTTATGATTCTAATTCCATTCTCATAAGTTGTTCCATGATATAGCTTTATATTATTTCCCCCTTTAATAAATATATTACTACTTCTATTTCAGCATCAATAAAAAAATTGGAATATATATGTTATATAAAATATATTATTTCAATAAGTATCCCATACAATTACTATACCACCTCAATTCCGTTTCCACTTCAACATTATTCCGTACCTTTCCACCAACACCCTTTAAAAACTTCTCACTTCCCCCACCTACAAATATCTTATCATGTAACACCGTTTTTCCAAACTTATTCTCAATATCTTTCATTATATCCCTACATACATGAATCGTATCTGCAAGATGTTCCTCTAAATTAAAATCCCCTTTTTCTGTTCTAATAATGGGCTTATTACTATTAAATCTCTTATCAATCTGCTCAATAGTAACCTCAACACCTTCTGCTGCTATCTTTTCCTGAAGCACCTTATAAATATCATAAAGCGCAATATTAGTGGTTCCATAATTGCTAATTCTAAACTTACCATCCCACTCAACTAAAATGACATCTGTTGTCTTCATACCTATATCAATAATAAGTGTCGTATTATCCTTATCAATATACTGACTTAAAGGCCTAATTGAAGCATACCCTTCCGCCATTACTTTTACATCTACAATATTAACTGATACCTCTTTTCCATTAACCACACCTTCAATAGTACCAAGTCCTCTTAACTTTTGAGCAAACTCTTCCTTTTTAGCCTTATAGATACTGATAGGAAGTCCTACTCCTAAATTAATATAATGATTACCCGATCCATATACTGCATTCGCGGACCATAGTATTTGATGCTCTATGTATTCCCTGTTTGTCTTGTCCACATTAGTTAAAGTAATTTGTCCTACTCCAAGTGCTAATCTTGTTCCCCTACATTCAATAATATCACCACTCATCAGTGCTGTATCTGTGGAATATACACTGTACGTGTAAGCATTTATAATATTGCCATCTGCTCCCATTCCTGCTACACAAATTGTGCTGTTACCTAAATCAATTCCTATATTTTTCACGTTCTTTGCCATGCTGTCTGCTCCTTACTATTCCGAGTAATCATATATTAACGTTGTCATGTTGTTTTTAAATATTTTGTAGATATTAGCTCTACCATTTTCTTTTATATTAATTTGCCAAAAGGTATTGTATTCACTACCATAGGCTGTTGTTTTATAGTCAATTTCAAAACTAAAATTGTCTACCTCATTAAGTGTGCAGGTACGAATAAATGAATAGATAATCTGCTTAATTCTGTTGTCAATCATAGTTTTCTCCTAAAATTCTTCTATTTCATCATATTGGTTGTTATTTAGTGTATTTTGATGTACTGGTGCTTCTGTTTGAGTACGACTTGAAGTCTCATTGGTGCTATTTGGTGTGGGTAAAATGTCTTTTTGCACCGCTATGCCTTCACCTTGACTCAATATGTAAAAATCTAATGCCTTATTGATTTCACCATTTAATGTTCTATAGTTGATCTTTGCCAGTTGCTCTAGTTGTCCTTTTAACTGTTGGCTTATTGATATACTAATTCTTTTTAATTGCAACCTTCTCACCCCCTAAATGCTAATTGTGTAATGCCATGCCACTCGGAGGGTACTTCTATAAGTTTGAGTTGTAGTTGCTGTAATTTCTCTTTGAAATGAGGTACATATTTTATAACTCGCTCAATGGATTCTCTTGACCAGTCTGTAAAATCCTTACCATCAATAATTATACGTTTTTGTTTTGGTTTTTGAGGCTCAATTACTTCTTCCTCTTGAAATTCTTCTGTTGGCTCAACAGGTACTACAATTCTAAGCGTTCTTTTATAAAAATTTTCAATTTCAGACACTACATATTCTTTAGTGATTAGGGATCTAATGATATCACTTGCTCTTTTAGATGTTACATTTAATAGGTCAGCAAAATATCTGTTAGAGGCATAGCAACCTTTACCTTTATCAAGTCCTTTAATGATTGCTAATACAAATTTTTCTTGAAGTGAAAGGTTCTCATCTTTAAGAATTTCAATATCAATCCATATTCCCTCTAAGTTGTTTGATGTAGTATCTTGCATGATTATGTCCTCCATTGGTGTTAATTTATGTAAACAGTATAACTCTGATTTTATGCACAGTCAACCATATATAGTTATTTTTTCATCTATATAAATTATTTTACATATATTTAGTCTATCATTCATATGATATACTTAAATTAATACAATTTACAGGAGACACAATATGATTAAAAATAGAATTGCTGAAGTCTTAGCTGAGCAAAGTAAAAGTATATATTGGCTAGCTCAAGAAACTAAGGTCACATACCAAACTATGCACAAAATAGTAAATAATAAAACTGAATCAATCCGTTTTGAGACAATGGAGGGAATTTGTACTGCTCTTGATTGCTCTATTGGAGACTTGTTTTTAATTGTAAAAGATAACGAGTGATTAACTAAAATCAAGTTAGTCACTTTTTTATTACAACAATTATCAACACTATCTCTTTTTTATTATTGTTATTATCAATATATTATAAGAGTTATTATAGATATATTATTTATCCCTGCACTCAGGCATCCCCCCACCCTCTTCTCATATATGCCCCTATATCAACATATGGTATACCCTAGATGAAATTTTATAGGTATAGGTGTAAAAATATAGGGTGGGTAGAAGAATATCTATAGGTGTGTGGATAATTATGTTAATAAAATGTGAGTAATATTTTATAGCAAAAAAATAAAACCAACCCGAAGGCTGGTCTATCCATTAATCATTTAGTATATTAATTTTTTCATTGTAGTAATCCTATAATTGTGGTGTTTTCAATTGAACTAATCATAAATTTGATTTTGCTAACTGTATATGTTCATCTGATAAATCCAGTTTAGAATAAAATTCATATGCCTGTTCACACTCTGCTCTTGACAAATTAGATTCTTCCATTAAATACTCTATGCAATCTTCCTTATTTGCAAATCGGCTAACTAATCTTTTAAATTCTTTTAATCTTTCAAGTGCTTTTTCAAATTCTTCTTTAGATATTTTATTCATATTCTCTTACTCCTTTAAACCGACAACATATAGTTTATGGATTTATAAAACATTTATCTCTTTACTAGTATATACTCAATAGAATAATCTGTAAATTTTATTTGATATAATTTGCAGTCTTCACTACTAATGCCCTAACGCTACTTACTGAATAATTCCCTTTAATCCACACCTCAGGGCTACTAATAATTCCTTTTTCTTGCAACACTTTAACAGCATTCTCTATTTCTTCATCTTTACTAATAGCATCTTCTACATCTTGCTTTAATCTCTTCCATTCCTCTGTATTCTTCACATAGTACCTCGGACAATCCTTTCCTGTCACATCATAATGCCTAATAATCGCCTGTGTTGGCTCAAGCTTGTACTTTCCACATAAGTCTACAAGCAACTCAATAAGTGCCTTATATGCCGCATCTGTATATTTTCCTGTATTATCAGGATGGCATACCTCTATCCCAATGGAATAATTGTTAGCTGAACTAGCATGATAAGCCACCTCATTTTCAGGTACACATCTAATCACCACTCCATCATTCCCAATAATATAGTGAGATGAGGCATAAGTACCTCTCCCATCTTTAAGTGAGTTAAAATACTTTGCGTTATTCTCTGCTGTACTACCTGCATTTCCTATCCAATGCACCACAATGTTTTTAATGGTTCCTATTTTTGTTTGTGGTCTACTCCATTTGTTTGGTGTAATTAACATTTCTTTAATTGTAATTGCCATATTTTATATTACCTTTCTATGCTTTTATATTTGCTACGATTTGGTCTAATTTTGTATTAATATCCTTTGCTAAGACTGCATTAGTTTCAAGAAGTGCCCTGTTTGTCTGTGATAACTCCTCTAAGTGCCCCAATAATCGTTCTTCTCTTTCTTTTGTGTCCTGCCTGTTTTCATTCTGTACTTTTGCTATATAGTAGCCAAGCACAGCTACACAGGCAATAGGAAAACCTACGTTCTGTAATAGTTCAATGAAATTCATTTCTTATCCTTTCTAGTTGTATTCAATAATTTCAAAGCCATATACAATATTGCTATAAGCTGTACTGGCTGACATATTTTGAAATAATACTGTGTTGCCATTACTGATATATGGAATAACTAAATCTGCTGAACACTTAATAACATTAATAGATGACTTGGTTGAATCAACTGCTGAAATAGTTACTGGGAATGTAGTACTTATATCAATTTTATTGATTTTACCTTTATAAGTACTTACCTTCTTTACTGCTCCCTTGTTACTCTTTTCAATGGCACTAATAATTTCATCCTTGATGCTATTTATATCTTCTAATCGAATTTCCATATCTGCCACCTGACCTGCAAGTAAAATCATATTTTCTCTTATATCTTCATGTGCTTGATGATCCATGTTGTGCTGAGCTAATGATTCGGCTGTTAAATATACGAGGCTGTCATCAATAGTTGCTGTAATTTGTGCAGCATTGCTTACCATAACTGTTACATGAATCAGTTTTTCATTTAATGAATCCCTAGAAATATAAGAGGTATTTTCTGTGTAGCTATACATATAAAGATGTTCAATGTTGTCTGCACCCTTAGCATAAATACCAATTTCACTCCACTCAAAACTACTCAGAATATCTTCAACCTTTAATACTGCTGAAAGTGTTACCTGACTGCCATTTCTATCTAATTTGTTAATTGGTAGATTCTGTTTAACATTTATAAGCTTTTCTGCAAACCCTAAGTCCCCATCATATTGTCCATCACCTAATTCCATTCTTGTAAATTCTATAGGCTCACCTGCTAAGGCCTTAGATAATAGCTCCATACCTTTTACGGTAATACTTTTATTTTTAAATTCGCTCATTTGTCCTCCTACATATTTATTGTGTCTGCTGCCCTAATATAGACTCCCACATAACTATCAACTTCTACTGGTGCTAGTGTGGTAATATTCAATACTAAGTTACATGGTATTTTCTTTCTTAAATCATTATAAAGTGTTTCTATAAGATACTCCTTTGAAGCTAATACGCTAATGGTTAATGTGTACTGGTTATAATTCATATCTAATAAAAAGTTCCCTCTACCTAATGTGGTATTTAACATATTTGTTAGCCACATTAAAGTAAAAGGAATCGTTGAATTATATTTGTTTAGGATGTTAAATCTTCTTGTTGCTACATCTTCTGCATAAGGAATACTAAAAATCTTTTCATATCTACTTAAGCCTTCACTATTAGCTGATTCAATAAATTGATTATCTTGTAGCTGTAATATCTTCTCTCTTAGCTCATCAATCTCTGTACTAATTGTTGCATCCAGTTCTTGAAACTCTTTTATGTCATCTATAAACTCAGGCAAATACTTCTTTAATCTCATATATTAACCACACCCACCAATACTGGCACGTCCTCTCCTGACAGGTATAGATTTCTAGTTGAGCCATTGATTTGTGTATCTTCAATGTCAATAATACCCTCTATCTCTAAAATCTTTGATTCTATCTGGCTAATTCTAACCACTAGGTCATTATCAGACCAGTTTGCTCTTAGCTCACTAAGGTAGTTCTCAACAACCTCATCAACTCGACTGCACACGTTCTCCCAACTACTACCCTTAAATGTGAGGTGTGTGGTTAATTGTACTTCCACCTCGTTTGCTGCTTCTACCGTTACACTATGACCTATCGGTGCAATACCTAATCCTTCTCCACCATTTTGAACTGGATCAACCTTGGTTTGTACCTTGCCAATCAGCTCACTTGAAGGGATATTATTCTCCGTGTCAAGAAGTCTCAGTTTAACTGTTCCTCCACCATCCCATGCAGGATAAACCTTAACTTGTCCTACACCATCAATACTACCTACCTTTTCTTTATAGTCAGCTATATTTCCTCCAAAGGCTTCTTTTTCAAAACTATTAAAGTATCTGCACCTTAATGCATCATCTTGCTCCTCATTTGCACCAAATTGCACCACTTCAGCTAATATTGCCGAATTAATGTTCTCTACTGCATCAATATTAATCAGATTACCATCATAACGGTTTCCAATTACACCACTTTGCTCACATTTGAGTAAATATACACCATCTTGCATCAGTTCGGTGACAATATACACCAGTTCCTCCTTGCCCCATCTTGAGCCTATTGGTACTGTATTATCAAAATAACCTCTCCTAATTGAATGAGTAGCTTGTTTTCTATAAATACCACGTTCTGCACATCTTCTTTCTAGGTATTCACCATATGATGTATCTGCATAAACTCTCTTTTCTAATTCATCAATATAGAGGTATGCCTCATATAATTCAGCTACACATGGTGCAATTGCATCAAACAAAAAAGAGCCTTCGCTAGTATCTACACTACTACTGACCCTCTCAAGCGTTCTATTTAATAATTCATCATAACTAATTGTATTAGACATCTGTTGTTACCTCTCCAAAAGTTGTATTTACTGTGAAACTGATTTTTAATGTATCGTTTATAAGACTTATATCAAAGTTGTGGCATCCATTGATGTTGTCATTCATTATTAAGCACTCTTGTACTCTTCTTTCTACTTCACTTTTAATGAAGTCCGTTTCGTAACCTTGCCCTATTAATTCCTCTAAGTCTTGCCCATAGTCCCATGAATAAATAGGATAAATATATCTTTTGGTTAATAGTGCCTTATAGATCCACATCTTAAGTGCTGCTTTCCCTTCAAGAATTTTGCCTGTTAATTTGCCAGCTTGAAAATCAAATTCATATTCTTTATAGGTTCCTACTGACTGAGCTACTTCTATCACATCATTTGATAAGAACGGGAATAAACTCATAAGTTCACCACCTTACAAAGTACAATATACCTTTGCCTATTACTTGTAGGAACCATTGCTAGTACATCTCCTTTATTAAAGTTCTTTATATTCTCATTAACCATTAAATCCTCTCTATCTAAAAAAAGCTCACCAATACTGATGGATAAGGGATTAGTACTTTTTACCTTCCCTATCACTACAGCTGATGAGCTACTATTATTTTGTTGTTTTATTATGTTTAAAATTCCATTGTATGGATTATTCATACCCACCACCTACTTATCAGAATATTGTTGCTTATCCCCTCTATAACTTATATACTATTCTTAGTGAAATACATGTAGAAAGGGGAGCTGATATGAACTTAACTTCACCAAGTACTTTAGGTGGCATAATGCCTATATTTATGGTTGCCTACTTTATTATTCGTTTAGTATTTATAGGACTAACTATTTATGCATTAATCTTATTAATTAAAGCTCTAAAAATCTACATCAAGAAGAATTCCTAATTTAGGATTACTACCTGTAGCATATTGTTGCATGGGTAGTTTTTCTTTTTAGTTTTACTCTGGTTTCTTCACTTTTTTATAGCACCTATTAATAATAGTACCTCCTATCATACCAATAATAATTGGTAAAATACTATCCCCATCTAAAAAACCTATTATTTTCCCAATACCCCCTACAAGTAGCCCTATTAGAACGGCTATAATTATCTCTTTAAAGAAATCAATTGCTTTCTCCATAACTGCACCTCACAAAATATCTTTACTTGTTACACACATTATACCCCATTCAAAAAACAAACTAAATATTTAAATAATTCAAGATTAATTCTCATAATATATTGCCCATTACCCCACACACGTTCATCTGCTTCAATATAATAAGACCCGACCAACTTATAGATTTTTTCTATCACTACAGCTGATGAGCTACCATTATTTTGTTGTTTTATTAAATTTAAAATTCCGTTATATGGGTTATTAATTATTATCATCTCAATTCCTGTTAAAACTGTATCTAAGCTAGAGGAATATTTCAAATCATTTAGCCTAATACTCTATTTATGCCTTTACCTTAAACAAAAGTTCATTATGACTAAAATTTTCTCTAATAGAGTTTACAATAATTCCACAAGTCATCCCAACATCTATACTTTTCATAAAATGCCCATAGGCATGAATTTTCTTAATGCAGACCTTTATATCTTTAGTTGAAACAAGTACATCTCCAACTTTTAGGTCATTACATACTCTTCCACTTATAATCATGTCTGTATCATCTAAAATAAGATGGTGACTAGTCATATAATTCTTTAAATCATAAAAATCATCGCTTATTGGAATGTTTCCATAGGCCCACTGATATGTTATAAAAGCAGCTATTTTGTCCATATTCTTATCTCCTCAAATTTCTATTGGCAACCCAACTTATTTTTATAATACTGTAATTTAACATTTACTAATTTAGCACCATAGAAACATCTAAAATAAATCGCATTATGAAGTATGAAAAAGGAATAATACTGCTTAATCTATTTATATAATTTTTTTCATTAGGAAATTTCTTCTTTATTTTACTTTCCACTATCATACATAAAATGCAAAATAGAATTGTATATCCCCAAGAAAAAACAATGTTCTCAAAAAATATGTTTAAGGAAACAATACATCCTAATAATATGTTGTTTACAACTAAAATAATTTTATTTTTTCTGTTCATTGTGTTTTCCACCTAACTCTAGGTATTTTTTTGTTTTTTCTAACTATTTAATAATATACCACAATGTAGCTATCTTTTATATTTTAAATTTACTCTTAACACATATTTCCCACCGCTCCACTCATGCTCATCCGATTCAATATAAAAAGAACCCACTATTTTTGTAAGTGAGTCCTCTACTTTAATTACCTTACCACTAAGACAGCTTGTATTTCCTTTTACCGTTACCTGTGCTTCTCTTGCTATGCCTTGTAACATACTTCGCGCCACTGTTCTTGCCTGCTTATCTTCCTCTTTTATATAAATCTCTTGAAAAACACCAACTAAGCTAATAAGCTCATCATTCTGTACTACACCTAAATACTGGTCATTCTCATCATAAATCTTAACCTTATTAACCACACCTTCTGCATTCTCTGAGTAGGTACTCTCTAGAATATTAGAGTCTGCTTTTAGGATATAGTCTAGCACCTCTTTTCCTACTTCTTCTACGTTAAGCTTCCCCTGTTTCATGATAATATAGTATTTCTTCTTATTCTGCATACTCGCACTCTCGTAGGCTGACTTTATGATTTCATACATACCCATATTGCTACATAGCATCTTTTGAGGTATACCAGTTGAAGCTAACTTGCCTATACTAATACCTAAATCATTACAAATTGTCCTTGTAATTGCCTCAGCTGTTTTATTTTTAAAGTTATAGGTACCTTTACTCTTTGACAGCCTGATAGCATCATCATAGCAAGTAATCTGTATCGTTCCTTGCTCTCCAAATCTCTCATTATAAAATACTCTACCTCTAAATAATTCCTCACCAGTATCATCATACAAATACATTTTATCACCAATATTAGGATAAATCTTAGGTGCAAAGTGGTCATGTAAAGGATAGAGGAAATCTAATTCCAATACCCTTGCAATTTGTGATATGCTGCCACTCCATTTAATTGTACTGGTCATGTTGGTTACATCAATAGTTGCTGTTTTGTTTTTTAATACTACCTTTGGCATTAGATTACCAACCTTTGTCCCACTGATAATTTGCTTGGATCAGTAATGCCATTCTTCTGGGCAATAGCTATATAGTTGCTCCCATCACCAGTTACTTTCTTTGCAATAAGCCATAAAGTATCGCCTTTTCGAACGCTATAAGAGTTGGAGGGAGACTTCACTTCTCTAATAGTGGGTGGTGTGGTTAATGTAGTTTTGCTCTTCGTTGTAGTTGTTTGCCCTGTAGTTGTAATAAATTTATATTCTTTAAGTTCTAATGAAAAATACACATCACCTGTTCCATCTACTTCTGAATAAGTAAGACTCCCTATTGCCATTGCATAATTGATTGGTGTACCAGTCACAATCACTCTAATAGGCCTTCCTGAATCCTTCCATTTAAGTAATTGTTTAATATACTCATATGGTTTTTGAAAATCTCTATATAAACAAAAAGAATAATCTTGATTAGGGAAGAAACTCTCTATTGTCATGCTCATTAAACCAGTTTTACCAATTAAATTAATTTCACCTAATTGATTGATATTAACTGTTGTATTTTGATGAGGTATACTGACCTCAAAGGAAGAAGGAATAACTGGTAATCTTAGCCTTTCTTCATTGTTATTAAATGATAAATAATAATCCACCT
Organism: Cellulosilyticum sp. ST5; assembly: GCF_046529625.1. Classification (NCBI taxonomy): domain Bacteria; kingdom Bacillati; phylum Bacillota; class Clostridia; order Lachnospirales; family Cellulosilyticaceae; genus Cellulosilyticum; species Cellulosilyticum sp. ST5. The sequence continues at coordinate 1,877,747 of NZ_CP132338.1, forward strand.
GACCTCCTATGCCATATTTAATGCGTGTTTCTTAAATTTACTATATAAAGCATTTGCAATACGATCTATGTCTGCATCTTCTCTTACCACAATGGTATCTGCCAGTTTAGCTATATTAAATCCACTACTACTTCTTGCCCCATCATTAAAAGCCTTTTTAATACTTTCATCATGTGGGTATACTCTCGTTCCTCTAGGAAGGTCTACAATTTCAGCACCTCTATCATGAATCATAGCTGTGCCACCTTTCCAGTTATCCGTTCCTTTATAAAGCATAGGAATCTCAGGAATATTGAAACCAAACTCATGACCACCTAACCAATCAGGCATCTTGATATTGAGTTTATTTAATCCTCTAATCGTACCATTAATAAAACCTATAATCCCATTCATGACGCTTTTACAAACACCAGTAATTCCTTCAAAGATACCAGTAAATATACTTACAACACCTTCCCATGCCTTTTCCCAATCGCCAGTAAAAACACCAGTTATAAAATCAATAAGTCCAATAAAAATATCTACCACACCATTTATGATATCGCCAACGCCAGTCATAATCCCTTCAAAGTAGCCTATGACTCCTTCACAAAATACTTTAAAGACTTCAATGAGCATATCTACCCAAGGCTTAAGCTTTTCCCATAAGTCAACAAAGAAATCCCACAGTGCTTGTATAGCAAGTCCCATTGCTTCTTTTGTCTTTTCCCAGGCCTCTTTTAGTTTTTCAAAGTCTACACCACAGTTTTGAAGTACCTCTTTAATCTTATCAAACACACCTTTAAAGAATGCCTTAATTGGCTCCCAATACTTGATAACTAAGAAAGCTACTAAAGCAATAGCCATAACAATTAAAACAATTTTATTGGCAGGGCTCATAATGACTTTCATAATCGAACTTGAGTCTTTAACAGACCTTCCAAACTTACCAAAACCTGTTGCTACTTTTCCTATGCCTTTTATAAGCTTTCCAAAGATTAAAATGACTGGTGGAATAATAGCTATAATACCTGCCCATTTAAGAAGTTGGTCTTTTTGCTCATCACTCATATTATTAAATTTATCCACTACCCCTTGAATAATCTCTGCTAATCTTCTTGCAAAAGGCATCAGTCGTTCACCTATAGCCAGTGCTAGTGATTCAATACCACTTTTGATAAGGGTAACTTGTCCTGATAAATTATCAAGCATTACCTCCGACATTTCCTCTGCTGAGCCAGTTGAATTATCTATAGAGTTTGCTAGTTTATCAAAAGCTTCATCTGAGGCATTCATAATGGCAAGAAAACCTGCCATCCCTGTTTTACCAACAAGTAACTCTGCATTCGTTGCTTTTTCTGCATCAGTTAGTCCTTTAAAGGCCTTACGCAAATTTCTAAGTGTTTCTCTAAAAGGCTTCATTGTTCCATCTGCATTAGCTGTTTCTATTAGATAAGTACCTAAATTTTTACCACTCACTTCAATCGTTCCATTAAGATCAGTCATCATTCGACGAAGGGCTGTACCTGCATTAGATGCTTTAACCCCTGAGTTGGCCATAAGACCAATTGCAAGGGCTGTGTCCTCTATAGAATAATTAAAGGCTCCTGCTACTGAACCTGCATAGGTAAAGGCTTCTCCCATCATTTCAATAGTGGTATTGGCTCCTGTTGCTGTAGCCGCTAAAACATCAGCAAACATAGAGGACTCGCCTGCCTCCATACCAAAGGCTGAAAGACCATCTGTAATAATGTCACATACAGCTGCTAAATCTTCACCAGTCGCACTAGCTGCCGATAAAATCCCTGCAGTACCATCTAGCATTTGATTAGCATCCCATCCTGCAAGTGCCATATATTGCATGGCTTCACTTACCTGAGTAGCACTCCAAGCTGTAGAAGCACCCATTTCAGTTGCTTTCCTTTTAAGCGCTACTAAATCTTCTGCTGTAGCTCCTGACAGGGCTTGAACCTTAGACATTGAGCTATCAAAATCCATAGTAGTTTTTAAACTTGCAGCACCTAACCCAAGTATTGGTGTAGTTATCCCTAAAGTTAATGAGCTTCCTATACTGGCAATGTTATCCCCTACTTTTTGAAGGTCTTTTCCTACCCTTTGAGCTTGTCTTGAGTATTGAAGGAGTCCACTTTGTGCATTAGTGAGTGTTGGTGTAAAGTTATCAGTTAATCTTAAGATAGCATCTATAATTTTTGCTATAAGCTACCACCTCCATAAAGCTGTTTCATCTCTTCATTGCGTTCTTCTATCTCACGTTTAATAAAACAACTTAGTATTTTTCTCTCACCTAGTGGCAACCAGTAAACCTCTGAGGGTTTCATATTTTTATATTTAAAGAGTAAATACATAACCTGCATATCATAGTCGGTGTCTATTGCTTTTTTATTTCTTCCTCATCTTCTGATTTCTCATATCCTGAAAGTTCAGTAATGACATTTGATAACTCTGCAATTTCTCCTGCTAAAAATAACTTCTTAACTAACTCTTTTGGAGTTACTACACCAAAGTAACCAAGTAATCTTTCATCCTTCATGCTAGGTTCAACCACACCCTCAATAAGGGTAAGTACCTGCATCTCGTAGAGGTTAATATTCCGCAAGGCTCCTTTCTTGTTAAGGTCAATAGCTGAACGCTGAATATCTGCATAACGTTCTCCATCAATCGCCTTACAAGTTACCTTAAAAGATTCTCCTAAAACTTCTGAAAGTCTTGGCATTTCAACCTCTCTTGTAGGCATCTCCATTAATTTTGCTTTATCCATCTGTAATAACTTATCAATTAAACTCATGTTGTCCTCCTTAAATTGTGTCTAATAAATCCCAATCACTAAATGTAAAACTTACTTGTTCTTCTCCTAATGTCTTAGCTGACCAGTTTGCAAGAGTAAGCTCATCAAAAACTGCATCTTTAATAACTACGCGTTCTGCTCCATTTGAATCAGGATCATCTAGCTTCGAAATAATCGTGCAAACAGTTTGTCTACCTGCTTTCATATCCTCACTTAATTTTTTGATAAAAAAAGAGGATACCTTGTTGAGCGTTAATTGCCCTGTACAAGAATATCCTATTATCTTTTGTGCTTTCGCCAGTCTTCGTGTCATATTGACATCTGTTTTATCTAATGTCACCTTGGCTTCAAAGGCTGTAACCTCTGCCATGTAAGTTCCATCAATCCATATTTCTCCCCAAGTACCATTAATGACTTGGTGTGCCGAAAATTTATCCATTTTGCCTCCTTAAATTAGGTATGAAAAAAGGACTCCGAAGAGCCCTCATAATCTGCATATATTAGTATTTACTATATTTATAATTCATTCTTAATTACTCATGAGATATTATTGTTTTAATTTGTAAGTAGTAACAACCCTATCTGTTCCTTTAATTCTATGAGCCTCAGTAAAATAATAATTAGCTTCTAGGTCTATTCTTTCTGCAAAGTTTAATGTATGAAGTACTTTTCCTTTTACTATATCTCCTTGCTTTTTGCATTCATTCCAGTTATCATAAATTACTCTTACTTCACTAGAATATTTCTCAACATATGACTTTTCCACTTTTTGCTCATAGGTAGTAATAATTTTATTCGTACTTCCTATTCTTTCAGCATATATAAATGTATATTCACCATTTAGATCTATTTCTGAATCAGGCACCAGTTTAAATAGCACATCACCCTTTAATATATCACCTTGAGCTTTAAACTCATCCAAACTATTAAATATTACTTTTACTTTCTTAGGTGTGTCTATTGAACTAGGTTGTTTAGACTCTTGTTTCAAATTAACTGTTGAATTTGCAAATACCATTACAGGTACAATTAATGTTAATAGAAATAGTATATATCTTCTTTTCACTTCACCCATCTCCTATTTTCTTTATATTAAGAAAATTATAACATTTGTTTCTTTATAGTACAACCCTAGATATAAAGTGTATTACCTAAATGGCAACGCTTAGAGTAATATCCTCAATAGCATCTAATATCTTAATACTAGCTCCTAAAAACACCTTATCCTTTGTGTTATACTCCTTTAATTCCTGCTCATTAAAACTCTCTATACCTATACCGATTGATTTTAAATAGGCTGTCTGACCTTCAACATCAATATAAACCCTATTATCAAATTTATTATCTAAGATACCATCAAGCACCAATTGGTCTAAATAGGCTTGAATAGCTGTAATAAGTAAGCACTTATTATCATAACTATTAGCATACTTACCTAAATAGCTATCTTCTGCTGTTTTTTTAATATCATCATGAATCATGTGCATTGCATCTACAATCTTAACTTTTTTAAAGCTTTCACCCTTATCTTGAGTTGTAGTTACTAGACTATTAACCGCTCTTGCTACTTTAACTTTATCTCCATCATGATATAAAATTAGTTCACCCTTATTAATAGCCTCATCCATTTCAACTTTTGTTTTCTTTTCAAAGTCTACCACTTCATTTAATGGGGCAAAGGTAGCTGATATAGTCATAGGTGTACCTGCTAAAAGCCCTGCAATACGTGAACAATATTCTGCTGTGGTGTAGGTTCTATTTTCCGTTACAATACCATCACTAGTAAAATTAATAATACTTTCATGATCTCCTTTACAATGCGGCAATACTACTTTTACCTTTTTATCTAAGGTTTCAATTAACGTCCTAATCCATGTTGCAATAGTTGTTACCTCTTGCCCTTCTATTTCAGGAATAGCTAAATAGTCCCATCTTAATGTCTCTAAGTGATTCATAGCTTCATTGTAATTTGCCTCTTCTTCAGGCATTACAACTACAATCACCTTTCTAGGTGGTGTTTGATAACCCATTAAGGCAAGCTGTACTTGCTCCTTATTAAATTCCTTTAAATTCGTTGGTATATCCGAAGGCACTAATACTACATGGCTTTCTATATTATCCACACCATCACGTAGCACTAAGGCCACAATGCCTCGCTCTCCCCTTTTAATCACTGAGGAGGCTGTCTCTTTAAAATTAATAATGACTGAGGGTAATCCCATCATTTCACCTCTTTCTAATTGTAAATAATCTCTTTCACTAATTCACCGTCTGGCTCACTAGAAGCCAACTCATAATAATTAATATCAAATATAAATTGATAATTATCTCCATCCTCTCCTACTTTTTCAGTATTCGTTTCTTGGATTATAAATCTCCTATTATCCACACTAAGCACCTGTCCAAACGCTACCTTAAGTTCTTGCATTACCTTATAGTTTTTGAGGCTTTCAGTAGTATTAGAGAAATAGCTAACTGTGATAAGTAGCTGCTCCTCTTTAATACTTTTGGTGTGGTTAATACTATTTACTGGCATGATGCCAACAAAAAAAGAAGGTGTTTTATAACCTTCTCTTACTTCATCACCATATATAGGTATATTAGGAAATGCTTCCTTTATGACCATTGTTACTGCTTTTGCAATATCTTGATATAACACCATTACTTTAATCCTCTTAATAGGTTATCAACCATTTTTTCTACTTCTTTAGGAAAGGATTTTTGATATTCAAGAGCTGTTTGTTCTACCATAAATTTACCTTGCACTCGCTTTCCTGTATCTCTGCCATTCTTATCAACTACTTTATGTCCACGTTCCACTAAATGAAAATGAGGCGAGGTAGACCTAAATTCTACATAAAGGTCTTTCCCTGCCCCTTTCACTCTACTTACTCTATAAGATTTCATAAGTTTTCGCTTGCTTGTCACACCACTATCAGGTGTTTTCTTCTTAACTGAGTTCCTAAACTTGTTACCCATTTTAGTTAAAAGTATTTCTGACTCATAGGGATAGCGTGTAGAGATATAATTAAGTTTCTTTTGCATGGTATCTAACCCTTGTATTTCTAATCCCACATTTCACCTTTCCATGTTGCTGTAATTTCTAGTGCAAAATGTCTTTCTTCAACATCTAAGACTTGATGAATGTAGAGCTTTTTGCCTTCATAATTGATGAGCATTTCTTGATTGATGCCTTTATGATAGCGGGTTAATATTTTATAGGTGGTTTCACTACTTAATCTTTGAGCTTCCGTTTGTTGATGTCCTCTTAATGGCTCAATAAAAGCCCATACCATCTTTATTGGTACAGGCTGTTGAATAAGTTGTCCTATTTCATTATCTACTTCTGAATAGGATATAAATGTAATTCTTCTGTTTAGTTTTCCACTGTCGAAATGTATTTTATCACTTTCTTTCTAGTTATAATAAATTGATTGAATCTAATATCCTATATATTTCGTTATTAGTAAGATTATAAAATTGTAAATAGTACACATAATTTCCTATTGACATAGCTGCAATTTTAAATTTCTCATCTTTAAAAGTAATACTAGCTATTGGAAAAGTAATATTATTTTGATTGATATATTTTTTTAAGACTTTTACTTTTGTTTTATTTATACTACTGCCGCTTGAATCTATTTTATCACTAGAATCATACCACGAAACTTCAGCGCCTTCCCTACTATCAGGTTCACCTTCCCAATTTGCATAATCAAGATAAAAATGTATTTTCTTGTCACCCTGAACGAAGGTAGCTTCCCATTGTCTCTTCACTAGATTTCCCATTATATCATAACAATACCTAAATCCGTCTTGAGATAATGAATATTGTTCAGTTAGGTCTACTGGTAACATTATAGGTATATCTGTCTCTATATACATCTTCTCTAAATCTCTATATACTTCTCCATGTTCTCCTAAATCTGTACTCACTTCAGTTACCGTTGGAACTAAGCCTACATTATCTACATCTTCTATACTTTGACTAGCCTTTAGGTCATATGACTGCTCCTTACCTACTACAAATCCATCCTTTGTAAATCGCACTATATTCAATCCAAATGATGATGCATAAACATAATAACTGCTCAGCCCCAGTACAATAAAAATGCATGCTACAACACTAAATTTCTTTATAAAACTCGCGGCACTAACTAAAGAGTTTTGTTTGCAATAATTAGTACTGTTTATAAGAATCTGCTCTTTTAATTTATCTTCAACAAGAATATCTTTCATTACTTCATTGATGTAAGATTTTATATTCTCCATCCCAACCACCTACTTCTAAATATTCTTTTAGTTTTACTTTCGCTCTTGCAAGCCTTTTATTTACTGCTGTCTCACTAATACTTAATATATCTGCAATTTCTTTGATTTTATATTCTTGATAATAATAAAGTAAAATAACTTCTTTTAATTTTGTTGGCAACCTCATAATTGCAGATAACAATTCGTCATTAATTATTTTAGAAAATTGCTCTACATATGATACCTCTGGCATATTATCTAATTTGATTACATTTCGAATCCAATAATTTTTTACATAATTTTTACATACATTAATCGTAATCTTTATTATCCAAGTTTTTTCAGATGATTCTCCTTTAAATTTTTCTAAATTTCTAAATACCTTTAAATAAGTATCTTGTAAAGCATCTTGTGCCAAATTAATATCTTTAAGATACAAATAGCATAATCGTAATAATTCATCCCCATACATTTCAATCAACTCTTCTACCTTTTGATGTAAATTATCCTCTGCTATTTTAATCACCCCCTAATTAATTAGACAACTCACTTTCTAAAATACTCCCATTTTTCAAGAAATATCTATATATTAAATAATATATTAATCAATAATTCTATATTTATCAACAAAAACCCATTTATTGTATTTTCTATTTATATACTGTGAGTCGTAATTATAAAAAATTTACACTATATCTGCCAATCAAAGATTCCAACATTATATTAACCCGTAAATTAAGCCTATCATTCACGCTTATAGTCCTATTATCATAAAACTCAGCACATAATACCAACACTGCAATAGTTAAATCTTCACTTTCTTCAAGTTGCTCCAAACTTTGCCCTGTATACTTCACAATATAATCTTTAGCACCTTCTAAAGTGGCTCCAATGAGCTTATCATCTTCATCACCATCTTGCCTTAGATATTCCTTTACAAAAGGCACATCAATCTCTGATAGTTTCATTATGCTGCCTTGCTCCTAGATGCCTTAGCCATGCTTCCTACTGTTCCAAGAACCATTGCTTCACCTAAAGCCTTTTTAATATCAAGTCTCATATTTGCCTTAATAGCAATTTCATCATTAATAAATCCATATTCAGTAGATTTTTGAAGGGATAATGCTTTTCTTTCTCCTACAATAAGTGATCGTTTAAGGTCTCCAAAGTAAATGGCTGTTCCTGTACCATCTAAATTTTCAATATGCTCATTAATAATAACTGGTCTACCTAAAATAGTGGTTTGCATACCTACTGGTGAGCCATTATAAGAGTTTACAAGTACTGGTCTGCCATCTACAAACTTCATATCTGTTAGAGCCTTAGCTGTTTGGTCTGAAATAACCCAAGTAGCTGTACTTCGATATCTAATAGGAAGTGCAAAGTAAAGGTCAGTTAATGTTTCAGGTGTAAGTTGTGCAGACACAGTTACTTCCTTACAGCCATCTGCTGATGAAAAACTTCCTAAACCTTGCACATCATATTCAGCATTTCCTTTTACAATTAACTCATCAAGTGTCATGCTATAGGCCTCTGCTAACTGTCGTAACAATTCACTTTCTAAATTATAACCAGTATCATCAAGAGCCTCCTGTGAAAAAGAAATAAGGGTTCCAAACTTATGAGCTTCTAATTTAATGGCTTTAAAATTTGCTACTTGCTTACTATATTCTGCAAGCTCTTGCATAGGCACAAATTTACCTAGTTTATTTGCTTGTACTGGAATTTGATGTTTACTATTTCCAAAGCGTTCATGCCTTACTGCACCATATAATGGCGATACATAGGCAAGCTTATCTAAGATGTAATCTGCAAAGGTTGTCTTAGCAATATTTTGAGTTGGGGCATTACCTGAACCAATAGCTGCATCTGAAAAAGTATGTGTAGCATCTCTTAATTCCTTTGTACCAATTTCTAGTTCTTGATCCGACTTAAGTGCCCTAATTTCTTCCGAAATAGAATTTGTTTCATTATTAGTTTGTGTGGATGAAGCTGACTTTTTAATAGTAGTCATTAGATCCCTTGCTTCTTCCTTAGTTTTAATGGTTTCATCAATCTGAGTAATTTGTTCTTTATACTCATTTACTTTTGTTAGTTCTTCACTTGAAAAAGCTCTGCATTCCTTTTCAGCCTTTTCCATGATTTCTTCAATCTGTGTAATGATTTTACTTCTCTTTTCTAGTAATAATTTCATTCATGTCTCCTTCTAGTCTTAAATTTAGGCATAATAAAAGGACTCTCGCAATTAATGTATAGAGCCCTAATTATTTGTTTTTCATTAACCACACCCTTACATCTAGCCACTGCTTCTCCTTCACATAGGCCTCATTAAAGGCGGGTTCATCATCTTCTACCACACCATCAGGTCTACTTCTCTGCTCAATGCCTTCTGCTCTCACTTGCACTGATGTAGCAATATAGGCTGGCTCAATAGTTAATAATGATACTTCCATTAGGTCAATATCCTCTAAAGTACGTTTTGCTACTGGCTGTTTCTCTTCCCAAGTATCACTTAAAGCTCTAAAGCCAAAAGACCATCCTTTCAGATTGCCTTGCTGAGCCTCTTCAATAACATCTTTATCATAAATAACAGCTTTTGCATAAAGGCCTATATTATCTTCTCTAAGTTTTAGAGTTTGGTTCATTGTACTAGCTAACTTATGCCTTACATCATGATTAAGTAGCATATCTATATTGTCAGCTCTAGCCAATGCCCTATTAAATGTCTCAGGTTTCACTTTCTCAATAAACTTTCCTTTCTCAGAATAAAGCTCTTTAGAATAGCGATCCACTGCATTCACATACCCACTAATTTCAAGTGAACCATCATTTCTCACCTCAATTTGCACTTATTTCACCTCCTTTCATCATTTTGGTGCTTTTTGATAGCTATTTGATATCATCCTGACTCATATTGATGTTTTTAGTATCATTCTTTGCACCATTTTGCACCACATTGGTGTAATTTTGATTAACAGTGGTGTTTGTATTTGGCGTATAGATGCTTCCTGATGCAATATCCATCAAAACATCACCAAGATTCAGCTTAACGAAGTTTAAAGTGGTTATTTCATTTAAATCTTCCTCAAACCTTACCTCAGAAGGCGTCATAAATCCATTCTTAAGGGCAATCTCATAGGCTTTAAAGCGTTTCTCAATATCCCCTTTGTTGAGCTGTTTGGTATCAAAAGCAAAGTAGTATTTACCTTTCTCCTCTGTTTCTAATAAGCATTTATTTAAAACCTTCTCAAACTTATCTAAGATAGGTGTTATAGCGAGCTTTACAAAGGCATCCCATACCTCAGCAGGTATACTTGAATCAAACATATTGATAGGGACATTAAATAACTTACAGATATCTGCATCAATAGCTGACTTAGATTCTATCATTTGCATTTCTGCTCCTGTCTGTTGTAATTCGTGATAAGTAATTCCTTCATTTAAAACGATACAATCATTATTTTTTTCATAAAGCCTCTTCCATGCTTTCTTTAATTCTGCAATAGCTTCTGCTGTTAACCTTCTTGTACTTTGAAGGACACCTCTTTTAACACCACCATTACCCATTGTTCGTGAAGTATATTCCATATTATCTAAGGCTTGTTTTAGGATATCGTTGCACTCGGCTACAATTCCTCTACCTTCTACTCCATTTAGGGTGTTTTTGGTACAAATTATAAACTGACTTATATCATAGGATTGTCCTTCTATTAGTAAAGTGACTTCTTTTAGAATGGCTCCTGGTGAAAGTAAAAGACTAATTTTGTCAGTAGGTATATAGTGAAGCTTTTGATTGTCTTTGCTCAATCCCTGTCCCTCAATATAAACATAACAATTACCCTCTAATAAATAGTCTCTTACCATAGCTTTCTTAAGTTCATCACCTGTCATAAAGGCATTTGGTTCATCATTTAAAAGAAGCGTTCTATAATCTTCTTTTACTTCCTCCACACTACCCTCATATTCTTTGTATAGCTTTATTTCTAAGTTACCTATGGTATTTGCTATCAGCTCTACATTGGCATACACAGAAGGCAAACTAAGGGCTTTCTGCCTTGTTACTGCTAATGGTGGTTTTTCTTCTGATTCAAGCAATAAATCTAGCTGCTCAGGCGTTAAATCTACTGCCTGCTTTATAAATAAGTCTCTTAATCCCATATCGCCTCCAATTAAAATACTTGTACTACAAAGTCTTCTTGTAGCATTTCTTGTTCTTGTAGATACAGCGCATTAATAAGTGCTGCTACCATATCTATCTTGCCAGTTGATTTCTTCTTATTTACATAGCGATTTAAATTTGTATCATATAAACACCTTGCATTAGCAAAGTTAATTTCTAATAACCTATTATTTTCATACCCAAACTGCTCGGTTAATACTAATTCTTCAAGTAGTTTTGTAGGACTATGAAGCACACTTGAATGCTGTTTAATCTCAGTAGTTTCATAGCCATTATTCTCTAGCTTCTGTGCAGTACTAAGGCAGTTATAACGGTCAAACCCTATTCCAACTATCCTGACTCCATACTTATCCTCTAAACTCAAAATAAAGCTTTCTATAAACCCATAGTCCACAACATTTTCACCACAACTAAAGCAATTACCATTTCTTATCATGCCCCTGTAATCAACCTTTTCTATTCTAGTCTTCTCATCTATCCTATCAGCTGGTATAAAGGCCCACACATTAGTATAAACCCTACCATTTTCTTCTGTAACCATTGCTACCGAACAGTTATCTGTTGTCATAGCAAGGTCAATGCCTAAATAGACATTTCTACCACACCAATCAAATGGCTCTTGTAGTCTACACTTTCTTAGGGCATCTGTTGGAATATAAATTTCTCCAACATCACCATCTAACCATATATTTAAATGCTTACACTTGAAGGAGGTTAACTTAGCTCCTCCCATTTCAAGCGCCTTTCTATATTCACTTTCTAGGTATTCTCTGCCATCTTCCAATGTACTTTGTAAAGGATTAGCTTTCATGAAGTTCTCTACTACCATTTCATCTTTCTCATCCAAGCTGTACAGCATAGCAAAGAGCTTCTCATCATCAACCACACCATCAATAACCTTCTTGCTGTAGTCAGTCCACTCTAGGAACGGATTCTGCGTATTGGGGTAACTGGTAGAAATTAATATTAAAAGCCTATTTTGTACTGATAGCATACCTGAGGTCATAGATTCGATAAGATAACCATCTTTTGCAGCACCAACCTCATCAATACATGCTGCTGAAACACGTCTACCATCTAAGGTATTTGCATCACTAGAAAGAGCCTTTAATGTATTCTGATTCAATTTGCAGGTAATGACATCTCTTTTTATATCAAACTTATCTCTAATAATGGGACTACTTTCAAGAAGTTTTCTTGTTTCTCCATATACAATTTTAGCTTGATCTCTTGTATTCGCACAAAGGTAGAACTCAGAATACTTAGGTTCTAAGAGCATAAGGATGATCATTACAATTCCGCTTCCGCACGACTTGCTATTCTTACGTGCCAACCATAATAAACAAACTTCATATCTTCGCTTTTCAGGCTTATCTTTCCGTTTCCAACAGAATATATTGAGTATAAAAAAATACTGATAACCTACACAAGCCTCATATAAAGATTGACCTGATACAGCACCAGTAGCAAAGTTAATTAACTTCATGATATTGACGATTTTATCTGCCACATCATAATCAAAATAATAAAGAAGCTCCTCTTGATGGTCTATTTCATAAAGGAACTTCTTGCATATGGCTTTGATATATTTATTTGTTGGGAACCTGCCATCTAGTACATCTACTGCATACTGATAGGCTCTTGATTCTTTGAAGCTGTTATAATCTATTATCCACCACCTCCCTGAATGATTCTAAGTAATGGATCTTGTTTCTCTTTTTCCACACCAATATTAATATTGGCGAGTTTAGCTCTTGACTGAGGGCTGAGGCTTAGCTCGTTGCAGAGTCTAAAGAACTCTTTCATGTAATTAGATTTCATCTTTAGATAGGCACTTGGCTTTCCTTCGTCATCTAATAAGCCATTCTCATTAAGTTGCCTTTCACATTCATTAATTCGGTCTATTGTAATTGCAGTGTGTGTCAGCACATGAACATCAATATTACCAAGAATGCCTGATGGCATAAGGTAATCAACTATGCCTTTAAATAGTCTCTTCTGCTCTTTAGATAAAAAAGAAGGTGGCCTGATTCTATCAGACTCACCCCTTAGTTTTGCTTCATATTCTAACCGTACATCTATTTCATTTTTACTCATATGTCCTGTTCTTGTTGTTATGCTCTTTGTTGGACGAGCCATGATATCACCTTCTTTATAATATTATGTAGCTATTTATTAAACGATTAATAGCAAATTATATTTGATAAGATTTTTTACTTACAGGATGTAGTTCTCCTTCCCAAATTTCAAAAGGAGGTGTAGCTTTATAGCTACTGTCAAAATAGCTTCTTATATATTGTGCTGCTCTATTCTCGCAGTACTTATAATTGATAACACACCCATCATCATCTAACTCAAGATTATTCATAAAAATTGCGAATGCCTGCTCTGCAAAGCTACTTTCTTCCTTCATAATTTCACCTGTATAATCTATTCCTTCTAAAAGAGGGTAACCTAGCGTTCCATGTACAAACCAAAAAGAAAACTGCCGTACAGCACCCCTTACATATATGCTTACTTTCATAAAAGGCTCCTCCTACTTTCCTTTGCTTTTTATAAAGCTTTCATTTTACACATTTTATATCTCTTATTGGGTGAGCCATGATTGTCATCTATTTTCTTAAATTACTCATCCATTAATAATATAATAAAATGAAATTTGATAATATTTTTATAGCGTTCTATCATACAATGATAAACTATTCCAATCATTAGGAACTTTTAAGCAAAACGCAGGGACGAAACAAGATCTATATTCTTTAGACCTCTGCCATTCATTGATCAAAAAATCTTTAATCTCCTCATTAGACGAAAATCCTATGGTATTTCCCATCTCTATTTCACTAAACCATCCATCTCCATAACGATTTGCTGGTCCCCCCATACCACACGGTTTATGTCCTTCAGATACAAAACACCACCAAGATAAATCTGTAATTTCAATATTAATCTCGCTTATTGCGTTAATAAATAAAATTGCCTTTTCCATTGGACAAATACACTCGATATATCCCCTTCCAACTGGTTGAACATGATATTTTAGTAAAATGTCATCTAATTTATTCTTTTGGATCATTATCATCTTCCTCTTTAATTTCAGATTTATTCTATCACATATAAAAATTTCATTTTAGGCATTTTGTGTCTCCTGTTGAGGGCACGTGGCGTAGAGTATAAGTTTGTATTTTAGTTTAAATAGTAGGGGGGATACTTATGACATATATATAATAGATAAAATGCTAATATTCAAAGTTCTCAGTTCTATCAAAGCATCTATTTACATACGTTTCTACTTCATTTGGTATTTTACATAATGAATGTTTCAGTGCCCCCTCAATGTCCATAAGTATGAACTCTAGTTGCTCTTCATTAACTTTAATTTTTCTTTTATTACAGTTTATCTTTATATATTCCATAATCTGTTCTGCAATTATGTCTTCCTCTTCCTTAGTCATATTCTCATCTATCATAGCTATATGATCTACAACTTTTGCAGTAATTACTATACCTTTAAAAGAAAAATCTTTTGTAGAAATTTCAATTTCACCACTATGGATCTGAGCAAAAAACTCATTGGAAAGAGTAAAAAACAATTTTATGCCTTCTATAGGATCATTTACTTCACTTGTAATATAATAAACATAATCTAAATTAACCAAATCAATACTTGTAGTAAAGTATGCTCTTCTCGCAACCCAAGGAGTGAATTTTTCTAAGAAAGTCTTATCTAAATAATCCATTCCCTCAATACGCTTATTCAACATAAATCCTTCAATAAAACTTCTCAAACAAACCATATCCATCTTGCCTATAAACATTCCTGGTCTAACGCTAATATACTTGAGCATCTCTTCTATATTCATTATCCACCTACTCTACAAAATTTACATCACCAATCCACCTCACTACTATCACCTATCTGCAAGTTACAAACTCTACAAAGCACCATGGTATTATTCAAGTTGGTAAGCTACTAGATAAACTGAAATTTATAAAAGTGATTTAATATATTCACTTCTACTACCATCCCAAAAACAATTTATGCATCTTTCATTCTTAAAAATATGATTGCAATTATGATACCCATACAAAATATGCGAACATTCAGGACAAATGAAAGTCATTGTTGATGTATCCTTAAAGTATTCACTACCACATTCATCACAAATTACAATTTCTTTTTCCATAAGCTAACTCCTATAAATTCAGCTTTACCAGTCTTTTATACTTTTATCACCAATCTGCAAATTACACACCCTACAAAGCACTGCTATATTATTAACTAGTTGCAAACAAATCATATTAGTCTATATAAAACTCTTCCGTCTTTAAATCACAATAAAATCTTCCACTTTCTGCAGTAAATTTTAAAATACAATAATCTGGGTCTGTAACTCCTTTTTTGTAAAACAGGGTGTCACCTTTTTTCCAAATCATATTTTTACTATCCTGATCAGTTAATACTTCCATCTTTCCTTTCAGCATTACACCAGTATATTTAATCAAACCCTTATGATAAAAATAAATACTTGCATTAGGATTTTGAATGTACTGCTTTACTCTTGTAGAGGATGTATTAGTTGAAAAGAAAAATTCTTTCATTCCATTTCTCTTTCGAGGTCTTAACATTGCTTTCACATTTGGAAAATCATTATCATCAACTGAACATATAAAACTAACGTTCTGCTTATCAATAAATGCTTCAATCCTTTTGAGTTCCATTATAACCTCCAAAACTAAAATTTCACCAATCTCTTATACTTTTATCACCTATCTGCAAGTTACACACTCTACAAAGTACAGCCACATTATCCTCATCTAACCTTAGCTCTGGATAATCCTTAAATGACTTTATATGATGTCCTTGGAGATGTTCTGTGGTGAGTATTTTATACTTCTTCCAACACCTCTCACAATAAGGATGTTCTTTCACTTTTCTGTTCCTCAACTTCTGCCAAGCATATGATGAGTAAAATTCACGTTTCTCAGGTGATATATTTCTGTTAAATTTAATGCCATTTCTACAAGTACACGTTTTGCTATATTCGATTGTCTTACCACATTTACTGCATATCTTTTTCATATGTATCCTTATTCTAAATATTATAACAAATATTTTCTAATAATTCTATATTTTCCATTAAAATACCCCCAACCATTTCATCTTGGCTGAGGGTTCATCTTGGGAGTGTTAATGATTTATATTTACATCATATTAGCTTTTACTATATGATATTAACATCTATTATCTATACTTTTTAACTGACAAAAACAATACTTTTACAATACATTTATGAGAATAGTGGAATAAGTCTTTCTACAATTATTCTTTTCTTCCTCTTATTAAAGCCATCTTCAGTTACTTCAAGTATTTCACATATCCTACCTATTGAGTACCTTTTAAAATATCGCATTTCGATTAATTTCATTTCATATTCTGTGAGTGTACCTAACACATTCTCTATTTTCTTAAGCTGACGTTCTTTCTTTAAAATGCTCCTTTCGATAACGCTTCTTTTTCTCTCTAAGTTCTTCTCTCTTTCAAGTACCTCATTTTCTACCACACTACAAAAGGCATTTGTGCTACTGCCAGCCTTCTCATTCCCACTAGCTCCTTTTATGCCCATGATTTCATTTGCTTCTTCTAAGTCTAGCTTTAGGTTGTCTATCTCAACTTTCAGCTTTGGATAATTATATAAAATACCTTCTACCATACTATAATTATTATCTTTCATTCGCTGTCCCTCCGTGATGTCTTTTTATATTCAACTGTTTCAAAAATATACACTTCACCTACACTATTGCTACTTGGGCAGAATCCATATGGCTATGTTGCTCCACCTCTTCGCATATATGGCGTGTGGCCGGACTACTAAACTCAGTGCCAGTCATACGTTTATTATTCCTATTTAAAAGAGTAAATTTAATTACGTTCTCATTCTTTGGGTAATTCTCTCGATAAGTCCTTCAAATCTTAGTTCATTCATTAGTTTAGTTATTTATTTTATTATCCACACCTACCCATTTATCTATTTTCCAATCCGTTGGGTCACTAGTTTAGCCATTGGGACATTAATTGGCACATTAGACAAATACCTTCAATCCATTGACTATCAATAAAGGGACAGTAGAACACTAGATTACGTCAACAAAGTGTACGTTACTATTACACTCCCTATACCCTATATATAATATATATCCTTTTATATAATAGTAGTGTTCCTACTGTTCCATATACCTCCAACCCATTGGCCATCAACCAATAGAGCATGCCACACTACACCCCATTTTCACTGTCCCTCTACTGTGCCATCTGTCCCACTAAAACGGTATGCTATATCCCTTAATAAATGGCATTTTATAATACCTACTTTTAGTCTTGCTATTTCTAACTTTTGTGTTTTGTTGCTCAAATCCCATTGAAGTTAATGCTCTGCCAACTCTCTGTGGACTTAGCTTTTTCCCATGCTTTTCTTCTAGATAATTACATAGCGCTGTACTTGTAATATACCCCCACTTCTCCTTTGGTTGATTGAGAGGCAAAATCTCTTCAATAATGAGCTGTTCATCTGACTTAACAAAATAAAGTTTATTCCTATCATTATTCAGCTTAATTTCTTCCTCATTAAGATGAGTCTCCTCCCCCTGTAGATACATTGCCACTATCTGCCCCCATAAGAGGTCAACATCAATGTTATGGGTATGATTAAGTGCTTCTACATCAATCACAATAAATCTTCTATTCCCTGTATCATCTCTTAAAAATTCATCATCATTAACAGTAGATGCAAAAAATGTTCTACGTGGAAACTTCTCAGCTTTTCTGCTATATGGCATTCTAAATTCATCATGAGTAGAAGTAAGCCATGCTTTAAGGGCATCTCTATCTGACTTTCTCATAGTGCCACCAAGCTCACCTAACTCACAAAGCCAATAAGATGTGGCTTGAATTACGCTATCTTTACTTGATAAATCTAGCTGCACACCATCCTTAAAAAAGTCAACTAAAAACTCCTGTGGCATTAACGCCCTAAACCATCTTGTTTTACCTATTCCCTGCTTTCCTTTAAATACAATGGTAAACTCGGCATTAAATTTCCCATCATTCATGCCCATTTTTACGCCACTTATTAGCCATTTAATAAGCATCTTTTCATTAAATAATTTGTCCTCAATAGAATAATGCTCTGCATAAGTGATTGTTTGAAGTAGCTTTGTTAATTCATCTGCACCTTTAGTAGCCTTAAATTTCTTGTGTGCTTTTTTCAGGTACTGCTTTACTGGATTATAAGCTTTTTGATTAGCTATATATGCTGTAAATCCCCATATATGATCTCTAGTTAAATATAAGCCTGTCCTCATACACATGCTATTAATCTGTGTAATAAAGTCATCATACACATACCATTTAGTATTACTTTCTATTTGTCTCTTTAATTCGTTATACTTGAGTATAATATTTTTATTGATGTATAGCTTATTTAGATTTTCCCATATCTTATAGGGCTTTCCCTTGCTACTACACTCATAAACTAAAAATGAAGCTATCATCCTATTAAAAGTATCTTCTTGCTTTTGATAAATGGCTACTTGTCTTGCCTGCTCATAACGCTGAGCTCTTTCTTCATCATTGCTAATCTTTAAAAATTCATAAGTCTGCACATCACTAAAATCTACTTCTTGCATTCTACCTTCCCTCTCTAGCTATAATAATTGCTGCTATAGTAACTTCCTCTATATGTCCTCAAGCATTTGTTAATAGTCGCCATGCCATAAGTCGCTCCACATTGCCTTCTATCCCATTTAGGTCTCATCAAACTACTGCTCCTATAAAGTCTATCTATCTGACCAACATTGCCTCCAGTCCAAAATATAAGCATATTAATAAGAGCCATATCATCCTTTGAAGCATCCCCAGAGCCACTGCCATAGTGATAGAGCTGACTAAACTTCTCGTTTCTACTCGCCTTCTCAACAAGCTCCTCATCATTCAAGGACCTGCCTCCCCCTATATGGGTAGGTGTGGTTAAAAAGGTCTTTTCTTGCCTAGCCAAGTACTTAGCGTGTAAAGGCTTTATGGTCTCTGTGCAATCTCTAAGTGTTCTATAAGGTTCAATTACTTTTCCTGTTACTGTAAAGAACCTGCCTTTGTCATAACACTCAAAGTTTCCCTTTCTGCAAGCTCCTTGAGGTTTACTTCCTATACAAATTACATGGATGCCTTTCCTACTAGGAGACACCTCAGCATAACTATTTAAAGTAGTTAATACTTCTCTCACAACTGGATCATCTAAGCTGACTCCATCAATATCCACTCCAAAGATGCCATCACCTAGCATAAAGCCTAACCCATCATATAGGTCAACTACACCTAAAGCCATTTCATAATCACACCAAGTATTAGGATTATTGCTTTGAGCAAAACCTCCTGTCCTAGCGTTAAATGGTTTTTTATCATACTTGCCCCTACTACTATCCCAGGTGAGCCTATAAAGCACCCACCTGTTTAGTTCCCTTAGTTCTATTGGTATATTGTTGTAGTTCATCCCTGCCTCCTCGTTAAAATGGAAGTGAGTCATCTGCTCCCCACTCCATTGGTGCAGGTGTGGTTAAACTACTTTGACCAGGTCTATTTAATAGTTGCTGTTTTGGCACTGGTGCGTTCTCTATGCCTTTTACTTCACCTGTATATCTAATGGTGGTATAAAACCCTGTATTTCCATCCACTTCATATTGCTTCTCCCCAAATATGCCACCAAAGTACTTACCTCTAAGACCTTCTTCATTCCAATCCCATTTATAACCTCCATTACTACTTTCAATATGATGAATAAATGTTTTAAAGGCCTTTTTTAACCTTTCATCCTCTTCACTACCATCGTCTTTAGGCACATTTAAACGATATATACCCTTCCACTTTTTATCCTTAGTTTGCTTTTCATATTGATCTCTGTAAAAGTTTTTATATTCTCCTTCTGCTATATCAAAAAGGATTAACAGTACACTTCCCCATCCATATTCCTTTTCTTCTGCCTCCACAATCCTACATACATAACCACCTACTGGTAATTTTCTCTTTGTTCCCATTACTTCTGTTGTTTCATAACCATTCCATTTTTTCATTTCTATATTTCTCCTTTAACAAGTAATTCTCTTAAGTTGTAAATTAATGTCTTATAAATATAATCACCGCTGAAATTGATATTCTTTTGATAATGAATGTGCAAATTATATCTACTTTCAAACACCTTAAGGGTAGCCATAAAGGCTTTAGGGTTATAACCTGTATCATAATGATGCAGCTCTATATCTTCATAGTTGGCATTCTCAATTAAAAGGTATAAATTACCCTTTGACCTCATAAATTCCTTTTCTATACGTTCTCTAGCTTGAGTAAAATTGCCACTTAGTTCATTTAGATTGGCTTTTCTTTCAATAGCACATTTGTTTTGCAAGTAGTATTCTCTGGTGCTATTAGGCATTTGTACCTTTATGGTATAGTCACCAAACTCTAATTTCTCATAACAATAATTAATCCTGTGCATATCAAAGTAGCTTGTAATGTGACTACATTTTTGCTCCCTTGTATCAATCACCACAGTAGCTTGCTTTAAGATATTTTTAATCTCTGCTTCCGTATATTTAAACATCCTAGTAATCCTCAAGCACCTTTAATACTGGCACAATATCGTTTTCTATCTCATCCTCTTCAAAGGCATCTAGTGGCGTTTTAGCTGTTGAATTATTACTATGGGTTTCAAAAATGTATCTACCATCCTTGCATTTAGCCAGTAATACTACATTAAATTTTGATTCAGGAACTAACTTATTTAGCTTCTTCCCTGTAGTTTTCATCCTAGTCCACATATAACCATCTTCTGTTCGCTCTGTTTCACTATGAGCTGTATAAATGATAGTTAGGTCTTCTCTTAACTCACTAACAATATCTAAAATACTATAAATATAAACTACTAAATCAGCCCACTTATCAAAACCTTTCTCCTTGGAACGTCTTATTTCTTCTCCAACCATTACACCATTTAAAGTGTCTATGATTATATATTTAAGTTGTGTCTTTTCACTAATTCCTTTCATAAGTGTTAGTATTTTATTAGGATCATCTGTAGCTATATAGTTTTTGTTCTCAGCATTGTATTGCTGCCTAAAACCTCTCCATGCGCTACCCTTCTTATCGGCATCAATAAAATATGTTTCATTTGGGTTTAAATGACGTAAAGAGGTTGTTTTGCCTGCTCCTGACTCTCCTATAATACAAATCGCCTTTGCCATAGCTCCCACTCCCTTCTAATATTTAATTTCCATTTCTTCTGTTTTTGTAATAGTGCTAAGGCCTTCAATGTCTAGCAGTTCACCTGTTTCTACATACACAATGCCATCTTCTGTAGGTACTAAATCTTTCTTGAAGTCAGCCCATTTGAATGATAGTACCTCTTTTTTATTGATGAGATCATTTCTACCATTCATTTGTGCCCACACCAATAACTTGTCTATATCCTTTTCTAAGTCCAACTTAGCTTTCTTCACTACCACATCACCATTTAATAACTTCACTTTTCTTTGTGTCTTGGTTTCACTTTGTGGTACTTGCTCAAAGAGTTCTCTTAAATACTGCTCTTGCTTTTCCTTTTTCTGTTCAAGTCCCATCTTCTTTTCTTCAAACTGCTCTTTTAGAAGTTCTGTCCTTGCCTTAAATAATTCGTTTAGCTCTGCAATTGCTATTTCAAGTTCTTTTATATTTTCTACTAATTGGTCCATCTCAACTTTTAGTTGAATTGTTCTCACATCTATTAATGCTTGTTTATTTGCCATTTTCTTCTCTTTCCCTTCTTATTCTTAATAGATTGTTATAACGGCTCACATATTGCCTTCCTAATACATCCTCTTGGCATAAATAAGCCATTAGCTCATTAATAAGTGATTCATATTGCTCTATTTGCCAATTCAACATGATATTTTTCCCTGTCAGCTCGGCGTGTTCGGATAGTATCTTAAAAATATAACTCACACCTTATCTCCCTTCTTTAAATAGATACTGAAGCTCTAAATCAGGAAAATAACTTTTTTGGATTCTCTGAGCTTCATCAAAGGTAAACTGACTTTTACATCCTATCTTTAAAGATATGGTTGCAGGTCTTACTCCTAACAGATTAGCTAGGTCAATGCACTTTACTGAACGTCTTGCCATTTCGGCTTTTAAATTCCATAACATTTTTCACATCTCCTTTTATTTTGTTTGTTGTGCTTTCGCTACAAGAGATATGATAAATATGAAATATTAAATAGGAATGAGGCCTTTTTAAGGCTTTTATGAGGCCTTTATGAGGCAATTTTGAGGCTTTTATGAGGCCTTTATGACTAATTGATTAATAGAGTTTTAAGGAAGAAAAATGGTAAAAAAAATAGAACCAGTTGTATACTGATTCCGTAACAATTTATAGAACTGCTCATAACTTACTTGTGCGTTATGGTAAAAACTGCTATTATATTAGTAAGTATGGTAACAAACTCCGATAAAAATTTCTATCCTTATTGATATTCATAACTTGTAGCTACTATTTGTCACATTTCTGGCAATCTGGAATGGATAAAGCAAATATTCTAGCGCAAGGTATGTCACAGGCCATCCGAAGCCCTGAAGTATTAGAAGATCTTTTAGCAAAGGCTTATTATCAAGCTTTAGAAGCTCAGGGACAACAAACTTAATCATTTTACTCCCTAGCTTAAGATACACTACCCTCACCATTAGGATTCCCTATTATCCTTCTTGTAGCAACCAAGTAGGATTGGATTGAAGGAAAAAAATAAGCTGGTATAAAAGGAGTCCATTCTAAAATTAGAATGGACTCCTTTTATATCTATTTATCTGTTGAATACATGTCAAATGTAACGGTATCTTCTACATAAGATAGTACATAAGTTAAAGTACTGTCTTGCCATTGTCTTCTTCTCGTACCTCTTACATTAGTAATTTTCTCAATACTTGATTCACCAAATTCTGCTGTCAACTCCTTAGCAATAGCTTCTACAAAAGCTTCTACATCATCAGTTTGCTTACAGGTCATATTAATAAAGTTTACTTCTCCCTTATTATCATTGTAAACAATCTCTACTTTGACAGCTTGATCTAAAATAGTTTGTTTATAATAGTCTGCTAAAAGAATATTTGTATCCTCTAAATTCTCAGTAGACTCTGCTTTTCCAAGTAAATTAATAACATCGGCTTGCTTCTTACCTATCAGTTTCCCTAAAGCAATTAGGTCTTTAATAGCTGATTGGTTTTTCTCAGCTACTTCAGCTACTGCTTTTGCTTCAGCTTCTTTTTCTGCTACTTCAGCTGCAGCTTTTACTTCAGCTTCTTCTGCTTCTTTAGCTTCTTGTTCACCTAAAGACTTGGTTTCGACCGCCTGAGTGGTTGGTTCTACTGCTTCACTATTTGCTGGTGCATTTTGATTAAAACATCCCGTAAGGGCTAGCATACTGATTAGTCCTACGACTATAAATTTCTTAGTATTCATCATCTTGTTTTAATACAACCTCCTTTATTTTTTGTATAACCCCATCTTCATCATTACTTTTTGCCGAAAATCTTGCTATTTTCTTTAAGGATGGATGTGCATTGGCCATAGCGTAGCTATGATGAGCTTTTTGAAGCATTTCAAAGTCATTTAAGTAGTCACCAAATACCATGGTTTCCTCATAGGTGATGCCTAACTGCTGCTGAATATCTTCAATAGCTTTTCCTTTATTAACACCATTAGCCATCATATCTAACCAAATGTCTCCTGCTACACTCATTTGAGCCTTACTACGTAAATCCTCATAAGCTAAATAGCTATTATGTTCTGCGCCTTTAAAGTCGCATATTGTCACCTTTAAAATATCTCCCTCAACACTTAGCAAATCATCAATTAATTGACATTTTACATAGTATTTGTTTACTTCTCTTACAAAGTCTTCATCTGCGTTTTCTATATAGGCACCTTTGCTCGTTGCTAATACAATATAGACGTCTTCTATGGTACGTCCTTTTTCAATCAGCTGATGAGCTACTCTCCTATCTAGTGGGTGAACAGCTATTTCTTTGCCACGATAAGCAATGTAGGTACCATTTTCGGCAATGAACAACATATCATCTGATACTGCCTTAAAGTTTTCCACTAAAGTAAAATACTGTCTGCCACTAGCCGCAGCAAAAATAATATTTTTTTCTTTTAACTGCTTAAATACATTGTAGAAATTAGGCGATAGTTCTCCCCTACTATTTAGTAAAGTGCCATCCATATCTGTTGCGATTAGCTTAATCATGTTGTCCTCCTGGCTCTTATAGATGTATCCACTCATTTACATTATACAAGTAGATATACTTATGGGCAACTGTTAACTTTGTAATATCAGATAACGCTAAACTATATAGTTCAAGTTGTTTAATATATTTTTCCTTTATCCTTTGAATGCTGAGTTCCTTTTGTTCTTTATCCACATAGTCTGTTTTATAATCAATTAAAGTAATGCCTTCTTCATCAATGTAAAAACTATCAATAACGCCTTGAATTAAAATTTCTTCTCCTTCAGGATAAGCTTCGTTTACCAACTTCGCATTAGCCAAATAAATAAAGGCTTTTTCCTTTTCTACATATTGTGCTCTTCTCATTTTCTTAACTATCTCAGAATTAGCCATTTCTGCAAGGCGTTTACTACTAACCACCTCTAGTACTTCAGCCGAGAGTTGATGAGAATTCACTAGATGCATAAGTTCTTCCTCTATAGCTGCCACTTCTGTGAATTTAAGAAAATCTAGATGCTCAAACACACTATGAATCAGTGTCCCCCTCTTAGCTCCCTTTAGTTCCTCTTGTCCTTTGATAAAGCTTGGTACTGGCACCTCTTCTTCTACTGGATATAAATTCACTTCATACACTTCATCGTCTATAAGTTGACCCATTGCCTCTCTTTTAATTTCTGAAACAGAT
Organism: Cellulosilyticum sp. ST5; assembly: GCF_046529625.1. Taxonomy (NCBI): domain Bacteria; kingdom Bacillati; phylum Bacillota; class Clostridia; order Lachnospirales; family Cellulosilyticaceae; genus Cellulosilyticum; species Cellulosilyticum sp. ST5. The sequence continues at coordinate 1,902,954 of NZ_CP132338.1, forward strand.
ACTTTTGTAGGTAATAATACCGCTTCTTCATGAGTGTATTCACTATTTAAGCGATTGAAGATGATTTCTTTATAAGGTCCATAGATCTTTTCTGTATCCCATTCTTCTAACAAATCTCTTTTTTCTTCAATACCTTGCTCTCTACTAGTCTGTAAATCACCTAATTCTTCTTTACTCCATACACGTAGTTGCCATTTACCACGTCCTTCAAATAAATAAGGTGGTGCTTCATGAGTCAGTAGCCTTAAATCTTCTAAATCGCTGTGGGCATATAAGCTTAAACCAATCCAATTTAAATATGAGCCCCCACGTTTAACGCCTAATGGTAAAATAGCTGCTTCTTCTCTACTTGCATATAAGCTCCATTTATAAGCAGCATCTTGGACATCACTAAGTGTTCCTGTAACAAATAATTTTTCTTTAGCACGCGTTAGAGCCACATAAAGCACACGCATTTCTTCAGAAATATTCTCAGAAAGAATTTGATTTTTAATAGCCATTTTAGGAATCGTAGGATATTTGACATACTTACTAGTATCTAAATAATCTGGCGCTAAGCCTAACTCATTATGAAGTAACACAGGTTTCATCATATCATTGTTATTAAAGCGCTTTCCAGTATCACATAAAAAAACGACACTAAACTCTAGACCCTTACTTTTATGAATACTCATAATTTGAACTAAATTCTCATTTTCACCAACTAATTTTGCCTCAGCCAAGCCATCTGGTGTTTGTGCTAGTTGATCTAAATATTGTATAAACCCAAATAACTTACCATTTTGACTATTTTCATAGGCCTCTGCATATTTTTTAAATAGTTCTAGATTAGCCTTTTTCTTAGCTCCTGTTGGCAACATAGCCACATAACGATAATACCCGGTTTCCACATAAAGCCTTGCTAGTAGTTCTTCTAGACTTAATTCACTACTCATATTGCGGTAGTTATTTAGCATGCTCATAAAACGATTTAACAAAGGATTATCTTGGCAGGTTTCTAAATACTTTAAGAGTGCTTCATAAAAACAACCGGTTTCTGCTGCTTTTCGAATGTAAACGAGTTCATCTAAGCTCACACCTACAATAGGTGATCGTAGTACCGTAATCAAAGGGATGTCCTGTAAAGGATTATCAATAATCTTTAACAAACTCATCATTGTTTGAATTTCCAGTGCATCAAAGAAGTTCCCACCAATATCTGCGTAAGCTCCTATCCCCTTTTGCATTAATGCATTTTCAAAGATGCCTGCCTTTTCTTTAGTTGCTCTTAATAAAATGACGATATCTTTTGCTTCTACCTTACGATAGGCCCCTAATGCCTTATCAAAAATATGGGTTGGATTACCTTCTCCTTTAAGGAGCTGATCTACTAAATTAGCCACTAGCATGGCTTCACATTCCACATTCTTTAAATCCTCAAGCCCCGTTTCTTCTGTATTTTCTGGTTCTTTGGTTTCTAAAATGTGTACTTCAATCGCTTCTGATAAAGCTCCTTCTGCTAAAGACTCTGGGTTTCCTTCTTCATAATGATTGCCTACCTTTAGCTCAGCATATTCATCATATTCAAGTTCTCCTACCCTGACACTCATCACTTGCTGAAATAAGTCATTAACACCTTGAAGAATATTATCCCTACTTCTGAAATTCTGAGATAAATCAATACATACGTTATTACCTTTAGTAGATGAAGTCACCTGATGCTTTTCCCAGCTTCCGTACTTTTCCGAAAAAATAAGGGGATTGGCTAATCTAAAGCGATAAATACTTTGTTTCATATCGCCTACCATAAAACGTGTTGGTCCTTCTTCTTTATTAGCCTCAGCTACTGCTTTCAATAAAGTTTCCTGTACTGTATTACTATCTTGATACTCATCAATATAAATCTCTTTGTAAAAACTACTTAGTTCTTTAGCTACATCCGTATAGCTGACCTCTACTAATTCCCCTGCTTCATTAAAAATAGGTTCTACTAAAAGTTGAAGACAAAAATGCTCTAAGTCATTATAGTCTACAACTCCTGCATTTTGCTTTTCTAATTGGTAGCGTTCTTCAAAGGCTTCAATAAGCTTTACTAAAGTAGCCATGAGATCTCCTAACCGAGGTAACTGTGCCATTAAAAGAGGATCTTCAATAAATGCTAAATCATCTTGTAAGCCCTTAATGACTTCTTTACCTAAGTCACGATAGGCTTTTACACGCTCCTTTAAAGCTACATCACATTCTTGCTTTTTTCTTGAAAGGGCAATAAAATGAGTATTTTTAATGCATCTAATCAGTTCTTCTAGTGACATCTCCTGGTGAATATCTTTAATCTCAGCTAAATCACTATGAATAGCTTCTAGGTAAAGCTCTGGTCCATTAGGCTTTTCACATAACGCTATGGCTTTATCATAAATAATGCGTACATCTTGTAATTGACTTAATAAATGGGTACGAATACTTTCTGACCAAGGCATTTCATTTAAACTAGTATACACTGTTTTTAAACGCGACACTTGGTTATGAAGCCATACCTTTGGAAAAGGTGTACTTTTAGAGAATGTAGAAATATCCAAAATCAAGTTTTTTAAACCGTCTAAGCCTTGTACATCCCCATAAACTTCTGCTAATGCCATAAAGTCAGATGCACCGTCTTCAAGACATTCCTCTAAAAGTTCATCTAGCAGTTCCCTTTTCATCACATCTAGCTCTGCTTGTGTACCTACTTTGATATTAGGGTCAATATCCAAGCGATTAAAATACGCTTTAATTGTTTTTAAACAAAATGAATGAATCGTTGAAATTGAAGCCTGTGGCACCAAGGCCATTTGACGTTCAATATAATCTATCTTCTTTAGATTTTCTTCATTTAGATTTTCTTGAAGACCATTCATATAATCCGAAAGCTTTTGCAAGATACGTTCCTTCATTTCTCCTGCTGCAGCACTAGTGAAGGTTACAATTAAAAAGCGATCAATTTCTATAGGTACTTCTTGCTCACTTCCAATGATACGCTTCATGACACGCTCTGTTAAAACTGCTGTTTTTCCTGAACCTGCTGCTGCTGAAACTAAAATATTGGCTTCTCTTTGATCAATAGCTGCCTGCTGTGCTGGTGTCCATGCCATTTATAAGCCCTCCTTCTCTAGTTTTTCCCATATTTCCTCTTTACTTAGTTGTTCTAAGGTATCATAACAGTTATCTACTTGTTCTTCACTGAACTGACAAATGGTATGATAAATGCAATATTCACAAGGGTTTTTACCTTTTAAGCGGTAGGGTTTAGCACTTACTTTACCTTCTAATAATTCTTGTCCTAATCCTCTAATCGTGTCAATAATATGATTTTCCAGTAGCTTAAACTGTTCTGGGGTAGCCACTGAAGAGCCTTTTTTAATACTACCATCTTTATTTAAACTAACGGGAATCGTACTGCCTGTCCCTGACTTATCAAGAGCAGCAATAATTTCTGGTTCATCTAATGCTAAACCAGAAAGTTTAAATTGCTTTAAGCTACTTTCTTGAAGCTGCACTTCATCCATTCCTACTTTGTAGCTTACATAAGGATTATTAATGTGGAAGTAGAAAACCCCACCTGCTTCATAACTATGATGTTTCTTTAAATAAGCATCTAGATATAACAGCAATTGAAGCTGTAAACCATAATATACTTCTAATAAATTAAAGTTCTTTTGCCCTGATTTGTAATCTAAGATTTTAATATATTGCTGATTGTCATCTTTATAATACACATCTACACGATCAATTTGCCCAGTCACTAGAATGGTTCTTACTTCATCAATAGCAATTTCAATTGGAGGAAAGCCCTTACCTTCTCCAAAATTAATTTCATAACCCATAGGTTCGAATTCACCATTTTTGAGATGAGCTGTTAAAGCATGAATTGCCCTAGAAGTCATTTTTTCTACCTTAGCTGCTGTAAACTGAAAACGTCCCGTTTCTCTCTGGGCTTCATTTACTTGCTCTACCGCATAAGCTGTAGCCTTTTTCACCCCTTGCTGCATTTCTTCCCTGGTGGCTTTAGTCCAAGTAGTATTCATTAAGCTGAGTTCTTTAGGATATTGCTCTAAAGCTGCATGAAATAGTGTTCCTACCTTGGCTCTATCAAAACGGAATAAACGGCGCTCTTCTGCTTTAATCCCATAACGCATAAAATAGCAACAAGCACATTGCCTAAAAGTTTCTAGCTTAGAAATACTAGTATCTAACTTATTGCCATAAAGCAAATGTGTTGTTTCTTCTTGTAAATAGTGCTGTTGATTTGTATAAAATAAATAATCGGTTAATCCCTTTAGGCGGTCTTTCCACTCGTCTTTAGTCGCATACCAACTCACTAAGTCTTTCCAGGCTTCTTCTTCTAATCTACCTTCTACGTATTCCCTCAGTAAATTCCCTACATAACCAAAAGTAGGCAGAGGACGATAGATTTGACTTAGAAAATCTCCTTGTAAAGGTTTTGGTGTTTCACCAAATAACTTTTTCAGTTTGTAATAAACGAGAGAAGTTCTTAGAGGCTTACCATTTTCATCAGCCATGGCTGCACTTACAAAAAGCTTTTCCGTAGCTCTTGTTAGCATCGAATAAATACTAAACTGTCCGCCATAAAGAGGCTGGTCAATAATTAGCTCATTTAATCGTCCTTTTGGTCCTTTATCTTCCTTACACATCTGACTAAGAGAAGCTTTATCCATATCCGAAAAAATAGGCGTCGTTTCATCTACTTTAGGAATAACCCCTTCATTGGTTCCTAGTATAAAGCACGCTTTTAAACGAGGAAGTCTCGTCCTATCTACAGACCCAATTAACACTTGGTCTTGTGCTGGTGGAATAACTCCCATTTTCACATAAGAAAAGCTCGTTTCTAAAATACGGCGATAGGTCATTAGATTAAGTTCTTCTTCACCTAAAATATCTACTAAGCGCTCGAAAACTTCCATGATTTTTCCCCATATTTGGGTGTTTTCAATCTCTAATAAACGATTACCTTCTGCTTTATGTTTGGCAATGATTTCATTTAACTTGCTATAAGCACCAATATCTTCTAAAAAGCCATATAAAGCTTTTGTAAGATCTACAACCTTGTTTTTACCCGATGATTTAGTCATTTGAATAGTCATTTCGAGTTTTTGAATAGGTCCTAAAATAGCTTCTCTTGTAATATTAATACGTTCCTGTTTCTCTTCATCTTTTTGGTCAAATCCCCAAGGCTGTGCCCATTTTTTCTTACCCTTAATCCCATAGGCTAATAAATAATTTTCTAATAGATCTATCTCTTCAATTGAGATAGGGAGTATTTGTGTTCTTAAAAGTCCCATAATACTTTTATAGCTGTAATTAGAGGTTAATACTTCTAAAACACCTTCTAAAGCTGCTACTAAACTATTAGTATGAATATTTCTTTTCATATCTAAGAAATAAGGAATTTCATATTCTTTAAAAGCCCCCTCTAATAAAGTCTTATAATCTGCTAAGTCACCTACAATAACTGCCATATCATGATAACGATAGCCCTCTTCCATCACTAAAGTCACAATCTGCTTAGCTACTTGTTCTACTTCTTCTGCTCTAGAACCATAGGTCTGCAGATAAATAGCTTCATTTCCTTTTTCATAAGGGTTAGCATAAGGTTTTAAGTACTGCCCCTCCAAATAAGCCAGAGCTTCATTTTTTTCTCCTGCGCCTTTAACATAGTTCACTTCATAAGCTAAATGCTGTTCTTCACAAATGCCCATAAGTTTTTGTAGCATTTGAATACTTTCATAAAAAGGATAGCTATTTCTTACCTTGTCTGTTCTCGTGTAAGGTTTATCCATAGGTAAAGTAATAGTTAATCCCTTTACCTTCTTCATTAACTCTTTAATGATAAGCAATTGGTTATACGTAAAGCCATAAAAGCCATCAATCCAAAGCCATGCTTTTTCTAGTTTCTTACTTTTCATGATGCTACTTGCTAGTAGCGTCATATTTTTTTCAATGGTCACAAACTGATTTCCCAAATAATCTTCGAAGGCTTCATAAAGCATATGAATGTCTGTTAATTTACTTTTAAATAATAAGGTTGCCTCCTTATTTTCTATAAGTTCGCCTAATTGCTCCTTACTCACACCTGCTTGTTCTAAAACTGTAATAAAACGGTTAATAGCTTCAATAAAACCTGTATTATTCATATTTTTTTTGTAGAAAATAATCTCTTTTTTATGTGCTTCAATCACACGTTTTAAAATAATCATACGTTCTAAATCTTCAATAACAGCCACTTCAGCTTTTCCTACTTCTTTAAACACTTCTCTAGCTAACGTATTAAAACTAATAACCTCCGCTCTTAAGAGACCTGGATAAAGCCTTTTGGCCAAGTCTTTTTGTGTCTGTAAGTTGAATTGTTCTGGCACTAATAAAAGTAGTGGATCAAAACTTTCTTCTTTTAAAGCTGTTTCTATAGCTTCATAACAATAAGTAGTCTTTCCTGCACCCGAACGACCTACAATAAATTGTACTTTCTTCATTTGTTCACCCCTTTTTTCTATTATTAGTTTATCTCTATGTGAATGTTTTATGATATCTATTCTATCCCTGCTTATTTTATCATAGTTTTGCTAAACAGCGATACCAATTTACTGACATAAGCGCTTTCTAAGTTCTTCGATTTCATCTATACGTACATAAGGGTAAACACTTTCCATGCCATCTAATAAATTAAGTGCATCATCTAGATATTTGATGCTTCCCTTAGAACATCCAATGACTTCTAGCTCTAATAAAGCAATTTCAATTAGAAATTTCGTTTTCTCCACAATATAATCCTCATATGTGCCATAAACATATTTATCAAATCGAAAAGCTTCTTTTTCATTTGAAATTGCTTTAAATAATAAATAGGCCTGTTCTTTATTCCCCTCTTCTTTTAAATGTCTAGCCAAATTTAGCCTTGCATACCAATTAGCTGATATTTCTGCCACCATAAGTTCACCTCCTTGACTTTGTCTGCTTAATATAACTGTCTTATCATTTATATTTTTATGACTACTATAGTTTCCTCACTAAAATACAGCTACTTTCTACAAGTAGCTGCTTCATACATCATAGTATGTTAAACTCAGCAAATGTTTCCTTTTTATATTTAATAGCAAATAAATATCATGGTATTTCTTACTAAATATAACAAAAAAGTTAATGCCTAACGACATTAACTCTTTTGTTTATAAAACACCCTTTTCAATTCTTTGTTTTAAATCTATTATTTTTTCCTCTATTATTCTTGCTGTTAAAACAAAGGCTTCATCCTCTTTACCCGAAGGATCTTCTAAACCCCAATCTTCTAAATGCTTACAAGGTAAGTTAGGACAGCTCACGTTACATCCCATTGTAATGACTATATCTACTTCCGGAATATCACTTAATAATTTACTCTTTTGAGTTTCATTCATATCGATATGATATAAATCCTCTATAATTCTTACTGCATCTTGATTAATTTGTGGTCTAAGTTCTGTGCCAGCTGAATAACTTTCAAATACTTCTGCTGCCAAGTGTTTTCCTAAAGCTTCTGCCATTTGAGAGCGGCAAGAATTATGCACACAGATAAAAGCTACTTTAGGTTTATTCATTATTATTTCCTCCCTTATAGCAAGTTATTAAATCTCTTGCTCTTTTAATTTTCCCTGATAATGTTTATAACAAAAATATAAAATACTCCCCTTAAGTAAAGTGGAAATAGAAATACTCCACCAAATACCTTCAAGGCCTAAAGGTATAACCAATAACCATGCCATTGGCAACCTAAGAGCAGTAAAAAGGATACTTATTGTAGCTGGGATTTGTGGTTTTTGAATGCCCGTAAACCAACCATTGGAGACCATTTCTATAGCATTAAAAAGCTGGGAATAAGCAATAATTTGCAGATAAACAGATGTCATTTGAATAGTAGTAGCATCTTTTACAAAGATGTTTGCCATAGGTATTGCAAATATCATAAATAGTGTAGTTGTTAATACTGCATAACTTATACTTAAACCAATAGCTACTTGATACCCTTTTTTAATCCGCTTATAATAATGAGCTCCATAATTTTGACCAGTAAAACTAGCTACTGCACCATTCAACCCTCCTGTTACCATATAGGTGACTGATTCGATTTGAAGCCCTATCTTTTGAGCAGCTATAGCTTCCGGACCAAATTTTGCAATCAGTTTAGCTAGCAGAATATTAATAAGGGTAAACAAAATCCTTTGAAAAGCCACAGCCCAACCTAGATTTACAATAGCTTTTATACGTTCACTGTGAAAGGCCTTTTTCCAGTGAAACTCAAACCACTTACCACCTATCTTCATATAAAGAAAAAACATAATCATTTGTGCTATTAAAGTGGCTAATGCAGCTCCTAATACCCCCCATTTAAAACTATAAATAAAAATAGGATCTAATATCATATTGAGCACAATACCTACTATACTAATTTGAAGAGCACTTTTTGTCTGCCCGAGGCTACTAAAAATTCTAGAAAAAGTAGCATTAAAAAAAGCAAAAAATAACATAGGCGCGCTTCCCAACAAGTAACCATAAGCTTGTTTTTCAATGACCTGATCTCCTATGCCTAAAAAGCCTATTAAATAAGGCCCTACAAATACTAGAAATAAAGCATACATGCCTCCTATCAATAAATTTAAAAGCATGCTTGTTTGTATATATTCTTTTGCTTCTATTTCTTTGTTTTCTCCAATACTGTAAGCAACCTTAATCCCAGTTCCTATAACAATACAAGCATTAATAGCATAACCTAAACCAACAAAAAAACTAGAGGAACCTACACTAGCTACTGCATCCTTGCCTAAACCTCCTACCCAAAACATATCTACTATATTATAAGCAAATTGCAATAACGAACTTCCCATAATAGGAATGGCTAATGCTAATAAAACGCGAACAACACTTCCCTTTGTTAAATCAACTTTCTTCACAGTGTCACCCATTTCATATAGATAATTATCTATATGTATTTTAATTGATTTTAATAATACCGTCAATAGATAAGAAGGGTACTTCTCTACTATATTCATCTATCAGTATCACAAATAAATTACTTAAAATAAAAAAGCTACCTTTATTAGTAGCTTTTAGATCATCTCTTTAAAATAATCACTTAATGCTCCCAGTGTTTTAGTATTAAGTGAATAATGCATCCATTTACCCTCACGTCTTGCTATAACCAAATCACATTCACATAATAATCTCATATGATGAGATAAAGTAGGTTGTGTAATTTGAAACCTTTCAAGTAAGTGACATGCACACATTTCTCCATCCTTTAACATCTCTAAAATCATCACACGATTACTATCAGAAAGTGCTTTAAAAAGCTGTGCTTTTTCTCTACATTCTTGATTCATACGAAACACCTTCCTCTTCTTGTTTCAGTATAAAATCTCCTTTAAAAGTTGTCAACTTGACTTCGTCTTTCCATTAGAATGGTGTTATGCCAATCACCTTTTTGATCTCTTGCAATTTTCTCTCTATAACCAACTTGCCTAAAACCACACTTTTGATGCAAAGCCAAACTAGCCTTATTTTCTTCAATAATACTAGATTGTAAGGTCCATATACCTTCTTGCTCTGAAAGTTGAATTAATTCATTTAAAAGCTTAGTGGCTACACCTTTTCTTTGAGCATTTTGCACTATGTAAATACTTAGTTCTGCTACACCTTTATAAACACATCTACTTGAAGTGGGTGACAAAGCTACCCAGCCAACAACTTCTTCATCAACCACTGCCACTAATCTTCCTGTAGTAAGATGCGCAGCATTCCAAACTTCATAACTCGGAACTTCTGTTTGAAAAGTAGCAATTCCTGAGCTTATCCCCTGTTCATAAATACACCTTACATTAGGCCAATCTTTTTCTGTCATACATCTCATCATTACTGTCATCTCTAATCTCCTTCACGAACTGATTATCGTACTTTTTCTATTATAAAATGGTCAATTTCTATCATTAATTTCTCTACACGCCTTGTTAACTCATCCGCCCCCTGAGAAACATTATTAATAAGTTGATTTTGATTTTTAGTAGCAAGAACGACTGCTTGTGTATTTGTGCTACTAGCTTGAGATATGTCATTAATATTTTGGATAGCATAAAGTACATGAGAAGTTCCTTCTGTCACTTGTTCATTAACTGATTTAACTGCTTCAAATTCTGTAGATACTTCTTTAATATCATTTAAAATAGCTTCAAAGCTTGTACCTGCTTCACTGGCAAAAGTTAATCCCTTTTTTACAGCTACAGTATTTTCGTCCATAGCTGCTGTTGCCTCATTAATTTCCTCATTAATTTCTGTTATAATTTGACTAATTCTAGCAGTAGCATCTGCTGATTGAGTAGCTAAATTTCTAATTTCATCAGCCACCACTGAGAAACCTTTTCCTGCTTCTCCTGCCCTAGCTGCTTCTATGGCTGCATTTAACGCTAATAAATTAGTTTGAGAAGCTATACTTGTAATGAGTGTAATAATATCCTGAATCCTAGATGACTTATCACTTAATAGCTGAATTTGACTTGAAGTACTTTGAACTTTTTGATCAATTGTCGCCATTTGTTCAATGACTGTTTGAAGAATTTGATTACCTTCTTTAGCATGCCTTAACGTACGATTTGATGAAGCTGTTATACTTTGAATACTATCTGCCACTTCTGCTACATCTGTATGCATATGTTCTGTCATTTGTGCTGTTTCAGATGTAAGCTGAGTTTGTTCCTCGCTTCCAGCCACCATAGCTTCCATGGAACTAGCAATAGCCACTGTAGCCGTTTGTGTGGCTATTGCTGCTTCATTAAGCTTTGATGATAAATCCAGTAATCTTCTAGCTTGATGTCCCGTAGCAGCCACTAATTGATTTAAATGGGCTCTCATCATTTCTAGAGTCTGAGCTATTGTTCCTATTTCATCATTATGTTTTAAAAGAATAGGATCTAGTGATTTACTAAAATCACCTGTTTCCATGCATCTACATGAATCAATCAATTGTTTAAAATGTTTAAACAATACGGTGCAGTATAAAAATAAACAAAGACATACAAATATCCCTGTAACCGTATACCCTATACCTTGTCCAATTTTTATGGTCTTCATAATCTCAGCTAATTGTGTTTCTGTACTTAACGTATCATTTTGCAAAATTTGAGTGATTCTAGGCTTTAATTCCTGAGTTGTTCTAATAGCAGATATAGAAAAACTTATAATCACTAAAATAAATGTAATCACCATTACTTTACTTCTAAATGAGATATGCTTCATTATTTATGCCCCCTAATATCAACCACTTTTTTTGTATTTTAAAATAATTCTATCAAATCACTGCTTAAATGTCCATGTTTGTATGGATTTAGTAAAAGATTTTACTCTTTAATTAAATCCTTCTTTAATCTTTGACCTACAATAAATTAAAATAACAAAGGAAGTTATAAACGTATACCTATACATTTATAACTTCCTTTGTTATTTTATCTATTATTATAATACGCGTTTTGCACCAATATATGGTTTTCCACCGCTTGGGAATACATTACTGATACAAATACCCGTTCTTTCATCATTAGCATGAATCACCTGCCCACCACCAATATAAATGGCAACATGCGATACATGTCCGTTATAACCGTAGAATACTAGGTCACCTTTTTGTAGTGAATCACTGCTTACATAATAACCATTATTAGCATATTGCGCACTTGAGCTTCTGTTTAAGCTAATGCCAAAGTTTCTCATAATTTGAGAAGTGAAGCCTGAACAATCTACCCCATTAGTTAAGCTATTTCCACCATAGACGTATGGATTACCTAAGAACTGCTTTGCATAAGCTACAACTGCATCACCTGTACCTGAGCCTGAGCTTGTGTAATTTTGATTACTTGAGTTACTTGAAGACCCACTATTACTTGAAGCACCATTGTTACTTGAAGTACTTCCATTGTTAGAACTACTGTTATCGGTTTCTACCATAATAGCTTGTGCTTCTTCTTGGGTTACTGTCATACGTTCAATTTCTGTTAAACGTTTATTAGGCAAATAGCTTAAGAAGTCTACTTCTGTGCTATTTTTAACGTAGTCCTTACTTACGTAACCTTCAAATCCTTCTTGACTTACTTTATACCAATCTCCTACACTATAGCTTACAGAAATTTCATCTCCATTTGAAAAGCTACCAATTACTTTTCCATTCTCTGTAGAAGGATAATCTCTTACATTTAAACCGCCATTGACATTGACTACTGCTAGTACTCTATGTACATTGATATACTCAGCTTTAACATAAGCTCTTGAATCGTCCTCTAAAATCAATTTTAACCAATCGCCCTCTTCGCATACAATCTCAACTGGTTCACCAAGTCCGACTTGTTTTACAATGCTAGCTTCTAATTTAGCACCATCTCTTACATTAAGTGTTTGTGTTGCTACTGTTCCGTAAGCTTGGCCATAAGCTAAACTAGGCACCATTATTGCTGCAACGCTAACTAGTGTACTCAATACTACCTTTTTTAATCTCATGCTTTAATCCTCCTCGATTGACTATGTTCGACTATATTAACGATAACCTTATCGCATTTTACAATTTATTAAGTAATTGTTACAAAAGTATTATAAAAAACTTTTAAGTTTTTGTCAAGTTATCGTCCTTATTAATCTTATAAAATCTGGTATTTTGTAAAATACTTAACATTATAAAGGGACTATCCTCATGATAGTCCCTTTATTAATCATTTTTATTTGTCATCATTTTTAAAGCTTCATTTTGACATTTAATAAAATAAGCTAATTCATAACGTGAGCTAGGTGCTGTTTCATAAACACAATACATAGGATCCATTAATTCTAATATAGATGCAGCTAATGGATGATCAAAAGGTACATGTCCATCTAAAGCATTAATATGCTTTTTTAAAATCATTAATTGTTGCTTTTTATCTTTTGCTTTTTGATATTGCTCTAATAAGTAATGATGATTTCGTCCCATATAAAATTTGGGAAGCGCCTTATTTAAATGAACCGCCTTAATCCACCTTTTTGTTTCGCCTAGTTGAGTAATCACCTTTTTTATATATTCATAAGCTTGCTTCTCATTTCCAATAGTAGCATTAGTTAATGTTAAGTGTGAAACATCTACTAAATACCCTTTATTTTTATACTGAACCCCCTCAATAAACCACTGTGTGAGTTCTGGATTTAAGTAGGTAAGCCCAGGCCACCATAAGTTTTCAAATAAAAGCATAGGCCCATCTTCCTCAGCTTCAAAAACAGCGTTAACAAGTTCTAAGGTAGCTTCCATTACTTCTTGGTCCGTATAATCGAACTGCCAGGTAAAGGAATCTTCAGGCAATACATGGCTTACATGAAAAACCATGTATTTAGCTCCTAGTGCTTTAGCACGCCGATACTGTTTTTTATAACTTTCAATGAGTACTGCTGGTTCTAAGCCTCCATAATAACTTTTAATAGCTTCTTCATCTTCAAATAATTGTTGTAACTTTACTTGATCTTGTCTCCAAAAATCTAGCCACATCGGATAAAAACTCAAGTGAACACCTTCTACAATACCCGCTGGTATTTGCTCTAACGGATAGTCTAAGGTCAATCCAACCTCTATACCATCCATACGATTTTTTTCAATAAACCCCTTTATCTGTTCCCAGTCTTTATCAAACAAGTCTAATTGTTTAGAAGTGGTTGATAAATGAAATAATCTTTTCATATGTGCCCACTTTCATTTATTTTAATCGGCAAATCCCTGGCTTAGTAGCCGTTTTAATCATTGTTCTGAGTATTGATAATTGATCATCTGTCAGGTTATGTTTTGGTATAATTTGTGCACTCACTTTATTCACATAAAATCTAAAGTCATACTTTGTTTCCACAATATTCACAAACAAATCCCAAGACATTTCTTCAGATGCTTCTCCAATATCTAGCAGTATATGTTTCTCTGAAAAAACATACTTCACACCATAAGCAAAAGCTGGCATCTGCATTTGAGAAGCTGTAACCTGCCATACTCGCCAAGGAATGAGTACAAAAATCAAAATAGGTACTAACAGCAGGGTGATATTTTTAGAAATAAAAATATCTAGTCTTTCAGTTGTTGTACACATTTTATAAAAGAAGAAAATAAGGACTGCTAAGCCTATCCCCAGTACAATATCATTGACTATATTTTTTATAGCCACAGATGTGTTATAACGTAAAACATCTTTAAATTTAAACTTCACATCCAGTGATAAACTGTTTTCTTGTTGTTTTTCCACTTATTTTGCCTCCAGTCTTTTGTAATAGTGCTATTATATCATTATTTGTCTTTTAATACCATAAAAAAGAGCCAACACCAAGTTGTTAGCTCTTTCAAATACTTATTTTAAAGTTGTGCCTAGGAAAGCTGCTCCAATGATCCCCGCATCATTTCCTAAAGTTGCTGCTGTTATTTTGGTTTTAAGGCTTAAACCACCATACATTTCTTCTTGAACATATTTTGTAACAGGATTTGTAAGGTATTCTTTTTGTGCACTCATACCTCCACCTAAAACAATCATACTTGGTTCTAAAACATTAATAATATTGGTTATACCACATGCAATATATTTGAAATAGGTTTCAAGTACTCGCTCTGCGGTTTCATCTCCTGCTTGTGCTGCATCAAATACAACTTTAGCATTAATATTTTCTATTAAACCTTCTTTTGCTAAACTTATTAATTTGCTATCTGGGTAAAGGTGTGCAGCTGCTTTTGCTTGACGAATGAGAGCTGTTGCAGAAGCATATTGCTCAAAGCAACCTTTTCTACCACAACCACAAGGTTCTCCATCACCAAAACGAATGACTTGATGTCCGATTTCTCCCGCTCCAAAGAAGCTACCTCTATTGATTTTCCCTTCTGAAACAAGTCCACCACCTACACCTGTTCCAAGTGTCACAACTACTACATTATCTTCTCCTTGAGCTGCACCACAAATAACTTCACCTAATGCTGCTGCATTAGCATCATTTTCTACATATACGTCTGTTTGAATATATTTTTGAATTTCTTTTCTAACATCAACATGATTAAAGTTAAGATTGCTTGAAGATAAAATAACACCTTCTTCTGGTGACGCAATTCCTGGACTACCAATTCCAATTGAATGGATATCCTTTTCTGTAATTCCTTGTCTTTTTAAAACTTCAAGACATAACATTGCCATATCTTTTAAAACTTCCTCTGCACTTCTTTCTCTACCTGTAGGACCACTTATACTGTGTAAAATATGATAGTTTTCATCTACTAAACCAACTTTAATGGTTGTCCCACCTAAATCCACTCCTAAATAATACATGATGTATCCTCCCTTAACTCTTTAGCTATTAAAACTGACCTTTCTGCAAATTATTCATGACACGGTCATTAAGTGCCTCAGCCGCATTATAACCCATTTTCTTTTGTCTAAAGTTAATAGCTGCTGTTTCACAAATAATGGCCACGTTTCTACCTGGACGAATAGGTATTGCATTGGTTACTACTTTAATACCCATAATATCAGTATATTCATTAGTTAGTCCTAAACGGTCATACTGTTTATTTTGATCCCATGCTTCAAGACGTACAATCAAATCGATATTTTTCATTTCTTTAACAGAACCTACACCAAAGATTTGTTTGATATCTACAATTCCGATTCCCCTTACTTCGATAAAGTGTCTGATAACTTCTGGTGCTGAACCTAATAAAGTATTGGCGGATACCTTTTTGATTTCTACTGCATCATCTGCTACTAAACGATGACCACGTCTAATCAGTTCTAGTGCTGTTTCACTCTTTCCAATACCACTTTCACCTGTGATTAAAACACCTTCACCATAGATATCTACTAATACACCATGCATCGATAAACGTGGTGCTAATTCTACATGAAGCCATCTATTTGCTTCAGCTAGAAAAGTGGTTGTTGGTAAATCTGTTTTAAAAATAGGAATACCGTTTTCTTCTGCGCATTGTAATAAGTATGGAAATGGTTCAATTTCTTCACGACAAATAACAATACAAGGAATATCTTTATAATCTAATAAGCGTTTAATTCTCTTATTACGCTCTTCTTCTTCGATTTTTTCAAGATAGGTATATTCAACCTTTCCTATGATTTGTAGACGTGTAGAATCAAAGTAGTCAAAAAAACCTGCTAATTGTAAAGCGGGCCTATTGACGTCACATTGCGTGATTCTACGTTCTTTGTAATCTACTTGTGGTGTAAGATTTTCTAATTTGAGTTGTTCTCTGAGTTGTGCTACTGTTACAAAATACATGCTTTTTCCTCCTTGGCACACATTAACCCTTCTAGTATAACATTTTCTCCCTTTTTTTCCTATCAGCTTTATTGCCTAATTCCTATGGAAATAATTATATATATTGCTTGCAACATCTGCAGGGATACCAGGAACTTGTTCAATGTCACTAAGACTAGCCTGTCTTAAGTGCTCTATGCTTTTAAAATGTTTCAAGATAATTTTTTTTCGTTCTTTTCCTACACCCTTAATCTCATCCAATAAGGATTGTACTTGAGCTTTACTACGAAGCTTTTTGTGATATTCTATAGAGAAGCGATGAACTTCATCTTGTAAACGTGTAATTAATTTAAAACCTTCACTACCACTAGGTAGTACAATTTCTTCACCTTGGAAAAGAAGTCCTCTCGTTCTATGGCGATCATCTTTAACCATACCACAAACTGGTATAGCTAACCCATACTTCTCAAGCATTTTTTCAGCTACGCTTACTTGGCCCTTTCCACCATCCATCATCAATAGATCTGGCATCTTACTGAAACTGTTTTCCTCTTGCTCTTCTTTAAGGCGATTGAATCGCCTGTCTAATACTTCTTCTAAACTACCATAATCATTAGGACCCTGTATACTTTTAATTTTAAACTTTCGATAATCACTTTTCTTAGGTTTGCCACCTTCAAAAACTACCATGCCACCTACAGATTGTACTCCTTGTGTATTAGAAATATCGTAAGCCTCCATACGATACGGCAGTTTTTCTAATCCAATAGCTTCTTGAAGCTGAGCTAAAGCCCCTTCAGTACGCTCTTGTTCCTTTTTCATCTGATCTCCAAATTGCCCTAATGTTAATTCAGCATTCTTGCTTGCCAGCTCCATTAAACCATGTTTAGTACCTTTAACAGGTGTAATCAGTTGTACTTTACTTCCTTTCTTCTCTGCTAAATAGCTTTCTAACACTTCCTTTTCATTCGGTATCCTTTCGATAACAATCTCTTTTGGAATAAAGGTTGCATTAGCATAAAACTGCACGATAAAATCACGAAAAACTTCTTCTATGACCTCATCTTCTGTATCTTTTAAATAAAAATGTTCTCTTCCCACCATTTTACCTTTCCTTACAAAGTAAACCTGCACTAAGGTATCTTGTGGACTTTTTGCAAAAGCAATAACATCTTGGTCTAACATACTACTCATTGTAGCATTTTGCTTTTGTTCTAATTTCATAACTGCTTGTATTTGATCTCTTAGCTGGGCTGCCTTTTCAAATTGCAAACTTTCTGAAGCAACTAACATATCTGCTTGAAGCTTTTTAATAACTTCTTTATACTTACCATTTAAGAAACTGATGACTTCCTCAATCATTTCACCATAAGCTTGTTCATCAATAAGTCCAGTACAAGGTGCATTACATTTACCAATATGATAATTGAGGCAAGCTCGTTCTTTCCCTATGTCTTTTGGCAAGTTACGTGTGCAAGTACGTAACGGCCAGGTATTTTTAATAATGTCAACAACCTCCCACATAGCTGTAGCGTCTGTGTAAGGGCCAAAATACTTAGCACCATCCTTTTTCATTTGCCTTACAACGCGCATGCGAGGAAAAGCATCTTGCGTATTTATTTTAATATAGGGATACTGTTTATCATCCTTTAATCGAATATTGTACTTAGGATCATACTTTTTGATTAAATTACATTCTAATACAAGTGCTTCTACTTCTGAACGTGTAATAATATATTCAAAGCTCACAATATGCTGCACCATCTTCTTAACTTTAATAGAATGGTTCTTTGAACTTTGAAAATATTGTCTCACACGATTTTTTAGATTAATGGCTTTTCCTACATAAATAATTTGTCCTAAATCGTTTTTCATCAAATAAACGCCTGGTTTTTCAGGCAGTCGTTTCAGCTCATCTTCTATAACAAACATATCTGCCTCCTTCTTGCTAGTCTTTACTTGTCTTAAGATTATTATAGCATATTCTGTTTTATTACCATATTATTTCAGTTTAGTTAAAATAGTATTTTTATACTCGTATTCATTGATATTTTGAGGTATATTGTTTATACTTAGTTTGACGTTAATTAATAAATTCTTTATTTACAGGAGGACTATTATGAAAATAAGTAATAATTACAAAAAATTATGTTTAGTACTTGGTTTAAGCACCGTTTTCAGTGCAGGCATTGTAGATGCAGCTAACTATACAAAAACCTTAAAAGCTACCTACAGAAATATTCAAGTAAGCTATAATGGCGTAGTTAAATCTATTTCTGAAGAGCCATTTGCTATTGATGGTACTACTTATGTACCACTTCGTGCAGTTAGCCAAATATTAGGTGCCGATGTAAATTGGGATGGAACTAATAATCTGGTTAAAATCACTAATACAGCTACAACAGATAACTCTTCACAAGTTACTTCATTACAACAACAACTAGCTACTGCCAATTACAATCTTGCTTTAGCACAACGTGAAGTTGAAACTTTAAAAGCAGAACTTGCTAATTATAAACAAGATACCTCTACTGGGTCTGATATTTCCACTTCTGCTCTTAATAAAACGCTTGCTAGCATTCAAGAAACTTTTGGTACAGAAAATCGTATTGATTGGACATTCGACTTAACACAAAATTCTAGTGGAAAATTAGAATTAGAAATCTCATATGATTCAAGAAATGATGAGTCAAGATTTAATCGTTTAAGCTCTAGTGAATTAAGACTCTTCACACAAGATATTTGTGTTGCTATTCGTAAAAATCATTCGGATATCGAAATTGTAGGTTCTATTACAGACAGTCGCTCTGATTGGGATAAAGCAACTTTTACATACTCTAAAACCAATAAAATTAGTTTCAGCTTAATGTCAGATAATTACTATGATACAGCTAGAGACCTTTCTCGTTACTATACTAGCTTTAGTAATATAGCTTATACAACCTCAACTGAAAATGGTAAATTTACTTTACCTATTGACAGTATTGAATTAGCTACTGGTTCTAGATCTTTATTATTTACTGTAAAAGTAAAACTTTCAACTGTAGATCTTCAAACAAAATGGAAAGGCATCCAAACTAATGATACAGTTATCGAAGATGATCTTTACGATATGCAAATTGATATTGAAAAAGAGTATGACGGTGTAGACGTAGAAGGCCAAGTTGTTGATACAACTACTGGTAATATCATTGCAACTATTGATACAAATGGCCGTTTCTCTTATAGATAATCTGCCTTTTAGTAATTAAGCACACTGATATTTACAGGTTTAACTATTTTTTCTTAGCCAAAAAGGTATTAAAGCAAATTTGCTTTAATACCTTTTTTATGTTTGTCTATAGATTTTCCTATTTATTTTAGTATTTTCTTTAAAAATTGGCCGGTATACGACCCTTCCTTTTTAGCTACTTGTTCAGGTGTTCCCTGGGCTATAATCTGACCGCCTCTAGTGCCTCCTTCGGGCCCTAAATCAATGATATAATCTGCTGTTTTAATGACCTCTAGGTTATGTTCAATAACAACCACACTATTACCACCTTCTACAAGTCTGTCTAAAATACCTACTAATTTATGAACATCAGCAAAATGTAAACCTGTTGTTGGTTCATCCAAAATGTAAATTGTTTTTCCTGTACTACGCTTACTAAGTTCTGTAGCTAATTTAACACGTTGCGCCTCTCCTCCTGATAAAGTCGTAGAAGGTTGTCCCAAACGAATATAACCAAGTCCCACATCTACAATGGTTTGGAGCTTACGTGAAATTGTAGGAATATTTTCAAAGAACTTAAGTGCTTCTTCCACTGTCATATTTAAAACTTCTGCAATAGATTTATCTTTGTATTTAACCTCTAGGGTTTCACGATTGTAACGTTTGCCTTTACAAGCTTCACAGGGCACATATACATCAGGTAAAAAGTGCATTTCAATCTTAATCATCCCATCACCTTGACAGGCTTCACAACGTCCACCTTTGACATTAAAACTAAAACGTCCTTTTTGATAACCTTTCATCTTAGCTTCATTAGTTTGAGCAAATAAATCTCTGATTTGATCAAATACACCTGTATAAGTAGCTGGATTAGAACGTGGCGTACGCCCGATAGGTGACTGGTCAATACTAATGACTTTATCTAAGTATTCTATACCTTTTAGGTCCTTATGCTGACCTGGCTTTAAACGTGCACCGTTTAAATCTCTAGCTAAACGTTTTAATAAAATCTCATTAATAAGTGAACTTTTTCCTGAACCAGATACCCCCGTAATACAAGTTAAGGTGCCTAATGGCAGTTTTAAGGTTACATTTTTTAAATTATTAGCCGCTGCACCTGTTAAAGTTAAACTATGACCATTTCCCTTTCTTCTTACTTCGGGAATCTCAATACATTTACGCCCACTTAAATACGCACCTGTCTCAGATTTTTCACAAGCTAAAATCGTACCAATAGGCCCAGAAGCAATAATCTCTCCACCATGCTCCCCCGCACCAGGACCAATATCAACAATCCAATCTGCTGCATACATAGTATCTTCATCGTGTTCTACGACAATTAAAGTATTTCCTAAGTCTCTCAGCTTAATTAATGTTTGAATGAGCTTATCATTATCTCTTTGATGAAGACCAATACTTGGTTCGTCCAAAATATAAAGCACGCCTACTAAACCAGATCCAATCTGGGTAGCTAAACGAATACGTTGTGCTTCTCCTCCTGAAAGAGTCCCTGAAGCACGCGCTAGATTTAAATAATCAAGTCCCACATCTACTAAAAACCCTAAACGCGCTTTAATTTCTTTAAAAATTAGTTCCCCTATTTTATTTTGGCGCTCTGTTAACTGAAGAGTATCAAAAAATATTTTTAACTCCCCTACAGCTAGATGCGTTAAATCGTCAATATTCTTATCTGCTATCGTTACAGCTAAAGACTCTGGTTTTAGCCTTGCTCCCTTACATACACTACAAGGAATACTTGTCATTAAGCTCTCATACTCCTGTTTAGCTGATTCTGAACTGGTTTCATTATATCGCTTTTTAGTGTTGGCAAGTACACCTTCAAAGGCGTATTCATACTCTTTTGTGCCATATTCCCCTGAAAAAACAAACTTAATTTTTTCCTTGCCTGTCCCATATAAAATCACATGTTGTACCTTTTCTGGTAATTCTTCAAATGGGGTATCTAGGTCAAAGTTATACTTTTTAATCAAAGCAGACATAAGGGCATATGCATAACTACTTGGATTACCTATTGATCCCCAACCGACTACAGCAATAGCGCCTTGCCTTAGGCTTAAACTCGGATTAGGAACAACCAATTCTGGATCCACCTCTAAATGTTCACCTAAACCAGTACAGGCAGGACATGCTCCTTGAGGATTGTTAAAAGAAAAGGATCTTGGTTCTAGTTCTTCAATGCTGATATTACAATCTGGACAAGCAAAACTTTCACTAAATCGCATTTCTTTTCCATCTACAATATCTACTAACATGAGCCCACCTGAAAGCTTCATAACTGTCTCTATAGAATCCGTTAAACGTTTTTCAATACCTTGCTTAATCACTAATCGATCCACAATGACATCAATGGTATGTTTTTTATTTTTGTCTAAATTAATTTCTTCCTCTGATAAGTCATACATCTCTCCATCAATACGTGCACGTATAAAACCTTGTTTACGAGCATTTTCGAGTACCTTCTCATGAAGTCCTTTACGTGCTCTCACAACTGGAGCAAGAAGTTGCACCTTTGTTCTTTCTTCAAGTCCCATAAGGACATCTACCATTTGGTCTATGGTTTGTTTTTTAATTTCTTTGCCACATTTAGGACAATGTGGAATTCCTACTCTTGCATAAAGCAAACGTAGGTAATCATAGATTTCTGTTACTGTCCCTACCGTAGAACGCGGATTTTTACTTGTTGTTTTTTGATCAATTGAAATGGCTGGTGAAAGGCCTGATATACTTTCTACATCTGGCTTTTCCATCTGACCTAAAAACTGTCTTGCATAAGCAGATAAAGATTCTACATAGCGTCTTTGACCTTCTGCATAAATTGTATCAAATGCCAACGAGGATTTACCCGAACCACTTAATCCTGTAAATACAATAAACTGATCACGTTCTAATTCTAAATCTACATTTTTTAAATTGTGCTCTTTGGCACCTTTAATGACAATTTTATTTTTCATAAATTCCCCTTCTCTTATCCTTAGTTTCTTATGGCTTATTATATCATGCAATATTTATTTTTTCAAACATCTGTTCGATTGTTTTTTCTTTTAATTAGTTTTAATAGAAAAACCCCTTTCTATACTCCTATTTTATTCCGATATATAGGTATGTTAATTGATGGTAATTTTTATTTTAGTCTTGTTTTTTTAGTCAAATTCCCTTAGACTAATTTTGTAATAATTATGTAACATTTTGTAACAATTAGTCATCATTACAAATGGAAAGAGGTTTTACTATGAAACACAAAAAACTTACTATTTTATGTCTCTCATTTTTACTTTTATGTTCTTCGCTATTTGCAGCTTCATCTATTCCTATTTATATAGAAGGTAAAGTAATTAACAGTTCTAGTACCCCAGCTTATATTTCTAGTACCCAAAGAACAATGATTCCAGTGCGTGCAGTGGGCGAAGTTCTAGGCCTTCAAGTAGATTGGCAGTCACCAGAGGTTATCTTAACTGGAAAACATCAATCCACACAAAAAATGCTTACTGTTCGTATCAATTCTAAAACACAAAGTTTATGGGTAAATGGCAAATTGCTAACTCAGTGTATTGAAATTAAAGATGGTCGTAGCTACATAACTTTAAGAGTTTTAGCAGAAGCTTTTGGTTATAGCGTAGACTGGAAAAACAAAAGTGTTTATATTACCAAACCTCTTACACCTCCAGTTACAAATAAACCTGAAGTAAATGAACCTACTACAAATACGCAAACAAGCTTTGAAGATCAGGTTTTAGCCCTTGTTAATAAAGAACGTATTGCTGTTGGTCTTACTTCCCTTACAATGGATGAAAGCCTTAGAAATGTAGCACGCATTAAATCAACGGATATGCGTACTAATGGTTACTTTAGTCATACAAGTCCAACTTACGGCTCCCCTTTTGATATGATGAAACAATTTGGTATCAGCTATACAGCTGCTGGTGAAAATATTGCTCAGGGCTATGCTACACCAGAAGCAGTTGTCGAAGGTTGGATGAACAGCTCAGGTCACCGTGCTAATATTTTAAGTAGCAATTTCACACACATTGGTATTGGTTACGATAATAATGGCCATTATTGGACACAAATGTTTATCAAGAAATAATATACTATTGGATTAATAAAGAAAAAAGCATTTGTATAAATACTTTTTTATCTCAAAAATAAATTAAAGAGGTAGAATCTTCGTTCTACCTCTTTAATTTATTTTTGATTAGCTATAAAGTTACGAATTTGTTCTAATAACATAGAAAGTGCTACTGAGTTAAAGCCACCTTCTGGAATAATGACATCGGCACGCTTTTTAGTTGGGTCTACAAAACGCTCATGCATTGGTTTAACCGTTCCAATATATTGATTAATAACTGAATCTAAGTCTCTTCCTCTTTCTTTTACATCACGTAAAAGTCTTCTAATAATACGTAAATCTGCATCAGTATCTACAAATACTTTGATATCCATTAAGTCACAAAGTTCTTGACTCTCAAAAATAAGAATACCTTCAACAATAATAACTTTTCTAGGTTGTACTTCCATAACTTCTTCTAAACGTGTATGTTCTACAAATGAATAAACTGGGTGTGAAATAGGCTCACCCTGTTTGAGTCTACGTACATGTTCAATTAAAAGATCTGTATCAAACGCATTAGGATGATCGTAATTCAATTTTGTACGCTCCTCATATGTTAAGTGCGCATTAGATTTATAGTAATAATCATGAGATAAAACGACAACATCATCATTAAACGCTTCTTTTATTTTTTGGGTTAAAGTTGTTTTTCCAGAACCCGTTCCACCTGCAATACCTATGATTAAAATTTCTTTCATAGTATCCTCCATCTAGTCACATTCTGTTTGCTTGGCTCATAGCCACTATATTTCATCATAACATAGTGATCTATACTTGGCTAGGATTTCATCTAAAAAACTAGATGGAATATATTATAAACATATAAAATACATATGAAATTGTTTTAATAAACTTATAGTATGCTATAAAGGAGTTTGAAAATGATTAAAATTGTTACAGACAGTACGTCTTACATTCCTGAACAAGAACGTTTAAAATATGATATTTCTATTGTTTCCTTAGGTGTACACTTAAATGACCAAGTATTAAGGGAAGTAGATATCAAAAATGAAACCTTTTATGAAGAAATGGCTAAATCTCCTGAAATTCCTACTTCTTCTCAACCTACTCCTGGTGAAATGTATGACACCTTCGAAAATTTAATTAAACAAGGGAATAGTATTGTAGCTATTTTTCTTTCTTCGGAAATGAGTGGTACCTACGCTAGTGCACATTCTACTAAAGATATGATTATAGAAAAATACCCTCATGCAGAAATAGAAATTTTAGACTCTCGCACAAACTGTATGCAACTTGGTTTTACTGCACTTGAAGCTGCTAAAGCTGCTTCAGAAGGTAAAAACATAAGCGAAGTAGTTGCTGCTGCTCAAGCAGTTATTAATCATAGCCGCTTTCTATTCACCCCCGACACCCTTACTTATCTAAAAAAAGGAGGTCGCATTGGGGGGGCTGCTGCTTTATTGGGAACGTTATTGCAAATCAAACCTATCTTAACCGTTAAAGATGGACAAACCTCTGTTTTTACTAAAGTTCGTACTAAGAAAAAAGCTATTGATGCTATTATTCAAGGTTTTATGAGTGATTTAGCTGAATGCGATTTAGGTGATGTCATTGTTCATCATATCAATTGTGAAGAAGAAGGATTAGCATTAGCTAAAGTACTAGAAAACCAATTAGGCCGTAAAATCCAAATTCAATCTATTGGCCCTGTTATTGGCCTTCATGTTGGTCCTGGTAGCATCGGTCTTGCTTATTTTACTAAATAAACTAATATAGTGGAATTCCTTATATCTTCATTAGGTGAGGAATTCCTGCATTTATTGCTTCTAACGTCTAGTATATCGTTAAGCCTTTTTTGACATAAAAGTGAAAACTATATTAATACCAAGTTTTATTCAAAAGTTTTCAAGTCACTTAATTGCATTGTATTACTTTACTTATCTGATATCATTAGTTAATTTGCATCAATACTATTTTTGATACAGTCTTTTAAATACCTCTAGAGCCATTTTCTCTTTAGGTTCAAATGTCTCTGTACTTACATATTTTTTCAAGCTATAGTAAAGCCATTTTGCTGATATGCTATCTTGTAAGTAATCCAGTTCAGCGGTGCAAACTAAAAGTTTCCCTTCACCTATCTTGACTTCAAAAATCAATCCTAGCATATGATTTCTCTCAAAATTATCTATTGTTTGTACTATAGGTGCCGAAATTATACCATCTAATATAGTAGAATTAGATCTACTCACTATATCAAACCATTGAGGTGTCGTATAAAATTCACTCGGGAAATACTTCAATGCTGGATGTTTATAATCAATTAATAAACCCATGGTACCAATAGGTACTGGTTTACCCACACTCTCAGAAATAGACCTAAACATGGGATAATTCCAGAAATTCGTACAATAGGTCCCCTCTATTGAATGAGTATTGTTCTTTATTTCAGGTAAGTACAGTACTCGTTTTCCTACTTGCAATGCTTCACACGCCTTCTCTAAACTTGTAGTAACAATCTCATCTTCATTATTAATCTCTTCCATTAAGCTAGGATAAACCCACAATGTATAGCTATTTTGTATATCCGTGTTATCAATCTCTATTGTTAACGTTATTGCTCTCGGTTCTAGAGTGTTTGGGAATTGAATGGCCAACTCATATAACACCGTATGCCCTATTGCAATCTCTCCTATTGTAACTATTTCTGTATAAATTTCCTCTTCTTGACTAAGTAATTTGATTTTCAGTCTTGCATCATGAACTATTTCAAGTCTAAAATACGCTATTTCTATAGTACTTTTAAAAACTTCATTTAATTCACAAACATAACTGGGAAACTTAGCCATGAGAACTGCATCTGAACAAAAACTTTTCCACTTTTCTGGCGTTATAAGCCCTTTGCTTTCCATAAAAGCATCTAGCATACCTACTAATGCGGTGCCTTGACCTGTAAAATCTTGTAAATCTAATATTTGAAAGCCTGCTAATTCATGACTACGAAAAGCTGTCTCTATTTCATTTTTGTAGCATGCTGCTGCCAATTTCCCCGATGCCTTAAAATAAGCGTCTGCCCTATGTAACATACCTGACTTACTAAGCCTTTTCTCAAATACTTGCAAATTCCGAGGTTCTAATACCCCTTTATACTTCTGAATTTCTTTAAAATTGGGAAACACTTCATATTGTCCAATTTCATGAGCGATCACTGGTACATTGGGAATAAGCTCTTCTGATTCTATCAAATCAACCGTTTTTATACCTGTACCATATTGGATTTCTATAGAGCCTTCTTTATTTTTTGAATGAAATACCCCCATTGTAGGACGTATCTTATCATCATAACAATGTGTTGTGTTCGGCGGCTGCACTTGAATATGTCCTTGTGGTGCGTCGCACATAGCATATGAACCTCTAAACAATCTATCTTCTGAAAATCTAACACCACAGAAAAAATCATCATTTTCTAGAATACAAGGCGAAAATTGAAAGTTATTACATCCTTGTGTATAAAGATGTCTATTATCATAGTTTTTATAAGCTCCAAGAATATCGTTGAGTACCTCTTTATTACCCCATAGTTCATTTCCTAATGACATCATTACAAAAGAGGGATGGTCTCCAAATTCATCTAAAATTCTATATCCCTCATTAACTAAATACTGATGCATCTCTTCATCATGCTGCTCATCTAATGGTGAAGTTATTGTTCCCCAGAATGGTAACTCCGGTTCCATATAAATACCTAGTTGGTCTGCTGCAGTAAAAGCAGCCTTTGGTGGACAGCATGTATGAAAACGATAATGATTAATCCCATACAACTTAGCAGTTTGCATTACTTGTAACCAACTCTCCACATCCGTAGGAGCATAGCCAGTCAGTGGGAAAATAAGACCATCATGCTTTCCTCTGAGAAAAGTATCATTTCCGTTTATAGTAAATCTATTTTTCTCAGCTTTAAACTCTCGTAATCCAAAGCGATATTCACTTCTATCTATACACTCACCTTGTTTTTCTATTTCTATAACTAAAGAATATACTTTAGGGGTATATTCACTCCATAAAATCGCTTTTTCTCCTAGATAGTATAACCAGTCAAGCCGTTCATCTTTTATCTTCATTTTTTGTTTTTCAAAAGTCTCTTTTTCATCTATTACATACGCACAAAGCACCATCTCATTATTGTCCTTGAGGGTGTCTTTTATCTTAAGATCACCTTTTATCCTTACGGATTTAGTATGAATGTCTGTATATAGTTTTATATTTGACAAGTATACATCATCATAAATGATTAGACTTATCTCACCTGTTATACCATTCCAATTCGTTTGCGTATCGGGAGAGGTCATATGCCCTCCCTTTGTAGGATAAGCTGTATTATCAGTCATTATAGTTATCTTATGATGAGTTCTAATAATGTATTTGCTCAACTCATAAATATGTTTTGAACAAAGACCATTACAGTTTCCTACATATTGATCATCTATCCATACATGTGAAATTCTTGTGCGTTCTAATGTTAATTTTATCGTCCTATTGAGATACTGCTTAGGTATTATTATTTCCTTTGCATACCATGCATATCCCTCAAATAAGTAAGGGTCAGTTAGATAACCTACATTTTCTTCCAGATTATACTCTCCCTTTTTGGCTTCTGAAGTTGTTGTAGGTAGTGCCATTTCATCTTTTAAATTTCTCGAAAAATAGCACTCATCAATTCCCTTCATCTGCTGATCTAATTCGAATTGCCACTTCCCTTTTAAATCAATTTTTTCTAACATAAGTCCTCCTCATTTCATTTCTAGAGTTACTTAAAATAATTACGGGTAATTATTATTTCTTCTTCTAAGTGAATATTTCTAGAAGAACCTCCTACTTGTATCATAAATGCACCATCTTCTACCTTAAAACACTTATCTTCAACACTATAAAAACTAAACGCTTCTTCATTTAAAACAAAGTGTATTTTATGTACTTCTTCCGGCTTAAGATTTATCTTTTCAAAAGCTTTTAATTCATGTAAAGGACGTTCTACACTTGCTTCTACATCAACTATATAAAGCTGAACCACTTCTGCACCTTCTAAATTTCCTATGTTTTTTATACTAGCTTCTACAAT
Source organism: Cellulosilyticum sp. ST5 (assembly GCF_046529625.1). Lineage (NCBI taxonomy): Bacteria > Bacillati > Bacillota > Clostridia > Lachnospirales > Cellulosilyticaceae > Cellulosilyticum > Cellulosilyticum sp. ST5. Next base: position 1,931,667 of record NZ_CP132338.1, read on the forward strand.
AACTGATAACTCATTTTCTTTCTCTAATAATTGTACTTTTAAATCATCATATAAGAATTCCGTATAAGATAATCCATATCCAAATGGGAATAGAATGTCTGTACAATACGTATCGTAATAACGATAACCTACCATGATTTCTTCTTTATATGCCACAACATCCTTTTTCCCAAATTCTCCAATAAAATGTGCTGGGCACTGTATTTCTTTTTTTATGAATGTTTCTGGAAGCTTACCAGAGGGATTGACTTCTCCCCATAATATTTCCGCTAATGCAGTACCACCTTCCATTCCTGCATAATAACTCCACACAATAGAATCAGCTTGTTCTATCCATGGCATTTCTACTGGGGCTCCTGCATAAATCACTACTATTGTATGAGGATTAGCTTCTAAAACTGCCTGAATTAATGCATCTTGCTCATAAGGTAATCTCATATGCTCTCTGTCAAGTCCCTCTACATCATAATCATGATTAAGTCCACCAATTAAAATAACCACTTCTACTTCTTTAGCAAGTGCTACCGCTTTTTCTCTCAGTTGATTTTGAATCTGCTTCCTTCTTTCTTCAATTCTATCTTCCGAATTACCTCCTATATTCTCTCTTGTAATATCTGCTATTTCCAAAGACTTGTCATAGATACTAGTTGCTTGCCAGTTTTGATCACTCTCTTCACATTTTTTAGGAATATAGTATCCCTCAGCAAAAACAACTTCTGTATTTCCACCTAATATCTTTTTGATTCCCATAAGTGGAGATATCTCATAGAGTGCTTTAACCTCTGCACTTCCCCCTCCATTAGAATGAATTTGAACTGCATTTTGTCCAATGACAGCTATTTTCTTTAATCCTTTTTTCTTAAGTGGTAGTTCATTGTTATCATTTTTTAACAAAATAACAGATTCTCTTACTACTTCCAATACAGCTTCTTGATGTGTTTTTGTATTGTAAGTTCCAGCCTTTCTTTCTTCCACTTGATCTCCAATCATATGAAGGCGTAGCATCATTCTAAGGATATTTCTAACTTTATTATCGATGCATAATTCATCAATTTCTCCAGATTTCACTTTTTCCAGTAATGGCTTAGACAAACAATAGTCATCAAAATCATTAGTTATATTCATTTCCACATCTAAAGAACATTCTGCTGCTGCTTGGGTGTTATGAACTGCTCCCCAGTCAGATACAATCGTTCCATCATACCCCCATTGTTCACGCAAAACTTCATCTAGCAGTTTTCCATTTTCACAACAATGTTTACCATTAAGTAGATTATATGCACCCATTAGTGAATAGGTATTTGCTCTTTTAACAGCATCTTTAAATGCGGGATAATAAATTTCTTGCAATGTCCTTTCATCAACCAATGTATCTACCCATAATCTTTGCGTTTCTTGAGAATTAGCAGCAAAGTGTTTTACGCAAGCTGCCACATCATATTTTTGAATACCTCTAATCATAGGTACTGTAAGTTCTTTAACCAGATAAGGATCCTCACTCATATACTCAAAATTTCTCCCACATAAGGGGCTCCTTTTTATATTAATACCAGGTGCCAATATAATATCTTTTCCTCTGCCTCTGGCTTCTTCACCTAACACCTCTCCTGCTTTACCTGCTAGTTCTCGGTTCCAAGTAGCCGCAATAGCACTATTACTTGGTAAATAAGTGACATAATCATCTGTATTTCCAATAGCTCTCCACTCTGTATCTGCAAATTCCATACGAACGCCCATAGGACCATCTGACATTTTAAGTGGTGGAATACCAAGTCTTTCTACACCCTTTGTTCTAAATAAACTTGCACCATGAATCATTCCAATCTTTTCTTCTAATGTTAGTTTCTCTAACAACTTGTTTATTAACCTTGTATCTTTCTCACTCATAAGATATGAATTCCTTCCCAATTCTCATATGTATTGTTTGTAAAATAAGCTCATATACCTATCGCTCTCATATGTATTTAAAATTATGTTACTACATAGTTTGCTTATTTAATACATGAATTTTTCTATAAACAACACTTTACTTTTCTTACTATTTCCCCTGCCATTTCTACTTATATTAACTTATTTCTATAAAAAAAAATAATACTTCTTTGATGATTTTGCATATGAATATCATCAAAGAAGTATTAAAATCTTTATCATTAAATCCCGCTATTATACCTAAAATGGTGGTTATGCCATGAATCCCTATCACTTACACAACCACCACTTCTTCTTATTATTAAATTCATTCAACCACTATTTTAAATAAGCTTGCTTAAGCTTAATTAAGACATCTCTTAACTCGGCGGCTTTTTCAAATTGTAATTCAGTCGCCGCTTTCTTCATATCTTTCTCAACTTTTTTCATAGTCTTTTCTAATTCTTCTTTACTCATAGACTCTGGATCTTTTTCGGCTAGCAAGCCTTTTTCCTTGTCTGCTGTCTTAGTGGCAATGATAAGGTCTCTAATTTTTTTCTTAATCGTTTTAGGCACAATGCCATGAGCCTCATTATATTCTTCTTGGATTTGTCTTCTTCTAGCTGTTTCTGAAATAGCATTTTTCATAGATTTGGTCACTTGATCCGCATACATAATAACCCTACCATTAGCATTACGTGCTGCACGTCCTATAGTCTGAATCAGGGAAGTTTCTGAACGTAAAAAGCCTTCTTTATCTGCATCTAAAATAGCGATTAAAGATACCTCTGGAATATCTAAGCCTTCTCTTAAAAGGTTAATTCCCACTAATACATCAAATACATCCATACGTAAATCTCTAATAATTTCAATCCGCTCTAGCGTATCAATATCTGAGTGAAGGTACTTAATTTTAACACCTAATTCACCCATGTAAGTTGTTAAGTCTTCTGCCATACGCTTGGTAAGTGTAGTAATCATGACTTTCTCACCTTTAGCCACAATTTGATTGATTTCTCCTAATAAATCATCAATCTGTCCTTTAACAGGTCTTAACTCAATCACTGGATCTAAAAGTCCTGTTGGTCGAATAAGCTGCTCGGCAATGGCAAGTGAATGTTCTAATTCGTATTGAGCAGGTGTAGCTGAAACAAATAATAACTGATTAATCTTACTTTCAAATTCATCGAATTTAAGAGGCCTATTATCAAGAGCCGATGGTAGTCTAAAACCATAGTCTACCAATACGGTTTTTCTAGCTCTGTCTCCATTATACATAGCCCTTACCTGTGGAATAGTCATATGAGATTCATCAATAATCATTAAAAAGTCTTTAGGGAAATAGTCTAGTAAGGTAAAGGGGGTTTCTCCTTCTTCCCTACCGGATAAATGCCTTGAATAGTTTTCTACCCCTGAACAATAGCCCATTTCTCTTAACATTTCCATATCAAACTGAGTACGTTGTGAAAGGCGCTGTGCTTCTAAAAGCTTATCTTCTTCTTTAAATTCTTTCAGTCTTTCTTCTAATTCTTTTTCAATACGCTGCAAAGCTACTTCCATTTTTTCACTTGAAATAGCATAAAAAGAAGCCGGGAAAATGACCACATGTTCCCTATAGCCAAAAACACTACCTGTCAGAGGGTCTATCTCTGCTATACGATCAATTTCATCTCCAAAAAACTCAATTCTAATGGCTTTCTCAGACATTCCAGCAGGAATAATCTCTACTGTATCTCCTCGCACACGAAAACTTGCTCTAACGAAATCCATATCATTACGTGTATATTGAATCTGTATCAGCTTTCTTAATACATCATCTCTATCCATTTCCATTCCCGTACGAATGGATAAAACTTGCTCAGAATAATCGATAGGGTCTCCTAAACCATAAATACAAGATACACTGGCTATGACAATAACATCCTCTCGTTCGCATAAAGCAGCTGTTGCCGAGTGACGTAATTTATCTATTTCCTCATTAACGCTTGAGTCTTTCTCGATATACGTATCACTAGAAGGAACATACGCTTCTGGCTGATAATAATCGTAATAAGACACAAAGTATTCTACTGCATTATTGGGAAAGAACTCCTTGAACTCACTGTAGAGCTGTGCTGCTAATGTTTTGTTATGTGCTAAAATTAACGTTGGCTTTTGTACCTTTTCTATGATATTAGCCATAGTAAATGTTTTACCTGACCCTGTTACTCCTAATAAAGTTTGATACTTATGCCCTTCATTAATACTTGTTACAAGCTCATTAATGGCCTGGGGCTGATCTCCTGTGGGTTTAAATTCAGAAACAATCTCAAATTTGCTCATTTTTCCCCTCTTTTCTTGTGGTTTAGGCTTATTGTATCACTAGTTTTTCTTTCATTCAATGAGTCGAACAAAAGTTTGGTGTTTTTTATTATATACTTTGCTATTAATAATAAAAGAGCTATCCAGGATAGCTCTTTTATACTTCTTTCATTATTTCGGATAAAAGCTCGAACAACAAGTGTCATCGCAGTTGCATGCATTGTAGCCGCTTACATCAATAGAATCAGCTGCACAATTGCAATTATTATTGTGAGTACAGTTAGTTGCTTCACAGCCCACATTCATTTGAACAGTTGGCTCCTGACTTACTGCATTTCTAGCACCACCTTGATCTTCATAAAAATTAGAACAACAAGTATTTTCAGAATGCTGAGCCGCATTACCTGCTACCTTAATTTCACCTCTACAGCAACATTGCTCTGAGTTATGGGCACAATTTTGTGCGCTACATCTTAATTGTGGCATATTAAGCCTCCTTATTTACTGATTTTCTTACTTAGTTTATCCTCGTCTAGAAAATCTATTCTAATAAAGTAAAAGTAAGCCTAACATCATTCCTAAAATAGTAGCAATGGTTGTCATACGACCATTCCATATTTTCTTAGATTCAGGCAAAAGTTCTTCACATATAATATAAAGAATAATACCTGCTGCAATGCCTAATCCAGTACTTACTAAATTTTCACTCATACTACTTAAAACAAAACCACCTACGGCACCAATCCCCATACATATACCTAATCCCATTGCAATAAATAACATTTTAGATAACTGTATTCCACCTTGTTTAAATGGAATAGATAGTGCAATTCCTTCTGGCACACTATGTAATGCTAAAATCAGTGTAAAATGAAAGATGGATTCGTTATCCACATTGCTAATGGTTCCTAAAGCAAAACCTTCTGGCAAGTTATGCAAAGCAATACCAACTGCTAGAATAAGTCCCATTTTGCTTAAAGGACTGTTTTTTTTACCTAGCCGTTTTTGAATTTCTGGTACAAAATCATCTAGTAGAGTCCCTAATAAGACACCCATTATAATCCCTACAAATACTAAATCAATCCTACCTTTTTCTAAAGCTTCTGGTAAAATATCAAAACAAATCATAGCTAACATTAAACCTGATGTTCCACCAAAAAGCATACCTATTAAACGTTCGTTTTTAATGTGAAATAAATAGAGTAATAGAATCCCAAAGCTAAGACCACCACCCTCTGCTAATAGCCCTAAAGTGCCAACTCTCACTAATTCCATAGCTTATCCCCCTTATATGCAAAAGGGGATTATCTTCCTTATACCCTACTAGATAATCCCTCTAAAATCATTTTATGGAACAAGCTCTTATTTAGAACTACTATTTTTTATTCTTCTATTCTTTGTACACCTATACCAATTAATCCTGGTCCTGTATGTACAACAAGTGCAGGTGTAATTTGCCCTTCTACCATGATTTGAATATTAGGTAGTACTGCTTTAAGCTCTGAAACAATCTTATCAGCTTCTTCCTTTGCACCACCATGCATGACCGTTAAATTATAACGTTTATACTTCTTAGCAAATGCCTCTGCTAGCTCTGTTGCTTTCTTTAAAGACTTATTTCTTCCTCTTACTTTTGTAACAGTATAATAAATGCCATCTTCATTACAAGATATAATAGGTTTAAGATCAAATGCTGTTCCTAGTAGAGAGGCTACAAGACCTATTCTGCCTCCCTTTTGTAAATATTCCAAAGTTGAAACGCAGAAAAATAACTTCGTATGTTCTACATTCTCCATTAAACGCCTACAAACCTCTTCATAGCTCAAACCTTGGTCTAAAAGCTGTCCCGCTAATATAGCACTAAAACCAGCACCTATCCCAATATTTTTAGTATCAATCACTGTGATAGTAAGTCCCTCAAATTCTCTAGCAACACTCGATACCATACTCCATGTATTACTTAAGCCACTAGAAATCGTGACAGCAATCACATGAGTATAACCATCATCTTTAATTTGTTTAAAAGTATTCATTACTGTCTCTGGGCTAGGTAAAGAGGTTGTAGGTATTTCATCATTAAAGCGTTCATATACTTCTTCCGGAGTAATATTCACTCCATCATAATATTCCCCTTCTTTGTAAATAATCATAAGTGGCATAACATATATATGATAACGTTCTTGATATTCTTTTGGTACATCTGTACATGAGTCAACTAAAAGTGCGATTTTATTCATAGCTCCTCCTCTAATTCTAAAAATAATTTTATCTAGTTTTTAATACTATATTAAATTATATTACTTATAATGTCAAACCATTTTTAATACAATTGACATTGTTTTAGTTTTATGATAAATTCATCCTATTAGGGAGGCTGGATTAATAATGGATTTTGAAACTTCTGATCTAGTTCAGGATATGATTCTTTTTCATTGTCCTCGTTCTAGCGAATTACCACATCTTGATCTTTATATGGATCAAGTTATCAGTTTTATTAACGAAACCTTAAACTGTTGCTATCTAGATGCAGATGATAAAATTTTGACACCTGCCATGATTAACAATTATGTGAAACAGGGTATTGTTTCTCCATCTAAGAACAAAAAATATACAACACATCATTTAATGTATTTAATTGTAGTTTGTGTGTTTAAAAAAATGCTTAGTATTCCTGAGATTTGCGCTTTAATCCGCATTCAAATTCAAACTTATCCAATAGAGGTAGCATATGATTATTTTTGTGTTGAATTAGAAAATGCTTTAAGGAATACCTTTTTGCAAAAAGAAGCGCTCATGCCCGTTGTTGCTACTAAAGAAACTGACCAAACACGTCTTTTACGTAGTACAGTTTTAGCTTTTGCTAATAAACTTTATATCCAAAAATTCATTCAATATCATGAACAATATATAATTACAGAAAAAAATGAGTGCTAACCTTGTTTGAGGTAAGCACTCATTTCTATTTTATTCGGTGATATCTACTGGCATAGCCACACTTTTTACATAATGATTCCACGGCCGTTCTCTCCGAAAACCCTTTATAAAGAGCTGTTGCTCTGGGGCTATTAATAATATCTTCTAAAGATGTTTCAAAAATATTCCCCAAGTTAATATGACCTTCACTATCTAAACAGCAAGGTACTACTGTTCCATCTACTAAAATACCTATTTGGTCTCTAAGTCCATAACAAAAAACCTCATCTCCCAAATGCTCTTTGTCTTGATCTGGCCACTCAAATTTCTTCGCCATATTTAAATAAACTTGTTTTCTTAATTTAATACCGTTTTTTTGTTTTAAAGCTTCTTTAATATCTATTTCAGCTTCTAGACCATTTTGAAGCTTATCTAAAATATGTTGGTTGAGCTCATTTTTACCTTTTAATAATTCATCATCCATGTTCCATAAACGGATACTACAAATAACCCTAGTAGATGCTATCATCCTTAATATAAACTGAATAACTGTATCTAAATACTCATCTATATTTCTTACTTGTTTATTTCCCTCAAAGCTATGAAGTGAAATGTTAATTTGTCTTAAAGCAGGTGATGCTAAAAGAATATTTTCAACCTTCTTTAATAAAGTACCATTAGTGGTCAAATTGACTTTAAGCCCTGCTTGCCTACTTAGCTCTAAATAAGTCCTTAATTCTGGATGAGTAGTTGGCTCTCCCATTAAATGCAAATAAATATAGTCTGTATAGGGTTTAATAGTCTTTAAAATATGTTGAAACTCTTCTACTTCATTATATTTTAAAGTTCTCTTTGTTTTAGGACAAAAATCACAGCTTAGGTTACAACTATTTGTAATTTCTATATAAACCTTTTTAAAGCGCTTCATATTCGCCTCCTTTGTTTTAATCTCCCCGTAATATCTTATTGTAGTCTTTTTATACTGAACTGAAAAGACCTTAAAATGATTTACTTGAATAAATTTCCAAATATAATATAACCTCTTCTCCTTAGCCTCCTTATTAACAATAGATCATTTTTTCTACTCAATAAAAAAAGTCTCTATAAATAAGAGACTTTTTTTATGTCAATGATCCTTTTTAATAGCTTTATGCTTTTCTAGATTGTTTAAGTATACCACTTACTACATCTGAATCATGACCTTTTCTATACGCTTTTCTTTTATTTCTTGAATTCTAAAAGTTAAGCCGTCATAAACAATGGGTTCCTTAGGAATTTCTTCCGGAATATAACCCAATGCATCTACAAGTAGACCACTTAAGGTTTCATAATTTTCGCAAGCCATTTCTAAATTTAATTTATCATTTAAATCTTTAATAGCTATCATACCAGATACTAAGTAGGTATTTTCTCCTTTTTGCTGAATAACTGGTTCTTCTTCATCATACTCGTCTTCAATATCACCCATTACTTCTTCAATTAGGTCTTCAATAGAAACAATACCTGAAAAACCGCCGTATTCATCAATTAAAACTGCTAGATGTCTTTTACTTCTCTGCATTTCTTTAAATAACTTATTAATATGCTTTGTTTCTGGAACAAAATAAGGCTCTCTTAAAATGCTCCTTATATCTATATGTTCAAAACCACTCTTTTTAGCTTCTATTATTAAATCTTTCATATACAAGATACCAACAATATGATCAATATCACCTTCATATACAGGAATACGCGAATAACGCTCTTGCAATAATTCGTCTAAATAGCTCTCAAGTGGCATTTCACTATTAATTAAGTAAACTTCTGTTCTTGGTGTCATGACTTCATTCGCTAGCTTAGCTTCTAATTTAAAAATACTATTTATCATTTTATTCTCTGTTTCATTAATAACACCTGTAGCATGTCCTTGTTCTACTAAAGAACTAATTTCTGCTCTAGACAGAGTTTCTCCACCCTCTGATTGCTCCATGCCAACTAATTTAACAAGTAAATGAGTGGAACCTGAAAGTAACTTAATAAAAGGCCTTGCTACTTTAGACATGAATACTATAGGCCTTACAGTAAATCTGGCAACTGCCTCTGCATTTTGTAATGCAATTTTTTTAGGAAACAATTCCCCTAGCACTAAGGTGATATATGACAAAATAATAGTCACACCTATTAATGCTATTTCTTCTCCATATGAGATACCAAGTCCTGTTAAATAGCCTCCTAAACTTTCTGATATACCTGTAGCAGCTGATGCACTACTAAAGAAACCTGCTAAAGTAATTCCCACTTGAATAGTCGATAATACTTTTGTCGGCTCTTCAATTAAATCTAATAATAACTTTGCTTTTTTATCCCCTTTTTCTGCTTGTAAACTAATACGGCTCTTATTTAAGGATACCATGGCCATTTCTGCGGCGGCAAAAAAAGCATTTAATAAAATAAGAATACCAATTAATATAAACTGTGAAGTCATATAAAGGGACTCCGGGTCACTATCCATAACTACCTCCTAAAATTTTAATACATATATATTACAGCATATCCCTACGATAGTGAAGCATTTTTTAATGAAATTTAGACTTTTTAACAAAATCTTTATACTCATTTTTGAAAATGAATAACATATAAAAAGTGTATTAAGCTAATATATAGCTTAATACACTTTCACATAAATGGTTGAGGAACACACCTATGCTAGCTATTTTAAGGTTCCATACCTTCAATCAAAGTTCCCTTATAGTATATAGCAACACCATTATTATAAGAGAAATCATTACTTTGATCATAATTTGACCAGTCAGATTTAGTTACACGAGCTTGTAAAAGGAATTTACCATTGGTTACAAATGGGATACGGCTTGTTGGTTTAATAGAAATATAAAATTCGCCATTACCTAAATCCACAACCTTTTTATCTAAATCAGAGTTTAAAGTAACATACCATGGAGATACATTCATTTGAAGCGCACTATGATCACACCAAATCGTTTGTGACAGTGTTGTTTGCTCTGTGAAGTAATAACGAATCTCAAATTGTGATAAATCCATTTCTTCACCTGTATTGGTTACTTCTAAATTCATATTGACGCTGTTTCCTATGGCCGCAGTTTTGTTCTGTGTGACTTTAACCGTTTGTGTTACTTCCTTAACGGGTAATTTTACTTTAACAGCTACTTTTTCTGAAACTGCAACTTCACCCTTAGCATTAGTAGCTTTGGCTACAACATAATAGGTTTTTAATTCTTCCGATGAACTTACTGTATCCGTAGGAACCCAATTTACATCATTACCTGTTCCTACAAGCTTATCATCAACATAAAATGCTATAGTTGCCGTTTCTTCATTTTTAACTTCTGCACTTAATGGAATACTTGTACCTGATACACTACAATCAAATACTTCTCCACTTTGTGGACTCACTACATTTACAGTCATCTTTTCTACTACAGGTAATTTAACTTGAATGATTACAGGTTCAGATGTCTTAGTCTTACCTGCCGAATCTGTCGCTTTCGCTACTATCGTATAATCAACTAAACCATCTGCATTAGTCGTTGTACCTGATGGTAAGAAACTTACTTCATTACCTTTCCCCATACTTGTACCATCTACAAAAAATTCAACCGTATAAGTATTAGCATTTTCAACAGTAGCAGCTAATGGTATAGGTGAATAACTTGTACTACAATCAAAGACATCACCTGCGCTAGGTGTAGTAACTGATACTTTCATTTCTTTGACATCTGAATTCACAAATAAAGAAGCTGGTAATTCATCTCTTGTTAAAACATAACTATGATCATAGTATTTCTTTAACATATCTAAACTTGTATATTGTTCTGTATAATCATAAGATCCTACCCAAGGCACAACAAATTCTCCTCCCCAAGTACAATTCCATAACCAAGGTATACCATCCGCTACTAAAGTATCAGGATCCATCAGCACACCGTTTTCAGACATTGTAATAATTTTATTCATTTCTGTATAATCATAAGCTTTTAAAAACCCATTGCTTTGTGAATCATAGTCTTTCTTATTGGCATAAATATCTTCGCCAATAATATCCACATATTCATCACCTGGGTACCAATCTTTATCTTGTGCATTCCAAACCCATATTAAATTATTAATGCCATGGTAGTTTGTTAATCTGTCATACATTAATGTCCATAATTCTTTGTAATTATCAGCACCTGCTGCTCCCCACCAGAACCAACCACCTGATGCTTCGTGTAAAGGTCTCCAAAGTATAGGTACATTAGCTTCTTGAAGTTTTTTAAGTTCTACCGCAATTGCATCAATATCTCTTATGAGAGTTATGTACTCTTCTGAATTATGATTAGACATTGCTTTACCTAAATCATAAGTTGTATTCTTAGTATAGAAACCGCCCCACTTCTTATCTTCATCTGTAGAAGCTCCTATAGGAGATTGCCAGTGCCAACAAAAAGTAACTAATCCTCCTTGCTTCCACCACTCAATGGCTTTTTCTGTATCCTGTCCTTTATTACATCCTAAAGCAACTCGTGATGGAGAATAATCGCTAAAATCTAACCCAATAATAGCAGGATATTTTTTAGTTTGATTATAAATCGCATCAATTTCTGTATATTTGGTGGTATAAGCAAATTGACCGGATAAAATATTTTCACCATAAATACTTGTCAGATATGTCATTAATTTTTTAGTAGCTTCTGTGGCATTAGGATTAATGAGTTCATCTGATACATCTGTATTAATATTAATGGCTCCAGCTTCTTCTAACTCAATGTAATCGAAAAGTGTCCATCCCCAAAATCTCGAAATACGTATTTTATTTTCACCTGCATTTAACTTAATGGCGCCCACATTCATAAGCTCAAATGCATTATTAGATGTAAAAAGTCCACTAAAGGATTGTCCACCATTAACAGTAATTGTTTCTTGTTTCTCACCATAAGGTGCACAGTAGTTAACATACAAGTTATAACGACCTGCTTTAGGGACAGTAACAGTAAACTCTATATAGGCATCAGATGTATCCATACCTGCTACATATCCATCTCCAGAATAACCTTTGTAGCTATTATCCCCTAATCCTACATTATGAAGCGTTGCTTCTTCTGCTTCATATTTAATCTTATCGTCTGTAGCTGCATAAAGAGGTACTATTCCATTAATCCCCATCATTATAGCTAATGCCATTGAAAACTTTTTCATTTTCATAACTTTTCTCCTCTCTTTCTTCCTCATACGCTATTTTTCTTGTTTTAATTTAGATAAAGACCCTATCTCATACTTCTTTTCTCATTATAACTGAACTCTTTTGCTCCATCTTGCAAAATGTCCCATATGTCATTTATACTTGTATAATATGTAAAAGTAGACTTATACCAACAAAAAAGAACATTACTATTAACAGTAATGTTCTTTTTTGTTAGTTATTCATTTGTAACTGCTTTTAATTTATCTGTTTGGTCTACTGTTGTTAAAGTAGAAATAATTTCTTCTAAGTCACCATCTAGAACTTGCTCTAATTTATGAAGTGTCAAACCTACACGATGGTCTGTTACACGCCCTTGCGGGAAGTTATAAGTTCTAATACGTTCACTACGGTCTCCTGTGCCCACTAAGCTTTTCTTCTCTGCCGCCATTTCAGCATGTGCTTTAGCTTGCTCTAAGTCGAAAAGTCTTGTACGAAGAATTTTAAGTGCTTTTTCTTTATTCTTAAGCTGAGATTTTTCATCTTGACAGTAAACCATAAGTCCTGTTGGTACGTGAAGTGCACGTACAGCAGAGTCTGTAGTATTAACGCATTGTCCACCATTTCCTGAAGCTCTACATACATCAATACGTACATCATTCATATCCAATTGTACATCTAGTTCTTCTGCTTCTGGCATAACAGCTACAGTTACTGTTGAAGTATGAATACGTCCACCTGACTCAGTTGCAGGGATACGTTGGACACGATGTACACCACTTTCGTATTTTAGTTTAGAATAAGCACCTTGCCCTTTGACCATGAAAATAACTTCTTTAAAACCACCAATTCCATTTTCATTTAAAGACATAAGTTCTGTCTTCCAACGATGGCTTTCTGCATAATAGCAATACATACGATACAGCTCTGCTGCAAATAGCGCTGCTTCATCACCACCAGCACCACCACGGATTTCCATAATGACATTTTTGTCATCATTAGGATCCTTTGGTAAAAGTAAAAGCTTAATTTCATTTTCAAGAGGCTCTACACGTTTTTTGTTTTCTGCAAGCTCCTCTTTAACAAGTTCTCTAAAATCATCATCTAAGTTATCATCTAGCATCATGAGTGCTTCATCAATTGCTTCTAAAGTTGCTTTATATTCTTCATATTTCTCAACGATTTCTTTTAAATCACTATGCTCTTTCATAAGCTTTTGCCATCTCTCTTGATCTGCAATAACTTCTGGTTGACTAATCTGGTCTCCGATGATGTGATATTTATCTACTAATTCTTGTAATTGATCAAACATAGTACACCTCTTTTTTATTGATTGATTACTTTTTATATCCTTAAATTATTTATCTATTAATTCATAAACCATCTTGCTGTAATGACGCGGTCATTACCAGACAAATCTGGTAAGAGTTTAACATCGCTATAACCTTCTTCTTTGAGTATAGTTGTTACCGCTTTACCTTGATTATATCCTATTTCATAAGCAATAACGCCACCCTTTTTTAAATAGCTTTTAGCTGCTTTTGATATGCGTTTATAAAAACTTAAACCATCACCCTCATCTGTTAAAGCCTCACGTGGTTCATGACCTATGACTTCTATCATTAATGTCTCTACCTCTTCCTTTGAGATATAGGGTGGATTAGAGACAATTAAATCTACCTTTTCTTCTTCGGCATAATTCTCTAAGACGTCACTCTTTAAAGTATATATACGCTTTTCTAAATCATGCTTTTGAATATTATGTCTGGCTACCTTTAATGCTTCTTCTGAAATATCAATAGCACACATGGTTAGTTCTTTAATATAATAAGCTAGTGTTATGCTAATACACCCGCTTCCTGTACCTATATCTATTCCTCTCTTAAAAGAAAAAGTCTTATTTTGCTCTAATAATTCTTCTATCAAAGTCTCAGTATCTTGTCTAGGAATAAGTACATGCTCATTGACCTGAAATTCTAATCCCATAAATTCTTGAGTACCAGTAAGTTGTTGAAGTGGAATGCCACTACTACGCTTTTCAATAAGTGATTTATAAATCTGCTGCATTCCCTCATCTAACCTCTTTTGCCTTTCTAGTAACAGCTGTGTTTCATTAAAAGCCAAAACATATTTCATTAAAAGCTTTGCATCTATAGCACTATCTGGCCTACCTTTTTCATCTAGAATTTCCTCGCCCCACTTCATCCATTCAAAAATAGATTGTGGGTTACATAGGCTCATGTTTAAAAACTCCTTTTACAGCTGCAATAGCTACTTCAATTTGTTTATCATCTGGTTCAGCTGTTGTAAACTCTCTTTGAAGCCACATACCTGGCTTACTTAGTAAATTAGCCAATTTATTTTCAGGCTTTAATCTAGCCCATCTAATAAATTCATAAGAAATACCTGCAATAACAGGCAACATGCCAATACGAATAACGGTTCTTATCCATACACTTTCTGTTGTAAAAACACTATACACGAGAATACTCACAATCATTACTACAAAAAGAAAGCTGGTTCCACAGCTTTTATGTAGTCTTGTACAACCTTTTACATTTTCCACATTAAGTTCTTTATCTTGTTCTAAGCAGTTAATGCATTTATGCTCTGCTCCATGATATTCAAAGGTACGTCTAATATCTCTCATTTTGCTAACAAGTTTCATATACCCTAAAAATAATGTAATACGAATGGCACCTTCAATTAAGTTTTGTACCACTAAGCTAATATCAATAAAACGCTTAAGTAATGCACTTAAAAGCATAGGTAATACCATAAATAATCCGATAGATAGTGCAAAAGAAAGCACCATCACAAGTGCCATGATGATCTTCTCACCTTTTTCACCTAATTTATTGGATAACCATATTTCAAACTTACTAGGAGTCTCCTCAACTTCTTCATCACCATAAAGTTCTGCTGAATAGTTCAGGGTTTTTACTCCTAAAATAAGGGATTCTATAAAAACTGCTACCCCTCTTAAAAGAGGCCATTTAAAAATCTTTACACGCTCCATAATGCTTGTTGATTTTTTAGAATCTACAACAATGTCACCGTCGGCTTTTCTTACAGCTACTGCATAATAGCTTTTTCCTTTCATCATAACGCCTTCTAATACAGCTTGACCACCAATATTTACTTTCGCCATCACCTTACCTCCTTATCCTAAAATATCTTTCTATTTATATTGCATTCTCTATTATACATGAATACCTGTGATTTTTAAATAAACAGAGTTCTTATTTCCGATAGTCATTTTCGATTTAAAATTCAGAAATCTTTATTCCTAGACGTAGTAACCTTTACTCTTATCTGAAAAAATAGTGTATGATGGATACTAGTTACTGGATAAAGAAAAAAAGGGTTGAGACCATCCTCTCAACCCTTGATCGTGATATTTACATACCGAATTTTTTGTTGAATTTATCAATTCTACCTTTAGCTGCTGCTGCTCTTTGTTTACCTGTATAGAATGGATGACATTTTGAACATACTTCAACGTTGATAGATTCTTTTGTTGAACGTGTTTCAATAACAGTCCCACAACCGTTGCAAGTAACAGTTACTGCTTCATATTTTGGTTGGATTTCTTTATTCACTAAAATTCACCTCTTTCATGACACTGTTCTATGTTAATTTTAACTCTAGCAATTTTGTGACAACATGGGTATTATATCATGTCCCATATCTGTTTGCAAGTAGCTTACCTATAATTCACCGGAAATTTACGTACTTTTTTTCATGCGTTCTACAAATTCTTTGTTACTTGTATAACGTAGCATAGAATTAATAAGATTCTCCATTACCTCTGATGTATGATTACGACTTAAATCTTTACGAATATTATAAACCACATTCATTTCATCAGATGTTAAAAGTAAATCATCACGGCGTGTTCCTGATTTGTAGATATCAATAGCAGGAAAAATACGTCTTTCTGATAAAGAACGATCTAGTACAAGTTCCATATTACCTGTTCCTTTAAACTCTTCGAAAATGACATCATCCATTTTACTTCCTGTTTCTACTAAAGCTGTACCTAAAATCGTTAAGCTACCACCATTTTCAATCTTTCTAGCTGCTCCAAAGAATTTTTTTGGCATATGAAGCGCTGCAGGATCAAGTCCACCTGAAAGTGTTCTTCCACTTGGTGGAATGGTTAAATTATAAGCTCTTGCCATACGTGTAATACTATCTAATAAAATGACTAAATCTTTTCCTTGCTCCACCATTCTTTTAGCACGTTCTAATACCATTTCCATAACTTGTTTATGATGTTCTGGTGGTTCATCAAAGGTAGACGCAATTACTTCTACATCTTTTCCTTGAATAGAACGCCTAATATCCGTTACCTCTTCCGGCCTTTCATCTATTAGGAGTACAATCAAGGATACATCTGGATGATTGTAGGTAATCGCATTAGCGATTTGCTTAAGCAAAATGGTTTTACCTGCTTTAGGTGGTGCTACTATAAGCCCTCTTTGCCCTTTTCCTATAGGTGCCATTAAATCAATAATACGCGTAGATAGAATATCTGACTCTACTTCTAATTGAAGTCTCTCTTTAGGAAATACAGGTGTAAGTGTTTCAAAGTTAGGGCGATACTTAGCCTTTTCAGGCCTGTCCCCATTCACTTTATGCACATACAATAAAGCCCCTGCTTTCTCGCCTTCTTTAGGCTTTCTCATATCTCCTTCTATCCAATCACCCGTTTTTAAATTAAAACGCCTGATTTGAGAAATTGAAACATAAATATCATTTTCACCGCGCATAAAGTTTTGAGATCTTAAGAAGCCATAGCCATCTGCCATAATCTCCAAAATACCTGCTCCTGTCATACGATCACTTTTTGATAAGTGGGTAACCTCATTGTTATCTTGAGTCAGCATGGGTTCTTCTGTTTCTTCTGTCGGTATTATCTGCTCTTCTATAATCTCTTCGACGATCACTTCTTCTGGCTCAACAAAAGAGGAGTTATTATTATTTAAGCTAGCCACTAACTCACTTTTGCGCATTTTATTTATATTTTTCATGCCTAGCTCCTTAGCCTTTGTTCGAAGCTGAACTAAGGTCATTTCTTCCCAATCACTCATTCGTTAATAACTCCTTTGATTTAACTATTTATCACTTTTCTTCTTAGTGTATCATATCCCTAGGTTTTTTTTCAAGCACACCCTGAAAAAAGTGATTAACAAAAAGCTTGCTCAAGCTATAAGCAAGCTTTTAGATACTTGTTTTCTATTTGCTGCGCTGTAATAGGACGATCCCAGAAGAACCCTTGACCCATCTCACAACCTAAAGTACTCATTACATAAAGTTGTTCTTCACTTTCAATCCCCTCTGCTATGGTATGTAAATTAAAGGTCTTGGCAATCGCAATAATAGCTTCTACAATTGCTCTATCCTCGGCATTTTCTACTATTTCTCTAATAAAAGAAATATCAATTTTTAAATGGTCAAACATAAACTTTTTTAAATATCCAATTGAAGCATATCCTGTGCCAAAATCATCAATAGAAATAGCGAACCCATAGTTCTTAAGTTCTTCAATAATCAATTGAGCAATCCCAATATCCTCCATAACCATCGTCTCTGTAATTTCTAGTACAATATATCGTGGTGGAATACCATAGCTTTCTAAAACCTTTTTAATATTTTTAGCTAAATGAGGATTTTTAAATTGTAGCGCTGATAAATTAACAGATACGGGAACAACATTATAGCCGCGTTCAAGCCATTCCTTTAACTGATGACATACTTTATCTAATACTTTCATCCCTACTTTTTCAATCAAGTTCATCTTCTCTAAAGCACCGATAAAGCTAGCTGGAGAAACGATCTCTCCATTTCTTTTTTTTCTTCTAAGCAGTGCCTCCATACCTACTAAGTTTTCACTAGCTAATTCTACAAAAGGCTGATAATAAACTATAAACTCATCATTTTGTACTGCTAATTGAAGTTCCTTTTCAAAGAAAAAGCTATTTTTCACTTCTTCTTGTATTCCTTTTGTATAAAAGGTATATGTTGTATAACCTAATTCCTTTTTAGCTTTAGCTAAAGCAATTTGTGCTTGTTCAATAACTTGATAACCTAATAGTGAACTATCTGTATAAAGAGATACTCCTGCTCTAAATTCAACGTACATGGAGCTGTTATGAATCTTGATAGGCTCTTCCATAGCTACTTGTAATAGTTGAAGAAATTCCGCCACTTGCTGCTCGCTGCTAATCTCTTGTTGGATAATAGTAAAGCTATTACCACTATATCTAAAGATTTCTTGATGATTATTAAGATGCTCTTTAATACGTTTTCCTACCTCTTTTATAATACGATCACCAATATTCATCCCATATACATTATTAATTTCGCCTACCCCTTTAATGTCAATAATAATAACTGCAAATTGTGTATGATTGCTTTTTGACTTTTTGACTTGTTTCAACGTACTTTCAATAAAAACTTTTTGATTAGGATAATGTGTTAAAGGGTCAAAATAATTTGCCTTATATACCTCTTCCTTTAACTGCTCTGTGTTAGTAATGTCTTTGGATAAACAAACATAATATTCTAGCCCCTTTTCATCCCAGATAGTCGTTAAAGTATTCGCAAGATAGATACGTTTATTTCCTTTCACGAATCGATTGGTGACAAACTCGAAGCGTTCCCCATTATATATAAAGTTTTGTATATGCTGTAAAGTTACATCATCGGATAAATCTATACCTACAAACATACACATATCATCACCTAATACTTTATCCTTATCACTATTGCATGCCAAATAGACCGTTTGATTGGCATAAATAATCTTACCATATTTATCTCCAATAATAACCCAATCTTCAATTTCTCCAATAACTTTCTCTAATATTTCTGCTAAAACAGCTTTATTAACTTCTTGTGTCTGCCCCATACTTCACCTCGCTATACAATCACAACATTAATATTATAATATTTTAAATAATTATAGCATGTTTTATATTAACAGAATAGTTTTTATTATGCTTTAACTAAAAATTTAACGATTAATAAAGGAGGTGTTGTAGTTATATTTACAACCCTCCTTTATTAATCATCAAATCTTTATTTATCATTAAATTTTTTTAATTTATTTTTTACTAAAATAATAATTTCTTGCTTCTCTTTATTAGTCATCAGTTCCATTCCCTCCCACACATGGCTAATGGGATAAATATGAAATTCTCCTTTGTGAATAGCTTCTATAATTTCTTCTCTTAATAGTAAATCCTTAATGTTTTGCTTTGGAATAATGACTCCCTCATTTCCCTTTAGACCTCTTTGTTGACACACTTTAAAAAATCCCTCTATTTTTTCATTAACGCCACCAATAGGCTGTATCTCTCCAAATTGATTAATAGAACCTGTAGTTGCTAAACTTTGCTTAATAGGAAGTTCTGCTAAACTTGATAATACACCATATAACTCCGCACTTGATGCACTATCACCGTCTATCTGTCCATAACTCTGCTCAAAGCAAATATTACAACTTAAAGATAGGGGAATATCTTGAGCAAATTCATACCCCAAAAAACCTGTTATAATATGAATACCTTTGGTATGAATAGCACCACTTAATTCAGCTTGCTTTTCTATATCTACAATACCTTGCTTTCCTCTATAAGTGGTTACTGTAATCTTGATTGGCCTCCCAAAGCTATATTTTAGTACATGATAAACTGCCAAACCATTGACTTGACCTATTCGTTCTCCTTCTGTAGTAATTAAATACGACTCATCTTTAAATTGTTCATCTATTTTTTCTTGTATTTTTAGAGAATAATTATTGTGACTTTTTAGTGCCATTTGTATACACTTATCATCAATAGATTCTTGCGCATATAGGGTTGCCTCTCTTAAGATATCCACTAAACTATCAATGTCACTTGGTAACTTAGTTATAGTTTCCTGCTGTCTATTTCCATATTCTACAAGTTTGAGTATTCCTTCAATCGTTACTTTTGGTAAGTGTTCTTTTCTACACACATAGCTAATGGCGCCTGCTAATTTTTTAATAGTTTCTATATCACTAGATAATTCTGATTCAAAATAAGCATGCACTTTAAACAACTTTTTAAAATCATCATCCGCCTCATATAGCATATGATAAAGTTCTTCGCTTCCTAATAAAACAACCTTAACATTAGCCCAGGTAGCCTCAGGTCTTATAGGATTGGATAATGCAATATTTAACTCTTCATTTCCTTCCACACGTATCTTCTCTGTTTTTAATGCTCTTTTTAAGCTAATCCACATGTTAGGATTCTCAACTAACCTTTGCATATGCAAAACTAAATAACCTCCGTTAGCATAGTGAAGTAGACCTGCTCTTATTTGCGAAAAATCACTATGAACTGTGTTAAGCTCTGTATCAAATAGCAAGCGTCCTGTTAGGTTAAGGTGTGGCCACTCATCATCTACAATTACAGGAGCACCATTTATATTCTCTTGAGAGACAATTAGGTTAAACACATACTTCTTTGTTAATTTATCTATCCCATTCCCCCCCAGCCAAGGAAACATTTCTTTAAGACTATCTTTCTCTTCATCCTCTGTACCACTTATTAATTCCAGATGTCCTAGTAAGTCTTCGGCAATTCCATTAAAATAACTTATAAGCTTTGGAGTATCCCCATACCTCTCTTGTAAATATTTAATTAATCTTCCTATCTCTTGTAATACAATTTCTTGAT
This sequence comes from Cellulosilyticum sp. ST5, assembly GCF_046529625.1. Classification (NCBI taxonomy): domain Bacteria; kingdom Bacillati; phylum Bacillota; class Clostridia; order Lachnospirales; family Cellulosilyticaceae; genus Cellulosilyticum; species Cellulosilyticum sp. ST5. The sequence goes on from NZ_CP132338.1 coordinate 1,952,679, forward strand.
TAATATCTTTAAAAAGCTGCAGATATTTTTCTTCTTCTTCTTCAATATTCTTATTGATAGATTCAGCCGCTTCATAAAGCTTTTCTAGCTTAGCTTGAATTTGTTCTTTTTCTTCTATCGATAAATTACTATACTCACTTTTTGAAATAGGCTTTCCTTCTTCATCTTTAGGCGTAAAATAGATCCCTTCATTAGTAGTCTTTACCAACATATAATGGCTATCAGCTAGTTCATTCAATGCCATCATTTGCTCACTTTTATACTTTTCAAATGCATCTACTAAAATTTCTCTTTTTTTCTCAGTTTCAGGAGTTTTAAGCTTTTTAGGTAGTTCTTCGATAATAAAAGCTATCATTTCTTGTATATCATCTTTTAATTGCCATGCTACCTCAGCTTTGAGTTCAATTAAACAAGGCTCCTCTGGATTAGAAAAATTATGAACATACCCCATAGCAAGAGGGATACTTTTTTGCTTAGCTACTTTTTGAAGTTCCTCTTTAATTGCTCGTTCTTTTTCCTCACTATCTGCACCACAAATATAAAGATTAAATCCCTTAGCTTCAATCTGAAGTGCTTTTTGAATCATCTGCAGGGCATTTTCCTGACCAATAACTGTCTCACAAGGTTTAACTTCATCTGTTGTAAGAAAAGAAAAATCAGAAGGTTGGTATAAACGTTTTAGTTCATGCCACTTTAGCTCTTTACTGCTGTTCATATAATCCCCCCCTGCTATTACTATATTCATCGGGGCCTATATTATTTCGCACTTATTACATTATTTTATTTTTTTTCTGTAAATTTGACAATTAAGCAAAAATAGAGGGGATATCCCCTCTATTTTCTAAGCTGCTTATTTATTTGCTCTAACTAGTTATCCCAGTAACTTGCTGGTATAAATCCTAAAAGTACTGGTGCGGAAGAACCATTTGGTAACATATACTCAATTGTTTTAGTTTCTCCTGCCTTAATTGTTCCTAACGAAACTGCTTTTGCTGTATTACTATAGATATTACCTACCGTTGGTATATTATAGACACCCATATTCTGCCACTCAATAGCGCCTCTAAACATATCTGCTCTCGGATTAAGGATAATACCTGTATCTTCTTTAGCCGTAATAGTAATATAATAAGACACCCCAAAATTCCCCTTGTTTTGAGCAGGTTCATTAGATAGAGCATCATAACCTTTTACCCATTCTTCTTCTCCTGTCCCAATGAGTAGCTTTTCTGGTATACTTCCGTCTAATACTATCGAATAGTTAATCCCAGTTGTGTCAAAGGTTCCTCTAGGATGTACTTCCTTTAAAAAAAGTTCCATTCCATCCATACTACTAAGAGTACTCCCTGCTGATACTGAAGCAATAGTAAAAGTAACATCTCCTGTTGTGTTAACATCCATTAGCCCAGATATACAACTTCCTTTAATCCATTTTGTACCTGAATCATAAATATATTGCTTTTCGCCTGGAGCTAATGTTATTGTTTCTGTACCACTTCCTGTCAAATAATCATTTAACATCTTTTGACCTAAATATAAAATATCATTTACAGGTCCTCTAATCGTTTTATTACTTAAATTAACTGTAACAGGTACAGCTGTTTTGTTTTCAGCTACTATAACAAGGCGTTTATTACCACCCATAGTACTCATTTCACTAAAATTATTAATATGATGTAATAATATTCTACCTGCCCCTTTTATGCTATCTCTATAAAGAATACCTTCTCTAGATACGACCTCAGGGGAGTCACTCATTAACATGGTACCGGGTACGGTTGTTTTATTTAGTACCTCTATATCTTTATAATCACGATAATTAAATCCTTGGTAATTATCAATAATGTCTCCTACATGTCCCTCTGTAAAACGAAAAGCTAATTCCTTCTTAACTACTTCATCTGTAATATGTACACTTGTTTCTACTAATTCACTTCTATTACCATAAGCATCATCTAATTGGAGACTAATAATGTAAGTTCCTTCTGTAAATAAAGCATCTGGCTTACCTAAAATAGCTTTTGATACAGGTTCACCTTCTTTACGATAAGTCCATTTTTGATTTGTAATAGCTTCCCAATCCTCATTGTTATAAAAGAACTGATAACTAATATCTTCACCTTGTGCATACTCTTTTTTTTCTGTACCTAAATAGGTAATAACTGGGGCTTCATTAGGTAAAATAGTAATTTCTTGATAAGTCCAATCACTCCAAAGCCCATATTGATCTTGCACTTGAAGGCCTATAGTATAAACACCAGCTCTAGGTGTCTTAAACATATTACTTAATTCTTTATTGGTTAGTGTTTTTTCTCCTACTACACTCCATAATTTATCTACTAATTTATGCCCATCGGGATCATAACTAGTACTTGTAGCACTTACAACTTGGCCTGCTACATAGCTAGGCTTTGAAAAGGTAAAGCCTGCTATAGGTTTTGTATTAGGCCCTTTGTCTGGTCCAGTTAATGTAATCATCTTAGTGGCTTTATCATAGGTAATACTTATATTAAAATGATCGCTCATAAATCTAAGTGGCAATAAAGTTGAACCATTTTTTACGATAGGTGGTGCATCTAGATTAACAGCTACCCCATCTACCAGAGCAGTAGTTTGACCAATCGTCACCACAATTTCTTTGCCTTCTTTGGTTACTGTAATGGTTCCCTTTTCCGGCTCCCATTTAAGCTCTGCTTGTAGTACTTGATCTACAATAAATCTAAGCGGCAAATAAGTCCTTCCTTCTATAGCAATAGGTGCGGTGTTTAAAGTATATGGATTGCCATTTACAGTAGCAGTATTCTTATCTAAAGTAAGTACAATCTGATCACCTTTAATGTAGCTTGGTTGTTCTGGTTCTTCACTTGGTAAGCTAGGTTCTTCAGTAGGCTGTGGACTAGCTTCTTGTTCTGGTGTTATTTCCTGTTCTGTTAATACTTCTAACTGATTTTCTTCATTAGTATTTTCAGTTGCAGTAATCGTTTGTGGAACTGTTATAGTCGTTTCTGCTCCCCATACTACATTGTTACTTAACAATAAGCTTACTGCAACTATTAAACAATTTAACTTTCTTTTCATAGCAAACTCCTTTATTTTCTAGTTTTTATCTTGTAACCTTCTTGTTTTCTTTCGCATATTATTTTGGACTTTATTCATTATAGCATAAATCATTAACTTTTTAATTTTTATGCTTGTCTGTTGTGAAACTGTAATCTATCTGTAATACAATAAAGACAAATAAAAAGGGAAGTATCATTCCTTGATATTTAATGTAAGAAATGATATTTCCCTTTAAAATTTATATTGCATAATAATGGCATCTTCAATAGGTTGCTGATAATAATTTTTTCTTATAGCGATTTGATGAAATCCAAACTTTTCATATAATCCTTTAGCAGCCACATTACTGACCCTTGCTTCTAGGTGTACTATTGTCAGCCTTTTTTGCTTAGCTATTTGCAATAATGCTTCTAAAATAGCTTCCCCTATACCTTGCCTTCGATAATCACCATCTACTGCAATATTAGTTATTTCGCCTTCATCCATAACACACCATAGACCACCATAACCTATAATCTGCCCATCTATTTCTGCTATCTGATATTCAGCTAAAGGATTACTTAATTCTTTTGTCAGCGCTTCGAATGACCAAGGTATACTAAAACACGCCTTTGATAAATCGTAAATAGCTTTAACATCCTCTATAGTCATGTTTCTAACATTTACGTTTTTCACGTTCTTCTTTCTCTCTTTCAGCTTGAGATTTACGTAAGTACATAGGAACAAATTCTGAAGCATCTACTACTTCACCCTTTTTAAAATACGTCCCAGCTACTTCTGCTAGAGTACTTGCATGTTGTAGATTTAAAAATGCAGGTGCAAAAAGTGCTCTTTCACCTAGAACTTCTTTGATTTTCTGAGCATAAGTATCAACACCATCACCCAAGAAAATGATTTTGTCCATTTTTTGCTTTAGTTCTTCTAAATGTTCATCCATATCACAAGCCTTATACTCAGTAAGTTTTATAAGTTCCTCTGCTTCCCACTTATACAAGGCTGTATAAACTTGATTTCGTCTAGCATCCATAATAGGACAGATAAGATGCTGGGTATGTGTCATATTATGTGCTATAACATCTAGGGTTGGTATTCCTATAATAGGTAAATCTAAAGCCAACGCTAGTGCTTTTGCAGTTGTCACGCCTATTCTCAATCCGGTAAATGATCCTGGGCCACTTGTTACAGCAACAGCATCTAAAGTCTCTAAATCTATCTCAAGTAATGTTCTCATATGCTCTAGCATAGGCATGATCGTTTGTGAATGAGTCAATTTATCACAAATATAGTACTCCCCTACTAAACGATCTTCTTTAATATAAGCAACACTTCCTGCAATGCCTGATGCATCTATTGCTAACAAATTCATACGCCACCTACCTTATTGTTATTTTTCTATAATCAAAACCTTTTTCTAAGTCTTTCTCTATATCAATCCAAATAGCTTCTTTAGGAATGACATCAGATACATTATTAGCCCATTCCACTAAACATACTCCTTGTCCATAGAAGTAATCCTCATATCCTATCATTTCAAGTTCATCTGGATCTTCTATACGGTACATATCAAAATGATAGAGTGGTTTTTCTCCATCATAAACTTGTACAATAGTAAAAGTAGGGCTTGTAATGGGTTCTGTAATACCTAATCCTTCTGCGAAGCCTTTTGAAAAAACAGTTTTACCTACACCCAAATCTCCTATTAAACAATAAATTGCTCCCTTTTTACTTGCTACTGCTAATTCATAACCAATATCAAAGGTTTGTTTTTCACTATTACTTTCATAAACTGTCATGATTTTTTTCCTCTCTCAACGTGTCACACTTCATCATTTTAATACGGCTTACTTAAACTTTCAACACCTAGCAAGAAATATTAACTAATAAATGATAAGAGAAATATAAAAAGAAGCCACATCAGAAGATTAAATCTCTTCATGTAGCTTCTTTTTGTGTCTGTATTCTTTAACTCAATGACTATCCGCGTATATGGTAACCGAAATGCTTAATAACAGGTTGTAAGCCTTTTACAATAATAATACTTACAACAGATACAACACTACCTTTTAGTAAGTTAAAAGGAATGAAAGAATAAAGAATAAGAGTTCCTTTATCTACTATACCTGAATAAATAGCATTTCCCATACCAATAATAGCATCCATTGGCATAAATAACTTTGCATACATAGGAATTGTAATAAAATAATTCACTATAGCACCTGCTAGAGTCAAGCCAATGATTCCTATACAAATACCTATAGTAATGGTCTTGAAATCCCTTTTTTTCATAACCATCAATGAAAGAGGTAAAATGTAGCCTAAAGACACAACCATATTAGCTAATTCTCCTGCATAAGCCGTATTAGTTTGGAAAAGGACTACTTTCAAAATATTTTTTAAGATAACAATAACGAAACCTGCTAATGGATGAATCGTTAATACCCCAATAATGGCTGGCACTTCACTAAAATCTAGTTCTAAAAAACTAGGGAAAATCATAGGGAGCTTAAGTGCACCAAATTGCATTAACAGCACTGCTATAACTGATAATAGTGCCATCCTCATCATATTTTGTGTGGTAAATAGTTTCTTTTCATTTTGCATATTGATATGCCTCCTAATACTATGTAGTTTTAGCAATAAAAAAGCAACCCATTCTTCTTTTGGGTTGCTATAATTCTTACCATTAAAATACACTTTAATAGGTAGATCTTATAACTCTTCTACCATCCAGACTTTACTGTCGGTCTTGGAATTTCACCAAGTCAGTGCACCATAAGATGCAGTCGCGGACTATCACCGCCGGTAGGGAATTTCACCCTGCCCCGAAGAATTGTGTTACCTTTTATTTACTTGCATAAATATTAACATACTTTTTTTGTTTTTACAAGTTAGGATTTCATGCTTAATGCAATTTTATTTTTAATAGTGTCTACAGATAAAATAGATACCTCGACAATATCTCCTACTTTAACCACTTCTAAAGGATGTTTGATAAATTTATTACTCATTTGAGAAATATGCACTAAACCATCTTGATGCACACCAATATCAATAAATGCACCAAAATCTACAATATTACGTACTGTTCCTTTTAACTTCATACCTTCCTTTAAATCCTTGATTTCTAAGATTTCACTATGAAGAATAGGTTTTGGCATATCTTCGCGAGGATCACGTCCAGGCTTTTCTAATTCTTTAATAATATCTTGTAGCGTAGGTACACCTGTACCTAATTGCTCTGCTAAAATTTCAATATTACCAACTTTCTCATGTAGATTTTTAAAATTTCTGGCTTTTAATTCATCTTTTCCATATCCAACTACTTTAAGTAATTCCTCTGCCACTGCATAAGATTCTGGATGAACTCCTGTAGCATCTAAAAAGTTTTTTCCATTAGTAATACGAAGGAAACCTGCACATTGTTCAAACACTTTAGGACCTAGCCCTTTTACTTTCTTAATCTCACTACGGCTTTTAAAAGCTCCTACTTCTTCTCTATAAGCAATAATATTCTGTGAAACAGTTTTCTTAATGCCTGCTACATATTGCAATAAGGAAGCTGAAGCTGTATTAATATCCACACCTACTTCATTTACTGCACTTTCTACTACGCCACCTAAGGACTCCTCTAGACGTTTTTGATTCATATCATGTTGGTATTGACCCACACCTATTGCTTTAGGATCAATCTTAACGAGTTCAGCCAATGGGTCTTGAAGTCTTCTAGCAATAGATACTGCACTTCTTACGCCTACATCATCATTAGGAAACTCCTCAGTTGCTAAAGCTGATGCAGAATAAACAGATGCACCTGCTTCATTAACAATAACATAATGAATCGTTTCATTTATTTCTTTTAACATATCAGCTACGAACTTTTCTGTTTCTCTAGAAGCAGTACCATTACCAATAGATAAAAGATCAACCTTATATTTTTTAATTAAATCCTTTAATACCACCTTAGCTTCTTCTGTTTTATTTTGAGGTGCTGTAGGAAATACAACTGTCTTATCTAGTTTCTTTCCCGTCTCATCTACAACAGCTATTTTACATCCTGTTCTAAAAGCTGGGTCTATCCCCATTACTTGATGTCCCTTAATAGGGGCTTGCATTAAAAGTTGATAAAGATTTTTCTTAAATACCTCTAATGCACCATCTTCTGCTTTTGCTGTTAGCTCATTTCTAATATCACGTTCAATTGCTGGTGCAATGAGTCTCTTATAACTATCTTGAAGCATTTCTTCTAATAATAGATGCGTTGTACTTTCCTTTATAATGACTTGATGTTCTAAATAAGTCATGATTTCTTCTACTGGTGCTTCTATTTTAACGGTCAGTACCTTTTCTTTTTCTCCTCGATTAATAGCTAAGATACGATGTCCTGGCATATTACTTAACTTTTCATTATAGTCATAGTACATATCATAAACAGTTTGTTCTTTTTCATCTTTAGCTTTAGTCACTATAAGACCTTTGCTAAAAGTTGCTTTTCTAATATATCCTCTTAAGTCTGCACGATCAGATATTTCTTCAGCTAAGATGTCTTTTGCACCTTCTAAGGCCGCCTTCACATCACCTACGCCTTTTTCTTCATCTATATAATCTTTTGCTATAGTCTCAATATCTGATACTTGTTGCATTTTTATCAATTCTGCTAAAGGTTCTAATCCTCTTTCTTTAGCAATTGTGGCTCTTGTACGTTTCTTCGGACGATAAGGTAAATATAAATCTTCTACCTCTGTAGCTGTAGTAGCCATTTCGATAGCTTGTCTTAATTCTACTGTCAGCTTTCCTTGCTCCTCTATACTTTTAAGTACTTGCTCTTTACGTGCTAACAGGTTTTGCAAGTAGGTATAGCGTTCTCCAAATTGACGAAGTATCTCATCATTAAGTCCCCCTGTTAACTCCTTTCTATATCGTGCAATAAAAGGAATTGTGTTTCCTTCATCAATGAGCTTAATCGTATTTTCTACTTGTGTTCTCTTAATTTGCAATTCATCTTGCAAAATCTGTACAATGTTCATTTTAACTATTCTCCTTACTTTTCCTTGTTGTTACCTTATCCTACCATAAAACAATTTTAAAATATAGTCTACTCTATAACATAATGAGACTTAATAGTGCCTATTAAGTCATCTATATTGTTTTCTTCTAATATCACTTCTTCTACTTCTTTGAGCCTACTTTTTCTTATATATAAGGTAAGTTCCATTGCTTCATCTTCTCTTCTAACTTTAATATGACTCTCATGTAATTTAAGTATATAGTAAAATAATTCTACTGCCATGATACTATCAGCATTATACGTTTCAACTTCATCCTGATGTATGATGTACTCTTCAATAGATCCCACTTGTGAATGAGATAACTTAATTTGTATCTCATCCTCTAATAAATCCTTCATTTCTATATAAATTTCACCCTTATCTTTTCTCGTCTTAAATGTAGCATAAATCAAATACATCATTATTTGCTGAAAAAGCTGTTTATCCACCTGATTATAAATTTCTTCTTGCTCGGGATTAAAAATAAGATTTGCATCTGCATATTCTTTAGAATAGGCCTCTACTACATTTTCCACAAGTGCTACAAGGTTATACTTGTTATAAATAACTTCGATATAACCGCCTCGCAATTTATGAATATCTATCATATTTCTTATGATTCTCATTGTCTCATTGCAGTACCTTCTCATTTCTTTTAAATCTTCCATAACTTCTTTTTGATTTCCGAAATCCAATCTTAATAAGTCAGTAGCGCTATTAATCACATTAATAGGTGTTTTTAGCTCATGGGATAAGTTTACAATCATATCACGATAATACGCATTGTCATTAAGGCTGTACTCAGCTTTACTTAAGTTAGTTACCTTTTCTCTCCATGGCTCTTTCCAGCAAGCTAAATAAGCACATTTTAAAATATAATAATACTCCATAGTACCAAGTAATATAAAGGGTGGTAATAATAAGGTATCTTGGCTTATATATTGATAGGACATCATGAAATGGTTGATTACTTTGCAAATTAAAAAAAGGAAAAAGGCCTGATAACTCTTAGATTTATATCTATCTTTATATAAAACAACTATGATTAAGCAGAAAATACCAATAAGTATCATAAGTCCTTCTAAAATCACCTTGCCTCCTATGTAGCTTGTAGATTGCCCTACAATTGGGAATATAAAGCCGGAGAAAGTAACAACACAAAAGCCTAAACTTATTAATATGACACACCCTATTGCACCTATACGCTTAAATAACCATATATAGCAAACACAAATACACCATAAATCCAGTAAGTTTAATTGTATTCTTGCATTTATAGCATTAAAAGGAACATTAATTTCTAATAATAGGGTTACAAATATAAAAATAATGACCATATTCTTATAAATAGCTGTAACAGAAATAATTTTTAATATATTAATCTTGTTCTTTTGTTGATTAGTAATCAAATACGCTCCCATACTAAGAGTCGTTCCTATAATGCCAAATACGAATTGAAAAAAATATATACTACTCGTACTGAAACATACTTTTATCACTACATAAAGTAGAGCAACTGCCAACCATTCAATCATCATTTCCTTATGGGTTTCATTCATTTTTTAACTCCCCTATTGTTACATACCTAAATCGGAAAATTCTACTTCTATTTTCTTTTGTAGGACTTTTTCATCTGCTTTAAGTGCTTTATAGGCTTCTATCTTATTACTATCACAAATTGGTAAGCTAATACTTACTAAAGTTCCTTTATTTTCTGTACTAAGAATCTTAATCTCACCTCTATGTATCTCAATAATTGATTTGACTATAGCTAATCCTAATCCACTTCCCTCTTGTATTCTAGCAAGCCCCGAATCCCCTCGCTCAAAGCGATTAAAAATAGTTTGAAGTTTTTCTTTTGGAATACCAATCCCTGTATCTTTAACACATAAAAAAGCTCTTTGTCTTTTTTCAGTTACATAAACTTGAATACTTCCTTTTTGTTTATTATACTTAATGGCATTCGATATAAGATTAAGCACAACACGTTCTATAGCTTCACAGTCTATATCACAATAAATGGGATGTTTATTCATTTTATATTCTAACGTAATCCCTAGTCGTTCCATATAAGGCTCTATGGATGCAATGATTATTTCTACTAGCTCTGAAAGATTAGTTATTTGAAGACAAATACTAACCTTTCCTTTTTCAATATTATTTAAGTCTAATATGTTTTTACTAAGTTTTGTTAATCTATTACAGTTGTTTGAGATTTTTTCTACATATCTAATATTAGGATAGCAAGTTCCTGATTCTAATTTTATCTTTAGCTGCTGAGCTTTTGCATTAATCTTCTTTACTTCTTTCTCAATAATATTAGCAGATTTAATAAGTAATTGATTTTCAAAATCCTCTTCATCTAATTGTTCTTTCTTGATATCTATACCTTGATCCATTTCTTTCCATACTATAGTCAGTGTGATATGCTCAATAAAATTCAGAATACAAATATAACATATAACAGAAGCTATTTGTCCTACCACAAAACTTATTAAAGATCCGTTTATACTAAATACAATTAATAAGCCATGAGATATCACTTGTAAGGTCATAAATACACACCAATAATACTTAAATATTTGAACATGAGATTTAACCTTATTAATACAAACTATGTTCCCTAATATAAGTATTAATAAACTAAAAACATGTGCAACAATACTAAGACTTTCATATCTATATTGACGCACTAAAAAATCTATTGGTGTATACTCAGAAAATAAATAAATACACATTATGCTAATCAATAACACTTCATATTTTATCCATTTGATCATTTGAACTTTTGATGTAATGAACAATACACAAATAAGAACCCATAGAATCTCAGATAAACTAATAATCCATCTCATTTTTAAATATTTTATATTGTGTTGCCAGTTAACGCCATTATTATATAAATCTAAAGAAATAATCATTGCGAAAATAAGTAAAAAATAACTAATCGCCAAATAGCTTGGTCTAAAGTTTTCTGCTGTATCTAAATTATTCAATGCTACAATTAACATACTTGTAGCAAAGATAATTTTCAAAAAATCGCAAGTATATTTAGTAAGTAATACACTTTGTTCATATGAAATTTGTAATTTTGTAATGCCTATTAAGTAAACAAACCCTACAGCAATAATACTTATAATTTCTAGATTTTTTTTCAAATCTATTCCCCTCTTTATCCTCAAACTATACATCTTATTTATTTCTATAACTGTAATTTTATTATATATTAACATTATTCTTTATTTTTTACAATTTTTATATATTTTTTCTTATACACCTTAATCTATCTATAGGCTCTACCACCACAAAAATATAAAAGGTAATCGCTCTATTCTCTGTATATATTGAGCAATTACCTTTTATACTAATATTTCAATTCTTCATTAATCCAGACTTTAGCACCTTCATTATCTGCTTGTAACATCTGTACCTGCCAATTTTGTTCTAAAGTTCCTAAGTAACTCACCATTTCTCTTCTAAAATCCACTACGTTTTTTACTACTGCAATTAAAGTAGGTCCTGCCCCACTTAAAAATGTTCCTTTTGCTCCATAACATTTAGCTTGTTGTAGTATTTCTTCCATATGTGGAATAAGTGACATACGGTAAGGTTCATGTAAACGGTCTTCCATGGCTAAATCAAGATTATCCATATCACCTGTTAACATTGAAGCTGTTAATAAAGCAGCCCTTGATGCATTAAATACAGCATCTTTTAAACTCACTGTGGTAGGTAATACACCTCTAGCTAATTCTGTAGAAAGTGTAAACTCAGGGATCATAACAGCAAAATGTAAGTTTTCTGCCACTCTAGCCTTAACATATTTCATATCCTTTTCATTCATTGCACCAATAGTCATTCCACCTAATAAAGCAGGAGTTGTATTATCTGGATGTCCCTCTATCTGAGCTGCCATTTGTACTAGTTCTTCTTTTGAAAAGAAGCTATGGCTAACTGCATTAGCAATATGTAGTCCTGCTACAATACATGCAGCGCTACTCCCTAAACCTCTTGTATGAGGAATACTATCTTGTTGAATAATGCGTAGTCCAGGTACTGGTTTCTGAATACTTTTGTAAAAATGACAAATTGTTTTATAAATCAAATTATCTTCATTCGTTGGAATGGCAGGGTTACCATCTTGAATAATAATTTCTAAACCCTCTTTTATTTCCTCTGCATAAACAATGTTATACATAGTTAATGCCATCCCAATACTATCAAATCCCGGTCCCATATTAGCTGTGGTAGCCGGTACTTTTACCTTAATCATCCTCTCACCCATTTCTCTTGTTGATTATCTTTTTTGTATATCAATGGTTCATCCTCTATTAAATGTAAATGTGACAAAAGGAGGGTACTACGCTTTAGTAGCACCTTCCTTTTCTCTTTTACCTTATAATCAAATAATCATTTTTATTTATTTATTTATTAGTCAGCTAAGTTAAAGATGTCATGAATAGCGTTCATTGCTTTGTGCATATCTTTTTTATCAATTAATACTGATATTTTAATTTCAGAAGTAGAAATCATATGGATATTAATATTAGAATTAAACATAGCTTCAAACATTTTAGCTGCAACACCTGAGTTAGATGCCATACCTGCTCCTACAACAGATACTTTAGCTACATTTTCATTATAATCCACACGTTCAATACCCCAACGTTCTTTGTTATCATCAATAACTTTTTGTGCATCAGCCAAGGTTGTCTCTGCTATTGTAAAAGAAATATCCTTTGATTTATCACGACCGATAGATTGTAGAATAATATCTACATTGATTCCTTTTTTAGCTAATGTAGCAAATATATCAAAAGCTTTTCCTGGTGTGTCTTTAATACCAATTAAAGATACACGTGCAATTTCATCATCACCAGCAACACCACTAATTAACATTCTCTCCACTTTACATACCTCCTTGACTACTGTTCCTTCTGCCTTAGTTAAACTTGATCTTACTACTAATTCTACATTATATTTTTTAGCAAGCTCTACAGAGCGATTGTGCAGTACTTTTGCTCCTAATGAAGCTAACTCTAGCATTTCATTATATGTAATTTCATTTAATTTTCTTGCATTTTTAACAACTCTTGGATCAGCTGTATAAACACCATCTACATCTGTATAAATCTCACATTTATCAGCATGAAGTGCTGCTGCTATAGCTACGGCTGTTGTATCTGAACCACCTCTACCAAGTGTTGTAATGTCATCAAAGCGATTAACACCTTGGAAGCCTGTTACAACAACAATATTCTTGAGATCTAATTCCCTTTGAATACGGTCTGGTTTAATTTTCTTAAATCTTGCATTACTATAAATAGATGTGGTTGTCATCCCTACTTGATGTGCATTTAATGACACACATGGATAACCAAGTTCACCAAGAGCCATACACATAAGCGCTACAGATTGCTGCTCACCAGTTGCAAGGAGCATATCCATCTCTCTCTTACTTGGATTTTTACTAATTTCTTTTGCTTTAGCAATTAAATCATCTGTTGTATCTCCTTGAGCGGAAAGTACAACAACGACTTGATTGCCTGCTTTGTAGGTTTCTGCAATTCTTCTAGCCACATTAAAAACTCTTTCAGGGTTAGCCACAGAGCTACCACCAAATTTTTGTACGATTAACACAATGCTTCCTCCTCTAATAATCCTTCTATAATAAGCCTAATCATCCTAAGAATTGATCCATTAAAGTATAACCTTCTTCAATATCAGCACCTGTCGTTGCCGCAAATTCTTCGGTATACTGATTAGCTTTATTAACTATGCCATTACCACTTTCATAAATCATATAGGGAACAGGATCTCCTGTATGTGTTCTTAAACGAAGTGGTGTAGGATGATCTGGCAAAACTAAGATCTTATAAGCTTCACCTGAAGCATCTAAAGCTGCTTTAATAGGCTTTATGATTTTTTCATCAATAAGTTCAATAGCTTTAACCTTATTATCCATTTCATTACGATGGCCACATTCGTCTGGTCCCTCTAAATGTACATAAACATAATCTTTATTATCTTCTATAAGCCATTTAATAGCTGCATCTGCTTTACCTTTATAGTTGGTATGAACATTACCTGTAGCACCTTCTACATCAATAGATGTCATGCCAGCACCAATACCAATCCCCTTAATAAGATCGACAGCTGAAATAACAGCTCCCTCTACATGATATTTTTCTTCAAAAAGTGGTAATCTAGGCTTAATTCCTTCTCCCCAAATCCAAATACTATTTGCTGGACGAAGACCTTTAGCTTTACGTGCTATATTCACTGGATGATCTTTTAAGATATCATAACTTTTTTTCATCAAGTCCCAAATTTCTTCGGCATGATCACCTTGTGGCTTATAGTCTCTAATACATTTTTCTAGAATATCATGTGGCGGTGTAAGCTGAACCTCTCTACTCCCCTTATCCCAAACTAAAAGATGTCTATAACTTACACCAGGATAGAACTTACAAGCTTCATTTCCTAATGCTTCTTCTACTGCTGCTATAAGTTCACTTGCTTCTTCTGTTGTAATTTCATCGGCACTATGGTCTAAAATGATTTTATTTTCATATTCTTCTTCTTCACTTAAGGTCACCACATTGGTTCTAAAAGTAACATCTGACTCTTTTAAGCTTACACCCATGCTTAAAGCCTCTAATGGACTACGTCCAAAATAATACTTTTGTGGATTATAACCTAGTACACTTAAGTTGGCTGTGTCACTACCTTTAGCACAACCTTCTGGAATAGTATGTACCATTCCAATTGTACTTCTTACTGCTATTTCATCAATCGTTGGTGTTTTGGCATATGCAAGTGGTGTAAGTCCATTTAAAGCTTCAATAGGCTCATCTGCCATACCATCCATTAAGATTACTGCGTATTTCAACTCTTTCATCCCCTTATTTTTCAGTGCGTACTTTACTCATAATCGTTAAATCACTTAGTTTACCTAGGCGTTTTGCAAATTCTCCCTCAGTCATTACTTCTGTTATAAAAGCATATTCTCCTGAGAGTGCTTCTACCGGCTGAATCTCTTTAAATGCTTCTTTTACTTTATTTTCAGCTAATCCATCTTCATCTTGTACTCTTATAAAATAGCTTACTTTCACTTCATCTTTATCTTTAAGGTCAATCTTTTCTCTACTCCAAAAAGTAATAATATTGGTACCTGAATGTTTTGCTGCATCTACAATATCAGCTACTACCGCACTAGCTGTTGGTAATTTACCTGCTCCCTTACCATAGAACATCACATCACCAATAACATTACCTTTAACAAAAATAGCATTGAACACATCATTCACCATAGCAAGTGGATGTTCCTTTGAAATCATCATAGGCGATACCCTTGCAAATACACTACCATCTTGTTTTTGACAAGTTGCCAAAAGCTTAATCACACAGTTCATTTTTTCTGCATAAATCATATCTTCACTACTAATTTGTGTAATGCCTTCTGTTGGAATATCTTCAAAGCTTACATGTTCACCAAAGGCAAGAGATGCTAAAATAGCAATCTTACGACAAGCATCGTATCCTTCTACATCTGCTGCTGGATTTTTTTCTGCATAACCAAGTTCTTGGGCTTCCTTTAATACCGATTCAAAGCTTCTACCTTCATTCTTCATTTTTGTTAAAATAAAGTTTGTTG
This sequence comes from Cellulosilyticum sp. ST5, assembly GCF_046529625.1. NCBI lineage: Bacteria > Bacillati > Bacillota > Clostridia > Lachnospirales > Cellulosilyticaceae > Cellulosilyticum > Cellulosilyticum sp. ST5. Next base: position 1,968,441 of record NZ_CP132338.1, read on the forward strand.
TTCCATTTAAAATCCCTGTAATTTCATATATCTCATCTGCTGTTAAACTTTGGTTAAGGGGTCTAATAATAGGAATACCACCACCTACACTCGCTTCAAATAAAAAATTCACCTTATTCTTTCTAGCAATTTCTAAAAGCTCGGCCCCATGAAGCGCTACTAACTCTTTATTGGAAGTCACATAACTTTTTCCTTTTAAAAGACTGGATTTCGCAAAGGTATACGCTGGTTCTACTCCTCCCATAGCCTCTGCTACAATCTCAATCTCATCATCTTCTAAGATTGTACTAAAATCATGAACAATCAATTCATTAATGGCTTCTCCTGGAAATTCTCTTAAATCTAATACATATTTGATATCGATAGCTTTTCCTGCTCTTTTTTCGATACTCTCTTTATTAGAATTAATAACTTCTACAACGCCACTCCCTACGGTTCCATAACCTAATAAAGCTATCTTCATTGCTTTCCCTCCCATTTATTTTCTAGTTTACTCTAGAGCTACTCTCTTGCTAATATTTGTATCTCTTTAACGCCATTTAGGTTTCCTAACCCACGAAGTAAATCATCAATTGTCATATTCATTCCGGCTGTTTGGATACATAGATTAATGATGGCAATACCATTCATTGGTAACATTTGATTAATCGTAAGGACATTTCCTCCTGCACCAGCAATATAGTTGAGGACATCTGAGAGCCTTCCTGCTTCATCTTGTAAATGAATAAGTACAGTAATTGCCTCACTTTTTCCTTTGTCATAAAATGGAAAAATGGCATCCTTATATTTATAGAAAGAGCTTCTGCTAATACCTATTTGCTCAGTAGCTTCTTGCACAGTTAACATTTTATCATTCTCTAATAAGTTTTTAACTTCTACTACCTTCAGAAAAACCTCTGGCAATACACTACGGTTAATCACATAAAAAGGATGCTTTTCTTTCATACTATTCTCCTTGTTTGCTTCTCGTGAACATTTGTTTATTTGCTACACACTATATCATACACTTTTAGTATTTACAATATAAAACTTAACTTTTATAAAATATTATATATATTTGCATAATAATTAAGATGATTTCATAAAAATTTATATCTTTTTTTATAGAAAAAACAGACAAGCCTCTTGACTTGTCTGTTTATGTCTATTTTAGTAAGTTTCGTTTAATCCTTGAGCATAGTAATTTTGGATACAATTATAAACTGCCGTTGCATATTTTTGTTCAAAACCAGCTGATAGCATCATTTGCCTATCTGATTCATTTGTTAAAAATCCTATTTCAATTAAGATAGCTGGATAATTCGTATATCTTGTTACAACAAAGGTATTATCTTTAACACCACGATTTCTTGTACCAAAAGTATTAATCAGGGCTTTTTGTACCATTTCTGCAAATATCTTATTTCGTGTATCTGCTTTAGCAGTATAATAAGTTTCTGTTCCACTAGCACTTGCATTATTATTTACAGAATTAACATGTATACTTATAAACAAATCTGGCTGAATTTCATTAGCTACTACTGCACGCTCCATAGGTGTTAAGAAGGTATCCCCCTCTCGAATCATATATACCTTAATACTTGAATCATTGGCAATTTCTTTTTGAAGCTGCAAAGCTAAACGTAATGTAATATCCTTTTCTTGAAGTGAGCCATAGGTTGTCCCTGGATCATCTTTGCCATGTCCCGCATCTACTACTACAATTTTACCGTACTTCTCTTTTGGCTTTACACATTGTAAGTAAATTTTATTATCATATTCATAGACATTTAAAGCTTTAATAGTGGCTGTTGTTAAAGTAATTTCAGTACTACTTGATTGTTTAACCTCTATTTTTTTTACTGCACTATTCGTATCTTCCCATATCCCAGCCTCATAAAAATCTATGTAGGCTGTTGGTAAAGTGATTTTAATTTGTCTTTGTATGTAATTATCTTGCACCGTGATACTCTCCACTGTTAAACCTGGGGCTTTTTCTAAGATAAGTGCATTTAAACTTGAATCATAAGTCATATTCTTAAAACTTAAATTTGGCTCTGGTGTTTCTTCTGGTAACTCTTCTGATGTTCCTTCTTCTGGCATCTCACTCTCTTCAGGTGGTACAACTACAGGTGGCGCCACGACTATGGGCTCTTCTATCATAATGGTTTTTGTTGCATCTATCCACTGTACCTTAAAACCTAAGGCTTCACTAATAAAGCGTAGTGGGATCATTACCTTGTCATTAATAAGTTTCGCTGGCATATTAGCCACTTTAATTTCACCATCTACCCAAACTTCTGTACTATCAATGGTTAAAACAATAAGTTGTTCACCTTTTGTAATATAAACACTTTTTTCTGCAGACTTCCAAAGTACTTCTGCTCCCATCTTCGCAAATACTTCTCTGGCTGGCACTAAAGTATTTCCTTCTATTTGTATAGGAGGCATCACTGTTGTAATCGTTAATTCGCCATTAATATAGAGAGAAATAGGAACTAATTCATATAAATGTGTTTCTCCATCATAAATAAGTTGCATTTTTTCTGCATATACTACTTGATATGACAAGCATATCATAATTGCTATTAAGAACGCTGTCATCCATTTACGTTTCATTATTTCTTCTACCCCCATAGTTGTATTTTTCATTATTTATATTATAACAGAAATTTACACTTTCACCATAAAAGATAGCTATTATTTTATTTTTCATGTTAAATTTTAATTTTTTAGGATAAGACAAGCTTAGTTTGCAAAAGCTTTATATAGTGAATACATTAAAAAATTATGGTGGTGTAAAATATGAAAAAGAAATCTTTTGCTATCGCACTTTGTACAGTTATGTGTATGGGCATACTTGCTGGTTGCGGAAATTCAAATCAAACAACTGAGTCTACATCAAAATTCCAAATGTTAGATACTGACCTTAAAGTAGGTATGGTTACTGATGCCGGTACTATTGATGACCGTTCTTTCAACCAAGGTACTTGGGAAGGCATCAAATACACAGTTAAAAATTCAAAATATCTTAGACCGGCTGGTGTAACAGATGCTGATTATGAAGCTAGTATTGCAAACCTTTATGATGGTGGCTTCAAATTTATCGTTACACCAGGCTTCAAAATCGAAAGAGCTATTGCAATTTCTCAAGAAAAATATCCAGATGCAAAATTTGTTATCTTAGATGGGTCCCCTAGAGATGCTGAAGGTAATATTGTAGTAGGAGATAATACTGTATCAATCCTTTTTGCTGAACACGAAGCAGGTTTCTTAGCAGGTGTTGCTGCTGCAGTACAAATGAAAGAATCTGAATTCGGCTTTATTGGGGGTATGCAAGCTCCAGCGGTTGAAAAATTCAACTGGGGTTTCCAACAAGGTGTTAAATACGCTAATGAAAATTTAGGAACAAACATTTCTATTAAAGAAGACAATGTGATTTATCAAGGTTCTTTCGATGATAAAGCAGGTGGACAACAAATCGCTGCTCAAATGTATGATCGAGGTGTAAAAGTAATCTTTACTGCTGCAGGTGGTACTGGTGTAGGTGTTATCACTGAAGCTAAAAGTAGGGCAACAAAAGGTGATACATCTGTATTCGTTATTGGTGTAGATAGTGACCAATACAAAGATGGTGTTTATGACACTGCAAACAATGGATCTATTATTCTTACTTCAGCTATGAAATATATTGACCAAGCGACTCATGACATCATCAAATCAGAGGTTGAAGGTCAATTTCCAGGTGGTCAAACACTTACTTTCTCTGTTCAAAATGATGGTGTAGGTATTCCAGCTGAAAATCCTAATTTTAGTGAAGATACTATGAAAACAGTAAACGATGTATACACTAAAATTAAAACAGGCGAAATCACTGTCATGGACTCAAATGATGGTTCTCTTATTAAATAGTTTTTAGCTTTTATACAGAATAGATTTACTTTTATGTTAACTTTTATTTTCAGAATAGGACAAGCTTCGTTTGCAAACTTTTTGTATATCATTCTGCTAAGTATTACCAATAATTATGTTCTTTATTATGAATTTTTTTAATAAAACAATATAAATATCAAGCATTGTAATTACTATCCAAATTGACTATTATATATAGGATGTACTCATTTATGTAAACATTGTTGGGGCACATACATGAGCACATTAAAAAATTATTGGTGGTGTAAAACATGAAAAAGAAATTTTTTGCTATCGCACTTTGTACAGTTATGTCTATGGGCATACTTGCTGGTTGCGGAAATTCAAATCAAACAACTGAGTCTACATCAAAATTCCAAATGTTAGATACTGACCTTAAAGTAGGTATGGTTACTGATGCCGGTACTATTGATGACCGTTCTTTCAACCAAGGTACTTGGGAAGGAATCAAAGACACCGTTAAAAATTCAAAATATCTTAAACCGGCTGGCGTAACAGATGCTGATTATGAAACTGGTATTGCTAACCTTTATGATGGTGACTTTAAATTCATCGTTACACCAGGTTACAAATTTGAAAGAGCTGTGGCTACTTCTCAAGAAAAATATCCAGATGCAAAATTTGTTATCTTAGATGGTTCTCCTAGAGATGCCGACGGAAATACTGTAGTAGCTGATAATACTGTTGCTATCTACTTTGCTGAACATGAATCAGGTTTCTTAGCAGGTGTTGCTGCTGCAGTACAAATGAAAGAATCTGAATTCGGCTTCATTGGGGGCATGCAGCTTCCAGCGGTTGAAAAATTCAACTGGGGTTTCCAACAAGGTGTTAAATACGCTAACGAAAATTTAGGAACAAACATTTCTATTAAAGAAGAAAACGTGATTTACCAAGGTTCTTTTGATGACAAAGCAGGTGGCCAACAAATTGCTGCTCAAATGTATGATCGAGGTGTAAAAGTAATCTTTACTGCTGCAGGCGGTACTGGTGTAGGTGCTATCACTGAAGCTAAAAGTAGAGCAGCAAAAGGTGATACATCTGTATTCGTTATTGGTGTAGATAGTGACCAATACAAAGATGGTGTTTATGACACTGCAAACAATGCATCTGTTATTCTTACTTCAGCTATGAAATATATCGATCAAGCAACTTATGACATGATTAAAGCAGAGGTTGAAGGTCAATTTCCAGGTGGTGAAACACTTACTTTCTCTGTTCAAAATGATGGTGTAGGTATTCCAGCTGAAAATCCTAATTTAAGTGAAGATACCATTAAAACGGTAAATGATGTATACTCTAAAATTAAAGCAGGTGAAGTTACTGTCATAGACACAAATGACGGCTCTCTTATTAAATAATTTTAGGTACTGACAACTTACAATCAATTGGGATTCCATGTAACTTACAGCTATGACGTAAGGAAAAAGACGGAGCTTCCGTCTTTTTTTTATAAACCCTTATAAATCAGTGGTATTGTTACATAATATAATAAAGGAGGCGAAAATATGGATTATGTAGTAGAAATGTTAGGCATTAGAAAAGAATTTCCAGGTATTGTAGCGAATGATGATATTACACTTCAGCTGAAACGTGGCGAAGTACATGCCCTCCTTGGTGAAAATGGTGCTGGAAAATCCACTTTGATGGGTATGCTTTTCGGAATGTATCAGCCTGATAAAGGCTCAATCAAAATGAATGGTAAAGAGGTGAAGATTTCTAACCCCAACATTGCCAATGATCTTGGTATAGGAATGGTTCATCAGCATTTTAAATTAGTTCATAATTTTACGACAACAGAAAATATCATTTTAGGGATTGAACCTAAAAAAGGACTATCTATTGATATTAAATCTGCTGCTACACGTGTGGCAGAGCTTTCTGAGTGCTATGGCTTAAATGTAGACCCTTACGCTAAAATTGAAGATATTTCTGTTGGTATGCAACAACGTGTTGAAATCTTGAAGATGCTTTATCGTAATGCAGATGTACTTATCTTTGATGAACCTACTGCAGTACTTACACCACAAGAAATCTCAGACTTAATAAAGATTATGGAAAATCTTATTAAGCAAGGTAAATCTATTATCTTAATTACTCACAAACTTAAAGAAATCAAAGCCATTGCAGATCGCTGTACGGTTATTCGCCGCGGTAAATATATCGGAACAGTAGATGTTAAAGCTACTTCTGAAGCAGAAATGGCTAAAATGATGGTAGGACGCCCTGTTACTTTTAAAGTAGAAAAAATACCTAGTAAACCTGCTGAAACCATTTTAAAAATTAATCATCTTTCTGTACTTAATAACAAAAAAGTTTTAGGTTTAAAAGACTTTTCTCTTGAAGTAAAAGCTGGTGAAATTGTAGGAATTGCTGGTGTAGAAGGAAACGGACAAACGGAATTAGTAGAGGCCATTACAGGACTTCGTAAAATTGAACAGGGGCAAATCTCTATAGGAAGTACAGATATTACACGTTTTTCAATTCGTAAACGTACTTTATCTGGTATAGGCCATATTCCTGAAGACCGTCATAAACATGGTCTTGTTCTAGATTATACCATCGAAGATAATATGGTCTTACAAGTTTATTTTGAAAAAGAATTCTCCAAAGGTGGTTTTTTAAATCGATCAGCTATTCATAATTATGCCGAAAAAATCATTAAAGCTTTCGATGTACGCTCTGGTGAAGGTGGTGCTTCTATAGCACGCTCTCTCTCTGGTGGTAATCAACAAAAAGCTGTTATTGGACGTGAAATGGAGCGTAATCCAAAGCTTCTTATTGCTGTTCAACCTACCAGGGGACTTGATGTAGGCTCTATTGAATATATTCATAAAAGATTAATTGAACATCGAGATAAAGGCTTTGCTGTACTTCTCGTTTCATTAGAATTAGATGAAGTTATGAATGTATCAGATCGTATTGCCATCGTAAATAACGGTAACTTAGTTGGTATAGTTGATGCTGCTTCAACTAACGAAAACGAAATAGGCCTTATGATGGCTGGTGTAGAAGGAGGACATAAACATGAATAAGAAAGGGCTTATCTCAATCATTGCTATGGTCTTAGGCCTTTTAGCAGGTGCTCTCTTAATGTTTGCGACTGGCCATAATGCCTTTGAAGGTTTCTTATATCTTATTCAAGGGGGAACAAAAAGTATCGAGCGTATTGGTAATACTATTGCCACTGCTACTCCGCTTGTTTTGACAGGGCTATCTGTTGCCTTTGCTTTTAGAACAGGTTTATTTAACATTGGTACTCCGGGACAAATGCTATTTGGTGGCTTTTGTGCTACCATAGTTGGACAAGCAGGTTTAAATCTCCCAAGACCGATTTACCTCTTAGTCATTATTTTAGTTGCTCTTATTGGTGGTGCTTTATGGGCTTTTATTCCAGGTCTTTTAAAAGCTATTTTTAATGTACATGAAGTTGTTTCATGTATTATGATGAACTGGATTGCTTATTGGATTATTTATTATGGCGTTCAGCTTTGGTTCCCTAATGGTTCTAAAACTACTGAATCACTACCTTTAGCAAATGCTTTAACCCTTCGTTCAACCTGGCTTTCAGATTTATTTGGAGGTTCTTATATTAACTTAGGCATCATTGTAGCTATTGTTGCTACACTTATTATTGCTTTAATTCTTAATAAAACAACCTTTGGTTATGAATTAAAAGCTGTAGGCTTTAATAAACACGCTGCTGAATATGCAGGTATTTCTGTAAACAAAAGCATTATTTACTCTTTAATGATTGCAGGTGGCCTTGCTGGTCTTGCGGGATTAACACAATATGCAGGTGTAGCTACTAATATGCAAATTGGTATTATGCCTTCTCAAGGTTTTGATGGTATTGCTGTTTCACTCCTTGGTGCCAATACCCCTATTGGTGCATTTTTCTCCGCATTATTCTTTGGTTTACTTTATGCAGGCCGTGGCTTCATGAGTGTTATGACAGATGTGCCGCCAGAAATTGCCGATACGATTATCGCTACTATTATTTACTTTGCTGCTACAAGTGTTTTAGTAGAGCGTTTCTTAAACAAAGTAAAACCTAAAAAAGGTTCAAAAAATACCTCGAATATTCAAACTGAAACAAAGGATAAATTGAATAATTCTTTGATTCCAGATAGTGTGAAAGAATCAGATAACGGACATGATAGTATTGGTCTCTTGCCACCTAATGATTCTAATGCTAATCAGAAAGGAGATGAATAATCATGTGGCAAATAATAGAACAAATTTTTCCTTATGCCATTGCCTTTACCATTCCCCTTTTAATTGTTGCTTTAGGTGGGCTTTTTTGTGAACGTAGTGGGATTGTTAATATCGGTCTAGAAGGACTTATGATTATTGGCTCTTTTGCTGGTGGCATAACTATTTCTTTATTACAAAATCGTTTTGGTACAGCCACTTGGACTATTTATGTTGGACTTTTAGTAGCTATTATAGCCGGTGCTATTTTTTCTTTACTACATGCTTTTGCAAGTATTAATTTACAAGCAGATCAAACCATTAGTGGTACAGCTATTAATATGATTGCTGCTGGTCTTACTATTTTCTTAGCTAGAAATATAACTGGTAGTGGAAACATTGTCTTAACTGTTGGTTTAGCAAAACAAAATGTAAAAGTACTTTCTAGTATTCCAATTCTGGGGCCTCTTTTCTTTACCAATAGCTATTCTACAACTTGGTTAGTACTCCTAATCTTAGCCGTTTTCACTTATCTTCTTTATAAAACCTCTTTTGGATTACGTTTACGTGCTTGTGGTGAGCATCCTCATGCTGCTGATGCAGCTGGTATTAATGTAAGCCGTATGCGTTATTTAGGTGTTATTATTTCTGGTGCTTTTGCAGGTCTTGGTGGTGGTATTTACCTTGTTACTTTTGCAGGAGAATTCAATGGTAGTGTATCTGGTTTAGGCTTCTTAGCTATTGCAGCTTTAATCTTCGGACAATGGAAGCCTTTAGGTGTCCTTGCTGCTACCCTTTTCTTTGGTTTTGCAAGTACTGTTTCCAATGTATCACAGGTTATTCCTGGGCTAGCTACTATTCCACCTGTTCTTCTTAAGATTTTCCCATATGTCATCACACTTATTGCTTTAATTATTTTCTCTAAAACAACTAGAGCACCAAAAGCAGCGGGAGAACCTTTTGATCCTGGTAAACGCTAAATAAAAAACCAGCATCATTATGCTGGTTTTTTATTATTTAAATAATCTACATACCTTTAGCTTTTTTAGTACATGCCTTCATTGCTTCAAATATAGTGCTACGCAGTCCTTTTTCTTCTAATACGCGTACAGCTTCAATTGTAGTTCCTCCTGGAGAACAGACCATATCTTTTAATTCTCCTGGGTGTTTTCCAGTCTCTAATACCATTTTTGCACTTCCTAAAACAGCTTGTGCCGCAAATTCATAGGCTTGCTTTCTAGGCATACCATCTGCAACGGCAGCATCCGCCATAGCCTCTATAAACATAAATACATAAGCTGGAGAGCTACCACTTACTGAAACCACTACATCCATTAAATGTTCATCTACTACTTCTACTTTACCAAAGCCTTCTAGTATTTTACAAATATAACGTAATTCATCCTCTGTCACTTCTTTGTTCTTGCATACTGCTGTAATACCTTCTCCTACCAGAGCAGGTGTATTAGGCATTGTACGTACGAGCTTAAGTGTTTTTCCAAATAAATGCTCTAAACGCTCTATAGTTTGTCCTGGTGCAATAGTAACTATAATTTGATGTGATTGCACTCCATCCTTAATCTCTTCAATAACACTTCCATAATACTGTGGTTTTACTGCTAAAACAATTACGTCTGCTTGTTTTGCTACAATTTTATTATCTGTTGTAGTGCTAATTCCTAAACTATCTTCTATAGCTTTTAAGCAAGCTTCACTTGCATCTGACGCAATGATTTCTTCTTTATTAAAAATACCATTTGCCAAAATACCGCCTAGCATAGCTTTAGCCATATTACCTGCTCCAATAAACCCTATTTTCATTTCATTTTCTCCTATCTTTTATTCTCTATTTTAGTCTTTCACTTTTATATTGTCTACCTGTAAAATATTTATTTCTTATATCTCAAGTTCAGCACGATCTGTAACACAAATACTTAGCTCATCCTGTAAATTAATTTTGTATCCAGATTGCTTATTGGTTTCCTCTATCACTCTAACAAGTGGCCTCTTAATATCTTTAGCATAATTTTTCTCAACAATAGCCATTTGTCCTGTATTTAACTTGACTATAGATCCTACTGGATAATAAGCAAAAGTACCTTCAATAATACTTCTAATCTTAGAGTTAATCGGCTCTGTTTGAGCTACAGCAAATACCTCATTAATAGGTAATCCCTGTCTATAGCAACGATCTGATATAAGTGCATGATACAAATCACATGCGCCAACTATTTTAGCTCCAATATGTAAGTCTGTACCTTTTCCTAAAGGATAACCAGAACCATCTTCTCTTTCATGATGACATAGGACTGCTAATTTAGTTACAGCATTAAACTCTGCTCTGTCTTTGATCATTTTATAACCAATCTCTGTATGTGTTTTGATTAAATTATATTCCTCTGATGTTAATTTATCTGGCTTATTTAAAATATCCTTTGGTAAAATCATCTTACCAATATCATGAATTAAAGCCCCCATAACAATCTGCTCTTTCAAATAGAGGTTAAGCCCAAGCTTATTGCATACCAATGTAGTCAAAATAGCTACTGCTATGCAATGTTCATACGTATACTGATCATTCACCTTTAAATCTTGCAGCTCACAAATAAGTTCTTTTTGCTGGATTTCTTCAATTAATAAACTAGATACTTCCTTTAAACAACCAATGTCCACTTGTAAATTCTCTTGTAGTTTTTCAAACTCTTGCTGAATATCTTTTCCTATTTTTCTTCGAATTTGAGGGGAGATAATTTCTATAGGCTCTATTCCTTTAGATAATTCATCTTCTATATAAACTTCAAAAATATTTCGTTCTAACAACTTTTGCTTAAAAACTTCTCTGAAATGTGTATCTTCTCTTAATAATAGGCCACCATCATAGCTAATAATGTCCCTTGCTATAATATCACCATTTTTTAATCTTTTTGTTGGTACCAATCTCATAGGTCCACCTCAGTCCTGCCTAGTTTACTCATTTATTTATCTTTAAATTATACCATAATTTACTAATTAGTCCAACAAAACAACGTCATTTGAAAGCTTTTTATTGCCTTTCAAATGACGTTTATTCTATCACAATTTAGTATTTACTTTTTCTTTTAGTTGAGCTCGTTTTATACGAAGTTGCTTTTTCTTTACCCTTTTCTTTCTTTCCTTGGCCTACATTATTTTTAGATTTTGAATTGCTATTATACTTATTTTTAGTATTATTTTTTGAACCCTTAAAGTTTCCTTTTGCTTGTGAGCTTTCTTTAGGCCTAATCAAACATTTTGGGCCATACCCTATCAAGTCTTCTCTACCTGCTTCTACTAAAGCTTCATAAACAATCTCATACTTTTTAGGGTTACGATATTGTAAAAGTGCACGTTGCATTGCTTTTTCTCTTTTTGTTTTAGGCACATAAACAGGTTTTAGCGTTCTAGGGTCAATTCCTGTATAAAACATAGCTGTTGATAATGTTCCTGGTGTTGGATAAAAATCTTGAACTTGCTCTGGTTGATAATGAATATCTCTTAAATATTCAGCCAGTTCTATGGCATCTTGCAAACGGCTACCTGGATGGCTAGACATCAGATAAGGAATAATATACTGCTTTTTGCCTAACCTTTTATTAATGGCATAAAACTTATCACAAAAATCATCAAATATTTTACCTGAAGGTTTACCCATATAAGCTAATACTTCTTTTGAAATATGCTCTGGTGCCACCTTAAGTTGCCCACTTACATGATGTTCCACTAACTCTTCGAAAAACTTATCATTGTTTTTATCAGCCATGACATAATCATAACGAATACCTGAACGAATAAAAGCCTTTTTGACACCTGGAATGTTTCTCACCTTGCGTAATAGTTGTAAATATTCTTCATGGTCCTTATGCATAGCTTTACATGGACCGGGTGTTAAACATTGCTTATTTTTGCAGGCACCGTGTTCTAATTGCTTTGAACAAGCTGGCCCTCTAAAGTTAGCTGTAGGTCCTCCCACATCATGAATATAGCCTTTAAAATCTGGCATATGTGTAATAGCTTCTGCTTCTTCTACAATGGATTCCTGACTTCTACTAGTTACAACTCTTCCTTGATGAAGCGTAATGGCACAAAATGAACAGTTACCAAAACAGCCTCTTGAGCTTACTAAGCTAAACTTAACTTCTTCAATGGCTGGAACACCACCCTCTTTTTCATAAATAGGATGATAGTTCTTCATATAAGGTAAAGCATAAACTTCATCTAACTCTTCTCTTACAAGTGGCTTTTCTGGTTTGTTTTGGACCACATATTTCCCATTATGCTCTTGTACTAAGGTTACTCCCCTAGCATGATCTTGCTCGTCTTCTTGCATTTTATAGGCCATAGCATATTTAATCTTGTCTTCGCAAACCTCTTTATAAGAAGGAAGTAATTTGTAATCATAAACTTCTTCTAGGCTATCTACCATATAGCAGGTTCCATCTAAATAGCGAATATATTTTGCTGCTAACCCATCATTAAGAGCTTCCGCCACTTTAACAATTTGCTTCTCACTCATGCCATAAACAAGAAGATCGGCACCACTATCTACTAAAATTGATTTACGTACCTTATCACTCCAATAATCATAATGTGCAAAACGTCTTAAGCTAGCTTCAATACCACCTATAACAATATCTACATCTTTATAAGCTTCCCTAATTTTATTACAATACACAATAGTAGAACGGTCTGGTCGTAATCCCATCTTACCCCCTGGTGAATACATATCCTTTTCACGAAGGCGTTTGCTTACTGTGTAGTGATTGACCATTGGGTCCATATTGCCCCCATTTACTAAAAAAGCTAATCTAGGTTTCCCTAGTTTCATAAAGTCAGCTGTATCCTTCCAATTAGGTTGCGCAATAATGCCTACTTTATATCCAGCATGTTCTAATACTCTAGAAATAATTGCCGTTCCAAAGCTATGATGATCTATATAAGCATCAGCTGTTACAAGTACAAAATCGCATTGCTCCCAGCCTCTTTTTTCCATATCTTCTTTGCTAATAGGTAAGAAGTCTTTTTCTGTCATTAATTCACCTACTTTTGATTAATTTTTATCAGTTTACCCTTGATTATAACACTATAATCAGCTAACCGCCAGCTAGGGTTGACATTTTCCACCTATTTCTTCTTTATTTAGTGAATAACGTATTTTTTTGAGGCCTTTGTGCATACTACTTTTATGTTATTAAAAAACTGATTCTTTTTTAATTGGAATAGGAGTATGATAAACAATGACAACTTTTCGTATCCTCTTTTTTTATTTTATTGTTTATAGCTTTTTAGGTTGGATTATTGAGGGCTTATTTAACCTCAGTAAAAATGGTAAATTTACAAAACCTAATTTCTTAAAGCTTCCTTTAAAACCTATGTATGGCTTTGCCTCTACTTTACTTGTCATGTTAGCCCCTCTTATCCCTATGTGGTTATTTGTTCCTTTATGTTTTATTATTCCTTCATTTATTGAATATCTATCTGCATATCTTCTAGATAAGTTTCTTGATTTGCGGTATTGGAATTATGAGCACAAATCTTATCAGTTTCACGGATATGTTTGCTTAGAATTCTCTTGTTACTGGCTTCTTCTCTCTCTTCTTCTTATTTTCTTTGTTCAGCCATATATCTTAACTTTATATATGCTTGTTGCTAAAGCCTGGGGCTTTGTAGCTGTATTTATATTTCTTATAGTCCTATGGGACTTTGTAACCACACTATTAAAAAACACGCATCGTTGTAAGAATATGCTCTCTTAGCAAACTAAGTATTTTCTATGATTGATGGGGTGCACGGAAGTTGCACCTCTAATGCATCTTCATTGATTTCATATTCTAAAGAACTAAAGGTCAATAAATCTTTCAAATTAACCCTCGTTATTCCTGCTTCTAATTCATAATAAATTTTGATTTTTGTTCCATCTTCTAAGTAGCCTACTCCTATTCCCTCTTTCTCTTTTAGTTGAATTACATTTTGTACATTAGGTATTTGCCACTCACAAGCATTTTCTACATAATGATATTGGGTTATAATTCCTAGTTCATCTAGATAACATAATGGTACTAAAATTTCGCCTTGCTTCATAAGTACTGTTTTTGCACCTTCTAATGGCACTTCTTGTTCATTAACAATCAGCTTTAACGGGATTGCTTCTGGTAATATAGCTATAGCTTGTTTTCCTAAGCTATTATATCTATTATTCACTACTGTTCTTAAAAATTTCTTTTCCTTTCCTGAGTATGGATCATTCATATAAATCCATTTATCATCATAGCCTACGATTACTAATGCATGTTCATTATTAGGCCACCAAAAAGTTTCTCCTGTTTCTAAAAGCCAACTTTGCGTATAACTAACATTAGCCATATTAATAGTAGCCCATATCATAACAGGCCGACCTTCTTTTACTACTTCTAAAAGCTGTTCCAAACTTTTTCCTCTTAAATCTTGACTTCTTCCAGGTAAATAGTTTTCTATAACCTTTAGAATCGGTTCAGCATATACACCATAACTATGACGAGAATACGGATTACCTATAAAGCCTTCATTAGGATGTCCTCCTCGTTTTTTACCTTGATTATAATGAGGCAATGATATCTTAGGTAAGACATCTGCGACCTCCTGCTTACTTACAACTAATCCACTATGATTAAAAATCATGGTTAATGCTGTGGCTTCACAGCCTGTAGGTAATTGAGGATACTGGCAAATAATCGGTACCCCTTTTAACCTCATTTGATTCATTTCCATTTTTTCTTTTCCATAAGTAACAATAGCTATACTACATAAAATGCCAATTAGGAATGTTTTAAATAAAGTCTCTGAAAACTTTTTTAACATGTCTTTCTCCTCTTTTTTCCATATTTTAACATTTATACTATAGCACATTTTTTCCATTTTTTGTAATTTTTTTAACAAAAAAAGAAGCTAGTAAGCATTTCTATGCTCATTAGCTTCCTTTTTATACTAATCTTTAATAAATTCTTGTAAAATCATATAAGCCTTTATATCCATTTTTTCATTACCTTGAAGAAGTTCTTTTGCTTTTTCTTTTGAAACAAGTATAGGTGTGATATCCTCATCAGCTTCTAAATAATCTTTAGAAATTTGTCCACTACAAGTGCCATAAACCAATGCTACAGATTCTTCACTCATTCCTGGTGATAAATAGGTACATGCTCTACTTTTCTCTTTATCTACCTGAGCAAGTGTAAGACCTGTTTCTTCTTTAAGTTCTCTTACTGCAGCTTCCATTGGTTTCTCATTTGCATCAATAAGACCAGCTGGTAACTCATAAATATAATCATTAAGCGGTACTCTAAACTGACGTATTAACACCAATTCCTTAGTTTCCTCATGATGTACTACTAGAATAACAGCATCAACGTGTTCTTCCTCTTGTTTGAAGTACTGTCCACTTAATGTATCATAATCTTTACGCGATGCAATAATCCAATGTTTTTCTTCACCTAACTTATTCTCATATTGGCAATCATATAAATTTAAAAAAGAAGTCTTTACCAATTGGGTCAGTTTTTGTAGTTTTACAGTTTTCATAAGCTGCTCCTTGTATCTTATTGCATACGGTCCTCAAATTTTTCAATTTTAGCTGCTTTTGTCCACTCTTCTAGTTTTGCATTATAGTAAGCATTTTTTTGTTCATTTTCTAAAGTTGTTGTAATTTGTGCTTTAACATCTTCTAATGGTTTTACCTCTTTATCTTTAATACCTTCTACTTTGATAAAGTGATAACCAAAACTACTTTTTACTGCCTTAGAAATTTCTCCTTCTTTAACCTCTTTTGCTCCTGCTAAAAAGGCTGTATCATAATTAGGTTGCTCATATTGTACAAAACCTAAATCCTCCACAACATACATATTTGTGTCAATACCATCTGCTGTATATTTAGTTTTTAACTCATCAAAAGTTGTACCATCCGTAATTTCCTTTTCAATCGTCTTAACAGCTTCATCACATTTCTTTTTATAATCATCTGTATCTGTATCTGCTACCTTTACAAGTATGTGCTCCATATTAGCACCTGCGCCTGTAGTAAAAGAGTCTATATTTTCATCATAATATTTTTTGACATCTTCATCAGTAACTTTAATTTCGCCTTCTTGCATTTTCTCTTGTACTTTTGATAATGCTTCATCTTCTTTGATTTGAGCTTTATATGTTTCTGTTGTAAAGCCATTAGCTTTAATAACTTCTTGTACTTGTTCTTCACCATAAGTACTTACTAGGTCACTGTAAATTTTCTCTACTTCTTCATCTGTACAAGTAATATTTAATTCTTTTGCTTTTTGTTTAAGAAGTTCTCTGTTAATAAGCCCTGTTAATAAACCTGGTTTTTGTTGTTTTAAGAAAGTTAACATCTCTTCACTTTCTCCATAATAAGATTGATACTCAGCTACCATACTATTATATACTTTATCTAAATCGCCTTGAAGAATTTCTACACCATTAACAGTAGCAAGTACTGTTTTAGCTGCCTCACTATCTGTACCTGCTGTTTCATTTGTTCCTGCTGTAGCCTTAGTATCTTCTGTTTTCTTTTCTCCACAAGCCACCATACTCACACTAAGCATCGCTACTAAACCACACATCATTAGTTTTTTTACTATTTTCATCTTTATTGGCCTCACTAACTTTTTATTATTTTCTTTTTACTATTCTAACATAAGTATTATTGCTTTTCCATGTTTTCAAAAGCAACTACTATATTATAATACAGTGTTGTAAATATGTCATGTGTATAAAACCTGTTAAAAAAAGTTATTCTATAGGTAACAACAACCTATGACTAATCTATTTAAAGGAGCTTATACAATGAATGCTTCAATTTTAATTGCAAGCCTAATTTTTATTATCGTTATTCTTTGCATCATGTCGGAAAAAGTTAATCGTACTTTAGCTGCTATGGGGGGTGCTATGGCAATGGTACTAACAGGTATTTTACCAGCTGATGCTGTCTCTAGTACAATTGACTTTAATACTATAGGCGTCTTAATAGGTATGATGCTAGTTGTCTCTACTATAAAAAATTCTGGATTTTTCGAGTACTTAGCCATCTATACTGCTAAACTTGTTAAAGGTGATGCTTGGAAAATACTTATTGGCTTTGCTATTATTACTGCTATTTTATCAGCTATTTTAGATAATGTGACTACCGTTTTACTTATCGGCCCGATGACCTTAGTTATTACTCAAATATTAAAAATTAATCCGATCCCCTTTCTTGTCACAGAAATTATTGCTTCTAATATAGGTGGTACCTCTACGCTTATTGGTGATCCTCCCAATATTATGATTGGTAGCGCTGCAGGATTAGGCTTTCTAGATTTTGTAGTCAATCTAGGCCCTATTATTATTGTTATTCTCGTAATCACCTTAGCTTTACTTTATTTCATTTATCGTAAACAATTAGTCGTCAAAAAAGAACAAAAAGAAGAAATCATGGCATTAGATGAAAAAAAAGCCATTACAAACCATCCTTTACTTATAAAAAGTATTATTGTTATTTTTCTTATTCTTCTTGGTTTTATTTTTCATGAAAACATTGGCATATCTTCCAGTATTGTAGCACTAACAGGTGCTACTCTTATCTTACTCATCAGTGGGCAAGATATCGAGGAAATCTTCTCCAGCATTGAATGGCCTACTATTGCTTTCTTTGCCGGACTTTTTGTCCTTGTAGGTGGCCTTGAAGCTGTAGGAATTATAGAAAATATAGCCAATTACTTATTACGTATTACTGCTGGCCATCCTACTTTAACCGTTATTTCACTTCTTTGGCTTTCTGCCATTGTCTCTGGCTTTTTAGACAATATTCCTTTTGTAGCAACACTCATTCCACTAGTCCTTACCATGGGTAAAGGCGGGGTTAATACTTGGCCCCTTTGGTGGGCTATTTCTCTAGGCGCATGCCTAGGTGGCAATGGTACCTTAATAGGTGCTTCTGCCAACTTGGTTCTAGCCAACATTGGTGCCCGCAATGGTCATAAAATTTCCTTTAAATATTACTTGAAAATTGGATTTCCTTTAATGATTATTTCTATTGTTGTTTCTACCCTCTATCTTCTAATCTTTTATGTATAATCTTACTTTAACTTACTATTATAGAAAGAAGGCAACCTAATGGATCTTAGTGTCAATGCAACAACGGGCGATATGCTTTTAGTTCCTTTAAAACAACTGGGTGCTACGGATATCATAGATATTAATAGCCGCCTCTATTATATCAAATTTAAACTTAAAAAGAATATTACGGTCTCTTATGTATATAATATTAACGCAAAAAGTAAGTATTTTCTACAGCGTATTTCCCCCTATCCTCTCCCAAAGGGACTTTTTACAAACCATGATGAAATTATAGACTTTATTAAGCGTGATATTCGTAAATTCAAAACTGCATGTAATAGTTCTAATTTTGAGCTCTTTTTAGGGATTACTAATACGCTAGGTTATGTCTCTAGTGATATAGAATCTTTGTTTTTAAATTATAATATTCCAAAAGAACAACTTGATCAATTTTATCATCAACTTCATCAATTAAGCGACTTAGTTCATCAAATGAAAGCTAAAAGTACTCATATCATATTAAAGGATTAACGAAAAAAAGCTATTGCATGGGGTTATGGAACTGTCTCCATACGCCTTACGCAACAGCCTTTTTAGTGAATCTCTATTATATATGTTTAAGATGCTTTAAGGAAAAATCCAAAATTGGAGAAGAATGAGTCAATGCGCCACAAGAGACATAGTCTACACCTGCAGCTGCAATAGCTTTTAAACGCTCTTTATTGACATTACCAGAACATTCTGTCTGAGCTCTATCTCCTATAAGTACCACTGCTTGCTTCATAGTTTCTATATCCATATTATCTAGCATAATAATATCTGCTCCTGCTTCTAGAGCTTCTTTCACCATGTCTAAATTTTCCACTTCCACTTCTATTTTACGTACAAAAGGTGCATATGCTTTGCAAGCTTTAACTGCAGCTGTAATACTACCTGCTGCCCCTATATGATTATCTTTAATAAGTACACCATCTGTTAGATTAAAGCGATGGTTAGTTCCTCCCCCTACTTTAACTGCATACTTTTCAAATACCCTCATACCTGGCGTCGTTTTTCTCGTATCAAGTAACGTCGTCTTTGTACCTTTTAATTCCTCAACCAATTCATGAGTAAAGCTAGCTATACCACTCATACGTTGTAAATAATTTAAGGCTGTACGTTCTCCGGAAAGTAGTACTCTAATATCACCTCTTATACTAGCAATAATCTCTCCTTTTTTAACTTCATTCCCATCTTTATAACTTGTTTGCATCTCAATATTTCCTATTAATTCAAAGGTACGTCTAAAAACACTAAGGCCTGCTAATATGCCATCCTCCTTACAAATAAGTTGTACTTCTCCCTGTTGCTTCTCTTTCATAATTGCCATAGTCGTTACATCTTCGCTGGTGATATCTTCTTTGATTGCATTTAATATATGCTCATCCACATTTATATTGTTTATGAAACCATCTAACATAAAAATTTTCATCCTTTCTTTTGATTGCTTCTAATAAAAGAGTCTCGTAATTTGCTTTTATCTCTTCTATAGATTCCTCAATGATAGGAATACCTATAGGCCCTTTGGACAAAAACATATCACTTGCTTTTATATCGAGTGCAACCTTTTTAGCAAATACTAATCCTTCCAAAAGTGAATTACTTGCTAGACGATTAGCTCCATGTACCCCTGTACGGCTTGTTTCTCCAACTGCATATAAATGTTTAAGTGATGTTCTTCCCCTAAGGTCAACTGCAATACCACCCATAAAATAGTGTTGAGCTGGTGTAACAGGAATATCCTCTTTGGTCAAATCATACCCTTCTTCTTTACAAGCCTCATATATATTAGGAAAGCGCTTTTTAATATATTCTCCATCTAAGTGCTTCACACTTAAGTACACATGATCTGTTTGAAATTTAAGCATTTCTTCGCTTACTCTAGCTGATACAATATCTCTTGGCAATAACTCATCTACAAAACGTTCTCCTTTAGGATTGAGCAAATACGCACCTTCTCCTCGTACAGCCTCAGAGATTAAAAAGCGTTTCCCTTGTTTTTGACTATAGAGGGTTGTAGGATGAATCTGGATGTAGTGAATATCTGCTACTTGTACCTGATGTTTTAATGCAATAGCTACTCCATCACCTGTTAGATGTGAAAAATTGGTGCTTGCTTTAAAAACACCCCCTATACCACCTGTAGCAAGTACAATATCCTTGGCATAAACGGCATGATAACTTCCTTTATAATAGACCATTACCCCATATGCTGTTTTATTATTTTTAATCAAATCTACTAGTGTACATTGTTCTAATAGCTCGATATTAGCTCTTTGTTTAACGGCAGCTAAAAGTTTACTTGTAATTTCTTTTCCTGTTACATCTTTGTGATGTAAAATGCGATTCGTGCTGTGTGCTGCTTCTTTTGTGTAAACGAGTTCACCTTTTTCCTTGTCAAAATCTACACCTAAAGCAATTAACTCATTAATGATTTCTCTAGATTCTCGAATCATGGTTTCTACAGCTGTTCTATCATTTTCATATTTTCCTGCTTTTAAGGTATCTTCTACATAACTTTCAAAATCCCCCGCATCTTTTAAAACACAAATGCCCCCTTGTGCTAAAAAAGAGTTACTTTCTTCTAATTGACCTTTGGTAATCATTAAGATGTTTACAGTCTCAGGTAAATGAAGTGCACAAAATAATCCTGAAACACCTGTCCCTACAATGACTACATCATATGCTTGTTTCATTTTATTTTGCCAATTGATGCATCTTACTAAGAGCACCTTCTGCCTTTCTTCTCATTTCTTCGTCTAATTCAATAGGATGCTTTAATGTATCTAGGGCATGGTAGACATCCTCTAAACTAATGCGTTTCATATTAGGACAAAATTGTCTGTGACCTACGGCATAAAATTGCTTGTGAGGATTTTTCTTTTTAAGTTCATATAGAATACCCATTTCAGTCCCAATAATAAATTTCTCAGCAGGGTCATGAGTAGCGTAATCAATAATACCTGAAGTGCTTCCTACATAATCTGCTAATTCTGTAATGACTTTAGGGCACTCTGGATGAACTAGAACCTTGGCCTCTGGTTGCGCAGCCATAGCAGTCTTTAAACTTTCTACTGTAATACTTGTATGTACATGACAAAAACCATCATTAAAAATGAAATTTTTTTCTGGTAATTGCTCAGCAATATAACGACCTAAATGTTCATCTGGTATAAAGAAAATATTTTTTTCGGGTAGCTGACCCACAATCTCTAAAGCATTAGAGGAAGTGACGATCACATCGGCTTCTGCTTTAATCTCTGTGGTTGAGTTAATATAGCATACAACCGCTAAATCTTTATAAGCCGCTCGCATTTCTCTAATCTTTTCTATTTCTATCATATGAGCCATTGGGCAATCAGCATGCTCCTCTGCCATAACTACCTGTTTATAAGGATTAAGAATCTTAGCACTTTCCCCCATAAATCTAACACCGCAAAAGATAATCAGTTGTTCTGGTCTATCCATGCATACTTTGCTTAAATAATAAGAATCTCCTACGTAATCTGCTATTTCTTGCACGGAATCATCTACATAATAATGTGCTACAATAAGTGCATTTTTTTGTTTTTTTAAAGACCTAATTTGCTCTATTGTATTAACTACATTCATTTTCTCGCCTCACTTATCAAGTTATACTTTATTTAATATAACATCATCCTCTTAAATAATCAATACATGTGTAAAGACACCTACTAAGTCATTTTGTTGAATTCAAATTTCTTCCTATTTAATGTTATTAATCTCATAGCATGGTACTAAATAAAAAAGAGCTGTTGTATTAACAAATAAAATTGCTAATACAACAGCTCTCTATCATTAATTTAAGCTTACCACTGAACCTTGGTACTTCTCTGCAATAAAGTCTTTTACTTCCTTGCTTCCTAAAGCTTCAATAAGTGCTTTAATATCTTCTCTATTTTCGTCGCCTTCACGTACAGCTAAAATATTAGCATAAGTTTGGGCCATTAAAGAATCTGCTGCCTCTTTTGCTAGAGCATCCTCTTCTACATTAAGTCCACCTTGAATAGCATAATTACCATTAATAACTGCAAAATCCACATCTTGAAGTGTACGTACAAGCTGAGCTGCTTCAATTTCTACTATTTCAATGTTACGAGGATTTGAAGTAATATCTGTTTTAGTTGCTGCTAAACCTGCTGACTCATCTACAGTAATGATACCTAAATCTTGAAGAAGCATTAAAGCTCTTGCCTCATTAGTTGTATCATTGGGTACCGCAATTTTAGCTCCATCTTTGATATCATCTATACTAGATGATTTTCCTGGATAAATGCCAAATGGCTCATAGTGGACAGCTGCTACTGATACAAGATGTGTACCATTCTTACTATTAAAATCATCTAAATAAGGTTTATGTTGAAAATAATTAGCATCTAATTCTTTATTTTCAAGTGTTAGGTTAGGCTGCACATAATCTGAAAACTCCTTAATTTCAAGATCATAGCCTTTTTCTTTCAAAATAGGTTTTGCTACTGCTAGAATCTCTGCGTGTGGTGATGTAGATGCTCCTACAACAATTTTATTACTTGCTTCACTTTTGCCACAACCTGCAAGAAGTGAAAGTGATAATACAGCTACCAAACTTAAAGTTAATAATTTTTTCATTTTATTTCCCCCTGGTTTTCATTAAGATTTATTTTCTTTTATCTTGCTTTGTTGCTATTTTCATACCTATACCTTGAATACATTGAACGATAATGACTAATAAGATTACCGTTACTAACATCACTTCTGTTTGATAACGATAAAAGCCATAACGAATGGCAATATCTCCAAGACCACCACCACTTGTAAAGCCAGCCATTGCTGAATAGCCTAAAATAGTTGTAGCTGTAATAGAAGCACCTATCCATAAAGAAGGTTTCGTTTCAGGTAACATCACTTTCCAGATAATTTGAAAAGGTGTAGCTCCCATAGAAAGAGCTGCTTCGATAATGCCGTGATCTAATTCTTTAATAGAAGACTCTACCATTCGCCCGATAAAAGGGGCTGCTGCTACAACTAAAGGTACAACAGTTGCTGTTGACCCTATAGTGGTTCCCACCACCCATCTTGTAAAAGGTTGAATAAAAATAAGTAGAATCAAGAAAGGTACTGAGCGTGTTATATTGACTATCACATTTAAAATGCTGTTAAGCCATTTACTAGGCAATAAATTTCCTTTTTCTGTAACAACTAAGGCTATACCCAAAGGTAAACCTATCATATAAGCTAATAAAGTAGAAAATAAGGTCATGTATAAGGTCTCGAATATCCCTATTGTAATGGTTTTAATCATTTCAACATCCCACATTTTACATAACCTCCTCTACAATTAGTTCTCTTTGTCTTAAGTAATCTAAGACACGCATTGCTTGACTTGTATCCTCTGGCAATTGAAGTACCATTTGTCCCATTGCTTTATCTCCTACCTGTTTCATATCTGCATAGATAATATTGACATGAGCCTTACACTCTAAAATCATACTTGCTATAGCTGGATCATAAGCTGAACTGCCATCAAAAATAATGCGTGCACATTTCGTGCCTATGTACTGACTAGGTGGCATGCCATTTGGATAAACGAGTTGCTGCCCTACTTGACTTTGAGGATGAGTGAACACTTCTTCTACTGTTCCAACCTCTACAATTTGACTATCTGCAATAATGGCAACATGAGAACAAATCTCCTCTACAACCTTCATTTCGTGGGTAATAATAACAATGGTAATACCAAACTTCTGATTAATTTCTTTTAGCAATGCTAAAATAGATTGAGTTGTACTTGGGTCTAAGGCCGATGTGGCTTCATCACATAAAAGCACCTTAGGATTAGTAGCTAATGCCCTAGCAATGGCTACTCTTTGCTTCTGCCCTCCTGAAAGCTGTGAAGGATATGATTTCGCTTTATCACTTAACCCAACTACCGCTAATAACTCTTTAGCTTTTTCTCTTGCTTCTTTTTTCTTCATACCTGCAATTTCTAATGGAAAACAAACATTATCTTCTGCTGTACGTTGCATCAACAAATTAAATTGTTGAAAAATCATACTCATAGACTGCCTGGCTTTCCTAAATTCTACCGCACTTAATGTACCTAAATCTTTTCCATCAAAGTATACTTTACCTTTGGTTGGCTCTTCTAGATAATTAATACATCTTACGAGGGTACTTTTTCCAGCGCCACTCATACCAATGATGCCATAAATGTCTCCTTTATAAATATCTAAGTTAACATCTTTTAATGCCGTGAATGTTCCTTGATCTACTGAATAGGTTTTACTTAAATTCTGTAAAGATATAATTGGCTGATTGAATACTTTCTCCATTTTTTCCTCCTTCTAGAAACAAAGTAAACCTCTCTTATTTTTAATGATCACTAAAAATAAGAGAGGTTTACTTTGCTTTGATTCATCCGCCCTTATCTTCCAGAACCTTAGGTTCTGCAGGAATTAGCACCTTTCACTTAAGTGTGGTTGCTGAGGTATCCTAGGGCCTGTTCCCTCCACCTCTCTAGATAAGCTTTTCTATTGATACTTAGTATAATCATGTTAATTTGAAAAGTCAAGAAATAATTTCTATTTTTTTCTAATCATCTTTAATTTGCTTTCTACTAATGCTAATACTTCTAACGCATCTTCCCTGCGGCTTACTACATCATAGCGATCCATATCAATGACTACAACTTCACTGGCATGATAATGACTCATCACCCATTCATCATATCCTTCCCATAGTTGTCTATAATAAGCTTCAAGCTGTGCATCTAATTCATAGCTTCTACCACGTTTCATAATACGCGATAGCACTGTTTCAAATGATCCCTTTAAATAAATCATTAAATCAGGTGCTTTCTTAGGAAGTTCCTTTAACTCTTGCATCATATTATCTAACAAACGATCATACATTTGAAATTCTAAATCCGAGATTCTTCCTAGGTCATTATTAACTTTAGCAAAATACCAATCTTCATAAATACTACGATCAAGTACGTTATTATCATGATACAATGCACTTTTAATACTTCTAAAACGTGTATCTAAAAAATGTAATTGTAATAAAAAGGGATATCTTTTCTTTTCTATTTCTTCTTCACTTGAAGTATAAAAAAGAGGTAAAATTGGATTATTATCTACACTTTCATAAAATACTTCCGTTCCAAAATGCTCTCCTAAAAGCTCTGCAACACTGGTTTTTCCCAGACCTATCATCCCACCAACAACTAGCAACATTCTTCACCTATCCTTCTCACTTATCTCAAAACAACTTCTTCTATCATAAGTGTTTACATAATCATTGTCAATTGATTGATAGGCATGTTTCATTTGGACTTATTTTCATAACATTATAGACTTACTTTTAAAATCATAACCTTCTGCTATTGCTAAATCACCTATCATCTATTTACAATTCTTTATTATCTATTATCATGTGATTACATCAAAAAACTGTGTTTAAAAGCTCTCACTTTTAAACACAGTTTTCTATCTTACTTCCAATCTTTCAAAATGTTGATATTACTTGCTTCATAAACTGTATCACGCCTAAAGTTACCAGTTTCTTCATCATAAACACAATCAAATGTCATCATACCTGCTCCAGCTTTATACTGAACTAATACATGTACTCTTTCATAATCGTTATAATCTATATAAACTAAATATTCTAAGCCGCCTAATTGAATATAACTTTTTTCAAATAACGGATAAATATCATCACCTTTTTTGACAACTAAGGTCCAAACTTGGCCATCATCTAAAAAATAACTGCCATCATCCGTTATTTCTCCTTGACAGTAGACCTCAATGGTTTCATTGCTACCATCTAAATCAAAATCTACATCAAAACTACTAAAACGATTTAAACCTTCTAAATATGTAGCATCTTGAATAGGTGTAATCATTTCGCCTGAATGGGGCATCCCCATATCATCTGTTTCAAGCTTTAGATATTCAATACCTTCATGACCATTTTTCCCATCTTCAGCTATAACATAGTCAATACTTTTATTTTTGTAGGTCACTGTAATCATAATCTGCGGAATACCTTCTGGTCTTACAGCATACAGAAGTAGACCATAACCTTCTGGTGTTCCTTCTTTTGCATATAAGGTATCTTTTGCAATAAAGCGTTCACCTGTATACTCTACTTTGCTAATTGTAATTTTTGAACCGTTATATTTGGGTATAATCATTAGATTATCTTTTGTATCCATCTGTTTATAGGTTTCTACCTGAGGTAAGCTATTGATGGCTTCCTGATCTGGCGCATTAATAACTAGCCCTAGTTCAGTAATATTGTTATTATATTTTTCAAAAGCGCTATTATAGCTACTTTCTGTTGTTTCTGCTGTGGCGGTAGGTGACGGGCTTTCAATTTCCTGTGTTGGCTTTGGCCCATTCTCCCCATTACAACCTACTAAAAATGTACTTACAATTAAACTCATAATGAGAAAAACTGCCCATTTTCTTTGCTGTCTCATTGTCCATCTCCCTTCCTGTTATTGCGACTTTATATACTTCCTCTTATTGAATCTTACCACTAATCCTAGGTTTATTCAACACTATTCTAGTCAATATGCCTATCCCCTATGAAAATCAGCACTTTTTCTAATCATAAATAACTTTTTATCTCTTAGAAAAAACTCATTACACACCCCATAATACCACCAAGTAAAGCGCCTAACCATACTAGCCTATTAAGTTCTTTATTCATAATCTCAAGAATTAAATTTTCCATTTCTAAAGTATCAAATGCCATAATGCGTTCTTCTATCATCTGAGCTAAATCTAACTTTTCAAGAGCAGTACTAAGCCCATTTCTTACCAAACCTTCATAAGATTTAATGACTACTTTTTTGATGATGTCTCTATAGGGATCTAGCTTGGTTACCCAATCTCCCACCGAGGTTTCTTTCAGGTTATTACTTTCCTCCTCTACAGCTTGTCTTATAATTCCTTCTGCTTCATCTACAATCATTTGAGAAATAGCCGGTTCAATCTTATCACCTAGACTATCTAACATTTGGTCTTTTACTAGAAAACTCATAGGTCCTAATAAGTGGCTTAATGCACCACCTTTTAACGTTCCTATTAATTTATCTACAATAATCTTGCCTAGTTCCATATTAACAACCTTTGTGTAAATAAGAGAAGTGGCATTTTCTTCGGCTTCGCATAATAAAAAAATAGCCCTTTCTTTACCCAAAAATTCGTTTCCTATTTCTCCTAATTTTTTGTCATTAGCTTGGTACGTGTCAATATAGTAGTCTACCTTTTCTTCTAATCTCTCATATATTTCTGGTTTTAATAGTGCTTTTCTAAATACTTCTTCATTTAAAAGCTCTCTACTCACTACTCTTCCTATACTTTTGGCAAGACGTTTTTTTTCTTTTGGAATAACTCCTGGCGTAAAAGGTAGTGTATAACCTCCTATAGTAATTGGATTTAATGGTCTAAATAACATCTTAATGGCAATACCATTTGTAATATAACCAATAATAGCACCTACTAAAGGGCCTAACAAAAAGTTCCAGTTCATCTCTTTCTCATCCTTTCCCTATGTATCTTTCATAAGCCTGTTGATTCTAACTTATTTTCTTACTTATTTCTAGTATTTCCCTTTTATTTACGACTCATACTTTATTTATCAATTAGTTTGTTTATACCATAGATTTATTAAAATTTCATGAAAATAAAGTGTAAAATAAAAGAGAAAGTATTCCCTCTATAAAGAATACTTTCTCTTTTATTTACTAATCTAATTTAACACACTAGGATGCTACAAAAATCTAAAGCTCTCTACAATACTTTCATAAATAGCCTGGGCCCATTTGTTTGTAAAGGCCGTACTATTAAGCAAAGCTGCTTCTGCTGAGTTACTAATAAATCCTGTTTCAATCAGTATTGCTGGCATATTGCTTGTACGTAAAACATATAAGTCTGAACGTGCTTTAATCCCCCTATTAATCATGCCACATTTATTAACTAAAGCGTTTTGTACAATTTGAGCCACTTGTTTTCCTCTTGTATCTGTAGTACTAGGGAAGTACAGTGTTTCCGATCCTCTAATCGAAGCTGAAGCTGAATTATTATGAATACTTACAAATAAATCCGCCTCGATATCATTCGCTAAAGTTGTTCTAAATTGGAGCGTCGGATAAACATCTGTTTCTCTTGTCATATAAACTTTAATTTGTGAATCGGCCTCTAATAACTTATAAAGTGCCATGGCTTGCTTATAGTTAATCCCTTTTTCTGTTATACCATTACCTACTGCTCCACTATCAGAACCACCATGACCTGCATCTAACACAACAATTTGATTATACTTTTCCTTTGGTCTAACCATTTGTAATGAAATTTTCCCATCTGATTCATAGAAATTATACGCATATACCTTTTGGGTTACTACTGTGATTTTAGTTGTTCCATTAGTAGCAACTTGTATTTTATTAATTCTTGTATCATTAATAACCATGTTATTATTTTTGAGGACACTGCTATAATCTTTGCCAAGATCAAATACTAACGTCTTATTACGATAATCATCTGTAACTTTAATAGCATTCTTATTTAAGCCAGGTATGTTAAAAAGTTGAATGGTAGGCTTATCGCCTGATACATATACTAAACTGTCTGTAACCTCTTCTACTGGAGGCACTTCTGTATAAGCAGATAAAGTAAGCGTTGCTCCTTGATAATCGCTAGTTAACTGGTAATCCACTTTTCCCTTAAGCCAAATACTACCTTTAACTTGATTGTCTTCACCGTTAATAGTTACCTTGTCAATATAGCGGCCATTTAATTGTGTCCAATTAATAGCTGTCTCTATTGTTGTATGCGGAACTGTAAAGTTTAATAGATTTTCTTTTTCATTATAATCTAGAATAATTTGATCTTTACTTAAGCCTTTATAATATAAAGTATCTGCCCCATTCTTTTGCATATATTTAATTTGTTCAATCTTTTGATTACTAAGCTGAATCATAATGCTACTTCTATCTTCACTGAACCCTGCCTTTACTAAAGCGCCTGATTTTAAATCCAGTACAACACGCGTTGTATTAGTTGTAAATTGACTAGTTCTAATATTTTTAATATAAGTATTATTAATAGGAGAAATAGTGTTACTTAATTGACTTTTACTATTTCCTATATCAATAATCACTTTGCCTGCTTGTAACTCTATTTTTGCATTTGAAATAGGTGAAGCTGCGCTAATAAAAGTCGTATGTTGACCATTATTTTCATTCACTGATACTTCCATTACCTTCGTTTGACTGTATGATGCAGAAGGAAGCTTAATTTGGTGCTTGTTAGACGTCCCTATGTATTCTTCATTAGATATACTTGGCTTTTCCTCTTCTACTGGCGGTTCTTCTTCCACTGGTGGTTTTTCTTCTTCCGTTGGCGGTGATGTTGGTTCTGTAATAGATACCTGACGGTTGCTGCCATTCCAATCTACAATAAATCCTAGTTGCTCACTAATAAAACGAACTGGAATCATTACTTTATCATTAATAATCTTAGCTGGTACATCTAAGCTCACCGTTTTACCATTTAACCAGACTTCCTTCTGATTAACTGTTAAAAGCATGGTCGTATCCTTATATGCCACTGTTACTTGTTTTGCTTTTGCATCCCAGCTTACCTTAGCCCCCATTGGTGTAAATACTTCTCTAGCTGGTACTAACACCCTTCCTTCTAGTTGAATCGGATCCATTGTTGTTGCTATTTTATTGCCATTCACATAAAGTGATATAGCTGGTAAATTATATTCATGTGCCTTACCATCATATACAATAGTAGCAGCTGTCGTTGGCACTGCATTCGTGCAGAATAAAGTCGCTGCAAGTAGCATTATACCTAATTTTTTACTCATGATGTCACTCCTCCTTAATGAAAATACTTTTAGGTCACTGTAATTCTCTTCCATTATAACAAAAGCAGAGAAATATTACAAAGTTTTTTCATCAAAAAGTTAAGTTTTTCAACGTTTTTTAATGCATTTGTTTTCTATCTGTAACATTTGTTTAACATTTTTAATATTTAATTAATCCGAACAAATATACTAATCTATTAATTTTAAATTATTAATATCTAAATGATAAATAACATCCTTCCTCTCTACAATAATATTAATTTTTTTTCTGAGTACTTCATCCTGATTAATTTTACTAATTAGCTCTCTTGTGGGATTAATGGCATAAGGATGTCCTACCATACTTAACATCGTTAAATCTCCTGCCGTATCTCCATATGCGTAGCTTTTACTTAAGTCTATATCATACTTTTCCACCATTTCTAAAATAGCTTTTCTTTTGCTAACTGCATCCCACATCGGTACAATTGAGCCATTATAATAACCTTTTTCATCTAATTCATAAATGGTTCCTCTGTAATCATCCATCTCATATTTCTTAGACATTTCCTTAACTAGTTCACTAGGAGAACCTGAAATGGCAATAACCTTATTTTTTTCTTTTTGGTGCCATTTAATTTGCTGTCTTGAAAAAGTATACACACGCTCTCCTTTTTGCTGAATAACACGTCTTGCTACATAAGCCATTTGTTCAGCATTTAAGCCTTTTACTGCTTCTTTATAGATATCTACCATCTTTAAAAGATACGTATCATAGTCACCTACTCGCTTATCCCAATTCATATAAGCTGGCCTTACCTCACTATACCATTGACTGCCATCAATGTATTCATAGTTAATCATCTTCTTAAATACTTCTGTTATAAGACCTTCTCGATAAATCGTCCCATCAATATCGAAAAATGCTGCTGCAATCATATTTTCACTCCTTTATATTAACTATTATTTGCATATCTTCTTTTTATATATTATCATATTTACAAAACATTTATTATTTTTAACATTCAACTTCAATTATTAAAGATGCATTTGAAAAACAATGAAGAAAGAAAAAGTGATTATTGTTAACTCAAATACCGCTTAACTTTTATTCTTCATTATTTATTTCATATACTAAAACTATATCAGAAAGGAAGGAACCTATGGCTTCTTTGTCTTCTACATCATTTTATGAACTTATTTATTATTTTTTTATATATAGTACTTTAGGTTGGCTTATGGAAACAACACTTAATTCTGTTAAACATAAAACATTTATTAATCGTGGCTTTTTAACTGGTTTTTACTGTCCTATTTACGGGGTGGGTATGTGTAGTATCTATTTATTTTGTACTCCTTTTGCTAATAATCCTTTTTTAGTTTTTATAGTTGGTTTAGTAGTTGCTACCTCGATCGAATATTTAACCGGTATGATTATGGAGAAACTCTTTCATGCTTCATGGTGGGATTATAGCCATTTTAAATGTAATCTAAACGGTAAAATATGTCTTCGTATTTCAATTGCTTGGGGCATACTTGCTCTTGTATTTACCTGTTATATTCAGCCTTTTTTTGTAATATTAGTTGGAAAAATCCCTAAAATACCTGGAACAATTGTACTTTGTATTTTAATCACCCTTTTTACAGTAGATTGTATTTTTAGTACGTATTCAGCCTTTAAGCTTAGCACTAGAATGCCTTCTTTGGCTTTATTACGTAATGAACTCTCTACTATATTAGAACAAAGCAAACTCTACACCACAGCTGAAGAATTAAAGAAATGGACTGAAACCTACAAATCTAATGTATCGGTTTCTTACATTATGGAAAAACTTCGACTACAACTAACGGAAGCTAGTGATTCATCTTCTGAAAAATTACGTCAAGCTATTTCAGCTTTACACAAAAAGTATACAGATCAAATTAATAAATACAGTTTAGGTGAAAAACGTTTACTTAAAGCATTCCCTAGGCTCTCCTTATCTAAACTCAAAAAAATCAATACTAAAAAAGAATCTACTCGTTCTAGAAAGGAAGATTTGTAATGAGACTTAATGATGATGAAACCTCCTACTTTAAAACGACCTTAGAAGAATTTATTACATCACCGTATATTCATCAAATGAAAGGTTATACCCAGCATGGTCATACCTCCTGCCTAGATCACAGCTTATTAGTGGCCTACTATAGTTATTACCTTGCTCGTCGCCTCCATTTAAGTACAGACTATAAAAGTATTATTCGTGGCGCTTTACTTCATGACTTTTTCCTTTATGACTGGCATGAAAAAGGTGACCGTAAAGGTCTCCATGGTTTTACACATCCTAAAGCTGCTCTTGCTAATGCAGAAAAGTATTTTTTGCTTAACGACAAAGAAAAAGATATTATATTAAAACATATGTGGCCTTTAACGATTAAGCCACCTCGCTACAAAGAAGCTTATATTGTAAGTCTAGCTGATAAATGCTGCTCTACTATGGAAACTCTTAAAAAAGCTCCTTCTTCACGCTCTTTAAACTTGCAATTCTACTAAAGTTATTCTTGCTTAGTTTCATTTATACAAAAAGAGTTACGATTTATCTATCGTAACTCTTTTTTATTATCAAATTTCATTCTTTCAATTGTTTTAATTGATTTAATTGATTTAATTTATTGATTTAAAATTTTTGTATTAAACTAATACACACTAGTCGGATTAATAGGTGTTCCATTTTTTCTCACCTCAAAATGAAGATGGTTACCTGTAGAATCTCCTGTAGAACCTACCCCTGCAATGTTTTGTCCTTGTGAAACATAAGCTCCCACATTCACATATAAGCTACTACAGTGTGCATAATAAGTTTGATAGCCATTACCATGATCTATAATAATAAGTTTACCATAGCCACCATTATTATAGCCTGAATAAATAACTTGTCCTGCTGCTGACGCATAAATAGGTGTACCTGCTGATGCTGCATAATCTATTCCTTTGTGGAAGCTTCCCCATCTTGAACCATAACCAGATGAAACTCTTCCTGCACCTTTTAATGGATGAATAAATTTCCCTGAAGAAGTACTTGGTTTACTACTGCTTCCACTGTTACTTGAATTATTAGAACTACTTGAACTATTACTTGAACTACTTGAACTACTTCCACTATTGGTAGTTGGTTTAGTAACTACTGGTCTTTCTTTTGTTCCATAAGCAATGACTTTCGTTTTAGGTTCTTTTAATACTTTCTCAGAAATAGTTTGACGACTCACTTCCACACCATTCACCTTTGTTACTTCTACTGTAAGTTCTTTTAGTCCATCATTTCCTTCTTGATATATTTTAGTCTCATCTTTATATAAGTCAGAGAACTCAACATATTCTATTTCACCTGGGATAAGTTCTTTAAAAGTAGCTTCTTCTACTGTAGAAATAGATAAAATAGGTTTAGGTACTTCTAATTGAATAACATCCCCTATTTGCATTCTCGTTTCATCTACAATTTGAGAATTAAGTTCTAAAATTCTCTCCATGGTTGTCCCATGCTTAACTGCAATATCCCATATATTATCGCCTTCTTTTAATTCATAAGTAATGGTCTCATAACGCTTATCTAATAATACTTCTTTTGCTTTTTCTGCTGATAAAATCTCACTTTGATCAACATAAACATTGCGTACTGTTACTTCTTCATTAAAATCCAAACCATGCATTGTACGTTGAATCTTTTGACCTTCTTGCTTTTCAGTTTCTTCCGTTTCTTCTGCATTTTCTTCGACTTGAATGTTTCCTACAGATACTTTATTAGTTACCTCTTCTTGTGGCAATGCATCTGCTACTTCTACCTTTTCTATTTCTTGATTATTTGTAGTTGTTGTTACTTCAGTCGATTCTGTATTAGGCGACTGTGTAACTTGTGCTTCTGCTCTATTTTCTTCCTCAGCTCTTTCACCTTGACTAACTTCTGTTTCTCCTGATGTTTCAGTTTCTACAGTTGCAACTTCTAATGTTAACTGTCCTTTAGCTGGTAAATAAGCTTTAGCGATTTCTGTTAAGATTGTTTCTGCTGCACTTTGGCTATCTATAACCGCATAGCTGTTTCCGTCTACAAGTATTTCATATGCCTCTACACCATAGCTAATATTTTCACTTAAAGCTTTGACTAATTCATCATAAGTATTCATTTCTGATGCCTTACTATGTATGGGCTCTAATTCAAGGGTTTCATTAACTGCTATGTCTACCCCTATATCTTTCTTAAGCGATGTTACAAGTTCTTCATAAGCTGCTGTAGCTTGTTCTTTTTCTTTTACGACAGCCACTACCTCACCATTTACAGAAAGTGCATAAGCATTTTTTCTAGTATTATACCAAAGTAAGCTTCCACCCACCAAAGTAATGACTACACCACCTATAATCATTTTATTTACTTTTTTATTATTTTTAATCTGTTCCACAAAGGACGGCATATTGCTCACCTTCTCTTACTTTTAATTTGAGTTCTAGCTATATCAAGCTATCTCTGCCATTTTATCTTATAAATGTTACGTAAATATTAACTAACGATTAACTAACATTATGTATTACTGGTAATTTATTCAAATACAAAAAAGCATTGCCATTATTGACAATGCTTTTTTATCACTCAACCTTAACTACTATCTATTTTTCCCCATTTAATCTCGTAAGCACTTCTTCCTTAAAAAACGTTCTAGCCGTAGCTCCTGACACACTATAAATATCCCCCTGATCAATCTGTACTGATACAGCCTCAGTGCAGTGACCTAAACAAAATACTGCTTTTAATTCCACTTGTTCAAAAACTTGATATTCCTCTATAAGTTGTTGAAAAGCGCTGATCACATTATAGGACCCTTTAATATGGCAAGCACTTCCTATACAAATTTTTAGTTCCATAACTTACTCCTTTCCTATGTAATCCACATGTAATAACTGATGTACCTTTCCCTTCAAAACGCCCGAATAAAGAGATATAATAAGAGGATTTTCCTCAGAACGCTTAATACTACTTAAACGATCGGCTTCATAAAGTCCTTTCCCACGTATAGCTTTTTCTTCATTTCTGGCAAATGGCTGACCAGCTCCTCCCACACAACCCGTTGGGCAAGCCATTACTTCTACAAAGTCATAATGCTTTTCTCCTGATTTCATAGCTATAATCAAATCTTCTGCATTTTTAAGTCCACTTACAATGGCCACCTTTAAATAGTTCTCTCCAAAAGGTATCTCTGCTTCCTTTACACCTGCCATGCCTCTTACACCGTTAAAAGCAATACTACGTAAGCTAGTTGTTGATTTGTCATCAGCTAGACGACGAATAACTGCTTCTGTTACCCCACCTGTTACACCGAAAATAACACCTGCACCACTACTTACACCAAAAGGCATATCTACAGCTTCCGGCTCTAACTCATTAAAGACAATACCGGATTCTTTTACCATTTGAATAAGTTCTCTAGTTGTAAGTACATAATCCACATCTGGAATGCCATCACGCTTCAGTTCATCTCTTGCAGCTTCTTCCTTTTTAGCTGTACAAGGCATCACTGCTACAACAATAACCTTACGCCTAGAATGACTATAATGTTCCTTCAAAACAGCTCCAAACATCTCCATAGGTGAACGGCAAGAAGAAACTTGACTGATGAGCTCTGGATGATTGTTCTCTACATACTTTACCCATGCTGGACAACAGGAAGTAAAAAGTGGCAATGCATCTTTTTTTTCTATACGTTCTAAGAGTTCATTGGCTTCTTCTAATACAGTCAAATCTGCTCCTGTCGTTGTATCAAAAATTTCATCAAAGCCCATACGTCTTAAAGCAGCAATAATTTTTCCCATAACATTATGCCCATTTTCTTCACCTAAAGATTGGTCAATGCCCACTCTTACAGCTGGTGCTATTTGAACAATCACCTTAGTTTCTGGATCACTTATTACATTCCAAATAGCCTGTGTATCATTTTTCACAACGATAGCTCCAGTTGGACATACTGCCGCGCATTGGCCACAGCTCACACATTTAGATTCACTAATAGGCTTATGAAAGGCTGTACTAATACGCATATTGGTACCTCTATGAGCAAAATCGATGGCACCAATATTTTGCATCTCATCACACATTCTAACACAATCGCCACATAAAATACACTTACTTTCATCACGTACAATGGCTCTAGAAGAAGTATCTAATGGCACTTCTTTTTTACTATTTTTAAAACGAACTTGATTAATGCCAAATCGCATAGCAAGTTCTTGAAGTTTACAGCCTCCATTCTTTTCACAAGTCGTACAGTCTCTACAATGATTGGCTAAAATAAGCTCTAATATCATTTTACGATATTTTCTAAGTCTAGGTGTATTTGTGTAAATCTCCATTCCTGCTTTAGGTGGTGTAGAGCAGGATGCTTCTATTCCCCCCCACTGATTCTCTATCATACATAAACGGCAGGCACCGTATACGGAAAGCTCTGAATAATAACAGAAGGTAGGCAGCTCGATTCCTGCTTTTCTAATTAATTCTAATATATTTTTCTCTCCATTAATTTCTACAGGCATGCCATCTATTAACATAAACTGTCCACTCATCTTTAATCCTCCTTCACTGCTTTAAATGCACAAGCCCCGATGCAGGCACCACATTTAATACATTTCTTTTCATCAATTTTAAATGGTTCCTTAATTTGTCCTAAAATCGCCCCTACAGGACAGCTTCTTGCGCATTTTGAACAGCCCTTACAAAGTACTTCATCAATATAAATCTGACGAAGCTTTTGACATGTTTTAGATGGACATTTTTTATCTACAATATGCGCTAGATATTCACCTTTAAACTTCTTAATCGTACTTACCACCGGAAAAGCAGCTGTTTTTCCTAGCCCACAAAGTGCTGTAGAAGAAATCGTATCTGCTAATTCTAAAAGCTGGTCTAAGTCATCCTCTTCTCCTCCACCTACTACGATACGCTCTAGAATCTCTAGCATACGTTTAGTTCCCTCTCTACAG
Organism: Cellulosilyticum sp. ST5; assembly: GCF_046529625.1. NCBI lineage: Bacteria > Bacillati > Bacillota > Clostridia > Lachnospirales > Cellulosilyticaceae > Cellulosilyticum > Cellulosilyticum sp. ST5. The sequence continues at coordinate 2,005,543 of NZ_CP132338.1, forward strand.
GGTACACATTTGCCGCAAGATTCATTTTGAGTAAAGTTCATAAAGAAACGTGCCACTTCTACCATACAAGTATTTTCATCCATAACTACTAGACCACCTGAGCCAATCATAGCACCAGCCTTCTTTAAAGAATCGAAATCTAGTGGTAAATCTAAATCATCACTGGTTAAGCAACCTCCTGATGGCCCTCCAATTTGAACAGCTTTAAAATTAGCACCATCTCTCATACCACCACCAATATCAAAAATGACTTCTCTTAAGGTGGTTCCCATAGGCACTTCTATAAGTCCTGTATTTTCAATATTACCTGTTAAAGCAAAAGCCTTAGTTCCAGGACTCTTCTCTGGTCCTATTCCTTTATACCAGTCAGCCCCATTCAAAATAATCAGTGGCACATTAGCAAAGGTTTCTACGTTATTAAGTACAGTAGGTTTCTCAAATAAACCTTGTTCAACTGTTCGTGGTGGCTTCACACGAGGCATCCCACGTTTTCCTTCAATTGAAGCGGTTAACGCGCTACCTTCACCACAAACAAAAGCCCCCGCTCCTCTATTAATCTTAATATCAAAGCTAAAGTCTGTTCCTAAAATATGCTCACCTAATAAACCATACTCCCTGGCCTCATCAATTGCTTTTCTTAAACGACTAATAGCCAATGGATATTCTGCCCTCACATAAATATATCCTTCTCTTGCCTTACAAGCTTTAGCTGCAATCATCATACCTTCTAACATACGATGAGGGTCACCTTCCATAATACTTCTATCCATAAAAGCACCTGGATCTCCTTCATCTCCATTACATACAACATATTTCGTAGGTTCTACTTGACGTCTTACCTGTGTCCATTTTCTACCAGCAGGAAAACCACCACCACCTCTACCTCGTAAATTGGATTCTGTAATTTCATGAATGATGCCTTCATCATCCCTATCAAATAAAGCCTTTTCTAAGGCTTCATAGCCCCCTACAGCTAAATATTCTTTTATAGATGTAGCATCAATATGCCCACAATGCTCTAAAACAAGCCTTGTCTGTTTTTTATAAAAAGGAATTTCTGCTTGGGTTTTATAGCCCTTACCATCCTTTTTATAAATAAGACGTTCAATACACTGACCTTTTTTAATCGTTTCTTCTATAATCTCTTTACAATCCTCTACCTTTACTTTTATGTATAAGTAACCCCATGGCTCTATTCGAAGTAGAGGTCCCATTTCACAAAAGCCATGACAACCACTTTTTTTCATACCAATTGAAGAGTCATGTGGTTCTTCTTCTAAATTCACACTACAATTAAGTCCTTCTTCTTTCATTAACCTTAGCATTTCTTCATAAATCTCTAAAGAGCCACTTGCAATGCAACCTGTTCCTGAACAAACTAAGATTTTTATTTTTTCTAACTCAAGTGCTTCCTTGCAAGCTATCCTCATTTGCACTAAATCTGCTCTATCTTTTAGCATCTTAGTCTTCCTCCCTTAGTTCAGATAATAAAGCTTTTGCTTTTTCCGGTGTCATACTACCATAAACCTTATCATTAATGGTCATAACGGGAGCAAGTCCACAAGCACCTAAACAAGAAACCGTTTCTACTGTAAATAATAAATCATCTGTCGTTACCTTTTCTTCTGATAAACTTAAGGTTTCTCTTAAGGCATTTAAAATAGGAATTGATTTTCTAACATGGCAGGCTGTACCATCGCATATCTTAATAACATACTTTCCTTTAGGTTCTAATGAAAAATTTTCATAAAAAGTAGCTACACCATAAATTTTGGCAGTACTCATCCCTAATTTTTCTGATAAATAAGGAAAAACCTCTTCTGGTATGTAGCGATAAATCTCTTGAATATCTTGTAAAATACTAATAATACTACTTGGCTCTAACCCATTTCTTTCAAGTATCTGATCTAGTTCATGCCACTTAATAACTTCTCCCATAATTGCCTCCTTATTTTAACTGGTGCTCTAACTTGAAATTTATGTTAATTTATTAACAATAATCATTATTCAGATTACTACTTTGTTAATATCTTGTCAATATGACTTGCAAATTATTTAGAATTATCACAATAAAAAACACTATCTTTCAGCATATTTAACATACTGTAAGATAGTGTTTTTTCATTGTATAGACTTATTGCCTGTTTTTCACTTGATTATCCCATAAAATCATGTTGCCATTCTTCATTAAACTGATAATAATTAGCTGGACGATGTCCTCTTTTTTGTATGATTTCTGTTTTCTTTACCATTGGAGCAATTTTTCTTCTAAAGTTAGCTTTCAAAAGTTTTTTATCCAAAATAACTTCATATACCTTTTGAAGTTCACTTAAAGTAAAGTATTCAGGTAAAAGTGTAAATGCTAAAGGTGTATATTCAATTTTATTTTTAAGACGTTCTAAACCTTTGTCGATTAATTTATAGTGGTCAAATGCCAAACCATCTTCATAACCATCTAGCTTCTCATATCTAGTGGTTTTTACAGGATAAGGCGTCTTTGACTCGTATACTTCTTTAATTTGATAGCCTATCTTTATGGCGCCACCATCTGATTCTAAAGTAAGCTCATAGGTTTCTACAAAGGCATAGCCCTGTTTTCCACTAAAAGTAGGTTTTTTCTTAACACTAAACCAGCTTACTTCATCTGTTGTACGATGTGCACTTGGTTTCAATTTTGATTCGTCTACCAATGCCATATAGGAAGTAGAAATAACTCTGGTTCTAGGGTCCCTTTCTACTTCTTCTTGATCTTCCCCTAAGGTATAAAGCTGTTCTAGATAAATATCCGTTACATTCGTTTCATCTTTAATTTTACGATAAGCAGCTTCCCTTAAGCCTTCTTTCATGCCTACAAATCCACCAGGAAGCGCCCAATTTCCTAGAAAAGGATGCTCACCTCTTTTTACTAGAAGTACTCTTAGTTCTTTTTCTGGCAGTTTCCTAATATCAGTATTTTCCTTATCTCCTACTGTAAGCAACAACATATCTACAGTTACAGAAGGCTTCTCATATTTAGCTAAATCATAGCTTTGTAAAAATTCTTGCTCCGTTAATCCATTTTTATCTCTTAGGAGTTCCATTCACTCACCACTTTTCTACTTAGTATCATTTTATACTATCAATTTATTTTATCACTTATTATATCATATTGAGAAGATTTTTTACTAAAAATCAATGGATTTATTACTTTTTAACTTTACTTTTATAACAAATAGGCTTCTTTTATTTCTATTTCATAACATTTCCACTTGACTATATTGTAAAACTAGCTAGTTCACGCTAAACTATAGCTTGGAGGTGCGCATCAACTATGAAATTACGACAACGTCTTGTCACACAATGTGCTGTTTTGTTATTATCTACAACTTTATTAGGTCAGATTACTTTAGGAGCAACCTTTAATCCCATAGAAAATCAAACTTTAACAAGTGAAAACCTTAAAACCGATACAACGATTTTAGATTATACGAATTTAAATGTGGAAGGACTTCTTTTACCTAAAGAGCTTTTTATTTTAGAAGGCACCAATACAACTGTAGAGAACTATACTATTTTTAATAAAAATGCCTTTTTATCTCAATTTTCCAACTATAATTTAAACGTTGTATCATCTTATGGGATAGCTTCAGAAGACTCTTGGTCTTTTAAAACAGGTTCATTAAATGAATATCCTTTAAATAAACGTTTTGATTTAAACTTTTATCTAAGTAATGATACAACTCTTGCAGAACAAAATGTTTCTGTTGAATTGGTAGATACCTCGAACACAACCCCTGTAAGGCTGCTTGCTATTGGTGACAGTTTAACTAGAGCTGGTATTTATTTAAATCAAGTTGAAAAGAAACTTCCTAATGTCAAAGTATTGGGAACAAGAGTTTATGAAACAGACGGTATCTCTGCCAGAGAAGGCCGTGGCGGTTGGACCTTAAATCGTTATTTTACTGCCATTAATTCCTCTGAGCTAGATAGTCCATTTATGTTTCCTACAACTATTGATGGGGCTCGCTATAAAGGTAACACCCGTGATTGGAAAAATATTTGCTACACCGACTCTACTAATCCTATTTATGCTGGTTTCCAAACAATCGCTAGAGATTGGAAAAGTAAAGGTCCTTACCTTTATGATATGAATGGTTATTATAAGTATCCTTTAAAAGGTGACGTCATGGTAGATCCTAGCCGTCCTAAAGGAAGCGAATGGATTGAATGGACAGGCACTAGTTGGGAATCTATGGCCATTCAGCCTACAACCTTTGAATTTAGCTTTTCAAAATATATGGAACGCTTTGCAGCTGCTTATACCGAAGGTGCTCCTACTCATGTGAGTATTCTTCTAGGTGCCAATGATTTTGGTTATAATAACGCTCTAGAGGATATGGAGGGGTATATACGTAAGCTTAATCAAATGATCGCTTCTATTAAGGCCTATGATCCTCATATTAAGATTATTCTTTGTACCCCTACGCCAGCACCAAATACAGAAATTGTTACAGATAGTCATCAAGCTTTCTATAACAAATACGATCGCAATATGAAAATTGCCACCTATTATCTACTAAAAACCTATGATAATGAACAAAGCAAACAACAAGGTATTTATATTGCCCCTATGCATCTTACCTTAGATACAACTAACGGCTTTGATTATAAGGAAACTACTGAAACCATCGATGGTGCTACAATACCTGTGATTAAAGCTTCTAATGGTATTCATCCTAATAATAGCTATGGGCAATTACAAATGGGTGACACACTAGCTGCTGTTATCCAAAAATATCGTTAACTAAGATGATAAGCCATTCATAATAAAAATGGGTACTGAATACTTCAGCACCCATTTTTATTTTAAGCATTTAAATAATTACTCACAATTTCGCAATCATCTAGATGCCACTTCTGATTACCTATCAATTGATAAGTTTCATGTCCCTTACCAGCAATAACTACTGCATCTCCTTCTTCAGCTTCTGCTAATGCCGCCACAATAGCCAATTTGCGATTCTTAATCATTTCATATCTTCCCTTAACTTCCAAGATACCTTTTTCTATGTCCGCCATAATCTGCTCTGGTTTTTCATTTCTTGGATTATCAGAGGTGATAATGGTTAAGTCACTATAGGCTCCAGCCATAGTCCCCATTTCAGCTCTTTTACTGGTATCTCTATCTCCCCCACATCCAAAGACCACAGTAAGCTTCCCTGAAATTAAATCTTTTGTCGTTTGTAAAAGTTGTTTTAAACTATCAGGCGAATGTGCATAATCTACTACTACTAAAACACCCTTGGTATTAGGAATGATTTGAAAACGCCCAGGTACTTCATTAATCCAATGAAGTGCCTCTAGAATGTTAGTTAATTCATATCCCAAACTCACAAGAGTAGCAATTGTTGCTAGTGCATTATACACACTAAAACGTCCTGGTACTGGAAAGTTAACCGAATATTGCTTTCCTAAATAGATTAGCTTAAAGTCTACACCGGTTAATCCTTGATGAATCTGCTCAGCCTTAAAATCTGCTTTTTTATCAATGCCATAGGTAATTACCTTACAGTGACCTTCTTGTTTAATTTTTTCCGCCATCAGATCATCTTGATTAACAACACCTATTCGGCAATTTTTAAAAAGCTTTAACTTAGCGGCCCCGTATGCTTCCATCGTACCATGTTCTTCTAAATGAGCCTGAGTTAAATTCGTAAAAACCCCTACTTGATAGGCCATCTCATAAACTCTATTTTGAGCTAAAGCTGAAGAGGTTACTTCCATCACACCATAGGTTGCCCCCTTATCTAACATCTCTTTTAAGCTAGCCTGTAGTTCAATGGCATCCGGTGTTGTGGGATTAATTTTTTTAGTCTTTAGCTTTTCTCCCTCTAGCGTATTACGGATTGTTCCAATAACACCTGTTTTCTCACCTAAAGTACTTAAAACCTGTGCAATAAAATGGGTAATCGAAGTTTTTCCATTAGTTCCTGTTACACCTATCATTTTTAAAGCTTCACCGGGTTTTTCATAATAATTTTGGGCGATAATAGACATCGCTTTACGGCTATCATCTACTTGAATAATGGTTATTTTTTCAGGTACTTGATCAATCTCATGTTCAATCATTAAAATAGTTGCCCCTTGTTTAATTGCTTCTTGTGCGAAACAATGACGATCTACATTTCTATTCTTAACACAAATAAATAAAGCGCCTTCTACCATGGTTCTTGTATCCCATGCTATGTGCTTTACCTCGTGCTCTATCTTTCCTTGTAGTACTTTATAATCCACACCCGCTAATAAATCCACTAATTTTTTCCCTATCATTATAGGTCACCTCCCTAGTATTTACTTAATTGTATGCTACTTTTTTCATATTATCTCTGCAAAAAATGCTTCTTACTATGTAAAAAGTGCTATAATAAAGCAAACTTATACAAGGAGGTTATTATGAATAATACAGAAGACGGCTTAAATAAACGCAAAGGTTATTTGCATCAGGATTATTTATTTTTTCATTTAAGGGATCAGGAAAGTCAAACTTTCTCTATGCATTATCATGATTTCCATAAACTCATCCTCTTTATAGAAGGTTCTGTCACGTATTGTATAGAAGGAAAATATTATCATTTGCGCCCTGGTGATTTACTATTAGTTCCTAACAATGCTCTACATAAACCACTTATTCACCATGAACAACCCTATGAACGTATTGTTTTATGGCTTAATCCTCATTTACATATAGTCTCAGAAGATTGTATGCAGTGTTTTTATACATCCTGCGACCAATCACATTTATTACGTCTTACTACTAAAAATCAAAAACACTTTCGCCACTTATTAGAACAGCTAGAAACTTCTCAAAAAGATAACCTCTTCGCCCATGAGTTATTAGAAACTGTTCACTTAACCCAGCTGCTTATCTGGCTTAATCGTTACATCTTAGAAGCAAATCATTCAGTAACTTCACCTGATATTGTCTATCATCCGCGTATTACTCAACTTATTGACTACATTAATATCAATTTAGAAAAACCTCTTCCTATTAGTGAATTAGCTACTACCTTTTATCTGAGCAAACACTATTTAATGCATTTTTTTAAAACAGAAACCGGATATAGCTTACATCAGTATATACAAAAAAAGCGTCTTATTAAGGCTTCTCATCTCCTTCAAGATGGTATACCTCCTTCTGAAGTTTATATAAGTTGTGGCTTTACAGACTATAGTCAATTTGCTAGGGCTTTTAAGAAGGAGTTTCATACCACTCCCAAAGCCTATTTACTACAATATAAAAACTAGAAGAGATGCTGCAAATGAGCAATCCCTCTTCTAGTTTTTCTTCTTTATAATGAAAGGAGATTTTACTCTTTTCCATTCCAGCAGTAAGTACAAAGCTTGCAAGGTTTGATACCTACAGATTCAATCATGTCATCTAATCTATGAAATCTAAGAGAAGTAAACTTCAATTGTCTACAAATGGTATCTATCATCTCTTTATAACTTTGACTATCTGGATTAGCATAATCCTCTAGCATTTCTTCAGCTTTATCTCCTTCTCTTTCTAATATGATTCTTCTTGTAATTAAATCTAACTCTGAATTAGAACGAGAGAAATTTAAATACTTACAGCCAAATAATAAAGGCGGACAAGCTGGACGAATATGTACTTCTTTTGCGCCACTTTCATATAGTAGCTCTGTTGTTTCTCTCAGCTGAGTACCACGTACAATAGAGTCATCAATTAATAATAAGCTTTTATCCTTAATTAATGCATCTACTGGAATAAGTTTCATACGTGCAATGAGATTACGTTGATTTTGACTAGTTGGCATAAATGACCTTGCCCATGTTGGGGTATATTTAATAAATGGCCTTGCAAAAGGAATACCTGAAGCATTGGCATATCCAATGGCATGGGCAGTTCCTGAGTCTGGCACACCTGCTACTATATCTGGTGTTACATGATCCCTTTTAGCTAACATTTTACCACAATCGTAACGCATTTTCTCAACATTTATCCCCTCATATGTAGAAGTAGGATAGCCATAATAAATCCATAAGAAGGTACAAATTTTCATTTCTTCTTTCGCCGGGCTGACGGTCTCCATCCCTTCTGGTGTGACATAGACAATCTCAGCAGGCCCTAATTCGTATTGGGTTTTATAGCCTAAATTAATATAAGCAAAGCTCTCAAAGGCAACACAATAGCCTTCCTCTTTTTTTCCTATTGATAAAGGTGTTCTGCCATAGAGGTCTCTGGCTGCGTATAAACCTTCCTTAGTCATCACAATCAAAGTCATAGATCCTTTGATACATTCTTGAACATATTGAATCCCTTCCACAATGGTATCTTTATGATTCATTAAAGCAGCTACAAGTTCTGTTGGATTAATATTGCCCCCACTCATTTCTAAAAAGTGTGTATTACCATTTTGAAAGGTCTTTTCCACAAGCTCTTCCGTATTATTAATCTTTCCAACCGTTGTAATCGCAAAACTCCCTAAATGCGATTGTACTAATAAAGGCTGAGGCTCAGTATCTGAAATACATCCAATGCCAATATTTCCTGATAGTTCTTCTACATCTTTTTCGAACTTTGTACGAAAGGGTGAATTTTGAATGTTATGGATTGAACGGTTAAAGCCTTTTTCCCCATAAACAGCCATCCCTCCTCTTCTAGTACCTAAGTGTGAATGATAATCTGTTCCAAAAAATAAATCTAAGACACAATCTTTTTTTAATGCTACTCCAAAAATTCCACCCATTTGATATCTCCCTGTTAAACATTATTTTATAATTGTATATATTTTATTATACACATTTTCGAACAATAAAACAAGTTTACATATCATCGTTCGGATTTTGCAAGTGATTTTATTTTAATTTTAACTATCGCCCTATCTATTCTATGCCTTTACTCAGGAAGCTGAGGGGCTATCCTAAAGATAAGGTGTAGTAGTAGTAGCTTATGAATAAGCTATACTAGTTTGAGCACAAAAAAAAGCTTATTTTTGTATAAGCTTTCTTTTTATACTTTTATATTTACCCTACTAACGTTTAGCTCTAATAATATTTTTGCTACTCATATAAGTTGCTATAAAGTAGCCACCATACACCACTAAAATAACAGCTGCTGCAAGAAATAAATTATTAGTTAGCTCATATCCTCCAAAAATACTAATCACATCACTTCCTACTTTTAAACCTACAATCGAATGAATAACCGCTAAAACAAGAGGCATTATAAAATAAATACTTATTTGCATAAATAAAGCTTTATTAACCATGCCTTCTTCTGCCCCTAATTTTCTAAGCAGTTCATAACGTTCACTATTGTCTGCCGCTTCTGAAAGCTGTTGAAGCGCTAAAATAGCTGCACAAGCTAAAAGAAATACCATACCAATATAAATCGTTAAGTAAGTTACCATGGCTGATAGCCCTGCACTATTCTCATAAATACCTATTCGTGTCATCAGCAAAGAATACGGTCTCCCTTCACTGGTTGGATATAGCTTATAAATGGCTGTATTAAATAGTTTTTCTTGTTCCTGTGCATTTCCTGGGTAATTAACATTCAGTATCCTAATATAAATGTCTCCCCCTTCTACAAATTGATCCGGTACAATTAGTGTTCCTACATTCATAGCCATATTTTGATTTTCATAAGTAGTAGTAAGTACTTCCTTGGTAGCTGCTTTTAATAGCTTGCCATTCATTGTTAATTGCCCTTTATTTATTAAAAACTGTTTGAGATAAGGCTTGGTTTGACCATAGTTACAGTTCATCACAAATTCATCTTCTTTTAGCTCAATAGGACTTAGACCTTGCATCTCTAAGGCTTTGTTATAGTCTGTAGCACTCATCACATAAAAAGGCTGTTCCTTAGTATACTCCCAAGCTTCCATTGCAGCTAGTTCCTCTATATCCCCTAAAAGGTCTTCCCATGTTACTTCTGTACGATAAAGGATAAGCTCTGAAGACTCCTTAACTAGCTCCTTAAAAGGAAAACCTGTTTTTTCCAGGCTTGCTTGAATACCCTCCTTTAAACCTAGCTCTCCTTTATAAGCACTATAAGCCTCAAAGGTAGCATCAAAGGGCGTTAAAGTTTCTAACTCCCCATTAAATGCTCTTGCTACTGAAAAGCCACTAGCTAAGCCTGCTATGGTTAAAAAGAGCATGATACAGATGACTGACATTGATACAAAAGCAGTGTTAATTTTATGATTAAGCTGTCTTAAGACAAATAAATTTAGTCCCTTAAAATAAACAGACTTACTTGTTTCCACTAAACGAATTAAGAAGCCTCCTAATGATACAAAGAAAAGAAGGGTTCCAACAATCCCCAATACAATAGAACAAATAAACTGCTCGTTGATACGCATTAAGCCATTTTCTAAAATAAGATAATACGCTACGCCTAAACTCATAACTGCTAAAATAAATAAAATTACTGAAACGCCTATACGCTTTACTCGTAGGCGTTCATTTTTTTTGCCGGAATAAATTAGTTCGATCAACTTACACTTAGAAATAGTCATGGTATTAAAAATCATAATAATAATGTATATGATACTAAAATAGCAAATCGTCTTTAAAAAAGCCCCTTTAGAAAAAATGAATACAAAAGCTTTTAAATTAGCTTCAAAAAGCTTAGCCGTTACGACAGATAAAGCCTGTGAGGCAAAAATACCTACTAATAATCCTGTACCCAAAGAAAACAAACCAATAATAAAGGTCTCTAAAATCAGCATTCTAGAAACAGTCCCTCTATTCATTCCTAGTGTGAGATATAAACCTAGTTCCTTTTTTCTTCTTTTAATTAAAAATTTATTGGCATATACCATTAAAAATCCTAGGACTACTGAAATAAAAATAGATACATAACCTATACTTACTGATAAAAGCTCTAAGATTTCTTTTTGAGAACTGGAGATATTCAGCATAACTTCTTGGCTGTCAATGGCGTTAAAAATATAAAAAATACAAACACTTAAACTTAAGGTCAAAAAATAAACTAAATAATCTTTTATGCTTTTTTTCACATTACTAATCGCTAACTTAAAAAACATTGCTTAAGTCACCCCCTAGTAACGTCACAATCTCAATGATTTGATTAAAGAAGTCTTTTCTACTACGGTTACCGCGATGAATTTCATTAAAAATCTTTCCATCTTTAATAAATAAAATACGACTGCAATAGCTAGCTGTAAAAGCATCATGAGTAACCATTAAAATAGTCGCTTGTAATTCTTTATTCAGTTTTTCAAAGCTCTCAAGAAGCATCCTAGCTGCTTTTGAATCTAAAGCCCCTGTCGGCTCGTCTGCTAAAATAAGGCTAGGTTTGGTCACAATCGCTCTTGCTGCTGCTATTCTTTGCTTTTGCCCCCCTGACATTTCATAAGGATATTTATTTAAAACCTCTTCTATTTCTAACCTCTTAGCAACTTCTTTAATCCTATCATCAATAGCTTTTGCTGGCGTCTTAATAATGGTTAACGCTAGCGCAATGTTTTCATAAGCAGTCAAGGTATCTAACAGATTAAAGTCTTGAAAAATAAAACCTAGCTCCTCTCTTCTAAAGCTAGCTAGCTTCTTACTATTTAAAGCAGTAATATCTTTCCCTTTAATTAAAATATGACCTGAAGTGACCTGATCTAAAGTAGCAATACAATTGAGAAGTGTTGTTTTACCGCTTCCTGAAGCTCCCATAATCCCTATAAATTCACCCGATTCTACTTCAAAACTGATATCATTTACAGCTTGTGTAATATTTCCTCTTGTGCCATAGTATTTCTCTATATGACTTACCTTTAATATATTCTCCATTGTTTTCACCTCTTTTTTTGATACCTTTATTTTAAGTCTCTAAGTAGTCAGGCTCCATGGCTTTTACTTACAATAACCTTACAGTAATGTCACAAAACCAATAGATGCATTTTACTCTTAGGGAAAACAATGCTAACGGTAGTTCCTATTTGCTCTGTACTCTGAATACCTATTTCTAGTCCTAGCTTGCTACAAAGCTTTTTTGCAAGGTAAAGTCCTAGACCTGTAGACTTGCTATAGCGTCTACCATTTTCTCCTGTGAAACCTTTGTCAAATACTCTTGATAAATCTGTTTCTTTAATGCCAATACCATTGTCTTGTATCTGCAAAACAATGCTATTTTCTAAGATGGTTGCTTTAAAAGAAAGCTGAGGATGATTACTTCGGTACTTAATAGCATTACCAATGACTTGTCCTAATATAAAGTCCATCCACTTGCTATCTGTATAAACACTATAATCTAATCCTCCTAATTCAATGGCTATTTTATGTTCTATGAGTACTCTCGAATATTTTTTAATACTTGCTTTAACCAGACTTTCTAGATTTACCTTCTTTATAATATAATCTTTTTCCACATCGCTACTTCTTGAATAAAATAGCGCCTGCTCAACAAAACCTTCTATTTTGTCCATTTCTTCGCCTAAGCTTTTTGAAATAGATGAAGGATGATTAGACAACATTAGTCTACTAGCTGCAATAGGTGTTTTCACTTCATGAACCCAAGTCTCAATATACTCTCTATACTCCTTGGCTGAGTATTTATAAAGAGCAATTTGATCATTCATACTTTTAGTAGTTCCTCGAAACAAATCATACAAAAAAACACCCTCTTCAAAGGTAGGTCTTTCCATTACCTCTGATAACAGATATTTCTTCTCCAACCCCTCATATTGTTTCACTAATTTTTTATAAAAATGATATTTTCTTAGATAACTATGTAAAAACACCAACCATTCAGCACCTATTAAAACACTCATAATAAAGCCAATAGCATAACCACCTATATCAAGTACACTTAATAAGGCTGCTATAAATATAAAAACAAAAGCCTTAATCATTAAATCTAAACTTCTATCCTTTAAATAATCTTTTAAGCTCATAAACGATACCCCTGACCACGTTTTGTCATGATATAATCATTAGCCCCTACATCCTCTAATTTACGCCTTAATCGATTAATATTAACGGTCAAAGTATTGTCATCTACAAATTCATCTGATTGCCAAAGTTCATTCATGATTTCATCTCTAGATACAATGGTTGTTTGATGCTTCATCAGCAAATGTAAAATGCGAAGTTCATTTTTTGTCAGTTCTACTTCTTTATTTTCAAAACTAGCTTTACTTTGAGATAAATCTAAAGTTAACCCTTTGTAAGTAATGGCTTTAAGTTCTTGGTGTCTCTGAGTTCTTCTTAAAACTGAAGCTATACGTGCTAATAAAATTTGGATATTATAAGGCTTGGTCACAAAATCATCCGCACCTAGATTCATGCTCATTAATTCATCCATTTCACTATCCCTACTAGTGACAACAATAATGGGGATACTCGAAGCTGCTCTAATCCCTTTACAAATATGATAACCATCTACATAAGGTAAATTAATATCTAATAAAATAAGATCTGCTTCACTACTTAAGGCCTGTTCTATTACATGTTCAAAAGATTCAATCAGAATACATTCATAGTCATAGCAAGTTAATAGGTTACTTAACTCTGTCCTAATTTTGACATCATCCTCAATAATTAAAATCTTAGCCATTTCTCCGCTCCTTTATATCAAACGTTCATATTATTTTTAGGATTTCCTCTTTGCTTTATTATAACTAAATACTTGTTTGAAAGTAACCATCCGAGCCTATTAAATTCATATCCTATTAGTCATTTTGAAAAACTACATGTCACTGTTAGTGAGCTTAGTAGTAAAAGGATGGCATAAAAATACCAGTAGCAGCTTCTTTAGTGAAGTCATTACTACTGGTCATATTTCTTATTCTTCCATACGATAAATACTCATTTTAGCTTTAAAAAGTTCTGTATTACTAGGTGGCGTATAGGTAATACAATTAGCGCCTGCTTCAACTGTTTCTCTTACTGTTTCCTCTGTCGGTCCACCCGTTGCAATAATCGGCAATTCTGGATATTGAGCTCTAATAACTTTTACAATCTCAGCCGTTTGTTTCCCACCACTTACATTGATAATATCAGCACCTGCTGCAATTTTACCTGCTATATCTGCATCACGACTTACAACCGTTACGATAACTGGAATATCAATGTGTTGTTTTACATGAGTAATCGTTTCATGAGGTGCTGGGGCATTTAAAACAACACCTATAGCACCTTGAAATTCAGCATGTAAGGCAATATTAGCGGAACGAATACCATGAGTTAGGCCACCACCTACGCCACATACTACTGGAATATCTGATACTGCTAAAATGGCTTGAGTAATCGTAGACTGTGGGGTAAAAGGGTATACTGCCATAACCGCATCTGCATTATTATTTTTAATAATAGCAACATCTGTTGTAAAAATAAAAGACTTAATACGCTTTCCAAAGATACGAATACCACTACATAACCGTGTGGCTTCTGGTACTTTCACATAGTTTTTTCTAAGGTTACTAGTTACTTCTGGTATGTAGTTCTGTTTCATGTCGGTCTCCTTATCAAGTCATTATAGTGTCATTTACTATCATTATAGGCCTATCTATGCCTTTCTTATACTGTAAAAGATTAATTTCTGTATAAATTAAAAATCCTCAATTCTAACACCATCGTTAGAGATTGAGAATACCCAAATATTACTGATTTTGTTTATTCATAGCTGCCTCTGTCATTTGTGAAGGCGAACTTGGTTTAAACTTAATAGTTTCTAGTCCTTGTAATTCACCACTTAGCTTGTATGTCATTTCACAATCTAAGCATACTGCCTTGTAAAATGCTGTTTTAGTAGTGATTCTTACAAGTGGTTTCCCACAAGTTGGGCAAAAATCAAGTCTCATATGCTTCATCCCCTTTTGCTTATATTATAGTTATTATACATTTTTCATCTATAGATTACAATAGACAGCCTGCATATTCTTATATAAATCAAGGTGTTTTTATCAAGTAAATATTTTTCATTTAACTTACGCATACTACTAAATAAATATGACTTATGAAAGAGAGGTTTTGTAATGAAGCGTATCATTCAAACTTTATTTTTACTTCTTCTTAGCTTATGCTTTATTTTTCCTTTTTCACTTTCAGCTAGCAGCATAACTCCTCCTCAAGAAACAGATGAAAAAGTTGTTTATCTTACTTTTGATGATGGGCCAACACCTAAAGTAACAGAACAGATTTTAGATGTTTTAAAAGCAAATGATGTAAAAGCTACATTCTTTATAGTAGGCAAAGAAATCAAAGGTCGTGAAGCAATCTTAAAACGCATTTATGAAGAAGGCCACGGTATTGGCCTTCATACTTATAGTCACAACTTCAAGATTATTTATAAAAATCCTGAATCCTTTATTATGGAAATGGAAAAGGTTAAATCTACCATTAACGAAACCTTAGGAACTCATTTAGATATTAAAGCCATTCGTTTTCCTGGCGGTAGTGCTGGTAGACTTAATACTAAATTCTATAACGCTCTTTGCGCCAAAGGATACTGTATTTATGACTGGAACGTTGATTTACAAGATGGTATTAAAGGTACCTTACCCCCTTCTACTTTTGTGAAAAATGCAAAAAAATGTCAAGATGGTCGTATGCGCCGCATTATTTTAGCTCATTGTAACGGCAATAATAAAAATACTGCTTTAGCTTTAAATGATATTATCACTTACTACAAACAAGAAGGCTATATCTTTAAAGCCATTGATCATACCACTACACCTTATTTTTATCGCTTTAAAAAATAAGAATTATATTAACCTATTTATAAAGTAGGCGTACTTTAGTGTTTTTCTCTTCCTACTAGGGGAACTCAGTTCCCCTAGTATAAGAATAAGGGTACTCGTTTATTTTCTAATGTCCTTTCATCATTGACATAAATATTGCCATTTATATCTTGTATGTTTATACTAAAATTATCACAATGAAAAGGATTTTTTTATATGAATAGAATAATTAAACTTAATTTGTTTACATATTTTTCTTTATGTGCTATTGTTTTAATCTTTATTTTAAAATTTATTCTTTATTTTAATACTACTACCTATCAAAACTCTATTGTGGTAGGTGTTGTTAATTTTCATAGTGAGTGGGGTGATAAGGCAGCTAATATCGAACAAATGAAAACTTATATTGAAGAAGCGTCTACCCACGGTGTTAATATTCTTGTTTTTCCTGAACTTGCTTTAACCGGTTATTCAGACGAAGAAAAACGCGATGGCGCTTACTTAAACGGACTTAGAAAAAATGAAAAAATGCATGTTCAATTAGCTGAAACCGTTCCTAGTTTAGACCCTCTAGCTTCTTCTAATCAAATTGCTGGCTTATGTGAAAAATACAATATGTATGTGGTCTATGGACTGCCGGAAAGAGACCCTAGTAATGATACTGTTTATAATGCTGCTGCCATTATCTCTCCTTCTGGTGTAGAAGGTACTTATAGAAAAATCAACCCCATTGAACCAGAAACTTCTTGGTGCGTAGCTGGTAGTGATCCTTTTGTACTCGACACAAAATGGGGACCTATAGGTATTAGTATTTGCTATGACACCTATGCTTATCCAGAACTTAGTCGTTATTATGGCGCTAAAGGCTGCAAACTTATTTTAAATCCTACAGCAAGTTCAAAGGCTTATGGTGGTGCTAGTAATGATATGACTAAATGGTTTTGGTATTATACCAATCGTTTAGAAGGTGTCGTTAATACTAACGGTCTTTATATTGCGAGTGCTAATTTAATTGGTGAAGAAACTGCTCCTATTGATCGCACGATTGCTGATAATACCTTTCCTGGAGGTAGTGTCATCGTTGGGCCTTCTGGTAGTTCAAAAGACTTACCTTCTACTTATTACGGTGTTCGTGCTTCTTCCCCTTATATTCCTGCTAAACCACTTAATGATGAGGAAGGTCTTTATTTAGCTACCCTTGATTTAAGTTTAGCCACTTTGGAAGGCTTTTCTACTGAAATGTATAAACCTGCTCTTTATCAGACTTGGTACACCTTTTTAGCTTCTGCTGATAAAGAAGAGCCTTCTACTGCTGAGGTTCGTGTGGGTGTTATGGACTTTACTCCCGTATGGGGTAATAAAACTGCTAATTTAAATCAGATTAAAGAAGCTATTATAAAATCTGGGGAAGATGGCCTAAAGCTTCTCCTCTTTCCAGAGCTTGCACTGTCTGGTTATAGCTTAGATGAAAATGGTACTTCTACTATGCAAGAAACTTTAGCTGAATCCATTCCTGGGCCCTCCACTCAGGAAATAGCAGCTCTTTGTAAAAAGTACAACCTTTATGTGATTTTAGGCATGCCTGAAAAAGCAGAGGATGATAAATTTTATAATGCTTTAGCTATTATTGGTCCCCAAGGCATTATTGGCTCGTATCGAAAAATTCATCCTGATCCAAGTTCTTCTTGGTATGAAACAGGCGAAACACCTTTTATCATTGAAACTGAATTTGGCAAAATAGGTCTTTGTATAGATGATGAACTTTCTACAGAACTCATTCGGTATTATGCAGGTATGGGATGTCAAATCGTCTTAAATGCTACTCATGATTCACCTACCCTTCACACTGATCAGAGTTCACCTTACTTCAAAATGGCTTACAAAAACCAACTGGAGTATGTGGCTGATACTAACAGTATTTTTATTTTGGTTGCTAATCTAAGCGGAACAGAATATGGTAAAGCGGGTGATATTTTAGCTACTTATCCAGGTACAAGTACCATCATTGGTCCTAAATACGGAGCTGTTACTCATGCTAAGCATGAAGCTAAAAATGATTATTATGTCGATTATTATGGCGAGCCACTTGCCGAAATGCCCTCCTTATTATCCGAAACAATTAAACTTACCAAAGCTCGTTTAGGAAGTTTATACGCTACTCTACCTAGTAAAATTGCTCTTTATGCTACTTGGTACCAAAAGCTTAAGTTCGATACTTAAGCTTTTTTTAGCGACATAAAAAGGCCCGATTTTCTCTTCTTGCTCTAACTATAAAAATAAAAAGCTATTGACTTAGTAAATTATATTTGTTATACAATATATATAACAAATATAATTTTTATATTTTAATAAAGGGGGCGCTCCTATGCTACGTATTGTGAATTATAGTAAATCATATAAAAATGGACATAAGGCCGTGGACCAACTTTCTCTAGATGTACAATCAGGCGAAATCTATGGTTTTATCGGTCATAATGGTGCAGGTAAAACGACCACCATTAAAGCCATCGTAGGCATTTTAGACTTAACGGAAGGAGATATTTTTGTCAATGGTCATTCTATCAAATCAGAGCCTCTGCTTTGTAAACAAACCCTTGCTTATATTCCTGATAATCCTGATCTGTATGATGCTTTTACAGGTATTGACTATTTAAGTTTTATTGCTGACCTATTTGGTATGTCAACCAAGGAAAGAGAAAATCAAATCAAAAAATACAGTGAGGCTTTTGAACTTACACCTTACCTAGGAGACCTGATTGCCAGTTACTCTCATGGTATGAAACAAAAGTTAGCTTTAATCTCTGCTTTTATTCACTCCCCTAAACTCTTAGTGCTGGATGAACCTTTTGTAGGACTTGACCCTAAGGCCAGTCATACCTTAAAACAGCTGATGCGAGAGTTTTGCGATAAGGGCTCTGCTATTTTCTTTTCCACTCATGTTTTAGAGGTAGCAGAAAAGCTCTGTGACCAAATTGCCATTATTAAAGCAGGTAAACTTATGGCAAAAGGTAAAGTAGCTGATGTTATTGGTAATCAAAGTTTAGAAAATGTATTTATGGAGTTGATTGATAATGAATCCTTATCCAATATTAATTAAAGCTTATTTAAAACAATTATTAGGGCTTAATCAATTACGATATACCAAATCCAAAACCGAAAAAGCTAAAATGATTGCTATGGGTATACTAATGCTTTATGCTGCTGTGGTTTTTGTAGGGCTCTCAACCTGGTATGCTTTTATGTTAGCTAATGGCCTAGAAAGCGTAGGTGGCTTAAACCTTTTACCACTTCTTGGTTTAACTCTTATTAGTTTAATCATCATTATTTTTTCTACCTATAGTATCCAAGGTAGTGTATTTACTGCTAAGGACTATTCCTTACTTTTTTCTTTACCGATTAAACCTTTAGCTATTTTACTGAGCAAATTATTTTTTACTTACCTCATGAACTGTTTATTAACAGTTGCTTTCTTTACACCTATTATGATTATTTACTACTTGAAAACAACTTGTTCACCTTGGATATTTGTTATGATGATTTTCGCCATCGTTTTAGTACCGTTACTTCCTACTTTAATAGCAACTATCCTTGCTTATGGCACCTCTTTTATTGCTTCTCGCTCTAAAAAGCATGGGTCTATGGTCGTATTATTTTTAATGGTTGCTTTAACACTTGGTGCTTTTGCTTTGCAATTAAATGCCAATAAACTATTACCACTTTTATTGACCCATCGTGAGATGATTTTTGAAAGTATCAAACGTTTTTATCCACCTGCTTATTACTTAACAACGGCACTGGTTGAGTTAAATAGTGTTGCCCTTATAAGCTTTGGCCTTTATTCTATTATCCCTACTGCCATTATTCTTGTTTTACTGGCTAAAGGCCTAAAAAAAATTGTAGCCAATTTAAGTGAAACACATCAAATGGCTAACTTTAAACTAGGGCATTTGGAAACAAAATCCGTTATTAAAGCGCTGTATCATAAAGAAGTCAAACGCTATTTAGCCTCACCTATTTATGTCATGAATACCTCTATTGGTATGCTTTTAGTTGTCATCATGGCTATAGGTTCTTTCTTCTTCTCGCCTGATCAGCTTGAAGCTTTATTACAAATGCCAGAACTTCAAAATTATTTAGTAGGTGGTTTAGTCACCATCTTAGCCGGTAGTGCAGCAATAAGCTTTACAAGCTCTGTTTCTATTTCAATGGAAGGTAAAAACCTATGGATTGTTAAATCCTTACCTGTAACACCCACAACTTTATTTACTGCAAAAATTTTGCTGAACCTAACCGTTTGTTTACCTGCTATTTTATTAGCTAGCTTGTTATTTGCCTTTAACTTTAAACTGGGCCTAGTCGATTTATTTTATCTTTTGAGTATCCCTAGTTTATATGCCTTTTTAACTGCTACCTCCGGCTTACTCATTAATCTCTTTTTTCCTAAACTGAATTGGAGTAATGAAACTGCTGTGGTTAAGCAAAGTGCAAGTAGTATGATTTCTGTTTTCCTAGGTATGGGACTCATAGGAGCACCAGTTGGCCTTTTCTTTTTACTAAAGCCACAAAACCTTACCCTCTTTTTCATAGGTGTTATTGTGGTTTTGCTCCTTTTAAATAGCCTCTGTCTTTATCTACTTAAAACTATAGGTATCAAACGTTTTAATACGATTTATTAAGCATAATGGTTTCTATAGAAAGGAGAGCGTAGCTTCTTAAATATAAGATTGCTACGCTCTCCTTTGTTCTATAAAAACTATTTTTCTATATTTTAATAGGCAATGATTTCTATGCCTGTTTCTGTAATATGGATAGTATGCTCCCACTGTGCTGAAAGTGAATCATCTTCTGTATAAACAGTCCATCCATCTTCGTCATCAATATAGACGCGGTAATCACCTGCATTAATCATTGGCTCTACCGTTAAAGTCATCCCCGGTACAAGCAGCATTCCTTCTCCTTCTTCTCCTACATGAGGAACAAAAGGTTCTTCATGGAATAGCTTTCCTATACCATGTCCACCTAAATCTATTACGACAGAGCATCCATTTGATTCGGCACAAGCTTGTACTGCAGCCCCAATGTCTCCAAGGTGTCCCCAAGGTTTAATAGCCGCTATACCTACTTCTAGGCATTTTTTAGCTACCTCTACAAGCCTCCTAGCTTCTTCACTGACTTCACCAATCATATACATTCTAGAAGCATCAGCAAAATAACCATCTACAATAGTGGTTACATCCACATTCACAATATCGCCTTCTTGTAAAATGGTTTCTTCTGAAGGAATACCATGGCAAACCACATTATTAATAGATACACAAACACTCTTTGGATAGCCTTCGTAATTAAGAGGTGCTGGAATACCACCATGACTTACTGTATACTCATGAACTAATTGATTAATTGCTTCTGTAGACATACCCGCTTTAATCTTTGTGCCTACTAAATCTAGTACAGCATTATTAATCTCGGCAGCTTTTTTCATACCTTCAATATCAGCTTGTCCTTTGATAATTTCTCTAGGCGGCACTTCCTCACCTTGTAATTCTAAATGTTTAAGCTTTTCATCAAAGCTTAAATGACACTTTTTATATTTTTTCCCACTACCACACCAGCATGGGTCATTACGGTCAATTGACATCTTTTTACTCCTCCCTACTAGATAAGTTTTCTCTTACCATCAGTCCTTATTATATACCTGTTTTGAAAAATTTACACGTTTTCTTGGAAATCCTACTAGAATCTCTTTTAGGAGTGGTTTATACTAAAAGCAATTGTTCTACATATAAGTCACGCAAAATGCCATAATACTTATGACGGCTTTGACATTTCATACAGCCCTATTGAATTGTATCATTACACATTTTAGAAAAAATCAGAAAATAACATGGTATAAAGTTACTTTTTTGAAGATGGCTGATTGATACATTTTACTATTATTTGTAGAATATGATTAAAACTTATAGGAGATTAAAATATGATTAAACATTTTTCACATAATGATTTAGATGGGTATAGTTGTGTACTTTTAGCACAATTAGCTTATGGACCTAACGAAGTGAGTTTTGACAACTGCTCTTATGAAGATATTAATGAGAAAATCTCTCTTTATATCACTAATAAGGAATATTTAAATTATGAACATTGCTATATTACAGATATCTCTATTACCAAAGATTTAGCAGAAACCATTCAAAGCTTGATTGACACTACTGATAGTGACCTATCTGCTTCACATTTTCAGCTTATTGACCATCACCTTTCTGCTACAGCCCTAGAAGTTTTCCCTTGGTGTCAAGTACGTATTCAAGATGAAGCAGGTATTAAATGTAGTGGTACTTCTTTATTTTTTGACTATCTTAAAACACATGCATCAAGTAAGCTACTTCTAAATCCTCTTACAGCTGCTTATGTTGAAAAAGTAAGACGTCTAGACACTTGGGATTGGCAACCTTTAGGAGACCTTGAAGCGAAACAGCTCAATGACTTATTTTCTATTTTAGGTAATGAACGCTTTATGACTTATTGGTGGGAACGCCTGCAAACAGATGAGGGCCCTTTTACTTTTGATGAAACGCAACAGCTTCTTTTAGAAATTCGTCAAAATGAAATTGATAAATATATTGAGGCACGTAACGAAGAAATTATTGAAAAAACAATTTTAGGTTATAAAGCGGGAATTGTTTTTGCTAATCGTTTTCAAAGTGAACTTGGTAATAAGCTAGGGGAACTCCATCCAGAATTAGACTTTATTGCTATGATTAATGTGGGCGGCGGTGTTTCCTGCCGTACTGTCAAAGATAATGTGAACCTTGCTACAGATATTACAGAAGTTTTCGGTGGTGGCGGTCATGCAAAAGCTGCTGGTATGCCAGTTCCTCCTTCTATTAGAGAACTGGTTATTAATACTTTATTTCACTTGACAGAGGAAAATAAAGCCAAGTAAAACAAGTGAATGGAGGGAGATTTATGACAAAAACGCTTATTAAATGTTTTATAAAAAATTACGAAGATATTACTAATCCTAAGGTGCGAGAGGCTTATGGACATTTAGGAAGTATGGTTGGTATTATTGCTAATCTTATCTTATGCTTAAGTAAAATGGGGATTGGCCTACTCTTTAAAAGTATGGCTATCTTTGCCGATGGTATCAACAACTTATCAGATGCCGGTTCATCAGTAGTAACTCTCATTGGCTTCAAGCTTTCTGCAAAACCAGCAGATGAAGACCATCCTTTTGGTCATGCACGTATTGAATATATTTCAGGTATGATTGTTTCATTTATTATTTTACTTTTAGGTTTAGAACTTATTCGTTCATCTATCAGTAAAATTTTAAATCCTGAACCCATTTTATTTAGCCCTATCTTAATCATGGTATTAGTCTTTTCTATTATGGTCAAACTTTGGTTAAGTCGCTTTAACCGCATACTGGGTACTAAGATTCAATCTACCACAATGATTGCTACAGCCACAGATAGCCGTAATGATGTTTTAGCTACAAGTGCTGTACTTCTCGCCACCATCATTGCCTATTTTACAGGTATTAACCTGGATGGTCTAATGGGCGGAGTAGTAGGCGCTTTTATCTTTTATTCAGGTATTTCACTCATTAAAGAAACTACAAGTCCTTTACTAGGGCAAGCACCTGACCCTGAGTTTGTAAATGCTATTCAGACCAGGCTCCTCAGCTATAAAGAAATTACTGGCTTTCATGATTTAGTCATCCATAGCTATGGGCCTAACCGCTGGTTTGCTTCTGTCCATGCAGAAGTACCTGCAGATGCTAATTTACTTCACTGTCACGATATAATAGATAATATTGAACGTGACCTTCAAAGAGAAATGGGGATTGATTTGGTCATTCATATGGATCCTATTGTCACTAACGACCCTGTGATTAATGACTTAAAAGCACAAGTTAAAGAATTCGCTAAAACTATAGACCCCAGACTTTCCATTCATGATTTCCGTATGATCATGGGACCTACTCATAGTAATATTATTTTTGATATTGCTATTCCTATAGGTTTTAAGCAATCACCTTCTGAGTTAGCTAAAGCTTTAGATACAGCTATTAAAACAATTAATCCAGACTACTATACAGTCATTACAGTAGATACCAATTACATCTCAACCTCTATTGCTTCACACATAACCAATCAATCTTCTTAGCTAGGTAAGTGTATTCCTCTTTGGACGTACACTCACTTAGCCTAATAATATATCCTTTAAAAGAGCTATAAGGTGTACACCTCCTTTGACAAGGTAGTGCTTCTATAGCTCTTTTACTATTTTAACTTTCATCTACTGCTAAGATTGTTGCTATAAACATGCCTGAAAATAGCATGCCAGAAAGAGCAATCATTATGGTGAGTACCTTAGCCAAAGTTGTTTGAGGGTAAACATCCCCAAACCCAACTGTAGTAAACGTAATCACCAGATAATAAAATAAGTCCACCGCACTTTGCTGATTAAAGGTTTCAGCTTGTATAAAATGATGAACTCTAGAGTGTCCTGTAAACTGAACCAGAACTAATAAGGTATAAAGATTACTTAAAATAATAACCAGCCATGCAATAATACTCTTTACCTTTAATGCTTTTCCTCTTTTTGTATCTGGCTTATAAGGTACTTCGCCTGTTATAAAATGAAGCATTTCTAAATACACCATGACAACACTTGTAATAAGTGCCATAAAAGCTACCTGTCTTGTAATAACCGTATTAATTGTTGAAAAAAACATTAAAATCACAGTAGGTGTTAAAATAGAAAATGCAATATCAAGTGTCATACTCATTAAGTATTCTTCCAGCCACAGTGTAAAACTGATAAGTAGTTTTAGTAATAAACTATACATTACAAATGCTAGTAAAAACACAATGCATTTTTGAATTTCACCTTCTTGTTTTAAGACCTTGCCAATGCTTAATAAAATCACAACGCCCTTTTGCAGCAAATCTATCATTTGATCTTGCCAACTACCTTCTACCCAAAAGAATTCCTTTACTATATTCTTCAAAGATAATTGCTTACTTTTTGCCCCTACTATTAATTGCCCCATTAGTAATATTAACAATATAAGAACGAGGTACATAGTCTTCCTCCTAGCTTATCCACCTTGCTTCATTATATTCCGCCTTCGTCCTAGTCATGCCCATCTATCTGTATCTTTCATAGCTCCTTCGAAACGAATAGATTGATAGTAATCCTAAAAGATGTTATACTACTAAAGCAAATTCACAAAACAGATTTACATACAAAAATGAGTAAAAAATTGTAGTTTATAAAATAATATATCGAAGAGCTTATTTTGATAGGCTCTTTTTTAGTAGCAAAGACAAGAAAGGACATTCTATGATAAACGTTGATAACTTATCCTACTCTTTTCCCCAAAAAGATCTCTTTAATCATATTTCATTTACATTAGAAGAAGGTCAGCACTGTGCTTTTATAGGTGTAAGTGGTAGTGGAAAAAGCACCTTGATTGATTTAATCATGAACCCAGAAAAATATATGTTCGAGGGTGATTTAGAGATAACACCTAACTGCCGCATTGGTTATGTGAGTCAGTTCATTGAACCTACACAAACAAAAGATATGACTGTATTTGAGTATATAGGCGGCCCATGTATTGGGTTACAAAATGAATTAACAGCCATTTGCACTGAAATGGAAACCTCTTCTGATATTGAGGCCTTACTTGAAAAGTATCAAGAAACGTTAGATGCTTTTGAAGCACTTGGTGGAGATGATTTTGAAAGTAACATTAATAAAAAATTAAATTTAGCCGTTCTTATGAAACATAAAGACCTAATGGTTTCTCAGCTAAGTGGCGGTGAATTCAAGCTTGTTCAGGTTATTAAGGAAATGCTCAGTAACCCACATTTAATGATTATGGATGAACCAGATGTATTTTTAGATTTCGAAAATCTTAATGCCCTTAAAAACCTCATTAATGCCCACAAAGGCACACTTCTTGTCATCACCCATAATCGCTATCTACTCAATTATTGCTTTAATAAGATTATTCACTTAGAAAATAAGGAGCTACAAGAATTTGACGGTAACTATATGGATTATAACTTCTCACTCCTTGAGAAAAAGATTGAACTACAAGAACTGGCTCAAGCTGATACAGATGCCATTGAGCGAAATGCTGAAGTTATTGAAAGACTTAGAACTGCCGCAACGAATCTGGCTGACCCTTCTAAAGGGAAATCTTTAAAAGCTAGAGTAAAGCTCCAAGAACGTTTAGAAGCACGCAGAATTAAAGCACCCTTTGTTTACATCAAAGAGCCTGCTATTCATTTGCTTACCAATCATGAAATAGAACCAGAAACCACTATTTTAAAAGTAACGGATTACAGCGCTGCCTTTGAAGAAACACTTTTAGAAAATGTCAGCTTTGAAATTAAATCCACTGATAAAGTAGCCATCATTGGCGCTAATGGCACTGGAAAAACGACTTTACTACGAGAAATTTTTAAAAATGATCATCCAAGCATTGCATTTAACCAAGGCACTGAAGTGGCTTATTTATCTCAACGCCAAGGTGAAATGCTCGATGAGTCTCATACAATTTTTGAAGAATTTCTCGAACTTGGTTTTAAAAATGATGATGAAGTACTCTCCCATATTGTGGGCTATAGCTTTGAAGAAGAAATGCTTCATCAAAAGATTGAGGCTTTATCTGGTGGAGAAAAGAATCTCCTTCAATTAGCCAAAATTGCAACAAGCCATGCAAACCTACTGCTATTAGACGAGCCTACAAGTCATTTAGACACCTACTCACAATTAGCTCTTGAAAAAGCTCTTGGAAATTATAATGGTGCTATTCTTATGATTTCACATGACTTCTATTCTATCGTTAACTGTATGGATTACGCCTTAATCATTGATGATAAGACCATCAGAAAAATAAGTATGCGTAAATTTAGAAAAATGATTTATGCAAGCCATTTTGATAAAGACTATCTAGAACTTGAACAAAAGAAAAAGGCGCTTGAAACAAAAGTAGCTCTGGCTTTAAAAGATAACGATTTTATACGTGCTAAAATACTATGTGACGACTTAGAAGCACTGATTAAGCTATTTTAAATTATGATAAAAGGCCTCATTGAATCCCTACGATTTAATGAGGCCTTGAAATTTATAATTAAATTTCCGAAAATCCTTCATATACCTCTGTATACTTAGGATTCCCTAACTCCTAATAATTTTTAAACTACTTTACTTGTTCTCCATTTACAAATAGTTTATAACCATTTGTTTCAATCTGACTTAAGTCACCCGTGAATTCAGTAATATAAGAATCTCCTGTGAGCACCCATTTACTACTGTCATCTATTGTAACTGTGGTTGTTCCTGACATATTTTCAGTATTTATTGATCCTGTAAATTGTGTTCCTTGTTGTAACGTTAGATCTAATATAGAGATATCATCTACACGGATTTTACCATTCATCGCTTGATTGGTTGCAATAAAGGTACAATCACCACCATTACTTCCTTGTGTTCCCCAACCTCTTGAACTTGTATTTCCAGATACATTAAGAAGTGTATCTGTTGCTAGAGTAAGTGCAACATTTGTTAATTCCACTGTACAAGTTGTATTGGTAATATAAATCATATCACCTTGGTTAGCTGTGATACTACCATTTTTTGCAGTAAAAGTAGAGTGTCCAATGGCGGCATCACCTGACATACTTTGATAAATCATGATATTGTGTACGCTATCATTTTCATCAAGATTACTACTATCCATATTACCTGTTACATTACAGTTTTCAAGAGCTATAGCGTTCTTACCTTCTATTACAAGTGCTTCAGAATTATTAGCTACAAGTGTAGCATCAGCTACAGAAATATCAGCTGTAGAATAGATCGATGGACTACCAGTACCATTTGTTATATAGCTTCCACCTAATACTTTTACAGTACCGCCTCCTCTATCACTACGAATAGCCGCAGCTGAGTTACCTTTTGTCTCAATTTCTAAGTTAGTAGCATTCATAGTGCCACCACCTGTAGTTTGAATACCACCTGAATTATTACCTGTTGTATGAATGACACTATCTGATACATTAACAACTGTTCCTTCACCATAACTAAAAATACCATTTCCATTTGTTACCGTTGTATTGACTGCACTATTTTTAATAGTCACCTCTGCTCCGTTTGTTACAAGTAAGCCAGCATTTTGTCCATAAAAATCACCATTTTCAGTGTTAGAAGAGTTTCCTTGTGTTTTTTCTACTGTAATACCATCTAAGGTTACTTTTGCATTGTCAACACGGAGTGCATTTTCATCATCTCCAGTAGAAATATATCTTCCATCTGTTATATTTTTATCCGTATCAATTGTATTAGCCGATGTACCTTGAGTTACGGTACTACTTCCACCAAAGCCTCCCCCTGCATTAAGATTTTTGACAATAATGCTTTTAGCTGTATGATCATCATTAAGTGCTACTTCTAAAATATCGTTGACACCAATTTGATTAAGAGTACCTTCTTGTGTTCCCTGTAACATTTCTATTGTAATTTCTGTGGTATCATCAATAGTAAAAGTAATTGTTTCCTGGGAAGCACTAAATGATTGCATACCACCTTCATCAGATGGTGGCGTATTATTTGTCATTGCCTCACCATCAGGTAATGCAGATGGTGTACTCTCTGCCTTAGTCTCTCCATCAGGTAATGCAGGTGGTCCATCTCCTGTCACCGTCTCTCCATTGGGTAGTACAGGTGGCCCATCCTGTGTTAACTCGCCAGTTACTGCCGTTATTGTATGATCTGTAATATTTTGAACTTTAACGACATATACTTTTTCTTCTTTGTTTTCTTGCAAATTAGTGGCTTCTTGAGTACTTTGTGCTTCATAAGTTGTATCTGTAGTACAACCGCCCAAAAGACTTGTTGTTACCACTAAAGCTAAAATAGGTGCTACTTTTTTAAAATTCATTTTAACATGCTCCCTTCCATAACCTTAATCAACTTTACAAGAATAGTTTAATATACAAAGCTTAATTTAACCTTAATTTTTATACGATGATTTATCAATTTAAGTGCAACAGCTCTTCCATAAATGATGCATATGTATTTCCCTAATCTAGGCATTTACGTGCCTAGCATTGATTAATAGTTTTATATTCTCTTTCAAGAAAAAAACCTTCAAATCCATCGGATTCAAAGGTTTTCTTCTTCATTATAAACGTGATTTAAAATCCTCATAGCCAAAGCTTTTAATCATTTTAAATCCTTCTTTTTCACTATAAAGTACAATACTTGGAAGGTTAATTCCATTAAAGGTATTATTCTTAACCATGGTATAGTGTGCCATATCACAAAATACTAGTCGGTCACCCTCTTTTAGTGGTGCGTCAAATGAATAATCACCTATCACATCACCAGCTAGGCAAGTCGCACTGCCTAGACGATAGGTATAAGCTTTTTCTGTTGCTAGGCCACTGCCAATAATCTGTGGTCTATAAGGCATTTCTAGTACATCAGGCATATGGCAAGCTGCTGAGGTATCTAAAATTGCAATATCTATATCGTTATGAAGTGTTTCTAAAACCGTACTTACTAAGTAACCTGTGTTCAAAGCCACTGCTTCTCCTGGTTCTAGATAAACCTCTATATCATAGGCTTCTTTAATATGCTTAATGCACTTAATGAGCTTTTCTAAATCATAGTCCGCTCTTGTAATATGATGGCCACCGCCAAAGTTAATCCATTTCATTTGATGAAGATAAGCGCCAAACTTCTCTTCTACCACTTTTAAAATACGTTCCAGGGTATCTGAATTTTGTTCACACATAGCATGGAAGTGTAAACCTTCAATCCCTTCTAGATCTTCACCTGCAAAATGCTCTAAAGTAATCCCCATACGTGACTTAGGTGCACAAGGATTATAAAGCTCTGTTTCTACCTCTGCATATTCAGGGTTAATACGAAGACCGCAGCTAATAGGTTTTCCTGCTGCTTTTATCTTTTCTTTGTACTTATTCCACTGATTAAAGGAGTTAAATACGATATGATTACAATAGTGCATAATCTTATGGAATTCTTCTTCCTTATAAGCTGCTGCATAGATATGAACTTCTTTTCCCATTTCTTCATAGCCAAGTCTAGCTTCATGAAGAGAACTTGAAGTCACGCCGCTTAAATATTTGGCTACTAGAGGAAAGGTTTCATACATAGAAAAGGCTTTGGTAGCCAAGAGGATACGGCAGCCCGTTTCCTCTTCTACCTTTTTTAAAATCTCTAGATTCTTTATTAGAAGGCGTTCATCTACCACATAGCAAGGGGTAGGTACTTTTGTAAAATCTAAATCCATAGTCCTCTCCTTACTCTACTAATTCAGGAGCAAAAGATTCTTTCCATGGTAAGCCCCACTTATTAAGCGCTTCCATAAATGGATCTGGATCAAACTCCTCTACATTGTAAACACCCGGTTTCTTCCATTTACCTTGAAGAAGCATCATAGCTCCAATCATAGCTGGTACACCTGTTGTATAAGAAATGGCTTGCGAACCTACTTCTTTATAGCATTCTTCATGGTCACATACATTGTACACATAGTATTGAACGGGTTTTCCATCTTTAACACCTTGGTAGATACAACCAATATTTGTTTTTCCTTTTGTTCTAGGTCCTAAAGACGCTGGATCTGGTAAAATAGCTTTTAAGAATTGAAGTGGTACAATTTGCTGACCTTCATACTCAATTGGTTCAATAGAAGTCATTCCTACGTTTTCAAGGACTTTAAGGTGTGTTAAATAGTTTTGTGAGAAAGTCATAAAGAAACGAATACGCTTAATCCCTGTAATATTAAGTGCAAGCGATTCTAACTCTTCATGGTGTAACAAATACATATCCTTATCCCCAATTTCAGGGAAGTTGTACACTCTCTTAATCTCCATTGGCTCTGTTTCTACCCATTCACCATTTTCAATATAGCTTCCTTTAGCTGTTACTTCACGGATATTGATCTCAGGATTAAAGTTTGTTGCAAAAGGATAGCCGTGATCTCCTGCATTGGCATCTAAAATATCAATATAATGAATTTCATCAAAGTAATGTTTAAGCGCATAAGCTGAGAAGACACCTGTTACACCTGGATCAAATCCGCAACCTAAAATAGCTGTAATCCCGGCTTTTTCAAATCTTTCTCTATAAGCCCATTGCCAGCTATATTCAAACTTAGCAGTATCTAAAGGCTCATAGTTAGCGGTATCTAAATAATGTGTTTTAGTGGCTAAACAAGCATCCATAATGGTTAAATCTTGATAAGGTAATGCCACATTGATAGCAAGATCAGGCTTATAATCTTTAATAAGTGCAATAAGCTCATCAACATTATCAGCATCCACCTTAGCCGTTGTAATCTTTGTTTTACCCCCATCTAATTTTTCCTTAAGGGCATCGCACTTAGATTTTGTACGACTCGCAATACAAATTTCTTCAAATACTTCCCAGTTTTGTACACACTTATGTACTACGACACTAGCAACACCGCCAGCTCCAATAATTAATGCTCTTCCCATCTCTTAATCATCTCCTCGTTATGTATTTTTTCTTTATTCATTATTTCAATAACTTTTTAACGTAATTTGGCATAGCAAAACTTCCTCTATGCACCTCAGTATTATAATACTGCGTCTCTATTCCTAACTCATTCCAAGCCTTAGCATCTAAATCTTTTATTGGATCATACTTCTTAGAAGCAAAGCCAAAGAGCCAGTGCCCTGATGGATAAGTAGGAATATGAGCACTATAAAGCTTGGTAATGGGGAAAAAACTTATAATCTTCTCATGTGCCTTTCTCAGTGAATTAGCATGCATTTGATAGTAAGGACTTTCATGTTGATTCACTAAAATCCCGTCTTCCTTTAAGGCTTTATAACAATTACCGTAAAACTCTTTTGTAAATAGCCCTTCTCCTGGGCCAAAAGGATCTGTAGAATCTACAATAATCAGATCATACTCCCCTTCTATATGGCGGATATATCTAAGGCCATCTTCATAAAAAATATGAACTCTTGGGTCATCTAAACCACAAGCAGTTTGCATCAGGTGAAGCTTGCAAGCTTCTACTACCATTTCATCTATCTCTACTAAATCAATATGCTCGATACCTTTGTAGCGAATAAGTTCTCTTACAGTACCACCATCACCACCACCAATAACTAACACTTTTTTAATCTTTGGATTTGTAGCCATAGGCACATGGACAATCATATCGTGATAAATAAATTCATCCTTTTCAGTGAGCATCATACACCCATCCAGGGTTAAGAAAGTACCAAATTCATATGAATTCATCACATCTATACGTTGGTACTTACTTTGCTTCGCATAGAGGTGACGATCTACCTTAATCGAAAAACGAACATAAGGGCTATGTTCCTCTGTATACCATAACTCCATTAAACTCGCTCCTTTCGCCTCTTACTCTTTCACCACATTGATATGCTCAATATGAATGTCTTCTGTTCCTGTTAGGAAGCAGCCTTTCATTTTGGCATAGTGAATATAATCTAAAATCTCTTTTGTAATTCTTTCACCTGGCGCTAGTATAGGAATGCCAGGAGGATAGCACATAACAAACTCACTACAAATATAACCTGTACTATCTTCTATTGGTATAGACCTCTTATCTGCATAAAAAGCTTCTTGAGGTGTCATTGCCACCTGCGGATTAATATATTCGTGGTCTAGCATACCTGATGGACTTTTAAGATAACGTCTTTTAGTTTCTGCTAAAGCTGAAATAAGACGTTCTATCGCTAAATCTGTATCACCTACAGAGATAATAGCTAACACATTGCCAATATCTCCAAATTCTATTTGTATATCATAATCATCTCTAAGAACATCATAAACCTCAATGCCTGCAAGGCCCATGTCTCTTGTATGTATGGATAACTTAGTTACGTCAAAATCAAATACTGTGTCTCCATTAATAAGCTCTTTACCAAAAGCATAGTAACCACCCATTTTATTAATCTCTTCTCTTGCATAACTCGCAAGTTCTATCACCCTATCAAAAATCTCTTTTCCATTTAAAGCAAGATTTTTTCTGGAAATGTCAAGAGAAGACATGAGTAAATAAGAACCACTTGTGGTCTGTGTTAAATTAATAATCTGACGTGTATAACCTTCACCCACATTGTTATTGATGAGTAAAAAAGAACTTTGCGTCAAAGACCCACCTGTTTTATGCATACTCACAGCTGCCATATCTGCTCCTACACTCATGGCTGAAGCAGGTAATTCATCATGAAAATAAAAATGAGTCCCATGTGCTTCATCAACTAGCACTAGCATACCATGTTCGTGAGCTAGCTCTGTAATACGTTTAAGAGGTGAACAAATGCCGTAATAAGTCGGATTGTTAATCAGCACTGCTTTGGCATCTGGATGTTCTAAAATAGCAGCTTTAACATCTTCATAGGACATGCCTAAAGGAATTCCTAATTCCTTGTTAACCCCTGGATTCACATAAACAGGAATAGCACCGCATACAACTAAAGCATTAATGGCACTACGATGAACATTCCTAGGCATAATGATTTTATCCCCTCGCTTGCACGCCGTCATCACCATAGCTTGTACGGATGAAGTGGTTCCTCCTACCATGAAAAAAGCATGTTTCGCGCCAAAAGCCTCTGCTGCTAACTGCTCAGCTTCTTTAATCACTGATACTGGATGACATAGATTATCTAAAGGCTTCATAGAATTCACATCAATTTGCATACAGGATTCACCTAAAAACTCTGTAAGCTCCTTATTTCCTCGTCCTTGTTTATGGCCAGGTACATCAAAAGGTACAATGCGCATATCCTTATATTTTTGTAAGGCCTCATAAATAGGCATACGTTCTTGAGAACTTTTATACATCATTCATTTTCCTTTACAAATATATTTTTTCTGCCATTTATAGTGTATGTAATATTAAGTTATTTGTTTAGTAATAATAGATAACTCCATCTAACACACACGTCCTACGGCTTGTTATACCATAGGCTAACACCTATTTATGGATTTCGTTACACATTGTACAATAGACAAAAAAAAATAGCAATACCTTATCTTATTTTCTCTAACTATTTTGTTTATACATACTAAACTTTTGTTCGGTATTTTTTATTTATCTGAAAAGTTATCTTTTTTATTTTTTTAATTACTTTTCTTCTAACACTTCATAATATTGACTTTTTAGTTGCTACTAATCTGTAAAGGGCTTTATGTATTTTTTAGAATAATTTTTTTTGTTTTTTTCGTTTTACTGTACTATTTAAGCAAAATATTAGTTATTTTTCTCTCCTATTAACATCATAGAAGATAATTTCTTTATTTTATAAAATTAATCTTCATCATTCAGAAGCAATGCTACATCATATAAAAGCAGTACAAGAATCTCCTCTAGATAGAGATACTTGTACTGCTTCTGCTTAATATATCTTTGACTTATCTACTTTATTTTAATTATCCTTTTTTAGACGATAGATCATAGGTGTATATCTTAAGCCATCAGTGACTTGTTCAATATCACTGTCGATAAACCCTAAATGATGATAGACTTCCACAGCAAAAGGAGAGGAATTAACTGTCATATTACCAGAACTATTATCCAAACAAGCTTTTTCAAATAACTGTTTTCCAATTCCTTTTCTATGATACTTGCCATCTACAAAAAACAAAGCAATGTGATTTCCATTGCTACGAGTCGCAAGCATACCAATGAGTTTAGTATGTTCAAATGCTCCATATATTCTAAGCCATTTTATATATTCAGTGTCGTGCAATGAATCATAAAACGATTTTATTCCTTGCTCAGAATAATCAGGGCCTTCATATTCCTGAAAAACTGTCCAAGCTAATTGTAATGCCATTTCATATTCATTTGATAAAAGTTCTCGTATTTCCATATTTCTGCTCCTTAAATAATCTCTCTTAATATCTTTTGTAGTTCTCTCACTATTATCAGCATAATTCATTTGGCATTTTATAAAATTAATAAATTTGTTTATAACCTTCTCTAAACAAATTAGCATTTTAGGTATTACTATTATTATAGATTATGTTCATAATCCCCTATTCTTTAAATCTTTTACCATATTAAAATAAAACTCCCTAACATCAAAGCCATGTATATTTTCACGATTTAAATCTATCATATCTCCGTGAGAAATACCTCGGCAGCCGTTGGCCTTGACAAACGTAAACTGTTCTCCCCATTTCATTGATTCAACTGCAACAAGTCCATCACTTTCACCATCAAAATGACGAACAAGTGGATAAGACACATTAAGAGGAAACTTCCCACTAGTAGCTCTTTTCATCTTAGAACCTACACTTTGATAGAAAACATGAGGCATATCAGGGGCTGTTTCGTTGAATTTGCTACATTCTGAAGCTGTCAAATCTTTTACCGCAGTCATGAAATCAGGATTTTTATCTCCGAGTTTTAGTAATGTCCTATTATATTTTCGGGCAATAGACTGACAAAAGCTTTCAGGCAGCTTATTAAGTAAATAATCTGCAAAAATACAACCTCTGTGTGGTGTATTGATCGTCGTTAATGATGCTACAAATGCCGCTACATCTAAACAGCTTATTGCATACCTACTATCCAAACCACCTTTTGAGTGAGCAATGATATTAACTTTTTTACATCCCGTTTCTTTAACAATCTCTTTTATCCGCTCAGCAATTTCTTTCCCACATTCTTTAACCGAAGCAGCCGAATCCTGAACGCCATAATATACTGTTGCTCCATTTTTTATGAGCTCACTCGGTATACGCCCCCAGTAGTTGAGGTATCTACTGTCTCTAAAAAACACGCCATGTACTAATAACAAAGGATACTTTGTCTTACATTCCATTTTTTCTGCTCGGCCTATATTAATATAATATTTTTGATTCTCAAATTGTATTTCTTTCATGACTATAGAAATAATTTTGTATAAGGCAACTAAGTTCACAATAGGGATCATACCACAGGCTATTTCAATAATCCTCCATTTGATTCCAAGCTGAACTGAGGTCAAATAAACACGGATGATGCCATTCCAAAATAGCACAGCTTCACCTATCACTACAATAAGGCAATTAATCCAGAATGCAGTTACATTTTGGGAATGCAAATTAAACCAGAGCCATACAGTATATAGAGTTGATAAAATAGTAGAAAACACAAAAAGTATAAGTAGCTCTGCACCATTTGTTAGCATTCCATTGCGTTTACTTGTTCCGTTCCTAAAGGATGGCGCTATATTGATTAAAATAAAAGCAATACATGCTGGAATAATGATATAATAACTATTCATTAAAGTAGCAAAACTAAAAACGTTAACTATAAAAAATGTTAAAATACAAAGTCCTATTCGTTCAAAAATATTTCTTCTCATTTTTCACCCCTGTTTCCAACTTCATTCTCTTATCACTAGGAGATTCAGCTTACCCTATAGTATATTTCAAACTTATGCCAGCTTCCATTCGTCATTCAAAATACCATACAAACAAGTATCTGCCCAAATCGGATTTCCTTTCTCATCATGTTTAAAATAAAGATGTTTTATAAACATGCCTTCTTTTCTCATACCGAGCCTCTCTAATAGCATTTGTGATTTTATATTTAATGCATCACATCTAGCAGTTATTCTTCGTACTCCTAAGCTATTAAAAGCTACATCTAGTAATGCTGATACAGCTTCTGTAGCGTAGCCCGCCCCTTGATATTGCGTATTAAAAAAGAATCCTACCTCCTTTGAATCAAATTCTCCATTTTCATAAATTAGTTCACCTATAACTTTATTAGTTTGCTTTAAACTCACTGCCATAAAATCATCAGTATTTATTCGTTTATGAACTTCCTCTTTAGCCATTTCATCTGTATGTACCATATAAGGTGAGTATCTAATAACTTCTTGATCAGATAAGTATTCCTGTAAATCTTTCCAATCTTCCTCTTGAAAGTTCCTAATGATTAATCTCTCAGTTTCTATTGTTTTCATTTTTTCTCCTTATGCTATATACGTATTTAAACTATGTTTATTTTTCCATTTTGGACAGAATAAATAATTAAGTCGAAACGTTCTCCTGTTTCCTTATCAATTCTTCTATTCTTAAGTACCGCTTCTTTTTTCATTCCTGCTTTTATTAGAACTCTTCCAGAAGCCATATTTTGACTACTATGTTTTGCTTCAATAAGGAATACTTTTTCGCTAGAAAATAAATACTTTATGACTTCACTTACTGCTTCAGTAGCATAGCCTTTCCCCCACCATTTTGTGCCAATAAAATAGGCTAATTCTCCCACCTGTAGTAGCGGTAAATAA
This sequence comes from Cellulosilyticum sp. ST5, assembly GCF_046529625.1. Lineage (NCBI taxonomy): Bacteria > Bacillati > Bacillota > Clostridia > Lachnospirales > Cellulosilyticaceae > Cellulosilyticum > Cellulosilyticum sp. ST5. Next base: position 2,042,594 of record NZ_CP132338.1, read on the forward strand.
AGGCTATCAAGATTAATATTTCCTATTACCTGATTACTTTCCTTTTCAACAATAGCCCAAATATATGTGTTTTCTTTTTTATATTCCTGTATCCAATTTTCAATGCATTGCCTAGTCTCACTAATACTTTTGTGGATAGAAAATGCAAAGTATTTAAATACATTCTTATCAGACATTACATTAAAATATAATTGCTCACTATCATCTTCGACAAATTTTCTTAGGTACAAATGTTGTGTTTCTAATTGTTTTGTTCCTTGTTGATTCATTAAAACTTCCTCCTTAACCAATTGGATTTTTCTTATTTGATTGAATAATCTCTTTTACAATTTCTAGATTATCATTCAAATCATCTTCTCCATTTACAACTATTTGTTTACATCTTAGCAGCTTTTGCCACTCATCATGCTTAGTCTTACTTCTCATGTTCACATCTCCATTGTCATATGCAGCCGCCCACTCCATAAATTCTAGATGATTCTCATACATATCTCCACCCAGCTCAATTCTTGAACCAAAATGAACTTTTTCTCTTTCCTTTAATCGCCTAATACGAACATCTTTATCCGTTACTACTCGAATTGCAAGTGTAAAAAATGGAATCAATTCATCTCCCCAGTCCACAAGGGAACCTGAAATAACCACCTTATCTGAGTGCGATATATCTTTCTTCATTATCTGAATCCGCTCTGTTACTTCTCGCTTTGTAGTATACTTTGGATTTGTGGGTAACCAGAAATAATCATCTGTGTCCATAAACGTATATCCAAGCTACTTAGCTATGAATTTCCCTAATGTAGATGTTCCTGAGCCTGATGCCCCATAAATATGAATTACATTTTTACACATATTTTCCCTCGTTCTTCAATATTCTTCTCGTTGTATTCTCATTGATCAACATAAAGTCATTATATACTCGAGAGGGGTAATTTACTATATAATCCGAATAATTTAATATTTTTAACATAAAATAATCCAAGCATCTCTAAAATCACTAGAAATACTTGGATTATTTTATGTTACTTATCATATTACTGATCAACTATCAGATTTCATAATGACGTATTCTTTTCTCACTTTTTATTAGGCTTTCTTTTATTAGCAAGAGTTTTTCCATGTCTTCTAATAGTTCTTGGTTCTTCATCTCAAACATCATTTATTTTCCGGCATGATTGGTGGTTGTTGTCTCAGAGGCTTTATGCTTGTTTCCAGCGCTTTAAGGTAGGGAAGAACTCCTTCATCATAGCTCTTGCTTCTTCTGCAGTGGCACATACTTTTTCCTCTACTAAGATCGGTACACAGTTTTCTATTTCTTCTTCCATAGTCACATCACTGATAAAATCCCCTTGGTCATAGCAATACTTACAGTAATCTGTGCTTTTACTTCCATCTTGCTCAGTGCCATATAACTCATCTGTTTCCCCCATAGGCATACCACAAGATTGACAATATTTATCTTCCATCTAAAAAACCTCCTTATAATAAGTTATTTGATAGACTTATTATAAGGAGATGAATATGACAACAGCATGTCACATTAATAAAGTTTTTATTTCAAATCAGCTTATAACCTCTGCCAATCCTTAATTTAAATAATCCCTTTATTTTTTTCTTCTAAAATTTTAATAGCATCATAGAACACTTCATTAATAGGTGTTGGTACACCTACTTCCTTACCCATGGCAATCATTTCACCTGCAAACATTTCTACCTCAGTTACTCTTTTATTTTCAATATCTTGCAGCATAGAGGTTTTATTACCATATGGAACATGACTAAGTAACTCTCTTTGCGCCAGTAATTCTTCTTCCGTAAAAATAATACCTTTTTTAGCTGCCACAGCAAACACTTCTCGCATAGCTGCTTCTCTTAAATGATTAGCTGTTTCACTTACCTGCCAAGCCCCAAAGGGAATACCTAATATGGCAGAGCTTTGGTTTTCAGCTACATTACAAGCATATTTATGCCAAAGTGCCTTTCTCATATCTAGAGGAATTTTATACTGAATTCCTGCTGTTTCAAAAAGCGTTTTAATAGCCAAAATACGTTCTGATAACACGTCGTTACGTTCTTCTCCAAACTCAATATACCCATTACGTTCATTAAACGAAATGCCCTCATCTGTTCTAATACTACTTAAACGCATTAAAGCATAAATAACCTTGTCACCATAGACCTCTTGAAGTTTTTCTTCACTATTTACCCCATTTAAAAGGGACATAATCACTGTATGCTTACCTACTTGATTTTTAATAGCTTTTGTAGCTGCATCTAACCCTTGATATTTAGTGGCAATCATAACTAAGTCCGCAGGCTCACTTTTTTCCTTAGGTGTAACAATTTGAAATTGATAGGACTTACTATTGATTAAAAGACCTTTTTCTAATCTTGCTTTTCTTTCTCCCTCAGCAATAACAACTAATTTTCCATTTGATAATACAGAAGAAAGCTTAGAAGCCATAAAAGCACCGATTGCACCTATACCAATAATGGCTACTTTTTCAATCTTCATTATTCACTCAGCTCCTCTATTTCACTTAACCATAAACTACTACAAGCATCACTTGGCATACGCCAGTCTCCTCTTGGTGATAAACAAATACTTCCGATTTTTGGTCCATCAGGCAAGCAGCTACGTTTAAATTGTTGACTGAAGAAACGACGATAAAAGACTTTTAGCCATTTTAAAATGGTTTCATGACTATAAAGCTCATCTGTTTCCTCTTCTTTAACTGCAAAAGCTGTTTTCGCTAAGAAATAAATTTTACTTGGACTAAAACCAAAACGTAATAAATAATACAAGAAGAAGTCATGGAGCTCATAGGGCCCTACTGTATCTTCTGTTTTTTGAAGCATCTCCCCGTTTTTACCAACAGGTAAAAGTTCAGGACTAACAGGAGTATCTAACACATCTATTAAAGTATCCTTTACCTTTTCACTTTGACGTTTAGAAATAGTATAAACCAAGCTTCTTACTAAAGTTTTTGGTACACTTGTATTAACGGCGTACATGCTCATATGGTCCCCATTATAAGTACACCAGCCTAGTGCTAACTCACTTAGGTCTCCTGTACCGACTACCATACCTCCACCTTGATTAGCAATGTTCATTAAAATCTTAGTACGCTCTCTAGCTTGGGTATTTTCATAAGTAATGTCATGAACATTTTCATCATGCCCAATATCACTAAAGTGCTGTTTGCAAGCTGCTGCTATAGGAATCTCTCTCATGGTAATGCCTAACTCTCTCATGAGTTGAAGGGCATTTTCATAAGTACGGTCAGTAGTTCCAAAGCCTGGCATAGTTACACCTACAACCCCCTTGCGATCCCAACCTAAATCATCAAAAGCTTGAACTGCTACTAGAAGCGCTAAGGTAGAATCTAAACCTCCTGAAATACCAATAATAGCACGCTTGCTGCCTGTATGACTAAGACGCTTTTTAAGTCCTGCTACTTGAAGTGAAAAAATATCTTCACAGCGTTTATCTCTCGTTTCTGTAGCATGAGGCACGAAAGGTTTTCTTGCAATCCTTCCTTTGAAAGTTCCTCTATAGCTTAAAGTCTCACCTTCTATGCGCCTTACTTCTGGCATAAAGAACTTTCTGCTATCTCCATAGCTCTTTCCTTTGATACGATCTTTTTGAAGGCGTTCTAAGTCTACGTCCTCTACTAATACATAATCAGTATCAATAAGCTTTTTATTTTCCTTTTTAATAGCCCCATTTTCAGCAATTAAACTATGACCACTAAAGACAAGGTCTGTTGTAGATTCTTCTGCTCCTGCTGAAACATAAAGGTAAGCACATAAGGTTCTAGCAGATTGCTGACTTACAAGCTGACGGCGGTAATCTCTCTTTGCAATAATTTCATTACTTGCTGATAAGTTCACGATTACATTGGCACCAGCTAGTGCTAAAAGAGAACTTGGTGGAATAGGTGTCCAGACATCTTCACAGATTTCTACCCCTACTTTTAACTCACCACACTCAAAAAGCAAATCCGTGCCTACAGGTACCTTTTCACCTAATAAGGTCATTTCACCTATACCTAAATCCGTTCCTAGGGCAAACCATCTTTTTTCATAAAACTCATTATAGTTAGGAATATAGCTTTTTGGTACAACCCCTAGCACTTTTCCTTTTAAAAGAACAGTCGCGCAGTTATAAAGTTCGTCTTCAATCATCAATGGAAGACCTAAAACAATTAACATTTCCATCTTCTTAGTTGCCTTGGCAATTTCACCTAAAGCCTTTTTAGCGCTTTCTAAAAGGGTTGTTTGGAAAAATAAATCAGCACAGGTATAACCCGTTATACAAAGCTCAGGAAATCCTATGACCTGCACCCCTTCCTGATCAGCTAGTTGAATTTGCTTTAAAATCTGTTCTTTATTATAGTAACAATCAGCTACTCTTACACTAGGTACTGCAGCTGCTAGCTTTACAAAGCCATACATATAGTCGTCATCTCCTTTTTAAAAGTCTCCTCTATGAAGTCTATCACGAATCTCCCTCAATGTGTATTGTTTCGTCATTTTTCCGTCCTTAAACACGGTCTTTAATTGATTTTCTGCAGTGATTTCTTCTTTAAAGCTAGTACCATAGCCATCGATATATGTTAACTCACCATCTTTTTCATATACATAGCATAATCCTTTTTGAGATTTTTTAAAGTTACCTGTATCTGTCTTAGGATTTTTAAAAATCTCAATACGATTCTCTTCTTGCTCCGCATAAGTAGCTTTAATGGCAATACCAAAGGTATCTCTAGTATAAGGGTTGAAGCTACCATCTTCATTTTGAAGACATTGCATAGAAAAGCTACCTACACCTAATACTACATTGTTACAAGCAAATCCTTTTTCTAGTAATCTTTCATAAATGGCAATAGCACGTTGTGGTGTAATGCTGTCTCCATAGATTGCTTTAATATGTGAATCCAATACTTTATAACCTTTACTATTAACGCTGCCACCAAAACTTTCCCATAAACACTGAACCGTTCCTTTTTCTTCTGGTGTTTCACCACCGTTTCTGCTAGTACCGCAAATAATATCCACAGGATCGCCACTATCTCCTCTAACAAGTAGTGTCCCTTCGTGAGCCATAATCTCTTTTTCACAAGCTGGTAGAAGCTCCGTCACTAGGCGCCAGTAATCATAGCTATCACTTACCATAGAAAAATTATGCTTTGGATAAATTTCCGTTAAAAGGCGTTTAATCATCACTGTTTCATCGCCATCTACAGCATAGTTAGAACACATCACACTATGCTCTGTGCTAATAGCTCCAAAAGCCACCTCTTCCTTGGTGCAATCACAGTTATATAAATGCTCTAAATAACTAATAGCTGGGACTGTGGCAGTATTTACAAAAGATAAGCAAAAGGCCGCACTACTTTTAATAGCACTCTCTGTGCTTTCTTGACCTCTCATAGAAAAATCTCCTAAAGCACGTCTCCTTGGTACATTGTCTTCTACACTTAAATCATAATAGTGATTAACAATTTGACGGTATTTATATCCTACATTGGCACTTATCATCGTATTCCATAAATTACATGAAATATTGGTTTCAATAGTATTCACAAGCCATACAAAATCCGGATGGGTATTACTTACTTCTAACATAGGTACTTTAATAGGTACTCTCGTTCCTTCTGGCACCGCTTTGATTTCTAATGGCAAGTATCCTAAATCATGAAGTGCTGCAATTTTCTCTAAGCCATAAGCCCCTTTTCCTAAGGTAGCCGTTAGCAGCCTCTCATACTCAGCCAGTACCTCCTCTTTAGGTCTCTTAAAGAAATTATCATTAAAAGCTTCCATCAGATAAGTCTTAATAAAACCTTGGAGGCCAAACATAATGAGATGTTCTTCCCCTTCTAATCTGCTCATACGAGGTGTAAAATAAGAAGCCATTTTAGTTAACCCTTTAGGATACTGCTCAGCATGTGTTGTTTTATAATAATCTAATAATAATAATGGATTTATATTGATTCCAAAATTCATTTTAATCTCCCCTTATTTCTTTCTATTTTTCAATATCTATTTTCATTGTCTTCTATTATTACAAAAGCAATTTTATACAAATATAATCTACTCCACTCATTTCTCAGTAGTGATTGTTAGATCAAGTGATTCTTATCTGTAACCAACTGGTAGCACTGTGATTTTCTCATGTGTATTGGTTAATAAGCTGGATGTCGTATAAATATGGCGAATCAAATCACCTTCCATGAGTTTACCCTCCAAAATACTATTTTCACAATGTGTAATGTATAAATCGATTTGATCTGCACCTAAGGCTTTTAGCTTTAAAGCCGAAAAATAAAAGGTGCCTCCAAAGCTACTAATATCATCAATAATGAGTACATTAAATGGTTCCTTAGGTAGATACCCTGAAACTTCTAAACCTTTAATCTCTCCTGTTTCCCAATCTCTTTGCTTAATCCCAAAAGCATTTGGAAATTGAAATTGTTCACTATAACGTTTCTGACTACCACTATCAGGATAAAAAATAATATCCTTGCTAGCTACTATGCCACTTTGTTTAACTGCTTCTTCTACATAAGGCTTCACTGACATCTGCTCTACCCTATGTAGTAGCGCACTGGTCACATCTGAATGAGGGTCTAGTACATGAACCTTACTAAAATTTAGGGCATTAATCATTTCACAAAAATACTTCAAAGTAAACACATCTTCCGGTCTCTTAGTGCGATCTTGTCTAGCATTTGGCACATAAGGCATCCATAACTCAATATCATGAATCCCCTTATCCTGTAAATGCCTTGTTAAAAAAGTCACTACTAAAAGTTCTTCATTGTTTTCGTATTGCCAATCAATGTGTATCTTTTCATTCTTCTTTGTGAAGTGTTTAATAAGTAAAGTACCATCTGGAAAATAGCCTGGCTCTATTTGCTTACCATTTATTCGAATCATACCTATGCCTCCTTTATCTACTATCCTTATCCTATACACTCATTTGTCATATGCCTCTTCCCTTTTGCTAAAGTAAATGAGTGTAAAACCTTAGATAGCCATTTCTAATTTTCGTTAATAACATTTACCTGACACATCTTCAAGGTTGTTAAAGCACTTGTATGGGTTTCAGATGTTACACCTGCACAGCAGCTAGCATCTACTGTTAGTGGGATTTCTGGACAATAAGCTTTAAGTACTATGGCATTAGAAACAACACAAATATCTGTACACAAACCAACAAGCTCTATCTCTACTGCTTCTTTATCATTAAGTACTTTAATCTGCTCCCCTAAAGCTATGCTACCAAAAGTCAGTTTATCAATCACTGGTGTATGAGCTTCTACCAGCTTCTCAATTGGTTCTGCTAATTCCCAACCCCAGGTAGATTTAATACAATGTTCTACCGGTAATTTATTCCCCTCTTGAGTCGTCAAATAATCTTCGAAGTGAGTGTCCCTTGTGAAGAAAACCATTTCTCCCCTAGCTTTATAGTCTTCTATCTTTTTGACAACGCGTGGCACTATAACCTCAGCTTCTTTGGTTCCTAGGCTTCCTGTAATAAAATCATTTTGCATATCGACTACTATAAGCACTTTTTTCATACTATCATCCTCCTTTTAATCATCATGCTTTAAACTTTATTTTAGTGTTAAATACAACCACTTTCAACTTAGTAACTTTTTGTTACTAACTATTTATATGCCTATTATATTCAGTCAAAACTAATTTGTCAATTAATTTAATAAATTTCCTCGTTAAGAATCAAGTCTTTAACTAAGCAAGATAGCAGACACACTAGTTAGCTCCTATGATCTATGAAATGTAAAATGAAATCTTTTCTAAATAGCAAAAAGGAATGTCGCTCATCTCACAACATCCCTTTTGTTTTTATGAATCTCTTAGTATATCTCTACTTTATAAACAAATAGAATCTCTCATAAATGCCACATCCTCAGTCTCAAGTGTAATATTACCTGCTAAAGCATTTTCTTCTATTTGTTCTAATTTTCTAGCACCACACAATACGTTCATATTATTGCTTTGTGCTGCCACCCAGGCAATAGCTAAATTTCCAAGCGTACAACCATATTTATCACAAAGTGGTACCCAAGAATCCACACCATCTACAATCTTACTTAAATTCTCTTGCTTGTACCACTTCTTACCGTCTCTTGAGCTACCTAACTCTGGTACATAATCCTTACGAATCTTTCCTGTTAACAAACCTTGTTCAAGTGGTGAATAAGCTTGAAAAGTAACACCATACTTTTCGGCAGCTGGTAAAATTTCTTTTTCAATACGTCTATCAATTAAGCTATACTTTTCTTGAATAATATCTAGCTCACCGTATCTTATATACTCTTCAATATGCCAAGCAGACATATTAGACCCACCAATAGCTCTAATTTTACCTGCTTTTTTAAGTGCCATTAAGGCTTCCATTGTTTCCTCTATAGGCACAATGAAAGGCTCTACACTTTGCCAGTGAGTAAATAAGATATCTATATAATCAGTACCTAAGCGCTTTAAGCTTTGATCTACAGAGTCAATAATAGCTTGTTTTGTTAAGTTTTTATAGACATCAAAACCATCTCTGGAGAAATAATAGCTTCCTACAGTTCGGTCGAACATTAAACCACATTTTGTTGATAAAACCACTTGGTTACGTACAGGCTTAATCGCCTTTCCTACTACTTCTTCACTATGACCAAATCCATATACTGGTGCTGTATCTACAAGGTTAATTCCTTTATCTACTGCCGTGCGAATGGTTTTTATAGATTCATTATCATCATTAGTTCCCCACCAAGAACCACCACCTATAGCCCAGGTTCCTAAAGCTATTTTAGATACTTCTAAATCAGAATGTCCTATCTTCATCGTTTGCATTTTGTCTCTCCTTTTAGTATCTATTATTTTACTATCATCTTATATAATATCAAATAAATAATCAATAGTTTATAAATAACAAAAAAGATTAACAAAAAGGAAGAATACAGGCTTGTATGCCTCATATTCTTCCTTTTCTACTATTTACTAACGTCTCTAACTAATATAAGTCTTCACACACCAACCAATGGTGCCATCTGCTAATTTCACCTTATACCAATCTCCTAATACAGATGATATCGTAACCTTTGTTCCTTTAGCTAACTTAGCTACGATAGGTCTATCTGTTCTAGCTCCTGCTCTAATATTAAGGCTCGTCGCATTAACTGTACCTTGTTTTGGGAAACTGCTAGTATTTGTTGTACTACCAGCTGTATTGCCATTATTGGTTGTACTTTGACTGGCATCTACCTTGATATACGCTGCACTTGCCCAACCCACTGTGCCGTTAGACAACTTTACTTTATACCAATCCCCTAAAATACTTAGGATAGTAACCTTAGTTCCACTACTTACTTTTGCAACAACTGGTCTATCTGTTCTAGCACCAGATCTAATATTTAAAGTTGTTGCAGATACAACACCTGTTTTTCCCACAGCATTAGGATTTACATTGCTGCTAGAAGAACCTGAACCCGTACCATTTTCAGTATTACTATTACCATTGTTACTACTGTTTCCTCCAGAACCCGTATTTCCTGTACCTGTCACTGGGTTTGCTTTGTAATAATTGCTAATTTTATCTTTGCTTCCCATACGATTACTCAAAAGATCTCTCAAACTAAAGTAAATACTGCCCTCAACTTGGGTATACTTTTCATTGACAGCTAATTGCGTATCAATTTGAGTTGCCACTACATCACGATAAATACCTTGTCCAATATATAGCTTAGTAGAAGTACCTACTACTTGATTAGACCACCATTTCACTAAAGTTTCATAATCTGCTTTAGCATGACCTGTTTCCCAATAGATTTGAGGTGTAATGTAATCTAGCCAACCATTTTGAATCCAGGTTCTTGCATCAGCGTATACCGAATAATACGCTTCATTACCTGATGTTGCTGAGCCTAAAGGATCAGAAGTATTATTCTTCCAAATACCTGCTGGGCTAATACCAAAACTGATATTCTTTCCTGAAGAACGATTAATCGCTTTAATAGCATAGCTTACACGAGATACCATATCATTAACTGCTTGGCGTCTATTATTAGCTACGGTGCCATCTTTGCTTTCACCTGCTGGAAGTGGATAAGAAGAGGGGTAAAAATAATCATCAAAATGAATCCCATCTACATTATAGTTTGTAGCAATTTCTTTAACTGTATCTACAATATGTACTTTAACTTCTTCTAACTCCGGATTATAGTAGAGTGCATTATTATAACTAAATAACCAAGAAGGATTTAAGCGAGCTGGATGATTAATTGCTAAAGCATTAACATCTGTGCCACTGGTTGTTACACGATAAGGATTTAACCATGCATGAAGTTCCATTCCTCTTTTATGTGCTTCTTCTACCATAAAAGCTAATGGGTCATAGCCTGGATCTTGCCCTTGCGTGCCTGTTAATACGTCTGACCAGGGATTAATATGAGACTTATATAAGGCATCAGCTTTTGGCCTTACTTGTACAAAAACAGCATTAATACCTATGGCTTTTAACTGATCTAATTTTGTGGTGAACTCATCTTTTTGAGCACTTATATTATTTTTAGTGCTTGGATAATCTAAATTATAAACTGTCGATATCCAAACCCCTCTTAATTGTTTACTTTGTGTTTGTGCTAGTGCATTCACACTAAACATACTCACTATGAGCATAAACACAGTGAATACTGAGACTACTTTTTTCACTTTCTTTCCTCCTTTGGCGATATTCTAGCTTTTTTTAGGTTTTTCTTCTTTAAATTATAAAGGGACTCCCACAATTTGTAAATGTTTGTCATCTATTTGTTATGTAGTTATGATGTTTAGCTTCTAAATGTTACAAAACTGAAAGAAAACTGTCACCAAAATCCTATAGTTTAGCTGTTCATTTAGCTTTATAATAAATCTATAAATAAAAGAAAGGAGCTTATTACTATGAAATATATTAAAAATCTATTTAAAGGTATGCTCATTCTTCTACTTGTATTAACTATTAGTGGCATAGGCTATGGTTACTCTGCTTATCATCGCACTATTAATGCCTATCCCATAAAAGAAACAATCGTAGCACTTCAAAATAGTGAGAACTATACACACTTTGATGAAATTAGCCCTACTTTTCTTGATGCCATCGTGGCCATTGAGGACCATCGTTTTTATAAGCATGGTGCTGTAGACCTTATTAGTCTTGGCCGTGCACTCATTACTAATGTAGTCTGTGGTAACATTGAGCAAGGCGGCAGTACCATCACTCAGCAACTAGCCAAAAATCTCTTTTTAGATAAAACACAAACTTTAGAACGTAAGCTCAAGGAAATGTTTATCGCTTATGAATTAGAGAATCTTTATAGTAAAGAAGAAATTCTCGAACTTTATGTCAATGCCATTTATTATGGAGATGGCAATACAGGTATTACTATGGCTAGTCAAAATTACTTTAATAAAACACCTAAAGAGCTTACTTTCGATGAAGCCACTTTATTAGCAGGACTTCCTCAAGCGCCTTCAGCTTATGCACTTAGTAACCATTATGATGCTGCATTAAAAAGACAATCACAAGTTATTACTGCACTTGTTGCCTTTTCTGATGATTATAATCATCTTACTGATGCCAATATGCCTTAACACCCAAAAATGTTCACCTATATTTGGACAATTTATGGGTATTTTTTTGTAAATAATTATGGCATTTAATGCAATTGACTATTTATACTAAATATTCTAATATATTATTATGTTTAATTTTTAATATTTAAGGAGTTTTAATGTGATATCTCAAAATCTCGAAGCCATAACAAGCTACTTATGGCGTCAATCCTCAGAACGTATTAATCATCTTTTGGCAACTGAAACCGGCTTCAATATTAGTGACTACTATTATCTTCTAGCTATTCATAACATGAAGCATCCCAATTTTGGAGATGTGGCAGACGCTTTATCTCTCACTAAACCAGCTATTTCTGCACTTATAAAAAGACTTCAAAAGCACCAGCTTATCGAAAAGGTTCAATCAGCAGAAGATAAACGTGTGTACTATCTTCAATTAACCACAAAGGGAAAAGAAATCGTAGAGGGCGATTACCAAATTTATTCCCATATTGAATCACTTATTTCGTCTAGTGTTAGTTCAGACCAACTTCAAGCACTAGATTGTTTATTAGAGGTCGTTATTTCTTTAATTCGTACTTCCCAAGAGCAAAACTAGACCCACTAAAAGGGCTAAGTCTATTCATGTTACTGCAATAGACTTAGCCCTTTTGCTTAATCTGCCTTTAATATTTCTTCTATATAAGCTCTATTCTTCTCAAGCAGGGGGGATTTAGCTATTAAAATATAAATATCTTTAATTTCTCTAATCCACTTATGGATATGCGCTTCTGTCTGCCTATAACTTGCTAATCGATATTTAATATCTGTCTCAGCCTTTATGCTCCATTCAGTTTTACCCTCCTTGGCTATTTGCTGATTTATAAAAGCAAATAACTGTTCTTTTAAGGCTTCTAAATTCAAATGAAGCTCTACATACTCCGGTAGCCTTACTTCTTCTCTTTTATGATTAATGGTATATTCATCACTCCAAAGTTCTAGTTGCCCTATGAGTTCTTCAAGTTTCCTCACATCTCCTTCAAATTCCTCATATTCTGCTTGTATGATGTCATTTTCCCTCATGCTTTTCTCCTTAATTACCTATGATTTTCTATTTATTCTTCTTTTGTAGCACTTTTCTTACGCTTTTTTACACACTCGGTAAGTAAATATTCTATTTGTCCATTAATCGAGCGAAAGTCATCTTCTGCCCAAGCTGCTAGCTCATTCCAAAGACCTGGTGACAATCTCAGTAGAACCTGTTTTTTTTCTTTTTCTTTCGCTTTGCTGTCCATATCCTCTAGGTCCTTTCTATATATGATTTCTAATAGATCGTACCACTATTAACGATTGGCTGTGCATCTTTATTCCCACAAAGTACCACAAGTAAATTACTTACCATAGCAGCCTTACGTTCTTCGTCTAGCTCTACCACACTATTCTCATTAAGTTGTTTAAGCGCCATCTCTACCATGCCTACCGCACCTTCAACAATTTTTTGTCTTGCTGCAATAATTGCTACTGCTTGCTGTCTTTGAAGCATAGCTGAAGCAATTTCTGGTGCGTAAGATAAATGAGTGATGCGTACTTCTAAAATCTCAATACCTGCAATATTAACTTTTTCTTGAAGCTCTTTTTTCATAATGTCAGCTACTTCTTGACTACTGCCACGCAAAGATTTTTCATCACTACCTTCTGTTTCTGCGCCATCATAAGGATAGCATCTTGCTACATTACGAATCACAGAATCACATTGAGTAGAAATATAATTTTTGTAATTGTCTACGTTAAAAACAGCCTGTGCTGAATTTCTAACCTGCCAAATAACAATTGCACCTATTTCAATAGGATTTCCTAATTCATCATTTACTTTTTGCTTTTTATTTTCTAATGTAGTCGCTTTAAGAGATACTTTTTTACTCCCCGTTTCAATCCCTTGAATATTAATATCATTAGCTCCTTGAGCTGTAGCTACTTGAACCCCTGATTTAACAGTTGGATTAATACTTGTGCAGAATGGATTTACCCAATAAAATCCTTCTTTTTTTAATGTACCCTGATACTGTCCAAATAATGTAAGTACTAATGCTTCATTAGGATTGATTACCTTAAGTCCTGCAAATAGAAAGAAGGTTGAAATAAAGCCAATACCTGCTACAATGCAAATAGTAACTGTTAATGCTACAGAAACTTTCGCAAGAAAGCCTATACTTAATGGAAATGCAGCTATGCAGATGACCATTAATAATAAAGTTCCCAATAACATTCCCATCCCACTTTTGGTTTTCATTTCTTTTTCATCATATATTTTCTTCTTATCCTCCATCACATTCACTCCTCAGCTTTTTATACTTTTGATATCATTCTAATATCATATTAATATGATATCATTTTCTATTACCAAGTCAATGTACTTTATAAAAATTTAATAAATAACCCAAATTCAATTTTATCTGATATTCAAACTTCCAAATTTAATTTTTTGAATCTGGTTTTTCTTTATGCTACAATTAGTCTATAGATATGTTTAAACATTATTGATTACTAGAAATGAGGGCCAATCGATGCAGACCACACATCATTATCAAGATTTTTTAGCCATACTAAAAGAAGAATTAGTCCCAGCAATGGGATGTACAGAACCTATTGCCCTAGCTTTTGCTGCTGCTAAAGCTAGAGAAGTATTAGGTGATTTTCCTGACCATGTAATTGCCAAATGTAGTGGTAACATTATTAAGAACGTTAAATGCGTTACTATTCCTAATACAGACGATTTAGTAGGTATAGAAGCCAGTGTTGTTATGGGTATTGTGGCTGGTGACGCTTCAAAAGAAATGGAAGTTTTATCATCTGCTACACCCAAGCAACTTACTAAGGTAAAGCAACTCTTATCAGAAGACTTTTGTAAAGTAGAGCTTTTAGAAAGTCCATTACAACTCCATATCCAACTGGAAGTCTTTAAAGATGATCAGCAAGTGATGCTAGAAATTAAACATAGTCATATCCATATCACTCAGATTATAAAAAACGGAGAACTTCTTTATAGCGGTGAAGATTCTGATGATAAATATTTAGGAACTTTTACGGACCGTAGCATTTTAAGCTTAAAAGCTATTAAAACTTTTGCAGATACAGTTAACCTAGAAGATGTTGCGCCTCTTATGGATTTACAAATAGCTTATAATATGGCGATTGCTAAGGAAGGGTTAAAAGGCTATTACGGTCTAGGCATTGGCAAAGTCATTTTAGAGTCTTATTCTAGAGGTATTGTAACAGACATAAAAGCTTATACTTCTGCTGCTTCTGAAGCACGTATGAGCGGCTGTGTCCTTCCTGTTATTATTAATTCAGGTAGCGGTAATCAAGGCTTAACCTCTTCTATTCCAGTTGTAGTGTATGCAAAGGAAAAGGGCATCTCTAAGGAAAAGCTTTATCGTGCTCTAGTCTTTTCTAACCTTCTAACCATTCATCAAAAGACGTTTATTGGTAGATTATCTGCTTTTTGTGGTGCTGTTTCAGCTTCCTGTGCAAGTGGCGCTGCCATCACTTATCTAGAGCGTGGCAGTATGGAACAAATTCAAAAAACCATAGTAAATACCTTAGCTAATATCTCTGGTATTATTTGTGATGGTGCTAAAGCCTCTTGTGCCTCTAAGATTGCCTCTAGTTTAGATGCTGCTATGATGGCTCATTATTTAGCCATGCAAAATAAGGCTTATGCACCTTTTACAGGTATTGTTCAAGATGGTATTGAAGAAACCATTAGCTGTGTAGGTTATATTGGTAAAGAAGGAATGAAACAAACTGATTTAGAAATCTTAAAAATTATGATTAGCTAATCATCTCTTTAAACACCTTGTCTTATAATAAATAGCTATTTTAATAAACAGAAAAAGAAGTTATCCTTTGATTTTAAAGGATAACTTCTTTTTCTGTTTATCTACTAATAAAAGCCTCACATAAAGTATCTTCACAAGCACAACAGGCTGTACTTGTACTACTAATAGGCACATATTCCGCTCTGCATTTCTCGTTAGCATTGTAAACACATTGAGTTGCACTACATTTAATCTGAACCACTTCTTCTGGTTCTTTTGCACAATTGCTAGCTACATATTCGCCTTCATTAAAACTTTCACAACAAGTTGCTTCTTTATTAGTTGCACCTTCTTTTCCTACATGAATATAATCTAACGAACAATAATTGCATTCATTATAAGAGCAATTCTTAACATCACATTTTAAAGTTGGCATCTGTATTCTCCTTTTAAATAGAAATCCTTCTATACTATTTTGGAGACTTTTTGCCGTATTTATTCTTATTTTTATGAACACAAATCATTTTAAATTTATATTTTTTTCGTTCTTACTAATAGCATAGCAATTATTACTGTAATCAGCTCTGTAATAGGCATTACTAACCAAATTCCTGTAACCCCTAACCATATTGGTAATATAAATACTAAAATCACACAAATAACAATTCCTCTTAAAAGGCAAATAATCAAAGATATCTTAGGTCTTAAGACAGATTGAAAATAGGTACTATAAAAGATATTTAAGCTCATCATTAAGAAGGCCACAAAATAAAGTCTTATAGCATCTCTGGCTAAAGTCAAAATTTCTGAGGTTGGATTAACAAATAACGTAACTGTTATATCTGGGTACAATGCCCCTAATAAAAAGATGACTAGTCCAATAACAAAAGCTGTTATAGCCCCTAATCTTCTTACATTTGCCACACGTTCTAACTGCCTAGCACCATAGTTAGTAGCCATAATAGGCTGTGCTCCCTGTGATACCCCATTAAACAGTGACATGGCTACAATAGCACTATTAGCAATAATACTATATACAACCACACCTACTTCTCCTATATATTTAAGAAGCTGTAGGTTGAAAAGCAGTACGACAATACCACTGGCAATTTCTATTAAAAAGCTTGGTAAACCACTATGGAGAATTCTCCTCATAATCTCCCAGTTCCACTTTTCTTTCATAAGCTTCATTTTATTATGATGTGATAAAAAGTGAGTCAGCAAAATACCAACTGAAAGTGTAGACCCTAAAACAGTTGCTATAGCGCCTCCTGCCATGCCCATATTGAAATCAAAAATAAAAATATAATCTAGTATAATATTGGTTACACCACCTGTAATAACAGCTACCATTGCTGTTTTCGGTGCACCGTCATTTCTTACAAAAGCTTGTAATAAACTAGAAAATACAAATATCGGGCAAAAGTTCACTAAATACTTACCATAACTTGTAAATAGTATTATATTTTCTTTCGTACAGCCTAAGGCATAACCTAAAGGTTCTAAAAAAATACTCCCGATCACCATATAAAGAATGGCTATCACACTACTTGCTATAACCGAATGTGTAAAATACCTGTTTGCTAATTTTCTATCACCACTCCCATTAGCTACCGACATGAGAACTGCGCCACCTACACCTAATAGTAAACCTGTTCCAAAAAACAAGTTAAACACAGGTAAAATTAAATTAAGAGCAGCTATACCTCTAGGGCCAACACCTTTTCCAATCATAATGGTATCTGCTAGTACATAAATAGAAGTGACTAAGGTTGCACTAATAGATGGCAATAAGTATTTAAAAAATAGCTTTCGTGTATCTTCATGAAGTAAATCCATAAGCCTTATTCCTCCTAATAAAATCAACTCAATTCTTTCGTACATTCGTACGACAAGATTCACTTTATCATACCGCCTAACCTATGTCAATCTTAATCATACAGCATAACAATTACCTTATGAACTACTAAAGATACCTCTATACTAGTTTCATCCAGTAACAATTGAAGTGCAATACCATCAATAATGGCTAGCAGTAAGCTGGCACTTAATAAGTGCTCCTTATCTTGTGCTTTAATTTCTCCATAAAGATATTCTGCAAATTGTATTCTCCACAAATGATATTTTTCTTTCATTTTTTTTAACATAATTGTATTACCAGAAAAAGCTTCTCCCATCAGATAATAATCCAGTTTCATAAAATACTCACTTGATGTCATTTGCTGAAAAACATTTTCTAATGCTACTTTTTTTTCTTCCAAGGTATTACATTTAAAAGCTTCTTGTAGTAATAAGTCTTGCTTTTCGGTAGTCATCTCAAAAATATCAAATAGTAATTCTTCCTTACTCGGATAATGATAAGTAAAAGTTCCCACACTAATTCCTGCTGCTTTAGCTATGTCACGAACAGAAGTTTCTTTTATTCCTTTTTGCAGAATCAAGTTAAAAGCTGCGTCTATAATTTTCTGCTTTCCTTTTTTCATTCATGTTGCTCCTTTTATTTTAATCCTAGTCCGTCTTATTATATCATTTTACCTATCAATTCATATCATTCATTTATGTTAAAAGACTTCTAGCCATTTTATTTAAAATCAGCTAGAAGTCTTCTTTATACTACTTTACATTATATTTAATCATTTCTTGATTGAGACGTTTCACTATTTCTCTATTAGCTTTTGTTAATTTCTCTGCCATTTTCATATTGCCTTCTAGATACTCTATACTATGAGTAACCGTTGCAATTTCTGAATTATTTTCTTCTGAAGTAGCAGCAATAGTATCTATCGCCTCTTGTACACCTTCAATGGCACTAAATAAACTATTTGTTTTGACCTCCAAGTCACACATACTTTTTTCAATGCTCTCCATATTTTTGGTATAGAACTTGCTTGTATTTGCAAATTCATTATACTCTTCTAATATATGATGATTAATAAAAGCAAGCATTTGTTTAGCCATTTCTGCTAAATCTTCCGTAATCATAATAATATGCTCACTGACTACCTGTATCTCTGTAGCCGCATTTTTAGAATAAGCGGCTAACTGACTGATCTCTCCTGCAACTATTGCAAAACCTTTACCAGCTTCTCCGGCCCTTGCAGCTTCAATACTAGCATTTAGTGCCAGCAAATTAGTCTGCGCAGATATCCCCAGTATATTATTGGTTAGAACTTTTATTTCCTCAATTTCTTTAGCTTGTTCTAGTTTTTTTACAAGAACTTCGTTAATGTGTGTAGAAGTCTTTTCTGCCAATAACTTTGAATCTGTTATCTTTTGATTTAAGTCTTCTGTTTTCTGATAAACACTTTTAATTAATGCAGTATTTTCCTCTGTTAAAGATACTAAACCTTCTGTGGTAGAACGTACATTACCTGTGGATACCTGCACTTTCTCTAAAGAACTTGCCAGGCCTTCTGTAGCACGATTCATTTCATTCATCATCATAGCAATACGAGCTACTTCATCACTAGATTGAACCATAGCCTGTGTCATTCGCTGTGTACTGCTATCTAGCTGCGTGGAAGAGTCTATTACCTCTGTTATGGTGAGTTTAGTTTTATCTAACATAGCATTTAAACTGTCTGCTATTACTTCAAACTCATCTCCCGTATGAATATCTACAGTTTTTGTTAAATCACCATCGCTAAATACCACATCACAAATCTTATTATTAACTATTCTTAAATTCTTTCCTATTTGACGTACAATCAGTAAAGCAACTCCAATGGAAAGTAAAATACAAATAACTGATCCTATTAATATATATTTAATAAGATTTTGTAATTCACTACGGATAGTAGCAATTTCACAATCAACACCTACTATTCCAACTACTGCTTGTTGACTATTATAAATAGGTGCATATGCTGTGAAATAAGTCCCCCACTTATCACTCGTTATCTCTTGGTCTACCGTTACATGACCTTCTAAGGCTTCAAGTAGTTCTGGATAAGCTTCATAAGCATCACCGATTAATGCTTTCGTGTCTGCATCATCTGCATCCACTACAAATTGAACATAGGTTCCATCTAAAGGCTTCATGGTATAAATATAGGTTATCTTTTTATCTTCCAAAAAATCTCTTAAACAAGTTAAGATTTCTATGTAAGCCTCTGAATCTTCTTCCCCTATTTGAATACCATCATGAATATCCCCATCAATTTGCTTAGCAATCACTTTAGCGATTTCCATCATGTGAGACTTATTGGTCCCGATTAAATAATTAGACATAGTCTTATAAGAAATCATGCTTATCATTAAAATAGTAATCATACACAAGACAATTATGGCGATTAAAAGTTTTTTTTCAACGCCTATTTTTCTTGTCTTCACCTCTTACCAGCTCCTTTATTTACCATTCTCATTTATCAATATAATTATTATATCAAATTCAATAAAATTTTAATACTCTAAAAATTCGTATACAAAAAGAGTATTACCCAACCTTGATTTAGCTAGGTAATACTCTTTTTCGGTTCATTAATAATGTTTCTATCTATAGTGCTTTATCACCATGCTCTGCTGTTCTAATACGAATACAATCGACAACATCATATACAAAAATTTTGCCATCTCCAAACTCACCTGATTGTGTAACTGAAATAATAAGTTTAATCATTTCATCTAAACGCTCATCTGGAATAATAAGTTTAACTTCTACCTTAGGTAAGGTATTAACAATAATCTCATTAGCACGAACATGCTCCGTATAACCATATTGATTACCACACCCATAAATCTGATTAATGGTCATTCCTGGAATATTTGCTTTTAATAAAGCCTCTTTAAGTTGCTCTAAATTTTCTGGCCTAATAATGGCTTCAATTTTTTTCATCATCTTTCCCTCTTTTCTCTTTATAATCACTCATGGTGTTGTGTTAATCTAAACCATTATAAGCAGGATAAGCTGCTTCATTATGCTCTGCTAAGTCAAGTCCTACACCCTCAGCTTCCACACTTACACGTAGATCCCCAAAACATTTCATAACCTTTAAGATAATAAAGCTTACTACTACTGCAATAACGATTGTTACGACAATACTAAGAAGTTGTGCTCCAAATAATTTTGTTTCTCCATAAATAAGACCATTCCATTTAATGACATCTGGATTAATAGATTGGTGTGCAAAAATACCTGTTGCAATCCCCCCCCAAATACCACCTATACCATGGCAACCAAATGCATCCAATGCATCATCATAACCAAATTTACCTTTTACCTTTGACATAAAGAAGAAGCAAAGTGGACTTACTACAAGACCTATAATAATAGAAGCCCAAATAGGAACAAAGCCTGCACCTGGTGTAATGGCTACAAGTCCTATAACACCACCTGTTGCTGCACCTAATACCGTTACCTTTTTATAAACAATCTTCTCAACAATTAACCAAGAAATAAGTGCTGCTGCTGCTGAAGTATTGGTTGTAAGGAAAGCGTGAACCGCTAAAGGACTGGCAGATAAAGCACTACCTGCATTAAACCCAAACCAACCAAACCATAATAAACCTGCGCCTAAAACAACAAAAGGAATATTATGTGGTTTATAGGAAAGCATACCATAACCACGGCGTTTACCTAGAATGATACATGCTACTAAACCTGTTACACCTGAGCTAATGTGTACAACATTACCACCTGCAAAATCAAGTGCACCTAACTCTCTTAAGAAACCACCTGCACCCCAAACCATATGAGCTAATGGGTAATATACTAATAAAGACCATATACCTATAAAAATAACTAATCTAGAAAACTTCATACGTTCTGCCACAGCTCCGCAGATAAGAGCAGGTGTAATAATAGCAAACATCATTTGAAAAGCTGCAAATAAGGTTTCGGGAATCGTTCCTGAATAGTCACCATTGGGCTGCATCCCAACACCGTTAAAGAACAAATGATTAAGACCACCTAAAACACCTGCATGATCTGTTCCAAAAGATAGAGAATAGCCACAAATAATCCACATTAATGAAGCTAAACCACAAATAAAAAAACAAGATAAAAGTGTGTTTAAAGCATTTTTTCTTCTTACCATCCCAGCATAAAAGAAAGCAAGCCCTGGTGTCATTAAAAATACCAGTGCCGAGCAAATCATTATAAATCCTGTATCTCCTGCATTAATTTGTAAATCCATTTTTTCACCCTCCTACAATTTCAATTTTTTGAAACGCAAAAAGGCGACCTCGCATCATCATGATGCAAGATCGCCTTTGACCTTTATCAAGAATCATTCTAACATTCATTTTTTAAATTGCAATATACATTTCAGAATATTTATACGTTCTTAACATTCCTAAAAATATTGTTGAATTGTCTTTTTATTAAGACTTGCATTTTTAAATAAGAGGACTATAATGTAGGTATCAACTTTTAGAGCTGAAATCTTCATCAAAGGAGGTCCTTGTCTATGTCACATAAAAAGTCTATCAACAAACGTTTAGCGGCTAGCAGGGTTTCTACTGATGCAGCTAAAGAAGCTACTTCAAGTAAAACTAGCACACAATCAAAAGCCAAACATTAAAGTATTTTTACAAAATGAAAAGAACACACTGACTATTCTCAGTCAATGTGTTCTTTTCATTCTATGAGTGATAAGCATTCATTCAAAACTTCTTCTGAAATCTCTTCCTGCATCGTAACCTCACCTCTTTTTAATAAAGCTCTGTTTCCTTTATTAAAACAGATCTGTGTTAAGATTGTGAGATGCTCTGTATTAAAATCACGTTAAACTTATCTATAACAATGCTCATCTTAGCTGTAGCTATTTTTGCTCACAAAAATCAATGTTATGGATAAACACTGTCTTCTTTAATTGATTTATTGATCCATTTGGGCTGTAACTTCTTCCTTATCATTTAATTACCTATATACATTAGCCATTGTAATATTCATATACGGAATAAGCCAAAGATACCCGATTCCCAAAGTTAAATTAGCAAGTATCCCCCTGCAAAGTATTTTTACCCCTTCTTTATATGTATTACGTATGTTCTGAAATTATTCCCCTCAATCAATAACAGTATTTTCCATCTATTTTCTTTGCTTCGCTATTAATTCACCGCTACTAAAAGATTGCCTTTGCAAAAAAACAGCTTAGGCGTTCACACTTAAAGCCTAAGCTGTTTTTACTTATTTTATAATACCCTTTGCCCTTAAATACGCACCTAACTTCTTATTTTCTACATGAGTAAAGGTTTCATTATAGTCTTTTGTACTATATTTAATAAGACCACACTCACGTGCACCACGTAAGGCCTCTCTTACCTCTTCACGAGATACCTTGGTGCGCCTTGAGATTTTTTCCATATTCTCACAACCTAAATAAAATGCTTTAAATACTGCCATTGTTTGATTAGTGTCCATTATTTTATCCTTTCAACTTCTGCGCCTCTGGCTTAAGCTCTATTCTATCTTAAATTCGCACAAATGAAAAGCTATTGATTTTTTTTCATCATTGCCATCTTATTTCTAAGAACCTCATAAGCTTCATTGACTTCTTCTATCTCGAGCACACTTGCTTCCATAGGGCACATACCATCGCCTTGTCGATTAATAATATAAGGGACTACTTTTTCATAGGTTACTATAATCTCTGTGTCTTTTAAAGCCCTTAGAGCATGCTCACTTATAATACTTGCATACAAACTATGAATTTGTGCTTTTTTATAAAGCATTGCCGCTGACTTACCTACTACTTTATCAGCTACAATAGCTCCTTTAAAGAACTGTTCATTTTTTTCTAACTGATTTAATATAGGTGAAATTCCCCTCTCTTTTGAAAGATAGCTTTCTTCTCCTATAAGTGCTATACAAGTAGAGTCTGTCTCCCTAAGAAGCTTTTTTGCCCTGTCTAATAATGTCACTTAATACGCCTCCTTTTTTTAAAGCCATAATAAGAACAGGAATACATACTACTTGAATGACTATCCCAGGTATACCTGTTATAATAGCCGTTCCTACCATCCCTATACTTAAACCTTTAACACCAAATAAGTAAATTGCCCCAACTATCATTAAGCCATAAACGATTCTTCCAACCAACATAGCACCTAATAAACTTATGTAAATACCAAATCTTCTTTTATAAAGACCTAATTGTTCAAATAACAGACCACTAATAGCTCCGTATGTAGCTAACTCTCCTATCATAAAAGGTAACCTTGCTATGGCCGGCATGCCTGTTGTCATGGTGCTAATGATGGGTGAAAGCATGCCTATTATTAAACCATAAAGCGGTCCTAATAAGAAACCTGCTATTAATACAGGAATATGCATAGGTAAAAAAACAGCTCCAGAGGCTGGAACACCTGTAAAGTGAAAAGCTTGAGGAACTAGAATCCCCATGGCCAATAGTAATCCTCCTGCTGCTAAACGTTTAACATTCATTTTTGTTCTCCCTTCATTTTGATCACCTTTTCCTTTTCCAGCACCTGCCATCTTTTTAAGGCTTCCACTTAGGATTTTCTAGGTCAATCATCACCTGTTCTAAATCTTTTCTAATGGCAATCTTTTGCGGACAATGCTGCTCGCATTTACCACATTTGATACACGCATCTGCTTTGGCTTTTCCTAAATTTCTCTCCCAATCCCAATTTACAGCCCAATAATTTCGATATATATGATAAGTATTCCACAGCTTAAAGTTAAAAGGAATATCTACCCCAGCTGGACATGGCATACAATAACGGCACCCTGTGCAACCATTTTGTACACGACTTCTTAAAATACCTACTATTTCATTAATTGCTTCTTTCTCTTTCTCTGTCATAGGCTTATAATTACAAAAAGTATTTAAATTATCCGCTACTTGTTCTGGCGTAGACATACCACTTAAAATCACTTTTACATTAGGATGACTTGCTACCCAACGAAGTGCAAAAGAAGAAATACTTGCTGTTTCATCCATAGCTGTAAAACGGGCATTAATATCGTCAGAGAAATTAGCTAGGCTACCACCCTTAATAGGCTCCATAATCACAAGTGGAATCCCAAGCTGCTCAGTTAAGGCATAGCCTTTTTCACCTGCTTGTTCTTCAGTGTCCATATAGTTGAGTTGAATTTGACAAAAGTCCCATTGACGATAAGTAGCAATTTCTTCAAATACTTCATAATCATCATGAAAAGAAAAGCCTAAATACTTGATTTTTCCTTCTCTTTGTAGCTGCTCGCAATATTCAATAATGCCATAATCTAATACTTTTTGCCAAGTTCCTTTATTAAGGGCATGGAGTAAATAAAAATCTATGTACGTTTTGTCTAACCTTTCTAACTGTTCTTCAAACAAGCGTTTTGCGTCTTCTACAGAATTAACTAACCACACAGGAAGCTTTGTCGCCAAATAATAGCTACTGCGTTCATATTCATTGAGGACTCTCCCTACAAAAGGCTCACTTGCACCATTATGATAAGGGTATGCTGTATCAATATAATTAACACCCTTTGCCATAGCTTCTTTAATCATATTCGTTGCTACTAATTCATCAATCTTTCCCTCATTCATTGGAAAGCGCATACAGCCAAATCCTAAAAGAGAAAGATCAATTCCTAGGTTTTTCATCTTTCTTGTTACCATCATAGATTCTGCCCCCTCTACTTACATCATGCTTTTTCTTATTACTTATCTATTGTATCATACAACTTTTAAATAAATACAATTAAGCAAAGTTTTTCTCTTTTAAAAAGCTAATAACCTTATAATCATGTTCATCTTAACTGAAACTACTTTTACCCACAAAAAAAGACAGTGTTATTAGTAAACACTGTCTTTTAAAATTGATTTATACTAATTACTCTTTTCATGTTTCCCATGTACACCTATTTTGTCACCATTAATTCTTCCTCTATCAGCATAGGTGGTAGGATCCATCTTTCTTAACTCGGAATTACTTTTTCCTCTATCTTTTACTCTATTTTTATTATTATCCATACTATGCTCTCCTTTTATTTTGCAGTACCATTTTCCTTAGATGAGCTTATACAAAAAGCTATCTCTTTTTATTATTAGAGAATGAAATGGAGTTTATTTATAATCTATGTTAGTATATTCTTCCATAGACTCCTTTTATATTCAAAAACTATTGAATATAAAGGTCTAATGATACTTTTTATAAAATCTTTCTTTTAATAAAACCATAAGCCCCCAAAATTATATACCGATTGTTTGCATTTCCTGATTAATCTTCTCCATTCTTTTTTCAAGGTCTATAACATGAGCCTTTGGAAGCCTAAGTTCACTTACAATTTTTCCATCTCTCATAAACATAATACGCTCTGCTCTTGCTGCCACCTTGGCATCATGTGTTACTAGCATAATGGCTGTTCCTTGTGCATTGATTTCCTCAAACATCTCCATAATCTCCTCAGCTGCCTTGGAATTTAAAGCTCCTGTAGGTTCATCTCCAAAAATAATTTTAGGATTACTCATAAATGCACGGCATATACCTGCACGTTGAAGCTGTCCACCTGAAACCTGGGTGATTTCTCGCCTCTCTAATGTCTTAATTCCTGCTTTTTCCATTAACCTTCTCGCCCTTTCAAGTATTTTTGCGGAATCTTTTTTATTTCCTTTCATAGCAGGCAGTATAATGTTATCCAATAAATTAAGATTTTTCAAGAAGGTAGGCTGTTGAAAAACAAAGCCCATCTTAGTAAGGCGCATATCCGCCAGTTCATTTTGATTAAGCTTTGATAAATCCCTTTTATCAAAAACAACCTTACCGCTATCAAAGGTGTCCATGTAACTTAGGGCATACATCAGTGTTGATTTACCTGAGCCCGATGGCCCCATTACTGCCACAAATTCTCCTTCATAGATTTGAATGGAAACATCATTTAAAACCGTATGCTTTTCCTCTCCTTCACCAAAAGTTTTTACTATCTTTTCACCGTTCATTATCTTTTCCATAAGCTACTCCTTTATATTCTCAGATATTTTCGTATTTTTCACATCTGATGTCCCTATTATTGTGGCAATAAGTATAGTACCTATCATCATTAACGGACAAAGTAGATACGCTGAAACAGGATCAACTACAAACCTAAAAGAAGTTGCACCAAAGGTAGCAATAACTGCCCCTGCAAGGACTCCTCCTAATGTATTTGCTAAAAGCATTCCAAGTACAATACCTATAATCATTACAATCATTGAACGAGTCATATACTGAGTTTCTATATCCTTACTTGTCAATCCAAAAGCTTTCATCACAGCAGTCTCATAGCGATCTTTTATTACTAGCATTTTCATAAATAAAAGTGTCACAAGTCCTGATATCATCAATGCCACAAGGATAGATACAGATGAAGCTTTTCCTACTGCCTCTATAGTCGATCCCATAGTTTGAGTAATATAATCATCCACACTTGACACCTTTGCGAACCTCAGTTGATTTTTATAATCTAAAATCTTACTTGCTACAATTGAATTATCCGAAAATTCCACGCAGATAATACTCCACATTATATCAGTTGACGTATCCTTAAAAACTGCTTTTGCCGTTTTACCCCCGTTGGTAATGTCCGAATAAATACCACATACATTAAGCTGCTTCTCCTTACCGTCTATTATTAAGGTAATAACCTCCCCAACCTTTTTCCCTAATTCATCTGCCTGAATTGATGAAAGGGCTATTTCCTCTTCTACTATAGGCGCTCTCCCTTTAGCATAATTAATCGGAAATACCGACTGATTACCAAATTCAATTTTTAATCTTTCCTCCGTACCATCCTCTAGCTTCACAGTAAAAGCTTTAGTGGTCAGTACCACATATTTTGAAATAGTACTGTCACTAGCCATTACCTTTACCACTTCATTAACTTTTTCTGAAATATTATCAGTCTGCTGAATATCTATACGCATATCACAGCTACCGGTTCCCATAAAAGTAATAAAGCTTTTAGAAGAAAGCGTATGGTACATATTTTTAGGAACAATCATGATAAAAGCGGAAATCATAATGACTACTAACATAGTTCTATAAAGCTTTTTACGGCTAAGGACATCTTGAATCCCAAGAAAAACATTGGTACTAAGAAATCTATTACTACTCAAGCAAAAATGCTTTGTGCCTTTAGTCTTTTCTTGTGCCATGCCAAAACGGATAGCCTCAGCTGGTGATATTTTTTTAAACCGCCTTAATACACCATTGACATAAACAATTATTGCTAGGGCTACAAGAACAACACTCATTCCTCCAAAAAGTGGTGCTAAATACCCCTTTTGACTTTCTCCCATAGAAAGCCGAATATTTTCAAGTAACGCTCTTCTAAAAAAAAGTGAAAGCACAAATCCCAAAATGCAACCTACTCCCCCAAGGGCAGCATATTTTGCAAGGTAAATTTTTTTAATTTCTGAAATACGTAGTCCTATGGCTTTCATTACTCCTATTTCTTCATAGTCTTCTTCAATTTTTGCAAGTAGTGTAAATCGGATACACATTAATGAAACAGCAACCACTAATACACTTACAAGAAGAATCACTGCAATCATTAATCCATCCGAAAGCGCATTAATCATCTTAAAAAGTGGATAAGTAATTGTAGGGCCATTAGCTTCAAGCTTGGCCATAGTATAAGCCTTTTCAAATTCACCCAGCCTTTCTAAGTCCTTTAAGCGAAACTCTACTAGATACTCTGATTTTCCAACGGCCTTAAGTTCCTTAAAGTCCTCTTCACTAACAAGAAATCTTTTTGAAGAAGCTTGCAAGGAATTCATTTGTGAGTCTCTTAAAAAACCTGCTACTATTAATGCCTTTCCTCCTATGAGGGCCTTATCACCTATCTTTGCTAGACCATCCTTTCTATAACATAGTGGGACATAAAGCTCTCCCTCTTGGGGATGAATCACTTCTCCATTAAGGTCAAGAAGGTAATCAAATGTTTTACTTTGAATGCAGAAACCATTATCTTGAACATTATCTACTAATGAATCTTCCCCAATGATAATATCGCTGCTATCAACATTGAGAAACTCTAAGATTTGAAAAGCCTCCACATTACTGTTTTGATGAGCAAAACTGGTTAATCGCTTAACATTAATCGTTCCTGAATGCATCTGTAAAAAGTGAGGCGTCTTAGCTGTTGTCATTAAGGTTTCTATTGAACCAGAAAGATTCACAATAAGTATTGCCGCAAGTGAAACGAGCATGGCTGCTGCTGCAATAAAAACAATGGTTATTAGTGTAATCAGCTTGCTTTTTAAAAAATCATTTTTAATTATTTTGTAGTACATAAGTCACCTCTTTTTTCAAGGTTCTTGACTGATTTAAGTTGATATAAAATAACTGCCGCTATACTTAATAATAAACCGGCAATAATAATCAGTAGCCCCGTTCCTCTACCACTGCCTATACCAATGATTTTCCCTATACTATTAGCCAGAGGACCCTCTTCTACTAAAAGTGGTGTAAAGACGTAGTCTGCCAGTACTCCCGAAACAGCATAAGCTGCCACAAAACCAAGCTGTGAAATAACACCTATAAGTGCCCATGCTCTTCCTTGAACTGCATTATCCATATTGGTACGTACTAGATAATCTAAACTAGAGTTAGCAAGCGGCATCATAGCAAAAAATAAAAAGCCTGTTATGCTCATTAGCAAAATATTTTCCCGAAACCCAAAACCTGCCATAAAAACTCCCTCTAAAAATAATGCAAGTGAAAGGATTTTTACATAGCCCTTTTTAATAGGAATGATGCCTACAACTATACTTGTTACCAGCATTCCCATAGCAACTACTGTTTGAAGTGTTCCTACCATGGCACTGGTTGTAAAAGCTAGCGCCATGGGCATAGCTAGTGTTTGTATAAAACCCATAAAAAAAGTCATAACTGAAGTCGTGATAACTAAAACGAGAACTCCTCTATTCTTAGAAACAGTAATCCATCCATCTTTCAATTCTTTCTTAAAAGACATGGCACTTTCTGCTTTCTTTGAAATAAGTCCTTTACGTACTACAAGAGTTGAGGTGACCGTTACAAAGAACGTACAAATATCAAGGATGATTAAGAGCTTAATATCTGAAATAGAAAGTAAAAATCCTGCTAAAGCAGGTGATATGAGATATTTTGCATTGCTTGCTATCTGAGCAAGACCACTTGCCCTAGTGTATTCTTCTGCCGTGAGTAAATCGATAATAGTTGCCTTATAAGCAGGTTCTAATAAAGAAGTAAATATCGAGCTAATGGTAACTCCTACACAAATCTGCCAAAGCTGTGTCTTTCCGAAAAGCATACAAAGTAGGATAAACACAAGGCCTATAACAGAAAAGCTATCCCCTATTACCATTAGAAGCCTACGATCATAACGGTCTGCAAATACACCTGCTATTGGAGCTAATAGTAAAGATGGCAAAAAAGCAAGTAAGGTAACAAGTGCCATAGCAGATGCTCTGCCTGTCTGCTGAAATACATACACCCCAAGTCCAAAAGAAGTCAGCCCACTTCCTATGGCTGAAATAAATTCCCCTCCCCAAAGCACAATGTCATTAAGTTAACATTGTGATAGAAACGCATCCCTAGGAAAAGAAGTTGAAGATTTATTTCTTCAGCTTCTTTTTCTATTTCCAGGTACCACAAATAGACAGATTTGCATCTGCCTCAAAATTTATATTCTTTTACAAAGATTTATGCTACTCTATAAAGGAAGCCATGAAAAATCTTAACAATTAAGTTTCGTTCCCTATGCCTATCAGGTCTTATAGGAATGAGATTTTTTGCAATTATGGCTTCTACATCAGGTGATGTTGCTTTTCCATGATAGAATAACCTACACATATGCACTGCAACTGAGAAATTTGCTTTATATGTATGCTTTCTTTGCTTTTTTTCAATGACTACGTGGGAGGTAATCATTTCTGCAAAGTTATACATTATCATATGTGCATAGATTTCTTGTTGGATACACATCACCTTTTTTGAATGAAAATCTAACATTCCAATCGTATATTTCAAATCTCGAAAAGATGTTTCAATCCCCCAACGAGAAGCATACAGTTTTTTTACCTCATCAGGAGGATACTTTTCACTATTTAGATTTGTAACTATTGTTTCATAGGAAGTTTCTGAAATAGGAAATCTCACTATTCGGAAGTGTAATTCATAGAATTTAGCAGGTTCAGATTTCTTGTTTTTAAGTGGTAAATAATCAAACGGTTGGGCTGAAGAAACACTTCGATAATGATTTTTGTCTTTGAAAAGTTCTTTGACTGCATTCGTTTTCTTTCTTGTAAGTTTTAAAGAAATATCAATATCAAAACAGTCTGTTTTGGGTAAATCCAATCCATTCTTTATATCATTAATTCCATCTTTGACACGAATAAGAAAGAACCATCCTTTTTCTTGAATGTGAGCCATGCTGTTGAAAGATTCATAACCTCTATCAGCTATCACGAGTGCTTTAGGAATTTCAGAACGATCAACCATTTCTTGTAGAGCGTTATGTTCATTCTTTTCTTTAGATTTTTGTATTATCACATCATGATAAATAGAATAATTTATATTATACAACGCATTTATATGCAGAAGATTATATGATTTTCTTCCATCTTTTCCAGAATGAAATGAATTTAAATCATCAGGATTGGTAGGAATCTGTACATCAGACCCATCAACAGCAAGTATGGGCATATCTTCATTAAAGTTATCTATAAGTTTACTTGAAAAGCCGTCAAATATCTTCTTAAACGCTTCGGGCTTTATCTTTTTCCTCTGCTGAACAAACGCAGAAGAAGTGGGTGTATCTGCAGATGCACCAAATAGATCTAATAATTCGTTTGTAAGGCTCCCACTTCCCATTCCAATAATTCCAGCTAAAATTTTATTCATGGGCAATTTTCTTTTGCGTAAAAAATCACTACCTGGATTGGTACAATAATCTTGCGGATTGTCAGCTAACTTTTGGATTTCATCTACTAAAAGCTTTTTAATTTGTTTGGGTTTCATATGTGTCCTCCTTGTAACTAAGTTTCCTTTAATTACAAGGGCCGCTCTCACTACCTCTTTATTCAATCAGTAGTGAGAGCGGCCACACATTTTCTTTGTCTTGTCAACTACTTTTTCAAAAAAAGATCTCTATACCATTTGATTGGTATAGAGATCTTTTTTCGTCATCTTAACTTAATGACATTGCCCCAAAGCAAAAGAAACTTTTTAAATGGTTTTCCTGTATTATTCATCATCAATTCCCCTTTTCATTTCCAAACACCTGTAATACTTTCATTAAACTACCACTTTCGGCACCAAATAGTCTTTCTACGTTAAAAACAAAACCTTGCATGCGTGAATAACGTTCTACATCTGACATTTCTACTAAATCTCCATCAAAAATAGTACTGGCATAGACAACGACCATCTCCATACATTCATAAGGAAATGGTGTATTAAATACTCCTTCTTCAATGCCTTCACGAACAATAGCTGTTAAAATTGGAGTAATACCATTAATAATAGCTCTTTGTATTTTTTGATGCATCAAGGCATTCTGTGGTTTATGAATATGCTCTACAATTTCCTGCCCACCTTGATTGGTTATATTAAGTGCCATCACAACGCGAATAATCCGTTCATCTACTGGTATCCTTTGATCCTCAGCAATAACCTTGGCTGCTGCTAGAAGCCTATTATTATACCTTTCAATAAGTGCATCCATAATATGCTCTTTTGACTTGAAGTGATAATAAAGTGTTCCTCTGGCAATGCCTACTTTTTCAAGAATATCGTTGGTACTTGTGGCATCAAAGCCCTTTTTTTCAAACAGCTCACTTGCCACATCCAGTATTTCATTCCTACGTTCTTCTGCATCTTTTACATCCCTCATCTTATATTCCCCTTTCTAGACCGACTGTCTGTCGGTTATATAATATTCTTATATTTTAAAATTGTCAATATGTTTTCAAACAATTTTAAACCGTAAAAAAGCTCTAAAAAGAATACAATACCAAATTGTGTTCTTTTTAGAGCTATATGTTTTATTCAACACCAAAAGTCTTTTAAAACACTTATCCTAACTATAAGTTATCTATTACTTTTTTCTAGATTTTGACAGGTTTGATGTAAAAACATTCTATCCTTAGTTTCTAACTGTTCTTTATTAATAAAAAACGTTAAATGTCTATAAATTGAAATAAATGCTACAGCCTAACCATCCTTACATAATAGATAACGAATAATACACTATTATTGTATTACTCCTTTACCTGGTTCCAACTTATTAGTTGATAAACTATAAATACCACT
This sequence comes from Cellulosilyticum sp. ST5, assembly GCF_046529625.1. Taxonomy (NCBI): domain Bacteria; kingdom Bacillati; phylum Bacillota; class Clostridia; order Lachnospirales; family Cellulosilyticaceae; genus Cellulosilyticum; species Cellulosilyticum sp. ST5. Next base: position 2,075,248 of record NZ_CP132338.1, read on the forward strand.
AGAACTGGTACAACCCATGGAAATCCCATGCTACTTAAAGGAATAAGTCTAATTACTTTTTGTAACGGCATAATCCCTAATGTTTGCCCCATAACATCAAATAAAGATATGGCTAGGGTTGTATAAACCGCTATTTGATAAACTCTATCACTAGCAATCCATTGGTCTACAAATGTAAGTCCTATAAGTACAATAATAACAGGATAAAGAATTTTAAGCACTGGTAGTGTAATCCCTACGATTCGATCTACTCCCATAAGTGCTATGCCCATACTTACAATCGAAATTAAAATAGCCCCTAACCAATAAGGTAATTTCCCCTTTGTTAAATCTGAAAAATACTCTGCTCCTGTAGCAGTTAACCCTATAGAGGTTGTTAAACACGCTAAAGATACTGATATTGCAAGAAAAACAGATCCCGTTTCACCTAGAATTTGATGTGCAAGCGATACAACTAAAGCTGTTTTTTCTATTGTTCCTTTCATATGACCTGTATACATCCCCAGGTACATCAATCCTCCATAGATAATGCCCAGGCCAATGATAGCTACTAAAGAAGATTTTAATGTAAGTGTTATAATCTCCTTAGGCTCATTATAACCTTTGGATTTAATCGTATGAACTATCATACCACCAAAGCACACTGCTGCAAGAGCATCCATGGTCTGATACCCTTCTATTAAAGAGTCTGCAAATACATTATCTAAAGTTGTTTCTGTTACTGGCCCTAAAGGTGATATACTCCCTCTAACAATTAATGTCACTAAAGTAACTAATAAAATCGGTGTTAAAAACTTACCTATTAAATCCACAATAGATATAGGACTAATAACAAGGAAGGTATTTATTAGAAAATATATACCAATAATTGCTACAGGATTGATATTTTCAAAAAAAGGTTTAATCCCTATCTCATAGGTTGTTGCAGCTGTTCTTGGAATAGCAAAAAAAGGGCCTATAGTTAGCATAAGTGATGTGATTAAAATTGCAGAGAACAAACTACTTACATGGTTTCCTACAACCCTGAAATCCCCTCCAACTTTAGCTGTTGCCATAACACCTAATAGAGGAAGCCCTACGCCCATAATCATAAATCCAATTAATCCTATCCAGTACTGATCACCTACCATACGCCCAAGGTAGGGTGGAAAAATAAGATTACCTGAGCCAAAAAACATTGCAAACAATGCAAATCCAATAATTATCATGTCTTTTATACTTGTGTCTTTTTTCATGTTGAATCTCCTGTCCATTATTTATGTAACCTACAGATTGTATTTTAATCTATTTTGCTGTGTAAATATAGTCTCAAAAAGTTTAACGCCAATTAAAAAATATTATTTACCTTCTTCTATTATTTTAGTCATAAAGGTATAGCTTACTATTTACTGACACCTTCTCGGGCTACAACGACCATGTAAAAAAGAGCCAAATGACATCTATCATTTGACTCTTCTTTGCATTCCAGCATCTCATTATTCTTTTTGATTTATTCTATAGCAAAAAAGGCATAGCCGTAATCCCTCAGCATGCCCTGCACTTAAAAAAGTAATCTGATATGTTATAGAATTGAATTCCACATTAATTATCTGACCGCTGTCACTCTTGGTAAAAGCCAAGGTCAATTCCTTTCTTGATTACTATTTAAGACGAACCATTCTCTTTAAACAATAACCAATATCCTCTACTTCTTCCCGATTAAGAACAACACCTTCATCTGGTCTTTCATTAAGTTTGAAAACAATGGCTATTTGTCCCACCTCTTGATGAAATTGAATTCGGTTCATCATTATAGGCTGCTCTAATAATTCTCTCATAATAGTTGCTGTTGCTTCATGACCAATAGCTGATATAAATCCATAAGTTTGTAAAAGTTCTCTAGCTGTATCAGTATCAATGTCTGATATTTCATAAAGTCCATTTGTTGTTGCTACAGTTCCATTAAATAAGGCTATAGGCCACGTATTTTCTTTCACCCACTATCTCCCCCCCTAAAAATCTTCCGTTTTTATGAAGTTTAAAACTTTTATCTTGTATATTATTCATACCTTTTCTTATTATTATACTTTCTTCTTAGTTCATTCCAGTCAATGTATCGTCATTTTATAGTCTCATTATATCACAATTCATCATAAAAATAGAAAACTTTCATTTATCTCATATGAAGTTACCTCATTTAATGCAAGAAAAGCTACATCATTAATCATTTGTGGATCTATATTAAATAAGTAGACACAATTTGATATTAGTGATTATATTAAAGTAGACACAAAAGGAGGTGCCCACATGGCAACTAAACAAACTCGTTATGATGAAGATTTTAAAAAATCAATCGTTGCACTTTATCATAATGGCAAAACTCAGACTTCTCTCTGCCAAGAATATGATATTTCACAGACTTCTCTCGCTAAATGGATTAAACAATATTCTACTGTTGAGACCGATGATGGCAAAGTCCTAACTGCTAAACAAATTAAAGAAATGCAAAAAAGAATGGCTCAACTTGAGGAGGAAAACCTCATATTTAAAAAGCGATTGCCATATTCACGCCACACTCTCTGAGCGACTAGATGCTGTTTATAAACTACGCTTTCAGCATGATATCAAAACCCTTTGTCGTGTACTAAACGTAAATCTCAGCACTTACTATAAGCACTTCAACTCTGAATCTGCTCCAAGAGTAAGGGAAAACCTAAATATCAAACGTGTCATTCTTCAGATTTATTCTGACTATGATAAATGTCTTGGTGCTTATAAAATCACATATATCCTCAGTCGTGATTATGGTATAAACATCAGCGTGGGACGAGTGTACCGACTGATGCAATCAATTCTCTTCCTAAAATGTCTACAGATAAACCTTGTAGAGTAAAACATCACGATCAGGGAGAATGCGATAATCACCTCCATCAGGAATTTAACCAAAAGGCTCCAAATCTTGTCTGGGCTAGTGATTTCACTTACATAAAAGTTAATGGTAAATGGTATTATCTTTGCATTGTCATGGGCTTGTTTTCTAGAAAAATCATTGGTTGGCACATAGCTAGCAACCACGATGTTACCTTAACAATGTCAGCTTTTAATAAGGCTTATAAAAGCCGTCATGTTCAGTATGGCCTCATATTTCACTCTGACCAGGGATCTGAGTATACTGCTTTTGCATTTAGAAATCTCTTAGATTCCTATAATGTTGTGCAGTCATTTTCTAAAAAAGGATACCCTTTCGATAATGCTTGTTGTGAAAGTTTTTTCAAATATCTCAAAAAGAATCGCACCAATCGCAGAAACTATCATACCTTAGAGGAACTTCGACTAGATATTTTCGAGTACATTGAAAATCTATATAACAATCGTCTTCCCCACGGTGCGATTGGATATAAAATGCCAAATGAGTTAGAAGCAGAATACTGGGATCAGCACGCATAATTGTTGATCTCAACAAATTTTTTCGTTACAAATCGTGTCCAAACTATTGACTATACTCCAGAGCATCACAAAAGAACCTTAACCATTTTCCTTCTTGTGTAATGCCTAACATCATTAAGTTATATTTGCTTAAATCCATATTTTCTATCGCTGCTGCAGCTGACTTTAAAGATACTTCATATTCATTTGACATCCCACCAAAGATTACTAATACATTTTTCTTTTTCATCGCTCATTCTCCCTTTGATACGCTCAGTTAAATTTTTATAAACTTGCTATATATCTAGATTAACAATTCTTTATAACAATCCACTTACTATTTTCATTACGAATTTGTCATAAATTATTTTTTAATGCTATTAGTGTGGCAATCTGACTTTAGCATGCAAAAAGAGCCAAACAACATTTGTCATTTGGCTCTTTTTATGCTCCAGCACTTCATTATTCACTTTTTCTTACTTATGCTATTGCCAAAAAAGGGCATAGTCATAGCTCCTCAGTACACCTTGCACTTTAAAGGCCTGATAGCATAAGTTATAAAAGTTTCAACGAAGAGTGAGGAGCTCTTAAAAGTCTTAGCCGGTGCACCCTTATGTTAGGAAACTAAGACTTTAAGACTCTGGTTTAAAACTTTATTTAATTGTAAACTTTATAAAAACGTTTTTTGACAACTTATAAGTGGTGCCTCCCTTGCAGCGTACAAGCGAACATTTTCCTTAGAGCTAGAGGTACCTGCAAGGCAGATTGAGCCTTAGTCCAAGCCCGGTCAGTTCATCAATTTGATACTGTGGTGATTATACCATGGCAGTTGTTTGTTATGTTTTTACACCTATTATATGTACCCTAAAAGTGGAATCCCTAATAAAAATTTAACCTTCTTAATCTTTATGATATAATTCCATTGGTAACACATGATTAGGGAATTCTATTGTAATTCTTTGTAGATTTTTTCCTTTACTTTTCTTAGTGATACGCACATTACCAATATATTTGGTAGAAGGTAAGTGTGTTCCTCCACATGCACATACATAATCTAAGCATTTCCAGTAAACAGCTTCTTTTTGCTTAACATGAGCATATGTTTCTATTTTGTAGTCGTTTAAAATAAGTTCATTTACACATTCTGTAATTTTCATTATCTCATCATCATTTAATTTATCATGTATAAAAAAATCCAGCCTAGCTAAATCTTCCCTAATATCTGCCCCTTTAACATACGTTATTATTCCTTTCCTTACTCTATCAATTGCCATTAGCACAAGGTGAATAGCTGTATGTGAAATAGTTAATCTAGCTCGCCTTTCTACATCTATACAAATCTTCACTTTCATTCCTACTTTAAAATATCTTAGATATTCAACCTCTATATAATGATAAATAGGAGTATTAACAGATATAGTTGGAAAGTCTTGCTCCAAGAAAACATCTCCTACTCCTTTTTTTACATTTAAAAAAAGAATTTTTAAGCTTTGCTTAAAATTATCTTCTATTAAAAAACATCCTTTATCTGCCTGTTGTCCTCCTCCTTCTGGAAAAGCTACCGTTTGGTCACATACAATACCCATTTCACTAACTTCTACTACTGTAGCAATACATGTTGTTAAATACAAATCATCATAATATATTTTTTCTGTTTTTATCATTAATATCTCCTTAAATAAAAAATAACTGTATTAAAATAGTTACCGCTACTGTTCCGCAAATAGTATATGTTATATTTAGCTTAGCATAAGAAAGTATGACTGCTACACATCCACCTACTATACCTATTATAGGATAATTTGTATTTACTGATAAAATGCTTGGAAATATCAAAGCTCCTAATGCTGCATAGGGTATAGCTTTTAAAATACCTTCTAACTTCTGAGATATATGCATTTTATCTAATATCATTACAGGCAGTACTCTTGGAATATATGTTACTAAAGACATTCCTATTATTATAAAAACTATTTGTATATCCATTGAGTTCCCTCCATTTGAAGCAAATTTTAATTTATGTAAAATCCCTTTTATTCCTTGTCGATTTTGCTCATAGTGTATTTCCCTTCTTCATTAGTATCACGTAATATTTCGGCACCTATAACACCACCTAGTATAGTCGAACAAACAATTGCCCAGCTAGACTTCATAATTATTCCTAATAATATATTGATACAGATGCTGATAAGTACTACATATAAAACTTTAAAATCTTCATGAATACTTGGCATAATCAAACCAATGAACATAGCATATAGTGCAATAGACATACTTGAACAAATACTTGTTGGAATAATATCTATGATAACTGTCCCCAATATGGTTCCACCAATCCAAGAAACATATGTTATTAATGCTAATCCACCAAAAAAGTATTGATTACAATGGCTATCTTCTTCCATAGACATAATTCCAAAGGTTTCATCTGTTACGCCAAATGCCAATATCCATTGCAACCATATAGGTACATTTTTTAATCGATTCATTATGTAAGTACTCATAATTAAATGCCTAATATTAATAATTAATGTAGCAATTATAATTTCTAAACTTCCAGCACCGACAGATAACATATTCACTGCCATTAATTGACTAGCTCCTGCTAACAACATTATTGACATGACAATGCATTCAAGCTTAGATAATCCTGTTTGAACAGCAATTACCGAAAATGCAATTGATATAGGTATAAAACCTATTAATATAGGTATGCCTTTTTTTAGTCCCCATATAAACATTTGCTTATTTTGATTTAACTTCTTCATGGCAAACCTCTCTCTTTTAATATTTAATATCATCCTATCTGTTCTTTATAACCCTCTCTTCCTAATGCCACTGCCTCTATAATAATTATTTGAAAATCATCCTCAAAATCAATTCGTATATTCATTTTCTTGCATTCTGGACTCTTTTTTTCTTCAGTAAATTTAATTGTTAAGCATATTACACTATCTTCAATAGTAGTCACCTCAAGCTGAACACCTAATATTATACTATTATTTTCATCAACCAAATAAACCCTTGGTTTAGTTAAATTTCTCCCATGTATTTCTATTTTATCGTTACTTTTAGGTATTACTCCATAAATTAAGACCTTTTCCCTATCCTTGTTATACATAATTTGCATCTGATTAGAAATAGAGACTACAGTCTGAGAAGGAATATTCGTCGTTACAACACAATTAGGATTAATGACGACATCGTCTCCAATATTTATAGGCCCTAATATTCTTGCACCTCCACCTATCTGAACATTATTACCTATTGTAGGATGTCTTTTCCCCGGCTTATTATTAGCTATCCTTCTAGAACCAATAATTACACCTTGCAACAAATAACAGTTATCTCCTATAATTGCAGTTTCTCCAATCACACTACCTACACCATGATCAATTACAAATCTCTTTCCAATCTGAGCTGCGGGATGAATTTCTACATGAGTCTTTACTTTAGCTTCTTCAGAAATTAAACGTGAGATTTGTCTACGCTTAATTTCTTCTAGTGTCTTTTCATAGTAAATCGCATTAGCCATTCTATAATATACAACTGCTCTAAAACTCAAATATGAATTAAAGACATACTCCAATTCATTTGCTGCAGGGTCTTTTTCTCTTAGTGCTATTAAATCATCTCCTACACGCACACATATTTCATCTATAACTTGCTTTTTAATATCAGTAATCATCCCGATATCATCCCATTCTTCTTTCGGTAGATATAAATAAAATAAATTTTCTATTTGCTTTTTTATTATTTTATAAATTTTTTTGTCCATTCGTCTATTTCCCCTTTGATTCCTATATCGTGCCCATCAATAAACTACTTATTTCCTATTAATAATGTTCTAAATAACTTCTCCCACTATCCGGTGCAACTGTAACTACTACTTTTCCCCTTCCTAATTCTTTTGCAAACTTTAATGCTATACAAATATTAGCACCTGCTGAAATCCCCACAAGTAAGCCTTCTTTACATGCCAATTGTTTCATCATTCCATTAGCCTCTTCATAAGTTATATCAATGGCATTATCAATAACCTCGCCTTGAAGAATAGGTGGTATCATTCCTATTGAAAGACCCTGGATTTTATGAGGAACTGAATTACCTTCTAAAGATTGACATCCTTTAGGCTGTACTACTACTATATTTGCATTACTAAACTTCTCCCTAATAGCTTTTCCAACACCACTTATAGTTCCACTACTTCCCATTCCTGCAACAAAACAATCTATTTGTTCCAATGCACTAACAATTTCCTTTCCCGTTCCCCTATAGTGTGCCTCTACATTCCCCATATTACTTAACTGATCTAGCCATATATACTCTGGATGTTCATTTAATATTTCATTAACTAATCTAATATGTGAATCATTTCCTGTACTACTATCTGATAAATATACCTTCGCACCATATGCTTCTAACATCCTAATCTTTTCCTTACTATAATTATCAGGAATAACTAATATTAAATTATAACCTAATATGCTCGCAGCCATAGCCAATCCTATTCCTGTGTTTCCACCTGTTGGCTCTATAATTGTCTGCCTAGAGTTAGGAACTAACACCCCTTTTTCTTGGGCTTCTCTAATCATCTGAATTGCAACCCTACTTTTTACGCTACCCCCTGCATTAAATTCTTCTAATTTCACATACACATCAGCCATATCTTCTGACACCACTCTTCTTAATTGAATCAATGGCGTGTTTCCTACATAGTCTATAACAGTATTTCTAAACTCTTTTTCCATAAAATTCCCCTTAGTATAGTTTATTTTTTCAAATTTTCTAATATAATATAACATATACTAAAATTTAATTTTAGTACCACAATTTTACTTTTTTTCTAGTACCACGTTGAATAAACCAACTTTTTACGAAAGGATACTAACTATGATTTGGATAGAAATAGATAAAACAAAAAAACTTCCCCTAATTAGACAAGTTTATCAGCAATTACGAAGTAAAATATTAAATGGTCAATTAAAATCAGGTGATAAACTACCTTCCTCTAGAGAATTAGCTATCTTCTTACATATTTCTCGAAATGTGATTTTAGAGGCATACAATTTACTATTGTTAGAAGGATACATTATTAGTAAACCTTCTATTGGTACTTTTGTTGCAGAAGGCATCTTATTAGACAACACCCTAACCACTCCTTCTCAAAACTTTTCATCTTCTCTACTTTCAAAAAATTCTATTTCTAATGAAAAAACCATAGATTTTCGTTCAGGCATTCCTGCACTAGACTTGTTCCCCCTAAAAAAATGGTATACTTTAGAATCTCAACTTGCTTTAGAGACATCGCCTAATTGCTTTGATTATGGTACGCCTCAAGGAACTCCTGAATTACGCACCTCTATTTGTACCTACCTCCAGCGAACACGTGGCCTAATTTGTGATCCCTCACAAATTATTATTACCAGTGGGTCCATTCAAAGCTTCTCTCTTCTATCTAAACTTCTACTGACTCAAGATACCTCCTATATCATTGAAGATCCTTTGCATTATGAAATCAGAAAAACCTTTGAAACCACTTGCATCAATCATTATAGTGTTCCAGTAGATGAACAAGGTATTCTTACTGCTTTTCTTCCTGAAAATATTAATCCTTCATTTATATTTGTGACACCTTCACATCAATACCCATTAGGTGGTCTACTTTCTATTCAACGTAGAATTGAATTAATTAGATATGCTGAAGAAAAAAATTGCTATATTATAGAAGATGACTATGACAGTGAATTCCATTATTTAGGATCTCCTGTTTCTGCTTTATATGATTTGGCTCCTAATCGTGTCATTTATGTAGGTACTTTTAGTAAAATTCTCTCGCCTTCTCTTCGTATAGGCTACATGATTCTTCCTTATGAATTGGTTGATTGCATTTGCGAATATAAAAAAAGAAGTGACTATTTCACCAACACCCTTAATCAACTGCTTCTTTCTAAATTTATAGATAATATGTACCTTAACAAACACATACTTAAAATGCGCAAGTTATATTTTAAGCGCCATAATACACTTATTGAATCACTACTAAGTACCTTCGATAATTCCGTAACAATTCAAGGAGAATCAACAGGGTTACATTTAATAGCTATGTTTAAACATGTAGAATTTACAGAGCCTCTAATAAAATTTCTTTATCAAAACGGTGTTGCTATTTATCCTATTTGGATTCACTCTCTAAGAAAAGATTACCCAAAAAACAGTATTATTTTAGGCTACAGCCACCTTTCCTGTGAAATGATTCAAAAAGGTATTACACTTTTAAAAGAGAATCTTATTGTTTGGTACAATCAGATTGATAGCAACAATAATGGCTAACGCCACCGTTTAAATCAACTTGTAGTATTCTTTTAACTTACAGGTTGATTTTTTATCTAATGAATTTGTCTATAATAACACTTCGATGTCTTTCATACGGACCTCTTAATACTGCAATATCTAAAACTCATCTTAACTAACTACAATTACTTAAAATACGTACTATTTTATTACTAACGCAAAAATCTCTCAAGACATTAACTAGCAATATCTTGAGAGACCTATTATTTTATACTTATTCTAAAGTCATTTTATGACACATAGTTTAGAAAAACCACCAAATTTTAATATTTCCATTTTTATATTTTATATTACTCTTCTAATCACTTGAAGCGGTAAACTGCCAGATGTATAGGCACCTGAAATAATAATCCCTGTTGATGGTGTACTTGCATGAATCATCTTACCATCTCCTATATAAATGCCACAATGACTAATGGCTGATGCACTGCTTCCAAAGAATAACAAATCTCCTTTTTGAAGGTTTGCTTTAGCAATCAATGCTCCTACTTTGCTTTGATCAATTGAGGTCCTTGGAATCGTTACTCCATGAATTTTCATAACACTTTGTGTAAAACCAGAGCAATCTGTCCCATTTGTTAGACTACTCCCACCATATACATAAGGGTTTCCTAAATACTTCATGGCTGTATCAACCACTTTTTCACCTTTTGAACTATTAGTGGTTGTTGTGCCACCTGTCCATACAGGAATCTCTCCAACATTACTGAGTGGCTGGGTACTAATATAAGCTCCATACTTACAGTCTATATATTGACTCGACACAAACCCGGCACTGCCATTAACCATAATCTTATAAAAGTCATTAACTTTATATAAAACTTCAACATTAGTTCCGCTTTTCAAACTTCCAATAATTTTTGACTTTTGAGTATCCGGATAGCTCCTTATATTTAAACTTGTTGCTTTAACAGTCCCATCAGCTTTTGTGAGTGTTAGGTATTCTCTTTTAATATAAGCTTTTGTACCTTGAATATCGACTTTATACCATACATCACTTGTTCCTACCAAATCAACAATCTGTACTGACTCTTTAGCATAAACCTTCTTAACAATAGATGAGGTTGCTGTAGGATTTGATCTCACATTAAGAACATTTGCATTAACAGTACCTACTGTTTTACCAAATGCAAACTGAGGAAGCATCATCATGCTAGCTCCTAATATCAATGTTATTTTCTTTCTATTCCACATAAAAACCTCCATTTTCGTACCATAAGTTGTATATATTAACAATTTATTACATTTTGTTACAGACATTGTACATCTTTTTAAAACAAATGTCAATTTCTGTAAGAGTATTTCTGTAAAAACTACATAGCGCTATTAATTAAACCCTCCTAATAATTGATTCAAAATAAAAAGCCTCACAACTCTTGAAAATCAAGTAATTGTAAGGCTCAAACCTATTCCTTTTATTTTGCTATATCGCTTCTGTATTGCATACCATCGAAGTTAATCTTTTTCACTTCTTCATAAATAGTAGCTCTAGCTTCACTTAAGCTAGCACCTAAGCTTGTAATAGCTAATACACGTCCACCATCTGTTTGGATGGTACCATCTACTTTTTTAGTGCCTGCGTGGAATAAATAAGTATCTTTATTTAAATCAGCAAGACCTGTAATGACATCGCCTTTATGAGAGGTTTCTGGATACCCTTTGCTAGCAAGTACTAAAGTCACGCTTTGTCTTTCATCCCATTTAATTGGTGTATTTGCAAGGTTACCATCAATGCAAGCTTGCATGATTTCTATTAAATCTGTTTTTAATCTTGGAAGTACACTTTGAGTTTCTGGATCGCCAAAGCGTACATTGAATTCTAGCACTTTTGGTATATTGTTTTCGATCATTAAGCCGATGAAAAGCACCCCTTTAAATTTAAGGTTCTCTTTCTTGAAGCCACTTATAATTGGCTCTAGGATTTGTGTATCAATATTGGCTTTAACTTCTGCCGTGATGATTGGATTTGGTGAGAAGCCACCCATACCACCTGTGTTGAGACCTTTATCATTATCAAGAGCACGTTTGTAGTCTCTAGCTGTTTCCATTGGTACAATACTATCTCCATCTACGAAGCAAAGAAGGGAGGCTTCTGTTCCTGTTAAGAACTCTTCTAATACGATAGTACTACCTGCTTCAGCAAATTTACCACTAAAGATTTCTCTTATAGCAGCTTCTGCATCTTCGTATGTTTCACAGATAAGTACACCTTTTCCTGCTGCTAAGCCATCTGCTTTAACAACCACTGGTAAACTAAAGTTTTTGGCTTCTGCTATACAAGCTTCTACTGCATCGCTTTTAAAGCTAGCGTATGCTGCTGTTGGAATGTCATTGCGAATTAAAAATTGTTTTGTAAAGTGTTTACTTCCTTCAAATTGAGCACATTCTTTATTAGGTCCAAAGATATTTAAGCCTCTTTTTTCAAAAACATCTACAATACCCATTACAAGTGGTACTTCTGGTCCTACAATAGTAAGATCCACTTGCTTTTCTTCTGCAAAGTTAGCTAATACTTCAAGTTCCTCTACTTTAATAGGAATATTTGTAAAAGCATCTTCTGTTCCCCCATTACCTGGTGCTACAAAAATCTCAGCTTCTGGATGAAAACGTCTCACTGTATGTGCAATGGCCGATTCTCTTCCACCATTTCCTACGATTAATATCTTCATGGTTTAGTTGCTCCCCTCTATCTGTTTGATAGCTTCCACCAAAATTTTGTGTTCAATTTCAGCTAAAATACGTTGTTGTAAACTTTCTGGTGTATCGTCTTCCAATACCTCTAATTGACGTTGAAGAATAATTTCACCTGTATCTACACCTGTGTCAATATAATGAACAGTTGCACCACTTTCTTTTTCACCTGCAGCAATTACGGCTTCATGGACATGAATGCCAAAATAACCCATGCCCCCGTATTTGGGAAGAAGTGAAGGATGAATATTAATGATACGTCCTTTAAAGGTATTTACTAATTTTTCATCCATGATTTTTAAGTATCCTGCGCAAACCACAAGGTCTACTTTTTGCTCTAATAATAAAGCCAGCAACTCCTCATCATAATGACCATTCTTTGGATCCACATGAAAAGCGGGGATATTGTGTTTTCTAGCACGTTCAAGCCCATAAGCCGATGCTTTATTAGAAATAACACAGACAACCTCACTTGCTAGCGTGCCATTTTCTACTGCATCTATAATGCTTTGCAAATTGGTGCCACCACCTGATACAAGTACACCTATTCTTAATCTTGACATAAAATCACACCCTTGTTACCTGCTACGATTTCACCGATAACTAATGCTTTTTCATCTGCCTCATGAAGTGCTGCTAATACTTTTTCACTGTCAGCTGCATCAACTACTAACATCATACCAATACCCATATTAAAAGTATTATAAAGCTCATTAACCTCAAGGTTTGAGGTTTCTTCTAAAAATTTATAAATAGGAGGTTTTTCGATGACATTGATATTGATTTTAGCATCTACGCCCTCTGGAAGTGTACGTGGTACATTTTCGATGAAACCGCCACCTGTGATATGTGCAATCCCTTTAATTCTAGCTGCTGCTTTTGCTGCTTTGACTGCTTTGACATATAGTTTAGTTGGTTTAAGCAGTGCTTCACCGTAAGTTTCACCAAGTTCTGCACTATAGGCTTTAAGGTCTACACCTGCTGTTTCCACTAATTTTCTAACAAGCGAGTAACCATTACTATGTACACCTGTTGAAGGAAGTCCAATAATCACATCTCCTGCTTTAATAGTGCTGCCATCAATCATTTCTTGGCGATCTACAATACCTACTGCAAAACCAGCTACATCATATTCACCATCTGGATAAAAACCTGGCATTTCTGCTGTTTCACCGCCAACTAAGGCACATAAGCTTTCTTTACAACCATCTGCAATACCTTTTACAATGCTTGCAATATGTTCTGGTGCAATACGTCCTGTTGCAATGTAGTCTAAGAAGAATAAAGGCTCAGCGCCACCACAAATAATATCATTCACACACATAGCTACTGCATCGATACCGATTGTATCGTGTTTGTCCATATCAAAAGCTAATTTTAATTTAGTCCCAACTCCGTCTGTTCCTGATACAAGTACAGGTTCTTTCATACCTGCAAAAGCACCAAGAGAAAAGGCACCGCCAAAGCTTCCGATATCTGTGAGTACCCCTGGGATAAAAGTTGATTTAACATGCTCTTTCATCTGTGCTACTGCTTCATATCCACGGTGAACGTCCACCCCAGCATCTTTATATGTGATTTTACTATTAGACATTTTTCTTCCTCCTATATCAGCCATAGCACGCTATAGCTATTATTTTTATATTTTATCATTTTTAGAAAAGTATTTCATTCACTATTATAACAGAATGTACCCTAGACAGATGATAATCTAGGGTACTTTCTTTATTAACATTGTGAAGGTGGTGTGCCAATAGGTACTTCCATTGGATACTTACCATTAAAACAAGCTTTACAGAATTGACTCTTATGATTGCATACTTCGCGAAGACCATCTTCACTTAAGTAAGTTAGAGAATCTGCTCCTAAGTATTCACAAATTTCATCGACTGATTTTTGCGCTCCTATCAAAAATTCTCTATAAGGTGTATCAATCCCAAAATAACAAGAATATTGTACTGGAGGTGAAGTAATACAAACATGTATTTCTTTAGCGCCTGCTTTTCTCACTTGTTCTACAATACGTTTACAGGTTGTTCCCCTTACAATCGAGTCATCAATCATAATGACTCTTTTACCCTCAAGATTTTGTTTAAGTGGAGAAAGCTTAATCTTAACTGCATTTTCTCTCATCTCTTGAGTAGGTTGGATGAAAGTCCTTCCTATATATCTATTTTTTACAAGTCCTTCTCCATAAGGAATACCTGATTCTTTAGCATATCCAATAGCTGATGGTACTCCTGAGTCTGGTACCGGCATTACCATATCTGCTTCAATCTTTTTCTGTTTTGCTAACATTTTTCCTGCATTCACACGGAAATCATACACACTATCCCCATCAATGACACTGTCAGGTCTTGCAAAGTAAATAAGTTCAAAGACACAAAGATGTTTTTGACACATATTAGAAGGCTCTATACTTCTTAGCCCTTCCTTATTAATCACCACAATTTCTCCTGGTTCTATGTCTCTTACAAACTCCGCATCTAATACATCTAGTGCACAACTTTCAGACGCTAATACATATCCATCTTTAAGTTTTCCAATGCAAAGTGGTCTAAGACCGTGTGGGTCACGAATACCAATAAGTTCTTCTCCTGTTGTTAAAACTAAGGCATACGCACCCTTTAAAAGACTCATAGTATTTTTAATCCCTGTTTCAATGCCTTTATTACTGTATCTAGCAATCAAGTTTAAAATAGATTCAGTATCTGTGGTGCTATGAAAAATAACACCACTATCTTCTAGAATCTCTCTAATGTTTTCCGCATTTACAAGGTTTCCATTGTGAGCAAGCCCGATATCACCTTTTTTGTATTTAGCTACTAAAGGCTGTGCATTTCTCACATCTTTATCTCCTGCTGTCGAGTAGCGTACATGGCCAATAGCAATATTCCCTTGAAGTTCGTTAAGGGCTGTTTCATCAAATACATCTGCTACAAGTCCCATGCCTTTTCTAACTTCAATGTCCCCTTCACAATTAACTGCAATACCTGCACACTCTTGCCCTCTATGTTGAAGAGCAAAAAGTCCATAATACGCAAGTCTTGAGGCATCTTTTTCTTCTCTATAAACTCCAATTACGCCACATTCTTCATGTAGTGAATCATCTTGTAAAAACTTCATATGACCGCTCCCCTATTATTTGGTTACTCTTGCGAGCATTTCTGCATAAACTTCTTCTACACCGCCAAGATCTCTTCTGAAACGGTCTTTGTCTAATTTTTTGTTTGTTTCAGCATCCCAGAAACGGCATGTGTCTGGAGAAATTTCATCAGCTAGAATAATCTTGCCATCTACACGGCCAAGCTCGATTTTAAAGTCAATGAGTTTAACACCAATTTTTAAGAAATATGCTTTAAGAAGTTCATTAATTTTGAAAGTCATCTCACTCATTACTTTAAGCTCTTCTTCTGTAGCAATATCAAGTGCTAAGATTTGATAGTCATTAATCATTGGATCACCAAGAGCATCATCTTTTAAACAGAATTCAAGTGTTGGATTTTTAAGTACTGTTCCCTCTTCTACTCCAAAACGTTTTGAGAATGAACCAGCAGCTACATTACGTACGATAACTTCTAATGGTACGATTTCTACAGCCTTAACAACTGTTTCTCTATCATTAAGTTCTTCTACTAAGTGTGTTTCAATACCATTTTGTTCTAACATACGACACATAATGTTGCTCATACGGTTATTAACAACACCTTTACCTACGATTGTTCCTTTTTTCTCACCGTTAAATGCTGTTGCATCATCTTTATAACTTACAATGTAATATCTTTCGTCATCTGTTTTAAATACTTTTTTTGCTTTTCCTTCGTAAAGTTGCTCTCTTTTTTCCATTTTAAATTCCCTCCATTTTTTGAATGAAGAATTAAGAATCAAGAGGGAAGAATGAGTTAACTCATCCCCTTATCACGCTCTTCCTTCTTTAATTCTTCTTTTTTGAATTTATTTTTTTAATTGATTTATTGGAATCTAGCGCTTACTGCTGCATCCTTTTCTGCTACTTTTTCCGCCATATTTTTCTTGTGAAGCGCTAACTTTTCTTTTAATTCTGGGCTACTTAAAGCAAGCATTTGAACAGCTAAAATCCCCGCATTCTCAGCACCATCAATAGCCACTGTAGCTACCGGAATACCTGGAGGCATTTGTACCATTGATAAAAGTGAATCAAGACCATCCATAGTACTAGACTTAATAGGAAGCCCAATAACAGGCAATGTCGTAAAAGCAGCAATAACACCGCCTAAATGAGCCGCTTTACCTGCTGCTGCAATAATGACACCAATGCCATTTTTCTCTGCATCTCTCGCAAATTCTTCAGCAGCATAAGGTGTGCGGTGAGCCGAAATAACTCTAACCTCTACCTCTACGCCAAAATCCTTAACTGTTTTTACACCTTTTTCTACAACTGGAAGATCTGAGTCACTTCCCATAACAAAAGCTACTTTCATAATAACCTCCTAAGTTATACTCTCTTGTAATCTAATCTTTTTAGACTATATAACCAACTATCTATTCTATGCTATTTCATAAACCATCTATTTAAAACTACGCTTCACATAGCTTGTTTTTTATTTAAAGTAATTCACCCCAGATGTAAACAGATTTTGCTCTTTATTACCTGGAATATTTTTATGAATAAACTCACCCACACGTTCACTATGTCCCATCTTACCTATAATACGGCCATCAGCAGATATAATCCCCTCGATGTTATGCATACTACCATTTACATTGACATTACCATCTTGACTTGCAAAACCATTTTCATCTACATATTGGCTAAATACTTGACCTTTAGCAATAAGCTCTTTCAACATAGCTTCTGGTGCTACGAAACGACCTTCACCATGTGAAAGTGGGATTTCATGAAGGTCACCTAAGCTAACCCCGTTAAGCCATGGAGATTGCACACTTGTAATTTTTGTTCTAGCCATAAGAGAAATATGTTTACCAATCGTATTAAAGGTTAATGTTGGGCATTCTCCATCCATTTCTCTAATTTCACCATATGGTAATAACCCTAATTTAACAAGTACTTGGAACCCATTACAGATTCCTAACATTAATCCATCTTGCGTATAAAGGTGTTCATGAATGGCTTCTTTTAATCTTTCATTTCTAAAAGTGGAAGCAATGAACTTACCACTACCATCTGGCTCATCACCAGCTGAGAACCCACCTGGGAAAGCAATAATTTGTGCCGACTTAATACCTTGATATAAACGTTCAATTGAATCTTCAATGTCACTGTTTGTACGGTTAATAAATAGTACTTCATTTACCTTAGCGCCGGCTCTTTCAAAAGCACGTCTTGTATCTACTTCACAGTTAGTCCCTGGGAATACCGGAATAAGTACTTCCGGCTGTGCGATTTTTTGTTTAGCTACATAGATTTTTCGCTCCCCAGTGAAGGTTGCATCTGTTGCTGCTAATGGACTATCTACTTTTTGAGTAAAGACATTAGCCGTTGGTGCTAACATAGCTTTAATGATTTCACTGATTTCTAAAGTCACTTCATCTATAGTTACTACTTTTTCTGTTACAGTTTCACCAATGACAGTAACGTAATCTTCTTTTAAGCTTGCTGCTACTTCTGGTGCTACTTCTAATACAATATCTCCATAGGATGCTACAAATGGTGCTATTTCTGGTGGTAATTCTACTTTTACTCCGATTTCATTACCAATAGCCATTTGACTAAGTGCAGCTACTACTCCTCCAGCACCAATAGCATAGGCACTTTGTACTTTATCCGCTTTAACAAGTTCATAAATCTTACTATAAGCTTCATGCATTATACTAAAGTCTGGCATGTAAACATTATCTTTTGGAATAGCAATATAAACAAGACGATTACCTTCTGCTTTTAAGCTACCACTTACACATTCTTTAGCGTCTCCTAAGTTACAGGTAAAAGAAATAAGTGTTGGAGGAACGCTGATATTTTCAAAAGTACCAGACATACTATCTTTACCACCAATTGCTGCAAGCCCTAATTCTTTTTGAGCTTTTAATGCGCCAAGAAGTGCTGCTACTGGTTTACCCCAGCTCGTTTCACCATTTAATCTCTCAAAGTATTCCTGGAAAGAAAGGTAAGTCTTCTTGTAATCTGCACCTAATGCTACAATTTTTGCAATACTTTCTACTACTGCATAAAGAGCACCGTGGAATGGTGATTTTTCTGAAAGATATGGATCAAATCCATGTGTCATAAAGGTTGCTGCTGTTGTTTCACCTTTTACTAAAGGCACTTTAGCCACCATACCATTTTCTTTTGTTAATTGGTTTTTACCGCCATATGGCATAAGTACTGAACCTGCTCCAATGGTACCATCAAACTGCATCCCTAACCCTTTTTGGAGGCCTACATTTAAGTCTTTTAAGGTAGCAAGTATGTTATCTTTTGAAAGTTTCTTCACTTCAATTTCAATTTCAGGAGCTGTTACTTTTGCTTCTCTTTGCTGCGTTACACCTGCGCTGTCTAAGAAACTTCTATCAATATTAACAACTTCTTTGTTCCTCCAAGTCATTACAAGACGTTTTTCCTTTGTTACCTCTGCTACACAAACTGCATTTAAGTTTTCTTTATTAGCTAGATTAATCATCAACTCTAAATCATTTTTATCAATGGCAATTGCCATTCTTTCTTGAGACTCAGAAATAGCAAGTTCTGTTGCATCAAGTCCCATATATTTAACTGGTACAAGGTCAAGGTTAATACGAAGCCCTTCAGCGATTTCACCGATTGCTACACACACACCACCTGCACCAAAATCATTACAACGAATAATTCGTTTTGAAAATTCTGGGTTTCTAAATAATCTTTGAAGTTTTCTTTCTTCTACTGGATTACCTTTTTGTACCTCAGAACCACAAGTATGTAGTGATTCTTCTGTATGCTCTTTAGAAGAACCTGTTGCACCACCACAACCATCACGACCGGTTGCGCCACCTAAAAGTAAAATCACATTGCCTGGGACTGGTTCTTCATGCTTTACATGTGAGCGTTTAACTGCTCCTACTACAGCTCCTACTTCAAGACGTTTTGCTTTATATCCTTGGTGATAATATTCTTTAACTTCACCTGTTGCAAGTCCTATTTGGTTACCATAGGCACTATAACCATTGGCAGCTGTTTTTGTAATCACACGTTGTGGTAATTTACCAGCCATTGTATTTTCTAATGATTCATTAGGATCAGCTGCACCCGTTACACGCATAGCTTGATAAACATAGCTACGTCCTGAAAGTGGATCACGAATAGCACCACCAAGACATGTTGCTGCACCACCGAAAGGTTCGATTTCAGTTGGGTGATTATGTGTTTCATTTTTAAATAAGATAAGGTATTCTTCATCTTTACCATCTACCTTAATGTTATCTACAATTGTACAAGCATTGATTTCCGCTGTCTCGAATAATTCTTTTAAGCCACCTTGTGCTTTAAGATGTTTTACAATAATGGTTGCCATATCCATAAGAGATACTTTTTTATGATTACGTCCTAGTTCTTCACGCATACCATAGTATTCATCTAAAGCTGCTTTAATAGGTGCTGCATATTCACCTTCTTCAACCTCTATCTTAGTAAGCTCCGTCATAAAAGTTGTATGACGACAGTGATCTGACCAATAGGTATCAACTACTTTTAATTCTGTAAAGCTTGGATTTCTATTAATCCCTTTAAAATAACCTTGGAAATAAATAAGGTCATCCAAATTCATTGCTAAGCCTTGTTCTTTTCTAAAGTTTTCTAAAGCTACTTCATCCATATTAATAAAATCTACTAATACCTTGACATCCTCTGGAACAGGATAAGTCATATCTAAACTTGCTACTGGCTCTAAAGAAACTTCTTCAGCTTCTACAGGGTTAATCACATGCTTTTTAATCTTTAATAATTCTTCGTTTGTTAATTCGCCATCCACAATGTAAACTCTGGCTGTTCTCACAGTAGGTTTAAGGGTGCTATCAATAATACGAATACATTGCTCACAAGAGTCTGCTCTTTGATCATATTGTCCTCTTAAATAACTTACAGCAAAAGCCTTGCCACTTGTTAACGCCAGTTCCTCTACTAATGTATCTGATTGAGGTTCTGAAAAAATCGTGTTTAATGCTTTTTCATAAACCTCGTTTGTAATATGCTCAATATCATATCTGTTTAAAATTCTTACTCCCTTAACAGCTTTTATATGTAAAAACTCTTTTAACTCGCTCTCCATACGCTTCGCTTCTACATCAAAACCATTCTTCTTCTCTACATATACTCTGAAAACACTCATCGTGGTTCCCCTTTCGTATGAATTAACCTTAATTAGCTATTGTAAGCGTATCATAATTTAAGAATAGCGTCAATCATTTTATCGAACAATATAGTTTAAGTTTTATTTATCGTTCGACATGCCTCTCGCTTTTTGGATATTTTTAACATTTAATCCTATATTTTTTAATTTCTTTCTCGGTTATACTTCCCTTATCCAGGCATTTTACCGAACGTTTTCATTCTAGCTCTTTATTTGTTGTTCGGTTTTATCAGTTGTAACATGTCTTTTTTATACGCAAAATAAAAGCTAGACCAAGTGTTGCTTCAGCGCAACTTATCTTCATCTAGCCTTTTTATTTCTTATTTTTATAGAGAGCTAAGCTTTAGCTTCCTAACATTTCTCGCATTTTCTTTAAAATACGTTTTTCAATTCGCGACACTTGAACTTGGGATATATCTAAGGCACTAGCAATTTCTGTTTGCGTACGGTCTTCAAAATATCGCATATGAATAATCTCTCTTTCAATGGGTAGTAGCCTTTCTATGAGCTCTGTCAGAATCATTTTGTCTACTAAGCTATTTTGGAGTGTTGGCACCTCATCGATTTTATCCGATAACGTAATAGGCTTGCCATCTCCTTGATAAATAACAGCATTTAAAGATTCTACCTCTGCATTTGACTCTAAAGCCTCTACCACTTCTTCAACTTGTAAATCTAAGCCGGCTGCAATTTCACTAATCGTTGGTTCTCTATTGAGTTCCCTTATTAGCTCATCCTTTAGAATTCTTACTTTATAAGCTGTTTCCTTTAGAGAACGACTTACCTTAATCATGCCGTCATCCCTTAAAAAACGTTTAATCTCTCCTACAATCATAGGCACTGCATAGGTAGAGAATTTAACATTAAAGCTTAAATCAAACTTATCAATACTTTTTAAAAGTCCAATACTCCCTATTTGAAATAAGTCCTCCATATCATAACCACGATTACTAAATCTTCTTACTAAACTCCAAACTAGTCCTAGATTCTCTTGTACTAATATGTTTTTGGCTATTTCATCACCTTGTTGTGCACGTTGTATGAGTTCTAAGGTATGATCCATATTATCCCACCTTTACCTCGGGCTTAGACCGCGAGAGATCTTTTCATTTTTACACTTGTTCCTTTGCCCATTTGTGAGAATACCTCGACCTCATCCATCATGGATTGCATTACCGTAAAGCCTAGACCTGCTCTTTCCTCTTCTAATGAAGTAGTATAAAGTGCTGTCATAGCATCATCTACATTCGGTATGCCTTTCCCCTCATCCACAACTTCTATTTCTACAGTGCGTTCTTCATAAGCACATCTAATGGTAATTAAGCCATCTTCTTTATTACTATAACCATGAATAATACAATTTGTAACAGCTTCTGAAACGGCCATTTTAATGTCATAAAGTTCCTCAATTGTTGGATCTAATTGAGAAACAAACGAACTAATAGCTACCCTAGCAAAACCTTCATTAATAGAACTACTTGCAAATTGTATTTGCATTTGATTTTTCTTTGGCACTTTTTTGTCCCCCTCATGCTTCTCTTAAGCAAAAGCTGCTAATGCTTCCAGTGCTTCTTGTTTACTATTATAAGTTTTCATTAATTTATAAATACCTGACATACTGAGTATTCTTCCTGCTTCTCTTGAAACGTTGTATAATCCAATACTTCCCCCACATATAGCCACACTTCTATACCTTCCCATAAGCATACCTATACCTGAACTATCCATAAAATTCACTTTTTCAAAATCAAAAAGTAAATCTTTTGCTCTATTTTTTTGATATTCCCTATCTACCTCGCGTCTAATTTCAACACAAGTATGGTGGTCAATCTCCCCTTCTAAGACAACCACTAATGTTCGCTCCACCATAATAAATTCCATTCGCAATGTCCTCGCGCCTCCTTATCTTTAATCTCTTATAAGAATAGCGCCTTTTCCAATAATTGTCAATCATTTTCCAATTATTAACTAATATCATGCATTTTTATGATTAGTGGCATTTTTATGTATTTATATTCCTATTCGTAACCATTTTGCCACTATCATCAATCGTAACTTTATGGCTTAGTACTTTAAAACTAATTATTGAATCCTTTCTTTTGCACGTCTTGCTTCATAAGTATCAGGAAATTCTGTGATCACTTTGTTATAGTAATTTTGTGCCTCTGTTATATTCCCTAGTTTCTCTTCTGTTTCCCCTAAGTAATATAAACTTCTTCTAGCTGTTTGTGAAGTCCCGTCATATATAAGGGCAGCTTCTAATTTTCCTTTAGCCCCTGCATAATCTTCTCCATTAAGTAATTGATATCCCTCGTTATACAGTTCCGCTGCTGCCTTTTCATAACAAGCTTCTTTAAGAGCCTCATAAGTCATTTTACTTTCTTCATCTAATAAAGAAGGTGCAATATTATATAAAGCTTCTGCTGCTTCAACATACATTCTTTCCTCTATATGTGTTTTTGCTGTAACTAGCTTATCCTTTTGTACATAAGCACCTAGTTGCTTTTCATATTCTTGTGTCTGTGTTTTTAATTTTGTATTATCAGCTTCTAAAGTAGCAGCTTTTAAGTTAGTATCTTTAATAATTTGATTAAGTTCATCACTTAACTCATCTTGCTTATTAGTAAGTCTTGTAATTTCTTGTTCATAGGACTTTACTTGATTAGGATGTATGAGGAAATGATAAATCACAAACATAGCTATAAGCCCTATAATAAAATAAAGCACTGAATACCTTAAAGATATACTACGATCAATAACACGGACTGGCTTTACTTTTTTATGAGACTGGTTAGTTGGAATGTATTCTAGCTCATAAGGCTGAACTGTAGAAGTGTCTTCACCGCTCAATGCCTTAAAATATCTTAATGCCTTTTGATGTCCACTATCTATCTTTAGTGCACCTTTTATTTGTTCATTTGCTTTGTAAAATTGCTTATCTTGCATATAACATAAACCTAATAAAACCTTTGCTTCTACAAAATTAGGATTGACACCTACTGCCTTCTTTAATCTAATAATGGCTACATCAGTGTTTTTTTGCTTTAAATACTCCAAAGCTTTATTATATAAATGAATCACTTCCTTATAACTAACTAGCTGTTTAGGTGATTTCTGAATTTCATTAATATAGTGCGTAGATACTTCATCTTCCTTATTTAAGGAATGACTTATAATCCACTCTTTTAATGCTTCTCCTACTCTTCCCACTTCAAAATAAATAAGCCCCAATAAATTCCTTGCTTCCGTATTATATTTATTAAGATGAAGTGCTTTCTGTAAATAATCTATTGCTAAAGTCAAATTCTTTTCTTCTGCTGCATAATAACCTCTATTATAGTAAGCTATGCTTCTCTCCCAGATTTCTTTGACCCAGTCTATTTTGCGGTGGCAGGTATGGCAATAAACGTCATGCTTTGCTTTATTTCCACAATATGGACATACATACTCCATCATCTTATTCCCCATCCTTCATCTCTCTTAAGGCACTTGCTTCATTATAAATGTCATTATCAAAAAA
The DNA here is from genome assembly GCF_046529625.1 of Cellulosilyticum sp. ST5. NCBI lineage: Bacteria > Bacillati > Bacillota > Clostridia > Lachnospirales > Cellulosilyticaceae > Cellulosilyticum > Cellulosilyticum sp. ST5. The sequence continues at coordinate 2,099,536 of NZ_CP132338.1, forward strand.
CTTAAATATATCTATCATATCCATCATATCTTCTTGGCTAATGCGCTCCTCAATACGATTTACATTAAGGATAGGTCTAAATTTCTCTAATTCTTTTTCAAAATTAATCATTTTTCCCCCTCTTTCCCTCTAAAAATAAAATTTATATAAATATTGTCAATTATTCTTATTTCATAGTACAACTTACCATTTAGTTTATCAATATAAATCGTTCAATTCTACTATATTTTTTAAAGTTTTTTGCTTTCTCATTATTAATGTTTTAAGCCTTGTGACTTGACAGTTTCTTAAAAACTATGTACCCTAAATATTAAAATAATGTGTCTTCACATAAAAGAGGTGTCCACAATGTCCCAAAAGATAGATACTTGTACCTGTACCGTCATTCATCAAGATGTTGTACAAGCTGCTTATAAAGCGATGCTCCCCGCTGATACAACTAGTAGCTTAGCTGAACTTTTTAAGATTTTTGGCGATGCTACTCGTATTAAAATTTTAAATGCTCTGAAATGTTCTGAGATGTGTGTTTGCGACCTCGCTGCTTGCTTAAACATGACACATTCAGCTATTTCACATCAACTACGTGTTTTAAAGGCCTATAATCTCGTCAAACCACGTAAAGAGGGAAAAGTTGTTTATTATTCTTTAGCCGACTCACATGTAACGGCGATTTTAAATACAGGCCTTGAACATATCAATGAATAAAACTAAAGGTGGGATACACATGAGTGAAATGTTTTCAAATCGTATTTTAAATACCAAAAAATCTTTTATTAGAGAAATTCTTAAAGTTACCCAAAATAAAGAGGTCATTTCTTTTGCAGGTGGACTTCCAAATCCTATTTCTTTTCCTATAGAAGCACTTAAAACTTCTATGAACAGAGTGGTAGATGAAAATGGCAGTAATGCTTTTCAATATGCTACTACAGAAGGTTACTTACCTTTACGTGAGCAAATTGCCACACGTTATAAAAAACGTTTTGGTTTAGAAGTAAGTCCTAGTGATATCTTAATCACCAGTGGTTCTCAACAAGCTCTTGACCTTATTGGCAAGGCTTTAATCAATAAAGATGACCACGTCCTCATTGAGAAACCTGGTTACTTAGGTACCATTCAAGCCTTATCACTTTATGAACCTCAATTTCATGGTATTAACTTATTAGAAGATGGCTTAGACATACAATCTTTAGAAGTAGCACTTAAAGCTTATGCTCCTAAATTACTTTACACTGTACCTAACTTTCAAAATCCTACAGGTCTTACCTACAGTAAAGAAAAACGTGAAGCGATTTGTAAATTACTTAAAACAACTTCGACTTATCTTATTGAAGATGACCCTTACGGTGAACTTCGTTTTTCAGGAGAAGATTTACCTTATATTGGTTCCCACGGATTAGAACATAGCATTTTATTAGGTTCATTTTCAAAAATTGTTACGCCAGGTATGCGTATTGGCTGGATTTGTACAAAAGACAGTAAGCTTATGGATAAGCTTATTATTGCGAAACAGGCTTCTGATCTACATACAAATTTCTTCTCACAATGTGTGATTTCTGACTATCTTGCCCACAACGATTTAGATGAACATATTCGTAAAATCAAGTCACTTTATAAAGAACAAAGCTCAGCTATGGTAAACGCTATTAAAACGTATTTCCCTGGCAATATTCAAATCACTATTCCTGAGGGTGGTATGTTTTTATGGGCTACCTTGCCAGAAGGAACGTCTTCTTTAGAGTTATTTGACTTAGCTTCTAAAGAAAATGTTGCTTTTGTTCCTGGTGAGCCATTTTATACAGAAGAACTTACTTCTCGTACCTTCCGCCTAAACTATACTAATTCAGATAGTGAAACGATTGAAGAAGGTATTAAACGCTTATCTAAAGTCATTAAAAACAGATAAATATAAAAGGAAGAGGATTACTCAAAAGTAATACCTCTTCCTTTTATATTGCTTCCACTTATTACAACAATCTGGCTTACACAAGTTAACTATTCGTTTATATCACTAAATTAAGCCTACTTTTTTAATATGCCTAGCCATCTATCACCTGATTATAACTGTGCTATTATATGACTTATAATCTTCTCTGCTACGTTAACACCTGTACAACTTTGAATAGCCTTAATATGTGCATTGGAATTAACTTCACATAATATAGGCGTCTCCTCATCTTCAAAAAGCAAATCAATCCCTAGGAAGTCTGCTCCTAAAGCTTTACTTACCTCTAATGCCAACAGATTAAAAGCAGTAGGTGGCTCATAAGCTACTCCTATACCACCATTATTAATGTTGGCTCTAAAATCTGTTTCAGAGGTCCTTAACATCGTTGCTACTATTTCATTTCCTACTATATAAATTCTTATATCCTTCCCTTTGCTATAGCCAATATATTGCTGATATAAATGAGGTACTGTTATTAATTCTTTTCTCTTAGCTGCCAACTCTTCTCTATTTGTCACTAAGTAAACTTGTTCTCCAAAAGAACCATAGCATTCTTTAACTACCATGGGATAACCTAATATTTTTTCTACCTGTAAGAGATACTCTTCCTCCTTCTCTACTCCCCTGAACATTAAAGGTGCCATAATGGTATTAGGCATATGAATCCCCTTACCTGCTAAATACTGAAAGGTCTTTGCTTTATCATCACAAATTTCTATTACCCTTGCACTATTAAATACCCTTACTCCAAGTTGCTCTAATTGCATGGCAAGCCTTATATCCTTATCTAGAAATAAGACGAATTTAGGAAGCTGACTAGGCTTAGCACCTTTTAAAAACAGCTGATCGTCTCCTACTCCTATTATGAGTTCATTATTAAAAATCAGTTCTAGTCCTAATTCTACTTGAGCAGCCGCCTTTTTATAATGATCTACCATCTCCATAAATGTGTCCGTTTTAAGTGATCCATTCACTATCAACCAACCTGTTATTCCAGTCATTATGTTATTCCCTCCATTCACGTCACTTTCTTCCTCTATTTTAAGCTATTTTATAACTAATAAAAAGTGCCTAGCGTGATAAACTGCCGCTGGCACCTTTAAGAGAAATTCATATGATTAAACCCACCATTTCCCATCTTCATCAGACTTAATAGTAGGCTGTTCATCTTTTCGCAAATTAAACTGTTCTTGCCCATTTCTTTGTACTTCTCCTGGTCTAACTTCTTCAAGTGATTGTAATACTTCACTCATTTTGCCTCTTTCTTGTTCTTTATAGGTTTGCTTTTCTTGTTCTTTACTTCTAGTTTCTTCTTTCGCTTTCTTTTCTAATTCCTTTTCTTTAAGTAACTTAATCTTTTCCGAGGAAACAACTTCTTTTTCTTCTTTCCATGGCTCTATATATTCTAGTGAACTATGCTGATAATGCATACTTACATTGTTATTGCTTTTTTTCTGTTTTAAGTTTCTTACTAAACTAAAACCTACTAAAATTGCTACCCCTATAGCAAAAATAATAGCACCTATTAAAAATACACCCAAATGCTTACCCCCTCCTATTTATCTAAATTTTCCATCTTTACAATTATAGCACACGTTTTAATTTTTTATACACAATTTTAACAATTTTATCTATTTACTTTTTAAAATTGATTATCAATTTTAAGTTAGGTAATATAATTGCTATATCCATTTTATTCCATGTTGTTTTTTTATACAAGTATTTATTTTCATTTCAAAATAATAAGGTCACATAGCAAATGAATCTACAAAATCCATTTTACTATCTGACCTTATCAGGTTTTATTGATTTAATTAACGATCTAGTTAGCGTTCTTATCTATCCTAAACAGTCTACAAGCTGTTTAAAAATCAGGTTTTCTGGTTCAGCAGCGTAAGCTTTTTTAAAAGCTTTACTTGCCAACTCCTTTTCACCTAGATGATAATATGCAATCCCTCTTTCTGCCAAGGCATTCATATCATCTTTTCTTCTATTAATATAGAAGTTCATTTCTTCCACACAATTTTTATAATCACCAATGAGCCCATAAATAAGACCTAAACAATAATGTGCATTTTCATTATCAGGTTCAATCTCAAGTACTTTTTTGTAAACCTCTAAAGCTTCATCATACATCTTAAGACTTAAGAAAATGCTTCCTTTACATTCGTAACCAATAGCTAGCTCAGGTTCTAGGGCAATAGCTTTATTAAAACAACGTACTGCCTTTCCATATAAATCTTTGGCTAAAAACTCATCTGCTTTAGCAAAATACATTTCATATTTAGGGAAATTTAAAATAGAAGCACCTTCTAAGTCTTTTTTAGCAAAGAGGTAATTCATTTTATCTCCTGCATAGTTATGTATATACATAGCCACATCTGCAATAATTTTTTCATCTTTTTCAAAAGAAATACCTTCAGACATTTCTTTTGCATCTAATAAGCGAAGTTCTACAGGTAATAATAATGCTTCTGCTGCTGGTGCTACAATGCTATATTTAAAAAACAAACGTTCACCATCCATACTCAAATAAGTCTTAGCTTCACGATAAATGGTAGCCTTTTTATACCAGCCGATCACTTTATTTTCGCCTTCTCTGTTCTTTGAAGTCCATACAACTGTTACATCTTCTACTTGTGTATCATTTGCTAAACCACCGTCTATTTGTTCTAAGGCAATTTGGTCTAAGCCTTCACCATAGCCATAATAATAACCATTTACGTGTTGAAAATTATAACCGCATGTAGGCACTAGCTTTTCTTCATCACCTTCACCTGTATAATATTTCATCCATGGCACATTAATAAATACAATTTTCATGATTTTTCTCCTTTTTTGCCTCTAAAACTTAGTAATTCTAGTTTATCATCAAAATTTAAAATAGTAAATGTAGAAGCTGTAATAGTCCATAACCTAGAGGTACTAATAAAATTAGTCCTAACACATTATACCATGTAAAACTCTTAAAATAGGCTTTCGCTTCTTGCTGATATTCTTTGACAAAGAGTTTATAAGAAATAACACTTGCTAAAGAAGCAATCAGCGTTCCCATGCCACCTATATCTACACCTAATACAAGCTCTTGCCAATTTCCCGTGAAAGGTGCTAGTAACATGGTGGCCGGTACATTACTAATGACCTGACTCATCACAAGTCCACTTAAATAGGTATATCCCTCTTCTTTTAAAAAACTTTGCAGTGCAGCTTTAATTGCAGGGATAGCTGCCAAATTACCTATAAAAATAAAAAAACCTATAAACGTCAATAAAAGTGTATAATCTATTTGAAATAATAAATGTCTATTTACTAAAAGTGTTACAATAATGGTTATACAAAAGGCAATACGATAATCTAAAACGCCAACAACAGAGCTTAAAATAATGATAAAAAGTATTAGAAACACCATAAGTTGTTTAGGTGCCTTCATCTGTACTGGTTCTAGAACTATGGTAATATCTGTCTTTCTCTCTTTTAACAATAAACAGCCTAGGAAAATAGCAGATAAAATAACTAGGCCAGTAGCTACTTTTAAAAACTCACCTAAATGCACACCATAATAAGTATAAATAAAGAGGTTTTGCGGATTTCCCATAGGCGTTAAGCTACTTCCTAAGTTAGCCGCTAGCGTTTGAAATACAACCCACTTAATGGGTACGATTTTGAGCTTTCTTCCTATAATCAGCGTAAGAGGGATGAAGGTAATAAGTGCCACATCATTTGTCATAAACATAGCTGCAACAAAAGTAATACCTACCAATACCAAACCCGTTTGCTTACTATTTTGACAATGCCTTAGCAGGTTAACTGCTAAATAGTCTAACAGGAGCTGCTCCTTAAAAGCCGCTATAACAACCATTAAATTAAAAAGTAACAAAAGTACCTTGAAATCTATGTATGACCACTTGGGTGCTTCCCAGAAACAAGAAATAACCGCTAATACTACTGCTACTACAAGCACTATTTCTTTTTTGATCCAAGTTTTTATTTTCATTAGTCCAAAATGCTCTTTCATACTTTTTTCTATTCTCTCCTTCTAGCTTTTGTCGTATTTTATAATATACAGCTTTTCTATTATATCATGTTTCGTCTTTATTGTTGTTTTATCACCTTAAATTTTAAAGAAATATTTCAAAATTTATTTTTGAGTTTTAATGGTTATAAGTAGGTGAAATTGTAACATATTAACAAGTATTTCTTGTATTTTTTAGCTAGTATTCATTCATTTTCTCACAATTACTTTTATAAAGAAGCTAAATTAATTAATATTTTATGATAAACAACAAATTTTTGTACTTCGCAATGATTAATTTGCTGTTTATTTTTTATCAAAATACCGTTATAATAAAAGCAGGAAGACAAATAATATAATGATTATTATTTTCTCAAAAATGAATAGATGGAGGGCGTAATATGTTAGTTTCAGCAAAAGACATGTTAAACAAAGCAAGAGAAGGTAAATACGCTGTTGGACAATTCAACATCAACAATCTTGAATGGACAAAAGCTATTCTTCTTACAGCACAAGAAAATAATTCCCCAGTTATTTTAGGTGTATCTGAAGGTGCAGGTAAATACATGGGTGGTTATAAAACAATCGTAGGTATGGTTAATGGTATGATTGAAGAATTAAACATTACTGTACCAGTAGCACTTCACTTAGACCACGGTTCATATGAAGGTGCTTTAAAATGCATCGAAGCTGGTTTCTCTTCAATTATGTTCGATGGTTCACACTATCCAATCGACGAAAACGTTGCTAAAACAACTGAACTTGTTAAAATCACAACTGAAAAAGGACTTTCTTTAGAAGCTGAAGTTGGTTCAATCGGTGGCGAAGAAGATGGTGTTGTTGGTGCTGGCGAAATCGCTGATCCAGCAGAATGTAAGAGAATCGCTGATCTTGGTGTAACAATGCTTGCAGCTGGTATTGGTAATATTCACGGTCAATACCCAGAAAACTGGAAAGGCTTAGCATTTGATGCACTTGAACAAATCAACGCAGTAACAGGAACTACTCCTCTCGTACTTCACGGTGGTACAGGTATCCCTGAAGAAATGATTAAAAAAGCAATCTCATTAGGCGTTGCTAAAATCAACGTTAATACAGAATGTCAATTATCATTCGCTGCTGCTACACGTGGTTACATCGAAGCTGGTAAAGACCAACAAGGTAAAGGTTTCGACCCACGTAAATTATTAGCTCCAGGTTTTGAAGCTATTAAAGCAACTGTAAAAGAAAAAATGGAATTATTCGGCTCAGTTGGCCAAGCATAATTCTTTTTATAAAAGAAGGTATTGTAAATTTACAATACCTTCTTTTATTTTGATTTACTACTTTATACTTGTTGTCTTATTTGAAGTATGACATTTTTTTTAGTGCATACAATAAATGTATTGTTCATAAACTTGATTTTAGAATTCTCTACAAAAAATATAATTTTTTATAAACGGTTACTTTAATTTTAACTGCTGACTACTCCCAACCTAATAGGAAAAAAATACTAGAATAAAAAAAATCATACTACACATATTAATACCATAGTAACCGCAAAACATTCCACCTCTTCAAAGAGCATAGAATATTTCGTGGTTACTAAAAAACTAAAAACCTTATAGGGGGCAACCATTATGTCAAACAAACAAGCTTTTGAATCTATGAAATACGAAGTAGCAAAAGAAGTTGGAGTACCTTTAAAACAAGGATACAACGGAGACCTTACAGCTAGAGAAGCTGGAAAAATCGGTGGAACAATCGTACAAAAAGTGTTTGAAAGCTACAAAGGATCAAAATAGTTGATAAGTAAGAAAAAAACCGTCTCATATGAGACGGTTTTTTTCTTACTTATCAATTATTTATTCTTCAATTTCTTATTCTTGTACTTCAATCATTTCAGCATCACCAAACCAAAGTTTGCTTGTTGATGTTAATTCTAAGTCATGTACAGAATCTTGAATCATCATGTTTGTTACATAGTAGTATACAGGAATTATTGGCATATCTTCCATTAAGATATCATGAGCTTTGTATAAGTGTTCCATACGTTCTGCGCCCATTGTTTCTCTTGATAATTGCATTTCTGTATCAAAAGTTTCACTGCTGTAACGACCAATGTTTTGTGTATTAGTAGATTCAAAGATTTCAAGCATTGTTTGTGGGTCATTGTAATCGCCAATCCAACCACGACGTGCTAATGAATCGAAGGCATTATTATTAGTTGTTTCTTGGAATACAGCCCATTCTTGATTAGTTAATTTAACATTAATACCAAGGTTTTGTTTCCACATTTCTTGCATTGCTTCTGCAATTAATTTATGACTTTCACTTGTGTTATAGAGGATTTCAATTTCTGGAAGTCCTGCTCCATCTGGGTAACCAGCTTCTGCAAGTAACGCTTTAGCTTTTTCTACATCACCTTTTGGATTAATACCGTAGTCTCCAGCTGTTTCTGTAAATGATTTTCCTTCATTATCTGTAATACCTTCTGGCATGAAACCATAAGCTACTTTTTGTCCACCTTTAGTTACTTCTTTTACGATTTGTTCACGGTTAATTGCAAGTGATAATGCTTGACGTACACGTGCATCTTTAAGCGCTTCATTATTCATATTAAATGCATAGTAGTATGTCCCGATTTTAGGCATGATATAGAATGTTGGATCCTCTGCAATAAGTGTTGGAATTTCATCTGTTGGAATGAGTTCATTCACATCTAATTCGCCTGCTGTGTATCTTGTATGTGCTGTTGATTCATCTACAATCATATACATTACAATTTTTTCAAGATTTACATTTTCTGCATTCCAGTAGTTTTCATTTTTAACAAGTACAATTTGGTCTCCCATTTTGTATTCTGACATTTTAAATGGACCGTTTCCAATGTATTTAGCTGGATCTTTAGCCCATGCTCCTTCATCATCTACCATATCTTCTCTTACTGGCATAAGCGTAGCAAAGCCTGTAAGTCCTAAGAAGTAGTCTGTTGGTGCACTAAGTGTTACTTCTAAAGTTTTATCATCAATAGCTTTAACACCAAGCTCATCGATAGATTTTTCACCTTTAGCAATAGCACCTGCATTTAAGATATTTGCTGATTCAAAAAGGTACATATATTCTGAAGCTGTTGCTGGGTTTGCACCACGTTTCCATGCAAACTCAAAGTCACCAGCTGTTACAGGTTGTCCATCAGCCCAAGTTGCATCTCTTAATGTGAAAGTATATACGAGACCATCTTCTGATAAAGTATAACTTTCTGCAATACCTGGTACTACCTCTCCATCTTTTTCTCTCATAAGTCCTTCAAAAACATTGTTAATGATATGGCTAGCATCAGTAGCTGAATTAAGTTGTGGGTCTAATGTTAATGGGTCTGCTCCTAAGTTATAGCGAAGTGTTTGGTCTACAGCAAGTACATAGTCCTCATCTGAATCTGTTCCTGTTTCACCTGTAGTTGCTTCTGAACCAGTTGCAGTTCCTCCTGCTGTTTCTGTTTTACTAGCACATCCAGCAAGAGCCATGCTTGATGCCATAATCATAGCAAGTCCTAGTGTAAGTTTCTTTTTCATATTATTTCCTCCTAATATCTATTTTTGTTAACTTCAATAACTTCTTATTTATAAATAGGCATATCTTTCTTAAAGATGGCGCACTAATTATTTTGAATATAAGTGGCAAGCTACTTGGTGCCCTGGTGCCACTTCTTTAAGTGTTGGCGTTACTTCTGAACAAATCTTCATGCATTCACTACAACGTGTACGGAAACGACAACCTGATGGTGGATTAAGTGGACTTGGTACATCCCCTTCCAATACAATACGTTTTTTACCTCTTGCCATATCTGGATCTGGTAATGGTACTGCTGATAGTAGCGCCTTGGTATAAGGATGCGCAGGATGCTTATTAATTTCATCGCTACCACCAATCTCTACAAGGTTACCTAAATACATAACCCCTATACGATTTGAAATATGTTTTACCATAGATAAATCATGGGCAATAAATAAGTAAGTAAGTCCCATATCATTTTGTAAATCTTCAAGCATATTAATAACCTGTGCTTGAATAGATACATCAAGTGCTGAAATAGGTTCATCACAAATAATGAATTCAGGCTCTACTGCCAAAGCACGAGCAATTCCTACACGTTGTCTTTGACCACCACTAAATTCATGAGGGTAACGGCTAGCATGATCCCTCATTAATCCTACTCGTTCTAAAAGATAGTGAATACGATCATTTTTTTCTTTTCCTGTAGCAATGTGGTGTGTTTCAATGGCTTCCCCAATAATATCATTAATTGTCATACGGCTATTAAGCGAAGCATAGGGATCTTGGAATACCATTTGCATACGTTTTCTAAAAGGTAGCATTTGCTTTTCAGAGTATTTGGTGATATCTTCACCATCGAATAGAATCTTCCCCTCTGTTGGTTCATATAACTTAATAAGCGTACGTCCTGTTGTAGATTTACCACAACCTGATTCTCCTACAAGCCCTAAAGTTTCTCCTTTTTTAATATAGAAAGAAACATCATCTACAGCTTTGATGTATTGTACATTTCCTCCCCATAGCCCACTGGTTTTAGTAAAGTATTTTTTAAGGTTTTGAACTTCTATTAAGTTCTCTCTTTTATCTATGTTCATGCGCTCTAGCCTCCTTTACAAAACCTTCTACTGTTGGTGCATTTGGATGTAATAAATGACATCTTGATTTATGCGTTTTAGTCACTTCATAAACTTCTGGAATCTCTTCTAAACATTTTTTCATTGCAAATTTACAACGGTTACAAAATGCACAGCCTTTTGGTGGATTTAAAAGGTCAGGTGGTGTTCCTGGAATAGGTTCAAGCCTTTCTTTAACATCTGATTTAGGATTTGGTACTGAGTTCAGTAATCCCATTGTGTAAGGATTCTTCGCATCGTAGAAAAGTTCTTCAACTGTTCCTTCTTCCATGACCATCCCACCATACATAACAATGACACGAGTGCAAAGCTGAGCAATAACCCCTAAGTCATGTGTAATGAAAATAATTGAGCTATTTAAACGGTTTTGAATATCTTTCATGAGCTCTAAAATTTGTGCTTGAATGGTTACGTCTAAAGCTGTAGTTGGTTCATCTGCAATAATGAGCTCCGGATCACAAGAAAGTGCCATTGCAATAACCGCTCTTTGTCTCATCCCACCACTAAATTCATGAGGATAGTTCTTCATACGTTCTTCTGGAGAAGGAATTCCTACTAAAGTTAACATATTAATAGCAATTTCTTCTGCTTCTTTTTGACTTACTTTTTTATGATTACGAATCACTTCTGTCATTTGATTTCCAATGGTATAGACAGGATTAAGTGCACTCATAGGATCTTGGAAAATCATTGAGATTTCATTTCCTTGAATCTTACGCATTTCCTTTTCTGATTTTTGAACAAGGTCTTCACCTTTGAAGAGTACTGTTCCTTCTTTAATTTTTCCTGGATGTTGAAGTAATCTCATAACAGAAGAACAAGTAACAGATTTACCACTTCCTGATTCTCCTACTACCCCTAATACTTCTCCTTTATATAAATCAAAATCTACATCTCTAACAGATTGAACTTCTCCTAAATGGGTATAAAACGAAGTTTTTAATCCTCTGACTTCTAATATCTTTTCTTTATTCATCTTTAATAACCTCGCTTTCTATTTACGGAGTCTTGGATCTAGTGCATCTCTAAGCCCATCACCCAAGAAGTTGAATGCAAACATAGTAATCGCAATAGCTACTGCTGGCGCAATAAGTTGGTAAGGGTATGAACGAATACCACCTAATGCATCATTAGCAAGTGTTCCCCAAGAAGCTTCTGGTGCAGATACCCCTAAACCAATGAAGCTTAAGAAAGACTCAGTAAAGATAGCACTTGGAATACTCATTGTTAAAGAAACAATAATAGGTCCCATAGCATTTGGAATAAGGTGTCTCATAATAATTTTGAGTTTGGATACACCAATAGTTCTAGCAGCTAGAACGAATTCTTGCTCTTTTAAGCTCAGTACCTGTCCACGTACAAGTCTAGCCATACCTACCCAATAAATAAGACCTATGGTTACAATAATCGTTGTAAGACCTGGTTTGTAAACAACCATTAATAAAATAACCACTAATAAAGACGGTACTGAATTAATGATATCTACAATACGCATCATGATGTTATCTACTCTTCCGCCTTCATAGCCGGCAATACCACCATAAATAACACCGATAAATAAATTAACTAACGAAGCTACAAGACCTACTGTTAAAGAAATTCTTGCTCCATATAAAATACGAATCCAAACATCTCTTCCTAAACGGTCAGTCCCTAATAAATTAGTTTTATTTCTTACCGTTTTTACTGGTGTTGTATCGATTTCTTTACCTTCTACAAAAATTTTATATTTAACACCACCATTTTTCTTTGCTTTTTTAGCATAAGAATAGTCAAGAACAACTTCTTTCCCACCAATTTCATAGGTTTTAGTAGAAAAAGCCATATCTTCTTCTATAGTATCTGGTGCTGCAAGTAATTCACCCTTTTCACTTACTTCTATCAGTTTGTACTCGTTATGTACATATACATATTGACCATCCCAAAGTTTAGTAATGGGGAACTTCGGAGGTATATTTCCAAAACCTGGTTTTTGGTCCGAATAACTTACCTCTGAAAACATCGGTACTAAAACTGCTGTTAATGTGATTAATATAATTGTAACAAGGCCTATCATAGCTAATACATTTTTGCGAAGCATGCGCCATGCATCTTGCCAATAAGTATGACTTGGTCTCGATATTTGTTGTGATTGTTTTTCGCTGTTATCTAATAATTCCCACTCTGAATGTTTACTCATGATCTGCCTCCTAACCTTTAATTTTAATTCTAGGGTCAATATATGCATAAGCAATATCTACAATAAAGACCATTACGATATAAATTGCTGCATAGAATATAGTAAGTCCCATAATAACGGTGTAGTCACGGCTAGATACACTTTCTACGAAGTATTTACCCATACCTGGCACAGCAAAGATTTTTTCTACAACAAAAGAACCTGTAAGAATAGATGCCACCATTGGTCCTACATAAGTTACAACTGGAATAAGTGCATTTTTAAGAGCATGCTTACCGATAACTCTCAACTTGCTAAGTCCATTCGCTCTTGCTGTACGGATGTAATCTTGACGTAATACTTCTAACATACTAGAACGTGTTAATCTTGTTACATAAGCTATTGAAAATCCTCCTAAAGCAATAACCGGTCCAATATAACTCTTCCAACTTTCAAGTCCGCCTGCAGGAATCCATGCAAGTTTCTCTCCGAATATGTACATAATGAATGTACCAATAACAAAGCTTGGTATAGTTACCCCTATAGTTGCAATAATCATAATCACATAATCTATTGCATGATTTTGTTTAAGTGCAGAAAGTACGCCTAACGGTATACCTATTACTAAAATTAAAACAACAGCTAGAGCACCGATTTGTGCTGATGCTGGGAAAGTTTTAATAATAATTTCATTTACCGTTACACCTTTCTTTTTAAAGGAAACCCCCAGATCTCCTTTTGCTAAATCTCCTATATAATCTAAGTACTGCTCCCATAAAGGTGCATCTAGGTTATATTTTTCTGCTAAGGCCTTCTCAATTTCTGGCGTTAATGCTCTCTCACTTGTAAATGGTCCCCCTGGTATAGAACGCATTAAGATAAATGTAATCGTTGCAATTAAAAATAAAGTTATGAGCATCGATACGATACGTTTTAAACTATATTTGAACATAACCTTCCTCCTTCTCTCAAATATCTGATTGTTTAATTCAAATCCAATTAATTTAACTGATTAACATAATACATTATTTTATGATGTTTTGCAAGTTAGTATCGCCATTTTTTTATTTTAACCATTATTTTATGCTATTGGACGATGTTTTTTGACAGAAGTCTGCTGATTATCTTGCAAATTTCTTTTGTATTTGTCCAATTCTTTTCTTAATCTGATTACATAACTTTTAAGTATTTTTCACCTAAAAAGTATACATAAGTGCCAATATCATACCCGCCCACTTTTCAAATAAGTCTGACTTGTCGCTTTACTAAAAAATATAAATAAAAAAAGACTTATAGTTTTTATTCCTATAAGTCTTTAACTATTTTTTGATTTTTATTTTAAACTATGCGATTACGCATTTCGCCTACTTCAAAAGCTCTAATATTTTCAATCACTTCCTGCACTAACACCTGACGTGCTTCCACACTAGCCCAAGCTATATGAGGTGTGATGAAAAGCTTCTCTTGCTCTTTCACCTCAAACAAAGGATTCTCTGCATCAATAGGTTCATTAGCCAGCACATCTAATGCAGCACCCTCAATCAGATTATCATTTAATGCTTTAGCTAATTCCTCTTCTACTACAATCTTACCACGACCTAAATTGAGTAAATAAGCCGTTGACTTCATTTGTGCTATTTCTTTATATCCTATTAAGCCATGAGTTTTTTCATTATAAGGTGCGTGGATAGAAACAACATCGCTGGATGCCAAAAGTTCTTCCAAAGTAACATTCTCATATTGAGTATCACTGATATTTTTGCCTGAAGTAGAATAATAAATCACCTTCATCCCAAAAGCTATACCTATTCTAGCTACAGCTTTACCAATTGCACCAAGTCCAATAATACCTAAGGTTTTCCCCGAAAGCTGATGAAATGGCCATGCAATATAAGTAAAGGTTTCACTACTTGCATAACGTTTACTTTTTACATAAGCATCATAAGCACTGTTATGTTCAATTAAATGCAGTAACATGGCAAAAGTATGCTGCGCTACACTTTCTGTTGAATAGCCAGCCACATTAGCTACTGCAATACCTCTTTCTTTAGCGTATGAAGTATCGATATTATTATAGCCTGTAGCTAACAAGGTAATCAATTTCAAACGCTCCGCATGCTTTAAATTACTTCCATTTAATACAACCTTATTCGTAATAATAACATCTACATCTTTTATACGTTCTTCCACTTCTTCTGGTGCTGTTAAGTCATAAACGACCACTTCACCACAGCTTTCAAAGGGTGTAATATCTATGTCCGCTCCAAGTGTCAATGCATCTAGTATACAGAGTTTCATGCTATTATTCTCCAATCTTTGTTCCACATTCAGGACAGAATTTTACGCCACCTTCTATTGGCTTTCCGCATCCTGTGCAAAATCTTTTCTTTTCTACCACTTCTATCTTTTGACCACATTCAGGACAGAATTTACTCCCCTGTTTAATCATACTTTGACAGTTAGGACATGGCATAAGTTCCCCTGCTGGTGTTGCTGAAGCCACTGGTGTACTTACTGGCTGAGCATTCATAGCGGCAGCCTGTGCCATTTGATTGGCATTCATTTGGTTTAACCCTCCTGCAAAGGCATTGCCCATATGGAGCCCCATGCCTAAGCCCATACCATTTTGCATCATAGCATTAAGCCCATCATTTTCGGTTGACTTACTCATAATCTCTAGCTGCTTTAAGATTTGAATTTTACTTAATTTATCATTTTGAACACTACCTAAAATATTCATGCCTGTTAATTCTTTAAGGTGCTTTTCAATTTCTTCTGGCAAACCAATATTGCCAATCGTAAAGTGTGTCACACTTAAACCTAATTTACCGAAAGATTCCCCTAAAGTGTCTGATAAAGCTGCTGCAATTTCATTATAATTAGATGCAATTTGAGTTACTGTTAACTGTAGGCTACCAATGATATCAGTAAACTGATTGACAATGAATCCTCTTAACTGTTCAGTTATGTCTTCTAAACGATAACGTGATTTAGTACCCACAATATTCGTTAAAAAAACAACTGGATTTTCAATCTTAAAGGCATAATTACCATGTGCTCTTACTTGAACTTGCCCAAACTGGCTATCTGGAATCCAAACTGGATTATTGGTCCCCCATTTATTATTTAAGAACTCTTTCATATTTAAGAAGTAGACATCTGATTTAAAAGGTGATTTAAAACCATAGGCCCATCCCTTTAAGTCACTTAAAAGTGGTAAATTCTTAGTTTCTAGATTATACATACCCGGGCCAAAAACATCAGCTATTTGTCCTTGTTCTACAAAGATGGCCACTTGACCTGGTCTAACCGTAAGCTGTGCGCCATTTTGAATTTCTTGATCTTCCATAGGAAACATATAAACAAGTGTATTACTACTTTCATCTAACCACTGAATAATGTCTAGAAGTTGCTTTTTAAAAAATCCCATTCCAAAACCCCCTTGATTCGTTTAAAAATAGCTTCTTATGAAGCCTCAAAACATCATTTAACCTAAGTATACCAAGAAATCTTCTAAATAGCCATAGCCTCTCTACATCGGTTTGCTATAGCTTCTTTGAAGCATACTTAAAATGCCCATTCTCCAGCTTTTAAAATATAAAAGCTTTCTCCTGCCGTTGTCGTTGCTTTAATATCTAAGGCACTACTTCCTACCATAAAATCATTATGGGTAATAGAAGTGTTTGCTCCTGCTGCTTCTAATTCCTCATCGGTCATAGTTGTGCCGCCTTCTATATTAGTAGGGTAGCTACTACCAATAGCAAAGTGACAAGACGCATTTTCATCAAATAAAGTATTAAAGAAAATGGTATTAGTCTTAGAAACAGGTGAACTTTCTGGTACAATAGCCACTTCTCCTAGGTAACAAGCACCTTCATCTGTTTCGATAAGCTTTTCAAGAACAGCTTTGCCTATTGCCGCATCAAAATCTACGATTTTTCCATCTTTAAAGGTAAAGCTGAAATCTTCTATGAGATTACCACCAAATACAAGTGGCTTAGTTGCTTTTAAGGTACCATTGACACCATATTTGTGAGGCATGGTAAAAATCTCTTCTGTAGGCATATTAGCCACAAAGTAAGTTCCCTTACCACTGCATTCTCCTCCACCTTCCCATTTATGTCCTTCTGGAAGTTCAACTGTTAAATCTGTTCCTGGAGCCACATAATGCAAGGTTTTAATTTTCTTTTCATTTAAGAAAGCACATTTCTTAGCCAAATTGTCCGTATGCGCCTTCCAAGCTGCCACTGAGTCTTCTTCATAAATACGAGTGGCAGCGAAAATTTTATCCCATAACATTGCTTCTCTTTCTTCTTCCCTAGCATCCGGAAATACTTTTTTACTCCATGATGGTGTAGGCATAGATACCACGCACCAACACACCTGCGAACTGCTTACTGCTTTTCTAAATACTGTAAGTGCTTTGCCAGAAGCTTTTTGTGCGATAGCAATTTTGTTAGGCTCGATATCTTTCAGCAAATCTGGATCTCCTGCACTAATACTAATAAAAGCTGCATTTTGTGCTACTAAATCCTCATACTTCTTGACTTCCCATGCTGGAAAATCTCCTAAAGTTTCTTCGGAAGCATAAGTATAAGTTAATTTTCCAATTTGCTCATCACTATACTCTACAATAACTTTTTTAGCTCCTACTTTGTAAGCACACTCTGTCATGGCTCTAGCAAAGGTAGCTCCTTCAATAGGTGTACGAATCACTAACACTTGGTCTTTTTGTACGTTAACACCTACTTCTACTACTAATTTGGCATACTTGTATAAATTATTCTCTAACGCCATATCCGTTATCTCCTTTTATTATTTTTTGATGCTACTAAATAGTTACTTTTTGTTCAAGTTCACTATAGCTATATTTTAATTAGACAGCAATAAATTGATTAGTCTTCTTTTCATAATGGTAACCAATTTTGAGGAGTTGCTCCTCTAACTCTTGTTGATTTTTATCATAAGACTTACAGAGTTCTGTCAAGCTATCTGCTTCATCTCTTAATTTCATATTGACAATACTTAGTAATAAATAGGGATCTTTCTTATTTAACATATCCTTCTCCTTCGTTCATTTTCACCATTCTTAAATCTGATTATAGATAGTTTTATCCACTTTGTAAACTTCTATTATAGCATTCCCTAATGTGCTTTATTAAACCCATTATCAAATAAAAAAATGACATTTATCAAGCCTTTTCACTTAATAAATGTCATTTTCACCTTATATCAGTTCCAGATAACGCTGGCGTATTTCACCAATCATATATAAAGAACCAAAGGCAATTATTTGACTAACACCGTGGTATTCTTTTTCAATTTTCAATGCCCTCACTAGTGCTTCTTGAATATTAGCCATTACTTCTACCTTCATCGAATAAGCACTTAGTTTTTCTGCTAACCATTCTTTTTTTAAAGCTCTTAGGTTATTCGGCTCAGTTACCAAGAGTATATCAAACTGTTTGCTAATAATCGGTAACATTTGTTCTACTTCTTTATCTCTCAAAATACCTATTATGCCTATGGTATAACGTTTTGGTAATTGATTTATCGTTTTAGATAATGCCATAAATCCGTCTACATTATGCGCGCCATCTATAAATACAAGTGGTTTTTCACTTAGTTTTTCAAAACGTCCTTCCCAGACCACTTGCTTTATACCTTGTTTTATTTGTGGTTCTGTTAAAGGCATATGGTAGGCTTCTTGAAGCTTCCTCATAGCTTTAATAGCAATCATACAATTATATGCTTGATGAACACCTAACATTCGAATTTGAAAAACTTCACCTGCTAGTTCAAAACAAGTACCTTTTTCATTCACTGTTACTTGCTTAAGTTCTGCACAATCAGCTACGACTAATTCAGCCCCTTTTTCTTTGGCCGCTTGTTGTAAAACCGTCATCACTTCTACTTCTTGACTTGGTGTAACTACTATCGAATGTGATTTTATAATACCCGCTTTCTCTGTAGCAATTTCAGCTAATGTGGCTCCTAAAAAGTCAGTATGATCAATAGCAACCTTAGTAATAATAGACATGATTGGTTTCTTAATAACATTAGTTGCATCTAATCTACCACCCATACCTACTTCCAAAATAACAAAGTCCACCTCTTGTTCATAAAAGTATAGCAAAGCCATTCCTGTTAGGATTTCAAAATACGAAGGTGCTAAGTCTTCCTGCCTCATTTCTTCTGCAACCTGCACTACTCTACTTGAATAACTTAGAAAAGCTTCTTTTGAGATATCTTGATGGTTAATACGTATAT
This sequence comes from Cellulosilyticum sp. ST5, assembly GCF_046529625.1. Classification (NCBI taxonomy): domain Bacteria; kingdom Bacillati; phylum Bacillota; class Clostridia; order Lachnospirales; family Cellulosilyticaceae; genus Cellulosilyticum; species Cellulosilyticum sp. ST5. The sequence goes on from NZ_CP132338.1 coordinate 2,118,591, forward strand.
TTTCTCTTGGAGAAATAAGTTCTGGTGAACTAAACACCCCTACTTTATAGCCTGCTTCTTGTAATATGCCTCTTATAAACTGAGTCGTAGAACCTTTTCCATTAGTACCACCTATATGAATTATCTTCAGTTTATCTTCTGGGTTGCCTAAACGCTGCATCAATATACTTATATATTTTAATCCTAGTTTAATAGTGCTACTTTTAAATAGGTTTAGGAGTTCTAAAGCTCGTTGTTCTTGCATAAGTAAGCTCCCTTTACTTTTTGTGGTAATGTACATAAAACGACATAAATGAGTGCTACCTGTAAAGGTATATCAATTAATGATTTAAAAATACGTACAATAACAGAGGCCATGATAGGTACACCATAAAGATTTTGAATCCAGAAAGGGGTTAATATAAGATGAGCCACTATAAAATTTAGTATACATACAAATATTACTTGATCAATAGTAAATAAACCATTAGCTATTCCAAAGCGCTTTTGCACCCAAAGAACAATGATAATAAGTAATATAAGTACCATTACCATCAATATGCTTAAAACAATATTCATAGGAATCCCCATAAAACTGCCTAGATTTTCAACTTCATGAATCCCTATAAAATTAATATAAATCTCTGTACCTGCTAAAGCTAAAACACCTAAAACAAGGTTTATTTTATTGAGGTTCATTGTATTTCTTTGGTTTTTAAAATAATAGAAGGCCATACCAGGAATCAGTCCTACTAAAGTTGCATTTATAGTAAATCCTGGATGATATGGTGCTCCTTGGCTTGTAAACATAAATCCTATAACATCACTTACAAAGCCTGCGACGGCGCCATAAACACCACCAAACAAACTACCTGCTATAAATATGGGGATACTGGTCATAGAAAAGCGTACCGATTTGAAACCAAACATAGGAATATAGATGACAAACGTACTAAAAATGATACTAATGGCAACTAGCAGCGCTGTTGCTGTGAGTGGAAAATGAGATTTGTTTTTTTGCATAAAAATGCCTCCTTAAAATAATATAAGGAGCCGGTCGTTCAAAACAATTTTATTATGCATTATAATAATATTGCAGTGAATGCAAGTAATGAACCGCAACCTCTGAGGTTTTCGTCTATGTTCAACATTCCGTAACAATAGCACTTAACGCTCATTACTTTACCCTGCTCGATAGGTTCTATTTTAACATAAGCTACATGCAATTCCTACGTAAAAAATACACTAAATTTATTTATTTTTTGGATTTATTCTGTAAAAATTAAAACAGGGTTGCAATTAGCAACCCTGCTTTAATTTTTAGTCATTTTCATATAGTTACGCATTTTACCACTAATATTGTTAGGTTCCAACATTTTCGTATGGATAGGAAGTGTTACTATAATCTTAGTATATTCTCCTTCCACACTTTCTATAGCTACTTTACCATTGTGCTTCTCTACAATATTTTTTACCATTGTAAGGCCTATGCCACTACCTTGGTACTGCTCCCTGCTTTTATCACCGCGATACATACGTTCAAATACATAGGGTAAATCTTCTTCTGCAATACCAATCCCATGGTCTTCTACTGTAATGGTACACTCTTTTCCTTGCATACCTGTATATACTTTTATTTCTCCTTTATGATCACTAAATTTAAAGGCATTAGATAATAGATTCATCCAAAGCTGCTTCAGTGCATCTTTATCTGCTGATACCATAACATTTTCTGTTTCAGTATGTTTTATATGATAGTTTATTTTCTTTTCTTTAGCCACTATTTTAAAAGCATCAAATACTTCTTGTACGCTTTCATTTAAATTAATAACCCTAAAATTCATACGTGATTCATTTTCTTCAACATTTTTAAGAAGGTCTAGATTATTAAGCAGCTTTCCAAAACGTACTACTTCTTGATAAAGAACGTTCATTTGTTCCTCATCGATAGGATAAATACCGTCAATCATGGCTTCTAGATTACTTTGTAGAATATGAAGTGGCGTACGTATTTCATGCGAAACATCTGAAATAAGCTTCTTACGAATGGTATCCTGTCTTTCTAGTTTTTCACCTAAATAGTTCATACTATGGCGCAAGGTTTCAATTTCTTTAATCTTACTTTTAAATGGATACCTTGCATTAAGCTTACCATCTGCTAAAGCAATAGAGGTCTTGCTAATACCATAAATATGATAAGTAAATAACCTAGATACATAAAGACCAGCTAAGATAAACCACATTAAAATCATACTAGAGCACCAAACAATACTAACATTAACGTTCTTCTGAAACTTTAAATCGTTTTTCGTTAGTATATCGCTTGGATAATAGCCTATCTTCACATAAGCAATAATCTCACCTGCTTTATTATGAACCGGACGTTCTTCTTGCCTATATAAACTAGGATCTACTTGGTTCGGATATTTTTGATTAAGATCTTCTATAAAGCTTTGCTCAGTCTCTCCCCATATAAAATGCTTATCTGGTCCTAGGAGAGTTACAACAAAATTGCCCATATAATTCTCTAGTAGACTCTGCTGCATTGCATTGTTCTCTAATTCCCCTTTTTCATAAAGCTTCTCCACAAGGGCTACAATGCTATTACCAGCTTCTCTAATATTATTATCAATATAAATCTCAAAGTTCTTTTTAATACTGATATTAACAATCAAAGAAGTCGAAAATACCATAATACAACCAATGCTTAAGAAGATAGAAAAAAGCTGCTTACGAATGGATATCATGCATGTTCCCCTTCAAACTTGTACCCCACTCCTGTAACTGTTTTGATATAACGTGGGTTTTTAGTATCTGTCTCGATTTTCTTTCTTAAATTTTTGATATGCACATCTATAGTACGGTCAAAGCCATCAAAGTCAATTCCCATAACAGCTTCTATAAGTTGGTCTCTACTAAATACACGACCTGGTGCTGAAGCTAATTCATAAAGCAAGTCAAATTCATTGGGTGTTAAGGTGATTTCTTCATTGTTGATTTGCACAATACGTTCTTGTAAGAAAATTTTAAAGTGCCCTTTGTCAAAAACAAGCATTTCTTTATTTTCTTCTCTTTGTTTTCTCGTATCCAGTGCTTTAACACGAGCTACTACTTCTCTTGGGCTAATAGGTTTTACCAGATATTCATCAGCGCCTCTGTCAAAGCCATCAATTTTACTATCTAAAGTACCTTTAGCCGTAATCATAAAAATGTGCACATTAGATACTTGTCTCATTTCTGCGCAAATTTCCTCTCCTTGTATATCTGGAAGCATCAAGTCAAGGAGTACAATATCTATTTTATTTTTATAAAAACAATCTAGCCCACTTCTACCGGTATAACAAGTAAACACCTTATAACCTTCTTTTTCAAGATATTTGGTCATAATGTCAGCTACACGTTCTTCATCCTCTATTACTAATATATTCATGTTAATCGTCCTTTCTAGATGGGATTAATATAACCGTTTTTTATTATTATAAAACAACTATATGAAGAAAGTGAAAAGCCTATAAAATTTATCAATAATTGATTTTACAAAATTAATAATTGTTGATAATTTATCGCTTTTACTTTACAATAGTAAATATATTGGGTAAGGGGGAATAAAAAATGAAATATACTTTCGATGATAAAGAACACTTAATCAACTTTATATGTAATGAAATTATTACCACAGCCGAAGCAACAACGATGCTCAATTGTTCCAGACAATATCTTGATGAACTTGTAAGCAAAGGTAAGATTACCCCCATTAAAACGATCAATCGCGTTAGACTGTATTGGAAAAACGATATTGTGAGTTTATTACAGAGAAAACACAGCAGCTAAAATAAGCTAGCTTCTAGTTAAAGAAGCTAGCTATTTCTTTTTCATTCAATGTTTCTTTTTCTAATAAAGCTGAAGCTAAGCTTTCTAGCTTTTCCTCATGCGCTTTCATTAAAGCTTTTGTTTCTTCATACAAAGCTTTCATTTTTTCTTGACACTTGGTTAGAAGATAATCATAGTCAATAGTTTGTTTACCCATAATGGCTTCTATATTAACAAGGCCAAACTCTTCATCCATGCCATATTTCACTATATAATTCTTCATATCAATGCTAGCTTTTTCAATATCATTACTAGCACCTGTAGTAACATAGTCTTCTCCAAAGGTAATCTCCTCCGCCACACGCCCAGCAAGACTAATTTGAATACGTCCTAAAAGTTCTTTTTTAGTTAGATACATTTTATCCTTGGGTACATTCATACTAAAGCCACCTGCGCCTTTAGTACTCGGAATAATCGTTACCTTTGTCACACTGTTTTCTGGTGCTACAAGTTTAGTGATTAAAGCATGACCAGCTTCATGATAAGCTGTGATTTTACGGTCTATTTCACTAATATTGCTACGGTCTTTCTTTTCTTTCCCTGCAATAACCGTATAGAACGCGGCTTCAATATGACTCTCATCAATAATAGCCTGGCCTTTAGTTGCTGCTAAAATAGCGGCTTCATTTAAAAAATTTTCTAGCATGGCTCCTGTAAAGAATACCGTTTGTTTAGCAAGCTCCTTAGCACTAATCTCACTAGAAATCGGTTTATTTCTCAGGTGTAATTTAATAATGGATTCTCTAGCTGCTAAGTCTGGATAACCGATTTCGATATGTCTGTCAAAACGACCTGGTCTAAGAAGAGCATCATCTAACATATCTAACCTATTAGTAGCTGCAATCACTATAATCCCTTCATCGTCTTTAAACCCTGACATTTCTGTTAATAAAGCATTTAAGGTTTGATCCTTTTCGTCATTGCTTTGGGCTGCATTTTGGCTTCTTTTTTTACCAATGGCATCTATTTCGTCTATGAAAATAACTGCTTTTTCATGTTTTCTCGCTTCTTTGAAGATATCTCTTACACGACTTGCCCCCACACCCACATACATTTGAACAAAGTCTGAACCACTGGCTGAAAAAAATGCTACACCAGCTTCTTTTGCAATAGCCTTAGCCATAAGAGTTTTCCCTGTTCCTGGTGGTCCATACAAAATAAGTCCTTTTGGCATTCTAGCACCCATTTTGGCATATTGCTCTGGATTCTTCATAAAATCGATAACATCTTCCACTTGTTCTTTAGCTTCTACATTTCCGGCAATATGAGAAAAATCTATTTTTAAATCCTTAGGTTCAATAGCTTTTTGACTCATTTTCATGCCACCACTTCCGGCTCCAACCTTTTTAACACTCCTAAAAATCATAATGAATAAACCTACCATAAGTGCCATACTTGCTATATATTGAATGGTAAAGGCCGCCTCTTGAGTTGCTTCTTCTACTTGAATTTGCTTTAAGAGAAGTTCTTCTTTAAAGCCTTCCTTTCTTGGGTTATCTGTTATATAAACCGTGTCATCTTGTTTTAATTTAAATTGTAATTTTGGGCCGCTACTTAAAGTGACTTGTTCTATTTTATTAGCATTTAAATGATTTATAAAGTCATAATAGCTGACACTATTATCGTTCTTATGCTTCTGACTATAAATACCTATAATCATTAGTAAAGCTATTAAACTAACACTAACAATGATTCCTACTCTCTTTTTATTCATATTTCCCCCTTCAAGTCCTCTCCCCTTACACAAGAGAAAAGCTAGTACACTGCTGTAAGAGCATTATAACTTAGGTACTAGGCCTATTTCATTAGTGAGTATATGGAAAACGAGCAAAAAAAGAGAAGAAAGACGACGGGCCTTTCTTCTTGAGAGAAGGTATTTTATTCTAGGGGTAGCAAATAATTAAATATTTGCTGTAACATCTGGGGGAAGTTACAAGTACATTATAGCAAGTGTTTCCCGATAAGATTGCCCTAACTTTTTTAAATTTTATTATATTTTTTATCTATTTTTAATGCGGGTTATTTTTTGTTGTTATTAATACTTTCTTTATTGCTATTTTTTTCACATTATTGTTCATACTGCTTAATGAGTTTCCAAATATTGGTTTGCTTTATTTTATTTTTATGCACTTTTATTGTTTTTCAAAGATTTTAGCTTTTCTAATTAGTGATATCTTGGAGCATCATCTAAATGCATATTTTTACTTACCTGTTCAATATGCTTATTGGTTAGCTCTTCCGCTTTTTCGCCATCTTGATTTTGTATTGCTTTAAAAATAGCTGTGTGCTCTTTTAACAAGCATGTTGCTCTACCTGGAGTTGCAAGAGATTCCATTCTTGTTTTTTGCACGTAAGTATGAAAATCTGATAACATCTGCTTGAGTATTTTACTTTTAGTTGCTTTATAAATCATATCATGAAAGCGATGGTCTAATTCACCTATATGTACTAAGTCCTTCTTTGTTACATAGAACTCAGTTAGCTCAAGTACTTCCTTTAGTTTCTCTAGTTCTTCAGGGGTAATGCGTTCCGCTGCTAATTTGGCAGCCATACCTTCTAAACGACTTCTAATCATAAAAATATCTTGTACATCTTCTTGTGATACACCAGTAACAACCGTTTCCTTATTAGGAATAGATTGTACTAAACCTTCTAATTCTAATTGTCTAATAGCTTCTCTTACAGGTGTTCTACTTACATTTAACTCTTTTGCAATCGTCGCTTCTCTTAAAGCATCCCCAGGCTTATATTTCCCCTCTAGAATGGATTCTCTAATAGACTTAAATACTTTTTCTCTCAATGACGCCTTATCATTTGAACCGGAATCAAATATCACGTCGTGCCTCCTCGTTTTATCTTTTGTATATTTGTATACAAATATATTACCAAATATTCTAGAAATTACAATGGTATTCCTAATATTGAATCCATTTTCCTTCTAAATCTTTAACAGCAATCACACTTTCCTTAATAGAACGATTTACTATTTTCCACTCATTTGTACTAATATCCACTATTGTCTGCCATTTAATGATAACTTTATAAACTCGCTTTACTTCCTTTTGTTCTAAATCATCATATTCCTGATTCGTTAGTTCTACAGTTTCTGTAATACTACTATGTAAACGTCCCTCTTGATCTATAGTTACAGCCTCTGGTTTATAAACTACATCTACTCCTACAATATTTTTTTCTGCAATATACCACGCATTAAATAAATTTAATTGCTTTTCCTTTTGCGTTTCTAAAAAATAAGGACCTATCCCTTCACTTGTATGTTTAGTAATAGCTTCTTCATAACTTTGATAAAAATCGTTTAAGAATTGTTGCCACTTAGCACTGCCTACTTTAGAAAGACTATACTCTTGTATATCTATCATATTATTTCCTTCAGTAACTCGAATAGGTATTTTAACTGGATTTAAATAACCTTCTGGGTGAACTAATTCTAACTGATAATTACCCACTAAAATATCCGACAATTGAATAATCCCTTGATTACTCGCTTCACTTAACTGATCTAAGTGTACTTCTAAATGAGGGGCACAAATAATTTGAACCTGCCCTAATGCATAAGGCAATACAACCTTGGTTATCTGAGGGATTTGAATCATTTGATAATAATCTTTATCTGCTTCATGGGGTAACTCCACCTTGAGCATATATTTACCTGGTAAAAGCTTTTCTTTTTTGTAGCCTATCCCCATTTTATAATCAAGTTTTACACCACCCAAAGAAACCTGCGAGCCGTTAGGCGCTATAATTTGCACCTCTGAAAAGTCAAAAGGAAAACAAATTTTCCAGCCATCCCTATTCTTATTTAGAGTTAATGCCTCTTTCTTGACACCATCTGCAAATTCATATGCTAAGATATATTTCCCATTTAGCCAGCCTACTTTTGAAACATGAATGAGTTTATTTTCCTTGGCATAAAACCGATTGTAATACTGGGTAACAACGGTTTTATCGTTCATTTCCTTTATAGAATTTGGATCTAATAGATGATATATTTTTTCATACGCTTGTTCATTAAGAGCTTTCACATAACAGTCAATGCTATACACGGGACTTGAGTAGTAATGCCACATATATTCAGCACTCTTTAAAAGTAGAAAGCCCATGATGACAGTTAAACAACTAATCATTAATATATTTTTCACTTGATTCTTTTGCATAATAATCCCTCCTATTTGTATAGTTTATATATATGATAGGAGGGACAAGTTTATCACTATTGTTATTTTCTTTCAAACTGCTGGCAATCTGTAATAGAGGAAGACTTATTATTAATAGCTTGCTGTATTTGTATATGTTCTAATGTGCAATATTTTTCTTGTGGATGATGGTGCTTACAAGCCTTTACCTCACACCCAATACTCATGTTCATACTCATAATCTCAACTCCTTTAAGGTGATGAGTTTATTTTTTGCTGATTAATAATAAATATACTTGGCCTTATTTTAACTTTTTAAAAATAAAAGGTGCACCAGCTGTAATCCATAGCAATAGAAGTGCATATTTAATCATCTTTACAATCTTAACAGCTGGTAGTACCTTACTTAAAATCAAGTATATCAGTACAAGACCGCCGAAACCAATAAGTATTTTCTTCAGCTGAATACGCCAATTTTGAACTGCTTCAAATTGTATATACTTCTGTTCAATGTAAGCACCACAAGTCATACCCCATAAAGCTGCTGCGCCCTTATATAAATCAGCATCTACTTTAAAAATCATTACCAATAATACTACAATACTAACACCTATAACATGGGCTGGTCTAATTTCACCCTTATCACCTAAGAGTTTGTTGGCTAATAAAGTAAAAATGACTCCAAAGAAAATACCGCCTAATACATCCATTGGCCAATGTACCCCTAAATATACCCTAGAAAGTGCTGTTAATAAAATGATACAGCTTCCCATAACATACATTCCTTTTGTGCGTAACACTAGCATGGCACCACTCCAAAAGCTTGTAGCTGTTTGCGTATGTCCACTAGGAAATGAAAAACTTGTAGCTGTTTCTGCTCTTATGGGTTTTACAACACCTAAATCAAACGGCCTAGGCATTTGGATTAAATTTTTAATCATTCCATTACCTACAAAGTTAAATAACACAAACCATGCAAGACGTTTACTTTTTATTTTATCAACACACCAATACAATCCTGCTAAAATAGCTACAATAAATAAGCTCTCAGCCATTATGGTAATTGTTGTCATTAGCAAAGTTAGTGTTTCTGTTCTTATTTGTTCAAAAAACTGAAGTATCTTTATCTGTATTTCCATTCATAATCTCCTTTAATCTAATTTAGTACATTCAAAATAATCACATTATATTGTATATATCTTGTTTTTGCATTACAATATATATAATAAGTATCTTTACGACAAGGAGGTTTTCTATGGAGACTCTGAATGCACAACAATCCTTGCATCTTTCTCCTCAAAATTACTTAAAAAATGCTTTAAGCTTGCTTCGCCAAGAGCAACTGCAAGATGCTTTACAATCTATAGATGCAGCCGTTATTTTTAGTGGTAATTCTCCTTTTTACATTTATCAAAAAATACGTATACTATTTAATTTAGGTGCTCTTCAAAGTTGTAGTCAGCTTATTGTATCACAATTAGAGTATTTATATAAATATGGTTCATTATATATTTTATGTCGTAGTATAGATTATTACCAAAAAATCAATGCTTGTAACCTTGAGGAGTTAGAAAATCTGTTAAAAAATGTTCATGTTCCTTACTGCTTAGCCAGTATTTACAAAGAACTTATGTTGCAAAAGCAAAAACCTTTTTTAGCAAAAGCACGTAAAGCCATGGTTCAGGATCATTATCCATTATGTATTGCTTATAGTGATTTATATCTAAAGCTTAATCCAGTTACAAAAGACTTGGTCTACATGAAAGCTTATTCGTATCATATGTTGGGTCAATTGCAACAAGCGCTTCCCTATTACAGAGAATACTTAAAGCTTAATCTGAAAGACCCAAAAGCTTACATTGAATTAGGAGCCATTTTATTAGAAATGGGGCAAGTAAGTGAAGCCTTAGAATACTTTGAAAAAGCATCCTATATGGATCCTACTAATAAAGAATATTTGTCTTATATAGCAGAATGCCATATTGCTTCTAAGAAATACGATTCTGCTATTGCTACTTATCAAACGATAGAAAAATATTATAGCACTGATATACAAAATTACTTTAACTTATCCTATGTTTATAGGAAAATCAATAAAAAACATCTCTCTAAACGTTACTTAAAAAAAGTCAGACAACAACTCAAAACAAAGTACTGATTTAACTAATTATGTATAACAAAGGGGTACGATGGTATGGATAATAAAACTGCAAATAATACCTACTTAGACCTAAATAGTATGGATTCTGAGAAATTCGAAAAGTATCAACGTTTTACAGAACAAACTATTTTTGATCTTTCTCAGCAAATTACTGAACTAGAGCAAAAGCTTAATGTTTTTACTAACCTTTTGGAAATTAGTAATTATATTAATCAATATATTAAAAGCCAAAACTTATTTCCATTAATTAATGATATGCTCATTGGTGTATTTGGAGCTAAATATTCTACCATTTATATTAAATCAGATGATGACTATGCGCAAGTGACCTCTAGGAATTTTTCCTATGATTGTATTGAAATGGAAAAACAACTTATATTTGAGCACCATGAAGAAGAGTTCATTATTAATAGTACAGAGCCTATTTATCCTGCAAAAGATGCCTCAACTGCTATATACTCTTGCTTAGGTGTACCTATCAAAATTAATAGTGGACCTCTAGGCTTTATCTTAATTCAGCATCGTGAAAAAAATTATTTTTCTAAAGATCATGCCACCTTTCTGTCTTCGCTCGCTAACCATGTAGGTGTCGCTATTGAAAATAACTTGCTTTATAATCAAATCAAAGAAAGTGCATGTAAAGATGGTCTAACTAATATCTTTAATAAAAAATACTTTTTTGATACGATTCTATCTGTCCCCAATTTGGCTCAGCAATACTATACGATTGTCATGATAGATATTGATAACTTTAAAAAGGTTAATGATACCTATGGTCATCCTTATGGAGATATTGTGCTTAAAACCATTTGTTCCATTATTAAAAATAATACACGCCCTAATGATATTGTGGCTAGATATGGTGGGGAAGAAATCATTATTTACTTTAATAACTTCATTGATAAGTCTTTAGTTGCTAAACGTGTGGAGCAAATGCGTTATCAGATTGAAACCACCTCTATACCTGGTGATGGTTTCGAATCTTCTGTAACTGCAAGCTTTGGTGTGTATGTTAAAACTGATGAAGCTCTTTCTTTAGATGAAGTCATTAAACTAGCGGATAGCAATCTCTATATTTGTAAACGTTCCGGAAAAAACAAATTTCTTATTAATGAATAAACCTTAATACATAATAAAGGAGCTATGATTCATCTCATAGCTCCTTATTTGCATTTAAATATTCTTATTTGATTAAGCTAATTCTAAAGCAATTTCCATCATTTGGGTAAATGTATTTTGTCTTTCTTCAGCTGTTGTTTCTTCTCCTGTAATAAGGTTATCTGAAATAGTAACCATAGCAAGAGCATTAACACCTGCTGCTGCTGCTTCCATATAAAGTGCCGCTGCTTCCATTTCCACTGCTAAAACGCCCATTTTTGACCATCTTTCAGTAGTTGTTGTATCTGCATTATAAAAAATATCAGAAGAAAGGATATTACCTACATGATAAGGTACATTGTTTTCCTTTGCTTTTTCAACTGCTTTTTCCAACAAGCTGTAGCTAGCAACTGGTGCAAAAGTACCTGGCAAATTGTATTGAATTGCATAATTAGAGTTCGTACAAGCTCCCATACCAAATACAATGTGGCGTAATGGTAGATCAGCACTCATACTTCCTGCTGAACCAATTCTAATAAGATTTTTACATCCGTATACATGAATAAGCTCATGAGAATAAATACCAATAGATGGCATCCCCATTCCACTTCCTTGTACAGAGATTTTTTTACCTTTATATGTTCCTGTATAACCAAACATATTTCTTACTGTATTGTACTGAACAACATTTTCTAAGAAGTTGTCAGCAATATATTTTGCTCTTAATGGATCTCCAGGTAATAAGACAGTTTCTGCAATATCCCCTGGTTTTGCTGCGTTATGTGGTGTTGACATTGTTCTCGTCCTCCTAATTGTATGTTTGGCTATTATTTTTAGCCATGAAGCTTTGCTTCTTTAGATAGCTTATCCTATTTCTTTTAAGATATCACTATCTAACCAAACCTTTTTTCTAGTATATCACATTTCTTAGGAGTTGAACACGCTAGTTTTATGGTCTATGGGCCCTTGCATAACAGGCCTTACATATTTTTCTTGCCCCTCGCACGCCACTTTCAGGCCATACTATCTTCACTCTTGTTCTCCCACAAACTGGGCAGGTTCCTCTCCAGTTTCCTTCTGCTTTAATTACTTTGCCTCTTTTAGATTTTGCCATAAGTTTATCCCCCTTTTAACATTTAATACTCTTTATAAATGTACTCAAGAGTTGTCCACTTTATGACTAATTTTAAATTTCTTTATACATAGCTTATTAGTATTCTGCTATTTTTTATATTGATTTACGATTCATCATATACTTTTAAAACTTCTATCTGCTGCAATACCGGATAAAAATCTGGATAATCTTTTTTTATTCTTTTCATACAACGCTTGCAAAAAGCTATTCTTCTTTCTGGATGGTTACGTAAGTATCTTTTATGTCCCCAAATATGGGTAAAACATTGCTGATGCTCATTAAAAAGCTCCCCTACTTCTGCAAAAGCAAATAGTTCTATCTGCTTTTCCTCTGCACACATCGCTAGTAATCGTTGCTCAGCAAATACCATATATGTAAGAGGATCGTCCCCTTGCGCTGCTCTCATAAACGCTTTAGATTCATTTACATAAAACTGTTTAAAATCTTCGTCACCTATGTACATAAAAGCTGTATTACACGGCCTAACTTCCCAGTTCCATCTTGAAAAAGCCTCATAGTCTGAAGCCATATGTAAAGATTCTTTGGCTGGATAAACATTCGGCTGAAGCTCTTCTTTATGAATAACCGCAATTGAATGCTTCCTTAATTCTTCTTCTACTTTATTCCAAACGATAAAGTCTGTATCCATCATAACACAAGGTGCTTCTTCTTCTGCTAGGGCATAAATCTTCCCTGCTGCCCAAAACACCTTTGGATTTAAATGTGGATCTATATCCGTCAATCTTTCCTCTATTCCTAAATTCCATAGATGCTCTAGTCCTAAATCTCGATAATAAGCTGCACCTATTGGATCTGTTATCATTTTTATATCTCCATTTAACTCCTGCCATTTAAGGGCAGATAAAACGGTCGTAAGTAGCTCAAAATCTTCCACATAAAAATCACCTTTTTGTGACTTTAAAAAAGGGCCTGTCCATGTTGAATGAAATGCGCGCATACTTGTCCCCCCTTATATCAGATTTAAGCCATATCCCTCTAATCCTGAACCTGAAGTTGTTTCTACATTGCTTATACTTGTCATTTTCACCACTCCTTCAGCTATTGTTCTTTTACTTTTATTTCTATTTTATTATATCATTTATGGGATATTTTTTCAATTTACATTATATTTCAAATAAGTATTATTATTCTTGTTTTAATTCCCAATACAGCTTCCCAATACAGCAATACCACTTGATAAAATATCTGTTCCTTCATTTCCGTAGTGGGAACGTCCACCTATAACCAATAGCCTAGAAAAAATCATTTTATCTCCTCAACTATAAATTTATTTTATAAGCATATAGTTTTTTATTATTTTACATTATATATAATCTAGTATATGATGTATAAAAACAGCGAATATTACTCATAAACTTTGACTATTTCACAATTAAATTAGGAGGCTTATTATGTATGATATTATCGTTATAGGAGCTGGTCCTGCTGGAATAAGTTCGGCCATTTATGCTACTAGTCGAGGTAAAAATGTACTGTTAATAGAAAAGGAAGAAATAGGCGGAACTATTAGTAAGGTTTCAACTGTAACACATTATTCGGGTATTATTGCAAGTGAAACAGGTCCTACCTTTTCAAATAGATTGAAAGAACAGGCTCTTGCTTCTGGTGTAAAGATTATTTACGAAAATGTAATCGGTGTTTCTTTATCAGATGACATCAAAACAGTTACTACTCATCAAATGACCTACAAAGCAAAAAAAGTCATTTTGGCCAATGGATGTACACCTAGAAAACTAGGTATCCCAGGTGAAGAATTTTTAACCGGCAAAGGAATAGGCCTCAATGCTATTAGAGATAGTGAAAACTATAGGGAGAAAAATATATATGTAATTGGTGGTGCAGATGGTGCTATCAAAGAAGCCATTTATCTCGCCAAACTAGCAAATAAACTTACTATCATTCACTTCGAAGATAAACTTGGCGCCATACCAGAGTTCCTTGACCAAATTACACAGCTAAATAATGTAGAAGTTCTTACAAACTCAAGGCTAACTGCAGTATATGGCAAAGAACAAGTAGAAAGATTAGAGATTACAAATGAAGCAACTCAGAGTGTCCAAATAATTGAGGATTCTGGTTGTGGCATTTTTGTTTATGTCGGTTCAGCTCCAAATACGCACTTATATGAAGGTCTTACTTTAATAAATGGATATATTTGTGTGAATGAAAAGATGGAAACAAGTATTTCTGGTGTTTATGCAGCAGGAGATATTTGTGCAAAGCAAGTACGCCAAATAGCAACAGCAGTCGCTGACGGTGCTATCGCCGGCATAAATGCTTCAATTTAATATCTCACATTATATATAAGAAACTATTGTATAATAGGTAAATACCTCAAGAGCTACATAGCTAGTGTAAACTTCCTAGCTATGTAGCTCTTTTATTAAATAAAATTACTAAATGTAATCTTTCCAAATGTTCAGTATACTATTGTTGACAAAAATTATAGATAAGGATAAAATAACACTGTTATATAACATAGTTATTATTAAATGGAGATTGTGTCATGCCGCCTAAAAAGCAAATAACCAAAGAAATAATTTTAGAAAAGGCATTTGCCATCACAAAAGAATTTGGATTTGATAGTATTTCTGCACGAACACTTGCTAAGCAGCTTGATTGTTCAACTCAGCCTATCTATCAAGCCTTTACAGATATGGATGGGCTAAAAACAGCAATTATAGAAAAATCTATTTCTATAATGCTGAATTTTATTATCGAACATAAAGATCCTACATTACCTGAGGAACTTGGCTTTATTATTGGCTATGTCCAGTTTGCCAATTTAGAAAAACAATTATTTGCCCTACTCTTTTCTTCTGGCACAAATGGACTTATTCACTCTTTTGCTACTTCTCGTCAAATAAACTTTAATATGGATATGATTATCTATGCCAATGGTATGATTATGATGTCTACATTTCATGCACTCAATCAGTCTTGGGAAGAAAAGAAAAGCATGCTCATTCATGCCTATGAACTATTTTGCCAAGTACAATTATAAATCAAATTGTAGGGAGGCTAGCAATGCCGCTATGAAAAAAATTAATTCAATTGGATATGGTGGTAAAATCCTTGCGATTGGCATGGTTTTTCTCCTACTCATCCCTATGATCACCTATATTTTATCCCCTATCTGTAGGCATGTCGTTTATAAATATATCGGCAAAATATCACTTCTTATAGGCCTACTTACTTTGCTATTTCTTATTCTACTTTTGACAATCGAATTAAGACAAGATAGAAAACTGAATCTCTATTATGACAGTCAAAAAAACAAAAAACTGAAACTAGGAAATGATATTTTTGAATGTCAATCCTGTGGAAATCGAAAGATTCAAGCCTCAGATACCAGCTGCCCTATATGCGGCATTCATTTTACAAACAAGGGAGAATAATGATGGAAACAAAGAAAACTGTACAATTAGAAGCGTTTTCTCAAACTTTACTTATTCCACAGTTAATGTAAAAATAATACATATAACTACTATCAACAAGCTAGACACTAGCACTTGTCTCTAAATTTGAAATTCTATTTAATAGAACCAAGTCATACACTTATTTTTCCTCAACTCATAATTCCATTTAATATACAGCAAAACAGGAATATTTATTTTGATAAATTATAATTTGTCAGTTTCACTTAACTATTAGCCTATTTGCAAGTTCTTTGAAATTCGTAACAGCTTTCCCATCATATTCAACATTTCTACTATTAAATAATATGGTATCCATACCAAGCGCTTGTGCTGCGGCTAAGTTATATCTTCTGTCATCTATATAGGTACAATCAGACGCTAAACACCCCAGTTTTTCAAGTGTATGCTTAAATATTTGTTTATCAGGCTTTTTGATTTTTATGTCTCCGCTTACTGTTATGACATCAAAATAATCATTAATTTTATATTTATCACGGAAATATCTGCTCCATTCACTTGAATCATTTGATATCAAAGCTAATTCATAATATTTCTTTATGCTTGATGCAAATTCGAAAAATGATTCATCAATTTCTACTGTATCTAAATATTCTTTTTCAATTTTGCATAAATTACCTTTAAAGCCTAATCTTTTAAAAACTTCTAAAGAAGATATTTCTCCTACATCTGCTTTATCCCAAATCGGATATATATCAGCTGGAGTTAAATCAGGGAATGTGCGATTTACAAATGAATAGAATCCGTCTCCTGAGTCTTTTAAAATTACACCATACATATCTAATATTACTGCTTTCATATATAATCCCCCTAAGCTCTATCAAGTAAATAAATTCAAATATATGAGTCTATTGCTCTTTTAAATTTATGTAATCGAAATTTAAACAATACTTTTATAAAAGCATACTGCTTCTTCATGATGCGCATATTTTCCGTAATTAGGGCAAATCCGATATCCATTTTTCTGATAAAAACGAACAGCTGTAGTATTAATTTTTCGTGTTTCCAATACGATTTTCCTATATCCATAGCTATACGCATACTCTTCTAGAGTCCACAAAATTTGTGTTCCAATCCCTACTCCTTTTATTTTGGAATAAACACGTTTTATCTCGGCGATATCGTTTGAATAGTTTTGTAGTGCTCCGCAGCCTACAGGCTCGCCAACACTATAAGCAATAACAAAAATTGTACGAGCTGCTTTTAATGCATCAGCCTGAAAACTTGCATTTCCACTACTTCCTGTAATATTCTCCAGTATAGATGACAACTCCTCAATCAACTGTACTGCTTCTTTAGATGTTACAGAGGCTCGCCTTATCTCTATCATCAAAAGTCTTCTCCTTTTAAATTGAAAGTCATAATTCTATAAAATATCTATTTGATTTGTTGCGTTAAACACTTAAAACCAACCCTATTATTCATTTTACATATTTAATCCCGTAATCCAAAAACAAATGGCAGCTATCACAGATAATGGGGTAGCACAATATTTTTCTTTCTTACTTGTTGATAGTAAATTCATGATGGTATTTAGCGATAGATAGATAGCAAAAAATAATACTATGTATTTTGTTGTTTTAATAGAGAACCAGAGAGGTACTATATTCCCAGCTTGCAAGATCACTATAATTGCGAACAATTGAATTACTAAAGAAATCCAACAAAGTATTCTTAATTTTGATGGAATCACCTTATATTTTCCTCCCATTGAAAACTCCCCCAAAGGCAATCCAAGACCTATTAGCATGGTCAATATCGCTACAATTCCAAATAATATCGCTCCTAAAATTTGTATCATTCTTATCCTCCTTAATATTTATACTTTAACTAATTTATAAAATATCATTTTTATCTATTATACAAAAATATTCTTTTAATTGCTGGTTTAAATAACTATTTATTACGATAAAACAAAATTTAACTGTGTATTAATCTATTAACTTGTTTAAAAGCATACTGTTCTACCCTCATAGGATAGTTATAGTTAAGCAGTTTTGTTGTTTCTTGTGATTTGCTTGAAAACATTTCCACTGTTTTTATTGGCGACTCACCAAAATGTGTGCTTGATAGCCACTAGGCCATCAGTTAACTAAAACTATCTTTTCATTCTTTCTTTTGACACAATAAGTATAATGAAAACAGCTACTATCGTGAGCATAGCATAAATATTACTTTCAACAGTAAACTTCGGGAACTGTTCCGATTTAAACACATATGTAACAAATGCATTTGGTAGATTTACAAAATAAGAAACAATCAAGCTGTTGTCAGAAAGCTTATAGGCAATTGCAAAACCAAGGCCAACGGCAAACAATAGCAATATATCTCCGACAGTTCTAAAACCTGGATAGCCTAAATGATAGACAGAAAACATAACTGCAGAAATAAGAATAGCAATGATAGCTCCAAAATCCTTTTCTACTCTGGTTTGAACAAATCCCCTGAACAAGAACTCTTCAAAAAACGTTGTCATGATAAGAGGTGCAATAGCAAGTGGAAGCCTAGTCCACGCTATGTATTCTCTAGCTATTATTTTTGGAATTAACTGCCCGCCAATTGAAAAAACAACAAAAGCAACTAAAACAACACTCTGACGGGCACCTATTTTCTTTATGCCGACAGAAGAAAAGTCCTCTTTGTCTGTAAGAAGAAGGAATATTGGTAGTATTGTACTTATCACAAGACCATATAACACATTATAGAAGATACCGAACACTACTCCCTCAAACATATTCGCAATGGAAATAAATATAATGATTAAAATTTCAGATACCGCGCAAAAAAATATAATTTTACTTTTATTCATAAACTATACAACCACCTTCTCAAGATATAATTAATCTTAGTATTAAATACTAATTTATAAACTTACAAAAATATCTATCCATATTGCTTGCTTAAGTATATGCAGGTATTACATAGTGTACCACTTTAAATGTATTGTATTTTGTCATTTTGTGCAACAAAAATAAGACTAATTCTTTCACCTAGTCCTATAAAAAGTTATTCTTTTATATAAAATGATATTTTAAATATCAAAATAATGTTTTGGTGATTAAAAATTGTATTGGATTGTCAACATTTAACTAGACAACCTTTTTAAGGCTATTCAGTTTGTATTGATATGGTGTAAGTATACAAATATAGTGCTAGCTCATATCAACGCAGACATAAGTCAAATCACTAACCACTATGATTAAGTGGCTTTGATTTTTAAATTCACGTTTCACTAGATTAGAAACTTTAGATTCATTACATTTATCAACATGAGGTTTAAACTGTGCAATAGTGTATTTTGAGATAAGTCCACTAGCTCTCATGATACGACTAATTTTTCGTCCAGATACTTGATAGCCTTCTTTTTCTAGTTCAATCTTAATTTTGCGTGCACCATAATTAGAACGACTATCTTTAAAAATCTTCATTATAGGCGCCTCAAGAATATTTTCATTTCCTTTTTGTTTTGCTTCATAATAATAGGTACTTCTAGATAGCTGTAGGACTTTACACATTGCTGATACAGAGTATTTGTGAAGGTTATTTTTTATCACATTTTCTTTTGCCATTATGATAGCGTGCTACGATTTGTGCTTTAAACTCAGTTGTAAATGTACGTCGTGGTCTGGTTGGGTTAGAATTGGTCATGCTCATCTCCTCTTTAATATAAGTTGATTGCACATAACCCTAAAATAACTGTCCAGTTTATTGTAACCGATTCAAAGGTCGAATTTGTTTATAGAATAAAAATTAAAATATTACTTATAATATCTAGGTAATTATTACTTATATCGAGGTATAAAATGACTAAACATCACTTTAAGCGTTATTTAATTCTTATATGTTTAATATGTTTCACTTTTCATTCATCACATTTTTTTGCACAAAACATTACTACTGTTGATACAAATACAGTAATAGAGGAATCATATGGCTCGCTTAATAATATTCACAAGCAAATGTTAAATATAATAGAGAACTATTTTATTAGTAATATAAGCACTACTACTAGTAAACCTGATCCAGGCTATTTAGATATATATATTTCTCAGTTAAATGCTATAAGTGATAAAATAAAAGCCGTAGACCAATCAAAAGTCACACCAGAACAAAAAACTAAATTAAGAATACTGAGGGATGCTACTGATGATTTAACTTATATTAGCGGTACTCTAAAAAGATTACTAACATCTTTAGATGCTAAAGAACAATATAATTTATTTCGAGCTATCCTATATGTTAGTAATTTAGTAGAGAAAGATTTTTCATACTTCTAATTTTTACATATCGGCATTATGCCGATATGTTTTTTATTTATTCAAAATCAGATTTTATTTACTTTCAAAGCTGCAATCTTTTTCATCTTCTTCGCATATATTGCACCCAAAAATTGTTTCTCCTAATTTACCGTTACATCCATCTGTTATGATTTCACAATGTTTACATTCTAAACATTTTTCACTTAGCATATTATCACCACCTACATACCACATAGGATTTGAATCATAAAAATTATTGCCTAAGTTGTATGATTAAACAGTCCACCAGTATTAGTTTTTGGGCCCTCTGTGATTATGGCTACAGTATGCTCCTTGCTTCCTGATATAATCTTCTTAGTAACTTCTTATCGTATGAAAAGAAACCACTCCGAACAAAAAAGAAGACACAAATGAATTCTTGTCATATTTCTTCAACCGCTATTTATGAACAACAGTGGTTTTTTAATTCTTCTACTATTACTGATTAAAAAAGTTATTTTATATAGCACCAGCTTTGTGGTGCCCTGTTAATACTTACTTCTTCAATCTGTATTGGTATATCATAAGACTTAACGCTACTTACATCCCATGCAACCAAGTCCTTGCCATTTGCATATGCAAATAACTCATATAGACTCAGATAACTTCTATTGCATAGCTGCTGAAAAACATTAGTTACTAATGTACCTTTACAAATAAACTCTCCTTGTATACCTTTGCCACCTGTTACATAGCAAAGTACTTTAAAAGGATATTCAATACCTGCTGGCTTAGTTTTTCTGATTTCTAGTGTCTTTTCTCGGTTCTTGATCATGTGCCAGTACTTCTCATGAACACTAATTAATACTGTTTTCACTTTGTTTTCCTCCCCTATAGCATATCTGCTATGGTTTTAATCACATTCTTAAGCCTTCTATTTATGTCCCTCTCTTGGTTCTTTTCGTGTACCTTTGCAGCTATCTCATCCTTAAGTCTTTGATTTTCTATTTTAAGTGTATCAACATATCTTTGTTCACTATCTGTCATTCATCTTCCTCCTTATCAACAAAAAATACTTTTTATAATTTAAATTTTGATATTGATTTTCATTTTCCTTTGTGGTATATTAAATATACAACAGTACATAAAAATTTTCGTAACTCCCATATGTTAAGCACTGGTCCTACAACTAGTGCTTTTCTTCTGTCCAGCGATATAAAGTTGACACTCTTATGAGCATCTAGCATATATCAAAAACACTTTGTTTTAATTCCAATCAGCTTCTAGTTCTTTACTTGGTGTAACTTCATCACTTTCACTCCATGTATCTACAATCACTTTGCGTTCCATTTTGTGCAAGCTTCATTAAATAAATTGTGAAGTCATCCATATGTCTTAATGATGTTAAATCAAGTTGCCTGCTAAATGATATTGACCATACATTCTCTTCGTTTTTATTCCATCTTGATAGGCTAACTTCTACATTTAGATCTTCTTATTCTTCATCTTGCTCTTGCACTCCATGAATAGCTTGGCATATTTAAAACTGCTCCAGCTTCTTCCCTCTTCTTGTTCGATTTCCATTTCTGTTTCTACATATTCGTAACTTGGGCCATCATCAAAAACAAACAAAAAAGATGTTATAGAGTCACTAAATAAAATAACGAGCATACGTATCTAACTTACGTATGCTCGTTATTTTTATGTATTAAGCTTTCTGTTACGTATATTCTTACGTATAAGCTTCAATTTTACTTTCATCAATCACCTTAGAAGCCTTGATAAAGCTGGAAGGGGGACTCGAACCCCCGACTTACTCATTACGAATGAGTTACTCTACCAACTGAGTTATGCCAGCTTGACACTTGTTTACTTTATCATATTTCAGACAAATAATCAATATTTTATAGCTTATTTTATGTAATATAAAATCATTTACATTATTATATTTTCTCTTCTTATCTCATATACCTAGTAATAAGAAAGGATGTGAACAAATGGATAAAGTCCTACCCTATAATGCTACTGTTGCTATTGCTTATGCTAAAAGATGGAGCTTACTTCGTAATCCTATGTATTTAGACTTTACCCAGCTAGGAGGAGATTGCACTAATTTTATTTCTCAATGTCTATACGCAGGAAGTCATATTATGAACTATACCCCTATTACAGGATGGTATTACAGAAATGCTAATGATCGTTCAGCTTCTTGGACTGGCGTAAATTTCCTACATAAATTCTTAACCACTAATAAAGGATCTGGCCCTTTTGGTAGGGATGTTACGCTAAATGAAATTGTTCCTGGTGATGTTATTCAATTTGGTAATGATATTAATGGCTACCACCATTCCTTATTAGTATTAGAAACAGCCCCTGATCCTACCTATGACCAAATTTTAATTGCTACTCATAGTTATGATGCTATTAATAGACCTCTTTCTTCTTATGAGTTCACTAAGATACGCTTCATCCATATTGAAGGCGTTAGAGCCTAATAAAATGCCTACCCATACTTTATAATATGAGTAGGCATTTTATTATTGTTTTATTAGTTGTTTAAAAAAGCCTCAAATCTCGCTCTTACAGCTTCTTCTCCAATGATTTGCATAATAGTATATAAATCTGGTGTATTTGTTCTATGGCTAATAGCACTTCTTACAGCACCTGCTACATCTGATACCATTCCTTTGAAGGCTGTTGGATCTTTTTTGAAAGCTTTACGATCTGCTGTATAACCAAGACTAATAGCGTGTTCTTTTAATTCATTGAACCAAGTCTCTTGGTCTGTATTAAAGTTATAAACTTCTTTATAAGAAGATATGATTTCTTTAGCTGTTTCTAAAGTCATATTTTTTGGTAATTCTACTTCAGTTTCAGCATTAAATAGCTCATCGTAGAAGTAACAAATCTTTTCTTTAACTTCTGACCATTTACCAAAGTCTTTACGTGGTTTTGGTCCTTCTTTATCGATGTTAAAGATTTCTTTTGACATGGCTTCATGTTTTGTCACTAAGTCGTACATTGCCTTGTCATATTCTTTTGCCCACTCTGTATAGAGGCTATACACTTCTTCAGCTGGCATCTTAGAAATCACATCTTTGCTCACATCATTTAATTTAACAAGGTCGAAAAGTGCTCCACTTTTACTCATTTTATCAAGAGCTACTGGATAGTCATGATAATCAGCCGTTGGATTTTCCATTCTCCATTCTTCAAAGGCAGAGTTAATAATATTTAATAAATATTCTACTACTGAAGCTTTTGGATAACCTTCTTCTTTATAATAGCTTACAGCACTTTCTGGATCTTTACGTTTTGAAAGTTTACGTTTAGAATCACCATCTAATTTCATAACATTTGGAATATGTGCATACTCTGGTCTTTCAAATCCAAGTACGTCAAATAATTGAACGTGAATTGGAAGTGATGATAACCATTCTTCTCCACGAATAACGCTCGTTGTTCCCATTAAATGATCATCAATCGCATGAGCAAAGTGATAGGTTGGAAGACCATCTGCTTTAATAATAACGATATCTTGTATATTTTCTGGAAAAGAGGTTTCCCCTTTAATAAGGTCTACAAAGTTCACACGGTTTTCTGCATTACCAGGTGATTTAAGACGAATAATATACTGCTCACCAGCTTTGATTTTTTCCATAGCTGCTTCTGGTGATAAGTCTCTATAGATTGCATATTCACCATAGCAACCTGGGGTTAATTTAGCAGCCACTTGTTTGTCACGCATAGCTTCTAACTCTTCCGAAGTCATAAAACATGGATAAGCTAAGCCTTTTATGATTAAGTCTTTTGCAAAAGTTTTATAAATCTCTGCTCTTTCACTTTGGCGATAAGGACCATAGTTCCCTTTTGAAGTTGTTTCACCAGTCATTCCTTCATCAAAATCCATACCGAAGTTATGCATCGTTGCAATAGTATCTTCTATAGCCCCTTCTACTTCCCTTTTTTGATCTGTATCTTCTACTCTTAAATAGAAAACCCCGCCACTTTGCACTGCAATTCTTTCACTAACAAGGGCAGCAAATACACCACCAATGTGCTGAAATCCTGTTGGACTCGGTGCATAACGTGTTACCTTTGCACCTTCTTTAAGTATTCTTTTTGGATAAGCTTTTAAATAATCTTCTGGTGTTTTAGTTACATCAGGGAAAATTAATTCAGCTAATTGTTGTAAACTCATGATTTCACCTTACCTTTTTGTCATTTTTATATTGCAAGGAGTCTTTTCATTGGATGAAGCTCATTGGATTATAAGTGTTCATCACCTATTTTAACATGACAAGAAAGTGGACTTATACCCACTTTCCCTTGCTTTCGTTATTTATTCTTTCTTCAATTATACCTATCTCTAGGAACCTTGTAAAGCATTCCTAGTATTCTGTCCTAGCACTAGAATAACGCATTTTTCTTTTTAAAATAATAAACTCTTATTTTAGAATAAGAGTTTTTAGCTTTTCTCTTCATTATTCAACTTCATAATGCTTTGCTTTACTAAGTGACTTTTTGGCTCTAGGTTTTCTTTTTGCTTCTGATAGCTTAGCTTGCTTTTCAAGCTTTTTTGCCTGAGACGTCTTTTTAGTGATATAAGTTCCTTTTTTCTTTTCTTTTGGCTTCTTAGGCATAGCGACTCTATCACTATAAATAGCTCTTAATCGTTTACCACCTTCTTTAGCTGCTGGTTTCTTCTCTGATACTTGAATAGGCTTTACACGTTCTAATACAAATTTAAGCTTCTCATCTTGGCAGATTTGCTTAATATGAGCTACCGTATCTTTTAAATCACTATCTTTATCTTTTTTCATATAGGTTTCGTTTTTAATAGCAGATAATACCATACCAATGTATCTAAAATCTAGACGATTACGCATTTCTTCTTCAAGATGTGATTCGATAAAGCTTTTTTCTAATAGCTCATAAACCTTTATCTGGTCTTCCCACAACTTTTTATTATAGGTATGAAGTGTAGAACT
Source organism: Cellulosilyticum sp. ST5 (assembly GCF_046529625.1). Taxonomy (NCBI): domain Bacteria; kingdom Bacillati; phylum Bacillota; class Clostridia; order Lachnospirales; family Cellulosilyticaceae; genus Cellulosilyticum; species Cellulosilyticum sp. ST5. The sequence goes on from NZ_CP132338.1 coordinate 2,143,675, forward strand.
TGGATTTTGTACATAGTGATAGTAAACACCTTGTTCAATAGCTACACTCTGACATTTTAAAAGTGTTTGTACCATAAATACTAAATCTTCCATAATACTAACACCTGGTGCAAACCTTAATTGGTTGGTATCTAAAAATTCCTTTTTAAATAAACCACGCCATACACACCCCATCACACAAACATAAGTAGGCATTAAATCTGGCATACCCACCATATTATTTACCAATTTTTCAATAATGACTTTATCTTCTAATACTTCATCCTTAAAAGAAAATACTTTAGGTGAACTTTTCTTTTTAGTATCTTTGAAATAATTACATAGGCATACAGGACTATCCCACTTTTTAATCTGCTTGTATAGCTTTTCGTACATTGTAGGTTCTACCCAATCATCTGGATCAATAAAACCAACATAAGTACCTGTAGCTGCTTCTAATCCTGTATTTCTAGCAATAGATACACCTTCATTAACTTTATCAATCACAACAATACGCCTATCTTTTTTAGCATATGCCTCACAAATGGCTAAACTATTGTCTTTTGACCCATCATTAACTAATATAATCTCTAGATGGGGATAGGTTTGATTAATAAGGCTCTCTATACTTCTAGATAAATACTTCTCTATATTATATATAGGTACGATAATACTAATGACTTCCACTACTGTCATACCTCACTTTTTATTCTTTTTTTATTTTTAGTATATCCAGTATTTCATTGAATTTTTCAAGCTTATTTCATTTATTACTTCCGAGGAAGATAGATGAATACTATCACCTAGGCTTCTAGCTTCGTTAACATCATGTGTTACACAAATAACTGTACGCCTATCTATTTCTACTTCTTTTAAAATAGCTTCATATAATTTTTCCTTTAATGCCTCATCTAAACCTTTAAAAGGTTCATCTAGTAAAAGGATTTCACTTTCATAAACTAAGGCTCTTCCTAAAGCAATGCGCCTTCTCATCCCCCCGCTAAGCTTGTCAATAGGATAATCTCTATAGGGTTCTAATTGTAAAATCTTTAATAAACATTCTATCTTTTCTTCAATCTGTTGCTTATTATACTTTGTTTTTAGAACATATGCAATGTTCTGCCATACATTTAACCAAGGCATCAGCCGGTCTTCTTGAAACATATAAGCTATTCGCTTGTTTTCTAATCCTATTATCTCACCACTATCATATGGTTCAAGCCCTGCTAATATTCTTAATAGTGTTGTCTTGCCACATCCAGATGGCCCTAGTATGCTGGTAACTTGAGCTTCTTTAATAGAAAGATTAAGATGATTGTACACACTTTGTTCCTTATAACTTTTACAAAGTCCAATAATTTCAATCATACTTTCCTCCTTTCTTTAAATAGAAGGTCAACTATGTATTCACAAAACTGACTAAGTAAAATAATAACAATAATCCATGCAAATACTTCTGTGGTCTCTAAGTAAATTTTGGCATCTAAAAGCTCGTATCCCATTGCATATTTAGGAATTGCTAAAACTTCTGCTGCAATCACTACCTTAAAAGCCATACCTACTACCAGTTGCATGGCCGTCCTTAAATAAGGTCTTAGCTGAGGTAAAACACATTCTTTTATATAATAAAAAGCTTTTACTTCATAAACCTTACTCAGTTCCTTAAGCTCCTGACTTAATTCTAAAAGCCCATTTAAAATATTGGTATAAACCAAAGGATAACACATTAAAAAGCATACAAAAATAGGTACCTCTTCTGACTTAAACCAAAGCAATGCTAAGATAATAATAGCCATTACAGGTGTAGACTTCATAAAGTTTACCATGGGTTTAATAAAAGTTCTAAAAAACAAACTTTTATAAGCCAGATAGGCACTTACTATTCCTAAAATAAGTGAACTACCAACCCCCATAAATACTCTATAAAAAGTACCCGCTATTTGTAAATAAAACACGGTTGTAGTTAACATTTCTAATAGCTTGGTAAAAGTATGCATTGGTGAAGGAATCAATACCTCTTTATCAATACATAAATAAGCTATTTGCCAAAGCATTAACCAAATGCTATAAATCAATGTTTTTTTTAGCTTATTTATTATAATAGAAGGCTTCATCTGGTAAAGTTCCTCCTATAGCCTTTGGATTAAGCGCTTCTAACACTTTATAAAATGTCTCTAGATGTATCTTTGCGGTTTCTCCTTGCTCTAAAACAATATGGCAATTCGGAATAGCTTTAATTGCTATTTCTTTCTTAGCAATAATACCGTACTTTTCCATAAGCGCAGCTGCTTCTTCACTTTTTTCGTTAACGAAGTTAACAGAAGCCTCATAGTCCTTTAAAAAGCTTGATAATGCTTCTTCATCTTCTTTCACCAACGTATTTTGTGCTAAGATAACACCCATTGGTAAAGTGCTTCCTTCTTTCTCTTGCCATGCTTCATTCAAATCTACTGCTACCTGCAACGAAGCTTGTTTAGTTGTAGCAATCGTTACATGAGGCTCTGGTAAAAGTGCAATTGTTCCTTCTTCTGCTACTAGCTTTGTAACAACATCTGTATGATTCGTTAAATAGTCAATAGTCACATCCTGCTCTGGATCTAAACCCGCTGACTTAAGTAGCTGTGTAAGGACATATTCAGGTGTGCCACCTTTTCCACTAGCTATAATCGTTTTCCCTTTTAAATCTTCTAAATTATTAATACTATTGCCGTTTTCTACTATGTACAGTACACCTTGTGTATTAATGCCTACTAAACTCACTGCTTTTTGCGTTTTATTATAAAGTACTGCTCCCATATTAGAAGGGACACAAGCTAAATCTACTTCTCCACTTACAACTTTTCCTACAATTTCATCTGGACTTTGATAAAGTGTTACTTCATATTGTTCCTTATCCTCTATAAGTTGTACCATCCCCATACCTGTTGGTCCATTTAAGGCTGCTACCTTAAGTACTTTTGTTTGCTCTGCAGACTGATTACAGCCAACGCCTAAGGCCAAAGTCATAACACCTACGATTAAACTGCTGATTATCTTTTTCATTTTCAATCTGAATCCCCCTTTGGAAGCTTTATACATCAAACAAATAAATTTTCCATTTATATTTTTTTATAATTAGTACAAACTATATTATAGCGAAAATTTCATTTAAAAGGGGAGAAAAAATTGAAAAAGTTAAATTTTTTCCTAATAATAGGTCTATGCGTGATTCAACTTTTTTCGGTACCTACCATGGCTTCACATTCCATTTCTCAATATGTAATTGACCATGAAGTTACTAAGTCTACTGGAGAAGAATCACAAAGCAAAATCGAACTTTCCGAAGAAGAACTCAAAGCTACTTTTCAGGCCATTGTCAGTGATATTGTAAAAAACCGTAATCAATGCATCCAAAATCTAGATGCAGAAAGCTTAAAAGCTTCCTATAACCTGAAAATCAAGGTAAGCCTTTGGGCTTACGAAAGTGAAGCACAAAAAATTAAATATTTTAAAAACTGGTGTGATAAACAGGCTGTTAAATTTGATCATATTGAATCTGTAGTAAAAGTACGTAAGGTTAAAGAAAAGGAAAAAGACCTTTATGGTATTCTTTGCTTTAATTCTACAGCTTTTACCTATAGCTATTTAGATACGCCTGATGTCCCTAATACCTTTTATCTAGGAACATCCCACTATATTAATTTAAAAAAGGATGGTGATCATTATATCATTACCAAGGAATGGTACACTGATCCATTTGCCGATTCCTTAAATCTTAACACCCTTAAAACAGATGAGATAAGAAATTATATTTTAAATCATACAGCTCCTGATTACTCACCTGATGAACGTACGCAAAAAGCTATTGATTATGCTCATAAATATTGTGGTGTAGGACCTCATCCAGAGTATTTATTTAAATACAATAAAGCTTATAAGAACTTCAATCCTGATGGTGGTGATTGTGCTAACTTTGCTTCTCAAATCTTATATGAAGGTGGAGGCTTTAGAAAAAATGGCACCTGGAATTATGATAACCGCGATGGTACAAAGGCTTGGGTGAATGCACAAGGCTTTAAAAATTATATTATATGCAGTGGGCGTGGCGGCTATTTAGCTAGAGGCACTTATCAAGAGATTTATAAAGAAGCCTATAAGCTTCGACCTGGTGATTTTGTCGCTTACGAAAAGAAGGGGAAAATCACCCATATTTCTACTATTACTGGGCTTGACTCTAAGGGTTATCCACTTGTAACCTGCCATAATACAGATAGACTATTGGTGCCTTATGACTTAGGTTGGAGTAACAAGGGCATTCGCTTTCATTTAATTAATGTTTATTATTAACTTACTTTAATTATTTCCTTTCCTTTTTCACTCAATATTTTAGGGAGGAGCAACCACTTAGATTGCTTCTCCCTATTTTATAAATACCTTTCTCCATATGTTATCTAACATACTGAACTTACTGCGTGGTTACTCCTGTATCAGCAGAAGTTGTTTTCTCATAAGCTTCAATAGCAGTAACAACGGCCTTCATAAGCTTCGTCTGATAAGCTTTATCTGCTAACATACGATCTTCATTCCAGTTACTCATAAAACCCATTTCAAATATCACAACAGGTACTCTAGACCAGTTGAAACCTGTCATATCACTTCTTTCAAAAATACCATTCACTTTGACACCAGCATTTTGTAAGGCTGTTTTTAAATGCTCCGCATATGCCTTACTAGCCGGATGAATACCTACTGTATACTTACCTGTTTTAGAAGGTACTAACAAAACAGCACCTGACTTACCACTGTTTCCAATACTATCACAGTGAAGCCGAATTGTCATGTTAGCCTTAGCATTATTAGCAACTTGAGCTCTTTCAGCGTTACTAATATTGACTTCATTGGTTTCTCTTGTCATCACTACGGCATAACCCTTTTCCTCTAGTAAACTCTTTAAAATAAGTCCTGCTTCTAAATTAACAGCATACTCTGATTTCTTAGTGGCAACACCACTTGTTCCAGAGGAAACCCTTGCTTTTCTACTACCTGAACCTGGAGCAATAGGTTCACTTTTAGAATCACCCTTTGCTTGATGTCCTGGGTCAATGCACACTACAAAGGGCTCCTTTGCAAATACTACCCTTACTTGTGCTAAAAGCATGATAACTGCTAGTACTAAGCATATGCCTTGAGTAAAACGCTTTGAAACTGATTTTCTCATGCTATAATAAACCTCCTAGATGTCTTTTTTCATCTTAGTTATATGTTTATTTTTGGATTTTTACTCTTATAACGTAAAAAAGGTCACTTATTAAGTAACCTTTTATCTTCTATAATCTAGATTTTATCCTTTTTAAAATAAGCTTTGCACTATGTAATAAATCATAGGAATAAATAATGCTGGCAAGAAGTTAGCTACTTTAATCTTTGTAATTTGCAAAAGATTTAATCCTAATGCCACAATAACTACACTTCCTATAGCCCCAATATTGGTAATTTGTACTTCTGTTAAAACATTACCTAAAAAACTTGCTGCAATAGTAATTGCCCCTTGATAAAGTAGAACTGCTATTGCTGAAAAAGTTACACCTATTCCCATGGAAGAAGCATAAATAATAGAAGTAATACCATCTAGCATGGACTTTACAAAAAGCATCTCGTGGTTGCCCTCTAACCCACTTTGAATGGCACCTACAATTGCCATGGAACCAATGCAAAATAGTAAACTAGCTGAAACAAAGCCTTCTGCTATACTACCGCCCTTATTGAGCTTTTTAAAACGTGCCTCTATTTTTTCTCCTAGTCTATTAAGAGCTTTTTCTAAATTAATAGCCTCACCTATAATGACACCAATAATTAAAGATATAATCAGTAGCAATGTATCTGTACTTTTTAAGCTTCCTGATATGCCTATGTATAAAACACTTAAACCTAAAGCTTTCATAATGGCATCATCAAAACGTTTCGAAATGCCACCTTTCAAAAATAAACCGACTATACTTCCTGCTAAAATAGCAACTGTATTAACAATAGTCCCTAACATGATAACTCCCTTTCTTCAATAAAAATAATAGATGTATTGTACCACTTATGAGAGGCAAATACATCTATTGTTTCTTACATTTCAGACAAAACACTTTTTAAAATAGCTATAGCTTCATCTACATGTGCTTTTTCTATAATAAGTGGTGGTACAAAACGAACAACCTTTTCCCCAGCACCAACTACTAACATGCCTTTATCCATACATTTCTTCTCTACCTCTAAAGCTGGCAGAGTCAATTCCATACCTAACATCATACCGAATCCTCTTACTTCTTTTATACAGTCAAACTCTTTTTGGAGTTTAAGAAGTTCTCCTTTAAGGTATGCCCCCACTTCTTTCACATGGTCCAGTAAATGATTAACTGTAAGTTCTTTTAAAACCACCTTAGCAGCTGCTGTCACCAGTGGGTTCCCTCCAAAGGTAGAAGCATGATCTCCTGGAACCAGTACATCTGCTTTACTGGTACATGCCATAGCACCAATAGGAACACCAGCGCCAAGTCCTTTTGCCATGGTTACTATATCTGGATGAATGCCAAATTGTTCAAAAGCAAATAAGGTGCCTGTTCGTCCGATGCCTGTTTGTACTTCATCTACAATTAGAAGTGCGTCATGAGCTTTACAAAGCGCTTCTACTGCTTGTAAGTAAGCAGGATCTCCGGGAATAATACCGCCTTCTCCTTGAATGACCTCTAAAATTACTGCACAAGTTTTATCACTCATAATGGCTTTTAAGCTATCAATATCATTATAATCTGCGTAGCTTACATTAGGTATAAGTGGCATAAAACTCTTTTGATACTTTTCTTGGCCTGTCACTGCTAAAGCACCATGGGTTCTACCATGAAAAGATTTCTTCATAGCAATAATCTGTACTTTATCTTCACTTTTTAATTTACCATATTTTTTCGCTAGTTTTAAAGCTCCTTCATTGGCCTCAGCACCACTATTACAGAAGAAAACCTTATCAAAAGGTGAATTTTCTACTAAAAGCTTAGAAGCTTCTATTAAATTCTTTGTATAGTAATAATTAGAGACATGCATCATTTTTTCTACTTGCTCCTGTAATGCTGCAGTAAGCGTAGGATGTGCATATCCTAATGCATTAACAGCTATTCCTGCGTACATATCCAAATACTTTTTACCCTTTTCATCATATAAATAAACGCCTTCTCCATGTTCAAGTACTAATGGAAAACGTCCATAAGTATGCATGATATATTTTTCCCCTTCATTAACCAGTTGTTCCATTCCTATGCCTCCTTTTTATACATCATAGTACCAATACCGTTAGGGGTATAAATTTCTAGAATGAGTGCATGTTTTTTTCGACCATCTAGAATATGCACCATAGAAACACCTTCTTCTATGGCTTCCATACAACATTCAACTTTTGGAATCATACCACCTGCAATAATACCTGATTCAATATACTTTTTAGCTTCACTATCACTTAAGAAAGAGATCAGTGACTTTGGATCATCTTTGTCCTTTAATACGCCCTCGACGTCTGTAAGAAATACTAATTTTTGTGCATTAAGTGCGCCTGCAATAGCAACTGCAGCATAATCTGCATTAATGTTATACGTATTCCCTTCTTCATCTGATCCAATAGGTGCAATAATAGGAATAAAATCATTATCAATTAAAGATTTTATGAGCCTTGTATTCACTTTTTCAATTTCCCCTACAAAACCTAAATCTACACCATCTTTATTGAGCTTTTTAGCTCTTAAAATCTTACCATCTTTACCTGTTAACCCAACAGGGCAGCCCCCTTGCCCTGAAATCATTTCTACGATTTGTTTATTCACCTTACCTGCTAATACCATTTCCACAACTTCCATGGTTTCTTTGGTTGTCACACGAAGTCCATTAATAAACTCAGACTGGATATCTAAACGTTTAAGCATATTATTAATTTCAGGTCCCCCACCATGAACAATGACTGGTTTTAAACCTACTAATTTGAGAAGTACGATATCCTGTACAATCGTCTTATTAATTTCTGGATCTAACATGGCACTGCCACCATATTTAATGACAACTGTATTGCCATTAAACTCTCTAATATAAGGTAATGCATCTATTAAAACTTTTGCTTTTTCTAAACCATCATTCATTATTAAATCCCCCTAAGGTCAATTCTATTTTCCCAATATTTAGCTTCTATAATCCCCATTAATTTTTACGTAATCATAGCTTAAATCACAGCCCCAAGCTGTTACACTTTCTTTTCCTTCACCCATGGTCACGAGAATTTTTATTTCATTTTCTTCTAGTACTTCTTTAGCTTTTTCTTCACTAAATTTAACAGGTAAGCCTTGTTTGAGCATTGCTACATTGCCAGCAATACTTTCAATGCTAATATCTACTTTTGCAGGGTCAAAGCTAATACCTGAGTATCCCATAGCACAAAAGATTCTTCCCCAGTTAGCATCTTCTCCAAAGAATGCTGTTTTAACTAAATTAGAAGTTAAAATACTTTTAGCAATGCATTTACCATCTTCAAAGCTCTTAACACCTTCTAAATTAACTTCTAATAACTTAGTAGCACCTTCGCCATCTTTAACGATTGAAATAGCAATATATTTACATACTTCATATAACGCTGCATAAAACTTATCAAAAGCTTCTCCTTCTTGATCAATAACTGGGTTGCCTGCCATCCCATTGGCTAAAACAAGCACAGAGTCATTAGTACTTGTATCCCCATCAACTGTAATCATGTTAAAAGAGGTATCGATTGCTTTCTTGAGTGCTTTTTGAAGCATCTCTTTAGTGATATTAACATCAGTTGTAATAAACCCTAGCATAGTTGCCATATTAGGATGAATCATACCTGAACCTTTACCCATACCACCTACAGTAATCGTCGTACCATTAATGTTTTCTTCTAAAGCAATAGTTTTCTTAACTAAGTCCGTTGTTAAGATGGCATCTGAAGCAGCTTCTCCTCCTTCATGAGTTGCACTTACTTTAACTGCTACTGGGCCAATACCTTTTCTTAAAACCTCCATTGGTAAATCCACACCAATAACACCCGTAGAACATACTAAGACTTGCTTTTTATCAATATTAAAGGCCTCTGCAACTAGGCTTGCCATCTCCTCTGTATCTTTTTCCCCTTGTACTCCTGTTGCAGCATTAGCATTACCACTATTAACCACAATGGCATGCACCTTTTCTCCTTCATTTAAAACCATTTGATCCCAAAGTACTGGTGCTGCTTTTACTACATTTTGTGTAAATGCACCTGCATACGTACAAGGTGTTTCACTATAAATAATCGCTAAATCTTTCTTTTTGTTCTTAATACCAATATGCTCTCCATTTGCTTTAAACCCTTTTGGTGCTGTAATGCTTCCTTGTATTAATCTCATCCGAATCCCTCCATATCTATTTATACACTCAACGAATAAACTTTTATTATGTTTATAATTATAAATATTTTTTATTTTATTTCAATACCTTTTTTTATTTTTATGAATAAAATTGTATTTTTATTCATAATCAACGTTTATTTTAATCATTTTTTCACATAAAAAAAGAGCTGTTGTATCAATTCAACAACTCTTTTAAGCGCTTACAAGCTATTTTACTATTAGTTATTTATTTGTATCTCATTCTTGTTTAAGAGTTACTTATTAAAAAACAGGTAATTTCAGGAATATTGCCAAGACGATATCGTACTTGACTGGTTCCTATTCCAGAATTTACGTATAACACCATACGTTCATTCTCTTCAAATGTATATTTACCTTTAATATATTTATTGGCATAAGGTGGTGTAAAAGGCGCTCCTACAAAAGGAATTCGCACTTGCCCACCATGACTATGTCCTGAAAGCTGCAAGTCAATAGGATAACCTGTCACTTCATCTGCCACGTCAGGTGCATGTGAAATAAATAAATTATAGTTAGACTTTTGGATTCCTTCCATAGCTTTTTCGATATTTACCGTTCCTAAAAGTTTATCATCAATACCTATTAAATGAATACGTTCCCCATTTTCTAAAGTAACATATTGATTGTCATTGACCAAAAGCTTAAACTCAGCTGCGGCTAATATTTTAGCATATCTTTTAGTGCCATTTCCTCCATGGTCATGATTACCATAAACTGCAAACTTCCCATAAGTTGCTTGAAGCTGCCCTAAAAGTACACTGGCTTCTTCTACTTCTGTAAACCCCTTATTATCGTCTATTAAATCACCCGTAAAAATAATCAAATCTGGCTTAAGTCCATTGATTCGTTCTACTACACGTTTCAAATCGGTAATGGTAAAGTCTTCCCCTAAGTGAACATCGCTAAATTGTACAATTTTCAAAGTGTCCTTTGGTATGCTTATACTTTGTGTAACTAGCTTTTCTTCTTTTATAATAAGAAGTTCCGGCTCTATGTATCTTGCATAAATATAGATACCTGCCGCAATGAGTACTAAGGTAACACTAATACTAATTACCCACCGCACAAATCTAATGACTGCCTTTATTAACTTTAACAACATCTTTTTCCTCACACTCTCATTTATGACTTATACTTCAGTTCATGAGCCAAAAGCTTCTCTTTAATATCTATTTGATTCCCCATAAAACCTACCATTTTGCCATTCTTACCAATAACACGGTGGCAGGGCACAATAAGTGGTATAGGATTAGCACCATTAGCTCCTCCTACTGCTCTTTGCGCTTTAGGATTCCCAATTCTTTCAGCTAATTCCTTATAACTAATAGTCTCTCCATAAGGAATTTGTTTTAAGCCTTCCCATACTTTTTTTTGAAAAGTCGTTCCTTCTACTACCAAATCTAACTGAAATACTTGACGTTCTCCCTTAAAATATTCCTCTATTTGCTTTTTTGCTTCACCACACAACATTTCATCTCTTTCTAAATCAGGATTTATTTTTTGATAGGCTTTAAAGCCATCTTCCTTTAAGAAAATAGCTTCTACGCCTTTCTCGCAAACCACTATGCCAATAGGTCCTAATAAAGAAGATTCATAAATTGTATAACCTCTTCTCACCTTATCCACCTCTACTTTATTCATCTTTTGTTAACTCTTCTATGGTACGCTTAATCACCTCAGAAGAAAAACCTCTTTGTGCTAAAAAAGCATACAGCTTGCTCTTTAGCTGATACAAGTCGTCTGTTTTCTTTTTATAATATTCAAGTTTTTTCTCCGCTATGCCAATACAATTCTCATAAGCTTCTTCAGTGCTATAATTTTCTTCTAAAGCTTTTGTAATTTGTTCCTGGGAAACACCCTTATTTCTTAAGGCCTCTGCAATATATCTGGGGCCCTTTTTAGAAAATCTTTTTTTATCCCTTACAAAGGCTTCTGTTAATCTACTATCATCTAAATAATTATAGTATCTTAGTTTTTCTAATGTATACTGAATATCTTCTTCACTATACTCTTTCCTTTTGAGTTTCTCTACTAAAACCTTTTCAAAATAGTTCTGTCTACCCAAAAGATAAATAGCGTAGGAAAAACACCTGTTTTTACTTTCTTCTTCCTCTAAAGCTTTTAAAGCTTCTTCATCTATTTTTGCACCTTTTTTCAAATTCATACGAATCAGCGTGTCTTCTGTAACGCCGCAAAAAAATACTTCATCTAAAAAGATATTGTAACGTTCTCCATTTTGTTGTCTGCTAATTTTTGTAATTGTTTTCATTTTTCTACTCTCCTTGACTCCATTATAGCATATTATTAGTCGGGAGATAAATTTCAGAAATATAAAAGGAACTAGAAGTCTTCTACTCTTCTAATTCCTTTTTCATGCTATTATTCAGTTTCTGTACTCAATAGCAAATAATACATCATTTCTAAAGCTTCGGCTCTAGTAAGCTTATCTTTTGGCCTAAATAAACCTGTTTTATCTTTTTGAATCAACTTCAGACCATAAGCTACACTGATATGGCCTTTTAAAGCTTCATCATATTGCTTATCTTCAAAAGGATAGACATATAACTCGGAAATACTTGCTATCTTTTTATATGGGGTTGCACTAATCATATCATAAACAGACTTTTCTCTTGTTAAAGTCTGTTGCTTGTCAAGCGTTGCTTTACCCGTCACTTCTTTATACCATCCACTCACATTTTCATTTTCATCGGGCTTATACCCTTGCGTTACTTGGCATAAAAGATTTAAAAAGTCTTCTTCAGAAATAGGCAAATCTGGTTTTAACTTTTCTCCTTTTAAATAAATACCGCTATCAAATAGCTTCTTAATGAGTGCTTCTTTTGGATGTCCCTTTAAGTCAGTATAAAACTTTTGTGCTTCTTCCTCCATTACTTTTCCTGAATAATCTACTTCCTTGCCGGTAAAAGCATCTAAAAGCATATAGCTCTCCCTGGTGGTATATGCTAAACGATAAACGTCCTCACTTGTTTCCATATAAACTAACTCTAAGCCTATATTTTTAACTGCGTTTTCCTTACTCATCATCCCTTCTGGTGATTTAAAACTCATTTGACTCCAGTTCTTAGAGTAAGATGTGACCTCCCCTAAACGTTGGTCATAGGTAATACTTAATCCCTCTCCGTCTACCAATAAATGATTTACTAAGCGTCCATAATAATAGTTTGTTGTAGTCATGTCTTCATTTGTATAATCATCTTCTATTAACTTCGTTTCTTTAAATTGCTGTGGTGCCACTTGACTTAAAAATGAGGCTGCTTCTTTTTCACTCCAGTGATACTCGGCTGTTTCTGGTGACGTACTACTCCAAAAGTAATAATTTTCTATCTCTGCTGTTTTAGCATCCACCGTTAAACTAACATTTGTCTTATTAACCTCATCCTTTAAAACGATTTGCCTTATATAAATTTCCTTCTGCTTATAAAGATTATTTCTGCTGACTGTAGCTGATTTCACACGTGGAAAATGCTTAGCTACCTTGTCAAGGATCACTTCTACGCTCAATAATCCTTTTGTTTCCTCTACTGCTTTTCTCTCAGAAGGTGTTAAACCTGAAGCACCACTATCATTTTTAGCTGTAACGGACTGACTTTCCTCCGTAGTTGCTTCTTTATATAACTCATTGTCTTCATTTTTATAATGAACTACTAATGCACCTGTAGCTGCATCTATTCCCTTCCTCTCTCCATTTTGGAGTTTGTAAACTAAAAAGCTACTTTTCTCTTCAGTTTTCCAATCATAATAGGTTTTATAAAGTGCTGGTAAGCCCACTTGTTTTAAATAACCTACTTCTGCTTGTTCTAGAGTAATCTTTGGCTGATTGGCATTATACGTACGCTCAGAGAAATCTATTCCTGAAAAACTTTTTATTTCACCTGTCTGTTTGTTAACGTTAACGTAAATGACTTGGTTAAATACTTTAACGCCTTCATGATATAAATCATATACATAAGTATAGTCATAATCACTACTTGGTGCCGTTCTTTCTCTTAGCACTAAAGCTTTAGCATATTCAGGTACTACTTGATTTAAAAAAGATTCTGCTTTAGCTTTTCCTGTTTCCCAATCAATCTTTGCTAAAGTGCTATCACTTGTATGATACAGATTTAAGCGATAACTCAGAATGTCCCCATCACTCTCACACTCTACGTATAAGCTTCCTTGCTTACCTTCTTGATCTTGCCATATGAAACGATAATCTTCACCTGATTGATTATAATTAAACTCTGTAAAAGCTTTTGGCACTTCTATTTTAGCTTTAACTTTGCCTAGTAATCCTTCTAACCCTTGAGTCTTCTCATTAGCAAAACTGACTTGTGGCACTAACATAGCTATCACCGTTAACAATAAAAATTTTTTTCTCATTTTATAACCCCCTTTCATCTTATTTCATTAGACGTAGTAAAGATAAATAAGTTCCCTATTATTTAAATTTTTATAAAATTTTATTATTATACAATCTACTTTGTTTATCAGTTATTATATTCTTTTTTATTAGGCAAACACTTTAACTTTTACAAGTAACTAAAAGGTTGTTAGGTTGTTAGGTTGTTAGCAAGAAAGTGGACTAGCGTCCACATTTCTTCCGCTAGGGAACCCTAGATTTCCTTCGCGCTGACAAAAAAAACATGTCAGCTGAGTACCCTCCTGAATACGGCAGGGAATACTTCCCTAGACTACAAAAAAAGCAGCTATAAGGCCTATCACCTTATACCTGCTTTTTCTTTTTCATCATTGTGCTTATTCAAATGTCGTAGATTGCCATTGTGCTTCTCTAACATAGGCTTCCACTAAATCAGCTGCCATATTAGGATTAATAGTTTCTTCGTGAGCAATAGTAATGTTAGACATAGCAATAGCATATTTAACAATCTCTACTGTACTTTTATTTGCCATATACCCTGCTCCAATGCCTGCTACAAAAGCATCACCAGCCCCTGTAACATTAATCACTTCTAAAGCATTTGCTTTAATAATACCTTCTTCCTTACCATCATTATAATAAACACCATCTACATCAAGACTAATAAATACATTTTGTACACCTAAACCTCTTAGGTAAGCACCTGCTTTTCTAGCATCTTCATATGTTTTCACCTCAAAGCCACATAACACTTCTGCTTCATGTCTATTAGGTTTTACTGTATGAAAATAGTGAAGTAAATGTTTAATCCTAGCTGCTTTAGCAGCTGATACTGGATCTAAAACAAATTTTGTTTTACCTTCATAAGTCGTTACAATATGCTCAATAAAAGGGGGGTTATCTGCACCTAAAAACATATATTCTGCATTTTCAATAATAGAAGCACGCTCACTTAAAGCTTCCTTTGAAAACTCATTGGCTAATTTTGTATCAACCACGGCTGATACCATTTCTCCATTTTCATCTAATATGGCCATATAAGTAGGTGTGGAGCCACCGTGTACGATTAAAGTGTTACTCATATCTAAACCTACTTTTTCAGCTTGTCTTAAAATATCCTTGCCTTTTTCATCATCACCTAAAATAGAAATAAACTGTGTATTTGTTCCTACTAAAGACATATTTTCTGCAATGTTTCTACAAACACCACCGCAAGACACTTTTACTTTTCCTGGATTAGAATCATAGGGTCTATAGGTTGCATAAGAAAAACCAAAAATATCGTATATGGCAATACCAAATACAAGTGCATAAGGTTTATTATTTTCCATGGTCATTATATTCCTTTACTTGATTTTATAGATAACTATTATATTAACATAAGTTTTGTAGAAAACCTATTAAAAAATACCCACAGCTATATTTTTCCAAGATTATAGATAATTATATCTTTTTCATACCAAAAAGCACACTATTACTAAACTTTAAATTTTGTATTACACTATTTTTTGTTGAATTTATTAATTTTTTATCTTATAATTACCTTACTATTTACTATGTAAAGGAGCCGATTTGGAATAAGATGAATAATACAGACTCTAACGCATTAAAGCTACATGGCTTTAATAATTTAACCAAAACTCTTAGCTTTAATATGTATGATATTTGTTACACTAAAACTGCTGAAGATCGTAAGGCCTATATTGAGTATATTGATGAGCAATATAATGCAGAGCGATTAACTCAAATTCTAACTACAGTTACAGAAATGATTGGTGCTAATATACTAAACATTGCCAAACAAGATTATGATCCTCAAGGAGCTAGTGTGACTATTCTTATTTCTGAAGGTGCCGTTCCTGAAATTCGCCATGATGAAGCTAAGTCAGCTTCTCCAGGACCAATTCCTGAAATCATATTAGGCCACTTAGATAAAAGTCACATTACGGTACATACTTATCCTGAATATCATCCTTATGAAGGTATTAGTACCTTTAGAGCAGATATAGATGTAGCTACTTGTGGAGAAATTTCTCCTCTTAAAGCGCTTAATTATCTTATTCACTGCTTTGATGCTGATGTGATGACGTTAGATTATAAAGTACGTGGCTTTGCTAGAGATATTGCCGGTAATAAACTTTTTATAGATCATCCTATTGATTCTATTCAAAACTTTATCCCTGAACATATTCGCATGATGTATAACATGATTGATGTTAATGTTTATCAAGAAAATATTTTCCATACTAAATGCCGCTTAAAACAGTTCGACCTAGACAACTATTTATTTGGGTATACTCAAGAAGAACTACATAAAGGTGAAGCAAAAATAATTGCTAAAAAAGTAAAAAAAGAAATGGATGAAATTTTCTATGGTACTGTTGTACGTGAAGCTATGTTTAATTTAGAGGATTAGGAGGCTCTTATGCAGGATTTATGGTATAGCGAAAAATATGAGGAAGATGTGAAATTCTCAGTGAAGGTCACCCAGCACCTCTATTCTGAAAAAACCCCTTTTCAACAAATTGACTTCTTTGATAGTAAAACCTTTGGACGCTTTTTCACCTTAGATGGCTTTATGATGGTTACAGAAAAAGATGAGTTTATTTATCACGAAATGATTACTCATGTAGCTATGGCTGTTAATCCAGAAGTAAAGCGTGTACTTATTATTGGTGGAGGCGATGGTGGTACAGCTAGGGAAATTTTACGATATAAAACAATTAAAAAAGTGGATTTGGTTGAAATTGATGAACGCGTGGTAAGGCTTTGTCAACAATACTTACCTCTAACAGCTGCGCCTTTTGATCATGATAATAGACTTATTCTTCACTTTCAAGATGGATTAGATTTTGTTCAAACTGCTAAAAATAATAGCTATGACTTAATCTTAGTAGATTCTACAGATCCTATTGGTCCTGGTGAAGGACTATTTACTTATGATTTTTATCATCATTGTGAACGTCTATTAAGTAATGTAGGTATTTTAATTAATCAACATGAAAGCCCTTATTATGAAAGTGATGCCTACGAAATGAAGCGTTCTCACGCTAAGATCAAAGCTAGCTTTCCTATCGCAAAAGTCTATCAATTTCATATGCCTACCTATCCTTCAGGTCATTGGCTCTTTGGCTTTGCTTCTAAGAAATATGATCCTATAAAAGATTTAAAAAGTGATAAATGGGAATCTCTTGGGCTTTATACCAAATACTATAATACAAAATTGCACCAAGGAGCTTTTATGCTCCCTACCTATGTAAAGGAAGGACTTGAAAATGTTTAATACTTATACAAATCAACAATTTATTGGCTGTGATAAGCCTTTTGAAGAAGGAAAGGTGGTTTTATTTGGTGCACCTTTTGATGGTACTACTAGCTATAGACCTGGTACACGCTTTGCACCTACCGCTATTAGACCGGATTCTTACGGCCTTGAAACCTATTCTCCCTATTTAGATTTAGATTTAGAAGACTTCTTAATTAGTGATATAGGAGATGTGGATGTACCTTTTGGTAATCCCCCTAAAGCTCTAGCAGCTATCAAAGCTGTGGCAGCAGAAATCGTTTCACATGGTAAAAAACCCCTTATGATTGGTGGCGAACATTTAGTCAGCTTACCTGTTATTGAAACTCTTGCACATCATTATCCTGATTTACATATTATTCATTTAGATGCACATACAGATTTAAGAGATGATTATTTAGGAGAAAAACTTTCCCATGCTACTGTTTTAAGACGTGCGTGGGATATTTTAGGGGATCATCGTATTTTTCAGTTCGGTATTCGTTCTGGTATGAAACAAGAATTCGAATGGGCTAAAACACATACTTATTTGCATCCTTTTGATACTGTCACTTTAAAAGAAACGATGCAAAGCTTAAAAGGAAAGCCTATCTACTTTACCCTAGACTTAGATGTATTAGACCCTTCTATTTTTTCTGGAACAGGTACACCAGAACCAGGTGGAATCACTATGAAAGAACTTTTAGAAGTCTTTATTATCCTTAAAGAAGCATACCTTATTGGTGCCGATGTAGTAGAACTAGCACCTCATTATGATGCAAGTGGTGTTTCTACTGCTGTAGCTTGCAAAGTAATTAGAGAAATTGCTTTACTTTTAGCTAACTGTTAATCAATTTGAATATAAAAATAATAAACAGGATGTCAACACATCCTGTTTATTATTTTTATATTTATAGAGATATCCCTATAGTACTCATTATAAGCCTATTAAATATGACTAACTATTAATGACTTCTAGGTGTTGCTCTCTGTTGTGTAGCACAGAGAATATCTTTATAGTACGGTGTTGATGGTGTTACGTCTGAAAAGCCACTCGTTTTATTTTTAGTATCACACTCAATATCAAATAGTTTATTAAGAAGTACAACTGCTTGTGTCCGTGTTAAATCTCCTGTTCCTGCTGGTACATCTACATTGGTTGTTTTCAAATACGCAGCTAAACGTGGCATAATCTCCCTTGCTTCTGTTAAGGTTACAGGTTCTGTTGGTCTAAAGGTTCCATCTGCATATGGCTTCATCAAGCCTAGTTTAGTTACATAATTAATCCCATCTGTACTAAATTTAAGTTCAGGCACATCTTTAAACTGATTTTGCTGAGCTGGAATATCATTTTTAGTTAATAGTCTAGCAATCATTGTGGCAAGCTCTGCTCTTGTCACGGCTTGATCTGGCCTAAACGTCTCATCTGGATAACCACTGATATAAGGAAAATTAATGGCAGTTTGCGTACTTTCATCTATTGGCGGCTTACAGAAGGTCACACAGATTTTAGTACTTTTGGTACATCCATTTTCAGTATACTTGATAACTACGGTTTTACTTCCCTTTTGCGGCTTAATAGTAGCAAAGTTAGTCATAAAATCTTTAATCAATTTAGGCTCAGCTATATCCTTATAGTACGCCTTAACTTCAAGCATATCTTTAAAGTCCTTCTCGCTAGTGCCTACAGGCACTTGAATTGCTTTTGGTGAAACTACTATACGCTTAAGTATTGGTGCATTCACTGTAGCTACCTGCCCCTTACTTACCTTTGTCGTTCCACCATAAATTAAAGTTGGAATCAAAATCAAGCATATAACGAATAATGCAATGAGATTCTTAGGTTTTTGTTCCATAGTAAGGCTCCTTTTGTTGCATTAAAATAATGTTTCTTTTAGAGCCTAGTATGGCAAATTCTTTAGTAAATTATTCATCTTTTTCTACTAACTAATTTCTTGAATCGCACGAATGCCATCTAAATGATGAAGTTCAAAAATATATTGAGTATGATCACAATTATCACATAATACTAAAGTCATCATAGCACCTACAATCTGATCTCCATCTTGCTTAATGCGCTGTATTTCCAAATCAGAAACCTTAGTTCCTTGAGCTTTTACATATTCTATAAAATGACTTAATGCACTCATATTATCTAACTCTAAATAGATCTCCATCACTTTTGAATGCATTTGAACATATTCATCTAAACGATGAAGTCCAATCATAACACCATATAAAAAAATACAACTAATAATTGCACCTTCATAAAAACCTACGCCAATAGCAAGCCCCATACATGCGCAGGCCCACAGACCTGCTGCAGTTGTAAGTCCCTTTACTTGATTACGCCCTATTACAATAATAGTCCCTGCTCCCAAGAAACCAATCCCACTAATAACCTGAGCACCTAATCTTGTAGCATCTGTTTGTATTTTTAACACATCTACCATGTATTGACTAGTAAGCATCACTAATGTGGCGCCTATACACACTAATATATGTGTTCTAAAACCCGCTGGCCTTTTCTTTGTACCTCTTTCGATTCCAATGATTCCAGAAAATAAAGTAGCTAGTAGTAATCTAAAAATAATCGATACTGTATTTACTTCTCTTAAATATTCCATTACTTGATGCATGTCTCTTCTCCCCCTCAACAAGGCTGCTTTATGTTTTTAATACTATTTTAGCATAATGCAATGAATTTGTTCGAAAAATATCATCAGTCATAGCATCCTTAACACTTAAGTGCTATTCCATACTGATTCTAAAAGGTCTATAATTAATCTTATAGAATAAATTGATGTCCATTGATAGGAGGTAAAACCATGTATACTTATTTAAAAAAACATGAGGCTTTTATGATTGAAGCTTTAAAAGACCCTTCTGCAAACTTAAACTGGCTCTCTACTTATCATCAAACTCAAATCTTATTTATACAACATGAACGTCTTATTCACCTGCTTATTACCTTATTTTTTGCTTTCTTATTTTTATGTAGTTGTATTGCCACTTTTTGCGCACCTATGCCGCTGTTGTTTTTACTTGACCTCATTTTACTTATTACTCTCCTATTTTACATTCGTCATTACTATCGCCTTGAAAACGGCCTTGAACGTTGGTATAAAATTTATACTGAACTTGAAAATCTCAAATCACCTCACTAGCCTAGTATTTACATATGGTGTATACTATTATAGACCTAAATACCGTATGCAAAGGAGATTACTATGACACATACTTTTAGTGCATTGAAAATAAATCATTCTCTCATTGAAGGGCTAAAACACCAAGGTATTACTTCACCTATGCCTATTCAAGAGCTTACTTTACCAGCTTTTCTAGAAGGCCACGATGTCATCATCGAGTCACATACCGGAAGCGGTAAAACTTTAGCATTTGTCCTCCCTCTTTTTGAAAAAATTGATTTGACAAAACGCGAAATGCAAGCCATTATTTTAGCTCCTACCCATGAGCTTGTTATGCAGATTCATGAACAAATCACTGTACTTGCCAAAAATAGTAGCTTAAATATTCAATCTTGTCCAATCATAGGGGAGGTCAATATAGACCACCAAATCAAAAAACTTCGTGATAAGCCTCAAATTATTGTCGGAACTGCTGGTCGTATTCTAGATTTAATGACTAAGAAAAAAATCACTGCCTCTACTATCCAAACCGTGATTTTAGATGAAGCAGACCATTTACTTGATCAAAACCAAGCTAATACTATTAAAAAAATGCTTTATCTTTTGCCTAAAGA
The DNA here is from genome assembly GCF_046529625.1 of Cellulosilyticum sp. ST5. NCBI lineage: Bacteria > Bacillati > Bacillota > Clostridia > Lachnospirales > Cellulosilyticaceae > Cellulosilyticum > Cellulosilyticum sp. ST5. The sequence continues at coordinate 2,164,509 of NZ_CP132338.1, forward strand.
CCGTCAAATCTGTTTATGTTCAGCTAGTATGAGCCCTACTGCTATAGAGGCTGTTAAAACTTTTATGACTCATCCTGTTACAGTACGTACTGCAGAGCAAACTGTTCTTAACCCACGCATTAAGCATTTTTGTTTAGTAAGTGAACAACGAGAGAAATTCGATATGCTTCGTAAGCTTTTAGTCGCTACTCATACGCAGCGTGCTCTTATTTTTGTTAGTCAAAATACAGATACAACCACCTTAGTAGAAAAGCTAAAACATCATGGACATTCCGTAGCCACTATTTCTGGTAAGCTTACTAAAGAAGCTCGTAAAGCTGCTTTAACAGCCTTCAGGTCGGGTAAAGTAAAACTTCTTATTTCCTCTGATTTATCTGCCAGAGGCTTAGATGTACCAGATATTACTCATGTCATTCATTTTGATTTTCCACTAACCGCTCATGAGTATTTACATCGTGCAGGTCGTAGTGCAAGAGGCTTTAAAGAAGGTCATTCTATTTGCTTAGCTACGTCTAAAGACTTAGGTGCCATACGTATTTTTGAACGTGACTTCAATATTACAATTGTACCTATTAAACTGATTAAAGGACAAGTTAGAGATTTAAAAACAGGTGAGATTGTTGCTTCTTCTGACCCTAGCGATCAAAAACCATTTTTAGAAAAATCCGAATCAAAAAAACGTAATAAATATCCTAAAGGCTTTAATAGCGAAAAAAAGAAAAACTCTACTGCTTCTACACCAGTACCTGAAGCTAAATTTAAATCGCACAAAAAGAATACCTCTTTTAAGGAGGATGCATCACATGCTTCTCATGCAAGTACGCTAGCTGATGCACTATCTCTTATTGCACAAGATAAATTTGGTAAAAACTACGAATAATCATATCATTGACAAGGGAACTCAACATGGCTAAAAAACAACTGGATTTATCTCACATCCTAGCACCTCTAGAAAATGAATTTAAGGAAACCTTACAAGAAATTTGTGAGCCGCATTCCCAAGAAAACGCTGTATTCGATGCAGCCATAGAGGATTTTATTGCAAAATATGGTGGAAGTGGTTACCGAAACTTAGATGACCTACTTGCTACCTCTGCTTTAGAAGCTGCTAATAGCTTACAAAATGAACCAATTCCCCTAGATATCCTCTTAAAAGATTTATTGGAATAGGAAATGAAAAATAGCTGTAATAAAATAAACAGCTAATAACTTTTATAAATAAAAACCATGTATAACTAAAAACATCCTAGCTATACATGGTTTTTATGCCTATAAAGCTCTTACCGTTCAGCTACTTTACTAAGTAGTACACGCCTATGCACAATGTAGCAAAATAAACGGAGAAGTCTCTTCTTTTAATGCTCATTAAATTGATTATTCTTTACTGCATGATGCTCTTCATTTAAATGTAGCAAAAGCTCCTTTAAAGTCCATTTAATAGAAGTTTCAGTTACAACTGCTATCAATGGCCTATTCATGCGAAACTTCTTTAATCCTTCTATAAAAGCACTTATTCTTGTACTAGAGATATTATTAAAAATAATGGCTTTTTGTTTTAAACATGCGTCTGTACTAGAAGTTAACTGATTATCTAAAATAGCTTGTAAAGTGCATTCACCATGCTCCATTCCAAGTATAATTTGATCTCCTACGCCTGCCATTCTAGCCACCATTTGAATCTGTTTAAGCTCTGCTGGGGTAAAATAATACAGCATCATACAGCTTCTTTCATGAATCACTTCTTGATCACTAACTGTTTTCATTTTTTCAAAAGACATACGCATACCTTCCTTTCTTTATAAAAATACACTTACAGTTAGTATAACATTTTATTTTAATTTAGCAACTTTCTTCTAAGATTCATTCTCTCCTAAACAATAACTAATCATACGATTTCTACCTAATAATTTAGCACGATATAAAGCATGATCTGCAAATTGAATAGCATCACTAAAGTTTAAGGTATACTCATTACAGATATAAAACCCTCCACTTATAGTTACTTTAATCTTGGTATCCTTTTTAGTTTCAAAACAACTTTCACTTAAGGCTTTTTTAATTCTTTGACATACCTTAACGACTTCTTTTTCCGATAAATCATCTAATATCACTAAAAATTCTTCTCCGCCATATCGTCCTACATAATCTTGCTTTCTAACCACTTTTTTTAGGATTTCTCCTATTTTCTTTAGTACTTCATCGCCTAATTGATGACCATAGCGGTCATTTACTTGCTTAAAATAGTCTGTATCTAACATCATCACAACTGTGCTTTTATGTTGTTTATGATTTTTCTTAAATAGTATTTCTCCTTGCTTTAATAAAGCACCTCTATTTAAAAGACCGGTAAGCGAGTCATGCATTCCTAAATACTCTGCTTGATGATATAAAGTAGTATTTTGTATTGTGATAGCCAAATAAGACGCAATTACACGTAATGAATTAAGGTCATTACTATTAAATATATTGACCTTGTAGCTTCCTATTCCAACAGCCCCTATCGCCTTATCATTTATGATAAGTGGCGTAAAAAGAACTGATTGTAGTTGTAACTCCTCTGCTTCACCTATCTCTTTTATATGATATGCTTCAAAATCTCCATTACTTACTGAAATATCTATTCTTTCCTTGGTACAGTATTCTGCTAAATACTCTGTATTTCTAATAAGTTCTTTACGTTCTTTCACAATATCACCTTTATAATCAAACAAAGTATATCGAGGTACTTCTTGATCTAATATAAGAATACTGAATAAATCCATCTTAAATAATTTACTCAGCTGCTTATATATCTTATTATTGAGTACTGTTGGTTTTAAATGTTCTGTCAAAGCAACGCCTATCTGTGCAAGAACTTGCATATCTTGATAAAGTAATTTGTATTTTTCAATTTCTTTAGTCATATTAATTTGATTCAGTTTATCAAAGTATTTATGTACATTTTCATCTAATATATTCTCTTTACTTTTTTCATATTTTTTCAGATAACTGTATGCATCTTGCCACTCGTTAGTTTCTTCATAAATTTCACTTAATAGTTTATAACTTTCTTTAACATAAATCAGTGATTCATCTTGTTCTTCAATAATTTTTTTTAATTTTTGAATAGCCTCATTCATTCTTCCTTGTTTTTTATCATAGTTCGCCCATTCAAATAAACTTTGTTCTTCTATTTCTTTAAATCTAATTTTCTTAATTCTTTCTTTTATATCCTTAAAGTCCTTTTCTGCTTGTGCATATAATTCACGACTTACATTAAGTTTTGCTCTTAAACTTAAAATCTGGATCAACTCAAGTGCATACTGTTCTTCATTCTTCTTGGCTAAATCATAAGCTCTCTTACTATATTCAGCTGCTAGTTCAAATTGTTTTTGGCACAAAAAAAGTTTAAGCCAAGCAATCTCAATATAAAGCTTAGTTGTATCCATTAAAATATAGTCTATGGAAACGATATTCTGTAAAATAAATTCTGCTTTTTTGTAAGCTTTAATAGCAATATATAAATCTAAAATACTTAGTAATAATTTTACTTTAATTTCAGGCCTTGCTAAGGCTTCAGCTTTCTCAAGGCCTTGTAAACCATATTCAATAGCTAGTGCAAACTCTTCTTTTTTTGTAAAGCCTACTAACAACATATTTTGAAGTTGAATAAGTTGATGTTCCTCTACCTCATTTTTAGGCTCTTGTAGGATTTGAACGCCATCTAATAAACCCTCTATCCCCTGGCTATACTTTCCCAAAACAAAATAATATTTTGCTTGTAGCATTAATAGCTCAATATAAGCTTTTTTACTTTCTTCTTTATGAATAAGGGATATAGCGCCTTTAATAGCCTCAATATTATCCTCTATATCCCCCCCCCAACTTCTTGTCATTAATGCAATAAAACCATCTATATAAGTAGGATCCTTTTTTATATTATCAAGCTGCTCTTCTAGCTTCTTCTTGTTTATCATAACTACCTCTTCATTAGACATTATTTACTATTAGTACTATAAATATTATACTATTTTCCTATAAAAAGAAAGTTGTATTAGTAATAATTCTTTATAATTCTACAAAAACTTCAGATTAAATCAAAACAAAACGAGAGCCTTTTACAGCTCTCGTTGATTGCCTTCATTAAAATAAAGTTCACAGCTAATTATTCGCTTAAATCTTTCACCTTTATTCTCATTCCTTGTAACTTTGTAAGTTTGCTTACTTTGGGTAGCCCCCAGACTAAGTTATGGTGATGATCAATAAGTAGTTACTCAAACGATCACGGCCTAAGATGTTTCTTAGTATGGCTAGACTCTACTAGCTTAAGCTTCCTGAATTAGCATTAATAAACTATGTTTTAGCTAGGCAATATTAGGTTGTGATAACTCTCTTTAACTAGTTTGCTACTGCATTCCACTCTCCAAGGGTACCATCTCCTAACTTATATACAGTAAGATTACCTTTGAGATATCTTCTGTACAAGCTTATTATGCGCCAGTTTACTTATTTTATACCCTTAATCATTCACTTTTTTCTTAATCTCAAATCTTGTTGTCTCCTTGTTAAAAAGCTGACTTCTAGATACTAGAAATCAGCTTTTTATCATTATAATCTTAAAATTTCAGTATAAGCTAATAAAAGTGGCGCAACACCTTTAGCTTCATTTTCAACAACTGGTTCTGAAATATAGTATTCAAAAGTACCATCTCTACTGTCTGGACGACCTAATCCTGCCACAAGACAAATGCCTCCTAAGCAAAGCTCTCCATCTTTCTCATATAAATATTTATCACAAATACCTTTAAATGCCTTTTCACCATATGCTCTATAGCTCTCTGGTAAGAAGCCCATTCTTACTCCTTTAAGAATACCATATGCCATGATAGCACTACCACTCGTTTCAAGATAGTTTCCTTCTCTATTACCTTGGTCTACTACTTGATACCACATACCACTCTCATCTTGGAATTTAATTATAGCTTCCATAATATCTTTAAAGTTATTGCTTAATTGTGTATAACCTTCTGTATAGGTTGAATCCATCTTTTCTAAAGTATCTAAGAGTGCCATAACATACCAACCTAATGCACGCAACCAAAAATTTTTAGAAAGACCGGTTACTTTATCACACCATGAAGCTTCTCTTGAAGAATCATAACCATGATAATATAAGCCTGTTTTAGAATCTTTCATTATTTTTTCAACATTAGCAAACTGGTTGAAAATATCTTTATAGTTTTTCTTATTATTAAACTTTGTTTCATATTCCATATAAAAAGGTTGCCCCATATAAAGTCCATCTAACCAAACTTGATTTGGGTAGATTTTCTTGTGCCAAAAGTTACCTTCCTTTGTACGAGGCTGTATTTTAACTTGCTCATAAACTGTATCTATAGCTTTTCTGTACTTTTCTTTACCTGTTAACTCATAAAGTTCAAAAAGCACCTTTCCTGCATTAACATTATCGATGTTTAACTCGTGAATATCATAGTGATTAATCTGACCATCTTCTCTTACATGATAACTAATAAAATCATCTGCAAAAGCTAAATATTTTTCCCCTTTAGTAATGGCATACATTTCTAAAAGTGCTTTAATCATGCATCCATCTATGTAATTCCATGTTGGCTCTTTACCTTGTAATATTTTTTCAATATTCCATATAGGTCTAGCTGGTGTACTCTTATCAATGAGCTCTTCGATGTACTTTCTAAGCATATCCATAGTCGTTTCCTCGTTTCTATTTCAATTCAAAATTTTATTCATATTTATTAATTTATATTAGTATAAACATCTATTATCACTTTATTTTGTTTACACTATTATCTTTATTTTACATGAAATAAATGTATTTGTCATGGAAATAAAAATTTTTATTACTAACCAACAAAAATCAATATTTTTTTTATAAATAGTGCTAAATTGATTATTCTTTGGAAAACCCAAAACAAAGTAAAAGTTTGGTACTCCAAGGTAATTTATCTAACCTATCTACGAACAAGGCAAAAAATGAGGTGCTTAAACAATAATAAATACTTGTTTGCACCTCAAAAATACCTTAGAATAAGATAGATTACAAAATGGAGGAGGTATTTATGAATCGTTTTAAAAAACCTGTTTTTTTAGTAACTTATGGTTTAATCTTATATTTTTTCTTATTACGATTTGAAGTTTTTTCAGGAGTCATGCTCAAACTCTTAAATCTTACAAAACCTTTTATTTGGGGCTTTGCTTTAGCTTATATTCTTAATATTCCTTATACTTATTTCTTAACTAAACTGTTTAAAAGCAATAAGAGAGATCCTCGTTATAAACTAAAGAAGTCTTTGTCACTCATTGCTTCCTACTTAATTTTCTTTTTCATCATTGGCTTTATTTTCTCTATGCTTATTCCTCAATTAGGTGAAAGTATTAATATATTCATGGCTAACTCTACTGAATACTATCAGACTTTACAGAACTACTTAACTGATATTGTTACTAAACTTAAATTAGAGCCTTCTATATGGAATGAAATTCAAAAAGCAATTATGTCTCTCGTAGAAGTCCTTAAAGGTTTATTACCTTCTTTAATTGGTGTTGTTACTAGTACTGCTTCTGGTTTAGTCAACCTGCTGGGTACTTTATTTATCTCTGTTTACTTCTTGGCAAGTAAAGAAACTTTGATGTCTCTTGTCACACGCACCTTAGATGCTTTTGCTACCAATAAGACAAAGACTAAGTTAAAACATGTCTTAGAAGTAACTGATCAAACTTTTAGAGGCTTTATTATTGGTCAACTAACAGATGCACTTATTATTGGTATTATTACCTTTGTTTGCTCTAGCTTGTTTGGTTTTCCTTATCCTATCCTTCTTGGCTTCCTAGCTGGAGTAACTAACGTTATTCCTGTTATCGGGCCATTTATTGGAGCTGTGCCTTGTGTACTTATTATTTTAATGGTAGAACCTACTAAAGCTATTTGGTATGTCATCTTTATTACGATTCTTCAACAAATTGATGGTAATTTTATCTGTCCAAAAATAGTAGGAGACTCTACTGGCTTGGATGGTTTATGGATTTTGTTAGCTGTTATTGTTGGCGGCGGTTTCTTTGGTGTTGTAGGCTGCTTATTAGCTGTTCCACTTTGTGCCGTGGCCTTTAAACTTTATGAAGAATTTTTAAGTCATCGTCTAACAACTAAAAATGCTTCCTCTAGTGATTCTGCACCTAACCCACAATCCACTTCTCCACGTTCAAGAAGATCACATTAAAACGCTCATCTTTTATATACAACTAAAAAGGTAGGTTTCCTATTGGGCAACCTACCTTTTAGCTTTATGTATTATTCTATTTTTTACTTATGAATCTATTTCCCTACCACATTCTTCACAGGTATTTGCTGCTTCATTACATTTTTGACACTTATCATTGTTATAAAGTGGTACATATGTCTCTTCCCCACACTGCTTACAACGAATAAGGACTTGCTTTCTTACTTTCCCTTTTTCTTTACAACGCTTACAAAACATATTCTCACTCGCCTTCTGTCTTTACAAGATTAGTCTTTTTACTTTATTTTATAAATAAATCGTTCTGATTTCAACTATTCCTATCTTACTTTTGTTAAACAAATCTTTCTACTTATAATCTGATCATATTCACCTTGCTTATACCATTCATGTAGTTCTTTAGCTCTTAGTACTGTCCAAGGATGTGTCTGATACAAAGAGCTTAATACCTTAACCACTTTATTATAAGCCTCTGAATCTAAGTTCTCAAATTGCTCCATTTGCTTTAAGAAATCCATTTCATTCATATGCCCATAAAATTGTGGTGGGTAACCTGCACATTTCATTAACGCCTTAATAGCTGCTTTGTGGCTTTGACAAACCAGTAGTCCTGCTCTATCTGCCGTAAGTTCTGACTTTCTATACCAATTATATAAAGAAATTTGAATTCCTGCTCCAATGATACTGCCAAACCCTAATGTCATTTGAGCTGCTATTTCAGCTAAATATGGCAATGCTTGTCCCATCATATGATACATTAAATGCTGACTCTTAATATGCCCTATCTCATGCCCTATGATAAACAGTAATTCATCATAATCTAGTAGACTTAAACATCCAGCATTTAATATAATGATAGGATTTTCAATACCAGTTGTACAACCATTGATTTGAAACCCTTGTTGCACATAAACATCTGGCATCTTATTAAGATTTAATATGCGACAAGCTGTTTTAACAGCTTCATAAATATAAGGCATATTAGTTGGTGTTACTATAATATTACTGCCTGTATACTGAACCTTAATAAATCGTTCTATATCATACTCTACAAACAATTTAAGGGGTGCCTCTAGCATCTTATTACCACGTAATACTTCTAATAAACGATGATCTTCTGGATGTTCATATTCCATAGCGTCAAGATTTGTCAAAATGATTCTTTGTGTAATTCTCCCTGCTTCCCTTTCATCTATATCCGTACTATAAACTTCAACTAATAGCTGCTCTATAAGCTTAGTAATAAACTCTTCTATGTATTCTTCTGGCTCCACAATACATTGCACAGACGTATATTGCTTTTCTTTACATCTATTTTTAATGTAATTTACCCTTTCTTCGCTCCATTCTTTTTCTATGGTTTTCATATCAGCTTTTTCAAGTTGTAACAGCCTCCCCCATTTTTCAGCGAACTTCACTATACCCATACTGCCCTTTAAGCACTGATATAAATATCCATAATTATATATCATCAATTTTTGAGCCTTTGAAAGTTGATGACAGAGCAATTCTAACTGATATTTTCCCTCTGTGACTGTTCCAAAAGATAAATTTTTAAAAGACTCCTGTTTACTTACAAGTTCTAAAACTTGTTTTCTATCTTCCTCATTTACTATTTGATAAATAATACATAATAAGCTATACTGATTCATCTTTTCTCCCCTTCTACCATACCCATGGTCCAAATCCGGAAATAAGAGGAGTAACTTTTTCTTTTTCTGGTATAGGTGCTTCTATTAATGAGCTCACTCGAAAACTTTCTTCATTATTAAAAAGGTTAACATTCATTTGCTCTGTGATACCAACTTGAAAAAGCTGTTGTTGCTTTTTCTTTTCCTTGGCTAAGGCTATCTTATTATCAATTTCTATTAGCTGTGTAAAAATGTTCATTTATATCCCAACCTTTTTGATAAAATATATTTTATATTAAGACTATTATACCATCTTATTAAACTACATATATACTTATTTTATCAAGATAGCCTTCCACTGTACTCTGGATATAAGTCGTGGTATTGTATCCACTTACAAACCTTGAAAATACGTCAGATAATTTTTCATCTAAAAGCAAAAGTCGTGGCATTTGACCCCGACTTTTACTTTTTATTATGCTCTTTTTAGAAATAACTCCTGGTTTTCCAAAATTTAGGTTTTGGAAACAAGTCGTGGTATTTAAACTATTAACTGTTTCAAAAAGATCTTCTGTTTTTGTAGTTTATTCTCTTATTTATCGTTTTCTAATTCATTTAACCTTCTTAATTCTATAAAATCTACGAACGCTTTTGGGGTTAATCCATACAGTCTAAATTCTTCATTAACCTTTTCTCTCCAAATTAAATCACCACTCCCGTTAAATACTGTATGTAAGCTTTTTAATATACTTATTAAACTTTCAGCCCACTTTACTAAAGCACCTCTATTTACATAATATAAGTCATCGCAATAAACAACTCCTTCTTTAGTGATTACATTACTATTCGTTACAAATAATGATATAATCCTAGCATCTTCATCTAGATTTAATTCCCTAAATTTACTTCGTACCCATTGCTTATGACTGGCTCCTTGTCTTATATGTTTAACTGGAATAGGTTTGGTAGTACTTTCATAAATTTTGTCTTCAGCAACTACACATAATTTATTATTAATTACCCATATCGGATCCGGTTCAGCATCCCCTTGAGGATTAGTTGAAAAATATCCCGCTAATTCCCCTAATTCCTTATGCCCTTGTTCAAATTCGTCACCATCTTCACTTTGTAATTTCCTTAAAATAGTATCAAGAGATTCGTAAAATTTCTTTCTCCCTTTTCCCCCTTGTTTAATCATCAATGTTTCAATTCTTTCATATACATCTTTCATCTCATCACTCTGATCTACTTCATTCGTTACTAAACTATTAAACCAGTTAACTCCTATTGTAGATTTTGATGCCTTAATAAATTTTTCCTTATAAGCACTTTCGTAGCTTTGATCACCTTGCATGTATATATTATAGCAACAGTATCCTGCTATATACTCCCAATAGCCCCTATATCCTTTTAACTCTGCCGACTGTAGTTGCAGTAATATATTATCTATATAACTTAACGCCTCTTTATAGTCTTCTTTCCATAAAGAATATTGAGCTTGCACCTCATATTTCGCCGACTCCATTAATTCTGCATAACTTGTATTACTCCTTTTAATAGCATCCTTACTTTCTTCTATAACATCATTTCTCATCGAAATAATTTCTTCTTCAGCACTTCCCCATTGTTCCCTATCATTTAAAAATACATTCAAAAGTTCAAGGTATTCATCTAGATTTTCATACCCTTCTGCATTCAATTGTCCAAATTCAAGTTCCGCTCGTAATTCAGCATTAAACTTCTCTATCCTTTTAGGCCCTAGTAATGAATTCATCAACTCTTCTCCAAGAATACATACAGCTGAATAATCAGTTTGCCCTCTCGTACACCTTCCTATCACTTGGGTAATTCTCGTTTTAATCCTCTCTTCAAATAAAACATTTGCTGCCATTTTGCTAATAAGGAATTTTTCTTGGATATGCGTTGCTGTAGGTAAGTCAAACAATATAAGCATTCTACATTCATCATCTGGAAAATCTATTCCGTCAAATCTACTTGCCATTACCGCAAAAGCATTTTCTGTAGAAACAAATCCTTCCTTTGACACCTCAATATCCTTGCTATTAAATGTTGTAACTTTAGTACTCTTATTTAGGAACTCTAGTACAATATTTTGTGTTTTAGTGTCATTGACTATTACCAACCCCCTATTAACCATGGTTGTAATTTTTTTTAGAATTTCTCCTGTCATATCCCGATCAAAAGAAGCATACGGAAACATAAAAAACCTTCTACCAATAGTTTTATTCTTCCAATCTTTTACCATAGGTAATCTATATATGCTTTTTATTCCAAATGCTCTTTCTAACTCTCCACTCATCCCTGGTGTTGCTGACATATATATTCTTTGCTTTGCATTTACAAACACATTATGCGTTAACGTTGGAGATATATATGGGCGGATAATTATTTCATTACGACTTACATATATATTACATGAATGTAAATTATTTCTTATATTGCTCCAACTATATTTTTGTCTGGAACCCTCCATCTGCATATCTAGTAAGTTTATAATATCTGTATGTTTTGATATTAGTTTACATGCATGAACCATATCACACCAGCTTAAATCACTCTGAATAGCGTCTACTTTGTTCATAATATTATATTGATTTTCACTTAGACAAGTTTTAATAGTTTCTAATAAGGAAAAGTACATTTTTTCTTCTTTTTCTCTATCAATAGTTACTGTCCAATTAGATGCAATATAGTTTTCTCCTGAATGAGCATCATCAAAAATGATAATATCCACATCTTTAAAAAAGGAATTTGTATTAAACAAACTACTATAATTAGTTACTGCAATTGTCTGAGCTGTTTCATACTCATATTTATCTTGTGCAGGATATCCCTTTATTGGTCCTGTAAATGGTGTTGCTTTAATCCCATACTTCTTTTTGGTATAATAAGCAGTCTGATTCACTAATTGGTTAGTAGGACAAACATATACTATCCTTTCCTTATTTTTTCGTCTTCTAAACTCTCCTATCAGCATTCCTATTAAAGTTTTCCCTGTTCCTGTAGGTAACTCTAATGCTAGATCCTTTTTCCCTTGTGCTTCCTTCATATAGATCTCAATCATTTTAGATTGATAATCGTGCACCCCATCTATTTCCCTGTTTTTGTAGTCATCATACATTTCTTGTGGGCTATTAAAATTAATATTTTCTCTTTTTCTACCTTTAAATAAAGTTGACATCAGGCTCTCCTATGTACTATTTTATTTTAATATTTACTAATATCTATCTATGAAAATCAAATCAAAAATGCTGAATTAAAGTTTGTCTGTATACCTCTAACCTATCTAAAGAATTTATATAATCGTCTTCATTTAACAACTCTTGAATTTTTATAAAATTATATGTCTTTACATTTGCATCATTTATTTGATGTTTAGTTGTAGCTACGATAATTTGTGAATTAGCTGGGCTATTATCACTTATTGTTTGCATTATGACTTCACCTTTTTGACTTCCTTGATCTTGTTGCATCGGTGTATCTATAACCAGCGGAAAGATTGTAGCATATTGGTTCTTTTGTATAATATCAAAATAGGCATAGAATAATGCTAAAACACCCCTTGGGTTATCGCTTCCCGTACTTCTTATCTGATACGGTAAGCTTTTCCTGCTATAATGGTCTTCATCTACCACCTCAAGCTTACTTAAATATGTATTTAATGTTTTTGAGAAATCTTGTTTTATTTCTCCTCCCTCTCTCGTTATTTTACTTCTCTTCGCCTTATTCTCAACAAGTTCCTGTTCTATATCATTTAATCTATTTTTTAGTACATCCAACTCTATTCCAAGATCCTCTATAATCTTCTTAACTCCTAGTGATTCAATAATACTGTCCAAAGATATGTTACCTCTGCGTTGTTCAACTATATAGTTAATATTGTTAACCTCATTATTTAACTGATTTACTGCCTGAATATATTTTTTCTTTTGTCGTTCCATCTTCTCTAGTTCTAATTTCCCATTTAAAATTATATCCTCACACTCTCCCTTATCCCTATACAAATTATATTTGGCTTCCATATCATTAGTATGCTCTGTTCCACATATAGGGCATATAACAACAACCTCAGTTTGTTTTTCTAAAAAATTTATATCCTGCTCTAAGTCTGTTAGAATATTTTTAGCATTAAATATATGCACCTTGAGATTTACTATTTCCCTATTAATATTTTTTATATATTCTTTTACTTTAGTTTTTTTCTCTGCTTTCTTATTCAGTTCGTCCATAAAAACATCTAATACCTTTTGATACTCATCTATATCAGTTTCTATTTCTATTAGATTTCCATACTTCTCCAATTGCTTATCGAATATTTTTTGCACCACTTGAAGTTCTTTGTTTTTATCTACTTTCTCTTGAGCATATACTAGTTTGTCATTCAACAACTTATAGTATTCATATGAGTGCACCCCCGTATGAAAATCAATCAATTCTTTTACTGCATTCTTGTATTTTGATAATCCGCTGAAGGACTCCCATTTAGAACTCCAACCCGTGTCTTGATCTAGGTAGAATGGTAAAAACAGTCCACTAACTGGAACAGGATAACTTTTATCTGTTCCATGTATAGGTAAACAGATATTATAATTACATTTCTCGCTATAGAAAGTTATTAATTCTTGACTAGTCAAATACCTTAGTTCCCCCTGTACGTCATTAAGAATGTAATTGTCTTCTTCTCTGTATAGTGTAAAATCTTCATCTGCTATTTTGAATTCTACTAAGGTGGCAATTTTCATCTTCTCCCAGTTTGTTGGATACTTGGTAATTTCAGCTCCTAGTGCATAATATATACATTTGCAAACTAATGATTTACCTGTTCTGTTGAGTGAAATTCCATCTTCAGTATAACTGGTGAAAATGGTGAATCTTTCACCAAACTCAATTACTTTGGCTCGTTTCTGACTCCTTGATACTATTGTAAGCTTTTTTAGAAATAAATTTTTCATCTTCTTTTAACCTCAGATTTCTTATTAATTTCCTGAAACTATGTTTTTTTTCTATATATTTAATTCTATTATCCATTAAACCACCTCATTATTGTCATAGCTCGAAAGAATTCTTTTTCGAATAATGCAAAGATTTCATTTCCACTTAACTTGTTATATATTTCATTCAAAGATTCCTCTATTATCTCTCTAAAGGACTCCGCTTTAGGCATATCTATTACTTCGTCAATAACTATAATTACTTCATTCAACTTTCCTTCAAAATCATTATAATTTTCTAATGCAACCTGTTCACACCACTTCTTAATATTTCGTATTTCTAGGGCCGTATATTTTTCTCCCAATAAGGCGATATGAATTTCTCCCCATATTTTAGGAAAAGATTTGTCTGCTGTAGTTTTCTTAAGAAAGCTTTCTAGCTTGGCTCTAGATATACTATACTTTTCTATAAGTACCTCAAATTCTTCACAATTATATTTATCTTTACTATCATTTATTGTGCGTACTTGTGCCATAAGTGTAGCATATATTGCTTTATTCTCCGTGTAGGTCAATTCCCCGTATTTTGCAACTATCTCTTGTACCTTGATTAATAACTGTTCATGTGAGGTTTCTATCTGTAGATGAGCTTTTTCAAAAGCTATTTCAGTTTTACATTTTTGTTTGCACTTATCTTTTTTACATATATCACACATCTGTTCTGATAAATCTTGGAAGTCTTCCTCCTCAAGATCTTTTAAAAATATGGGGTTTAATGTATCTGAACTTTTTTCACTCTTTGAAAAATTAAAAGGTTTTGTTGAAACAAAATATATCGTTTTATTATAGTTCTGAAAGAGGTTATAGTTATAGAGTAGCTTCTGCAAAAAAGAATCTTTGATTTTGGGTGGCTTACTCTTATTATCTTTTTCTTGTTTTTTCAACACTGCAGGAGTTATAGTAAATTCACTTTTTTTAACATTGGTCTTGATTTGGAACATCTCGATATGCGTTGGATTTTTGCTACTATTAAAAATCACCACATCCTCATGGAAATCCATTACTAATGCAAATTCTTTCTTTTCTTCAAACAATGTTATTATCTTATCTAATGCCCATTCTTGCTGATAACTAAATGCACGTGAAGAAATAGTTCCTGCTACTTCCCTTGGCAGATTTTTAACAAAAAACTCCTCTAATTGCATCACCTATCCCCTCCATCTTTTTCTTTATTATTCAATTTTTTTATTTCTCTTTATTATTAAATATTTTTATTTTTCTTTATTATTAAATATTTTTATTTTTCTTTATTATATAATATTTTTAAGTTTTTTTCATCTTTTTACTTATTAAGGCACAGATAATTTTACATTATCTGTGCCTTTAATCACCTGTCTACCTTTATAACTTAATGCCATTTATTTGAATGACTTATTCGATTCAACTTAGATTCTATGATCTGGTCAATATAATCTTTGATTAGAAATTCCGCTTCTCTAACATCTTTCTCTATTTGTTTATCTGCTAAAATCCCCTCTATTGCGTGCATCAAAGATGTAACATTTATTCTCATTGCATAGCTCCCTTACTTCTTTTTGCATAATACTCATCAAAGATAAACTCTATACCATCTAAAAATCTAAACCATGTATCTAGCCCTCTAATACAGTCTTGATTCAGTTCTTGAGCCACTTCCCATTTCTGATCTTCTTCTAACGTTGTGTATTGAAGAGCAAAGTCACCCATTGCCTCAAATGTTACTTCTCTATCCAGTAAATATTTTAAGAATAGTAGCTGGATGTCGAGCCCCTTCTCTCTCAACTCTTGTAATGTTTGCTTTTCTTTATCCATGGTTACTTTTCTCCTATTCTTCCTTTTCCAATGGCTTGTTTAATCATATCTAGCTCCTGTTGACTATACTGACATTCTACTTCTGCTGGCACTTCAAAACGTTCTGACTTATTATACGCATTAAGCAATACACCGGCGAATAGATGATCATGTGACCATTGACCATCTATCTTGCACTCATAGATAAGTCCTGTACTTGTTAATTCAACTATTACATATTCAATAGGCCCTCTTTCTTCTATTAGTGCTGGACATACATAACACCGATATCTTTTATCATAATAGACCTTGTTTTTCTTGCGACCATACTTTCTATGAAAATACCTCTTTTCATAAGCATATCTTATCTTCCAATATAATCTCTTCATTGTTTATTCCTACCTGTTTTTAATATTACCGTAATAATAAGATATATCTTCTTTTACAATCTACTTACATCTAATCGTAGTGTAATAGCTCATATCAGCTCTCCTCTAGCATTATTTTTTAGCGTTCTAAGTTTCTCTCAGTCCTTCTTTATTATACAACTTACGAGCCTTCAACAAATATTCATGAGCTGCCACCATATTTGTCCACCAATCCATGTCTATACTGTGGGTATCTGATCCAACTACAACTTCTATTCCTTGATGCAATACGTCTTCTATTTGTCCATATCCCTGTAGTAAGTTGATATAAAAAGTTCCTTCAAAGTTAAAATCTAAGAATATGTTATATTGAGTCATGAACTCAATAACTTGCCCTCGAAGTTTCCCTAACTGTTCTAAATCTAAATGGGCCAATCCTATTTTACATGTAAGTTTACTTGACAGGTCTTTTAGACTTTCTAGTACCTCAGCGATATCTGATTGATACTCTAGATTTTCAATAAGTATATAGTCATACTGATTCAATTCATCAATATCAGTATGAGAAACTCTTAATAACGTCCCTATTTTTATTTCTGTTCCTATAAGCACTTTAATATCTTGGAACTTCTTTTTCAAACTTCCTAGCATCTCCCTATAGACAACCTTATCATCCACAAATTCATAATGATCCGATATACCTATCTCTTGAAGCCCATATTCTCTTGCCCTATTAATTAATGCCTCTATGGTACTATCTCCATCACTCCATTGTGTGTGATTGTGTAGGTCTTGATAAAACATCTCTTACTACCTCCTTTAATTCACTCAAAATGCTTCTACTCCACTTTCTCTTTTTCATCTGGTCCTTGCCTACTATACCTAAATCCACACTCTTTACACTCCCATGTTCCTATTACACGCCCTCCAGTCCTCCCGTTTTTAATATATACCTTTTCAATTGAACCCTGCATATATTGTCTACAAAAAGGATTTAAACATGGCCACGGTCCCTCTCCAAAAGGCTTATAATCTAGGGGGTCATATTTTACAAATTCCTCAATTGAGCCAAATAAAAATTGAATAATTATTAAATGACAGATTAACTTTAATTTCTTTTGTTGCTTTTGTGTGATACTCTTAATCCACCCTATACCTTGTTTTAGACTTGCACCCACTGTATCTAAAACCTCATGGCTAAAATATTCAATTATGTCTTTAGCCAGTAACTGTCTATCTAGCAGGGTATGCATATAATATCCTTTATAACGCAGCTTACTTTCATATTTTGCTTGAGCTTCCTCCAAATAAATCCCTTCCAAGACACCTTCATTGAAGATTTTACTAATCATCTTGCTGACTTCATGATAAAAAGAGTGATTATAAATATGCGTTTCTTTTATTTTTTTGATAAGTAGAATAACTAAACTTACATGTGATCCTGCTACAGCACCTTCTTCAAGTATTACTAAATCCAACCCATGCTTATTACACACTAGGTTTTCTGGTAACTGATGCTCTACATGCAAGTAAGGTTCTCCATATTGATGAATTTCTTCTTGATAACACTGCGGGCACACCTTTGCATATTGTGGCCACTTATAGTGGGCAAACATCTCACTATTAATATTTTTAATCATATCTTTATATTCTTCTCGCTTCATACACAATTGGAGTAGTGGCACAATAGATTGATACTGTATAATTTCTTCTAGTGGTAGCAATTGTTGCAGCGTATCATCCTGAAATGATTTTACCTTATATATCCCTATGGAAGTCATTCCAAACATTTCAATTAGATAAGGTGTTTTCGTTTTTGTATGTAGACTATACATTCTTGTTACCCATGAATAAAAAATCTCACCTGTATATGGCCTTAATACGCTCATTGCTATTCATCTCCTATTATACTGTTGTACTTAGGATAATTTTTGAATAATTTTTTATACACTCTATGAGCATGGAAAAAAAGGTAAAGTATTTTTTCTATACTTTACCTTTTTCTATGCCCACGGCTTATTTCCAGCTCCATTTATTCCCACATACTATATTCCCACGACTTATTTCCAGAAACATATAAACTATACATTTTCACGCCCATAACTTATTTCCAATTGTGTTCATTCCCACAACTTATATCCAGTCCACAATCCACCTATTGATAAGTTACTATTTCTACATTCTTATAAAAATGTTTTAATATCACATCATAAGTATACCCCATTTCAGCCATTCCTCTTACACCATCTTGGCTCATACCTACGCCATGACCAAAACCACCACCATACAAAACAATCTGTTTTAATTGCTCTTGATTATTATAGGTAATATCAGGTACAAAAAAAGCACTTGGTAAAAGTGACATAGGATTCGTGATACTACCATCACTTCTCGTTACTACAACTCCTGGATTACCTGCACCACCAAGTAATCGCCTAATCACATACTCTGTTGATACTTTAATAGTTGCTTTAGACCCTTTTAAAATAAGAGTCATTACATTACCACCTTCTCCTCTTTCTGCGACTTGCAGATTTTGGATTTTCCCAATACCTTCTACCCCTTGACTCTTCCACTCATTACCTACTTTCACTTTGATTAATGCTGGATAATCATTAGCAAGCTTACTTATGGCATTATTAACTAAAGTACTCACTTCCTCCTGTGATAACTGTACCTGCCATCTAAACCAAGGTGAATTTTCATCAAAAGCATCTATATCCGCTGCTGTTAGCTTAAAAAACTGATCAGCCATCTTTTCCTCTTTCATATTCTCTACCATCTTGTCACCTGTATACTGCTTTTCAGCCATCATATAGGGTGGTGTATCACTAGGAAAGGTTTCTCCTGTTGCCCATACCTCTCCATAATTAGCCGTGTAACCACAAGAAGTAGCAAAGAACTTACTACTTAATAGTTTTCCCTTGTAAGTTAATACTTTTCCTTCAGTAGCGGCTGTTGCTTCATAAGCTAATGGATTAGGTGCTAAGTTGTTATAAACTTGAGAAGCTGTTGTATCATCGATCTGTGCACCGTACTGAACAAACTTACTGCTTTCCTTACTAGCTACCCCATAGGTTCTAGCTGCAATGGCTTGCACTTTTAATGCTTCAATCCCATAACTTGTTGGCATTTCACTAGGAATAACACCCGCCACATAGTTTTCCATATCCACTTCATTTACAATATGATAGCCATCTTGTACTTTTGTTATTTCCATACATCCTTTATATTTAGGAAAACCTTGACTTTTATTTACAGTCAAAAGCTTCATAGCAGTGTCTCCTTTTGGCACCAAACGTACCACTGCAGCCTCCTTATTCCAATTAAATGTCTGGCTATCCCATACTTCTTCTGGTGCTAGTTTAGATGTTTCTCCATTATATATAAGATCATATTCTGCTGTACTTACTAATTTTACTTGTTTATGAACATAGCTTCCTTCTTTATTAGCAAGTACCACTCTCAAGCCTTCTCTATTACTTCTACCTATTACCTGAAGTGCAACAAGCTCATCACCTTCTTTTCGATAAGCAATTTGTACGCCATAGGGTAACTGGTTAATAGACGTATAATTTCCTAAATCCGTTTTGTCAGAAATTGTTACGTCTTTATAATTTAATACGCCTGCTTTTTCTAAAGTTATAGTATTGCTAGTTACTTTTGTTACGATATCTTTTTCTCCATATATTTCTGGTTCATATGCAATTGCTCCTTCGCTACTTATAGTGAGCTTGCCAATACTCCCCTCTTGCTGGAGATCTACTCCTTTATTTTGAAAGCTTATACTCTTCCCTTTGACTACTGCTGTAACTATCTGGTCAGTTACTAATTTAATTTCGCAATTCTCTATAGTACTTTCTTTGCTTATCACTTTCATGACGCCTAATATTTCTTGCCCCTTTACTGCTACCTGTATCGTCTGATTTTTAAGTGGCTCTAAAATCAATCCTTTAAATCCGTAGGTACCTTGGTCAGTAACGACTTGCCATGCTCCCAGCTGTTCATCTGAAGGCGTTGCTAAGATGACTAAGGTTATGTACTTCATATGAGAATCCTTCTTTACTTGATTCATTGCTGAATAATAGGTATTAATGACCTCATGGATACTTAAATGTTTATCTTTATTAGCTTCACTCTTAGTTGCCGTAACCTCATAGCCTTCTCCAACTACTTCTGATAAAACTTTACTTAGAGTTTGTTCATCCATTAATTGGAGAGCCTCCTTCTCATTTAACGCCTTAAAACCTTGTTGCTGCAAACTTGCATAATATGAACTATACCAAGTCGTCTCAGATTTGTCTTCCTGCTTACCTGTTGTTTCTTTCTCATCTAATGTACATGCCAAAAGTTTTGCTATATTAGCTTGTGTACAAGGTACTTCATACAAACTGCTTTCTTCACTTACAGCTACTGCTTCCCTCCCTAAAAAAAATCCTGGTAAAAGCTCTCGTCCTATCAAACAGTACCATAGCGCGACTATAAAGAGAACCGCCCATAAGGTTGCATCATTTCTTTTCCCTCTTCGTTTTACTCGCCTCTTATAGCGCTTAACCCGATGCATATTTCTGCTCATTTGTTTGCCTCCTTAGTAACTCCTTATACTACAGTCTATGCTAGCTTGTCTTATGTAAGAACAAAATAATAAAAGTGCCTAAGCTTATAAGCTTAGACACTTTTATCGGAATGGCTTGCACACTCAGCACACAAACCTTTTAATTGTAAATGATGTTCTGTTACGACAAAACCCGTTTCCTTATTTAAAGTCCGGCTGAAACTTTCCACTGGACACTCATCTATCATGATATGCTTATGACAAGCTAAACATTCTAACTCATGTGCATGATGATGCTCTTTGAGCTGAAAATAAATTTTTCCTCCTGGTTCACCTGTCTTAGTAACCGCACCTTTTTCAGCCAAGGTATTGAGGGTCCTATATACAGTCGAAAAATTAATGCCTTCTTGTACATCAATACAGCTATAAATTTCTTCTGCTGTAATAGGCTCTTTACTTTTTTCAAGAATAGCTACTATCACTTTTCTTTGCTTAGTTACTTTTATTCCTAAACTTGCTAATAGCTCTTGCTTCATATTTATCCCTCACTTGCAAAGTACTTTATGAAATCATTTGTAGTAGCATACCAAATATAACACCCGTCACATATAGTATTCCTAAAATTTTTATATTCTCTATAAAAGACTTATTGGCCTTAAAAAGAATAACGAGCCCCATACCTGCACCTGGTATTAATCCTGCAATAAGCGAGCCTAAACTTAATGTACCTGCAATATACATCTCTGTTAAAACGATAGAAGCTGCACAATTAGGAATAAGCCCTACTAATGCTGCAAGCACTGGTTGCCACATACTATTGGATAGTAAGATTTGACTTAATGAATCTTCACCAATCCCTTCAATTATAGCATTAAGTATAAGATTTATCACTAAAATATACATAAATACTTTTACAGTATGTAAAAGTGCACTTCTCCAAATCCCATCATTATGGCTATGACATCCGTCTTGACATTTACATCCACCTTGTACTTCCATGTTTTCAGATACCATTTGTTTGGGTGTTAAAGTAGGCCTTCCTAGCATTCTCATTATGGCTTCAATCACTAACCCCATAAAGATTGCAATAATAAATTTTAAACCAAGTACAATTCCCACGCTTTTAAGCATGCCAGGATGAGCAAATAAAATGGGAATGGCTTCATCTGAAGTAGAAATAAAAATAGCTAATAGGGTACCTATGCTAATCATACCTCTACTATATAAATTAGCTCCTACCACAGAAAATCCACATTGTGGTAAGCATCCTAACGTACTTCCGATAATAGGGCCTAACCATTTAGCTCCTACTAACCTCCTATATAAACGATTATCTGTACTGCTATCTAAATAACCTATAAGTAAATAAACTAAAAATAAAAACGGTAATAGCTTTATACTATCTAATAAAGCATCTATTATTAATTCCATAAGACCTCCTATATGCAAATAACTTGCATTTACATTTTCATTATAGCTTTGTTGCGAATCATTTGCAATAGTTTCACAAGAATTAACTTAAATCATCACATTCTTTTAAAGCTTTAAGTAATGAATTAGATGTCTCTTTAGCGCTATGATGATCTTTAATTGCTTCTAAGAACAAAAGATTATAGTCACCTGCTTCACTTAAAAGATTATAACTTATATTCCCATGATAATAATAACATTTCACCATTTTCAAATGGCTCATTTTTTGTATTTTTCCCTTTGTTAAGTGATCTAATACGACTATGATACTTTTCTCTATGGGATTGAGTGGATATTCACTTTTCCCAATATCATGTAGTAGTCCTAAACGTATATATTCTACTTCTTGGTCTTTTCCTGCTCTTTTTTTTAACGCATTGGCGACACGTAAACTATGTTTTTGTTCATAAACCCTAAGCTTGTAAAAGAGTTCTTTTTCTTTCTCAGATAAGTAATGATTTACAAATTCTTTTTCCTCTATACTCATCTTAGCCACCATAGCCCAAACAAACTGCTTAATCCGATAAACCATATCTTGCTCCTTTCTTTCAGTGTATTATGTTTTTCTTATTTTTATGTACTCAGTCATTATTTTTATTAGCAAAAAAGCATCAACCTCTTATAGGTTGATGCTCATACAATGCCCAAAATGCCGGTCCTGCGATTTTGACGCCCTAGACTACTCTAGGTGGGTACCTTTCTTACTTATTCTGCCTTCCACTGCCCAAAGGGAATTATCTTGTGGCCTGACATAGCTAGTAAGTAAATCAAGTTCCCGTGCATAATTTGTAGGTTCAAAATAACAGGTTGTCGTACACCCCAGGTAATTTGTCTTTTGTTACCTTCATTATATCATTTTCTACCTTTTTTGCAAGTTTATTTTTCTCCTAATAGATTCCAATAACTTCCTTACCTTATTCAATTAAAATGGCAATCAAAAAAGACATAAAAACCAAATTAGATTTTTATGTCTTCTTATTTATTGTGCTGAACGTTTCTTTACGCGTTTAAGTCTAAAGAAATCTTCTCTTTCTTTTTCTTCTAGTGCTTCTTGTATATATTTTACTTGTTCTTTATAACGTGGAATTTGAATATGCTGCAGTGCATTGGTTCTTTTTTGAGTCTTTTGTATCTCTTTAGCTAACTTAAAAACTGAGTTATCAATTTCTGCTAATTCATACATCATATAACGTACAGTTCTAAAACGTTCTGCTGCTGCATCTAGTGCTGGATTCGTGTTATGAAAACCATAACTAGGTTTTACAGGCACCTTTGAATACTTAATAGTCGGAATATCGACACCCATAACACTCTTTAAAAGGATATCAAATTCTTCATCCTTAGGA
Organism: Cellulosilyticum sp. ST5; assembly: GCF_046529625.1. Taxonomy (NCBI): domain Bacteria; kingdom Bacillati; phylum Bacillota; class Clostridia; order Lachnospirales; family Cellulosilyticaceae; genus Cellulosilyticum; species Cellulosilyticum sp. ST5. Next base: position 2,187,914 of record NZ_CP132338.1, read on the forward strand.
ATACTACGCGTAATATTTTCTACATTCTTAATACCTGTTGTAATATTGACATTTTGAAGTTGATCATAGGCTTCTTGCAAGGTAACATAAATATTTCCTTGAATAGCTTTTGCCCGATCTACTAGGCTCATCATTTCTTTGATTAAGACATTTCTCTTTTTATCTAATAACTCAAAGCCTTTATTAGATAAATCAAGTGCCGCTTTAGCTTTAATAAGGTTGGATTTAGTAGGTGCAACGAGAACAGCCATAGCTTACCTCTCCTTTTCACCTTTATAGTACTTCTCTAAAAGTTCTGGTTCAATACGGTCAAGCTCGGATTTTGGTAATATAGATAAAATCTCCCAACCTAAATCTAAAGTTTCCATAATCGTACGATTTTCATGAGCACCTTGGGCAACAAATTTTTCTTCAAAAACTCTACCAAATGTAAGATAAAGCTTATCTATATCACCCAGATCATCTTCTCCTATAATTTGTGCTAAAGAACGTACATCTTGCACTTTGGAATAAGATGAGAAAATTTGGTTAGATAAAGCAGCATGATCTTCTCTTGTATAATCTTCTCCGATACCATCCTTCATTAAACGAGAAAGTGATGGTAAAATATCAATCGGTGGATAAATCCCTTTTTGATTAAGTACACGGTTTAATACAATTTGACCTTCAGTAATAAAGCCTGTTAAGTCCGGAATAGGATGAGTAATATCATCATTTGGCATTGTTAAAATAGGAATCAGTGTAATAGACCCTTTTTTTCCTTCTAGCATTCCTGCTCTTTCATAGATCGTAGATAAGTCACTATAAAGATAACCTGGGTAACCTTTACGAGATGGTACCTCACCACGAGTTGAAGACATTTCACGAAGTGCTTCACTATAGCTAGTCATATCTGTTAATACGACTAATACATGCATGTCTTGTTCAAATGCAAGGTATTCTGCTGCAGTTAATGCGCAACGTGGTGTAGAAATTCTTTCTGTAATAGGATCATCTGCAAGATTAAGATACATAACAACGTGATCAAGTACCCCAGCTGCTTCAAAACTACGTGTAAAATAAGATGCATCATCATGACGTACACCCATTGCACCAAAGACAACAGCAAAGTTATCTGCATTAGCTCCTTCAATCTTAGCTTGCTGAACAATTTGAACAGCTAATTCATTATGAGCAATACCATTACCAGAGAAAATAGGTAACTTTTGACCACGAATAAGTGTCATTAATGCATCAATAGCAGAAACACCTGTTTGAATAAAGTTTCTTGGATAACGACGTGCTACTGGATTAATAGGACGTCCGTTAACATTATATTTGTCCTTAGAGATAATTTGATAAGCACCATCTATAGGCTCACCTATCCCATTAAAAGAACGTCCTAATATTTCTTTTGATAAAGGAAGCTTTAAAGGCTCTCCTGTAAACTTAACAGAAGCATTACCTGTAGAAATACCTGCTGTACCCTCAAAAACTTGAACAACAACGGTTTTACCTTCTACTTTAATAACTTTACCTTTTCTCATTTCCCCATTGTCTAATTTAATATGAACCATTTCATCATAAGCAACATCGTCTATATTGGAAAGGACAATGAGGGGCCCTTCTACTTTGTTTAATTTTAAGTATTCTTTTCTCATATTTTTCCCCTTTCCTTTATTGGTACTTCTTCATTAATGCATCATAGTCACTAACAATACGGCCTCGAAGTTCATCTAATAACTCAATATGATCATTTGGAATATCATATTTCATCTTAACAACATCTTCAAAAACTTGTTCCTTACGTATAGTAGATAAAGGAATACCCATTTTAACGCATTTAAGCGCATTCTCATATAAGTCATCGATAACATGTAGCATCTTATACTGTTTTTCTAAACTTACGTAAGTATCATCCTTATGTAGGGCATTTTGCTGTAAGAAGCCTTTCTTAATCGTTCTTGCAATTTCAAGTACAAGACATTGATCATTAGGAAGTACGTCTTCACCCACTAATTGTACAATTTCATTCAATTTTTCTTCTTCTTGTAATAAACGTACCATTTTAGCACGCAAGCTCAGCATATCTGGTGCTACATTTTCACTATACCAATTCTCTAATATAGAAACATAACTACTATAACTTGTTAAATAGTTAATAGAAGGATAGTGTCTTGCATAAGCTAATTTTTTATCTAGTGCAAGAAAGGCACTTACGAAACGTTTTGTATTTTCTGTTACCGGTTCTGAGAAATCTCCACCCGCTGGTGAAACAGCACCGATAATAGTAACTGAAGCTTCATCTCCACCTAAAGTCTCTACACAACCTGCTCTTTCATAGAACTGAGCAAGTCTTGAAGGAAGATAAGCAGGATAACCTTCTTCTGCTGGCATTTCTTCCAAACGCCCTGATATTTCACGAAGCGCTTCTGCCCATCTAGAAGTAGAGTCGGCCATAATCGCTACATCATATCCCATATCTCTAAAATATTCTGCCATGGTAATTCCTGTATAAATACTTGCTTCACGTGCAGCAACTGGCATGTTAGAAGTATTAGCAATTAATATGGTTCTTTCCATTAAGGGACGATTAGTACGTGGGTCAATAAGAGCTGGGAATTCTTCTAGAACGTTAGTCATCTCATTACCACGTTCTCCACAACCAATATAAACGATAATATCTGCATCGCTCCATTTTGCTAATTGATGCTGCGTTACAGTTTTTCCTGTACCAAATCCACCAGGAAGACCTACAGTTCCACCTTTAGCAATAGGAAAAAAGGTGTCAATAACACGCTGCCCTGTTACTAGTGGTTTATAAATAGGTACTCTCTTACTAATCGGCCTTGGTCTTCTTACTGGCCACTTTTGTACTAATGTTAAGTTCATTGTTTCACCATTAGCTAGTTCTAAAACGATAATAGTATCATTTAGCTTATATTCACCACTAGGATTAACGGTTACAACAGTTCCCTTTATAGAAGGTGGCACCATAATTTTGTGTAATATACTCTCAGTCTCTTGTACAGTTGCATAGACCATACCAGCACTTAAAGTCATACCTACTTCTGCTGTTACTTTAACTTCCCAAAGTTTTTCTTCATCTAAAGAAAGTAAACCAATACCTTCTGGTATAAAGTCAGCAGAAATTTCTTGTATTTTTTTTAATGGTCTTTGTATACCATCAAACATATTACTAAGCATCCCAGGTCCTAAGCTTAATGAAAGTGGTGCCCCTGTAGAGGTAATATGCTCCCCTGCACTAAGTCCTTCTGTTTCTTCATAAACTTGAACAGTTGCAATATCTTCTTGTAATGAAACAACTTCACCTATGAGTTGTCTTTCACCTACTGTTACCATTTCATTGACTTTAAAGTCAGCCATGCCTGTACCTTTAACAACTGGGCCGTTAATGAGTTCTACAATACCAAAACCACTACTCATCTTTGCCACCTACCTCTCCAATTGCTAATGTAATCTTCTCTACAATGCTATCTTTATTCTCTTCAAGCATGGCAAGTATACTTTCATCGATACGCATATTAAGTGCTGGGTCTTCGATAATAAGTCCTCCTAATATTTCTTCTCCCACTTGTTTAAAAGATAGCTTGTTAGAAGAAATACCAATTTTCATTAAAGCTTCTTTAATAAATTCTTGATTTGTTTCAAGGTCATGTTCTGTTACATAAATAACCAATGGATTAGCATAACCTTTTAAAGAACCTAATCCTGAAATAACTTTGGTTAAATAAGATTTATAGTCAGGTGTTAAAATGAATGTTTTAATTCGCTCTTCTAAAGCTGCTATAAAACGTTCTACAACCTTTTCTTTCGTTAACATCGTTTCTTTTTTACTACATAATTTACCTTTACTAATCAGCTCGATTTTCTTGCTCTCAGCTTTTCTCTTAGCTTGTTCTATAAGTTCGTTAGCTTCCTTATCTGTACACAGTCTGCTTTCCGCACTAATCTTCTCATATTCTTTTTCTAATTCATAAAATTTTCTATCAGTTTCTTCTTTGATGTCTTGATGTAACAACTTTGAAAACAGTGTTAGTTTTTGTTCAATCGTAACCATTCTTCTCACCTCTATATGCGAATGCCTACAGACTCTCTTACGTAATTTGTTATAACGTCAGAGCCTCTAGTCGTTCCATGTCTATCTGGAATTTCTATAATTAATGGTTTTTTATACTTAATTTTATAAGTCATAATTTCATCATGGGCTAAATCAACTATTTTTTCTGTAAGAATAATGATACCTATGTCAGGATTACTCATTGCTGCTTTTAAGCTTTCTAGCACTTCTTCTCTTTGATGAAGCACGATGCCGTCAATACCAGCGAGTCTCATTCCAACTAAGGTATCATGATTATCACTAATTAAAAAGGATTTCATTTACTTCCGCCTCCTTATTTGATATCGCCAGTTGGCGGAGTGGCTAGCTATAAAGCTAGTCACTTACACTCAAATTGGTATCTCTTAGATAAATAAGATTAAGATAGAAATAATCATACCGTAGATAGCAATACCTTCTGCCATACCTACGAAGATTAAAGTTTTACCTAAAATAGTAGGATCTTCTGATACCGCACCAATTGCTGATGAACCAACTGAACCAACGGCAACACCTGTACCAATAGTTGCAAGACCTGTACTAAGAGCAGCTGCTAAATATTTAAAACCATCACCTAAACTAAGTCCAGTAGCTGCAGCAGTATTAGCTGTTTCTGCTGTAGCTGCTAATACAACTTGATCAGCACCTACTACTACAAAAGCTACTACCATAGCTGAAAATAAACCTATAGATGTTAGTAATTGTGTTCTTAAATTTCCTGTTTTATTACTCTTCATTGCCTTTACGCCATAAAGAATTGTTCCTACTGCTATCATTGTCCCTAAAACGATTACTAATTGCATCATTATTATTCATCCTTTCATATAAAAACATTTATTTTTCTAATTGAATTGGTTCATAGGCTATACCATCGCCACCAAAGTACTTACTAAACATTTCATAATATTGAAGTCTTAATCCTTGAATAAATACGACTAATCCCTCTAATGTTAAAATGAGTACATTACCAAGTACTAAAATAATAATCTTAAGTGGAATTCCTGGTACCATTTCTGCCATAACAGAAAAAGCCATAAATAAACCCGCATGGTTAAGTGCAAAAGCACCCACACGAATAAAGGAAATGGCATTACTTAAAGTTGAAAGTATGGTTTCTATACCTTCAAACCCACTTTCAATAAAGTAAGACCCCTTATCACCATGTATGAGAGGACGTTTGCCCTCCATTAAATGTGCAAGTGGTTCTTTGAAAACCATAACCACTAACATGAGCAGCATTACTAATACAGGTACATATACTGGGACTGGAATTACTTTTACTAAGCATAACGCCACTGAAATCAGTCCTATAAAGAATATATATCCTGCAATACCATTTTTTCCAAAAAATGCTTGTTCTAAATCTTTCCTTTTTAAAGCATTAATAATACCCATCAAGAAAGATATAGTAAGCACTGCCACACCAAAAGCTACACCTACAATTAAAATCGGCATAATATTAGCTTTATTCAAAGGGCCTCCTTGGACAAGGGCAATATCAGAAATAACTGGCAAATGTTCTAAACCAAAAACGCTACCATAAACAAATCCAAAAATCATTGAAGTTGCACCTAAGCGCTTTAATATACCCCCTGCTGTTTCCATCTTCTTGCTAATCAAAAAGCCAGCCAGAAAGTAAATAAAACCTTGGCCAATATCACCAAACATAATACCAAACATCAGGCAAAAGGTAATAGCTAGGAATGGTGTTGGATCTATTTCATGATATGTTGGTAAACCATATAGCTGCACAATAAGTTCAAACGGTCTAAAGAACCAATTATTCTTAAGCTTGGTTGGTGGTGTTACACCTTGAGCTAACTCACTTGGTTTTTTAGCCATCATGACATATTTATCAGTGACATCACCGATGCGCTCGTCCAGTCTGCGATAATCTTTGGATCTAATCCAAGCAGAAAGTACAAATACATTATTTCCCCTAAAGACTTGTTTCTTTAGTTCAATAATTTTAAGCTCTAGCTTTATTCTGGTATAAATTTTATTTAAAAGGAGAATAAGTTCCCCTCTATTTTCAAAAATATTTTTTTCTAGTCTTTCAATTTGCTTTTTCAGAATTTCTATCTTGCTTTCATTTTCTTTTCTACAAGCAACTACTTCTCCCTCTGCACCAGGGCGAAGTTCTAACTTATTCCAGTTTAAAGATTTTAGTAGTTTTTCTGTTTCCTCTTCCAATTCCCTTAAATAAAAAATAATATAAATGTCTTCTCTAGATGCCTCAATTTCTCCAATTTCAAAAATAAGTGCACTAATGTTCTCTTGATTTTTCTTAATATGTAATCTGTTATCTCTAGAAAGCATCCCCACTTGATATTTAAAGTAATTCAAATGATTGAGCTCTGCAAAATCAATGTCTCTGTTAATACAACTTAAATTCTGATTAAGTGTTTCCAGTGTTTTCATTTGTTCTCTTTTTTCACTAATTGCCTCGATATTGGGTCCAATACTTTGTTGTACTTTTTCATAATCTTCAAGTGCTTGTTGCCTAGTATATGCCTTTATATCTTCTTTAATAAAATGCATTGGTAATTCTAAATCTATAGCCATAGTTTCTAAATTAGATAAAATGTTATAATAACTACTCTCAAGTTCTGCATAATTTTCTTCTTTTACGCTACTGCTAGCTGGTAGCATAGCCTCATATTCATGCATTAAATAATTATTATCGTAAGCTTCGCTATGACTTAAATTCAAATGTACCTTTTCACAAAGTACTAACTCCTGAAGTATTGCATATTCTTCATCTAGGGCGCCTACTAGACTTAAGAGTTTCATTTTCTCAATAGCCATGTGCAACTTCCTCCACTCATTATATTGTATGAACTAAATACTTCCTTAGCTCATTTTCTAACAAAGCATATCTCACACCTTCTGTTAGTGCAACTAAATCATTTACTTCTATTTGTAAAGTATAAATATGGGCAATAGGTGCTTGAATACTCTCCCCTTCTCTTCCTACTTGGCTTACATATTTTAATAGATAACGATCAGCCATACAATGAAGAAAAGCATCCTCATTTTTTTCAAATAAAGGATAATCCAGGTATTCTTGTATCATTTTCTTTAACTCATCTACACTTTTTGCATAACTTAATTGTTTTAGCTTTTTATAAGTTAACTTGTTTCCACAAGGTAAACTGTAAATAAGGATTTCTTCTGATGAAATATCATAATATTTGACAGCCCTATAAATCCATTGTGCATTAATAAAATCAGCTTTTGTACCTATCATTTTTTTAGCTAATGCTTCATCAGCTTTACTTAACTTACTGGCTCTTTCCATTAATGTTTTATAAAACAGAATATAAAGTTGCATTTCCATATGAAATTCTCTTTTGTCCATGTCATCTTGAGTAATATTTTTAACAGCTTGATAATAGATTGTTCCCTTTAGAGCCTCAACAAATTGAGATACTGTTTTACAAGCTAGTAATTTATTATACTGAGATATTCCCCATCTTTCAGAGTGAACAAATAAATGGCGAACTTCTTCTAAATCTTCATTTCTTGAAATAATTCTAAGAAGTAACTGTAGGTCACTAATTTCATATTCCATTAGAAAAGTTTTAAAAAATTCCTTATAGCTACCTGAAAAATAGTGAAGCATCTCTTCTATTTGGCTTACAACATAACCGTCTAATAACATCTCTAAATCAGCACGATGGAGTTCTTCACCCTTATGGGCTTCTATTAACTCTTTATAACCATCTCTTTTCTTTAGGAAGTCAATCATTTGAGTTATACTCTTGTACTCAACAGCCTTTGACCATTCACTTTGGTTAAGAAGTACTCTTCTTTTCCCGTGAATCTTAGTATTAATTGCTCTATATGCTGCAAAAGGATTCATTATTATCCCTCCACTCCGAGAAGTTCTTCAAAGACTTCTTGTAATAATTGTTCCTCTATTTGTAAATAACGATTTTCTACAGCAAGAGCAGTTTTCTTACACTTTTCTTCTTCGAGATTGTGCCTACTTACGCCAGTTGCTACAATTTGCTCATAGATTTCATTTGCTCTTTCTTGAGCTCTCTGTAACGTATCTTGTCTATAACTTGCGATTTCTTTTTCATATTGTTCTTTTTTTAACCTTAAGGCTTCTTCATTTCCTTTTTTGGTATTCAGAGCTACAGAGTCAATTTGAACAATTTGTTTAATGATATCTTCCATAACAATCCCTCACTTAAAATAGCATTATATTCTGTTCTTACTAGTGTTGTTTGTTTTATTAATTTTATTACTTTTATTATTCTATCACTTTATTTTAAAAAAGGAAGATTATTTTTCAATTATATACATTTCATTAACATGCTCATAATTTTATATTCATCTTGTTATGTTTAATTCGACTAATTTTAGCACTTTTATTTATGCATTTTTATTTTTTTTGTTGTATTTTGCCTAATTTCTACTTTTACATCTGTATATTTTTCCTAATACCATTTGAGTTTTAGTTCGTTTTTCATTAATCTTGTAATACCTTTTTAGAAATCATTATTTACCTATTTAATAGCCATTATCATTTTCTTTATTCTTTCTTAACATCAAAAAAAGCCCTTATTCCACAATACTATTTGTAGAATAAGCGCTTTCTTACTCAGTTACTTTTTTTACTTTCAAATCCTCTAAAACTGTTTCTAATGCCTTTTTATTTTTTCCAAACACAACTAGCTTAGCATAATTATAACTATCTATTTCTCTGGTTAATGTCATATTAACTGTTGTTTTTAAATGTCCTTCTTTGATTTTTACGTCTTCAAGATCTCCTTGTTTTAGCTCATACCCTAACCAGCACACACTTGTTGTTGCTTCTGTGAAAATAATAGTATAACAACTATTAATAATAGTAAAGCCTATTACAAGTAATGTAATGATAATGCTATCCTTATTGATGGGTCTTCCTCCTATGAGCGCCGCTACATTAATAGCTATTGTTGTCACTATACATGCGGTACTTACAGTTGTAAAGAAATCCTTTTTTATAGAAAATACTGTTTTATATTCTTTATATTGATTCTTAAATCTTCTTGTACTCATCATATTAGTCAGACGAAGGCCAAGTACTAATACATAAATGATAACAACTAAATAATAGGACCACTTTATATCCATTTTGAGGCTCCCTTCCACTTTAAATGCTACTTGCTTTGCAGAATTCTAAAAATAACTGCTCATATGAGCAGTTATTTTCCACAGCATTGTTTATATTTTTTACCGCTTCCACATGGACATGGTTCGTTACGTCCTACTTTTTTACCTCTAACAACTGTTTTTGTTTTATTGTATTCTCTTTTAATTTCTTCTCTTTCTTCTGCTGTTAAAAGTGTGTTCCATTGTGGTAAACCATAAAGCCATTCAGCTTTAGCGTCTAACATATTCCAGTATAATTTTTTAAGGTCAAATTCTAATCTTACTGCTGATTCTCCTGTAAAGTCTGTTAAATCATATTCACCATTTTTTAAGCTTGTATTAATACCATCAACAAAACCTAAAAATTCTACTTCGTTCATATTAAAACGTTTACCAAGTTCTGCAATAGTTCCTTCTACAACTTCTTCAACATTAGAAAGAAGATGGCTATAAACGTCTCTTTCTCTACCTAAGTAGTTTTCTACAACTTTTTTGTATTCTTCTACAGATCTTTCCTTTGCATCTTCACCGTAATTATTCCATAATTCAAATAATGTCATTAGTATTCTCCTTTTCTTACTTTAAATATGTGCCTAGGATTTCACCATTACTAAAACTACTGGCTTTACTACGTACTCTCTTTATTCCCCTAGCAATCGTCATGGTATGCTTCACCCTTGGCCGGTCACATTTAAAAAGCGCCTTTAGCTCATGCTGTTATTACTTCTTTAGCATATCTATTATACATTATTTCTCTCCTATTTACCACTCCTTATTTTTAGATGCACCCTATAAAAATATTTCCTTTTAATAGGGGTATCTATAAAATATGGCATAGGCCCTATACTATACTAAAAAATCACTAACAACTTGCTTCATACCTTGTACTTCACATACTTTTTTATGCTTAATAGGTCTTGTCGCTATTTGGTCCATAGCTTTTGGCATAGCTCCTTGAATAAGGTGATGCATTTCTTCTAATAAAGTAAAGTCATTAACCCCCTCATACTTCTCATCAATTGCACTCATTACACTTCCTGTAAATTTATAGGGGCTTGCTGTTGATATAATCACTGTTGGTGTATGATCTTTTGTATCTTTTACATAAGTGTCATATACAGCATAAGCTACAGCTGTGTGCGTGTCCATAAGGTAATTTTCTTCATTATATACTTTCTTAATATAATCTTTTGTCATTTGGTCATCTGCATAACCACCATAAAAATCTTTTAAATTAGCTTTCATTTCATCTGATATAGTATACTGCCCTTTTGTTTTTAAAGCATTCATCAAACTGCAGACTTCTTCTGTAGACTCTCCACTAATATGATAAAGGAGTCTCTCTAAATTACTAGAAATTAAAATATCCATAGAAGGTGAAGTTGTTAAATGGAATTCTCTATTTCTATCGTAAGTACCTGTTTGTAAGAAATCAAAAAGTACTTTATTCGTATTAGATGCACAGATAAGTTTTTGAATTGGAAGTCCCATTTGTTTTGCATAATAAGCTGCAAGAATGTTACCAAAGTTGCCTGTTGGTACAACTACATTCATAGCTTCACCGGCTTTAAGCTTTCCATCCTTCATCATTTTTCCATAAGCTGCAAAATAATAGGCTACTTGTGGTACAAGTCTACCGATATTAATAGAGTTAGCAGAAGAAAATTTATAATTCTTATCCGCTATTTCCTTAGCAAACTCCTTATCTGCAAAAATCTCTTTAACTGTTGTTTGACAATCATCAAAGTTTCCTTCTACACCTACTACTAAAGTATTATCCCCCTCTGTAGTAAGCATTTGGCGTTTTTGTACCTCACTTACACCATCTTGTGGAAAAAATACAATAATTTTAGTGCCCTCTACATTAGCAAATCCTTCTAAAGCAGCTTTACCTGTATCTCCAGAAGTGGCTGTTAAAATGACAATATCTTTTTCTTCTTTATTATACTTTTTACTTACAAGCATAAAATAAGGTAGAATTGATAATGCCATGTCCTTAAATGCAATAGTAGGACCGTGAAAAAGCTCTAAAAAGTTTGCTGTTTTTGTATGTACAAGTGGTGTAATTTCTTTTGTATCAAATTTTTCATCATATGCATGAGTAATGCAATGTTTAAGATCTTCTTCTTTTATATCTTCAAAGAAAAGCTTAATCACACGATAAGCTAATTCTTGATATCCCCATTTTGATAGCTCGTCTAAAGTAAAGTCCATTTTAGGTAGTTCTGTAGGAATAAACAAACCACCTTCTTCAGAAATACCTTGTAAAATGGCCTTTGTTGATGTAATATTTTCTAATTTCTTTCGTGTACTTGTATATAGCATATGTTTAATCTCCCTTTCTCCATTTATTCACTGTGAGCTTATATCACTTTATTATAACATTTTATATAGTAATTGCAAAATATTATTAATACTTGTTCATATTTTTAAATTTTCTAACTATAGGGGATATGTATTATTTTCGACTTTTTTGTAACATTAATTCCAAAAGTTTCATACCTTATATTAGAGAAATGTAACGCAGGTTTACCCCCTGCTTCTCTATAAAATAGTTGTACTATTAATGTCTTAGGAGGTATTTATATGGGATTTCAACATGACTTAGCTTGTCTTGTAAACCAAAAAGTTATTATTCACTCCAATCGTTGTAGCTTCTGTGTCATTATTTCTCAAGTTTGCCCTTGCTATATTCGTGCATTAGAACTTGGTTGCGGTAACATCAGATACTTCAACTTTGACCGCATTGATTATATAGAGGAATGTTTACCTCAGTGCTAATTCGGTCTCATAATTTTATAATGAAATAAGGAGGACTTAATATGAGTTGTTGTGGAAAAAATAATAGAAATTTCTTTTCTCATAATCACAGAGTTTGCTGTGATGACTTTGATGATGACCGTTGCTGTGATAGACATCGTGATGATGACCGCTGCTGTGATAGACGTCGTGATGATGATGACTGCTGTGATAGACGTCGTGATGACGACTTTACTGGTATTTCTTGCCCATTTCAGAATAATAATGATTGTCTCTGCGAAAATAGTTTAAGAGATGTTGCTTGTAAATTAACTAATCAAAGAGTTATTATTCATGTAGACGGCTGCAAAATGTGTGTTGTTATCGTAGGAATCGGCAAATGTTTCCTTAAAACAATTAACCCTTGCACACAAAGAATTGTATACTTTAACTTTAACCGCATTGATAACATTGAAGATGTACTTCCTCGTTGCTTTTAGTTCTTTCAAAAAATGCAGCAGATAGATTTTCTATCTGCTGCATTTTTTGTTTAACCTTAAACGTCTTTACTTTATTTTATACTAAATACAATTTACCATTAAAAGCAAGCATTTTGATTGGTTGGCTATTTACAAACACTCTCTAATTTCTTCTTAATCCTTTGCAACGCATTATCAATAGATTTAGGTGATTTATCAAGTTCTTTAGCAATCTCTTGATAGTTCTTCCCACTAATATAAAGATTTAATACTTGCCATTCTAGTTTGCTTAATGCTTTTATAATTTGATTATTAAGAACCTCCAGATTTTCTTTACTGATCATTTCATCTTCTGGTGTCATAGATGTATTGTTTTTAATTGTATCTAATAAAGTAATCCCTTCATCGTCCTCTTCATTCCCTTTATGATTAATAGGAATACTCAGGGATATACTTGTATTAAGCGGAATATGCTTTTGTCTTGAAACTGCTTTGAAAGCTGTACTTACTTGTCTCGTCACACAAAGTGTAGCAAAAGACTTAAAGCTTGTGTCTTTATGAGCATCATAATCACAAATAGCCTTAAATAAACCAATCATACCTTCTTGAATGAGATCATCTTTATCTACACCAATAAAGTAATTTGCTTTAATTTTAGTACGTACGAATCTTTTATATCGTTGTACTAGCACTTCAATTGCCTCATTTATTCCATCTCGATATCTTTCTATTAATTCTTCATCGGTTAATTTTTCCAGATTTTTATTTTCTTTTGATACTCCCTGAATAATTGCCATAACCTGCTCCTTACTCAATATGACCTCTTCGCAATTCTACCATTTTTCTAAAGTTTCTTGACTCATTCATTCTTCAACAGAATTATTTATAATACTCTCATGTGCTTGATATATTACTGATCACTGCTTTTCTTAATTTTTACTTCTTTTAATAACTCAGTAACAGATATTCTTTTTACGTCTACTCCTAAAATAACAACTTGTCCCCTTACGTTATATGCATTAATTACGACAATAATATACTCTCCTTAGTACTATTAGTATACTACAAGTTAATATATATGTTAATAGGCCTGCTTAAATAAACAAAAGGGGATATTATACTAGTAATCTAATGATCACTAACGTAATATCCCCTTTCTTTAATATCCTTCTCTTATACTAAATTTTATTAATGAATATTAGGAACTTCTCTTAATAGCACCTGAATCTCAACATTATCTACTTTTGGGGTAGTAGCATATTGTTCTGCTAAAATAATATTTCCTGTCATAGGGTCTATTAAGGCTTCTCTCTCTTTTGGACATCTTGAGACAGTAAGATTTACTTTAACTGGTGATGTGGATTGAGACTCTAATAGCTTCATATAAGTATTATCATTACCCGTTTGCTTAAAGTAAGCTACATTTTCATTTAAACGGGTTGGAAAATAAATATTGATTTCGTGCGTTTCTCCATTTTTGATAATTGCATTACTATCCTTTATTTTGATGATAATCTTATTATCCACTATAGTTTTTTCATAATTTCCCGTGCCGTCCTTAATAATTTCTTTTCCGTTTATATCCTTTATTTCTATTACTGCATTCTTTAATTGTGATTGTATTAGTTCTTTAAAAACCTTATTACCATTGTCTGTTGCCACATTACTAATATTACTTAAATCAATAACATACTCAACCTTCTTGGCATCTGTACCATAGGTAATCTTTGCATTAACATTAGATATACTTTCTGGCACTATATTATTGTTATTACTTGTTCCAGCAGGTGGCACTTCAATTATCTCTGTCCCAACTACTGTAATAATAGGGCCTACAAGTAATTGGTTTTCAACACCATACGAATCTTTAGTTTTAACAATGACATAATGTTGACCTTCTATGTTAGGTAATATAATCTCTTTACTTAAAGTTTCACTTACATAGACGTCTTTAAGTGTTACTGTAGGCTCCTCTGATTTACTAGCTCGATACCAATCATCAGGAATATTGCGATATGCAGACTCCGGCTCCGATTTTAATTTAATTCTAGGCTGTAAGGCCTTATCATGTGGTGCACCTTCATACCATTCGATATAGAAAGGATAATCTTGCTCTCCTTTTAAACTAACTGATACGTCACCAAGCGTTTGATTTTGTGCATCACTTAATTTCAAACTATCTACAAAGTATACTTCTTTACCATCTACACCAATCCAACCTCTTGCACCATCATCAGCATAAAGTGCTAGATTATATTCTCCATCTGCGTCAGGTCTAATATATCCCCAATATTGAACAGCTTTATTAGCTGCACCAGTAAAGTTGCGGTCCATTAATACTTTATTATCTGCTAATTGCCAACCTGACCAGCTGATCTTATCTGAACTCATCTTATATTGCAAAGAAGGACGATAATCATTTTGTGTTGCATGTCTCCACTTGGTCTCAATTGTATGCACTGATCCTTCTTCGAGATAAAAAACGTTACTACCAGTATTAGAACTATCTCTATAATAGTTCTTTGCTTCGTCTCCATCTTTAGGATACCAGCCATTTCCTCCCCAATAATTCCCCGCGCTCCACTGATCTGCCATAGACCTCCACTCATTAACAAATTGTTTACCATCTATTGTACCATAAGCAGATGAAGATGTTCGAATAGCAAACCAATACCACCCTGATTTTGGTGCAACAAAGTTAGCAGTCATGGTCTGTACACCCGTTTTACTGTTATCGAAAAAAGCACCTTGCTCTGGACGACTACTGTACTGATTATTACTGTCTTCTATAGCACGTTGCTTAATCTTTTCCGTAGTTAAGCGATTCGCGTTATTAAAAATCTCATCATGACTAAGAATATTATCATCTTTTGACGCTTTTGCAACGCCATATCTTACATCATAATGAAATGCTGAAAGATAGCCTGCTTCTTCGTCTACATCAGGATATGTGATTTCTTCTTTAGTGGTAGCTCCGCTTAATGTTCCTATTAATGTCCATGTACCAGTTTTAATAGGAAGCTCTACCTTTGTGCCTAAAGGAACTGTCTTCACCTGGTACTGTGGTGCTTCTGCAAGACTCGAATTTTGCATATCTACATCCACTTGAACTTTGGAATTAAGCCCTGTTATCAAAGGTGTAGCATATTCGCGCTTCAATACTTTCACACCATCTTTTGTTGCTGTATCTGATTCGAAAACCGCTTTGTAACTATCTTTAACAACATTAGTACTATCTTTAACTTCTGTTTTAATATTCAGAAAATTAGGTCCTACATCTAATTTTATCTCTTTGGTTGTCTTCCTCTTAAATTTACCCCCAAACCTTTCCTTTACTGAAAATATCATTTCTTGTGTTGGATTAACCGTTTTATCGGGATCTATACTAGGTTCTACAAACTCTAAATCATCTAGAACCTCCACATAGTAGTCAGTACATTCAGGCCATCCTACTTGTTCTTTAGAGAGGGCATTACTGTAATCCCACCAATCATTCACTTCGTTATTATTTTTATCTATATACGTAACCTGTACCCCTGTTTTACATTGACTACCTGTTTCATAAACAAAAGCTCTTATATAAAATATTGCTTTTCCTTTGATTTCAAATTTCTTTCCACCATTTTGTCCTGTTTTATATACTTCTTTTACTATAGAATTAGTTTCTCTTCCCTTATATATTACTTTTACTTCCTTATAGTTTTTGCTTGATACTTCACTAGGTATAGCTGCATACGTCAATAAACTTTGGATGACCATAATAAATGTAACTAGTATTGCTCCAATCCTCTTACCGATTTTTTTAATATTCATCTTATTCCCCCACTCCCATTTGGAAACGTTTCCAAAAAACTTAAAATAAAAATGGCCTTCACCTCCTTATTATTCTTGTAGTTTTGGAAACGTTGCCATATTCTTTTAAAATATACACCTGTAGTATTAATATCTTATATTATATAGGTATGGTTAATAAATGTAAATATATATGTGTATAATATTTATTAAATTTAAAAAATTAAATATTATATTGTTACTTAATACATCAATAGTCTTTAGATTCTATTTATACATTAGTAATCTGCTCATCTAATACGCTATTACATCGAACTGTATATTCAATTAAATATCTTCTAATATACTATCTGTCATTTTATCTACTATGTAATAGGCTCAAGTGGTTCATTAGGATTGCCTCCTATGATTTTAACATGACTTTTGAAATCAAACATTGTATCATTGGAGGCTTTTTACTATCCTAGAAATCACTACTGCTTATTCTAATTTTCCTTAGCTAAGTAGTGAATTAGTGTTTTTTATTTAAAGTGCCTTTGTCTTACAACTTCATAAACCATAAGGCTAGCTGCTACTGATGCATTTAACGAAGTAACTTTTCCATACATTGGCACACTCACTACATAGTCACAAGTCTGCTTTGTAAGTTTTGAAACACCTTCGCCCTCACTTCCTACTACAATCCCGATAGGGCCAGTTAGATTTTCTTCAAAAAGGACTTTACCATCCATATCTGCGCAAGCAATCCATAAGCCTTTTTGTTGTAAATCTTTTATAGTCTGAGCAATATTACTTACTTTTGCCACCTTAGTGTGTTCAAGGGCGCCTGCTGACGCTTTTGCAACTGTTCCAGTAAGACCTACTGCCCTTCTTTTTGGAATAATAATACCATGAACACCTGCTGTATGAGCTGTTCTGATAATCGCACCTAGGTTATGTGGGTCTTGAATATTCTCTAAGATAAGTACAAAAGCAGGCTCACCTTTAGCTGCTGCATCTTCTAGGATCTCTTCTACACTTACATATTCATGTGCAGCTACATAAGCAACAACACCTTGATGCTTTTCTCTTCCTGTGAGCTCATCTAACTTACTTTTTTCTACCTCTAATGTAACAATGCTTTTTGCTTTAGCCGCACTTATGATCTTAATAACTGAGCCTTCCTTTTCACCCTTTTGAATAAGGATTTTATCTATTTCACGTTCACTTTTTAAGGCTTCAATCACTGCATTTCTACCAAATAAAATATTTTCGTCTATTTCAAAATCCTCTGGAACCGCAGCCCTTCTATTGTATCCTCTAGTAAACTCTGGCTTTTCTTTTTTAAAGTTTTCTCGTTTGTTAAACTTATTTTCTTGATTTGGTTGTTTATCTGTACGCTCTTGTTTCTTTCCTTTTGCTTTGCCGTTTCTCATTTCATTTCTCATGTGCTTTCTTTTTCTCCTTTAAGTCACCTAAAGTGACATTTTTTCTAGCCCTAAATCAATCAATTCTTTAATCCGTTCTACTTGCCCATCTATATATAAATAACCAATGAGAGCTTCTACACCTGTAGCATGCCTGTAGTCACCAATATCACCATTTTTAGGTGAAGAATAGCTTTTTGCATTACGTCCTCTACGAAGAACAGCTTTTTCTTCTTCTGTTAAAATGTCTTCTATGGCATAGTAAAGCTTTGCCTGGGTACTGGCTTTTACTAATTCTCTCGAAGCCTTGTGTAATTTATTAACAGGTGCGTTACCTTTATTCATCACATAAGTACGGATAAAAATCTCATAAACACCATCACCTATATAAGCTAGTGCTAGTGGTGAATACGTATTCGCCTTATGATTCATTTTTCCTGCTGTTAATGTTAAAAGATTTTCTATTGTATTTTCCATCTGGACTTCTTGTACCTTTCTCATTATATACGTTTAAAACGTACACCTTCTCTCGTATCTTCAATCAGTACACCTTGATCTTTTAAAAAGTCACGAATACGATCAGCTTCTGCAAAATCTCTTGCTTTTTTAGCTGCTGTACGTTTTTCAATATACTCTTTAATTTTTTCATCGCTTAAACCGTCTTCATTATTGCCTTTTCTGTCATAAATTAAACCGAGGATGTCTGTAAGCTCATTAAATAGTTTCAATACAGCTTCTACGAATGGTTGTGAAGCACCTTCTTTGGCATAAGTATTGGCAAATTTAACAAGTTCAAAAATGATACTAATGGCATCAGCTGTATTAAAGTCGTCTTCCATATGTTCATGGAAACGTGCTTTAAAACCATCTAGTTCTTTAAGTAATGCCTTTTCCTCTTCTGCTAAATCTGCTATTTGGCTATGCTCTAAGGCAAAACTTAAAGTAGCTTTAGCATTTTTAATACGTTCTAAACTATTTTTTGCTGATTCTATTAGTTCTGCACTAAAATTAAGTGGGCTTCTATAATGTGCATTAAGCATGAAGAAACGTACCACATCATAGCCATACATTTCTCCTACATCACGTAGAGTTTTAAAATTACCAAGTGATTTGGACATCTTTTTATTATCGATATTAAGAAATGCATTATGCATCCAGTAATGTGCAAATTCTTTACCATTAGCACATTCACTTTGTGCAATCTCATTTTCATGGTGTGGGAATACTAAATCCTCACCACCTGCATGAATATCTATTGTATCTCCTAAATAACGTTTAGCCATTGCTGAACACTCAATATGCCACCCTGGACGGCCATTACTCCATGGACTTTCCCAATAAGGTTCTCCTTCTTTCTTAGGCTTCCATAGCACAAAATCCATATGATTTTTCTTTTCTTCTGTAAGTGCAACTCTTTCACTACGTCCTGCTTCTAATTCCTCAAGTACTTTCTTAGAAAGCTTTCCATACTGCTCAAATGCTGCTGTATCAAAGTAAACAGTCCCATTTATTTCATAAGCATAACCTTTTTCTATAAGCTCCTTAATCATTTCAATAATACGGTCCATTTCCTCTGTTACACGAGGATGATGGGTTGCTGGTGTTACATTAAGGTTGTGTACATCTTTTAATGTTTCTTCGATATATTGTGTAACTACTTCATTTGTAGATCTACCTTCTTCATTAGCTTTTTTAATAATTTTATCATCTACATCTGTAAAGTTTTGAACATAGTTAACTTCATAGCCTACACTTTCGAAATAGCGGCGTACTGTGTCAAATACAATATAAGGTCTTGCATTTCCTATATGAATTAGGTTATATACAGTTGGTCCACATACATACATACGTACTTTATGAGGTTCAATTGGTTTAAATTCTTCTTTTTGTTTTGTTAAAGTATTGTAAATTTTAATCATTATCTTTCTCCTTACTGATTCTTTTCTTGATAGTCGTTGCAAGCTTCTTTATTCTCACAGTTTTCATCTTCACAACGATGTTGATTCGGCTGTCTGATGAATTCAGTCTGCTGCATACGTTCACAAAACTCTGGTGATACATAAATCTCTGGTGACTCATCTAAAACAACGGCTTTTTTCATTGCTTTTAATTCTTTATCAGATAAACCCATTTGATGCTCTAGTGACTTAAGCTGTTCTTCTAAACCTTCTACTGTTCTTCTTAATGTGCAAATTTCCATTTTCACAGGGTCTGGCAACTTAACTTGGTCTAAGTCTTCACAAGGATTAATACGTTTTCCTTGAATTCTAACAACTTTTCCTGGAATACCTACTACCGTACTATCTTCTGGTATTTCCTGAAGCACTACAGCATTAGCAGCTATTCTAGAATTATCTCCTACTTTAAAAGGTCCTAATACTTTAGCGCCTGTACTAATCATCACATTATTACCAATGGTAGGGTGCCTCTTACCATGATCTTTTCCTGTTCCCCCTAGAGTAACACCATGATAAATCGTAACGTTATCTCCTATCTCACAGGTTTCACCAATAACGACTCCCATGCCATGGTCAATAAATAATCCTTTTCCAATGATTGCACCTGGGTGAATTTCTATTCCTGTTAACCCTCTACCAATCTGGGAAATAAGTCTGGCTATAAAAAAATGCTTTTTCTTATAAAACCAATGTCCCCATTTATGAAATAATAAAGCATAAAAACTAGGGTACAAAAAGACTTCTGCACTTGTTTTAATCGCTGGATCTCTTTCTTTAATGACACGAATTTGTTCTTTTACATATCCCATAATAACTTATTCCTCCCTTCTTTTAAAAAAATCATTTTTACTACTGGTTATTACTCCTTTTTATTTAAATCAAACAAATGTACTACATACTATTTCTACAAATAGCTATTGTCTTTTGGGCAATAAAAAAACTCCCCCTCCTTGTTCAGAGGCGAAGTCACTCGCGGTTCCACTCTGATTAAGGGACATAAATCCCCTATCTCATTTACTGGTAACGTCAGCCTACGAGATATGCTAAACGACTTCACATATCCAGCTCCAGAATGCACTTCTTATGAATCACTATGAAACTCTTTCACCAACCGAGTCTTCTCTAACATAATTTTTCATAATACTCTTTCTTTCATTGCTTTTATTCTTATACCATTAATATATTCGATTATCTTAACATTTGATAATCCTTCATCTATCTACCCATTATAATATAGCCTATTATGAGTTTCAACACCTCTTGTAAATTTTAATACTAGAAATTATAAAGCTACTCAGCTAAAATACTTGTATAGGTACAGATAGGAGATTCATATGCAAACTATTTTAGAACATAAACAGCAAAGCTATACAAAGGAAGAGCAGTGCGTTATTGATGAGGTATCTTCAACTTACAAACTTTATGATTTTGTTGCTGCTATCATTTGCATGCGCAATGCTTTTAACTTAGATGAAATAAAAGAATATATTTTAGGTACTACGAGACCTAAAAGCTATAAAGGCCTAAAAGATATTGAAAAAGCTATAAGCCTTATTACTGAAAGTATATCACTTAACGAAAAAATTCGTATTGTAGGGGATTATGATGTAGATGGTGTAACGAGTACTTACGTTCTTCTCACTGTCTTCGAAGCTTTAAATTATCCTCATATTAGTCATTACTTGCCGGTTCGCGAGAAGGACGGCTATGGGTTAAACCCAGATATTGTAGCTAATGCCCATGCTGATGGTGTAAGCTTACTCATTACTGTAGATAATGGTATTTCTGCGGTAGAAGCTGTGACTAGTGCTAAGGAACTTGGAATGAAAGTCATTGTTACTGACCACCATGAGCTGCCTAATGAGCTTCCAATAGCAGATGCTATCATTAATCCACATCAAGTAGATTGTGATTATCCTTATAAAAGTCTGGCAGGTGTAGGCATTGCTTATAAATTAGGTCAAGCCTTAATCTCTCACTTTAAATTAAAACCTGCTCCAGCTTTAGTAGCACGTATTCAGGGATTAGTTGCACTAGGTACTGTCTGTGATGTAGCACCTTTAGTTGGAGAAAATCGTCATATGGTAAAAACAGGTTTGGGTGCACTTAATAAAGGTGCCTTACCTGCCGCTACCATGATTAATTCTCGTATTTCTGTGGGAACTTTAGGTTTTCAAATTGGTCCTAGATTAAATGCTTGTGGTCGACTTGAAAGTGCCGAAACCGCTCTTGAATACTTACGTACCACTGATCCTAATACCCTTTATCCTTTTAAACAACGCTTAGACAGCTTAAATAAAGAGCGCCAAGATGAGGAAATGGACTCTATTGCAAGAGTCAATGCAAAGGTTGAAGCCATGACTACCTTACCCGATATTATTATTGACATTGATGAAATGGCTCATGAAAGTGTGGTTGGCTTAGTAGCTGGGCGTATTAAAGAAAAGTACTATCGTCCGACTGTTGTTTTTTCACGCACTATTCATGGTACTTATAAAGGTTCTGGACGCTCTATCGAAGAATATGATATGTTCCAAAGCTTCAAGCCTTTTCTTCATTTATTAGATGGTGGTGGTGGTCACCCTATGGCTTGTGGTCTTAAAGCTTCCACTGTAGAACAAATTCACGCGTTTGCCAAAGCTGTTAACGAGGCTTCCTCTTTAACAGAACATGATAAAACACCAAAGATTTACGTGGATAAATGTATTTATAACGCTTATGAGTACGACTTTAATGAACTAGAAAAACAACTAAGGCTTTTCTTACCTACAGGTGCTGGTAATAGTGCTCCCACTTTACTCATTAAAGATGCCTCTCTTAAATTTAATACAAAATACGCTAAAAATCATCGTATTTCTGAAGTCGTTGCTAACTTTGGTCCTAAATCTATTGCAAGTACTCTTTGGAATGATGATACCCTTCCTGAAGCTGGCGACTATACCGGTGACATTACCTTGCAAGTAAGTGAAACAGGCTGGCAAATTAAAAGTATTTATCTTGCTATTTAAAACACTGTAAAAAGGCATAAGCTAGTGTAGGTCTTGGGGGATTCCACTAGCTTATGCCCTTTTTTATATCAATTATACTAAGTAGTAAAAGAAATGGCTTACTATTTTCTACGTGTTTTTACATCAAATGCTACAGCAATAATAAAAATAACACCTTTAACAATATATTGAAAAGAAACATCTACTCCCATTAAATTCATGCCATTAGTAAGAGACATGATAATGAGTGCCCCAATAATCGTATTGGTTACTTTACCGATACCACCGCTTACAGATACACCACCAATATAAGATGAAGCAATGGCATCTAGTTCAAAAGAAAGACCTGCTGTTGGTGTTGCAGACTGCAATCTTGAAGTATAAAGTACACCTGCTAAAGCCGCTAGTGTTCCCATTGAACAAAAAACAAATAAAGTTACTTTTTTTACATCCACACCAGATAATTCTGCTGCTTCTGGATTACCACCAATACCATAAATATATCTACCGAGCTTCGTTTTATTGAGCATAAAGTTATATGCAAATAGTACAACACTCACAACAACTGCTGTCCAAGGAATTCCTTGATAACCTGCAAGCACACCAATAATCAGTAAAATACAAGCTGAAGTAAAGATGAGCGAGAATATAAATATAGGTCTTGAAATCACATCAAACTCATATCTTTGCTTATTCTTTCTAGCTTTGCACTTAAAGTAGAGCGTTAAAATAACAGCAATAATTCCAATAATAAGTGTCATGACATGAATGCCTGCATTAACAGGTATATCCGGAATAAATCCATTAGATAGCGCATTAAACCCTTCATTCGGTACAATAATGGTTCCTGATTTTTGTGTAGCTAGTGATAATAATCCTCTAAAGATAAACATACCGGCTAGAGTCGTTACAAAAGCTGGTACCCCTATCTTAGCTACTAAAGTTCCTTGATAAAACCCAATTAGTAAACCAATTAATAATACAATAGGAATGACTAGCCACTCGGACAATTGAGCCTTTGTCATTAATATAGCAGCTATGGCTCCTGTAAAGCCAGCCACATAACCTACTGATAAATCAATATGTCGAATAATTAAGATCAGTGTCATACCAATAGCTAGTACTGCCACATAACCCGTTTGATTAATTAAGTTAGAAATATTTCTTGCCTGTACAAAGACACCATCCGTTTTAACAGTAAAAAAGATAAAAATCACAACAAGTGCAATGTACATGGCATAATCACGAATATTATTTTTTGTAAGCTGGCAAATCTCTTGACCTAAACTTAAGTTTTGATTCAATACCTTATTATTTTTTTCTAAGTTACTCATGCTCTCCTCCTATCTTGTTGTAGCCATGGCCATTACTTTTTGCTCTGTTGCTTCTTCTGCTGTAAGTTCTCCAGTAATTGTTCCATTAGACATAACATATAAACGGTCACTCATACCCAGTACCTCTGGTAATTCCGAAGAAATCATAATGATACTCATGCCTTCTTCTACTAATCGGTTCATCAACGTATAAATTTCGTATTTAGCACCGACATCAATACCTCTTGTTGGCTCATCTAATATAAGTACTTTGGGCTGTACAAATAGCCATTTAGCTAGAGAAACCTTTTGTTGATTACCACCGCTTAAATTACCTACTTTTTGTTCAATAGAAGGTGCTTTTATATTGATCGAATCCTTATACTGATTAGCCACATTAATCTCTTCATTAGCATTAATCACATTACCCTTAGTTAATACTTCTAAATTTGCTAAAGTGGTATTATACCTAATATCTTGAATAAGTATTAGCCCATTACCCTTTCGATCTTCGGTTACATAAGCGATACCTGCTTTAATTGCATCTTTAGGATGCTTAAAAGTCTTGGCTTCGCCATTTAAAAGTATTTCACCACTAGTCATTTTATAGCCACTAGGATTACCAAACAAACTCATGGCTAGTTCTGTCCGTCCAGCCCCCATAAGCCCTTGTATGCCAACAATTTCTCCTTTTCTTACATTTAAGCTAATATGATGTAAAATCTCTCTTCCCTTAGTAACATCTTCTACCGTCCAATCTTTGATTTCAAAGCAAATCTCTCCCTGGTCTTTCTTAGCTCTCTTTGGATAAATATTTTCTATTTCTCTTCCGACCATATATTTAATAATCTCTTGCTCTGTTACTTCTTGCTCTTTAGTATCCATTGAACAGATGGTTGCTCCGTCTCTAAGGACTGTAATAGTGTCCGCTATAGAAATGATTTCTTTTAACTTATGAGAAATCATAATGCAAGTTACTCCTTGACCTTTTAATTCTCTTAATAAATCTAATAGATTTTGGCTATCATCTTCGTTAAGGGCTGCTGTAGGTTCGTCTAGAATGAGTAATTCTACATTCTTGCTTAAAGCTTTTGCAATTTCTACTAATTGTTGATTTCCCACTCCTAAAGCTTTGACTTTTGTAGAAGGGTTAATATCTAATCGTACTTTTCTAAGTGCCTTTGTAGCTTCAATAATTGTTTTATTCCAATCGATTATCTTGCCACTCATGAGTTCATGTCCAAAATATATATTTTCATACAGTGTTAACTCTGGAATAAGTGCTAACTCCTGATAAATAATGGCAATACCTGCATTTTCACTATCTGCAATAGACTTAAAGGCCTGCACCTCTCCTCTATAAACAATATCACCTGAATACGTTCCTATTGGATAGACCCCTGATAACACCTTCATTAAAGTAGATTTACCTGCTCCATTTTCTCCAACTAAACAGTGAATTTCGCCCTTCTTAACCTTGAAGTTAACGTTACTTAATGCCTTAACTCCTGGAAAGGTTTTGGTTATATCTCTCATTTCCAAGATGCATTCTTCCATGCCTATGCCTCCTTTAAATTAAGACCGGCTGATAAACTGCCGGTCTTAATCTTAATGTTTATTCATAACACGGTGCTAATTAGTTTAAACCTGTGAATTTAGAAGCATCATAATAGCCTGAATCAATCAACGCTGACTTCACATTGTCCTGTGTTACAACTACAACTGGTGTTTGTTTAGATGGCACTTCTTTTTTACCATTGTCATATGTAGCATCTGTTGCTGGTGTCTCACCTTTTAAAATAGATACTGCCATATTAATAGAATCAGCAGCTAAAGTTCTTGTATCTTTAAATACTGTCATAGATTGTTTACCATCGATTACATATTGAATAGAAGCAACCTCTGCATCTTGACCTGTGATAACATAACTTGATACATCAGAATCTGCTGCAAATACATCTGCAATTGAACGAGATGTGCCATCATTTGGTACTAGTACAAATACATTTCCTTTATCTGCTGCGCTAACTGCTGTTAAGTGAGCTTCAGCTTTGGATTTAGCAACGTTAAAGTCCCAATCAGTTGTGACTTGACCAATAATAGTTGATAATTGATCACGAGTAAGTTCTTTCGTATCCTTTAAGGCTAAAGCTTCAGAAGAATTTTTGATAACGAAGGTACCGTCTGCAATTTTAGGTTGTAAGATATTCCATGCCCCTTGGAAGAATAAGAAAGCATTGTTATCTGTAGCTGCTCCAGCATAAAGATATAATGGATTACCTGTTCCTGATGCTTTTTCACTTAAGAAAGTACCCATTGCTTCTCCAACAGCAACACTATCAAAAGTCACATAATAGTCAACAGCATCGGTTCCTGTAATTAAACGGTCATAAGCAATAACAGTTACACCTGCTGCCTTTGCTGCTTCTACCGTTGCTGCTGCAGCTGAAGCATCTTGTGCACAAATGATTAATACTTTCATACCTTTTGAGATTAAAGTCTCGACATTAGCTTTTTCTGTAGCTGATGAACCTTGACTAAATAGTACTTGATTTGTAAAACCAGCTTTACCTAGAAGTTCTTCAAACTTACCTTGGTCCTGGATCCATCTTGGCTCATCCTTTGTAGGAAGAACAATGCCTACTTCAATATTTCCAGAATTACCACCAGTTGCTTTGCTATCTCCTTTATTGCTACATGCTGAAAAACAAAAAACCATCATAATACATAAAACAAGGCTTAAAATCTTTTTCTTCATAGCACCTACTCCTTTACGGTTTCTTAAGATAAATTGATTGTAGCATAGGCGTATAAGGAGTTTTTTTATAAGTATCTGTACTTTTTTATGAAGTTTTCATTTTTCTTTTAGGAATAGGATATTTTTGTTACAAAAAAATCCTATTCCTTATCCATCATATTGAGATAAACATCCTCTTTTAAATGAAATCCACCATCAATAATGACTTCATCCATATTCTCTTTGGTTACCTTAATTGGTGTCAAAGCACGATAAGGGATGTCGTAACTACCATCATTTATAGTTTGCTTTGTTTGCACTGGCTCATTTTTAGCAAGAGTTACTGCAAGCTCAGCTGCTTCCTTAGCTAACTTGGTAACATCTTTAAAAATAGTCATTGCTTGAGTGCCCTCTACTATTCTTTGACAAGCTGCAAGGTCTGCATCTTGTCCTACCACACATACTTCTCCTGCTAAGCGATATTCTGCTAGAGCCTTTACAGCTTCTCCTGCCAGATCATCATTGCCACAAATAATACCATCGATAGCACCATGTTGTTCCACCCAATGAGATACTTCATCAAAAGCCACTTCTCTTAACCAATTCTCAGCATATGCCTTATGTAACACCTTAATCTTAGTTTTGTTTAAAACCTTAAAAATAGCATCTTCTATTATGGTAACATTATTATCTGTAGGTGAACCACATATCATAATAATGTTACCATTATCAGGCACCTGCTCTGTAACTGTTTCTGCTAATAATTCACCTATCTTTTCATTATCAAAAGAAATATATAGGTCTACATCTGCATTTTTAACAAGCCTATCATAAGCAATCACTTTTATCCCTTGATTTTTTGCTTTTTTGACAAGTGGTGTAAGTGCATCTGCATCCGTCGCTACTAATACAATCACATCTACTTTTTCTGCAATTAAATACTCTATTTGTTCTTCTTGTCTTCCTACTTCCCCATTTGCATTTTGCACATAAACCTCTGCCCCTAGTTCTTCTGCTTTTGAGATAAAAGCATCTTGTTCTCTGTACCATCGCTCTACCACAAAAGAATCAAAAGACAGTCCTATTTTGATCTCTACATTCTCTTGCTTTATGGTTTCTAATGGCTGTCCACACCCTATTAGTACGCACATACAAGTAGCAAGTAAAATCCCTCCTATTCTCTTCATCTTATAGCTCCTCTCTGTACTCAGTCGGCGTTACACCTATTTGCTTTTTAAATAACCGACTAAAATAATTTGGATCTTTATAACCAATTGCTACACATACCTCCTTTATACTCATTTCCTTAATCATTAGTAGTTGTTTAGCTTTTTCTATGCGTACCTGTGTCACATAATCAATAAAATTTTCTCCTGTTTCGTCTTTAAATACTTTACTAAAATAGTAAGCACTAATATTAACTAATCTTGATACACCATCTAAGGAAATATCTTGATTAAAATGCTCATCAATATATTGTTTTGCTGTAGAAACACTCTCACTATAACATTCTTCTTTAACAGCTTGTACCTGTTTTACTAAACCCGAAAGGGTTTCTTGAAACCAACCGCTTAGTGCTTCATCTCCCTGAAGCTGAAAAATACGTTCTAAACCCTCTTCTTCTGTATAATAGGTTGTATCAACTACTTGTCTTTTAATAAGGATAATGGTTTCTAGTAATTTGACTTTAAGCACTACCTCATTGGCACCATAAAAATCTATAAGTTCTCCTAAAAAATGATTGGCTTCTGCTAAAACAGCTGTACTATTTCCTTTTTGTACAAGGGTTAAAAAGTGGTTTTCTAGTTCTGTTATGTAGTTTTGCTTACTATGATGAGATAAGACTAAGTCATTGATATGTACCACACTTCCCTCTAATGACCTTAATGCTCTTACAGCTTCCTTATAAGAAATAAAAAGCTTCTCCATAGACTGTACACTACCTATCCCTGCTCGAAACCTCACATCTATACGTGTCTTTAATTTATTTAGCATATCTCTTGTATATTGTATGATTTTAACACGTTCGTTATACTCATTCTCTAGGTGTAATTCCGGTACAAAAACAACTACCTTATTAGCCATAATAGGACCTATCACACAAGAAAAAAATTCTTTAATAATCTCCTTAAGTTCCTCATAAAACTTTTGTGCTTTTACTGTTACTCCTGTTGGATTAGTCATGTTTTTTTCTTTAATCTCATCTCCAAACTCTATAATCATTATATAGCCATTATTAGCCTCAATATCTAAAAGCTCTTTAAAATTGTTAAGCTGATTATCATAGTCCTCTTGAAATAAAATACTGTGTATAAAACCATTTTCAATAACAGGTACAACCGCCTCTAATTTTTCTTTATTCTTAAGTTCAATTTCCCTCACATGTCTTTGCTGATCTACACGCTTCATTGCTTTTCCTAGTATATCTACTATTTTATTACTGTTAAAAGGTTTTGTTAAAAATTCTATCACCCCTAAATCAATAGCTCTTTTGGCATAATGAAATTGATCAAATGCTGTAATGACTACAAAATAGGTATACGGACTAAATTTTTTAATCTCCTCTATTGCATCCATGCCATTAATACCTGGTATTTGAATATCCATTAACGCAATGTCTGGTCTAAAGTGCTCTGCTATTTCAATAGCAATGCGTCCTGTTTTAGCACTTTCAATAGCGCAAACTTCATTAAAATGCTTTTGAATAATCATCTTAAGTGACTCTATAACGATTCCCTCATCATCTACTAATAAAATCTTATACACGCGCCTCCACTCCTTCCTCTACTGACTGATTTAAAGGAATTTTTAAAGCAACCTCTGTTCCTTTATTCATACCTTCACTACTAATCTCTAAAACTTCCTCAATTCCATAAAATAAACACAAGCGATTAACTACGTTATGTAGACCAATCCCATTAGAGCTCCTACTTTCTTCTTCCTTGCTTGTTTCACCTGATAATACTTGTTTAATTCTCTCTTTACTCATCCCTTTACCGTTATCCTTCACACTAATCCAGATTTTTTCTTCTTTCTCAGCAATGGTAAGTTTGATTTTACCTTGCCACTCAATATCTCTGATACCATATTGAAAGACATTCTCTACAATAGGTTGAAGAATCATACTAGGTACCTTGGTTTGCAGTAACTTGTCATCGATTTCCTTCATGTAGCTTACCTCACCTGAAAAACGTACATTAATAATATAAATATAATAATCTACTAATTGCACTTCTTCCTCTAAGGTGGTTTCTTGATTAATTCTGGCAATATTATATCTAAAAAACTCTGCCATATTTTCAATAAATTCCGATGTACGTTCAGCACCTTCCATCATGGCTAACTGTACCCCTGCATTTAAGGTATTAAATAAAAAGTGAGGATTAATTTGAGCTTGCAAATATTTGAGCTGAGCATCTTTTAAATGATTTTCCATTAAAAGCTCTTTTTCTTTCATTTGACTTTCTATTTCCATACGTTCTCGTAAACGTTGAATATAGTCTTTGATACTACCAATCATCTTATTAAATGCTTTTGCTAAAATTTCTATTTCATCACCGGTCTCTACATGCATTAAATCTATTTCTAAATTACCTTTAGCAATCTCATTGGCTTGATTAGATAAAAGTATTAAAGGGTGTGTAATACGTCTAGATAAAATAACTAACATCACGCCATTAAAGAAAATAACACTCAATAAAATAATTGTACTTGCTAACTCTAAATATTTAAGCGACGAACGTAACTTTAAATAATTGTAGGAATTATACTGAAACTGAGCACTATTTAAACGGCTAATATAAGCATTAATATAGCCATAGATTTGATTAGCGCTGTTATAACAATCATTATACTTTTTTATATTTCTTCCTCGTTTTGCTTGGACAGCTTCATTGGTTTTACTTAAATAGTCTGTAGACATTTTTCGAATATGACTTTCCATCATTAAGCTAGTATGATCTGAAGGCTTTTCATTTAGATTTCTTAACATTCCTTGGAACTCTTGTATACTGATGTAATAAGCTTCTAAGTCCGAAGAGTTCTTAAGCTTTAAATACTGGTACATATGCTCTTGTACTTTCTTTAAACTTTCTGAAAGTTGCATCAGATTCGTATTACTTGTATAAACTGAATCAAACTTATTAATGGTATAATTAATATTCACATAGGTAATAAAGTGAGCGGCTAAGGTAATTACTGAAGTGTAAATAAATACAAAAACAAGCTTACGGCTCATAGATTGATTAATCTTATTATTCATCCTTATCCCCTTAATTCGTATTTACTTTATAGGTATCTATATTCTCTGCATCAATGACATTAATATTAACTGATAAATATTCATTTACTCTTCCCTTTAAATTAAAATCTTCAAGAGCTTTTATGGCTTTTTCACCCATTTGTTTTGTATCAATTGCAATCGTAGAATGAATAATATTCTTGGCAATAGCATCTAGAATGATATCCGACTCATAATAACCCATAATTTGAATATCACCTACACGGTTATAGTCTACTAATGCTTGGTAGGCGCATTGCGTATCCTCTGCAGATAAACAAACTAAGACATCTGTGACCTTCTGTGGATTTAGAATAATATTTCTTATAGATTCTTCCGCACTAAAGGCATTGGCTCTATTAATCGCTTTTGTTTCTACTGTTATTTTCTCTTTTTCTAAAACTTCTTTAATGCCCAGACAAATCATATTTTGATTATTACTTTCTGCTTCTGCATCTACTAATACTGTTACCTTGTTAATAGGCGTTTCAATTTTCTTAATCTGCTCACCATAGGCTTTCCCTAAATTAACACTATTAATCCCCACGAAGCTCTTTCTTTTCCCCTCTACGCCATCATACAACAAAGTAATAACCGGTATGCCTTTCTGATCTGCTTCCTCTAAAAGTGTCGTTGTTTCTTTATCTTCTGGAACAACTAAAATACCATCTACCTCACTAGAAATAGCCATTCGTAAGTAATCATTAACTGAATAATCATTACCTAATTCTTCTCCTAAATTTTCGACTAAAATATGTTGTTTTTTCCCTTCTTCTTTAGCTGCTTCAAAAACACTTTCCCAAAAAGAATCACTTGCTCCTCCTGAAATAAAAACATAGTGCTTATCATAAGCCAGCGAGGTCGTCATTTCTGCTACAGATAAATGACTAATCTTAGCTCTTAAAAAAATAGTTCCCAAAGCAACAATCATTAAGGCAGCCATACAACTTACAATCATACTTATTTTTAAAAGCTGTTCATTACTCATTCTCCCTCTTGGATTTTTCATTTAATTTCTCCTTAGTCCTTGTTATATTGCACATTATTTTAACTTTATTATATAATATTTTATATATTATTACTATTTCTAACTTTATTCTTTTTAAAGGACACTCTTTTATTGTAAATCTATTTCTAATCGACCTATCACCCTACCTATTTACCTTCATATCCCATTTATGCTATAGTGATTAAATGTTTAAACACATTCAAGTTATTTTACATATAAGTAGGAGGTAAATATGACAACCCTATTACTGATCAGACATGGAGAAACACCCTGGAACGTTTTAGCTAAAGTTCAAGGGTGTCAAAATATTGCTTTATCTGAAACTGGAAAAGCCCAAGCTTCTTTGTTAAGTGAAAGGTTAAACGGTGCATTTACTGCCGTCTACACTAGCCCCTTACATAGAGCCTTTGAAACTGCTGAAATTATTTGCAAACCAACACAGCTTAGTCCTATACCTTTAGAAGCACTAAAAGAAGTAGATTTCGGCTCTTGGGAAGGCCTTACCTTTAAGGAAATCTCCAAGTTATATCCAACACATTTCAACACCTGGCTCACAGATGAATCAACTGGACCTATGTACGATGGAGATGGCAGTATTCAAAATGTCAGCAGGCGTGCTAAAGCTTGTATTTACAGCATCGTTCAAAAACATCCTAATGAAACCATTGTCATGGTCTCTCATGGTGGACTTATTAAATCAGCTCTTATTGGTCTTTTTGATTGGAAAATGAATATGTATCATCACTTTGCTTTAGGCAATACTTGCATTACCACTATTCGCTTTGACGAGGCGCAAAGGCCCATGCTTGTTAGTTTAAATGATACCACCCATTTAAATACACCTGTTACAGCGGTTTAATTACCGGCACTTTCATAAATACTAATTCCTTTATTAAAGGTAGCGTAAGCAATTCCCCATCCTACAAGTGCAATAAGTACCTCTACACCTATTAATTTAAGAGCTGCCTCTCCCGTTAAAAAATAACTTGCAGGGTAAAAAGCTACAAAAGCAAATGGCACAATCGTTGATAAAATCAGTTGTATAGGCTTTGAATAAATAGAAACCGGGTATTTTGCAAAATCAGACATATCATAGGTAAGCTGCAAAATACCTCCGCTATTTTTTACCCAAAAAGCTAAAGAAGCAAAAAATAATTTTATATCTGTATAAATAAGTGCACCTGCTCCTATTGAAATAATAAATAAAACAATATTAAGGAGATTTACACTCACAACTCCTTTTTGAATAGATCCCCCTACTAAGAGAAACCCTACCATCAATTCTCCTAAAGCATCTGGTTGAAACTTATCACTAATCAGCTGAAAAAAAGGATTCATAGGACGTAATAAATAGCGATCAAATTCGCCTCTTATAACCATTCTAAAAGCAAGTATCCATACATTATCTGTTAGTAAATGATCAATCCCCCTAGGGATTTGTGCAAATCCATAGATAAAAAGTAATTGATTAAAATTCCAACCATTTAGTTGTGGAATTTGATTAAAAATCAAAGCCAGACAAATAATGCCACAGCTTTGAACTAATAAGTATCCTAATAAACCAATAATAAAATCCACCTTGGACTGCATTAAAGTCTTTAAATACTGTGCTACAAACAACCTATACAATTTAGCATACTTTTTTAATTCTTTCATTTTTATCCTCCCAGTACCGTAAGTCTCTTAGTTGCCTTATGCCATACGATGCAGCTTAATATATAGAGTAATATTACCCATGCAATTTGTTTGCCCATAGCCAAATAGAGGCTACTGCCTTGTAATTTTCCTAGATAAATCATAACCGGCGTATAATTCATGGAAGTAAAGGGTAAATAATCAAATACATACCTTACTGCCTCAGGGAAAAATACAATTGGAATAATCTGTCCAGTAAGGAATAATAACAGTGCATTTTTAATCATTGCCATTCCCCATACATACTGAGTATAAAAAGCAATCATACCAAAACAAAACTCAAAGAAAAACAAAATGAGAAAACTCATCAACCCACTTACTATATAAAAAATTATAGTGCTTAAAGAAGGTGGCATTATTCCTTTACCTACCCAGTTAACTAGAATAAGGCCTAGCCACACAAACCCTGCGGGCATAACTATTTGACTGAACATCCCTCCTAGAGATTCGAACAAAAGCTTAACCTTATAGTTAATAGGCTTTATGAGATTACTCGCTATACTTCCTTCTACAACATCTATTCCAATATCTGTTGCAATTCCTACGCGAACAATACTTCCCGTTACATAGCTCATAAAAATATAGGTAATCATCTCATCTATAGTGAAGCCACCTAATATCTGTTGGTTACTATTTTGATATACAGCCACCCACAAATAGTAATTGGCTAATACCTCTAAAAAGCTGGAAAAAATGAAGAGATAAACACTTATAGGGTAAGCTAAAAAAGTCTGAATCTTTGCTTTCATAAAAGGGATATAAATACGAAGCTGGTGTTTAAGTTTTTTCATATAATCCCCCCCCTACTCTTCTATCATGCCATGCTTATAAATACTTTTTACAATATCGCCAATATCTGTATCTTTCATCTTCACATCTCTAATTTCACTGGTTTTAGCTACCTCATTCATCAAATCTGTAAAGTGGAGCTGATCTTTTTTAAAGCAAAAGCTAATCTCTGACGGATGAAGCTCATAGCTTAGCGCATCCTCTGACAATCCAAATCGTTTTCTATAATCTATTCCTTCAAATGGTTTTGTATCTTTTACATCAAAACTAACTGTTTTGTTAGCTCCAAATAAAGTTTTAATCTTTTCAATAGTACCATCATAAATGAGTTTGCCACCATCAATAATGATAATCCGATTACAAAGCTCCTCAATATCACCTAAATCATGTGTTGTTAATACAACCGTTGTTTGATAACGGGCATTAATTTCCTTAATAGCTACTCTAATATGATCTTTCACTACTACATCTAAACCAATGGTAGGTTCATCTAAATAAAGTACTTTGGGATTATGTAAAAGAGCTGCTGCAATATCAGCTCTCATCCTTTGACCTAAAGATAAGGTTCTTACTGTGCTTTCCATAAAAGGCTCTAACTCTAAGGTTTGATTCAAAAAAGTCATACGTTCCTTATAATCCTCATCACTTACACCGTATATTTCCTTTAAAATTGAAAACGTTTCCGAAAGTGGCAAGTCCCACCACAACTGTGTGCGTTGTCCAAAGACTACTCCTATATTTTGCGCATTCTTTTGCCTTGCTTTATAAGGAATAATACCATTTACAGTACACGTTCCTTTAGTTGGCATCAAAATACCTGTCATCATCTTGATAGTGGTAGACTTACCAGCACCATTACTTCCGATATACCCTACAATCTCTCCTTTATGAATGCTAAAGGAAACATCTTCTACGGCTACCTTTTTTACTTTATCAAATGAAATTAACCCTTTAAATGCGCCCTTCAAGCCTTTATACTTCTTATTAGAAACAAACTCTTTGGTCAAATGATCTACTTCTATCATAATTTGTTCCATACGTTCCCCCCATAATATATGAATAAATTTTCAAATAATTACTAATTATAGAACATTTGTTCTCCGTTTGCAATTAAATTATTTTAGGTTTTAAATAAGTGCCCCTTTATTTTTTTTCAATATTAGATTAGAATATAATGATACTAATTATTTATTCTTAAATTTTCTATTTATAAAATAGATAGATGTATGCTACATATATTTATCTTGGTATAAATCAAATGATAAGTGAGGTTGTAAATATGTCGTTAGAAAATACTTCTTCTAATTTTATCCGCAATATTATTGTTGGAGATTTAGAAAGTGGGAAACATAATGAAATCATTACACGTTTTCCACCAGAACCAAATGGTTACCTTCATATTGGTCATGCTAAATCTATTTTACTTAACTTTGGCTTAGCTGAAGAATTTAATGGGAAAACCAATCTTCGTTTTGACGATACTAACCCAGTTAAAGAAGATACAGAGTATGTTGAATCTATTGAAGAAGATGTTAAATGGCTTGGCGTTCAGTGGGAGAAAAAATTATTTGCTTCTGACTACTTTGAAGAAATGTATAATCGTGCTGTCCTTTTAATTAAAAAAGGAAAAGCTTATGTATGTGATTTAACACCAGAAGAAGCTAAAGAATACCGTGGCACATTAACAGAGCCAGGTAAAGAAAGTCCTTATCGCTCTAGAAGTGTTGAAGAAAACTTAGATTTATTTGAGCGTATGAGAAAAGGCGAATTTGCCGATGGTGAAAAAGTACTTCGTGCCAAAATTGATATGAGCTCTCCTAATATGAATATGCGTGATCCTATTATCTATCGTATTGCTCATGCTTCTCACCATAATACAGGTGATAAATGGTGTATCTACCCAATGTATGACTTTGCTCATCCACTTGAAGATGCTATTGAGGGAATTACTCACTCTATTTGTACCCTTGAATTCGAAGCTCACCGTCCACTTTATGACTGGGTTGTTGAAGAATGTGAAATGGCAGCAAAACCTCGTCAAATCGAATTTGCTAGACTTAATATGACTAATACTGTTATGAGTAAACGTAAACTTAAACAACTCGTTGACGAAAGAGTTGTTGATGGTTGGGATGATCCTCGTATGCCTACTATTTCTGGTCTTCGTAGACGTGGTTATACGCCAGAAGCTATCCGTAACTTCTGCAGAGAAATCGGAGTTGCCAAAGCTGACTCTACAGTAGATAGTCAAATGCTCGATTTCTTCCTTCGTGAAGATCTCCAACCAAAAGCTACTTTAGCTATGGCTGTTTTAAAACCACTGAAGCTTGTGATTACTAACTATCCAGAAGGACAAACAGAACTTCTTGAAGTTGAAAATAATGCAAAAGACCCAGAACAAGGTACACGCATGATTCCATTTTCTCGTGAAATCTACATTGAACAAGATGACTTTATGGAAGTACCTGCTCCAAAATACTTTAGACTTTATCCTGGTAACGAAGTACGTCTTAAAGGCGCTTACTTTGTTAAGTGTACAGATGTTATTAAAGATGAAGCTGGTAATGTGGTAGAAGTACACTGTACTTATGACCCAGAAACAAAAAGTGGTTCTGGCTTTACAGGTCGTAAAGTAAAAGCTACTATTCATTGGGTAGATGCTGCTACTGCCGTTCCTGCAGAATTTAGATTGTTTGAACCTCTTATTTTAGATGATGCCCCAGAAAATGAAGGTAAACACTTCTTAGAGCAAATCAATCCAAATTCACTTGAAGTATTAGAAGGCTTTATTGAAAATGTGGCTTTCAAGGATGCAAAACCACTTGATAAATTCCAACTTGTAAGAAATGGTTTCTTCTGTGTTGATGGTAAATACTCTACAGAGGACAAACTTGTTTTCAACCGTATTGTACCACTTAAAAGCTCATTTAAACTTTAATACAAAATAACAAAATGCCATTATAGGGTTAACGGATAAGTTAATCTTATAATGGCATTTTCATTTATTAGTCGCTACAAAAATGGCTTTGCCTTACCACTTAGCAAGTAGCTCTTTAACTTGTTTTGTTACTTCTTCCTCTGTTGTATTTTCTATTACTTCGATCCCTGGCATTGTAGGGATAGAAAAATCCTTTGTTTTAACATAGGCATCCCAATTTTCTAGTTTCCAAGTATCCCTATCTGATGCTCTCAAAATCATACGCTCATGAATAAGTGTTATGTCACAATATACCCATACTAGCTTTAATTCTGCTTCCATTGAAGCTAAACGTTGCTCTAGTCCTTCTATATAGCTCCTATTCCTAAATTCCTTAGTGAAAGGAGCATTTAAAATAACTTGATCATTATAAATAAGTGCTTCAAGTGCAACCTCCATAGCTGCAATATATTCAGCATCCCTTAAATACGTATTAAAAAAATCAGAATCTCTATTATAGGGCTGATGAGCTGCTGCATATGCTGCTTTTGATAATGGAATAAAGGTATCCTTATCTAGATAAACTGGCTGGCTTAAACTACTTGCAATTTTTTTAGCCACAAAGGTTTTACCACTTGCAGGTGGTGATCCTACTAAAATAAGCTTCTTCATTATTCTCCCAACCTTCTTACCACATAATGGCCATATTTTCCTTCAAAAAAGATATAATTCTTTGCAATAGCATAAAAAGCACTATTATAACCATATCGATCGACACAGTGATCATCTCTTTTAATCCCCAATTTATCACAGATATGCACTAACTTTGGTGTCGTTACAAAAGGTAAAATAATATTATATACGTTTTGCTTATGTAAAAACTCTAATAAGCGTGTTGTGTAACCTAGATTCAAATACGCCTCATCTACCTTAATTTCTCTAATCATTAGCGTGCCATCTGCTTCTTCCTCATAAACAAATTTAAGATTATCATTAATAACCAAAGCAGTTAATCCTTGAAATGGCAGTAAAGTTTCTGGCACTACTCTTACATGGAAACCAGCTTCTGTTAAAAGTGCCTTTAAATCGTTCATATTTTTCCCCTACCTTCTATTTACTTTTTATTTACACCATATTATAATCTTTCCTTTTATCATATACAATATTCTTAATTAATAAAGGTTTGCTGCTCTACTATTCTTTTATCATCACTTTTAAACATAGACCTTACATCCTTTAGTGCAATTTTTAATTTTTCATAATCTGAGCTAGATATAAGTGGGTCTTGTCCTGCCTCATAAAGATGCACAGCTCTTTTAGCTGGTAAAATGCGATAATGATATTTCCCTTTGACCCGTGAATAATCTACCCAAGTTGGAATATAAGTCACCTCTTTTATGGATAATTCTCCTGTTAAAGGTGCTTTATTTAAAATGATATTAAAAATGGCACTTGTTTCTTTATAGCGAGATCTCTGCCCGGATATAAAATTACCTTGTGAATATAAAATAACCACTTCTTTTGATCTTCCATTCATTTGAGTTTTACGTATTTCCATAGGCTCCAGTACATGAGGATGACTCCCTAGTATCACATCTACATCATTTTCTACTAGAAAATCTACCATTTCTTTTTGTGCTTTGTTAGGTGTTCTTGCATATTCCACACCAAAATGTATACTTACGCAAACTAACTCTGCTTTTAAATCTCTTGCTTTTTTAATATCTGCAGCTATTTTTTCTTTATTAATATAATTGATACTATATTCTTTCCCCTTGCTTACTTTAATACCATTGGTGCCATATGTATAAGCTAAAAACGCAATCTTACTTCCCTTTACTTCTTGAATGAGAATAGTTTCACTACTTTCCTTTGTTTGATATGTACCTGTGCATTGTAAACCTCTTTGCTCTAAAACATCTATCGTTCTCTTTAATCCTTCAAAATCTCTGTCTAAGCTATGGTTATTAGCCGTTGTTAAAACATCAAAACCTACGTCTTTAAGCGCATCAGCAAGCTCATCTGGTGCATTAAACCGGGGGTAGCCTGTATACTTTTTATCTTTTCCCGAAAGTGTTAGTTCTAAATTGCCTATGGTTAAATCTGCTGCTTTTAAATAAGGTGCTACTTCCTTAAACATATAATCATATGCATACGTTTTAGTCTTAGGATCATATCCACTTGTGATTTGAGGCTCATGCATCATAATATCTCCTACAGTGGTGAGCTGTATCGTCTGGGGTGTTAGCGCTTCTTGCCATTTTCCTAATACCTCATCTACCTGTGAAGTCGCTTCCTTTACATATTGCCAAACATTTTGTGACTGCTTAAAATTTTCATCAATCTTTCCCCCTGAAATAACCTGAGAATAGCCCATACTTATTGTCAGAACCATTATTTGTAACAATTGTATATAGCAATGAGACATTTCTTTTTCCCTCACCTCTATCTATTTTTAATTCTATTATAGCACCCAATTCCAATTTTTACTAATTATTTAGATTTTTCATACCAACAAAAAGAGCTATTACTTTTAAATAATAGCTCTTTTTGTTGGTATTTATATGTTATTTGATTTTTTTATTCCTCGATTTACCATTTCTGAACAAATGAACATGAGTACAACAAATATCATAAGAAATACAGGCATAATCTTAAAACTCATTCCTTTGGCTAAAAAACCAAATACAGGAGGTATAAAGGTACTGCCTACATAAGCACAAGCCATTTGGATTCCCATAATGCCTTGAGATTGCTCTTTTCCAAATCTCTGAGGTGTTTCATGAAGCATGGCAGGATAAATAGGTGCACAACCCAAACCAATAAGCATAAGTCCTATTAACTGACAATAGCTCGTAAATGGCATTCCTAGTAAAATAACTCCCAGTAAACAAATGATTTGACCTAAACGCATCATTTTAATATTATTAAGTTTTATAGCTAAAAAGCCTGCCAATAATCGCCCTACTGTAATTCCTAAGTAATAGATGGATACCCACTTTGCTGCTTTTTCCGCTGATAAACCTAATGTGTCTACTAAAAAGGTACTTCCCCAAAGTCCAGTTGTTAATTCTACACCGCAGTAGCAGAAAAATGCTATAAGCGCTGGTTTAGCGCCTCTCATTTCTAATAATTCACTTATACGTGTATTACTTTTTTCACTCTCTTTATTCTCTTCTTGTTTCTCCATCTTCTTCCATAATGGTAAAGTTACAAATAAACAGATGACTAAAATACCTTGAATTAAGCCAATAGTGGCATAACCCATTCTCCAACCACTCTCTCTTAATAACCAAAAAGACATAATAAACGGTCCAGCAGTAGCTCCTACTCCCCAGAAGCAATGTAGCCAATTCATATGCTTTGCTTCATAATGTAATGCCACAAAATTGTTAAGGGCCGAATCTACAGCTCCCGCTCCTAGACCTAAAGGAATACCTAATAAACATATTCCCCAAAAGCCAGGTACCATATAAGTTCCTATAAGGCCCAAAGCTGTCATTAGTACACTTATGGCTGTTACTTTTCCTGTCCCAAATCTTTTAATAAGTCTTTCACTGAATAAGCTAGATATAATCGTACCTCCAGCCACAATCATTGTTGCAAGCCCTGCATAAGAAACCGGAACATTGAGTTCTAAATGCATCATAGGCCAAGCTGAACCTAATATAGAATCTGGTAATCCTAAACTAATAAATGAAATATAAATAATTACTAACAAAATCGTAGACATATTTTTTCCTTTCTTAATCCCTTCTTACTTATTCATTTATGGTATGACTTATGATAATAGGTTCACCGAAGGTCTTTAGTAACCCACCTGTAACCTCTACCTTTTCTTTACTTATTAAATTGATATAACTTCCATCTTGTAAAGGCACCTTTACACACGCTTCTTTCCCCTTTAAAGTGAAAAGCCCTACTAAGATTTGCTCCTTAGTTTGATAACTGCCTACTACTATATGTGCCTCATCATAAGCTTCAAGTTCATAATTGCCTTTAGCGACAATGTCTTGCTTTTTAATATTATATAATGCTTGTAATAAATGAGTTAAATCATGGCCTGTTTCCCAGTTAATTGGCTCCTTCTCAAATAGACTTGGTGTATGTTCTGCTTCTACTTCTTGTCCACCATAAATAAGTGCTGTTCCTTTTTGAAAATACATGAAAGCTGTTAGGTTCTTAAGGGCTTTTTCATCTTGAACCCTCTGTTTAATTCTAGCTTGATCATGATTTTCTAAGCATCTAAGCTTTACATAGTTAGAAGGATAAATGACCTCTTGTTTTTTTAATGCTGTAATATACGAGGTAAGTGTAGCTTTGCCTTCTATATAAGCCTCAAATTCATCCCAAATATCATAATCATAAGTTATATCAAAGGCCTGATAAACTTCACTATCCGAACAAGCATTAAAACCTAGATGACGTACATATTTTACAAACCCTGGATGTACTGATTCTGCTAGCCAAATAAAACCAGGGTGAATCTTTTCCACCTCACTTCTTGCTTCTAACCAAAATGCAAGTGGTACAAGTGAAGCTACGTCACAGCGTACACCATCTACAATCTTTGCCCACATTTTTAAAGTTTCTATTTGGTAATCCCACAAAGCTTTATTCTGATAATCAAGATCTATCACATCTGCCCAGTCACCTGCTTTATTACCTAGACTTCCATCTTCTTTTTTATAAAAATACTCCTTATGTTCCTTTGCCAATACCGAATCTATAGCGGTATGATTATAAACCACATCTATGATACACTTCATATCTTTTTTATGTATTGCTTCTACTAAATGCTGAAAGTCTTCTAGAGTTCCATATTCAGGATTTACTTTCCTGTAATCTTTAATAGCATAAGGGCAACCTAAGCTCCCTTTTTTACCTTCCACTCCAATTGGATGAATAGGTAAAAACCATATCACATCTGTTCCTAGAGCTTTAATACGATCTAAATCTTTTTCTATTGCTTTAAAAGTACCTTCCATGGTATGATTACGAACATAAATTGAGTAAATCACTTGATTTCTAAGAGATATTTCTGTACAAAGAGCCATTTCCCCAACCTCCAATAATCTGTTATTTTCTCTTATCATACCATTTCTTAAGCCTATATACTTCTCAAATATTGACCGTTTTTTATGCTTTTATGACTTTTTTCGATATTGTATAGGCGAACAATTCTCTTTGTTTTTAAATAACTTAATAAAGTTACTCATATTATTAAATCCTACTTCTAAACAAATTTCCGTAATTTGCATGTCTGTTTTTATTAATAACTGTTTAGCCATCTTTAAACGGTAATCATTTACATAAGCCATAGGTGCTTTACCTATCATTCTTTTAAAAAACCTACTAAAATATTGCTCATTCATATTTAAGATAGTTGCTAAATCTTTCACATAAAATGCTTCCTTATAATGTTCTTCTATATAACTAAGAACCTTTTTAATAGATTCAACCTTATAATCTACACTACCACTTTTATCTTCTAAAAATAACCCATTATTTTGAAGAATCATTAATATATTGAGGAGTTCTACCTTAATATTTAGCTGGGCACTTAAGCCTTCTGCTACACTTCCTCCAGTAGCTATTGAAAACTGTCCGCTTTGCTGATGCCACTGAACGATTCTCTCATAATGAATTAAAATCTCCTTTCCCACCATATTCTTTATACCTATGAATCTTGGAAAATGTAATTTATTTTCTAAAATAGGCTGGATGAAACGTGCTTGTACTTCATCGTACATACTAAAGCCTAACATTTCTAAGTTAAAGACTAGGGCACTTTCCTTTACATTTCCTTCTGCCTTAAGGGCATGAAGTTCTTCTTGATTAATAAAGCAAAAACCTTTTTCTAGCCAAGTTGGCTCCATATTGATATCTACTAAAAACTGTCCTTCTTCCAAATAAATAAGTTCTACTTCTTTATGCCAATGGTGGTTAACTTCTAACTTTATACGATTATGATCATGCTCATATAATACACAAGGAAAATACGCCGTCCCATGATTTTTTTGTTCTTTTAACGCTTTATTGTTCATTTTTAACTTCCTCTATTTT
The DNA here is from genome assembly GCF_046529625.1 of Cellulosilyticum sp. ST5. Lineage (NCBI taxonomy): Bacteria > Bacillati > Bacillota > Clostridia > Lachnospirales > Cellulosilyticaceae > Cellulosilyticum > Cellulosilyticum sp. ST5. The sequence continues at coordinate 2,231,324 of NZ_CP132338.1, forward strand.
AAAAATATACGATTAGTAAAAAACCTCTTATAGATTATTTATCGTCTATAAGAGGCTTTTTCACTATTCTATTCTTCACTTGGATTCATATACGCTTTTCTTAAAGTATAAGAGGCGTATTATTTGCACAAAATAATACGCCTCTTATTTATAACTGAGCCACCCGGGAATCGAACCCGGGACAACTTGATTAAAAGTCAAGTGCTCTACCGACTGAGCTAGTGACCCAAACTCTCTTTTACAAGAGAAATCGGGGTGACAGGACTCGAACCTGCGGCCTCCTGAACCCAAATCAGGCGCTCTAGCCAAACTGAGCCACACCCCGTTTTATGTTAGCAACCATTTACTTTCCCAGTCTGTCTCCAGATGGGTATCATCACTAACAAATGACCCATACGAGAATCGAACTCGTGTTACCGCCGTGAAAGGGCGGTGTCTTGACCGCTTGACCAATGGGCCGTGTTGACTTTTATTATATTACATGAACTATTTACATATGTCAACACTTTTTATATCAACTTTAATAAAAAAGACACTTCTTCTGAAGTGCCTTATCTCATTATATTAACTTTCTTCATTATAGTATATATTTACAGCTCTTTATGTGTTAAGTGCTACAAAGACTAATTTAAATGCCATTAATCCTAAGAAAACCACCCCTAAGATTAATGTAAACTTTGCTGCTTTAAATTTCTCCGCGCCAATTTCCTCTGACTCAGCTTTTTTAACCATTTGCATTTGTACTAAACCACTAAGTACTTGGGTTGCTCCAACCACTACAATTGCTAGGTCTACAGTCACCTTACCCAGTAACATTAGCCCCGCAAAAACAACGGCTAGAACGCCACAAACAATTGCAATTATTGTTCCTATATCCAACTTATTTTTCAAGTTTATTTCCTCCTAGTCGTGACTTATTTTATATTTAATTTTATATTTAATTTCATTATAACAAATTTTATTTGATATTTGTTGCTTTTTCTTTTGTGAAGTATGTGATTTTATGCTATTTTATTTTTCATGTTCACTATTTCTTCACTTGTTCTGCACCTTTAGCATATGCTTAATCTCTCTATCTCATTTTTAACCTCTTAAAGTTTGCTTTCTAGCATTTAATGATTCTACTTGATAAGTCTTAAAAAGCCTTTTTCTTCTATTCAAATTTCTATCCAAATAAATAAGTCATAGCAAAAGGTGCCTTTCATTACTTATCACTAAGTAATGAAAGGCACCTTGACTCATCATCTTATGTATAGAAGCTTATAAGTTTTCAATAACACAGTTAGCAAATTCTGCTCCTGTTGCACCATCATTTCTACCTGTCATTTTAATAGTATCATTTGCAATCTTAAGTGCTGCAATAACACGGTCAGCTTCATCTTTATAGCCAATATGACGAAGAAGTAATTCTGCTGCTTTAATCATACTCGCTGGATTAGCATATTGTTCTCTTCCTGTCTCCACCATTCTTGGTGCACTACCATGAATCGCTTCAAACATCGCATACTTATTACCTACATTAGCACTACCTGCAGTACCTACACCACCTTGGATTTGAGCAGCTTCATCTGTAATGATATCACCATAAAGGTTAGGAAGTACAAATACTTCGAAATTCTTTCTTACTTTTTCATTAATAAGATTAGCAGAAATAATATCTACAAACCAGTCATCTACTTCTATTTCTGGATATTCTTTAGCTACTTTATAGCAAAGCTCTAAGAATTTACCGTCTGTTTTCTTAAGAATATTAGCTTTTGTAATAATAGCTACACGTTTTTTACCATTTTTACGTGCGAATTCAAAAGCTTGTCTTGCTATTCTTTCTGTGCCTTGCGTAGTTGTTACTTTAAAATCAAAAGACATATCAGCATCTAAAGCAATCCCTTTGCTGCCAAGTGCATATTCACCCTCTGTATTTTCACGGAAAAAGGTCCAATCAATACCTTCTTCTGGTACTGCTACTGGTCGTACGTTAGCAAATAAGTCTAACTCTCTTCTCATGGCCACATTAGCGCTTTCAATATTAGGACCATCACCTTTACTTGGTGTTGTCGTTGGGCCTTTTAAAATAATATCACAGGCTTTAAGCTCAGCAAGCACATCATCTGGAATAGCTTTATTAGCTGCAATACGGTTTTCTATCGTTAAGCCGTCAATTTGTTTAAATACAATTTTGCCACTAGCTACATCATCTTTAAGTACAGCACGAAGAACGCGCTCAGCTTCTGCTGTAATAGCAGGTCCAATACCATCTCCACCACAGCAGCCGATAATGATTTGATCTAGCTTACTGTAATCTACAGCCCTTGTATCATTTTTCATTCTTTCTACTCTAGCTAATTGTTCCTCTACTAAGGCTGCGAAGTGAGCTTTTGCTGCTTCTAACTTATCCATCTTATATACCTCCTAAATTTTCCGTTTTATATCCTTTTCTATTATATCAGAATAAATATACACTTGTCTAAATTTTATATCATAATCTTATAAAAAAATAATGGAGATGCTGCTTTAACTTCAACATCCCCAACTACATTTTTTAACCTAAATACTTTGTGTTTCTTCAAGTTATTTTCTCATGCTGCCTTAGATGTCTATTTTTGTGAAAGATAATGATTAATATATTCTTCTAATTCTTCATCACTCATAACAGTCGTACGACCATCTTCATATTGTGTATCTACCCAATCTTTAATGCTAATACAGAGTGGATCATTTTTATCAATACCTTTTAGTTGACTACAATCAGGATTACTATTAATCCAGTGAGCAATACCTGCAAGGCCTGATGTATTACTAATAGAGACACGTACAGGTCTATTTAAAAGTTTTTCAGTATCAAAAATATTATAGATTTCTTCATTTTTAAGTAAACCATCTGCATGGATTCCTGCTCTTGTTACATTGAAGTTTTTACCTACAAATGGTGTACGTTCTGGTATTTTCTCTCCAATTACATTTTCAAAATACTCTGCAAGCTCAGTGATTACTGTTGTATCCATACCATCTAAAGTACCTTTTAACTGTGCATACTCCATAACCATTGCTTCTAGAGGTGTATTACCTGTTCTTTCTCCTATACCAAATAAAGAACAGTTAACACTATTACAACCATAAAGCCATGCTGCTGTTGAATTAGCTACAGCACGATAAAAGTCATTATGTCCATGCCATTCAATCCATTCATGAGGTACACCAGCATATTGATGAAGTGCATACATAATACCTGGGACACTACGTGGAATCATAGCACCTGGATAACTTACACCGTAGCCCATTGTGTCACAAGCACGAATTTTAATTGGCATCTTAGTTTCTTCACTAATTCTCATCAGTTCCCTCGCAAAAGGAACAACGAATTTATAAATATCAGCTCTTGTAATATCTTCAAAATGGCAACGAGGAATGATGCCTTTATCAATACATTGTTTAACAATCTTTGTATAGTGTTCAATTGCTTCTGAACGTTTCATATGTAGCTTATGGAAAATATGATAATCTGAACAGCTTACTAAAATACCTGTTTCATTAATCTCCATGTCCTTTACAAGCTGAAAATCTTTTTCAGATGCACGAATCCAAGAAGTAATCTGTGGAAACTCATAACCTAACTCTCTACATTTATAAACAGCTTGCCTGTCTTTCTCGCTATAGAGGAAGAATTCACTTTGTTGAACAATGCCATTAGGCCCACTTAATCGATGTAACATTTTATAAATATCAACAATTTGCTCAGTTGTATAAGGCGCTCTTGACTGTTGACCATCTCTAAAAGTCGTATCTGTAATATAAATCTTTTCCTGCATAGTCATAGGCACATGCACATCGTTGAAGGCAACTCTAGGAATTTCATCATAAGGGAAAAATTCCCTAAACATATTCGCCTCAGCTCTATCCTCTAATAAATGGTTCTTTTCAGGGCTAGTAAGTAAATTAGTTCTCTTATTTAGTTCAAACACAGTATCACTCCTTGCATCTTTCTATTTTTAATCCTTTAATTATCTGAAAATTACTTATGTATAATTGTATACAATCATACTATTCATGTCAATAAAAAATTAAATATTAAATTATAATTTTTTAAATAAAAAAATATTTTACAAGAGTAACATTTTTTTCCATACTTCATACTATAGTTAATGAAGAAGCTAAGAACAAAGTTTCTCAAAACTTGTTTTTATTTCTAGAAAAAAATATTATCATTTACTATTTTGGTAATATAAGTAATTTTTCAAATAGAAGGTTCATATAATTAAATATAGTTTTCATAAGGAGGTCAAATATGTCTGCTTTTAATGGTTGCTGCAATTCGGGCTGTAACACACATTCATATTCTGACTGTCATCCCACTTTTAAGCATAATTGCTGTAACCAATGTCACTTAAGTTGTTCATCCTGGTTACCCCTTATCATTTTGGCTCTTATTCTTATTTGCTGCTTAGGTGAATGTGGTTGTCTTATTATTATGCTAGGAGTTGTTTGTCTACTTTGTAAAGGAATATTATAGATTAAATTTTTAAATATAGGAGGCAATATCATGGAAGATTTTAGATTCTTAGAAGATAACTGTACTTGTATTATCATTATTATAGCATTCTTCTTACTATTTTGCGGTAAAGGCAGTTGTGGTGGCGGCTTTAACCTAGATTGCTTATTCAATAATTTCTTTGGTGGCTGTGACAATTCTGCTTGGATGTGGATTATCATTATTGTTATTGTTTGGATGTGCTTCTGTAAATCACCTTGTGGTTTCTTAAGAAACGATATTCAATAGGCTTAATAAAATAAATAAAAATAGGAGGAGGACTCTTTAGTCCTTCTCCTATTTTATTTATTTCATTTATATACTCACTATCTAATTGGAAGAGGCTGACCAAAAAAGTGGATTTTTCCATCTTTTTAGTCAGCCTCTTATTAGGGAAAAGGTTTTACCGAAATGGCTCATTAAATAGTTTTTCTTTCTTACAAAAATAATTATATCATTGTCTTTCTGCTTTTCAATATAAGTCAATCCTTCTTAACAAGACCTTTATACAGTCTCACTTTATGCATCCATACTTCCTTTTTCTATTGCTGTTACAATTTTGAATAAAACAAGCTTATACATGAGCTTCTTCAGATTTTCCCTGTCTTTATTTTCATCTCTGTAAAGTCTCCCTAGTTCCTCATGCTCTTCCAGGCTTTTTTCAATCATATCATTATAAATAATCGTGTCTACTACAGTTTGTAGTAATTTACTTTCTTCTGGCATAAAGGGTATCATCGCTTTTAATAGCTGTGCTTCCTTGCATAAATTTTGTTCACAGCTTTGTCTATAACCATCTAATTGTCGTTTCATCTGAGATATGTATTTCTTGTCCATATATCCCCATATCAATCCCGCTATTTCTGTTAAATCCTGTTCTAAATTCACGACTAAATTCTCATTCTCCATATGATCACTCTCTTATTAACGAATTCATTAGTATTTTATTCTTTAACTCAGATAAAAATAACCATTTCGGTTCTAATCTTCCTCAGAACTATCATACATTATAAAAGATACCCTAAATGGAGGTTTTGTATGAGCACTCTAGATCGGGCTGTAAATAATGATGTATTAATGATCTCTAAATCACTTCTTCCTTACCTAAGGGCAGACCGTCAAAGGCCTGTAGCTGTTCTTATTAAGGCCATGGAGTTGATGTATACGATTAATTTATATTCCAGTGAGGATTTTGTGCGTTCAATGAGCCGTTCACAAGAGACCGGTTGGGAAAAAAATTTTCTAACGGATGTTAAACAAAATCTTTCTAGCGATAAAGCTTATTTTATAGATGCTATTTTAAAACTTACAGAAGCCAGAGACTTATTAAGCCCACGTAGTACTACTGATGGTTTAGATGAACCTACTTATTCCTTGCATGCTAGTGACTCTGGTATACCTGAAGATGCACCCCTGGCGCCACCGATTACACCTTCTGCCACTTCAGCAGAAACACAAAGTGCTTCACCCAATCCTAGTCAAATCATAGATAAATTATCTCCTTTACTAGATCCTAGTCAAGTTCAATTATTAAAATTACTTTCCGGTTTTATGAAATAAACGATGATATAAACTATTCTTAAAGGAGGTAAACGATATGAAGCTTTCTGAAAACCCTGCTTTTCAAGGTGTTGATCAAGATTTTGTTAGTCGTTTAGAAACTATTTTGTCCAGTGCAAATTATAAAAGTAATGTAGAGGTATTGGGTCTTCTTATGGCTATTTCTAATGAAGCCAATCAAAAAAATATCCCCTTTACTCCTGAGATGCAACTTGCTATACTTCAATACTTTAAAAATCAACTTCCTAAAAATCAAAGAGGACAATTTGATGCTCTCGTTAAGATGCTTTCTTCAAAAAAAGGCTTTTAACAAACATAGTATTGCTCTATAAAATAAAGGTGCTAATCTTTCATAGCACCTTTATTTTTTCTATTTTATTAAAGAACCTTTATAAGCTTCCTTTTATTAAAATGGTATCTCATCGTATATATTCATTCCTATTGTTAAACACACATAAAAAGTAATGATTGCTAATAATAAAGTAGAAAATACAAACCCTTTACTGAAGACTCTTCTACCCTTTTGTTTTTTTCTAGCTTTCTTTTTTTGTTTTTGCTCTGCCATGCACTTATCCTACCTTATCTAAAACTTATCATTCTTATCCTAAATAGATAGTTCTTATTTTGCAAGCAAATCATAGTATGGTCATATTTTATTTGCAATTTGTTTACTTTCTATAACGTTCTATTTCTAATGGTTCATTATTTGAAAAAAGATGAGGATTAATGGCTAGCATGTCATTAAGTAACGCTGCCACTCCCTGAGTCTCGCAAATACGAACTGTAGCATCGCCAAACTTTCCTAGGTGCATCACACCTTTTTCCTTAAAATAATCATCTACTTTCCAAAAATATTCTGACCAATGATCACCACAATGTCTTCTAGAAGGCACTGATAGCTCTTCTCCCTTTTCATTAATAACAACTAATGGCTCCATTTCATCTGTCAGACGTCCTTTAATATCTACCCACTCTTCTACGCCGTGTATAAAAGTATTTCTTCTAAGGTCCACTCCTAAAAGCATAATCTGTGCATTTCTATCTAATAATTTTCCCCAAGGAGACTGTCTTGCACAAGGCGTATGCCATAACTCATTATCTTTTATAAAATCTTCTTTATCTTGTCCTATGGCAGCTACTGAATGTGTAGGATGTAGCGATCTTACAACACCTGGCCTTTTTCTAAATAACTCTGGCAAAATGCCTACACATACCTCTGAATGAACTACATCAAATTTAGGATTTTCTGCATTAATATAAGACCACGTATGGGTAGGCAAGACCAATAGCCCTTCCTTCATGTAAATCATTAAGGCGTCTAATACGGTGTCAGCACCACCTTCTACTTCTCCTATACTCTTCATAGAAGAGTGAACTAATAAGGTGCCTCTTGGATTAATCTTTAATTTTTCTAGTGCTTGCAATAAGTCTTGCTTTGTGTAAGCCATTATTATCTTATCCTTTCTACTAGGTATAATATGTATCTTATGTCTACCATATCATGAGTCACCTTACTTAGCAAACTTTTCTAGCTATTCATTAAAATACTTTATATTTTTACCAAAAATTCTTCATCTTTTTCGGCTCTTTGACAGTTATTAATCCTTGTATTAAGATGAGTAATAAGATTAACACAAAGGAGCCTTATTATGAAAAAGTCAAATATATTAGTCATAGGAAGCTTAAATATGGATTGGATTATTGAAGTGGATCATACCCCTATAGCTGGTGAGACCTTACTAGGCCATTTTGCAAAAGAAGTTCCTGGTGGTAAGGGGGCTAATCAAGCTTATGCTGCTTCTAGCTTAGGTGGTCATGTGACTATGCTAGGCGCTGTAGGCAAGGACCCTTCCGGTGAAAAGCTCCTACAAAGCCTTCAAAAAGCAGGTGTAAATACCTCTCCTATTCAAGCAAATTCAGAAACGGGCTCTGGTATGGCCATTATCTATCTTAATAAGATGGGTAATAATTCTATCGTAGTACTCCCTAATGCCAATAACACAGTAACAAAAGAAGTGATCATGGCTCATGATGAGCTCTTTAAAGTAGCCGACATTATTATGCTACAATTAGAAATTCCTTTAGAAGCTGTCTATGAAGCTGCTACCTTAGCACACAAGTATCATAAGACCATTATCCTTAATCCAGCACCTGCCATTAGTCATTTACCTAATGAAATACTAAGTAAAATTGATTATATAACCCCTAACGAAACCGAATTGAGCACTTTAACAAATCAACCTGTTACTACAGTAGATGATGCTATTATTGCTGCACAAACTTTACTTCGCTCTGGTGTTAAACATGTCATTACGACTTTAGGTGAAAAAGGCGCCGTTTTAGTCACACTAGAAGAAGCTCGTCACTTCCCTGCACTCAGTGTCAAGGCAATCGATACAACTGCTGCTGGAGACTCCTTTAATGGTGCCTTAGCTGTTTATCTTGCTGAAGGAAAATCCATTGAAGAAGCTATTGTCTTTGGTAATCAAGTGGCTGCTATAACAGTTACTCGTGAAGGTGCTCAAAGTTCAATTCCTTTCCGAGAAGAAATACTACCCACTACAGAAAACTTATAAAATTTTATGATAATCTCATATCTATTTACAAAGTAAAAAGACATGTTACTTAGAAGTAACATGTCTTTTTACTTTGTATTTTATTATTTAGCTACAAGGTTAACAATACGTCCTGGAACATAAATTTCTTTAACCACCGTCTTACCTGCTAACTTATCAGCAATAAGCTCTTTTGCTTTTGTAATTGCTTCTTCTTGACTTGCTTCTGGAGAAATCATCATACGTGCAGCAATTTTTCCTGTGATTTGAACAACGATTTCTACTTCATCTTCTTTCATTTTTTCTTCATCGTAAGTTGGCCATGTATTTTCAAATACGCTGCCGCTTCCGCCTACTTTAGCCCAAAGCTCCTCACTAATATGTGGCACAAATGGTGCTAAAAGAATAACAAGAGCCTTAAGTGTTTCATTAGCAAGGCCTCCTTGTTTCTTTTGAAGGTCAAGAAGCTCATTAGTGTATTGCATGAAACCACTTACTACTGTATTTAAGTTGAAGTTTTCCATACGCACTGTAATATCGCGAATAAGTTTATGGCGAATTCTTTCCATATCTTTTGTTTCTGCTACTGCAGTGTTTTCATCCACTAATTTCCATACTTTATTAAGGAAACGGTAAACCCCTTCAATACCTCTATCATCCCATTCAGAATCAAGTTCTGGTGGTCCAATGAAGAGTTCATACATACGAAGTGAGTCACAGCCATATTTCTCAACAAGCTCATCTGGAGAAACAACATTTCCTTTTGATTTACTCATTTTAGCGCCAGCTTTAGTTACCATACCTTGGTTGAAGAGACGTTTGAATGGTTCTTCAAAGTCTACTACTCCAATATCAAATAAAAATTTAGTATAGAAACGAGCGTAAAGAAGGTGAAGAACAGCATGCTCGATACCACCAACGTACATATCTACTGGTAGCCATTTTTTCATATCTTCTTTGCTAATAAGCTCCTCATCATTGTGTGGGTTTGGATATCTTAAGAAGTACCAAGATGAACCAGCCCATTGTGGCATTGTGTTTGTTTCACGTTTAGCTGGACCACCACATTTTGGACAAGTTGTGTTAACCCACTCATCAATAGCTGCAAGTGGAGATTCACCTGTACCTGTTGGCTCATAGCTTTCTACATCTGGAAGACGAATTGGAAGGTCTTCTTCTTTAACCCCTACAATACCACAGCAGTCACAGTGAACAACTGGGATTGGTTCTCCCCAATATCTTTGACGTGAGAATACCCAGTCACGAAGCTTGTAGTTAGTTGTTTTCTTACCAATATTTTGTGTTTCAAGGAACTCTGGAATGGCTTTTTTAGCTTCTTCAGATGGCATGCCATTGAAATCTCCTGAATTAATCATGACACCAGCTTCTGTGTAAGCCTCAGTAAGCTCTTCTTCTTCTCCTGACTTAGAAATAACCTGGATGATTGGTAAATCAAATTTCTTAGCAAAAGCAAAGTCTCTATCATCATGAGCTGGTACACACATGATGGCACCTGTACCATAGTCAGAAAGTACATAGTCAGAAATCCATACTGGAATTTTTGCTCCATTAAGAGGATTGATTGCATATCTACCTAAGAATACACCTGTTTTTTCTTTGTCAGCCATACGGTCTACTGATGATTTTGTAGAAGCATCAAATACATATTTTTCAACTTCAGCTTTTTGGCTTTCTGTAGTAAGTGCCATCACTTTTGCATGCTCTGGTGCCATTACCATAAAGCTTGCCCCATAAAGTGTATCTGGTCTAGTGGTGAAAACTTTAATCTTTTCATCTGTACCTTCGATTTCGAAGTCGATTTCAGCACCATAGCTTTTACCAATCCAGTCAGCTTGCATCTTTTTAACTTTTTCTGGCCAATCAAGACCATCTAAGTCATTAAGAAGTCTTTCTGCATAATTTGTAATTTTAAGCATCCATTGACGAAGGTTTTTCTTCGTAACGGTACTGCCACAACGATCACAACAGCCTTCTTTTACTTCTTCATTTGCAAGACCTGTTTTACATGATGGACACCAGTTGATTGGCATCTCTTTTTCATAAGCAAGTCCATTTTCAAACATTTTAAGGAAAATCCATTGTGTCCATTTGTAGAACTCTGGATCTGTTGTATTAACTTCCTTATCCCAGTCATAAACAGCACTGATATCGTGAAGTTGACGTTTGAAGTTTGCAACGTTTTCTGCTGTAGCAATAGCTGGGTGTACTTTCTTTTGGATGGCATAGTTTTCTGCTGGAAGACCAAAGGCATCCCATCCCATTGGGTGAAGGACATAGTGGTTTTGAAGAATTTTATAGCGGCTCCATACATCTGAAAGTACATAACCTCTCCAGTGACCTACGTGAAGACCATTTCCTGATGGATATGGGAACATATCTAAACAGTAATAAGGCTTTTTACCTTCTGTTTCAACATTAACTGGGTGCTCTTCCCAATGTTTACGCCATTTTTGTTCAATCTCTTTGTGATTGTATTGCATTGTTTTGCCTCCTTAGGTATTGTGTTTAAATCACTATAACATGTACAATTACTATTTATAATAGTGGCTATATAGTGATGTTTTTCCTTTAGTAAATAGCATCAAAAAAACCTTCCGACTCTTAGATATTCCAAGAGACGAAAGGTTCTATTTCCGCGTTACCACTCTTATTTGCAGGGAATCCCCTACACACTCAAACTTCTATAACGGGAAGACCCGCCATGACCTACTATGAGTTCAGCCTGGAACTTAGCGACGAGTTCACAAAATCCATTTTACTACTTCACACCACCCAGTAGCTCTCTGATAAAACGACTTTCCTACTACTTCGCATCATTGTTTTTAATGTATACTATTTTTATAAGGCAAATTTTATCATACTTAATGATGAAAAGCAACGGTTTATTGAGGATATTAACATAATGTAGTACACTTTATTCTTCATTTTCTTCTTCGTTTTTCTCTAGTGTCCTTTTTTTCTTATTATTTCTTTTATAAAGGTTAACACCAATTAGTATAACAGGGATAATTATGACAACAAAAGGTAGAAGTCCTGTAACTAAAATGATGAGCCCTTTACCTATTTCCATTAAGGTATTCATAGAGCCTTTAAACACTTCTTCTACTTGCTTACCAAAGGTTGGATCTACTACTTCTTCCTCTACTACTATTTCTTTTACTTCTTGCACTTGAATAGAAAGCGTACCCATATCTACTAAAGCATCATAGTGCTGAAGTGTACCACTTAGATTTTCTATTTCATAAGTAACATTACTAACTTCTTGTTCTAATTCAAATAGTTCCTGAAGCGTCCCTGATTTCTCTAGAAGTTTTAGTAAACGGTCATATCTTGCTTTTAATGTCTTTAACCTGATTTCTGTATCTACATAAGCACTTGTCACATCTTCACTATTGCAAGATAAGTAAGATACATTACCAAATTCACTTCCCCGATTGACAAAAACATCAAACTGGGCCTGTGGCACTCTCACTGTTAAAGTAGCTGTTCGGTTATTAGAATCCTTATTGTAAAAGCTACTTCCTTGAATATTCGAACTTTCTATGTAACCCCCTAAGCTGATTACACAGTTCGTTAAGCTTTCAACCGTTTGACCAAAGTGCTCTGTTTGAATCTCCATATTTCCTGTTTTAATCACTTTACGATTATACGTTGAGGTGGTATTAATTTTCGGATTCTCACCAGTATACCCCGCTGCATCTTGGACTGCTTTTTCTTCGCTAGTAACTGAAGATTCATTGCTAGTATAGGCTGCTTCTTCTTGTGGTGCTGCATAAGCATTCTCAGCAGGTACAGCAGCTGTTTCACTTGCAGACTTACTACCACAGCCATTAACTAATACCATGCTACTTATTCCTACTACAAACATTAGTTTTTTAAATTGATTTCCCCATTTTTTCATCACTTGACTCCCCCTCAATATTTATTTAATTCTTTAGACGTAAAAAGAACAACTGAGTTCCCCATTTTATTTAAATTTTCAAAAATATTTTATTTTTCATTAGGGATTCCACTTGCAACCCACATATATAGAAGTGTAAAAACAAATTAAATAACTTCCCTCGGCATAATCACCGCAGCATCAACCTGAGGAACTGACCGGGTCGACCAAGTCTCAATCTATTGTTATAGGTACCTCTGGCTCTAAGGAAAATGTTCACTTGTGCGCTGACAGGGAGGCGCCACTTATAAGTTATCGAGTGCGTTTTTATATCTATAGCAGTACCAACAAACAAAGTTTCAAACCAGAGTCTTAAGGCCTAAGCTTCCTCTCATAAAGGTGCGCCGGCTAAGACTTTTAAGAGCTCCTCACTCATTGGTTTAGCTTTCATAATACCTAAAGTATACCTCTTCTTATAGCATCTATATGCTGAGGAGCCATTATTATGCCTTTGATGAGGCTTACTGAAGGAAAAATGAAAGTTAAACTAGAGTCTGGGAGACAAAAAGGGAATCATGCATGTATGCCAATGTCATTAAGTTAACATTGTGATAGAAACGCATCCCTAGGAAAAGAAGTTGAAGATTTATTTCTTCAGCTTCTTTTTCTATTTCCAGGTACCACAAATAGACAGATTTGCATCTGCCTCAAAATTTATATTCTTTTACAAAAATTTATGCTACTCTATAAAGGAAGCCATGAAAAATCTTAACAATTAAGTTTCGTTCCCTATGCCTATCAGGTCTTATAGGAATGAGATTTTTTGCAATTATGGCTTCTACATCAGGTGATGTTGCTTTTCCATGATAGAATAACCTACACATATGCACTGCAACTGAGAAATTTGCTTTATATGTATGCTTTCTTTGCTTTTTTTCAATGACTACGTGGGAGGTAATCATTTCTGCAAAGTTATACATTATCATATGTGCATAGATTTCTTGTTGGATACACATCACCTTTTTTGAATGAAAATCTAACATTCCAATCGTATATTTCAAATCTCGAAAAGATGTTTCAATCTCCCAACGAGAAGCATACAGTTTTTTTACCTCATCAGGAGGATACTTTTCACTATTTAGATTTGTAACTATTGTTTCATAGGAAGTTTCTGAAATAGGAAATCTCACTATTCGGAAGTGTAATTCATAGAATTTAGCAGGTTCAGATTTCTTGTTTTTAAGTGGTAAATAATCAAACGGTTGGGCTGAAGAAACACTTCGATAATGATTTTTGTCTTTGAAAAGTTCTTTGACTGCATTCGTTTTCTTTCTTGTAAGTTTTAAAGAAATATCAATATCAAAACAGTCTGTTTTGGGTAAATCCAATCCATTCTTTATACCATTAATTCCATCTTTGACACGAATAAGAAAGAACCATCCTTTTTCTTGAATGTGAGCCATGCTGTTGAAAGATTCATAACCTCTATCAGCTATCACGAGTGCTTTAGGAATTTCAGAACGATCAACCATTTCTTGTAGAGCGTTATGTTCATTCTTTTCTTTAGATTTTTGTATTATCACATCATGATAAATAGAATAATTTATATTATACAACGCATTTATATGCAGAAGATTATATGATTTTCTTCCATCTTTTCCAGAATGAAATGAATTTAAATCATCAGGATTGGTAGGAATCTGTACATCAGACCCATCAACAGCAAGTATGGGCATATCTTCATTAAAGTTATCTATAAGTTTACTTGAAAAGCCGTCAAATATCTTCTTAAACGCTTCGGGCTTTATCTTTTTCCTCTGCTGAACAAACGCAGAAGAAGTGGGTGTATCTGCAGATGCACCAAATAGATCTAATAATTCGTTTGTAAGGCTCCCACTTCCCATTCCAATAATTCCAGCTAAAATTTTATTCATGGGCAATTTTCTTTTGCGTAAAAAATCACTACCTGGATTGGTACAATAATCTTGCGGATTGTCAGCTAACTTTTGGATTTCATCTACTAAAAGCTTTTTAATTTGTTTGGGTTTCATATGTGTCCTCCTTGTAACTAAGTTTCCTTTAATTACAAGGGCCGCTCTCACTACCTCTTTATTCAATCAGTAGTGAGAGCGGCCACACATTTTCTTTGTCTTGTCAACTACTTTTTCAAAAAAAGATCTCTATACCATTTGATTGGTATAGAGATCTTTTTTCGTCATCTTAACTTAATGACATTGGCATGTATGCATGGTTCCCTTTTTGTCGTTTAGTTGATTTCAATCTTAATGTTCTACTCTTGTACTTGATCCTTAAAAACTACCTCTACTGATTCTACTTCCTCACAGCCCCTTAAAAAATTAAGGGCTGCTTCAGCTAATGCTCTATTACTTAATTCCCCTTCAAAATTATCTTTAAAATCTTTATCTATCTCTTTATCTTCTATTTCAAAAAATGCATTCACCCACTGCATCCATCCTGGCCTCCTAGCTTCTGCTGTACCCTCACTAATCAACTGGACTGGATTAATATCTTTGCGGCGATAAATGCCTAGAAAAAAGCCTATCAGTATCATATTGCAAACCAAGTTAGACCCTCCATAGGAAACAAAAGGCATATAAGCGCCACTTACACTTGGAAGAAGCCCTAAGTTTAAGAGTATACTCAATATAAATTGTACACTGAATAAGCTACTAATACTGATTAATAAATCATGTCCATACCCTTCTCTCACCTTAGCTGCTGTTTTAAAGCATCTTATAAGAAGTCCTATAATCATACACACCAAAATAATAGCTGGTAATATTCCCAAAACACCAATCATAAAATTAAGGATATAATCCGTAACCCCCATGCTTCCATAAGGTGATACCACTTGCGCTACTCCTGATTGCTCTAATGTATAAAATAAACCATCATTTCCTACAAGACTTGCACCCTTACACATATTTCTAAGCTGTATCGTAAGCCATCCATCTTCCATAGGGTCAATACTAGGATTGAGCCAAGCCCTTATACGATCCACCCGTTGAGGGGCCTCTATTATCTTTTTAATAAAGAAGGTTCCCGCCACTCCTAGTATAGTAATCCACACGATGAAATGATGCTTTTTTATCGATATCAGCTTTAAACAGTTAGGATAATGTCTATAGAAAATCCCCACTAGCACAATAAAAACGATTATCCCTTGAGCAAGATTCCCTCTCACATAAAATATTGTAGGAAGCATCATCAGCACGAATAAAAGCATAGCGCCAGGCTTTCCTTTCTTACTCCATTTTCTTGCTAATCCTATATAACTTATTATAATGAGTGGGGAGACTAATACCGCTGTTTCAAGCTGAAAAACACCTATTCCTAACCATTTTTTTGCTCCATGGAAGATACCTATTCTTATCCATTTTTTTGCTCCATTTAATTCATATCCCCATAAAAAAGTTAGGATAAGTAAAACCAGTGCTACTACATATAAAAGTAACGAATATTTCTCTATCCTTTTATAATCCATAAAATACATACCTATTAAACCAACAGCACCTATTACTATACAGATAAATTGCTTGTGCAAGTAACTTGTCCCTTGCATATATGTACTAAAATAATACTCATAAGTAAACATAGTAATTAAACTAATTCCCAGAAGACCTACTATAAGTAAGACTGTAGGCCACTCTAACCTCGGCTTATGCATTTTGTGAAGACTCTTACCGATCTCCACGCTCTCTCCCATTTGTCTTACTGCTTCTTCATAAGCCTTATCCTCTGTGTATCCTTCTTCCTCCATTAATGTTTCCTTTAAAGATTCAATATGGTCATTTAATTCTTGAGCTATTTGAGGATGCATCTTTTTATATCTTACTTGCTCTAATACTTCTTTAAGAAAAGCATCTACATAATGGTTCACTAAGTACCCCTCCCCCTATTACCTTTCTTACACCTTCAGAATAAAGCTGCCACTCTTCTTTCTTCTCTTTAAGTCCCTTTTTTCCTGCTTCTGTAATGCGATAATATTTACGCTTTCTAGCCGACTGGGTATCTTCCCAATAAGCCTCTATCATCCCTTCATTTTCAAGAGCATGCAAAATAGGATACAGGGTTCCTTCCTTAAGTGTAAAAAGGTTGTCGGTTCTTTGCTCTAATGCTTTAGTGAGCTCATAACCATACTGGTCCTTCTCATTTAATAGTTGTAAAATGAGTAAGGTAGTTGTTCCCTTAAGTAATTCTTTGCTAATCGCCATCTCTATACCTCCCATTACAATACATCGTAAATCTATGTATAGATTACTATATCTTTTCAAAAAATGCAACAGTTAAAAAAAGTCTTAGTTTTATGTACTGAGAAGACGCTTTATATCTTTTTTAGGAAATAGATAGACATTATAAAAGTTCAACTAGAGTGCATATTAAAAAACAGCCACTCTAAGAAGATTAGCTGTTTTTTTGTGTTTCTATAACTTAAAGAAAAGCGTAGCAATATTAAAATACACTAAAATAGAGCATGTATCCACAATGGTTGTAATTAATGGTGCTGCCATAATAGCTGGATCTAACTTACATTTTTTAGCGATAAGCGGTAAGATGCATCCTATCACTTTTGCCATAACGATTGTACATACTAAGGTACATCCAACGACTATAGCTAATGTTAAATCACGATACATTAAAAATATTCTAAGTCCATTAACAGTGGCTAATACCATACTCACTATTAATGAAATACGAAACTCTTTAAAAATAACCTTAAAGAAATCCTTGAACTTAATCTCATCCAAAGCTAACCCACGAATAATCAATGTAGAGCTTTGTGACCCACAATTGCCTCCTGTATCCATCAACATAGGAATAAAAGCAACTAGTAATGGAATAGTGGAAAAGGCTCCTTCATATGTGGTAATAATGGTACCAGTAATAGTAGCAGATAGCATAAGCACTAAAAGCCATAAAATACGATGTTTTGCATGATTTAATACAGAAGTTTCAAAATAGCTTTCTTCGCTAGGGCTCATAGCCGCCATCTTAGTCATATCTTCTGTTGTCTCTTCCTCTATAACATCCATAGCATCATCAACGGTTACAATTCCTACCAGATACTGCTCTGTGTCTACTACAGGTATAGCTAAAAAGTCATATTTTCCAAACATCTTAGCCACATTTTCTCGGTCCTCATGGGTATAAGTCCAGATGACATTGGTCTCCATAATGTCTCCAACCTTATCTTCATCCTTTGACATTAATAAATCTTTAACTGATACTAAGCCAATAAGCTTGCGGTTTTCTGTTACATAACATGTATAAATCGTTTCTTTGTCTATTCCTTCTGTACGAATACGTTCAATTGCCTCTGAAACACACATATCTTTTTTTAAATGAATATATTCAATAGTCATCATGCTTCCAGCACTATCTTTAGGATAGTTTAGAATAGTATTAATACTATTTCTAGTTGCTTCATCTGTATTTTTCAAAATACGTTTTACCACATTTGCCGGCATTTCTTCAATAATGTCTACTGTATCATCTAAGAACATTTCATCCATTACTTCTTTAAGTTCTTGATCTGTAAGACCCTCAATAAGCAATTTTCTCGTTAAACTATTCATATAAGAAAAAGTTTCTGCTGCTGCTGCTTTATTAAGTAATCTAAAAGTAATAAGTAATTGTCTTTCCTCTAATGCTTCTAAAAGCGTTGCTAAGTCTACAGGATTCATCTCATGAAGCTGCTCTTTTAAAGTAGAAAAATCCTTTTGATTGATTAATTGTAAAATGATTTCTTTATTCATTTTTTGTCCTCCTCTTTACACTTTGAATTTATATTCATCCTGTAAGCGCAAGACATGTTCTTCATAAAAAATACTAATTCTTCTATATCGGCCAAAGAACGGATGGTTTCTTAGCCACATAGAATCTCTTCTTTTTCCTATTCCGATTTATGCCCTGCCCACTACATTCACCATCCATTCTCCTCACCTCTCTTTTATCACTTTTATTTTGGCAAATAAAAAACCACGCCAAAGCATGAACACTGGCGTGGATCTATATCAATCATCACTTTATAATAGAGTCTAATTCTACTATACTACCGTTCAAACTTTAGCTTCACAGGGCGCAATGACTGGAGTCATCTTGAAATTGCATTAGATTATGCCTTGGATTCGACATAGCCTGCTAACCAACTAATAGTGTCTCCACTATTTCGCGGCAGCAATCCTTATCCTTGTGGTAACCTTATCTACCGGACTATTCAATTCTCTTCCAATCTATACTTAAAAGCCATCTTTGTCAATGTTATTTTATGTAAATCTCTTTATTTCTTTCATCCCCAATCCTTTCCCCTAACAGTCTTATATAATCATCTTTTATATAATATAGGCGTTTATACCTTGCATATCAACTTTATACCATAAATCACTTGTCCCTACTAAATCAACACTCTGCACTGATTCTTTAGCATAGACCTTCTTAACAAGAGATGAACTTGCTGTAGGGTTTGATCTCACATTAAGTACATTTACTAAAATAGCGCTTTATTAGATTAATCTTATACTATTTGACACCGTAAATATAAAGCTTTAGATAACGCTCAAACAACCTTATTTTAACTTATATGAATGATAAATCATCATTACAGTCTGTATAAGCCAAAGGAATCCTACAGGTAAACAAATAACAGGACTCACTTCTAATCCCATAATCAAAAACCAACAAACTACAAACACAATCACGTACATGACTATCATGCCACTCATCGTTTTAAAACTTGCTTTTCCTGTTTCGATTTTCTCACATTCGTCTAACTTATCAAAATAGTCTTTTTTGAAACCTGAATTCATAGGGTCTGAATCAAGCTCAGGCCTTACTTTCTTTATAAGCGAGATATTCGCTACCTCTCCCATAAAGGCTAACATCGCATTCATGATAAACAATACAAAATACACAGATGCCAAATCTTTTTGTAGATTCACACCAAACGCTGTGAAGTTGAGAATCGCACACACTGTAGAAAAAGTCATCACAATGCTCATTTTATTTTCATTTTTATCAAATAAAGAGCCTTCATCATTGCTATAACCATCTTTTTTTAATAAATTGTTAAAATAAAAATATCCCACCATTCCAATAATGCCACATACTAATGCAATCCAGTAAAGGTTTGGAGCAAACTGATTAAATGCTGCCTTAATAGCTGTTGGCTCACTCCTATTCATCAGTATTTGCATGCCACTTCCTAGTATAGCACCACCTAAACCACAAAGTGCAATCACCCCTAAACCTTTTCTCCATTTATAATCTCTCATACTTCTTCCTCCTCCCAACTAAACAAATCTTCAACTGTCTTACCAAAAATCCGTGCAATACGTAGTGCTAATACCACCGATGGATGATAATCTCCACGTTCAATGCTACTGATAGTCTGTCTTGATACCCCACACAGTTTACCAAGTTCCGTCTGGCTAATGCCCTTCTCTTCACGATACATCTTCACACAATTTAGTAATGGCATAATCCACCTCCTTTTGACAACTATTCTTGTCATAATTACATTATATTTTTGACAACTATTCTTGTCAATGACAAATTAACTTGTCACTAGAAAAAGATTAGCCACTACATAGAAAATATTTTCCATTATAAATATAAACTTATAAAGATATACTACATTTAAGCACGCTTATAATCATATCACCTGTTATTTAGGAGGGATTCATATGGCTAGTTATACTGGTACTGTTAAATGGTTTGATAATGAAAGAGGCTATGGTTTTATCTCAACAAATGATGGGCGAGATGTCTTTGTCCATCATTCTAAGGTAAAAGAAAAAAACTATAATAAAGATTTACATGAAGGTGAAAGTGTGAATTTTGATATCATTCAAAATGATAAAGGTTTAGCTGCCTCAAATGTTCAAAAAATATAATTCAAATTAAAAGGAGTATGTCATGCATAAAGTTCACTATAATGTATCAGGTTTACAAAATTCCGAGACAAAAACTCAAGTCAAAAATGCACTAAGTAAAATAGATGGGGTTTCAATGGTTAATGTTGATTTAGGTGAATGCTCTATAGAGGTAGGCTTCAACGATTCTACCAATGAAAGCACCATTAAGGCATGTATCGAAAACACTGGCTGCCAAATCGAATAGTAAGAAAATATTAAAAACCTACAATCACTATAGATTGTAGGTTTTCTGATTCTATATCTAACTTACTATTCCTATATCATCTTTATTCTGATACTAATACTTGACGCACGGTTTAGGACCCCCTCTAACAATTGCTTGTTGTTACTACACTAAGGGCGATAGCATAATCGTATGTTCTTTCGTCTCCCATTATATCTAAAGAGAAGTAAATTGATATTAGAAAAGTAATGGTTTTCAGGTTTATTAATAAAATGTTTTATTATAGACGCCATTTTTAAGAGTACTTTGACAATTCTCCACTATATATGTTTAACTTATCTATATGAAGCACTATTAAAGGTCTTCTAGATAATATACAAATTTTATACAAAAAGGAAATTAAAAAATGAAAATTGGATTTGATAATCATCGGTACCTAACTATGCAATCTGAACACATTCGCGAGCGTATTAGTCAATTTGGTGACAAACTATATCTAGAGTTTGGGGGGAAGTTGTTTGATGACTATCACGCATCACGTGTACTTCCAGGCTTTGCTCCTGATAGCAAACTTCAGATGCTTATGCAACTATCGGACCATGCAGAAATCATCATTTCTATCAATGCCGCCGATATCGAAAATAATAAAGTAAGACATGATCTAGGTATTCCCTACGACCAAGACGTTCTACGTCTTATTCAAGTCTACAGAGAAAAGGGGCTATATGTTAGTAGTGTAGTGATTACACGTTACACGGGACAGGCCTCTGTAAATATGTTCCAATACAAATTAGAAAACATGGATATTAGGGTATATCATCACTATTCTATAGAAGGTTATCCTAACAATGTATCTCACATCATCAGTGATGAAGGCTATGGCAAAAATGATTATGTAGAAACAACTCGTCCATTAGTTATTGTTACTGCACCAGGACCAGGTAGCGGTAAGATGGCTACTTGCCTTTCTCAATTGTATCATGAAAATAAACGTGGTCTAAAAGCTGGATATGCTAAATTTGAGACTTTTCCAGTTTGGAATCTTCCTCTAAAGCATCCTGTAAATTTAGCTTATGAAGCAGCCACAGCGGATCTTAATGATGTCAACATGATTGATCCTTTCCACTTAGAAGCCTATGGCATAACTACAGTAAACTATAACCGCGATGTTGAAATTTATCCTGTACTAGCAGCCATGTTTGAAGGTATTTATGGCAGTTGCCCATATGCGTCTCCAACAGATATGGGGGTCAATATGGCCGGCAACTGTATTATCGATGATGAGGTATGTCAAGAGGCTTCTCACCAAGAAATCATCCGTCGTTATTACCAGTCTATGAACCGCTTAATCAAAGGTGAAGCTACCAAAGAGGAAGTATACAAAATCGAACTATTGATGAAACGAGCTAAAATCACTACTGATGCTAGGTTGGTTGTACCTGTTGCTAATGCATTAGCTGCTGAAACTGGAGCTCCTGCTATAGCCCTAGAGCTTCAAGACGGCAGCATTGTCACTGGCAAGACTGGTGATCTTCTCGGTGCTTCTTCTGCTGCTTTATTAAATGCAGTTAAAATACTAGGAGGCATTGATGATGCCATTCATCTTATCTCCCCTGACTTTATAGAACCCATTCAAACCCTAAAAACGCATTATTTAGGTAGTAAAAATCCTCTCTTACATACAGACGAGGTTCTAATTGCACTTTCTATGTGTGCTGCCACTGATCCAAATGCCAAATTAGCATTAGAGCAACTTCCAAAACTAGCTGGCTGTCAGCTCCACGCTACTGTAGTCTTATCTCCTGTCGATATGAAGACTTTCAAGAAGCTTGGCATTGAGCTTACCACTGAAGCAGTTTATAAGAACAAACCTCTATAATGCTTTCTCCATTACTTACACCCGGTAGATTGCTCTCATACTGGGTGTAAAAAAGAACTGGGCACTTATTTTAGTGCACCAGTTCCTTATCAACTATCTCTTTTCATATGCCGCTACTGCTTTATTGTATTCATCAGGTTCTGCAATCTCTTCTATAATCACGTCTCCATCTTCAGCATTATAATAACGGTAAATATATACGCCTTCTTTAATTTCATCCTCTTCAATTAAAGACACCGCCATATACATTTTGCGTCTCACCTCAAAGGTATCCATAATTGCAAACTCTCTCTCCGTTCCATCTGATACAGGAATACTGATTACTTCATATTCATTCATTACATCGTCTCCTATTATTATACGCTAATCTTTAAGTAACATTATATTCTACTGATAAAACAATTGCAATTATGCCATTCTATTTCTTAAAATCAATCATTTCTTCTTTATCTAAATAAACAGTGGTTTCACCAATCTGTGTCTGAGCAATAACCTTTCCTTTTCTTATAGAATAAGCTACTGGTACTTGTCTTCTTACGGCATCATACCCATTCTCTGCTGGAAGAATAATGAGGTTAGCCGGTTTGCCTTCTTCAATGCCATATTGATCTTGGATATTTAATGCTTTTGCACTATTTTTTCCGATAAGCTTAAGGCTTTCATTAATTTGGCCATAACCCATGATTTGGCAGACATGTAAGCCCATATGAAGCACTTGAAGCATATTGCCTGTCCCTAATGGATACCATGGGTCAAAGATATCATCATGACCAAAGCATACATTAATATCTGCTTCTAGCATTTCTTTCACTCTCGTAATCCCACGACGTTTTGGATAAGTGTCAAAACGTCCTTGTAAGTGAATATTCACCAGTGGATTAGCTACGAAATTAATGCCTGACATTTTAAGCAGCCTAAACAGCTTATAAGCATATGCTCCATTATAAGAATGCATGGCTGTTGTATGACTTGCTGTTACTTTATGTCCCATTTGATTTTCATAAGCTTTAGTAGCAACTACTTCAATAAAACGTGATTGTTCATCATCAATTTCATCACAATGTACATCAATTAAAACATCATATTTTTTCCCTAGCTCAAAGATTTTTTCAATAGAGGCTACCCCGTATTCTCTAGTAAATTCAAAGTGTGGGATGGCGCCAATAACATCTGCCCCTAATTTTAAAGCTTCTTCTAGGAGCTCTAATCCATCAGGGTAAGATAAGATTCCTTCTTGTGGGAAAGCAACGATTTGCAAGGTTACGAAGTCTTTTAGCTCTTCTCTTAGTTCTACTAAAGCTTTAATGGCTGTTAATTCTGGATCTGTTGTATCTACATGGGTACGAATAAACTGAATCCCATTAGCCACTTGCCATTTAATGGCTTGTCTTGCTCTATTTTTAACGTCTTCTTTATTTAAAGCTTCTTTTCGCTCTGACCAACATTGAATACCTTCAAAAAGTGTCCCGCTTTCATTCCATCTTGGCTCACCTGCTGTCAAGGTTGTATCTAAGTGAATATGTGGTTCTACAAAAGGTGGTACCACAAGCCATCCTTTTGCATCAATGATTTCTTCATGCTCTCCTGCTTCTATCATAGGAGCAATTTCAGTAAAGCACCCATTTTCAATTTTAATATCTACTAACTGAGCCTTATCTTCTAATTTCGCATTTTTAATAATCATATCGTTTCTCCTTATCTATTTATTAATTGACTGATTCATTTCCTAAAGAACTTACTACTATTTATTTTCCTCTTATCCTTCATCTCTATACTATTTAGGATATAAGTAAAGCGAAGTACTCTTTGCGTTCCTTGGTACCTCGCTTCACTTATATCCTCTATTTTTCTTTTCGATTGCTAAAAACCACTGTGAGCATAGCGTAACTGATTACAGATGTTACTACTGCATTAATAGGGGTAATACCTGGTAAGAAATGTGCTGCCAGTACACCTAATGCCCATGCTATGATTCCAATCATATTAACACCTTTAAAGCTTGCTTTTTCAAAAGCTTCATATTTGCCTTTATTGATAATAAAGTAGTCTGCAATGATTACCCCACCAATACTTGGCATAAAGGTATTGAGTAAGTTGAGCCAGCTCATAAAGTTGTTATAAAGAATTACCGCAAGTAGTGTTCCTACTATCCCATTAATAATCACTAGTTTACTTTTAGGTTGTTTGGTAATATTTGAAAAGCCAAGCCCTGAAGCATATAAAGCATTATCATTAGTTGTCCATATATTAAGCCCTAGTACAATAATAGCTGGTACGATCAGCCCTTGAAGAAACATGACTTCTGAAATGTCTGCTTCTCCTGTTACCATGGCACCAATAGCACCAAAGATAAACATTAATGTATTTCCTACTAAGAAGGCAATGACTGTGGTACTTACACCAATGCGTTTACTTTTTGCAAAGCGTGTGAAGTCTGGTGTTAAAGTTCCTCCACTAATGAAAGACCCTACTACTACAGCTACAGCGCCACTCATTGTCATAGATTCCTCTGGCGTAATAGCGGCAAGCCCACTTATTCCTCCCACACTATTAATAGCCATTCCTACTGATGTAGAACCTAAAATAGCAATGGCTGGTACTGCAATAGCACTTAATATCATAAGGGATTTCATCCCGAAGTAAGCTGTTGCTGTCATTAAAAGACCTGCTATAGCTACTAATACCCCTACACTAACCCCTGTTACTTTAGAAACTGGAATAGCGAACATGGCAACGCCTACACCAAACCACCCAATTTGTGTGGCACCTAATAAAAAGGATACTAAGTAAGACCCTTTTTCACCAAAGGAATAACGTGCTAATAGGTGAGTTGATAAACCTGTGTCTCCTGCAATGTAAGCCAGTAATCCTGTATAACTACATAAGATGACATTTCCAATAAATACGGCTACAAAGAACTGCTTTAAGTCCATACTTGTTCCTAATGTACCACCACTTAGCATACTTGCTGAGAAAAAGGTAAACCCTAGCATGACCACTAACATGGCTAGAAAGCCTTTCTTATGACTTGCTGATACTACTCCTAATGAAAAATCGTGATCTTCATGTTGTTTTTGCTTCATCTGTACTCTCCTTATCTCAAGTACCATAAACAGAAAAAGAACCCCTTAGTTTGACCTTTAATTGTAAACTAAGGGGCTCTACTTCTAGAAGAGCCCCTATCTCATGGAGCTCTTCTACCGATCCGTTTACCTTATAAGCCTCACTGGACTTAATTAAAGGTACTTTATTTTTTGTTTTATTTAATATAACATTTATGTTAACTTATGTCAATTTCCATCTTTTTCATTTTTCATTGTTTAACTACGAAGAACGTTATTTCTGCTTAATCCTTCAAACACTCTAGTTCCTCTAAGTACACACAATGCTTTATTGTATTATTTTTTATAGCTTCTATACATAGTTCATAATCCATCCACATAACTGCTTCTATCTCTTCTTGTTGTAACTTAAGCTTGCTTAAGTCAATGTCATTTCTTTTTAATCTATAAACCCTTGTAATCTGATTGTCTATAAACGCTTTGCCATAAAAAATATTCGTTTCTGCTATGCGCCTAATCATACGCTCTTCTAGTTCTTCTGAGGAGGCTTTTATACCTAGCTCTTCTTCTAATTCACGAAGTGCTGAATCTACATAGGTTGAACCTGCAGGTATATGTCCTGCTGAGGATATATCATAGCAATCTGGATGGGAATCCTTGTCTTTACTTCTTTTTTGAAGTAAAACATCTAATCTCCCCTTACCATTATCTCTTACAATCCATACATGAGATGTTCTGTGTAAATCTCCCTCAGCATGTACCTTACTTCTTTCTTTTATAATGCCTGTTGGCTCTCCATTTTCATCTACAATATCAAGCATTTCCATGACTCATCCGCCACCACCTATCTTATAGATTATTATTTATTTGCTATCTTATAAATCTCATACATAGCTTTCTCATCTAATACCTTAAAGCTTCCAATGGTACGTGTTCCATAAAAGGCACATCTTCTTGCTAAATCTCTCAAGCTTTCTTCATCTTGAATACCTATTCCTAATTCACTAAAACAAGTTGGTGCACCAATTGACTTAAAATAGCCTACCAATTTTTCTATGGCACGTACAGCACATTTCTTAGTATCTTCTTCTTCAATCCCCCATACTTTTTTACCAAACTGAGCAAAGCGTTCTGGATTTTCCTCATAACAATAATTTGCCCATGCTCCCCATATGGTCGACAAGCTAGCGCCATGTGCCACATCAAATTTACCACTTAATTCATGACCTAATTGATGAGGTGCAAAATCACTTACTGCCCCTAAACCAGTAAGTCCATTATGAGATATGCTACCACACCACATGAGTTCACTCATGGCTTCGTAATCATAAGAATTCTGTAGTGCTTTTTCTCCATAGCTAATCACCGTTCTAAGGAGTGCCTCTGCTACTTCATCCGTAAAAGTATTACCTTTGGTTGGTGTAAAATAACGATCTAGCGTATGCATCATAATATCTACTATACCGTATGTAATTTGCTCTTTAGGTAAAGTATAAGTGATTTCAGGATTCATAATGGCAAATTTAGGGCGATTAAAATCTGTACTTAAACCACGTTTTTCACCTGTCTCTTCATTGGTTAAAACAGAGGAATTACTTGTTTCACTCCCTGCTGCTGATAAAGTAAGTATACAGCCTACAGGTAAACTTCTCTCTACCACTTGCTTACGCAGCCAAAAGTCCCATAGTTCCACCTCTGGATTAGCTACACCATGGGCAATCGCTTTTGCAGTATCAATCACACTTCCTGCGCCTACGGCTAAAATAAAGTCGGCTCCAAAAGCTTTGGCTTCTTCTATAGCCTTCTTAGCAAAGCCTAAACGAGGGTTGGGTTGTACACCTCCTACTGCTTTATAAGGTATATTCTCCTTTTTAAATTGCTCTAAAACTCTATTTAATAGGCCGCTTCTAACAACACTGCCTCCACCATATACGATAAAAATACGGTTTCCTTCAAACTTTTTAATAGCTGCTGTAACTTGTAACTCTGTATCCTTCCCAAAAATCACTTCTGTTGGTGCCCAGTAAACAAAATTATTCATGTCATTTTCTCCTCTGCCCTTTTGGATTTTATTACACTCATTGTTTCTAACATTATTATATCATAGGGTTTTATTTTCTTGACACTATTAAAGCATCTACCACTTCTTAAAATAGTGTGACAATACCCAAAAAGAAAGCCCAATGAACACTTTGGAGCTAAGTGTTTATTGGGCTCTTTATAAAACTTATTATTTTACTATATACCCAGCTATTCCTCTAAAGGTTTGTAGGCAAACCACCAAGCATAACTATTATAAAGCTTCGAATTTTCTTCAGCTTCATAAATATCTGTAGCTGGTGGAATAATCACCTGTTCACCTATGAGCTCATTATTTGGCCAGTTAGCTGGCATGGCGACTTTATTAGCATCAGCTACTTGAAGGGCTACTAAGGCTCTTATAATCTCCTCCATATTTCTACCAACCTCTGCTGGATAATATAAAATAAGCCTTACTTTGCCTGTAGGATCTACATAATAAACAGCTCTTACTGTTTTAGTACCTGTTGCAGTTTGTATCATTCCCAATCTTTTAGCCACATTTCCTAAAGGATCTGCAATAATAGGAAATGGTATACTTACCCCTAAGTTGTCCTTAATCCAATTAACCCATTCAATATGTGGCTGTACTTGGTCTACTGATAAACCTAGCAAATCTGCATTTAACTTTTGAAAGGTTGGATAGTTTTCTGCAAATGAAACAAACTCCGTGGTACACACAGGTGTAAAATCCCCTGGATGACTAAATAAAATAAGCCATTTCCCCTCATAATCATCAGGTATTACCCTTATACCATGGGTTGTCTGCACTTTCATTTGTGGCAGCTGATCACCTATTAAAACAAAGTTATCTGGCATTGCTAAACCTCCCTTATATATGCCCTCACAAGATAGTCGTCTTGTGTCTCTTAGCATATATATGAGACATTAAGCTTTTCCTATGCCTTTAACTTTTGTTGGTAACGTGCCACAAAATAAGCCGCTATGGACCTTGGGACTTTGATTAAAAGTTTGTTTTGTATGCCTGGAATAATTACTTTCTTACCTTTTTGCAGTCCCTCAAAAGCCTTTTTCGCGACAAACTCCGCAGACATGGCAAAACCAGCATCTATTCGCCCCGCCGATTTAGCGAACTGCGTTGCTGTTGCCCCTGGGCACAAGCTAGACACTGTCACACCATAAGGCTTTAATTCCTTATAGAGTGCTTCTGATAACGACAGGACATAAGCTTTAGTTGCATAATAAACAGCTGTATAGGCACCTGGATGATAGGAGCCTGTAGAAGCTACATTTAAAATTTTGCCTCGTCTTCTCCTTTTCATTTCTTTTGCGAATTCATAAGTAAGCTCTGTTAAGCTTGTCATATTTAATGTCATAAGTGCTTCTATCTTTGTAGCGCTGCACTCACAAAACTCACCTACATAACCAGCTCCTGCATTATTAATGAGTATATCTACTGAAAGTTGCTGCTGCTTTATCCATAAATAAAGTGCCGCTCCTGCCCCTGCCTGTGATAAATCTTGTTTGCAAATGACTACCTTCAAATCCGTTCTTTTTCCCTTTAATTGTTTTTCCAAAGCCGCAAGCTTGTGTTCATTTCTTCCTACTAAAATGAGTGAATAACCCTTATCCCAGAATATTTTAGTTAAAGCTAGACCTATCCCACTTGTAGCGCCTGTAATTAGTACATAACCTTGCATTTCACTTACTTCCTCCTTATGAGCTTTCTTTAGTACTCTGCTTACTCTACTACTATTTTTACAAAGCCTTCTATTTACAAAAAGCTTTAATCTCTTAACCACTAATAAGCATTATATCACAAACAACCTTCTTATTTTATTATTCATGTAACGACTCTTTCACTATAACTTAATCCTATTTCACTTGCTTTTTTTGCCACTATTGTTATACTAATTATATAACAATTATCTTAAACGTTCAGTTTCTATGATCTAAAGCAACTTCTTAGATATTCATACTCACTCTTTATAAAAACTGAATCACTATCTTTCAATTTTGAATCAAAGGAGGCTTTTATGCTTATAGAACTCGATTTTAATAGCGAAAAACCTATTTATGAACAACTTTACGAAGCGATCATCTTAGCTATGGCTAATGGTGAGTTAGCGCCTAATGAATCTCTCCCTTCTGTTAGGAGCTTAGGTGAAGAGATTGGCATTAACCTGCATACTGTTAATAAAGCTTATAATTTACTCAAAGAAGAAGGCTATATTCAGATGGACAGACGAAAAGGTGCTCTTGTAAGTTCACTTCCTATTCAGGCCTCACCTAAAACTGAAGCTGAATTAGAGGACGCTTTTGCCCTACTTACTGCTAAAGCTAAGCTAATGGGCCACAATGAAGCTTATTTGCTAAACCGCCTATCTCATTATTACAAGCAAACAGGAGGTGTTCAAAATGACTAATACAACCTTTACTATTTTATCCGTTATTGGAACTAACGTTATCCTTTATATTCTTTTTATATTAACACCTTATTTTTCTACTGCTGATACGTATATGGGGGTTTTCTTAGAACATGCTTATCGTCAAACACCTGAAGCCAAAAAAATCCTTAAAAGTTTTCTTATTCATACAACCATTACTTTTATCATAACAACGCTTATGATTTTATTACTACTCATTAAAATACCCGTTTTAAATCATAGCCCTTTATTGGGGGGTATTCTTTTATTAGAAACTTTATTATACTTTGTTGTTTATGGTAAGTCTTATGCGCAAACAAAAGCTTATAAGAAAAGTTTAAATCTGCCTCAACCTACAGGCGGTAAACTTCTTATTGATACTTCTTTTATGGAGCAAAAAAATAAAATTAAAATGATTTATAAAAAGCTTTTATATATCCCACTAGTAATTGGCCTTTTTCTAGGAGCTTATACACTTTACCACTATAATGAAATGCCTCAGCTTATTCCTACTCATTTTAATATCGTAGGTGAAATTGATGGCTGGGCTAATAAAAATATTGCCACAGCACTTTTCCCTTCCGGCATGACAATACTCATCACACTTCTTTTTAGTTATAGTTTAGATAGCGCCTTTAACAAAAGAAGCAAGCTGAGCAAAGAACAGTTAGAAAAAGGGAAGACTGTTATTTTGAAATATCTTAAATGGAGTGCACTTACTATTCTTATTTTAGTTTTTGCCATTACGTCAATGATGATGGGCATTGTTTTTTCTACCGTTCAAGGAGTAACTTTAACTCCTATTTATAACTATCTTTCAGTAGGCGCTATTTTCTTAAGCGTTATTTTAATGGGATATAATAGCTATTGCTATAAGCGAAATCTTCCCTACAAGGAGGAAAATGAAGCTTACCTTCCTCCTGAAGAACAAGATGATTATTGGCTTTGGGGACTATTTTATAATAACCCTAATGACCCTGCTGTTTTAGTCGCTAAACGTCATGGTCTCGGCTGGACCATCAATATCGGTTCTTTCAAAGGAAAGCTGATTATTTTAGTCACTCTTTTAGTGATTATTGGTGCCATTATTTTTTCCTCTTATTAAACACTATTGTTTATCTTTTTAGTCGATTTATAAATACAATCAATACGCTCGCTAACTTAACTGATAGTTCATAATAAGAGGTTATGCTGATGATGCTTTTAAAATCTTTATCATTGGCATAACCTCTTCAATTTATTTATCCTCTTTTTTCTTTTTTATCGTTTTAAGGATTATTTCCTCGGAAATAATCAAAATTTCTTAATTTCTTCCCCTTGGTGAATTTCATTCATAATCTTTGCCCATAAATCTAAATGATAGTTATTACTTCTTGGCATTGCATCAGGATTACTATAACCGGTCCATATAGTTGCTGCATAATAAGGCGTATAGCCTACAAATAGTAAATCTGTATTATTACTAGCAGTACCTGTTTTCCCAGCTATAGGCATCTGTTTAAAGTGATTTCTAATCTTACCACCTGTATGAGCACTTGGCCCATCTACTACCTCACAGAGCATTGTTGTTAGTTGCCCTGCTGCTTCTTGGCTAAGTACCTGATGACTATTTTGCAACTCACCTTGTGTACGATCTAGTAATATATTGCCTTCCCTATCTTTTACTACTGTATAAAAACTAGGTGCTAGATAAGTACCTTCATTGGCAATAGTCGCATACGCTGCTGTTAATTCTAAAGGTGTAACGCCATCTGTTAAACCTCCCATACTCAGTGCATAAGTTTTATCTTCCTCTCTAAGTGTAGTAAAACCAAATTCCTTTAAATACTCAAAAGATTTGTCTATACCCACTTGCTCTACTAATACCTTGGCGGCTATCACATTCATAGAATTAGCAATTGCTTGAGTTATGGTATAGGAGCCTTGATATTGACCATTCCAATTCAGTGGAGTCCAGCTCCCCCCCTCCTCTATGGTGAAGCTTACTTTTTCATTGCTAATCACCGTATCTGGTGTAATTTTCCCTTCATTTAAGGCTGGTGCATACGCTGCTAATACTTTAAAAGTAGAGCCTGGCATACGCTTTGCCTGCGTTGCATAATTAAAGCCATGATAGTACTTCTCTCCTCTACCTCCGTATAAAGCTTTAACAGCTCCTGTTTTATAATCAGTGACGACAAAAGCGCTTTGTGGCTGTGGCATAGTAATCAGATTTTCACTCACTATTGTGTCTCCTTGTCCTATATGCCATTTTTCAAGTTGCTTTTCTTTAAATGCCGGAATATCCTCTTGGCTATTTAAAATGATACTTTGTACCTTCTTATCAAACATTGTTCCATTAGCTTTTACACCTGCTATACTATACTCTACTTGTATTTTATAAAGACTCTCTGGATAATTACTTTCATCAGCCATATATTTTTCTACAATACTTTGCACTCTAGAGTCTAATGTTGATTCAATCTGAAGCCCATCACTATAGATCTTGGCTTTTGCTTCTATCTCTGAAATATTATAAACCGTTTGTAAATCTTCTAGTATTTGCTTATATAGGGCATCCACAAAATAGCTCTGTATTGCTTCCTTAGGAGCTCCCTCTAATAGTTGTTGGAGTCCTTCACCTAATCTCTCATAAGGCTTTTCCAGTAATGCCTGCTCTTTTTCCTCTGCTGTGAGGTAGCCCGCCTTTTCCATTTGTTCTAAAACCTGTTTAACTTTTTCCCAGTTATTTTCAGGGTGAGTATACAGACTATAATAGGTAGGTCTTTCCGTAAGTACTGCTAATGTAGCCCCTTCTACTAAGCTAAGCTCTGATGCTGATTTCCCATAATATTGATTTGCGGCTGCTTCTATTCCTACAATATCTGCACCAAAGCCCATGCTATTTAAGTAATATTCTAAAATAGTATCTTTCGAATAAAGCTGTTCAAACTTAATCGCTAAATACTGCTCTTGTATCTTTTTTTCTAGACTATTTCCTTCTAGGGCGACAGCATCTTTAATTACTTGCTGGGTAATGGTACTAGCCCCATCTGATAATGACCCAGAACTAAAATTATTAACGACAGCACCTAATATCTTTCTTATATCAATGCCATGATGTTCATAAAACCTACTATCTTCAATAGTAATAACTGCTTGTATAACGGATGTTGGTATTTCTTCTATTCCTATATAACTCCTATTATCTGCAGCTGAGAATTCATCTATTTTTTCCCCTAACACATCATATATAATAGAATTAGCTTTTATGGGCTGCGTGATGTTGACCTCACTTATATCAGGTGCCTTACTTATAGTTTTAGCCACATAAACTATGATACCTATCAGTATTAGTAATAAGCCCCCTAATACGATACTAACCAGCACACGCCTGGTCTTTGTCTTTTTAGACTTTGTTCTCTCCATCTATTTTCCTTCTTTCCTCTCTATTTCATCCCTTCGAATAGTATATTCACTTCATTATCAGCTTGGTTTATAACAAATCATGTGCATAGGCTTTAATAGGTGCTTTTCTAAGTAGGGCATAAGCTAACACATAAAATAAAGTACTATAAACTAGTTGTCCCCAAAAACTAATTATTGGCTTAATCACCATCAGCATACTAAGCATAAATAAAGCTGTCATCTGTGTATGAAATAAAATTTCAGCAATAAAGCTCAGGGCTAAAAAAATGGGTAAAATGCTTAAAACACAAATGGCTGAACTTGCTTTTAAGCGATAAAATAAGCTGCCAATTAAAGATCCTAGGGCAAAAACAAATAAACCTATCCCAATCTCTTCTTTTATACTCGAGACAAATATACTTCCAAATTGAAGATTTTGAAATTCCTTCAAAGTATCATCCAAAAAACCATTTTTCACAGATGCTGCTGGACATAGATATCTCGCTCCTAAAGTAAATAGGCTAGTAATGCCACCATTAATACTTTCTAAAATGATGATTCCTACTGTTCCTACAAGTAGCATTTGTCTTAGATTATTTTTACGATTAGCATAAATACTAATTATGCCTGGATATTCATAATAGCTAAAGCTCATCCCTAATACAAATAAGTAAATGCCCGTTATAATATAGGGTGTTGAAAAAACTAATTTTGCCTGGGCCCTTGCACTTAAATCTAAACCTACATAAGCCTCATAAAACTTCATCAGTGTTATGGCCATTAAAATACTTCCTAATATCAAAACAATGAAGCTTCGTTTAAAAAAAGCTTTAATAAAAAAAGCATTTTCCTGTTTTCCCTTCATACCTTACCTCCTTTATAACCAATTATGGGCATAGGCTTTAATAGGTGCTTTGTAAAGCAGGCCCACAGTGAGACCTATAAATACAGGTATAGCTATGCTTCCTACTAGAATAGGTGAAAAGCCATTCATTCTCTCATACCAAGGTGAAAGCTGATACCTCTCAAATACCTTAATCCCTATAAAAGCTAATACACATAAACCTAATACAAAGCTTCTCCTATGTAACCTATAAAAAAGAGCACCTATTAGGAGTCCTACACTTATGCTTAGTAAACTCAAAAATAAATCCTCTAACAAACTCCAACTTTGAAAACTCCTATAAGGAAGTTGACTTAACCTACCTATACTTTCTGTCAGTATAAATGTAAAACCCCTCATCAATAAGGTTCCTATGCAGCTGACTATGAGGCTATAACTTATTATCCCTTGCAGGCACCTTTTGCGATTTGCCAAAATACTTATGTATCCGCCAAACTGATGGCCACTTAATAGAACCCCTATTCCTCCTAATACAAGCAGCAAAAAAACTATATGTCCCGTATAAAACGAAAGCACCACGCCGCTTTGCTGATTTTCCTTGAAGATTTGCCACTTAACTAAAAACTCTATGCCATCTAACATAACCATTAGCCACATACTCTTTAATATCATCTTAGTTATACCTTTTTGAAGGAATCCAAGAGTAGTTTTATAATCACTCATTATTTATACTCCTTCCCCTTTGTAAGTTCTACAAAAATCTGCTGAATACTCATAGGTGATATTTCTATATGAGTAGATTGAATCAGCTTTTGATCTAGCTCATCAAGTTCTCCAATATAAGCATAGGTTGCACTCTTACCAAAGCTTTCTTTAGGCTTTGCCATTTTCAAAGCTGTTAAACGTTCTAATTCTTCTTTATTTCCAGATAAATAAATGGCTTTTGACTTTAGGCTTTCTACTTCTTCTTGGAGAAGCCTTTCTCCTTGATCAATAATAATTACTTCTTCTAATAAATTTTCTATCTCATTAATGAGGTGAGTAGAAATAATAAAAGTACGTGGCTCTTTTACATATTCATCTAATAAAATTTTATAAAATTGTTCTCTATTAGGAGCATCCATTCCTAATGTAGGTTCATCTAAAATAGTGAGCGGTGCCTTTGAACAAAGAGCCACTATCATAAATAATAAAGACTTCATTCCTCTAGAATACTTACGATAGGCTATATCCACTGGAATATCAAAAAATGCCACCAACTTTTGTTCTAACTGTTTATCATAACCTTCATAAAACTGGCTATACAGCTGCAGAATAGCTTTTCCTTTCATATAAGGCGCATAAAATTCTGCTTCTCTAGCAATACACACCTTCTTTAAAATAGCTGGATTCTTCCTAGGATCTTCTCCAAAAAGCTGTATACTTCCCTCTCTAGCAATTAACTGATTCACTAGAAGATTAATAAGTGTAGTCTTACCTGCCCCATTTCTTCCTAATAAGCCATATATCTTATTAACTTCAAGATTAAAACTCATCTCTTTTAGTACCTCATGTGAGCCAAAGCTATAATTTAAATGCTCTATCTTAACAGCTAGTTCCTCCATCATAATTCCTCCTTACTCATCTCTATCATCTCTATTAAATCTTTCTTACTAATCCCTAACTTTTTCGCTTCTTCAAGGAGATTGGTAATAACAACTTGCTTGAAGCTCTCTTTCCGAGTTTCTTTAATAGCGCTAACAGCCCCAGTACTAATAAACATACCAATCCCTCTTTTCTTATATAAAATATGGCGTTCTACTAATAGATTAATCCCCTTTAAAACCGTAGCTGGATTGATCTGATAAACCCTGGATAACTCATTAGTAGAGGGGATTTGTGTTTCTTCTAGGAAACCTTCTTGTAAAATTTCATCTTCTATGGCTCTAGCTATTTGAATATAAATTGGTTCTTCCTCATTTAATATCCACTTCACCCATTACACCTCCTGGCGTTTCTGTTAAATGGTTAGTTACTCAACTAACTAACCATTTAACTAAGTTATAATGCTTTTTGTATTTTTTGTCAATACTTTATATTTATATATTTTTAAATTTTATTAATTATATTTATAGTCATTTTTTGCATAATAATAGGGAGACTGAATGCTTATACCTCTTTGCGTTTCATCTCCCTATTTACACTTATACGCCCTATGTAGAACATCTTCTTTTTCAAAAAGAGTACGTGCATATGCTTATGGCTTATATGTAATCGTCATCTCTTTCTTGATTGTGTTACCTAACACATCTGTTACTTCTATCACTACTTTATTCTCTCCTGGTTCTAAATCCACCCAGCCTGCTTTAGTTCTATTTTCCCCTTCTTTCTCATCTATCATTTTTTCCCCATTTAACCACCCCTCACAAGATCTATTAATGTAGAACTCAAGGCGAACTGAACGTTCAGCCACTCCCTTTTCTATCATTTCTATGGTTTCTTGAATTGGTTCCATCTCAAAGGGCGTATCATAATAGAAAATGTTATAATACAATTCTTCTGTCTCACCTTTTCTATTAGTTGCTTCTACAAGTAATTGATTTGCTCCAGCAACAAGTTCCACCGTATGTTCAAATCTTTCCCCGTTTAATTCTAGTAATGTAGCATCTTCTTGATTTTCATTAAGAATCATTTTTAACTTAACGTATCGCTTGGTACTTCCATTTAATGAAAAAATAGGTTTTTCAGTGAAATGAGATTTATAAAATTGATCATGCTTCAAACCTTCATCAAATACAATCTCTTGAGTCTTTAACTTAGTCGTTAGTACACAACCATATACATAGCTATCAGAATCATTGCACACCGTTATGCGTATTTTCCCTTCAGGACCTTTGATATTATAATACACGTTTTCATCTCCCTCTAAGGTAACTTCTCCCTTCCTTGAGGTTATTTGCAATATTCCATTCTCTGACATGAAGATTTCTTCACATTCTTGGTCCTTTCCATATATCTCAGAATACTCTAAGTAACTATTAAAGGTGAGTTTCTCATTAGGAGCTAGCCAGTAATAATATTCCTTATCTCTTTCTACAAACCCATCGTTCAAAATAAAATAGTAATTATTATAATCAAACCAATTTAATGCATTAACCACTATACTATATCGAATAAGCGGATTCTGTGACAGCTCCTTTTTATCCTTTATTTTACAAGGTAACCAAAATATCTTTCCCATCTTTTTCTCTCCATAAGCTGCAATTATTTTGCCTCTAGTGGATAGTAAAGGGACTATAGTATTTTTAGGTTTTAGCTCATGCACCTCCGTAACCCACCTATCTACTTTTCGATTCAAATACCATTTTAAACTCTCATTTTCTATTTTTATTTCTCCCTTAGCTACCCTGCCTCCTTGTTCAAACCATTGGTTAAAATACTTCTTTGTAAAATCTTTGCACAACGGATTTAGAATCAATCCTCCACCTTCTTCTACAAATAAATTAATGAGTTGTAGTTGGTTAGCAGTGATTCCCTCTAACTCATCTGCTACAATAATAAAGGAAATATTAGAAAAAATATCATTGCTTAAATATTTACCTATTTCATCTATCTGCTCAGTATTCGTAATAATCAAGTAATCAATCCCAGGATTTTCTTCTATGGTTTGATTATATTGTGTTTGTTTTTTCACGTCTCCAAAGCGTTTTCCATACTGCTGATCCCAGATAAACTTCACACTCATTATCACAATAACTATCACTATAAGTAATACTACTGATAATAATTTCTTTTTATGACAACTCATAATCTTCCCCCTAAGCTGGTATTTCCTAATCTACTTTGTAGCTATACTTTTAAAGACTACAGTTATTCTTTATTATTTTTTAAGTATTCTAACATTTGCTTCTTTGTTTTTAGATGTTTTATTTTGCTATTTACTTGTTTTTTATTGTTGCTTCTCCCTTTTGGTAGTTATCTACTAAAAATACGTCAAAAAGGTTCTTCAACAACTGAAGAACCTTTAATAATCTTTTTATTTAAAACCAAAATTCTGTTCTTATTTATGCTCTAGCAGCAATGACCTTTTGCTGAATATCTACTGGTGCTTCTTCATAACGTTCAAAGTAGTAATCTACTTCTCCCCTGCCTTGTGTCATTGATCGTACATCTGTAGCATAGGTGTAAAGCTCTGCTAGAGGTACCTCCGCAATAATAACCTGTTTACTATCTCTTTGATCCATACCAATCATATGACCTCTGCGTTTTTTCATATCTCCCATAATATCGCCTGTGTATTCATCTGGCACTTTAATTTCTACATGGGCAATAGGCTCTAATAAAGTAGGACTTGCCTTTCCTACACCTTCCTTGAAAGCTAAGGTCGTTGCCATCTTAAAGGCCATTTCAGAAGAATCCACAGGGTGGTAAGAACCATCTAATAAAACAGCTTTAACCCCTACTACTGGATAGCCAGCTAATACTCCTTTTAAGGTACACTCTTCTAAACCTTTTTCTACAGCGGGGAAGTATTGCTTAGGAACTGAACCTCCAAATATTTTTTCTTCAAATACATAAGGCATTTCTAAGTCTCCTGAAGGTTCAAATGCCATGACTACATCACCATATTGTCCATGTCCGCCAGATTGTTTCTTGTGCTTGCCACGTACATTAGCCTTACCTTTAATCGTTTCCCTATAAGGCGTAGTAGGTTGTGCTAAATACACATCTACTTTAAATTTATTCTTTAACATACTCACAACCACATCTAATTGTTGTTCTCCTATACCGCATAGGATCGTCTCATGTGTTTCTTTATCATTTTCTACAGATAAAGTATAATCTTCCGCCATAAGCTTCATTAAGCTACTAGACATTTTTTCTTCATCACCTTTACCTGTAGGGAAGATTGCTTTTTTCACTAAGCCTTTTGGAAATACCATAGGCTCATATTGGTAAGCAAAATCTTTATCTGCCATGGTATCACCTGTTCTAGGTGTTTTGAGTTTAGCTACTGCACCTATATCCCCTGGATACAAGGCAGCTACTTCTTTTTGTTCTTTTCCTGAGAGTACATAAAGATGGCTAAAACGCTCCACTTCACCTGCTCTTACATTGAGTAGCGCATCATCAGTTTTAATGGTACCCGTTTTGACCTTAAACAAAGAAAGTTTTCCAATAAAGGGGTCTACAATCGTTTTGAAGATAAAGATTGATTTTTTTTCATCATTAGAACAAGCTATTTCTTTTACTTCTTCTGTTTTTTGATGAATACCTATAGAAGGCTTAGCTTCATTTGGTGCTGGAAATAAGGAGACCATTGTATCCATTAAAACAGATATACCTGTGGCATTAACAGCGCTGCCACAAAGGACTGGTACAATTTCTTTATTCATCACACCTTTTTTATAAGCTGTTTCTATTTCCTCGGGTGTTAGCTCCTCTTCAGCAAAATATTTTTCCATCAGTACTTCATCAGTCTCAGCTACGGCTTCTAGAATCATGGTTCGTATAGGCTTAATAGCTTCCTCTAAGTGGTCTGGTATTGGGCAAGTTACTACCTTTTGCCCATCAAAGCGGCGACCTAACATTTTAAGAACATGTACATAGCCTACAAACTGTCCTTTTTCATACCAAGGCACTTGAACTGGCGCAATGCTCGTACCAAATTTCTCCTTACAAGTAGTGAGAATGGCTTCAATATTCACATTAGGTGCATCCATTTCAGTAATAAATAGCATTTTAGGGATATCCGCTTCTGTAGCTATCTCCCATGCCTTTTCTGTACCTACCTCTACACCTGCAGAAGCTTTAATCACTATAAGCGCACCATCTGCTACACTTACAGCTTCCTTAACACCACCTACGAAATCAAAGTATCCCGGTGTATCCAGTAAATTGAGTTTATAATCTTTCCATAGAATAGGTACTAAAGAGGTGCGAATCGAAATCTTACGTTTTATTTCTTCTGGATCAAAATCACTGACTGTACTGCCTGACTCAACTTTTCCTAACCTTGATGTCATACCTGCGGCATACAACATAGCTTCTGCTAAAGTTGTTTTACCTGTACTTCCGTGTCCTAATAAAGCAATATTACGAATATATGATGTTTCATATGCTTTCATAGAATGACCTCCTTCAAGATAAGATAACTACTTGCTCCTTATTAATATTATTTCTATGCTCGTATTAAAATTCCTTTTTTTATTTATTATTTTAGAAACAAAAAATATTTTTTATTTTTATAGTCATTTTATACAAAAACAAAAGCAATATCGCCTGATATTTCAATATTTTCCGGCAATACTGCTTTATTGTTGTACCTAGTGATTAACCATACAAAGCTCATCAAGTGCTGCTAGTAACTCTTCTAAATTTGTTTTCATATCTACGCTTTTTACAAGCTCATCAAGCTTTTCTTCTAGCGTCTCGTCTATTTCTTCTATGCCTTGTTTTTCTAAGTAATTAATTAAATAGTTATAAATAAGTGCTTCAAAGTTTCTTATAAATAAACTACTTAAATAATCATTAAGTGCTAGCATTTGCATAATAGTCGAGTCTAAATTTAGATTCATATGCCCCAGAACAGCTTCATTGATAATGCGTGAAACAACAGCTTCTAAGCTATCTACTGAGTACTGGTATAAGGCAGTCAAAATTTTAATTTCATCTATATCTTTATATTTCTCTCTAGTATGAAATTTTTTGTAGAGTAGCTGCGTTTCTTTCACTTCTTCCCCCTCCTTCTCCTAAAAATATACCCCTTTCTCAAAAGCAACTTGCTACCCTTATTATAACACTCCTACCGGGTATTTACATGGCCTTTTAAATCTTTGTGATTTCTTACCAAAATAAGAAGAGCCTTTACTAGCACTTCACCAGTAAAGACTCTTTTTACCTCTTAGTATAGTGGATATTGATTTAATAATGCAGCTACTCTTTGTGCACATTCTTCCTTGTTTGCTTCAAAATCTTTAAGTGTTAGGTAGATAATCTCTGCAATTTCTTTCATATCAGCTTCTTTCATACCCCTTGTAGTAACAGCTGCTGTTCCAAGTCTTACACCACTTGTAACAAATGGTGAAGCTGGATCAAATGGAATCGTATTTTTATTACAAGTAATACCGATTTCATCTAAAAGATGTTCTGCTTCTTTACCTGTTACATTCATATTCCTTACATCTAAGCTCATCACGTGATTATCTGTACCACCTGATACAATGCGAAGGCCTTTGCCGATTAATGCATTAGCAAGTGCTTGTGCATTCTTAATAATCTGAGCTTGATAAGTTTTAAACTCTGGAGAAAGCGCTTCTTTAAAGCTTACAGCTTTAGCTGCAATGACATGCATTAATGGGCCACCTTGGATACCAGGGAAAATAGATTTATCAATCATTGGTGCAAACTCTTTACTACAAAGAATCATACCACCACGTGGTCCTCTAAGTGTTTTATGAGTAGTTGTTGTTACAAAGTGTGCATAGGGTACTGGGCTTGGATGAAGTCCTGCTGCTACAAGGCCAGCAATATGAGCCATATCTACCATAAGGTATGCGCCCACTTCATCTGCAATTTCTCTAAATTTAGCAAAATCTATTATTCTAGAATAGTTACTAGCACCCGCAATAATCATTTTAGGTTTATGTTCTAAAGCAATTTCTCTTACCACATCATAGTCAATTGTTTCAGTTTCCTTATCTACACCATAAGATACGATATGGTAGTGCTTACCTGACATATTAACTGGGCTACCATGAGTTAAGTGACCACCATGACTAAGGTCCATACCCATTACAGTATCACCTGGTTTAAGAGCAGCAAAGAAAACAGCTTGGTTAGCTTGTGAACCTGAGTTAGGTTGTACATTAGCATGCTCTGCTCCAAAGAGCTCTGTAGCACGGTCTCTTGCTAAATCTTCAAT
This sequence comes from Cellulosilyticum sp. ST5, assembly GCF_046529625.1. Taxonomy (NCBI): domain Bacteria; kingdom Bacillati; phylum Bacillota; class Clostridia; order Lachnospirales; family Cellulosilyticaceae; genus Cellulosilyticum; species Cellulosilyticum sp. ST5. The sequence goes on from NZ_CP132338.1 coordinate 2,273,524, forward strand.
TTGGTCAACGACTTCACATCCACCATAGTAACGTTTGCCTGGATATCCTTCTGCATATTTGTTAGTTAAGGTACTTCCCATGGCTGCCATAACTGCTTTAGAAACAAAGTTCTCTGAAGCAATTAATTCAATTTTGTTGTTTTGTCTAGCAGTTTCTTTTTCAATTAGCTCTTTAATCTCTGGGTCTACAAGGTTTAATTCATCTAATGTGTACATTTAATATCCTCCTATGGTGAAGGCAATTAATAATTAAGAATGAATAATAAATAGTTGTTAATTAAAACACCTTCTGATTATTTATTCTTCGTTATTTTTTATTCTTCACCTTTCATTCTTTATTTTTAATTTTTAATTTTTAATTCTTAATTCTTCATTTCTCCATATACGCAGCATAACCTTTTCGAAGTGCTACTTTATTCATTTCTATGGTTTTAGCTGGTACAGTTTTTTCTACAATCTCTTCCCACTCTTCTAGTGAATCTCCAATATAAGCTGCATAAGCACCAATCATTATCATATTCACCACTTTAACATTACCAATTTCTTCTGCAATGGTTAAAGCATCAATAAAACAGTGTTCTTTACACCCTGCTTTTAAAGTCTCTAAAATGTTTTCTGGGTACTTATCAGCTCCCATAACGACTGGCATTGGATCAATTTCTTGGGTGTTAACAATGATTACCCCATTTTCTTTTAAATAAGGTAAATAACGAAGTGCTTCTAACTTTTCAAAAGCAAAGATAATATCTGCTTCGCCTACTTCTACAAGTGGTGAATAGACTTTCTTACCATATTTCACTTGCATCACGACACTACCACCACGTTGTGCCATACCATGTACCTCTGACATTTTTACATCAAGACCTTTAGTCATAGCATGGTTCCCAATAATACGACCTGTTAAAAGTGTTCCTTGACCACCTACACCAACAATGAGTATATTCTTTGTCATATTATTTTACCTCCTTGCTAATCGCTTGTTTTGGGCAAACCGAAGCACATAAGCCACAACCTGCACAAAGTGCTGTATTAATACTTATGCCTTCTTCACCTTTGCAAATAGCTGGACAACCTAATTTTAAACACATGCCACATTTAATGCAAGTCTCATCATTAATATCAAAGTTGGCCCATTTTTCTTTAATAATTAATTTACAAGGTGCTTTTGTAATAATAACAGAGGGTTCTTCTTTGGCTGTTTCCTCTTTTAAAGCTTTTTCCACAGCTTTCATATCATAAGCATCAACAGTTACTACATTGGGTACGCCTATTGCTTTGCATAATGCAGGAATATCTACTGCATAAGTTATTTCATTTTTTAGGGTTCGACCTGTTGCAGGATTGTGTTGATGGCCTGTCATGCCTGTAATAGAGTTGTCTGCAATAATGACTGTAGAAGCACCTTTATTGTACACAATGTCCACAAGTCCAGTAAGACCAGAGTGCATAAAAGTAGAATCTCCAATAATCGCTACAACATTCTTGCTAAATTCCCTACCTCTTGCTTTTTCCATACCATGAGCCATACCAATACTTGCCCCCATACATACACAAGTATCCATGGCCCCATGAGGAGGTGCTGAGCCTAAAGTATAGCAGCCGATATCTCCTGTTACTATGAGATTTAATTTATTAAGAATCGTATAAACACCTCTATGTGGACATCCAGGACAAAGTACTGGCGGTCTTACAGGTAATTTTTCTGCTGCTCTTACAGTTGGTACTTCTAAACCAAAAGCTACTTTAATTTGCCTAACAGATATTTCTCCCTGTCTGCCAAAAAGTTCTTTCCCTTTTGCATTAAAGCCTAGCGCTCTTACTTGTTCTTCAATAACTGGCTCTAATTCTTCTACTATGTATAACTCTTCTACTTCATTAGCAAAATTTTTAATCACTTCTGTAGGCAGTGGATTAACCATATCTAATTTTAAAATATTAGCAGTAAGGCCTGCTTCTTTTACATATTGATAGCAAATACCACTTGTAATAATACCCACTTTACTATCTGCTTTCTCAACATGGCATAAGCCAAGTTGATCTGCATCTTCTGCTAAGCGTAAGTTACGTTCTTCCACCATAATATGCTTAGGTCTTGCATTAGCTGGTGTCATAACATATTTGCGAATATCTTTCACATAAGGCTTAAGTTCTACAGCTTCTCTTTCCCCTATTTCTACAATTCCTTGTGAGTGAGATACTCTAGTAGTAGGCCTTACAATAACTGGTGTATCATAAGCTTCACTGATTTCCATGGCTTTTTTAACAAAGACCTTACATTCCTCGCTATCAGAAGGTTCAAGAACAGGTACATTGGCTGCCTTTGCTATCATTCTAGTATCTTGCTCATTTTGTGAGCTATGCATACCAGGGTCATCTGCAACAAATAAAACAAGCCCTGCATTAACACCTGTGTAAGAGACAGTAAATAAAGGGTCTGCTGCAACATTTAAACCAACATGCTTCATAGCTACAACAGATCTAGCACCTGCTACGCTACTTCCTATAGCTACTTCTAGAGCTACTTTTTCATTAGGTGCCCACTCTGCATAAATCTCATCATATTTAGCTATAAATTCTGTAATTTCAGTGCTAGGTGTTCCTGGGTAAGCTACTGCAACAGTTACTCCAGCTTCATAAGCTCCTCTTGCAATGGCTTCATTTCCAAGCATTAACTTTTTCATGAAAATCCTCCTTCTTTATGATGTAACGATAGTTTTTCGCAACTATTTCTATGATAGCACTAATTTTCTTTATTTTTCAAGCTTTTATGAATATTAATTAGTATAAATGCTAAATTATTTATTAGCAAGTTATTTATAGCAAAACATCAAATGTCATAATTTTAAGTCTATTACTGGAAGCAATAAAGTAGAGACCTTGTAGCTCATAGGCTACTTACGGTCTCTACTCATTCTCTTCTTCTGTTAAGCTTGATCTTTACTTTACTAATAAAAAATGTATTTTAAAACGTATATAGGTTAGCCTACTTAGCTCCTCTGTTAGTGTTCTCTTCAAACAAACTAAATACGCTTCTAACCCCTTGATTTCTTCTCCTGTCACCTGATGTTGCCCATAGCGATAATTTAAGTAAATAGTTATCATTTCTTCAAAAAGTACTTCTTTTACGCTTAATTCTTGGTCTATGCGCTTGGCGTATTCAAGCATCGATTCCTCTTCTTGTTTCTCATACCCTCTTTTTCCTAAATAAAACAATATCTCTTTCAGTAATAACTTAGCTTTTTCATTTGTTACGGCTTTCCTAAGCTTCCTCTTATATTGCAAAGCCACAATTCCTATATAAGTCAGAAATAATGTGGGCAAGATGACTAAACTTAATCCTATGATCCATAAAATAATCCAAGGTACCAGATTTTCTTCTTTTACTCGTTCCTCTATAACAGGTGGCACAAGCGCAGGTGATTGCTCTGGCATGTTGATTTCTGGTGTGCTAGCTTCGGCTCCCATACTAGCTAGTGTCACATTCCAGTTTTGAGCACTATAATTATTAAACTGAGGTGTTGCGTCAAAAGGAACCCAGCCATATCCTTCTATATAAGCTTCTACCCAAGCATGCATTTTACTTTCTGTTACTGGATAAACACCGTTAACGCTTTGATTATAATCTACAACAATGCCTTCTACATAACGCGTAGGAATATCCATACATCTTGCCAGTACTGCTATAGCTGTAGCAAAAGACGTACAATAGCCTTCTTTTTGCTCAAATAAAAAGTAATCTACAAAGTCTTCATCTTTAGGGACTGCCTCTGGTATTTTAGTATAAGTAAATTGGGCTAAGTACGCCTTAATGGCTTCTAATTTGTCATAGGTAGTAGGACTGTCTTTGGTGATATTCTGTGCTAGTTCATATACTCTAGCAGGTAGATGACTAGGTAATGCTGTATAATCCTCTTTAATATGCACTGCTCTTTCATAAAGCTGTTTTTCTAGTTTTGTACTTGTAAGAAAACCAGCTATCCCTTGCTGAGGATAAGCTTGCCAAAAGACGGCATCTTCTGGTAAAGCTGTTGGCACTAGAGACGTCTCTATAGGGTTCTCTTGATAATGGAAATTTTCTAAGCTCCTTAAATAGTCCTTAAATATTTGACTTCCTAAGTTCATTTCCACAAAAGAAAAATGATAATTAAAACCTTTTTTCTTGGTCCGTTTATAAGTGATATTTACCCCTTTGGTAGAAGGTAGCTTTTCATCTTCTTCAAGGCGCATATCGTAGGTAGCATTCGTATAAAATAAGCTTTTTGTACGTAGTTTTTCGAAATTGATGGCGATGCTAGCCGGATGAAAAAGTTCTTGGGCTGTATTGATTCCACTACGATATAAGGAATACAGTAGTTCCTTATATTCTAACTGATACTCCTGCTCATCTTCTATTTCATAGACTTTCTCTCTATCCCATCCATGTCCTGTATAGCTATTTCTTACATTACCTTTTAAATAAGTAGGATTCTTAGGCATAGGGGTTTGCTTTAACTGATAACCTAGTTTTTCATAAAGTTGTTTTATTCTTGTATTTTCTAATAAGGGCAGTACTTCTACTGTTAAAAGGACTTCTTCTGAATTTTCTAGCTTACCCCCTAACTCCATCTTGTCTTGATCTGAAAATCTAATTTGAAACTCACCTGTATCCCCTCTTGTAAATCCTTGAATTGAAGTAGCTAGGTCACTAATGCCCTCTGCTACTTGCTGAGCTGTCTTAATAACAAACTGCCAACTAATAGGTTTTGGAGAGGCTGGCCCTATGATAGAACCAATGCCTATAAGAATCGCAAATGGTACTAAAAAAGTGCTAGCTTTCTTGCTATACTGTTTATTCTGACGCTGATTTAACTGGCTCCCGATTTGTATTAAAACCCATGCCATATAACTTAGCACCAAAACGACAACCTCTTTACCTACCTCTATTTTTTTTATAGTTAAGCCAATCATCCCTATTAAAATAATAGCACTAAGGCCACTTTGCAATTTTATGGATTTCTGTAACAAGTAAAGTGGTAAAAGAACTACTATGTTCAAAATAATACTGCTGCAAAAGGCTTTATAAAATACATAACGATCCTCTATACCTCCATATTGCTCAAGCCACTGGAAGCTTTCATAGAAGCATTTAATAACATCAATATGGAAACAAGCAAGAACGCCTATAAGAAGCCCTATTGCCGCACCTAATAATAAATAGGTTTGTATATACTTTTTATACTTATTGATTTGATCAATCATCAGCCCTATAAAAAATGCTTCTACTACTATCAGCATAATGGGTAATTTTAGTTTCGAATAAGTATTGATGAAAAGTAAAATACCTAACCCTAACAGAATGGTTTTAATAAGATGCTCATAAGTCTGCCATTGCTCATTTGTCATACTTTTCATCTATAGCACCTCCTCTAGCTTAGTTCCTAAGCTTAAACAAACCACCTGTAAATGAGACTCTATAAATAGATCCATTAGCTTCTTTGTTTCCTCATCTGGTACTGCTTCTACTAGAATAATAGTTACTTCATTGCCTCTTGAATAAACTGGTAATAAACAAGTATATAGTGTTTGACTTAAGGTATTAGTCACTAAGATATACTGCTGATTTTCATAAATACTTCTTTCACTCATTTGTATCATGTCTGCTAAAGTAAAGGACGTATTAAAAATGGCGCTGCTACTTTTTTCATATAAGCTCTGAAAATCTGTTTCGCTGTAAATCTTCTGAGACTTTATTTTTTCTTCAGAAAAAAAGATTCTACATGGTATCTTCTTTTTTAAGCAATACTGCGCTAGGGCTAAAATACTTTCGATAATCAGATCTTGGACGATTAGTACTTCTATCTCTTTCCCCTTGGTTTCTGATAAATCCCAAAATAATAAAACACCACTTTCAGGAATAGCGACCCTTGTTCTACTCATCAGCTCTTGTTTTTTAGCACTTAACTTCCAATGAATCATTTTCTTTGTATCACCATAAGTATATTTTCTAGCTTCTGCTGTTAATTCCTCTTCTTGCTTTTTTAAAGGATACAAACTTTGCTTGGCATCCTGGTTTACTGCAATAAGCTTTGAGTCATTTATAGTAATCACTCTCGGTAATACAGTTAGCTTTAACTTAGAGGCTAAGGGATAGGTCATAGGAAACAAGCCAAAGAAATCCACAATTTTAACAGAATCAATCCCTACTTCATATTCTCCTCTATAATTACATACCATCATAGAACTTAAACTTTGCTTGTCACCAGGAAGCATGCAGTACTCTGTATCTTCCTTTCCCTCTAAAACATAAGATCTATCTTTAAAAAAGTGTACCTTTATACTGTGATAAGTCACTTTATCCTCATTACAAAGCTGAAAAAAGTAAGGGACAGGCTCTCCTTTAACAACTGTTTTAGTTCCTACACTTTGATAGATTTTAAAATGCATATAAACATAAAGTACATAAATTAAAGCCACTACTGGAACAGCTAAGGAAAAATAAAATAGACCATAAGCTAAATTACCACCAAAAAAACTGGCGAAGGTACAACTGGCTATTATGCTTAATATCACCATGATTCGACTAATCCACATGATAAACTCCTCCCCCTCTCCTCTATCTTATAAGGTAGGCTGTTTTATTTTAGATAAAATCACCTTAAGGAGCTTTTCAGGTGTTTGCTTATTAAGCTTTGCTTCACTAGAAAGAACCAAGCGATGAGCAAGTACAGGAATAACCATCTTCCGTATATCATCTGGAATGACAAAATCTCTTCCATTCATATACGCTAGAGCCTGTGAACTACGGCTTAAAGCTAAGGTTGCTCTAGGACTAGCGCCTAAGCTAATGGCACTATTATTTCTCGTTTCTTCTACAAGCCTTAATAGATAGTCAATCAAATCAGGATGGACTTTTACTAATTGAACTTCCTTAATCATAGCAATAATGTCTGCTTCTTCTACAACATAATCAATCTGTTTCCACTTGCTATCTTCTAAAAAGGCTTGAACCATTTTAATTTCACTTTGCTTATCAGGATAGCCAATGGAAATCTTCATCAAAAAGCGGTCAAGCTGTGCTTCTGGTAAATTATAGGTGCCTAAGTAGTCTATTGGATTTTGCGTAGCAATGACCATGAAAGGCTGAGGCAGTTGATAGGATTTGCCATCTACAGTAACTTGTCTCTCCTCCATGGCTTCTAGTAAACTAGCTTGGGTTTTCGGAGAAGTACGATTAATCTCATCTGCTAAAATAATATGGTTCATAATTTGCCCTTTAACTAGTTCAAACTGGCCATTTTGCATATTATAAATAGTCATCCCTGTAATATCACTAGGTAAGGTATCTGGCGTAAACTGAATTCTTGAAAAGCCTGAATGAATGGTATGAGCTAAGGCATTGGCTAAGGTAGTCTTTCCAACCCCCGGCACATCTTCTAACAAAATATGTCCTTCGGAAATAAGTGCTACGATTACTAGTTCTAGCACCTCTCTTTTTCCTATAATCACTTGCTCCATATGTTCTAGCATCTTATGAACTAACCCTTGTTTTTCCATTATATTACCCCCTTAAATAAATACCTTTTTTGCTTACTTTATTTTACCTACTTTTTTCTCAGCTTACTTTGTAAAATCTACAATACTATTGTTATAATAATGCATTTTTTATTGATGGCTTTTCAGCCACATTAAATAGCTACTTTTTATGATAAAATTTGGCAGGCCCTACGGCTTTACAGTGAAAACAGTCGCGTGTATACTAGTTAGTAATCTTTAAGTGATAAGGAAAGGATTTAGCGATGAAAGAAACGGCTACTCATGAACAAATTTTAAATTTTGCTGTACATACTGGAGAATTGATGCTTAAAAGTGGTGCAGAAACCTATCGAGTAGAAGATACCATTGCCCGTATTTTAGAAAAGCATCATTTTTGCTCGGTGGATACTTTTGTTATCCCTACAGGTATTATGGTGACCATAGAAGGTGAGACCTTTTCTTTGTCTACAAAAGTAGTTCGCGTTAAAAATCGAGGAACACGTCTTGATCGAATTGAACTTATTAATCAGCTTTCTAGAGATTATGTATCAGGAGAGGTTTCTTTAACTGAAGCGGAGATGAGGTTAAAAGCTATTTCAGAGAGTGAGGGTTATAAAAACCGCACTGTTATTATTTGGGTAGGCATTAGCTGTGCTTTTTTCTCTATTATGTTTAAAGCCAACGCTTTAGATTTTTTTATTACTTTTTTTGTAGGTTTAGGAGTAGGTTATTTACAAAATCGCTTAACTAGAAAGCATATTGTTACTTTCTTCGTTTTATTTATTTGTTCGCTTTTTATAGGTTTTAGTGTTATGTTTTGTTACTACGTATTTAAGGATTCTATTAAGATAGAACCTATTATTATCGGATGTATTATGCCACTCCTTCCCGGGGTAGCTTTTACAACAGCCGTTCGTGATGCCATTGGAGATGAGCTTATATCAGGAATTGCAAGAGGCGTTGAAGCGTTATTAGTAGCTGTAGCTCTGGCTGCTGGCATTGGTGTCTCTCTTAGTGCTTCCTTTTGGTTAGGAGGACTATTATGATTGTGAGTATTGTAAGTGCCTTTATTTCAACCATAGGTTTCTCTATTGTTTTCCATATACAAAAAAAGCACTTGCTTATTTGTGGAACAGTAGGTGCCCTAGGATGGGCTATTTATTTACTTTTAGAAAGAATGGGGGCTTCTACAGTATTAGCTTCTTTTGTAGCTGCCTTAGTGGTTACACAAGCTTCTTACTTTTTATCTAAGCGTCGTAAAACCCCTATTACTGTTTTTTTAATTGCTGGTATTATTCCTTTAGTTCCAGGGTTAGGGCTATATCGTACCATGTTTGCCATTTTAGAGTCTAATTATTCTTCTGCCATTGAATATGCTACTTTGACCTTTGAAATTGCAGGTGTCATTGCTGGCGCTATTGTGATTATATCTTTACTTCCTTTATTATGGCGAAAGCCTAGGCGTTAATGCCTAGGCTATCTTTTTACTCCTTTGAAGAAAATAGCCATTGTACCTGGACCTGAATGACTACCAACTGCTGCACCAACGTAATTGATTTTGATTTCTTTGACTGGGCATTCTTCTAGGATCATTTTTTTCACTTCTTCTGCTTCTTCTAAACACCCACCATGGCTAATAAAGACTTCAGCATTTTTTGGGTCTACGATATCTTCCTTGAGCTTTTCTACTAAAGCTTTTAAAGATTTTTTTCTTCCTTTGACTTTTTCTACTGGTATCAAACGGCCTTCATCATCTACATGCATAACCGGTTTAATTTGAAGTAAGGTTCCAAAGGTAGCTGCCGCCTTTGAAACACGGCCCCCTCTGAATAAATGATTTAAATCTGCTACAGTAAACCAGTGAATGATGTGTAACTTATTCGCTTCAATCCACTCTACTAATTCCTGCAAATTCATGCCGTCTTTTATTTGTTCTAGTGCATAATGAATTAAAAGACCTAATCCCATAGATGCACATTTACTATCTACTACTGCCATTTCTGCTTCTGGATATTCCTCTTTTACTTCTTCTAAAGCCATACGTGCACTATTAACGCATCCACTTAAAGCTGAAGAAAAGCCAATATAAATAACAGGCTGGCTATTTTGGGCGCATTTACGAAAAATCTCGGCAAATTGATACGCATTAGCTTGAGCAGTTTGTGGCATGGCTCCATTTAAAATAGCTTCATAAAAACTCTCATATTGCATAGTCTCTGCTAAGTCATCTTTTTTTTCTTCTCCATTCATAATGATCGTTAATGGAATCACTTGAATGTTATGAGCGCTAGTATATTCAAAAGGTAAATCACAACAAGAATCAGTTACCACTTTTATTTTCATTCTGTCCTCCTTAGGCAACCATTAGATGGCATTTATTTCTATTTATTATATCATCAAACCATTAATTTGTATATTTAAAATAGTCTATCCTTTCTTTGATATCTTATGTTTTTATATGAGTAGATACTGGCACTACTCAAAATAAATACTTTTGTGTCCATTGAGCTTGTTGCCTCCTTAATCTATTAAATACTCTTATTATGCTTAAAATATTAAAAACAAATAAACGGTATGCCTTTAACTGACATACCGTTTATTTTGATATTCTTTCAATTAATTAGAAGCTGCTCCTCTACTACAAGCACATTTTGCGCAACTACATTTTGTACAGCTACCACAGCAATCTCTGTCTCTATCCCTATCTCTGTCTCTATCTCTATCTCTATCTCTGTCTTCAGTTGTCTTTGCATCTTGACCTACTGATAAAGGCCTAATACTTGGTTCAAGTAAGTCTCCACATACGAAATCTAAGCAATCATTATTCTCGTCTTGAACTGGTGATAATTTTGGTGGTACAGTAAGACCTTCATGTTTGAATCTGTATTGTACAAAGTAAATAGATTTAATATAAAGTGTTAGACCAATAGCAAAACATTCTTCATTATCGCCTACTACTTTTGCAAGTGCCTGAGCTGATATACCTTGTTGGATTGTATTATTAGTTGGGAAATTATTGCATCTAACCTCACGGCCTTCTTCATCGTTAATAAATCCCATGTAATTAATAGTTGGAACAAGTTTATTACAACCACTTGGATTTTCCCTTGCGAAAGCTACGCCATAAGGTGTATAAAGGTCAAAGGTAATACAACTTGGATTAGTGCAAGGATCAAAACCACAGCTGTGTTCATCTCCTAAATATCTTACTGTCATCATGCCTTGTTTTACAACTTTACAACATTCATTAATAACAGATACGGAGAAAGTTACATCGATGTCTTTTAAAGTGATTCTGCTTAAATTAGGGTTTCCTTTAGCGGGTACTATTTCTGAAAATCTACAGTCACAAGGGTCAACAAAATTAAAGTCTATGTCTACTACCTGAAGTTGAAGTTTGCAAGCATGGCGAAGATCGCATTTGCTTAAACCATCAAATAAAATATCAATTGTTTCTCTTGAATCATTTTGGCAAACATCTTCAAGCTCATCTAAGCAAATAGTACGGCAAAGATTGATACCGCTTTCATCAAAAACAACTGGAGCCATCATGGTTAAAACTTTAGGTTCTCCAAAGTTCACATTAGTACAACGGAAAATTAAACAGCGTGCAACCCTATATGCTAAAGTTGCACGCTATAAATATGTTTGGTTGTTGTAACCGATTAAGGCTACAATCTTTAATTTTTAATAAAACACCATGTCTAACTTATTTGCCAATTCCTTTATGTCTGTTATTTTACCCCAATCAGTATTAAATATATTTTCGGTTGATACTCCACCACCGCATATACCTTTATCATCGCTATTCCTTATATCTAAACCTATCACATATATTTCTGAACCACGGTTATCCATCTTACTAAGTCTAACAAGGAAATTTCTAATTTCAACATAATTATTAGTTGTTAGTGATTTTGATTCACTGTCAAGTATTACGTTTATTTGTATAACCGAGTCGTTATTATGTACCTCTACTTCTTTTGCAGATTTGAATTCAATAGTGGCTATCTTAATGCCTTCAGCATTGAACGTATTTGCATTACTTAGAAACATGAATGACCTAATTACATTTAGAGCTAAGATGCATACGATTACTATAACTATTATACGCAGATATTTTTTATTCATCTTCCCCACCCCACAAATGATATTTACATTGAACAATACTCGTATAAAGTTATAGAGAATAATATTAAAAGTAAAGCATAGAAAGCTATAATCATAAAATCTCCCCCCTAATATCGAATAAATTTTAAGATAATTCTACACTATTTGATTATGTTATTCAATCTTTCCTTAAATAAACACCATTTTACTAATATATCTATCTGCCACTGCTTTAAATTCCTACGCATAAAAATACCACACCCTTTTATTTTAGAGTGTGGCCTTATAATCTATCTTTTAAACAAACTATTCTTTTAAACCACAAAACCCACCAATCAAAAGATTAGTGGGTTTTGTTATTAGTTAAAAACTGTCTTCTCTATATACCGGCAAGCGGCGCTGTTTTTCTTCGTATTTCTAGTATATGTTCTTTCTTCTAAAAAGTCAACATTTTATTTTGATATGTATAATTTTCTTATTCCTTCATCTATCTTGTCTAAGCTATCTGAAGATAATTTAATTCCATTTAAAACACTATATGAGTTCTTTGGATCATATATTCTTAGCTTACTTATTGTAGTTATTTGTTCCATAAGTGCAATACTACCTTTTTTCATTCTATTTATTTCTCTGTCAATCTTCTTAATAACCTCTATTTGCCTAATTGATTCTTCTAATCTACTACTCGCCGAATTTAAAGCTATTACATGTTCTTCCGTAATTTCATCTATTTTCTTTTTTACATCTCCTTTAAATCCTGGAACCAGTGTTTGAATTGACTTCTCTGCATCTTCTATGTTATTACTGCTAAGCATTTCTTTTATTTCTTTAGAAATATCTATCCTCTTAGCAATTATATTTAAATTACTTTTTATTTGCTGATGCTCACTTTCTGCTTTTTGCATCATCTGCTTAGATTTTCCTTGTAACTTGATATATATTTCATTTCCTAGAACTATATCGTTTTCATGAGCTTCGTTAGGATTATTTTTTATAGATGTTAACGGAATAATTGTTATTACTGATGAATTAAATGCATTATTTTTATCTAAAACAATAGCATAGTGTAATCCTCCTTCTTCACTTCCAATATTATATCCCAAATTAACTTTGATAATGTCACCTCTTTCGTACCTTTTTAAACTCTTGGGATTAAATTCGGATTCCTTCCTTAAATAATTGCAATAATCTTTCATCCAATAAGAAATAAGTGATATCTTCTTTTTATCTTTCGGATTAGTGCTACTTTCAAGTGACTTTAGATAGATATCCATACAATCTATAGCCTTTTCTCTATCAGTTTTCATATTACCCTCCTTTTTTATATTATATTTTATCATATGAACTACATATTTTGTATTAATATTGTATAATCTTTTATTTTTATTAATAATAATCAGTAAATTAAGTAATTTTTACTGATACCTATAGAACAAATCTACGTTTTAGGCATAAAAAAGAAGGGTAAGGCTTTTGGCCCTACCCTAGTTTACTATACTTAATTATTAAAGCTCGTATGTGATTAGCATTGTACTGTTTATACTCCCATAGAAGCCTATCAGAAATGATTTTATCCTTTACTAGTCTATCTATACCACCCATGTTTTTAAGTAGTCCTGGAACGTATTCTAGCTTCATATTGTCCATGCTTTCCCATGCACCAAGAACAGATATAACTTTTCTCTTATACAAAAGCTGTGCTGCTTTCTTAAGTTCTAGATCTTCTTTAACACACTGCTTAAGAAATAGCTCACTCTCTGCCTGTCTGCGCCTTGTTAGTCCTTTTAGCTCTGTAAGTGCCCCATTAACTCTTGCTTTGTTGTACAGTAGCATTTGGCTTGCTACATTAGACCAATATTCTTCTTTAATAGCTTTAAGTAGATTTCCTTTAAAAATACCTGTCCCCAAGTTGTAGCAAAAGCTTACAAGTGCATCAAATTGATTTTGGTTAAAATTAGTACCAAGCTTATTAACTGCATCCTCATAAGCTTTTAAATGATTTACAAGCAAACTATCGGCCTGTGCCTGAGTAATAACCATCCCTTGATGTGGTTTTACTCCATTTATTGGCTCTGTAGTACCCCACCCAATAGTCCATACACCTGCAGGGCATTTATAAGCTTTAAGTTGGCAACCCTCAAACTGCTTAATTAGGTTAATGCCAGTCTGTGATATTTTAAGAGCCATGGCTATTCCCCCTTATTGTCTCTATTCGCATCTACAAGGCCCTCACCTATGATGTAAGCTATTAATGCCCCACCACTTGTAATAATGGCTGTAACTTGTTCTATTGTTAAATTAGGCACATTAAATACAATTAGGATAGGAGTAACAAATCCTACTACTGCCGCCCAAAACTTCCTAGATGTTAACTTCTGTTTCCAATTCACTTTCATTTTTCTTCGCCCCTTTGCTTATATTTTCTTTCTTGGCCTTATCTAAGTAAAAGCCTATAACTATTCCTGTCTCTGCAAATACGCTAGGAATAAGGTATGCAAGAGGACTAGTATCTTTAGTAACCCACATAAGGACCATTGCAAATAAAGTGACTACAATGCAAAAACTAAGCACTATAGCCACTATACGTTTACTGTATTCGATTTTCTTTTTCTTTTTAGGTTTACTTACCCATTTAAGTCCCATCTCTAGCAGCTCCCTTCAATTCATCAATCCTGTGGTGAGCCGATTTAATGCTTTCTTCTGCCCTTATAAGCCTTTCATTCATGTTGTCTATCTTAGAGTCCATCTTATCTAGCTTAACAAGTATAGAAGCATTACCTTGCCTTAAGACCTGCATATCACTCTCTGTTGCCTGGTGATTCGCGCCCTGTTGCATTGTTCGTTGCCGACTAGTATATAACTTATCCCATATATTAAGCACTGTAAGTAATAAGCCAAATATAGCTGCAGCAATAGCCACATATTCCATAGCATTCCTCCTAGAAAGGCATAAAAAATACACCCTCTCGGATGCTTCTATGCCTTATATTTAATTAAGCTTCGAAATCTTCTCCAGTAATCTCTTTGTATTCTGCTTCTGTGATTCTGCCCTTTACTACGAATAAAGCCACTTGCTGTTTTGTATAAATACCCATTTCATAATATCTTTTAGCTGCTGTAAACCATATATTCTCCATCTTATAATACCTCCAATGTTATACTTGCGATTATTTGATCCATAACTGTTACTTGATTAATTAATTCTGCAACTTGCTGCTCTGTAGTTTTGGGTGGACAAATATCAATTTGTTTTGGTGGTTCTTCGTCTACCCATTCTGTGCCTGTCCATTTAGGTTTACCCATCGCATTAGCAATTTGCCAATCATTTTTTACAAGTTGTTCTTTTTCATTAAGAGTATAATGCAGAATATTATCATACTCATCAACACAAACAAAAGCCACTTTATAACCTTGCTCATTTATAACTATTCCAAACATCACTACACCTCCAAGTCGTATGGAATAACAGCAAACACATAATCACTTGAGCTAGCTGTATATACATTTATGGTTCCGTTTGGTAGTATCTCTACGCTACACCCAGTCATAGCACTATTCCTAGCACCTACGCTATAACCTTTAGAAGGAATATATCCACTAGGTAATGTAGCTATAGCTGTTTGTCCTGCGCTAAATTGCCCTGTGCTTGGTTTTGCATTTATTACTAACTTGCACTCATTAAGCCCGTTTTTAACTACATAAGACTCTAATGCACTAGTAGCATAATCTATAAACCCGGAATTATACGGTAATGGAATTTGTGTTTTAGTCAATAAATCATTGATTTGTTCTTGTAAATCTGTATCTCTAGCTTCTACCTCTGTACACATTAGATTCATTACATCATATCTAACTGGTGTACTAGGTTCAAATCTAGTTAAAGCATTCATTATTCATACCCCCCTAAGCAAATATAGTTATTTCCTTGAACTAAAAAACACACCCTGTCATTTAAGGTGGGCGTGTATGATTTAGGCTTCTTATATGTGTTACTGGAATCCTCCCCATCAAATTGCACTTTAAACGGTGAGGTGCTTGTAACAGTTCCACATTTTAGTGTGGGTTGTTGTTTCTTTAGCTTTTCTATTTCTGCATTCAAAATAGCAAAAGAATCTATCATATAGCCACCACCTTCCTACTTTCGACTTTTGCTTGTTGTCCCACGGCGCATTTAAACGTAATGGCTGTTATGGTATATTTAGCGTTTATGTCTCCAACCTTTATCCATACATTTGGCATATATAAATTCATAACATCAGGATCTATTGCTGTTTCAAAGTTTAGATGACTAAACTTACTATTGCTTTCATAAGCATCTTTCTTAGCTATTGCTTGTAATGTGATTAAGTCGGTGGCTTCTACACTCTGTGCATCAACTATACTGCGTCCACGATTAACCGTAGATGTTGGACTGTCAGCGTTGTCGTTAGTATAAGTAAAGCTTAATGGAGTAGCTACGTCTAAGTTGTTAGTATAGCGTACAAATACATTAGGCACATTAAATAAATCTAGCTCATCCACCATGTCCGGTAAAATTATACTAGCTTCATTATCCTCATAGGTCTTAATGTGTATCCTGTCTGTCGGCAGTACATAAGGTTCGGCTTTAAATACTCCGTCCTTATCTACCCATAGGCTTGTATAGTTAATACTAGCAAGTAAGTCGTTAATAATCTCAAGTTTACTTGTACCAATTTCATAATTAAACTCACTATTAAGCGTTTTAGAGGAGTCAGTAATATTGTAGCTATTATTACTACCTATTAGTCGCTTAACCTCATTCACAACATTAGTTCCTACAACTGCTGTGTACCTAGTAGTCACTTTATCATCTAACAACATTTGCAATAGACTGTATGCTGTAATATTTCTAGTCTTTTTGGTTCCTGTAATATTTCTGCTAGGAGAACACAGCATAAACACTCCTAATGCGGTCTTAACTTTATTTAAAGTCATGTAAACCTTAATTCTATCCTTTAAATAATCAATGCTACTATCATCATCCATAACAATAGTAGCACTAGATTTTAGTTGGCTTAGAAATTTGTAAGAAATGGAGCAAGACTCTACATTATAAAGCTTCTTCTTGAATGTGTTTGTATCGTCTAGCAATTCATATTGGAAGCTTAAATATCTGGTAGACATCTTACTCACCCTCTCCATTAAATGTTAATGTTCCATCAAATCGATATGCTCCGTCAAAAAATACTACCGCTGTGTTGCCATCACCTTTATACATATCTTTTTCAATAAAGCTTACTTCCGTAAAAGTAAATCCTATACTATACAAGCTGTTAGTGATTGGTGTTTTTGTAACATTAGATGTAACTTTCCCATAAATCTTTTCCCCTCTACAGTCTCGATAAAGTATTACTTCGCTGCTATCAAAGATATCCATAAAGGCATCATATTCATTAGCTTCTACAGTAAAGCTACACGTTACAATCCTATATTTAACTTCTCCAATTTCCGGTTTAGGAGCTGTACAA
The DNA here is from genome assembly GCF_046529625.1 of Cellulosilyticum sp. ST5. Classification (NCBI taxonomy): domain Bacteria; kingdom Bacillati; phylum Bacillota; class Clostridia; order Lachnospirales; family Cellulosilyticaceae; genus Cellulosilyticum; species Cellulosilyticum sp. ST5. Next base: position 2,290,635 of record NZ_CP132338.1, read on the forward strand.
CCAGCATAAATAGTAGTAACTATCTGTCTAATTTCTTGTACCCTTACACTAGGATCACCGACAAACTCTATAGATTGCGTTAAGTCGTCGCAATTAGCAAAGTTAAAGTTGCTTATGCTAATACTTGCATTTACCACATCACTCTCTATAATTCCGCCTGTTGTTCCTATGGCACGCACTTTATAGTAATGTGTTCCACTACCTAGAAATTCATCTTCATAAGTAAAATTATTATCTAGGTTGTAGGCTATTCTAATCCATTCACTTCTAGGAGATTTTCTCCATATCTCTGCTTTTTCAAATTCGTCACTGTAAGCAATATTAAAGTTAATAACAATACTATTTTTATTAGTAGCATAAATATTTACGATAGGCTTGTTAGGCACCACAAACGCTGTAGTGATTGTTTTACTATCCCACGCTGACCATAATCCAAACTGATTTTTAACACGTACTGCGATTGTATACGTGCCATTATTGGTAAGTGCATAAGTGGATGTGTAAGATGTAGCGCTACTTACCACCTCGTTAGTATTTAATACCTCTGTTCCCGCACTATTGCTAATTTTAAAATGATAGCTTGTATAGGCATCAGAACAAGTCCAGTTAAACGTGGGAGTAGCACTATTATAAATACTTATATCTTCTAGCTGTGGTGTATTAGGGGTAGCATATGCCAAAAATGTTACAGTCTTAGTTGCTGTCCTAACCTCTCCCCAACTACTTGTATAAGTAATTGTTAATGTCATGCTTTTTGTTCCACTTTTAAGAGTTTTAGCTGGAATTACTAAGCTATCGGCAGTTGTGCCACTGTAACTTAAATTGTCCAAGCTTAAACTATATGACTGTTGATTTGTAGTAACCCAAGATACTGTGATATTATTGTCTGCATTTTGGTTTACGTTATCAGGCTCCAAAGATATAATACTAGGCTCTACTCTAGTTAATGTAGCCGTTGTGGTAATCTCCTTACTATCTCCACTTACACCAATTAACTTAAATGTCCATCCACCATTTGTAGTTAATGTACCTTTAGGAATAGTTACACTAGTTTCTGTTGTCCCAGTCCAATTTTTTACTACATTACCATTTAAAATAGCTTGTAATGTCCAACTATCACAGGTTCCTTGCCAACTAATCGTAATATCTTCATCTAAATTAGTGCTACTTAAAACTAAATTGGATATATCTACTTCGTTATATTCTATTGTAATATAAGGCCTATAAGTTTCCGTAGGATGTTTTGCACCATAAAACCTTGCAAAATCAGTGTTGGTATAACCATAAAAAGCATATGTCAAACTTCTTAATGTATATTCGTTTTTTAGATTTAACTCGTATGCAGTATCATGCTGACAATACAAAGGGCCGAACCATGTTGTACCATTACCATATATAGTTATTGGGTAATTATTAGCACCATCGTTACACCTATAGCCGAGCTTTTTTAGTGTGTATTTGCTTATATTGCTAGGTATATCAAACACAATATTTACATCTGGATAATTAAATCCTAGCTTAAAGTAATCTTGGTCCGGATAAAGCTCTGGTTGTAAGCTACTTGTAGCGTATATTTTTAATGTTTTACTTGCCAACTACTCCACCCCCATTCTCATATTTACTTGTGCGTTATTGCACATTTCTACTACATCCACAAATTCTTTCACGCTGTTGGCTGGAATAGTGACATAAAAAGTGTTATGAGTTTCACCACCACTCACTAATTGCTCACTCTGTTGATTATTAATAACCTTTTCTCCACCACCAAAGTACATAAGTTCTCTACCTTTTTCTCCTACCCAGTGCCATCCTTGACTAGCATAATTAGTACCTGTAGCATAGCCACCTACATTAGGAGTAGCCATTGTTGTATATGTGCTACCGGACGCGGCCTTTTGCAATTTGCCTATTTTTTCGTACTGTTGCTTTAAAGCTTGATATTGTTTTTCACTCATTTCAGCTTGCTTATTACTATAAGCTTCTTCTAACTCTAACATCTTAGTTTGAGCATTAGCTTTAAGTTGTAATTTTTTCTCTTCATTAACACGGTCCAAATCAACTTCACGTTGTAAGCGTTGTTTGTATTTATCAAGCTTTTCATTATAACGTTTAACATCTTGTAAGTCACTCATATCGTACTTCTCTTTGAGCTCTTTTTCATATTCCGCCAACCTAGCATCCATGTATGATTTATAGACATCGTCCAAACCTTTAAGTTTATTTTCTAGCTCCTCTTGAATAGCTTTTATAGCATTTGCAGTAGCTTCTGCAGTTTCAGTTGCTTTTGTGCCTGTACCCTCTAAATTTGTTTGCACCTCTTGCATTTTATTAATAGAAACTCCAGGAATAAGATTTAAAGCATCTATTACACCATTACAAGCCTTAACTCCTACATTCTGTACATTAGTGAAAAATCCAGTAGCCCCATCAGCCGCATCTTGAAATCCGCCTAAAATCATGTCCATATTTAGAGTAATCACCCCTAAAGCAACTCGAAGAACGCTGGCTATAACTTTTATAACAGGCTCAAGCACTAACTTAATACCTTCCAGTACGCTCTTGAAGCCTTCAATAAAACTATTCATAGATTCGCTTATTCTTCCAAAAACACCGTTAACAGCTTCAAATAGCACGTCTAGAATAGGACTTAATAACTCCACTAAAGCGTTAAAAGTGGCAACCATTGGCTCAATCCAAGCGGTTACAATATTTATAATGTTACCCACAATAGCAGCTAAGTTGTTGTACAGATTAGAAAATGCCCCTAAAACAGCATCCACCCACATCAACATACGGCTTATAATTGGCTCCAACATTTCGAATGTAGCTATTTGAACAGACTCCCATTTACTTTCTATTCCCTTAAGAAGACCATCTACGTTATCAGCCATAGTCTTAGCCATACGATCTGTTGCACCTGCTGAGTTATCTATTGCATCAGCGAGCTTATTAAAATCGGCTTCACCGGCATTAATTACAGCTAAAAAGCCGGACATACCAGTTTTACCAGCTATAGATTCAGCATTCATTATCTTTTCAGACTCACTCATTTGGTCAAAAGCTTCTCGTAAGTCTAAAATTACATCCTTAAGCTCACGCATAGAACCATCAGAGTTAGTTGTTGCGATATCCATTTCTCCAAAAGCTTTAGAACTAACCTTACAACCTGTTGCTAGTTCGGTAAACATACGTCTTAATGCTGTACCAGCCATGGATGCTTTAACTCCACTATTAGCCATAAGTCCAGTTGCTAAGGCCACATCTTCAATACTATAACCGGCAGCACCTGCGGCGGCGGCACAATATTTGAATGTTTCGCCCATCATATCTACGTTAGTGTTAGAGTTACTAGACGCTTGGGCCAACACGTCACAGAACCTTGCTGTTTCTTCCGCGCTCATCCCAAAAGCAGTTAAAGCATCTGTTACAATATCGGATGTTCTACCTAAATCACCATTATTAACAATAGCTAAGTTAGCAAGTGGTTCTATACCCGCTAACATATCTCCAACTTTCCATCCGGCCATAGCCATATATTCCATAGCTTCACCGGCTTGACTTGCTGTAAGAACTGTATTTTTACCTACTTCCTTAGCCTTGTCACTTAAGAGTTTCATTTCTGCAGTTGTCGAGCCACTAATTGCTTCAACTTTAGACATTTGCTTTTCAAACGCTACTCCAACTTGTACAGATGCTTTAATAAAATCTAGCAGTGCCTTAGTGGCTATAGCTATACCAGCAACAGCTAACGCAACATAAGCGGCTTGTAGACCACCCACGGCGCTAACTTGATCTATAAGTGTGCTCTTAAGACTTCCTAAGTTTGCACCAAGAGACTTAGTTGGGTCCAAGGCTCCTAACAAGGCATTTTTTAAATTACCAAGTCCAGTTTGACCGTTTGCGCCAACACTCGTTAGACTTTCTTTTATCTTATTAAGTTCACTAGCCACATTTGTTTTATCAATAGCCACCTTAATAGATAGCGTAGCTAAATTTAAATTAGCCATTGTTATTCACCCCCTCTAATTTCTTCTTAAGACTCCTTAAGCCTTGTAAATCACACTCTTTAGTCGTTAGCCTTATACCATCAGCTAGTGCTTTTTTGCCATCAGGACATTTTAAAATGTTATTTATATACGCATTGCGACTTAATAAAGCAAACTCGTAGAAGTCTAATTTTTTGACATCTAAATAGCTCATATTGCAATAGTCAGCTACTTGCTTGTAAGTTGCTACGACGTTATCCTCATAAGTAAAAATACTAGATATATCGTACTTTTTCCCCTCGTCATCCTTAAAATGCACAAAGGGGATTGTTAGTTTGGGTTTACTAAAACTCCCTGGCACCACATAAAGTAATCTTGAAGAATCTCACCTTGTGTGAAAATGTCATAGCCTTGCTCAGCTAACCATTCTTTTGTGAACTCGTGCTTTTCCACGTTGTTATTAAGTACTTTAAGTACCAAGGTTCCAATAGTAGCAAGAGCACTAGCTACGTTTTCTGTACTCATTCCGGAGACTTGTTCTCCGATTTCAACGAACACCTCCTGGCTACACCTTTTCACGTGTACAATCTCTTTTTCTTCTTCATCAAGGGCAATTTCCCATGTTTTAACCTTATTTGACTTTTTTGCTAAGTTATAAGCCACTTAAAATTCCTCCTTTATACAAATAAAAAAGAGAGGTTTCCCTCTCTCTTAAGCACTTAATTGTGGTAATTCTTCTTCTATAATTACTAATGTCCCCTCTGCATCTTGTGCAAATGCCTTGATCTCAGCATCAATAACTGTAGCATTTTCTTTTTCAAAAGGTAAGCTGAATCCTGCTGTGTTCTTACCCTTGATTGTCACACGAATATAACAACCATCATCCTTTTTGTGTCTAAAGCGAATAACGTAATACTTACCATTAGCGTTATCACGACCACCAATTTTAGTAACACGTTTACCTTTAGCTTCTGCTGTGGCCGGTGTTGTTGTCACTCTAGCAGTCTCACACATCATGGCTACTACATTACCGTTCCAGCTAAGAATTCCAGTCCCTAGCGTCACATCTTCTTTTGTAATAAAGGATTTAACAACTTGTCCTTTAGAGTCCTCTACATCTTTGTAGGTTGGTGAATATTTTAATGTGGCGCCACTGTCGATATGTGCTACGTTATTGTCATCCACTTCTAGAACGGTATCTTCTGGGATACTATCAGTATAAAGCATCATAAATACGTCTCCACTGCCTAGTGTTACATCCTCTGTATTTGCCAATTTACTCATTTACTTCACTCCTTTTCTTGATAAAATAGTATAATTTGCTTTTAATTTAAACATTTTTAGATCACCATCATACCAACACCCACCACCGTTTTGACTCACTTCTAGAATACTATTAGTAAGCTGTGTGTCCCCTATAGTGATAAGTAGTTTATCTAATCGCTCTTTTATTTCACAGCACTTAAATAAATTCTTGTTTATGATTGTTATTTCAAACTGGCTTTGCTCTTTAATTCCATCACTTAGTAACGGGATAAAGTTATAACCTATACCATCACTTAGTAACGGCATAGGCATTATTTTTGTATTATCAATTTCAGCTTTTAAAAGAGTTTTTAAGGTAGTATCGTTTTTAAGTATCGTTATTAATTCAATAAGTACCACCTAATCACCCCTTTAAAATGTTTACAATTTCAGTTACGTGATTATAAACTGCATCACGCAAAAAAGGGACTCCGGAAAAACTTCCGTGCCCCTCATGGAACGGTACAGCATATTCAATGTCAGTACCTACTGTAGTTGCTAAATCATTTACATCATGGCTTATACTTGCTCTCAAAATACCACTACGATTATGCCCTTGCATGTTCTCTTTAGCTTTATTTTCTACAAATTGCCCCACACGTTCTATTTTATTCTCTAGCAACTTATCTATTTCATCACTAACACCACTATTAATAATTATCGTAATATCACTCACTCATTACCACCTCTTTCAGAAGTAGTTGTGTAAGCCTACTGTCAGTATTAAATGACTGTACTTCATAAGTTGTATCGTTATTAACAATACGATAAGCACCACATTTTTCAAAAGCTTTAAATGTTGTTAATCCAGTAGGAGCATACTTACGATATACAGCGTCATTTGTAACGGTAGAATAAAGTTTGTTTGATGTAGCTACACTAATATCTTGTATAGGCTCCCACGACTCTCTCCACTGCCCCAAGGCGTCTTGTACTCTTACAAGTTGTTCGAGCGTAAACTTTACATATTTCATAATAGCTTCACCCTCCCTTTACCAATACAAGGTAAGCCTAAAGCGGATAGTTGATCGTTAATATAACTAGGATAACCTTTTACAAACGTCTCAGACATACCATTAGCTTCATAGTGGCTAGTACCCTCATGATTAAGTCTATTAAGCTTAATGATTACAATGTCCTCAATCACATTATCCCAAGTATCACTATATTCTTTACCTGTAGACTCTAACTCTTTCTTGGTTTTATCGATAAGGAGCTGTATAACCACCTCATCTGTATTACCTGTCAGCGTTTTAATATTCTCTAACACAGCCCCTCACCAACCTTTCTATTAAGCTGTTGCTTTTGTCATTTTAATAGATTTAGTATCATCAACTAATGCAATAACACCGTATCTATCGTAAACTACTGTATTATCTTTTGTTTCTACGTCACGATCTTGCTCTACACTACCATCTTTTTTAACAAAGAATTTGACAGCATCTTTAGTTGTAATATAAACCGTATCAGCGGGAACTAGTTTTGAGAATAGCACAGGAAGTCCTGCTACTGTACCGAATTGACCAGTATATAAGATTTCACCTTGCTTAGAAGCTTTGTAATCGGTATCTTTTCTAATTTCTTTTCGCTGTGTGTTCCCCATGATAACGAACATACCTTCTTCAATTTCTTGATCAATAACCGCTAAAGCATCTACAATGTGATCATATTTTAATAGTTCTGATTTAGGCCAAGTTGTATTGTTTGTGATTTTACCTAGTTCCTCGAAGTACTCACTCTTAATCTGATTTGTCATAGTATCAGCAGCACCCTTAGTTAATACATCTAACATGTATGGGTCTTTCATAACTTCCATATCATTGTAAACAAAAGTTTGTTGATAACGATTAACCGTATAATCAGTACCAACTAGAGTTGCCTTACCTTTAGCTGAATCTGTGTTTTTAGCACCCTTGGCTAATTTTTCAACACTTCCAGTGTAAGTGTATTTATTGATAGTTTTCTTCATACCTGCGGTTTCTGTTAAAGAATAATCCATTGTCATAAGGCTTCTAACTTCTAGTTGTGTATTTGTGATGTCCGTCATCTTATTTTCAAGTACAAAGTTATCGTAGATTACGTGAGCTGGATTCGCGAAAAATTGTAATGATAAAATAGTGTTTCTTGCTTTAGTAATAAACTTTTTCATAAACTTGCCCTCCTTTTGAGCATAAAAATAAGCGCTCTCTTAAGCGCCATAATAAGTTTTGTATAGTTCCGGATTAGATAAATAAAGCTTGTTTTGTTCGTAAAGTGGTAGCTTCTTAAACTCCTCTTTTGATACAACACCATCTTTATTATCTCCACCTCCGGCAGGTGGTGTTTTGCCTTTAATTCTAGTTTCTACTTCTGCTTTTACAGCTTCTTTAAAAGCTGTTTCAAAACTATTAATGTTAGCTAAAGTTACCTCGGCATCAGCACCAAGTAAGAAGTTTGCAAAAGAAGTAGATAAACCTCTTTCTTTAAGCACATTCTCACATTCTAGCTTATCCTCAGCCTGTTTAATTTTAGCTTCTCTTTCTTCAAGTGCTGCTAACTTCTTCTTAGCTTCTTCTTCTGCTCTTTGTGTTGCATCTAAATTAGCCAATCTGGCAGCTTCTGCTTTTTCTGCTTCTAGCTTTGCGTTATAGTCTTTTTCCCATTTAGCTTTTTCCTTAGCTAGTCGCTTAGCAATAATGTCATTAACTTGATCTTGGCTCAGTTGCTTGTCACCTTGTTTGTCGTCATCATTATTGTTATCATCTTCACCAGCAAAGAATTGTAAGTTAAACAATACAGCCTTAGTTACAGTTTCAAAATATCTATTTTTTAATTTCATAAATTACCTCCAATTTAACGTCTTTCGACTTATTCCTCAGTTTATAGCGTCATGGTGGACAATATAAATTTTACTTAATGGCTCGATACACCCCACCATGCAATCGAATATCCCACAAGTCACGCGTCAACCGCGCCCATATTAAAAAGCACTAGCAAGCTACTCTCTGCCACCTCCTAGTAACAGCTCATTCACTCATATAATCGCTAGTGCTTAAATTTGTTCTACATAATCAATATCTCTTAACCTGATAGCAATTTCTTTTCCATCTACTTTTTTGGCAATCAAGTACTCGTTATCTGCTTCTTCTTCATAAATATTCGACACATATTCTTTAAAATCATAATCAGTAACAACCTCAACACACTTACCTTTAAAATAAATTCTAATCGTCAACTCTTTCACCCTCATTCATTTCAACAATTATGCAACAGCGACAGTGTGGATGTAGAGGTGGTGGACTTCCACCTTTTAAGCTAAAAAGCTTACCCTCGTACTCGCTATAACACTCGTCACAGGCGTCAACTTCAAGCAACACTCTGTAGTATTCATATCCTCGTTCTATTGCTTTATTTATAGCAGCACTATTAAGTACACGCATAGTCTCAGTTCTTACAAGACGCTTACTATCACTTAAGCCTACTTCTAATCTACTCGCTAGGTCACGGCTTACACTCTTCCAGTCCTTACCTAGCACAGCACTATTAGTAATAACCCTTGTAAGCTGTTCTTTAAGTAAGTCTTGCCTTTTCCAAATACGGTCACTAAACGCAGCACCTTTAAAGTTGGCATTAGCTACTTCATATGCTGTTTGCGTATTCAGTAAACTAAAAGAACCACTTAAGACTTCACCGCCGAGATAACGAGCGGATTCCGTGAAAGTGGTTTCGTATAAAGATTGTAATTGTGTGTTTATAATGCTTATTTCTTGCTGCCCTAAACTTGTAAGTATCTTATTAATTTGTTCTTGCATTACGATATATCGACCATACTGGTAGAGCTGCCATTGACTAATTGAGCCATTTTGCAACATCTTAAGCCACAAGTCATTCACCAAGGCTTGTAATTCTTTGGTAGCCGACTTGTAAATCTTAAGTATTTCCTTATCAATTTTCTTAGTACCAAGCTTAAATTGATTTTCAATCAATCTTTCTTCCCAGTAATTAGTCCTCAATGCCATCACCACCAAGTAAGCTGTAAGTATCTAGATTTTTACGTTCTTTCTCTCTCAAAGTACGTTCTTTTTCACGCTGAGCATCACGCTTTTTGACTTCTTCCAGCGGGTTAGTGATACCTGGGATAAGACTAATTAAGCTTTCATCACATAGCAAGTCTCTAAGTTTGCTAATTGGGTCAGCTATACTTTCTAAACCTTGTGGGATGTTGCGATTAAAAGTAATCTCTATATCTCTATAGTCATAATTAGTATCAATACCTTTTACATTCAGCAAGTGTACTATTTTTTCTAGTCGCTGCTGCAGGCCTTTTTTAAACTTCTTCTCTTTCTTGCTTACGAGATCTTCTGTAGAAAGCAAACTATAGAATACGTGACTAGCTGTTGTGTGTGATACAAAGGCACTAGGGTCTAGGTTGGGTACCTTAGAAAGTTTGTGAATTTCATCAACGGTACGTTTCTTAGTGTTTTCACATTGAACGTCATTAGCATTTTTAGTAAGCCATTGCACAACAGCAGCTTGGCCGCTATCTCCGCTTGTGGCTTGAATAATACGATTGTTCTTCATGTCTTGAACACTAACACGATCAGTATCAATTTCACAGTTGGCGAACAATAAGTAGGCATCACTAAAATAATCTAACTCGTTAAGTGTATCAGAACACATCAAGTCATAGGCATCTATTAGGCTAATAACTTTCTCAAAGTCTCCCTCTAAAAAGTTGTTGTTGATGTACTCATTGATTTGAATGTACCCAAATACATTCTCCACGGTGTCTATAAGAGCTAAATCGCCTACGCTTGAACCTCTATACTCACTACAACCAACATCATCATATACCCATGTTGTTATGGTAGTAACGAGTGTTACTGGATCCTGCTCTTCACAATAGCGTATGAAGTACTTTAGGTTGTTTTCTACAGTACCATCATAAATCGGTATACTTTCCAAGGTGTTTAAACCTTTAAACCTCGTATACCCATCTTCATCAACGTACATAACCTCATAGGCCCTGCCGTAGATACTTTGGCTTTCCGCTATGGACAAGTCGTTATCTGCTGAATCATTATAGTTCATAACATTGTCAATTTCAGTATTTAATGTGTCATCTGCTACGGAATAAGCTACTGGCTTACCCACCATATAAGCCGATAAAGTATCGGTAATATATGCAGCATAAGCATGAGCCAACTTATTGTTAGGTTTACTCTCATCTTCAAAACTACGGTTAATGATCGTATCATTCTTAGCTTTATAGTAGCGTTCTAACTTTTTCAAGCGCGGCAACTCTTGCGCCTTAAACAACTCTATATATTTTTTAATTAAATCTAATGTTAGTTCCCCTCTACAAGCAAACATTCGTCACCTCCTTTACAATCCTAATATCGCTTTATTAAGCGTTTTAACTTTGCCTTTTCTCACTTGCTGAATACCATATCTCATAGCATCCATCAAGTGGTTATACTTCTCGATAGGTTCATTCGTGTACTCTCCAGTTTGCTTGTTTTTCTTCCAAGCATAGTTACTAAACTCAGTAATATGATTTTCACAGCTAGGGTGAACATATATTTTAAACTGCTGAATGTACTGTATACCTTGTAAAATTGAACCCTTACCTTTTACGGAACGTTTAATACGCTTAAGTCCATAATCAGATTTCAGCTCGTCAATACTTTTCTGCTCCTGGCAGTCTGCTATGATTATCTCTTTTGAGTAGCCTTTAGCTATTATCTCCCCAGCTATCTCATTGTTTTTAAGGCCCTTTTTGTAAATTTCATCAAATATGTGTATCTCACGCTTATCAGAGTCAACTTTAAATGCTGTAAAAGCACTAGGGTCATTGATATATCCAAAGTCCAATCCAAAACAAGCTACTCCACTTACTTCTCGCCAGTCAAAGTCTTTAATCTCATAAGCAAATATAAGCTTATCGAGAGTAGCAAAATCACCCTCCACATATATCTTGTAGTAGATAGGGTTACTATCTTTCATAGCCATAAGTGAATCTATATAGCTTTGTGGTAAGAATTTATTATCTTTAAAAGTAGTCTTAAGCACGAACATATTAGCCGGAGTGGTCTCCGGATTATCTCTGTGGAAGTACTTGTATACCCAATTATCTTTCGATACCGGATTAAAGCTGAAATACATTTGTAGGTTGTCAGCCTTTGCTCTAAGACGTAAATCTAATTGACTAATATCATCAAGCGTACATTCCGTACACTCTTCCACCCATATATCAGTAATACCAGCTATAGATTTAATTTTCTCTGGGTCGTCTAAACCTTTGAAAATAAAAATAGAGCCGTTCATCAGCTCTATAGTAAGGTCAGTCTTATTCACTTTGCATTGATCATATATTTTAAAGAATTGTAGCGTATCCTTAATCATCTGAAACGTAGAGTCTTTGGATGTATTACCAACTTTACGTATGATTAATATTTTGCGCTTACTACTCAAACCCTTAAGCACCAATTTTTGACTTAAAAAATGAGATTTACCGGAGCCTGCACCACCATATTCGCACTCATACCTATGTGAGTAATCAAATAAGTAAGGTAAGTATGTAGCATTGAAAATCTGTGGGTCTAATTTTAATTCCATGCGCCACTCACCACCCTTAGGTAGTCCGGATATTGAGCTTGTATATTTAATAAGCCGTAATACAACATTAAGATAACAGCGTCTAGTCTATCGCCAAGGTCACTATCAACTACAGTTACATCCATTATCCCTTTTGTCTGGTCCTGCTCATTAATCATCCAATCAACCATATTTAGTGCTGCGCCAACTAAAGCACTCACCCCGGCGCATGCAATGTCTTGCCCAGCAGGTGCCATATGTGCGTGGCCCTCCACTCTAAAACCATTATTTCGTATAGTTGCTGTTATCATAATTATCACCTTCTTTCGTATTCTAATACCTCTTACGCTAATTGTGAGCGTCGTATAGACGTTCTACAGTGTTCAATGTTCAGATGTTAGGGTAAATGTTAAGGCTTTTGTACGAGCGTTATAGATAGGGTTATTTTTGTGTAAAAATATTTTGAGCAATGATTCGCCCGCCCCAGTCACATGTCAAGGGTGGTGTACCCCATCTACGTACACATCATCTGCGTTGCTACGCTACTTTGTTTAGTCACACTGTTACTTTCATGTTAAATAACAAATGTGAAAAGTTATTTGTTATACGCTTAACATAATAAAAAGAGCGCAACCAATGACTATCAAAGGCTACACTCTTTCATATTCTTTATGTTACTATTCGCTAAAGAAAGCTATCGCGAAGAGTTACGTAACATCTAATCGTTGCTGTCCGCCAGTGTGATAACAATTTCGCTAGGGTTTTGCGTTACGTCTACTTTCGTGTCTAAGTATCCATTCAGCTTCATAATGTTCTCACAAGCCTTTAATGCTGTCCTGCTATCCTGACACTTCATAAGCTTTAACGTAGTTTTAATAGCATCCGACAATCCTTCCTCGTACAATCTTTCACATGCTGTTTGATAAGCTTTCTTAAACTTCTCGTTATCTAGCCACTTGTACAAAGTACTTCTAGGAATACCTAATGTCTCGCATGCTTTAGTCTTGTGTCCTCCGTTGCTTATAAGTTCATGGATCATGTCTATTTGTCTTTGCTCTAACTCTTCACAGTAAGCAAACGTACCGTCTGCATTACGTGGCTTATCTTGTTTATAACCTCGCTTGTATTCTCTTGCCATTTGCTCACATCCTTTCTTGAAATAAAAAAGAGATACTCTGCGATTGAGTACCTCTATTGTTTAGTTAGATATTTATTAAATAGATCTTCACTAGCTCTTGCTAGATTCTTTATAATATAATACTAGCATATATGCATAGGACATGCTAGGACATCTTTTCTAGCTTTTCATAGATTCTCTTGTATATCCTAGATGTATGCCTGTATGTATATCCTAGTATACAGGATATCTCTTCTAATGGCTTACAATCAATGTAATGCAATCTTATTAGCTTCTGTTCTTGATAGTCTAGCTTGCTAATCATGTCTATTACTTCTAACTCCTCCTCGGCTACTTTCCCCCATAATTCAATATACTTATCTCTTAGGTCTTTTAACTTACATAATGCTTCTGTAAGCTTATCATTATTCTCATGGCATATAGGCATGTTATCAAAGTTAGTACTGCTTACGCTAGTCATGCGCTCTTTTATTTCTGCTATTCTATATTCTAATTCTCTTGCTTGGTCTAGTAAGTTTGCATATCTTTGCAATTTTTGTTTAATATTCAAATAATTCACCTCTCATTTTAAAGTTAAACTCTGTAACCAACGTTAGTTACAGATATTTCTTATGACTATCAAGGCTTAAAACGTGTTTTGTAACCAAGTAACCGAAAAACCACGTTTCCCTAACTTATACAAATATATTTTTTCTACACACTAAATCCATAGTATAAATATTTATTTTTAAATGTTATATAATATTGGTTACATGGTTACAAGTAAACATAGTATTATAATATATATATGCTAAAGCATTGATAATCAACAAAATTTATGTTTACATAATCTGTAACCAAAGAAGTAACCAAAGTGTAACCTATTTGTAACCGATAAAAGTTATGTAAAACTTGCAAACAATATTTAAGATATTGCCTAAAATTATTTTAGAGTAGATTTGTTAAATATTTGTACTCTCAGACTAAATGACGCACCATTTTTCATATTTTGTTTAGATAAATTATGCTACTCTATGAATAAATATACTAATCTATCTTTATCCCAAACATGCCAAAAATAATTTCATTATCTTTAGGTTTGGCATAACTTTTAGTCATATCTGTAGACTTATGATGAGCTATTAATGCCACTTCTTCTATCGTAAAAGGTCTACCAATTTTCTCGCATAAATAATGACTTCCATTCAACATATTTTCTATTACGCTATGCCGAAAGCTGTGTGGTGTAAAGTATGGAGTCTTAGGATCAAGTTGCTTAAGTATCATATATAAGTCCCCAACCCAACCTCTAAGCGTACTAGTTTTTTCGGCTGGGCCATACTTGCTTTGCCAAAACGATTCATCTTCTCTCTTTACGCTTAGGTGTAGCTGTAGGCTCTCTTTTGCCCTGTCATGTAGTAGAATAAATTCATTTCTTCCGCCCTTGCATACAACTTTTAAATATCCTGCCTTAGCTGTTTCAACATTACTCACTTGTAAAACTTCATTGATTCTTGCCGCACTATCGTATAGAATATCTAGTAGGCACAGATGCTGGAACATTTTGTGCTCTAACAAATATGATCTCAATAGGTCGATTTGTGTTTGGCTTAGAAAAGCAACATCTCTCACAGGATTCTTTTCTAGGCCTTTTATACGTGCTGCCGGATTTCTAAAGTACTCTTCATACTCATCGTCGTCGTCTTCCGCATAAGACATCATCGTTCTTATTGCACACAACAATCTATTAATTCTAGCGTTACTTGCTCCTCTTTCTTCTACCATGAAGAATTTAAACTCATTAAAGTGCTTTTTCTTAAAATCTAAAACACTCATGTTATCGTTAGATAGCAGGTTCCAGCAAAAGAAGAACCGTAGATCATATCCATATTCCCTTATCGTTCTCTCTCCCTTTTTGTCTGCCTTACAATTTCTTAAATACTGCTGCATTAAACGTTTGTTAATATCTAGTACGTTTTCCCACCGCTCTTTGGTGTATAATACTCTGCTCATTTTATTGCTCCTAACTAGTTATAGTTAACGTCCCCAAGATGTTTACCACTAGTCTAAAAGTCGGTTTTCTATTCAAAGTACGCTATATCCCATAATGTCCAAATCAGTTTTCGCGTAATTACCATTTTTACCTTTGAGCCTATTTTAAATTCTCCAGAGTCAAATTCTCTAAAGATTTTATATATTACTCCACATTTACTAACCGTCACTATTTGACTATCAACCTTAACCACCTCAAAAACTCCACAAGCATTCACGTCTGTTATATCTGGCTTGAAGTTCCTTTTTCTCCTTGCATTGTCTAAACTTATAACCATTCAAATCACTTCCAAAGTCGAATTTGTTTCACGCATAACCATCCATAGTGCCTACTTGATGCCACGTTGTGTCATCGTAATTTCCGAATCTATAAATTTTGCCACTTAATGGTCTTTCTACTATTACCATTAAACCGTTATATGGGAACTGCTTCTTAATGGCATCCAATGTAATTGTTTCATCATATCCAAGTTCTGGTATTAATTCTGTTAGCCACTTAGGTTTAAGGACTTCACCATGTAACAGAACAATCACATTATCCATTCCCATTTTAGAAAAACTAATTTCACTAGGGTTTTCTATCTTCCTCATCTTTACCTCCTATGTAGAAGGTGCCAACCTAAGTCAGCACCCTATGTATTTATTGTTTCATTTCTGGTCTGTACAAGCTATTAGCAATGGCTCCATCAATATATTTGAACTCTCTTCCGCAACTAGGGCATCTCTTTAAGATTTTTAAGTTGATCTCATCACTGTCTTTTGATACTCCATTCTGTATTACCGCATTACAATTTCCACACATCATAGATACTGCTGTCATATCTCCTCTATCGTCTCCAAAATCTACACCTATAATAGCTGTATCATGCTTGTATGGTATTCTTATATCTGGCCTCACATTAATACCTCCTTAAAAATCAGATTTTATTTGATTAACTGTGGTATTCCTCTTTTACCCCACCATTTTTCAAGTTCTTGTTTTCTTGCTATGAATCTACTATTTGAATTTTCTTTAATAAATCCAGCTTGCATTTTTAATGTTCTTTTTTCATCAATAACTGCATCTACTAACTCTCTCAATTCTTCCTCTGCAAAGAAAAGCATATCTCTACAAAACAGTAATGCCACACGTAATTCCTCTTTATCTACATCTTTACCATCCTGAACGTCAATAATTACATCTAAGTAACTTCTCATTTCTTCACCTCTTCCAAACTTATTTTTTAATTACTCTCCTGTAGCTTGATACCAAGTATTACGTATCCATCTTTACAATACTCTTTGCTATCTAATACATATGTAACTTTTGCTTCTAAGAACCTACCAGTATATCCATGTTTAGCATTGTTTGCATTCTCAGGTTCATATTCTAATAATAAAAGTACATCACCTTTTTTGAAGTTTCTATCATTTTTTCTTACTTCAAAATTCTTTCCATTCATCCAAATATCATCAAAATAAGGTTGTACTGTTTTAAGTTGATGAACTTCTAATGTTCTTGGTAAACTTATCATCTTAGCTCCTCTCAAACTTATATTTTATTTACACCGGATTATTACATCTTCACAGATAGCTTCTTTGTATCTGCAATAGTTATAATCTTCATCCTCTTCTGGATCATCTTCGTGTGTTGCTGTACTACTTTCTGCAAGGTGTATATAATGTTCTACTTTAACATCTTGCAGTCTTGCATCTGTACATAAGCACAGATCGTCGAATGAATCGCCGCACCATTCTATGAGGGGGCAATCTCCACACGCTTGTTTTGGGATTTCACCTATCTTCATCCTTATTCCTCCAAACTCTGATTTGTTTTTATCCATTCACTCTTTTACAGTTTGGCTCTAATCCACCACCCAATTTTTCTTTACCACATTTGATGCATTTATTCATTCTCCTATGACCATTACAACGATTAATCATATCACCATGTATATTGTACAAAGTTTTAAATTCATGTTTGCAAAATAGTCTTTTTAGAAATTTCTTCATTAACTCGAACCCTTTCAATTTTGGATTTGTTTTGGCAAATAAATTGCTTTACAAAATTACTTCTACCATCCATAAGTAGTTTTCCATACAATTAAAATTCCAATAAATGTCCCACAACGAAATAAAAGTATCATTCATACAACCAGAAAACTCATTACCACAACATACATCCTCATGATCATCCATGAATCTCTGTAATGCGTCATAATTGATACCCTCTTCTACTGATATACCAAATGTTCCATATTCAAATACTATTGAACCCTTATGACCACAAAACATAACCTCATCATCTTCATATATACGCTTTTCGTTTTTACAAGTTAAACCTGTGTCTCTTTTCATATAGTTTCACTCCTCACCAAATTCTTATTTTTTCAAACAAAAAACCACCAACTGTTTATTAGTTAGTGGCAATACTTTTTAGAACTTCTTTTTCATTTTCCGCGACAACCGTAATAACAAGATTGGTTGACATTTGAAGTATTTCAGCAATTCTATTTTTGCATCTTTGAATAGCAGCATCATTAAATATCTGTAACTTGATTTTTTCTACTTCTTCTTGGCTAGAAAATTTATTAAGGGCACTCATATAATTCTTTTCTTGAATTGCAATAAGTTCTTGTAAATGGTTAATTTCAGCCTTTTCACTAACAGATAAATTGCACTCTATTTTCACTACTATATCATCCCCTTTTATCCCTTTTATAAGATTATACCACTAACCAATATTCGATTGTCAATGTACTAAAAATTCATTTTGTTTTTGTTAAAGCTTCATCTGTTGAAATTTACTATCTTCTGTTACTAGCATTTCCTCTTTAGCTCTTCTGTAAAAGTCCTTTGATATTTCAAATCCATAACTACTTCTGCCAAGTTCCATACATGCCCTTAATGTTGATGCGCTTCCACAACATGGGTCAATTACAACGTCTCCTGGATCTGTAAATGTCTCAATCAGTTTCTTTAGTACGTTTACCGGCTTCTGTGCTGGATGAATTTTAGGTATATCCTTACCATCTTTACCCCACTCAAACCAATTAAATACCATGTGCCCTGTTCCTCTGATGTTCTTTCCGTTTTCGTCTACTTGTAGTCCGTTTCTAAACTTAGGCAACCTATCTCTATAAAATAGCAATGCATATTCTGTTGCACCTACAACCCTCATATTTGCTTTTAATACTTGAGGACTATAATTCTTAATGAATACTAGCGGTATGTAATGCTTAAATCCATGCTTATCTGCTGCAAGTATTAATGTGTTAAGTTGTTCGAATGAACAAAATACGATCATGCAAGGTGAATCACTGCTTCTTCCTCTGTTCCCTGGCTTATCATCTTCTTTCTTTAGAAGCTTTGAACAGAAGTGAAAGTACTCATATAAGTTAAAGTTGAAATCACTATTGAATGCTGCCTTCTTTGCAAGTTTACTTTCACCATTTTTATTATCTCCACCTACATACCACATTGGGTTTGAACCATAAAAATTAGTTCCTATGTTGTACGGAACGTCTGCTATTACCAACTGCGCTTTAGGTATCCCATATCTTTTATAGTTTTGAAAGTTATCATTAAATAATTCTGTTTTCATTTTTATTTAGGAGGTTCCTTAAGGATTTATGTGGCCACGACCTCTTTTCCTCCTATTCTTTTTATCTAAACAAAAGTCAATTTGTACTATCTCTTTCTAAAATCCTTAATTCAATCTCACAATGTTCAATTACATCTCTCATTGTGTAGCTTACATAAAACCCATGATTCCATTTTCTGCTATAATCTTCAATTATGTCCTCAACTTTGTAAGTATATCTACACTTCTCTATGTACTCTCTAACTCTCCTATAAGACACCGCAACCTTGTCATACTTAAAGCACTTAAATCTATTTGTTTCATCTTCTGTAAGCCATACTGGATTGATATTATCGTTTAATTTACATCCACCCATATCATCAAGATTTCTACATTGCCAACATGGATAATCCTCGAACTTAATCATTAAACTCATCACCTCACTAAAAGATTAATTTGTACTTCAATTTTCCTTTATCTTCCGCTTGCCTCCCAATTAACTTCCATATATACTTGTCTAGGGATAGAGTTTCGAGTATATTTTTATCAAAAAGGCCTAGTATTTTCTAGTGCCTTTTTGTGCTACTATCAAAAAATTTTATCTGCATTTCTATTAATCAATAGTCTTTACATCCACAGGAATCCACATCTTAGGATTATAATTGAGAGTGTATTTGTATTTTGATACATTCTTTACACCTAGCTGCTCTACTACATATGTAACATTGTCACTTAGACCTACGAAGTGTTTTTGATAATAACCATCTTCATCTTCTACGATTATTTCCAGTTGCTGATCTGCTGTGTCTGCTGTTATAGACATCTTCCCTGTCATTTGAAAGAGCACATCACCCTCAATACAATTAATTACTGTAAGTTGTCTAATCACATTAAAGTTATCAGCTTCTTGTGATAGGTTGTACGATACTCTTTGTGATTCTGTTTGGCACCCTACAAATATTGTTGCCATTATTACCATTGCTGCTACCACTACTATTATTTTTTTCATCTTATTTTCCTCCGTTTAAAAAAGTTATTTTATCTTCCCCACCCATATGGTGTCATAATGTAATCGCTCTTAGTGTCACACTTAATAAAATCTTTAATCTTGCATTCACTGCATGGTATTTCATTACAGTGCCTTGCAATCATAATTGCTGCTTTTTCTAATTCTTCTTGTTCCTGATCATCTTCATTATCTTGCTCATCCGCTTCAGCATCTGGACCTTCTCCGTATTCTTTAGCACAAGCCTTGCTGTCAGGATATAGAAACATACAAGGTCCATTTGTAATGCTACACTCCCATCCATGCCATTCATCCGTTTGCTTTGCACATCTGCAACTCACGTTCATTCCCCCTTATCAACAAAAAACACTTTTATATATCTCTGAGTGGGCACCACTTAGGACTTGTCTTGTGCTCATTTCCTCTTATGTGTTTACATGTAACCGTTGGATGCTCGCATCTCCTATATGTTCGATTAGGGCATTTAGGTCCATACATGTGTTTACATTCCTTGCACTTTGGTACTGCCATATTCTCACTCCTTAAACAACAACACTTTGTTTTAACCACCAATATTGGGATTGGTACATTCCCATGTGTAATCTTTAAACTTTACTTCTTCATTTTTTATGATTGTACCTTTGTGTATTTCAATATCTTGATTAAATTCCATACCTCTCTCATATCCATAAATCTTAAAATCTACATTGTATTTTTCAGATATGCTTGCAAGTTCATGAGCTTCTATTCCCCATGCTTGCTTATACTCAAGAGCCAATACATCTTGCTCATAATCAAACCATATTTCATCTTCTTCTATAAACCCTCTCCTTGAGTCGTTAAGATAAAATCCACTCTTGCCAGTTTTTACAATCATGAAATACTCTTCTTCTTTAATCTCGGCTTCTTCTGAATCTGAAAAGTGTCCCATAGGTTTAATACCATTCTTTAGAAAATTGATAATATCTTCTTTACTACCTCTTACTTTTAATGTTCCCTCACACCAATTTGGCATTATCTATTCCTCCTTAATAAAAATCAACTTTGAGTTACTTAACCACTTTAATAACATGCTGATAGTAATAGCATTCCTCTAGGCAGCCTTTAATTTTGCCATAAAAATAATTACTAAATGTCCTCGTTACTTCTATTTCCACAACATTGTCATAGCTTATTCTGTACTCAACTACTTGCCCTACTTTGATGTTCTTTTTTAGCCACGAAATTCTACTCTTGCTTTTAATAACTGCTTCGTCTATCTCTATTTTTAGCTCTGGACATGGCTTTTCTTTTAATTTGGCCTTATCTGACTTTGCAGCAATAACCGCTTCTTTTTGCACTTTTTTAGCCATATCGTATAGTTTCTTATCAACTCTACTTACTAAATACAGCCTTTCTTGTGCCGCATATGCTGATATATTAGGAAAGCATTGTTCATTTGCTACTTTTAAAGTGCATTTATTTTTAATTATGTATTTAGCTATAACAATTCCCTCTCTTGCCCTATTAGGATTGCGTATTGGCATCTTTACACCCCTTTACTGCTTTCTTCAATTAACCGGTTAATATACCATACTGCCTTTTTTAAGTCCTCAACTCCGTTTTTATGCTTCCAGCGCCATAAATACTTAACTGCATTAGCTGTGCATATAGCATCTAAACCTTGTAGGTCGCTTGTGATGTCCTGCAATATATCTATGCATTCATATTTACCATGTGTGTAATGGCTTGGATGATTAACATTGTCACTCATTTAGCTTACTCCTTTCGTACTTACACTTTCTTTCAAGCTGCTCTAAAGCTAGTAACAGTAGTTCCTGCCAAAACGTACTACCTATATACATTTGAGATAATAGCCTATAGTCATCTGTGACCTTGTCCCAGTTTGTATCATCATAGTTGTCACTAAGAAAACTTTTAACTCTGTCTAGCATTTCATCTTCTTTTCTCATACATCACCTCTAGAATGGAAACTCTTCGCTGTCGTCTTCATATACTCTTTCCCAAAACTTCTGAGGTCCATATGCTAAGAATCGTCTAGAGCCTACTCCCTTTTTCCAACCTTTAATTTTTGATAGAATAAGAGCTATGTCACAGCTATCTTTTCTAGTTGGTGAAGTGTATTCGTTGTACAGAGCTTTTCTCCAAATTTCAAGCACACATACTTCTTGCTTATCCTCTAGATATTTTTCTATCATTCCAACCCTATAATCATCTTCAACAGCATTTTCTTGATGCTTTCTAATGTCATCTACAAGTGATTGGTCAGCAAAAGGTTTCAACTCGCCATTTCTGTATAAGTGTAATGCTTCGGCCCAACACTGCTTAATATCTGCAATAATTTCTTCTTTATGATCGTGTAGATAGTAGCCTGTGCAATTAACAGTAACAGGGTAGAAACGTCTATTACCTGTCTTATCTGTAAGAAATTCAGCCTTATTTGTGGTCCCTATGAATATGCAATGTCTTGGGAGCTTAGATATTCGTTTGCCATAGGCTTTCCTGTGTACATCTGTTCTGCACGTAATATAGGCTTTAACTGCTTCTACTTCTTTAGCCTTGGTTAATGCTAGCAGCTCTCCCATTTCACAAATCCAAGCCCCTTGCAAGATTTCAATGCCCTTCTGCCCCTCTATTTCCTTAACTTCTCTAAAGAAATCATCTTTAAGAGCTAACCACGATACAAAGCTGCTTTTTCCTTCACCTTGCTTTGTTCCAATCAAAACAGGCATATCATCAAATTTGCAACCTGGATTATATAAACGATGTATGCCACCAGCAAAGATAAGTCTGCTAACCTCTCTTGTATATACATCATTTTCTACCCCTAGCCATTTACTTAGAAGCATCTGTATTCTACTTACTCCATCCCATTCAATAGCTTCTATTATGTCTTTTACTGGATTATAAGCATTTTCATTAAATACGATATTTAAGGCATCATTCAGCTTCTTTTCGCTATAAATTCCATACCGTTGTTCTATATACTCTCTAGCATTGCTATCATCTACATCTAACCAACTTTCAATCTTGCCATTAACAACCTTTTCAGGCTCACTTGATAACTCATTGAAAAGCAACTTATCTTTAAATACTTCATCATTTTTTAGAATTGCTACATAGTTATTAATTGAATTTTTAATTGCACCTTTATCATTTCTCGAGAGATAAAAAGCTACTTCAATGACATTGCTTTTAGTCTCTTTGATAAATTTTTTATACTCTTTTCTATGCGCTGAAAGTCTTTTTTTAAATGCTGTTACAATTCCTAGTTGCCTAGCTACAGCCGTTAACCTTTCTTCTTCTTTCAATCTCTCTAATTCGTTCTCTATTTCAAATAACTCTATAAAAGTCTTGTCATCTAGTATATTAACCTCGTTTAATTCACTTGCTGTCTCTTGCAACATTAATAACCTCCTTCCTCTATTAAGTAATCAAGGTAAGCCTTTTGGTTTATGTAGTAGCACCATAGCTCGCTAAATGGCTCTAATATTCCAGGTAGTAGTGCTCTTACACATATTCTGTAATCTTGAGCTATGTGATCATATTCCTTCCTCTTTCTAGCTTCTTTCTTTTCTTCTTCTATGCGTTTATCTGCTATCATTTTGGCTTGCACATACTGTCCATATGTTGGACTGGTATTTGATAACCCAAAGCCATATAAGCTATCTATAAACCCTACGGCACCGCTAAAACTAGTACCTTTATATAACTGTACAAACTTAAATATATCTCCACCAGTTCCGCAACCTTGGCAATAGAAAACTCCTTTTTTATCATTTACGAAAAAACTAGGTGTCTTTTCTAAATGAAAAGGGCAAAGCATCTTGCCTTTAATTAACTTTGCCCCTGTAAGTCTTTCAACTAAGTCTGACATTCTTACTCGCTGTCTAATTTCTTCCTTTATGTAATTAGGATTCATCTAATCACTCCTAGAATGGCATATCGTCGTCCTCATCAAGGTTGGCAGGTGCAATGGTACTCATTGGTTGAACACCTTCTTCTCTTCTGCTTTCTGCGAAGTGTTGTTCTTCAACCACTACATCTACTGATGTGTGTTTTACTTTTTGTGCATCCTCCCATGTATTAACTTGTAGTCTACCAACAATTGCAACCATTTGACCTTTTTTAAAGTATTTCTCTGCAAATTCACCTGCTTTACCAAATGAAACAATATTGAAAAAATCTACATCCGGCTCACCAGGTTTAGTAAATTGTCTCCTTACAGCAATCCCATATCTTGCAACTGCAACTGGATTAGCTGATTGCGAATGGCGAACTTCCGGATCTCTTGTTAATCTTCCTAATAAAACAACCTTATTCATATCTATTTATCCTCCTTTGGTTTTTGTAAAAACACTCTTTTACCTGTGGTTACATTTTTAATTGACAAGCCATCTATTGAATTCCCATCATAAGTTATTCTTTCTACTACAAACTTATCATTACACGTCTTTTTACCGTTAAATTCCTTTATATTACAATCTGCGGCATTCACCCAAATAAAAGGTGCAGTATACAACTCTCTGCCAATTCCCCAGTTAAAACATGATCTTTTGAAACTATCACTAGCCTGTCCTTTTTCCTTTTCTGTATTGCTTTCTGTACCTACGTCTTGTTTCCATACCCATTCAGCCGAACCATCTTTGCGTTCAAAACGTATTCCTACATTACAAAAAAGATTTCCATTTACTATCTCATGTCTACGTTGCCAGCTATCTACTCCCACCGTTTCATCAAGAATGTTCATATCACACCTTGCATCTTTGTAGAGTAGTAGCACTAAGCCGTTAGACTTAACAGACTGCACTCTACATTCAATTTCTTTTGCATCAAGCTTTCTAAATACCATAAATTCACTCCTTATTTATACCTATACCTATTTCCAGTTAATTTTTTGTAATTTCGATAGTACCACCAAAATTCCTCTAATATATTGACCGCTGTTTCCATGTTGTCTTTTAAGAATATAGTTCTAAAATTGTATCTATTCCCACATTGCCAAGACCTTATGGTGTTATAACAATGTTCGCCTATATTTTTTACTTTCCTATTCTGCTTTTCCATGTCTCTATCACTTACTTTAGCTTCTTTAAGCTTTTTTTGACTTGGACAGTTCTCAACAATTAATACACATTGGTTAGCAAGCCTTGACATTGCAAAAAACTCCTTTTCTATACGTGTTCTATCGTGCATTACATTCCCATATAGTTCATCTACATTAGCTTTTCGCTCTATAACACATGATTGAGAGAAATCTCTGTCATCAATTAAGAAGCTGTAGTCTGCAAAGTCTAATTTCCTAACCTCATATTTAACATTTAGATCATTAAGTCTATCGATTATGTGCTTGTTTTCTTTTTCTCTTGTGTCAATTAAAATTGTGACTTTTTTTATAAATTCCTTTTTGTCCATATATCCCCCTTCTAGCCATATAAACAATTCTTATGAAAAACATCTACTTGCAATTTGTTATTTAATTACTACCTGTTCAGCTACTGGCAATACTGTAAGTCCTTCAATGTCTAACACTTCCCCTGTTTCCGTATTTACTATTGAGCCATCTTCTTGAATTTCTAGCTTTTCTTTTAGTCCTGTCCAGTCAAAATCTTTAACCTCTTTAGTTTTTATATAATCAGTAAGTCCTGTTGCTTCTGCATTTTCAAGTAAGACCTTCTTGTCATAGTCAAGCTTCAATCCTGCCTTTTTAACTACTACGTCCCCACTTAGAAGCGTAACCTTAGCTTGTGTCTTAGTCTCTTTACTTGGCACCTGGTCGAATAATGCTCTAATCTCAGCAATAAGGTACTCTTTACGATTGTTTAATATATCAACCTTGCCTTGAAAACTATCTTTAAGTTGCTGAATACGTGCATCAAGTAAGGCTTGTAGTTCTGCTTGTTCCTGCTCAACTTGGTGTACTTCTGCTACTTTTTCATCCATCTGTGATTGTATTGCAACTACTCTTTCATCTATCTCTACTTTTTTAGCTGCCATTAGAATGGTCCTCCTTTTGATTCCTCTTCTGGTTCTTCTTGTGCTTGTGCTTCTGCTTCTTCTAGCTTCTCTTTCTTCTTAACTGCTTTAATGTAATAATCAGCCACGCTAATATTGTAATTTCTGATATCCTCATGAATTTCAAATGTGCCATCATCATACTTACTACCAACAAACATGGCTTTAAATATTTCAGCCGCTTTAGCTACAGGAATTGAAAGAGTTACCTCTTTTTCATTAAAACTTTCTACAATCACAAAGCACTTGCTCAATTCTGCTACCGCATCTGCTTGTTTCCTTAATTTTTCATACTCTTCTAAACTTAAAATTACTTGTCCCATGCTAATACCTCCCTTTAATCTCTCTATTTTGTTTTCTAAGCTCTTTAATGGCTTCATCTGTATTATTTATCACTCTTGCTTTTAAGGCTTGTAATTCACGTATCTCATTTTCATTCTTGGCTATGATGCACTTATCTCCCAATGTCATTTGTGCAACCTCTTTTCATAGCGGATTCTATAGTCCATAACTTGGTTGTAAGTTAACCCTGTAGCTTTACAAATATCCACGTTAACCATGTTAGCTGCAAACATATTAAACACTTCTTGTTGCTCTTCTTCGTTTGTTACGCTTGCTTTCTCGTCTATTGTAGGCATATGTATTCTCCCTTCTTATTCCATTCTTATTTATGTCTATAATTACTCGTACATTGCCAACTCGCCTTATTACTGGCACATCTTCATCTATTTCATTTATGTACTTGTCTTTCTCTTTGCATCTACCTCTGCACCAGTAAGGGTAATCGCAACACCATCTACATGGGTCATCTACTATTAAATTTCTTACATCTCTCATTGCACCACGCTCCTTTTTGTGGCATAATAAATACGATAATTATTTCTTATTGGCATTATTTAAGTTGGCGCTTAAGTAATGCTTTTTTCTTTTGTTCTCTTTTGGCAACCATAGGCTGTCCAACTTTCCATGATACGATTAAGATTGCTGATAAAACTAATATGTATCCCCATGTCATAGCAGCACCACCAATATGAAAATAAATACGAATGATGTAATACCTGCTAATATGTCCTCTATAACCTCTATTTTGGGTTCTCCTCTACATAGTTCTTTAAACTCGTCTAGCATTAAAGCTTTTCTAAGCATCTACCCAACTCCTTTGTTAATTGTTACCGAATAAGTTCACTCTTTAAATATTTATCAAAATTATCTTGCCTAATGAATTGTACTTTTCTAGCTTGTGAACTAAACTCTCTATCAATCATTTCTTTGGCTTTGGTCCACTCATTAAGCGAGATACCCTCTATAGCTTCTAATAATTTGTTGACTTTGCTTTCTTCCATAGTTCTATTCCTCCTATGCTACTCCGTATTTTATTGACATCTCTTTTACTATTGCTATGTAAATTTCTCTTAATCTAGCTTCGCTTGCTATAACATCAAGCTTACTAATCTTATTAGCCTTGCTAGTGCTACCAGTTTCCTCTAATACTTTTCTTCTCATATTAGTTTGCCTAATATTTAGCTTAGCCTTAGCTCTACTATCTAGTAGCTCATAGCTTTCTTTCCTTACTGCCTGGATATTTTCGTTTCCACCTAATTTTTGTGCTATTTTATTGATTAGATTAGTTGTTTCTGTTCTCCATGCTGCTGGATCAAGTACCATAGTATCTCTAATAGCTTGTACCTCTTGCTTTGCTTCTATTGCTGTATTACTTACCTGTGTAAGCTGCTCTTTTACTGCTTTCATATCTTGTAGCTGTGCTATTAAAATATCTTCTATGCACATAGGTTTTTGCTTGATAGCTTGTCTCATTGCGAAATACTCACGTCTAAATTTTTTACGTAATTCCTTAGCTTTTTCTGTTTTCATAAGTCCAACTAATGCCATATACCCTTGCTCTGATAAAAGATAAATATTCTGTGATGCATTAAGAGCATTTTGTGTATATATTCCGCTGTTCTTTGCAATCACCGCGAATTCTTCATTGTATTTCAAGTCTATAATGTCAATACCTGCTTCAAATTCATCTGTATTATTTTTAATAAGCTTGTTTACTTCCTTTAATTCGATATTGTGAATTTCAGCCACAGTTTTAGCTAAAACCACCTTTTCATCTTCTCCAAATCCACCTTCAATCACTGGAATTTCAATTCCCATAAATTCTGTCTTGCCTTTTAAAATTACTGGAGTCATGTCTCCTTGTGCTAATGCATTACTCATTTGATAATTCATCTTTAGTACCTCACTTTCTTGTTGTAATATTGTAGGCTGTGCACTCACACCTAACAAAAATTAAACAGTTTCTCCTATGTACTTAAGTCCTAAATGTTTCTCAAAAGATTTTTTAGCCTTTTCTTCTAGTGCTTTACGTTCTTCTGGAGTAGCTTCTTCTATAGGCTTAACTACACCTCCAACATGTAATAAGATAATGTATTTCATATAAGCACCTCCTATATATCATATTCAAGTCAGATTTTGTCCTATTCTATTACTTTTACTGTCTTAGCTGACTCCTCGTATCTTTGAAGTTCTTCTTCACTAATACGATAAGACTTTCCAATCTTAATGGCTGGAAGTTTCTTCTTCCTTATCCAATCCCATACCGTAATAACTTTTACACTGTATCTTTCTGCAATCTCTTCACATGTAAATAGTTTGCCCATGGCTTTCTCCTTTCTCAAAATTTTCTAAAAATAATAAATAATACTTGTGTATACTTCGGTTTTGTGATATACTTTCATTGTTCAGATGAAGTAAATCATTTTTATTAAGCTTTTAAAATATTAAGTATATTTTTGTTTGCTTAACTTTTATGAAGTATAGTTATACTATAATTCATTTTTGTTTTTCAGTCAATTAAATTGCTTAATATTTATTAAGTATGTGAAAAACTGACGAAAGGAACATTGATTATGTATAGTATTTTTGAACAATTATTACAAAAAAACGGCATCAGCGCTTATAAAGTTTCCAAGGATACAGGAATTTCTCAGGTTACATTAAGTAATTGGAAAAATGGTATTAGTACTCCAAAACAAGACAAATTGAAAATAATAGCAGATTACTTTAATGTTTCATTAAGCTATATTATGGGAATAGAAGAAAAAGAAGTTTATGAAAACGAATTAGAGGCTAAAAACAAAGAAGAAATGGAGTTGTTGTTACTTTGTAGAAAGGTGAATGATGCTCCTGAAGAAGTTCGAGAACAAATAGTTGAACAATTTAAAAATACAATAGATATATATTTAAAAGCTAAAGGTATTAAATAGGCTACTAGGGGGATTTTTCATTGAACAAACCAAACTTTAGGTTGTGCGAAAAACTTGCTACACAACTGCTATCAACTCAAGATATAGCTTCCACCAAAATTGATATCCGAAAATTAAAATATGATAAAAATATATTTTTTGATACTATACAAAACTATGCAACACTAACTCATACTCCCATCGAAAACTTTATAAATCCAAAGACGCAACTACTGTCTGAAGGTTGTTGTATACCTATTAAAGAAAATGGGAATGAGATATATTTAGTTTTATATAATGATAAGGATCAGTCTGATGAACATCTTAATTGGACATTAGCACATGAAATTGGACATATATATATGGGGCACCAATATGATTCTGAAATACAGGAGATAGAAGCACATTTTTTTGCTGCTCAATTACTAATGCCAGAATACGTCATATTTATGATGAGTAAACTTGGAAAACTTACAGCAGATGATATTTATATGTTGTTCAACGTTTCACTTCCAGCTGCAAGAAAACGTTTAATTACTTATCAAAAGAAATCTTATATAACTAAACATAGTTTTGACGAAGATATATGGGAAAAGGTAGAAAATCATGTAAAAAATTATTATATGTTTAAAAATGCTTCTGAAGGTTTTAAAAGATTTTTATCTATACCAACAATTGATGTGTGAGGTGAAAAAATATGATAGCTGCTTTATATATAAGAGTGTCTACTGATGATCAATTAGAGTTCTCGCCAGACGCTCAAAAACGTGCTCTAACTGAATACGCAAAGAAAAATGGTTATCAAATAGATGACCATTATATATTTATAGATGAAGGTATAAGTGGGACTTCCGCCAAAAAAAGACCGGCTTTTCAAAAAATGATTGCTACAGCAAAAAAGAAACCTAAACCTTTTGATGCTATATTAGTTCATAAATTTGATCGCTTTGCTAGGTCTAGGGAAGATAGTGTTGTTTATAAGTCATTGCTAAGAAAAGAATGTGGAATAAAGGTTATAAGTATTACAGAACAAATGGAAGATGATAAGTTTAGTGTAATACTTGAAGCTATGTTAGAGGCTATGGCAGAATACTATTCTCTTAACCTTAGTGATGAAGTTATGAAAGGTATGGTTGAGAAAGCCAGAAGGGGTGGAGTACAGACAAAACCTATATTAGGTTATGACATAGTGAACAATGAAAGGGTTGTTAACAAGGAAGAATCCGAAATTGTTAAGAAGATATATGAAATGTGCCTAAATGGTGATTCTATAGGTGCAATAGCAAGACATCTAAATCTGCTTGGATATAAAAACAAAAGCGGAAATTCGTTTGATTCAAGAAGGATAAAATATATAATAGAGAATCCAGTCTATATAGGTATTACACGTTGGAATTATACTCATTTGCAAGGAACAAAAATAGTAGTAAAACCTGCGAGTGAATGGATTACTGTCGAAAACACTCATGAATCCATAGTATCAAAAGAAACATGGGATGAAGCTCAACGAGTTTTAGGAACATGGCACAAAGACAGAATGCCTAGAAGTACAGAGTATATACACTGGCTAGGTGGCTTACTTAGATGTTCGAAATGTGGTGGAACTCTAGTTTATAAGACTGCTCGTTTTGAAAGAAAAGATGGAAGTATACGAAATGCTGATGGATATCAATGTGGTAGATATAAGATCAAGTCATGTGATACTAGTAACTACATGAGTGTAAAAGATGCAGAAAGACATGTTTTTAATATATTAATCCGTACATTAGACATTGTAAATAATACATGGTCACTCGAAGGATTAAACATTGAATACACGAATAAAAGCAATGAAATTGAACTATATGAAATGCAGTTAAGTAAATTAAACCATAAGTTGGAGCTTGCAAAGAAGGCATATTTAAATGAAATAGACACAATTGATGAATATAAGTTGAATAAAAAAGCAATACAAAAAGAAATATGTGAAATAACAGAAATTATTAATAATAAAAAAGTAAGTGAAACAACTATTATTGAATTTAAGAGTAAAATTGTAACAGCTATTGAAATCATACAAGACACTAGCACAAGCATAAAATCTAAAAATAAAGCTTTAAAGGATCTTATAAAATCTATTGTTTATGATAAAGCTGAAGATAAATTAATAGCCAATTTTTATATTTAATATCGTTGCCATAATTTACACTTAGGTTCTCCAATAGGAGGACACATTGCAACAGCTTCAATAGGTGACATTTTATTTTCAGCAGGGTGACAAACATCACAAATACCTGCATTAGGTTTCTCAAAAAACTTAGCATCGTTGTTACCACAACATTTACTCATAATTAAAAACCTCCTGTATGATTCTAACTTATAGTGAATCATAATTTGTCGTTTCCAATACTATAATATGGAAATTAAAGTCCGTTGGTGACATTTATGTATAAATTTATTTTTTCATCAATATATTTATAAAGAAGTGTTTTTTATTTATTTTATCTCACCTTAATTGGCTATAGTAAGGAGGTTTCCATTGTGTCTTATGTTTGTTATCACAGCAAAAACTTCATGTTCATAGACTCTTCAGTAAGAAATGGCGTTTTCTGTAGATTTTTTCCTCCTAGCGGAAAATCCAAGCCTTTATTACTTCAAAGTACACCAACTACTCATTATAGTGCTACCATAGCAGGTGATGGTAAACCTGAAATAGTGGTCATGCCTAATGCTACTCATATCTACTACTATACTTATACAGGCTCTTCATTTAATAAAACACTACTGCTCACATCAGAAACTAGTACCTCTTTAATACATCCTATGCTCTATACTCAAAATGGCATAAGTCAACTTATTTATCTCATGCAGGTTGCTCCTCACTATCAACTGATGCACCAAGCCATAGGGGAAGGAACCTCTAAGGCTCTTGCTGCTTTTAATCAATGTCCTAATCAAATTAAATACATGACAACCCCCACTGCCTTGTATTTCTTTTATCTTTTAAAAGAGGATTATTATAGCTTAAACTGCATCAAAATAGAAGCCACTGGCGTTAGTACCTTCTGTTATTTGCGTAGTGAAAAACCTATTATCGACTACAGTATATGTTTAAGAGCCGGTGAGGTGCATGTTTGTTACGTCTTAGAAAATCTCGGTAAATATCAACTTTATTACATGAATCCCTCTACCCTACAAATAAACTTCTTAACTTCTAGTGCCACACCTATGGCTCCTGCTATTTTTTACTATTATCATGGCTTATGGATTAATACTTTAATTGACCATCAGCTTCACCTTTTGCTTTCTGTAAATTCTGGTGAAAGTTTCAGTATTCCTGTCCCTTGCTCTATCCAAACACATTTGCAGCGCACTTTTTTTGTAAGCACACCATTAAAGAATTTAGCTGCTAGTGAACTTTATGTTTCCCTAGATACTAAGCTTAAGCTTTGTACACTCTCAACCATTGATTTCGAAGGCTTTCATGAGTATAGTTCAATGCCTGTAGAATTAGAGCTACTACTAGAAGGTTTAGCCCTTCATAGATGTAAAAAGGAAAACTGTGAAATAATCGCTGAGAGCAATCGTTTAAAACAAGAGTTAGGGATGTTAAAAAAGCAAACGCCCTCTTCTTCTACTAAAAAGCAAACTAATATTTCCTCTGCTAAAACAGCTTTTATGGAGGAGCTTACAAGTTGGGACCTTCCCCCTAGGCTCTAGACAAATAAATAAAGGGGATGTAAAAAAACTCCCCTAACGAAAAAATCGCTGAGGTCGTAAGACTTCAGCGATTTTTTTGGTATAATTTATTTATGCTACTAAACAAAAATACCAATGATAATTTTACACCAAGACAGCTAAAATTACCATTGGATATCGAAAAAATAATTGATATTTCAGATCCAGTATATACTTTATGCGAAGTAATGGATCACATTGACCTAACACGATATTTTGTAGAGAAGGACTGCAAAATAGGTCGTCCAAGATGTGATTCAGATAAAATGCTTAAGATTATACTTTTCACTTTTATGGAGCATGGCATTAGTTCTTTAAGAAATATTGAAAAACTCTGCCGTACAGACATCAGATATATGTATCTTCTTGACGGAATGAAAGCTCCATCTTTTGCTACTTTCGGCAACTTTATTCGTAATGAATTAACGACTTCAATTGAACAAATCTTCATTGATATCAATTCTTATATTTTTGATCAAGAGCATGTGGATTTACATCACACTTACATCGATGGAACAAAGATCGAAGCTAATGCTAATCGCTATACCTGGGTATGGAAGAAATCTTGCATCAAAAATAGAAACAAAGTGTTCGAAAAGATCTCATTACTCATCGATACAATGAATTCAGAGATTCTTAGTTTTCTTAATGTGAAGTTAGAAAAAAGAGATGAATATGCGATTGATTACGTTGAGGCATTGCTTGAAAGTTATCAGAAGGCAATAAATCTAGAGGTTTCAAAATTTGTTTCCGGAGCTGGGCATAAGAAAAGTATCCATCAAAAACAGTATCAGGAAATGCAGGGGTATCTAGAACGCCTCAAGAAATATGCAAAGCACATCGAAGTATGTGGAGAGCGAAGAAATAGTTATTCAAAAACTGATTACGATGCAACTTTTATGAGAATCAAACGTGATTATATGGGAAATGACCAACTCCTTCCTGCTTACAATATGCAGGCTGCCATATGTGATGAATATATAGCTGTAATAGACGCAAAACCTTATGCTTCAGACATGGAATGTTTTCAACCCTTAATGGAAAAGTTTAATGCTACTTATGGTCATTATCCAACGTATCCTGTTGCTGACGCAGGATATGGTTCTTATAACAATTATCTTTATTGTGAGGAACATGGCATGGAAAAATATATGAAATTTACTATGTTTGAGAGGGAAACTAAGAATCAAAAATATCATTATGATCCATATCGTGCAGTAAATTTCAAAAGAGATGAACACGGAAACCTGATCTGTCCTAATAATAAAAAGTTTATATATAAATGTGATAGGCATATATATAAAAATCAATATGGTAGAACAGAAGAAATATATGAATGTGAAGACTGTGCAGGATGTCTATATCGTAGTGAATGTTGCAAAAGAGCACATGGAAATAGAACAATACGCCTTAATCGAGAATTAACAGAAATACATAAGGAAGTAATAAATAATCTAGAATCAATTCATGGTGCCTTATTGTGTATGAACAGAAGTATTCAATCAGAGGGGACATTTGGGATAATTAAGTGGGATAGATCTTATAAAAGATTATTTCGGCGAGGTGAAAAAGCTGTCATTTTAGAATTCACGTTAATTTCTTGTGGATACAACCTCTATAAGTATCATAACAAGAAACATCGGACATCCATAGCTGCATAAAAAACGGATATAATATCATCATTTAAAGCCTATAAAACCATAGGCTTAATAAGTGACTTCTAATTTTGTGATAATGACAATAAATCTATAAAAAAACAAGGAGCAGGTCGCTACAGGCGACCTGCTCCTTGTTTCGAGGCTGTTTTTTTACAGCCCCTTTATTTATTTCATATTTCTCTTTTAGCAATAATGTGCGGTAAATACTTTTTAAATTTCCCTTGATTTTCTGCCCATTTTATTCCTATTAGTGGTAAGACTATCCCTAGCAAACCACCTACTAAAACCCATAAGTCCTCACTTCCAAGCCGAAAAAGCTTAGATGCACCAAGTCCTATCACTAGCCCTATAATTAGTCCTATAAGAGGAAAACCATACATCACATAAGTAGCCTTTAGAAAAGTAGGTTGTGCTAATTTTAGTTCCACCATATCTCCTACCTGGCATTCTATTTTTTTTTCACACCTAAGTATGCAGTCTTTTTTACCTGTTATATAGTCACAAGCATGGCATTCTCCGCACATCTCTTGTCGTTCCATTTGAACAATAGCATATCGCTTTCCTACTTCTTTTACAACACCATATGGCATGCCTTCACCTCTTTTCTTTATCTCATTCAATCCCTTAAATGCTTTTTCTCTATTTTACCACTATTTTTACTTTTCATCTACACGAATTGATCCAGAACTTGTTTTTAATTCCAGCTTATATTCTGCACCATTCCCTAATTGGGCGTTAGCTTCTGTTTCTCTTTTATCTTCATAATTCCAAACAATGCTACCTTTAATGTCACCTGAAGAAGTATTTGCTCTTATGGTAGTATTACTAGTTTTAAGCCCCATTTCTATCTCCCCTGAGGTAGCTGTAAACTGTGCATCACCAGTAAGCCTCAGCTCTTCTATCTCTATATCACCAGAACTAGATTCACAGTTTCCTTTTCCTTCTAAAGCTTTCATTATAATCTCTCCTGAAGTCGTTCTTAAGCGCCAGCTTTCACCTATTACTGTACCTAGCTTCAAATCACCTGATGAAGCCTCCATTTCTAGCTCTCCTTCTATTTCCCCTATAGTAATCTGTCCTGAAGAAGTATAGATTTCATGTGCTTCTCCTATTAAACTATTTATTTCAATCTCTCCAGAACTTGCCATACAGCTTCCTTTTCCTTTTAAACTTTTGATAATGGTTGTTCCTGAAGAAGATGTAACCTCATACGTATCTGTTTCTATTCCCTCTAATCGTTTATCTCCTGAGCTAGTAGTTAATTGGACTTCTTTAGCTTTAATAGCCTCTCTACCCACTAAATTCCCAGAGGATTGAGTAGTCTCTAACTTTTCTAATTCCAATACGCCATTAAGGTTAATATCTCCTGAACTGGTTGTAATCATTAAAGTACTCCTATAACTACTAGGTAACCAAATTTCTATTTTATGTTGTGGTTCTATTCCAAAATAATGACTATTCGGCCTTTTCACCAAGATTCTTCCAGCGCTTTGGCTTATTTCGAATAAATCTCTTTTCTCCTTATCATTAGTACTTTCTACTACCTTTAAATCACTTCCTTCTCCTACATTAACTTCAACATCAGCTAAATTAACATCTAACTCTAAAATTTCTATTGCCTCTAATGCACAGGTCTCTTCTTTTACTTTTTCTAAAGGACCGTTAAAAGGTACGCCTTTAAGTAAATTGTTAGAAAAAGGATTATGCCCTGTAGCCCACGAAATCATCACGCTTCCTAGGCCAATCAATATAACAAGTAGTAATCCTAGCTGAATCATCTGATAAGTTTTATTACTGTTCACCGCTTATCTCATCCCCTTTATTTCAAAAATTAATTTAATAATTTGTTCAGCTACAACTCCCATGATAAAAATAATCCAAGAACAATACCATATGCCAAATCTAAAGCTGATTACTAAATAAAGCAGTACAATACAAGACCACATAATAGAACTAATGGAACGATAAATCTGCCTTTTTTGATCATTGCCTTGCTTCCACTCCTTGAACTCTTCTACGATGGTAGTATCGCTTTTTTCATATTTAGGTTTTGATACAAAGTGATAAACTAACAGACAGGTTGCAAAGCCTGCAATACCAAGAAAAATCAGAGCCGGTATATCTGTTCGCCTTAACCAAGGAATCTCCTCACAAATAATGCCTGAGATAATGGCTATAATATATAACCCAATAGAACCACTTACTACTAAAGCTGTTTTTTTGCGCTGGGCTTCTTGTTCTTTATAATTGAGTGGATTTGCAGGCTCTAAGGAACGCAATAATTCATTTAAGTCTCCTATACTTGTAATGGCTATATTATATGCCTCTTCTTCTGTCTTCCCTGATGCTACTAAGTCCATGTACTTAGCTGTTAGATTTCCTATTAACTCCTCCTTTAAGTCCAAAGTACGATGCGTTGCTGGTGCTTCTTCAAACAATTTTTCAACTGTTACCCTTATTTTATTAACCATTATAATCCTCCCACTTCTCTATTTTTAAATTAATGCATCAATTACTGCCTTGGCTTCATCCCAGTCTGCTTTATTACGTTCATAAGCCATTTTTCCTGCAGGCGTAATTGTATAATAACGCCTTCTAGCCCCGGTTGTTTCATCTCCCCAATAAGATATAATATAGCCCATTTGTTCTAGTCTTCTAAAAGCGCTATATAAAGTAGCTTCCTTTAACTCATATTGGTTATCGGTTTTATCTAATATACTTTTGTTAATTTCATAGCCATAGCTATCTTTTAGCATCAGTTGTGCTAAAATAATCGTTTCTGTATGTCCTCTAATTAAATCAGATGTAATTGACAAATGCCTTCTCCTTTCCTGTCTTTTTTATTTGAATTTTTTATATTTTACATATAATATATTCTTATATACCTCGCCTGTCAAGGTATATTCTTAAAAAAAGTATATAAAACTGCAAAAGGGCTCTTCCTTACTTTTAATTGAAGTAAGGAAGAGCCCTTCTCGTTTTAAATCTCTGTATAGGTTTTTTTAAATATTTCTTGTTCAATGATGTAAACATCATTTGTATCTGTTTCACTAATAGCTAAATAGTCACCTACATGCCCGTATTTATACTTATCTGGTGAATAAACTGTAAACACCTTTACTGCCTTTTCTAGAGGTCTTGCATAAATCGTATTATCACCCTTCATAATACATTTTTTAGTATAGCTTTCTAAATAAAGTACCTTTCCTGTGTTTTGTTTTCTAATTCTAGGAAAGTATTCTATTTTAACATCAAAGGGTTCTTCTAGAATTTTATAATTCGTGCCAAAACGTTCCTCATTCATTAAAGAAATAGAACCTTCACGATCTATAATTAAGATATCAGATGCTTTAACAATGCGTTCAATATCTGACTCTAAACTCCTAATAATAATAGGCTCACCTTCAGGTAAAACCTCACTTAATCTAACAAACCCTATAGGTATAGGAATCTTTTTATAATGTCTTAACTTGCTTAAATCTATTTGCATTTTACCTGCATCTACTACCTCAAAGGATTGATAATAAGCTGTTAATTTTCTTAAGAAGTACTCATCATAGTTAAGATGTCCATAAAGCTCGTTAAATTTACTTTTACTAATAAACCCTGCAGCTCTTTCTACATGTCCTCCTCCATTACCTAAGTCACCTGCTAAATAGGCTGCTAATTCATTGGCCATCACTTCTTTTACACAACTTCTTACAGAAAATTTAATGCCTTCATTTGCTTCATTATATACAATACACACATTAACACTATCTACTTGAAGAGCAAAATCACTGATAAGCCCTAAAATATTTGGATCGCACTCTTGTGCTTTTACCATTACATATTTATGTGCATCATTGTAAGAATGACGAATAAGCGCCATTCCTGCAATCTCTAATTCTCTTAAAGTAAGTACCGCATTTCTAAGGCGTCTTAATAGCTGCTTGTCATATTTTAAGCTATCACGCATGTCTTTATCTAACGGGTGGCTTATTTCAATAAAAGAACTGCTATCTGTAAAAAGACCATAATATAGGGCCATAGATACATCTGGATGTTCATTAACATCATATCCTGCTTCACACAGCATATCCCATACAACAGTAGCTGAACTCGCTAAATAATTTCTAATTTCTTGTAACTTAATAGCCGGTACTTCTTGTACATGATGATCAATAATAGCTACATGCTGCGCTTCAAGATGTCTCACATTACCAGCCCCATACTGACAATCTACTGTAATTAGTAACCCTTCTACCTTTAGTTCTTCTATGTATTCAATTGGAATACGTAGTGCTTCTATAAACATCACAATATTAGGCTTAGTAATCAATAAATTACCGCTATATACTAACCTGACTTCTTTCCCTTTGCTTTCAAAATATTTATATAAAGCATATCCTGCTGCAATAGTATCTGGATCTGGATTATCATGGCACTGAATAATGATTTGATTATAGACTTCTAATTCTGCTAATCTCATGTGGTCTCCCCCTACTAATTGTTCTTGTATTATATTAGCATAGCTTGAGAATGGGTGTCATCCTAAAAAATAAACTAATATTTGCATATCTTTATATATTTGACTATAATAGACATTATATTATTAACTTTTGTGAACTATTTCACATATTCATATTGGAGGTCCTATTCATGTCAGACAATCTCGAGAGACTCACTTTAGATGATGTGCTTACAGCTAGAGAACGTATTAAATCAACTTGTATACATACTAGTCTTATTCGTAGCTATGAACTTAGTAAGGAATTTCATAATGATGTTTATTTAAAGCCAGAGAACTTACAAGTAACGGGTGCTTTTAAAATTCGTGGTGCTCTTAATAAAATTAAAACCCTTTCTGATGAAGAAAAAAAACGTGGCCTTATTGCTTCTTCTGCTGGTAATCATGCTCAAGGTGTTGCTTATTCTGGTCATGCCCTTGGAATAGATGTTACCATCGTTATGCCAGAAACCACTCCACTTATTAAAGTACAAGCTACTAAAAACTGGGGAGCTCATGTTGTATTAGCAGGACAAGTTTATGATGAAGCTTACGAAACAGCTAAAAAGTTAGAGCAAGAAAATGGGTATACCTTTATCCATCCCTTCAATGATAAGGAAGTTATGGCTGGTCAAGGGACTATTGCTCTTGAAATTTTAGAGGACATGCCAGATACAGATGTTATTTTAGTACCTGTTGGAGGTGGTGGTCTTATAAGTGGTATTGCTATAGCAGCTAAAGCCATTAACCCAAATGTTAAAGTCATTGGTGTAGAATCTACAGGTGCACAAGCGATGAGATTATCTTTAGATGAAGGCCATCCTGTTTCTCTAGATCAAGTAGACAGTATTGCTGATGGTGCTGCTGTTAAAAGTGTTGGAAACCTAACCTTTGACTACGTTAAAGAATATGTAGATGATATCATCACCTTAGATGATGAAGATCTAATTGAAGCCATCTTCTTATTAGTAGAAAAACATAAAATTGTAGCTGAAGCCACTGGTGCTTTATCTATTGCTGCTCTTAAGAAACTTCATCTAAGAAATAAAAAGGTTGTTTCCGTTATTAGCGGTGGTAATATCGATGTCCTTACTATGTCTTCATTACTAGACCGTGGTCTTTATTCACGCGGTAGACTATTTTGCTTTTCTGTTAAACTTAAAGATACACCTGGACAATTAGTTAAAATTGCAAATATCCTTGCCCGCGTAGGCGCAAACGTTGTTAAACTAGATCATAACCAATTTAAAGCTTTAGACCGTTTACGTCATGTAGCACTAGAAGTAACTGTTGAAACGAATGGACATGACCATATTCAAGAAGTGAAAAAAGCCTTAGAAGCAGAAGGCTATATGATTGAAGTCATTTACTAAAAAAGTGGCTAGTAAAGCCGGCACTTTCCTAGTCAACTAAAAAGAGTAGCAAAGGTATTCCCCTTGCTACTCTTTTTAGTTGATATCAGACCTTAAAGTCTAATCACTTCTACTTTATAACCATCTGGGTCTGTTACAAAATAATATTTAGGTGCTTCCCCTGGAAGTCCTTTAAGTGGTGTTACTTCATAACCCATAGTTTGGTGTCTTTCATGACTTGCTTCCAGATCTTCTACTCCTACAGCAATATGACTAAAACCATTTCCTAATTCGTAAGGTTTTTCTGGATTATAATTATAAGTAAGCTCTAATTCATATCCACCTTCTTGGTCAGATAAATATACTAAAGTAAATTCATGTTCTTTAAAATCTTTTCTTCTCGTTTCGATTAAACCAAGTGCTTCTTTATAAAAAGCTAGTGATTTTTCTAAATCCATTACTCTAATACAAGTGTGTAACATTTTCATCAGTATTCTCCTCATTCATCTAGTCTATTTTATGCATAGTTTATTCTACCACAGATTCTCACATAAGTACTAGTCTGCTTTTATTGACTCAAATAAAAGCTTAATGCCTTTTAAAACCTTAGGCATTTTACTACACCCTTATGGCCTTCTATATACACAAGTTTACTTAAATATTAATTTCTAATATCACAGGGCAATGGTCAGAACCGAGTATTTCTGCATCAATAGCAGCCCCTACTAACTTATCTTTTAAAACCTCTGAAGCTAAGAAATAATCTATTCTCCATCCTGTGTTTTTTTCTCTTGCTTTAAAACGATAACTCCACCAGCTATAAGCGCCTTCTAAATCAGGATAAAAATAGCGGAAGGTATCTATAAATCCTGCTTCTAATAATTCTCCGAATTTACCTCTTTCCTCA
Source organism: Cellulosilyticum sp. ST5 (assembly GCF_046529625.1). Lineage (NCBI taxonomy): Bacteria > Bacillati > Bacillota > Clostridia > Lachnospirales > Cellulosilyticaceae > Cellulosilyticum > Cellulosilyticum sp. ST5. The sequence goes on from NZ_CP132338.1 coordinate 2,331,628, forward strand.
TCACTAAAACCAGCATTTCCTCTATTCGTTTTTGGATTTTTAAGGTCAATTTCTTTATGTGCCACATTAAGATCCCCACAAATAATGACTGGTTTGTTTTCTTCTAATTTCTTAAGATAAACTTTAAAAGCATCCTCCCATGCCATACGATAATCAATTCTAGCTAGCTCATTTTGTGCATTAGGTGTATATACGGTAACCACATAAGCTTCTTCAAACTCAGCTGTAATAACACGTCCTTCAGTATCATGTTCAGCTATACCCAAACCATAGCTGACACTAAGTGGCTCCTTTTTAGAAAAAAGTGCTGTTCCTGAATAACCTTTTTTCTGGGCATAATTCCAGTACTGATAATAACCTGGCAGTTCTATTTCTACTTGTCCCTCTTGACATTTCGTTTCTTGAATACAAAACACATCTGCATCAACTGCTTTAAAATAATCTAAAAATCCTTTTGTTAAAACGGCTCTAACGCCATTCACATTCCATGATACACATTTCATTCTTGCCATCCTCCATCTTTTATCTTTTGTTTTTTATTTTATTCTTTACATACATCTACCCATTCACCTTCGGTGATTTCTGCTAATTCATGAAGTGACATCTTCACCACTGCATGAGGGCTTCCTGCTGCTGGATAAACTTCCTCTGACTGTTTAAGACTCTCATCTAAATAGATTTTTACTTGTTTAGGTAATCCAAATGGACAAACGCCACCTACTGGATGTCCTGTTTTTTCTAAAGTTTCTTCATAGCTCATCATCTTAGCTTTTGTGTGAAAAGTATCTTTAAATTTTCTATTATCTATTTTGGCCGTTCCACAAGCAACAATAACGATATCTTCATCATTTACATTAAACGCTAAAGTTTTAGCAATTTGCATCTCTGTAGTTTTGAGAGCTTCTGCCGCCAAGCTCACTGTAGCACTACTTTCTTCTAACAAAACAATTTGATGACTGACTTGCTTTTCCTTAAAAAAAGCTTCTACTGCTTCTATACTCATTTGTATCATCTCCTTTTTGTCCTATCTCATTACTTTTTCCTGTTCTTATTATTTTTAATGACTTTTACTTTTTTATCTCTCTTTATACCTATTTCTATAGAAAATTATTGGCAAAGTACTCAATTTGCTCACTTTTTACGGCTAAGTTTAAATTTTGTCCTGCATCAAAACCTGCTGTAATAATTCCTATAAGCCTTCCATACATATCCAGTAGTGCTCCTCCTGAACTACCATTAGAAATAGGCGCTGTAAACTGAATCATAGACATATCTTGAATTTCTCTAAAAGCTGAGATGATACCATCCGATACTGTATTAAATAAACCTAACGGACTTCCTATAGCCACTACTTTTTGTCCTCTTACTAAGTGTTCTCCTCTGTATAGAGGTAAAGGCTTACAACGCTTTTCTACTTTGATTAAAGCTAAGTCATAATTGGGATGATATTTTACAATTCGTGAAGTCACATAAGACTGCTCTTCATTCTCAAATTGTACTTCAAAATGACAACCGTCTCTTACAACGTGAAAATTAGTCAATATATATCCCTCTTCATGGATAACCACTCCTGATCCCCCTTTGAAAGCTCTTCGTTGCCCATCTAACACTGTAATCATCACAATAGAAGTAGAAAGCTGTGCTAATTCTTCATAGCTTAATTCTCTAAGTATCCCAGTATTATTTCCTATAGAAGTAGTTACTGTGCTGCTTACTAAAGGTGCTTGATGATTAGGTACTATTGGCCTTGATGGTTCTGCTGAATGATTACTTTTTGGTGGCACACTTCTTGATGGCATTGCCGATGAAGGTACTCTAGGTGTTTGCCTCTGTATACCATTGCCCACACTGCCTTTATGACTACCTCCTAGATTAATAGAACCTCTTCTTGCGCCGCTTTCTTTAATTGTGGTGTTTTGCTGAGGAGGTCTTTGTATCGATATACTTTGAATAGGTGCCGTGACTACTTCTGATGGTTTTACTATTTGCTTTTTATAAGTTTCAAAAGGAACTAGAGTGGCGGGTACTTGCGCCTTTATAGGATAGCGATATACCTGTGATGTCCTCAGTACTTCTTCATACGCTGCCAAGCAATCCTCTTGTGGATTCATATAAAGTACATCACAGCCCATTAAAAATAAAAAATATAAGAATAAGTATTCTTGCCTTTTAATGGGCCCTACATAAACTACTTTTCCTAATTGTCCTCTTTCTTTAGTTACTAATAAAGGAAGATAAGCTGCAATCCAGCTTAGTAATTTAACTGCAAAATTCTTAGTGGTAGATGCATTAGCATGGGGCATATAGCGCTCATACATATGTAGGACTTCTTTAAAAGCACATTTTTTAGTCCATTCTAATGTATCTGATGTAAGCTCGGCTGGAAAAGGTAACCTGAATTGTTCTTCTGGCTTTGCATCTTTAATCTTTAACCACTCTTCATAAGCTTGAATATAACCCTCTGTTTCCTGTGGTGATAGACTATATTTTAATTCTTCTAAGCGCAAATAAACTGTATCTTTTGCTTTTAACAAAAAATAATCATCTAACCTTTTCACTTGTTGTGAAAATATTTCGTCTGTTTTTTCTACCCCAATGGCTCTTATAAAGAAGGCATTTCTTGTTAAACTGCCAGCCTCTTCTTTGGTTAGCTCATGCTTTATGAAGTCCTCTATAGGATTTTCACACGTTAGGCGAACTACTTTTAATGGCTTAGTCGTAAAAATCATTTTCTCCTTCTCCCCCCAACTCTAAGAAATCTGTTTATGCTACCTATTATATATAAATATAATAATTAAATAAAGCTGTGTTTTATCTTATCAAATAATGCTATAATAAAAAGTAATTAATATTTTATACAAAAAGGAGTGTATTACTATTGGGATAACGGCAGCAAATAACATCTTAGAAACACTTTTTGACGATTCTTCTATGCGTGAAAATAATTACTTTTGTCAGCTTATAGGCATAGCTAATGCTTCATCCTATAATGATACATTAGCTCTCATTCATCATAAATTATCTGAGCCTCATAAAGGTATTATTTTTGATAGAGAAATTCCTAAACCAAATGATCGCTCACTTATTGACGCTATTTTAAATGAACTGACACGTATGAGAATTGGTGCCTTTGCTAGTGAAGATATTAATCTCACTTCGTCACAAACACTTAATGCAAAGATTAGACAGGCTCTAGACCCTGTTATTGCACTAGCCATACAAAAAGAGCGTTTTGCTAATGAAACTATCCGCAATAACTTTATTGCAAAACTAATGATTTGGTGTAATGTTTATGTCGATGAGCTAGACTTTTCCGGCAAAGAGCCTCCAAAATGTTTATTTTATGGTTCTATTAAAAAGCATGAGTTTTACTTTTTAATGCTTCTTGCTCATATTGGCATTGATGTGCTTTATTTTAATCCAACTGGAGATACCCTCATAGATACTTTAGATGAAAATAATCTTTGTCAAAAAGTCATCTTAGGTCCTACCACACAGCAAATCTTGCCACTTATGGAACATGTAGAAAAAGGAGTTGTCGTTGAAAAAGTAACTACTTTTGCACGTAAAGCAACTAATGAGCTTGAGCAAACCCTATATAATGATACAGGTATCTATAAGCCTTGGCAGTTCTCTGATGGTACCACACGCCCCATTATTATGGACTCTGTTATTGAAGATACGCTTACTTACTGGAATGAACCAGCACGTCTTAGACCTGGCTTTAAGACTTCACAAAAAACAGTTTATACCCCTATTTTCTTCAGTAAAATAAGCGGTGTTTATAATGATCATAATGAATACTTTTCTTTGGTAGATAAACTTAAATCAGCTAATAAATGTGTATTTTACGAGACCACTCAGCTTACCTCTGTAGGCTATGGTCAAACTAGAAGTATTCAGTATCATAATATGCAAGGCCAAGGTATCCCTCAAAACACAGCTCAGTACAATCAACAGGATTTATATTCTTTAGCTTTTTGTTTAAATCCTGACAAGACTATTAATCGCACCACAGTTAAAGAACATGTACTCTATAAAAAATTATTAACTTTAAGAGGTGAAATCCAAGAATTCATTTTAGCTAAACTAGAAGAAGTATTTTCACCTAGCAATACGGCTTTCTTTAACTTTCCTATCACGGATAAAGAAAGGCTAAGACTCATGGCCGCTATTTTCACAGCTGAAGACAGTCTTTTGAATCTTATCGATGGTTATGACTTTACAGCGGATGTGCCAAAGGTCATCTTGTATCTTAACTCAAGAGATACTTTTAATACAGACGATGCCATGTTACTAGGATTATTACGTACCATAGGTCTAGATATTGTCATCTTATCACCTAATGGTGCCAATAATATAGAGCTTGTTATTTCTGATAAATTCATTAATCAAATCAAGCTTGAAGAATTTGTTTATGATTTACCCCTTAAAGCACCTGCTAAAAAGGGATCATTCTTTAGTAAATTATTTAGGTAAAAGGAGTGTTTGTACATGGGAATTTCATTAAATCAAGGAGCAGGTAGTGCGCCAGTTCCTACCTTAGAAGCAACCGTTCTAGGTGGTGTTAATCTAGAAAAAGCAGATGCTAATACACAGCTTGTTCCTGTTCAAGAAGCTGAGGTAGTAGCTTTCACACAATCTTATAAAGAAAAACTTCGCCAGCTTCCTGAAGTTGAAAAATTAACCGAGGAAATTCATGTAGATGATATGAATAGTATTCTTGTATTTGGTCAGGAAGCTTCTACTGGTATTTCTAAAATCTCTGATAATCTACTTTCTACAATGAAAGCTGTTAAAGCTGAAGAAGCTGGGGAAATGATTCAGCAGCTTACAAAAGTTATGGATAAATTCGATATTAAAGAATTAGAAGATATCAAAGAACCATCTGCACTTCAAAAACTCTTTAACAAAGCTAAAAACTCCGTAGAAGCTCTTTTCCAAAAATATGAGAATATGGGTACAGAAGTTGATAAAATATATGTCATTCTTAAAAAATACGAATTACAAATTCAAAATTCTAATGTAAGTCTTAAACAAATGTATGAAGGTAACATTGCTTACTACCAACAACTTGAAAAATACATCGTAGCTGGTGAAATGGGACTTGAGGAATTAGATACAAAACTTATCCCTCAATATGAACAAGAAGCTATGGCTTCTGGTGACCGTATGGCTATGACTACAGTAGAAACACTTAAACGTACGCGTGAAATGTTAGAGCAACGTGTTTATGATCTTCAAATTGCTGAAAACATTGCGCTTCAAACGATTCCAATGATTCAAGGTATTCAGTACAGTAACTTTAATTTAACACGTAAAATTAATTCTGCTTTTATTATCACACTTCCAATCTTTAAACAATGCTTAGCTCAAGCTGTTCTTCTTAAACGTCAAGAACTTCAAGCTAAGAGTCTTAAAGCGCTTGATGATAAAACAAATGAATTATTACTTAGAAATGCTCAAAATATGGCTACTCAAACAACAGCTATTGCAAAAATGGCTGGTAGTAGCTCTGTTCAAATGGAAACGCTTGAAAAGACCTGGCAAACTATTGTTCAAGGTATTGAACAAACCAAACAAATCGAAGATGAAAATCATCGTATGCGTCAAGAAAATAGCATGAAGCTAGAACGTATGAAACAAGACATGCTAGCTCCAAAAAAATAATAAGCATGCATTCTTTAAGAAATAGAGGACTCTCCTCCATAGAACAAACATGCTAAACAGTAAAAAGTCATCTTACAGGTAAATACCTGTTAAGATGACTTTTTACTGTTTATTATTTAAGTTAATAACTTTCATGACTTAAAAATCTCTCTTCGAGACCTCTCTAGGCCACGAAAGTAATATCTTTCTAGAAATCTTTAAATCTTTATCTTGTGGAAAATATAAATCACAGAAGAAATTATGATAATTTGCAGTCCAAACGTATTTATCCCAAACTCTTATATTTTCTTTATGAATAAGTAACATTTCTTCAAGCTTTTCCTTATGGCACAGCAATAACTCATGTTTTATTCTTTCAAACTCATACTCATTGTTGCATTCTTTATAATAGCGAAAAATAGTATTTAAATAGTTCAAAAACCATCGTCCATCTGTATCAATTAAGATTTTATTTTGTTGTGGCATGGTATCATAGTAGTTAATATAGCTTTGCAAACGTTCAACTGTTCTATCATCTAAAATAATTCTTGGATAACACGCTAGTTCACTCTCTGTATGATGAGCATCCAGAAGAGCTGGCCCAAAAACTATATCTTCATTAATATAAAAGTCCCCTACACTTATGCCACCTCTAACAAACAATCCTTCTAATGCTAAATTAAATTGATATTCTGATACATTATCTAGAATCTCATCTATTTCTACTTCCCCATCGTCTTTAATCGGATAAGCAACTACCATATTATCTGTAAAAATTTTTATTTTTCCCTGACTATACTTGTTAGGAATAATACACTGCTTATTCTTATTAATAAGATAGTTCATCTCTCTAAGCAGTTTATCTCCAGATCCATTCTTACAAGAATCTACTATCATTTGTGAAAAGCCTAATATATCTATTGCACATACAACAGAATTAACCAATGTGGGATTATCTTGATCATATTTATGTTTAGTCATCTTAACACATCCTTACCTATTGCAGTATCTCTATTTTATCTACTGATTAAATTATTAGAAGCTTTTGCCTCTGTCTTCCCTATTTTATCTTATGTACTTAAACTTAACAAGTTATCCCCCCTACTATTTCTGCTTATCCTAATTGATCTTTTCTATAACTTATTTTATGTCTTACATCATGCTATAATAATAATATATACTTTATAATTACACGGAGAATTAATATGCAATTAATCATAAATGATAAAGAAATCATTTTTAATACTCAATATGGCAAGAGAAAAAAAATGGTGCTAGAAATTTCACCTGAGGGACATATTACTATTAAAGTTCCATCTAAAACCCCTGAAAGTGAAATCATAGCTTTTATAAAAGCTAATGCTAAATCTATTTTTGCTTTTCAAGATCGCCTAGAAAATAGAAAATATATTTCTAGCAAGAAAAATTATACTGAAGATGAGACTTTTTTATTCCAAGGAAAGGCCTGTCAATTAGGAGAGTTACTAGAAACTATTCCTGAAACAGAAGAAGAAATACAGCTTCTTTTAAAGAAATTTTATATAACACAAACCAAAGTAATTGTTAAAAAGAGAGTTAAGCACTTTGAAAAACTCATTGGTGTAAATGCTAAAAGTATTACCGTTGTAGATTCACCTTGTTCTTGGGGCACTTGTAATAGCTATAAGGAACTGACTTTTAATTATAGACTTTCAATGGCGCCACTTCAGGTCATTGACTATGTGATAATCCACGAACTTTGTCATATCCATCATCTCAATCACGATCGTTCTTTTTGGAGAAAAGTAGGTGCTTATGACCCTCACTTTAAAGAACACCAAGATTATCTAGCACGTTTTGGCGGCGTAATGACCATATAGTAAAGAACCTAACAAGTACTTAGCTTGTTAGGTTCTTTACTATAATGATCTATCGTATTAATGTGTCATTTTCTTATTTAAATAAATAGGTCTTATAAAGCAGCCATGTCTGTTCTTCCCACTTATAAATACTTACATTATCAAAATTGCAATCAAAATCACATGGATATTTTTGAATTTACGCCCATACTTTTTCATATAAAGGTTGTAACTTTTTAGATGCCACTGTTACACGAAAGAGTAATCTACCACCTACTGCTTCCTGCTTACTCCTTACCCTCTATACTAGTGCCACTATTAAATAGCATGAGCTCCTTTAAGCTAATATGTCTATTACGAAAACGTTCTTTACCTACTGTACCTTTTTTCCATTCTATAGCTACTTGAGGACAGGCATGAATGCATGCTAAACAATGCTCGCAATGATGCTGAAATTGTATTTCTGCTTTCTCTACAATAATATTCTCTACCGGACATACCTTACTACAAGTTCCGCAATGATTACACTGATTAGAGACGGTAAAGTACTGGTCACAATTTTTTTCTTTAGCAGGAAAAAATTTATATATTATCTTATTAATGAATGTATAGGATTCCACCTTTATGGTTTGATTGCTTTTAACAGCTTCTATAATAGGTTTTAATTGAGCATTTACCTTATTTTCCATTCCCTGAGTATCATTCACCTTATAACTAGGAATATAGTTTTCTACGGCTTTAAGTTTTTTACTATAACTTAAGTGCTGCCCCTTTTGTATTAATAACTTTTCTACTGCTCCACATATTCCCTTTACAGCTCCTCCATAAGTTGCTACAGCAAATATGTAGGGATTCTGACTTGTAATAGTTAGCTCTGAAATAAAGCGTTCTACTTGATAAGGTAATCCCCAGTAATAGGTTGGAAATACAAACCCAATCACTTCATCAACGCAGTTTATATTACCATTTTTCATCGGCAATACTTGCCCTCCTATGGCCTCCCCTATTTGTTTTGCTACATATAAACTATTGCCTGTTGCTGAAAAGCAATAAATAACTGCCATCTATATTCCCCCTTAAATTTTCCTTCAATGACTTATTGATTATCCTTTATATTATATTACACTTGTATGTATTTTCTGTAAAATAAAAGTAACCTAGCATAACTCCTAGAGTTAATTGACTAAGTTACTTGATGTAATTGTTTCTTCCTTTATCAAATTATATGGTAATACGACGTTGATATTGTCTTACTACACAAGATAACGCAAAATTAATAACAAAATAGGTTAGTGCCACAAAACCATAAAGCATTATAATTTGGCCAAAACCTCTTAAGCTTCCTAATACAACATTACTATTTCGAGTAAATTCAGCAATATCCACAACCTTTAAGAAAGAGGTATCTTTGATAATTGTAATAACCTGTGAAAGGAGAGCTGGAATAATACTCTTAAAGGTCTGTGGTAATATAATATAAATTAAAGTTTGAGCAAAATTAAAGCCTTGAGAAGCTGCTCCCTCAAATTGTCCCTTTGGAATAGAATTAAGTCCTCCTCTTACAATCTCCGCAACAACTGCTGAAGTAAATAAAGTAAAAGAAAAGATTCCTAAAGGAATAGGATCTCCTGGAATAGTAAACCTAATCCATAAAATCCAAAGAATATTAGGTGTACATCTAAAAATCTCAATATAAATAGCTGCAAGCGTAGCAAATGGAGATAACACGCCCTTGCAGTAATTTCTCATAAGCGCTAAGATGGTCCCAAATATAATACTTAATATAATAGTTCCTAATGCAATTAACAGCGTCAACTTTAAGCCATCTAGCATAAAAAGAATATTTTCACTTGTAAAAATCTCACTCATTAGGCCACCTCCGTTTTCACTGTTTGACCAGGATGTTTTGGCTTAGGTGGTTCTTTAGCTTTACGCTCTAAGTATCTTGCCAAAGATGCTAATGGGAAACAAATGATAAAGTACATAGCTGCACAAACCAGATATCCTTGTGTGTAATGTCCTCCCGAACTACTTGCCCAAGAATCTGCAAAATACATTAAATCAAGCCCTGCTACCATTGCTAATACTGAAGTATTTTTAACTAAGTTTAAAGCTTGATTAGCAAGCGGTGGCATAATGATTTTTATCGTCTGTGGCAAAATAATATATCTCATCGCTTGAATATAAGAAAAGCCCTGAGAGTTAGCAGCTTCTAATTGTCCTTTAGGAACAGCTTCTATACCTGTTCGAATAACTTCTGCTACATAAGCACCATGATAAATACCTACTCCCATGACACCTAATAAAAATTTATCTACGCGTCCCCCTATTAAGTAGGGTAAACAGCTGTAATAAAAGAAAATCTGTATAACTAAAGGTGTATTTTGAAAAATTTCTATATACACTCTAGCAATCAATTTAAGTGGCTTTCTCTTAGTAGAATACAGTACACCAAAAAGAATCCCAAGCATAATGGCTACTAACAAGCCCACTATAGATACTCTTAAAGTCATACTAAAGCCTTGTAAATATAAGTCAAACTCTTCAAATAAATCCATCCACCATTTTAGATTAAATAAACCTTTCATAGCAACTCCATCACCTTCCTTGATACTCCATATTCGGTTCTGCCTATACCCTAAAATAAGGATTCAAAGGCGAAAAGGAAGTTCTGTTCACCAATGAATCCTTGAAATTTTATTTAGCAAACTTCAAACTATTCAACACCCCAAGCTTTTAACATTTCAGCCATTTTCCCACTATCTACTAAGTCTTTTACTACACCATCAACTGTTTCTGCCAATTCTTTATTACTAAGAGCAGAAGCCACACCATAATCTTGTTCTGCGAAACGGTCTTCTAAAATCATGGTTGAATCATCGCTATAACCAGCTAAAATCGCACGGTCTACAGCAAATACATCAATATTTTTAGTAGAAAGGGCTGTACTTAAAGCTGGATAACCATCAAATTCTTCAAAAACAGGTGTTACATTAATACCTGTTTCTTTGATATAAGCTTCAAACCCATCTTTAGTGATAGAACCTTGAGAAACACCTATAATCTTGCCATCTAGATCATTAATAGATTGAATTCCAGAATCTTTTAGTACCATTAAACCTACTGCATCTGTATAGTAAGGTGTTGAGAAGTTCCAAGACTCCTTACGTTCCTCTGTAACAGTAAAGGTAGCAATAACTAAATCAATTTCTCCACTATCTAATAACCCACCTCTTGTTTTAGCAGTAACACCTTGGAAAGCTACTAATTTCTTTTCTTTCGCTTCAGCTGCAGTGCAATCAAAAATCTTACCTGCTATTTCATAAGCTAAATCAATTTCAACACCTTCATATTCTCCTGTCGCTGTATTTTGAAGTCCAAAACTAGGTACATCTATTTTACACCCTACTTTAAGTACACCTGCATCTTTAATTTTTTGAATGCCACCTGTTGCACTTCCACCAGCTTCCGATGTCCCTGTTTTAGTACAACCTCCTAAAACACCTAGCATGGTTACTGCTAATAATGTTGCCATTATTTTTTTAATTCCTTTTTTCATATCATCAACTCCTTATTTAGGTTTTATTTATTTCATAATGCTTAAAATATTTCTTATGTACTTTATACCAACCTTCTTAACGTAATATTTTACTTAGGAATAGTTTGGTACGCTCATTTTCTGGATTTTCGAAGAAATGCTCTGGTGAACCACTTTCTACAATAGAACCATCGTCCATAAAAATGACACGATCTGCCACTTGTCTTGCAAAACCCATTTCATGTGTTACACAAACCATCGTAATGTTTTCTTCAGATAACTTAATCATAACATCTAATACTTCTTGCACCATCTCTGGATCCAGAGCACTAGTAGGTTCATCAAATAAAATGATTCTTTGTTTTGTAGCAAGTGCCCTTGCAATAGCAACTCTTTGTTGCTGTCCTCCTGATAAGTTTTGAGGATAGGCATCCTTTTTCTCCAAAAGGCCTACTCTTTCTAAATACTGAAGTGCCATTTCCTCTGCCTCTTTTTTAGGCATCTTTTGTAATTTCATAGGAGCAAGTGTAAGATTTTCTAACACTGTCATATGTGGATATAAGTTAAATTGCTGAAATACCATGGCTGAGGAGTTTCTCACAACCTGTGTTTTGTTTTTCCTTGTTAATAACTGTCCATCAATTTCTACTTGCCCTGAGGTTGGTTCTTCTAAATGATTAATACACCTAATCAGTGTACTTTTCCCACTCCCACTAGGACCAATAATAACTAGCTTCTCTCCTTCATTAACCTCTAAATCAATGTTTTTTAAAACATGATGATGACCAAAAAATTTATTAAGACCACTAATCTTTATCACATAAATCTACCTCCTTATTTAAACTTTTCTGCGTTGTTTTCTATCTAATTCCCTTATAACAAATATTACAATAATTTTAAATTTAAAAGAAAACAAAACAGCGCCACGAAGAAAATGAATTCTCGTAAGCGCCATTGCTTCATATGTCTAAATACTTTATATATTAGTGTAATTATAACTAAGGTCTTTTCTCTTGTCAACTCATAATTTTCCTTTAAGACTCTTTTCGACCTTCTATCTCTCCTATTTCTTTCTCAGCCATCTCTATAGCATATCTTAGAATTTCTTCTGCTGCTTTAAGACCACTAACCCTTGCAATACGTACTTGTTCTTTACATATTCCTTCAATATAGGCTTCTTTAGGAACAATACCATAATCTGCTTCATGGACCATTTGATAGTCAAAAATAGAGTCTCCTGCAGCCATAATAGTTTTTTGATAGTAGTTCTTTTGAATATATGCAAGTGCTGACCATTTATTAATACATTCTGGATATAAATAGATCTTTTTGCCATTGACTTGTATTTTCCAACCTTTATTTTCATTAGCATTCTTAAATAACTGAACGGCTTCTTCATCAATATTGCCTCGCTCTCCTATAATAAGCCAAATAAGTCCATCAGACTTATTGTATCCTTTAATAGGCTTTTTATAGTGATTCAGAAATGATGTTAAGACTTCATCATAATTTACAGGTAATGCTTTAATTTGCTCTTTTATATAATCTGACCACTGTTTATCCTCTTCTCCCTTGTAAATAATAGTTCCTCCATTATTAACTACATAAAGCTCAGGGCAGATAGTTTCCTCAAATAATTGAATCCTCTTGTATTGCTGATGGTTTCTAGTCGTAATTGGTACGACAGGTACTAAGTCATTAAGCTTTTTAAGTAAAGTAATTGCTTCTAAACTCATATACGAAATTTCTTTTCCATTATAAGCTTCGACTAAGGCATATTCACATTCAGCTTCTGCTATAAATAGCTTAGAATAAATTAAAGTACGATCTAAATCCGTTGCAAAAAACATAGAAGTTTTCCTTTCACATTCATTTTTATACATCACACATATCTTTGATTAAACCACAGCAAGAGTAGCACATGTCTTGATATACTTCCACCGGTACACCTCTATCTCTTGCCAAAAGTAAAATGTGCTTAAGGTGCTTATCCTCTTTATCTTTTACAAGGATTTTCCAAGGTACCCTTCTTAATAATACTCTTGTTGTTTCACCTACCCCTGGCTTCACTCTATTAATACTGGAGATATCGAAGCACTGCCTAATATTTTCTACACTCTGTGCTGCATTAAAGGCTCCCATCTCCTTATTAACTAAATCCTCTTCATGGATATTAAGCTGAGAAAAATGAGTAGCAATAGTATCTACAAAGTCATTAGATACATCAATCTCCTCCCACTCCTTGTAAAACTTGGAACCATGAAAATCATAGGGGCCAATAAGGTCATTTCTTAAAAAGGTACGACTCATAAGTCCTGATACTGTTGCATTTAAACATGCACTTGGTACTAAGAAGTCCGCTCTTGTCCCATATAAAGAGGTACATTCTCCTGGATCGCAAAGTACTGCTAGTGTATCATCTAAATCCACTTCATATTTATTTTTAAAATGCTTACAAGCTTTCTCTAAAGTATGGCTTATAACACCTTTTCCAGTCCAACCATCTACAAATTGAATATCTCCTGCTGGATGTTCTTTTAATATATATAAAAGGGCATTCTCATCTATTCCCTTATCTCTAATAATAGAAACACTATAGTGAGGCACATTTACTTGATATTTATAAGCTAAATAACGCTTAATCAATACACCAATAGGTGTACCTGCCCTAGCTAGAGAAACAATAACGACATCTTTTCCTTTTTTTCTGTAAATCAGTTCGGCTACTATCCCTGTATAAAAAGCAATCTCCTCTGCCGTTTCTTCTAAGGTATTTTTATAAAGAGTCATATATTCCTTTGTTGGCATATATTCAATAGGAAGCATTTCAGAGTAGTGAGTACCATTTTGCATGGCATATTCACGCTCTAAGTTATTTTGTTCTTCTAATAAACCGTTGATATTCTTTAATAAGAAAATACAATCTTCTTTCCTATAGCTCCCCATAGGTAAAGGCTCTTTTATATGCTTTACATTTGCTACTCCTTGCTCATTCATAGATTTCCTCCAGCTTGCCATCACAGCAAACAAAATATATTTTTCTAATCCCCTTTTCACTAAATACCTCTGCCATCATTTGCTTAAATTCTGGCCTTACATCTCTTTCTATAAACCAAAAGGCTTCTTCATAGTTACCTTCTTGAATATTATAAATATAATTAATAACCGTTTCATCCTCAGGCCTTTTATACGCTAGAGCTGTATGTAAAGGATAATCTGGTCTTTTAGCTGTCATAATAGGACTACGTGTAGTAGATTGATAATAAACCCCTTCTCCCATAGCACATGCCATCATAGCCGGTACATAAATAAACTCCTCCGTACCTATGCACAGTGTCTTTGTTGAAGTTCTATAGCCTGATAGTACTTGCCCCAGTTGTAATAGACGCTTCTCAAAGGTTTTATTTTCATTAGCTGTTAGTCCAAAGCGTCCATTAGCGCTCATATAACCTACTACCTGTTCTCTTTGATCTCCGCCTTTGATCACTTTCTCTGTCATATGGTCTAAGCCTACCTTAAGCGTTTCATATCTTCCGTACCTACCATTATAGTAACTTATAAGTTGAACGCTTTTTGGTGTTTTTGTTACTACCACTTCTTCCTGTAATACATTTGTATTTTCTTCCTCTACGATTTCAGGATATTTTAAAATCTCCTTTGTTTCCATGGCTTCCTCTGATAAAGACTTTAAAATAATGGGTGCAATAGTTCCTTGAATGACTGATATAAATTCAATAGTAACTCCAAGCTTTTCAGCTAAAAGCTTGGCTTTCTCTTTCTGCTCTTCGTTTCTCCAATCTAAAAGTGCCACTACACTATAAGCTTTAGCACCACTTTTTTCATGCAACGCTTCTATTAAATTAAGCGCAGTATTTCCTGTAGTAATTTCATCATCTACTAATACAATATGCGAAAAACGTTTAAAGAAAAGAGGGTCTTTTGTATAACATTCATGTCCTGTTGCATGAGAATGTTCTTCTTGAAAAGCAAAAGTAGGTACTTCACTTATAATAGGTTCTCTGGTGGTATGAATAAATGTTGCTTTATTATCAAAAGCACTAAACATACTATGGCCTAAGCCTGTGGCTGTTTCTGCAAAGCCAATGAAAAGTGTCTCCTGTTCTAACGGATAGGTCACTTCTAAAACCTTTTCACAGGCTTCCTTAGGTAATTCTTTCTTATTAAAGAGCTCCAAAAGCTCATCTTCCTGTAATACTTTACCCACCTGCTTTTTATAATAAACTTCTGCTAAAAGCGTCCCTCCTAATCTAGTCATATAAGGATTAACGGCTAAGTGCTTACCTAATACTTTACTTACAAATAAAAAAATACGTTTTTTATTTTTTCTAACTCCCACTTCAAATAGATGATTTAAAGGGATAGCTTCACTCGTTTCTTGTAAATCAATATGTATCTCTAGACAATCCAATGCTTTAAAAATAACTTGTTTAGAACAAGGCTGTGTAGTCTTCATTTTCATTAATCACTCCATATATTTCAGCTTTAGCTAGTACTTTTCTAGCCCAATTTGTATGTGGTTTCATTTCATTCATTTTATTGCCACCCTTACTCTTAATTACGCCGCTACCTTGATTTCCTATGATTTGCATAGCATCTTCATATTCTTCTTTAGTTACTACTTGCAAAGCATTAACTAAGCGAATGTGAGAAGGATGAATAATCGTTTTACCTACTAGTCCATTAACTTTATCTAAAACAACTTCCTTAATAAGTCCATCTTCCGCTTTATTAACAATGGCCCTACGTGCAATGCTACCTTCTTCTCCATATTTTCTAAATGGTGTTTGACGTAATTCTGGCTTTAGCAACCTGCTATGATTACTAAAAAACTCCCACACTGGACCTGAAATAACAAAGCCGTCTTCAGCTTGACCAAAATAATTAATAATCCTTGCCATACAATCCCGAATAACAGCCACATCATAAATAGTAGCATCAATACTTCTTCTAATGCCAAAAAGCCCTGTAAAGTCTGTGGCTCCAATTCTAATATTTAAAACATTTTCTCGGTACTTAACCGCTAAGTTTTTAATCGTCTGTAATTCTTCTTGTCCGGTTTGTAAATCTATCACTTGCTTAGTTTCTATAATAGGCATTGCATAAAGTTTAATGCCTGCCGCATCACCTGCTTTCTTAATAAGTGATAGCTGTTCTTCTCCTTCTATGCTATTAAACTTCGGCAGATTAATCCCTGTTATATGCTTTACAATCTCCTCCTCAGATAATAGGCGCTTTAACTGCTGTGTACTACGAATACGTATGAAAAGTAGGGGGAGATCTTCTTCTTTCACTATACCATTTTTCAAAGCTTGTCCCAGCCCTATAAAGGTTTCTTTAAGACGCATCTCTGCTTCTTCTACCTGAGAATCTGCAATACCATCTTCAAGACAAATTACAAGTGTCGTAAGTGAAATATATTTTCTAGTTACTAAATAGTCATAAAGCTTTTCATGAATTGCCGGAATGTACAGTGTTGCGCCTAATGCATAACTCAACTTTTCTTTTTCAGTATCTTTAAAAAAAGCATTCGGTTCTTTAAAAAATACACGTTCTTTCTCTTCTTCACTTAAATGTGCATAATGAAACATTCCCCTTACCCTCTTTCTATATATTGGTAATTCTATTATACTGAAGAAATATGAATTTTGTATAGATATTTCCATATTATTACATCTATTTTTTATCTTCTAACATATATCCCATCCCTCTTTTTGTTACAACATACACATCATACCCAAAAGGGCTTAATTTCTTTCTTAAGTGACTCATATACACTTCTATAATCTCTGTAGAAGCATCACTATCATAACCACAAATTCGCTCAAAAATTTGTTCTTTAAAAAGCAAAATATCTTTATTTAACATTAAATATTCAAGCAAATGAAATAAACGCTCGTTTAGTTCTATTTTTTCATCTTTAATCCATACACTTTTTTGCTTTAGGTCTAGGTGTAAATCTTTAAACACCAAAGTATTTTCTTCTGTCATTTTTCCTAGGCGTTTTAAAATGACATACATTCTGGCTTTTAATTCTTCCATAAAAAAGGGCTTCGTTAAATAATCCTCTGCCCCTAACTGAAAAGCTCTTAATTTGTCTCCTAAATCTTCCTTGGCTGTTAAAATAATAACTCCTAACTGCTGCTTTTTATTTTGTACTTCTGCTAATACACTCATACCGTCTTTTCCAGGTAACATTAAATCTAAAATAACTAAATCATAACTAAATGCCTCTAAGTGTAAAAGGGCATCTTCACCTGTATAAACCTGATCTATCTGGAAATCTTCCTTTAAATAGGTATAAATATTATCACTGATTTTATAATTATCCTCTACCAATAATACCTTAATCACATCTTTATCTCCTTTATACCTTAGTTCAGAAATAATATATCGCATTTCCCTTAATTCTTACTTAACCTTTATTATATCATGATTACAGCTTTTCATCCTATTTCACATTTGTATTTCTTGCTCAATAAAAAAGTGTGCTACTCGTAGCACACTTTTTTATTCATCTCTTATTTATATAGATACTCATTAACCAATATTAATACCGAAGTTATTGCAAAGTGCACCTAAACCGCCTTGATAACCACTTCCAATTGCATTAAACTTCCACTCACCATTATGGCGATATAATTCACCTACAACAATGGCTGTTTCTATTGAGAAATCTTCCCCTAAGTCGTAACGAATAAGCTCTGTTCCTGCTGTTTCATCTAAAACACGAATATAAGCATTAGATACTTGTCCAAAGTTTTGATTTCTTTGCATTGCTTCATGAATGGTTACTGTAAAAGCAATTTTTTCAATGTTAGCAGGCACAGTATCTAACTGAACTTTCATTTGCTCATCATCACCATCTCCTGCTCCTGTTGTATTATCACCTAAATGAGTTACTGAACCTGATGGATGACGTAAGTTGTTATAGAAAATAAAGTCTGCATCAGAGGTTACTTTGCCAGCACCATCTGTTAAGAAAGCTGCTGTGTCTAAATCAAATGACTGCCCTCCATCATATTTATTGGTGTCCCAACCTAATCCAACAATAATATTTTTAAGTCCTGGATTAGATTTTGTTAAATCTACTTTTTGTCCTTTTGCAAGTGTTATACCCATTTTTTCTTCCTCCTTATATATTAATTTTTATACATCAAGTCCATAGTTTTTGCAAAGTGCAGCAAGACCACCTTGGAAACCACTACCTACAGCACTGAATTTCCAGTCAGCTCCATTCCTATAAATTTCACATACTACAATAGCCGTTTCTATAGAGAAGTCTTCCCCTAAATCATAACGTAATACATCTTCTCCTGTATCTTTATTAATAACACGTACATAAGCATTAGATACTTGTCCAAAGTTTTGACCTCTTTCTATAGCTTCATGAATAGTTACGGTTACAGCCATTTTTTCCACATCAGCAGGCATTTTTGCAAATTCAAGAAGGATTTGCTCATCATCGCCATCCCCTTCTCCTGTACGGTTATCTCCTGTATGAATAACAGCTTCATTTCTACTCTTTAAATTATTGTAAAAGATAAAGTCTTCATCATGATTTGTTCTACCATTACTTCCTACCAAGAATACAGAGGCATCTAGATCAAAGTCAAAACCTCCTGAATACTTATTAGTATCCCAACCAAGTCCGATAATAACCTTTTTTAAAGCTGGGTTTCCTTTTGTTAAATCAATTTTTTGGCCTTTTACTAAATTAATTGCCATTTGTATTACCTCCTCTATTGCTTATGTGCTTCTTGAACTTATATTTTTAGTTGAAACGTACTAAATATAACGACTTACCATGTTTTTAAGAGATGGATCATTAGTACCATTGCCTACTGCAGCAAATTTCCATTCACTTTCATGTCTATAAACTTCTCCTACAACTAAAGCTGTACTACCTTTATAGTTATCTGTTAAATTAAAACGTACAAGTTCTTGATTAGTATTATGGTCAACAATTCGAATAAATGCATTTTGAATCATCCCAAAATCCTGTCTTCTATTAATACAGTCATAAATATTAACAACAAAAATAATTTTCTCAATTTGTGCTGGTATGCTATTTAACTCAATAAAAATTTGTTCATCATCACCAGCACCATCACCTGTTAAATTATCGCCCATATGCTTAACACTTTTAGATGCATGTGTTAGATTTCCAAAGTAAATGACGTCTTTATTAGAAAGTAATTTGTCATCTGCTCCTAACATAATAGCAGAGGCATCACAATCGATATCTTTATTACCGCCTCCAAACAAACTACCTAGTAAACCTTTTCCTGAGCTTACAGGGTCCCAACCTAGACCAACCATAATTTTATTTAAGCCAGCATTTCCTTTTGTTAAATCAATCTTTTGTCCCTTTACTAAATTAATTGCCATTCGCTTTCCTCCTAGTTCTCCCTTTTACCTTTTAAAGATGGTATTTGTTTTATTATATCATATTATTATCGCTATAACAGAGAGATTTTATAAGATTATTATTTTTTATAAACAAATTCTCTAATTAAAAGTTTCACCTGCTCATATTTTTTTTAATATTTTTATTTATTTTCATCTTTTTTTTTAGCTAAATATGAATTTTTACCGATAAAATTGAATTTTTTTATTAAAAGTGATATAATTCGATTATCAGTTAGTAGAATCAAGGGGGTGCTTATGGTACGCAAAACGGTTTATGCTCCACACTATGATTTTTTCATTGATCAATCGAAAAAAACAGATGTATATAATATGGACTTTTTTCATATGCACAAAAAATATGAAATTTATTATCTATTAGAAGGCTCACGTAAATACTTTATTGATGACTCTATCTATCTAGTCAACGCTGGGAGCTTAGTACTCATTGATGCAGACTCTGTTCATAAAACAGCTAATATGGGGGATGTACCTCATAGCCGTATTGTCATTAATTTTAGTAGTAGCTTTATTGAAGATTTCTCAGATGAATTAAAAGCGATGAATCTCACTTCTATTTTTAAAACTAAATTCACCGTATTACCTCTTTCTTTTAAGTACAAGCTTATTATTGAAAATATCTTGTTTAAACTTGTAGAGATAGGCAGTGATGATATTGAACTCGGTGCTAAGGCAACAGCTGAAGATGAAACTTTACCTAATGCCTACAAAAAAACCTTACTTAAATTGCAGTTATCCGAATTACTTATTATGATTAAAGAATACTTAGAGATTTTACAGCAAAAAGAATATGAATCTCATCAAATTGTTAATAACAAAGTAGATAAAATAATAAAGTATATTAGTGCTCACTATACAGAGGATCTAACACTTACGTCTATTGCCGAACAATTTTATATTAGTCCTTTTTACTTAAGTAAGATCTTCAAAAAATCTACTAACCTTTCCATTATAGAATATATTAACAGCCTTAGAATTAGGAACGCAAAAGAACTACTTGAAAGTTCCTCTACTAAGATTGCAGATATAGCAGAATTAGTAGGTTTTTCAAGTAGTTCTCATTTTAGTCGAACCTTTAAATTGGTTACAGGTCTTTCTCCTCAGCAGTATAAGAAATATTATTCTACTAAGTAGTCTGTTACTTGATCAAGATTTAAGGTTTCTCCAATATGATTTTTTACCACCACATCGTGAAGTCTGATTTTATCTACATTACGTATGATAAAGCCTGATTTCACGATTTTTTCTTGAAAACTAAGCATTTCTGGATAGTCAGGAGTTGCATCTTCTTTAAACTCAATAAACACATTTTTAAAGTTAAGTTCTTTAATCGTTTGCTCTGGAAGTCCATAAATGAAGCCTGCACATACTTCTGAGTTTTCACAATAAATATTTTCGAAATTCAATGTTCCTATATAAGGTGTACGTTCATCTACTGGAAGCTTATCTTTGCTCCATACATACTCTGTTTTTCCATCTGGATCACAGAAATAGAAACAATTAAGAGTGAATGGTGTTAATACCCCATCCATTTTGATATTTTTTATATAAATCTCATCAATAACAGCAGTATTTCCTCTACCACGTCTTGTTTTGATTCTCAGTCCTCTGTCTGTGTTTCTAAAGAAACAACGCTCTACATATACATGTTTGATGCCGCCTGACATTTCACTGCCTAATACTACACCACCATGTCCATATTCCATTAAACAATTTCGGATAATAATATTTTCACTAGGTCTTCTCATATCTACTGGTACACTAATTTTACCAGATTTAATAGCAATACAATCGTCCCCTAATGAGAATTTTACACCAATAATTTCTACACCATTACAAGATTCTGGATCAATTCCATCTGTATTAGGTGAATCCTTTGGGTTATTAAGTGTTAAATTGATAAAACGAAGCTTTGTACTTCTAACAGGATGAACTGTCCATGAAGGTGAATTTTTGATCGTGATTCCTTCTACTACAACATCATCACAATCAACTAAGTAAAGGCTACGTGGCCTCCACGCTCCTCTTTTCACCTTACAATCAACCCACCAATCAGCATTTTGACCATTACCATCAATTGTTCCTTGTCCAATAATGCGTACATCACGAACACCAATTCCTGTAATAATGCTAGCGTAACAGTCTGCCATATCTCCTTCCCAAGAAGCAAGATAAGCTATACTACCATCTTTAAGTATCATTTCCCCAGGTAAAATAGGATAATCCTTTCTATCTGTATGAGCTAATAAAGTAGCACCTTCTAATAACTCAAGCGTCATATGACTTTTAAGAAAAAGTGGAAGTATTTTATACGTTCCTGCTGGTATTACAACTCTTGCACCTTTTGGTGCTGCCATAATAGCTGCTTGGATAGCTGCCGTGTCCATAGTCACACCATCGCCTACCGCACCGAAATCCTTAACGTTTAAGATAGCAGTATCAGAAAGGGTAGCCACTGTATCGGCTACCTCCTTTCCGTTTGCTGATAAACTAATGTGATATTCGGTCGCTGGTGTTAAGTTATAAATTGTAAAGATATTTGTCTTAGGAGACGCCTTAGCTTCACCATTTATACTTAATGAATAGTCTTGGTCTACAAAGTGACAAGCCTCATTCTCTATTTCAATCGTTACACTTGTCGAAGTTACATTGGCTATATTCCACATCGCACACCATTCCTCCTCTTAGCCTTTAATACCACTACTTGCAATACCTTCAATAAAGTATTTTTGAGCTGAGAAGAATACGATAATTGATGGAGCAAGACCAACAAGTGACATAGCAATAACTTTATTCCAGTCAAAGGTACCACTTGTCGCATCCATTGACATTTTAAGAGCAATTGTTAATGGATATTTTTTAACTGAAGTTACGAAGATTAATGGACCCATGAAGTCATTCATTGTCCACATGAATGTGAATAACGCACATGAGATAAGTGCTGGTTTAAGCACTGGTAATAAAATTTGTATCAGGGTTTGGAAGCTTCCACATCCATCGATTTCAGCTGCTTCATCAAGATCTCTTGGAATACCTCTAAAGAACTGAATGAGCATAAATACGAAGAATAATTCTGTTGCAAATAATGCTGGAAGCACTAATGGTGCATATGTGTCAAGTAAACCGAATGATTTCCACATCATGTAACTTGGAATTCTTAAGATAATATTTGGAAGTAACATTGTACCAATTACACATGAGAAGAATAATTTCTTTAATGGAAAATTAAATCTAGCAAAACCATATGCTGTTAATGATGAAGAAATAACTACGAATATTACTTTTGGAATTACAATCTTAAATGTATTTAAGAAGTAATGTCCCATTGTATATTCTGTTCCTGTTTTCCATCCATCAATATAAGGTTGGAAGTCAAAAGAACTTGGAATAAATCCAATTGAAGTAAAAATTTCTGCATTTGATTTAAATGAAGCACCAATTAACCAAATAATTGGATACACCATGATAATAGCTACGAAAATTAAGATAGCATACATACACGCCATTTTAATAGCTTTCTTTCTTTTTCGTTTTGCTTGTCTTTGCATTTCTGCCGTTCTTCCCTGTTCTACTGCTGCATTTTGACTAAGTTGCTGTGTCATCTTATTCTTCACCTCCATTATCACTGTAGTATACCCAGTACTTAGAACTATTGAATGTAATTAATGTAAATGCCATTACAATGATAAATAGAATCCATGACATAGCACTTGCATATCCCATCTTATAGTGTTTGAAGGTATTATCATAGATAAGCATTGGTAAGAGGTATGTTCCTTTTTGTGGATCCCCTGATGTAATTAAATATGGTGCATTGAATTCCTGGAAGGCGCTTACCAACTGCATGATAAAGTTAAAGAAGATGATTGGTGTAATCATTGGTATAGTAATCTGGAAGAAGTTTCTCCAAGGACCTGAACCATCCACAGCGGCTGCTTCATAAAGATCTCCTGGCACTTCTTTAAGTGCTGATAAGAAGATAACCATGGTTGAACCGAATTCCCATACACGAAGTAATACAATTGTAAATAGTGCTGGTGTTGCTTGACCGAACCAACTGATTGGGTCTACACCTACAACACCTAATACTTGGTTAACAAGACCATCTGTTGCAAATAAGAATTTCCAAAGAATGGCAATCGCTACGTTTGAACCTAAAATAGATGGAATGTAGTATGCTGTTCTAAAGAAATTAATCCCTTTAATATTCATATTAAGAATAAAAGCAACAAATAATGAGAATGCTAATTTAAGTGGCACTACTAATACCACGTATTTAGCTGTTACACCTAAAGCTTTAAGGAATTGTCTATTTCCAAAGAGCTTAGTAAAGTTATCAAAACCTATCCATGTTGGTGCATCCATTAGATTGTAATCTGTAAAACTTAAGTAAAAAGATGCTATAATTGGATATAATGTAAATACTAAAAATCCAATAAGCCAAGGCATAATATAGAGAAGTCCGATATAATTCTTCTTATTGAACTTCTTTTTAGCAGTACTTTTCATAAGTCCCCCCTCATTTTATACTGGGCAAGTTAAGCTTGCCCTATTTTTTTATTACTATTGTGCAATTGCATCTAAAATATCAGTCATTTCTTCAAACATTTCAGCTGCCGCTTCTTCAGTTGATTTGGTACCATAAGATACATGCTCAACTGCTGTTTTGTAAGCTTCTTTCATTTCTGAGTTTTCCATATAAATACTCATGATAATTGGATCACAGTTTTCAATTTGAGTTGTTCCTTCAAAAGCAACGCCATCAAGTTCTCCAGTTGATGCAAGTGCTTCTTTAGCAGCTGAAGATGCTGGTATACCTCTTGTTGTTCCAAGAATTTGTGCTGCTTCTGAGTCATTTAATAAATAATTTAAGAATGTTGCTGCATGAGCTGGATATTTTGTATCTTTATTAATTGCAAATAATAAAGATGGTTTCATAAACCAACCTGTTGACTTGGCATCATCCATCATTAAAAGATCACCAAGAACTAATTCTTGACCTTTTTCTTCTAATGCTTTTTCATATTTACCAATTGAACTACTCCACTCAAGTACACCTGCTACTTTTCCATCTAACCAAGATGGTGTTTGGTAAAGTGGTGTTGTACCAGCTTCGTTTGATCTTTCTTCTTGTGTTCTAATTACTTTTGCATCCTCTAAAGATTTATAGAAGTCAAGCGCTTCTTTAACATCTTCTTGTGTAAATCCAAGTGTGCCATCTTCATTAATGAAAAGACGACCTGTTTTTTGTTGCATATAGACAACACTCATATACCACCCTGGGAAACCTGCTCCTGTATCAAGGTCAAATGGATATAAGCCTTGCGCTGCAAATGCTGAACCTGATGCTAAAAGTTCATCCCATGTTTTAGGAATAGCTACACCAACTTTATCAAAAGTTGTTTTATTGTAATATGTACTTCTTCCTGTTGTAGAAACTGGAATAGCATTTAAAACGCCTTTTCTTCTACCAAATGCTAATACATTTTCATTGAATGTACTAAGGTCTAAATAATCACCTAAACTTTCAAGATTGTAGAAACCGGTTCCATCTGGAGAGAATTTTAATAACCAGTCATAGTTAACTTGAAGAATATCTGCTGCTGTACCACCTGTCATCTGTGTAGTGATTTTTTCAGCATGACCATCCCAACCACCGTATTCAGCTTCAATTGAAATATTGGGATATTTAGCTTTGAAAGCATCAATAGCGGCTAATGTTGCTGTGTGACGATCATCCCCGCCCCACCAGTTAAATCTAAGTGTAACAGAATCAGCTGTTACATCTACTTTTTCCACTGGTGTTTCTGTTTTTGGTGCTTCTGTTTTGGCATTATCACTTCCACAGCCAACTAATGAAGTTGCAAGTAAACATGTTGACATTACCATTGCAAGTGTTCTTTTCATCTTAAATCCTCCTAGTTGTCATTCATTTCGGTCAAGTTCTAGTCATTTCATCTAATGCTAATAACCTATATTGAAATTATATAGCGTTTTTTAACAGTAATCCATACTAAAATTTGTTCTTTTTCTACACTATAATACATATATTGCTATCAATCGACTATTTTTATAGTTACAATCAACAATTTAAAGAATATCTCCCCTATAGATAAATCTAAAGGGGAGCATTGTAAATACTATTGAGCAATTGACTCTAATGTGTCTACTAATTCTTCATACATTGTAGCTGCTGCTTCCTCTGTTGTTGCTGTTCCATAAGAAACGGCTTCTACAGCTTCTTTGTAAATTTCTTTCATTATAGAGTTTTCTAAGTATGGGCTCATAATGATTGGTTGACAGTCTTCGATTTGTTTTGTACCTTCATAAGCAAGACCTTCAAGCTCACCTGCAGCTTGTAATGCTTCTTTTGCTGCTGAAGAAGCTGGAATACCTCTTGTTGTCCCAAGAATAACTGCTGCTTCTGGATCATTTAAGATGTAGTTTAATAATACTGCTGCTGCTTCTGGAGATTTTGTATCTTTATTGATTGCAAATAATAAAGAAGGTTTCATGAACCAACCTGTTGATTGTGCACCATCAAGTGTTAAAAGATTACCAAGAACTAATTCTTGACCTTTTTCTTCTAATGCAGATTCAAATTTACCAATTGAACTTGACCATTCAAGAACACCAGCTACTTTTCCATCTAACCAAGATGGTGTTTGGTAAAGTGGTGTTGTACCAGCTTCATTTGATCTTTGTTCTTGTGTTCTAATTACTTTTGCATCTTCTAAAGATTTGTAGAAATCAAGACCTTCTTTGATATCTTCTTGTGTAAATCCAAGTGTGCCATCTTCATTAATGAAAAGACGACCTGTTTTTTGTTGCATATATACAATTGAGTTATACCATCCTGGGAAACCAGAACCTGTATCTAAGTCATATGGATATAAACCTTGAGCTGAGAATTTCTCACCTAACGCAAGAAGGTCATCCCAAGTTTTTGGAAGTTCTGCTCCAACTTTATCAAATGTTGTTTTGTTGAAGTACATACTTCTACCTGTTGTAGAAACAGGAATTGCATTTAAAATACCTTTTCTTCTACCAAATGTTAATACATCCTCTGAGAATGTACTAAGATCTAAGTAAGAACCCATAGATTCAAGATCTAAGAAACCTGTTCCATCTGGAGAGAATTTGCTTAACCAGTCATAGTTAACTTGAAGAACGTCTGCTGCTGTACCACCTGTCATTTGAGTAGTAATCTTTTCAGCATGGCCATCCCAACCGCCGTATTCACTTTCTACTTTGATGTTTGGATATTTTGCTTCGAATGCTTTAACTGCTTCAAGAGTAGCTGTGTGTCTGTCATCGCCACCCCACCAGTTAAATCTGAGTGTTCCACTTACTGCAGATGGGTCTGCAGCTTCTGCAGATGCTTCTGGACTTGCAGCTGCTTCTGTGCTTGGTGCTGGAGTACTTGATGCCTCTGGTTGTTTTGACTCGTTACTACCACAACCAACTAGTGAAGTTGCTAATAAACAAGTTGACATTGCCATTGCTAATGCTTTTTTCATACTAAATCCTCCTAAAAAATGAATTATTAGTGTGAAAGGTTTTGTGTCCTTTCATTTCAGCTTTTACTACACATGCTTATTTATGTATTCAAAGTACGTACCTTAAGTAAGTAGCTTTGGAGCTGACATATAAACTTAAGTCTTTTTCTAGTTAACTCATTCTGATCTTCACTCTAGTTTCTTGATGTCTTATCTAACTTTTTTTGTTAATTATATAATTATTATATATTTAAAATTATATATCTTATTAATTAAATAACCATACATAATATTGTTCTCTTTGGCATGTTTTTTACATATCTTGTTCTCAAAGTATGATTTTTATGGTGATTTTAAACAACTAACTTCCTTCTATGCTATAATCCTATTGTTAAATACTATGATGACAAGGATGTGTAAACATGATTGTAGCAAAGAATAACCAAGGAGATTTTGATTCAGTGCAAGCTGCTATTGATAGTATTCCAAGCTCTAATACAACTTGGTGTACAATATACATCAAAAATGGCATTTACAAGGAAAAAATTCACATTACTTCTCCTTACATTAGACTTATTGGCGAAAGTGCTGATAAAACAATTATTACTTATGATGATTATGCCTATAAGCTTTTTCCTACTGGCGAAAGCTATGGTACCTTCAACTCCTATACCATGTTTGTAGGTACATCTGATTTTCATGCAGAAAATCTTTGTATTGAAAATAGTAGTGGCATAGGTGACAAAGTAGGACAAGCTATTGCTGCTTATGTGGACGGCGATCGTGTGTGTTTTAAAAATTGTCGCTTTATAGGCTATCAAGATACCCTCTTTACAGGCCCATTACCACCCAAGCCTATTGTACCTGGTTCATTTAGAGGTCCCCGTGAAAATGCACCTCTCATTAATGGTAGACAATACTATGAAAACTGTTACATCCAAGGAGATATCGATTTTATCTTCGGCTCTGCTACCGCTTTCTTTTATAGCTGTACCATTTTTTCTAATGATATAGGCAAAAAAGTAAACGGCTATATTACTGCTCCTTCCACACCTGAAGGCCAAGCTTATGGTTATGTCTTTGAAGATTGTAAGATTACTAGTCATTGTCCAAAACACACCGTTTATCTAGGACGTCCTTGGAGGCATTTTGCCAAAAGCGTATTTATTAATTGTGATTTAGGAGCTCATATTATCCCTGCAGGTTGGCATAACTGGGATAAGCCTGACAGTGAGAAAGTAAACTTCTTTGGTGAATATAACAACAAAGGCCCAGGATATACTCCTACAGAACGTGTTAATTGGTCTCATTTATTAAGTGACATAGAGGCTAAACATTACTCTCGTCAAAATGTACTAAATAGCAGTGATAATTGGACTCCTTGGAGTTAATTTTAACAAAGTCAAAATTTACTAAAACAATAGAGTGGGACAAACTTTTTTTTATAAATCATAAAAAAAATTTGTCTCACTCTATTGCTTTACTTTCTAAATTATTTAATAAGTTCCGCCATAAAAGCTCTATCTATTTTCGCTTCTATTGGTTTAATTTCTTCTCTTAACACAGTTGTTTCAGGTTTATTCGTTTTTACCCAATCAATGATACGCTTAAAATTCGCTGCATTATCTTGAAGATTCGTTTTTTCTAGTTCGCCTGTTTCATTTAAGCGTGTTCCTTTCATATGAAGCGCGGCTATTTTATCACCAAAGCAGTCAAATGCGCGATTCCACAATTTTTCTTGTTCCCCTATATTTTTTGCTGTTAAAAGGTTAACAGGATCGAATATGATTTTTAGACGTTCTGAAGGAATTCTTTCTAATAATTCTTTTGTCAGTTCTGGTGTATTTAAAGTATGAAGTGCAACTGGCTCAATAGCTACATCAAGCCCTATTTCTTCTCCTTTTTTTACAATCTGCTCAACAGAATCTACAAGTCCTTCAAAAGCAATTCTTCTTTCCTCATCTGTACTATCCATGCTAAAGTGAGTTGTTTCTGAACCTATACACCTTGCACCTAAATATTTTGCAAAATCCATGCCTAGTAGGAAACGTTCTACATGTTTCTGCCTTTCTATAGAATCTAAATGACCCAATTCTACATAACAACCAAATACAGGAATAGCTATATCATATTTTTCCATAGCTAATTTAATATCTTTTAATAAACTTTCATCTACATCCTCTAAACTATTAACGTCTTCAATTGCTTTTGGAATAGCTAATTGAATCTCATGAAAACCATCATCACTTATTCTTTTAAAAAGTTCTTCTAATGGTTTCTTACCATAGTCATGTGCTCTCAAACCTATATTCATCTATGCATCCATCCTTTTATATTTCATTAATAAAAAAGCATTACTTTATTTCAGGATTAAGTAATGCTTTTTTTGAGGGTAATTTTTGAGTATAATATGTTAATTTATTTTTAGCCACTTTTAAGCTATGCTTAGGCCATGGCATTTCCTATCCGTTTTATAAAATATAACAAAAATGATTTCTACAAAAATAAACGAGTGAACTAATCTTATCTTAAATCTTTAGTTTGGATGTGGTCCA
The DNA here is from genome assembly GCF_046529625.1 of Cellulosilyticum sp. ST5. Classification (NCBI taxonomy): domain Bacteria; kingdom Bacillati; phylum Bacillota; class Clostridia; order Lachnospirales; family Cellulosilyticaceae; genus Cellulosilyticum; species Cellulosilyticum sp. ST5. Next base: position 2,361,155 of record NZ_CP132338.1, read on the forward strand.
TGTCATCAAAGTTTTGATTTTCACCAACCATTCCCCAAATAAAACTATATGCTTTTGTACCTACACCACTATGGATGCTCCAGCTTGGCGAAATAACCGCATCTTCGTTGTGCATAACGAGATGTCTTGTTTCTTGTGGCTGTCCCATCATATGGAATACGATATCATTTTCTTCCATATTGAAGTACAAGTAAACTTCCATTCTTCTTTCATGTGTATGTGATGGCATAGTATTCCATAAACTACCACTTTGAAGTTCTGTAAGACCCATTGAAAGTTGACAGCTCTTACATACTGCTGGATGAATATATTGATTAAGCGTTCTTACGTTCGCTTCTTCTGGCGTACCTAAATATCTCTTATTAGCATCTTCATAACCAATTTTGTGTAATGGATATACTGCATGTGCTGGTGCGCTGTTGATGTAGAATCTAGCAGGTTTATTGCCATCTACACTTTCAAAAGAAACTTCTTTTGTTTCTTTCCCAATATAAAGACCATCCTTATAATCCATTTCAATACGATTGCCATCTACTACAATAATACCTTTACCACCAATATTGATAACACCCATTTCTCTTCTCTCTAAGAAATAATCGCTACCAAGTTCTTTTGAACCTTCGATAACAAGGGCTTTATTTGTAGGAACAGCTGCACCTACAATAATACGATCTACATGACTATAAAGGAATTTAAGTTCTCCTGGCATGAATAAGTTTTCAATGAGGAAATTTTCTCTCATTTCCTCTGTAGTCATTCTTTTTGCTTCATTAGGACTAATACTATATCTTACTTCCATGTTAAACCTTCCTTTCCTTCTCATCAACTATAGCGTCCTCATCTAAGATGAGGACACTTATTTATTATTAACAAATAACTTCTTCATTCTTAAAGCTTACATAGATTATCTAGCTAACCAACCACCATCAACTGCTACTGTGTAGCCATTTACGTAGTTTGATGCTTCTGATGCTAAAAATACTGCTGGACCTTGCATATCTGCTGGTGTTCCCCAACGTCCTGCAGGAATACGATCTAAGATTGCTTCACTTCTATCTTGGTCTGCTCTAAGAGCCGCTGTATTGTTTGTAGCCATATAGCCTGGTGCAATAGCATTTACATTAATGTTGTGCACAGCAAACTCATTTGCCATAGCTCTTGTAATACCCATTACAGCTGATTTAGAAGCTGTGTAAGATGGTACACGAATACCGCCTTGGAATGAAAGCATAGATGCGATGTTAATGATTTTACCGCCATTACCTTGTTCAATGAATTTTCTAGCTACTGCTTGTGAGAAGAAGAATACCGTTTTTAAGTTAATGTTAATAACATCATCCCAGTTTTTCTCAGAGAAATCGATGCAGTCTTCTCTTCTAATAATACCAGCATTATTGACTAAGATATCTACTTTACCGAATTTTTCTACTGCAGTATTAATAATACCTTCGATTGGATCTGTTGACATTAAGTTAGCAACAACACCTACAAATTCTCCACCTTTTTCTTCAATAGCTTTTTGTGTTTCTGGCATTTCTACATAGTCAACACCTACTACTTTTGCACCTGCTTCTGCATATGCAAGAGAGATTCCTTGACCTAAACCTGTTGATGCACCTGTTACGATTGCTACTTTTCCTGCTAAGCTAAATTGATCTAAAATCATTTGACTTACCTCCTAAATATGTATTTATTTTTTATAATAAAAGCTTACTTTATAATGTAACACCATCTTTGAAGATAGCTAAATCACGAATACCATTTTCTTCTGTCTTACACTGAATTTCTCCAGACGCTAATGCTAAAATATAGGCATAAAATTCTGTTGAAACCTCTTCCATTGTTCTGCCAAGTAAAAGCTGACCTGCATTAAAGTCAATCCAGTTTTTCTTCTTAGCATATAATTCATTATTACTTGAAATTTTCACAGTTGGTACTGGTGATCCAAATGGTGTCCCTCTACCTGTTGTAAAAAGAACAATATGAGCACCTGAAACAGCAAGGGCTGTTGATGCAACCAGGTCATTACCAGGAGCTTGAAGTAGATTAAGTCCCTTAGTAACAACCGGCTGACCATAAGTAAGAACATCCTCTACCGGTGCACTTCCACCTTTTTGGGTACATCCTAAAGACTTATCTTCAAGTGTTGAAATACCACCTTTTTTATTACCTGGAGATGGATTTTCATAAACCACTTGATCATGTTTAATAAAGTAATTTTTGAAATTGTTAATGAGTGAAACAGTTTTGTCAAACACTTCTTCATTAACACAACGTTTCATAAGAAGCGTTTCAGCCCCAAACATTTCAGGTACTTCAGTAAGAATGGTAGTGCCACCCTCACTGATTAATTTATCAGATACAGCGCCTACTAATGGATTAGCTGTGATGCCAGAGAATCCATCTGACCCACCACATTTTAATCCGATAACAAGCTCTGAAGCAGGTACATCTTCTCTAGTAAATCCAGAGGCATAATTTACAAGTTCACCAAGGACTTCTAGTGCTACTGCTACTTCATCTTCATGCTCTTGAGAAACAACAAATTTAACACGTTTCTCATCGTAGTCACCAATTACTGCTTTGAGGCCGTCTATGGTGTTGTTTTCACAACCAAGCCCGAGTACTAGTACCGCCCCAGCATTAGGATGATTAATTAAACCAGCTAATGCTTTTTGTGTATTTAAAAGGTCATCACCTAACTGTGAACATCCATAAGGGTGTGTGAAAGTATAAATACCATCAATATTTTCTTTAATTAAACTTTGTGCCTTTTTTTCAATCATTTTAGCAATATCATTCACACAGCCAACTGTTGGAATAATCCATACTTCATTACGAATTCCCACTTTACCATTTGGTCTTTTATAACCTTTGAATGTAGCCGGTGCATGAGTTTCTAATAATTTAACTTCAGGCTCATAGGTATATTCAAGTAAATCACCAAGACCAGTTTTTAGGTTATGGGTATGTACCCATTCCCCCTCACTAATATCAGCTGTTGCTATACCAATTGGATTACCATATTTAATAATTGCTTCACCTTTTTTAATAGGTACAATGGCTTTCTTATGGCCAGCTGGGATACCTTCAGCTTCTTTAAGAGCTACCATCACATTATCTTTTTCATTAATTTTAATAAAATCTAACATAGGTTTATTCTCCTATCCTATTAACTCTTCGAGTGCTTTTCTCATACCCACTGCTGCAATTCTTTCTAAGTGAGCTGTAACTGTATCATTGAAGTTTTTATACTCACCTAAATCTTTACCCCAGAATTTTGTATGGGAAGTAAATTCTTTTACAAGCTGTGCTGTTTCTAATTTGCCAACACGGCTAGCAAAGAATTCAAGTACATCAGCATCGTCCATGATACGATATTCTTCTTCACCACGTTTACCAATTAAAGCACCATCTACAAGTTTATTTGAATTGTAGAATGCCATAAGTGCAGCAAATGAGAATGTTAAATATTTAGGAATGCTACCTTTAGCTTCGTAATGATCATGGAAGCTTACAAGGTTTCTAGCTTTCCATTTTGATACCGAATTAAGTGAAATAGCTAGTACACTGTGATCGATAAATGGATTTTCAAAACGCTCAATAACTGAGTTTGTAAAATCTACTACTTCGTCATGTGGAAGATCTACTGTTGGAACAATTTCATCAAATAATAAATGCTCCATATAAGTACGAATGGTTTTATCTTCCATACAACCTCTTACAATATTTTCACCTGCAAGATAACCTGCAAGTACGGTGCCTGTATGACCACCATTTAAGATACGAACTTTACGATCTCTATATGGTTTTAAGTTATTTGTAAATACGACATTGCAGCCTGCTTTATCTAGTGCAAAGCTTTCTGAAATGTCTTTATCACTTTCAATAACCCAAAGACCAAATGGCTCTGCTACGTCTAATAAATCATCTTGATAACCAAGTTCTTCGCAAAGTACTGCTGCTTCTTCTCTTGGATAGCCTGTTACAATACGGTCTACCAAAGTGTTACAGAAAATATTGGCTTCTTTTACCCAAGTGGCAAACGCTTCACCAAGATTCCAAAGTGCAATATAGTTTAAAATACATTCTTTTAATTTTTCTCCGTTTTTCTCAATAAGCTCTACTGGAAGAATTTTTAATCCTTTTGAAAGATCTCCATTAAAGTGTTTGTAGCGATCAAAGAGAAACTTAGTGAGCTTACCTGGATATGTATTAGGAGGTGTTAATTCAAATTCGTCACTCTCGTCATATACAATACCTGCTTCAGTTGTATTAGATACGATAAATTCAAGTGTTTCTACTTTTGATAACGCTTCGTATGCTGCATAATCTTCATTAGCTGCTACACTCTGGCTTACGCAAGTGATAATTCTTTTCTCATTAACTGTTTCACCATTAGCTTTTCCTCTAAGAATAACTGTGTAAACATTATCTTGTGCTTTGAAACGTTCTAAGTTACCAAATGTAATAGGTTTTACAAGGGCAACTGAGCCATCGAAACAACCTTTTTCATTAGCTACATCTATCATTTGTTCTACGAATGCTCTTAAGAAATTACCTTCACCAAATTGAAGTACTTTAAGAGGACGTTCTTTTTTAACAATGCCTTCATTTACTTTTTTCATTTTATACCTCCGTTTTGTAAGCCATTTTGTAAGCTCTTACATTTTTGATTGTAATAATAAATTCCTTAAAAGTCAACAATTAATTAATAATTTATTTATTAGACATTGACTTTGATTTTTAGAGAAACTATAATATTTTTGAAAGCACTTACAGAAAGCAAAGGAGTGATGAAATTTTGAATATTTATGATATTGCCGAACGTGCTGGTGTATCCATTGCCACTGTTTCAAGAGTGCTTAATGGTAGTCCTAATGTAAGCACAAAAACGAAAGCTAAGGTATTAGGTGTTATTGAGGAAGCAGGTTATACACCTAACGTCTTCGCCAGAGGCTTGGGACTTAATACAATGAAAATGATAGGTGTGCTTTGCACTGATGTAGCTGATATCTTCTATGCAAAAGCAGTTTCTGTCATTGAAAACGCACTAAGACAATATGGTTATGATTCCCTTCTTTGTTCTACTGGCAAAAACTTAGAAGATAAACAAAAATACATTGATTTACTTTTAGCAAAACGTGTAGATGCCCTTATTTTAATTGGTTCTATTTTCAAAGAAGAAACCGACAACTCTCATATTGAAAAAGCTGCTGCCAAGGTACCTACTGTTATTATTAATGGTCTTATTGATGTACCTAATACTTATTGCGTGACCTGTGATGAATATCAAGCTATGTATGATCAAGTCATTCACCTAAACAAAAAAGGGTGCCATGATATTCTCTACCTTTATGACGTAGAAAGTTATAGCGGACTTCAAAAGCTAAACGGCTTTAAGGATGCTCTTAAGCACTGTGGTTTTGGTGTAAATCCTAAGCTTATTGCAAAGGTAGATAAAGATATGTCCCAAATTGAAGCCACTGTTATAGAGCTATTAGATGCAGACATCCATTTCTCAGCTATCATTGCTTCAGAAGACCAATTAGCCATAGGTGCTATGCATGCCTTACAAAAGAAAGGTTTTCATATTCCAGAAGATATACCTGTTATTGGTTTTAATAACTCCTTACTTTGCGAGTGCGCTATGCCTAAATTAAGCAGCGTAGATAACATGGTAGAAACCCTATGCAATACCGCAGTTAATGTACTTACTGATGTCTTTGATGGAAAAACCGTTACGAATAAAATGACTCTTTCCGCTAAATTAGTTGAAAGAGATACTTTTAAATTATAAAACCCAATTGTTAAAGGAGACCTATTCATGAAAAACTTTATGGACAAAGATTTTTTACTTTCTAATGAAACAGCAAAAACACTTTATCATGAGGCTGCTGCTTCAATGCCTATTATCGATTACCACTGTCATATCAATCCTCAAGAAATCGCTGAAAACAGAAGCTTCAAAAACATCACTGAAGTATGGCTTGGTGGAGATCACTACAAATGGCGAGCTATGCGTTCAAATGGTGTAGAAGAAAAATATATCACTGGTGATGCATCTGATAGAGAGAAATTCCAAAAATGGGCTGAAACACTTCCAAAAGCTATTGGGAATCCTCTTTATCATTGGACACACCTTGAACTTCGTAAATACTTCGGTTATGAAGGTATATTAAATGGTGATACTGCTGAAGAAGTTTGGAATCTTTGCAACGAAAAACTTCAATCTGGTTCAATGAACGTAAGAGATATTATCGCTGCTTCTGACGTTAAACTCATCTGTACAACTGATGATCCTGTTGATTCTCTCGAATACCACAAACAAATTGCAGCAGATTCTACTTGCAAAGTTAAAGTCCTTCCAGCTTGGAGACCAGATAAAGCTGTTAATATTGAAAAGGATACTTTTGTATCTTATATTCGCCACCTTGCAGAAGTAAGTGAAATTGCGATTACAAATCTTGAAAGTTTATTTGTTGCATTAAATGTACGTTTAGATTTCTTCCACAAAATGGGTTGCCGCGCTTCTGACCACGGTCTTGATTATGTAGTTTATAACTCTGCTTCTTACGATGAAGTAGATGCTATTCTCAAAAAAGCTTTAGCTGGCGAAAAAGTTACATATGATGAAATGGAAAAATACAAAACAGCACTTTTACTTTTCTTAGGCGAAGCTTATGAAAAACGCGGTTGGGTAATGCAACTTCACTACGGTGCTATTCGTGATAACAACAAAGCTATGTTTGCTAAACTTGGCCCAGATACAGGCTTTGATTGCATCAATACTCGTAACTGTGCTGAAGGAACAGCTGCTTTCCTGAATGCCTTACAAATTCAAAATAAATTACCAAAAACAATCATTTACTCATTAAATCCTAATGACAATGCTTCTATTGGTACTATTCTTGGTTGTTTCCAAGGCTCAGAAGTAGCTGGTAAAATCCAACAAGGTTCTGCTTGGTGGTTCAATGATACAAAACAAGGTATGATTGATCAAATGACAAGCCTTGCTAACCTTTCAGTACTTGGTAACTTCGTTGGTATGCTTACAGACTCAAGAAGCTTCTTATCTTATACAAGACACGATTACTTCAGACGTATCCTTTGTAACTTAATTGGTACATGGGTTGAAAACGGAGAATATCCAGCTGATATGAAAGTCCTTAAAGAAATGGTTCAAGATATTTCATTTAACAATACAAATAAATACTTTGGTTTTAATGCTTAAGAGCTAGTAAACTCCAAGTTTCAACCAACAAAAAAAAGTGTTGCGAAAATGCAACGCTTTTTTTGTTGGTTGAAACTTGGAGTATCTATGTCACGTGTACAAAAAATTCCTAATGCATTCTATCGCTTATTTCTCATGCAAATAATAATCGTTAATGTTGAATCATTAGATTGTCTATATCACCCTTTCAACAGTTACAACATCTGAATGATATTCTTTATTTCAATTATCTTTTTTATTAGCTAAATGAATAGCATAGCTAATAAGGTTTTTCTCCATACCAACCTTTCCAAATAAACTGGGTGGATAACCAGGCCTTCCATTAATTTCATAAAGCCAAAATCGTTTTTGTTCATCAATACCCACATCAATTCCTAGTTGATCAAATTCTTTATGGGCCTGTTTTTCAAAATGTGCTGCAAGTTCTAGACCAAAGGTTTTAAGTTCCTTTGTCAATTCTTCAACATCTTGCGGAAATTCTTGTTGTAAGAACGTCTCAAGAGGAACTCGCTTTCCACCATGATGAATATTGGAAATAATACTTTCACTAGAAGAAATCCTAGCATAAGTGGTAGTATTAACCCATTTGTTATCTCCATTTTTTATGAGATGTATTCTAAGATCAAATGATCGTCCATCACGTGTTTTAGAGTTGATATACGGCTGAACTAGGTACTGTTTTTCTTTAAGTTTCTCAGAAATAATTTGTGATATTTGCTCATAATCATACCTTCGCTTTTTATTATCTATTTCTATAATGTAACTATTAGTTGTTTTTTCAATATAATATACATTTTTGCCTTGACGGCTATTTAAAGGTTTAATAACAACTTTTGGATATTGCTCAAGAAAATGAAATACATCTTTAACAGAAGCTATTTTTTTAGATGGGATAATATATTTCTCGAATAATCCCCCTTTTTTTAATTGATTGTTAATCATCATTTTATCTCCTACCCAAAAAGTAGTATGAGGTATTTCTAGTCTTAACAGCTCGTATAATGCTCTTAAGCTGTGATGTCTCTTAGGAACGTAAGCATTAATCATAACATTTGGAAATGGTCTATTTGCTCTTTTCCATTTTCCATCAACAAGTATATAACCATGAATTTGCCTTTTTTCATAATTAACATCATTAAGTGTGAAATACATAAAATCTGCTCCCAATTCCTTAGCAGCACAAGCATAGTGATATGCTCTTAATAACTTTCTAGGGTGCCTTCTCACATACAAATATCCTATTAAAACCATTATCCTCTCTCCTTTACATATAAAAACTAAAATAATAAGCTTCTAGTCCCATCATATGCCAGACAACCATTCCGTGATATTCACTTTCAACAAATTTACCCACAAAACTAGTAAAAAGGTTGCCTTATCAGTTTTGTGGATAACCATTGAAGATTTTTTAATGAAATCATATTAAATCCTTTTTTTGCGGGGGATAAAGAATAAACTGTATTTTGGAGGTCGCATATTTTGCATTTGCTCTGGCTTCCTCTTCTGTACTGCCAGTAGCAATAATATAGGCATAGCGATAACCCATGGACATAGGAGGTTGTACTGTCATACCTTTTTTTGCTCTAATATAAACATGCTGCACTCCAGGACACCTACTCGCTCTATTTCTACCTATGACTTTTTCTAAAATTCCTTTTTCAGATAAAACGATATAATCGGCAAATACATGTTTTTTAAACCTATAGCTAATATCTGGATCTTGACCAATAGCAAACTTTATGGTTTCTTTCACTACATTAATACCAAAAGCACTGTCTAGTAATTTATTCATTGCACCACCAGAAATACGAGGATTGATTTCTATAACCTTCCAGTTATTATTTACATAACGCATTTCTAAATGACAGGTACCATTTTTCATGCCATGAAGCTGAAGAATAGTTTCTATAGAAGTATAAAGACTTTCATAGAAATCATGGGTAGGATGAAGTAGTAAATTATAGCCTGTAATAATAAAACGTTTGAAAAAGGTGATTTCTTGTTCAATAATAGCAATAATATGCAGTTTGCCTTCAATCATAAAACATTCCGTTAAATATTGAGGACCATCAATAAATTCCTCAACTAACACTGGAATATCTGGATATTTATCAAATAAACTTTTACTAAACTCTTTAAATTCTAAGATGTTATTAGCTTTAATAACATCTTTTGAGCCTGAAGATAGTGGAGATTTAATGATAGCTGGTAAGATACTTTCTATTTCATCATCCGAGACTGAAGAAGGATTATCAATACATAGAAAATGAGGAGAATAGCTGGTATTAGCAAGGACCTTTCTTGATAGAATTTTATCTTCCATATTTTTGATAGCTTCAGTTGAAAAATGATTAACTCCAAACTCAGTAGCCAACTGACTAGCAAGATGGCAATAAGGATCAACAAAACTAATAATTCCACAAATGTCTAATGATTTGAAACGAAGTAATTTGAGTTCTTTCCTGATATCATCTATATTAGCTAAATCCACCAATCTTATTAAATGTATATCTGGATTGGATTTACGTTCTTTGATAAATTTAATTCTATTTGTTAATAATACTGTATAATATCCTAATTGTTCTGCTGCTTTAATTGCTTCACGACTAGAGCCTGATTTTTGAGAATCTAAAAACACAACTGTTTTCATTGTAATAGGCCTCCTTTTCATATTTATATCTACTAAATACTCTTAAATCATTTAAATTTACAAGCATAAGCCAGTCCTACATTTGTAATACTGGAGGTATTTAGTTGAATCTATGGGTACTGCTGAGTTATTCCTATTCTATATTCTAAAACTACCCCCTGATGAATCCTGTTAATTTGCTTAATATGATTAAGTGTATTTACAACACATCAATACGTCTTTCTACCCCAGCCCTTTTATACCTATATTCTCTCTATTTTTAACGAACAGATAAAAATTCTCCAAGAATCAATGATTATAATTTACCTCTTTTAGCTAAGAATATAGCATAGTGAATAAGATTCTTGACAACATCCAATTCTAAATAAAAGGTAGGAGGACAGCCTGGGAGCCAGTTAACTTCATAAATCCAAATTTTTTGCCTATCATCAAGTGCTACATCGATACCAAGTTCATCTAACGATTCACCAAAATACTTTTCTTGAATGGAATCTAAGTGTTCTGCTAATTGAAGAGCAAAGTGTTCGAGATAACATTTAATATCATAGTATGAATCAGGAAACTCTTGCTCTAAGAAAGGAAGAAGATAGTTAGTAGAACCATTACTATTGATATTAGTGACTATCGTTCCATGGGGTGCAAAACGAGGATAAATCGAAGTAATATGCCATTGGTCATTATAATTTTTTTGAACATGTAATCGAATGTCATACACGACATTATCTTTAGTTCTACAATTAATATAGGGCTGGGCTATATAGGCTTTTTCATGAATCTTCGTAGAAATTATTTGGCAAAGTTCATCCAATTCGTATATTGAACTTTCTTTATTCTCTATTACATGATACTCATTACCTTTTGTTTCTATAAACATAATCTCTTGTCCTTTTCGACCATTTACCGGTTTAAACACTATCCTTTCATAAAATTCCAGAAATTCTAAGAAAATTTCAGTAGACTCCATATTTTCTTGTGGAATAAGATAATCACTAAATTCTTTTTCATTCTTTAGCCGCTCATAAACCTTCTTTTTACGTCCAACTGAATAGGAAGTAAAGGGAATCTTCTCTTTGAGTTTATTGATAACTTCTTTTGAGTGATTCAATTTTTCAGGGCATCCTGTGTTGTAAATAACATCTGGGAAGCGACTTTCAGTTTGTAACCATGTTCCATCTTCGTAAATATATCCATTTATTTTTTCATTTACAAAGTCTACACATTTAGGTGAAAAATAAAGTAATATAGCTCCTTCAGCTTTAGCAACTGCTACATATGCAAAGGCTTTTTTTACTGCTTCAGGATTCTTACGTTGATGAAGAAAGCCAATCAATATCACTCAGATCATTCCTTTCGTTAATTTGTTAATGTATAGTAATATATTATTCGTTTTATAGACAATCGGTGAGAGAAATATGTTGCTTTTTGTAATAAACCCTAAAATTGTAATCAAACTGTATCACCTTGTTACTAACTGAAAATGCATTCGTAATTTAACACAGAACGAGTACATTAATAAATATCTTATAGAAATTTGAATCCAAGTTCTTTGAATAAAATTTTGACCTCGTAGAATAATAAACATAATAAAACAATGAAAGGCGTGAATATAATGAGTCAATTTAACTTTACTGTATCCTACTTAGATGCTAACGGTCAAAAACATGATCAAGAAATTTATCTAGATAGTCAAGATTACAAAAAACATTATGAACAAAACTATTCAACTCTCATGCAAAACTATCCTCCTGATCAAGCAGAGAAACATATTTTAGCTACTAAAAAGCATTATATAGAGGAAAACCTTGCTCATCAATTTGGCAGCCATACTGCGTTAGAATATGATGTTGCTGAAATGATTGATACATTAGACCGAGATATAAAAGGTGCTTTGTAAAAAACTAGACCCTTTAAACTATCTTTATAGATAGCTTAAAGGGCCTAGTTTTTTGCTCTTTTATATTCAACAGTTCTCATAACAACCTATTTATCTATTAACTACTCTATTTCTTTAATCTTTCAATCTCTAGTCTCTGTTCTTCTATAATTCTTTGATAAGTGACTTCCTTCTCACACCACTCTTTACTAAGTATATTAATAAGAGAGGCCATTTCATCTGCACTGCCTATAATACGATTAAACAAAAGTAAGTTGGATTTAAGAATCTCCGGAATTTCTATATGAGAATATCGTAATCTATGGTCAATTTCCCCATACCCCTCCTCAAAAATAGTTCTTACTTGAATTTCTGCAATCACTCTTTGATTGGTTGGGTAGAACTCCACTAGATAATGTACCGACCTATATCCCGAGGCTCTTGACCTTACTTCTATATCGAGGTTTTTAAAGACATCCACATTGTCTCCCTCTCTTACATTGGCAGTAATTTCAATGACATTCCAAGTACTAACGATGTATTCATGAATTTCCTGCCACTGTTCCTTGAAGATATGAATAACTCTTATACCTATCAAATCATTAATTTCGTCTTTGTAATTCTCTACTGTAAACTGAAATTCTTCTCCATACTTCAGCTTCCTGTCTGCCACTTTTCTAATCACTTTTTCAATCAGTCTATCAGGTTCTTTCATTCTTGATTTAACCGTATGAATACTTTCTTGGGAGCGAAGAATATTAGCAATAAAATCACCATGATTCTGATAAGCATCCATATGAGTAATATAATCTTCATAAATAGACGATAGAGTGGCTATATCTATTTTATTCTCTTCAATCAATTTCAAAGTATAAGGATACTTCAGTAAAAATTCATCTAGATTAAAATCTGTTATCATGGTTATACTCCTTATCATCTTAAGTTATGTAAGCCATAGTATATCCTCTTTTTGTTGATCCTTACAGTGGTTATACTTTTTCTACTATTACTTATATTATATACTTATCAACTCGTCTTAATCAAATAGTTTAGAGCTCATTTGTCATTGATATCTATTGATTTTCTCTAAAAGTGAATAGATACACATTTTAACGCTCTTCCCTAATAGCAATTGGCCACGCCAAGCTAATAGCCAATAATTCTTGACCAACATAGTAGGTTAATGAATTTAAGAAATCCCCATATCGAAGCCCCTCTACTCCAAATATCTTAAATAATAAAATACCATCAGAAATTAAAAATAATAAAGCTCCCACTATTGTTAATGTAACAGCCACTTTACTATCTTTATAATATCGCTTAAGAGAAATAGCTTTTACTACCATAAATCCTATAATAAACATATAACCCATTACCAATGGCAACATTCCTTTAAATTCAAATTTACCTATCAATAGGATCATTATCAAAGGTATAAGTAGGATTCCAAAGCACAAAAAATCTTCTTTGCTTATTCCTCTCAAACAAGAAAATGCTATGATATAGCATATATGAGCTACAATAAAACTAGCTACTCCTAATAAAAAATAGTTTCTCCCAGAAAAGGCCAAAAATACATCTCCAAACGTTGAAAGTACAAGACCACCTATTATCCAATAGTGATATACTTTATGATCCAAGTTTCTTTTACTACTTACCATTGCTGTGCCTATAAATAATAAACTCGTAAGTGCCTTAAAAATTCTTCTACAAAGTACAGTTCCCATATAAGTGGATATAATGAGTCCACCTAATGATATAATCATGGTACAAAATAAAATATAATGCATAAATATCCCCCATTTGATAATAAAACTTTTTATACTAGCCTATTATTTCTATATCAATTTCTATGCACAGTAGGTAAAATTCATTCAACGATATGCTATACTTTTCTAAAGTTCTTTACATCTATAAACATCTTTACATCATTTGCTTGTTTTGTTCCCCTGTTGTCATATTCTTTACCACCATTTCTCCTGTACTTACTTCATCTTCACCTATAATAACCACATACGGAATCCCCTGTACGTTCGCATAATTAAGCTGCTTTTTAAGATTTCCCTCTTCTAAATAAATTTCCACTTTATTCCCTTGGGCTTGTAGCTTATTTTTCACTGTAACACAAGTTTTAATCGTATCTCCTAATGGACAAATCAAGTAGTCGACTAGGCCTATCTGCTTTTCCACCCAAAAGCCTATTTCTTGCAAAACAAAAAACAGTCTTGTTACGCCAATGGAAATCCCTACTCCAGGTATTTTTTGCTCGGTGTAAAGTTGTGTTAAGTCATCATATCTACCACCTGAACAAACAGAACCATACGTTTCATAGTTATTAATGACGGTTTCAAAAATAGTGCCTGTATAATAATCTAATCCTCGAATAATTTTAAGTGCTATTTGATAGTTTCTTTCATCTACTCCTAATACTTCCAGAATGTCTATTACCTTTCCTAATTCTTCAATACCTTCTAATAGCTGCTGCCTCGTCTCCACTTCATTACCTTTACCTACACTTATTTCATCCACTACTGTCTTCAGAAAACTCAATACTTCTTTAGAACTTCCTTGAAAATTAAGGATTTTCATTAGATATTCCGCTTTTTCTTTTCCTATATAGTCTATCAGTAGATTAAAGCATGCATCTTGGCCTATTTTATCAATTTTGTCAATTAGTCCAAATATCACAGCTTTATTAGGCACCTTGAGTAGCTCCAAGAAACCATTTATTATCTTTCTATTATTAATCTGAAAGGTATAATCCTTTAGTCCAATACTTTCCAGAGCCTCTGCTGCTAAGGAAATGACTAGAGCATCATTTTGAATAGCTAACTTATTTATCCCTACTATATCTACATCTAATTGATAAAACTCTCTATATCTTCCTCTTTGATTACGCTCACCTCTATAAACTTTCCCTAGTTGATAACGCTTAAAAGGAAATTTTAGTTCATTCATATACTGGGCAACATATCTTGCAAAAGGTACCGTTAAATCAAACCTCAATGCTTGTTTTTTATCTGCTTTTTCAATGCGATAAATTTGTTTTTCTGTTTCCCCTGCTGATTTAGCTAGTAAGATATCCTCCTTTTCTATAACGGGAGTATCCATCGGCAAACAACCGTTTCTTTCATAGACCTTAATGAATTTACATATCATTTCATTAAAAATTAGTTGATTCTTTGGAGTAAGCTCCATAAAACCTGGTAAAATAGATGGTTTAATTTTATTTTTCATAATCTTTCTCTCCTTCTATTCAATATTTTTTATTCAACAAAAAAGCACCTAGGCTTTTACCTAAGTGCTTTGATGTCCCTTTCATAGGGGTAGAAATTATGAATTTCCCATCCTCACTGTAGATACAAGCCTAACGAAAAATAGACCTGTATCTACCAAATAAAAATTGGTAGGTCAAGGCCCTACTAGTGATGATGGAATTGTACTTGATTAAGTAATTGCCGATTCATAATTTCCCTCCGTTAAATATAATGTTTTATTATAATACATTACAATCTCTTATTCAACCTATTTTAATTTTTCACTACTTCCAATGCTTATTTCATTTAATTATTTCTTTTTGAAATAAACTTTTAACATTCTTCTTGAGGATAGGAAACACCCCATTCTTTTCTAAGCTGATCCATAATTTCTAATACACGTAGTGTATCTATATGTGGCATTTCTTCACATTCTAGCTTGCCTTCTTTAATTGCTTTAATACAAGCTCTTACCTCATATTCATAGCCTGAAATTTGTTTTGGCATAATAAAGTTCTCAATTTCTTTTCGATCATGAGAAAAAATGCGGATACGTTCACAGTTATTGATATTTTCGACTACCATATAACCTTTATCTCCAGAAATAATACCCTCTCGATTGGTCAAGGCTAAAGTTGTACTATTTAAAATAGCCATTTTACCATCCTTGTATTTAAAAGTAATACTATTTTGCAAATCGACACCTGTATTTGATAAAACTGCTGCTGAACTTATACTTTCTATGTCATCACCAAAGGCCATTAGTGCAAAGTTTATAGGATAAATACCAATATCTAATAAAGCACCACCTGCTAAGCTTGGTTCAATAATTCTTGGTTTATCTGCAATGACATAACCTAAATTAGCAGTAAGTGTATGTGGTGTTCCAATGATGCCACTTGCTAATACTTCATTAATACGTTTTCTAGATGGCATATATCTGGTCCAAATAGCTTCTGCTAAAAGTAGCTTCTTTTCTCTTGCTAGACTTATAAGCACCCTAGCTTCTTTTTCATTAACTGTAAAAGCCTTTTCACATAATACATGCTTGCCATGTTCTAAACAAAGCTTAGCATGCTCATAGTGGTGTGAATGAGGTGTAGCAATATAAACAAGTTCTACTTCTTGATCTTGTACCATTTCTTCATAGGAACCATAAGCTTTTTGAAAGCCATATTCCTCCGCAAACTCTTTGGCACGTGTATAATTTCTGGCTGCTACTGCATAACAGCTTGCCTCTTCCATTTGACCTATTGTTTTAGCCATAACACTTGCAATATTCCCTGCCCCTAAAATAGCAATCTTCATCTCAATCCCTCTTTTCCTGTGTCTTTATTACCGTTTTGGGTGTCACCCTGTTTTTACTATATCGTCTTTTTATCTGTTAAACAATATCCTAAAGATATATATATTTCTTTTTTACGCAAAAGAAGAGATAGATTAAAAATCTACCTCTTCCTCAGCTCCATTAGAATATTGAAGCTTTATTTTACTTTGCTCACCCTTTTTTTCTAACTTTAAACAGCCTAGCTGAGGATAAGTCTGTTTGCTAGTCGTTAAATAATCAAAGCCAAAATTAAGCCACTTATATAAAGAAACTTGATAGGTCCCTGCTGGTGTTTTTTCTAAAACCGCAACTTCATCAGCACCATCTCCTGTTAGATCAATGAACACTAAATCCATTAATTCATTATGAGATAAATAAGAACCAGTCCACTTACGTTCTATAAACTCACCATTCCATGAAAAGAAAAACGGCCTATTCATTACTTCTTTATAATATTTTGTATTTTTATAAACACCTACAAATATGTTCGTATACGCCTCACCTGGTTCTAATTTGCCTGCTCTTAAACTAAAAGGATTTACACTACTTATATCATTTTTGTAAATTAAATACGGAGTTAATAGTTCATTCTCTACCTCTAATGTATAAAACTGCAACTCTCTTCCAAAACTTCTCCCCTTAACCTTAGAAGATTCCTTATTCAAAGTTAATACTAAAAGTTCTTTTTTCCCATCTTGATTCATATCGTAGCAGGTCATATCTAACAAAGGCTCTTCTAGCAAAGTGCTTATAACTTTAGTCGTTGAATTTTCTACATACAACTGATGATTTTTCAAAGTAAGTGTATAACCCTGACCTTCTATATCCACTACTCCGGTTTTTAATATCTCTTTTATTGTAAGACTCTTTACAATAAGCCCAATCGTTACCACTAAAATGATTCCTATCATCAAACAGCTTACCATCTGTTTTTTACTTAACTGTTTTTTACTTAACTGTTTTTTACTTAACTGCTTTTTCTTATGTAGCTTAATAATCATATAACCCATCTGGTCCTGGTGTTGGATTATCAGGTAACATAGCATCATCCCAAATGACTTCTACACTGGTAGTCGTTACCTTGTTAGGCTCTGTAGATACAAAAGATTTTGTCCATTCAGGTACTAAATCTTTAAGTCCTTCTGTTGGGGTAGTCATTGTAATACTTTCAAAGCCATATTCCTTGTTAATGCTTTTTTCAATTCCTAATAACTTATGCCACTCTTCATCTGTTAATCTTGTATCTGATAGGAATTCATAGTAACTAAAGGTAGCTCCTTGTGCTAAAAAGAGTTTTCCTTTATAAGGACAAATAACATAAATTTCATAAGGCAAACCTGAACCTAACTCTAAATAATTCTGGGTATCCAAAATTGTGGCTACATCT
Source organism: Cellulosilyticum sp. ST5 (assembly GCF_046529625.1). Classification (NCBI taxonomy): domain Bacteria; kingdom Bacillati; phylum Bacillota; class Clostridia; order Lachnospirales; family Cellulosilyticaceae; genus Cellulosilyticum; species Cellulosilyticum sp. ST5. The sequence continues at coordinate 2,378,883 of NZ_CP132338.1, forward strand.
GAAATCACAGCAGATGTATAATTCTCAGTAGTAGCTGCATCAATAGACATATTCATACTTGCTAGCTGAGTACTTACTGAATCTACCATACCTCCAAAAGAACTTAAACGATCATATTCTTCAGCTGTAAAGGTTTCATTTGTTAATTCTTTTTGGGCACAACTTAAAATAATTTTTAAATCTTTCTGGATACGCTCAAGAACTTCTTTCGTCTCATCTCTTAAGAGATTTCTTGAAGATAAGCTAGTCATTGTATTTTCTGTAAGACTTAAAAGCTTAGCATAAACTTCAATATTGGGTTCTACATAAATATAAGGCATATTCTCTGGTGGTCCACCCATTTCTGCTACAGGTTGTTTTGAATAAAGGACTGTATCATGCTTTAATTCAGCGTAACTACCTAAAGCTGTATGAATACTCTTATCAGTCCACGCTTCATTCCTCATAAAGTTTGGCATACCTTCTATCTTCTCAAAAGACTTTGTAGCAGAGGAAATCGCCCATACCCATCCTGAATATAAGTTTGCTTCCCATGCTTTGTTTGAAAGTACTTTACATTTGTCTTGTAGGTTCTTTAGAGTAGGTAAATAATTCTCCCATTTTTCATTTGGCTTATAGTATTTTAATACTAATTCTTCAGAACGTTCACTACCTAATGCTGCTGTCACATCTAAACCTGAAGGTACAGGTCTTAAAAGTGGCTCCATTAAATTTTGCATAATATCAGCATCTATGGTATAACGTTGCCCCATAACACGGAACTGCATCCCTGTAGCTACTCCTTGAGTTATTACTAATTTATTTTGGATCTCAGGGGTCCTTAGACCTTCTATTTCTTTTCTTAATGAAGTTTCCTTTGATGAATCCATAAAACTCAGTAGACCTACCTTTTCACCATACACCTTTTTGATAACTGGCTGTATATCGTATAAGGTTAAATCATCAGCTGCCCCTACATAAATAGAAGTTGCCGTATAAATACGGTCCCAACTTGCAGTAGCTTCTTTTGAATTAAGAATAAGTAAACTCATCATTAAAGAAAGTTGGGTGTTTTCTAAATTAAATTTTCTATTACTGTCAATCATTTCAAAGCCTGCTTGCCCATACCACATCATTGCTTTAAAATAACGAGTTAATCTCTCTGTATTTGTATAATGACCTCTTACTGTATACTGGGTATAATCCAACTTTTTACCTGTAATAGGAGAAGTAGTTAGTTCTTTAGCTGTATTTATTAAATTTACTTCTTCATCTACAAGACTTTGTACTTCATCGGGAAGCTTGATATTTTCTCCTAAAAGCTTATTAGCTACTCCATAGCAAGCTGTAATCCTCAAAAGCTGTTTCTTAATACTAGCATTCTCCGGATTCTCATATGCAGCCAAACTTTCTTTGAGCATAATACCGGTAAATCGATTAAGTTCCTCATTAAGCTCAGAAGCTTCTAACCCCTTTAGACTTTCGCTATAAAAAATATGATATAAGTTAAGTACCGCATCAGTTGTAATAAATAAGGGTGTCTTGGTATACTGTCCTGCTTCATACACTTGATGCAATTTTAAGTATGGATATTCAGCCTGAGGCTGCATCACTACAAAGCCATTTTCTTTAAGCATTTGTAATTGATTAGAGGTAAAGCCTTCAAATTGATCAAAGTTGATGACATTAGAAAAATCATCTGCTACAGGCATTTGTTCCACCTGTGGTACACACGTAATATCTTTATAATTGTAATCCGCTATGTATTTCTCTGGTAAAGCTGAAAGCTGCATAATTGAACCTGTTTCCGTTACCTTTAAAGCCTCTTTGTTACTCGTACTGGAGTTAACTAGCTCCGAAAACGTTTGAGGTTCCTCCCTAGTGCAACCTAATAGGGATAGAAGCTGTATACTTGTTAAAACTATAGCTCCTATCCGCAAAAGCCAGCGCCTTTTCATAAAAATACCTCCTCATAAAATGCATGATAATTAATTATAACAAATCTTCAAATAATTTGTGTTAATTTTTTATTACATTTATACGAGAATTCATTCATAATATTGAAATAAATATTTACTTATCCTAATCGCATCTCTACCCAATTTTCAGTCACATGTTTAATATACTTCCACCCTCTAGCTTCTAACCATTCCTTTGATACTTTGTTTAAGTCCCATTGCACTACAATCATCCTTTTTCACCTCATCTAGAGGATATCCATTTTTGTCTTTTTTATACGAATATAAAAGACAAAAAGTGCTAGGAACCCTATTGGTTACACTAGCACTTTTCTTTCATTAGTTCTTTTATTAATTCTTTTATGCGTTTACTTTAGCTACTTCTTTCTCTTTTTTATTTGAAGAGAAAGTCCTAATCACAGCTTTACCAATTTCATTGATTACTACTATAAGTGCTGCTGTTAAAACAACCTTGCCCCACATTATAGCACTTAGTGGTACAGCATTAAAGAAATCTGTAAATACTTGTGTGAAGATTAATTGTGCTACCGCTGTAATACTAATTACTTTTAATGCAATCGTATTTGCAAAGAAATGAGGTATAATACTTGCTGAACCAATTTCCCTACAGTTAAAAGCATTAAACAATGCAAAGAATGCAAAAAGACCAAATAATACTGTTTCCATTTCAGATGCACCATTAGGCATTACTGTTGTATCTGCTCCTAATGGATTAAAGATCATTTGAACTAAGATAATAGCAGAGATGATGATTGCATTAGTAACAATTGACTTAAGCATGGTCTTGGTAATAATACTACTGTTTCTGTTAACTGGTTTTCTGCTAAGAACAGAACGTCTTACTGGCTCTAGCCCTAATGCTAATGCAGGAGGTCCATCCATGATAATATTTACCCATAAAAGTTGAATCGTTGTAAATGGCATTGGTTGATCTAAGATTTGAGATATAACGGCAATTAGGAATGCAACAACGTTAACTGTAAGCTGGAACTGAATAAAACGTTGGAAGTTTTCATAAATACCACGTCCCCATTGTATTCCTCTTACAATCGTGCTAAAGCTATCATCTGTTAAAATAATATCTGCAGCATTTTTACTTACTTCAGTACCAGCAATACCCATAGCAATACCTACGTCTGCTTTATGAAGTGCTGGTGCATCGTTAATACCATCACCCGTTACACCAACAACTTCTCCATTTTCTTGAAGCGCTGTTACAATTCTCATTTTGGTATCTGGTTTAGAACGTGCTACGATATTAATGTTTTTAATTTCTTCACGTAATTCTTCATCTGTTAAAGTATCAATATAAGAAGATTCAACGGCAATTTTGCCACCTTCTAAGAGACCAAGCTCTGCACCAATAGCTTTTGCTGTATTGATATTATCACCTGTAAGCATTTTAGTTGTAATGCCTGCTTTAGCTGCTGTTTTAACAGCTTCAATAACATCCTCTCTAAGTGGATCACGAATACCTACAAAGGCATTGAATACTAACTGCTCTTCCAATAATTTTGGTTCATTAATGGTACCATCTTCTGCAATAGCTCTGCTTACTTCTTCCTCTGTTAAATATTTAAAAGCAAAACCAAGCGCACGCATAGCTTTTACTTGTAATTTTTCAATTCCAACTAATAATGCTTTTTTCTTTTCTTCTGTAAGTGGTACAATTTCTGTCCCTTCTTGAACAAAAGCACAAGACTCAAGAAGTACTTCTGGTGCACCTTTTACAAGTACTGCACTTTTACCTTCATGCTTAATAACGGTAGACATACGTTTAAGCTTAGAATCAAAAGGTATTTGTGAGTGAATATGTGCATTTTTTCTTTCTTCACGGTAGTCTCTATCACGATAATATAAAAGAAGCGCACACTCTGTAGCACTACCTAAGTATTTAAACTCTTTACCATCTTGCTCAATATCAGCTGTTCCATTTAATAAGCAGTTAAGGTCAAATAAACATGGTGTTCCTTTTGGAGGCTCTGTTACATAAGAACCACCCACATACACTGTTTCTACTGTCATTCGGTTTTGTGTAAGTGTACCTGTTTTATCTGAACAAATAACAGAAATAGAACCTATTGTTTCACAAGCTTCTTTCTTAGTTACTAATGCATTAATCTTAGCCATCTTTTGCATAGTAATAGCAAGTGTCATATTAATCATCGTTGGTAAACCTTCTGGTACAGCTGCTACAATAAGGGCAATACATACAATGAAGGCTGTTTTAATACCATCTACTGAGCTTAAGAAACTGGTAATGCTTGAAGTATCAGGTTGCACTGAACCATCCATAATCATTCTTACAGTCATGAAGATGAAGAGTAGACCAGCAATTGCACTTGACACCTTAGAAATCGTAGTCCCTAAATTACCAAGCTTAATTTGAAGTGGTGTTTCACCTGCATCTTCATTAAGGTTTTGTGCAATACGTCCCATCTCAGTATCATCACCAATAGAGGTTACAACAAAGCTCCCTGTACCTTGTGCTACGAAAGTACCACCAAATACCATGTTTCTTTGTTTAGCTGGCACTGGATCTTGAATAATGGTTTCACCTTTATTATTTTGAATACTTTCAAGTTCTACTACAAGGTCTGCTTTTTTACTAACATCGTCGGCTTCACCTGTTAACATATCTTCTCTTACTTTTAAGTTAACATTTTCAATCATACGCCCATCAGCTGGAATCATGTCCCCTGTTGTAATATGAACAATATCACCTGGTACAATATCTGATTTTAAAATAGTGGTGACTTTACCATCTCTAACTACTTTTACTTGAATGTCTTCAGTTAGTTTAGAAAGCGCTTTAGCTGCTTTTTTAGATTTACCTTCTGTTACAATACCAATTGTAATACCCAAAGCTACAGCCACTACGATACCAATAGTATCTGCAAATTCTCCTACAAGGGCACTTATAGCAGCTGCTACAAGCAAGATAATAATCATAGGTTCTGTCAAACTATCTTTAATATTATCCCATAGTGTTTCTTCTTCCCCTGGAGTAAATTCATTTTTGCCATATTTTTCTTGGCGCGCTCTGGCTTCCCCACTGGCAAGCCCATGCTCCGAGTCTACCTTGAGCTCTTCTAATACTCTTTCTGATGTTTCATTGAAGTATTTCATTTGTTTGTGCTCACTCCTTTTAATCCATTGAATTTTTAGATACTTCTATATTTATAGCTTATTCTTATAAAGTTATAATGAAAATGGCGAGACTTATACACTTTTTGAAGTATATAAGTCTCGCCATTCAAGATTAAACCAGAATAAAATTCATGATGTTGATTTAATCACACGTTCAGTGCCGACTACTCCCTTATGGAATACACTATAAATTTCCTTTATTATAGCATTAGTCAAATTCATTCGCAACAACTTTTTATTATTTGTCTATTTATATTCAAATATTCGTTATCTCAGCTTTCTTTTACATAAGAACAACAATAGTCGCTTACTTCTTTAATAATAAGATCAAAACTACTATTTTTCTCAACTTCAAAGCTAGTACCTTCTCCATAGGTAACAAAACAATCACTATTTGGTAATTTCACATCCATAGAGCCACCTAAAACCTCCATGATTTCTTTATCGCCTGTAGAAAAAGTGTAGTTACCTGGAAGCATTATACCTAATGTCTTTCTCTCTCCATTGGATAAAATAACGGTACGGCTTGTCACTCTCCCTTTGAAATAAACATTTGCTTTCTTAATAATAGTTGTATTTTCAAATTGGCTCATCTTGAATCTCCTTAGTTATTTAAAATAATAAGGCTATTCTAAATTATTATTATCATTTTTTCAATCTAATATTTTCCTTACTCAATTATAGGTAGTTTCTTTATCCTTGACTTTAAGCCTTTTTACAGCTACAAAAAAAGCTGCTACGCTTTATGCATAACAGCTCTTTTTGTACTTGATTCTATATTTGTTTAATTACAACAGCTTCTTTAGCACCTGCTTCTACATCACCTATTTTTACAATCTCAACTATTTCATTCTCTTTAAGATTCGGGAAAACAATTGGTGTAATAACAGATGGTACTTTTGCCTTAACGTTTTCAAGATCTACTGTTAAAATCAAGTCACCAGCCTTTACTTCTTGCCCTTGTTCGATATGAGACTCGAAGCCTTCACCGCCTAATTTTACAGTATCTAATCCAAAGTGAATAAGTACTTCATGACCTGTTTCTGTCTCAAAAGTAGCTGCATGTTTTGTTGGAAATACGTTTGTCACTTTACCACTCACTGGTGAGTAAACTTTTCCATCTGTTGGTTCAATGGCAAAACCATCGCCCATCATTTTTTCTGCAAATACTGGATCCGGTACTTCTGTAATAGGCATTAAACGCCCTGTTAATGGCATTTTAATTTCCACTGAAGCACTAGTTCCTTGTGTTTTTTCTTTTACTTCTGCTTTTGTTTCTACTTTTTCATCTTCTTTAGTAGCTATAGCCTCTTTTGCTGCTGCAAGTGCTTCAGCACTTACTTTACCTTCAATAATATCTAGAATATCATTTTTGATAACATCTGATTTTCCACCAAAGATAACTTGAACATTGTCTCCAACTTCCATGACACCTGCCGCACCTAAACTTCTAAGCGCTGCTTTATTTACCTTCTTAATGTCACTAAGACCTACACGAAGACGTGTGATACATGCATCTAAGTTTGTAATATTTTCCTTGCCACCTAAGTGTTCAAGTACTTGAATCGCAAGAGCAAGTCCTTTTTGATCTCCTGATGCTGTATTCCCATCTTCTTCATCTTCTTCGCGACCAGGTGTTTTAAGATTGAATTTCTTAATACAGAAGTTAAATACTACATAGTAAAGAACAAAGAATACAAGACCTACTAATACAATGTATATCCAGTTAGTTGGTACACCTGCTCCTGCTGGAAGAAGGCCAAATAGTGTAAAGTCAATAAGACCACCAGAGAAAGTCATACCCACAAATACATTAAAGATATCCATTAACATGAATGATAAACCTGCTAAAACAGCATGAGCTGCATATAATACTGGTGCTACGAATAAGAAAGTGAACTCAAGAGGTTCTGTAATCCCTGTAATCATTGCTGTTAATGCACCTGATAAAAGTAAACCACCCACTAATTTTTTCTTAGAAGGAAGGGCATTTTTGTACATTGCTAAAGCTGCACCACTAAGACCGAACATCATGAATGGGAATTTACCAGCCATGAAACGTGAAGTACCTTTTACAACTTCAGCCATAGTTGCTGCATCTGCACCCACTAAACCTGACATATTAGAAAGTTGTGCAAAGTATGCTGTGTTTGCACCATTAACTAACATTGTTGTACCGTCTGCAAGATGCACTGTACCTTCCACGAATCCTGTATACCAGAATGGTGTATAGAATACATGATGAAGACCTACTGGAATAAGGCTTCGTTCAATTGTTCCATATAGGAATGTTCCCATGGCACCTGAATTATTAACAAGATCTGCAACAACTGCAATACCATTTTGAACGACTGGCCATACAAATGATAAAAGTACACCAACGAATAACATGACTACTGAAGTTACAATTGGAACAAATCTAGAACCACCAAAGAAGCCTAGAACTTGTGGTAATTGAATCTTATGATATTTGTTATGTAGCGTCGATGCAATAATACCTGCAATCATACCACCAAATACAGAAAGATTAAGTGTAAATATACCAAGTGTTGTTGTTACATATGAGCTATACTCTGCTGGTATATTGTCTGGAGTTAACACACCTAATGGTGTTACCCCTAAAGATAACATAGTTGAAACAGCTGTATTCATAATTAAGAAACCAACAGCTCCTGCAAGACCAGCTGTTCCTTTATCTGACTTAGCTAATCCTACAGCAATACCAATCGCAAATAACAATGGTAAATTGTCAAATACTGCTCCACCTACTTTTTGCATAACTGTTAATATAGCTGTTACAGCTTCTATATTAACAAAGCTAATAAGACCTTGATAAATAGCTGGTGGATTTTCAAGAGATGCTACGTTAAGTAACGCACCACCTACACCAAGTAAGATTCCTGCTGCTGGTAAAAGTGCAATCGGTAACATGAATGCCTTACCTACACGTTGTAAAAGGCCGAAAACTTTACTTATACCTTTATTTTTCATGTTTGTCTCCTTACTTTTGCTAAGTAACCGTTTTCATGGTCACTTTGCACATGCTTATTTTTATTTTTACCTATTAATTTTATCATTAGCTTCGATTATGTCAACTATTTTTATCTATTTAAACATTATATAGTGCAATTTATACATTGTTTGTTTTATATTTTAGTATGTTATTTACATATAATATTATTTGATTTTTATTTTTTATTTAGCAATATTGCTTATTTTTTCACTTTACCTGCTTGTTTTTTCTAATGCAAACTTACTTTTTTATAAGTCTATTTTTTACTTAATAAAGATGTGAAATATTACATTTAAAAGACGAAATCCTTCATTATTTGTTTTTACTTTTCCTATATTGTATAATATTTTTACCTTGATTTAACTTAAGGTTAACTACATAAGACCTGTTATCTTATTAAGCTAAAGGAGACTATCATTATGAAAAAATTAGGGGTATTTTTTATAACTACCTTATTATCCGCAACTACAATTTTGGCTACTCCTATTAAAATTCAAGTTAATGGAAAAGAAATTCAAAGTAAAGTAGCACCTATTACACAAAATGGTACAACCTTAGTACCTCTTCGTATCATTAGTGAAGAATTAGGAGCCTTCGTGGAATGGTCCCCTGCTACTAATACCATTACCATTTATAGTGACCTGGCTAATTTACAATTAAGCATGGGATCCTTAGAAATGACTAAATTAGACTTCGCTTCTAATTCAGAAACACAAATCACCTTAGCCCTAGCACCTATTCAAATTAATAGCACTACTATGGTTCCCTTGCGTGCTATTTCTGAAGGATTAGGTTGCAATATCAATTATGCTAGTGGTGTCATTGATATCAACTCACCTACTACAACTGTGCAACCTGGAAGCCCTCAATTTACTGAAGAAACAAAGCTTATCATCCAAAACGATTTAACCAATAAATATGGTATCTGCCAAACTGTAGCTGGTGACATTCCTCTCACTTTCAGCCTCACAGTTAATGAAAATAAGCTTAAATACTATCCTTGTGATTTTGAAATAGCCGCCAAGCTTTCAGAACAAGATATAGCACACTTAAAAAACTTAACACTTACAGCTCCAGATACAGCCGTATATGTAAAAAAACAACTACAAAGTCATATGGGGCAGCTTGCTTTAGAATTAATAACTACTTATCCTGAAGCAAAATTTTGGGGATATTACGATCTATCTCACTACGAAACAACTGATACAAAACAAAAACTTATTACAAGTTTTGCTTGTACTTGGATGAATTATATGCCTGATAAAGATCTTACTTATGCAGGTAGTAAAAAAGGGTTATTTACATGGTTTACAAGTTATGATACGGAAATTTGGTAAAAAAAGAAGGATTCAGTTCACCTGAATCCTTCTTTTTTTGGGGTATTATGATTTAAGCACTATAAGAATTCTACTGCCTCTAATAGCCTTGTACCTGTATACTTTAATAACCGAATAAAATGAATACTCTTTTATCATATTATATTTCTATTTAGTTAAAATTATAAGCTGTCATAATGGGTTTTCTTTGCTCTACTTGATCCTTAAAATACTCATAAAAGCTTAGTCCTAGAAAGCCCCCTGTTACATTAACTACATTAGTATAACCTAGGTTTTGCAGTGCTAATACTGCATTGTAGCTTCTTTGGCCTGTACGGCAATGAATATAAACTGGCTTGTCTTTAGGAATTTCTTGAGTTCGTTGTCTTAGTTCACTCAGTGGTATATTTTTAGCTTTTTCAAGATGACCTCTTTCGTATTCACCTACTTCTCTCACATCGATAAAGATTTGATTTTGTTCTAGCAGTGGTCTTACTTGATCTACTGTTACCTGTTTAAAGTCACCTGCTAATAAATTACTAGCAATATATCCTGCATAATTCACAATATCTTTTGCTGTTCCAAAAGGTGGTGCATAACAAAGCTCTAAATCCTTTAAATCATAAACTGTGGCATTAAACTTCATAGCTGTGGCAATCACATCAATTCGCTTATCTACGTCCCCTTTTCCAATAGCCTGTGCACCTAATATTCTACCTGTTGGCACTTCAAAAAGAAGTTTAAAGTGAAGTGGATTGCTGTCTGGCATAATGCCTACTTTATCATTTAAAATAAAGTGAACTTTATCATAATGAAGCCCCAACTTTTGAGCTTTAATTATGTTTTCATTTAGACCTGTAGAAGCTCCATTATACTCAAAAACCTTAATAGCTGAACTCCCCATATAAGCGCTAGCTTTAATTTCTATGCCATTGATATTATCTGCTACTGCTCTTGCTGCTTTTTGGGCAGGGCCTGCTAAAGTTAAACGTGCTTTTTCACCTGTTAATAGATGATTGACATCAATAGCATCTCCTATGGCATAAATATCATCATCTATGGTTTCATAGCTCTCATTAACTGCAATAGCACCTGTTGGACTCATTTCTAAACCAGCTTCCTGGGCTAACTTACTTTCAGGCCTAACGCCTATTGCCATTACTACCATTTCTGTTGGTATCTTTTCTCCAGAAGCCAATATGACTGTTCTAGCTTCAAAGTGACTTACAGGACTACCTAGTAAAAGCTGAACACCATGGTCCGTAAGCACCTTGTGAAAAACTTGTACCATCTCTTCATCAAAGGGGCGTAAGATTTGTTTTTCTCCTTCTACTAAGGTAATATCATAACCTGCTTCTCTTAGATTTTCTGCTACTTCAATACCTATATAGCCACCACCAATAACTGTTATTGTTTTGACCTTATTTTGCTCTATATGTGATCTGAGTTTTATAATATCTGCTACATTTCTTACTGTAAAAGTAGGAATAGTATCTAATCCCTCAAGCTGCGGAACGATAGGTTTAGCACCTGGTGACAAAATCAATTTATCATAACTTTCTTCATAAGTTTCACCTGTTGAGTGCTGATAAACCTTAACTTTCTTATTAGTTCTATCGATAGCTACAACTTCTTCATTAACCCTCGCTATAATATTATATTGCTTTAAAAACTTTTCCGGATTCATTAAAACCAGCTTACCTGCTGGCTCGACAGTTCTGCTTAAATGATAAGGTAAAGCACAGTTTGAAAATGATACATGAGGTCCCTTTTCAAACATAATAATTTGATCCTTTTCACTATGTCTTCTGAGTCTAGCTGCTGCTGAAGCTCCTCCTGCTACACCACCTACAATGACTATTTTTTTACCCATAACATTCACTTCCTTTTCTTATTCTAATAGGTAATTTATTATAAAACTCTACCTAAATTCTATTTCTTCCTTTATAAGCAGCCATACCACCTTTTACATTCACTACGTTATAGCCTTTTTCTTGAAGTGCTTTAACCGTTCTCATACTTCTCATACCGGATTGACACATAATATAATACTTTTCATCTTTATTCAAATAGCGTTCAGGTGTACTTAATAAACTGCCCATTGGAATATGCTGAGCTGTTTTTACCTTACCTGATAACAGTTCGTAACCTTCTCGTATATCTATTAAATGGATATCATCTAACATATCATCCAAATCTTCTGCCCAAATAGTTTCTTTATTATTATTTCTATTAAAAACGGAAAACATATAATCTCCTCCTCATAATCAAATGATATTTTTAACCTTTTCGGTTATTCTATTCTTATTATAAGAATTTCTATTCTTTTTGTATGTAACTAACTCACATAGAAAAAAGCTCTAAGATGTTTTTTAAAGGAAGATACATTTCTCCTTCTTGAATATGTGCTGGCACAACTATTTCTAATGGTTCTTCATTATATAATGCTATTTTTTCACCCTGTTTAAAGCTTAGAATATTGTTCCCATCTGTTAAACTAATTTGTTTTTGTTCTGGCATATAGCTATAATTCAAATTCAGTGCTTGGCAGATTCCCTTAACAGGTACTACCCCTCTACCAAAAATAGTTTTTCCTTTTATTTGCGCTTCGTTTATAGTCACTTGCCACTCATGAGAGTTTAAAGTAATCATTTCTTTAGCTAACAAAAATGGTATCTCCTTATTAGCCTTCCAAATCTGGTCGTATTCCATTAAAGAAAGCCTTTTACCATTTGCATTTTTTCCTACCTCCAAGGTAAAAGAAGGCTTCTTTAAACTCTGAATAAACCAATCTGTAAATCCACGTCCTCCTCTTGATTGGCTAATAGGCACTAAGCTATACTGTGTTGCATGAGAAAGCATGCGTCCTATTACTAAAGAATGTTTATACAGCTCACCTGTCTGATAATACCACCAATAAATCACTTCCCCAGCACTATGATAAGCTATAGCTGCTTCGAACTCTTGCACTTTACATAGATCTCTCAGTGCTTGTGTTTCCAATTCAGAGAAAGCTTCTATCCCTGCATATCCACTAGGTCCCGGTGTAGGCTTAGTGGCTATGGTAGCATAGAGGGTTGGATAATTACGATTTAAATCTACACCTCTTCCATTCGCTTTCCATTCTGGTCTAGTACTTAAAGCAATTGTTGCACCATCAGGGTTCACCAAGGGAACAAACCAAATAGATACTGTATTCAACACCGTTCGTACATCTTGCCCATTGATTGTTTGCTTCGCTACGTACGCTTCTGCTAAATAGCTTATTTGATTTAAAATAAGCACTGTTGTTAGAGCCTCTCTTCCATGATGCGTCCCATTAATAAGAATACTCTTTTCTCCTTTTCCTAATTTAAGTGCTTTAATCTCAGTTTGCTTAGTTGTAGAATATCCAATAGTTATTACCTCCGTTATTTCTTCATAATCCTGTGCTATTTGCTCTAGTGCCTTATTCGTTTCTATACTAATTTGTTCCGAATAAATGGCTTTTAAATCTAATGGATTCCCCTTTAGTGATTGTATTAATAAAAGCATTATCATACAACTTTGCCATAACCTATACTTTTTTCTTCTCATTACTATCCCCCACATAGTCAATAACATTTAATGATTAAGGCACTTTTTAAGAGCTTCTATATCTAATAATTTAAAACTATTTTTATAGAAATCAATTAAATTGTCCTCCTTCATTCTAGCTAATTCTCTACACATAGAAGGACGTGACACATTAAGAAATTCAGCTAGTGCCTCTCTATTAGGTGTAATATTAAAAGCCAGCTTGCCACTCCTTTGTGCTTCTTTTAAAAGATAAGTGGCTAGTTTTTCTCTCATCCCTTTTAATAGTAGGAGTTCCATTTTTATATTAAGCATTTCGTTTTTGTCCCCTAGTACCCTTAACATATTATGAATGAGTTGTGTGTGAAAAGAACATCCGTTACTACAATTTTCAATCACATATTTATATGGAATTAATATAACAGTTGTTTTTTCTCTTGCTTTAGTAGATACAGGGGCAATTCTTTTAGAAGTACATACGATGGATTCACCAAACATATGTGAAGCTTCTAAGAAAGCTATAATATGACGCTCTCCTGCTATGTTTTCCTTGATAATCTCTATGCAGCCTTCTAGAACAATGCCTATATGACCTACTTCATCTCCTGCATGAAAGAGATATTCTTCTGCTTCATAGGTTACCATTTTAAATGCCAAACAAGATAATAGTTTTTCCAGCTCCTCTTCTTTGATTTGACGGAACAGGGCTGATTGTAATAAACACTCTGCATAGCGCTTAATCATTTTGACTCGTTCTCCTTTAATTCATTATAAATCTATCTTATTACTTTCTTCTTTTTCTTGCACTATCTATTTTAAATTACTCTCAAAAGAACTTTTTACTAGACTGTCCTTAAACTATAACATTTTTCTAATGCTTATAGGGCTTCTTCCTATTCGCTTTAATCACCCTTTTCTTATTATGCTAAAAATCAATAAAAGCTAGTCTTCAACCCTTTATAAGCCGAAGACTAGCTTTTTATATTAACGTAATTTTTCTATTAATGCTTCTACATCTAAACCATGTACTTGACAAGCTTCTTCTAAAGTTTCCATTTGAGAAGATGGGCATCCAAGGCAGTGCATACCAGCTTCCATTAATACCCTTGCATTTTCAGGATTAATCTTTAAGATGTCGCCAATCACCATGTCTTTTGTAATCATCCCTTGAGAAGTCTCAGCCATTTTTGCTTCTTCACCAAAGAACATCTCCATATCTTCTTCTACTGTAGAAATACCACCAATACCAAAGTTTTCTATTAATACTTTAGCTACATTTGGAGAAAGAAAAGCTGGAAGTGTTGGTCCTAAGTGAATTTCTTTTACTCCAAGATAAAGTAATGATAGTAATACAATAACTGCTTTTTGTTCATACCAAGCAATGTTATAGATGATTGGTAATTCATTGATATCTTCTAAACCAAATACCTCTTTTAATTTAAGTGCAATAAGAGCTAAAGAATAAGAATCGTTACATTGTCCTGCATCTAATACTCTTGGAATGCCTCCGATATCGCCTAAATCAAGTTTATTATATTTGTATTTTGCACAACCTGCTGTTAAGATAACTGTATCTTTTGGAAGTGCCTTTGCAAAATCTGTATAGTAATTTCTTTTAGAAGCTCTACCATCACACCCTGCCATTACTACGAACTTTTTAATAGCACCAGATTTTACAGCTTCTACTACTGTCTCTGCTAATGCAAATACTTGTTCATGAGCAAAACCACCAATGATTTCTCCTGTTTCAATTTCTGTTGGCGCTTTACATGTTTTTGCTAAAGCAATGATTTCTGAGAAATCTTTTTGGCTACCTGCTTCACCTTCTATATGCTTACAGCCTGCATAACCTGCTGCACCAGTTGTGAACATTCTATCTTTATAAGATGCTTTTGGAGGTACAATACAGTTAGTAGTCATTAAAATTGGTCCATTAAAGGCTTCAAATTCTTCTTTTTGTTTCCACCAAGCATTTCCATAGTTCCCTACTAAGTGGCTATACTTCTTAAGCTGTGGATAATAGTGTGCTGGTAACATTTCAGAGTGAGTATAGACATCTACCCCAGTACCTTCTGTTTGAATTAATAATTGTTCGATATCTGCAAGGTCATGACCCGATACTAAAATACCAGGATTCTTACCTACACCAATATTAACTTTTGTGATTTCTGGGTTACCGTAAGTTGATGTATTAGCTTTATCAAGTAATGCCATTCCATCAACACCTACTTTACCTGTTTCTAATGTTAAAGCTACAAGATCATCTGCTGTTAATGAATCATCTAGTAATTTCATTAATGTTTCTTGCATAAACGCATCGATTGCTTCATTATCATACCCTAAGGCATTAGCATGTTTAGAATAAGCAGATAAGCCTTTTAAGCCATAAGTAATTAACTCTCTTAATGAACGAATATCTTCATTTTCCGTGGCTAAAACACCTACTTCATCTGATTCAGCTTTTGCTTTTAAAATTTGATTAACTTCACTAGCTTCTTTATTTCCAGATACTAAATTCTTAAGAGAAGCTAAAATGCCTGTTTTGTTTTCCAAGGCAATATCCCAAGTGGCTGCTTCAGATAAATGATCTTTGTTAGTTAACTGCTGCATTAATTCATTTTTCTTTGCTAAAGTTTCTTTTACTCTTGCATAAAATACTTCATCATCAAAGTTTGCATTTGTAATCGTTGTAAATAAGTTAAGTGTGATATAGTGATTTAACTCTTTACTTACTTTTTTTCCTTCTTGACGTAATCTTGTTGTCACTTCAGATATCCCTTTTGTTACATAGATTAGTAAGTCTTGCATATTAGCTAGTTCTGCACTTTTACCACATACCCCTACCTTTGTACATGCTTTGTTTCCTGCTGTCTCTTGACATTGCATACAATACATTTGATTATTCATATTTCTCTCTCCTTTATTTTAACGGATTTTAGCCATTTCTTCGCTGCTGATAACTGTATTATATCTAAAAGCAACATCAAATTACGTAGCTATGGCTACAAATTAAAAATAAAGAAATAAATAATCACCCTCATCGTAACCTCTGCATCTTCTGGACTAAATACACTTACAATAGCTAGTATTGCAAACCACTCATACCATCTCTCTATTACTTTTAACACGTGTCTTGTACCACTAAGCATGTTACTTTTCCTCTCTGTTCAATATCTCTCTCCATTCCACCATTTTCCCAATATAAGTATGATATAAAAATTGAGTTCTCTAAACTATGATTCATATCGAAAAAATCATGTTTCATGCATCGGTCGGTTTTTGCGACGAATTTATGATAACTTGAAGATGTGAAGCAATATCTTTATGTGAAGCAAAAATTCGTAAAGGAGGAACATGATTATGAAAAAACGATTTAGAGCAAGCTTATCACCGATATATCCTTTATTCCCTAGGGCAATGGGATGCTCAGTAACCATAGGATGAAATATCTTTGAATCGTTTGCTGAAGTGGGCTCTACAAAACCACATACATAATAGAATTACCTAGATTAAATTTATGGAAAAGATACTAAGGAGGATTAAGAAATGAGAAAACGTATTTTTAGTGTATTTCTCACGCTATGTATGGTGTGTACCTTGCTGCCAGCCCAGCTTACCTTTGCGGCATGGACTGGATCATGGAATGGAAGTTGGTATGGAACATGGGATGGACAAGCTGCGGAACTTAGTGACAATATTGGCTTTAATTATGGGGTAGGTGGACACTTATTAGTCACCATGCCTACCACTACATCTAGCTGCTATACTTTTGGAACAACCTCGTCAGACGGACTGACCATTACAGAAACTGCCGCAAATACTGACACATTACCTAATTCAGGTTGGAACTGGGCGGTTAAAAAAGATGCTGATCAGGGAGGACTTCCTACCTATACCTTAATCCTTAGCGGTGCCAACATTACATCAAAAAGTGGGGATGCTGTAATGATAGGAAAATCCAGCGGTAATACTAAGGTTATGAATTTAAACCTTGTTATAAAGGGAAATAACGAGGTGACAGCTCCCACAACTGCTATTGCCATCTATAACAACAAACGTGTTACTGTTAGTGGGAATGGAAGTCTAACGGTGAATGGAGGAAGTTTAGGCTTTTTTGCAGACTTGACAGATGCCCTTGAGATAGGGGATCAGGTTAAGCTCAATGCCACAGGAGGTACAGGTGCTGGACTTCAGGCTTTGAAAGGTACATTAACTATTTCGACCCGTGGTGAGGGGCAAGCAGTAACAAGGTCCGATACAAAAGATGCAAGAGCAATTAAGGCAAAGACTATTGTAATTGACCCTAATGTAGAACTTTATGAAGGAGATATCGGCTCTTATGATAATTGGGGTGAGTCAATAAAAGCAGCAGATTCACCAGCTAAATGGAAAAGAAAGTATAACTTAGCAACAGACTCTGACAGCTATATCCTTCCCGCTGCACAGGTGGGTTATGGTGCACAATCACCAGTTACAGTGACAATAAGTAATGGCGATGATAAAGTAGCAACAGGGGAGCTCTTAGTTCAGTTTGAGAATGGCGGTGCAAGCAACTTTGAATTAAATAAAACAACTATAAGTGATATTGCAGAAAGTGGAAATACGACAGTGGAAGTAACACCTAAAACAGGACTAGCTGTAGGCACTTATACGGATACACTTCAAATAAAAGCTGATGGACGCATAGTCAAAGAGATTCCATTAAACTTCAGTGTGACGCAACAGCTTACCTATACGATTACGGCAACAGCAGGTGTAGGTGGAAGTATTTCACCTGCTGGGAATACTGAAGTTAATAAAGGAGAAAATCAAATCTATAGCATTACGCCAAACAGTGGTTATGCTACTGAGGATGTAAAGGTGGATGGTGTAAGCAAAGGAGCTCTTTCAAGCCATACCTTTAGTGATGTACAAACAAATCATACCATTGAAGCAACCTTTAAGGCTGTTAGCAGTGGGGGTTCTTCTTCAGGTGGAGGCGGAGGTAGTGCCTATACCCCTAGCTATACGGTCACCACTGATACTTCTAAAACAGAGCATGGTCAACTGGTGTTAGAAAAAGGAAAAGCGACTGCAGGTGAAATAGTAAAACTTACCCCTAAGGCAGAAGCAGGCTATGAAATAGATACACTAGTAGTAAAGGATGAAAAAGGCAACATCATTGAAGTTACTAAAAATGCAGATGGCACCTATTCCTTTAAGATGCCTAGCGGTAATGTAACCGTAGAAACCACCTTTAAGGAAAGTCAAAAGAAACCTGTTGTACCTCCTATGAATGAACAACCTGTAACATGGGTAAATACCTTTAACGATGTTGCAGAAACAAATTGGTATTATGATGCGGTGAAGTTTGTAAATGACAAGAATCTTTTTGAAGGAAACAGTGAAAATAGCTTCGCACCTAAACAATTATTGACAAGAGCTATGGTTTGGACCGTAATAGGCCGTTTAGAAGGTGCAGAGTTATCCGGAATTAATGTATTTGAGGATGCACGTACTTGGGCAATAAAAAGTGAAATCTCAGACGCTAGCAACCCAAGTGGTAATGTGCCAAGAGAGCAATTTGTGACCATGCTTTGGAGGTACTACGGCTCACCAAAAGCAAATGCTACGTTAGTAGGCTTTAATGATGCCAATGAAATTGACGATTATGCGAAAGAAGCCATGGCATGGGCAGTGGAAAAAGGTATTATAATAGGTAAAGGTAATGGGCTGCTTGCTCCTAATGACAATGTTACAAGAGCAGAAGCTGCTACTATTCTCATGGCTTATTATAAAAAGTATGAAAATAAAAAGCATTCATCTTAAACAACTTAAATTCTAATTTACTTAGATTATTAAAAACTTCTCATGTGTTAACAGAAACAGTGACTTAAAATCACTTTTAGGTCAAACAAAACTTTTACCTTATGTCCCCTAGGGGCATAAGGTAAAAGTTTTGTAAGCATTACAACAAATAAATAATTGCATCTGATTAGAGACTATACTCATCTTCAGAGTATAAAGTGTATTTACGAAAAGACGTATCATAAAAATATCTCCAACCACAAACTATGGATGGAGATGTAAAAGTTTTTATGGTTTCACCAGACTATTTGACAGGAGGCGGTTCAAACTTCAAACTGACCCGAAAGTCCTCGCATAAAATAACAAAACCCCTCTAAAAACATGCTAATAAGCACGCTAGAGGGGCTTTCCTATGTAAGAATTTGAAAAACATTGAGATTACGTACAGAGAAGGGGACTCGAACCCCCACGCCCTTGCGGGCACTAGAACCTGAATCTAGCGCGTCTGCCATTCCGCCACCTCTGCTTAAAAATAGATGATTTGTCCATCTCTTATTGTAATCACTTTATCTTTATTTTTCAATATAAATTTATACTAGCTAAATAGCTATCTGGTATGGTGCCTAGGCGCCAATAAGAAATGCCCCTGATGCCTAGTAGCTTTGCTAAATCTTCTTTAGCTTCGATACTTCTTGTATTTTCATACCAAATGATATTTCTAACGCCATCTGCTTCATAAATAGCATAAGGATTTTGAGCTATTTCATCATAATAGCTGACTGTTCCTGGTGTATTTAAACGTGTTTCAATCTGAGTATATGTAGGTGTATAGGCAAATGTGTGAATAACCTCTTGATTTTTCATTTGCCACTGCGTACTGGCAAAACTAATTTGAAGTACTAGCTTACTTTTATCTGCAACTGCTGTAGTTGCTTCCCTTAAGGTAGCATAAACTTCATCAATAGGTGTCATAGGTGTCATTACTATTCCTTGCTTTTGTTCATTAACATTTAAGCTTTTAGCTCCATAATCATGTGCCATTAAAATGACACGATCTGCTACTTCTCCAATGCCTTTATAATCATAGCCTTTAAAATAAGTAGTGGGCTGAACAGCCACCATTAAACTTTTTCCTTCTGCTGCTAATGCTATTTTTAGCTCTTTTAAGAAAGTCACATAAGGTGCTTTTAAATCTGCACTTCGTAGCTGTTCAAAGTCAATAGTTAAACCATCAAAACCTCTTTCTACACCATCTTTTTCAATCTTCTTTGTTAAGTTAACTAATGACCTAATCATTTCAGCTCTTTGGGTAGAATCATTAAGTAATTCTCTTATTTGTCCACCTTGGTCTTCGTAATAAACCATTAAGTAGGTCGCTACACCATTAGCTTTTGCTTCGTCTAAAGGTACTTCAAATCCTGAAGGGACTTTAAAATCACCTATTCCATCCGTTACTACAGAAATTTGCTTGTTGGCATCTACAATAACTTCTGACCATCCAAAACTAATCGCATCATAATTTTTAATAAGTGCCATTTGACTGCTAGAACTAATGGCATAAAAAGCATGTTCAAACTGCATATCTGCTTTAATAAGTGCTTCTAAACGGCTTAATATACTTTCAGCTGCTGAGACGCTTAATCCTATTTTAGGCCCGAAGGTCTCACTTCCTGTTCCATTCATTAGACCTAGTGTCTTAACTAAATTAATTTCTCCTTGATGAGTTGTAACATCCTTAAATAACTTTTGCTCTTCATAGTCTTTAGCAACACCCGATAGGCCTAAAGCTTTTACAAGATATACAGCTGCTTCTTCTCTTGTTAGATTTCCTTTTATCTGAGCTGTTTCTTTATAATTAACCTCTAACGTTTGTAAGTGGTTTATAAAAGACTCCTTCTGCATCACAGGATTTTGGATAACAGTACCACCATAGCTTGTTGTTACCAAAAATGTGCCTAATAAAAAACTCACTAGCCATTTCTTATATTTTCTCATTAGTTATCCCCTTTCTCTTCTCCTACCTTTACTATTTTCTTTTTTATTGTATCACGCTTTGACTTATCTAAATATTAAAATTTTATAACTTTAAAAGTTAATGTAAAACTTATCCATTTTTCATCAAATATTAATTTTAATTTTCTGGAAACATGTTATAATAATTTTAACTATTATATAGAAGGAGAAATGTTTTATGTCTAAAGGAAGTTATAGTCCTCATCAATCAAGTATTGCCAACATGGATGCTAACATAATGGCCATTCTTACTTATGCTCTCCCTGTAATTGCTGCTTACTTACCAATCGTTTGGAGAATAGCTTGGCTCATTCCTATCCTTATTTTCTTTATGGAAAAGAAAAGTAACCTTGTTAAATTCCACGCTATGCAATCTGTTGTCCTTTATGTGGTTAGGGTGATTGTCATCAGCATCTTACATGTTATTCCACTCTTGGGTGGTTTAGCTAGTTTTATCGTAGGCATTATCTTTACTTTAATTGCCATCGTTGCCGTTATTGGGGCTTTCAATTATGAAGAGTTCCGTATTCCTTTTATCGGGGATTTTGTGGCACGATTAATTAAATAACCCATTTATCGTATCAATCAAAAACATCAGTTTAATCGTAATCTAAAAAAGGATTGCCCAAAATGGCAATCCTTTTTTAGATTATTTTTCTGTAACCTTGAAGGCTTGTATGGTATGATTAAGCTTTTCCATACGTTCTATTAAGGCTTCTGAGAAAACAGTTAACTGATTCATACTTTCTTGCTGATGTATACTTAGGCTATTCACTTCTTGTGTAGTGGCTGCTGCTTCCTGAGTAACATCCCTAATACGTCCTACCTGCTGCATCACATTTACTTTTGTGCCTTCCATACTATCTACTTGGGTACCAACTTGTAAAAGTTCATTACTCATATGTTGTAAAATATCAATAATACTATAGAATACCTCATAGGTTTCTTTAACCACCTTTTCCTGCGTATTAAAGGTAACTCTGGATTCCTCTACTAAGCTTAAAGTCTCTGACATATGATTTTCCATAGTTGTTAGTGTCTGTCTTACTTCACCTACAGATTGCTTAGACTGATCTGCTAATCTTCTTACTTCCTTCGCCACTACAGAAAAACCTTTTCCAGCTTCTCCGGCTCTAGCTGCTTCAATAGAAGCATTTAAAGCAAGTAAATTAGTTTCCTCACTAATATTTTCTACCATCTGCATAATATGATTAATATTTTTATTAAGTATATTAAGTGCATTCATACTAAGCCCAATTTCTTCTGCCACATTTAATGAATCTGACATCGTAGTATTTAGAGCTTTCATAGTGTCAGAGGCTTTTTCTATCATGGTAGTTGCCCCTGCTGTACTAGCTATAATGTCTGATGTTTTCTGCTTAACCGTATAGATATGCTGAGCTAATTCATTCATAGAACCATTGGTTTTTTGAGTATCTTGAGCTTGTTTCATAGTCCCTTCTGCTAAATCTGAAATGCCTATTGTAAGCTGCTCAATGTTATTAACTGTCTCAAAGATTGTATTTTGTAAAGAATGACTACTTCCTAGGGTATCTGTTACAACATGCTGCGTTTGCTTTAAAAGTTCGCCAGTCTGACGCATCATTTCATTAAAACTATGACACAGTTGTCCTACTTCATCCTTCTTATAACCACTCATTTGTACAGTAAAATCACCTTTCTCGGCTTTCTGCATTAAATTAACAAGCTTAAGGATTGGCTTTGAAAAACTTCTAGCAAAAATATTACCTATGATAAAAGTTAATATAATAATGCCTATTATAAGTAATGCTAATAAAATATTAGCTGACTCTAACTCTGAAGTAAGCGAATTCATAGGAACTTCTACAATGAATTGCCAACCATTATTAATCGGTGCACAAGTTACTAAACGACCATTAATCGGCTCACTCATGGCCTCTGTTATACCCGATGCTATCTGAGCAATATCTTCAGGAATGATGATCTGTTCTTCCTTACTACAAAATAAGATTTTTTGACTTTGATCAGCTAAATAAATAGTCGCACCATCTATCATTTTCATCTCTTGTATAGCAGCTTTAATATTGGCAAGATTAACAACTACAGCTAATGTATAGGTATTAGCACCTTTTTTAGGAATCTTATAGTTATTTGTAAGTAACACCTTATCTTCTGGTAAATTCATATGAGTTATCCATGAAAATGTATTCACCTTATCTTCTTCAATAAAACTGCTGAACTCTTCTGTTGAAAAGTAATCGCTTCTTTTGGTAACGTTTCCATTTTGGGACAAAAATAAAATCTCATCTAAATCACTATTTAGGGCATTTATTCTAAGCAATTGTGCTTGAATCTCATTTTTTGCTTTTACTTGTGTCCCTAGGTCTGTGCTAAAATAATTTTCCACTAACCCACTGTCACTTAACTGAGTTACTGCTATCCCATCTACTGCTTGCTCTATGCTTGACACAAAGTTCTCTACATTTAAAACTGATTGTTTAACGAGTTCTGTACTAAGCTGTATACTATTATGTCTTAAAGCTGATTTCGCCACATTGCTGTATATACCCCCAAGTATAAATACTGCCATTAAAGATATACACAAGCAAAATACTATGAGCCTCGTTTTAATAGATAAGTTTCTTCTTATTGTACTAGTTGGCTTAAATGATTGTTTCTTTCTAGTTTGAAAGGTTAACTGCCTTTTTTTTGAATTAGTTCCTAACCTCTGACCTCTTCTCATTAAATACCCCCTCTTAAAACCACTTCACCTCATTATAGCATATCTTTAATCTTTTTTAAATAATCCAAATATTATTAGCAGTAATCTCTACTCTAAATACAAAAATAAGAGCCTATTATGTTAATTCTAGGCTCTTATCTTGTGTACTTATTTTTCTATCGCCGCTGCAATTTCATTGACCATAGTCATTGTCGATGTAAAGCCACCACCAGCTGTATACCATACAGTTGGATCAAGATAAATGATACGGTCATTTTCACTTGCTGCTGTTTTTTTAATAAGTTCATTATCAAATAGTGCTGGGGCTGACCCTTCTCCTGCTACAACAGCACTACGGTCTACTACAAATAAGTAGTCTGGATTTTGCTCTAAAATATATTCGAAGGAAGCATTTTGACCATGAGTAGATACTTCAATTGTTTCATCTACTGGTTTAATACCAAATTCATTATGAATGATACCAAATCTAGAACCTTTTCCATAAACACTAAAAGCATCACCATTAGCTAAAGCTATTAAAGCATTAACATCTTTTTCTGCCGCTTTGGCTGATACTTCTGCCACTGCATCTTTAATTTCTTTAACCTTTGCTGTTACTTCTTCTTCCTTACCGAAGATTTCACCTAAATAATTCATATTTGTTTCAAAAGAAGTCAGGTAATCTGCATTGTCTACTGCCAAATTAACAGTTGGTGCAATTTTACTAAGCTCTTCATAGTAATCTGCTTGTCTGCCACCAATAATAATAAGCTCTGGTTCTATTTCATAAATCTTTTCCATATCTAATTCTTTAAGTGAACCTACATTTGTATAAAGACTTTCATCTTCTAGGTGTGCTAAGTAGCTTGGTAAACTTCCACTTAGAGGTAGACCTGCTGGTGTAATCTCTAGAGCATCTAATGCATCTAAAATCCCTAATTCAAGTACCACAATATTTTTTGGATTCTTTGGTACTTCTGTTTCACCTAAAGCATGAACCACCTTAACTGTTGTTGCTTCTTGGCCTTCTTCTGGCGTTGCTGATGCTTCTGTGTTCACTGGTACTTCTGTATTGACTGCTCCAGTACCTTCATTTGTAGTAGTTTGGCCACACCCTGTTATAGTAATAGCTGCTGCTGTCATTAGTGTTAATAATAATTTCTTGCTCATTATTGATTCTCCTTTTATTTGATTTGTAATTATTTAGCTAGCTAATTTTATATGTCATCGCTGATAGAAATGAAAGGGATACCCGTCCTCACTATGTACCTATGAAAATGGGAGGGGTACTTATCCTCAGTGTATTGCTACTAAGATGAGAAGCAGAACGCCAGAGGGCAGGCATCCCTTTCATCTCTTTCAACAAATGTAGTTTAAATAATTTTCATTCTCATTTATATCTCATAAATGTTCCTCTACTTTTTAGTAGAGGGCATCGTTTTTTATTTATTAAAAATACACACAGATATTCTGATTATTAATGCTTTGTACATGAAATGGCATGTCATAAATTCCTTCTAAAACACCTGCCCTAATAATATCTTCTGTGTAACCTTCTTTTTCTACTATCCCATTTTTAAGTGCCACAATATAATCTGAGTAGCAAGAAGCAAAGTTAATATCATGAATAACAATGATAACAGTTTTCCCCAACTCATCAACTAGCTTTCTTAAGATCTTCATGATCTCTGCAGAATGTTTCATATCTAAATTGTTAAGTGGTTCATCTAGTAATATATATTCACTATTTTGTGCTATAACCATGGCAATGTATGCTCTCTGTCTTTGACCACCACTTAGCTCATCTAAATAACGGTGCTGAAGATCAGTGAGCTGCATATATCCTAGTGCTTCATCAATTTGTCTTTCATCTTCTTCGTTTAGATTTCCTCCCGAATGTGGAAATCTACCAAAGCTCACAAGCTCACGAATAGTAAGACGCATATTAATATGGTTAGTTTGTTTTAAGATAGCTAGCTTTTTTGCTAGTTCTTTTTGATCCCATTCTAAAACATCTTTACCATCTATCATAACTAAGCCGCTATCTCTCTTCATCAGTCTACTCATAATAGAAAGAACTGTACTTTTTCCAGCTCCATTTGGACCAATGAAAGAGGTAATCTTACCTTGTGGAATATTAATAGATACATCATCTACTACCTTTTTCCCACTATAGGCTTTTGAAATATTCTTTACATGAATCATCTCGCACGTCCTTTCATTAATAAATAGATAAAATAAACACCGCCAACAAAGTTAATAATAATTCCTACGCTTACACCAAAGTTTAAAACACGCTCCGCTATCAGTTGTCCACCTACAAGAGCGACAATACTTAAGAGCCAAATAGCTATTGTTAAGTGTTTATGCTGGTAGGACTTAATAAAATACCTAGCAATATTAACAACCAATAAACCTAGGAAAGTAATGGGACCTACTAATGCTGTTGCTGCTGCTGTCAAGAGTACCACTACAACGAGCATTCGCCTTACTGTTTTTTCATAATCTACACCTAAGTTAATTGCTTGATCTCTACCAAGTGCCATAACGTCTAATACTTTTAGAAACTTAAAACTGTAAAGGAAAGCACCTCCTATTAAAAGTGTTGCTGCTCCTAATACTGCTGTATTAATTTGATTAAAACTAGCCTGTGATTTATCTTGAATAGTTAAAAAGTCTGTTGGATCTGTTAAAACTTGCATGAAGGTCGTAAAGCTTTCAAACAAAGTCCCTACTACAACACCTACTAAGAGCAAGTAAAAAATATTACCACTTTTATTTTTAAATACAATTTTATAGAATAAAACAGAAACAATTAACATTAAAACAAGTGTCAATCCAAAATGAAGTTTTGCATTAGTAATCCATTTGCTAGTTGCTCCTAACGCAAAAACAATAACGGTATTAACTAACATATATAAAGAATCTAATCCTAATATACTAGGTGTTAAAATATGATTGTTTGTTACTGTTTGAAAAATAAGAGAAGAAAAACCAATGGCACCACCTACTAACACAATGGCATAAAGCTTAGGAATTCTTCTACCTAGTGCATAAGAAAAACTTTTTGGAGAAAGTCCTATCAATAAAAAGGCAGCCATCAAAATGATACTTAAAATCACTAGAAGCAGTATTCTTCTTCGGTCTGCTTTGATCATCTTACCCTGCATATTCTGCCCTCCTTAAAATCATCACCAAGAAGATCACACCACCAATAACCCCTACCATCATGCCAATGGAAACTTCAAATGGATAAATAATAAGTCGTCCTAATATATCACATATTAGCAAAAAGATAGGTCCTATAAGTGCGGTATGATAAAGTGCATTTTTTAAGTGATCTCCCATATATAAGGTAACTAAGTTGGGAATAATAAGTCCTAGAAAAGGGATATTCCCAACCGTAATCAAAGTGACTGCCGTAATCATCGCTACAATACCAAGTCCAATATTCATAACCGCCTTATAATTAAGACCTAAATTAGCAGCAAAATCTTCACCCATACCTACAATAGTAAATTGATTGGCATAAAGAAAACCTATTATTACCACCGGAATGCTTAAATATAGCATCTCATAGTTACCTGACATAATCACAGATAAATTACCTTCCATAAAAGAAGTGATATTTTGTACTAAATCATATTTATATGAAAAATAAGCTGTAATAGAGCCTATTACTTTACCTAGCATCATTCCAACTAAAGGTACAAAAATGATGTTTTTAAGTTGAATACGTCTCATCATCGTCATAAAAACTAACGTACCACCTAATGCAAATATAAAAGCAACTATCATCCTGGTCATTTGGCTCGTACTACCTAGCCACATCATACTAACAAGCACTCCTAATTTAGCAAAGTCCGTAGTAGCTGCTGTAGTAGGTGATACAAATTTATTTCTACTAATCTGTTGCATAATAAGCCCACTTACACTTAATCCCACTCCAGCTACAATAATAGCAATGAGTCTAGGCAATCGACTTATAAGCAAGAGCTGTACTTTATCTGGTTTTAATGCTAATAAATCATTTATATGAAGACTACTTACCCCTACAAATAATGAACCTATTGAAAGTCCAATAAGTAGCACAGTCAAATAGCGTTTCTTAATATACTTCTCCACTTTCTGTCTCCTTTGACACTATATAAACCCTGTGTTATACTAAATAAATATCTGCTTTTGATAAACATTATCATTTATTAATTAATCTTATCAACTATATGATTAGTTGTCTTACACGATATTTAGGTTTATTTAAAAATATTAATATGAATTGTAAACGTACTTGAAAGGAGACTCATGTGCTATATACCGAACTTGAAAATGTAATGGAAAATTTTTATTTATGTAGTCATTTAGCTTTATGTGCCATCAATAAGAATAATCATGTATTTCTGAGTATGGGGCATACTATTCCTCATCCTTTAGAACAAAGTCTTTCAAAAGAAACTCTGGCCACTTTACAAGAACGCTTATCTCAAGATTCTCTGATTCATCATGTTCTAGAAGATGGCAGAACCTTTACCATCTGTGCTATTAACCCCAAGTATTTAGAACTTGGATGCTTTGTAATTGGCCCTTATACAACGGATATTCATTTAAAAAATGTCCTTCCCTTTAAACCTGCTCATTGTATGGTGCATCTTATTGATTTACTCTATGCCATTGGTAGTTCGTTTACCCAAACCCACGAAGAAGTGGAAGAAGAATATAACTATCATGTTTCTAAAGCTAAAGACTATATTGAAATACATTATGCTGAACCTATTACGCTAGATGCCTTAGCATCTTATCTAGGTCTTCACAAAAGTTATTTTTGTACTATTTTTAAAAAAGCTACCAAGCAATCTTTTTGTAGCTACACTAATATGGTACGAGTAGAAAAAAGTAAAGACCTTTTAAAAGAAGGAACAGATTCAATCTTAGAAATTGCTTTATCTGTGGGTTTTAGTAGTGCGAGCTATTTCAATACTACTTTTAAGAAACTAGTGGGCATGACACCCATTGAATACCGTAATCAAAATATATAAACAAGTAACTCCTGTTGATTAATCACTCCCTTTAAAATATAAAAATTAGACTACTAAAGTAGCATCTCAATTCATATATAAAATCGCAGAGGATACTTTGATTTAAAGCATCCTCTGCGATTCTGTGCACATCCTTAACAATACCAATTAATTTTAGCTGGATTTTTCTCATTTTCTACAGCAATAGCACGCAATGCTGCTTCCATTTTAGTACATTCCTCAGATGCAATTTGCTCATAAACCTCTGCCTTCTCATCAATACCAACACGATCATATGCAATAGCCGCACAACCATAAAATGCAAGACTCAATGACTGAGTCGTTGTATGTATTGTAGTTGCTGCCTGTGCAACAGCCCTAGCAGCTGCTTGTGCCGCTTGATTTTCTTCTGCTTCTCTTGCTGCTGCACGAGCCTCTAAGATTAGTTTCTTAACCATGGGTAATTTAACTTTACCATCAAGCCAGTCATTTGAGGCATTTATCGCATCTCGTAAACGATTATCGTTTGGGTAAGCTTTTTCATAAATAGAAAGTATATGTTCTTCAGCATAATCGATACACCACTTGGCAATAGTGGTCTTACTTTGTGTTTCAATGAGATGCATAAGAGAAATAATATAGGGTGAATCCACACTTCCAAGCATTTTTCGTGGTTTAGGCATTTCATGACTCCTTCTCTTTTTTATCTTATTTTTGTATATGAATATGCTTAGTCTAGCATACTCATATATAATGCTACAATCACTAAAAACAATAACAATATCAAACCATCTTCTCTTTAAAATGGTTAAAGCGTGGCTCTGCCTTTTATTGATATATTTTCATATAATGGCATTAGTCAAGGCGTTATAACGCTATAATTAATTTTTTTAATAGGAAGGTGACAAAATGAAAGTCGGCATTATAATGGGCGGAATCTCTTCAGAGAAGGAAGTCTCCCTTAAAAGTGGTGAAGAAGTATTAAAACATATTAATAAAACTAAATATGAGGCTATTCCTATTGTACTTCATTCAAAAAAGGAGGCTATAGATAAGCTCAGTGGCATCGATTTTGCCTTTTTAGCACTACATGGTCGCTTTGGAGAAGATGGCACTATTCAAGCGCTTTTAGAAACCTTAGATATTCCTTATAGTGGCTGCCGCGTCTTAACGAGTGCACTATGTATGAATAAACATTTAACTAAAAAACTTCTTGCTTCAGAAAATATCACTACACCTAAAGGTATACTCATTAAAGCCAGTGAACCACTAAATTCAAGTATAGCGAGCACCTTAAACTACCCGCTTATTGTTAAACCTAATACTGGCGGTTCTAGCATTGGAACCTGTAAAGTAGAAAATAAAACTGATTTATTGTCAGCTATTGATGAAGCCTTCAAATATGATGAAGAACTATTGATTGAAGAATATATAGCCGGTGAAGAAATTACTTCTTTTGTCTTAGATGGTGAAGTCTTTCCTACGGTTTGTATTAAACCTCGGTTTGGTCAGTTTTTTGATTATAATTCTAAATATACTATTAATGGTGCTCTTGAAGAAATTGCGCTCCTACCTTCAATCCTTCAAGATAAGGTGACACAGATTTCAGAAAAAATATGGGCTTTATTTAGCTGTAAAAGCTATTGCCGAATTGATTTCATTATTAAAAACGAAACTATCTATGTGTTAGAAATTAACACACTTCCCGGTCTCACAGAAACAAGCTTAATTCCTCAAAGTGCTAAGGCTAAAGGAATAGATTTTACCACGCTTATTGACGCTATCATTAGAACTTCTATGATTTAGTAATAGGATTAAAATTCTTTATTAGAAATTCTACTTCTTACCTTCATATATTAAGGTTAAAAATAAGATGTTAAATAAGAGTCTACAACAAAGAAGTAGCTTATCTAGCGAATGAAATGAAGTGCCTACGTCAAGTACATGTAGCAATAATGAAAATCTGTATGTCGTCAATCTCAATATATGATTGGCGATATTTCTATACCATTTTATTTTTTACGTAATCTCTATATTCAAGTGGCGACATACAGCTTATTCATAGTGAACCACCTGATCCTATAAATATTAGTCATGACAAAAATATCCTTTTAGCTTCACACTAAAAGGATATTTTTCAGTTTATTTATTTAAATCAATTTCAAAACTAGTTTTAAAGAGCTGAATAGCTTCACCACTAATATAAACCTTGTCTTCTTTTAGCTCACAATAAAAAGTTCCTACCCTTTTAGATAGCTGCTTATCTAGGAACTGATTTTTCCCCAATATTTTAGCCCAATAAGGTACTAAAGTACAATGAGAAGAGCCTGTTGCCGGATCTTCAAATACACCACACCCTGGTGCAAAATATCTGGATACAAAGTCTACTTCATTCCCCTTTGCCGTTACTATGATACCAAAAACATCTAAACGATTAACAAGACCTACATCTGGTTTTAAGTTCGTAATCTCCTCCTCTGTTTCATAAACGACCATCACGTCTCTTGATTCATAAAAAGCTATAGGATTACCCCCTAAGGCTTTGATAATATCTGTTCTTGGAGTGATCGCCCTTCCCTCTCTTACTGGAAAACTTAAAGTAAAGCGTTCCTTATTCCTTGTGACAATAATCTCACCACTTTGTGACTTAAAAGTAATTTGTTTCTTTCCTTGTTCTACTTCATTAAATAAAACATACGCTGTTCCTAAAGTAGCATGTCCACATAAGTCGATTTCTACCTCTGGCGTAAACCAACGAATCTGATAGCACTCACCTTCCTTATAACAAAATGCGGTCTCTGACAAATTATTTTCCATTGCTATTTTTTGCATTAATGCTTCTTTTAAGGGCTTTTCCGTCAGGCAAACTGCAACAGGATTTCCTTTAAAAAGCTCATTAGTAAACGTATCTACTTGATACATGGTAATCTTCATACGAACACCTTTCTTTCTCCTCATTTTGGTAATTATTTTATTTCTTATTAGGGAATCGGATTTTTGACTACATATACATAAGTGTAAAAACAAAATAAATAACTTCCCACGGCATAATTACCACAGCTTCAACTTGAGGAACTGACCGGGTCAGCCAAGTCTCAATCTATTGTTATAGGTACCTCTGGACTTAAGGAAAATGTTCACTTGTGCGCTGCAAGGAAGGCGCCATTTATAAGTTGTTTTTAATGTTTTTATACCTCGCATTACCCAAAATAAAGTTTTAAACCAGAGTCTTAAGGTCTTAGCTTCCTAGCATAGGGTGCACCGGCCAAGACTTTTAGGAGCTCCTCACTCATTGGTTTGGCTTTCATAGCTAGTCTTAGTAGGCACTACGCTATAGCGCATACGTGCTGAGGAGCCATTTTGCGCTTTGCCTAAGGTCTACTTAGCTAGTCACGAAAGTTCATTTCAAGAGTCTGGAATCTAAAATAGCTTTTCAAGTATTGATACTACTTGGAGAGCTATTTTTGTTGTCTTTAACTACTATCAATAAAATGAAGTCATCATTCTATTTTAAATTTCCATTCCTTCCCGTCTATCTTCTTCTCTTTTTAGCTTCCTCTGCACCTTACTAAGCATACCGATTCTTTTAAGTGCTCCTAAGAAGATAAATGCCACTGTGCCTCCAATCAGTGTTCCTCCAATAAAAGAGGGAACATAAAACAGCCAAGTCAGCCCTGTCCTACCCCAAATATAAGTCATAACCGGATAAGATACTATGGCCCCAATGATACCTGTTCCAACAACTTCTCCAATAACAGCTGCTAATACTTTACCTTTTGAAAGTTTATAAAAAACACCTGATAAAGTAGCCCCAAATACAGCTCCTGTTAAAGCTAAAGGTGGAATTCCCATAAAAAGCATACGAATGATTCCTATAAGTAAAGCACATAGAAAAGCATCTGTTGGCCCCAATAACACAGCACATACCACATTAATAAAGTGAGCCATTGGACACATACCCTCTACTCTTAAAATCGGTGAAATGACTACGCCAACAGCAATTAATATAGCAAGCATCACCATTCTTAATATAGCATTTTTTGTTTTCATTTTCTTACCTCTTTCTTTTGATTTATTTAAGTGCTAGAGACCTTATACCTTCTTTGGCTATTGTCCTAACTCTCTAAACCTCAAAAAACCAAGATAATCTTAGGTACAATTAAACAGCCTCTATGCAGCACTAGCTTCATTTAGTCGGTCGAAACTTAAAAGCTTCCTCTCACCTCGAAACACGAGTTCCCTAGCTATTTAATTGTCCTTCTGAAAACAAATGCAAGGTGCTCCCCTTCCATTTGCTAGTCTTCCTCATCTTTTCAGACCTATTTCCCTATATAAAAATTTAAAATGAATAATAAGTTATGCACTGATTATTTGTTTCTTCACTCTCAACACCTAATATTTCATTATTCATTCTTACTCTTCATGTAATTCCACTGTTTTACCTTCTATGATGCGATTGGTTGTTCTAACAGCACACATTTTACCGCACATAGAACAACTGTGTTTTTCAGCTGGTGGCATACTTTCAAAGTAATCCCTAGCCTTATCTCCATCAAAAGCTACTTCGAACATTTCTTCCCAATCTAACTTTTGTCTTGCTTCTGCCATCTTGTTATCTAAATCTCTTGCATGTGGTAAGCCCTTAGCAATATCTGCTGCATGCGCTGCAATTTTACTTGCTATGATTCCTTCTTTAACATCACTTACATCCGGTAATCTTAGGTGTTCAGCTGGTGTCACATAACACAAGAAATCAGCACCACTGGCTGCTGCTATAGCACCACCGATGGCTGAAGTAATATGGTCATAACCGGGGAAGATATCTGTTACTAATGGTCCTAATACATAAAAAGGTGCATTATGACATAGACGTTTTTGTAGTTTCATATTGGCCTCTATTTCGTTCATTGCCATATGACCTGGGCCTTCTACCATAACCTGCACGTCTTTTGCCCATGCTCTCTTAGTTAGATAGCCAAGTTCAATAAGCTCTCCGATTTGTCCTGCATCTGAACTATCTTCTAGACATCCTGGCCTTAAGGCATCTCCAAGACTAATGGTAACATCATAACGTCTTAAAATTTCTAATACGTCATCATAATATTCATAAAATGGATTTTCATTTCCTGTCATCTCCATCCAAGCAAACAAGAGAGAACCACCTCTAGAAACAATATTCATCTTACGTCCTTCACGTTTAAAAGCTTCTACTGTACGTCTATTAATCCCTGCATGAATCGTCATAAAGTCAACACCCTCTTTGGCATGAGCTTCTACGACCTTTAAGAAATCCTGTGGTGTAATATGTACTAAATCTTTTTCCAAATACCCAATAGCATCATACATAGGTACTGTACCAATCATAGCTGTAGACATCTCAATAAGTTGCTTACGAAAGGTATTTGTTTTCCCATAATTACTAAGATCCATAATAGCTTCCACACCAAACTTAAGTGCCACCTTCACCTTTTCAAATTCTACTTCATAGTTTTTGCAATCTCCTGATATCCCCAAATTGACATTGATCTTGGTTTTAAGACCCGTACCAATTCCCTCTGGAGAAAGAGATTTGTGATAAATGTTGCATGGGATAGCCACTTCACCTTTTGCTACTAAGGCCCTAAGCTTTTCTACTTCCATATACTCTTTTTTAGCTACAATCTCCATTTCCTTAGTGATTATACCTTTTTTTGCGGCTTCCATTTGTGTATGATATTTCATGTAATCTCTCCTTTTTAAAGGGAGTTTCTCTGTAACCTTACATATCCATTTGAAACTTTATTTGTAGAGCTAATAGCCCTTTAACTAAAAAATGTTTCACCTTCTTAGCTTAAAATAAAGACAGGATATGCTGGCTTCGGCATATCCTGTTACTTACACTTCTTTCGAAGTGCTATCCTCGAATATTTCCCTACGTCAGCATGATCTGAATCAGGTTATGGGTCGAAACTTTAGTTTCCTCTCAGCCTGTCGCACAGACTCCCCTTTTTCTTATTTTATGTATTATTTAAATATTAATTTCATACAAGCAAATCATATCAGAATATTTCTTCTAAATCAACCTTTATTTCTTAAGATAAATATAATCTGAAAGCCTTACGCTCCCTAGACGTATACTCATTACTATAAGCGCTTCTTCAATAATGGTTTCTATACTTGTTAGGCGTTCTATTTCTAACACATCCACATATTCTAGCTGAATACGATAATAGCGCTTTATTTCTGTCTCTAAAAGTAATTTAAGCTTATAACTACTAATATTTCCTCTTTGATAAGCTAACTCTGCTTTTTTAAGCGTATGATAAAGAAGCGGTGCTAATCGCCTTTCTTCTGGCTCTAATAAAGTATTTCTACTTCCTATAATAAGTCCATCTGCTTCTCTCTCAGTAGGTAAGACTCTTATTTCACAAACATAGTGAAAATCACGTATAAGCTGACTAAGTAGGGCTTTTTTTTGAAAATCCTTTTCACTGATATAGTAACGCTGTGGTCTAATACAACTTAGTAGTAAATTTGCCGTAGTTAAAAAGCTTTGATAATACTTAGGATGTATTTGACCCTCAAGACGATTCATAAGTGGTGTATAGATACTTACATAAGTACTACTACCATTAGGATAAAGTCCTTCATAACTTGGACAAAAGAAAAAGTCTACTCCTGCTTTACTAGCTATTTCCTGATCTTCCTCCACCTGTCTAGGATAGAGCTTATAAGCTTCTTCAGAAGAAAACTCATGTGAATGCAAGAAACTACTTACTATAATATATTCATTTTCAGCTCTTGCTGCTTTTATCAAAGCTATATGCCCTTCATGTAAAGCACCCTTTGTCATAATAAGGCCTATAGACCTCCTACCTATGCAATCGAGCTTAGCTGTCATAGCTTCTAATGATGTCATAATATCCATGGTCCATCCTCCTTACCTCATAAGTATTCGCCCTCATTATAACACAACTCACCTATTAGTTTGTATTTCACTTCTATTACAAGTTTCTAAAAAGATTATTTATTGTTATAAACAATCTTTTTAATCGTTTCTACTGAAAGATTATATTCCTCTGCTAATACGTCAATAGCTATTTTACTAGCGAATTTTATACGAATTTCTTCATTTCGCTTATCATAAAAAGCTTTAGCACCTGAACCTTCTCCCCACTTTTTGCGAGCTTTGTATTTAGGTATATAAAGAGCTTCTCCTGAAGTATACTTTTGTACTTCTCTCAGAAGTTGATCAGGCAAAATATCAGCGGCATTTTTGTATTTCACTGCACATCGCCCTTTCTTAATTCATATGATTTAAAAATGCCTCTAAGGTATCATAAATTCGTATTTTTACTCCATGTGCTTTTATTTCAGATACAATATATGCTTCAATCTCATCTAACCTTTCTTTAAAAATGGATAGGTCATTTGGATTAAATACCCCTAGCAAATCCATTTCCTTAAGTCCAAAATCCTTTTGAATACAATCAAATTCACGCTGAAAATGATATCCCCAAGAAAAACTATTAAATGGGTCATTTTTTTCACAATAATAGCCAATACGTCTAAAAGTATAACGCCCTTCTTCATACCATGCAGCCAAATCCTGAAACTCACACTCTTCTTCTTTTATTACTCTTGTATCTTTACTTGAAAAAAAGTCCCTTGTCATCTTGATGAGCTCATAACTTAATGTTTTTATTACCTCTACTTGTTCAGCTTTAATCAACTGCTCATATAACCCTATGAAATGCACAGGTACTTGCTTAAAATCTTTTAATGTTGAAATGATATCTTGTGGGCCATTTTTCATATAAGTCCCATTGCTTGTTGCTATCGCTTCGACTAAATATTGGCTTATAAAACCTGCTCCCTTTCTCACATGACATAAGGACTCCTCAAATGCCATAGTTTTATAAAGTTCCATGGCACTATTAATCTTTTCTAAAGCCTTATTAAAAGTAAAACTGTGGTCTGCTAAGTGGTCTTTTAATGTCTGTTGTAATTGAATAAAGCGTGCTTTGTCTTTCTCATTCCTGGCATATAAAATAATACCATCAGCAAGGCAAGTGGTTAAACTTTCATTTACTTCAGCGAGGCCTTCTACTCTTTCCCATGACATAGGAAATAAATCATAGCCAATTTCATTAATGATGAAGGTTTGTGCTAAAGAATAGCCTTTATCGGTAGCTGGAATGAAAAAGTTAAAAGCCACCTCTTCCCCATCTTCTGGTATACGCCACCCTTTATGACCTACTAATATACTGATATCTTCTGGGTACTTGGTTTCAATTTCATGAATCGCCCAATCTATTAATGGTCTAGATAAGTATTTCATTTTCTTCCTCCCTGTTATTTATTAAATCAAATCAGTCGACTGCTTATATACTGATTATAAAGTCAGACTAATTTGTATTCCATCCCCAGTATTTTTCTAATTATTTTATACCTATTGGTAGTATTTTAATGAGGCCTACCTACCAAGTAAGAAAATGACAATGTACCTCCCTATTAGCTAAGAAAGGCTTCTCATATAAAAGCACTAACTTTTCTAAAAAAGTTAGTGCTTTTATATGAGTCCCTATGTATCAACTATTATCATTTATTTATATTCTTCTAAAATCTCTTCTAAAATGATGCATGCATCTTTTACATAATCACTACACATATCATAGTGGCTACCTGATTTATTTTCTAATAAATCACGACATACTGTACTGCCTTGTTTTTCTTTGAAGCGTTTTGCAAAATCTTTTACCATGGTGAAGGTCTTAAGTCTTGCTTCTCCGTCTTCAGCTTTAGTTCTACCATATAAAAGGCTAATCACCATATAAGCACCTGTTACAGCACCACATTCACCTCTCATACCACCCATACCACCACCAAAAGCTTGTGATACTTTAAGGGCCATTTCATAATCCATACCTAAATCTTTAGCATAAACTGCAAATACAGCTTGTGAACAAGAAAAACCTTCTTTAAAAAGGGCTAATGCTTCATCTACCTTACTGTTCATGATCTATCTCCTTTATTTATGTACTTTATTTGCTTTCTATAATAGCCTAAGTATTTATAAAGCTATTATATACTAACTCTCTTTAGTTTTGAATCTTTAATTCCTATTGCAGTACACAGCATTTCCTCTATAGAGGTATCAATTTTAAATTTTTTTATTTAAATTGATTGTTTAACCTAATCACTATATAATAATCTTAATATTCTATATATTTTATCATTTATAAGGAGACTACTTATGAAAACTAAAGCTCAAAAGGAATTTCTAAAGCAACGTCGCCAATATGAAAAACAACTTAAAGAAAAAGCAAAAAATGATGAACTTTCTTTACCTGAAAAATTAGAGTGGCAACAAATGTCACGAAATAACTATAGGGAGAAACTCTTTAAGGATTCTAAAATTGATATTCCTTCCTTAGTTATTTGGAGATTTTGGCCACATATTTTTATTGTACTTACTATTATTGTAGGAATTATTGGTCGTTGGATTTCCGGACTTATTAGTCCTGCTTCTGATTCAACGAAATACCCTGATTATAGCTATGAGGTTATTCAAGAAGGCAGAAGCACTTATGTGGTTAATTCTAGCTACAATAAGGTTTATCATGCCATCTTAGAAATTTCTGATTCAGGAAATTACCTTTATGATACCTATAATGAAGCCCAATCTACTTATGAAACAACTGACTCTTTTGATATTGATACACTCTATGAGATTGAAACCTTTTACTATGAACCCTATGACTTTCTCAGAGATAGTCTCTTTAGTGATTTAGATGAGCTACATCAAAACATCTTAAAACTTGCTAAAACTGAATATAGCGATATCCCCTTAGACTCTGCTGATTTAAAAACACTAAAAGCCGCTATCGAGACTTCCAAGACTAACTTTGATGAAGAAATCACCCTTGCCATGGCTGATTTAATGAAAACTACTTTGAGCGAAACAAAATAGGATATAGGTTATGGAGTTTATTTTTCCATAGCCTATATCCTATTTTACCCTTTAAATGAGCCTATTACTTAACCTAATAAAATCTTATCAATTGCTTGAAGTTCCTCTGCTGTAAAGTCTAAGTTTTGAATAGCACCTACATTTTCTTTAATCTGAGAAAGCTTGCTAGCTCCTATAATAACAGAAGTCACATGACCTCTAAGTGCCCATGCTAAAGCCATCTGAGATAAACTTTGACCACGGCTTTCTGCTAAGTCATTAAGTGCTTTTGTTTTCTTTAAAAGCTCATCTGTAATCCCCTCTTTATTTAAGAAAGGACTTGTTCCTGCTGCTCTTGAATCTACTGGAATACCATTAAAATATTTATTAGTTAAACGACCTTGTGCCAAAGGTGAAAACGCAATAGCACCCACTTGTTCTTGTTCTAGCACAGCTATGACCTCTTCATTATGACGCTCTAACATATTATAAAACATCTGATGAATCAGGCACCTTACCCCTGCTTCTTTCATAAATTTAATCATTGTTCTAGTATCTTCTGCATTGTAATTAGAAATTCCTACATATAAGGCTTTCCCTTGATCTAAAATACTTTTTAATGCTTCTACTGTTTCTTCCATTGGTGTTTCTGGATCTCTTCTATGATGATAGAAAATATCTACATAATCTAAGTTCATTCGTTTTAAGCTTTGATCTAAAGAAGAAATTAAATATTTCTTTGAACCACCATCTCCATATGGTCCTTCCCACATACCATAGCCTGCTTTAGTAGAAATCACAAGCTCATCTCTGTATGGCTTAAGGTCTGTACGCATCACCTCTCCAAAGTTGCTTTCTGCCGAGCCTGCACTTGGACCATAATTATTTGCTAGATCAAAATGCGTAATACCCATATCAAAAGCTCCAAAAAGCATTTCCTTTACATTGGCTAAACTATTTTCATCTCCAAAATTATGCCATAACCCTAAAGTAATAGCCGGAAGTAACAAGCCACTTTTCCCACAACGATTATATTTCATTTCTTGGTATCTATTTTTATCTGCTACATAACTCATAAAATGCCTCCTTATATGCACTCCTTATTTATTACTCTTTTATGATAACATAATTTTTGAACTACATATTAAATATAGCAAAATATAATAAAAACCACATGAATTTTATAAGAATCTACAAGATTAATTCCACTATCTTTAAACACACCTATACACATACTTCTCCCATCTCTTTCGATCTCATACGCATCTAAGAAAATAGGTTTAAAATATTACTTTGTATCATTTTACGTCACTTTTTTATACATCTTAGTCATTTTTTTGCATTCTCATTGTGTTTTTATTATTTAAATTAGATAATAAAAGTGTAAATTTTTTGTCCTTATTGGTCATTATTTTGTGCTTGTTATTATTAGTTAATGAAAGGAGGATTTATTTACTGTTAAGCGCAAAAAATTTATCTATATTAATAAGGGGGTTAGTTATAATGATTCATTCCAAAAAAGCAGTTCTTAAGTTTTTACTTTCTATTCTTATCTCACTTACTATGATTTTTCCTAACTTATTTGCAGCCAGCTTATCTACTTCACTGATTGGTAACGTTCCCATTACTTCTACTGATGATGATCCCTATTTTACTTGGGATAATGCTACTGTTTATTTTACCATGACAGACCGTTTCTATAATGGTAATACCTCTAATGATACTAGCTATGGGCGTGTCAAAGTAGATGCTACTGGTAAAAATATCGGTACTTTTCATGGTGGAGATGTTGCAGGACTTACTAAGAAACTAAAAGAAGGCTACTTCAAAAATCTAGGTGTTAATGCTATTTGGATGACTGCACCTTATGAGCAAATGCATGGCTACGTCGGTGGTGGTAATAGTGGTGACTTTGCACACTATGCTTATCATGGGTACTATGCACTTGACTATACCATGATGGATAAAAATATGGGAACAGTTGCTGAAATGAGAGAATTCGTTGATGAAGCGCACTCACAAGGTATTCGTGTTATCTTAGACATTGTTATGAATCACCCTGGTTATCTAAGCATGAAAGATATGACAGAGTATGATATTATGCCAACCAATCATAGTAAATCTGAGCTACTTAATTGGTCACCTAGTAATGGGCAAACTTGGCATAGCTATCATGACCTATTCCTTGATTACACTGGACACAATGACGCCTGGGCAAAATGGTGGAGTTCTGGTTGGATTCGTGCTGGTGTAGCTGGCTATACTGCTGGAGATAATTCAGAGCTTCGTATGAACCTTGCAGGTTTACCGGACTTTAAAACAGAAGTAACTAGCAATCAAGGTTTAGCTCCTCTTTTAAAAACAAAATGGTCACAAGAAACTTCTGGTTATGATAACTGGATTGTTCCTGCTGCTAAAAGCTTAAGAACTGATTTAGGCGTTGCTCCTACTGAGTATAATATTAAATGGTTAGCTGCTTGGGTGCGTGAATTTGGTATTGATGGATTCAGAGTTGATACAGCAAAACACGTAGAACCATTCCGCTGGGGACAATTAAAGGATGCTTGTAATACAGCACTTAAAGAGTGGCGTGTTGCTAATCCAACTAAAGCTGGTGCTAATTGGGATGATGATTTCTGGATGACTGGTGAAGTATATAATACTGGTGTAGAATATAAAGCTGAATACTTTGAAACCGGTAAATTTGATTCACTTATTAACTTCTTCTTCCCTAAAGATGGCAATCTAAATACTATTAATAATACTTATCAAGATATTGCAAGTAAAGTTAATACAAAGGATAATTGGAATGTCCTTAGTTATATTTCATCTCATGACGAAGGCTTAACTAGGGCTAATATGACTAATTTAGGTACAGCTTTACTTTTATCTCCTGGAGGTGTTCAAATCTTTTATGGTGATGAAACCAATAGACCTGGCAGCGAAACGTGCTCTGATAAGGATCAACCAAGTCGTTCTGACATGAACTGGTCAAGTGTGAATCAATCAACACTTAATCACTGGCAAATCATTGGTACCTTTAGAAAGAACCACCCTTCTATAGGGGCTGGTACTCATACTGTTATTAGTTCTTCTCCTTATGTATTTAGTCGCACCTATAATAAAGAAGGTATCTCTGATAAAGTCGTTGTGGCATTAAATGCAACTGGTAGTACAACAATTAATGTATCTTCTATCTTTAAAGATGGAACACCAGTAAGAGATGCTTATACCGGCGCAAAAGCAACTGTAGCTAATGGCTCTGTTACCTTTACTGCTGGCTCAGCAGGTGTTATCCTGATTGAACAAAATGGCGAAGAACCACTTACACCAGTTGTTACATTAACTCCTGGAAACGTTGCCGACACAACTAAATATTATACGGATACTTTAGATGTAAAGGTAGCTTTACAAAATGTCACTGAAGCTACTTGCATGATTAATGGTAATGAAGCTTATACTGTTAAGAATGGGGATATCATTACTATTGGTAAGGGGGAAGCCCTAGAGACAACAACTAAAATTACTGTTTCAGCTATTAATGCACTGGGTACTTACTCACAAACTTATTCTTATTTAAAAACTGAACGTAAACCAGTCACGGTTCATTTTTATAAGCCAGCTGATTGGTCTACCCCATCCCTCTACTATTATAATGATGTACTTTCATTAACTGGACCTAAATGGCCTGGTGTTACTATGAATAGCGAAGGAGATAACTGGTATAGCTATACACTTCCAGCCGAATACGAAACAGCTCAGGTTATATTTAATACGAATAATGGTACTACACAAATTCCAGATAAAGAAAAACCTGGTTTTGTCGTAGAAGGCGAAATGTGGTATAAAGATGGTGTCTGGACCTCAACCAATCCGGATGGCAAGCCTTCTGTTACGTTAACGCCTGGAAACAGTAGTACAACTACAACTTATACAAGTAGTACACTTTCCATTAAAGTAATACTTAAAAATGTAATAAGTGCTACCTGCCAAATCGATAATGGTGAAGCTTTTTCAGTAGCTTCTGGTGAAAGCTTCGAAATAGGTAAAGATGTAGCTACTGGTACAATAACTTCTATTAAAGTAAAAGCAGAAAATGAGCAAGGTCTATTTAATGGAACATTTACGTATAAAAAAGAAACGGTGATCCCACCAACAGACATTACTATTCATTTCTATAAACCTTCTAGCTGGGGTATACCAAATCTTTACTATTATGAAACAGAAACCAAAACTGGGCCTAAATGGCCTGGTGAAGCTATGACCAATGAAGGAGATGGTTGGTACAGCTATACAATCAAAGACTGG
This sequence comes from Cellulosilyticum sp. ST5, assembly GCF_046529625.1. NCBI lineage: Bacteria > Bacillati > Bacillota > Clostridia > Lachnospirales > Cellulosilyticaceae > Cellulosilyticum > Cellulosilyticum sp. ST5. The sequence continues at coordinate 2,421,630 of NZ_CP132338.1, forward strand.
ACCTCCGCTTACGTTTTATTTAATAGTAATGATCAGCAAATTCCTGGAGCTAAAGAGCCTGGTATAAATGTTTCTAAAGAAGTCTGGTACAAAGATGGTGTCCTTTATACTTCAAAACCTGAAGAAGCTAAACTCACTGTTCATTTTTATAAACCTTCTGGTTGGAGTACACCAAACCTTTATTACTATGAAACAGAAACCAAAACTGGACCTAAATGGCCTGGTGAAGCTATGACTGCTGAAGGGAATAATTGGTATAGTTATACCATTACAGGTTCTTCAGCTGTACGTACCATCTTTAATAGCAACGGTCAACAAATCCCCGGTGCTAATGAGCCTGGTATAGAAGTTTCAAAAGAAATTTGGTACAAAGATGGTATGCTTTATACTTCAAAACCTGAAGAAAAGGTTATAACTGTTCATTTCTATAATCCTTCTGGTTGGGGCACACCAAACCTTTATTACTATGAAACAGAAAGCAAAACTGGTCCTAAATGGCCTGGTGAGGCTATGACTGCTGAAGGGAATAATTGGTACACCTATACTATACCAAGCGAAATTGCCGTGAAAGTACTGTTTAACAGTAATAATCAACAAATTCCTACTGCTAATCAACCTGGTTTCGAGGCAAATGGTGAAATGTGGTATAAAGACGGCACTTGGACTTCTAGTAAGCCTAATTAATCATCTAGAGACTTTTTACTTCAATCTAAAAGGCTATTTAAGGGACAGCTTCCTATCCCTTAAATAGCCTTTATTAGTCTGTTTATTCTTCTATTACTTCTTCTTGTTTTTCTACAATGGCAAGTGCTAACTCATCTAATTGTTTTTGGTCTACTACATCTGGTGCATTTGTCATTAAACAACTTGCATCTTTTACTTTAGGGAAGGCAATAACATCACGGATGCTATCAGCCTTACACATAAGCATAATCATACGGTCAAGACCAAATGCAAGTCCGCCGTGTGGTGGCACACCATATTTGAAAGCATTTAATAAGAAGCCAAAGCGTTCTTCTGCTTGTTCGTCTGTGAAGCCTAAAAGGTTAAACATTCTTTTTTGAACGTCATTTTGGTAAATACGGATACTTCCACCACCAAGTTCACAACCATTTAATGCAAGGTCATAAGCTTTTGCTCTTACAGCTCCTGGATTTGTTTCCATCATTTCTAAATCTTCATCCATTGGCATAGTGAATGGATGGTGCATTGCTACGAATCTGCCTGCTTCTTCATCATACTCAAGAAGTGGGAATTCTGTAATCCATACGAATCTAAATTCATCTTGATTGATAAGGTCAAGTCTTCTAGCTACTTCAAGTCTTAAAGCCCCGAGTGCAGCAAACACTACTGATGGTTTGTCAGCTACAACTAAGATTAAGTCATCCTTATCAGCGCTCATTTTTTCTTTAATTGCAGCAAGTGTCTCTTCACTTAAGAATTTAGCAAATGAAGATTTTTCTTCTCCATCTGTTTTTATTTGATGCCAAGCTACACCTTTTGCACCAAAGTCCTGTCCATATTTAACTAAAGCATCAATTTGTTTACGGCCTAAGTCTCCCATACCTTTTGCATTGATAGCTCTTACTGTCCCACCATTTGCAATAGCATTTTCAAATACAGCAAAACCACAGCCTTTTACTACTTCTGTAAGGTCCTGAAGTTCTACTCCAAAACGAAGATCTGGTTTATCAGACCCAAAACGATCCATAGCTTCCTTATAAGTCATTTTTTGAATTGGAAGTTGTACATCCACATCTAAGGCTTCTTTAAATACAGTTTGAATTAATCTTTCATTAACAGCCATAACATCCTCTGGCTCTACGAAAGAAAGTTCCATATCGATTTGTGTAAACTCTGGTTGTCTGTCTGCACGCAGGTCTTCATCACGAAAGCATTTTGCAATTTGGAAGTAACGGTCAAAACCAGATACCATTAATAACTGTTTAAATAACTGTGGTGATTGAGGTAACGCATAGAAGTTACCTGGGTGCACACGTGATGGTACTAAATAATCACGAGCACCTTCTGGTGTTGATTTTTGCATAATTGGTGTTTCAATTTCAAGGAAACCTTCTGTTTCAAGGAAACGTCTTACACTTTGTGTTACCTTACTACGAAGAATAAGATTTTTTTGCATATCTGGTCTTCTAAGGTCAAGGTAACGATATTTTAAACGAAGTTCTTCTTTTGTATCAATGTCTTCTAGGATTTCAAAAGGTGTTGTTTCTGCTTCTGAAAGAATACGAAGTTCTTTAACATCTATTTCGATATCACCCGTTTGCATTGACTTATTAGCATCAGCACCACGAGATACTACTATCCCACGAGCTGCAATTACATATTCACTTCTAAGTGTTTCAGCTTTTTCAAAAAGCTCTTTCTCTGTATTTTCATTAAAAGATAATTGTAAAAGGCCTGAACGATCACGAAGTGTGATAAATAAAATTTGACCTAAATTTCTTCTTCTTTGTACCCATCCCATGACAATAACTTCTTGGCCTACATTAGCAGCACTAAGTTCTGTACAACGATGAGTTCTTTTTAAACCATGCATTGATTCTGACATATTCTAATCCTCCTATGTTATTGGTAAAAATAAACAATTAATAATGAAGCATTAATAATTGTTTATTAAAATGACTTTCAATTATTGTTCTTTATTCTTCATTTTCATTCTTCACTATTATTTCTTGATGATATTGCTAAACATTTGAACGAATTGGCTCATTGGTACTGTTACACTATCCCCTGATTCCATCTCTTTAAGCTGAATTTCGCCATTTTCAAGCTCACTTTCTCCAATGATAGCTGAATAGCGCGCATTAATTTTGTTAGCAAACTTCATTTGAGCTTTGATGCTTCTTTGAAGATGGTCACTTTCTGCACTAATACCTTCTTGACGAAGTGCATTAACGAGTTTGAACGCTTCCATCATGGCTTCATCACCGCGATAACCAATAAAAAGATCACGCATTGCTGGCGCTAATGGTGCATTATTTTCTGCATCTCTTACAATAATAAGACGCTCCATCCCTGCTCCAAAGCCTACCGCAGGTACGTGTTTACCACCTATTTCATCTACTAAACGGTCATAACGGCCACCACCACATACCGTACCTTGTGCTCCGATATCATTAGAGATAAATTCAAATACAGTTTTAGTATAGTAGTCAAGGCCACGAACAATACCCGGGTCTACTACAAATGGAATTTCCATAGCAGTTAAAAGCTTTTGAAGGGTTTCAAAGTGTGCACGGCACTCTTCACCTAAGTTTTCAAGTACAGTTGGTGCATCTTTTAAGTGCTCTTGACACTGTGGATTTTTACAATCTAGTACACGAAGTGGATTTTTATCCATTCTTTCCTGGCAAAGCTCACAAAGGTGTTCTTTCTTTGTGTTTAAGAAAGCTTTTAAACTCTCGTTATATTTCTTTCTACATTCTGGGCCACCAAGAGAGTTAATATGAAGCTCTACTTTATTAATGCCTAAACGTTTTAGTAATGTATGACCAATAGCAATAACCTCTGCATCTGCTGTTGGCGAGTCTGTACCAAACATTTCTACTCCAAATTGGTGGAACTGTCTTTGACGACCTGCTTGTGGTCTTTCATAACGGAAAGTTGGAGAAATATAATAAAGCTTTGTAGGTTGTGTATCAGCAAACATACTATGCTCTAAGAAAGCACGTACAACTGCTGCTGTACTTTCTGGTTTAAGGGTAATACGGTTTTCTCCCTTGTCAACGAAGGAATACATTTCCTTATTAACAATATCTGTTGTTTCACCTACTCCTCTTGCAAAAAGGTCTGTAAACTCAAACATTGGTGTTCTAATTTGGTTAAAGCCAAAATCATCACATAAATTTCTAATGATTTCTTCTACATCCAACCATTTTCTCATTTCTTCTCCATAAATATCTTTTGTTCCTTTAAGGGCACGAAGTTCCATAAGTTACTCCTTTCTGTTTTCACATCTTAAATAGTATTTACTATAATTATTTACATAAGCGGCTATTTTTTAACACATATTTATTATACACCTTCAGAAAATTTTTCCTTTTTAGGGCAATAAAAAACGCCCCTGACATAATTGTCAGGGACGATATAACCGTGTTGCCACCCTGTTTCAAAGACCTTAAGTCTTTGCTCTTCATTAGCCGATAACGGGGCTTAAACGTTACTCCCTACTACTATTTCAAGAGTTCTCTCCGAGATGTCTTCTAATCTCATGTAAGCTCTCAGCTAAATGCTTACTCTCTGGAGTTAAGATTATACTTCTTCTCATCATAGATGTATTTGTATTATCTTATATTTTATCAAAGTTTCCCTTTTAGTCAAGCCTTAAAATTCATAGCTTATTTAAATACTAAACGGTCAACGGCATCTACTAATTCATGGATAGATGGTTTACTAATTTGTGCATCTGCCCCTACTGCTTCTCCCTTATGATAAAGCTCATCTGAAATAAGAGAAGAGAAAATAATAACAGGTAATTCGCATAATATATTATCTTCTTTAATTCTACGAGTTACTGTATGCCCATCTAGAATTGGCATTTCTATATCTGTAATTAAGAGATCCACCTCTTTTTTAAAGCCAGCACCTTGTTCTTGCTTAAGTTTACTTAATGCATCTAGTACTTCTTGGCCATTATCAAAGCTATGAATATTCGTATATCCTGCAGATTCTAGTACAGATTGTAATAAAGTTCTTATGGTTTTTGAATCATCTGCCATATAAATTTTTTTGCTAGCTCTTTCTGATTTTTTAACAATTTCCTTTTGACCTCTTATATATGGGTTTTCTTCTTTAGAAATATCAGTAATAATCTTTTCAAAGTCTAACATTAATAAAATGCCTTCTTCAGTTAAAATATTTCCTACAGATAATGAACCTCTTAATAATTGATCAGGCTTTGTAATATCTGACCACTTCACACGACGAATACCTTCTATGCTATCTACAGCGAACATTACTTGTTTTCTATTAAACTCACATACAAGCGCCATTTTTTTATTTGTAACTTCAGTTGGTTTTTTATCTAATATGTAACTTAAATCAATAACAGTCATTACTTTATCTCTTACATTAGTAATACCTAAGATATTTTGACTGCTATCAGTTGAAGGCCTTACATCATTTAATTGTATAATCTCTCTTGCTTTAAGTACATTAATACAGTAGCGATTATTATTAACTAAAAAAACAATAACTTCTAATTCTCCAGTTCCTACATCTAATAAAACTGATTCTTTCATGGTTTCACTTCCTCATCCTTTAATCATAACTATAACCTAGTTGTTTTTACCTTCATCAAAACAGCATTATTCATCTATTCTTTATAATTTAAATTATACTTTAATTAATTGTTTATTTCAATTAATCTTCTGCAATTCTTGTCAATTTATTCTATAAAAAGCATTGAGCTCCCCTCACACAAAAGCCTCTATCACTTATTGATGTTAGAAATACAACAAAATTATAATCATTTTTAAATAATAAAAAAACATATCAAACACTCTATAAGGTGCTTGATATGTTTTTCATTATTCCTATCAACTAAAAAACCTTTTATATTAGTAAGAACCACCATCTGTTACTTTTTGCCCTGTAACAATAGCAATGCTTTTGCTTACGCCCAGTCTTGTAGCGCCAGCTTCAATCATAGCGTTTGCAGTCTCTGCATCACTAATACCACCTGAAGCTTTTACTTGTATTTGATTACCTGCTGTTTGTTTCATTAATTTAACATCTTCTAAAGTGGCACCGCCTGTTCCAAAACCAGTTGAGGTCTTAACGAAATCAGCCCCAGCTGCCATAACAATTTCTGTTGCTTTTATAATTTCTTCTTTTGTTAAATAACAAGTTTCAATAATAACCTTCACAATTGTCTTTGGATCTGCTGCTTTAGCTGCTTTTACAACCTCTTCAATATCAAATTGAACATAGTCATATTTTTCATCCTTAAGGGCTCCTATATTAATAACCGTATCAATATCGCTTGCTCCATTTACAACTGCTTCTTTTGCTTGAAACGCTTTAGTAGCCGCTGTTTCATTACCAAGAGGGAAGCCTACTACTGTTGTAATACCTATGTCTGTTCCTTCTAACAAATCTGCTGCTATAGGTACATAACAAGTAGGCACACATACTGTCTTAAATTGATAAGCTATGGCTTCTTCGCAAATAGCTTTAATTTCAGCTTCTGTGGCAGTTGCTCTTAAAAGAGTGTGGTCAATTGTTTGTGAAATGTTCATTATTTTAGTCCTTCTTTCTTATAAGTAAAACCTTATTTTAAGCTTATCTTATCATATTTTGCTTTACTCTTACAACTATTCCCATTAGGATAATATTTACTTTTTGGAAATCACACTATTTCTATTTTTTAGTCCAAAATTTATTTTTTATTTTGCATATAATAAAGACCTCGTCCATATATATGTAGTAGGACATCTTATTTTAAAAAGGAGGGTCATTAATGTCTAGTCCTAAATTCATGGTTATCAAACTCAAAGATCTTAGAATTCCAATCCTCATTTTCTTAGTTGTCATTGCTTTATTTGTTTTCTTACTAATAAAGAATAAGACAACACAAACTTTTGCTCCGTCTGATACTTATCAAGATGGTAAATACATAGCTGGCATCACATTATCTGATGCCCAAATGGATTTAGTAGTAGAAGTAAAAGATCATACTATTTCTTCTGTAGCTTTATCTGGCTTAGATGAATCATCAACTACGCTTTATAAAGATCTAGTATCTGGTATTGATTATGTAAATACTTATATTACTACTACCCAATCCTTAGAGCTACCTTCTAATGCTAATACTTCTTCTGCAACTAATATGTTAATGGATGCAGTTAAAGTAGCATTATCAGACAATGACAACGCTTCTATTACCTCTACTTATGAAAAACTGGATTTAACACCTTCAGCTGCTTCAACTGGAGATAATGCTGAAGAAGATATTTTTGTTGATGAATTCGCAGACGATACTCTATTAGATAACACAGCTACTACAGATAATATGGTAGTTCCAGACAATGCTGAAGCTGCTACTTCTAACAATGCTGACACTAACACTAGTGTCGATGCCAATGTTAGTAATGATACGACAGCTAGTACCAACTAATTCTTATCCTTTTAGTAAATTTATCTAATAAAAAAGCGAACTTAATGGTTCGCTTTTTATTATTCTTATATTTCGCTTTATTATTCCTACGCTTTATTATATTTTTTACTCATTTCTTGTCATTTATTGTTGTTAATATAGCACTTTTTACTTTTCTTGTTACAACCTCCCCCTTTTCTAGTATTTTATGACTATTATTTAGTTTTCCAAATTATGTTTGTGTTAAAATAGTTATGACGACTTAAGGGAGGTTTAATCTATGAAAAAAACTAAGCGTCTTAACTACACTTTTTCTATTAAATATAAACTTATTATTATGTTTATATGTTTTGCACTACTTCCTTTGTTTATTCTAGCTATTGTTTTTACTTCTGCTTCTAAAAATGCACTGAGTGCTACTAGTAGTAAACTCACCTTAGAGCTCGTTAAACAAGCCGCTAGTAATTTAGACACCTATACTAAGGATGTAGAAAAAAATGTTACACAATTTACTATTTCTGATTTATCTCAAAGTGGTTTATTAAGAGATTATCACTCAGGTGATGTTAGAAAACAAACTAATGCCCTTGAAAAGATTCAATCACAAATCGTCTATTTTCAAGAACTGGACCATAATGTTTCTAATGTTTATATCACTTCAACTAAAACAAAACTTCCTATTGGTAAAATTCCTTATTTAACTGAAGATGAAATCAAATTATTAGGAGAGACTGCCCAAACGGGAAGCTTTACTTGGACTGCTACAGAAAATACACCAAATGATCATATGGTAGTTTTCCAAACCTATACTGACTTTGATCATAATGCTCAATATACAGTATATGTAGATGTTAACTTAAAGAGTATTTTTGATTATTTAGGTAATATGACACTTCTAGATAATTCTCTTATCTTCCTTGTAGATGAGAATAATGAAGTGCTTTATACTTCCAATGATAGTGTCTCTCACTTAAATGACTCTATTACTAACAATCTTTCTAGTGAGTCCACCTTAGGTTCTTTTAACCAGACAATCGATTTATCAAACTATTTATTCTCATATGCTAGTCTTTCTAATGGTTGGAAGGTCATTGTACAAGCACCTGAAAAATCCTTAACTTCACAACTTAATACAGCTATTGTCATGGTTATTATTCTTGTTATTATTACTATTTTACTTGCAATTGGTCTTGGTTATCTATTAGCCAAGCGTCTTTCAAATCCAATTATTCACCTAATGGGATTGATGAAAAAAGCTGAGAACGGCGACTTGACGGTTATCGCTCCTGAAAAAGGCCGTGATGAAACAACCCAACTATGTAAGAGCTTTAATCTTATGATTGCTAATATGAGCAAACTTATTAACCAAACTCAGCAGGTTATTGTACATACCTTAGATACGAGTAAAATTCTTTCACGTTCTACTTCAGAATCTGTAGAAACCTTTACTCAACTTGCTGCTTCTATTTCTGATATTGCAGAGGGTACTACTCTCCAAGCTATGGATGCACAAGAAAGTAATACAGGTATGATTACACTTGCTGAAAGTATGCAAACTGTTACCAATAAAACTAATCACCTTTTAGAAAATACTGAGGGTGCTAAAACAATGATGGAAACTGCTGCAACAACTATGGATACTCTTACTGCTACTATGACTAATTCTATGCAAATGTCTTCTCATATCCGCGAAAGTATGAATGAATTAAAAACTCTCAATCAAAATATAGAAGACATTATGAAACTCGTAGACAATATCAGTGAAGAAACTAACTTACTTGCCCTTAATGCTAGTATTGAGGCTGCCAGAGTTGGTGAAGCTGGTAAAGGCTTTGCAGTAGTTGCTAATGAGGTTCGTAATCTAGCTGATCAATCTAAGCATTCTACCCTCAATGTACGTGATACGTTAAATACCATTGCTAATAAAATGAATGAAACTACTCAATTAGTAGAACAGTCAAATACCATCATTAAAGACCAATCAACTGTTGTTTCTGAAACTTATCAGCTTTTCTTTAATATTATTGACATTCTTAAACAAATGAATAGTGAGCTTAAAGATATTAACTCTAGTATCAATAGCATGCAGTCTTTAAAAGAAACAATGGTTACACAAATTAACAGTATTGCTACTATTACTCAAGAGTCAGCTGCTTCTACTGAGGAAGTAAGTAGTTTAACAACTACTCAACAAACTGTTATTTCTGACCTGTCTGATTTAGCAAATTCCTTAAAAAATAATATGGAGACACTTAATCAAGCTATTCAAACCTTCAGGGTCTAGTAGATTATACTAATCAAAAAAGTAGTGCACCACATGAAGCAATGTCATTAAGTTAAGATGACGAAAAAAGATCTCTATACCAATCAAATGGTATAGGGATCTTTTTTTGAAAAAGTAGTTGACAAGACAAAGAAAATGTGTGGCCGCTCTCACTACTGATTGAATAAAGAGGTAGTGAGAGCGGCCCTTGTAATTAAAGGAAACTTAGTTACAAGGAGGACACATATGAAACCCAAACAAATTAAAAAGCTTTTAGTAGATGAAATCCAAAAGTTAGCTGACAATCCGCAAGATTATTGTACCAATCCAGGTAGTGATTTTTTACGCAAAAGAAAATTGCCCATGAATAAAATTTTAGCTGGAATTATTGGAATGGGAAGTGGGAGCCTTACAAACGAATTATTAGATCTATTTGGTGCATCTGCAGATACACCCACTTCTTCTGCGTTTGTTCAGCAGAGGAAAAAGATAAAGCCCGAAGCGTTTAAGAAGATATTTGACGGCTTTTCAAGTAAACTTATAGATAACTTTAATGAAGATATGCCCATACTTGCTGTTGATGGGTCTGATGTACAGATTCCTACCAATCCTGATGATTTAAATTCATTTCATTCTGGAAAAGATGGAAGAAAATCATATAATCTTCTGCATATAAATGCGTTGTATAATATAAATTATTCTATTTATCATGATGTGATAATACAAAAATCTAAAGAAAAGAATGAACATAACGCTCTACAAGAAATGGTTGATCGTTCTGAAATTCCTAAAGCACTCGTGATAGCTGATACTCGTGATAGCTGATAGAGGTTATGAATCTTTCAACAGCATGGCTCACATTCAAGAAAAAGGATGGTTCTTTCTTATTCGTGTCAAAGATGGAATTAATGGCATAAAGAATGGATTGGATTTACCCAAAACAGACTGTTTTGATATTGATATTTCTTTAAAACTTACAAGAAAGAAAACGAATGCAGTCAAAGAACTTTTCAAAGACAAAAATCATTATCGAAGTGTTTCTTCAGCCCAACCGTTTGATTATTTACCACTTAAAAACAAGAAATCTGAACCTGCTAAATTCTATGAATTACACTTCCGAATAGTGAGATTTCCTATTTCAGAAACTTCCTATGAAACAATAGTTACAAATCTAAATAGTGAAAAGTATCCTCCTGATGAGGTAAAAAAACTGTATGCTTCTCGTTGGGGGATTGAAACATCTTTTCGAGATTTGAAATATACGATTGGAATGTTAGATTTTCATTCAAAAAAGGTGATGTGTATCCAACAAGAAATCTATGCACATATGATAATGTATAACTTTGCAGAAATGATTACCTCCCACGTAGTCATTGAAAAAAAGCAAAGAAAGCATACATATAAAGCAAATTTCTCAGTTGCAGTGCATATGTGTAGGTTATTCTATCATGGAAAAGCAACATCACCTGATGTAGAAGCCATAATTGCAAAAAATCTCATTCCTATAAGACCTGATAGGCATAGGGAACGAAACTTAATTGTTAAGATTTTTCATGGCTTCCTTTATAGAGTAGCATAAATCTTTGTAAAAGAATATAAATTTTGAGGCAGATGCAAATCTGTCTATTTGTGGTACCTGGAAATAGAAAAAGAAGCTGAAGAAATAAATCTTCAACTTCTTTTCCTAGGGATGCGTTTCTATCACAATGTTAACTTAATGACATTGCCACATGAAGTGCACTACTTTTTATTTATCATTAATTATTTTGTATTTCTTTGCTCAATAAAAGCTTTAATAACAGCTACACTACCTTCTATTCCTAACATACCACTATCTATACATAGTTTATAGTTAAAGCTATTTCCCCATTTTTCACCTGAATAATAATGATAGTAATTAGCTCTTGTTTTATCTATCTTATTTAACTGCGCTTCTGCTTTTTCTGGTGGTAATTGATATTCTTTTATAGCGCGTTCTAAACGAACAGGTAGATCTGCATGAATAAATATATTAACTACACTCTCATCATCTCTTAAAATGTAATCTGCACATCTTCCTACAATAACACAAGACCCTTCATTGGCAAGAGATTTGATGACTTCAGTTTGTGCTATAAATAACTTATCATTAATAGGGAGATCTAGGGTAGGTGGTACGTGATTGCCAAACATATAAGCTCCTGTTACCACAGAATATAACAAACTACTTGCTGCTGTTTCATCTATTTTGTCAAACACTTCCTTACTCATACCACTTTGCTTTGCGGCCATTTCTGTAACTTCTTTGTTATAAAAGGGAATGCCTAAATCTTTAGCCAACTTTTCACCGATTGCCCTACCGCCACTTCCATATTGTCTATCAATGGTAATAATCACTTTTTTGCTCATGGCCATTCCTCCATTCAACTACTTCTTCATTTAATATGCATTAGATGATTGCAGTAGCATTTATACTTTGTAGAATCTACTTTACATTATTATAAAACATTTTTCCAAAATAATCAAATTTGTACTCTATTGTATATTGTATTCTTGCCTATTTAACCCTCTACACAAACTCAATAAATAGTAAGAGGCTGACATGAAATAATGCTTCAACACAAGATGTGCTCTAGCCATTCAATTACTAGATACACCATCTTATATTTGATATCATGTTTCACGTCAGCCTCTTATCTTTATTTTTCTATTTCATTAATAGAAGCATGAATAACATATTCACCTGTTAAGCTGTAATAAATCCACTCTGCTATATTGGTAATATGATCTGCTATTCTTTCTAAATACTTAATAATCATAATGTAATGAAGTCCACTTCTAATAAACTCCTTATCAGCTACCATTTCATCCCTTATTTCTTTCCAAACCTTCCAGAAAGCTTCATCAATCTTATCATCTGCTTTACAAATATCTTTGATATCCTCTATGTTTTTAGTTGCAAAAGTATTTAAGGCTCCTGTTAACATCTCTTTAGCAGCAACAGCCATTTTTTCAATATGGCGTTGGTAGTTAACTTCCTCACTCCATTTATCCTCTTTAAGCTTAATGCTATATTTACAAATATCACAGCATTGATCTGCTATTCTTTCTATATCCGTTACAATCTTAACCACTGATAAGATAAAACGAAGATCTCTTGCAATAGGTTGTTGATGGGCAATAAGTATGGCACATTCTTTTTCTATCTCAAGTTGTATTAAATCTACCTTGTCATCACTATCAATTACTTTTTGTGCTAATGTATGGTCACCATGAATCAAAGAATTAAGTGTATCACTAATCATTTCTTCTGCAGCATGGCCCATTTCAATAATACGTTTGTTTAATCCTTGTAACTGCTCTTCATATACTATTCTAGATGGCATTTTCCTTCTCCTTTACTGATTGCTCTCTGTTTTTTATTAGTGGCTTAGCCAAATCTACCCGTAATATAGTCTTCTGTCTTTTTATGAGCTGGCATATTAAAGATTTTGTGTGTATCATCCACCTCAATTAATTCCCCTAGTAAAAAGAAGGCTGTACGGTCAGAAATTCTTGCTGCCTGTTGCATATTATGCGTTACGATTACAATTGTGTATTGTTTTTTTAGTTCACTAATTAAATCTTCTATTTTAGAAGTAGAAATAGGATCAAGAGCAGAGGTTGGCTCGTCCATTAATAATATTTCTGGACGCATAGCGATGGAACGTGCTATACAAATTCTTTGCTGTTGTCCCCCAGACAAGCTAATGGCATTTTTCTTAAGCTTATCTTTTACTTCGTCCCAAATGGCTGCTTTCTTTAAGCTATCTTCTACAATTTCATCTAATTCTGATTTTTTCTTAATACCTTGCATACGTGGTCCATAAGAAATATTATCATAAATGCTCATTGGGAATGGATTAGGCTTCTGAAATACCATACCTACTTTTTTTCTAAGTTCAATCGTATCCATACCAAAGATTTCTTGACCACGATAAGTAATAGACCCTTCTACCTTAGGTGCTGCAGCCAAATCACTCATACGGTTAAAGATACGTAATAAAGTAGATTTACCACAACCTGAAGGCCCAATAAAAGCAAGTACTTCATTTTCGATAATATCTAAGTTAATATTTTTTAAAGCTTTAAAGTCACCATAATAGAATGATAAATCTTTAATACTCATAATTGTTTCCATAGTCTTTCTCCTCTATGATTTGACTTTACTTAATTTATATCCAATAAAGTAAGTAAGTAAATTTAAAAGTAAAATTGTAATCAGCAGTACAACAGCTGTGCCGTAAGCTTCGTCGAAAGAAATACCTTCTTTAGCCAATAAATATAAGTGAACAGCTAAAGTTCTACCTGATTCCATCGGGCTTTCTGGAAAACGATACATCGTTCCTGCTGTTAAATAAATGGCTGCTGTTTCTCCTACGATTCTTCCTGTCCCTAAAACAACACCTGTTAAAATACCAGATAAAGCATTAGGGAGTACTACTTTAATAATGGTTTTAAACTTAGAGGCTCCTAAGGCAAGTGAACCTTCTCTATAGCTTACAGGTACAGTCTTTAGTGCTTCTTCTGTCGTTTTTACAATAGTAGGTAATACCATCATAGACACAGTAAGTGAACCCGCCATAATAGAGATACCTAATTTACATTGTGTTAAGAAGAAAGCCATCCCGAATAAACCAAATATAATCGAAGGAACAGCTGCCAAACTTTCTGTTGCAAAACGAATGGCATTTACGAACTTGCCTGGCTTTGCATACTCATTTAAGTAGATAGCGGCTCCAATACCAATGGGCCCTGAAATAAGAAGTCCAATAGCTACCATGTATAACGTTGAAACAATTGGAGGAACTAGTTTGCCAAAGTCAATATGCGCTATACCTTTAAACACAATGTAGCCTATAATCCAACCTAACATAATAATAGTTATGGATGAAATTGCAAGTAATATAACTTTTATCAGACTTTCCTTATGTTTTCTTTGCATTATCTAGCTCTCCTTTCTGCCCTTCGAATAAACTGCGTAAGTACTAAATTAATTGCCATAATCAGTACGAAAAGCACCATCCCTGTTGCAAATAGTGCTTGCTGGTGAATGCCTGTTGCATATCCCATTTCCATTGCAATATTAGCGGTTAGTGTTCTTACTGGATCCATAATACTACTTGGGATAAGTACAGAGTTACCTGCTACTAAGATAACAGCCATAGTCTCGCCTAACGCTCTACCTATACCTAGTACAATTCCTGCCATAATACCAGATTTAGCTGCACCTAATTGTACTTTGAAAATATATTGAAATTTAGAAGCCCCTAATCCTAAGGCCCCTTCCTTATATTCATTTGGAACAGCTCTAAGACTTACTTCTGTCATTCTTATCACTGTAGGTAGTAGCATAACTGCTAAAATCAGCATTGCTGCTAATAAACTACTACCACCACCTATACCCCCAAAAAGGTCATTCAGGATGGGTACAATTACCATCAGACCAAAGAATCCATAGATAACAGATGGTATACCAGCAAGTAAGTCAATTGCCGCTGAAAACACCTTAGCCACTTTTTGTGGTAAGACTTCTACTAAAACAATTGCTGTACTCACACCAACTACAACCCCTATAAGAGTTGCACCTAATGTAGCATATAAACTTGCTACTAACATTGGATAAATACCAAATATTTTTCCTGATGGATTCCACTTCTTACCGAATAGGAAATCCCAAATACTCACTTCTTTAAAGAAAGGTACTCCTCCTACTATAATATATACTGCCATAAATCCAACTACTAAAATCATGATGGCTGCACATAACCAAAACACTCTTTTCATTAATTTATCCATGTACTTCATCTACCTTTACTCGTTTATAGATTACTATTGATTAATTGGAATATATTTTTCTGCTATAACGCTTTGACCTTCTGCTCCAACGATATAATCTAACAAAGCTTTTGCCTCATCACTTGTATTATTTGATGTTAAAAGAAGTAATGGTCTTGAAATCATATATTCATTCGCTAAAACTGTTTCAGCACTTGGCATCACACCATCTACTTCTACTAGTTTTACTGTTTCATTCCTATAACCTAAAGAAATATAGCCAATTGCATTTTCTTTGGAAGCTACTGTGGCCATAATACTACCTGTACCTTCACTTACCAAAGCTCTGTCAATAATAGTAGAAGCTTTATCAGTTGTTAAAAGACCTAATAATTCTTCAAAGGCCCCTCTTGTACCTGAACCTGCTTCTCTTGTTACCACAATAATATTCTCATCTTTACCACCTACTTGACTCCAGTTAGTGATTTTACCTTCATAAATATCTTTAATTTGCTCTTTTGTTAAATTCGTCACTTCATTAGTTGTATTAACTACAACTGCAATGGCATCATGAGCAATAACTGTCTCTGTTAAACCAAGTCCTTTTTCTTCTTCACTTAGTTCACGTGAACTCATACCCATATCTGCAGTCCCATCTGCTACAGCTTTAATGCCTGCTGATGAACCATTTCCTTGTACTTCAATATTAGCATCTGGCACGGTTTCTTTATATTTTTCTGCTAATTGTTCCATCGGTTCTGATACTGTTGTAGAACCTACAATTGAAACTTTAGGTCCTTTTGAACTACTGCTGCCACAACCTGTAAGCGCCATAGTCCCAATCATTACCCCTGCTATACATAGAAGTAATTTCTTTTTCATAGCTATATGCCTCCTAAAAATAATATATATCTTAGCCAATAATGTTTTGTAAATTTGTATCCCTATATTACGCCCCTAATGTTTAATTTATGTTGGAACAATGTTAAATCTATGTTAAATAGGCCTAGGCTTACCCACCCTAGACCTACTTCATTCATTTATTTAGTTATTGGGGATAATAACAATTTATAAGATATTTTAGGAGTAAATATTTTGAAACATTAGCAATGTTTAAGTATATTAGCGTATTGCTTTATTAGTTGTTACTTTGTTTAAATATTATTGAATCATTACTTCTCTATTTTTTATGTCCATATTAGCTTATCTACTTCAACTCTTAAGCTATTCATTACACTACTATTTTATAGAGATATACTTATCACTCATAATCTTTTGACCTTCGTCACTTACGATGAAATCAATTACTTCTTGTGCTTCTGCTTTGATACTTGGTTGTGCTACTAAGATAAGAGGTCTTGAAATAGTATAGCTACCTGCTTTTACATTATCTACTGTACATTCTACGCCATCAATTGCCACTGCTTTTACTGTATCATCAAGGTACCCTTCTGAAACGAATCCGATAGCAGCATCCTTTGTTGCTACTGTAGCCATAACTGCACCTGTACCTTCTGAAACTAAAGCTGTTTCTACAATAGTTGAAGCTTTGTTTTCATCTAATAATTTAAGAATTTCTTCAAAAGCACCTCTTGTACCTGAGCCTGCTTCTCTTGTTACTACGATAATATCTTTATCTACGCCACCAACTTCGCTCCAGTTAGTAATTTTTCCTTCAAAGATATCTTTAACTTGATCCTTTGTAAGATCTGCTACACCATTGCTTGGATTAACTACTACTGCAATTCCATCATAAGCAATTACTGTTTCTACAAGTCCTGAGCCTTTTTCTTCTTCACTAAGTTCTCTAGATGCCATCCCAATATCTGCTGTTCCATCAATAGCAGCTTTAATACCTGCTGATGAGCCATTTCCTTGTACTTCAATATTGTCTGGAGACCCAGTAGCTTTATAAGCTTCTACTAATTTTTCCATTGGTTCAGCTATGGTTGTAGAACCTACGATTGATATTTTTACACCTTTTCTTGTTGCATCTGCTGAACTAGCTTCTGGGCTAGCTTCTGCTGATGTAGCTGGTGTAGTACTGGCTTCATTTGTTTTATTTTCATTTCCTGTGTTAGCTGAGCATCCTGCAAACATCATAGTTCCTAATGTTAGAGCCGCAAAGCAAGCTAAAAATTTTCTTTTCATTTTTAATTCCCTCCTGGAAAGCTATAGGTATTATAGCTGTTTTTGTTTTTGTTTTTTCTGTACATCGATATGATATTATTACAATGTTCAATTAATATTTGGTTTAGGTTAAGAATTTGTTAAATAATATTTTTAAGCTCAATGATCCCTTCTTCATCACTTACTAATTGATTCTACTTACTTGGTATACAGCTTATCTATATTGGTGTACAATAAGAATACGAAATGAGTATTTTTAGAGGAGAACATTATGAAAACATTTGAACTAATTGCTACTTCTACCTTCGGACTTGAAGCCATGGTACGAAAAGAAGTAGAAGATTTAGGTTATGAAATAAATGCTGTGCAAGATGGCAAGGTTGTTTATACTGGAGATTCAGAAGCTATTGTGCTTTCTAACTTATGGCTTCGCAGTGCTGACCGTGTACTTATTAAAATGGGAGAATTCAAGGCCACTACTTTCGTAGAACTTTTTGATAAAGTTACTGCACTTCCTTGGGAAGCTTGGATTACACCAGATGCTAAATTTACTGTTAATGGTAAGTCTGTTAAGTCGAAGCTTTTTAGTATCTCAGACTGTCAAGCCATTACTAAAAAGGCAATTGTTAAACGCCTTAGTGAGAAATATAAAATGGATTGGTTTCCTGAAACAGGGCCTTCTTATACGGTACAAGTTTCTATTTTAAAAGATGTGGCTACCTTAACTATTGATACAACTGGCCGTGAAGGTCTTCATAAGCGTGGCTACCGCGTAAGCAATGTAGAGGCCCCTCTTAAAGAAACCATGGCAGCTGCCCTCTTGCAAATTAGCTACTGGCAAAAAGGACGTATGCTTTACGACCCTTGTTGTGGTTCAGGTACTTTCGCTATTGAAGCTGCTATGTTAGCTAAAAACATTGCCCCTGGCCTTAACAGGCAATTTGCTTCTTCTTTCTGGCCACAAGTACCTAAAACACTTTGGGACGAGCTTCGTCAGGAAGCGAGAGAAGCCATTGATCAAAAAGGTAATCCTATTATCTACGCTTCTGATATTGATAGAAATGTCATTAATAAAGCTAGAGAAAATGCGGAAGCTGCTGGTGTTGGTGAATATATTCAGTTCTTTGCCAAGCCTATCCACAAAGCTACCTTGCCACATGGTGATTATGGCATTGTCATTGCTAACCCTCCGTATGGTGAGCGTATTAGTAATCTGTCACAAATTGAACAAATCCATCGTGAGCTTCGTCGCTTAATCGATAGCAATCCAACTTGGTCGCTTTATGCTATTACCTCTGTGGATACCTTTGAACGTGATTATGGTAAAAAAGCTAATAAAAAACGCAAATTATTTAATGGTAATTTAAAGGTTGATTTCTATCAATACTTTGGTCCAAAACCTCCAAAGGATGGAGAAAACTTTAAAGAAATATCTAATAACTAACAAAAAAGTGCAAATATAATCGGCTAGTTGCGCTTTACATTTGCACTTACAAATATCAAAAGGAGCTGTTGCACATTTTATTGCAACAGCTCCTTTGCTTATATGGCTTATCTTATTATTTTTCTTTCCTTAACTTCTCCTATTACTCTCACTTTTCGATGAAGACATTGTCTTATGATTATCTCACTCATCTTCCTTATTCAATATAAGACGAAAACATGTCCCTTCTCCTAATTCACTACTGACTTCAATCTTAATTTCATAAAGCTTTGCAATATGCTTAACTATAGAGAGCCCCAGGCCAGTTCCACCACTTTGTCTTGAACGACCTTTATCTACTCTGTAGAAGCGCTCAAAAATATGTGGAATACTTTCCTCTGGGATGCCAATACCACTGTCTCTAATGGTAATGATTTGCTGCCTACTATTTTCCTGAGTTGTAATAATAATAGCACCATTGTCTGTATATCTTACTGCATTTCCTAATAAATTCATCATCATTTGAGTCAAGTGGTCCTCACTCATATTTTTAATGACTAAAGATTGCTCCTCATTAAATACTATTTTAACAGATTTTTTATCAGCTTGTTCTTGAAGCAAACTCATGCAATTTTCAATGGCACTTGCAACCTTCACATCACCGTATTCTTGTTTATCCATATTTTCGATTTCAGATAGTAATAATATATCTTGGATTAAGCGATAAAGCCTTTTGGTCTCAATGTCAATAATATTTAAAAAGCGATAAGCGACTTCTTTATTTTCTATAGCTCCAGCTTGTAAGGTCTCCACAAAACCTTGAATACTTGTTAAAGGAGTCTTTAACTCATGAGAAACATTACTTACAAATTGATACTTCATTTCTTCTAATCCTCTAAGCTGCGTTACATCTTTTATCAGCAATAAATATTCATATACTTTACCAGATCTACCTACAGCTACCATCGTAATATAGACAATGTATTCTCCTATCTTTAATTCAATCACTTGCATTTTATTAGTTTTAAGCCCTTCAGTAACAAGTTTAACGAACTGTTCTTCTCTTAGTAAATGCGTAATGTGGCAATTGTTAGGTATATTTCCTTTTAACCCTAGTAGCTTTCTAGCCAATTCATTAGTTTCATCAATATACCCCTTTTTATCAATAACAATAATGCCTTCTTCTAAAGAAGAAAACATACTTTCTAATTTAGCTTTTTGATGCCTTAGTTTTCTGATAGTTCCACTTAATTCATCTCCCATATAGTCAAAAGCATGGGCTAGATTTTGTAGTTCTTCTATATCATAATCTCTTAGTTGATGTGTATATTGGTCCTCTTTAAACTTTTTAGCATCCTCAGTTAAAGCTTCAATAGGGTCTGTAATCTTTTTAATAGCACCTTTTAAAACCACATAAAGAACAAAGCTTATGATGCCTGCTATCACAAAAATGTGGTAAATCATACGATTCACCTCACCTGCTGCTAAACTGATTCCAGCTTCATTCATTAGTCTACTACCCATTAAGGTGGCTTCCGCCGCCACTGTAATAACAAGTATCCAAATAGCCGTTAAAGTAGGCCAAATGATTTTATTTTTCATGCGCTACTCCTTTACAAACCTATACCCTACGCCACGAACAGTTTCAATATACTCTCCTATGCCATAGGCTTCAAACTTAGCTCTTAGATAACGAATATGTACATCTACTGTACGTGTTTCACCATAATAATCATATCCCCATACTTTATCCAGAATAACTTCCCTTGTTAAAACCTTTCCTTTGTTACTCATAAGTAACTTAAGAATTTCAAATTCTTTGTAGGTAAGTTCTATGGGTTCATCTTTAAAAGTAAGTAAATGGCTTTCTATATCTAACTTTAAGTCCTGATGTACTAAAAAATGATCTTCCTCTGTTTTTTTAGTCGGCACTTCATTTCTATCAGCTCGGCGCAGTATAGCTTTTACTCTAGCCACTAACTCTCTTACACTGAATGGCTTGGTAATATAATCATCTGCTCCTAGCTCTAATCCCAATATTTTATCAATTTCTTCTGCTTTAGCGCTCACCAATAAAACAGGTACACACCCTAACTGTTCATGATTTCTAAAGATATTAAGTGCAGTGATACCATCCATGCCAGGAAGCATAATATCTAATAAAATTAAATCAATAGGGCTTTCCCCTATACTTTTTTGCATTGCTTCGACACTTGTATAAGTAGATACTATAAAACCATTTGCTTCTAAATTATATTTGATGAGTTCTAAAATATGTTCTTCATCATCAATTACAACAATATGTTTCTTATTCATTATCTCACCCTTTTATAATCATTTTAAGCATTATTGGCTAATATACTTTCTTTTACTATATTACAAGCTGCAAAAATTATAAAGTAAAATTTACATACACTTTTTTATTTTTGTCTGGATATACTAAGCTATATAAAAAGAAATTTTACTTGAAATGACTTTAAGGGGGATCTTATTATGCCAACATTACTGACTAAACAAGAACTAGAAAATCACCTCTATGAATTTCATCAGCTACTTCAAAACTTTGATTATTCTTGTATCAAAAATGTTACCTTTCTTAACTTAGATGCCTTTTTTGCTTATATGGAAAATGTAGAAGGCAATCCTTTTGAAAAACATTATGAAGCACTTCAAAAAAAATTAGATGCCCTCCAACCTTATTTACCCTTTGTTTCTTCTAATAGGGCCAATGAATTTTTAGAGGCTCTTAGTCATACTCAAAATGACGATGAAGTAAAACAAATAAAAGTGAACTATACCAAAATTTTAAGAGATGATTTTATTAAATTTTCTAGAACTGTCACGACAGATGAAGGCTGGAATCATGTCATTAATACGTGTGAAGAAATTAGGCTTAGAAAAGAAGAAATGCTCCTTGCACTTCATTAACTTCTATAAGATAATATAAGTCATAAACTTATATTATCTTTTTTGTTATTTTTACTTAAGTAAGGAGATTTTATGCAAAAACAACGTTATAGAACTCTTAATACCTTTTTACGAGAAAAACATGGTACTAAGGTGATTAAACTTTCCATAGATGGTGGTTTTACTTGTCCTAATAGAGATGGTCGTATTTCTTCTAAAGGCTGCTTATTTTGTAGCGAACGTGGTAGTGGTGACTTTACTTTTTCAGATGAACATTATATTACCAAACAACTTTCTATGGCTACTGGATTACTTTCAGCTAAATGGGGAAATGCCACGAAATATATTGCTTATTTCCAGGCTTTTACTAATACCTATGCACCTTTAGAGGAGCTTAAGCAAAAATATGAAGAAGCCCTTGCTTTTCCTGGTGTCGTTGGACTTGCTATTGCCACTAGACCAGATTGCTTAACTGACGAAATCATTGCTTATCTAGGTGAACTAAGTACGCGTACACATCTATGGGTTGAACTGGGCTTACAAACTATTCATGAACCCACTGCTAAGCTCATTAACCGAGGTTATTCTTTAGACATATTTTATACAGTCGTTCAAAAACTAGCTACTTATTCTATAGAAACTGTTGTCCATCTTATTTTAGGGCTTCCTCATGAGACCAAATCCGATATGCTAGCTTCTGCTAGATATCTATGTCATTTACCATTGCAAGGTATTAAGCTGCATATGCTGCATATTTTAGATAATTCCCCCTTAGGCCACTATTACGAAGCTCATCCTTTTCCACTTCTGACAGAAGAAGAGTATATAGCGCTTTTAGGTGATATTATTACCTTGTTACCTCCCGACTTTGTTATTCACCGCTTAACAGGAGATGGTCCCAAAGAACATCTAATTGGTCCTCTTTGGACTAAAAATAAGCGTCATGTCCTTAATGGTATTACACGCTACTTGAATAAGCATGACATCTATCAAGGTAAATATTTAAACAAATATTGAGTTTACCCCACTTTTAAGATACAATAATAGTAAAAAGTGTGAGGAGGCAAGTTGTGAATATTAATCATGAAGACTTTACAGTCAATAAACTCATCGTACTCTATCTTTTATCGCAAGTAAAAATGCCTCTTTCTTTATCTCAAATGACACAAATAATTCTTGAAAGAGGCTACACAGACTACTTTTCGCTTCAGCAATACTTAACTGAGTTAGAAACTTCTAAGTTTATTACCATCTCCAAACAAAGTAATGCATCTTACTTTGAGATTAGTTCTAAGGGAGAAGAGGCTTTAGAATTTTTCGCTTCCCGTATTCCTGAATTCATAAGAAAAGAGTTAGATCTATTTATAGAAAACAACTGGAGAAAATTCAAAAGTGAATTAGATATTCATGCTGAATATACTCCTAATAAAACCAATGATTATATGGTTCATTGTAAGGTGACAGAAAATCACTCAACACTCATTGATTTAAATATAAGTGTTGGCTCTAAGAAACAAGCTATTGAACTCTGTAACAAGTGGAAGACAAATGCCACTGAACTTTATGGTGAAATTCTGCAATTGCTTTCAAAATAAAAGAGTAGCTAAGTTATTCCCTTAGCTACTCTTTTATTTTGCTTTTTTCTATCAACCATACTTTATTTATACGTTTCTGTTATCATACTCAATATTAAATTAAACCCTATTACTTTTAGTAAGATTTTATCTTTATTTTAGAAGAAAAGGCAAAAAATAAAAAACCTCTGAGCATCAACTACAATGGGCTTCAAAGGATTATTTTTAATTGGCTTATTCAATAAAAATCGGGGTGACAGGACTCGAACCTGCGGCCTCCTGATCCCAAATCAGGCGCTCTAGCCAAACTGAGCCACACCCCGTAAGAGCGCGAAACGGGACTCGAACCCGCGACCCTCTCCTTGGCAAGGAGATGCTCTACCAACTGAGCCATTCGCGCATAATCTCCATCGTCTTGTTATCCGACGAAGATTATATTATCATATTTTAATTTTAGTGTCAACCTATTTAAATCTGAAAACACACTATTTTTATTCATAATTCTCAATTGCCGCTATTTGTTTATCTATATGCCTTTTTAATTCTTTTGCATAAGTATATCCAGGTGTTACATTTCCAAAAAAAGTTTTAAGAACCTCATCAATATGACTCTGCTTTAGATCTTTATTAGGATCTTCTTCTTTTTGTTCAAGGAATACTTTATTGTCTTCTAAATGATTTGCCCCATAGTAAACTTGCTGTACCTCTTTTTCAATAGCTGATACTACCGTCATTGGCTTCGCTCTTGCTTCTACTTCTTTACTGTTAGCAAGCTCTTCTTCATTTAGTACATTTTCTACTAATACCTCTGTTATTGCTTCCTGATAACCTTCTAATTCTTTTTCTTCCGCTAAAAGTTCATTAATCTCAGCAGCTATTTCTTCTTGTAATGTGTTAATGGTCTCTTGATCCTTATTTGCAATAACTTCCCTATTTGGTAAGATTCCTGTAATTTCTTCTTTTTGTTTGTCTATAGGTATACTTTCAAAAGGAATACCTTCTTTATTTTCTACTGCTTCTATTACTTGGTCCCTATTAATAGTTCTAGGCGGTAATTCTATTTCTTGTATTTTTAAAGTACTGGCAATTTGCTCTAATTTTTGTGCTTTTGCAGCATTTATTGGTTTTCTAGGTGGTACCTGCTTTACTTCCTCTGCCTCTCCTTCATCGGTCTTAGTTAAGAACTGTCCCATGGTATGTAAGGTATTATAAATATCCTGTGTTACCTTAAGCTTAGGCTCTTTTGCACGTACCGACTTTGTACGATTTTCTCTAATTCTTTTAGTATGTGGAAATTCTAAGTCTGCAAATAAATCTTTCTTTGGAGTTGTCTGAAGAGAGTTACGTAGTTCAATTTCATCATCATCATCATCTAGCATAGATAATTCAAGCTTGCCTTGCTTTAAATAATATTTATCAGATTTATTCATGATTATCCCCCCATTATAAATCTCTAGTAACTCTTTGCTAGTTCATCTCTTGGATTTCCTCAATAATCTTCCAGAGTTCTTCTTTCCCTTGCTTTGTTTCTGAAGAAAAGCCTACTAATTTATCTTCTGGCATTAAGTTAAGACCTTTTCTAATCATAGATAGGTGCTTTTGAACTTGGCTTCTTTTAATCTTATCCATCTTAGTGGCTACTACAATCACTTCATTATGGTAATGCTTAATCCAGTCATACATCATTTTATCATTATTGCCTACCTCATGTCTAATATCAATTAATAAAATGATCTTCTTTAATTGTTCTCTTTTTTCTAAATAACCTTCAATGAGTTTTCCCCAACGTTCTCTATCTGTCTTAGAGACTTTTGCATATCCATATCCAGGCAAATCTACAAACATATACGTATCTTGCACATTATAAAAATTAATGGTCTGTGTTTTTCCTGGTTGTGAACTTGTTCTTGCTAATGCTTTACGGTTAAGCATAGCATTTAACAATGAAGATTTTCCTACATTAGATTTACCTGCAAAGGCAATCTCTGGCATATCATGTACTGGAAATTGAGACGAAAGTCCCGCTGTTATAATCATTTCTGCTTTTGTTACATTCATTTGATTTCTCCTATAAGCTTATGCAAAAACATATTGTAGCACTTCATCCATTGTATGAACAAAACTAATTTTCAAACCTTCTACAATATGATTTTCTAGCTCTTCTACATTCTTTTTGTTTTGGTCTGGCACAATAACATGCTTAATCTTTGCACGTTTTGCTGCTAATAATTTCTCTTTTAACCCACCAATAGGTAAAACTCTACCTCTGATTGTAATTTCTCCTGTCATTGCTAAATCAGCTTTAACCGGCTTATTTGTCAGTGCTGAAATCATCGCTGTAGCCATGGTAATTCCTGCTGATGGTCCATCTTTAGGTACTGCGCCTTCAGGAATGTGGATATGTAAATCATTTTTTACATAAAAATCTTCTGCTATACCTAGTTCATTCACTTTAGAACGAATATAGCTCATAGCTGCCTTGGCAGACTCCTTCATTACATTTCCCATCTGTCCTGTGAGTTCAAGCTGCCCTTTACCAGGCATACAATTAACTTCAATAGATAATGTATCTCCACCAACGCTAGTCCAAGCTAGTCCCCTTACAATACCTACTTCGGGTTCCTTATTCTTAAGTTCATAATCGAAACTAGAGCTTCCTAAATACTCTCCAAGTTTTTTAGGGGTTATTTGTATACTAGCTATATCTTGCTCAACAATTTCTCTAGCCGCTTTTCTACACACTTTAGCCAACATTCTCTCTAAACCTCTTACACCTGCTTCTTTTGTATAATGTTCAATTAAATACAGGATATTTGTTCTTGAAAATTTAATTTGCTTTTTATCTAAATGGTGTGCTTTCAGCTGATTTGGCAGTAGATATTTCATTGCAATCTCTAGTTTTTCAAGGCTTGTATAACTTCCCACCTCTATAATTTCCATACGATCTAATAATGGCTTTGGAACTGTCGATAAACTATTAGCTGTTGCTACAAACAAAACCTTAGACAAGTCTAATGGCAATTCTAAATAATGATCTTTAAAACTATTATTTTGTTTACTATCTAAGATTTCGAGTAAGGCTGCAGCTGGGTCACCTTTAAAATCACTAGCCATTTTATCAATCTCATCTAAAAGAATAAGTGGATTCATAGACTTAGCTTCAGAAATACCATAAACAAAACGTCCTGGTATGGCACCTACATAAGTTCTTCTATGTCCTCTTATTTCAGCTTCATCTCTCACACCCCCTAAAGAAATACGTACATCATTCCTTCCAGTAGCATGTGCAATTGATTTAGCTATGGATGTCTTACCTACCCCCGGTGGTCCAACTAAACATAAAATAGGTGCTGGAGACTCTTCAGCCAAGCTTCTAACGGCTAAATATTCTAAAACTCTTTCCTTAACCTTTTCAAGTCCATAATGTTCTTTATCTAGGATTTCTGCTGCTTTCTTTAACTGAATATTTTCCTTAGTATAATGATTCCAAGGAATATCCAAGACAGTCTCTATATAAGTTCTAATATTTCCGTTATCAGGTGAACTAGCCGGTGTATTCTTTAAGCGTCTTATTTCTTTTTCTATTTTTTCTTTAACGAACTCTGGAGTATTCTTTAACTGTTCATTATATTTATCAATATCTCCTTGAATACCGTCTTTATCACCTAACTGTTCTTGGATAATCTTAACTTGCTCTCTTAAAAAATATTCTTTTTGAGACTGATCTATATTTTGTTTCACTTTATTAAAAATTTCTTTTTGTAGTGTTAATATTTCTATTTCAGCTTCTAATATGGTAATGATCTTAAACATACGTTCTTTTATATCTAGACACTCCAAAATAGCTTGCTTCTTCTCTACCTCTAAAACAATATGACCAATAATAATGTCCATCATTTCAATACTATTCTTAAGCCCCAGTATACCATATAAGACCTCATCTGTAATACGTGGATTAATAGAAGCATACTTTTCAAATAACTCTGCAATTGTACGTATAAGTGCTTGTTCTTCTTTATCAGCTTCTATAAGCTTATCTTTTATAACCTCTACATCTGCACTCATATAAGTTTCATCTTGCAACGTTAAAATTTTCGCCCTAGCAGTTCCTTTGACAAGCACTTTAAGCTGATCTTCTCCTACCTTAACTGTTTGCTTAATTTCTACTAGGGTTCCAATTTCATATAAATCTTCTCGTTTTGGCTCATCTACATCTGCATCTCTTTGTGAAACAGCTAAAATCATTTCATTTTGTTTCATCGCTTCTTCAATAGCTTTTAATGATTTTTCTCTGCCTACATCAAAATGCATAACCATTTCTGGAAATATTGTCACTCCTCTTAAAGGAAGTACTGGTATATCTTTAATTTCTTTTTTCATCGCTCCACCCTCTAAATTGCCACTTACGTGTTAATCACTACGCATGTAATATTTCATTGGCTTTTTCAATAATCTCTTTATCAAATAAGGTACTAATAACCTCATCTATATCTTCAACAGGAATAATTTCTATATCTATTGTATCAAACACTTTTTGAATATTATCCTTAGGAATAAATACTTTCTTTACGCCAGCTTCCCTAGCTGCCAATAACTTTTCATAAACACCACCTACAGGACAAACCTTACCTTGTATAGATATCTCTCCAGTCATAGCAATATTCCCAGGTATAGCCTTATCAAAAAGTGCTGAATACAACACTGTAAATATAGCAATACCTGCTGATGGTCCATCAATTGGAATTCCCGAGGTAAAATTAAGATGCATTAAATATTCCTTTGTATTAACATTATAGCGCATTTTTAAAACCGTGAGTACATTTTCTACAGAATTTGACGCCATACTTTTTCTTTTAGAACTGCTTTGTTTCATATGCAGTTCTTCTTCTTCTATAATGCCAGTTACTTTAATCTCTGCCTGCTCTATTCCTGTTTTCTTAGTAACAGCTTCTATGCCTAAGACCATACCTCTATTAATCCCCATGACACCTAAACCATTTACTTTCCCTACTGCAGCTTTAGGATCTACTTTCTTTACAAGTCTAGGTACATACCTACCTGTTTGAATAACCCATTCCACATCTTTTTCCAAGATTTCTATTCGTCCTTCTTGATGTACTAAACTAAAAGAAGTCTGCAACATATTAACTGCATCCCTTCCATTATAAGCATACTGTCCTATAAGTTCCTTTGCTTCTCCTACAATGGTCATTTTTTCACGTGCTGCTACATTGTCTACAATGGCCCTAATATCATCATAACTTAAGTCTTTAAAGAAAATCTCTGTACACCTCGAACGTAATGCTGGTGGTATATCTTCCGGATTCCTAGTGGTAGCTCCAATTAATCTAAAATCTGCAGGTAAACCATTTTTAAATACATCATGAATATCTTTAGGAATATTTTCATCACTTTCAGAGTAATACGAGCTCTCCAAAAACACTTTTCTATCCTCTAGAACTTTTAAAAGCTTATTCATTTGCACTTGATGCAGTTCTCCAATTTCATCTATAAATAAAACGCCACCATGTGCCTTTGTGACTGCCCCAGGTTTAGGTTGAGGTACTCCTGCTGGACCATAAGCACCTGCTCCTTGATAAATAGGATCATGAACAGATCCCATTAGCGGGTCAGCAATACTTCTTTCATCAAAACGCAGTGTCGTTGCATCAATCTCTATAAACTTAGCATTTCTTTTAAATGGTGATCCAGGTGATTCCTTGGCAATATCCAATGCAATTCTAGCTGCCGCTGTTTTTCCTATTCCAGGAGAACCATAAATTAAAATATGTTGTGGACTAGGTCCACATAAAGCAATTTTTAAAGCTTGCAATCCATCTGCTTGCCCTATAATATCCTTTTCACTTTTCGGCCTTACCTTTTCAGACAATGGAGGTGTCAATGCAACTTTTCTTAGAGCTTGCATCTTCTCCCATTTTACTAAAGAATCTTTATAAATATTAGATTTAGATGTTGTTTGACTTTTAAGCTGTAGTAAGAAATACATCCCAATTACACACGAAAAAAATAATTGAACCCCAATTAATATACCTGATAACATACAGTATCCTCCTGCTTACTTTTTTCTACTTTACAAGTATTGCCAACAGTTACAAAAAGGATACCTATAAATCTATCATTCATTTAAGAGATCAGGGATAAGTTAGGATGTTACTATCTCATTAATAAGGGGCTATTGCACATAAATGCAACAGCCCCTTATTATATTTTCATGAACACAGCTTAAGCTGATTCATTATTAGCTTTTTTATTCTTTTCTTTTGGTTTAACTTTATCATTATAAACCAATGTAGGTTCTTTGCCTTCTTTAATCACATCTGCATGAATAATAATTTTTTCTAAAGCATCTCCCATAGAAGGTGCATCATACATAATATTTCTCATCATAGTTTCAAAGATGGCACGTAATCCTCTAGCTCCAGTTTCTCTTTCAATAGCTAATTCTGCTACAGCTACTAAAGCTTCTTCTTCAAACTCTAACTTAATACCATCTAGTTCAAAAAGATGCTCGTATTGTTTTGTAAGCGCATTCTTAGGCTCTGTTAGAATTTTAATAAGTGCTTCTTTGTCTAAATTATTAAGAGATACAATGGATGGAATACGTCCTACAAATTCAGGAATAAGTCCAAATTTAACAAGGTCTTGAGGTTCGATTTGTTTAAAGAGTTCGCCTATGCTTTTCTCTTTCTTACTCACAATATTGGCACCAAAGCCCATGCTCTTTTGTCCTACTCTACGTTCAATGATTTTATCAAGCCCATCAAAGGCTCCACCACAGATAAATAGAATATTAGTTGTATCAATTTGAATAAATTCTTGGTGTGGATGTTTTCTACCGCCTTGAGGTGGTACAGAAGCTACTGTTCCCTCTATGATTTTAAGAAGTGCTTGCTGTACACCTTCTCCACTTACATCTCTAGTAATAGATGGATTTTCAGATTTTCTAGAAATCTTGTCAATCTCATCTATATAAATAATACCCAATTGTGCTTTTTCCACATCATAATTAGCTGCTTGAATAAGCTTAAGTAGAATATTTTCTACATCTTCGCCTACATAGCCTGCTTCTGTAAGAGAGGTGGCATCAGCTACAGCAAAGGGTACATTTAACATTTTAGCAAGGGTTTGTGCTAAAAGTGTTTTACCTGTTCCTGTAGGTCCTAAAAGTAAAATATTACTCTTTTGTACTTCTACATCGTTACTCTTACTTTGTTTATAAATACGTTTATAATGATTGTATACTGCTACTGCTAAAGCTTTTTTAGCATCTTCTTGACCAATAACATACTCATCAAGATGCGCCTTAATTTCTTTTGGCTTTGGCATATCTACCATATCATCATCTTCGTAACCAGCTTCAAGCTCCTCTTCTATAATTTCAGAGCATAACTCAATACATTCATCACAGATATAAACATTTGGACCTGCAATAAGTCTTTTTACCTGTTCTTGTGTTTTACCACAAAATGAACATCTTAGCTGTTTTGTATCATCAAACTTTGTTGGCATTCTGCACCTCCTTTGGGAACTATTTTGATGTAATAATATCGTCTATAAGGCCATATTCTTTTGCTTCTTCAGCAGTTTTCCAGTTGTCCCTTTCAACGTCATTATTAATACGTTCAATAGGTTGCCCTGTAAACTCTGATAACATACGGTTCATACGCTCTTTTGTTTTAATGATGTGCTGCGCTGTAATTTGAATGTCAGTTGCTTGACCTTTTGCTCCACCAAGTGGTTGGTGAATCATAACTTCTGCATTAGGAAGCGCAAAACGTTTACCTTTTGTTCCTCCTGCAAGTAAGAATGCACCCATGCTCGCTGCCATACCCATACAAATCGTTGACACATCACACTTAATATATTGCATTGTATCATAAATAGCCATACCATCTGTTATAGAGCCACCTGGACTATTAATGTAAAACATAATGTCTTTATCAGGATCTTCAGCTTCTAAAAACAATAGTTGTGCCACAATAAGGTTAGCTGTAACGTTGTTAACCTCATCACCTAAAATAATGATACGATCTTTTAATAGACGAGAGTAAATATCATATGAACGTTCTCCTCTATTGGTTTGTTCTATAACCATTGGGACTAAACTCATTCTAGTAGCCTCCTTCTCTCTTTTAGGATATATACCTAATCTTCCTATTTTTCCACTTTTTCTGCAGACTCTGTAATCACCTTAACTGCTTTTTGAACTTTAATATCTGCTGTTAAAGCATCTTGCTCATAGTTAGCAAAAGATTTCTTAAGTTCTTCATATGGCATTTGGTACATAGCTGCAATTGTTTTTAATTCTTCATCGATGTCTTCTTCAGAAACAGTAACACCTTCTACTTCAGCAACTTTTTCAAGAACTAAACGAGTTTTAATTTGGTGCTCCGCATCTTTAGCAAAGTTTTCTCTGAATGCATCCATACTTTGACCTGTGAATTGTAAATATTGTTCTAATTGTAAACCTTGAGAAGCCATACGGTTTGAGAAGTTTTTAACGTTTCTGTCTACTTGCTCTTCAACCATAGCTGCTGGTACTTCTAATGTAGCATTTGCTACTGCATTTTCTACAGCTTGTTGTTCAAAAATGTTTTTATTATTTGTCTCTTTGTCTTTAAGAAGTTTTGCCTTAAGATCTTCTTTGTATTCAGCTAATGTTTCAAATTCTGAAATATCAGCTGCAAAATCATCATTAATTTCTGGTAATTCATTTACTTTAATACCTTTAATAGCTACTTTAAATAATGCTGGTTTGCTAGCAAGTTCTGCTACATGGTATTCAGCTGGGAATGTTACATTAACTTCTACTTCTTCACCAATGTTTTTACCAATTAATTGATCTTCAAAATTATCGATGAATGATTTAGAACCAATTACTAAATCATAATCTGTTCCTTTTCCACCTTCAAATGCAGCACCATCTACAAAACCTTCAAAGTCGATTGTTACTTTATCTTGAGGCATAACTGCTCTATCTTCAACTGTGATTTCACGAGCATTTTTTTGTGCTTCTTTATTAACTGCTTCGTTTACTTCTTCATCTGTTACTTCTGTTTTTTCTACTTCAACTTTTAAGTTTTTGTATTCACCAAGTGTTACTTCTGGTTTTACAGTAATAATTGCTGTATACTTCATACCATCTTTTGACATTTCAGTTACTTCTAATCCATTTGGACTAATACGTGCTGCAATATCAATTTTGTTTTCTTCGATTGCTGCAAATAATGTTTCATCAATTAAGATGTCTGCTGCTTTATTGAAGAATACTTCAACACCATACATTTTTTCAATCATCGCACGAGGCACTTTCCCTTTACGGAAGCCTTGAATATTGAAGTCTTTTTTCATTGCTTCATAAGCCTTATCAATTGCCGCTGTAACCTTAGCACCTTCTACTTCTACTGTAAGTTTAACCTCACTTTTTTCCATTGTTTCTACTTGTGTGTTCATTAAAATTTATCCTCCTTAAGGTTTCCCTGCTTTGTAGTGTCATTGCATAAATATAGCATTTTAAACTAACATTTCGTTATTATATCATATCCTTGGTAAAAAATCCATATCGCATTTTCGAATATTTTCTTGATAGTCAACTATATTTTGCATATTTTTCCATGCTTTCATACATGCTTTTCTACTTTTATTCCAAGTATTACAACTAGCCTTATATAGGCCTCTTACCTTATAATTGGGTTATGTAATAACTTTGTAATATAGATTTCACATTAGGAAGGATTTTAAACGATGGATCATTATACAAGTAGCTGCGTCACACTTCAAAGCTTTGACCAGACCTATACAAATTCCATACGTCCTAAACTTGAAGCTATTGATCTTTTTTTAAAATCAAGTGAAGCACCTTATGCCAGCACGGAAGTAGCTTCTGTTCTTGGTGTAGAACATGCTGAATTATTAAACACTATGAATGAAAATAACATTGTAGAACTAAATCGCCTTACCTTTTTTCATGTGATTTTCTATTTATCAAGTGATATTTGTAAATTAATCACTAAGCAGTGGAAATATCATAATTGTAAAGCCTATAGTGCTCAAATGATTTCAGATATTTATAAGTTAAATATACATAAAGTAACCAGTGCTTTTGAAGAAATAGGTACTGAACTCATTACTGATGTAGAACTTATGGAAGTGTTTAAGCGTATTCACACCACTGTTTTTTAGTAGTATAAGCATTTTTAATACTTTTAAAGAAATATTTAGTTTTTCTTAACAACATTTAAAAGGTATATCACTTAGTAGCGATATACCTTTTTATTTTACCCTTATTTATCTGCAATCAACATACCTTTTTTTACTTCTCCTGCTACTATTTCACCCTTTATTATTTCTAATAACTTAAATGCGAATGAAATAGAATAGCCAGCTCCTTTTCCTGTTACCACATGGTTACTTAAGACTACTCCCTCTTCCGAATACTGGCAGCCTATAAGCTCATTCTCATATCCTGGATAGCATGTTGCCGTTTCTCCTTTTAGTAATCCATGCTTTCCTAAAATACTAGGCGCTGCACAAATTGCTGCTATCCATTTATGCTGTTCTTTAAAACATCTGAGTTGTTCTATAAGCATGCTATTTTCTTCTAGATGATTAATACCTGGTACACCACCCGGTAATACAATCATATCAACTTTTGTATGATCTACTTCATCGATAGTTTTATCCATATTAACGCTAATACCACGTGAACTTACCACAGTCTTTCCACTAACACCCACCATAGTAACTTCTACTTTTCCTCTTCTTAATATATCTACTACTGATAATGCTTCTATCTCTTCATAGCCTGTACCAAAATAAACTGCTACTCTCATATTTTCCTCCTTTAATATCAATTTTTTAATTACGAACAGTCTAGCTTACTTAAAAAGATTATTTTTATCTTATAAGTTCATATCACATTCGTACTTTCGTTATTATAACTTAAGTATAAGGGGTAAAAAATAAACTTGCCAGTTATTATCTAATTTTTTTACTTATCTCATCAGAAATAATGTTATTATCTGATTTTCTACCACTATCCTATTGGTAAAATCATTTGAAATAGTTTATTAAGCTATTTTGAAATAATCACCTAATTTGCCTTATACACATAGTATATGCTTGTAATACCCTTATTTTCTATATGTAAATTTGATTTTAGAACAGTGGAAGTTGTATGTCCAATAGCTACGGAAGAAAATATACACCCGAAAAACATTCTATGAATCACTGTAGTTCGGCGCTTCTGAATCAGGTATTGATGTCGGTGATGGTATTAATGATACTATCACTATGGACTCTAGTAATTTGAATGGTATGAACACAGCCTTTAGTATGCCAAGTGCTGGTACTATTAAGGCTCTATCAACATACTTTTCTGTTACAGGTAATTTACCAGTGCAACCATTATAGCTCAAATCTATATATCTACAACACCAAATAAAGTATTTTCACCTGTTGCAAATGGCTTTATTGAGCTAGCACCAGACATCGCTTCAAATAATCTTATAGCTCATAAGATTAACTCTACCTTTAATATAAGTGTAACAGCTAAAACACGTATAATGGTTATTTTCTTCGCTATAGTACCATCAGGTCAAAAGGGTGGAAATAACATCATTGGTTATGCAAGTGCTGGTCTTTTACTAGAATAGAAACCTAAGTCTTTCAGCTAAACTATTTTAGTATGAGGTACCTTTCATAGAGGTACCTCTTATCCATTTATTACTGATTCAAAAATTGCTCTTGAAAAAAATCAACTTGCCAGCTACTTTTATGGAGTTCACTTAAATACTTTAATCCCATAGCTCCATACTGTTTCACTAACCCATTAAAATTTACAGTAATATCATCCGCCACCTCTAGGCGTTGCATGGCTATAGCATGATAAACAACTGATTGATAATTTACTTTTGGATACCACTTTGCCTTTGTTCCATAATAATAGTAATAACCTAATAACAGACTATCATCCTCAAAGCAATGCTTACCTTCTAGAAATCTTAAATCATATCCTCCTACTTCCTCAAGAATATGACTCACGTGAATACAGGGATGCGTAAATCCATGAACAATCTTATTACTTGTTAAATTTCTTAAAAACTTCTGCATTTCCGTACCATCTCTAGGTATCTCCCTTATGGTATTGCCACTGAACTTCATATCTCCACTTTTATCAATAATACCACAGCTAATCATGGGTTCCTCATGAGTTCTTAAGTATCCTACTAAAGCTTCTTCCCATAAAGGTGAAAAAATCATATCTAAATGCAATTCACTTATATATTTTGTTTCTCTCCTATGCGTCCATATGTATTCAAAACAGCGCTGACGCCCTACTGGAATGCCTACATTCTTTCCTTCTCCAATGATAATAAAATTGAGCTTAAATTTCTCTAGAAACTTCTCTAGCTCCTGGTTAGATAAGTACCCTTGATTATAAATAATAACTGTTTTATACTTTGCTTCTTCTAATGAAAAAAGACAAGTCATGGCTAACTCTTGATCTTCTGATAAATGCTCGTTTCTAAATAAAAGTAGTAAAGTATGCACCAATTCCTCTTTTGCTTGAGTCTTAGTTACCTTTTTCTGTGCCAATTCTAAGCATTTATCTTGTATTAGCTTCAAATTGTTCTTTATACGCTGATTATTAGGATTAATTATATTGGCTTCTTTTGCATATACTAACGCTTTATCATACATACCTAAGTAATATGCTCCCAAGGCTGCTAAATCATAGGGAGTCTCATTCCATGCATAGCCCATGTTAATATAACATTTTGACTTCTCTTTGATTTTTAATGCTTCATTGGCCATCATAAAAACTGTTATCCATTCTTCTTTTAAATAAGCATATTGAGCCATTTCTACGTAAGCCTCTCTCATATAAGGTACCTCTGCAATAGCTCGGTAATACCAAGCCTCTGCTTCTTTACCCTCACCTAAGTTTCCATAGCTAGTTGCTATCCATCTCATTGCCGCACATCTTTCTTCTTTCCAAACTGCTGACTTTAATTGTAAATATCTTATTAGTGTATCTATACACTGCTGCGATTTTTCTTTGTACATATATTCCCTACCTAAATAGTAGGTCATCCTATCATCTTCCGGACTTTCTTCTATTGCCATCTCCAAAAGTTCTAGATAAGAGTCTCTAGATTTAGTTGAATCAGGATAATGGTTAAGAACCATCCCTTCTATAAAAACTTCCCTATATGGTTCTTTACCTACATATTCTAAAACTTCATGCACAGGATATACCCATCTAAAATGCTGCCTATCATGTACTTTAAAATAGGTAAACTGGCTATTTGGTGTACCATCTGGATTTAAATTCCAATTATACAGGTATTTACCTTGATGAATGCCTTTTTGCCACGTACTTTCTAATGTTTCTCTCCATCCTGGTACTAGCATTTCATCCAAATCCGTACAGACACAAATATCTACATTCTCCGGAAGATGTTCTAAAGAAATATTTCTAGCCACATCAAAACGCCAAGGGATAATCTCTTCTTTATAAACTACAGCTCCCTTAGTTTCTAATATTTCTACTGTTTTATCCGTTGACCCTGTATCTGTAACAACAATAATATCAGCCTCACTCATAGAGTTCATCCATGCTTCAGCAAATTTTTCTTCATTTTTACATATTGCATAAACTCCCACTTTAAAATGTCTCATTCTACTCCTCCTTCCTTATAATTTGGCTTTAATAAGTTTTTTATTATTTTCTAATCTTGAGTCGTTAGGTAATAACTCACACGCTTTTATAGCATGTTCATAAGATTTTTCATAAAGACCTAAGTAATAACAAGAAATAGCTGCGTAATCTTCTAATATATATCCCCAGCTCTCAGGTTCAACTAAATAACTTCCAGACCTTTCTTTTATTTCTAATCCTTTTTCTGTTACAAAAAATAATAATTCCCAATTTTCTTCACTGTACGCCAACTTTGCCATATATACATAAGGTTCTCTTACATATGGGCACTCCGCTATAGCCCGATAAAGCCATACTTTTGCTTCTGACATATTCTCCATTGCTTTATAACTATTAGAAATAAAACGCATAGAAGCTGACCTTTCCTCATCCCAAGTAGCTGTTGGTAACGACAGATGCCTCTTTAAAATCTCTATACAAGCATCATATTGGCTATAATACATATACTCTCGCCCTAGCCAAAAAATTGTACGATCATCCATAGGGTTTTCTTCTGCTGATAATTCCAATAAAGCTAAGTATTGACTCCTAGGTTTAGTTAAGTCTGGATAATGATTTAACACAATATCATAAATAGCTACTGACTGATCTGGTTCTTCTCCAATATACTCAAGTACCTCATGTACAGGATGAATCCACCTAAAATTATTCCTAGCATGTATTTTTTCCATTACAAATTGTTTATCAGGACTACTATCCGCTTTATATGACCATGTAAATCTATATTTTGCTCTTGTATAAAAAGGTCGCCAGACTTCTTCTAGTTTTTTTCTCCATCCTTTTTCAAATACTTCATCTAAGTCGTTGGATACACAAATATCTACATCTATAGGCACATAGTCTAAGGCCTTATTTCGAGCCACATCAAATCTCCATGGCTCTATCTTATCTTCATAAACAATCGCCCCTCTTTTACGCAATTTACCAACCGTCTCATCCGTAGAACCAGTGTCCAAAACAACTACTAAATCTGCTTCACTTACAGCATCCATCCACCGCTCAACAAACTGCTCTTCATCTTTACTAATCGCATAAACACATACCTTATATTTTCCCATTATTCACCTCTTTACTAAATATAGCCATATAATTCTTTCATACTGTTTTATCTTATTCTCTTATATATATATGACATAGCTTTAATCTAAAACGTATTAATAAGAAATCTTTACTTATTTGCTTTAATATGCCTTCTTATAACAACCTCTCAATTAATTCATACGCTCTATTTTTCTAAATAACATGCTTTTATATTTCTAATATGGTAATATAATATATAGTAAGGTTTAATTAAGGGGGTAATTAATTTTGGAAATTGAACGTAAATTTTTAGTGCAAGACTATCCTTCACTTGAAGCATACTCAAGCGAAAAAATAACACAGGCATACATTTCAACCGATCCTGTTATAAGGCTTCGTGAGATGGGAAACCAATATTTTCTTACAGTTAAATCCCAAGGGCATATGATACGAGAAGAATTTGAAATGCCCATCACCAAAGAGCAATATGATTCTCTTTATAAAAAAGTAGATAGCTCGCCTATTAAAAAAACAAGGTATTTTATTCCTTTAGAAAATCAATTAACAGCTGAGTTAGATATTTATCAAGGTCACTTAGATGGCTTATGCACCGTAGAAGTTGAATTTACTTCCGTAGCCGCTGCTGATTCTTTCAAAGCTCCTCAGTGGTTTGGAAAAGACATCACCTTAGATAATCGCTATAAAAACAATAATTTAGCTACCTACGGAGTTCCTACAGAAAAATAGGAATTTGTTTTATTATTTATTAGGGATTGTCTTTCCTAGCTACATATATCTTTATATAAAAATGAAGTTTTTAAACTAGAGTCTTAGAGGTTTGATTCCTAGCAAAAAGGTGCACCCATCAAATCCTTAAGAGCCCCTCCTCTTGGTTAAGCTTTAATAATTGCTATTTAGTAGTCTCATGAAGCGCCGACAATACTGAGGAGCTTTGCTATGTCTTTCATAAGGTTACTTGTAGCAATTATTAATTAAGTTTCCTCCAAGAGCTAGATAAACAAAAGAAGCCGAACTAAGTATATTTTATTTACTTAGTTCGGCTTCTTTTATAATGTATTTCTACCTTCTTTTTATTTCTCTCACAAACACAAAAAAGCCAGTATAGATGCTATCATCTACACTGGCTTTTTTATACAGGGCTAGGAGGATTCGAACCTCCGTCTGCAGGAATCAAAATCCTGTGCCTTACCGCTTGGCGATAACCCTATATACCGTATCCACAGGGATTCGAACCCCGGACCCACGCCTTAGAAGGGCGTTGCTCTATCCAGCTGAGCTATGGATACATAAGAGCGGGTGATGGGAATCGAACCCACGTAGTCAGCTTGGAAGGCTGAAGTTCTACCATTGAACTACACCCGCATATACTATGCATATTTATTTAATGATGCGGGCGAAGGGAGTCGAACCCTTACACCTCGCGGCGCTAGATCCTAAGTCTAGTGCGTCTGCCAATTCCGCCACGCCCGCATATTAAAACCTTAACTATTGAGTTAAGAATGAGCCACCCGGGAATCGAACCCGGGACAACTTGATTAAAAGTCAAGTGCTCTACCGACTGAGCTAGTGACCCAAACCATAGGACAAATGTCCTAACAGGGCTAGGAGGATTTGAACCTCCGAATGCAGGAATCAAAATCCTGTGCCTTACCGCTTGGCGATAACCCTACATTATTATGTACGTTTGTCCATAATAAAAGGTGGGTAATGGGGCTCGAACCCACGACACCTGGAACCACAATCCAGTGCTACTACCAACTGAGCTATACCCACCATACCGTATCCACAGGGATTCGAACCCCGGACCCACGCCTTAGAAGGGCGTTGCTCTATCCAGCTGAGCTATGGATACACAAGAGCGGGTGATGGGAATCGAACCCACGTAGTCAGCTTGGAAGGCTGAAGTTCTACCATTGAACTACACCCGCATATCATATGCTTCATTTTGTCAGTTTTTAGAGTTCCCTCCTCGACTGACAAAATGTATTATACCTAACTTCTTTGCATACGTCAACACCTTTTATGTTTTTTTTTATTTTTTTTACCTTACCCTATATCTATTACTTATAGGATGTATAATGACATTCTCATTCTCAATTATTTGCATGATATTTGCTTCTTTGATTTGCCCACCCTTAACTTCTACAATAGCATAAGAAGGGTATTTTCCATCTCTAGGCTGCGTCATACTCCCTGGGTTTAATAGAAGTACATCTTCTTTTCTCTCTATATGAGCACAATGAGAATGACCACATACTGCTACCTGTGCTTCATG
Organism: Cellulosilyticum sp. ST5; assembly: GCF_046529625.1. NCBI lineage: Bacteria > Bacillati > Bacillota > Clostridia > Lachnospirales > Cellulosilyticaceae > Cellulosilyticum > Cellulosilyticum sp. ST5. Next base: position 2,461,900 of record NZ_CP132338.1, read on the forward strand.
GGCTATGGCATCAATAATAAGATCATCATATTCTCCCCATTTTACACCATACCTGTGCCCATGAGTCATATAAAAGGATATACCTTCTATAGTTACCACTTCACTGTATGCACCTCCAAAGCCAACATCACAATTACCATACACATAATGTATCTCTACACCAGGATAGTATTTTTGTAATAGCCTTGCATCACTAACATAATCTCCACAATGCAATACAGTACCCACACCTAGAGGAATTGTGCGTTCTAATATCATTTTTACATTTTCAATCTTTCCATGAGTATCACTTATTATTAGTACTTTCATTTACTCACCTACAGCACTTTTAATAATTCTTTTTTCATAGCTTTAAGTGCTTTGGCACGATGACTAATTTGATTCTTCTCCTCCATAGAGAGCATGGCTGTAGAAGTCCCTAATTCTTCTACGTAAAAAATAGGGTCATATCCGAATCCATTAGTGCCCTTCGCTTCATAACCAATATAGCCTTCTAATACACCTGTTGTCGTTATTGTAGCTTCATTCTTACGACTCATAGCAATACTACAAACGAATCTTGCTGTTCGTTCTTCTTTAGCTACATCTTGTAATTTTTCTAATATCATTTGATTTTTTATTTCATATGATGTATCTTTCCCTAAATACCTAGCAGAATATACACCCGGTTCCTTATTTAAATAATCAATTTCTAGCCCTGAATCATCTGCAATTACAATAGCATTTGGTTCAAGCGCAGCTATTGCTTCTGACTTAATGATGGCATTCGCTTCAAAGGTCGTACCATTTTCTTCGATATCTATATCTATCCCTGCTTCTCCCATAGTTTTTACTTCAACTTGTAGAGCAGCTAACATCTCTTTTATTTCTTTTACTTTTCCTTTATTTTGAGTTGCTACTATAATTGTTTTCATCATTTACTCCTAACGGCATCATTTCTTGTGTCTCTGAAATAAGTATATCTACATCCAATAAAAGAATCATTTGATCTGCTTTTTTGATAATTCCTTGTATACAACTTACTTCTTTTTTTCCTAATATAGTTGATGATTCTTCTATATGCATGGTTTCTACTGTTAATATCTCTGATACACTATCTACAATAAACCCAACCCTATTATCCTTTAGATTCATTAAAATCAGTTTTGAATGACTTAAGTTTTCGTGTAATGGCAGGTTTAGTCTTTTTCGTAAATTGAATATGGTAAATACAACACCTCTCACATTGATAATCCCCTCTATATAATCGGGCACCTCTGGTACAGGCCTTATTGATTCATAATTTTGTATTTCTAACACCTTTATTATATCCATACCAAACTCATGTTCTAATAATTTGAAAACGACAATCTGCTTACTCTCCATAAGACATTCCCCCTGAATATCAATCTTTTTGATGAATCCATCCTAAATAAGCATTCATAAAGCGGTCTATATCTCCATCCATAACGGCTGAAGTATTTCCTGTTTCCTCACTCGTCCTATGGTCCTTTACCATATTATAAGGATGAAAAACATAGGATCTAATTTGACTTCCCCAAGCGATATCTTTTTTTTCTCCTCGTATACCATCTATTCTATCCATGCGCTCCTCTTGTTCTTTTTCATAGAGTTTTGCTTTTAGCATTTGCATAGCTCTTTCTCTATTTTGAATCTGTGAACGTTCATTTTGACATTGTACTACGATATTAGTTGGTAAATGAGTAATACGCACAGCTGAATCTGTTGTATTAACATGTTGTCCACCTGCTCCTGTCGAACGATACGTATCTATACGTAAGTCTTCTGGCCTAATATCAATTTCTATTTCATCTGTAATCTCAGGTATAACATCGCACGAAGCAAAGGAAGTATGTCTTCTTCCAGAAGAATCAAAAGGTGATATACGTACCAGACGATGAATCCCCTTCTCTGATTTTAAATAACCATAAGCATTTTCACCACTTATTTGAATGGTTACCGACTTAATACCGGCTTCATCTCCATCGAGATAATCAAGGACTTCCACCTTAAAACCTTTTCTGTCAGCCCATCTTGTATACATTCTAAAAAGCATAGCTACCCAGTCGCATGCCTCTGTTCCACCTGCTCCTGGATGGAGTTCTAATATGGCATTATTACGGTCATACTCCTGATCTAACAATGTGGCGGTAAGCATTTCGCTGTAATCTTCTTCAAAAGTTTTTGCACATGCTTTTGCTTCCTCCGCCAATCCAAGATCCTCGTCCTCATTAGCCATTTCTATAAGCACCAAAATATCTTCAAAACTACCACATAATTTATCGTATTTTTCTATACGATCTTTATAGCTTTTAAGTTGTTGTAGTACACTTTGCGCTCTTTCTATGTCGTTCCAAAAAGCATTGTCCATAGACATCTCTTCTAACTCACTAGCTTTAACTTTGCATCCTTCAATGTCAAAGACGGTTCCCCATTTCAACTAATTTCACTTTATACGGTTGCAAACTTATCTGCAATTGTTCCATTTCTAACATCCTATCACTCCTTTTGTATTTATCATAGCTTGTTTATGTCTCTTTGTTCAACTATTTTCATTCATAAAAGCTAATTTCATAAAAAGAAACAGCTTAAATAGGTTTAAGCTGTTTCTTTTGGTAATAGCGGGAACAGGACTTGAACCTGTGACCTTCGGGTTATGAGCCCGACGAGCTGCCAACTGCTCCATCCCGCGTTATTCTTCTAATAACAAAGCAACACTATATGCTCTGTTAATTTAAGTATAATCCATGTATCATTTTTGTCAAGGCTATTTCTTTTCTCGAAAGACAATTGTATCCTCTTCTACCATACCCAGTTGATCTGTTGCTACCTTTTCAATATACTCTTTAGAGTTAATATCTGTCACTTCTTTTTGTAGTGCCTCTAGCTTATCTTGTTGAACAGCTACTTTTTCTCTTGTTACTTCTAACTCTTTATCAACTTTTTGGTTCAATACCCTAAGATTTTGTCCACTTACAAACAAGCCCACTACTCCTAGGGTAGTGACGATAAATGCAATTCTTAAAATGATTACTTTTTGTTTTCTCATTTGTATCCCTGCTTTTATATAAAATTAAAATTTATTTTGTATCCTTCTTACTTATTATAATATAAAAGCTATTAGCCTTTGTAAATCATATTTTTTGATTTTTTAAAAAACGTTCTGTTTTTTTATCTGCCTCTTGTTGATATTTCTTCCTGGCAATCGCCCGTCTTTTAAGTTTTTGATAGTATTTCATCTGATTGTGTTTATTTTGTATGTAATTTAAAGGAACATTAATCAGCCTTATAGTTCCTCTAACAGGGATAAGGATTAGATGGTAAAGCTTCCTAAGTACTGCTTTTACATAATTAATAATCCTAGTCATAATTCCCATAAAAACAATGCTAAAGGTTAGGAAATACAGAGTTGCTCCTAAAATAATACCAATAAAGATATAAGGTCTTATATCTGCATAATTACATATATAAAGCATATAGAACCCAGTAAAACCACAAAAAATCCAGTATAGCATATCTTCTAGCTGTACAAAGAAATTAGGGTGCTTTATAATTTTTCTCACAATTCTTACTAGGTCAAATATAATCCCCATCATAATCCCTATTTCGATAGAAGTGATAAAGAGCCTGGTTTGACTGCTTACAATTTGATTCATAACATCACCGACTTATTTAAATAATTTCGACATAATCGTGCCCTTTTTCTTACCTTGGCTTTGATTATCATGATAAATAAGTTCATCAACTGTTCCTTCTACAATCACCTCTCCATCATCAATATTCATCTTAATGATATGGAGCCCGTCTCCTTTAATCTCCAGATACCCTTTACCCGTTTCTAATTCTATAACTTCTTCATCAAAAGAAAAAACTTCTGTTACGCCTGTAATAGATAGCTTTTCTCTATCTGATAAAGTAAGCATGTGCTTTCGTCCCATTTTTTCTTCCATTTTTATCATCCTTTCATCTTATAGCCTTCTATAACTATTTATATGAAAGGAAATGATATTTATTACAAAATACGGTACAAGTTATCTGTTTCTTCTTTTTTTACATGTTCCTTAATTTCTAACACTTCATACTTAGCGGTCTGCGTCCCAAAACGAATCTCTATAACATCACCTATCTTTACATCAGTTCCTGGTTTTGCAAGCTTATCATTAACCATCACTCTTCCACTATCACATGCTTCTTGAGCAATAGTTCTTCTTTTAATGATACGACTAATCTTTAAGTATTTATCTATACGCATCTTATCCTCCATTTGAAAAAAAAAAATCTACACTAACAGTGTAGATTTTTATATATTAGTTACCTTTAACAACATCTTTTAAAGCTTTACCAGGTTTGAATTTAGGTGCTTTTCCACCTGGGATTGGCATTTCTTCATTTGTTTTTGGATTTCTACCTACACGTGGTTTACGCTCTGTAACTTCAAATGTTCCAAAACCAACTAATTGAATTTTTCCCCCAGCTTGAAGTTCTTCCATTACAACATCTTCAAAAGCCTTAAGTGCTTTTTCAGCATCTTTTTTGCTAATTTCTGCTTTTGCAGACATAGCAGCTACTAATTCAGATTTGTTCATTATTTGTTCCTCCTCTATTCATGTTTCTAACATGGATATATGTATTGAAAATTTTAGGTTCAATCTTTTGGAACCCTTGAATTTTCAATATATCTAAATCTATTTATAAACTTTTCCATTGATTTTGTCAAGGCAAATTCCGCATTTATCTCAAAAAAAGTGGATAATTTTACTACAGCAAACAGGATTTCGCCTATTTTTTCTTCATTTTGTACAATATCACCTTGTTTTACAGTATCTTTTATGCAATTCAACCTATCAATTAACCCTTCTAATTCCTGTAAAATATCCCTATTTATAGCTCCACTTTTTATTGCTTTCTTTTGTACTTTTTGAGTTTTAACTAAAGCGGGAAGTGTCTTAGCTACTCGGTCCATAGATTCCACCAAGCTTGTCTCATTTTTTTCTTTTTGCTTAAGTTCTTCCCAATTAGCCAATACCTCCTCGGAATTTTCCACCTTCGTATCCTTAAAAACATGAGGATGTCTATAAATTAATTTATGCGCTAAGTCATGGATTACCTCTTCTAAAGTAAATTCACCATCTTCTTTTGCAATTTGTGTATGCATCAGCACTTGCAATAGTACATCTCCCAATTCTTCTCTCATTAAAGGTATATCATTATTTTGTAAAGCTTCCATAAGCTCATAGCTTTCTTCTAATAAGCAGGGAATAAGAGATTCATGCGTTTGTTCTCTATCCCAAGGACATCCACCCTCACCTCTTAGTTTTTCAATAATTGCTACCAAATCCTCATAGCTATATAATGACTCCATTACTCTCCTCCTTGGCAGTTAAAATGCTTATTTCTTTATTTTATCACACCAATTCCCTCCGTACTATAAAGAAAACTTCTCATTTATCTCTTACATTAATCTCAAATATACTCTTTATACCTCTTAGTAACTATTAAGGATGACTCTTTCCTTACTTCTTAAAAATATCATTAACAGTTATTAAAAACAAAAGCCAGCAACTTAATCAATGATTATTAAGGTTGCTGGCTTTTATTTTATTGTTCCATCTGTTTACCTATAAAGCCAGAAGCAGAATAAGCTAATTTTTCTTCTACTTCACCCATAGCATTATTTTTATTAGCTGAAAGAAAGATAACTGCTCCTATAGCATCACCTTCACAAATAATAGGTGAAATCACTTCTGAATAATAGCTTTCTGTAGTTCCTTCTAGAAGAATAGGTACAAATTTTGCATCATCTTTAGTTGCTTTGAAAATAGAGCGTCCTTGAATAATTTTTTCTAAATGACTACTAATACTTTTATCTAAAAATTCTTTTTTAGAACCACCGGCCACAGCAATAACTTGATCTTTATCAGCAATACAGGTGATATGTCCTGTTGCTTGTGCTAAGGCATCCGCATATTCTTTTACAAAAGAGCTCAGTTCACCAACCGGAGAATACTTTTTCAAAATAACTTGCCCTTCATTGTCTGTAAAGATTTCTAAAGGATCTCCTTCTCTAATACGTAATGTGCGTCTAATCTCTTTAGGGATAACGACACGACCTAAGTCATCTATTCGTCTAACGATGCCTGTTGCTTTCAAAAGAAACAACCTCCTTAACAATGTCAAATTGATGATATATAGCTTTAACTATAATTTACAATTATTATGCTACATATTTTGGGATTCTATGCATGATACTCCTTGCTTTCGCTTTATATAATAAATTATTACCAATATCATCAAAACTCATTCAAAAAAAGAATCAAATCATAAAAATGATTTGATTCTTTTAAGATTCTTCACCGAGATTCATAATATGAATATTTTCGTAAGACTCTGTCTTTTCTACTTTGTAAGTTGCACTAAGTTCTGACAACTCATGATTCACAAAATCCTGCTGAATTTTTCTAATAGCAGCTTCTTTCATTGTTACTTCATCCATATCATTAAGCTCTTCTACTTTTACAATTTCATAACCCATACTCGTTTCAATAAGCTTAGGATAAACTGCTCCTATTTTTGCTTCATTAAATACTACCTCTTCTAGACTTTCTTCCATTTCTCCTTTTTTGAAAGTATACTGTCCATCATTTGTACTTACAGCAGCATCTTCTGAATACTTTCTAGCAAGTATCGTTAAATCTTCACCATTTAATGCTTGATTTAAGACATCTTCTGCTCTTTTTTTTGCCTCCGCATCCTTATCAGAAGGTAATGTATTACCCTGTTCATCTTTATTCTTAATGAGCACATGAGTAATAGTCGCACTTGATGTAAATTCACCTTCTTCTTCAAGCACTTTCATAGCTTCTTTAAGTTCCTCTTCATTAGGAATATAGGTTCCACCTAATTGACTAACAACCTTTTCTTCTAACTTTCCATATTCTAAGAACTTCTCATAATCTTTTTGCTTAATGCCATAATTTGTTACAAATTCTTTATTTGTCTCTACATAATTTTTAGCAGATTCCTTAATGGCACTCTTTTCTTCCTTTGTAAGCTTATTAATACCTGCTTCTTCTGCTTTTTGTTTTACGGCTACATAATAGGTTATGGATTTAAGAGCTCTTTCCTTTGCAAACTCCTCTGGTGTTTTTCCTTCTATAGGATCAACATCCCATATGTTAGGTAAAATACTCTCTAGACCGCGCTGTGTTGACCATAAGAAAATACGATATAAGGGCTCTGATACCTTTTCACTATTAACAGTGGCTACTATTGTTTCTTTGGCGCAACCAGTTAATCCAAAAGCCATAATACTTGCTAATACTAGCATAATTAAGGTTCTACTGATGCTCTTCACGCTACTCTCTCCTTATACAGTTCCTTTTTCTCTTTGTAAACTATTATAGCTTATAATCATTCACTCTTCAATTTTTTGAGCAGATGTAATATATTTTTAATATTACTAAGTAGTTCTTTTTTCCCTGCTTCTTCTAGATTCGCTTTAAAAGCAGGTTCCTTGCCTCCTACGAATTTTAGATTTCTACCATACTCTTTAAGTATTTCAGGTACTTTTTCAGCATTAAGAGGTGCATTTTCTTTAAACTTAAAGGTTACATGTTTATTGTTCTCAGATACTAAAATAATATATAAATCATGTGCCATAGCTTTGATAAGGGCAATGTCTAATAAATTATATACAGCCACTGGGATGTTTCCATAACGGTCTTCAATTTCTTCTTGAACATCTAAATAGTCTGTTTCATTTTTAATCGAAGCAATCTTCTTATAAATATCCAACTTTTGTATTTCATCAGGAATATAACTACCTGGAATATAAGCATTCAACTTAATTTCTATAGTTGTTTCATATTCTTCCGCTACTTCTTCCCCTCTTTCTTCACTCACTACTTCCGCTAACATTTTGCAGTACAAATCGTATCCAATAGACTCCATATGCCCATGTTGCTGAGCACCTAATAAATTGCCTGCCCCTCTAATTTCTAAGTCTCTCATTGCAATTTTAAAACCAGCTCCAAGTTCAGTAAACTGCTTAATGGCCTGAAGACGCTTCTCAGCTACTTCTTTTAGCACCTTATCTTTTTGATACATCAAATAAGCATACCCCATACGACTTGAGCGCCCAACACGTCCACGAAGTTGATACAACTGACTCAGCCCCATACGATCTGCATGATTCATAATAATTGTATTCGCATTAGAAATATCCAAACCCGTTTCAATAATAGTAGTACATACTAAAACGTCAATTTCACCTTCTATAAAGCGTAACATGATTTGCTCCAGTTCTCGTTCGCTCATTTGTCCATGAGCAAATGCCACTCTTGCTTTAGGAATTAGCTCTTGAATAGCATGTGCCTTTTCTTCTATGTCTTTGACTTGATTATGAAGGAAATAAACCTGTCCTCCTCTAGCTAACTCTCTATTAATGGCATCCTTAATAAAGTCTTCACTATACTCAATCACATAGGTTTGTACAGGTTTTCTTTCAACCGGAGCTTCTTCTAAAACACTCATATCCCTAATCCCTATTAAACTCATGTGAAGGGTTCTCGGAATAGGTGTTGCTGTTAAATTCATTACATCAACTTGTGTACGAAGCTGTTTAAGTTTTTCTTTGTGAGTTACACCGAAGCGTTGCTCTTCATCAATGATTACAAGCCCCAAGTCTTTAAACTGTACATCCTTGGATAACAATCTATGGGTCCCGACGATAATATCTACTTTTCCACTTGCTAGGCCTTCTAAGCTTTTCTTAATTTGCTTAGGCGTTCTAAAACGTGAAAGCAATTCTATGGTAATAGGATAGTCTGCCATACGTTCTGCAAAACGCTGATAATGTTGCTGAGCTAAAATAGTAGTTGGTACAAGATATGCCACTTGCTTGCTATTTTGTACTGCTTTAAAAGCAGCACGGATAGCCACTTCTGTTTTCCCATATCCTACATCTCCACAAATAAGACGGTCCATGATTTTGTCACTTTCCATATCTTTTTTAACATCTTCAATAGCTTCTAGTTGATCACCAGTTTCTTCATAAGGAAACATAGCTTCAAATTCTTTTTGCCAAATCGTATCTTCTTCATAACAAAATCCTCTTGAATATTGTCTTTGGCTATAAAGCTTAACAAGCTCTTTAGCTATATTTTGAATAGCTCCTTTGACTTTTGCTTTAGATTTTTTCCACTCAGATCCACCTAGTTTACTAAGTTTAGGCGCCTTACCTTCTGAACCTACATACTTTTGGACCATATCCATTTGATTGATATTAACGTACAATACATTGTTGTCTGCATATTCTATTTTTAAATTGTCTCTACTAATACCTTCAATAACAATTTGCTCGACCCCTTTAAATACACCGATACCATGTTGTTCATGTACAACATAATCTCCAGGTGCAAGTTCCAAAAAGCTTTGTATTTTAGCACCACTGTGTTTTTTCTTGGATTTTTTGGTTTTCTTATCTTTTCCAAATAAATCTTTATCAGCCACTATATAAAGGCCTAAATCCTCATAATAAAAACCTTTCTCTAAAACACCCTTGTAAATTAGAATTTGCCCCTTCTTAACTTCCTCTTCACTATTTTCACTATAACTCGCAATGACTCCTCTTTCTTCTAGCTCACTCATAAGACGTAAGGATTTTGCTTTAACACCTGATAAAATAATAACTCTTTTATTATCTTTCTTCCATTCCTTTAAATCCTTCTCTAGGAGTTCAAGATTTTTATATAAAGTATTATTCTCATGCACTTTCAGGGATAGCGTATAAGCAACATCAAAAGTCGCCACTTCTGCATTAAAGTTCATGAGAAAAAGTTTAGTAAAGGTTTCCATTCGCACAATTAAATGCTCATACTCAAAAATAAGCTGAATTTGTTTGGGTAAAATATGCCCGTATTCAAGGCGATCTTTCATACTCATACCGTATTCTTCTAGTACCCGTTCACATCTTGCCTTTGTTTTAACTGGTTCATCAATAATGAGAAGTGTTTCTTTAGGTAAGTAATCTAAAATAGATACTAATTTTAGCGAAGTATATGGTATATACAACTCTAATCCTCGGGGACTAATATCATTTTGAATTTGATCTATTGCCTCTCCCACTTGTTCCTCTATCTTAAGTGCGCTTTCCTTTTTACCGGCTTGTCTTAACGCTTTAGTAGTCTTTTTCAGGTCTTCTTTAATCGCTGGAATAGCTTCTTTTAAAAGGTCTAAATGAAAAATAATTTCCTGATTAGGCACAATACGTAGTGCCTCTACCTTTTGAATAGAGCGTTGTGTTTGCACGTTAAAGTTCCTTATAGAGTCGACTTCATCATCCCAAAGTTCAATTCTATAAGGTTCTTCATCAATAGGTGTATAAATGTCTATAATACCGCCACGAATGGCAAATTGTCCCATTCCTTCTACTCGCCCAACTCGTTCATAGCCCATTTGCACTAATTCACGTTCTAAACGGCTAATGTTAATGCATTCTCCCGCTTGTACAATCTTTGTATAAGATTCCCATGTTTCTTTAGGGGACAAAGGATTAAGTAGGGCCTCAATAGGAATGATAAACACTGCCTTTTCTCCTTTTTGTAAGGCCTCAATCACTTTAATACGCTGGGAAGTAATATCCATACTGTGCACATCTGCGTTATAAAACAAGATATCTCTTGCGGGATAAATATACACTTTTTCTTTACCGTTTAAAGCCATCATATCTTCTGAAATTTGCTTGGTACTTGGCTCATCATAAGTGATAATTACAAGTGGCTTTTCAGTGAAGCAACCTATGCCATATGAAAAATGACCTTTGCAGGCATCTATCATGTTTACAACCTTGACATTTTCACCGTACTCCAGATGCTCTAAAAGCTGTGACATTCCCTGCACTTCTTTTAAAGGTTCTATAAGTCCTTTATGTTTATATCCCAATTTAATCACCGTCTTACTTTTAAGTTATACTTATTCATTGCTTTATCAATGCCATCCGTTACAAACATAGTTGTAGCATCTACAGCATCCTTAAATCTAGGCCCTATTATTTTAAGATCATCTTCTGAAAATCTACCTAATACATAATTAGCCAAGTCCCAACCTGCTGGTTTTTCACCAACACCAAACTTAAGCCTTGAGAAATCTTGTGTACCTATGTGTGCAATAATACTTTTAATCCCATTATGCCCACCAGCACTACCATTTTTACGCAGGCGTAGTTGTCCTACTTCTAAAGAAACATCATCAAAAATAACAAATACCTCTTCATTGGTTATTTTATGAAAGTCCATACAAGCCCTTACAGCTTCGCCACTTAAATTCATATAGGTTTGAGGCTTCATTAAGATAACACGCTCACCTTTAATATTAGCTTCCCCAATTAAAGCTTTATATTTACTTTTCGTTACTTGTATATTATACGCTTCTGCTAAGCTATCTATCACTTCAAAACCAATATTATGTCTTGTGGCTGCATATTGCAGACCTGGATTTCCTAGTCCTACTATTAATTTCATTTTTTCCCACCTATCTTTTATAACTACCAATATATCTTTATAACTTGCTATATCATATTTAAATGTGGCAGTTTTTTATAGTTTATCTGTATTTCTATCATATCATTCTTTTTTCAAATGTATAACAACAATATTATATATTACAATTTACTTTATGCAAATAAAAAACATCTTGGCTAGGAGGGAGGATTATCTCCGGCCAAGATGCTTTTTAGGCTTAGCAAATTACTTTTTAGTAAATGATATACTAGTCTAGTCTCTTTGCTAGTTATTGCTTTAATGTCATCATAGTAAATACTTCCTGTTAACTTATAAGTATCTGCATCTGCTCCTTCTGGCAAAATGGTATTGCACCATAATCCAAAGCCTTCAATCTTAGTTGAATCAAATACAGCATTTGCATCATCTCTACCTACAAAGCTACTAAATGGTATAGTTACTAAGATAGGTCCTGTAGCCTTGTTATATGCTTCATAGTCATTTAAGTATACCTCAAATACATTGCCACCTGATGTCACTTGAATAACAACCTTTTTATTCTTTCCATCTGGAATAGTCCATAACTGTAATGCATTTTGCTTAGACCAATCTACATTATTGAGACTCTTTGTAACACCAATATAACCGCCTGCTACAAGGTTATACTTAAATTCCAGTCCATATTTTCCTGCATACTTCTTATCACTTAAGCTTGGTGCCAATGTACAACCGGTTCCTTTTCCTATACTCCAACTTGTATTTAGAACTTCATTATCTCCATAGTAATCATCGAAAGTATCTACTACTGTAGGTACATAAACAGGTTCTGGCATATTGAATTTACCATTTATTTTACTGATTTCTTTACCCTCTACAGTGAGGTTGATTGTCCCTGTAGTTTCACCTACTTTTTTAAGCTCTGCTTTTGTTAATTCTGACACATAAGCTCCAGAGGCATCTTTAGTTGCAGCTAAGGTTTTAACTACTTTTCCTGCCTTGTTTTTAATTGTAAAGTTAACTTTAGCTGTATCAATGACATTATTAACACTTGCTTTAATTGTTGTAGTATCTAATATACGACTACCTGATGTAGGATAAGTAATATATCCTGTTACATTAGTATTGTCCTTAACTTTTACAGAAAGCTTATTTAAATCTCCTACTTGTGCTGCAAATACAGATTTACTATTATTATAAAAATCAATAAAGTTATCTAGCATTTCATGTCCCTTCATGCTAGCTTCCGTCTTTTCTGTCACATATGGTGTATAATAACCACTGTTTGTTCCAAAGTTTGCCCATAGCAAGAAATAAGATGCCGAAGATGGTGCTATAGCTTCTAGCACTTCATTATACCAATCTTTCCTCTCATTTCCACCTTTAAGTAATACTTCATTTCCATTAGAAATACCTGTTTCTGTTACAGCGAACAATTTATTATGTTGTTGAGCAAATTGTTCTACAACAATAAGTTGCTTTTTAAAATTAGCAATAAAACTATCTCCTTCTGCTGGATATTGATGATACATATCAAAACCTACCATATCAACATAGTCATCTCCAGGATAGCGTTTTGCATAGTCAGTCACACTCTCTGCCTCTGATCCTGGTCCATATACATAGAGAATGTTATGTATCTGTTTTGTATCACGTAAATAGTCTACAGTATATTTATATAAGTTTTTGTAGGCCTCTTCATCACAGAAGGCTGCTCCCCACCAGAACCAACTGCCTGTATTTTCGTGGAAAGGACGTAGTAATATAGGTGTATCTCCCATTTCTTCCGCATAAGCTGCAATCATATCAAGATAAGCATTAAATAAATAATTGAGCTTTCCACCTGGCATAATCTTTTGAACAACATCCCCACTGGTAACCCATGAACCATCCACATTATTGCCTTCACTCAAGAAGTCTGCTTTTGTCCAATCTAGCGTGCCATCTTTCCCTGGTTTATTAGCTATACGGTCAGCAATAATAGTAAAGTTAGGCATGTGTGCTGAAACAGTTATAATAGCACCTTCTGCTACTGCCTCCTTATTCATTTTAGCGCATACTTCTATACGTTGTTGACTAGTCATGCTTGTAGGGTACTGATTTTCAAGTCCACCAGGAAACTCATTTCCAGCTAAAGACAAAGTATCAATTCCCACTACAGCAGAAATAGAGCCTGTCACATCTTTTGTATCTGAATTACTTAATTTCTTATTGCCTGCTTTATGATGTGTATCATTTTGATGACCATACAATACACTATCCGATTTGCCTACGGCTTCTAAATAAGCATATAATTGAGCTACTGAATCTACTGCCTTGTCATCTACCAATTTAACTTCCTTAGATGTATTCATCTGCTTACCATTTGAAACAATAGAATTGGCATTAACCTTAATAGCTGTTTGAGTTTTCACTTTTTGTGTTGCTTCTACAATCACAGGTTCTGTAATAGCAGCTTTACCATTAGTAAGTTTGACATTATCTAGATAAATCTTACCTTTATAATCACAATTACTAGCAGCTAAACAAGGTACTACTGCTTTTAAACCTTTTATTTGTTCAATCTCTTTTCCAAATGAAATGGAAACATTAGCACTTTTATAACCATTTCCCATTGAAGTAAATGCGCTTACTGCAATTTCTGGAATTGTTTCACACTGAGTCCAAGTCCAATCATTCCCCATTTTAGCTACAGCTTGTGCTTTAAATACACCTGTAAAAGTACTTTTTTCTGGAATAATCAAATCAAAACTCAAGGTTGCTCCAGCATTAATTTGGTCAGCATACTCATAATATAAGTCTTGTTGAAAAACAGTAAGCCATGAGTTATTAATATCACCTTCCAATTCAAATCCTAATGCTTTGTTCCCTCCTATGTCCTCTGCTGATGCTTCTTTTTCAAAATCATTCTCATAAATCATTGCGCTTTCCCCTGATGCACCAAATACTTGAGCTGTAGGTAAGATTGGCACTATCATAGTCGCTGCCATAAGAGATGCCCATACCCTTTTTAACTTCTTATTATGCATTTAAAATACCCCCTTCTATATGTTTAAATGCATTATATCACATATTATTAGTTAGAAAAATATATTTTTAAATATATTTTTCTAAATTATTTAGTATTTTTTACTTATCAAATTTTTAATTGTAAGGTTTTTTTAATTTAATTAGTAAATTATTTTATATTTAAAGCACTATTTATGTACATTTTTTGAATATAGATATTTCTTAGCGCACCTCCCCCTCCTCATAGATTTTTTTTGCTCTACACTCTTTTTTATTACTGCCCCGCTCATTTTAACTAATATTATACTTTATTTACAATAAACATTAGTTTTTTTAACCTTAAATTTTATTAGTTAGCTATTAATTCTATCGCATTTAGATAGATTCTATGTAACGCTCCTTATTGCTGTCCTTTTATCTATATCAGTTCAAAATATGTTATATACAATACAAAATAATACTTTTTGTTAATAAAAAAAGAGATAATCCATAAAAGGACTACCTCTCTTTACTCTAATCAAATAATTTAGATACTGATAAATCTTCGTGTATGCGTCTGATTGCATCTGCAAAAATTGGAGCAACTGAAATCTCTTTAATTTTTGCAATTCTTTTCTCTTCTGGTATAGCAATTGTATTAAGCACTACTAATTCTTCAATAGCAGAAGCTTCTATTCTTTCTAACGCAGGACCTGAAAGCACACCATGTGTACAACAAGCATATACAGCTGTTGCCCCTCTTTCTTTAAGTGCATTTGCAGCATTGCAAATAGTTCCTGCTGTATCAATCATATCGTCAATTAAGAGAACACGTTTACCATTAACATCACCAATGATATTCATAATTTCAGATACATTTGCTTTTGGTCTTCTCTTATCAATAATCGCTAAAGGTATATCGAGTTTAGTAGCAAAAGATCTGACTCTACCCACACTACCTAAGTCTGGTGATACAGCCACTACATCTTCTGTTTGATCACCAAATTTATCCGCATAGTATTTAGTTAAAAGTGGCATACCTACTAAATGATCTACTGGAATGTTAAAGAACCCTTGAATTTGTGAGCAGTGTAAGTCCATTGTAAGTACTCTGTCAGCACCAGCTGTTTGCAGAATATCTGCTACAAGTTTTGAACTAATTGGATCTCTAGCTCTTGTTTTTCTATCTTGTCTTGCATAACCATAGTATGGGATAACTGCCGTAATACGCCCTGCTGAAGCACGTTTCATGGCATCAATCATAATAAGCAATTCCATAAGATGTTCATTAGCTGGAGTAGAAGTTGGTTGGATAATATAAACATCGGTACCACGTACTTTCTCGTCAATTTTAACGCTTATTTCTCCATCACTAAATTTCATAACCTCTGATTTACCAAGTGTAACGTCTAATCCTTGTGCGATTTCCTTAGCAAGCTGGGGGTGAGCATTACAAGTAAACACTTTAATATCAGTGTAATTTCTAATCATTTGATTGAGTCCTCCTTCAATAATCGACCATGTATTCCGCAAAATATTATATCATATTGTATACAGGATGCAAAGCATACAAACCATTTTAATGACAATTAACAATTTTTTCTTGTTTTTTTACTTATTTTTGTCGCTTTTTTGCTACCCAGTTTTCCTTGTTTTCTTGTTTTGCTCTAGCTATAGCTAAGCTATCTTTAGGAACAGTTTTAGTAATAGTAGACCCTGCCGCTGTATAAGCATTATCTTCCACAGTTACAGGCGATACTAAATTTGTGTTACATCCTATAAAAGCATTGTCTCCAATTATTGTACGATGCTTTTTCTGCCCATCATAATTAACAACTACACTGCCACAGCCAAAGTTGACATTTTTACCTACATCAGCATCTCCTACATAAGTCAGATGAGATATTTTAGTCCCATCACCAATATTAGCATTTTTAATTTCTACAAAATCCCCTACCTTAATGTTTTTACCGATATGAGAATTTGGTCTAATATAAGCAAAAGGTCCTACATGTGTTCCTTCATCTACAAAACTATCTGTTATAACGCTAATTTCTACCTCAACCTGATCTGCTAGAGTAGTATTTTTTAATTTGGAATGATAACCAATACGGCACCCTTCTCCAATAGCAGTTTTTCCTTCTAGCATACAGCCTGGTTCAATAATGGTATCTTTGCCAATAATAACATCTGACTCAATATAAGTGCTCATCGGATCAATGAAGGTAACACCATTTGCCATATGCTTTTCATTAATACGTTTCTTCATCACCTCTGTTACAGCTGCTAGTTGAACTCTTGAATTAACACCTGCAATGTCATCAGCTTCCCTTGTAGCAATAGCATTTACCTTGTGGCCATCTTTTAATAGTATTTCGATTGTATCAGTTAAATAATACTCGTTTTGTACATTATTATTCGTAAGTTTAGATAAAGCATATTTTAGAAGTTTCGCGTCAAAAGCATACATACCACCATTAATCTCTTTGATTGCTTTTTCTTCTTCAGTAGCATCTTTTTGTTCAACAATTTTTACCAAATTGCCATTAGTATCTCTTACAATACGGCCATAGCCTGTTGGGTCATCCATCATAGCCGAAAGTACTGTAATCGCATTATTATTATGATGATGAAAATCTAACATATCTTGTAAAGTTTCCTCAGTAACTAACGGCGTATCCCCACATAAAATAAGTACTTCATCAGCACTTTCAATAAAGTCCATAGCTTGCATAACAGCATGCCCTGTTCCTAATTGCTCTTTTTGAAGTACATAGCTTACATCTTCCCCTAATGCATTTTTAACATCTTCTGCTTTATGTCCTACAATTAAACAAACCTCTTCTACTCCTACTGCTTTTGCTGCTAATATAGGATATTCCACTAGGCTTTTTCCAAACACTTTATGAAGTACTTTTGAACCATTTGATTTCATACGTGTGCCTTGACCAGCCGCTAGAATTAATGCCTTTGTTTTCATTTAAAATCTTCCTTTCACGTTTCTACTTCTAAGCTATTCTCTCACTTTATAATCATTTATGCAACAAAAAAATGTCCTAAAAGCATAACCTTTAGGACACTCTTCATATGTAATTATTCTTCAGCAGTTAAATCGCTATCATCAGCAATAGCAACCTCATCTGATAATAATACCATTTCATATTTTTCTAACACTTGATTTTGAATACGATCTCTTGTTTCTGAATTAATAGGATGAGCAATATCTCTGAACTCCCCATCTAAAGTCTTACGGCTTGGCATTGCAATAAAGCGTCCTTTATCCCCTTCAATTACTTTGATATCATGAACAACAAATTCATTATCAAAAGTAACAGACACAACTGCTTTCATTTTGCCATCCTTATTGATTTTTCTTACTCTAATATCTGTGATTTCCATTAGCAAATCCTCCCTGTTATTAACTAGTGCCATGTTGGCTATCCTATTAATATTGTATTATTATTTGAATTATATGATATTTTTAAGAAATAGTCAATATTTTTTTATTTTGACTTATAATTCCATCATGCATAAGGCATTTACAACATATACTAGTAACTTAATCACTTTTTTTTAGCGTTATTAAACAATATTTCTTTTTTCCAAAAGAATAATATTGTCTTTTGTTCCAATTACTTTCTGTCCATCAGATACAAAAACTTGTTTATCTAGAATAGCATTTTCAATGATACATCCCTTACCAATGGTAGCTCCTTCCATAATGATAGAGTCTTTAACCTTTGTCCCTTCACCAATAAATACTTTTCTAAAAAGTACAGAGTTTTCTACCTGCCCATTAATAATATCACCTCCACTAACAATGCTATTAAGCACTTTAGCTTGTACATTAAACTTTGTTGGTGGCTCATCTTTAGCTTTTGTATAAATATAAGGGTAGGTATTAAAGAATAGATTTCTTACTTCAGGTGTCAAGAAATCCATATTAATGCGATAGAATTCATTAATATCTCTTATTCTCCTCCAATAGCCTTCAAAGTGATAACCATAAATTTTAAGCTTTTTACGGTAACGAATGATAATATCACTTACTAAATTGTATCTTCCTTCTACTTCCAGTTGTTCTAGAAGTTTAATGAGTAATTCTCTACTCATTACATATACCCCTAAGGAAACGGTAGTAAACTGTGGGTTAAGTGGTTTTTCTTCAAAGTCGATCATTTGTTTATTTTCATCTAACCCAATAACACCATAGTCTTCTACATTATACGTATTCATATCCTTATATGCGATTGTAATGTCCGCATTACGTTGTTCATGATACTTAATAATCTTTTCATAATCCATCTTATAAATTTGTTCCCCTGAAGTAATAACAACATACGGCTCATTACTTTTCTTTAGGAAATCAATGTTTTGGAAAATAGAATCTGCTGTTCCTCTAAAACCATAGGTTTCTTGATTAAGCATGGTCGGTGTGAATAAAAAAAGTCCTGTCTTTTTTCTACCAAAATCCCACCATTTAGATGAACCAATATGATCCGCCAATGATCTCGCACTATATTGAGAAATAACTGCTACTTTTTTAATCCCTGAATTACTTAGGTTACTTAAAGCAAAGTCAATTGCTCTATAAGAACCACCAATAGGCATAGCTGCAACATTTCTTTGTTTGGTTAATACCCCTAGTGAATTCCTTTTTCCACCCGCTAATATGATTCCGATAGCTCTCATGTTTTCCCCTCCTACACAATAAGTGAATGTCCGCTTTCTAATTCGCCGTTTACATAGTGTTCTTGTAGTGTATGACCACCAACTTCACAGTTCTTACCAATCTTAACATTGTCAGGAATAACTGTGTTATCACCTATAGCTGTTATACCGCTATAATAAATATGCGGTTTGGTAACATGTGGGACAGCTTCTCCTACTCCTATATATGTATTTTCACCTATTTCTGACTTTTCAGAAACCACACAGTGATCTAAATTAGCCCCTTTTCTTACTATTGTTTCTCCCATAACAATAGAATTTTTAACAACAGCACCTTCTTCAATAATAACTCTTGGTCCTAGTACAGAATTATAAACTTGACCATAGACTTCACAGCCTTCTGCTACAAGTGATTGCTCTAATATAGCATCGACTCCTATATATTGTGGTAATTGATGTTCTATATTCGTATAAATTTTCCAAAACTCATCATAAAGATTAAAAACAGGCACGGTTTCAGTTAATTCCATATTTGCTTTCCAGTAAGCTTCAATAGTACCAATATCCCTCCAATAATCATTGAAACGATAGGCAAATACATTTTTCTCCCCATTAATCATCTCTGGAATAATATGTTTTCCAAAATCGCTATGCTCATGGATAGTATTATCTTTTATAAGTGCTTCCTTAAGTACCTTCCATGTAAAAATATAAATACCCATAGAAGCCAAAGTACTTTTTGGTTGTTTAGGCTTTTCTTCGAATTCCACAATACGCCCTGTTTCATCTGTATTCATAATACCAAATTGATCAGCAATTTCTAAAGGTACATCAATAACTGCAATAGTGGCATCTGAATTATTTTTCTTATGTTCCTCAAGCATAGCACTATAATCCATCTTATAAACATGGTCACCAGACAGAACCAATATATACTCCGGATTATATTCATCGATATAACGAATATTGTGATAAATTGCATTAGCTGTTCCTGAATACCACGAACCTTCATTTCCCGTTTTTAAGAAAGGTGGTAGTACAGTTACACCACCATTTCTTCTATCTAGATCCCAAGGAATACCTATTCCTATATGCTTAGTTAGAAGTAATGGTTCATATTGAGTAAGCACCCCTACCGTATCAATGCCTGAGTTGATACAGTTACTAAGTGGGAAATCTATTATTCTATATTTTCCACCGAACATAACAGCAGGCTTTGCAATCTGTTTTGTCAGAATGCCCAACCTGCTTCCTTGTCCCCCTGCTAATAACATAGCAATCATTTCTTTCTTATTCATGCAATCCCTCCTACCTTTTGTATGCCGAGTTTATTCTTGAATAATTTCTTGCCTATTACGTATTAGCATTGTACCATTTTCCCATTTTTTTTACAATATTATATCAATATATATTTTTAAAAATTTAACAAAAATATCTGATTTTTTTCTACTTGACTTCTACTCTACATTATAAATATCTACAACCTTATTATTCTCATCCACTGTATCTAACCATAATAGTGTTTTAAAATCTTCTACCACCTTTTTCTCAGGATTTTTAGTAGCCATTAAAACACCTATCCCTACCATTTCTGCTTCAAATTCTTGCATTAAATCAATAATTCCTTTTGCAGTTCCTCCTGCTTTCATAAAGTCATCAATAAACAGTACTTTTGAACCTTTTTTAATTGCTTTTGTAGAAAGGCACATGGTTTTTATACGATGATTACTTCCTGTAATGTAATTCATATGAATAACAGTTCCATCTGTTAACTTACTTTGATTGCGTACCACTACCATTGGTTTATTTAAAATCATCGCTGTCATCAAAGCAATAGGGATTCCCTTTGTTTCTACCGTGATAATATAATCTACTTCCACATCCTTAAATAAGCTTGCTAAAGCTCTTCCAATATTTTTAGAAATAGTTGGAGAGTATAATAAGTCATTTGTATAAATGTACCCTCCCGGAATAATTCTTTCCGAATGATTAATCATTTCACAAAGTTCATTAGTAAACTCCCTAATCTGCTCTTTAGTCATTAATGGATTATAGTATACCCCCCCTGCTGCACCTGATATTGTTTCTATATTTCCTAAATCATATTGTGCAAAGATATCTTTAACTACATCAAGATCTTCACTTATAGTAGATTTAGCACAGTCAAATATATTGCAAAAATGAGTAAGTGTAAAAATTTTGTTAGGGTTATTAGTCAGAATATTTGTAATCACACTAATACGATCATGCTTTTGTACTTTTCTCATTATATTTCTCCTTTTCTAAGCTAAATTGCTTTCTTCTATTATAAACACAAAACCGAATATTTAAAAGCATTACATGAAAAACATTCACCTTTCAAAAAAAATTTGTTTATTATTTTATTCTTGGTATATAATTATAAAATAATATGATGCATAATATGATATAAGGCATCATTTTTAAAGAATAATAATTTATTCATTGAAAGGACTAATACTATGTCAAACATCAATTCTTTAATAGGTAAGAAGAAAATACATTTTATCGGCATCGGTGGCATTAGCATGAGCGGGCTAGCTGAAATTGTTCATTATAAAGGTTATGAGGTAACAGGCTCTGATATGAAGGCCTCAATAACAACTAAACACCTTGAAGATTTAGGCCTTACTATTTATTACGGCCATGATAAAAATAATATTGCTGATGATGTAGATCTTATCGTTTATACTGCTGCTATCCATGAAGATAATCCAGAGCTTCAGTTAGCTCATGAAAAACATATCACAACTATTACACGTTCTAAATTCTTAGGCATTCTTATGAAGCACTTTGATACTCCCATTTGCGTATCTGGTACTCATGGTAAAACAACTACCACATCTATGTTAGCTCATGGATTAATGGCTGCTGACCTTGACCCCACTATTACAGTAGGTGGTATTTTAAAAGCTATTCACGGAAATATTCGCATTGGGCAATCACCTTACTTTTTGACTGAAGCTTGTGAATACTGTGATAGTTTCTTAGACTTTTTCCCTCAAATAGGTATTATTCTTAATATAGAAGAAGACCATATGGACTACTTCAAAGATATTAATCAAATCCGTCGTTCTTTCCAGAAATTCTCAAGTAAAATTCCAAGCAACGGTTTCCTTGCTATTAACGGGAAAGTTCCAAATCTAGATGAGTTTACGGCTCCTCTTTCATGTAAAACAGAAACCTTTGGGATTGGTAGTCATTATAATTGGACTGCTGAAAATATTACTTTTAACGATAAAGCTTGTGCTAGCTTTGATGTTTATTATAACGAGACCTTTATGACACATTTAGACCTTCATGTTCCAGGGCAACATAATATTTTAAACGCTTTAGCTGTTTGCAGTGTCTATCATTTTCTTGGTCTTGAACTTCATTTATTAGGAAAAGGACTTGAGGCATTCACAGGTGCTGATCAACGTTTTGAAATTAAAGGTAAAATTAATGATATTACCATTGTAGATGATTATGCCCACCATCCAACTGAAATTGCTGCTACTTTAGAAGTAGCAAAAGCTTATCCTCACAATCACCTATATGTTGTTTTTCAACCTCATACTTATACAAGAACAAAAGCTTTCCTTGATGACTTCGCTGCAGTCTTAAGTTCCGCTGAAAATGTTATTATTACAGATATTTATGCCGCCAGGGAAAAAAATCCTGGGGATATCTCTGCAGAAGATATCATCAAAAAAATCAACAAAAAAGGCAAGAATGCTCTTTACATGAAAGACTTTGAACAAATCGCTAACTACTTAAACGAGCATACTGTCCCAAATGATTTAGTCATTACCATGGGGGCTGGAAATGTGAATCAAATAGCAGGCCTTTTATTAAACAAATAGTTATCAACAAAACTGCCTGACGATTATCCACACCCTGTGTGAATAATCGTCAGAGTTATCAACAAAAATCACTAAAATCTCCACAGCCCTACGGAGATTTTATTTTTTTGCTTATCATATTTTCTTCATTTTGTGCTATAATACTAACACATCAAATAAATACTTATGAAGGAGGTGTCTCTATGGCATATATTAAATATAAAGTAGCCAAACAACCTTTCGTACATGTTCCTTATTGGTTCATTTCTGACTATATGCCTAAGGCACTTAGTGGTTATACTAAAGTTTATCTTTATTTACTAGCTATCTTTTCAGATACTTCTGCCCCTCCTCTTTCTCTAGAAGAGGTAAGTAACCATCTTGATATGCTTTACTCTGAAGTACTACAAGCACTTAAATACTGGAATGACCAAGGTGTAATTTGCTTTTCTGAACTCTCTCTAGATGAATTTGATTTAGAATTCTACTTTGAAAAACCTAAAGCAAAAGAGGACTCACCTGCCCTTCCTATTTCTAAAACGATTATTAGACAAACTAGACCGGAATATCGTACTGAGGAAATTAATCTTTACTTAGAAGATAGCCCTGCTGTGCTTAAGCTCTTTAAAGTAGCCGAAGAATATTTAGGCAGGCTCCTTACTATCACAGATCAAAAGATACTTTTCAGCCTCTATGATTGGTTACATATGCCCTTTGACCTTATTGAGTTTCTCATCGAACATTGTGCTTCCAATAACCATAGAGCCATTCACTATATTGAAAAAGTAGCTATAAGCTGGGTAGATGAAGGCATTACTACGGTAGCTGCTGCTAAAGAAAAGGTAGCCATGGATAAGCGATATTTTAAAATTTTAAATAGCTTAGGTGCATCTAAAAGTACTCTTACTTCTGCTGAACGTAATTGTATGAATAAGTGGTTTGATACTTATCATTTTAATATGGATGTTATTTTAGAAGCTTGCAAACGAACTGTTATGCAGACCAATAAACCTAGTTTAAACTATGCAGATTCAATACTAACTTCTTGGTATACAGATAAGGTAAAATCTCTTGAAGATATTAAAGCTTTAGACAAAGCCCACGAAAGTAAAAAGGCTTTAAACACACCAACCTCTTCGATTACACCTATCTCAAACAAGGTATCTCAATTTAACAATATGTATTCACATGATTGGGATTTTGATGAGCTAGAGAAATTGCAACGTGAACATATCACACGAAAGCTAAATGGAGGAAACTAACATGACCAATAAGGAATTATATTATAAACAGCTCCTAAGGCAATATGATCTTAAACGTTCAGCGGCTCACCAAGCTAAATTAAAACGCACTGCTGAAATTTATGAGAAAATCCCTCGCATAAAAAAAATTGATGAAACTTTAAATGATAGTGGTGTTAAATTAGTGCGTAGTATGCTATCACCTCATGGTGGTCAATCTATAGAAGATTTTAGAAGTCATACAGATGAACTTATTCGCACAAAAAAAATGCTTCTAGTAGAAGCAGGCTATACACCTCATTACTTAGAGCCTCACTATGATTGTGAGGAATGTAAAGATACAGGCTTTGTAGGTAATAAACCTTGTAATTGTTTTCGCCAAGCACTTATTAATATTGCTTATGAACAATCTAACTTAAAGCATATTTTAAACATCGAAAACTTTGATCATTTCACTTTAGATTATTACTCTAAAGAAATAGATCCTAAAGCTGGCACTTCTCCTTATAACAATATGTATGAAAATCAACAAGTTTGTGCGGGGCTTATTGAAAAATTTGAAACTGAAAAACAAAATCTTTTACTTTATGGTCCAACAGGTCTAGGTAAAACCTTTTTATGTAACTGTATTGCTAAAGAACTTCTCGATCAAGGTTATACTGTACTTTATTTTACCGCACCACAGTTATTTAAACTTTTTGAGGAATCTCGTTTTCATCGAGAAGATATGCAAGAGGCTTCAAAGGAGACCCTAAATACCCTATTTGATGTAGATTTGCTTATCATTGATGATTTGGGAACGGAATCAGTTACCACTTTAACCATCAGTGATTTATTTAACGTTATCAATAGTCGTTATTTAAACCAGACCTCTACAATCATTTCTACCAACCTTACACCAAAAGAATGGAAAGATCGTTATTCAGAACGAATCGTCTCTAGAGTATTTGGTAATTATGAACCTCTTAAATTTATCGGTACTGACATTCGTATGGTAAAGAAATATGGTAAAACCCATAAAAAATAATTCCTATTTATGAAGAAGGAAGTATTTAAAGCTACTGGCTTTAAGTACTTCCTCTTTTTTATATCCATCTTTAATGATATTTTGGACGACTTCTTAATATACATATTTATATAGCATGACTAGGAGGTTATTATGTTTCATACTATTAGTCTTTCAAAATCTGACCCAACCCCTTTATATATACAATTAGCTTCAGAACTTGCTAAACTTATTCAAGGTAATTTTCTAACTCAAGGAATGAAACTTCCTACAATCCGCTTTTTGTCTAAGCAACTTTGTATTAATCGTGATACTGTGGTAAGTGCTTATAAACTTTTAGAAAATCAAGGTCTTGTAGAAAGTCACATTGGAAAAGGAACTTATATCAGCACCCATCCTATATCTACAACAACTACTTTACCACTAGATTCCACTTCTCAAATCTGCTGTAGTCATATTGGTGTACCTAAAACCTTTTTTCCTTCTTCTCTTTGCTTAGATTTAGCTACGGAAATTGTTAAAAAAGAAATTTGGGAAGCTTTCAACGACCCTCTTTATAGAGAAAGGCATCTTCTTAAAAGTACTGTTTCTAATTTTTTAAAACAACTAGGTATTCCTCATCACTATGCTCAAGTACGTATTATTAAAACCATGGATCAATTCTTACTAGATCTATTTAAAGATTCTCCTAAAACAGGCATTTGTGTTGAAGCCATTAGAGACTTATCTTGGTCCTGCTATCTTCGCTCTTTAGGTGCCAAGATTTATGAAACGCCACTCACAGCCGAAGGTATAGACTTAAACATCCTTGAAAAGCATTTACATACTGGTAATATTGCTTATATTTTTATTACATCCCAACTTCAAAACCCTACCGGACTCTGTTATAGCAAAAACTGTAAAAACCAGCTTGTTGAACTAGCTAAGAGATATAACTGTACCATTATAGATGACATAACTTACGCTTCCCTTATGTATGATTCTCCTATTCCTTTTTACGAGGACGATGCACCTATTATCTACATTCATCAGTTTTCTAAGCTTTACTTGCCTTATATGAACTATACTTTCGCCATCTTACCTCTCGCTTTTATTAAAAGATTAAGAGATCCTATTGAATGCAGTTTCAATGAACGTTTATTACGTCACTATCTTAGCTCATCTGAATTAAAAACGATTGAGCATACTATTCTTATGGCTTATAAGGAGCACTATGCACTACTTTCAGATGCCTTAAAGCAACTACCAATTCGTTTAACTCCCCATAATGGTGGTGCTTTCTTTTGGCTTCGTGTTCCTATAAAGCAGTATGATATCCTTTGTCAATACTTACTTGAACATGAAATCATTATTTCTCCTGGTGACTTATTTTCTACAACTTCTTTGAAAGGTTATTTTCGTCTATCTATTACCCACTTGGATTCCTCCCAAATCTATCAAGTTATTCAAGTCCTTAAAAACTTTTTTATTACGTTATAATATTATATTATGAGACAATAAATAAAGGAGCATAGTGATTATGCTCCTTTATTTATTGTCTCATAATACCTAACAATTCCTAGATAAATACTCCATGCCACTCTATCTTGATAGGTCTCACTATTCAAAAGCTTTTCTTCCTCTGGATTGGTTAAAAACCCACATTCTACTATTACAGCTGGAATAAGAGTTGCCCTTAATACATAATAATTAGTATTACTTTTTGCTTCTCGCCTATTCTGAGGGTCTGCATATTCTTTTATACTCTTTTGTATGGCTTCTGCTAATGCTTTTCCTTTTTCCGATTGACTGTTATAAAAAATTTGTGCTCCTTTTACACTAGGTTGAGTAAAAGAATTTTGATGTATACTAACTAATATATCTCCTCCTTCAGCTAATTTCTTTCTTTCTACCATATCCTTGCTCTTGTATTTAACACCATCCATACCATCCACATCATCATCAGTTGTTCTCGTCATAATGACAACTGCACCTGCTTGCTCTAAATAATCTCTAAGTTTTAAAGAAATTTGTAAATTTAAATCCTTTTCATCTGCTCCATTTATACCCGGTTTCCCTGGATCAAACCCTCCATGTCCTGGATCAACGATAATAATCTTAGATGCAATAGAAAGCCCAGAGGTTTCTATTGCTGCTGTGGCAAATTTAAAGTAAGAGGCAATAGCAATAATTCCTACTAAAGCACCCATGAATAATGGTACTTTTATTTTTATCATCTTGACACCCCCTAATGCTCTTTTCTATTTTTATGGATGTTGACAACTCTCTAATAGCATATGCAAAGAAAGGGTTGTCAATTCATATTATAGAATTAACCTACTGATTTTTATTATTTCTCTTCTTGCAAAAACTGCTTAAAGGCCGCTTCTAGTCTATTGATATCTGAATGATGATAACAAAAATGGCCAGAATCACCTAGTATTATTATTTTACTAGTACTCAATTGTTGCTGTATCAACCTTATAACTCTCACTGGTACAAACTCATCTTTTTTTGATTGAATTACAAGAACAGGCTTTTTGATTTTGTTTAATTGCTTTTTGATATATGAAATTAAAATGAAAAGATCTATATATCTTGGAATCCACTTAATATACGTCCAGCTTTTTGTTTTTCCTACACCTATAGCTCTACACTCAGCAATAACATAAGGCTCTTTTTCAGAAAGTCTCCCCGTAGCGATTTTAATGGCCCCTTTAATAACTCTATACTTTAATTCAATAGCTAATGGCAGTGCAAAAAGTACTAAAGATTTTATTTTTCCCGGGAAATGCACTGCATATCCTATAGCTAATAAACTCCCCATGGAATGTCCAACTAAAATAATATATTTATACTCCCTTTCCATCTGTTGAACCTGCTTATTAACATAGTCGACCCATTGATTCAAATGTACTTTTGCAAATGTTTCACCTGTTTCTCCATGTCCTGGTAACAATAAAATTAGAACTGAATATCCTTCTTTATACGCTATAGACCCTAAATTTCTAAATTGCATATTGCCTTCTAGTATCCCATGAATAAAAATAACTACAGTATCTGAAAACGGTCTTTTCTTATAATATTCTTTTTGATGCCTGTGTAATGTCCATCTATCAATATAGTGCATGCTTTTATTCCTTTTATCTCTTTTAGTCAAAAAAAGCAAAGACTTTTTTATAAGCCTTTGCTTTTTTTCACTTTCCTATTCTTTTTATTATTTAACTTGTCCAAGTACATCCCATATATCAGCACTCTCTAAGCCTAATTTCCACGCACCGTAGCCTGCAAGTTCATATTTCTCCATAATTGCTATCCGTTTACTAATCGAACTATAATCTTCAATCCATAATTTATAGGTTGTCTGATCTTTTTCTACTTCAGCATAATTTTGCCCGCTTATGGAATCTAGTTGTGGGATAACTCCCCATTTATCCACTAACTGTTTTGCTGAAGTCATACCATATGGTGTTGATGATAGACCTTCACTTGTTTCTGTCCATAGTCTTGTGTAGAAAGGTATTCCTAACACTAACTTTTCCTTTGGTACTTCTTTTAGTGTATTTTGAATACCCTCATCTACCCAACTAATTTCTGATACAGATCCAGCTGTCTCTGAACCAGACCAATGTTGATCATATGCCATAACAATAAAGTAATCACTTGCTGCTGAGACTTTTTCTCTTTCATAATGCCCTGACCAATTTGATGGCATATATACGTCTACACTAACAATAAGACCTTCTGCTTTAAGCTGAGGATAAAGTTCTCTCATAAACTGTACCCATACTGCGCTAGTTTCATTCTGTATATTTTCAATATCAACATTAATACCATCAAATCCATATAACTTGGATTTATCAATAATCTGCTGAATAACATATTGACGTTTTTTACTACTTGAAAGAATTTCCTTAGTTAAGCCTGTATTAGTAAAGCTGTGGCTTATAATGGGCCATACTTGAAGTCCTCTATCATGGGCTGATTTAACATATTCCTTTGTCCCTCTATCTACTAATGCACCTGTTTCATCTCCAAATTCAAACCAAGTAGGCGAAATAACATTTAACTTATCTACATTAGCATATTTAGCAGAAGCCCAATTTCCTACATTGGCATTTGTCATTTGATCCCATGCTAGCTTAACAGTTTCTCCTAGTGGATTAATTGGCCAAGCTTCTACATCCGTTACTGCCTGAGCCTCTATAGTTTCTTTATGTTTTAAATGAGAAGAAGGTATATAACCAATAATGCCACTTTCACTTCTCACCCTAGCAAATCCATCTTCCTCGGCATAAAGAATAACCTTCTCACCTTTTCCTAAGTTTTCTACTACTGTTGATTTTTTTCTAGGATGTGTACGTAAGCTTGTTTTTCTTGAAATAGTAGCTTGCTCTTGCTCTTCTCTATCATCATAAGCTATAAATAATCGCCCATCTTTGCCTGCTTCTATCCTTACTTTAAAAAAGTCTTCTAATAAATTAGCCGATACATAAAGCTCACCATCCTTTTCTGTCAATGGATAAGTCCCTTGTATACCTGCAAAACTAATTTTATTCTCTTGCTCTGGATAAAGCTTAACTACTTCTCTCACGTTTGTTAAAGTCATTACTTTTTCCGCTTCATCATAAAAAATAATATCACTTACATAAGTATTAGCAAAGGTATATGAAACATATATTTGATCATTTATAGTTATAACTGGTTCTTTTAAATTGATTCGTTCATCTTTATATACCAAGTTATTAGTATTATTCTTAAATTCATCAAAATATGTCAATGGGTCTACTAATTCCCCTACTGTTTGCACTCTATTTACAGTAAAATAAGCAGTTACGACTAACGCTACTGCTATTAATCCTAATATGATTTTTTTTAGCATCAATCTATCCTCCTCTAACTTCTATAGTATAACATATATTTCATTTTTCTACGTATTTCTGACCAAATTGTAATAAATATTATTTTATTGATTCTCTAATCAGCTTATGTTTATTTAATTATTTGACTATTCTTTATTAATCTATTATGCTTAAACTAACAATTCATTTAATATAAAGGAGCTGAAATGATTGAAATATAATAAGCGTCTTTTATTAACACCTCTTATTTTGTTATTAGCTACTGTTTTACTCGTAGGTTGTAGTTCCCCTATAGCTGCCAACTTCATCGCCCTTGATTTTTATGAGCTTATTGTTAAACAAAATGATAAGCCTATTATAGAAGTAGGTCTTTCTGAGGAAGTGGCCAAAACAACTACTACTCATATAACAACTACATTAAAACAAAATATTCAATCAGCCCTTACTACAGAAGATGGCGTTATGATCGATGAAACACAATTAAAAGATCTAACAGAAGCTTACTTATCAGCTTTACATCAGCTTAATGCTACCGCTATCGTTACTTCATCTGAGAACTCTAAAAAGTGTACTGTAAAACTATCAACCTCCTATCTTGACCACAAAGCCATTGACGATGTTGCTGTAAAGACTGCCTTAAAAACTATTGATATTAGTACCTACAAAGATGAAAACCTTTATTTACAAGATTTAACCAATACTTACATAGATGAATTGATAAAAGGCTATAAATCATCTAGCCCATCTACGGATATTCATACACAAAGCTTTGAATTTAAACTAGAAAATAAAATATGGATACCTGTAGATTATGCCCATTTTCTTTCTTCTATTTGCACGATGATTACCTCTGATGATTCTATTTAAGATATTTTAAAGCAAATAACAATAAAAAGAGCTATATCCTAGAGATTAGTTTTATTAATCTCTAGGATATAGCTCTTTCTTACATTATCTGTCATCTTTATACTTAATGATTAATCTCTACTTCCAAATATTCTTACTAAACTAATAAAGATATTAATAAAGTCTAGATATAAGGTTAAAGCACCTAAAATACTTGCATTAGCTAATGCACCATTTGAATCTGCTTGTGCATAAGCATATTGTTTAATTTTCTGAGTATCCCAACCAATTAACCCAATAAAGATAAATACAGTTACATACATTAATGCCATTGTATAACCTGGTGTATTAATGAAGAAGCCTACAAACGTCGCAATAACAAGACCAAACAGTGCCATTACAAATAAACTACCAATCTTAGAAAGATCAGTCTTAGTAACGTAACCATAAATAGTCATAACGGCAAATACACCTGCAGTTACTAAAAACGCATAACCTATGGTTCCTATCTCATATAAAACAAATATAGATGATAAGGTAATACCATTAAGTACTGAATAAACAACAAACCAACCTTTTGCCGCTAGACTACTCATTTTATGTGCTCTTGCACTTAGGGCAATAACTACCACAACTTCTGCAATTGCAAATAACCAATAGCTTCTAATAACTGAATATAGCATATTTACATTACTTGCAACGTATAGTCCTGTAGCAGCAGTTATAAGTAATGCAACTGTCATCCAGCTATATACCCCTAACATGGTTTTCTTCACGGCAGCTTCTCTATTGCTTTGATCATAATAGGTTGTAAAATCTCTATTCATTCCATCTGAATTCATATGTTCTCCTCCTTAAATAACTTATTTCTTTTTATTATAAACCATTTTTTTACTATTTCAAATAACATTATCGCCTATTTTGAAAATTTACTCATTTCATTATAAATCTTTCTTATTAGTTTATCTAATATATGTGATTATATCATGAAGATAATTATATCCAATATTTTTCAATTTATGACATAAGTATCAAAAAGGATAAGGCCTACTGCATAGGCCTTATCCTCTCCTTTTCATCCTTATTTATTAATAACAATGTTTTGATCTCTATTAGGACCTACACCAACCATTGTAATTTTGCAACCAATAAGTTCTTCTATACGAGTAAGATATTTTTTTACACTCTCAGGTAACGCTTCATATGAACGAATATGAGAAATATCTCCCCATCCTTCCATTTCTTCATATACTGGTTTACAAAGTTCTAAGTCTTCAAGACTTGCTGGGAAGTATTTAATAATCTCACCATTAAATTCATATCCAACACAAATTTTAACTATATCTAAATCTTTTAGAACATCTATTTTATTAAGTGCAATTTCTGTTAATCCACTTGTCCTTACTGCAAATTCTCCAATAACAGCATCAAACCAACCACAACGTCTTGGGCGACCTGTTACTGTTCCAAATTCATGACCTTCTTCTCTAATACGGTCACCTATTTCATCATGTAGTTCTGTAGGGAAAGGTCCCTTACCTACACGAGTAATATAGCCTTTCATAACCCCAATACAGCTATCAATCATAGTTGGTCCAATTCCAGCACCAATACAAGCACCACCAGTTACAGGATGAGATGATGTAACATATGGATAAGTTCCTAAATCAAGGTCAAGAAGTGTTCCTTGAGCCCCTTCAAATAAAACCTCTTTACCTGCTTTAATCGCTTCATAAACGCTTACAGTTGTATCTTCTACAAATGGTTTTAATCTTTCTGCGTATTTTTTATAAGTTGAAATAATTTCTTCTGCATCAAATTGCTCTTCTTGATGATATACATATTTAAGCATATCATTTTTAACAGCAACATTAGCTCTTACCTTTTCTGCAAACACTTCTTCATGATAAAGGTCACATACACGTACTCCTGAACGCTCTGCTTTATCCATATAACATGGACCAATTCCCTTCATCGTTGTTCCTATATCTTTACCATCCTTTGCCTGGATAGATTCTTTTGCACGATCTAATGCTTTATGGTATGGCATAACAAGGTGTGCTCTAGAGCTTATTCTTAAAGTGCTTACATCAATCCCTTTAGCTAATAAACCATCTACTTCTCCTAAAATACCTTCTGGATCAATAACAACACCATTGGCTACAATACATTTTTTTCCTGTATATAATATTCCTGAAGGAATTAGTTGGAATTTATAGACCTCTCCATCTACTGCTACTGTATGTCCTGCATTATTACCTCCTTGGCAACGTACAACCACATCTGCCTTTTCAGATAAAATATCTATAATTTTTGCTTTTCCTTCATCGCCCCATTGTGCGCCGATAATGACTTTAGTTGGCATTGCTTACACACCCTTTCCATATTCTAAACATTTTTTTACATTTTACAATTGAAACATGACTATCATAACAAATATTACTTAGAAAATCAATATGAACTCGAATATTTCTTGTCCCATTTAAGAAAATGTTCGATATACTTATTTTTATTTCCTTATTATAGGCTGGGTTCTATTTCATTATTGACATTCCCTAAGTATATTGCTATCTTTATTTTATCCTGTCCCTAATAAGGTATGATATTACTGAATTTTCCACAGGAATTTGTAATAAATTTATTTTTAGTTATTCACACTATAATTATACATTTTTAGTACATCAAGCTAATACTCACTATGAATAAAGGAGAATCTATGGATAAAAAAATATATATTTTCGGACATAAAAATCCTGATACAGATTCTATATGCGCCTGTATCTCATACGCACATCTAAAACGTGCACTTGGTAACCAAAACGTTGAGGCAGTTCGTCTCGGTAAAATTAGTAAAGAAACACAGTTTGCTTTAGATTATTTTGGTGTTAAAGCACCTCGTTTACTTGAAAATATTAAACCTCAAGTAAGTGATATGAATTTTTATAATGTACCTTCTGTTTATGTTGTCGATTCAGTAAAAAAGGCTTGGGATGTCATGACTGAAAATGGACGTCAAATGATTCCTGTTTTATATCACGACCATAAGCTAGCTGGTGTTATTTCTGTATCTGATATTGCTAAAACTTATATCGGTTTAACAGATGGATGCGTTCTTAAAAATCATAAAACACCATTTATTAATGTTGCTTCTGTTTTAGATGGAAAAGTTATAACTGGTTCTTATCCTCATGCTTATGTTTTAGGAGATGTTTATACAACTGCTTCTATTGATGATCATACAGTACTTGCGGATACAGATATCATTATTACTGGTCCAAGTAGCGATCGTATTCAAAAGGCTTTAAATTCTGGAGCTGGCGCAGTTATTATTACAGATCAAAACATGGACAACCTTAAATTAGAGCTTCCTCCAAATTTAAGTTGCGCTGTTATCTGTACTCCTTATTCTTTCTTTAAAACTATTAAGATGGTTTCACAAAGCATCTCTGTAAAAAATATTTTAAAGAAAGATGATATCACTTACTTTGAAACCGACGATTACTTAGATGAGGTTAAGCAAGTGATGCTTAATACTTCTTATCGTCACTTCCCTATCTTAGATCAAGAAGGATTAGTTAAAGGCCTTATTTCTAAACGTCATCTCTTAGATATCCAAAAGAAAAAGGTTATCTTAGTTGATCATAATGAACGAAGCCAAAGTGCTGATGGGATTGAGCAAGCAGAAATTCTAGAAATTATTGACCATCATCGTATTGCTAATATTGATACTGGTAATCCTCTTTTCCTTCGTGCAGAGCCTGTAGGATGTACTAATACCATTATTGGTAAAATGTTTGAAGAGAAAAATATTATGCCTCCTAAAGAGATTGCAGGTATTATGCTTAGTGCTATTCTATCTGATACACTTATCTTTAAATCTCCAACTTGTACACCGGATGATGTTCGTATAGCTAAAAGACTAGCAGAGATTGCTGAAGTGGATCTATATGCTTATGGTGCGGAGTTACTTGCAGCAGGTACTTCTTTAGAAGGTACTTCTCCAGCGGAACTGCTTAATATTGATAGAAAAGCTTTCACTGTTGGTAAATATAACATTAGTGTAGCACAAGTTAATACTGGTGATTTCAAAAGCTTATTCAAAATTAAAGATCAAATTCTAGAAGAAATGCACCATTTAGAAGAAAAAGAAAATCTTGACCTCTGCTTATTAATGGTAACCGATATTGTAGTAGGCGGAACTGAGCTTATGGTAACAGGTCGTGAAAAGCGTTTAGCAGAAGCCCTATTTGGTTTAGACCCTACAGATGATAGCATCTTCCTTAAAGACGTCTTCTCTCGTAAAAAACAAATTGTGCCTAAACTCATGGGACTCTCTTAATTTTAAGAATAAAAGTTGAAAACAAATCACATTCTACTTATAATATAAGAAGGATACAAGATTTGTATTACTATCAGGTTTAAAATAAATATGAAATGCTTATAAAAGAAAGGAGTTTTGACATGGCAAAACAAATTACAAAAGATATGGTTATTGGAGAAATCCTACAAGTAAACCAAGGTGTTATTCCTATTTTAATGAATGCAGGTATGCACTGCCTTGGCTGTCCATCATCTCAAATGGAATCTCTTGCTGATGCATGTATGGTTCATGGCATTGATTCTGATGAATTAGTAGCTGAACTTAATGCGTTTCTTGCAACTGTAGAATAAATAAACAAATAAATGAGAAAGCCATCCTAATTAAGGATGGCTTTCTCATTTATTTCTATAAATATTTTCTTTAAAACATGGCATCCTAATCATGTAGTTAATATTTTACTATATTATTAGGAGGCTTATCTATGAAAAAAAATCCAAGTATCGGTTGTACAGTAAGCTCTTGTCAATATCATGCTGAGTCAGAAAACTATTGTACGCTACAGCAAATTATGGTTGGAACTCATGAAGCACATCCTACTCAAGTTGAATGTACTGACTGTGAATCCTTTGAACCTAAGGCTTAACTTCTAATCATTCTACGCAAATCAAAAGGTACTTTTTAAAGTATTAATACTTTAAAAGTACCTTTTGATTTTTAAAGATATTTAGTAAGTACATCTATAGCATGGAGATAAATCATTACTTTACCATGTTCTTTAAGAAAACTTTCGTTAAGATCTGTAGATGGACATTTACTACCAAATTCTTCCAGTAAACTTGATAATGCTTCACCCTTTACATTGGCTTTTTTATTCTTGCCAAATACTAAAAAGTATTTATCATTATATTTATATAAAGAGTTATCTCCAACAAACATTGGTTGTACGCGATGTGCAGCCATACATGCACTATCAAATTCATTAAATAAAAACGTTAACTGCTTACTACTACTTACAGGTCCCTGGGTCTCAGGTTGCTCAGTGTCTCTTCCCATTAATGCTAAATCCGTTAATCTATCTTCCTCTGGTTCTTTAAAAGTTCTATGGGTAGGCCTTTCGCCAATAGCTTCTAATTTTTGCTCTATTTGCGATGGATCCTCAACTTTAGTAACAACAATCATAATGCTATCCGTAGATAGAGGCACTGCTTCTATCATTAATGGCACATTGTCTGTTTCAAAACCAAAATCTTCATAAGCTCTTGCCATCATATCTTTAAATAAGGCTTGGGCTTTTTTAGAACCATAGGCTAATTCACTAAGCTTCAGATTCCTATCTATAAGATCTGAGTGATTTAAAGTGACCTGAATTTGAGTATCGCTTATCTTTTCTATTTTCATTCAAATCACATCCTTTCTAGATGAATTGCTTTGTTAACATATATAATATCTTATTCACTAAGTATAATGGAGA
Organism: Cellulosilyticum sp. ST5; assembly: GCF_046529625.1. Classification (NCBI taxonomy): domain Bacteria; kingdom Bacillati; phylum Bacillota; class Clostridia; order Lachnospirales; family Cellulosilyticaceae; genus Cellulosilyticum; species Cellulosilyticum sp. ST5. The sequence goes on from NZ_CP132338.1 coordinate 2,498,622, forward strand.
TGATTATAAGTGTAAAGAGTTTAATAACTTAAAATAAATTAAGCCTTTACTTATTCTTACTATTCACCATTCCTATCTTAATTATAGTATAAAAAACATAAAAAAACTATACTTCTATCATCTTAATTATTATTGATTATTCTCAATAATATTTTATGACCAAATATTTCTGCTATAATTCTCTATTCTTTGTAATTTTTTTAACAATAAAATTCTTGACGTGTATACAGTATACATTGTATAATACATTCGTATTAATCAAATGATTAATGTTTATTATTTATTTTTTCGACTACATTGTGTAATTGTAACTTTCTCAAATTAACCTTAAGGAGATGATTATTAATGTTTGAACAATGGAATGGTTTCGAAGCAGGTATTTGGTCTAAAGAAGTTGATGTAAGAGATTTCATTCAAAAAAACTACACACCATATGAAGGTGATAGCTCTTTCTTACAAGGTCCAACAGAAGCTACAACAGCTCTTTGGAAACAAGTACTTGAGCTTATGGAAGAAGAAAGAAGAAAAGGTATATTAGATGTTGAAACAAAAGTACCTTCTACACTTACTTCTCATGGTGCTGGTTATTTAAATAAAGATCTTGAAAAAATTGTAGGTCTTCAATCTGATAAACCACTTAAAAGAAATATTATGCCAAATGGTGGTGTACGTACAGTTAAAAATGCACTTAAATCCTATGGTTATGAATTAGATCCTCAAACAGAAGAAATTTTCTCTAAATATCGTAAAACTCATAATGAAGCTGTATTCTCAGCTTATACTCCTGATATGAGAGCTGCTCGTCACAGTCATATTATCACCGGTCTTCCAGATGCTTATGGTCGTGGACGTATTATTGGTGATTATCGTCGTGTTGCTTTATACGGTATTGATTTCTTAGTAAAAGAAAAACAAGAACAAATGAATCAATTAAATGTAACACCTATGACAGAAACTGTTGTACGTGACCGTGAAGAAACAGCAGAACAAATTATCGCACTTAAAGATCTTGCAAAAATGGCTGCAAATTATGGCTTTGATATTACAAAACCAGCAAAAGATACACAAGAAGCTATCCAATGGTTATACTTTGGCTACCTTGGTGCTATCAAACAACAAGATGGTGCTGCTATGTCAATCGGCCGTACATCTACATTCCTTGATATCTATGCTGAAAGAGACCTTAAAAATGGTACATATACAGAATCAGAAATCCAAGAATTCATTGATCATTTCGTAATGAAACTTCGTATGGTTCGTTTCCTTCGTATTCCTGAATATAATGAATTATTCTCTGGAGACCCAGCTTGGGTAACAGAATCTCTTGGTGGTATGGGTATAGATGGACGTACACTTGTAACTAAAAATACTTTCCGCGTACTTCATACATTAGTTAACCTTGGTCCATCACCAGAACCAAACTTAACAGTACTTTGGTCAACACACTTACCAGAAGCTTTCAAAAAATTCTGTTCAGATGTTTCTATCAAAACAAGTTCTATTCAATATGAAAATGATGATATGATGAGAGCATTCTGGGGCGATGACTACGGTATTGCATGCTGTGTATCTGCTATGAGAATTGGTAAACAAATGCAATTCTTTGGTGCTCGTGCTAACCTTGCTAAAACATTACTTTACGCTATCAATGGTGGCCGTGATGAAATGACTGGCGAACAAATTGCTCCTAAATATCAACCAATCACATCTGAATACCTTGACTTCGATGAAGTAATGGAAAAATTCGATGTTATGATGGACTGGATTGCTAGAGTTTATGTAGATACATTAAATGTTATTCATTATATGCATGACAAATATTGCTATGAATCATTAGAGATGGCACTTCATGATAAAGATATCGTTCGTACATTTGCTACAGGTATCGCTGGTCTCTCAGTAGTTGCTGACTCTTTATCAGCTATTAAATATGCTAAAGTTAAAGTAATCAGAGATGAAACTGGTCTTGCTACAGATTATGAAATCGAGGGTGAATATCCAGCATATGGTAACAATGATGATCGCGCTGATGATTTAGCTGTAATGGTTGTTTCTAAATTCATGAATAAGATTAGAAAACTTTACACATATAGAAATTCAATGCCAACAACATCTGTTCTTACTATTACATCAAACGTTGTATATGGTAAGAAAACAGGTAACACACCAGACGGACGTAAAAAAGGTCAACCACTTGCTCCTGGTGCTAACCCAATGCACGGAAGAGATGTTAAAGGTGCTTTAGCTTCTCTTGCTTCAGTTGCTAAACTTCCATATAGAGATTCTTTAGATGGTATTTCTAATACATTTTCTATCGTACCAAGTGCTCTTGGTAAAACATCTGAAGAACAAATTACAAACCTTACTGGTCTTCTTGATGGATACTTCACTCAAAATCCACACCATGTAAATGTTAACGTGCTCCAACGTGAAACATTATTAGATGCTATGGATCATCCAGAAAACTATCCTCAACTTACAGTTCGTGTTTCTGGATACGCTGTTCGTTTCGTTCGTTTAACAAGAGAACAACAATTAGACATTATTAATAGAACATTCCATGAACGTTTCTAGATTTTCATTTTATTATTTATACATAAAGAGGGTATTTACATCCTCTTTATGTATACCTTATAATAAAAAAGCAGTCTAATTTATTTTATAATATAAAAATGATCAGGAGGAATCAGTCATGAAAGGTAGAATTCACTCAATAGAAACTTGTGGAGCCGTAGATGGACCAGGTCTTCGTTATATCGTCTTTACACAAGGATGTCCTCTTAGATGCAAATATTGTCATAATCCAGATACTTGGAAGCTACAAGATGGCAACGAAGCCGACACTGAGGAACTTATTACAGATATATTAAAATACAAAAGTTTTATGAAAGCATCTAATGGTGGGGTTACTGTTAGTGGTGGAGAACCTTTCTTACAAGCCGACTTCGTAAGAGATCTTTTCATAAAATGTAAAGAAAATGGCTTGCATACTACTATCGACACTTCTGGTTATGTAGATATTGAAAAAGCCGATCCTGTTTTAGATTATACAGATTTAGTTCTTTTAGATATTAAGAGCTATAACCAAAATATTTATAAAAATTTAACAGGTGTCCCTTTAGATCGTACCTTGGCTTTAGCCAAACATTTAGAGAAACGTGGTATTCCTATTTGGATTCGTTATGTACTTGTTCCTAATCTTACAGATAATGAAGAGGATATCGAGGCACTGGCTACTTTCTTAGAAACATTGACTAATGTAGAACGTATTGATATTCTTCCTTTCCATAAAATGGGTGAATACAAGTGGGAACAACTTGGCTATGAATATGAATTAACCGACACAATAGAACCAAACATTGATGCTACTAATAAAGCCGCTGATATCTTTAGAAAACATCATTTACCTATTATTTAATTCTGTAAATTCTCGTAAAAATAGACACGTTAAATGACGTGTCTATTTTTATTTTATGCTTATTAATATGGCTCATTACTTATATAAAATACCAAATCTATCTTAATTATTATAATTCTGCTGTTTGGTTTTTCTCTTTAAAAAATCTATTCCAGAACGAAGCCTTTGTTTTTTTGGGATCTTCTTTATCCTCACTCATTTCTCTTCTCATTTTCTGTACTTCCCTCATGGCCTCATCTAGCTTTTTATAATACTCCTCATTTTTATTAGTTTGTAGTACCTTAAGTTCTGCTATTTTTTCCTCAACCGCTACATCTACTTCTTTTTTTATTGTTTCTTTCATTTCCCATTTTGATTGATCACTATATTCTACTAAAGCTTGCATAAACATCTCTTTCATCATTAATGAGAATTGCTTTACCTTACCATCTTCCATATCTGTGATATCTACTTCTAGTGTCTCTTGCCGTTTTAGAGCTGTTACAGGTGCTATTTGAATACTACTTAGCTGCTCATAGGTTTCTCTTGTCTCAGCATTAGAGTCATGTACAATTCCTTCTATAGCCTTTAATTGCAGCCCTTGCTCCCTCATATCCTGGATCTTTTTAAACATTTCTACATTTTCCATACTATAAACTCTATGGCCTTTGCTATTTCTTTTAATTGTCAAATTAAGTTCTTTCTCATAAAATCTTAAAACGTAAGGTTCTGTTGCTAGCATCTCTGCCACATCCTTAACCGTCAAAAAATCTTTTTCCTGTAACATATCCTCACCCCATCATTTGTAGCCTTTTGAAGATATTATACCATATTTTTACAGTATTTCAATTGTTTAATAGTAAAATTATTAAAATTCATATTATTTACCCAATTATCTTCTGATATGATAATAGATCTAACCATCTATTAAACTTATTTCCTACCTCTTTATAATGTGCACACTTAATATATCCACATTTTTCAAATAAAGCTATACTCCCTGCATTTTCACCACAAATTAACGCAACTAATGTATGTAATTCTTTTTCTTTTGCACGCTCTTCAATAAATGTAATAGCTCTTTTTCCAATTCCTCTTCCTTCATAACCATTTTTAAGATAAATTGTTATCTCTGCAGTTTGATTAAACGCCTCTCTCGTCTTATATTGAGTTAAAATAACATAACCACATATATCTTCTTCTGCTTTAATAATATAACTCTCATACTTTGGATTTTTAAACAACACTAACTCTGACATCTCTTGAGTTGTTATTTCTTTCTTATGAAAGGTAGCTGTTGAGTTGTTTATATAATATAAATATATTTCTCTTACAGCCTCTACATGTTCTTCTGTGATTTTTTCAAATTTATAATTACTCATTTGCATTCCTCTCTCTACTACTCTATAATTAACTTCTGTTCTCCATTAGGACTCACTTCCTATGTTTGAGGTTAGCGCTTGTGACACTATTCTCACTTTAACACCCGAGGATGTCTTTTTATATCCTAAACGCCTGCATAGCTGGCGATTAGATTTTTTATTTAAATTTCACACTCATTCTTCACTACCAATACTCTAATAAAAAACACTTTATAAAATAACATTAACAATGCTTACTTTATAAAGTGCTTATATATCCTATTTAACATTAGTGTTGCATGTTAGCAAATTTCGTATATTGTCCTAACCAAACTAATTCCACTGTCCCAGTTGGACCATTTCTTTGCTTAGCAATAATAACTTCTCCCACATTTTTCTTTTCTGTATCTGGATGATAGTACTCATCCCTATATAAGAACATTACAACGTCTGCATCCTGCTCGATTGCTCCAGATTCACGTAAATCTGATAACATAGGTCTGTGATCAGTTCTAGTTTCACAAGCACGTGATAGCTGCGATAGGGCAATAACAGGTGCATTCATTTCTCTTGCTAATGCCTTTAAAGAACGAGAGATATCCGATATTTCTTGTTGCCTTGATGATCCATCACCTGTTCCACTCATTAATTGTAAGTAGTCAATCATAATAAGGTCTAATCCTTTTTCCATCTTTAATCTACGGCATTTCGCTCTCATCTCCATGACATTAATTCCTGCTGTATCATCAATGAAGATTCTAGAATTAGCTATGTTTGGGATGCTTTGAGCGAGTTTATCCCAGTCATCCTTTTCAAGTGCTCCTGTTCTTGCTTTTTGTGAATCAACCATGGCTTCTGCACACAGCATACGGCTTACTAGCTGATCCTTTGACATTTCCAGGCTAAAAACTGCTACACTTTTCTTATTCTTAATCCCTGCCGTCTGAATAATATTAAGAGCAAATGCTGTTTTCCCCATTGAAGGCCTTGCTGCCACTAATACTAAATCTGATGGTTGAAGTCCAGCTGTACGATGGTCTAAATCAATAAATCCCGTTTCAATTCCAGTGATTCCTCCTTGACTTTTATGGGCCTCTTCAATTTTTTCGATAGAAGTTAATACAATCTCATCAATTCCTGTAAAATCCTCTGTTTTCTTATTTTGAAGAATTTCAAAAATTTGCTTTTCTGCAAATCCCATAATATTATCTAACGGCTCTTCACCTTCAAAACTTTTAGCTGATATCTCATTACTCGCTTTAATAAGTCTTCTAAGTGTTGCTTTTTCCTCCACAATTTTTGCATATTGTTTAATATGTGCTGAAGTAGGTACAGAGCTTGCCAGCTCAGCAATATAACTTAAGCCTCCAATTTGCTCTAATACACCTTTCTGAACTAGTTTATCTTGAATGGTAATAAGGTCTATTGGATTACCTGTGGTATATAACTCCATAATTGCTGCATAAATTTGTGCATGATCTGGTCTATAAAAATCATCGGGCCTCAATATTTCACTTGCAACAATAACCGCATCATGATCCATAATCATTGACCCTATAACAGATTGTTCAGCTTCAATGCTATGTGGAGGAATCCTCATGTTTTGTATTTGCTCCATAGCCACCGTTCTCCTATTCCTTTTATGCTAGTTTGTATCTATATGTTCTACGCCCCAACAACCATTACTTGAACTGTAGCGACAACTTTGGCATGCAATTTAATAACTACTTTTTGTCCACCTAAACCTTTAATAGCTTCTTTAAGTTGAATTTTCTTCTTATCTATCTTAACGCCAAACTCTTTTTCAATTGTTTCTGCAATCTCCTTGGATGTTACAGAACCAAATACTTTGCCACCCTCGCCTGTTTTTACTAACAATTTTACTTCTTTATCATTTATTTTATCTGCAATAGCTTGTGCTTCATCTAATTCTTGTTGCTTACGTTTATCTTCGGATTTTTGCTCTAACATTCTCTGATTTAGATTTACTGCATTCGCCTCTACTGCCAATCCTTTTGGAAATAATGCATTACGTGCATATCCATCTTTAACCTCTAATACTTCGCCTTTTTTACCAACTTTTTTTACATCCTGTGTTAATATTACTTTCATTTTGTTTCTCCTTCCTCAAAGTACTTATTGATTGCATCCTTTAAATAAATTTTTGCTTCGTGGATTGTAGTATCTTTAAGCTGAGCTCCAGCAATACCCAGATGTCCACCTCCACCTAGAAGCTCCATAATGCGTTGTACATTAGTATCTGCTAGTGCCCTAGCACTAATAAGTACACAATTATCCACCATTGTTAATACAAAAGATGCCACTATCCCTTTTATGTTTAAAAGTTCATCTGCTACTTGTGCTGCAATAATACTTGCATTTGCAACTTGTCCATTTACTTCTGATATAGCCATATTATCATTCCAAATTTCAGCATTTTGTATAGCCATAGCACGTATCTTATATGTTTGCATATCATTTTGGAAAAGAAGCCTTACCCTGCTACTGTCAGCACCATTTCTTCTTAAAAATGCAGCTGCCTCAAAAGTTCTTACACCTGCTTTAAATACAAAATTCTTAGTATCAATTGTTATACCTGCCAAAAGTGCATCAGCTTCAATAGGTGTTAATTTGACTTTATCTGTTAGATAATTAAGGATTTCTGCTATCATTTCACAGGTAGATGAAATAAAAGGTTCTAAATAAGTTAAAACTGCATCTTCAATATAATCTGTACTTTTTCTATGGTGATCAAATACCACGACCTTCTCTGCTTTATCTAGAAGTTCAGGATATTCTAAATAACTACGGCGGTGAGTATCTACAATGACTAATAAAGTATCTCTCTTTATCTCTTTTTCCGCTTCTTCATGGCTAATAAATAAGTCTTCGTATTCTTTGGATTGTACTATTCTATCATATAATCCTTTAACTGCAAAGGTTGGACCATCCAAAATAATATGTGCTTTCTTACCCATAATAGAAGCTGCTCGATATACACCTATAGCAGCACCTAGGCAATCCATATCAATTCCTTTATGCCCCATGATATAAATCTTATCCGCTTCATGAAGTAGTTCCTTAAAGGCATATGCTTTCAATCTAACCTTTACTCGTGCACTCTTTTCTACTTCCTTAGTTTTTCCACCATAAAATGTATACTTGTCATTATTTTTAATAATTGCTTGATCTCCACCTCTACCTTGTGCTAAATCAAAGGCTATCCTAGCATCTTCTTTAGAACTCAATAATGATTTTAAGTTAAATCCTATTCCTAAACTTACAGTGACAGGGAGTTCATTTCCAACTTGAATATTACGCATTTCATCTAGAATATCAAACTTAGTTTCTTTCATACGTTCTAATTCTCTTTTATTAAAAACCATAATATACTTGTCACGTTCTATTCTAGCAATAACAACTTCCCTTTCTTTAAACCACAAATTAATCTTTCTATCAATAATAGCTAATAGCATAGGACGTCTTACTTCTTCTATGCTATGTGAAATCTCATCAATATTATCAATGCATAAATACCCCATCATACAGCGTTCTTCTTGAATTTGATTCTTAAGCTTTTCATTCTCTGTGTAATCTAAAAAATAAACAATTTGCTTATTTATTTGATCATTTTCTCCACGATGAAAATTCTCCACTAAAATTCTGTAAGTATTCCCCTCCAAATGAAAATGCTTATCACTAATTTGCTTATTGGTAACCCATTCTCCTAATTTTAAGTCTGGTAATATTGTTTTGATATTCTTTCCTAAAAGTTCTTTATCCTTACAAATCTTTTTAAAAGCTATATTAACCCATTTAATTGTCCCGATTTCTTCAATTATAACTACTGGTATTTCTACATTTGAAAACATACTATCTTTAATAACAGTTATTTCATCTACTTCTTTTTCAACTTGTAGCTTAACATAACGACAAACTTCTCGTTCACTGAATATACTAACGATTAAAAGAATAGCATAAATAAGTAAGCTTAATATAGCTTGTGGTGTACTAAATACTCGTGATAGTTGAGTAATCAGTCCTATAGTCACTAAAGCTTGCGTAAATCTAAAAATGACCATGGCATACGAAAAATTCTTTTTTCTCTTGCTTTTCATTTTATTTTCCTTTCCTCATTTAAACTACAATTTTAACCTTTCTATAGTTAAATATGGTATCTAAACATCCAAAAAACATAACTAAATATGGTGATATTGAAAGTAGTAAAAATATAGCAACACAGCCTATGATCTTTATTCCTTTATTAATTTTAGCCCTACTTAATATTCCCACTAATGCAAGCGCTCCTGTAATCTGAAACAACGTCATTAAGAAAAATGCCACATTTAGTCCTAATATACTCCATCTAGCACCTTCATTTCCATTTGAAGCAATAGCAATCATTGAAATAAATAAAATTAGTACTGCCATCTTAGATAGTCTAAAACTAAGAAGTTCTTTCAATGATGGAAAGCTTTTATTTTTACGTCTAAGAATTGTATTAACTATAATAACTAAAAACCCTGTAGATATAAGTAACTGTAATATAATTAAAGCACTATATACTGACTGCATAGCATCTACTATAGAGTTTATCAGCTGTTTCATCTCTAAACCTAACTCCGCTATATTACTAGTAGTAAGACTTGGATTTTGCATAATTAACCATTCCTGAATAGTATCTAATGAAACACCATTTATACTATCTAAAATACTTGCATATTGAGCTTGAAAATCTATCCCTAGATACTTCATTAATACGAAGAAGCCTAAAACTACTACCGATAGGCTTAAAGTAGCATACATAATAATATTGGGCAATGGAAATTCTTCTTTGTAAAAATATAACACTACATATGTTGGAATACATGCACTTATTAAGTAGACTAATATACAAATTAAGTTACTCGTAGTTAGATATATTCCTAAAACAATTACAAATTGAAAGACTATATGCTGCTCTTTACTCAATTTATTTTTTATAAAATAAACAATTAATGGCACCGCAATAATAGGAAACAGTGCCAATCCTACCGCATAATATACTCCTACTATACCTAATAATATATATATTGCGATTAAGCATATTCTACTTATTATGCTCTTTGCATTTGAATCCATAAAATTGTGCCTCCTTTATTCTGCTCAAATACCATGAATTAATGTTTTTTTATTATACCACATAAAAGGTCCTGAATTCTAGTGTCTGTATAATTCTATGCTAAACTCCTATTATTCATATTACATTTGTTTACAACAAAAAACCACTGCCGAAGCAGTGGTGTGTGCATATTGGTGTGTGCTTATTTATCTCTCTAAGTTTATAACGTTCATTAACTTTTAGTCTTGTGTATATGGTAAAAGTGCGATGTGTCTTGCACGTTTAATAGCAACTGTAAGTTTACGTTGCGCTTTCGCAGAGTTACCTGTAATTCTTCTAGGAAGAATTTTACCTCTTTCAGAAATAAATTTCTTTAAAGTGTTAATATCTTTATAGTTAATTTTTTTGATATTATCACCAGCAAATTGATTTATTTTACGTCTTCTACGATTGTGTCTTTTTTGCATTGCCATTGTGTATTCCCTCCTTCTTTAATTAGTATTAATTAAAATGGTAAATCGTCATCTTCATCAAAATTAGTAGGTGTAAACCCACTTGCTATATTTCCTGAAGAAGGATTTGGTGTAGGTACACTTGTAGGAGTATCCATCATTACACCACGTGATTCAGCAGAAGATCTACTTTCTGCAAAATGTTGCTCTTCAGCCACTACATCTACTGATGTATGTTTAACTTTTTGTGCATCCTCCCAAGTATTAACTTGTAGTCTACCAACAATTGCAACCATTTGACCTTTTTTAAAGTATTTTTCTGCAAATTCACCTGCTTTACCAAATGAAACTATATTAAAAAAGTCTACATCTGGTTCACCAGGTTTGGCAAATTGTCTTCTTACAGCAATTCCGTATCTTGCTACTGCAACCGGATTCGCTGATTGTGAATAACGTACTTCTGGGTCTCTCGTTAGACGTCCCATTAATATAACTTTGTTCATACTCCGACCCCTTTCTTCAGGTAATTACTATTTTTCATCAAGAGATACGATTAAATAACGAAGAACAGTTTCCATGATACGAACTCTGCTTTCAATTTCAGCTGGAACTGAAGTTTCAGCTTGGAATTGGATAAAGTAGTAGAAACCTTCTTTTTGCTTGTTGATTTCATAAGCAAGTTTTCTTTTGCCCCAATCGTCAACGTTTGTGATTTCTCCTCCAAAACGTACGATAAGATCTTTCACTTTTTCAAGTGTAGCTACTTTTTCTTCTTCGCTTAATGTTGAGAATAACACAACTGATAATTCATAATTTCTCATTACAGCACCTCCTTTTGGACTTTGGCCCCACGTCATAATGCGTAGAGCAAGGATTACATTACAGTATAATATATTATCATACTTTTATATATATGACAAGCCTTTTTTCTAATTTTAACAATACAATATCTTACATTTATCTGTCTAGGTCCTATTAAATTTTTCTCTTCACACTCTTTTCAAATTTTTCCCTTGAAATCATTATTAAATGATTACATGCAGAGCACCTTAATTTAAAATCTGCACCTATACGAAGGATTTCCCATTTATTACTGCCACATGGATGAGGCTTTTTCATTTCAACTAAGTCGCCTGTTTGATAACTCACTTTTTGTCCTCCTCTTAATATATAATCTTATTTTAATATTATTATACATTTTTTATTAAATAAATCCTACAGTAATCTAACTACTAAAAAAAGGCCTAGAATTCTTCTTTTCTAGAATCCTAGGCCTTTTCAAGGCGGCAACCAGATTTGAACTGGTGATGAAGGTGTTGCAGACCTCTGCCTTACCACTTGGCTATGCCGCCATATATTTAGTATATGCACTAATAACGTGATATAATACAATGTTTTAAATAACAAAAACTCCCCGAGTAGGGTTCGAACCTACGACCCTCCGGTTAACAGCCGGATGCTCTGCCGCTGAGCTATCGAGGATTAGTAAGTATTTAACTTATTTAAGGCGGCAACCAGATTTGAACTGGTGATGAAGGTGTTGCAGACCTCTGCCTTACCACTTGGCTATGCCGCCATAAAATGACCCGTACGAGAATCGAACTCGTGTTACCGCCGTGAAAGGGCGGTGTCTTGACCGCTTGACCAACGGGCCTTATTTAAACTCCCCGAGTAGGGTTCGAACCTACGACCCTCCGGTTAACAGCCGGATGCTCTGCCGCTGAGCTATCGAGGATTATTTCTTTTACTCTCTTGAGCACTTATGAAGTATATCATATCTATTGACTTATGTCAACACCTTTATACTTCCAAAACTAAACACAATTTTTTATTCAACCTTTATTATCTAGGTCAAACCCTCGAACCGTTAGTATTGGTCACCTCAATGTATTACTACACTTACAGCTCCAACCTATCTACCTCATAGTCTCTAAGGGGTCTTACTCCTTTCGGATGGGAAATCTTATCTTGTGGTCTGCTTCACGCTTAGATGCCTTCAGCGTTTATCAGATCCAGACTTGGCTACTCTGCTATGCCATTGGTATGACAACAGATGCACCAGTGGTCCGTCCATCCCGGTCCTCTCGTACTAAGGACAGCTCCACTCAAATTTCCTGCGCCCACGACGGATAGGGACCGAACTGTCTCACGACGTTCTGAACCCAGCTCGCGTACCGCTTTAATGGGCGAACAGCCCAACCCTTGGAACCTGCTTCAGCTCCAGGATGCGATGAGCCGACATCGAGGTGCCAAACCTCCCCGTCGATGTGAACTCTTGGGGGAGATAAGCCTGTTATCCCCGGGGTAGCTTTTATCCGTTGAGCGATGGCAATCCCACTTTCATACCACCGGATCACTAAGTCCTACTTTCGTACCTGCTCCACCCGTCGGTGTCGCAGTCAAGCAACCTTATGCCTTTGCACTCTTCGAATGGTTTCCGACCATTCTGAGGTTACCTTTGAGCGCCTCCGTTACTCTTTAGGAGGCGACCGCCCCAGTCAAACTGTCCACCTGACATTGTCCCAGACCCGGGTAACGGGCCATGGTTAGAAGTTAAGTATTACAAGAGAGGTATCCCACCGGCGACTCCACCTAGACTGGCGTCCAGATTTCTCAGTCTCCCTCCTATCCTGTACATGTAATACCCAACCTCAGTATCAAGCTACAGTAAAGCTCCACGGGGTCTTTCCGTCCTGTCGCGGGTAACCAGCATCTTCACTGGTACTACAATTTCACCGGGTGCGCTGTCGAGACAGTGCCCAAATCATTACGCCTTTCGTGCGGGTCAGAACTTACCTGACAAGGAATTTCGCTACCTTAGGACCGTTATAGTTACGGCCGCCGTTTACTGGGGCTTAAGTTCAAAGCTTCGTCCTTAGACTAACCTCTCCCCTTAACCTTCCAGCACCGGGCAGGCGTCAGCCCTTATACATCACCTTTCGGTTTAGCAAAGACCTGTGTTTTTGTTAAACAGTTGCTTGGGCCTATTCTCTGCGGCCTACCTAAGTAGGCACCCCTTCTCCCTAAGTTACGGGGTCATTTTGCCGAGTTCCTTAACAACGCTTCTCCCGTCGGCCTTAGGATTCTCTCCTCATCCACCTGTGTCGGTTTACGGTACGGGTACCTATCACGCAATAGCAGCTTTTCTCGGCAGTGTGGATTCAGCAACTTCTCTACTTTTATTTCGATCCCCATCACACTTCATCCTCGCCTAACGGATTTGCCTATTAGGTGCGACTTTGTGCTTGGCCCAGGATACCATTCCTGGGTTTGCTTATCCTCCTGCGTCCCTGCAGTTCTGATAATAGGTAGTACTGGAATATGAACCAGTTGTCCATCGACTACGACTTTCGTCCTCGCCTTAGGTCCCGACTTACCCAGAGCAGATCAGCTTTACTCTGGAAACCTTGGATATTCGGCCTACAAGATTCTCACTTGTATCTCGCTACTCATTCCGGCATTCTCACTTGTAATTACTCCACAGCTCCTTACGGTACTGCTTCTGCGTCGTTACAACGCTCCTCTACCAATCCACTATTGTGAATTCCATAGCTTCGGTGGTGTGTTTTAGCCCCGGACATTTTCGGCGCAAGATCTCTCGACTAGTGAGCTATTACGCACTCTTTGAATGAGTGGCTGCTTCTAAGCCAACATCCTAGTTGTCTTCGAAATCTCACATCCTTTTCCACTTAACACACACTTGGGGACCTTAGCTGATGGTCTGGACTGTTTTCCTTTTGACCACGTGTCTTATCACTCGTAGTCTGACTGCTGACGGTATCTTGATGGCATTCTTAGTTTGATATGCTTCGGTAAGCTTGTGGGCCCCCTAGGCAATTCAGTGCTTTACCTCCATTAGACTCCTATCAACGCTAGCCCTAAAGCTATTTCGAGGAGAACCAGCTATCTCCGGGTTCGATTGGAATTTCTCCGCTACCCACACGTCATCTCCACCTTTTTCAACAGATGTGAGTTCGGACCTCCATTACCTTTTACGGTAACTTCATCCTGCACATGGGTAGGTCACCCGGTTTCGGGTCTACTAACAATGACTATTTTGGCGCCCTATTCAGACTTGGTTTCCCTTCGGCTTCGTACCTCCTGGTACTTAACCTTGCCACAGCTAGTAACTCGCCGGACCGTTCTACAAAAAGTACGCGGTTGCGCATCATATGGCGCTTCCACTGCTTGTAAACATAGAGTTTCAGGTTCTCTTTCACTCCCCTCCCGGGGTTCTTTTCACCTTTCCTTCACAGTACTATGCGCTATCGGTCACCGAGGAGTATTTAGGCTTGGGGGGTGGTCCCCCCGGCTTCCCACAAGGTTTCTCGTGTCTCGTGGTACTCTGGATACTGCTAGGCTTCACTTGGATTTCGCTTACGGGATTATCACCCTCTTTGATGAGACTTTCCAGACTCTTCAGCTATCCGCATTCTTGCCATGACGCAGTCCTCAACCCCAGATTACAAGTAATCTGGTTTGGCCTGTTTCCCTTTCGCTCGCCGCTACTTAGGAAATCGATGTTTCTTTCTCCTCCTGAAGGTACTTAGATGTTTCAGTTCCCTTCGTTCCCTTCCTATAGTTATGTATTGGCTATAGGATGACAGAGGTTTGCTCTGCCAGGTTTCCCCATTCGGATATCTACGGATCAAAGTTTATTTGCAACTCCCCGTAGCTTTTCGCAGCTTATCACGTCCTTCATCGGCTCTCGGTGCCAAGGCATCCACTCTACGCTCTTAGTAGCTTGACCTATAATGATTAACTTTCGTTAATCGGTCGTTTGTGCCTTGTTAATCAACTTTCGTTGAATACAAAGAATATTTATTATCGGTTAAATTGTAGATTTTACACCCTGACAAACATTTTTGCACTAATGTGCGTGTACATTTATCGTTAGGCGCAAGTTATATTGCTATAACTTACAAATCTATTTTAAATTGTGTTTAGTTTTCAAAGTACAAATTGTCCTATTGTAAGGACAGTGGAGATTAAGGGATTCGAACCCTTGACCCCCTGCGTGCAAGGCAGGTGCTCTCCCAACTGAGCTAAACCCCCATATGGTGTTTTTTATTATTGAGTTAATCCTATCATCACTTCTTAAAAGTGAATAGGCCCGAGTGGACTCGAACCACCGACCTCACGCTTATCAGGCGTGCGCTCTAACCACCTGAGCTACGAGCCTATAAAATGTGGCAACCACTTACTCTCCCAGTCAGTCTCCCGACAAGTACCATCAGCCGCTTAGGTCTTAACCTACGTGTTCGGAATGGAAACGGGTGTTTCCCCTAAGCGCATCATCACCACAAATTTATTAGAATTCAATTTTACACTAGATCTTAAGCAACACCTCACCGCCGTTTCACTTCGGTTCGGTGCTTTGATAGTTACATCTAGCGATGAACTCTCAAAGCAAAACAGTAACTATTAAACCTTCGATTTCTATCCTTAGAAAGGAGGTGATCCAGCCGCACCTTCCGATACGGCTACCTTGTTACGACTTCACCCCAGTTATTGGTTTTGCCTTAGACGGCTCCCTCCCCGAAGGGTTGGGTCACCGGCGTTGGGCCCCCCCAACTCCCATGGTGTGACGGGCGGTGTGTACAAGACCCGGGAACGTATTCACCGCGACATTCTGATTCGCGATTACTAGCGATTCCAACTTCATGTAGTCGAGTTGCAGACTACAATCCGAACTGGGACTGCTTTTTTGAGGTTTGCTGACTCTCGCGAGATCGCTTCCCTTTGTAGCAGCCATTGTAGCACGTGTGTAGCCCTAAACATAAGGGGCATGATGATTTGACGTCATCCCCACCTTCCTCCAAGTTATCCCTGGCAGTCTCTCTAGAGTGCCCAACTCAATGCTGGCTACTAAAGATAGGGGTTGCGCTCGTTGCGGGACTTAACCCAACATCTCACGACACGAGCTGACGACAACCATGCACCACCTGTCACCAATGTCCTAGCAAGCTAGGAAAGAAGGCATTACCCTTCGGTCATCGGGATGTCAAGTTTAGGTAAGGTTCTTCGCGTTGCTTCGAATTAAACCACATGCTCCACCGCTTGTGCGGGTCCCCGTCAATTCCTTTGAGTTTCAATCTTGCGATCGTACTTCCCAGGTGGAATGCTTAATGTGTTAACTTCGGCACCGAGACCCGTAAGCCCCGACACCTAGCATTCATCGTTTACAGCGTGGACTACCAGGGTATCTAATCCTGTTTGCTCCCCACGCTTTCGTGCCTCAGCGTCAGTTATGGTCCAGAAAGCCGCCTTCGCTACTGGTGTTCCTCCGAATCTCTACGCATTTCACCGCTACACTCGGAATTCCACTTTCCTCTCCCACACTCTAGTTCATCAGTTTCAGAAGCAGCTTAGAGGTTGAGCCCCTAAATTTCACTTCTGACTTAACAAACCGCCTACGCACCCTTTACACCCAGTAAATCCGGATAACGCTCGCTCCCTACGTATTACCGCGGCTGCTGGCACGTAGTTAGCCGGAGCTTCTTAGTCAGGTACCGTCATTTTTTTCTTCCCTGCTGATAGAAGTTTACAATCCGAAGACCTTCTTCCTTCACGCGGCGTCGCTGCATCAGGCTTGCGCCCATTGTGCAATATTCCCCACTGCTGCCTCCCGTAGGAGTTTGGGCCGTGTCTCAGTCCCAATGTGGCCGTTCACCCTCTCAGGCCGGCTATGGATCGTCGCCTTGGTGGGCTGTTATCTCACCAACTAGCTAATCCAACGCGGGTCCATCCTATGCCGATAAAATCTTTACTATAACAATCATGCGATTGTCCATAGTTTATGCGGTATTAGCGTTCGTTTCCAAACGTTATCCCCCTGCATAGGGCAGGTTACCCACGCGTTACTCACCCGTCCGCCACTAAGTTCTAGGAGCAAGCTCCTATCACTTCGTTCGACTTGCATGTGTTAAGCACGCCGCCAGCGTTCATCCTGAGCCAGGATCAAACTCTCATATAAAAGTTTGTCCGTGTAGTATTTCTACTACTGACTATTTTACTTAGTACAAGTTGTACTGATTCTCATCTCTTATTAGAGACGTAATGAATCGACTGGTTTATAGTTACTATTTTGTTTTCAAAGTTCATTTGTCGACGCCGACTTTCCTCAGCGACGTATATTATATTATCATGTCATTTTACTAGTGTCAACTACTTTCTACCATTTTTTTATCCTTTATTTTTATGTTTTTAAATAAGACTTGTGATAAAGTAATAAGTTATTTTATCGCAAGTCTTATTTAAAAATTAATTATTTTAGACCGTATTCCTACACGGCTCTATTTATATATGAAACAAATAATTATATACCATAATTATTAAGTTATTTTCATACAACCATTTCGATAAATAACTTGATTGTATTTCTAAATAAATACTTTGTATACTAGGTATCTCAATCAAGATTGGAATAATAAGCCCAACGATAGATAACATTAAAATCCCCTTAATAATCCCTAAACATAGCCCCCCTTGTTTATTAAATGTTGAAATAATGGGTAAATGCTCGATAATTCCTGATAAAAGTTTAATAACTGTGGTTAATATTATCTTTAGAACTACCCATGTTAAAAATAGTGCTAGCATCCCCATAAGCATTTGAGTAACATAAAGACTTATATACTCTTTAATATTAGTAGCACCCAATAAGTCATACATAGCTGTATTGTTATTATTTTTAACCTGTTCAACAAGTATATCCGGCATCCATGTAATATTTTTCGTAATAGCATCTCCCTGTGATTGTAAGCCTCCACCAAATGAAATATCTTCTACCTTCTTACTAATAGTCTGATAAATCCACGTATAAACTGGTGTTATCCTTAATAACATCGTCATCATAGGATAAACAATAAAAGATAATACTAATGCTATAATTGAAGTTCCAAATGTCAAAATTGACTTTATAAAGCCTCTTTTATAGCCTATTATGCCAAAAATACTTACTACGATAATAACACTCAAATCTAGCATTTCTATTTTCTCTCCTTCTTTGGGGTAAGTAAAATAACTTTTTCTTTATTTATGGCAATACCTCTCTTCAAAGTAGTAGAATAAATCACCTTACTAACATCTAGAGTAGGACTATATTCAAAAATCAAGTTTCCTAATCTGTCATATCCCTTAAAGATTCCCTCACTTTTATAAACTACTCCACTTGAATCTGAATAAAAACTTTCGGCTCCTTCTTTTAACTGTAATTTAAATATTTCTTGACCTTTCGAATTCAAATAAATTAATTGATCCTGGCGATGAATAATATTTTGAGCTGGTTTTTCACTTATAATAAGAGGGAGGTACCCATCACCGTATTTACTCATTTCCATTATATATGGAGTAAATACTGAATATAAATTGCTCTTTGTTGTTTGTTCGTTCCCTTCGGTATCATACCATGTTACCTTTTTATCGCCTACACTTACTAAAGTATTCTCATTTATAAATTCAAGAGCATAGATAAGATTATCTTTTTGCTTTATTCCATATTTAATATTATCTAGTTGTTCTGTCTGTTTATCAGTAACATCAATTCCTATTAGTGTTGATACTACTTGTGGCTCATTTATATTTATGTAGCTGACAAGAAGCAAGTTGCTATTAGGAGATATTTCGGCTACTATTGGATAGCCATCATTTTCTATAAAGCTTGTCCTTTTGCATATAAATTTACCGCTCTTATCGTAAGCAGTTACAGTATGAGATTTTTCACTTTCTTCTATAGTTACCATACTTCCTTCTTGATTGACAGAAAAATAAATGATTGGATTAGTTGTAGTTATTTCAGTCTGTCTTCCTTTATCATTAAATAAAATAACACTTTTTCCATCTTTGCTTCCTACTGCAATATACGGTGTCCTCTGCTTAACAATAATGCTATTTAAACTTAATGTATCTGACCAAATTTCTTGCTTATCAAAATCATATGCTGTAATTCCATCTGTAGTTATCTTATAAATTTGTTTGTTATTTACTCCAACATACGTTTTCTCTTTAGTATCTAATGTTAATATAGTGTCACTTTCTATCAAGGTTGCTTGTCCTTCATTATGTATATTAATCCATCCCTGAAGCTCTGCTATGTAAACAAAGATTCCCATAACAATAATGAGTAGTATGATATTTGTAATTTTAAACCGACGTTTTTTAATAACATCTGTCATTCTGTTTCCTCCTCTATTAAATCCCTTCTTTTATCATACAACACATAGAATTTTTTTCAAAGAAAGATTTAAAAATGAACATAATAAAAGGCCCAACATTTTACTTAGTGTAGCAGAAACTTTTATATTTCTATTTCTCCTTTTTAAGCTATTATGTTGTAGCCCTTTATTTCTAAATCATTGTCCTATATAATATTTGATATTTCTTTGCTGCATCATCCCAAGAAAAGTCTTTTTTCATTCCATTAATTTGCATTTGTCTGAAATGTTCTTTTTCATTGCTATAAAACCATTGAGCCTCTTCTATTTTTTTATACATCCAATATCCTGAGCATTCCTCAAATTCAAATCCGGTTCCCTCTCTAGTTTCCATATTATAATGAATAACTGTATCTTTTAATCCACCTGTTTTTCTAACAATAGGTACCGTCCCATATCTCATAGCAATAAGCTGCCCTAAACCACAGGGTTCAAATAAAGAGGGCATTAAAAACACGTCGCTAGCAGCATATATCTTTTGTGCTAAAGCCTCGTTAAAAGTTAGAAATACATTGGCTCTTCCTTGATACTTATATGCAAAATGTTTAAACATATCCTCATACTCTTTTTCACCTGTTCCTAGAATAACAAATTGAACATTAAGTTGCATAATTTTATCCATAACCCACATATTATAGATTTGTTCTTTCATTAAATCAAACCCTTTTTGGTCCGTAATCCTAGACACCACACCAATCAACATTGCATCTGTTTGTTCTAATCCATATTCTTTTTGAAAAGCTACCTTGTTCTTTTTCTTTTTATCCAATGTGCTCTCTGTATAATTCTCATATATATACTTATCTGTTTCCGGGTTATATATATCATAATCTATGCCATTTAAGATGCCTTGAATTTTATAATAAAGCTTCTGCCCTAATAAACGATCTAATCCACATCCATACTCATTAGTTTTAATTTCTTCTGCATAAGTAGGGCTAACTGTTGTAATTTTGTCCGAATAAAGTAAACCTGCCTTCATATAACTCACAGCACCATGATATTCGATACGCTCTGGTGTCATATAGTCATTTGTTAACTCTAAAACATCCAAGGCTTCTCTGCCAAATAGACCTTGATATTTTATATTATGTATTGTATATACTGTTCTAACTTTAAAAAAAAATGTGTCTCTACTGTACATCTCCTTTAAAAATAAACAAATCGGACCTGTTTGCCAATCGTTGCATTGAATAATATCTGGCATAAAGTCTATATATCTGAGCATTTCTAATACACCTTTGCAAAAGAACGCAAAACGTTCATAATCATCTTGATATCCATATAGTTCTGGTCTTGAAAAATAGGTATCACTTTTTAAGAAGTAAGTCGGTACAATTTGGTCATCATAATAAATACCGACACCTTGAATACGCCAACCTAGATATACATCATAGCTTGTTAAAAAATGTTTATCATGTTCAAAAAATTTATTTCTTATAGATTGATAGTATGGCATTACCACTCTTGCATCCACACCTTGTTCTCTAAGTTTCTTTGGTAATGCTCCAATAACATCTGCTAATCCACCTGTTTTTGCATAAGGAGCAACTTCGGATGATACAAATAAACATTTAAGTGTAGCGTCTTTCACTTTTATTCCTCCGATTCTAAAAATGATATACTTATATATTATCATACACTTATTTTTGTTTATTTGCACACAATTATTTGTTTTTTTACTATTTTTGCGTTATTTCTGCTTATAAATAGGTAACTTTAATTCTTGTCCTACATATATTTGATCTGTATTTTCAATATTATTAATTCTAGCTATATCTATTGATTTTTTAGCTTCCCCATACTTTTTATAACTAATGTCTGCTAGGGTATCACCTACTTGTACTACGTATACTTCGTAATCTTGGTTTTCCGCCAAAGAAGTTGATTGATTTTCTTGTTTATTCTCGTTTATTCCTGTACTTTGCTGTGTTTCTTCAGCTTCTTCTTTTACCTGTTCATCCATAATTCCAGTATCTGAAACTTTTAAATTTGTCTCGTTTCCTATAGTTGCCGGTGTAATTGCTAAATTGATATCTTCACTAGTCATTTGATTCATTGTTGCATCACTATTTGCCACTACTGTATCTGCTAATCTTTTATTATCATTCATTTTTACAATAGCAGCTGTTAATGCAATCAAAACGACGCTTGCTATCATAACTGTAAAATTTAAATTTTTACGTTGAGTATATTCAGTCTTTCTTATCTTACCTATTTCTCTAAATTGATTAACAACTGCATCTCTCATTTCCTCTTTCGCTCCATTATTAAATGGATGATCCAACATATACTGTTGCATTGCTTCATTTCGTTCGTAATACATACAGTATCCTGTCTGTTCTTTTAATTCTTCGTCTTCATAGACAAAAGCAGTTTCTATCTTATTTATAGCATCCACTAATAAGCAAATACTTCCACTCCCCTCAAATACACTTTTATGTTCCCTTACTTCTTTCATCGTTAACATAGTTCCATATCCAGGTTGCATATGCATCCAGCCAATAATATCTTGATCTTTAAAATAGCACTTTCTCTTCTGCTCTATATCTTCTAGGACATTACCATCTATCCATTCACTATCTTCTGCTAGCAGCTCCATGTTAATAGGAATAATACCTCTTACAACAGCTTCTTTACTCTCTCCATAGATCTCTCCTATTAATATTGCTGAACTTTCCTTTGCTAAATCAGCCTTTGCTAATTGATAAATATATGTATATACATAATCTTCAATGAAGATGTGATATTTACAATCCATCTCTCCAATTATCTTGAGATTATCTAACTTTTCATGATTTTTTTTGTTACTGCTAATAGCAATAATCTTACTATCTTCATTAACTTCTTCTATATTTTCTTGGCTTGTACCATACCTTAGTAATTCTTCTCTTTCCTCTAACATATCTACAGATTTCTGTAAGTTCATCTTTCTCCCATGGTCTTGTTTTCCTTGGTTCTTTCTTGGTCTATAACTCATTTTTCCCACTTAAATCACCTTCCATTTTTATCCATTTTTATTTATATCATACTATACAGAAGGTTAATATTTTAATGTTTGTTGTCGATGATTTCACTTTTTTTATTGCCATATATAACATTTATTTTTTGCTTTTTGATATTTTATTCAAGAATTCATTATTTTTCTTAATTATATAGACCATATTTTGTATAAATTGTGTGATTACTACAGATAACTTATATGTAAATAAATCCCATATGAATTGGTAAATAAATCACAACAAAATTGGAAGACTATAAAGAGATTTAGAAAGTGGTGATATATTTATGGATTTAGGTTATAAACGTAGTTCCATCTACATTAATGTTAACGAAGAAAATCCTCTTAGTTTATTTTGTAAGCACTTTTCCTCTTACCTATCACTTTATTTACCTCTTCATCACAATGAGCTTGTAATTGTCTGTATCGGTACAGATAGAGCTACTGGTGATAGTTTAGGTCCCCTTGTTGGCTATAAGCTTAAAGAACTTTCTTATGAACAAGTCACCCTATATGGTACTTTGAACGATCCCGTCCATGCTAAAAACTTAGAAGAGACTTTAGAAACTATAATAAAAGACCACCCCAGAGCTTTGGTGGTGGCCATAGATGCTTGTTTAGGTGCTGCTGAAAATGTTGGTTGCCTTACACTAGGTGAAGGCTCCATTAAGCCTGGCGCAGGCGTAAAAAAGGATTTACCTCCTATAGGACATATCCATATCACTGGTATCGTTAACTTTAGCAGCTTAATGAATATGGTCATACTTCAAAATACCAGATTATCACTTGTCATGAAAATGGCTGATACCATTGCTTCTGGTATAAAGTATTGCTTATGGAGATATTATCAAGATTAAAGATCTAGCTTTAAGTCATTATCTCTAATCCAATTTTTCTTTCTCATTATCTCTGCAAATATCCAAGTAAGTATTGCAGGTAAAACAAAACAGATAAGTGCAATCTCTATTAATAATATGATATTATTAGTTCCTTTTTCTAACATGGTTTGCCACATTAATAGTGGACCTACAAGTCCTGAAGTTCCCATTCCTGATCCAGTTGCAATATTTTCTAATTTAAATACGACTGTTGATAGAGGTCCTGTAATTGCACTTGCTAAAATAGGCGGAATCCATACCTTAGGATTTTTAATAATATTAGGCATTTGTAACATAGAAGTTCCTAGTCCCTGTGCTACAAGTCCATTTACTTTATTTTCTCTGTAACTCATTACAGCAAAGCCTATCATTTGAGCTGCGCAGCCTGCTGTTGCTGCCCCACCGGCAATCCCTGATAAATCTAAAATGACACCAATGGCTGCAGAGCTAATAGGCAAAGTTAAAAATATCCCCATTACCACTGATACGACTATTCCCATCAAAAAGGGTTGTAATTGCACTGCTACTTTAATAAGTTCACTTAAAAGAGTTGTAAAAGCAGATAAAGAGGTTCCTATCTTATACGCTACAAAGCAACCTGATATAATTGTTACCGCTGGTGTTAATAAAATGTCTAGCTTGGTTCTTCCTGATACAAGGCGTCCAATCTCTATTCCAATAACAGCTGCAACAAATGCCCCCATTGGATCTCCTGGGCCTGATAATAAAATACCACTTTCTGTTATAATCGCTCCCGCTACTAATTTAGCACCATACGCACCTACTAAACCATTTAAAATACTAGAATACATAACAAGTTTGCTTGCCTGTAATTGATGTGCAACACCTACAGCAATTCCTACTCCCGTCATAACTGTTGCTAATGCCCCTAATTGCATTAAAAATTGTCCTATCCATATATTGGGCATAAATGAGCCTATTTGCTTAATAATAGTCCCTATAAGTAGGGTAGAGAAAAGTCCTAGTGCCATACCACTTAGGCCTTTTATTAGATACCTATCCACAAACTTTTTTCCATATGTACGCCACGTTTTTATATTATCCATTATTTTTCTCCCTTATCTTGCATTTTACATACAATATATCATGTGTCATGTCACCAGTCAATTAGCCTTGTCTTTTAACATAAAAAGAACATCATTTGTAGATGATGTTCTTTTTATGTTAACTATGAATGTGTCACTAAATACCCTTTAGTATTTAATTCCTCTTCTATAATATCTAATTCATCTTTACTACTAGCTTCAATAGTATGCATATGCATACCGTCAGTTAAACTTAACAGCGTGCTAGCCTTTGTCTCTTTTAGCTTTTCCACAAACTGCTTAACCTCTCTACGCGTTTTTATCATTAAGCCTGCAACTACTTCTCCATAGACAGGATGCATAATAATCACATTTCTTACACGCCCACCATTATCAATAATAGTATTAAGTTCATCCTCAGCTTCATCATGTGTATGCTTAACCCATATTACCCGTTGTAACATGTTAGATGCATCTTGATTAAGAATATACCCTCTTGCAGTAGCCAATATATCATATCCACTTGCACGAAGTAATGCCACATCTTGAACGATAACTTGTCTACTTACTTTAAAATGCTTAGATAAGTATGTTCCACTTATAGGTTTTGTTTCTCTTTCTAATAATTTTAGTATTTCTTCCCTTCTTTGTTCTCCATCCATTGATTACACCCTTCTCTGAACTTATGTTTTAGTTCTATAATCAAATTATAGCAGATAAGTACTAGGGTTGCAAAACATCCTATTCTATAAATAAGTCCCTGGAAACTCAAATTAAACATTTCCACTCATTACTACAATAAATTGTTATTTTCCTATATTCAACTATGAAAAATGATATTTTTCATTCAAGGAAAGCCTTATAAATGAGCTTATATGGCTTCATTTATAAGGCTTTCTTTGATTTATCTATAATATTATTTATTAAGTCTCGCTAAAAGTGTTTCTCTAAGTGATTCAAATCCTTTTTTGCCTAAAAGTGCAAACATATTTTTCTTATATTCTTCTACACCTGGTTGGTCAAATGGATTAACTCCTAATAAATAACCACTAATACCACAGGCTTTTTCAAAGAAGTAAATAAGTTGTCCCATATGGTAAGCATCAATAGCTGGTAAGTTAACAACCATATTAGGTACTCCACCATCTACGTGAGCAAGAATAGTTCCTTCATATGCTTTTTTATTAACAAAATCCATTGTTTTTCCAGCTAAATAATTAAGACCATCTAAATCAGATACTTCTTCTTCAAGTACAACATCTTTTCTTGCATTTTCTACATTTATAACTGTTTCGAATAACATTCTTTGACCATCTTGAATATATTGACCTAAAGAGTGAAGATCTGTAGAAAAGTTAACTGATGAAGGATAAAGACCTTTTTGATCCTTGCCTTCACTTTCTCCGTATAATTGTTTCCACCATTCACCGAAATATTGTAAACAAGGTTCATAGTTAACAATAATTTCTGTTGATTTCCCTTTTCTAAGAAGTGCATTTCTTACAGCTGCATATTGGTAGCAAGCATTTTCTTCTAAATTTGGTGTTGCAAACTCGACTCTAGCATCTGCTGCACCTTTCATTAATTCATCAATATCAATCCCTGCTGCTGCAATAGGTAAAAGTCCTACTGGTGTTAAAACGGAGAAGCGACCACCTACATCATCTGGAATAACAAAGGTTTCGTATCCTTCTTCTTTTGCAAGTGTTAATAGAGCTCCTCTTGCTTTGTCTGTTGTTGCAAAGATACGACTTTTAGCTGCTTCTTTTCCATACTTTTCTTCCATAAATTTTTTGAATACACGGAAAGCAATTGCTGGTTCTGTTGTTGTTCCTGATTTTGAAATAACATTAACGCTTACTTCTTTGCCTTCACATACATCTAAAAGGTCCTTTAAGTAAGTTCCAGAAATATTATTTCCTACATAATAAATTTCAGGTGATTTTCTTTGGTCTTTGCTTAATGCATTGTAGAAGGTATGACTTAAAGCATCAATACATGCTCTAGCACCTAAATATGAACCACCAATACCAATTACAATAAGTACGTCTGAATCTTTTTGGATCTTTTCTGCTGCTGCTTTAATACGTGCAAATTCATTTTTGTCATAATCTACTGGTAAATCAATCCAACCAAGAAAATCGTTACCAGCTCCTGTTTTGTCATGTAGCATTTTATGTGCGGTTTCCACATGTTCTTTGAAATATGCTACTTCATGTGCTTGTACTCCTGTTTTAGAGTAGTCAACAGTAATTTTACTCATGAGTTAAACCTCCTAATTTTCGACAGGTTAATTTATTTTTTAACTATTTCATTATAATTCAATTTATCTTTGAATGAAATAGTTAATATTATTCTAGCTACCAAAATTTTTATGATATAATATAACTATTATAAGCACTTTAGTTAATATTTATTATTATAGCTCTCCTCTATAAACATCTTAACTAAATCCCCCCCCATAAATTGATTAATTTATAGGGGGATAGTGTATCTTTTTTATTCTGTATTTTATATCATCAATCACTTAGATGATTAATAAACATAGCAATGTCTTTTTCTGTTAACCTTTCCTTTGATTTTACTTGAGGGACACTTATTTCTTTTTCTTGTTTTTTCTTATTGCAATTTTTTATTGGCTTAGTGTCAAAATCTTTTTTTTGAGCTTTCTTTAATAAAATAAGTTCTTTAGCTTGTCCCTCTTCTAACATTCTTTCATCCTTATTGTTACTTACTTTAGTTTTATTATTTGTTTGAAGAGGATATGTATTTAAAATATAATCTTCTACTAATACAATCATTGCTTCTTTCTTTTCTTCTAGTGCCTTTACAATAATAAATATTTCTACGCCTATTGCTAGTAGTATACTAGAAATAATGACAATTATACCTTCTAAAGAAGTATTAATATTATTGATGAACCCAATGGCCATTTCTAGTATAATAATCCCCCACATAATGTACTTTGCCTTATTAGCTACATTATTTACTCCTATAAAAGTGAATTTACCTATATATTCTTTAAGCAAACTACTTTTTATCATACTATATAAGTCTGTCACTTGATCTTCTTCATTAACGTACTTTTCATGGCGATCTAGAATATCAGCAATAAATGCCACACTCTGCTTTGTTCGATATGCTCTTTTACTTGTATAAATTTGGATACTCTTTTCTATTTCCTTATATTTTTTCTCAAGCATCATATGGCATAAAACAATAATAAATATGATAGCTATTTCAAACAACAATAAGAATATTAACATTTTTTCATCTCCCTTTATCTTATTTACATATTTTAACATTTTTAAAATATTTTGTATATCATTAATTTAATTCTCATACATTTGCTTTTTGCTTAGTCGCTATTAAGTATAAAAAAACAACTAACACAAAATGGTCAGTTGTTTTTTTATACTTAATCATTATTATATGCTATTTATTATTTAATTAATCTTAGTTAGGTAGTAATATCTAGCATCTACATCAATATTACTACTTCCAGTTTGTTCCTTTGCCACATTTCTTCCATCAATAGTAATATAGGTTTTTATGCCGTAGGTTATAGTTGCAGTAAGTTTCTTATTTTGTTCTGCTACAACTGCAGTCTCTACGTTTTCTACAATATATTTATTTACATCTTTGGTCAATGTATTAGGTAACAAAATTCTAATTTTGTATTCTCCATAATTCAACAATCCTGCAGGGTATTTAATTATCATTTTCTTATTCACATTATCTAAAATTATATTTGTAGAAATAGAATTATTGAGTTCATTAGTTAGTGTACTATCATAAGTATATTTAGGTGTTACTGTATCTGTTTCTAGTCCATCTCGTTTATATACCATAAAACGTATACTTTCAGCTCGTGATAAATCAAATGGTGTAATGTCAGTAGCTGCTTTATTGAAATCTATTTCTGCTTGACCTCTTAAAAATTCATCTAGTAGTGGCTTAGTTACTGAAGTATCTTCTTCTAACTTGGTTACAAAATCAATATTAGTTGTAGAAAAAGGAATGATTTTACTTCCGTTGAGTGTCATTGCATTTACGATTGCAGCAGCAAATTTCTTTTCTACGAACTTCATTTTTATGATTGTTAGATTGGGATCACTTGTATCCCTAGCAAATTCTTCTGCATAATAAGTTTTACCTGTTGCAGCATCTACTATCTCCATATAATAGTCCGTTGCTACTCCTAGCTTTTGTGATCCTATGTCTTTTAGATAGCCATAAATTGTACCATTTGAATAATTATCAGGATGTAACTTTAAACTAGGGTCAGAATTACTTCTGATAGAAAAATCTAGTCCTGTTCCTATTTTAGTAACTCCATCCTCTTTATAACATTCAAATGCATATACCTTTAAATTGGGAATGCTATTAGTAACATCAAGCTCACCAATCTTATTATTACTCATAAATACTTCTGATTTTAATGTAACTTTTGAATGTCCTGTATCACGGTTATAACCTCCGCCAAGTGCACTAATAATACTTCCATTATAATTTGCCGCACCAACATAAAGCTCACTTTCAATTGTTATTTTATTCGTACCATGTGAACCTTCTTTACCTGTTCCAATACCAGCAGCTCCACCTGAACCATATGCATGTTGAACTTGCGTATTCTTTATATAAATCTCTTGAAAGCCACGAGAAAGACCTCCGCCTATACCTGCTGCTCCTCCTGAGCCTTGTGCCAATCCAATGATTCCATCCAACAGCTTAATAACTTCATTTCCAGTTCCTTCACACCCTGTTCCTATACCTGCTGCTCCCAATCCACCTATTGCTTCTTGAATAAACGGATCATTATCTACAGGTGTTTCCTCTCCAATAACTATCAGACTACATCCTCTTTCACTACCGCCACCAATTCCTGCTCCTCCTTTAGATGAACCGTCATCAGAACCATATGCTTTTATGATTCCACCTGTTATGGTAACACTTTCAACAGCTCCCTGAGCTCCTGCTCCAATCCCGGCTCCTCCTAGCCTACCTCTAGCTTCAACTTCTCCGCCTTTTATTAATACCTTAAAACCTTTGCCCCCATTATCTTGTGAACCACCACCGATGCCTGCTCCTCTATCTCCACCTTGTGCCTTCACGGTTCCTCCCTCAATGATAATGTTTGTTGCATCAGCTGCCTTCATATATGCAGTACCAATCCCCGCTCCTCCACTTCCTCCTTGAGCGTTGATTATTCCATCTTCAATAATGATATCTTGTTGCTCCGTTGAAGCACTCTCACCAGCCCCAATTCCAGCTGCTAGATTTCCACCTCTAACGTTAATGGTTCCACCTTTAATGACAATTTTTCCGTTTCCTTGCTTTATGGTGTTATAATTACTTCCACCAATTCCAGCCGAACTATTCCCTGCCTGTATTGTCAAGGTTTCTGAATTTGTAGGTGCATCAATTTCTAATGTATTACCCGTATATACGGCTATTCCATTTGCCCCAGTACTTACTATACTATTCTCACCTTCTATGATTAAAGTTGTAATAGAAGTATTTCTTGTTACATCTATTCCATTACCACTTACACTCATTTTTAAATCTTGTATCGTAAGATTTAAAGGTGTTGTTCTTGTTTGTACGACAATAGATAGCCCGCTATATATCTTGCTTGCATTACCTTTAATGGTTATATTGCTTATACTACTTGGTATTTCAATACTCTTATTTCCAGTACTGGTATCTAAACTAGATATATCTAAAATCTTATTGTTTATAGTCGCTAAATAAGCCGCATCTATAGTGCTCCATCCTACTGGGACTATTTCTTCCTTTACTGCAGCTCCTGTATTTTTACCTACAGTTGTGCTATTTCCCTCTGCCAAGATAGGCACTGTGGCAAATGCCATACTAGCACATACTGCATAGACCAATACCCCTTTAAATAGTTTTCTTTTCATACGCTCCGCTCCTTTTAATTATTTTTAATTTGCGATTATAAATATCCACTCTATCTTTTATATTCTTACGAACACATGTAGTCTAATTATATTTTATTATATTTTTCTAACTTTTTCAAATATTGATTATGTATTATCTTGCTGATTCGTCTTAGATTTTAATTACCTTTTATAAGTTCCACCTTGTCTTGGTGTAAATAATTGTCCCCTGTTAGTTATTTGAATGCAATTTATTACACCATCTCTCTTCTGTCCTATCTTTAGTGCTTCTTTCATTAATTCTTTGATTTCAAATCTTGCCTATAAGCAATAAAAAAGGACTAAACTTCATGAAATGTGAACTCCCCTCAATAAGCTAGACCTAAAAGTCTAACTTATTGGGGCACATTATCATGAGCAAGGTTTAGTCCTTTTTTATTGCTTTATTCTTATATTTCCTACCATTAAATCTATGATATTTTATGCAAGGTGTTTTAAGATCCCTTCAATCATCTTACTAGCATTTTTAGCTGCTACATCTACAAATTCTTCGAAGTTAACATCTGCACTTTGGTCTGCTTTATCAGAAATAGCTCTGATAATAACAAATGGTACTTGATTTAAGAAACAAGTATGTGCAATCGCTGCGCCTTCCATTTCTGCACAATATGCTGTAAAAGTAGAATAGATATCTTCTTTTACTTTCATGCTACACACAAATTGGTCACCACTAGCTACTCTTCCTACATATACTTTACCTGCACCTTTAAGCTTTTCTGCAGCTTTTTGAGCGGCTTCAATGAGCTTTTGGTCAGCTTCAAAGTAAGTTTTTTTCATACGTGGAATTTCCCCTCTAGGATTTCCTACTGCTGAAGCATCCATATCGTGCTCTACCGTATCACTAGAAATAACAATATCTCCAATGTTGAGTTCTGGATAAAGACCACCTGCTACTCCTGTATTAATAATGTATTCTGCATGGAATATATCTACTAAAACCTGTGTACATACAGCTGCATTTACTTTACCAATGCCACATCTTACAAGTACAATCTCTTTTTCTCCTACTGTTCCTACGTAGAAAGTCATACCTGCTATTTCTTTTTGCTCTTTAACTTCCATTTTTCTTTTAAGAGATATAATCTCTTCATCCATTGCACCTATAATTCCTATCAACCTTGTATCTCCTTCCACTAAATCGGCTTTTTCATTTAGCATATAATTTATCTTTTCTTTCGTTATAATCTTAAGCTAAATAAGATACTTTGGCAACTGCTTCTCTTTTATTAATTAGATTATGAAATTAATGCCTATCCTTTTAACCTCATAGTTTTTAACAAAATATACTTTGTATATGCCATATATAGGGACATCGTAACTTTTTCTAATAACTTCATTAATTCTGTTTCCTAATAAAATTCAACTAAAGTGTGTATAAAATAGCACAAGCTATTTATATGAATTAATTTGCATTCTTTATTATCAATTAATGTTATATCTTATATAACACCTTGGTATAATATGCTCTCCTTTAATGAAATTATTTCTTAAGCATTGTCTTACTTTAGTTTTCCCAATTGAGCAAGTAGAACTGGCCTCATTTTTTGCCATACCTTTTCTACATTCTCTCCTTCATTTCCCTGCATATCCCAGCCTGCCTTAATATCATCATAATAATCAATTCCCACATCGATCATAACCTGTAACCAGTTATATACCTTCTGTACACTTACTTGATTAGGGTCATAATTAATCGTCAATATACCTTTATCATAATCTACATCAATATTATTAATACCTGGCATTAACGTTATAGCTTTCTGAGCATAGGTCTCATATCTCTTATATTCATCTTCTACTTTTTTAATCTGTGCCACATAAATTTGAAGTTTACCTGGAGTATTGGATACGACTTCTAACTTAATCATATTTTTTATAAATTGTTTTTTTATTCCTAACATATCAAGGCTCCTTTCTTTATAGTTACCTTATGTCATTTCACTTAAGTTTAGACGTATTTCCTCCAATTTTTAAATGGGCACATTCTCCAATATCCTCGAAAACAGTTCTTCCTCCTTGTGTTACCTTAACTTCTATTTTTGAATCTATACACTCATAAACATCCCTAATAAGATGTCCCATTGGCGATGCTATTAGTGGAACATCTTCTTTGCCAAAAACTTTAAGGTCAATTACCTTTGATTTTTCTGTGATAATCAAATGAATATAACCTTTGTAGCGATATAATTTGGCAATATGAGCCCCGGTATAATTAGCATAAATTTCTGTTTTATCATTAAAATAAAAGGGCATAGCAAAAGCAGTATAATAATTCAAAAAAATCGGCATTCTAGCCACTCCTACCATCATGGCAGCATCATGTTTTTGAAAATGATTACACTGCATCCAAAGCCATACATTTGGAAAACTTTTTCCCCAATCCTTGTCTAAAGCTCCTCTTCCTTCATCAAAACTAATTTCTTTATTGTTAAAATTAATTTCTCCCATAATAATATGGGTTAAAGATAATACCTCGTGATAAGAATTTAAAAAAGGCAGCCATTTAATAGGACCCATTAATCCCGGTCTCCAGAATTTTGTTTCTAACTGCTTTCCTTGGGAGAAAATAATCTTCCCGTTTAATTGAAATTTCTCTTCATCTAAATCTAATTGAATAAAGTCTCTTGATAAAACATTATTTTCAATAGTTATACTATCACTAGTATAGCTAAATGCTTCAATAGGGTATTTTACAATACGATTCAAATGCGGTATATTGCTACCTATTTGTATAAAAGCGTATTTTTCTTTTCCTTGTAGTAAAACGCCTAGAACTATACTCAGCATATGTTGTTTTGAGGCATCTACTAAATAGACATGCCATCTTTCAAAGTAATCGGTTTTCTTTAAACTTCCATAAAAAAATTCTTCTTTATTTATAATTCCCATAGTAGCACCTCTTTTTTTCATACTACTATAGTTTTGTCATTTCATTATAAGAATATACTTTTATTTGTCATTGCTTTTAGCAGGATCTTTCTTAGATAAAACGCTATAATTATCTTTAAAAAATTGGTTAAGTCGTTGCATAGAAGCAATCAGTACCTCATTGTCTTGATCTGATAAATTATCTGTCATTGTTCTTACCATTTTTTCATGAAAAGCCTCATGAACACGATAAGCTAATTTTCCCTTTTTAGAGAGTCTTATTTCCACATAACGTCTATCTGTTTCTGACCTTTCCCTTAAAACATATTCTTTCTTAACCAAACGATTAATAGAAGTAGTCAACGTTCCCACTGTGATACCTATTTGACTCGCTACTTCTGTCATTGTTCTATCCTCTAAGCCTATGGCTTCTAAAACATGCATTTCTGTAATAGATAAATCACTAAAGTGTCCATTTTTTAGAGATTCTTTCTCTATATTAAGTATGTCATTAAATAATTCTACTAATAGCTCATTTACAATCTTAATCGAACCTTCCATCTTTCCCTCCGTCGCTCCTTTGACTTCATTTATAAAGCCTTGATAAAGAAAGTTTAAAAGGGTGAACTTATCTTGTCAAGCACTGCTTATAAATTTCTATTTTTTTGTCAATAATTGTTATAGGAGGTGCACAATGAAACTTACTCACGTAGAAGCTTCTAGAAAACTTATTCGTAAGTTTTGGGGGCTTTATATTTTAAACTGCACAGATATACTTTTTACTTATACCTTTTTAAAAACCGGAGGCTTTTACGAAGCTAATCCATTTATGCGTTCTATTGTTACTAATCCTTACTTGTGTTTACTTATAAAAGTTATTTTGCCTGGCATAGCTATACTCTTCTTAGTTCACTACTTAGAGCATAATACAAAACCACTTGCTCATATTTGTCAATGGGCTGCCAATTTTATCATTTTGGTGTATTTTCTTATCAACACCCTGCATATTTACTATTTTTTTACAATCATCTCCTAGAATTTAGCTTGCTTAGCTTTGTAGCCTCATATATACTTATTTTAATATTAACTACAAAATGTGACTTGTTTCAAAGGAACAAATAAAATTCAGTGAGGTACATTATGATTGTCTTTAATTTAATTCGCGGTATGTTTATGGCATTTGCCGATAGTGTTCCAGGTGTTTCAGGAGGTACTATTGCATTTGTTATGGGATTTTATAATCAGTTTATTGATTCTATTAACGCCCTTACATCTCGTTCTTCTAAAGAAGAGAAAAAAGAAGCACTTATTTTTTTATTAAAAATAGGTATAGGCTGGGCAGTAGGTATGATTATATCTATTCTTTTTATTGCTTCTATATTTGATACTTATATTTATCATGTTAGTTCTTTATTCCTTGGCTTTATCATATTTTCCATTCCTCTTATTTATAAGGAAGAAAAAGAAACTATCAAAGAAAATACTAAACATGTAATCTATTTACTTCTTGGTATCATTATCGTAGCACTTATTACCTATTTTAACCCTGTTTCAGGTGGTAGTGGCGTTGAAATAAGTAGTAATCAATTTTCTTTCGGCTTAGGCGTATATGCTTTTATTGCAGGTATGATTGCTATCTCTGCTATGGTTTTACCAGGTATTTCAGGTTCTACTTTACTATTAATATTTGGACTATACTCGACTATTATCACAGGTGTAAAAGACATTTTACATTTTAATTTTGCTTCACTTCCTTTAATTATTGTTTTTGGTATAGGTGTATTAGTCGGTATTGTTAGCGTTGTCCGTATTATAAGTAAGCTACTCAAAACTAAACGTTCACAACTTATCTATTTTATTTTTGGTTTAATGATTGGCTCTCTTTATGCTGTTGTTATGGGGCCAACTACTTTAGATATTCCTAAAGCACCCATGTCATTATCCACCTTTAATATTATTTTCTTTATTATAGGCGCGCTTATTATCTTCGGTTTAGAAAAACTTAAAACCATTATGCAGCGCTAAATCTTATTGGCTCATTTTTATTATTATTCCTTATAAGATTAAATAAAATCATCATTTACTATTTGTAGTGGTGATTTTATTTTAAAATTTTAGGAAAAAGCTATTCTGTTTACATATAGCTTATTGAAGTAGTTGTTCTCTGGTTTCTACTTCCTATATACAGCATTAGTTTTCCTTTATCCAAAGTCATAAGATAATAGGCCTTAAACATGTAACACATCTTATGAACTCCTCACTGGTTAATTCTTTGTAAAACACCCTTACATTTACTTTACTAATAGCCTCCAGGTTTTGAGGAGTAACTTAGAAGCTAAATAGCCTAGTAAATAGGGACTAATCGCAAATAATAGACCAGTTTGGAAATATAAATAGGCTTAAACTCTAGAAAAAGAGTTTAAGCCTATTTATACTGCTTTTAATTATTTTATTTCTTGTTTAACTGCTGCACCTACAAAATCTTTGAATAATGGATGAGGTCTATTTGGTCTTGATAAAAATTCTGGATGGAACTGTGCTCCTACAAACCAAGGATGCTCTTCAATCTCAACGATTTCTACTAATCTATCATCAGGAGATGTTCCTGTTATTTTTAAACCTTTGCTTGTTAAAAGGCTTCTATATTCATTGTTATATTCATAGCGGTGACGGTGTCTTTCTTCTATTTGTTTTGCACCATATGCAGCATATGAATTACTGTTTTCTTTAAGTACACATGGATAAGCTCCAAGTCTCATTGTACCACCTAAATCTTCAATATCTTTTTGATCTGGCATAAGATCAATAACTGGATATTTTGTATTTGGTGCTAGCTCTGAGCTATGAGCCCCTTCAAGTCCTGCTACATGTCTTGCAAATTCAATTACTGCACATTGCATACCTAAGCAAATTCCAAAGAAAGGTACTTTATTTTCTCTCGCATAACGTACTGCTTCAATCTTACCTTCTACACCTCTATCTCCAAAGCCTCCTGGTACTAAAATACCTTGTACATCTTTGAAAATTTCAGCCGCATTATCTTTTGTTACTGTTTCTGCATTAATCCAATCAATGTCAATTTCTGTACCATGATAAATTCCTGCATGATGTAATGATTCTACAATTGAAAGATAAGCATCATGTAATTCTACATATTTACCTACTAAAGCAATCTTAGTTACTTTATCTCTATTTCTTTCTTTTTCGATCATTGCTTTCCATTCTGTTAAATCCGGCTGTGGACAATCCATTCCTAATTTTTTACATACAATTTTAGCAAGACCCTCTTCTTCTAACATTAAAGGTACTTGATAAAGTGTCTCTGCATCTAAATTTTGTACAACACAATCCTTATCTACATTACAGAATAATGCCATCTTATATTTCATATCTTCTGAAATAGGATGCTCACTGCGACATACTATAATATCTGGTTGAATACCTATAGAAAGTAACTCTTTTACAGAATGTTGAGTAGGCTTTGTTTTCATTTCTCCTGATTTAGCAAGGTATGGAATAAGTGTTACATGAATGTATAATACATTTTCTCTACCCACATCTGTGGCTACTTGTCTAATTGACTCTAGGAAAGGTAAACTTTCGATATCTCCAACTGTCCCACCAATCTCTGTTATAACAACATCAGATGTCTCACCAGTATTACCTACACGATACACACAATCTTTGATCATATTTGTAATATGAGGAATAACTTGTACTGTTGCACCTAAGTAGTCACCTTTACGTTCTTTGTTAAGAACAGACCAATAGATTTTACCTGTAGTTACATTGCTATACTTATTTAATTTTTCATCAATAAATCTTTCATAATGCCCTAAGTCTAAATCTGTTTCACTACCATCGTTTGTTACGAATACTTCTCCATGTTGGTAGGGGCTCATAGTACCTGGGTCTATATTAATATAAGGATCAAATTTTTGAATAGTAACTTTCTTTCCTCTTGCCTTTAACAATCTTCCTAAGCACGCTGCTGTAATCCCTTTGCCTAAGCCAGAAACTACTCCGCCTGTAACAAAAATATATTTTGTAGACATCTTTTTCACCTCAACCGTATATTATATTTCTCACACTAACCTTCTTATTGTATTATTATAAAACATTTGTGTCAAGTAATGTATTCCTATGTTACTTTATTTTAGAATTTGTTTTATTCATTTTTTTATCCTTGTTTTTAAAAACTGATAGTAACTGGAAATTTACTTTGTAAGCTCAACACAAAATTCCCCCATTGCAGAGGGGGAATTTTCATATTTTCTATATCAAACTCATACCTAAATATTATTTACCACTTAAAATCTTGTAACTATTTAATTCTTTTAATGTATCCATTAAATCTGCATATATTCCTGTTAATGCTTTAATAGACTGAGTCGCTGTTACTAACACTTGGTCTGTCTCCTTTAACTCTAAAGAAGCCGTCTTTACACAATCAAAGTTAGTCACTGCACTTTGCGCCTTACTTTGTTTAATGCTACTTTCTACTTCACTCACATACCCTGTCATTGTCTCAATTTCATTTTTAAGTAAATCTGTATTAGTTTTACTATCTTGAATATTTCTGTCTACTTCTTGAATTTCTGTCGTTATTTTTTCAATTCCTATAGTTGTTGCTTCCACTTCTTCACTCGTTTTCATAGAAGCATTCTCTAAATCGCCTAAAAACTGTGTCATATGATCTAGTAGTTCTTTAGTGCCATCAGATAGCTTTCTAATCTCCTCTGCAACTACAGCAAAGCCCTTGCCAGCTTCTCCTGCTCTAGCTGCCTCAATAGAGGCATTAAGTGCTAATAAATTAGTTTGTTCTGCAATTGAAGCAATACCAGAAATATTACTTGTAACATTCTGAGCTGTTTCTATAAATGTCTTAACCTGTTTTTTCATGGATTTTCCAGTTGTATTAATCTCTGTAATAGTTCCTGTTATAACAACTAAGAGCTGTTCCATATGCTTTGTACGTTCAACAGATGCCTGTATCTTAGCATTCATCTCTTTAACCAATTCCGTCATACCTTGTGATTTTTCAGAGATTATTTCACATTGAGTATTTCTAGAATTACATTCTGCTACTAATGAGTTTTCCAATCCTGATAATTCATTAATATGCTTATTGATGAATTGTCTACTTTCATCAACTTGATGAACTATATGGCTTACTTGCTCATCAAAACCCTCTATTCCTTTAGTCATATTTTGAAGTTTCTTCTTAATAGCAATTATCTCTTCTACTGTTTCTGCTTTTAGAAGTGCTTTTTTACTATTGTTAATTTCTTCTAGTAAGATTTCTAGTTCCCCTTCTGCTAGCTTTCTCATCATTTCCACATTTTGCTTATTATTAAACATGCTCATCCCCACCTTCTAATGCTTTTTATCTATTGATATTTTTGTATTTCTAACATAATCTTTTGTATGCCACTAAGCTTCGTTGCCTCTCTCATCCTATTTATATAATTATGACGGTGTTCATATACTTCATTAAGCATCTTACATAAACTTTCTCTATTAAGTTCTTCTTCAAATAGTACCTCACAATAGCCTTTTTTCTTCATTGCCTCTGCATTGAGGATTTGATCACCTCTACTTGCTGCTGCTGAAAGTGGGACAAGAAGACTTGGAATATTAAGTGCAATAATTTCTGCTATTGCATTAGCACCAGCTCTTGAAAGCATAAAGTCCGCTGCCTTTAATAAATGTGCTAATTCCTCTCCTACATATTCAAACTGTTTATAACCTTGTTTATTTAAGAGGCTTTCATCTAGATTATTCTTACCACAAATATGAATTACATTGAACTTAGTTACTATGTCAGGTAAAGCTTCTCTTAGTACTTCGTTAATCTTTCTCGCCCCTAAGCTACCCCCCATCATTAATAAGGTTGGCTTATCATCTTTAAAACCACAAAGCTCTCTAGCAATCTTTTTATCACCTTTAAATAATTCTTCTCTAATAGGTGAACCTGTGTAAACACCTTTATCTCCAACATATTTTAATGTTTCTTCAAAGTTAACACAAATTGTTTTAGCTTTCTTAATAGCAATTTTATTTGCAAGTCCTGGTGTCATATCAGATTCATGAATGATAACCGGAATTTTAAGTTTGTGCGCAGCTAGTACCACTGGCACTGTTACATAACCACCTTTTGAAAATACCACCTGAGGTTTAATTTCCTTTAACAACTTGCAAGCATCAAAATAGCCTTTTATTACTTTAAAAGGATCTTTTAAGTTTTCTACTGATAAATAGCGTCGTAACTTACCTGAGGCTATGCCGTAATAAGGTATATTAGCTTTTGTGACTAAGTCTTTTTCAATGCCTTGATGACTCCCGATATATTTAATATCCCATCCGGCTTTTTTAAGACTTGGTATTAATGCTAAATTTGGTGTCACATGACCTGCTGTGCCCCCACCTGTAAGTACAATTGTTTTCAACTTTTAGTCCTCCTTTATTTACTTGCCATTTCTATAACAGCTTTTGCTACAGCATCTGCTACACCTGGTGTAAATGGCTGTGGTAAAATATTTTCTTCATTTAATTCTCCGTCACTTACCATACCTGCAATAGCTACGGCTGCTGCAATTTTCATATCTTCTGTAATTTGCCCAGCTCTTGCCATAAGTGCACCTTTAAAAATCCCTGGGAATACAAGTACATTGTTAACTTGGTTTGGAAAATCTGAACGCCCTGTACCTACTACTCTAGCACCTGCTGCTTTTGCTAAATCTGGCATAATCTCTGGTACTGGATTAGCCATAGCAAATACAACTGCATCATGATTCATACTTTTAATCATTTCCTCAGAAACAATCCCAGGCGCTGAAACGCCTACAAATACATCTGCACCTTCAAGAGCTACTTTCAAGTCGCCTCTTAATCCTCTTGGATTCGTTACTTTTGCAAGCTCAGTTTGTGCCCAGTTCATCCAGTCTTCTTTTATTTCTAGTATGCCCATTCTATCTACTACTGTAACATCTTTAAAACCATAATGTAAAAGAAGTTTAGTAATAGCAATCCCAGCTGAACCTGCACCATTAACAACTACTTTAACTTCTTCCTTTTCTTTACCTGCCACCTTAAGTCCATTGATAATCCCTGCTAATACAACAATAGCTGTACCATGTTGATCATCATGAAATACCGGAATATCTAATTCTTTCTTAAGGGCTTCTTCTATTTCAAAGCATCTTGGTGCTGAAATATCTTCAAGGTTAATACCACCGAAGGTAGGTGCGATTTGTTTTACAAATTGAATAATTTCTTTAGTATCTTTTGTATCAATACAAATAGGAATTGCATTGATTCCTGCAAATTCCTTAAAAAGCACCGCTTTTCCTTCCATAACTGGCATTGCTGCCTCAGGTCCAATATCACCTAAACCAAGTACTGCTGTTCCATCCGATATAACAGCAACGGTATTACCTTTCATTGTATATTTATAAACATTTTCTTTATCTGCTGCAATCTCTTTACATGGTTCTGCTACACCTGGTGTATAACATATAGATAGTGCCTCTCTACTATCTACTTTAGCCTTAGAAGTAACTTCCAACTTCCCTTGCCATTTCTCATGCATCTCTAAAGCTTGTTCTCTTAGGTTCATTGTTCTATCTCCTTCTTCCATCCCTTACCTTTAATCATAAAAGGTAGTCTTAGTACCTCCTCCAGTTTGCTTGGCTAACCACAAAAAACTTAGCTCACAAGAACATCTTCCTATCTAGTAATCATCAGTGCTTACTATACTATATATGTTGCTTATGAGCCTTCTTTCATTTTTAGGGTGCCTCTGTTTTCTAGCGGGTACCTTTTATTTATTTTCCTATTATTTTAATAATACTTTTGATTATTTATGAAGTCAATAATTATCCCTTTTATTTATGGTTTATTATTTGATAATTCGGCAATACTTTATAAGAGAAAATAAGGGTAGCATTGCTTTTACATAGCAGATATGTTAAAGTCTTATGTGTACAAAAAGGAAAGGAGCCCTTACATATGTGTGGTTTTTGCGGCTTTGTAGATACAAATATTGAAAACAAAGAATTAGTACTCACAAATATGATGGATAGCATTGCCCATCGTGGTCCAGATAGCTCTGGAAAGTTTAGTGATGCGCATATTAATATGGGATTTAGACGGCTGAGTTTTCTAGACTTAGAAGCAGGTGCTCAACCTCTTTATAATGAAAACGAACGTTTTGTTCTTACATTTAATGGTGAGATTTATAA
This sequence comes from Cellulosilyticum sp. ST5, assembly GCF_046529625.1. Taxonomy (NCBI): domain Bacteria; kingdom Bacillati; phylum Bacillota; class Clostridia; order Lachnospirales; family Cellulosilyticaceae; genus Cellulosilyticum; species Cellulosilyticum sp. ST5. The sequence continues at coordinate 2,540,147 of NZ_CP132338.1, forward strand.
CTATAAAGACATTAGAGAAAAGCTTATTGAAAAAGGACATGTTTTTAAAACTAATACTGACTCTGAAGTTTTAGTTCATGGTTATGAAGAATATGGTACAAGCCTTTTATCTCACCTTCGAGGTATGTTTGCCTTCGTTATTTGGGATAGAGAAGAAAATACACTTTTTGGTGCAAGAGATTTCTTCGGTATTAAACCTTTTTATTATACTCAAACTGAAGATGGCTTTATTTATGCTTCTGAAATCAAAGCAATATTACAACACCCTAGCGTAAAAAAAGAGCTTAATGAAGAAGCTTTGGAAACCTATTTGACTTTCCAATACTCAGCACTTCCAGAAACCTTCTTCAAAGGTATTTTCAAATTACCACCAGCTCACTATTTCGTTATTAAAAATGGTGAAATGACAACAACACGTTATTGGGAACCTATTTTTAATGAAACTGATGGTACTTTAGAAAACTATGTTGATGCCATTGATGCTCAAATGAAAGAGTCTATCGAAGCTCATAAAATTAGTGATGTAGAAGTAGGATCTTTCTTATCTAGTGGCGTAGATTCTAGTTATGTAGCTAGTTGCTTTGGCGGAGATCATACTTTTACAGTTGGTTTTGCTAATGAAAAGTATAATGAAATCAGTTATGCTGAAGAGCTTTCTAAGGAAATTCACATTCCTAATACGAATAAGGTTATTACACCAGAAGAATATTGGGATGTACTTCCTAAAGTTCAATACTTCATGGATGAACCTTTAGCTGACCCTGCTGCTGTTGCTTTATACTTTGTATGTCAATTAGCTAGCCAAACGGTTAAAGGTGTTCTTTCTGGAGAAGGTGCAGATGAATTTTTCGGTGGATACAATATCTATAAAGAACCTCTTGATTCTGCAAGCTATCGCAAGTTACCAAAAGGTCTCCGTAAATGTTTTGCAAGTATCGCCAAAGCCTTACCTTTTAACTTCAAAGGTAAAAACTTCTTGATTCGTGCAAGCAAGGATATTGAAGAACGCTTCCTTGGAAATGCTTATATGTTCTCAGAAGAAGAACGTAAAAAACTTCTTAAAGTAAAAACATCTGCTATTAATCCATTTGAAATGGTTAAGCCTATCTATGATAAAGTAAAAGATAAAGATGATATTACAAAAATGCAATATGTGGACATGCATATGTGGCTTGCAGGAGATATTCTCCTTAAAGCTGATAAAATGAGTATGGCTCACTCTTTAGAGGTGCGTGTACCATTCTTAGATCGCAAAGTATTTGAAGTTGCTTCTAAAGTACCTGTTAAATATCGTGTCAATAAAGAAAACACCAAATATGCTATGCGCTTAGCAGCTAAACGTAATTTACCACCAGCTGTTGCTAATAAAAAGAAACTTGGTTTCCCTGTTCCTATTCGCGTATGGCTTAAAGAAGATAAATATTATCATATTGTAAAAGAAGCCTTTACTTCTGAAGTAGCAAATAAGTACTTTAACACCAACGAATTAGCGGCCTTATTAGAAGGCCATAGAGCTGGTAAAGCTGATAATAGCCGTAAAATTTGGACTGTATTTATGTTTTTAACTTGGTACAATGTCTATTTTCAAAATGAAGCATAAAAAGGAGGGAATCCATTACATAGTGGATTCCCTCCTTTTTGCTTATTTTAACTCAAGCTCACATTAACATTATTTATTGGCATCCTCAAACTAAGCCACTTAGTTATTTAACTGCTTGAATGCATTTTAAAACTGCTTCTAATTCTTCTAAAGTTGTTGCACTATTAGCACTCTTGTTTAAAGTAATACCATCCCCTGCCTTCCTAGGCACTAGATGTAGATGGAAGTGATATACACTTTGTCCTGCTACCTCACCATTGTTTTGAACGATATTCATACCTTCTGCATCCACAGCTAGCTTGATTCTAGTAGCCATCTCTTTAGCTAAAGGATAAAGTGCCTGAGCTACTTCTTCTGGCAACTCAAATATATCTTTATAATGCTCCTTAGGTATAATGAGTGCATGTCCCGGTGCTGCTGGAAAACGATCCAAAATCACTTTAAACAACTTATCCTCATAAATTGTAAAGGATGGAATATCTCCTTTTATAATCTTACAAAAAATACAATCTTCTTTCATCACATATACCTCTTTCCCATAGGATTATAAAGTCTTAAACACCTGATCTAGTTTTGGTAAAATAGCAAAATTGCCTTTTACCTTTAACTTCCCTAGCATAAAAGCTTTTTGATAAGTAATCTTCTTAGTCAAAATTGACTGAAGCACTTCCTCACTTAAAATCATTTCAACAGTAGGACTTCCGTCTATTTCCTCTTTAAACCAACAGTCCCCATCCTTAATAATAATATAGCCTTCTTCCTCTATGTCTGTTATATGGTATCTTAATATTAAATCTAATTCTTTATCAAATTGCGCTATGAAATAGTGTGGAATCTGTTGTAAGCGTTTACTATTAGCATTGGCCCCTAAAAATTGAGGAGGTCTCGTATAAACACCTGTGCTAAATTCCTTAAATCCCTCTTCATCTACTTCTCTTTGAAGTAAATTAGCTATTTCTTTTATAGTCTGCTCTTTTGTAGATAAATTAATAATGTGCTCTGACTCATCTCTTTTTTCCACATCAGTATCAATCTCTGTGCTCACCTGTTTCTTATTAGCTTCTTCTCGTATTAAATCTGCAAAGCTTCTTATTTCTACTGGTTTTTCTTTCTCTATTTCAGTTGTTACCGACGGTTCTTCTTGAATAAGATGACTTAAATTTCCTTTCTTCATCCCATAAAAAATGAAGCGCTCACTCGATATAACATTCATACGTTCCTGTTTAACTAAACGATAAAAATCTTCTACCTCTCGTTCTAATCGCTCTTGCATCTGAGTCATATCCGTCTGTTTATTAAAAAATAATTTTCCACCATCTGTGCCTCCCAGAATATTCCAACACCTTAGCATCAAATTCGCAGCTTCTTGTTCACCTAACCATCCACTATAGGTAACAGCCAATAGTGGTTTATTAAAATGGTAATCTTCATATAATGTAGCCGAATCAAAAAAACTTTGCATTGCACCATGCATACTTAGCATAGGAACCATAGTCATCGCAATAACACCTTTACTCTCAGCAATAGTCTGCATTACCTTTTCTATTTCTTTGTTTTTCTTCCCATCAAAGTAGGGTAATTTATTAAGCTCTATCTTATGTACTTCAACATCTAACTCCTTTAAAACTTTCAGTATGATGTTTAAGCTATATATTAATGGTTCTGGGGTACACTGGGCAAGTAATAAGGTGATTTTCATAGTGCACTTCCTTTCTTTTGTATAAACAGCTTATTTTAAGGCCCATAATAAAGCTTCCAGCTCCTTATGAACCTTAGAAATATCCCTTGATATGTTTTTATTATACGCATATTAATATAGAGATTTCAATAAAATTATATGGTTTATATTATTCTCCAAAGGTAGTTCATCATAATACTAGAAATTCCTGTGCTTGTGGTAGATAATAAAATTTTAATTCTTCTACCTCCCAATAAACATAAAATAATTTACGTTTAATAACAGCATGTAGTATATCTCCTACTCGTAAATATTTATAAGTAGGATACTCTAGTAGCAGTTTATATGGTTTACTTTGTCCCAATTTATTTAAAATAACTTGTCCCCCTTCTTTGCATTCTTGAACTTCAAAAACGGCTTGTTCATACGTAGTAGCAATGTCTGTATAATTATTTTTTTTCTTCTTTTCTTTGTATTTGTCTAATGCAATAATAATAGGATTAACCGAGACAACTGGGTCTTTAGTCATTTTCAAAAGCATATTTTTGGCCTTATATACTCTCATATATTCTTGTCCATAGCTTTCCAAAATAGTAGGAGTCTCTACCTCCTCTTGTTTATTTCTTTTCTTTATATAATAATATATATCATGTATCGTATAAATAATCTGATAAGCTTCTACATCACTCAAATACTTTTTGTTACGAGGTAACCAATAGAGCAATAACTTATCGAGCATCTGCCTATCTAAATCTTCTTCTCGTATATCTAAACCACTATTAGTAATGTATTTACAAAAAATCTCAATTCCTGCTTTTTGGATATCATAGATATAAGAGTTTTTTTTAATATCTTGTACATATTCTTCAATACGTTCTAATAAATGCATATACTCCTCCATAGGTATAATCGTTATCATTCGTTGTTATAGTGTATACACATGCTATAGCTTTTATACCTATATCTGGAAATATGTTTTATTTAATTCAATTATATTTTGCAAAAAAAGAACTCTATAGTCACCTATAGAGCATAAAGGGATTGATATGTTATACTTACGTCAAATCAACTGGATATATTTTTTTCCACACCTATATCCACATTTATATTAACACATCTGTGAATAACTGTCAATATTTTATTCCTTATATTTACAAGCTTCTATAGTTAAAAAAATATATTATCCACATTATTAACATCTTTTCAGATTATTTTTCTACATGTGTTATCACCATATTTATTAAACTTATCCACAAATCATCAACACACCTATATCACCATTGATATAATATACATTGTAATAATCCCTGGAATTCCAAGTAGACTTGCAACGCCCATAGTTAACAGATTAATACCTATAGCATAAGTCGGTAATAATCCATTAATACAATAAATAATGATAAAACCTGCCACTCCATTAATAATAAAATTAAAAATCTGTTTTCCAAATAGTATCCATACTAAAATAGCAATACATATTCCTATACATATAAAAATCACTAAATCCCCATTCATTGACTTCCTCCATGTATGCTTCTAAGCTTGTATATTTTATTAATATGCCTATTTTATTAATTTAGACTATTTACGGTATAACGTTTTTAATTTTTTTATTAGGTAAGTATATTTGGCTTCTGTGGCCTTATAGGAATAGCTATAATAATCTACCAGATCTGGATCTACTACATTTTCAAATCCTTCTAAAGTTGCTGCTAATTCTTTTTGCACATCACAAATTTCCTTTTCTATAGCCTTATTTTCTTCATGTTGCACTTTTTTATTGTTATTATCCTTATTCATTAGGCACCTCCTTTATTTAAGTATGACCTAACGCCTATAGCCTTATACACACTCATAAAAATAAAAACCAGATTACTTTAAAGTGTAATCTGGTTTTTATTTTTATGAGTTAAGAAGTTGTAATACTTGTTGTGGTCGTTGATTAGCTTGTGCTAACATAGCTGTCGCTGCTTGAGAAATAACATTATATTGTGTGTAGTAAGCCATTTCCTCTGCCATATCCGCATCTTGTATACGTGATAACGACGATGTCATATTCTCTTCGCTCACCTGAAGATTTGCTGTAGTATGCTCTAACCTATTTTGATATGCGCCTAATCTACCTCTCATTAAAGATGTTTCCGTTATGGCTGCGTCTATTCTTGCTACCGGATTACTGGTATTATCAAATGTTAAAAAGCTTTGACTTACCTTTCCTAAACTACCACTTTTGATAGTAGTCATGGTTGTATCATCACCAATAGGTAATGAAGCCGCGCTTATTTGTTGTCCTGCTACATCATTACCAACTTTAAATATTAACTTTTCTCCTGCTTTTACTGTAACAGCCTCTGTTGTTCCATCCTGGGTAATATCAAAGTTTACATCTTCTTTTAGTTTAATACTTACGACACTACCAGCTTTTAATTTTATATCTCCTGAAGAAAAATCTACCACTTGTCCATCTATACTTACTTCACTGCCCGCTGGAATATTAAATGCTCCCGGTGAAGTTAACCCACTTTGTACTCTATCCATGCTAACACCCGTTAAATTGACTAATACATTGGCTAAATTAATACCATCTCCATTAATATCCATACATTGGTCTTTATTTGCTCCTATATGTAATGAAAACTTATCATAACTTCCATCCAAAAGGTTCATCTTATTAAATTGTGAACGTTGTTGCATAGATTCCATTTCTTCTATTAACTGATTAATCTCATTGATAGCTGACTCTTTATCTTCCGCACTATAAGTTCCATTTGAAGCTTGTACAGTAAGCTCTTTCATTCTTTGAAGCATACTATGCACTTCATTCAACGTTCCTTCAGCTGTTTGAATCATTGAGATACCATCCATCGCATTACGATTAGCTTGCTCTAATCCTTTTACTTGTGTACTCAATTTTTTAGAGATTGCCATTCCTGCTGCATCGTCAGCAGAACTATTAATTCGTAATCCTGAAGATAAACGTTCCATCACTTTAGCTGTTGTGTTATTAGCTTTTGATAAACTTGTTAAAGTTCTAATAGCTGACATATTGGTATTAATTTTCATTTTTCCACATCCTTTTATGTAATTATGCTTTAAATCCCCTGTTGGGCTGTTTCATACTTAACTCATTTAAATCATTAGGACCGTAGGTAAGCCCTGCATACACGACTTCTGCATTATCTATACATGGAGAGGATAGCTTTTCTTCTTGTGTCGCTTGCTTAAAACCCTCATAAATCTTACTTATAATCTTATATGCTTCTTCTATAGGTTCCGCAGTTTTTGCATTTACTAATAAACCTTGTACATAAACATAAATTCTAAATAATTCTTTTGATAGGTCGAATTCAAAATTAAGGTCTCCAACTAGCATTTGTATAATCTCAATAGATTTTTTTAATTTCTTTTCTCGTTCTTCCCCTGTATTTCCCTCTGCTGCTTTTATATTTTCTAGCAGTATTTCATAGGTAATACAAAGTAATTCTCCCCTTGAAGCATTAGCTATGGTAGATACTGTAATCATTATTTTCGCTCCTATCTGTCTCTTCAAAATAGCTGATAAATTGCTTTACTACATCTAATATATCGTCTTTTTTTCTAGTTTCCTTAGCCTGCTTTTCCTTATTCTTACTTATGTTAGACTGCTGCATAGCATCCTCCCCTATATCATTTCCTCAAAGTTGCTATCACCTCTTTTTAAAGGTATTGCACTCATCTTATCAGGCTCTACTTCCGTAGCATAAGCCGTATATTCTACGTTATATCCAATTTGTGTTAAGAGATTCATTAATGTTTCACCATGAGCTTCTAGTTTATTGGTAACACTTTCAGTTTCTCCCTCTACTTTATAACCTAGATGATCATCTTTTATTTCTATGTATGCTTTGACCATCCCAAGATTTTTTGTTTGATAGCTAATAATAGCTTTGGTATGTTGCCCTGATTCTACAGAGTGATGTGCATCCTTATGAACATAAAGATTAACTAATCTTTGCTCTCCATTGATCACAAACGGAATCTGATATAATCCTTCTTTATCTATTAATTGTCGTTGCAAATGACTTGCTTCCTCTAATTGCTTATACTGCTTATACTTAAGTAGGTCGCCTGACAAAGTGGCTACTTCTTGTTCTTTCTTTGCCGTTTCTTCTAATTTCAAAAGTTCATCTTCTATCTCATCTAAATGCTCTGGTAATTCGTCTTTTAACATACCTGCTTCATTCAGTAAATCTCCATACACCGTAGGTTCATGAGTTATTTTGTCCATCCAATAAATATTAGATAAGGTTAAAGGAACTTTTTGTTCTATCATCTTTTCAATAACCTCTGGTTCTACATTTTGTACAGCTTCTAATTTATCTAGAAAACTCTTTGGCAAGGTTGATAATCCTTCAAAACTTCCCACTTCTTTTTTAAATTGCTCTTTAATATAGGGATATAATAATGCGCTCATCTTACTTAGTTTATTGATATTACCTTCTGACACAGGTAGTTCCATTTCTTCTAATTGCTTAATAAGCTGAGCTGCTTTACTCGTTTGTTCACTCTGCTCATTGATTAAATTCTTGGCTGATTGTTTATTATATTGTAAATTCTCTAACTCCCCAAAATCATCATCGATATTTACTTCAATATGATTCTTGTCTTGTATGTAGCGGGTAGCCTCTTGTAATTTTTCTATAGTAAGCGGTAAATCATTTTTAAACAAGTATCCTATCACTTCTTCTTTATGCTTTGTTACACCTTGTAAAATACGATATAATCCAATCATTACTTCCTTTTGTTCACTATTTATTTGCTTTTGTTCTTGTAATGCTACAATTGTTTCTGCTGTACTTACCTTTAGACCTTCTAACTTTTCCTTACTCATCCATGTTAACAAAGTATCTACTGATGCATAATAAGGATTCATTCCTTCTTTAATAAAAGCTGCTGCTTGGATAGGTGTCATGTCTTCTAGAAAGGTAGTAAGTTTAGTAACAATACTTAACACTGAGGTTATATTCTCAGAACTTACTTCCATTCCATTTGTAATAAGTGCTTTTGCAGCCTGAATTGTTTCAGCTGTTACCTCTATATTTTGCCCTTCTAAAAGGCTTTCAATTTGGCCTTCTACTTTCTTAATAGTTTCTCCAAACCTTTTTTCTACTGGTGTTTCATTTTCACTATAAGCATTTAAAGCACTTTTTACCTCTGCTAAAACAGCTGTTTCTTGACTGTTTAATTCGATATGAATCGTCTCCATAGGATAACGTTTCATGTCTATAACAGTATCTAAAACTTCCGTAGTTGCTGTTATATTAGCTTCGTTTACTTCTAGGCCTACTTGGTTAAGTGCAGCAATCACTTTTTGTTCTTGTAACTGCTGAAGCTCTTTTGCAACAACACTCAGTTCTGCACTTTCTAACGGTAACTTTTCACTTATTTTCTGAGCTGCCTCTAAAGTAAGCTTTGCTCTAATTTGATTAATTTGATCTTTAATTTCAGTCACTGCTTGGTCCATATTAATGACTTCTTGATTCTGCATCGTTCCATCTGACAATACTGATTCAGCTTCTGCTGACTTAACATTTTGTACTTCTACAGCTGATGGTCTTGCTGCTTGCTGCTCCTTTAATATGGCTTCTGTGTTTTTATAAATACTTTCTCTTAAATTAGTAATATTAACGTCTTTACCCTCTTCAATAAGCTTTTCGATATGCTCATCTGTAACCATGCCTAAATCATCTGTAATACGATCTATCTGATAAGGCTCATATTGCACTGCATTGTCCTGGAGTAACTCACGATCTCCAGAAGCTTCCGCCTGAGGTTCCAAGGCAGCTACTGCTGCTTTCATATTTTGAAGCTTTAATACATCTTGCTTACTAACATCCATCCCACAACTCATTAGCGCCTTAGCTGCCCAAGTATTTCCTTCGTTATTAGGAAGTCCGTTCATTTGGAGCACACTAGCTATATCTGATTTACTAAAATTTGTGCTTACTTTCTTTAAATTTCCTTTAAAATTATTGGTATATAAATTATTAATAGTGATAGGTTCTTTACTTATTAAAGTATTTAAGTACATTGAATCGTTAGCTTGTTGAATAACACTGATTTTATCACTTACCTTTTTAGATTCGCTTTCCTGTTTCTTCGTATCTTCACTTTCTTCCTTGGACATATGACTATTTTCCAGTCCTCTATAAGCCTTTGAATCATCAATTAATAAAGATTCTAAATTAAATCCTCTTTTATGTAGTTCATAAATATCTTCTTCTCTTAAATCAAATTGATTCTTTAGTTGACTTAAAAGTTCATTATCTACTTGCTTTGTATCTTCTTCTGTATAAGTATAGCTTTTAATCTGCTCTATCACTTCTTGAAGATTAAAACGTTTAGGCTCTGATGATTTTTCATTATTCTCAACTACCCCCTGCATACCAATTGGGGTATAAGTGCTATAACCTAATTCCTTTATTCCTTGGATCATATATCCACCTCACCTTTGTGCTACTTATATAGTATGTCGTCACTAGAGCGCAAAATCTTTAATCTTGTAACTACATAGTAAATCAATGTACATACTATAGTCGCACTTACTAAACCTAGTAGATATGTTGTACCTCCTAAATAATAATAAGGCACCATCAAGTAAGACAAATATTTAAACCATGTTTGCATACTACTCATATCTACTACAATGGGACAAAATAAAATAGCTGCAATAATACAAATGGGAATCATCGAAAACCACAATTCACTACTAGAAACAAGCTCACTCACCAATAACACTAAGGCGGCCAAGCATAGAATATAAGCTATTAATAACCCTACTTCTTCTCCTAAATCTAAATAAATGATTTCTTTTCCACTTAGTTTAATAATAATAAGTGCTAGGATTCCTACTATCGTTTGTAATGAAATATGCGCACCAACAAGCGGTAAATCAGGATTCAACTTACCTTTTCCTATAGTGCAAAAGCGGCTATAAATTTTCCCTCTTCTGTCTTCAATTAATCTAACTCCCATGAGCAAACTACTCATCATTAAAAATATCGCCATCAACCCTTTCGCTATCCTTAATATACCTTCTCTTTTTTGCACAGTTGCACCAATGACCTTCGAGTCTCCTTGAACAAAAACAATTTGCATTAACTCGCCATCGGCATAATAATCTTCCACCTGCTGATGAATCCAATTTTTTAAATCTATCTCTACTTGCATATAAGATTTACCTTTTAATGTCATGTATGCAATATCTTCTGCCACAAGACGATATATCGTCGCTGTTACTACTTCTTGAAGGGGTCCTTGAGCCATAGTAGCCGGAGAAGTAATGACTGTTATTGCCTTTTCAAAACTCATATTCTCCTTTTGTTCATCAATAATAGGCTTAATAACAAATCCACATTCAACTTCATTAGTAGCTACAGCTTTTTCTAAAATCTCCACTGTATCATACTTTATAAAGTTAATCCCCTTGTCTTCCAGTAAAATATCCGAAATACGATTTCCTAAGATACTATCACTCCAAAGACCTGCTTTTAGGCTTCCTTCATCTATGTATGCTTTACCATAACTCACAATCAAACTCATTAAAATAGGTAAAATGATGAGTACTACCATATATGCTTTATCTCTTAAAAGTTCTTTTAATTTTAGTCTAAGGGCCACACAGTAAAATCTCATCCTCTCACCCCTCTTCTTCTAAGCATACCAATACCTACCATTAAGCATGCCGCAATCATTATGACTACTTTTATATATGCTATTGGCTCACATGCAACACCTACTAAAGGCTTTAACAGTTCTAACGCATAATCATTATACGTAAATCTCCCCATTTCATTAATTGCTTCTGGCAAATAGGCTGCTGGAATAATCCCTCCAGATAAAAATGTCATAACCGCTACAATGACAAATATAAATAAGCTATAAGCTTCTTTTCCTTTGAGCACCATACCTATTATCACACTTACACTTGCCAAACTAATAGCTCCTAATATAATGCCAAATAATCCTTGAATTGAAAAATGCCAATCGATTTCTAAACCAATCATCCTCGATAGCACAGCTACACTCCCCAGAATAATGCCGCCAGCTACTAAGTTAAATAAGCTTAAGCTAATTACTTTACTCACTATTAATTTTTCGGGGTTTAATCGAACCACACTATATCTCATTAAGTTTTCCTTCTTATTAAGAGGCTCTATAACCTCCATAATTAGTATTAAACTTAAAAGCATCATAGCTATAAAGCCTGATAAAATATAGTGTTCTAACGGTGCCATATTTTTGGTAGCTACTACTTCTTGTTCTTCAAACAACTGATGACGTCCTAACATTTCTTTAGCAAAAATAATATTAATTTCTTGCATTAATTTTTCAAAGCTAATACCATCATCTGTGCCAAAAGTTTCATAAGCATCTAAAGTTGTATAAATACCTACTTGAGCTGCAGATAGGAGTTTAGCTGCTGCTGAAATCAATTCATCTGCTACTATGCTTTCTAATAAAGTACCATCTTTTTTCTCAATCGTGAGGGGTGTATTCACCCCATTCATAATATCCTCTACAAAATGCTCTGGAATAGTAATAATGGCGGTTACTTGGCCTCGTGATAACTTCTCTTTAGCTTCTTCTTTAGGTAACACTTCAATATCGCACAGCTTTGTGACAGTCTCCATTTGATTAACTGTATCAATAATCATATCCGTCCACTTAGAAGCTTCTAAATCTACAATAGCCAATGTAAAGGGCTGCACATTTTTATTAGCATAAAGTATCTGACTTCCTGCCATGCCAATTGCTAAACATAAAATAGACATTTGCATAGCAAAAAACAATAACTTTTTATAGTGTACTGCTAATACCTTAAGGTCTGTTTTTATACTAATCCTTAACTGTCTCATGCTAGTAACCTATATACCATTTCATCGAAAGTACTACACTCTTTATTCTCTGTTCTTAATTCAGCTAACTTAGCTTCTTTAATAATGGTCCCCTCTTTTAAAATACAAACTCTGTCACAAAGTCGTTCTATCTCATCTCCAGAGTGACTGGTGTAAATAATCGTTTTTCCTTTTTGTTTAAGCTCCAATAAGTAATCAATTACCTCATTTTTATAAATTATGTCTAAAGCACTACAAGGTTCATCTAAAACGATATACTGAGGATCATCTATTAGTGCAATTCCTATATTTACACGTTTCTTCATTCCACCTGATAAATGCTTTACCTTTTCTTTTAACATATCTTCTAGACCTAATACTTCTTTAAAATAAGCTGTATGCAAGATTTCATTTATATGCTTATTGTGAGCTGCAGCCCAAAACTCCAAATTATCTTTTACTGTTAATTCTTCCATTAATGCATTATCTTGTGGTACATAGCCAATTTTCCCTTGAATAGATCTTTCTCCATTAGTTGGTTTGAGTGCACCTACCATAATAGATAATAAAGTAGATTTCCCTGAACCATTAGGTCCTATAATGCCCAAACACTCGCCTTCTTCTATCTTTAAATCTACTCCCTTTAAGACTTGCTTCTTACCATAATTCTTTTTTATACCTTTCATCTTCAACATACGTTTCCCCACCTTTAATCATTTTACAAAAAAGGCTGTTGCATTACCTATGCATCAGCCCTCCTATAACCTATTTTGATTTACTGAAAAGAATATATTATATCAAGTACGCTAAGCTTAATTAATACCTTGCCAACTTTATGAATTAGCATTATTTTCATTCCATGTTATTACTTTTAAATTCATGATGCCATTAGCCTCTATCTCTTCTTCATATTTATCTTCTAACTTAAGTTGCATTTCTTTTAAAGCAGCTTTAGTGATATCTTGATCTACATCCCCTGCATAATTAAGTGCATCACGACGTGCAAGTCTCATAATAAGTTCTTCCCAAAATACACGTGTTTCATATTCGTCTATATATCCATTAAAATCTTCATCTTCATATTCACGAGTTGGTATATATTCGCTGTACTCTTCATCGTACTCTGCAATATTTTCTAATCCATATTCTTTAGCCTTAGATAAAAAGAATTGTTCCATATTGGCATATTCCTCAATTTTTTCTTCTTGACTTCTCATACTGTTAATAAGAATATTCCCAGCATATACCATATCTAAAAGCACCTTGAATTCTTCTTTTGTGCATTCAATTTTCATTTTTATTTCCTCCAACTTTTCTTGCTAAATATTATTCTTCTAGTCTACAAAAGTTATTAGCTGTTGTCTAGCCTAAATACCCTCATCTATCAGGCATACTTCTCCTCCTGTAACCTTTCCTCTAATTGATTTGGCATCAGTGGTTTACTAAAGAAATAGCCTTGTATAAAATCACAACCTTTTTCTTTTAAAATAGATAACTGCTCTTCACTTTCTACTCCTTCTGCTACTACGAGAATATCAAGTGTGTGTGCCATTCCAATAATACTATCAACTATTTCAGATAAAACTCTGCTTGTTGTGATTTCATCTATAAACGATTTATCAATCTTTAAAATATCTAGTGGAATGCTACGCAAATAATTAAGGGACGAATAGCCTGTTCCAAAGTCATCTAGCGCTAATTTAATTCCCATCTTCTTAATCTCACGGAATAAGTTTATACTTTTTTCCACATTTTCCATAAAAACAGATTCTGTCACTTCTAACTTAATAAATTCAGGTGGAATTTTAGCATTTTGTACCATCAACTTAAGTTTATCAATAAAATTTCTATCCTTCATTTGTAATGAAGATACATTAATGGTTATACTTAAGCTTTCATATCCAACTAATCTATAATAACTTAATTCTCTTAAAGCATTTTCTATAACCCAATCACCTGTGGGAATAATAAGTCCCGTTTCTTCTGCAACAGGAATAAACTCACCTGGTGATATAAAACCTAACTCATCATCCTTTAACCTTAATAAGGCTTCTGCCGCCACTGTTTTTCCAGTCTTAAGCTCTATTATAGGCTGGTATTGTAAATAAAGCGTATTCTTTCCTATCGCTTCTCTAAGAGCACCTTCTACTAAAAGCTTTCTATCCAATGACTTTGACATATCTGGAGCATAGAAGCTATAGCTGTTTTTACCATTATCTTTCGCTTTATACATGGCTGTATCTGCATTTTTAAGAAGTATATCCCCGCTTGTCCCATCTAACGGATACAAAGCAATACCGATACTACATGTAATGTGAATATCTTTTCCATCAATACGAATTGGATCTTGAAATATATTAAGAATAGAATATACCATTTCCTGAATTTCACCTAAGTCAGAAACACTGGTTTTAAAGATAACGAACTCATCTCCTCCAAAACGACTTATGAAAGAATCTTGTGGAATAATATGTCTAAGTACTTTCGCTACGTAATTTAGCAGTTTGTCTCCCATCTCATGGCCTAATGTGTCATTAATTTTCTTGAAATCATCAAGATCTATAAATAAGAGAGCTGCATCTTTAATAGCTTCACCAGGTGAGAGCCACGTCTCTAAACTCTCCATAAAGGTCTGCTTATTTAAGCATCCTGTTAAAACATCAAAAAATGCTAATTTTCTAACACGCTCCTCATTAGCCTTATTATCTGTAATATCCGTTAATATACCAATCAACTTATCTAATTTGCCATTTTCACTTCGAACAACATGTCCTTTACATAATAGCCACCTATGTTCATTCTTCATATAAAGTTCTTGACTAAAACTATCGGTCCTTCCTTCTATACACCCTTTCAGCACTAACATAAATACTTCTATATGATGAGGCTCTAACGTATTCTTAATAACATTAAAAATTTTAATGTTATTACTACTATACCCCACTAATTCTTCCCACTTCTCTGTAGCAAAAAAAGTCTTGGTTTTAACATTATACTCCCAAATCACTTCTTCAATGGCATTTAGGGTCGTTTTATATCGTTTCTCGCTAATCAGAAGCGCTTCTTTACTCCTTGTTAATTCCTCAATGTTATTTTTCAATTCGGCTTGAGTGGCAGATAATTCTTCACATACATGATTCAAATCACTATGACTTTCTCCTAGACTTTTTAGCATTTGATTATAATGCTTCGAAAGAACACCAATTTCATCATTGCCTGCATAAGAACAAATCTGACCAAAATCACCATCTGACGCATGACTTATTATTGTAGTGAGTTGATCTATTGGCCTTGTAATCTTCTTAGAAATCTGCATACTTGCTATACTTACGATAATAACAAGTACAATAATACTCATAATAATGAGTAAAAATTCTATTACTGCTTGTTTTTCTATCTCTTTTACGTTTTGAACAACACAGATAATCCAATCTATATCTCCTACAATATAAAAAGAACCATATTTTTCTTGTCCTTTATATGTATAAACACCTGCACCATGATTTTCTTCTTTATCATAAGCCTCTTTAATCATCTGCCTCATCCCATCACTCACTAAAGCCTCCCCTTCTTTAATAATATCCGGGTGAGCAATAAAATTTAGCTTTTCATCCAATATGTAAGCATAGCCTGTTTGTTCAATTTTAATATTCTTACTAAAATCACTAAACCAATTATTAAATATAACTTGGCACACTGCTCCGATAACTTCATCGTATTCATTTTTTACCGGTACAGTGATATTAATAACCTTACCACTTTCCGTATTAGAAAATAAAATGTCCGAAAAAACAGTTTCGCCTTCTAATACGTTTTCGTACATCTCCTGATCTTTTAAAGTAATCTGTTCCGATTGCTCATTACTATCAATAAAGATGTTTCCCTCTTTATCAATCAAAAAAGCCTCATATATATCTTCATTTGTACATACTTGTTTCAAAAGTTCTTTAGCCTTCTCTACCTTCAAGCTACTCATCCTAGTAGCGTTACTTTCTTTTTCATTTAATGCATCTATAATACGCTCATCTGTGGCTAATACTTGTACACGGTACTCTTTAGCTTTTATTAATGCCTCTAAAGCTCTTCCTTCAGAAGTAGCTAATTGTTTAATATTATTTTCACTTCTCCTAATCAGATTATTAGCCGAATATAGATAGATAACAACAGCTAAAATAAGTAGCGGCACACAAATTAAACTTATCATTATTAAAGGTAATTTTTTCTTAATTTGCATCAGACCACTCCTTACACTATTTTTTATAGTATAACATACAGAAAAGTAATATAAAATGAAAAATACATTTTATTAAAATATTCTAACTTAAAAACACCTTATTTATTTAGTTAATTAAATGCAAAAAGAGATTATTAAGTTTTCTCCTTAATAATCTCTTTTCACTACATTTCACGTCTACCTTCTAACGCTCTGGTAAGTGTAATTTCATCTACATACTCCAAATCTCCACCTACTGGTACACCATGAGCTATACGGGTAATTTTTATACCAAGGGGCTTTAATAACTTACTAATATACATAGCTGTTGCCTCGCCCTCAATATTAGGATTAGTGGCAATAATCACTTCTTCGATGGCTTCCTTTTGGATACGCTCTAAAAGCTCTTTAATCTTGATATCACTAGGACCTACTCCCATCATAGGCGAAATAGCACCATGTAGTATATGATACAGTCCTTTAAATTCCTTCGTTTTTTCATAAGCTGCCATATCTCTCGGGTCTTCTACCACCATAATTTGACCATTAGCCCTATTAGAATCCTTACAAATAGGACAAAGCTTATCATCTGTAATCGTACAGCATTTCTCACAATAGTTAATATGCTTTTTAGCAGCTACTAAAGTATTTGCTAAATGTTCAACTTTTTCTACAGGCATACTAATAATATGAAAAGCCAAACGTTGAGCAGATTTACTTCCTATTCCCGGCAATCTTGATAACTCTTCTATAAGAGCTACCATCTTATCTCCATAATAGCCAGCCACTAGAATAATCCTCCAGTTGGTAAACCTCCTGTAAGTTTGCCCATTTCTTTTTGACTAAGTTCATCTGCCTGACGAACAGCTTCATTTACTGCAACAAGTACTAAGTCTTCTAATGTTTCTACATCATCTGGATCTACTACATCTGGGTTAATTTTTATAGATTTGATTTCTTTTTTACCAGTAATCACAACTTCTACCATACCACCACCTGCTGTTGCAGTAAGTTCTTTGGTTTCAAGAGCAGCTTGTGCTTCTTCCATTTGTTTTTGCATTTTTTGTGCTTGTTTCATAAGTTGTTGCATATTAGGCATACCGCCACCAAAATTTTTCATTCTTTCTTCCTCCTAAATAACACTATATTATGGTATCTATTTTACCTTATTTAACTTCAATATTAAAGTTTATTTTTGATTGTACGTTTCTTAACACCTTGGAAATATCTTGAACCTCTTCTGAAAGCTTAGGGCTAGAACCATATGTTTCAATAGATTTATTAGCATAATCATCGGCTGATATAGTTCTTACTTTCACTTCTTTACCTGCCACTTGATTAATAGCCTCTTTAATTTCATCCAGATACTTATTGACCCCAGCTTCCATTCCTTTGCGATATACAATATAAAGGAGGTCACCTTCTATATAGCCAGCTTCAGCTGTAGCATAAACCGTTCTAGCTGCTGATGTAGTCCCTAGCTTACTTACAATTTGAGGCCACTTATCTCTTAAACTCTTCACCTCTTCTGGAACAGCTTCTGGTAGTTTATGTGGCACTATCTCTTTTTTAGGAGCTGCTTGTACCACTTGTACTGGAGACGCTACCGAAAGACCTTCTTGCATTAATTTCTCTAATTTTTCTTCAAGTAATTGTACTTTTGTCATCATTCCTTCTGGAGAGCTATCCATCTGTACTTCACTCAGTTTAAGAAGTGCCACTTCTAATAA
Organism: Cellulosilyticum sp. ST5; assembly: GCF_046529625.1. NCBI lineage: Bacteria > Bacillati > Bacillota > Clostridia > Lachnospirales > Cellulosilyticaceae > Cellulosilyticum > Cellulosilyticum sp. ST5. The sequence goes on from NZ_CP132338.1 coordinate 2,558,244, forward strand.
AATCCTAGGAGATACTGACGTACGCATTTCATACTCTAATCCACTTAAATGCTTCATATAGCGCATGAGTTCATTAGTACTTATATCACTCGCTTGCTTTTTAAGTGCCTCAATATACTCTAAGCTATAATCCAGTACTTCTACTCCACCCTTAGTTGTTTTGGCAACTAAAAGGTTACGGCTATGCTCTAGTAAATCACTTACAAACTGCCTCATACTTCTGCCTTGTCTATTAACCTCTTCACAAAGTTCTAAAACCTTTGTAGCGTCTTTACCTGCAATAGCATCAATCATTTCAAACAGTATATTACTATCTACAGCTCCAACTAGATATAATACTTTATCTAACGTAATTGTTTCACCAAAATAAAATGAAATACTTTGCTCTAAAATACTAAGTGCATCACGCATACCACCATCAGCCAACCTTGCAATATAAGCCAGTGCTTTTTCCTCTATGTCAATTTTCTCTGTTTGCATATAGCTAATAAGTGTTTCTTCAATTTCTTTAGCTGAAATACGTTTAAAATCAAAACGTTGACATCTAGATAAAATAGTAACCGGAATTTTTTGTGGATCAGTTGTTGCTAAGATAAAAATGACATGAGCTGGAGGTTCTTCTAATGTCTTTAAGAGAGCATTAAAAGCACCTGTAGAGAGCATATGTACCTCATCAATAATATATACTTTATACTTGCCCACAGCTGGTGTATATTTAACCTCTTCATTAATTTCACGAATATTATCTACACCATTATGTGAAGCCGCATCTATTTCTATAATATTAATACCTGCACCATCACTTATCCTCTTACAAGTTTCACATTTACCACAAGCAGAACCATTCACTGGCTCCTCACAGTTAACTGCCCTAGCAAAAATTTTAGCAATAGAGGTTTTTCCCGTCCCTCTACTTCCTGAAAACAGATAAGCATGAGCCACACGATGTGAATTTATTTGGTTTTTAAGTGTACGCACAATATGCCCCTGTCCTACTACGTCATCAAAAATATAGGGTCTGTACTTCCTATATAAAGCTAAGTAACTCATGTTTTCTCCTTTCTTTATTGACTACCAAATTTTCATTATGTCTTATTATACCACAATTTAAAGTGTTCTAATACAAGAAGTAGCTTTTTAACCACGGAGCCAAGTTCCTTTTTTTACCATTTACCATAATATATATAGTATCACTTTAATGATTGAGGTTGTTTACTATGTTAGAATCTGCTTTACTTGTTACTTCACTTTGCATAGATGCCTGCATTGCTAGTTTTGCTTATGGTACCAATAAAATTAAAATTCCAGTCCTTTCTGGTTTGATCCTCACAGGAATTTCTACCCTATTTCTAATTATCTCTATCAGTCTTGGCTCTATTATTAAAGGGTTCATTCCTGCAAACTTAACTAGTTTCATTTGCTTTGGCATTTTATTTATTTTAGGTTTTATGCGACTTTTCGAAGGTCTACTCAAGCAATATTTAAATAAAAAAGCAATTTCACCAGGAAATATCGAGCTTACCCTTCTTAATTTCAAATTAGTACTTAACGTTTATGCAGACTCAACTCTTGCCGATATTGACCATTCTCAAACATTAAACGCTAAAGAAGCTCTTTACCTGGGTATTGCTCTTTCCCTAGATAGCTTAGTGGTAGGTTTTGGTGTAGCCTTAGCCTCTATTAACCTTTTACAAATTATAGTTCTATCAGTCCTTTTTAACTCAGCAGCCATTATACTAGGTGGAATTTTAGGACGTAAATGCGCAGAAAAACTTAGCATAGATCTTTCTTGGCTAGGTGGCGCTACACTTATCTTACTTGCGTTATTAAAAATTTTTTAATCATTATCTCTTAAGGAGTACTACTATTTTTGTAGTAGCGCTCCTTTTTAGTAGCTGTGGAACACTTAACTTCTATAAAGGAATATGAACATTAGATCTTCTTTTTATTCATATGTTAAATAAATATTCATACTGAATTTTTAATGAAATATTATATCCATCCTATAATCTATTATTAAACACCTGTATTGCTAGATTAAATAAATTGTGATATATTTTATTTAATCAAAATATGTATATTTTATGATATTAATTTAACGGAGGTACTCCTGTGAGTTTTTTAGATAGTATTTCCCCTAATCACACTTCTAGCAATTTTAATATAATATCTCTGAATATTAACACACATTTATTAGGTTGCTGCAATAGATTAAGCGTAGTTATTATTGAAAAAGGCATTGGATCAGTCTTGATTAATGAACAAGTCGTTTCTATAACTAGTCCCATGATTATCTGTTTAAATGAAACTGAAAGGCTTCATTTTACCTCTGCCTCAAATCTTATTGGTAAAGTAATTTCATTTCATCCGAATGCTATTAAAGATTACTTTACACTAGAAAATATTAGAACGTTAGATCATTCCTTCTCTGTAGAAGATATTAGATATATTATGAGTTTATCTATTTTCTTTAAAAGGTCTAAAAATTATACTGGGCACCTCTCAACTTCTGAACCAGTTTTAAAACATTTGAATAAATTGTTAGAAACTATTTCAGCTACTGCAGAGCAACCCGTCCTTTTATCACTACGATTATCGGAATTCTTAACTTATATTGAACGTTTGGTAAAAACATATTCGATTTTATCGGAATCACTTATTGCTGAAACTTCTTTTGAAGTTAAAGATGTTCTTTTATATCTACATAATAATTATAAACAAAAGATTACCATCCCCGATTTAAGCAGATATTTCCATGTCAATCGCACTACTCTTAGCGATCGTTTTTTCGAGGCTACTGGTGAAACTATCATTACCTACTTAAACAAGCATCGCATTAATCTTTCTGCCATTTTGCTTAGAGAGTCAACACTATCCATCTCGGATATCGCAGATGAGGTTGGATTTAATGATACTGCTTATTTTGCTAAATTGTTTAGAAAGTATATGCATCATACGCCTTCTGGATACAGACAGAGATATTATGCTCTTTCACAATTACATAAGGTTGACGAAAAAGCTGAGTTTTAGGACTAAAACTCAGCTTTTTCTTTATTTTGCATACAAAAAAAAGACTAAGCTCTTTTGCTTAATCCTCTTACTTCATATTTATAATTGAATCCGTGCACTTCGCTTCGACAAAAAGCCATATACGTTACCTTAACAGTTAACTCAGACTAGGCAACCTCACGGCACATAAGCGATCTTACTTAGTGCTGCTTCCTTCCGGACCTGACACGGTTCATAAGTGCTTATTGCGTAAGACCCAATCCTCATCGCCACTTATTAAGGGCAGACTATACAAATTCCTGCCTCAGACGAAGCATCACCCTTGCTATAGCGGGTTGCAAGTACAGGGCACCGCTACCTCCCCGGCTAGCACGGAAATTTTTTGACAAGTATCTGTCACAGGTATTAGTATACCTTCTTTCATGCTATATGTCAACGTCTCTCTTTTTCATTTTCTTAAGCTAAAGCTGCTTTTATTTTCTCATAATGTTTTTCTGATACATTTTTCATTACTTGAACAATAGCTCCCATAATTAAACCTGCATTAAAGTGTGCTTCATCAGCAGGGAAAAACATAGATACAACAACACATTGATCCTTTGTTAATACATATTTTACGGTTGGTAATTCTAAATTGCATTCATTTAAGCAGTCAAGAATTGCTGCGTTTCTTTCCTCAGGTATTTCATTCATGAGTAATGATTGCACACCTAAGTAGACTGTATCATTAATAGTAATAACTACTTGTTTTTTATCTTCTCCCATCGGATAAATACTTCTAAAGAAAATAGTATCATCTTTTTCTTCTTCCTTAAACATATTAACTGTTTGTGTTTCAATCATAAAATCTCTAAGCATTCTTGCTTTCTTGTGTCTTGGATTTGCTGCCATAATTCCCCTCCGATAATTTTATTTTTTTTGTCTCATCTGCTTAAAATAGTTTTTTAGTAACTGACTTGCTTCTTCTTCACAAACACCTTCTACTACTTCACAACGATGATTGAGCTCATCCATCTGCAATATATTTAATACAGAGCCGCCAAAGCCAGCTTTAGGACTACGTGCCCCAAAAACCACTCTAGGCAGCCTAGCTTGTACAATAGCACCGCTACACATAGGACAAGGCTCTAAAGTAATGTAAATAGTACACTCTTCAAGTCTCCAATCCTTTATATGCTTACAAGCCTCATTAATAGCCATTACTTCTGCATGAGCTAAGGCATTTTTATCTGTATTTCTTCTATTATGCCCTCTCCCTATAACCTGCTCCTTGTAAACAATAACAGCTCCTATAGGTGCTTCATCTAGGGTAAATGCCTTTTCAGCTTCTATTAATGCTTGTTTCATAAACTCAATATCTTTTTCCATAGTATCTCCTCTTCTAAAAACCATTTTCAATGATCTCTAGGTACTTTAAATTATATATTTAATTTGCTATTGTTTCCATAGTTATTTTCAACAAGTATAATTTTTTGTATTATGTTACATCCTACTTTATATCATAGACAGGTGGTGACCCCATGATTTTATCAACTGACTTAGAAAAAAACATACAAATGTTTCGTGAATCTCTACCTTTAGGAGAAAGCTTTGATGTCTTAGAACGCAAAATTACTGTTCACGAAACTACTTTTTATCTGTACTATTTAGATGGTTTTGCAAAGGATACTAACTTAGAATATGTTCGTCGTGATATGACTAATCTCTCTGCTGAAACCTTCAAAACTATTCAGTCTGCCAAAGAGCTTTCTGAAAAGGCAATTAGTTCTATCGAGGTATCTACTGATAACAATATAGATAATCTTATCATTGCTGTTCTTTCCGGGCAAACTGTTTTACTCGGTCCCCATTATGCAGAAGGCCTCATTATTGACCTTCGTACTTATCCTGCCCGCGGTACTGAAGAACCTGCTAAAGAAAAAGTATTACGAGGCTCTCATGATGGGTTTGTTGAAACATTAATATCTAACACAGCTTTAATCCGTAGACGCATCCGTGACCCTCATTTGGTCTTCGAAATGGAAAATATAGGTGATGTATCTAGAACAGATGTTGTTGTTGGTTACATGCGTAATAAAGTGGACAAAAAAACGCTTTATAAAATCAAACAAACTATTAAAACACTTAATGTTGATGCTTTAACTATGGGTGATCAAAGTCTAGTAGAATCTGTACATTCTTACTCTTGGTTTAATCCTTTTCCTAAAGTTCGTTACACAGAAAGGCCTGATGTAGCCGCTGCTCACCTCATGGAAGGAAAGGTAATTATTCTTGTTGACAATACACCTACCGCACTTATTTTACCAACCAATATATTTGATTTCATGCAATCTGTGGATGATTATTATTTACCGGTTCTAACTGGTAATTATTTAAGGCTTATTAGGTATCTTGTATTTATTACTAATCTTCTTATTAGCCCCCTCTTCGTTCTCCTAACAGACAATCCAGGATGGATACAAGGTAGGGCTGCTGAATTCTTATTGCCTGATGTACCTTATGTGATTCCTATTTTCCTTCAATTTGTCATATTAGAAATCGCACTAGATGGACTTAATCTAGCTTCACTTAATACACCGAGTGCTTTGGGCACCTCTTTATCTATTATTGGCGGACTTATTTTAGGTGACTTTGCTGTAGATACTGGTTGGTTTATCCCGCATACTATTTTATATACAGCCGTTATCGCGCTTTCTAGCTTTACCCAAACAAGTATAGAACTTACCTATGCTTTTAAGTTTTCCAGATTACTACTTATTATTTTAACAGGATTGCTAGGTACTACTGGTTTCATCATTGCTTTAGTTATTATTATTACAGTCATTGCATGTACGAAAACCTTTACTAATGAGCCCTACCTATATCCTCTCATTCCTTTTAACGGGAATGCTCTTTACCACTTACTTTTTAGAACTAGAATCTGTACCAAACAATCCATTGGTAATAAGAAAACAAATTAATTAGCAAAAGCCTTTTATAGTGTTTCACATAACACACTATAAAAGGCTTTTGCTAATTAAAGGTAATTTACTACCAATGGAAAATAATAGGTTTTACTACTATACGCCATATATTTCCCCCAAGAAGTTAACAATAACATCACTATGGAAAATAATACAAGAAACAGTTCAACTAAACAAATACTTTTCAGACGATTAGCATCTGAATGAGCAATTTGTATTCCTGCTAAATACTGTAAATACACACCTAATAACTGTGCTCCAATAAAAGCAGTTATAGATAACATAGGTATTCTGCTACACATATTGGCCAAAATAACCCAAATATGTATATATACAGACAAATTGATAACTTTGAAAAAAGATATTTCCCCTTTTGCAAGCCAAAATATTACTTTAAGAAATATAACAAATATTAGTATGGATGCAATAACTTCTGCGAACATAATAATTGAAAAAGTATTTCCCCTTAAAAGCTTACTACAAATACTAAGTATTGCTGCAACTAATAACTGCATTATATCTATTTGATTATTACTTGCTATTTTATTTATTACACTTTTAGGACAAATCAAGGTGAATAGATAAAGCCTATGCTCCATCATCTTTGAGTCGTCCTGCCTTTTATTCTCTTTATTCATTTTCCCCCAACTTCCTAATGTTCTGTTTTGCTCTTCATTACACTTCTCTATTCGCTCTAGAAGTAAAACTATCTTTATCCTATCTATTTAACCTTTATTCCGTTTTAGAGTCTTCTATCTCCACAGTGATTTTCAAATCCCCAAGTCCAAATAATGTTTTTATCTCCACTACTTTTTCATTTAGCTTCTTCGTAAGATTATCTCTTTCTACTGCTATCCCCTTTAAGGCCTCTTGATTATCGTCATATCCCATTTTTTCTTTAATAGCACTTACTTCATCCTCTAACTGATTAATTGTCTGCTGCAGCGCTGTTCTTACTTCTACTTTTTGACTTCTTTCTCCTTGTAACGTTGCTATATCACTTAATTCCCTACTAGAAACTTCTACATAATAAGGGTATTCATTACCTTTATTATTTACCTTGGTTCCTTTTAAGTAAATGTCTACATAATAAACTCCTTCAGATAAAAAGCTTGTCTCAGAAAGCTTTACAATATACTTTTGCCCTGATGGTTTATAGTTACCAAAAATGCCTTTCTTAGGAATGGAAGCTTCATATTCATTATTACCTGTTCCTGAAGATTTTTCAATATAAAGCGCCATATAAGCATAGTCAGTTAAATCTCCTAATTGACTATCTATACCACTAATTTCATTATTCAAAGTTGCTAGTTCGCCTTGTTTGCTTTCTATATCTTTTAAACTCTGTTCTATTTGAACTTCTACAGCTTCTTTTTTATTCTTAAGATCAACTTCCCTTGTATCTAATTCTTTATATTGATTACGTACTAGGTAAATTTCACTATATAAATTATTAAACTTAGTATAGGTTCCATCATCCAGAATTTGGGTTTTATTTAAAAATTCAACCCATACTCTTAACTGTTCACCTTCTATTGATTGGCCTTTTAAAGATTTGAAAATATTTTCTTTAGCATTTTCTGAATTTAACTTACTAAAAATAGTAGCCTTTTTAAGTTCGTTCTCTTCTCCTGTTAAAGCCAGAATCGGATACAAATCAAATTGAAACTTTTCAAATGGTAGTGTCTTAGGATATATACTTAAAATCTTATACATATGATCTATAAAAGTGGTATCTACCTTTGCCACCGCTCCATAATACATGACAAGGCCTTGTTCTAAATCACTAGTTTCCATTCTTTTTATATAATTTTGTATACTTGAATGATCTAAATTCTCCATAAGTGTTTGCATTAAGACATCTGTTGTCGGTATAAATAAATTCTTTTTATTATAGCCTTCAATAACTTCTAATTTTTTCTCTGACGTAAACCGTTCAAAGTAGGTTTCAAAAAATTGACGACTTTCTTCTGACATTTCTTTTTGTTTTAATAAATACTCTATTCCTTGTGAAAAATACCAATCTGCTTGGGCATCACTATTTTTCACACTATCCTCTAAAATACTGATAATTCCCGTTGTATTGCCTTGCATTTTATAAGTCATAAATTGTAACACATGAAGATTAGCAGTAATTAGTCCTATAAGTACTGCTACAATAAGACCTGCCAATAATACCCATTTATATCGATTAAACTCTTCTTTTATTCTTTCCATTTTTTACTCCTTATATCACTAATCCTTTGATTGTTCCTAGCATTATACTATTTTTTCTTTTATTATACAATTCCTCTTTAATTAGCTAGCGAGCTTGTCGATTTAACTCTATTATAGAGGATTCTATGTCGTAACGCAAAATATTTTATTATTATTACAAATCTTATGTCCTTATTTAGATACCCCCATAGCCTTGTTTTTAAGTTCTTACTGCTATATGCTTATTATGTTCTGTTTTACTATATCCTTTCTCCAAGTATGGTTAATGCCGTGCATTACCATACTTTTTTTATGTCTTGTATCTATATTTCAAAAAACGTATATTTATACATGAAAATACTTGTTTTTTATGTGTTTAGCCGATATAATAATGCATAATAATAGTTGACATAATTTTTTCAGAAAGGTTTTTACAAATATGCACTCAACAAAAAAACAGCAGTCGAAACATTATTTATCAGCGCTTTTTAAATTTATAATACCTTCCCTAATAGGGATCTTCCTGTTTATGATTCCTCTTCCTAAAGATGGTTCTATCACTATTCCTATTGCCATCTTATCTACAGGACTTCAAGAATTATTGGGCCATCATACGCCTATTATTTTAGTGGTTGTTACTGGCATTTCTGCACTAGGAAGCCTTATTACTTATCTTTTTAAACCTAAATTGATTATGGGAAGTAATCTTCTTAATTCACTTTTTAACACCACTTGGGTTTGGCTTAGTTTAAGAGTCTTAGCCTTTGCTTTTATTAGTATCATTACTATGCAAGTATCTGGTTTTAATTTTCCACCTTTTATGCTTCCTTTAGTAGAAGTCATAACTTCTTCAGATACCGGTAGCCTTGTACTAGCAGATTTACTCCCTGTACTTTTCTCAATTTTTCTATTTGCAGGATTATTTTTGCCACTTTTACTAGATTTCGGCCTACTTGAATTTATAGGCTCTCTTTTAGTAAAAGTCATGCGTCCTGTATTTGGACTTCCAGGACGTTCTGCCATTGACTGTATTGCCTCTTGGTTGGGCGATGGTACTATCGGTGTATTACTGACTAGCAAACAATATGAAGAAGGTTTCTATACAAAAAGGGAAGCTGCTGTTATTGGTACTACCTTTTCTCTTGTATCAATTACCTTTAGTTTGGTTGTTATTAATACAGTTAAATTAGGACATCTTTTTGTTCCTTTCTATTTAACTGTCACGGTAGCTAGTTTGGTGGCTGCTATCATCATGCCTAAACTCCCACCACTTTCCTTAAAAAAAGATATATTATATGATGGTTCTACACCAGAAGCTTCAACTGAGGAAACAACACACCTAATTGCTCATGGTTTTAAGAATGCACTCCAAAAAGCTGAAAAACAAACCTTTAAACAATCAATTGTAATAGATGGCTTTAAGAATGTACTTGATATGTGGTTTGGTGTCATCCCCGTAGTTATGGCTGTAGGTACATTAGCACTTATTTTAGCCACTTATACACCTCTTTTCCAAATACTTGGCATACCCTTTACACCACTTTTGAATGTACTTGGTGTACCTGAAGCAGCTGCCGCTGCTCAAACTTTAGTAGCTGGATTTGCTGATATGCTCCTTCCATCTATTTTAGCCTCTTCTATAGAAAGTGATATGACAAGATTTATTGTAGCAAGTGTCTCCGTCACTCAACTTATTTATCTCTCTGAAGTTGGTGCTCTTTTATTAGGTTCTAAAATACCTGTTAAGTTTTGGGAATTATTCATCATCTTTATTGAACGTACACTTATCACGCTACCAATTATTTCATTGATTGCTCATCTTATATTTTAATATTAATTAAAAATAAACTAAGTTTACCACGAACTTAGTTTATTTTTAATTAAATAGATTTTTATAAAAGATAATTACTAATATTTACTTTGTTAAATTCTATTTCTATTATTGACCTTAATTCTCCTCTTATGTTAGGATAATTCATGTAGTAGTTTACTTTTTTATGTATACTTGTTATTTTTTTACATTTTATCATATAAGAGAATCCTTTATGAATAAAAAATTAAAGCACATCTTTATACTGCCGTAGCTACTATTCTAGTTTTATCTAACTTAAGTGTTACATACGCTTCAAGTATACTTATTAATTAGAATCTTAAATCTTTCTACAAGTTCAAGTACAAGTAGCTTTACTAATAGAAATCTGTATTGGAGCAGATATTCTTAAAAATGAAAGTTACTTTATTCCTAAAAACATGGTAACAAGAGCTGATATGGCTACTATGTTTGCCAAAATTATTCCCCTAGATACTTCTAAGTAGTAACATACTTTAGATGATATATACACTTTATCAAAATAAGCTCTAGTCTATTAAATATTTGACTAGAGCTTATTTTTCTTACCTTGTTTTCTCATAACTTTATCATCTTATAGTATTTTAGTTCATAAAAAAAGAAGATCCCTATAAATAGTGATCTTCTTTCTATTTTTAGTTACTTGAAACAATTCCTCTACCTGCATCTAGGCTTACAACCGAACCTGTTTTAAGAATATCTGTTGCATTTGTCGCACCAGTAATGACTGGAATATCAATAGCAAGTCCAACAATTGCAGCATGTGAGTTAACACCATCTTCTTCTGTAATAATACCAGCTGCTCTTCTTAATAATGGTAGCATCTCATTTGTAGTTTCTGGAATAACAAGGATATCCCCTTCAATAAATTTCTCATTAGCTTCTTCTTCTGTTTTACATACGCAAAGATTACCACATACTTGTTTTGAACCAACACCTACACCTGAAACTAAAATATGTCCGATGACATCTACCTTAATCATATTAGTTGTACCGGTTACGCCTACTGGTAAGCCACTTGTGATAACAACTAATTCCCCTTTATTAACCATACCTGTGTGTTCTGCTACAGTTAATGCTTCTTCAAATAATTCATCTGCATTTTGTTTTTCTTCCATTAAAAGTGGTTTTACACCCCACATTAAACTCATGTGACGGTATACACTTGTTGAAGTTGTGCAACCCAAGATAGGTGATACTGGTCTATATTTAGAAATCATTCTAGCTGTTCTACCTGACTTAGTTACAGTTACAATAGCTGCTGCACCAAGGTCATGTGCTGTTGTACAAGTAGCATGTGAGATCGCACTAGTTACATTATTAGTTGCTGTACTACCTCTTTCTTTAAAACGTTTTACATAATCAATATCTGACTCTGTTTTTAAAGCAATTCTCGCCATCGTTTGTACTGATTCAACAGGATATGCACCTGCTGCTGTTTCACCAGATAACATAATAGCACTTGTACCATCGTAGATTGCATTAGCAACATCACTAATTTCGGCTCTTGTAGCTCTAGGATTTTTCATCATGGAATCTAACATTTGTGTAGCAGTAATAACTTGTTTACCTGCTGCAACTGTTTTCTTAATAATCATTTTCTGGATAGATGGTACTTCTTCTCCTGGAATTTCAACCCCCATATCTCCACGGGCTACCATAATTCCATCAGATACACGAATAATTTCATCAATATTATCTACCCCTTCTTGATTCTCAATTTTAGAGATAATATTAATTGTATGACAATTATATTCTTCAAGAATTCTTCTGATTTGAAGAACATCTTCGGCGCATCTTACAAAAGAAGCTGCAATAAAGTCATAACCTGTTTGAATTCCAAAGATGATATCAGATCGATCTTTTTCACTTAAGTATGGCATAGAAAGTCTAGTATCTGGTAAGTTAACACCTTTATTGTTTGATACATCACCATTATTCATAATTTTACAAACAATATCACTGCCGTCTACTACTTTTTCCACCATTAACTCAATAAGACCATCATCAAGTAATATTCTTGAACCTTCTTTTACATCATTTGGTAAATTCTTGTATGTGATAGAAACAATTTCATTTGTTCCTAGAATATCTCTACTTGTAAGTGTAAATTGTTCACCTTTTTTAAGAGAAACTTTTCCTTCTGCAAATTGACAAACTCTTACTTCTGGTCCTTTTGTATCAAGTAAAACTGCTATTGGTAAATCTAATTCTTTTCTAAGTTTATCTACACGGTCAAAATTTTCTTTATGACTTTCGTGAGTGCCATGTGAGAAGTTGAATCTAGCAACATCCATCCCTTCTAGCATTAATCTCTTTAGTATTTTGTCATCCTTTGTTGATGGACCTAATGTACATACAATTTTAGTTTTTCTCATATTAGTATCTCTAGTCTCCTTTAAGATTTTGCTTCGTAATATGCTTACACGACAATTTTCGTACTTATTATAACATATTCTGCATCAAATTACATAGAATATCCTATAATAAATGTTAACATTTCTTCCAAATAAATCACATTTTTAAGTATTTTATTTGACTTATCGCTATTATTGATTGATTTTTCCCTAATTATTACATTTAACTAAGTATTTTAGAATTACTTTAATAATAGTATCTTACTTCTAAATAGTATTATGACTCTCATACGGATTATTTCTATGGTTAAATCATATTAAACTTATTCCCTACATGACTACATCTAATATCATATAAAACAACCTTGAAAAATTCCTAATATAGTCATTTTACAAGGTTGTTATTCTTAACTCATTATAGTTGTAGTATAAACATAATTATATAATATGCCATGCCTTATTTCATCTGTTAAAATATTAAAGACTGCATCCCTGTAAGAATTATCTGGTAAACCTGACATAATCGTACGATATCTTCTAACAGCTTCCGTCTCACCTTTTAATGCTTTAATAATCCCCTCAGTAAAATTAGCAGGTGGAACAAATTCTTCCTCCATCGGCATAGGCGCTTCATTTCCTGTTAATTGCTTATACATACTTTTAAAAATCTTATTATGCATTTGTTCATCTTCTTTAATCCCAGTTATAGTTTTTATAATATCTTGCCTAGCTTTTTCACCTATATTATTGGGAACGTTATTAATAAGCCATTCATAAAACATTGCATCAGATTTTTCATTTTCAATTGAACTTCCAATTAAACTAATGGCGTTTGCTAATTGTTCTCCCGTAGGATAACTTTGCCTCATCCACATATACATCATCCTAAATAATAAATTCACTATATCTTATGCTAAATATTTAAACAGAGTTCATTAATTTTACATTTATTTTACATTTATCTTTTCCTACATTCTTCCTTTTCCTTGTATGAATCCTCACTTTTTGTTTATACTATGTTTGTACTTACTTATATAAAAGGAGGCTATGACATGAAAGCTGTTGTAGATAAAGATACTTGTATTGGTTGTGGACTTTGCCCATCTATCTGTCCTGATGTATTTAGCATGGATGATGAAGATGGTAAGGCTGTTGCTATTTCAGGGGATGTGCCTGAAGAATTAGAAGATGATGCTAGCGAAGCTGCTGCTTCTTGCCCTGTTGAAGCAATTACTGCTGAATAATTTAATCAAGAGGTGCTATCATACAAGAAGTCAAACTTGTTCATATGATAACACCTCCTTTATTTTTTATTTAAATCAAATCTATTCTACTATTATTCAATATGATGATTTTCCGCTATCTTTTTTTCATCATGAATAACACCTTTTAAATGAAGCGCTCTTGTTTTAAGCCTTAAGGAAATACTTTTGTCCAAAATAACATAACTAATCCATTGCATTGCTTTATCATATTCCTTAAACCTTCGATAAATATCTGCAATAATGTATGCTGTCGTTAATTCTCCCAGTTCAAATATTGGAAAACGCTCATTATTATAAGCATTTTCAAATCCCGTTAAAGCATGACTTAGAAATAGCTTCTCTTGCTCTGCATCTTTTAATTCTCTATAAATCCACGCTAACTTTAAACATATATAAGCTTTTTCTCCATCTTTAGCTTTTTTTACAAAACTATTAAGGAGTGCTAATTTATATCTGGATATAGCTGATTTTGCATCTATAATAGGCTCATAATGATAAGTTTTGTAAACCGAACTAATTTTCTCCCTAATCCATCTTATTTGACTCGTCGTTAAAGTGCTAAAATTTTTACTAAGAGCAGCATAACCGCAGGTTTCACATACAATACATTCATAAAAAATAGGATTAGCGATATCATACTCTGGCTTTAAGTCTAAATCTGAATTAACTAATCTATTTTTACCTGAACGAATAGCTTTTGTTTTAAATTCTGTTTTACACACAGGGCATACATAAGTTTTATCATATAAAACTTCTTCTAATGTAACTCTTTTCCCCTTCTTATTTTCAATTTCATTAGAGACTTCTTTTTCGGGAAAAAGTTCTATTTTCTCTAGATTTTCAAACCCCATGTCTTTTAATTCTTCAAATATATTAATCACTTAATCACTACCTATCTCGTTTTCTCAGGGCTAGGCTGACAGCTACTTTTCACAATTCTTCTTATACTCTAAAGGACTAATTCCAACATACTTTTTAAACTTACTATGAAAATAGTCAATATGTTTATATCCTACTGCCTTAGCAATTTCATACACTTTCATTTCTTTATGACGAAGCAATTCCTTTGCCCTGTTTATTCTTAGCTGATCAATATAAACATTAAAGCTTTGTCCCGTATAATTCTTAAAGCTTTTTCCTAAGTAAGCGCTATTATAATTAAATAACTCTGCTAACAATTCTAGTTTTAGTTCCTTATTATAGTTGTTTTCTATGTAATAAATAATCTTTTTCATATTATTTTCAGGACTGCTTACTTTAAACTCTTGTACAATAATACGTAACTGTTCCTCTATATATTCTATAACATCTTCTACATCTCTACAATGATAAATTACTTCTATTATTTGTTCTCCACTAGGTAGAAGCTTTCCTACTTCTTGATTTGCCTCCATTGTCTTTGTCCCAGTCTTAACTAAGATATTACTAAATACTGAAATAACTTTATCTTTTCTTACGCTTTCACTTTGCAGTTGCAATTTGAGTTCTTCTAGTACTTGTTTAATCTTAATCATATCTCCAACTTGCAATAATCGGTAAATCTGCTCACTAACATGCTCCACATTTATTATTCTGCTCTGTTCACTCTCCTTAGCATACCTATCAATACGCTTAGAAGTTAAAAGCCTTTCATTTGGATACAAAAATTTCTTATCCAAAAGTTCTTTAACTAAAGTATAACTCTCACCTATCTCCTGTATCTTGATCAGTGAAGTATCTAAAGCCATTTTGCATGTAATCTGATACCTCTTTGCTAATTTTTCTTGCAAGGTATCAATAACCTCATCTATATATCCTTGTTCTTTATTTTGAATAATGATTAGGAGATATTTCTCAACAATAAGTGTTTTCACAGCTAAGCGTGCTTCTAGATAATCCTTTATTTGCTCTTCTATTAAACTTACTGTTTCCTTCTTGTCTTCTATATCTACAAGCAGTAATTGATAATTTTCATTTTTTTCTTTCAACTCATTGTACTTATCCTGCTCCATTATACTCAATGAACTTCCTAATAATAAGTGAGTTAATAAACTTTTAATAACATAAGTCTCACTTACATCTAATTTTTGAGTAATTTCTTTCTCCTTTAGAATTTTATCTTTAATTTTTTCAATCATTTCAATTAATTCATCTTCATCTATTGGTTTTAGAATATAAGCTTCTACCCCTAGGCCCATGGCTCTTTTAGCATACGTAAAATCTGAATAGCCTGTTGTAATAATAAACTTTCCTTTAAATCCTCTTTTTTTAGCTTCTTCAATAACTTCTATCCCCATTAAACCTGGCATTCTAATATCTATTAAAATCAAATCTGGATTCAATATCATTATTTTCTCTAAGCCATCTTGTCCATCTATGCCCTCACCACATATGTCAAAACCTTCTGCTTCCCAAGGAATAATTTTCTTTAATCCTTCCCTTACATTAGGTTCATCATCAATAATAAGCACTTTCATGTCTACCCCTCCTGCATTTTTGGCAAAACAATTGTTACTGTTGTTCCCTGATCCTCTATGCTTTCAATTGTAATACCATACATATCACCATAGTATAGTTTGATTCTTTCATTTATATTTTTCAGGCCTACTCTATTTCTTTCTTCTATTTGTTCACCATGTAAACTTCTCTGAATTTGCTGTAACCTTTCCTTGCTTATTCCTAAGCCATTATCAGAAATAGCTATTTTTAAACAATGATTCTGTTCTTTTATACTACAAACAATTTTTCCACTTCCTTGCTTAGCTTCAAGTCCATGTATAAATGCATTTTCTACAATAGGCTGTAATAATAATGGTAATAAGTAGTACTTTTCACTTTCTATTTCATTCTCAATATGATAACTAATCCTTTCACCAAATCTAAACTTCTGAATGGATAAATAGGCTTCTATCATTTCTAATTCTGAAGCTAAACTCACACTACGATCGGACACTTCCAGATTTCTTCTAAGAAGCTTAGATAGTTTTTTTACCACGCCAGCAAGTTCTGTTTCTCCATTGCAATAGGCTTTCATACGAATGGTTTCTAATGTATTATATAAAAAGTGAGGATTAATCTGGCTAGATAGCATCTCAAACTGCATTTCCTTTTGCTTTCTTTTTAGTTCCTCTTTTTGCACTTTAGCAGAATAATTTTCTTCTATAAGTTGTTTAACGCTCTCTACTGTTTGACAAATATCTTCATAAAGCTCTCCGATTTCATCATTCCCCTCAATGCTCTTTCTAATATTAAAATCACCTAGACTAACCTTATGCATTTCTTTTCTCACTAAAATGATACGGTTTGAAAACCCCTTAGAAAATATCAAAATGAGTATTCCTGACAAACCTAAGCTAATCATTATCATCGCCAAACTCGTCCTAACAATTTTTAGCGTCTCACCTGTAATACTATTAACAGACATACTCATGCATATCTCAACTTGACTATTAAACGTTTTAGCCGGTGTAAAGCTAGTAAAAATAATGTATTCTGCACCTGTGTCATTACTCACCTTAATCTTATAATTCTTATTTTGTTCTACCTGCAACTCTCGTAAGTGGTCAAGTTGTTCATATAGAGGATCACTATTACCGGATGTTGTTACCACCTGTCCATTAATAGTAATCATTGTATCGTAGGGTTCATCTTTAATAATTCTATTAATCTTTTCTGGATCGAAATTAATAACTAATACACCTAATAAATTTTTCTGTTTATCTCTTAGTGCTCGTATCAAGCTCATATAGTATTGTTTCCTTATTTCATCATATTTAAGATGCCATTCCATCTGACTCTCTCTTGCTAAAGCCGCTTGATACCAATCGGATCTCTTAATATCCTCTGTTGCTCTTACAAATTGAGAATTATTTAGTAATGTAAGGTTATCATTGTAAATACGAATACTACT
Organism: Cellulosilyticum sp. ST5; assembly: GCF_046529625.1. NCBI lineage: Bacteria > Bacillati > Bacillota > Clostridia > Lachnospirales > Cellulosilyticaceae > Cellulosilyticum > Cellulosilyticum sp. ST5. The sequence goes on from NZ_CP132338.1 coordinate 2,575,772, forward strand.
AATTTCTTCATAATGCATCAGGTATGTAGATATAATAGTTAAGTCCTTATAGGTATTTACAATCTGAGCACTGTCTTCAAACTGTGTTTTTAAAACTTGAGCAATTTTTCCATCTACATAAATACTCTCTGCTACAGAATTAGCAATCTTTATTTTTTCATTTAAACGTTCTTTAATACGTTCAATATTAACACATGCTTCATTGATAGCCCTATCTACAACCATATTACACATGAGTGTTGTCAACTGTACACCTATGATTAATATAGGTATAAGAATAACAATGACATAAATCCCTATGAGTTGTTTTTTGACTTTCATATTTCTATTAAAGGTTAATATCTTCTTTATGATCCTCATAGTAACTCCCCTATCCTTGTTATCCATTATATTATAGCATTTTTTATACTAATAAAAAAATTTAATTTTTATATAAGATGTTGCAGAATACTTTTCACAAAAAAGGTGCCTATAAGCTTTTATATAAGTATAAAACGCTATAAGCACCTCTTTCTTTATAAATAACAAATAATCTGGTTCTCTGCTATATGTGGTACGATGTGAATACCATCACTTTCTATAGTAAAACTTCCACCTTCTAATTTTTCTATAGCCATTATACCCTTTAATATGATGCTAAAAGCTTTGTTATTTCCTTTAAATGAAATATTCACTGTCTGATTTGCTTTAAGTACACTAACGTCTAATTCTACTTCTTCATTCATATTAATAACCTGAGTTGACGCTACCTTACCTTCTATTAGACCATATGCTGCTATTTGTACCCCTTCTCTATAGTCATAGTCTGGCTTTAATGAATTATTACCTATAGCAATTAAACTGTTAGGACGAACAAGCATAGGTATACTCTTATAGCCATGCTTTTCATTAATCCACTTGCCGCCTTGAACACATTCTCCTGTTAAAAAGTTAGTCCAGTTGCCTTCTGGTACATAATACTGTGCTAATCCTTCTTCATTAAAAATAGGAGCAATTAAAATATTTTCGCCTAGCATATATTGTTTATCTAAGTATGCACAAGTTGGATCCTCTTCAAATTCAACAACCATAGCTCTCATTGTAGAAACACCTGTTTTAGCAGTTTTAGATGCTGCATTAAATAAATACGGCATTAAAGTACATTTTAACTCTGAAAAATATCTAACAACTTCTACGGCTTCTTCATCATACAGCCAAGGTACACGATAAGAGGTGCTACCATGCAAACGACTATGAGAAGAGAGTAGTCCAAATGCTGCCCAACGCTTGTAAACATCTGCTGTAGAGGTACTTTCAAATCCTCCTATGTCATGACTCCAGAAACCAAAGCCTGAAAGACATAGAGATAAACCTCCTCTCAAGCTTTCTGCCATAGACTCATAGTCAGCTGTGCAATCACCTCCCCAGTGAACAGGGAATTGTTGCCCTCCAGCTGCTGCTGAACGAGCAAATAATACTGCTTCTTTTTCTCCCTTTTTTTCCTTGAGAATATCAAATACTACTTTATTATAAAGTTGTGTATAATAGTTATGCATTTTATCTGGATTACTACCATCAAAATACATAACATTCTGGGTAGGGATTCTTTCACCAAAATCTGTTTTAAAACAATCCACTCCCATTTCTAGAAGAGCTGCTAGTTTTTCTTTAAACCATGTACAAGCTGCTGGATTAGTAAAATCTACAATGCCCATACCTGGTTGCCACATATCCCACTGCCATACAGAACCATCCTTACGTTTAAGTAAATAGCCTTTTTCCATTGCTTCATCAAATAAACTAGAAGCCTGCGCTATATATGGATTAATCCATACACATACTTTTAGGCCTTTTTCCTTAATACGTTTAATCATCCCCACTGGATCTGGAAATACTTCATCATCCCAAGTAAAATCACACCAGTTAAAGCCCTTCATCCAAAAGCAATCAAAATGGAAAACATGGAGAGGCACTTGCCTATCGGCCATACCATCTATAAATCCCATGACAGTCGCTTCATCATAATTAGTTGTAAAAGATGTTGTGAGCCACAAACCAAATGACCAAGCTGGTGGAAGGGCTGGCTTTCCTGTTAAACTAGTATAGTTACGTAGAACTTCTTTCATATTCTCGCCCGCAATAAGGAAGTATTCTAAACTTTCACCTGGTACACTAAACTGTACCTTTGTTACTTTCTCAGAGCCCACCTCAAAGGAAACTCTTTCAGGATGGTTAACAAATACACCATAATCTTTATTGCTAAGATAAAAAGGGATAGCTTTATAGGATTGTTCCGTACTAGTACCACCATCTTCATTCCAAGTCTCTACTGTTTGACCATTTTTAATAAAAGGTGTGAAGCGTTCTCCTAAACCATAAATGAGCTCTCCTACAGATAAGCTCAGTTGTTCTCTCATAAAAGTACTGCTCAAGTCTTCATTCATGAATTCTGCATCATAATTTTTAATATAAGCTGTTGATTTAAAATTACTTGAAGTGAGTTTCTTGCCTTTTCTATAAAAGCTCATCTTCCATTGCTCTTTATCTTCAATAACAAGACTCAACTCACCATTTCTGATTTCAACTTTCCCTTCACTTTGGAACATTTCTAAATCAATTTCTTCTGATGCATAGATCTCAAAATAGGGTCCTATCTTATTAATGCCTTTATAATGTTCTACCTGAATTTTAAAAACATCTTTCATTGGAGCTGAAATAGTATAAGTCAGCACTGGCCCACCTAAAGTATCTCCTCTTTGTTTGATTTTCTTGGAGGGCGCAAAAACTTCTATTCGTTTCCCTTTTTTGCATGTCTGATAAATTTCTTGTGGACTATAACTTTCAATTCCTTCTTTATTAAGCCAACAACCATTACTAAATCTCATCGCTTTTCTCCTTTTGTCTATAAAATTGTGATATAGCACAAGCTTGGCAAAATTACTTTACCAAGCTTATGCTTTACTGCTATTTATTTTAGGGGGAGACTTAGTTACCCCAGAAACGAATCTTTTCTTGGGTTAACTTAGTCATTTCTGCATTAGCATCTTGTACACCAATCTCATCAAGCTTAGCTAAGATTGTATCCCACGCTGCATCAAAGTCTGCTGGTTTTCCAAGAATAGCTTGTGTCACAGCTTGTTGAATATAATCCTGTGATTTTTGATTAAATACTTGTAAATTACCATCTGATGGAATATTAAACTGCCATGCTTGACCATGTTTAGAAACACCAAGCTCTTCTGGAGTTGGGAAGAAATCTGTCCATAATTCTTTGCCATAAGCTTTAAGTGTTTCTTTTTCAGTTGCTGTCATTTGTTCGATAATCGTTTCTTTATTGTCTAATGTAAATCTGTTACCTGTTGAATCTATGCCTCCATTACCTTGTTGTGGGAATGGATAAACATATTTAGTAACACCTGTTTTCTTAGTAAAGTCTTTATCTGATATTCTTGCAGCTGCCATTTCTGGTGTTAATTGTCTCTTGCCATTTGCATCATAAGTATAGTTTTCACCTTCTAATCCCCAGTTAATAAGGATTTGAGCTTCTTCTGAACACATCCAATCTAAGAATTCAAAAGCTTTTTCTTGGTTTGGACTAGATGAGCAAATACCAATACCATGACCACCACTAAAACCATAGTCTTTCGTTACAGCTGGTTTAAACTCCTCTGATACAGTTACAGCAAGTGGAGCCGTTGTTCTTTCTTCCATACCTGCAGCAACAAGTGCTTTTTTAGATTCACCAGTTCCCCATTCAGGAGTAGCTGTTCCAAGTACACGGCCAGATGCAAGTTTTGCAAAATATACATCTTCTTGTTGTGTAAAAGATTCTGGATCTAGTAATCCAATATCATTCATATGGTTAAGCCATTTCATATAATCTTTTACACCTGGTGCAAGATATTTATAGATAGCTGTTTGTGCATTATCATCGATTGCCCATTCACCATCATCTGGAATACCAGAAGCAGCAGATGCTACATTTCCTACTGTAATAAGCCATCTCCAGTCACTTCCCATAAGGGTAAGACCGATGGTATCTTGACCATTAATTTGTGGATACTTATCTTTATAAGCTTTGATTGCTTCCTCATATTGTGCAATTGTTTTAATCTCTGGATAACCTTGATCTTTTAATACAGCATGTTGAATTTGCATAACACCATCTGTTTTCCAAGCTGCTGTATGAACACCATAGGTACCCATTGTATAAATATTAGGGTCAGCTTCTGAATATTTTAACCTCTGAATCATATCTCCGTAAAGTGCTTTTGTATTAGCACCTTTTTCTTCAATGAAATCATTTAATGGGATAAGTGCTCCTGCATCTACAAGAAGTCCTGTATCACCTTTTGCAAAAATCATATCAGGATAATCACCACTAGCAATCATCAATGGAATAGCTTGCTCATCACCACCGACAGCATGCTCAATTTCCAAGGTAACACCTGTTAATTCTTTGATTTTTTCAGCAACTGGATCAGTAAATTCAATATCTTCTGTGATGTCTTTCATAAAAATCTTTAAAGTAACTGGTGTACGGTCTTCTAAGCCTACAAAACCACTTTCATCCGCTGATGCGCTAGGTGATGCTTCCGTACTTGCTTCTGGACTTGCTACTGTTTCCTTCCCACCATTACCACCACAGCCTGTTAACATGCTTCCAAACAAACTCATTGCCGCTAATAAACACACAAATTTTCTTTTTTTCATTTTTTCATCCCCTCAAAATAAAATTTACTTAATATAATACATTAACTTTTTACAGCTCCTACAGTCATACCAGATACAAAGTAGCGTTGTAAGAATGGATAAACGCAAACAATAGGTACGGTTGTGATAACTGTAATAGCCATCTTTATAGATTCTGGATTAGTCGTAACTTTTTTGAGTCCCTGGGTGTTGATATCTGCTGCTTTTACTCCTGCTGCAGCATTATCTAGTACTTTCATGAGTTCATATTGTAGTGTAGTTAAATAATCTTTTTTAGCATATAAATATGTATCAAACCAACTATTCCATTGTCCCACTGCAACAAATAAGGCAACGGTTGCAATAGCCGGCATACATAGTGGGAATATAATCTTCCAGAAGATTACTAAATCATTTGCCCCATCTATCTTGGCTGATTCTTGTAATTCAAAAGGCAAATTATCCATGAAAGATCTTAGAACAATAACATTAAATGCATTAATGAGCATTGGCCAAACATATACTGAAAACTTATTAATTAACCCTAGGTTTCTAATAACCATATACTCTGGAATAAGCCCCCCACTTACATACATTGTAAGAACGAAAAGTACGGATATAGGCTTTCTAAACATATAATCTGTTCGGCTCAATGTATAAGCTAACATTGTGGTACAAAGCACACCTGCTATAGTTCCTATAACCGTTCTTAAAACGGAATTGATAAAACCAGTAATAAGCTTGCTATTAGATTCAAAAATGCTAATGTAATTTTGGAATGTAAACTTTCTTGGTATAATATGTATACCACCTCTTACAGTATCTGTTGCATCATTAAATGAAATGGCTACTACTTGTAAGAAAGGGTATATGGTGATAATTAAAACAATAGTCATTAATAATGTAACTATAGCATCAAATATTGTTATCTTCTTTAATTTAGCTAGCACACTCTTCCCCTCCTTTTAAATGAGCCTTCCTTCGCCACTTTTCTTAGCCAAGGTATTTGCAATGAAAATAAGTACGATACCAACAACCGACTTAAACATACCAATGGCTGTACCATAGGAGTATCTTACCATTCCAATTCCATAATCTAAGGCATATTTATCAAGTACTAAAGATTTAGCTGCTACTGTATTGTTTCCTAATAAGTATTGCTTTTCAAAACCAATATTAATTAAGTTTCCTATAGACATAATTAATAAGATAATTGCTGTTGCTTTAATGCCTGGCAGTGTAATGTTTTTAATTTGTTGCCATCTATTAGCACCATCGACTTTAGCCGCCTCATAAAGCTGCATGTCTATACCTGTAATAGCTGCCAAATAAATGATTGCATTCCAACCTGTTTCTTTCCAAAGGTCCGATGCTGTAACAATACCCCAAAACATAGATGGCTTAGCCAAAAAGTTAATCGGTGTATTAATAATATGTAAATTCATCAGTATTTCATTAATAGTTCCCGTAGGCGCTAAAATTTGACCTACAATATTAGCGACTACTACCCACGATACAAAGTGAGGTAAATAAGAAATGGTTTGAATCAGTCGTTTAAATTTAAGTGATCTTAACTCATTAAGTAATAGCGCGAAGCTAATTGAAAATATGGTACTAAATACAATAGCTAGAATACTCATTCCCAAGGTATTTTGTAGAGCTTGATAAAATTGTTCTTCTTTAAATAGCACCTTGAAATGTTTAAGCCCTACCCACGGTGATTTAGTAATACCTAATTGTGGCTTATAATCCTGAAAAGCCATGGCCCAACCTGTTAAAGGTAAATACTTAAAAATAATAACCCATATTACAAAGGGTGCAGACATTGCAATTAAGTATTTTTGTTCTTTCATTCTTGACCATACAGTCATTTTTTTAATGGTTCCTGCATTTTTGTTTGTTTTAACTAAAATATTACTCACTCCCCTCTGTAAGCTATGCATTTTGTTGTATATATCTATATTAATATAAGTAATTCATTAAATATACCTCTAAAAATACAGCTATTTGAGGGTAAAAATTGCACCTTTTCATATACATTTTAAATAAACTTTAAAAAGTTGGTTAAATCATTTGCAAGCCCTTATAAATTCTAGCGTTTCTCCCTGCTTAACCTTACATAATAAAATCTCATCTTCTACTTCTTTTTTACCCTTTAGTACGATCTTATCTTTGGATTTTACCTTTATTTCTCCATCTCTACCTATATGTAATTTTGCACTTACCAAATGCCCATCTTCCCAGTCTATATCTACCGTCACTTTCCCTTTGGCACATAATCCTGTTACTTTACCATTTGGTATTCCTTTAGGTAAAGCTGGCAATAACTCAATATAATCCTTTTCTCCTTGTAATAGCAGTTCACTTATTCCGGCTGCTGCCCCAAAGTTACCATCAATCTGAAAAGGCGGATGATTATCTAACAAATTAATCAGTGTAGAACATTTAAGTAATTCCTTTATATTGCTATAAGCCAAGTCTCCCTCTTTTAGCCTTGCCCACAAATTGATAATCCATGCCCTACTCCAACCCGTATGACCTCCACCATAGCTTAGACGCCTTTCTAAAGTTTTCTTGGCTGCCTTCGCCCATTCTGGTGTATCTTCTTTAGTAATTTGGTGGCCTGGATATAGTGCAAATAATTGTGAGATATGTCTATGCCCTGGCTCTACCTCCTCATGATCCTCTCTCCATTCCATAATCTGACCATACTTACCGATTTGTATAGGAGGTAATTTTTTTCTCATCTCTTTAAAACATTGAATTTCTTCTTCCGCTTCTCCTACTAACTGACCTGCTTCAATAATTGCAGTAAATAATTCAAATAATATTTGACTATCCATACTTGGTCCTATACACACAGTTCCTTGTTCCCCTGAAGGTAAGCGATAAGTATTTTCAGGAGATGTAGAGGGGCCTGTTACCAGATAGCCATTTTCATCCATCATCAAGTAGTCTTTAAAGAAGTCTCCTGCTCCTTTAAGAAGATGATACTTTTCTTTTAAGAATACTTGATCCAAAGTATACTCATAATGCTCCCATATATGTAACACTAACCAAGCTGCTCCCATAGGCCAGATAGTTGCTGGCATCCACATATCTTGCGGTGCCGCATCTCCCCAAATATCCGTATTATGATGCGCCATAAAGCCTCTACAACCATACATCTGCTCTGCTGTTTTCTCTCCATGTATTCTTACCTTCTCTAGGTGTTCAACTAAAGGCAAATGACATTCTGATAAATGGCATTTTTCTGCCAACCAATAATTCATCTCTGTATTAATATTAATGGTATACTTACTGTCCCATGGGGGTAACCATTCTCCATTCCAAATACCTTGTAGAGTAGCAGGCAACCCACCTTCCCTACTACAACTAATTAACAAATAACGTCCATACTGAAAATACATGGCTATTAAATCTAAATCTTCTCCACCCTTTTTTATTCTTTCAAGGCGTTCGTCTGTAGGTAAATGATTTAATGATTCTCCTCTTAAATCCAAAAATAGGCGTTTGTATAGACTTTTATAATCTGCCACGTGCCTTGCTTTTAACTCCTCATATCCTTTCTGTGTTGCTTTTTTCAAACGTTCTTCACAAATACTCCTTGGATTACTGTCTTTATAATCTGTAGTTGCTGTCACTAAAATAATGACTTCATTACAACCTTTTGCATAAAGACGTTGTCCTATGTTTTGTGCAGTTCCTCCATTAGGTATAAGCTTCATCATAAAATGATATCCTATTCCTTCACTAGAACAAGGACCACTTGAACCATACAAGCTCATGCCATCTTTGCTCATTTCTATCTCATCATTATATTTCCATCTATCAATATAAGCCATTAATTCTATTTGTTCCTCTTGATCACATCTTAACCGAACAACTAGTAAGTTATCGGGTTTAGAACAAAAATACTCTCTTTCAAACTTTCCTTTTGGACTCATATAACCTACTGTAGCACAAGCTGTTTCTAAATCTAACGTTCTTCTATAGTGACTTACTTGTTCTTCTTGCCCAAAGCATTGAATAACCAAATCCCCTAATACAGAGTATTGCCTTTGACCATCTGGAGTTCCAAACATACTCATGGATAAAAGTTTCTCTGCTTCTCCTATCTTCCCCTGCCATAATAAATCTCTTATAACAGGCAAATATTTTCTAGCATCTTTATTATTCCTATCTCTAAAAGTACCATACCAAAGGCTTTCCTCATTCATTTGAATGAGTTCTTTTTTTATTCCTCCAAAAATCATGCCCCCTAATGCACCATTGCCAATTGGTAATGCTTCATTCCAATTCCGTGCTGCTTGTTTATACCAGAGTACTTGATCTAGCATAGGCCCACTCCTTATAATAGTTTATTATATTATTTATTCTAATTTATTATAATTATTCACTCATTACAATATGAATTTCTGCTTATGATTTACCTAATAAAACATTCCTCTCTATTATCTAGAACCAGCCATTAACATTATCACTATCTTATTAAAAATGGGGGTGCTAATAGATATATGGCACTCCCAATAAAACATAACGTCTATTCACTCAAAAACAATTTAATTTCTTCCCATTCCCCCAACAAACTTCCTTGACAGAGCTCTGATGAGCCTCCTCCTTTGCCTTGAAATTTCATATTCATTGCTTTGCAAAGAGGTCTTATATCTATTTGGCTATTTCCTAGGGCATACTTAAATCCCGTTGCATCAGGTGTTACTACCAGACAGGTTTTATCTACCTTCTGTATTAAGAGAGTACATAGTTTTCTTAGTTCCTCTGGAACTAAACCTTCTTCACAAATACAAAGTGTCGCTTGATTGCACTTTATATATTCTTCTACCTTATATGAAAAAAGTTTTCCTTTAACTTCTGCTAATTTAAACTTTGTTTCGTTGAATTCTTCTTGTAACTTTTGAAGATGCGATGTAATCATCTCAGGTTTAGCTGAAAGTATAGCCATGGCACTACTTACGATTTCTTGCTTCTTACTGTAATCTTTTAGTGCTCTCTTGCCACAAGCTAATGTAAGCCTTGTACCACCTCGATGTCTTTCACTACTAATAAACTTAATCATTCCAATCTCCCCAGTATACTTCACGTGTGTGCCACAGCAAGCGCAGGTGTCATACCCTGGTATGGTTACTAGTCTAACATCCTCATTGAGTTCAATTTTAGAACGATAAGTCATCTCTCTTACTTCCTCTTGTCCATAAATAGCCCCTTGCACTGGGATATTTTTATAGATAGCTTCATTGGCTAAGTATTCTATTTCTGAAACTTGCTCACTTGTTAACTCACCATCTACATCTGCCGTCATATTCTCTCTACTCAAATGAAAACCTACATTGTTGTAACCGTAATGCTTATTAATAAGACCTGATATAATATGTTCCCCACTATGTTGTTGCATCATATCAAATCGCTTGTCAAAATCTATCTTACCCTCTACACTATTGCCTACTTCTAAAGGGCACTCTACTATATGATAAATCACATGGTCCTTTATACGAACATCTTTAACTTTTACACCACCTAATATGCCTTCATCTGATGGTTGACCACCTCCTTCAGGATAAAAAGCTGTTTGATCAAGAACTACCTCATACCCCTTCTTTCCTTCATTGCAACTTAATACGGTTGCCGTGAAATCAGTTAAATAGCTATCTGTATAATATAACTTCTTAGTCATCTGTATTCTCCTATTCTGTTATTTCTGCCAAATATCTCTCTAAATCCTTTAATCCTCTAACTCCAGCTCTACCTCTACCCCATAATGATCTGAAACTACATTTTTATAATCTCCATTGAAGATAACCTTTGAGCTTTTAACCGTTAACGTCTTATTTACCAAAATAAGATCAATACGCAAACCTACTTTATTACCTTTCCAGCCGGCTATTTCTCCCTGTACAGTAACTCCTTGATCTTTTTCTCCTGCTAGAATATAGGTATCATAAAATCCTTTATCAATTAGATAATCATAGCCCTCTTCTCTAAGATTCGCATTATTATTGAAATCACCCATAAGTAGACTAAGTTTATCTGAGTCCATTTCTTCTACTAATCGATCACACTGATATTCAAAAGGCTCTATTTCGTCATGCCACCAACCTAAATGACAAGAATATAAATCTATTTCTTGTTCTTTATACGCTACAGTTACTTTAACAATCTTTCTCGCTTTAACATCGTCTCTATCTCGACTCTTACTTACTGTAAAGCAAGAAGTGTGCGTAATCGGCATCTTGCATAAAATAGCAGACCCTTCTTCATATTCATCTCTAACAACTTTAGATAAGTCCCAAAAGCTATTATACTTTGGCCCACCTATTTTCTCTATTAATTGCTGTAATACCACCATAAAATTATCTCTTCTCAAATGTCTATCTTGTAAATAGGGTGATGCTGTACTTTGATTAATTTCTTGTAGTGCAATGATATCATAGTCTCTTTCTTTTATGATTTCTGCTAAATATCTCATTTTTTCCTCTTGGTTCTCTTCTCTCCATGAATGTGTGTTTAACGTCAATATTCTCATGCTAGCTGCTCCTTTTGTAGTAAACTCATGATTATAACCTATTTATTTATGAGTTTACTACAAAAAGAGACAGGAGACAAATAACTCTTCCGGTTACTCATCTCCTGCCTTTTATTTATCTTTTATTGAAAGGTTATACAAATTATCTTTCTGCTAAACGTAAGTAAGATTCATATCTTGTTTTAGCATTTTCTTCTGCTAGCTCGAAGAGTTCCTCTGCTTGTGTTGGATATTGTTTAGCAAGTGATGAGTAACGTACTTGTCCCATAATGAAATCTCTAAAGCTAGCTGTTGGTTCTTTTGAGTCAAGGCTAAATGGATTTTTACCTTTTTCAACATTTGGATTATAACGATATAAATGCCAGTAACCAGATTTAACCGCTTGATCTTCATTAGCAACAGAACGTCCCATACCTTCTCTTAGTCCATGGCTAATACATGGTGCATAAGCAATGATAATAGATGGACCTTGATGTGCTTCTGCTTCCATAATAGCTTTCATAAATTGGTTCTTATCAGCACCAATAGCTACTTGAGCCACATAAACATTGCCATAGCTCATCATCATCATACCTAAATCTTTTTTACGTGTCTTCTTACCAGATGCAGCGAATTTTGCAATAGCTGCTGCTGGTGTTGCTTTAGAAGATTGACCACCAGTGTTTGAGTAAATTTCTGTATCAAATACTAGTACATTAACATCTTCACCTGATGCTAATACGTGATCAAGACCGCCATAACCAATATCATATGACCAACCATCTCCACCAAGCATCCATACAGAACGTTTAACAAGATAATCTTTCTTATCTTCAACTTCTGCAAGAAGTGCTTTAGCTGCTGGATCAGTAATTGTATTATTTTCAAGTACTTCTAATACTTTAGCACTTGCAGCTTTAGAAGCTTCACCTAAGTTCATTACTTCTAGCCATTCATTAAATGCTGCTTTAGCTGTTTCATCAATATCTAAGTCAACTAATTCATGCATAACATTAGCTAATTTATTTCTCATTTGATTAACACCAAGACTCATACCAAGACCATATTCAGCATTATCTTCAAATAAAGAGTTTGCCCATGATGGTCCTTGACCTTTGCTATTTGTAGTATATGGTGTAGATGGCGCAGAACCACCCCAAATAGAAGAACATCCTGTAGCATTAGCAATCATCATGCGATCTCCGAAAAGCTGTGTTACAACTTTGATATAAGCTGTTTCACCGCAACCTGCACAAGCACCTGAGAACTCAATAAGTGGTGTCTTGAATTGGCTATTTTTAACGTTCATTGTAAGATCTAAATCATCTTTACTACTTACTTCTTTCACAACAAAGCTCCAGTTTGCATCTTCAACTTCTGATTGAGAAGCAAATGGTTTCATAACTAAAGCTTTAGTTTTAGCTGGACAAATATCAGCACAGTTGCCACAACCTGTACAGTCATATGGACTAACTTGTATTCTATAAGTTAAGCCTTCTAAACCTTTTCCAATTGCTTTCTTAGTAGCAAATGTACCTGGTGCTTTTGCTTGTTCTTCTTCTGTTAAAAGCACTGGTCTAATACATGCATGTGGACAAACAAATGAACATTGATTACATTGAATACAATTTTCAATCTCCCATTCTGGTACTTCAATAGCAATACCACGTTTTTCGTAAGCAGCTGTTCCTGCTGGAAAAGTACCATCTTCAAGACCATTAAATGCGCTTACAGGAAGTTTATCTCCTTCTTGAGCATTCATAGGACGTAAGATGTTAGTAATGAATTCTGGTTCATCTACAGCTGCTGCCGCTTCTTCTACTGCGCTTGCCCAGCTAGCTGGAACATTAACTTTAACTGCTGCTTCAAAACCACGGTCAATAGCTGCATAATTCATATTAACAACTTTTTCGCCTTTTTTACCGTAAGCTTTAACTACGGCTTCTTTTAAGTATTTAATAGCATCTTCTTCTGAAATAATATTAGCTAATTTAAAGAATGCTGATTGCATAACCATATTAATACGGTTACCAAGGCCTACTTCTCCTGCTATTTTAGTTGCATTAACAATATAAAATCTAATTTCATTGTCAGCAATATATTTTTTCATATGTGCTGGAAGGTTAGCTTCTAATTCACTTTCATCCCAAATACAGTTAAGTACGAATACTCCGCCCTTTTTAAGTCCTTTTAATAAATCATATTGATGAACATAGGATTGATTGTGACAAGCAATATAATCTGCTTCATCAATTAAATAGGTCGAACGAATAGGTGTATCACCAAAACGTAAGTGAGAAATAGTTACTCCACCTGATTTTTTAGAGTCGTATGCGAAATATGCTTGTGCATATTTATCTGTATGATTACCAATGATTTTAATGGCTTGCTTGTTAGCACCAACTGTACCATCAGAACCAAGACCCCAGAATTTACATCTTACTGTACCTGGCTCAGCAATTTTTAATTCGTCTTTGTAAGTTAATGAAGTAAATGTTACGTCATCATTAATACCTACTGTAAATCCAGTCTTTGGCTGAGCACTTACTAAATTATCAAATACAGCTTTAATATCTGTTGGTGTTGTATCTTTTGACCCAAGACCATAACGTCCACCAATAACTGTAGGCGCATCAGCTTTTCCATAAAATGCTGAACATACATCTAAATAAAGTGGTTCACCTGCTGAACCTGGTTCTTTTGTACGATCTAATACACAAATACGTTTTACTGTGCTTGGAATAGCTGCAAGTAAATGTTTTGTTGAGAAAGGTCTATATAAGTGAACTTTAACTACACCGTATTTAGCACCTTTTTTATTAAGTTCTTCAATTGTTTGTTCAATTGTTTCTGTTACAGAACCCATTGCTATAATGATATCTTCTGCATCATCGGCACCATAATAATTGAATAAACCATAATTTCTACCTGTTAATTTATTGATTTCTCCTATGTATTCTTCAACAACAGGTACTAAGTTGTTATAGAATTTATTACTAGCTTCTCTTGTTTGGAAATAAATATCTGGATTTTGTGCAGTTCCTCTTGTTACAGGATGATTTGGAGAAAGTGCATTATCTCTAAATGCTTTAAGAGCATCTTGATCTACTAGTTTAGCAAAATCATCATAATCAATTGCTTCTACTTTTTGAATCTCATGTGAAGTTCTGAAGCCATCAAAGAAATGTACAAAAGGAATTCTACCTTTAATAGCAGCAAGGTGAGCCACTGGTGCAAGGTCCATAACTTCTTGTACAGAGCCTGTTGCAAGCATAGCACAGCCTGTTTGTCTTGTAGCCATAACGTCTTGGTGGTCGCCAAAAATGTTAAGCGCTTGAGCAGCAAGAGCACGGGCACTTACATGGAAAACGCCTGGTAAAAGTTCCCCTGCAACCTTATACATATTAGGAATCATTAATAACAAGCCTTGTGAAGCTGTAAAAGTAGTTGTTAAAGCTCCAGCTTGAAGTGAGCCGTGGAAAGCCCCCGCAGCTCCTGCTTCAGATTGCATCTCTACTACATTAACAGTTTGTCCGAAAATATTCTTCCTTCCTTGAGCAGACCATTCGTCAACTACTTCTGCCATAGTTGATGAGGGGGTAATTGGATAAATTGCAGCAACATCAGTAAAAGCATACGCAACATAAGATGCAGCTGTATTACCATCAACAGTCATCATCGTTTTTCCCATATTATCTCTCCTTTTTATTTATTAATAATACAAGCATTCCAAATACTATCTAAAGTATTCTAAATAATTTTACGCTTTTGGCCAATATTTGTAAATATCTTGCACTCAATATCTTATGTTTTTGTAAATTATTTATCGGGTCATTTAGAATTTCTTCATGAACTAACTAGCAAAAAGGGACAATTTCTTTTAAATAACTTGTTTAAAATTACTTTTTTATACTCAACTAATATATTTTACTTTAGTATTGTTAAGAATCTAACTTCTTGCTAATATCCTTATTGTTAAAAAACAATCTATATATTCGTTTTGAGATAGTTTTATTTATATATTTTTCTCTGAATTGGTAGATATATTTTTGAGAAGCCATCTTATAGATTGTTCTATATACTCTAGTTGATTAGATGCATCAAAATGTTCTATATTAAGTGTCCCATCATACCCCATAAATTCTAGTTTATCAAGTATTTCCTTAATTTTAATAACACCAGAACCTACTGGAGTTGAAAACAAGGCCGTTCCATCAGCAGCTATCTTAGCCACTTCTTCTCCCTTCATGGCAGTACTTCTATCTTTTACATGAACATATACAATATAGTCTTTCAACAACTCAAAAGCCTCGATTTCATCTTCACCTCTATATCTGTAGTTACCTGTATCAAAAGTATGCTTTAAATCTGGAACCTGCTCCATAAACCATAATATTTCTTTTGCTGTAGTATAAGGTGCACAAACATTATCATAATCTTCTAAAGTAACAGTGATTCCCTTATCCTTGGCATAATCACACATTAATCTTAATGCCTCAACCATATGCTTTATAGCTTGTTCGCGTTTGATACCTACTTCTTCTTTTAACAATCCTGGAATGACTAGTACAAACTTAGCTCCCATATGCTCCGCTAGATCAATTAATCCGTAACCAGCTTCACCTGTTTCCTCATAACCAAAATCAAAATATTTATAGATACAACTAATCTCCAATTCGACTGCCTTTAATAATACTTTCATCTCTCTAGTATAAGGCTTTAACTCTTCATAGGAGCATGCCACAGATTGAATCCCCATATTTTTTACTTTTTTCAATACCTCTGAAAGTGATAAACCTGTTTGTTCACTTGCCAACAAAATGTGATTATAACAAACCGACAACTTCATATAACATCCTCCCATCAGCTTACCCATTTATATCTCTTTTCTTTATGGGCCCCTATACAAGATTGAAATTATGTACAATGTTATTTCGTATACACTCTACTAAAACTACTATATGCTACAAAAAAAATTAAATCAATAGAATATACGATACGATTGTATATTATTGTAAATAATCATGCACTAATCTTACTTTTATATCCTATAAACCGGTTTATTCTCATTACACTTATAATTCTTGTCTTCTTAATACAGCAAAAGAGAAGATATCACCTAATTGGTATATCTTCTCCTCTGATATATTTTAACTTCCCTAGCTCTATACTTGTTCAGCTAAACGTTTATAATTTTCATAACGTTCCTTTGCATATTGCTCAGTAAGTTCAAATAAATGTTCAGCATGTTCTGGGAACTGTTTCATTAAAGCTGAATAACGCACCTGCGCCATTATGAAATCTCTAAAACTTTCTTTTGGTTCTTTCGAATCTAAAGTAAATGGATTTTTACCTTGTTCTTTAAGCAATGGATTAAATCGATATAAATGCCAGTAACCACATTTAACAGCTTGTTCCTGATTAGCTGTTGTTCTGCCCATACCTTCTCTTAGTCCATGACTAATACATGGGGCATAAGCAATAATAATAGATGGCCCTGGGTGTGCTTCTGCTTCTATAACAGCTTTCATAAATTGATTTTTATCTGCTCCCATAGATACTTGAGCTACATACACATTCCCATAGGTTATCATCATTAAACCTAAGTCTTTTTTACGAGATTTTTTACCAGAGGCAGCGAATTTAGCAATAGCTGCTGCTGGTGTAGATTTAGAAGCTTGACCACCTGTATTAGAGTAAATCTCAGTATCGAATACAAGCACATTAACATCTTCACCTGAGGCCATGACTTGGTCAAGACCACCATAACCAATATCATAAGCCCAGCCGTCACCACCTAATATCCATTGTGAACGTTTAACAAGATAATCCTTTCTTTCCTTAATCTCATTAATTAAAGTTTTAGTAGCTTCGTCAGCCGTTGTGTCTTTTTCTAATATCGCTAGAACCTGCTCACTTATTCTTCTAGATTCAGCCCCAGATTCTTTTGTACTTAACCATTCATTAAATGCTAATTTCATATCTTCATCAATAGGCAGTTCTAGTAAAGACCTCATATTGTCTTCGATTTTATTTCGCATTTGTTTCACACCTAGATACATTCCTAATCCATATTCAGCATTATCTTCGAACAAAGAGTTGGCCCATGATGGTCCTTGGCCTTTTTCATTGACCGTATATGGTGTAACAGGCGCAGATGCCCCCCAAATAGAAGAACAACCAGTGGCATTAGCAATCATCATACGATCTCCGAAAAGCTGTGTAATGACTTTAATATACGCTGTTTCACCACAGCCTGCGCAAGCACCTGAGAACTCATGAAGAGGTTGTCTGAACTGGCTACCTTTGACGGTATGTGGTGCCATAACATCTCCCTTATTGGCAATTTTAGAAACTGCATATTCCCAGTTAGGTACTTCCTTTTCTACCTGAGTATGGAGTGGTTTCATAATAAGGGCCTTACCTTCTTTTTTACCTGGACAAATATCAGCACAGTTACCACAGCCTGTACAGTCCATTGTATCAACTTGAATGCGATAACCAAACTCATTCATATCCTTTCCCATGGCCTTAAGTGTTACAAAACTACCTGGCTTTTCGCTTTCCTCTTCGGTATTTAAAAGATAAGGTCTAATTGTAGCATGCGGACAAATAAATGAGCATTGGTTACATTGAATACAGTTCTCGGGAACCCACTCTGGTACATTAATAGCTACTCCACGCTTTTCATAAGCTGCACTACCACTTGGAAAAGTACCATCTTCAATCCCATTAAATGTACTTACTGGAAGGCTATCGCCTTCTTGTCTACTCATAGGGCGTAATATCTTCGTTACAAATTCAGGTTCGTCAAAACCTCTTTCATCTACACTTGTTCCTTTTTTCCAATTTTCTGGCACATTAACTTTTATCGCTGCATCAAGCCCCCTATCAATAGCAGCATAGTTCATATTAATAACCTTTTCACCTTTTTTCCCATAAGCTTTAACCACTGCTTCTTTTAAATACTGAGCTGCCTGGGCCTCTGGTATAATATCTGTTAACTTAAAGAAGGCTGCTTGCATAATCATATTAATACGGTTACCCAGTCCTATTTCAGAAGCAATTTTAACAGCATTTACAATGTAGAATTGGATGTCATTTTCTGCGATGGTGCGCTTCATGGTAGTTGATAAATTCTCTTCTAATTCTTTTTCATCCCATAAGCAGTTAAGAACGAATATGCCTCCCTTTTTAAGTCCTTTTAAAACATCATACTGATGTATATAAGATTGATTATGGCAAGCAATATAATCTGCTTCATCAATAAGATAAGGTGCATTAATCGGTTCTTTACCAAAACGAAGATGTGACATGGTTAAGCCACCAGACTTTTTAGAGTCATAGTCAAAATAAGCTTGAGCATACATATCCGTATAATTACCAATAATTTTTATAGCTTGCTTATTAGCCCCAACTGTACCATCTGAACCTAGTCCCCAGAATTTGCAACGTACTAAATCCGGCACTTGAAGCTTAAGTGGTTCATTTGTATTAATGGAAGTATGCGTAACATCATCATCAATGCTCACAGTGAATTGATTTTTAGGTGTACTACTTAAAAGATTTTCTACTACTGCCTTAATATCTGTTGGCGTGGTATCTTTAGAGCCTAATCCATAACGACCACCAATAATCATGGGTGCATCTTCTTTTTCATAGAAAGCAGCACGTACATCTAAATAAAGTGGTTCCCCTATAGCACCTGGCTCTTTAGTACGATCCAGTACACATATACGCCTAACATTCTTTGGCACCGCTTTAAGAAAGTGTTCTACTGAAAAAGGTCTATAAAGATGCACTTTAACAAGACCTAGCTTTTGTCCTTTAGCATTTAAGGCATCTATAGTTTCCGCAATGGTAGCTGTTACAGACCCCATAGCTACAATAATATTTTCTGCATCCTCTGCTCCATAATAATCAAAGAGGCCGTATTTTCTGCCAGTAAGGGCATTCATCTTTTCAATATATTCTTCTACAATAGGTACTAGAGCTTCATAAAATTTATTACTTGCCTCCCTTGTTTGGAAATAAATATCTGGATTTTGCGCTGTACCACGAATAACGGGATGATTAGGAGATAAAGCTCTATCTCTAAAAGCTTGAAGCTCTTCTACGGGCATTAGCTTTGCTAAATCTTCATAGTTAATTGCTTCTACTTTTTGAATCTCATGTGAAGTTCTAAAACCATCAAAGAAATGAACAAAGGGTACACGTCCTTTAATAGCCGCAAGATGTGCTACTGGTGCTAGGTCCATAATCTCTTGAACAGAACTAGTTGCAAATAACGCACATCCGGTTTGTCTTGTAGCCATAACATCTTGGTGATCACCAAAAATCGAAAGAGCCTGCGCAGCTATTGCTCTAGCACTCACATGAAAAACACCTGGTAAAAGCTCTCCGGATACCTTATACATATTTGGAATCATAAGTAACAAGCCTTGTGAAGCAGTGAAGGTACTTGTTAACGCACCTGCTTGAAGTGAACCATGAAAAGCCCCTGAAGCCCCTGCTTCAGATTGCATTTCTACTACATTGACAGTTTGTCCAAATATATTTTTCTTGCCTTGTGCGGCCCATTCATCTACTTGTTCAGCCATAGGTGTAGATGGCGTAATTGGATAGATAGCTGCCACATCAGTATACGCATAAGCGATATATGCTGCCGCTGTGTTACCATCTACAGTCATCATTGTTTTTCCCATTTCATCTTTCCTTTCTAATGTCTTAACTTGAAGCCTATTTTCTCGATATCTTTTATTCTATTTTTCACTTCACTAGTGTTTCACATTAAAGGATAATTCATACTTGTTTTATACAAAGACATATAGAGAGAAAAGAAAAAAGCTGAGCATTTCTCGCTATACGAAAATCTCAGCTTTTACCATTTTATTCTTTTATAAGTTTTATTTGATCATCTAATACTGAGTGCAATCAGACTCTAAATTAAATTCTAGTACCTTTAAAACTTGTTCAGCTATTTGACGTTCTGTTCCTTTATAAGGATAAGAATGAATATGAATAGCGGGATTAAAGTTAAGTTCAATAATTGCATAAGGTGCTTTTTCATCTCTATAATCTTCTAGCATCATATCAACACCACAAAACTTAGCACCTACTGCTTTGGCTGCACGAACAGCTATCTCTTTAAAGTATTCTGGAATATCATCTGTATAATCAATGCTATCTCCACCTGTGCTAATGTTAGAATTTTCCCTCAAATAAACAACCTCTCCTTCAGCAGGAATATAGTCGAAATCCAAATCGCTTTGTTTTAGGAATAAAGCGCTACTTGCATCTAAGTTAATTTTTTCTAATGGTGTTTTATAACCTCTCCCTCTTAAACTATCTTGATTTTTTATAGCTACTAACTGTGTTATCGTATGTGCTCCATCACCTATAACATTGGCCGGTACGCGGTGAAGAACTCCTGCCACTTGATCTCCGATTACAAGGAATCGGTACTCCTTACCTTTAGCAAACTCTTCAATTAACACTGTATCATCATGTTCAAAGCCTATCTCAAGCGCCCTTTTGATATCTACTTCACTGGCTCCCTGTGTAAAAATACTAATGCCTTTACCGAAATTCGTAGATTTTGGTTTAACAACAATAGGTTTATTGGCATAACGCTTAACTGCTAACTCTAAGCCTTGTCCTTTAAAAACTTCAATACCTTTTGGTACACAAATCTGGTGCTTCTCTAACACCTTCTTAGTAACTGTTTTATTTTCCATCATCAGCATAGTCATATAACTATCTTTAGATGTCTTGGTAGCTTGTTTCACATATTCGGTATGTGTTCCTTGGGTAAGAGCAATAAAGTTGTCACTACGATCTAATACTTCTACTTTTATTCCTCTTTTAATAGCTTCTTTCATAAGGATTTGTGTAGAAAGTTCCATATCATCATAACCATATAGTTTATAACGGTTCGCATAAGCATCTTTTTTATAAATTTCTGCTAGTTCTAATTGGCTCTGTAAATAGCCTTTTTGTTTAGAGAGTTCTGTTATTTTAGCTGCATAAGTACGCTCAGGATCACATACCTTCTTGACCATTTCATCAATAACTTCTACCTTGTTAAGATCTAAAGTTTCTTCCATCACTTTCATTTCATCTAAAATTTCTAAAGCCCACTCGGTCTTCGTAATTTCTTTTCCTTCCTTACTTAACCAAACCTCTAATCTTCCACCCTTGGCAATTAAACGCTGATTATTAGTAGCTTCTTCCTGCCAATTACTTAGCTCTTCTTTACTTTCTTCTTTTATGAGAAGGTATAACATAAATAAGTGTAAAAACTCTAAGTCTTCTAAGCTAATACCGCCTTTTTCAAAAGGATTATTATCAATACTTCTCACTTCAATATATAAGATACCTTCTTGTTTTAAGGACTCCAGTAGTCTTGTATTATCCTTTGCCTTTGGCCTGATTTGACTATAAAGTTCTTTGTGACTTTGAATCATGCCATCTGCTACAAATCTCTCAATACTTTTTGCATAGGCCTCTACACTAGAGTAGTCAGGATAAAGATCAGTATGATTTTTATAACCACATTCACCATTACGATAAGATACAGCCCCTGGATTTGTAAAGCTTTCTTCATCTACCTTATTTAAATAGCGTGTACACTCTGTAGCATAGGTTTTATGAAATACAGGTGTCGCTCCTAATAAATAAATAAGTAACCAACGATACCTTAAATAATTTCTTGCCATCTTCAAATAAATACTATCTTTGAATAGCTGATAACTTAAGTGAGTATCTTCTGCTTCATAAAGTCTTTGTATAAAATTTTCTTCAAAGGAAAAATTATAATGTATTCCTGAAATAAGTTGCTTTTTCCCTCCGTACTTCTTAAGTAGCTCCTCCCTATAAAGCCTCGCTTCTTGACAAGTTTTACAATCTCTATATTCGGCAATAGGAATATGTTCATCTGCTGGTATATCGCACGGCATAGAACCCGGCCATATATATTCATCTTCTATATTAAGCGCGACTATATCATATAAAATATTTAAGTAATCGTATGCTTTTTGACTACTATCTAAATTAGGTGTAATAATCTCTACCTGGCTCTCAGAAAAATCTGTAGTAATGTATGGGTTTTTAAGTTTATCCCCAAATACAGCCGGATGCTTGGACATAGCAAGCTTTCCTTCAGGTGTTACTCTAAGTCCTTCTCTTTCAATACCAATGCTTGCAGCTAATAATTCTTCTATATTAAATAATTGCTTTAATTGATTAAGCATAAAATCTCCTTCCAACTACATTAATGTATACTACGTAATAATGATTATAAAATAGTATACCTCATTTTTATTAAAAGCTAAACAATAATTCAATTTTAATATTTTCTCGTATTTTATTGATTTAGGGAACCTTATTATACCATTTTTCGTCATAATTATTATAAATATACTTATATTTTATGATTACACTTTATCATTGCAATCTAACAATTAATGGATTTATATTAAGGAGACAACTATGAGAAAACAATTTGTAATGGCTATAGCCGCGCTAACACTCAGTACAGTCGTTGTAGGCTGTAGTTCTAAATCACCAACTTCATCCGAGATGAATACAGAGGCTTCCTCTACCCCTGAAGAAAAACAACCTACTACTGAAGAATCAACTAGTGAACCTGAATCTAGTATTGTTCCAGAAGAAAGTATTATGCCAGAAGAAACTGTAAAGCCTGAAGCAACTATGAAACCCGAAGAAAGTGTGACTCCAGAAGCAAGTACTTCACCTGAGGCAACAAAAAAACCTGAGACAGCTTCCACGCCACAAACAAGTCTAAAGCCTGAAGCGACTGCTAAACCACAAGCAACACCTAAGCCTTCACCAAAACCTGAAGCTAGTACTAAACCTGCAGCAACTCCAAAACCTGAAGTAATACCCAAACCAGAACCAATACCCAGCCCTGAAACAACTAGTTTAAGTGCTAGTGAAGTATATAGTAAGATTACCTCTGATCTTGACTTTTCTCGCCTAACAGATGTAGATGATACCTTATTAAAAGATCTCTATGGTATTGATACTAGCCTTCTAGACAGTTACTGCGTTAAAATGCCAATGTTAAGCTTTAGTATTTCAGAAGTTGGTGTCTTTAAGGTTAAAGATGTTAAAGATGTAAATACTATTGTAGAAGGCATTAATAAACGTGCCGAAAATGTTGGACAAATGCTCTATCCTTCTCTTATCGAAACCTTTGAAGGTAGACAAGTCATCACTAAAGGAAATTACATATTATTTGCTATGGATGAGGCGGCAAGTACTATTGCTTCAAACTTTAATAGCCTTATCAAGTAAGGAGCTCTGATTTATGGTATTTAGCAGTTTACTATTTTTATTTATATTTTTACCTGTTTTTTTAACAGTCTACTTTATACTCCCTAAAAATTTACGCAATCTTATATTATTTCTAGCTAGCCTCATGTTTTATGCATGGGGCGAACCTGTTTATGTGTCTATTATGATTTTTTCTACTGTGCTTGATTACACATGTGGATGCATTATTGATCGCTTTAGGAAACATAAGCTGATTCCCAAATTAGGACTTGGTCTCTCTCTTATAGGAAACTTAGGAATGCTAGGCTTCTTCAAGTATGCCGACTTTTTTATTAGTAATACTAATGCACTTTTTGGAACTCATTGGGATTTACTTCGTATTGCATTACCTATAGGTATTTCCTTTTATACCTTCCAGACCATGTCCTATACCATTGATTTATATCGGGGTAAAATTCAAGTTCAAAAAAATATAATTGCCTTTGGTGCTTATGTAGCAATGTTTCCTCAGCTTATCGCCGGCCCTATCGTTACTTACGCCACCGTTGAAAAAGAGCTTAATCACCGCGAAGTTACATTTGAAGATTTTGGATTAGGTGCCATGCGCTTTATCGAAGGACTTGGAAAAAAAGTACTTATTGCTAATAACATTGGTCTTTTGTGGGATCAAATACTCAATACACCTATTAATAATCTATCTATTATAGGAGCTTGGCTAGGTGCTATTAGTTTTGGACTTCAACTTTACTTTGACTTTAGTGGCTATTCTGATATGGCTATTGGACTTGGCCGAATGTTAGGTTTTCGTTTTCCCGAAAACTTTAATTATCCTTATATTGCTAAAAGTGTATCTGATTTTTGGCGAAGATGGCATATGACCTTAACCGGTTGGTTCAGAGAGTATGTGTATATTCCTTTAGGAGGGAATCGTGTAAGTAAGCCTCGTTTCTATCTCAACATTTTGATTGTATGGTTTTTAACAGGTTTTTGGCATGGTGCTGGCTGGAACTTCATCCTTTGGGGTCTTTTCTTTGCCGTGCTTATGATTATAGAGCGTAGCTTTTTACTTAAGTATTTAGAAAGATTACCTAGTTTTATCTCTAGATTTTACCTTTTATTTGTTGTAACAATAAGTTGGGTGCTTTTTGCTCATGACTCTTTGGAACAAGCCATTTCATATCTAAAGGTTATGTTTGGTATAGGTACTAACAGTTTCATTAATACCCCCTCATTATATGCTATCACCAATTTTTATGTCCTTATCATTATTGGAATCGTATTTGCAACACCACTAATGAATAATCTTAAAGCACGTCTTAATGAATGGGTTGTATTTGCATTTTATGTCGTTACTCTTTTTCTAAGTACTGCTTACTTGGTAGATGCTACTTTTAACCCGTTTTTATACTTTAGATTTTAGGAGGTGAACCATGAAGAAAAAATTACCTTTTGTAATAGGTATTACTTTTATCTTTTATATTTTTACTTTCTTTGGTTTACAACTACTAGCCAAAGACAAGACCTTCTCAGAGTTAGAAAACCGTAACTTAAGTGCTAAGCCATCTTTTACTATGGCTAGCTTATTAGATGGTACTTATGGCAAAGCTTTTGAGACTTATATAGCTGATCAATTTCCTTTAAGAAATCAATTTATCTCTACTAAAGCTTATAGTGAACTCATTTTACAAAAGAAAGATAATAATGGGGTTTATATTGGAAAAGATGATTACTTTCTTCAAAACTTTGATGCACCCGATTTAGATTTAGCAGCTAGAAATGCCACTTATATTAATGAACTTGCTAAAGAGTTTAAAGTTTATGTTGGACTTGCTCCTACTGCAACTAAAGTGCTTGAAGATAAATTGCCAAACTACGCCACCCCATATGATGAAGCATTTTATATTTCTACTTTTTATAATAAACTTTCTAATCAAGTTACTAAACTAGACTTTCTTAATACTTTAAGCACTCATAAGGATGAGTACATTTATTATAAAACAGATCATCACTGGACTACTTTAGGAGCTTATTATGCTTATACTGAATTTTGCAAATCAGCTGATTTAATTGCTTTAACTTTAGATGACTTTAAAATTGAAGATGTAAGTGATGCCTTCTATGGAACCTTATTCTCTAAAGGCAATTTCAGTTTTGCTACACCTGATACGATGCAGCTCTTTTATCCTAAACAAACTGAAGCATTGGAAATAACCTATGAAGTAACAGGAAAGACCTCTTCTAGTCTTTATGAATATTCTCATTTAGATACAAAAGATAAATATAGTGTTTTCTTAGATAACAATCACCCTTTAATTAAAATTAAAACCTCTATTAAAAATGGACGTAAGCTTCTAGTGATTAAAGATTCTTATGCAAACTCTTTTATTCCTTTTTTAACGCAGCACTACGAAGAAATTCAGGTTCTAGACTTACGATTAATGAATGTGCCTGTTGCAACTTTTGCAAAAGAAGCTGGCATATCAGAAGTTCTCTTACTTTATAATGTACAGAATTTTAGTGTAGAACCTAAGCTAAGTTTATTACTTAAATAACTTTTTTAAATCATAAGATGTATAACGTTAATAAAAGTGTCTGCTCATTTTTAGGTAACAGACACTTTTTATTAACACTATACATCTTTTATTTTTAATCAATCTCAGCACGTGAAAACAACTCTAAAATAAACTCTGAATCTTCACAAGCATCTTTAAATGCTAATACAAACTTCTTAAGAGCTTCCGAATCTTCACTATAGGCACAAAACATGCCCGCTTCTGAATCAAACTCTATATCTTCTAATAATTCCTCACATTTCTCCTCAAGGAAAACTCTAGCTAAAGCTTCCCAGTCATATCCATTTCCTTCACACCCCTCATCTTCTCTAGACTCAAAAATTTCAGGCTTATAATCTCCAGCATTTAAACATACAGAAAAACTACCATTTGAATCATTCCACCAGAAAGGTTTTATTTGTTTTTCAAAATTCATAATGACTCCCCTTTTAACTTACTTTATTTTCCAAATACTACTACTAATAATAATAGTTTTTTTCTTTCTATTGTCAATATAAAATACAAAAATTTTATATTATATTTATCCTATCGCAAATATTAAATACTCATCTTATATAAAAGAATCTAGCTATTGCTCTTTAAATAGCTTAAAATAAAACTATCTATAAACTTAAGGAGAATTCTATGTTAAATGAGAATGTAATGGTATTTTTACAAGACAACCTAGACTTTTGGCCTCATTTAAGTGCAGATCAGCAAAGTAATGTTATTGCCCATACCTCTATAGCTCGTTTTACAAAAGGGCAGACCATGCATCGTGGTGATCAAAATTGTATGGGGCTTATTATGATTCGCTCAGGACTGCTTAGAGTTTATATGCTCTCAGAGGAAGGCAAAGATATTACGCTCTTTCGTCTAGTTCCTGGAGAGCTTTGTTTACTTTCTGCCTCTTGTATCTTGAACCAAATTACCTTTGATGTACACATTGATGTTGAGGACACCTGTGAACTTGTTTCTGTTTCTTCCCATATACTTTCTGACCTTATGACCGATAATATTTATGTAGAAAATTTCATTTATAAACGTTTGGTAGATCGTTTTTCAGATGTGATGTGGGCCATGGAACAAATACTTTTTATGAGTTTTGATAAACGCTTAGCCATCTTTTTAGTAGATGAAATGTCAAAGACTCATTCAACAACTCTTCGTCTTACTCATGAGCAAATAGCCAAATATATAGGTAGTGCTAGGGAAGTCGTTACGCGTATGTTAAAATATTTTTCAAACGAAGGAATTGTGGAACTTTCTAGAGGTGGTATTACTATCATTAACCCTACAAAACTTAAATCCCTTCTTTAAAAGTCAGAAGTTAAAGGGGCTACTCACAAATGAGTCCTAGCCCCTTTAATTGTCAATTCTATACATTTCTTTATTAAGCGTTTTTAATTTGTATTTACTTCTTTAATCTCTTTCTTGCCCATATAACCTCTGTAATTATCCATGGCAACTTCTAATTTTAGGAACTCTTGCTCAGACCAATGAAGATCTCTTCCATTATTTAAAACAATCACATAGGTAGTAGGTCCTTTTCTAGTTATTTCTTTGACTTCTATAATATCATTGTAGTGTATTCTGTCTTGCTTAAAAGTCCCTTTAAATACAATACCTTTTTCAAAAAAGCTAATTTTTCTATGTCTCATGCGTATCAATACTAATGACAGAATAATTACAATTATCCCTAATCCAATTACTGCAAGCCTTTGCGTACGCCAATAGTCCTGTGCCATCATGATTACTACAAACCACATAAATAACATAATCGTATACCAGATACCTGCTCTTGATTTCACAACCAACATTAAATCACCATATTCTTTATCTGATGAACTTGCTTTCATTTTTCATCATCCCCTTAATCATCGCTATTAAGCCTTTTAATTTTATCCATCTTTAAGTTAACCATTTTTCAGATTGATGAGCATCCCCTCTTTTATAAGTGGAACTAATAAATGATAGTCTATTAATTGTGTATGTTTCGGCCTAGCCTCCTTAATATCGTAATTATTAAACTTACTATTTGTTATAACTATTCCTCTATTGGCTTTATAATGCTTCATATTCTCAGAAACTCCTTGAACGGCTTCTTTCCATGAAGCAGCATCTATTTCAGTCCTATACTTAGTACAGATGGCAATAACTTCTTTCTTTCTCTTTGCTATTAAATTGATACTCATTTGTTCTGATTTTGGAATACCTTCTACTTCATACCCTTTTGTTTGATATAAATCTGCTATAAGCTTGTCAAAATCTTTAGCTTCTACCTTATTTAAGTCTTCTTCGATACTATTCATATGGATCTTACCATAAGGTCCCCTCTCATCTCCGAGGCTTCCCTTCTTATAAAACCTACTAAATGTACTTTGTCTGAGAAATGGCTTTCCTATAAGCATTAACACCCATTCAATGAAAATCAGAGTAAAGTAAGTTAAAGTGTTAGCCTCTCCTTTAAAAATCAAAAGTGCTATATAAAAACTAAACAGCATAATAAGTCCATTAAAAATGTATTTCATTGACTTCCTCCCTTTAGGTAATTACTTTCTTTAAGCATTCACCAAATGGGATTGGTTTAATCACTAGGTCTTTACTTTCTTATCCAATATATGTATAATAGTGGAGCGAGAATAAATTTGTAGACACATAAAAATCCACTTTCGGGATGTGGCCTAGTTGGTAAGGCGCTTGTCTGGGGGGCAAGAGATCGCGTGTTCAAGTCACGTCATTCCGATTATTATCAAGCACCCATCAAATCAGAGGTAGTCCTTGCAGTTCAAGGGATTATCTCTTTTTTATTTCTCCTTTCTTCTTAATTAAAATAGCTAATTGAAATATTTTATACTGTAAATAACACTGTAAAAGCATCAAGCTTTTATTCTATAATAATACGCAAGAAAACAGCGTGCAACCCTATATGCTAAAGTTGCACGCTATAAATATGTTTAGGAAAACATAACTTAATTCAATGCTATCTCAAATTGCTGTACTAAATTATCATCGAAAAACTCTGGACAAACTTTTTTACAATCTTCTTCACTAGATCCACTGAATGCCATTTTCATCATTTCATTATATTTGTCACCATAATTTATATCTCTGTAATTTAATATTATCTTACTACCTGTAACATCTTTCTTCTTATAAATATCGAATTCAAATGTTTCTGTGCTATTTGCTTGTATTTGTTTACTTAATGTTCCTTCATTCATAATACCTATGCCTACTCCATCTTGGAACAAGCCTAATTCGTACCCATCTTCCATTTTAGCACTCCATGCTATAGCAGATGTGTTTAATAACTCTCCAGTCGTGTTTGTTAACTGAGCTGTTACGTGAATACTATCATAATCAGCACAAGCAACAATATCGCTGCCTATTGCAAAGTAATCTCCATTTTCTTGTCCTACATTGTCAGCTGTTCTATCTCCTACAGGCTGACCAATTTCTGTTGAAATTACTACTGCTGTTGGATATTCATTTTTTTGTTCTTCCTTCTGTTCTTCTTTTACTTCTGGCGAAGCTGTTTGCTTATCAACTACCTCATTTTTAGGATTAGCTGTTGTATCAGATGCTGGCTGATTACCACACCCTACTAGACATATACAAAACAATGATATAGCTATAAATTTCTTCATTTCTTAAACTCCCCTTTAAAATCTATTTTAAGACAATTCTATCTTATTATTTTGTAATATTCAACTTTTTCTTAAATAAACACCACTTCACAAGTATATCTATCTGCCATTGTCTTAAATTTTTAACACCTTTATACATAAAAATACCACACCCTTTTATTTTAGAGTGTGGCCTTATAATCTATCTTTTAAACAAACTATTCTTTTAAACCACAAAACCCACCAATCAAAAGATTAGTGGGTTTTGTTATTAGTTAAAAACTGTCTTCTCTATATACCGGCAAGCGGCGCTGTTTTTCTTCGTATTTCTAGTATATGTTCTTTCTTCTAAAAAGTCAACATTTTATTTTGATATGTATAATTTTCTTATTCCTTCATCTATCTTGTCTAAGCTATCTGAAGATAATTTAATTCCATTTAAAACACTATATGAGTTCTTTGGATCATATATTCTTAGCTTACTTATTGTAGTTATTTGTTCCATAAGTGCAATACTACCTTTTTTCATTCTATTTATTTCTCTGTCAATCTTCTTAATAACCTCTATTTGCCTAATTGATTCTTCTAATCTACTACTCGCCGAATTTAAAGCTATTACATGTTCTTCCGTAATTTCATCTATTTTCTTTTTTACAT
This sequence comes from Cellulosilyticum sp. ST5, assembly GCF_046529625.1. NCBI lineage: Bacteria > Bacillati > Bacillota > Clostridia > Lachnospirales > Cellulosilyticaceae > Cellulosilyticum > Cellulosilyticum sp. ST5. The sequence goes on from NZ_CP132338.1 coordinate 2,606,098, forward strand.
CTCCTTTAAATCCTGGAACCAGTGTTTGAATTGACTTCTCTGCATCTTCTATGTTATTACTGCTAAGCATTTCTTTTATTTCTTTAGAAATATCTATCCTCTTAGCAATTATATTTAAATTACTTTTTATTTGCTGATGCTCACTTTCTGCTTTTTGCATCATCTGCTTAGATTTTCCTTGTAACTTGATATATATTTCATTTCCTAGAACTATATCGTTTTCATGAGCTTCGTTAGGATTATTTTTTATAGATGTTAACGGAATAATTGTTATTACTGATGAATTAAATGCATTATTTTTATCTAAAACAATAGCATAGTGTAATCCTCCTTCTTCACTTCCAATATTATATCCCAAATTAACTTTGATAATGTCACCTCTTTCGTACCTTTTTAAACTCTTGGGATTAAATTCGGATTCCTTCCTTAAATAATTGCAATAATCTTTCATCCAATAAGAAATAAGTGATATCTTCTTTTTATCTTTCGGATTAGTGCTACTTTCAAGTGACTTTAGATAGATATCCATACAATCTATAGCCTTTTCTCTATCAGTTTTCATATTACCCTCCTTTTTTATATTATATTTTATCATATGAACTACATATTTTGTATTAATATTGTATAATCTTTTATTTTTATTAATAATAATCAGTAAATTAAGTAATTTTTACTGATACCTATAGAACAAATCTACGTTTTAGGCATAAAAAAGAAGGGTAAGGCTTTTGGCCCTACCCTAGTTTACTATACTTAATTATTAAAGCTCGTATGTGATTAGCATTGTACTGTTTATACTCCCATAGAAGCCTATCAGAAATGATTTTATCCTTTACTAGTCTATCTATACCACCCATGTTTTTAAGTAGTCCTGGAACGTATTCTAGCTTCATATTGTCCATGCTTTCCCATGCACCAAGAACAGATATAACTTTTCTCTTATACAAAAGCTGTGCTGCTTTCTTAAGTTCTAGATCTTCTTTAACACACTGCTTAAGAAATAGCTCACTCTCTGCCTGTCTGCGCCTTGTTAGTCCTTTTAGCTCTGTAAGTGCCCCATTAACTCTTGCTTTGTTGTACAGTAGCATTTGGCTTGCTACATTAGACCAATATTCTTCTTTAATAGCTTTAAGTAGATTTCCTTTAAAAATACCTGTCCCCAAGTTGTAGCAAAAGCTTACAAGTGCATCAAATTGATTTTGGTTAAAATTAGTACCAAGCTTATTAACTGCATCCTCATAAGCTTTTAAATGATTTACAAGCAAACTATCGGCCTGTGCCTGAGTAATAACCATCCCTTGATGTGGTTTTACTCCATTTATTGGCTCTGTAGTACCCCACCCAATAGTCCATACACCTGCAGGGCATTTATAAGCTTTAAGTTGGCAACCCTCAAACTGCTTAATTAGGTTAATGCCAGTCTGTGATATTTTAAGAGCCATGGCTATTCCCCCTTATTGTCTCTATTCGCATCTACAAGGCCCTCACCTATGATGTAAGCTATTAATGCCCCACCACTTGTAATAATGGCTGTAACTTGTTCTATTGTTAAATTAGGCACATTAAATACAATTAGGATAGGAGTAACAAATCCTACTACTGCCGCCCAAAACTTCCTAGATGTTAACTTCTGTTTCCAATTCACTTTCATTTTTCTTCGCCCCTTTGCTTATATTTTCTTTCTTGGCCTTATCTAAGTAAAAGCCTATAACTATTCCTGTCTCTGCAAATACGCTAGGAATAAGGTATGCAAGAGGACTAGTATCTTTAGTAACCCACATAAGGACCATTGCAAATAAAGTGACTACAATGCAAAAACTAAGCACTATAGCCACTATACGTTTACTGTATTCGATTTTCTTTTTCTTTTTAGGTTTACTTACCCATTTAAGTCCCATCTCTAGCAGCTCCCTTCAATTCATCAATCCTGTGGTGAGCCGATTTAATGCTTTCTTCTGCCCTTATAAGCCTTTCATTCATGTTGTCTATCTTAGAGTCCATCTTATCTAGCTTAACAAGTATAGAAGCATTACCTTGCCTTAAGACCTGCATATCACTCTCTGTTGCCTGGTGATTCGCGCCCTGTTGCATTGTTCGTTGCCGACTAGTATATAACTTATCCCATATATTAAGCACTGTAAGTAATAAGCCAAATATAGCTGCAGCAATAGCCACATATTCCATAGCATTCCTCCTAGAAAGGCATAAAAAATACACCCTCTCGGATGCTTCTATGCCTTATATTTAATTAAGCTTCGAAATCTTCTCCAGTAATCTCTTTGTATTCTGCTTCTGTGATTCTGCCCTTTACTACGAATAAAGCCACTTGCTGTTTTGTATAAATACCCATTTCATAATATCTTTTAGCTGCTGTAAACCATATATTCTCCATCTTATAATACCTCCAATGTTATACTTGCGATTATTTGATCCATAACTGTTACTTGATTAATTAATTCTGCAACTTGCTGCTCTGTAGTTTTGGGTGGACAAATATCAATTTGTTCTGGTGGTTCTTCATCCTCCCATTCTGTTCCCGTCCAATGTGGCTTCCCCATAACATTAGCAATCGCCCAATCGTTTTTTATAAGCTGTTCGTTTTCTTTAAGAGCATAATGCAGAACATTATTATGCTCATCCACACAAACAAAAGCCACTTTATAACCTTGGTCATTTATAACTATTCCAAACAACATTATTACACCTCCAAATCATATGGAATAACAGCAAACACATAATCACTAGCACTGGCTGTGTATACATTTACGGTCCCGTTTGGCAATATCTCTACGCTACACCCAGTCATAGCACTATTCCTAGCACCTACACTATAACCTTTAGAAGGAATATATCCACTAGGTAATGTAGCTATAGCTGTTTGTCCTGCGCTAAATTGCCCTGTGCTTGGTTTTGCATTTATTACTAACTTGCACTCATTAAGCCCGTTTTTAACTACATAAGACTCTAATGCACTAGTAGCATAATCTATAAACCCGGGATTATACGGTAATGGAATTTGTGTTTTAGTCAATAAATCATTGATTTGTTGAGTATTAGTTGCTATCTGTTTCTGTAAGCTTCCATCTAAATTTGCATCCTTCATGTCAACAATCTGTTTAGCAAGCGTTCCTGGTATAGTAGAATTTTTCTGCTTTGTAATCTCTAAATCATTATTTTTTACGCCTGTTTCAATTCTCTTAAAATCTTCCTTCGTAACATCATTACTTGTGTTGTCCCAATCTCTTTCTTGATATGCCATTGTTTTACCTCCTTAATCAATATTATCTGCCCAGACACTTCCATTTACGTTTAGATTACCTTCTACCACAATTGTCCCATCCTTAAATGTTAAGCTTGTCTTTGCATACTTGCCTATATATAAATCTGAATTTTTACTCGTAACTGTTGCACCTTCACCACTATTAAGCTCTAGCCTGTACTCGTTTGGATCATTTAAATCACGCCCCAAATACAATCTTCCTTCTAAACGCTTTATTAGGCTATATGTCCTTCTTACTGTTGTTTCTCCCTCGCCTTTAGCGTATGCATTAATATCCCCTTCGCGAGTAATTTCGACGTAATTTCCACCTTCTATATCGCCCGAAAAAATAGTAGACCCACGCATGGTAACACCATTAATCGTACCTCCTGTAATCGTACCAGATACAATGTTTACTGATGTGATATTGAGGCCAGCAAATGTTTCAGCAATAATTGTAGCTGCATTAATACCTCGTCCGTTTACAGCAGAAGTCCAATTCCACTCGCCATTGGGTAATTTACTGTCAGCAACTCTAATAGCTCCTCCCGTAATCTCAACCGCCTCTGTACTATCTTCTGGTGTAGTGCCATTTAGAAATGTAAGTATTCCATTTTTCTGAGTGATTGTTCCGCTCTCATTAGCAAAAGCATTCATGGTTAGATTAATTAGTCCTTCTAACATATCAGACCTTACTTTACCAGTGCTAGAAGTTATCTCTTTTATCATATCCCAGTACCTAGAATTTGCTTTTACATATTCCATAGTTGCATCAACTACAGTTTCAAAAGTAATCCCAGTAATAGTAGCATCACCTATAACATCAAATTGTAAGAAGGTAGCTTCACTATCAATACTTAATTCAAAACTAACTTCTCCATTGAATTGCACTGGCATAAAATAAGTTTTATAGTTGCTGTCACTTAAAGTTGCATAAATTCTAATAAAACTCTTCCCACTACCTATGTTGCTACAATTATAACTTAACTTGTATCTATCAGCCTTGTTTGTGCCATCAAGAGTGATGCCTTGGCTTACATTGCCACTCGCATTATCAATAAGCTTCATTGTCTTTAGCCACCCCCTTGAGCGTACATTTCAAACCACCATTAAACACAAGATTTTCCTCCAATATAAGCACGTCATAAACATCTATAGCTATAGTGTCTCCTACCTCGTATAAAGGGTTGCCAAACGTCTTAAGCGTGCAGTTAGGATGCTTATAAATCTCCGTGTCATAAACTGTTGCGCTTTGTATGTACATATTAGATACTTGCTTGATATTGCTATCTGTATCAGTATTTTTTAAAGTAGCTGTACTTATATCTAGTCCATACATCTCAGCTTCGATATTCTTTGCCAATACCCCGCTATTATTAACACTAAAACCAAAGCTATCACTTCCTATTGTGTAATCTGCAACATCTACCATATCGTCAAATATACATACTTGCGGAATCATTGTATTCCCAAAGTCAATAGTTCCTATATTGTAATTCACAACACTGCCCGGTATGGTAGCTGTTACTTTACCTAGAGATTTTTGTTCGCTACTTGATGGAAAGAATAAACTCACTTTTACATCATTATATTGATCACTAGAATCATCATCCAGTTCAAAGTTGATTAGCTCTGTACCAATATCTAAAGTATCTACCGGATTTGAAAATCCAAACTTTTTAACATGTACTTCAAAAGTATCTGAAGGAGTAATATATCCATCTGTAAGAGGTAAGCTAAATGTAGCTGGTAATTCAAAAGGCAACTTTAATTCATAAGTAGAATTAAACCCAAAATCAAAAACAGCTTGATTAGCTTCTGCCATTTCCTCAAATGTTTCAAGTAACTTAGAGCTTACTGGATAACCTAGTGTCAATCTAGGATTAACCACACTAGAATCAATCGTATAATTATAGCCTAGCTGATTAAATACAGTTTTCTCATATGTTAGCAGGTCAGTATTCTTCATCATTGGCAATGTGGCTATGCCTTCTATGTAACTTAAATAATCTAGTGCTTCTATACTTATAATTTTACTTATCTTGTTAATCTTAACCTGACTAATATAGAGTAGGGCTTTTTTACACATGCCATCTCCACATTTATAGTAAAGATTAATAGCCATTCCTTTAGTTAGATTAGTTGTGTATTCGTTGTACATAGCCTTTATATCTGCTACTTTTCTAACTACTCCACCTAATCCTTTTTCTACTTTTGCATTGTAAGTAAGGCTTTGTAGCTTATCTTTCTGCAAAAAAACATAGTTATCGCCGTTTTTATAAGCAATAACTACGTTTATATCTCTAGCTTGCTGTTTAATTGCTGTTGCAAAATCTCCTATGTATGGTAGCATCCAAAGTCCTCCTTACAATTCAATAAAATTCACCTTGAAATCTTTATATGTATTTTTACCATCTATAACGCGAAGTATAGGAATGCTCCTATCACCCTTATAAACCGATATAGTCTTATCATTTCCATCTTCAGGATCAGTAAATGTAATACTAAAAGTAATGGATTTAATGGCCTTTAATAGTTTGGTCATATCTTCCTGTGTAAGATAATTCCACGAACACTCTAGCTTGTACTTAGTAGCAACTAAGTCAATATGCATTGTACCTGTAGAATCACGCTCGGCTTCTGTAATGTCATACATCATTGGCACCATACCAGAAGGAGTGGGCATTTCCACTCCATTTACCTTAAGCATATATGCTCACTCCCTTCTAAATATCAATATTTAATCTTCTCATTTCTTTTATCACATAGGGAACAAATAATCTTGCGAATACTGTTCCATCTAGTTCCATATTTGCCTCTTGTCCTTGCCCTATACCTTGGTTGTTGTAATTCATTACAGTACTCATTGCATACATAACAGCATTTCCAAGGCTACTAGCAAGCTTATCTACAAAGCTAGTATTTTCTAGAGGAACAATCATCTCTTTGCCAGCTTCACCCGCAATATAATTACCCATGAATGTCGCACCATCTACAACCCCACCACGAGCAAGTTTAGGAATTGTTGGGATACTAAATCCAACACGTCCACCACCTAAAGCATCTGGCATATCAAAACCGATAGAATTAATCTTTCTGATAAGTCCATTGATGTGGTCGATTATTCCATTAACTGCATTTTTCACACCATTTTTTATACCATTAAATGCATCTATACCTTTTTGCTTAATATTATTCCAGGTATTGTTAAACTTTGTTTCTATAGGTGTCACGATTGTATTAGAAAACCATGTTACTGCGCTATTCCATGCATTTTTTACACCAGTCCATGCCTGAGTTGCCAAAGTACCAATGCTGTTTTTCCATTCTGTAAACTTGGTTTTAATAGGTTCAATAATTGTATTTGAAAACCAATTTACGGCTGATTGCCATGCCGAAACTACTGCGTTCCATGCTTCTGTTGCTAATGTTGAAATAGCAGTTCCCCATTCTGCAAATTTTGTTTTTATTGGTTCTATAATATTGGTGTTAAACCACTCACTAGCTGAAATCCATGCCTTACAAATATCATCCCAACATTTGCTTGCTGTTTTAGTCATGTTATTCCATAAATCAATAAAGAATTTACCTATAGGCTGTGTTACATTTTTATCAAACCATTCAGCTAATGGACTAAATAAATTGCATATTCCTTCTTTTGCGCCTTCCCATGAATTCATAAAGGCTTCTCCTAAGAATGTTATTATTCCACCTAAACCATCACAGATTAATGTCTCTATTGCATTACCTATTCCAGATACAACTTCTTTTATCCCTTCCCAAGCCTTATCCCAATCACCTGAGAATACTCCAGTTAAGAAATCTAATACTCCTCCTAGTATTTCAAAAAGAGCATTCAGCATGTCTGAAATATATATTATGGCCTTTTCTACAGCTAACCATATATTTTTAATTGCAGCTTGAATTAAAGGAGCCAATACATCTATGAGTTGTGAAATTATAGGTGCAAGTATGTTTTGCCATAAGGTTGATATCATTTCAAATGCCTTGCCTATTGTTTCATTCATCTGCTCTACCATAGGCCTAATATTATTTTCATAAAGTTCACTAAACCCATCAGCTATATCCATCAGGGTGGGTGCTATATATTCGTTGTACGCATCTAGCAATGCACCGAATACTTCTGATATACCATTTTTGAACCTTGTAAATGCTGGTTCTATATATGTATCATACATGGATATAAAATCTGTAAAAAAGTCTGTTACACCTTTGCTGAGAGTTCCAGTAATACTTTCTATTGGCTTAAGCGTATTTTCTAGTGCTAACTTGATTTTATCCTTATTTTCTTCTATCGGCTTGGTAATACACTTAAGAATATCACGACCTAGTTTAGATAAAATCTCTTCTACTCCAAGTGAAGCATTATAGAAAATACCTATTATATTAGCTGTAATCTGTTGGGCATCCTCATTCCCAAATACAGAAAATATATCCGCAAATGTTACAGCAAAGTCTCCTGCCAAGTTAGCAATCTCTGCTTTAGCATCCATGATTCCAACTAAACGATCTTTAATAAACTGTGAGTTTTGTTGCAAATACTTGTCAATTCCTCCTAGTAAGTTTTGTGCTACCGTCGTTCCTATACTAACAGCTGCACCAGTTACTTTGCCAAGATTTAAAGCAATTGATTCAGCTAGACCTTTAGCTGATTGTATCACTTCACTATCAGTAAAAATATCTTTTAGACTTGTCTTTATACCTTCAATAGAATTGTTAATATCATCAACTTGTGCCTGCCATCCATCACCTAGACCTATTTCAAAGCCTTGTTGGAACAATCCTTTAAGATATTCCATAGTTGATTTAATCTTATCCGCAAAGCTTTCTGCCGCTTGACTCATTACTGTAGATGTAGCAACTCCAGTATCACTTGTACCATTTCCACCACTACCAGAACCACTGTCACCACTTCCGCTATCCTTAGCCAGACTATTAATTTCATCAAACCCCATAATAGCATTTTTAGCAGCTTTCCCTGCCTTTTTAGCACTATCCCCTGCATCATCTGCAGCATCTGCCATATCACTATACCCATTAGCTGCATCATTTGCACCAGTGGCTACTTGTTGCACTTGTCCGGCTCCTGCATTAAAGTTAGTTCCAAATAAAGTGTTCATAAATGCTGCTATTCTATTTGTAACATTGGCAAGTGCTAACGCCATAGAATTTAGTACTGGAAGCACTACGCTTACAATAGGCATAAATGCATTGCCTAAATTAAGTCCTATATTCTTTAAGTTAGCTGTAAGCTTCATAAGTTGATAGTTGGTGTTCTGCTGTACACTTGCACCAAATTGATCATTAACCTGTTCTAAGATAGACATAACCCTTATTTGCTGTTGTTCTTGGAATGTGAGTTTATCCCATGTACGACCATTTGCAATTTCTTTGAATGCCTTAGAGGTTTTTAACATAGCTACTTGTGCATAAACACCTATATCCTCAATAGCTTCTGTATTACCAAGTATACCGCTTCGAATACGCTCACTTACATCTTTTACAGTCCTTCCAGTACTAGATGCAACGATTGTAGTAGCTTCCAGTAATTCAGTTGTATAGTTAGCCATTTTGGAGGTATCCTTTTCAAACCCTCTAACCAAATTACCGTAAATTCTAGCGTAGTTCATTGCATCAGCGCGAGCCATTCCAAACGTTAATGCATTCTTCTCAATCCAAGATTCTATAGCAGAAGCATTTTCTTTAAACATTCTATTAACTTGCTGTACACTGGCTTCATAATTACGAGATAAATCGAACATAGATTTAATAGCTTTACCAATACCTAATGCGAGCAAGGTTCTCTTTAAATTAGCAAACGTTCTTGCCATATTAGTACTCATTGTATTGGATTGTCTTTGTACACCTTGTAATTGCCTTGTTAACCCTTGCATCTGCTGTTCTAAGCCTCTTGTACGAGCAGTTACTATTACCTGTAACTCTTCTACTGTCATATGCTATCACCCCTTTCTATGTTGTTTTTTCCATGCCTCGTTATAAGCTAGTAAACGAGCCTTCATAATTTCTTCTTTGCTCTGCTGATGCACCTGCTTAGGTTTATCAAATAATCCATCAAACACTTCCCATATTTGTAATGGCTGCTTTGGTTTCTTACTAAATAGATTGTTTACTCCATTAATAACCAGCATTGCATTGTTATAACTACATAAAGCTTCAAATTGCATTTCTTGTTTTTGCTTCTCTGTATAAGCTTCGATTAAATCATTCGTCTCAGCAATCGTATAATCCCAGAACTCAAAAGGAGTTATTTCACATTTTATAGCTATTTTATAAAGTGCATCTATGTACTCCCCTAGTGTTTTATAAACTACTCTTTCACTAGAGTTAACTTCGGGTCCTGATCTTTATCCTCTTTAGGAAGTAAACCACTTACTTGGAATACATCCATAAGCATTGGAATAAAGTCTGCTAAGTCTTTACCTTCTTCGATAGCTTCATCCATAAGATCATAAACTTTTTGCATTGTATATCCATGTTCAAACTTCTGTAAGCTTGCATGTAATGTAGCAGAAATAAAATCAAAACTAGGCATCTGACCTCCTGCACATTTCATCAGTTCATTAACTGGATTGGTGCCCAACACCTTTTCTAAAGCAACTGTATTTTTAGTATCTAATCTAAGTTTTAATTCTTTTTCTCCAACATTAAATTTTGTATAATTCATTTCATTCATCCTTTCTAAATAGAAAAATAAGGCTAGGTATACCCCAGCCTTTTAATTATTCGCCAACACTTGCACTGCTTGGCACAATTTCAGATTGTAAGCTCATGTTAATGCTGTATGTAAGTGCTGTATTAACACCTCCACCAGCAAGCTTTAAATTTGGAATAGCTTCGAAACTCATAATAAGTCCATCACTAAACTCTACTTTCCAAAAATATTTTGTTTTTGAATCCAGCTTTTCATTAAGTTCTAAATAGTTTGCTTTAGAATAAAGGAAAACAAAAGATAAATCTCCCAAATCCTTTACTCCTGGAATACTTCTTTTTACTGTATCCTTTAAGGTTGTCACATCAATTTGTTCAGGGTCTCCACCCATTTCAGGAACTTCTTGAAGGTCTGGAATATCTGTAAAAGTCCCTGATTCTGCATCAGATACAGAAATCTTTGCTCCTACTGTACTTGTACCAGTACCTGCGCTTAAAGTTAAAGTTAATGCCATTTTCATCATCCTTTCTATTTTTCATAAATTCGATTTGTATTGTAATCATAAACCCCACTATATTTCATGGCTTTATGCCTTAACCCACTTGGATCATCCAAGTCTAAGCATTGTCCACGCTTAAATCCTAATGCTGATATTAATTCATCAACTTTACTAGCTATACTAGTTGTAGATTTATCTGAATAAATATCAATACTATAAGCTAAATTGGTACGTTTTTCTTTACCTTGATTGGCTTTAGTATTAACTACCTCTGCATAAAGAATAGAAGGTAGTTGCTTCATGGCTGTATTATAACTTGCTGTAACTGTTACACCCTCTATTGTTGCCAGTGCATCAGCTACTCTTTGCTTGCCTTCTGTGTACATTAGCTACCTCCTAATCTTCTAATTTCTTGGTTTAATTCTGCTACACAAAGCTCTTTAACTGTATCTTTATTTTGCATGAGCGAAGGATATAAATAAGGTTGTGCTGGCATACCTGCCCAATCTTCACGATATCCATCACCTATAGGTCCTTTAGGCGGAGAAGGAGATTGAGCGCCGCGCTGTCCTGTACCATACTCAACATAAGCAGCATACTCTTTGTTAGTACCACATGTGCCCTTTACACCATTTTCAGTTATTTGTGTTTCAATATGTATTGAACCTCTTAATTCGCCTGTAGGAGCAGGGCAAAGGTCCTTTGCATCTCCTTCTATAACACTCATGCTCTTGCCTATTCCTCGATACATGCAACCTTGAGCATTTCCACCAAGTTGATTGAGTTTACTGACAAGGCTATCTAAGCCTTTTATTTGAATACTCATTAGCTCACCACCTTAATATCAAAACGATAATGTCTATCCCATTTTTCGATAACTTGCACCTCATAGTACTTATTATCTACTAAGATAAACAACCCCTCTTCTATATAGGTATTAGGGAACATATAGACTGTCAAATACTTTGTAAGCTCTTTACCATACAATTGAGCTTTAAGTTGTCCACTACAAGGCTGAATATCTGCATTAATAGTTGCTATTTCCTCATAACCATCTAATATCTGGTTACGTTCATCATCTGGCTTGTATTTAGCTTTATTCAGCTTGTATGGTTTAAGATTTCTTAGACGCATAATTGCTCACCCTCAACCTTCTAAAGCCTACTAGGGCATCTTGGATATCCTTAGGGAAGCCATCAACCCACGATTGAGACTTTCCTCCTTGGCTATCACTACTCATTCCCTCGCTACCTTGCTTGTTGTATTGAATGATAGCTATTTTAATTTGCAATGGGTGCATAGCTGCTGTTAGCTCTTTTCTATTGGTAGAAGCAAGTATTTCCCCCTCTACATCTTCTAAAATAGCCTGTAGAAGTTCATCTTGTGCTGTGTCTGCAATTCCTAACCTAAGCTTTAATCTTTCAATCTGAGACATTTAAACCCCTCCAATCATAAAAGAGGGGCTATTCAGCACCCTCTTGCTTATCTTTCTTTGTTGATTTTTTCTTTTCAACTTCTACCCAGTCATCTGCTTTTAATTTTTCAATTAAAGCTTGTGACACAACAATGCGCTCGATATTGTCTTTTTTTAGAATCAAGAAATATCCCTCCTCTTATTTTGTATTTACCCAAAGGGTTTTCTTTTGCTGATCCTTAACCCATAAGTCATGGTATCTGCGATAGTCCATTGCCCAACCACTAAATTTTTGATTTACTGTTGGGTCAAAAATACGTAATGAGTCCTGTTTAGAAATAGCTAATGGTGTACTGGTTGCAGATATAATAAAGTTTACTTCTTTTGCAGTTGTAGCTTTTATATATCCACCTGCTTCTTGCCCTGTTGTTTCTCCATCATAAAGAGTGATTGCTGTATACATACGATTTTCTGGTGTTTGAAGTAATGGCACTCCATCAATGCTAGGGCATGTTGTATTAAACCCACCTACTGAAAATGTTTGTGAAGCTAATTTACCTGCCATATATAATTCAACTTCCATAAGTGCATCATATGTAATTTGGCATACGAGAGGTCCATTATACCCTTTCTGACGAATAGCTTTAATCCCTTCTTTAATCTTTTGGACAATGGTTGCTGCTGCAGGTGTATAACCATCAGCTCCCATACTTGCACTAGTTGCAATTGTAGCTAATTTTGATAAACGGTAAGCATCAATCTCTGGAATAACATTGGTTCTTTGAAATTCACCTAAAATAGATGATGCAGTAAGAACAAAGCCTGTTTCGTCTACGTCATTTGCGTCAATACCAAAAGCTCTACCACGATCTTGTGTCATTTCATAGGTTTTGTATGAGAGGTTTACTCCACCTTGAACAAAACCTTCATTATTGGCACGTTTATAGTCTGCTAGACCTTGGGTGCTTAATACTGGTATCTTTACCTCTTTACCACCATTGTATTTTACTTGCCCTGCATTAGCTTCCATCCATCCAGTACAAGACTCTTGGATTGCCATTTTGTCGAGTTCATTTTGAATAATTGTTGAATATTGGATTACATTTGCCATATTTTATACCTCTTTCTTAATTAAAGTTATATTTGTCCTCTTATCGCTTTAGCAATTTGTGCTGATAAAGCATCACTTCCTTGATCTCCTGCTTTAGGAGCACCTTTGCCTTTTAATTTTTCATTTACTGCTTTTTCTACTGCTGATTGAAAAGCTGTTTTAACTGCTTCAATAGATTTATTGCATGTATCTGCATCAGCATAATTGAGCACTTCTGCAAGTTCTAAAGGTAGCCCTTCGCTTGCCAATGTCTCTTTAGCTGTTGCTTTAAGCTCTCTAGTATTCAAGTCTGCTAGTCGCTTGTTAAAATCTGCTTCTTGTTTTTCCTTTTCATATTGAGCCTTTTGGTCAGCGTTCATCTTTGCAAGTTTTTCCGCTTCTGTCTTTGCATCCTCAATAGCCTTTTGTTGCTCCGTCTGCCATTTACTCTTAGCAGTTTCAAGAGCCTTTGCTACACGCTTATCAAATTCACTTTGGTTAGCCTTATCCTTTAGTAAATCATCAAAGCTCGGTGTTTGTTCTCCACCCTCTCCACCTTCCAAACCTGTGCCTGGTTCTCCTGTTCCTGGGTCAGTACCAATTGAACCTGTTCCTTCTCCACCTTCAGCAAAAAACTGAATGTCAAATGGAATTCTTAAGTTTAATTTATCTGCTACTTTGATAGCTTTTGTAGTTGCACTTTCTATAATCATATTTATCTCCTTTTCGCCCATATCGTTCTATGCCCGATATGTTCAGTTTTATTTGGGTAGTTTCTTGACTTGCCTAGGTCAAGTGGCTTAATCTACTATTTCCCAATTCTCAGCAAATAGCTCAATCATTGTTTCTTTCCATGGAACACGTCCAAATCTACTTTCTACATAAAGATAAGGAGCTGTCATTTTACTATGTTCATCCGGGAACTGTGCCCTAATCACAACATCAGATGCCCATTGTGGCAGTCTCATACCCATACCTCTTTTTACTAACTTAAGCGCATCACCAAACGACATATGCGCCTTACCTCCTAATACCGGAGTATTTTCTTCATTGGCAATCACCCAATCATCACTTGCAATATTCTCAAAGGTATAACTAGGCCTTTCTGTTTCCCTAATATCCATTACTTGCCCATTTTTACAGTGCATCATAATTGTGTCATTTTCCCATGCCCAATAACCTCCCCATGATGGTAATTTAACTTTGTTGCCTTTCTTCATTTCTTGAAACGCTTCTCTAAAATTCATCTCTTATTCTCCTATCTAAGCTACATATTTTTTCTTCCATTCTGGATAACTCATATTGTCTACTAAGTAAGTCCTTCCTGTCTCTGGATCACGAGCCCTACGTTTAGCACGATTAAGTATCTCATCATTGATGTAACTTCTAATTGTTGACCTACAAAACGGATGTAAAGGTGGGCAGTTATCTCCAGGTACTTGCTCACTTATCAGATATATCTTCCTGTCATGCTCTTGGCATACTTTTGAAGTCCTCATATCTAAGGTTGCTACAAACACATACTTTTCAATTCCAACTTCTTTATACCCTTCAAGTGCTGCTTGGTTATTAAAGAAAGTAGTTTCAGTCCTCACGAGCCTCTCAGCTGCAAACTTACCATACTGTGTTTGTTCTTCTAGCTCCTTAGCAATAGTGTTTAATGCCTTTCCACTTAAGAACCCTCTAGTAATAATGCTGTCTAAATTACTAGCTAAGGCTTGTGTGTTCCCCCATACTCTTGATGAATAATTGCTACCTAACCACTCAGTATTTAGTATCATGTTGACAGCTCTAGTATTTATATTAGCTACATCAAATGCTAAATTAGTACCTTTTTGGAATTCATATATGTTTCTGTAATAGCTGCTCTTAATGGTATTTACGTAGGCTTGCTTTGATAGCTTTAGTTCCTTATCTGCTAGTAGCCTGTAATTTACATTAAGTGATTGTTTTAAGGTTTCCAATCTAGTAATTCGTGCCCTGTAAGCATTCTTATTTAACTCTGCTAATATTGACTTCTTAAGCTCTTCATTGCTTGTCTGTGCCAATCTCAGCCTCAATTCATCAACATTATTAGGTATCTTTCCATTAAGAAACTGTTTAGCTTGTGCAAGTGTTAAATTATGTCCCTTTGCATACTTAATAAATATCTTATCAATATCCTGCTGAACATCTTTTACTGCCTTATCATAAGCTTGATTAATTCGTAGAAGCTGCTGAGTATTTGATTGATGGTTATCCGCAAGAATCTGATTAACCCTATCATCCCAATAAGCATTACTCTTCATCTACCTCACCACACTTTTGACTTACTTTTAAATCCACCTTTCCCATCATCAACAAACTCATCATCTTTTTCACCAGTTTCATCTACTTGCTTAAACTCATATGAACCAAAGGTCTCTTGCTGTAACTTAACCTTTTCTTTAAGGTCCTCTTTAAGCTTTTTGATTTCTTCCTTAGTATCATCTATAAAGTCAAGTAAGCTTAATCGTGTTTCATCACTTACCACTCCATCTAAAGCAACAACCATATTAACAAGCTCCTGCCTATTGATTGGAAGGCTTCTACTCATTTCAATGTCGATACATCCTGGATCTAAATTAAACCCTTTAATGTTGTAGTAGTTACACATAAGCTTAAGCCTCTGCTTTAATCCTTGCCTAAAGAAGTTCTCTTTCTGTTTAATAAGCATTTCAAAAGCTAATAACTTATAAGCTAAAGCTACTCCTGAGTCAGTACTTGCGAAGTTTGCATCAGATAAGCATGGCACCTTACTAAACTCATGAATATCATCTTTAATAGCTTTCTTTAAGACCTCTACCTCTGTCTCATTCAAAGCTTTTTGTAACCAATCTGCCTCGGCTCCTTGTGGCAATTCTAATATACCTAGTTCTCTAAGCTGTTTTACTGTTTCAGTCACTTCATCTTTGTCATCACCGAAACTTGCCCCAACTACTTTAAGCATTGCATCCACAAATTGTTGTTTATCATTTACGCGGTCACTTTGTAAAAGGTTATATGCATCAATGAGACTTATTACCTGTTCAAAGTCTCCTTGACAGCTCTTTTTATTCTTATACTCAATAAATGGAACCATACCGAAGAAATGATCGTCTTCATTTACCAAATTATATGTGCTAGGCTCTTCAAGAGTTTTGCTTGTATAGTGATAAGTCTTATCTTTTGTATAAACGAATATTGCATATTGCTTAAGCACACCATTTACATCATTTTGAGGGTAGTAGTTTACTCCAAATAGTGGCTTATGCTTAACCGTATCATCTACAACTAAGAAACCATGCTCTGGTGATATCTCTGCAAAGTCTATAATTGGAGCATCATCATCTGTAGCGAATGGCAATTCTAAAGCTATACCGTAAATGCTACGGTCACGATCTAATTCAACATCATGTGAATGGATATCCACATCTTTGAAGTTGTCTGTAATCGGTGTAATATCTAGTTCACCTTTACCTTCTTCCACACTTTCACTTTTATACTTAACTGGATTTCCTAAGAAGTAACCTGTTGACATGTCTACTATGTACTCAGCATGATTACACACAAGTCTATTGTTTGGTGCTTTGGGATTATCTCTTTGTCGCTTCTTTATAGCGTGTTCCCCATAGTAATAATCATGCAAAGTTTTAAATCGTTCTTTTTGCTTCCTATGTTCTTCTATACAGTTCCTCAAAAGTGCTGGTCCAGGTGAGCCATCTTCTAATAAATCTGCATCTCTAATTAAACTCATGCTATCCCTCCTACAATCCTAATTTCTTCTTGCTGCCTACTTTAACCTTAGTAATTAACATATCTGCTTCTAATGCATACCTTGTTGAGTCTATACTGTGATTGTTTTTATCAGGATAGCTGCCTTTAGGGTTGCCTTGACTATCCACTTCTAATTCATATCCTAAAAACTCTCTAGCATGATTAGGAGCTCTTTCTTTGTCAATTATTATTTCTTCTAGTTCTTCACTTAGAAACTTAATGCCATGATCTACTGAGTCAGGGCCCTTTTTAGCACCAACTATCCTAATCAAGCCTAAATTTTTAAACTCATTAATTGTCCTAGGCTCTGCTGAATCAGCTGTGATTGTTTTGTCTTTATGTCCGACTTTACTAATTTCTTCTACAGCCTTACTGTTTCCTAACTTGCACTTATACACCTCTCCAAAAATAAATAATCGCTTACGCTTTTTGTCATAATGACATAACGTAAACGATAGAGGGTCAGCTCCATAACCAAAGTCAAGCCCTTGCCTAATACGGTCAAATATCTTAATTTCATCATCTGCAATCTTGCGGATAGTAACATTAATGAATACTTCTAGTCCTGTTCCTGTTACTGCTCCTAAATAATCATGCTCATACTTTGTAGGCTTAGTTGCTTTAAGGTGCTCAGCTTCAATTATGAATTGTTCACCTAACCAATCCCTTGGTACTGTCAGATAAGTACTATGATGTACAATCTTATCTGGTCTTTCATCTAGTACCTCCATATTGGTCCAGTTTCTTTGACTTTCAGGAGGGTTAAAGCTGTAGAATACTAAAAAGTTAGGACCGCCACGCATTAAAGATTGATTAATGTTCCTAATCTTATCGTAGTTTTCAAACTCATCTACTTCTTCATACCAAATGTACTTTATCCAGCCTTTTGATACCTTAGTTGACTTTAGCTTTTTAGGTTTGTCTGCCCCTTTGAATAATACCTGCTGGCCTGTAGGTATATAAATTAGTCTTAATGGAGATAGCTTTACCTTCCATTCGTTGCTTACACCTAGCTTATCTATTGCCCATACCATCTGTTCAAACACTGAGCCTTCCAGCGTATCTTTTACACGTCTTATAATAAGAGCATTGCTCATAATGCCATTTTTAGCATCTCTCATCATACCAAGTATGATTTCAATACTGATAAAAGATGATTTGGTAGAGCCACGCCCACCTTTTAACCAATAGTGTGTTTTCAACTCTTGCTTAATCTCTTTATGTATCTCGTAAAAGCTAGGAGCTATTATATCTTTAAGCCTAATTTGAGTTACGTATTCATTCATAACACCACCTCTAAAAGTTTAGTATTACTGTCTATTTCAGTTCTAAAACATAAAAACAAGACTTAGCACACTACTAAGCCTTGATTCATCGTTATCTACTCCCACAAATAATAAAATGTTATCTGTGGCATATTGCTATATGTCATCTATAATTTGAACACCTACTGCACCCTCTAATTCTAACTTATCTTTGAACATACCAAGATGCTTACCAATAAGCTCTAATGACTTAGTTTTATCATAAAGCTTTATTTCACGTTCAACCATATCACCAGTGTCAGTACTCATCGTCTTAACTTTTACAGACTGAATTGCAGCTGTATCATCCCTACTTGCATTGGCTAGTACTTTTGCTTTATCCATATTAATAACGTCTGATGCATTTACAAAACCCAGCTTAGCCAACTCAATAAGCACTCTATCTTGATTAATACCTGTACGTTTTGAGCGTTCAGCCATTGCTTTGTCTACATACGCGCGAATATTAACATTCGTTAACAGCCTACTCCCTTGCTCTGTTGCTGTATTGGGCGAATAACCTGCTCTAATAGCTGCTTGAGTAGCATTTAGATCAATAAGGTACTCATCACAAAACATTTGTTGCTTAGCTGTAAGTTTGGACATAAACGCCACTCCCCTTTCTGTGAAATAAAAAAGAGATACCCAATATGAGTATCCCTCTTGTTTAGTTAGATATTTATTAAATAGATCTTCACTAGCTCTTGCTAGATTCTTTATAATATAATACTAGCATATATGCATAGGACATGCTAGGACATCTTTTCTAGCTTTTCATAGATTCTCTTGTATATCCTAGATGTATGCCTGTATGTATATCCTAATATGCAGGATATCTCTTCTAACGGCTTACAATCAATGTAATGCAATCTTATTAGCTTCTGTTCTTGATAGTCTAGCTTGCTAATCATGTCTATTACTTCTAACTCCTCCTCGGCTACTTTCCCCCATAATTCAATATACTTATCTCTTAGGTCTTTTAACTTACATAATGCTTCTGTAAGCTTATCATTATTCCCATGGCATATAGGCATGTTATCAAAGTTAGTACTGCTTACGCTAGTCATGCGCTCTTTTATTTCTGCTATTCTATATTCTAATTCTCTTGCTTGGTCTAGTAAGTTTGCATATCTTTGCAATTTTTGTTTAATAGTCAAATATAAGTCACCTCACAATTTTTATAAAAAGCGTGCATGAAATGCACATATTATTTTATTATTTATTCTTTACATTCTTGTTTGTGTCAACTTTCTGTTCAACTTGATGCAGTTTTGCTGTTACTTTTGCTGTTATAACTTCTGTTACTTTGCTGTCATTCTGCTGTTATGTAGTAGCTTAAAACTATTTGATAGTCATAGTGTAAAGGCTGTTACTTTTCGTACAGTTTTGCTGTTACTTTTGCTGTTACAAAATTAACACTTTTGCTGTTAAAAAACCTGTTCTATTTTTGAGCCATTTTTACAGCATTTTAGGTGTTATCTTAATGAATAATTATGAGTAAATATAAATAAATACTCTACGCAATTTTGATTCCAAACAGTCCGAAAATCAGCTCATTGTCACGAGGTTTTAAGTAGCTCTTGGTCATGTCGATGCTTTTATGATGAGCTAACATCTGTGCCTCTTCCATGGTAAATGGGCGCCCTATTTCTTTACATAGATAGTGTGTTCCGTCTGTAGTGTTTTGTAAAAAGGTATGCCTAAAGCTATGCGGTGTAAAGTATGGTGTGCTAGAATCTAGTTTCTTAAGTATCTTGTACATATCATTTACCCATCCCCTCAAGGTACTGGTGGTTTTTGCAGGACCATACTTACTTTGCCAAAATGCTTCATCTGGCTTTTTAACGCTAAGGTGTAGTTTTAAACTCTCTTTTGCATGTTGATGTAATAGTATGTATTCACTTTTTCCGCCTTTACATACAACCTTTAAAAATCCTTGATGTGCTGTTTCTGTATCTTTAACCTGCAAGACTTCATTGACACGAGCTCCGGTGTCGTATAGAATATCTAACAGGCATAGATGCTGGTACATCTTATGCTCAATTAAATAGGCTCTTAGTAAGTCTATTTGGTGCTGGCTTAGAAAAGCATTCTCCTTGATAGGTTTCTTTTCTAAGCCTTTTATACGTGCTGCTGGATTTCTAAAGTACTCTTCATAATCGTCATCATCATCCTCAGCGTAGCTCATCATGGTCCTTATTGCTGATAGTAGACGATTGATTCTAGCATTACTTGCGTTACGTTCTTCCACCATGAAAAATTTGAATTCATTAAAGTGCTTTTTCTTAAAATCTAAAACACTCATGTTATCGTTAGATAGCAGGTTCCAGCAAAAGAAGAACCGTAGATCATATCCATATTCCCTTATCGTTCTCTCTCCCTTTTTGTCTGCCTTACAATTTCTTAAATACTGCTGCATTAAACGTTTGTTAATATCTAGTACGTTTTCCCACCGCTCTTTGGTGTATAATACTCTGCTCATTTTATTGCTCCTAACTAGTTATAGTTAACGTCCCCAAGATGTTTACCACTAGTCTAAAAGTCGGTTTTCTATTCAAAGTACGCTATATCCCATAATGTCCAAATCAGTTTTCGCGTAATTACCATTTTTACCTTTGAGCCTATTTTAAATTCTCCAGAGTCAAATTCTCTAAAGATTTTATATATTACTCCACATTTACTAACCGTCACTATTTGACTATCAACCTTAACCACCTCAAAAACTCCACAAGCATTCACGTCTGTTATATCTGGCTTGAAGTTCCTTTTTCTCCTTGCATTGTCTAAACTTATAACCATTCAAATCACTTCCAAAGTCGAATTTGTTTCACGCATAACCATCCATAGTGCCTACTTGATGCCACGTTGTGTCATCGTAATTTCCGAATCTATAAATTTTGCCACTTAATGGTCTTTCTACTATTACCATTAAACCGTTATATGGGAACTGCTTCTTAATGGCATCCAATGTAATTGTTTCATCATATCCAAGTTCTGGTATTAATTCTGTTAGCCACTTAGGTTTAAGGACTTCACCATGTAACAGAACAATCACATTATCCATTCCCATTTTAGAAAAACTAATTTCACTAGGGTTTTCTATCTTCCTCATCTTTACCTCCTATGTAGAAGGTGCCAACCTAAGTCAGCACCCTATGTATTTATTGTTTCATTTCTGGTCTGTACAAGCTATTAGCAATGGCTCCATCAATATATTTGAACTCTCTTCCGCAACTAGGGCATCTCTTTAAGATTTTTAAGTTGATCTCATCACTGTCTTTTGATACTCCATTCTGTATTACCGCATTACAATTTCCACACATCATAGATACTGCTGTCATATCTCCTCTATCGTCTCCAAAATCTACACCTATAATAGCTGTATCATGCTTGTATGGTATTCTTATATCTGGCCTCACATTAATACCTCCTTAAAAATCAGATTTTATTTGATTAACTGTGGTATTCCTCTTTTACCCCACCATTTTTCAAGTTCTTGTTTTCTTGCTATGAATCTACTATTTGAATTTTCTTTAATAAATCCAGCTTGCATTTTTAATGTTCTTTTTTCATCAATAACTGCATCTACTAACTCTCTCAATTCTTCCTCTGCAAAGAAAAGCATATCTCTACAAAACAGTAATGCCACACGTAATTCCTCTTTATCTACATCTTTACCATCCTGAACGTCAATAATTACATCTAAGTAACTTCTCATTTCTTCACCTCTTCCAAACTTATTTTTTAATTACTCTCCTGTAGCTTGATACCAAGTATTACGTATCCATCTTTACAATACTCTTTGCTATCTAATACATATGTAACTTTTGCTTCTAAGAACCTACCAGTATATCCATGTTTAGCATTGTTTGCATTCTCAGGTTCATATTCTAATAATAAAAGTACATCACCTTTTTTGAAGTTTCTATCATTTTTTCTTACTTCAAAATTCTTTCCATTCATCCAAATATCATCAAAATAAGGTTGTACTGTTTTAAGTTGATGAACTTCTAATGTTCTTGGTAAACTTATCATCTTAGCTCCTCTCAAACTTATATTTTATTTACACCGGATTATTACATCTTCACAGATAGCTTCTTTGTATCTGCAATAGTTATAATCTTCATCCTCTTCTGGATCATCTTCGTGTGTTGCTGTACTACTTTCTGCAAGGTGTATATAATGTTCTACTTTAACATCTTGCAGTCTTGCATCTGTACATAAGCACAGATCGTCGAATGAATCGCCGCACCATTCTATGAGGGGGCAATCTCCACACGCTTGTTTTGGGATTTCACCTATCTTCATCCTTATTCCTCCAAACTCTGATTTGTTTTTATCCATTCACTCTTTTACAGTTTGGCTCTAATCCACCACCCAATTTTTCTTTACCACATTTGATGCATTTATTCATTCTCCTATGACCATTACAACGATTAATCATATCACCATGTATATTGTACAAAGTTTTAAATTCATGTTTGCAAAATAGTCTTTTTAGAAATTTCTTCATTAACTCGAACCCTTTCAATTTTGGATTTGTTTAACCTTAATCCACTTTTAAAGATTTTCTAGTGAATCCTTTTTCTTCTGCAAATTCTTTAATTGCTTCCTCTTCCTCTTCTGTTCTTCTCGTATGCTCTACTCCATATCCTCTTGTCATTCCACAACTAAATGCCCAAAGCATAAGCCATTCAAATTCTGCTTTATTTTTTGGCATCTTCATCTTCTTTCCCCCTAACAAATTCTTATTTTCTCAAACAAAAAGCCACCAACCGTTATTGGTTAGTGGCAATACTTTTTAGAACTTCTTTTTCATTTTCAGCAACAACCGTAACAACAAGATTGGTTGACATTTGAAGTATTTCAGCAATTCTATTTTTGCATCTTTGAATAGCAGCATCATTAAATATCTGTAACTTGATTTTTTCTACTTCTTCTTGGCTAGAAAACTTATTAAGGACACTCATATAATTCTTTTCTTGAACTGCAATAAGTTCTTGTAAATGGTTAATTTCAGCCTTTTCACTAACAGATAAATTGTACTCTATTTTCACTATATCATCCCCTTTTATGAGATTATACCACTAACCAATATTCGATTGTCAATGTACTAAAAATTCATTTTGTTTTTGTTAAAGCTTCATCTGTTGAAATTTACTATCTTCTGTTACTAGCATTTCCTCTTTAGCTCTTCTGTAAAAGTCCTTTGATATTTCAAATCCATAACTACTTCTGCCAAGTTCCATACATGCCCTTAATGTTGATGCGCTTCCACAACATGGGTCAATTACAACGTCTCCTGGATCTGTAAATGTCTCAATCAGTTTCTTTAGTACGTTTACCGGCTTCTGTGCTGGATGAATTTTAGGTATATCCTTACCATCTTTACCCCACTCAAACCAATTAAATACCATGTGCCCTGTTCCTCTGATGTTCTTTCCGTTTTCGTCTACTTGTAGTCCGTTTCTAAACTTAGGCAACCTATCTCTATAAAATAGCAATGCATATTCTGTTGCACCTACAACCCTCATATTTGCTTTTAATACTTGAGGACTATAATTCTTAATGAATACTAGCGGTATGTAATGCTTAAATCCATGCTTATCTGCTGCAAGTATTAATGTGTTAAGTTGTTCGAATGAACAAAATACGATCATGCAAGGTGAATCACTGCTTCTTCCTCTGTTCCCTGGCTTATCATCTTCTTTCTTTAGAAGCTTTGAACAGAAGTGAAAGTACTCATATAAGTTAAAGTTGAAATCACTATTGAATGCTGCCTTCTTTGCAAGTTTACTTTCACCATTTTTATTATCTCCACCTACATACCACATTGGGTTTGAACCATAAAAATTAGTTCCTATGTTGTACGGAACGTCTGCTATTACCAACTGCGCTTTAGGTATCCCATATCTTTTATAGTTTTGAAAGTTATCATTAAATAATTCTGTTTTCATTTTTATTTAGGAGGTTCCTTAAGGATTTATGTGGCCACGACCTCTTTTCCTCCTATTCTTTTTATCTAAACAAAAGTCAATTTGTCCTTACTCAGAATAAGTAAAACCTGTATTCCTTGACCAAAAACCTGCTTTAAGCTTATTAAAGCCAAACTCTGTTATGTCTAGCAAATCATCAACTTCTAACCCTGCAAGCATAACTTCAAAATCATAATCTGTTGCCCCTAGCTCTTCTAATACTTCTCTGTTACTGGCTGTGTCCTCTACATGTATGTAAATCATTGTTCTATCTGAATCAACATCATAATCAACTACTTTTAATTGATTTAGCTTTTCTAAGTTATCCATGTTTAACATCCTCCTAAAAGATTAATTTGTACATATTATTGATTTGATATTGTCTTTGTTAATTATTACGCTATCACCAAGCTGAACGCTTTCAATGTGAATGCTATCGTCGTATAAAATGTAAACTTCGCCTTTTACTATTTCCCCACTTGTTGTTTCTACTTCTACGGCGTCTCCCTCTTTAAGTTCTGTGTCTCCATCAATTATCCATATTGTTACTGTACTTATATCTGCCATGCTTTCACCCTTTCAAAGAGATTAATTAATAATTGCTATTACTGTATTTTCTTCATCTTTGCGACTTATCTCTATAATTTCTGTTACTAAATCGTATTGCCCGAAGTGATCTCTAACATATACATTTCTATTTCCATATAGCTGCAAACAATCTTCTAGCTCTGCTATTAGCTCTACTAAGTCCACACTATCACCCTTTACAAAAAGTTATTTTATTACCTTAGGCTTAAAACCTAATATATCTTCAATCCATATCTGCTCTTTTTGTCTTGAATTACCGATTAATACCTTATGTTCAAATCCACTTATATCTAAGTCAAATAATTCTTCAAAGCTATTGAAAGTCTTTCCTACCACATCTTTGTGTGGAAGATACCCTACTATGTCACTAACCGTTAACTTATCATCTGTGAAAACTTTAATCATATCTCTTTTAGTTCTCTCTGGATGTTTATTAATTAGTGTTTCAAATGGATAATCAACCTCATTAAACATCTCATTTAAAATTTTTACCCATGCTTTCATGTAACCTCACCTTCACAAAAACTATTTGTTTAATTTAATCTCTTGGTGGCCTTGGGTTGTCTCCACTACTTGTTAATCTGCCACCATTTCCATACCTGTTTATATCTGTTAAATCTCTTTTTATTCTTCCAGTAAGTCCGTCTATGTGTTGCAAAATACCGTTAAGCTCGTGTAGCTTATTCATTGCTTCATCCAGTTCCGTTGTATCTACTTCAACTTTAACTTGAATACTACCTGATCCGTTACTTTTAGCTTCATTAAGCTGCTCTTTTAATGTCTTATTCTCTTTCACAAGTGCCGATATGTACTGCTCTTGACAATAACTCACGATTATTCCTCCCTTAATAGAAAAACACTTTTATATATCTCTGAGTGGGCACCACTTAGGACTTGTCTTGTGCTCATTTCCTCTTATGTGTTTACATGTAACCGTTGGATGCTCGCATCTCCTATATGTTCGATTAGGGCATTTAGGTCCATACATGTGTTTACATTCCTTGCACTTTGGTACTGCCATATTCTCACTCCTTAAACAACAACACTTTGTTTTAACCACCAATATTGGGATTGGTACATTCCCATGTGTAATCTTTAAACTTTACTTCTTCATTTTTTATGATTGTACCTTTGTGTATTTCAATATCTTGATTAAATTCCATACCTCTCTCATATCCATAAATCTTAAAATCTACATTGTATTTTTCAGATATGCTTGCAAGTTCATGAGCTTCTATTCCCCATGCTTGCTTATACTCAAGAGCCAATACATCTTGCTCATAATCAAACCATATTTCATCTTCTTCTATAAACCCTCTCCTTGAGTCGTTAAGATAAAATCCACTCTTGCCAGTTTTTACAATCATGAAATACTCTTCTTCTTTAATCTCGGCTTCTTCTGAATCTGAAAAGTGTCCCATAGGTTTAATACCATTCTTTAGAAAATTGATAATATCTTCTTTACTACCTCTTACTTTTAATGTTCCCTCACACCAATTTGGCATTATCTATTCCTCCTTAATAAAAATCAACTTTGAGTTACTTAACCACTTTAATAACATGCTGATAGTAATAGCATTCCTCTAGGCAGCCTTTAATTTTGCCATAAAAATAATTACTAAATGTCCTCGTTACTTCTATTTCCACAACATTGTCATAGCTTATTCTGTACTCAACTACTTGCCCTACTTTGATGTTCTTTTTTAGCCACGAAATTCTACTCTTGCTTTTAATAACTGCTTCGTCTAGCTCTATTTTTAGCTCAGGACATGGCTTCTCTTTTAGCTTACTCTTATCAGACTTTGCAGCAACAACCGCTTCTTTTTGCACTTTTTTAGCCATATCGTATAGTTTCTTATCAACTCTGCTTACTAAATACAGCCTTTCTTGTGCTGCATATGCGGATATGTTAGGGTAGCATTGTTCATTTGCTACTTTTAAAGTGCATTTATTCTTGATTATGTACTTAGCTATAACAATTCCCTCTCTTGCCCTATTAGGATTGCGTATTGGCATGTTGCTTACTCCTTTCGTACTTTGCTTTAGCTTCTAAGTGGTCTAGGACTGCATAAACTAGACTCTGCCACAAGCCACTACCCTTATACTTATTGCAAATAGTAGGTAATTCTTGCGCTAGCTTATCAAAGTCAGTATCATCATAGTTAGCTTCTAGCCACTCTAAAGCTTCTCTAAACATTTCTTTTTCTTTCCTCATATTCCACCACCTAAAAAGGTAATTGATCGTCATCTATTTCAGACTGCGCATAAGTTTTTTTATAACCATAGCTTTTATTTAAATCTGCAGAGGTGTTATAGAACCTTCTACGCTTCTTATCAAAATACATTACTGCATTTTTATCACTTGTTCCTGTGGGTCTGTCTTTTAGAAGTGTAATAGTGGCATCCCTTGGATCTATCATTACTTTGTTTTTAGGTGGATTAGCTAGGTAATCTTGATATTCCTGCTTAACTTCTTCACTTGTCCTACTAATAGCAAATACATAGTCAGCCAAGTTTGTAATATCTCCACTCCCTGCCACATCAAATTTAGTAATCTTGCTATCTGCCTGTGGCTTTCTTGGGTGAGCCACCAAATGAACTATCGCATTGTACTGTAAAACAAATATTTTAAGCTCATTTACAAATTTCTTTTGAGAAGATAGCTCATTACCCCCATCCTCAATATCAATTTTCATAAGGTTGTCTAGTATGAATACCCTTACCCCTTTACGCTTCGCCAACATTCTCATAGTGCTTAAAATTTCTTTAGCTGAGTAATCTTGCTTGTTGTAAAGGTAAAGCTTGTCGTCAATCCACTCTGTTATATTCTTAGAAGCAAATTGATTTAGCTTGTAGTATTTCTCTAGCCACTTATTGGTTAACTCCTCTATATCTTCATCATCTGCAATAGTGTTATATAGCCAGTATTTGAAGTTAGAAGGTGTCAACTCTCCACTAAAGCAAAATACTTTGTACCCTTGTGAAATGCTCTCAGAAATAAAAATCTGATTAATTACGGTACTTTTACCGCTGCCATTGTAACCAGTAGTAATAGCTAGACTACCAAACACTATACCTAAGCAGTATTTATCTATTACATTAATCCCTGTCTTAATCTTTTCAGCTTCGTAAACGTTAAAATCTTCTATCTGTGAAGCTGTTAAAACTCCATCTACATCTAGCTCTTTAGCATTGGCTAACTGTTTAAGTACTTCTTCTTTCCCAAACCTGTAAAGCACCTCGTTAATGTCGTTTGCTATTGTGCAATAAACTACTCTAGTACAGTTATCAAGTCTATTGGCTACGATCATTGCCCCTTGCTTGCCTGCATCATCATCATCAAACCATAGTGTTATTTCATCAAATTGCATTAGCCAATCATAGTTTGCTTCTATCCAGCTATCACCTTTTGCGCCTGCTGGAACACTTACAGCATTTTTATAACCAGCTTCTATAAGGCTTAAACAATCAAATTCACCTTCACATATTACAAGCCTTTCGGTTACATTAACCTTATCCATGTTGAAAAGCGTTTTTTCATTTTTGCCTTCTCCATCCCACCAGTTTTTAGGTTTACCTTTTTCAGTCTTGTATGCAGGTCTGTACTTATTTGCTATATGGTTCCCGAATTGATCTCGATACTCAAACACTACGTTTTTGCCATCACCCTTAACCCCTATATAGTTAATGGTATTGTCACTTATCTTTCGCCTGTGTATATAGTCTTTGATTGTATCTATAGGCTCATTATGTGCCACTACATCAAGCTTTTTAGGCTCATGCTTACTAAGTGTATAGTTAAAATTAAAGTCGTTTATAATGCTTTCTGTGGCTTCTATGAATGACAAGTTGTAATGGCTCATATAATGGTCAAACAAGTTATAGTGCCCGCCACACCTGAAACAATGAAAGTCGGCTTTTTCTTCATCAAAGCTCATGTTAGGACTACTAGGATTATCGTTGTGTAGCCAACACACATACTTTTTGTTTTTGGCTTGTAGCATTAAATCGGCTTCTATTTTGCTTCTTACTTGGCTAGGAGATAAGCCTTTCTTTATCTCTTGCACTATCTCTTTTAAGTCCATAGCCTACCTCCTAATAATCTCTCCTGTTTCCTCGTCAATATATGGTCCTTTAGTTGGTGTACTACTTTCTTCTTGTGCTTCTATCTGTAAGTAGTCAAGGTAACCACCATTGAAGAACGTGCTGCCATGCTTTACATATTTGATGTCTTTGCCTTTACATTCATTTGCATATGCTATTACACATTTTTCTATTGCATCATAGCCATATTGCTCTATTAGCTTTGGTAATTTAGCTATAGCTTGTGCTTTCCCTTTTTTGTTTGGGTAAAGGCTCCATATTTTTTCACACTCTGCATCAAAATGCACATTATTATTATTCTTTTCTTTCTTTACATTCTTTACATTCTTGTTTGTGTCAACTTGCTGTTTATTTGCTGTCACTTTGTTGTCAATCTGCTGTTCATCTGCTGTTGCTTTGCTGTCAACATCTTCATCTTTTGATTGATATAACTCCCAATTTTCAATGGTTACAACCCGATATTTGCTGTTCATTTTCATTGATATTATTTTTAGCTTTTCTAGTGCCTTTAAGTAGTTATCTGTCGTACTTTCTTTTAGTCCTAATTCGCTTGCCGCTTTTTTTCTTCCAGTAACAAATTGCCCAGGTGTAAGTTCTATAGTATTAAGCCCTACAACTTGATCGCGCTCCTTGTGAGAAGCCTTTAATAAGCACCATATAAACACTTTTAAAAGCTTCTCATTTTCAAAAACGCTACTGGAAAGAAGTTTTCTGTGTAATCTTACCCATCCGCCCATAATTACCTCCTAGAATGGCATATCGTCGTCCTCATCAAGGTTGGCAGGTGCAATGGTACTCATTGGTTGAACACCTTCTTCTCTTCTGCTTTCTGCGAAGTGTTGTTCTTCAACCACTACATCTACTGATGTGTGTTTTACTTTTTGTGCATCCTCCCATGTATTAACTTGTAGTCTACCAACAATTGCAACCATTTGACCTTTTTTAAAGTATTTCTCTGCAAATTCACCTGCTTTACCAAATGAAACAATATTGAAAAAATCTACATCTGGTTCACCTTGTTTAGTAAATTGTCGCCTTACAGCAATTCCATATCTTGCTACTGCAACTGGATTAGCTGATTGAGAATAGCGAACCTCTGGATCTCTTGTTAATCTTCCTAATAAAACAACCTTATTCATATCTATTTATCCTCCTTTGGTTTTTGTAAAAACACTCTTTTACCTGTGGTTACATTTTTAATTGACAAGCCATCTATTGAATTCCCATCATAAGTTATTCTTTCTACTACAAACTTATCATTACACGTCTTTTTACCGTTAAATTCCTTTATATTACAATCTGCGGCATTCACCCAAATAAAAGGTGCAGTATACAACTCTCTGCCAATTCCCCAGTTAAAACATGATCTTTTGAAACTATCACTAGCCTGTCCTTTTTCCTTTTCTGTATTGCTTTCTGTACCTACGTCTTGTTTCCATACCCATTCAGCCGAACCATCTTTGCGTTCAAAACGTATTCCTACATTACAAAAAAGATTTCCATTTACTATCTCATGTCTACGTTGCCAGCTATCTACTCCCACCGTTTCATCAAGAATGTTCATATCACACCTTGCATCTTTGTAGAGTAGTAGCACTAAGCCGTTAGACTTAACAGACTGCACTCTACATTCAATTTCTTTTGCATCAAGCTTTCTAAATACCATAAATTCACTCCTTATTTATACCTATACCTATTTCCAGTTAATTTTTTGTAATTTCGATAGTACCACCAAAATTCCTCTAATATATTGACCGCTGTTTCCATGTTGTCTTTTAAGAATATAGTTCTAAAATTGTATCTATTCCCACATTGCCAAGACCTTATGGTGTTATAACAATGTTCGCCTATATTTTTTACTTTCCTATTCTGCTTTTCCATGTCTCTATCACTTACTTTAGCTTCTTTAAGCTTTTTTTGACTTGGACAGTTCTCAACAATTAATACACATTGGTTAGCAAGCCTTGACATTGCAAAAAACTCCTTTTCTATACGTGTTCTATCATGCATTACATTCCCATATAGTTCATCTACATTAGCTTTTCGCTCTATAACACATGATTGAGAGAAATCTCTGTCATCAATTAAGAAGCTGTAGTCTGCAAAGTCTAATTTCCTAACCTCATATTTAACATTTAGATCATTAAGTCTATCGATTATGTGCTTGTTTTCTTTTTCTCTTGTGTCAATTAAAATTGTGACTTTTTTTATAAATTCCTTTTTGTCCATATATCCCCCTTCTAGCCATATAAACAATTCTTATGAAAAACATCTACTTGCAATTTGTTATTTAATTACTACCTGTTCAGCTACTGGCAATACTGTAAGTCCTTCAATGTCTAACACTTCCCCTGTTTCCGTATTTACTATTGAGCCATCTTCTTGAATTTCTAGCTTTTCTTTTAGTCCTGTCCAGTCAAAATCTTTAACCTCTTTAGTTTTTATATAATCAGTAAGTCCTGTTGCTTCTGCATTTTCAAGTAAGACCTTCTTGTCATAGTCAAGCTTCAATCCTGCCTTTTTAACTACTACGTCCCCACTTAGAAGCGTAACCTTAGCTTGTGTCTTAGTCTCTTTACTTGGCACCTGGTCGAATAATGCTCTAATCTCAGCAATAAGGTACTCTTTACGATTGTTTAATATATCAACCTTGCCTTGAAAACTATCTTTAAGTTGCTGAATACGTGCATCAAGTAAGGCTTGTAGTTCTGCTTGTTCCTGCTCTACTTGGTGTACTTCTGCCACCTTTTCATCCATCTGTGATTGAATTGCTATTACTCTTTCATCTATTTCTATTTTTTTAGTTGCCATTATAATAAATCCCCCTCTTTTTCTATTTCTTCTTTTTTTCTATTTCTTCTTTTCTTTCTACTTCTTCCTGTTTTTCTTTCTTCTTAACTGCTTTAACGTAATATTCAGCTACAGAAGGGCAATAGTTTAAATTGGCTTCATCAACCTAAATTTCATATGTATCATTATTAAACCCGTTCTCAATAAGCATTGATTTAAGTATTTCAGCAACCTTTCCAACTTCAATTTCTAGATAAATTTTCTCATCGCCATATGCCTTATATAACTTAAATATATTCCTGTAGTTTTTGGCTACGTCTCTTGCAATTTCTCCTGCATCTGCTTTTTTCTTTAATTCCTCATATTCTTCTAAACTTAAAATAACTTGTGCCATTCTAAGACCTCCCTTTAATTTTCCTGTTGCCTTGCCTATCTACAACACCACCAAATTATGCTTCAAATAAGCTTCTAAGCAATCAATGTGTATCATCTTATTGCCATGCATTATAACGCTCATTCCTTTGTATAATTCCTTGTGGCACCCACAGTCACATGTACCCATGTAGTCGGCTTGATAATCTAATTCTCTAGGAGCTTCTAAGTGAATAATTATGTGTTTATTACCAACACGTTTAAGTTGTCTGTTCTTTGCTTTTAGCATTTTAATAGCATTTTGATTCCTATATATCTCTAGCTGTGTACTAAGCTTCACCATTGCACCTCTTTTCATAGCATTTACGATAATCTTTAACCTGGTTGTAAGTTAACCCTGTGGATTTACAAACATCTATATTCTCCATTCTTGCAGCGAACATATTAAACACTTCTTGTTGCTCTTCTTCGTTTGTTACGCTTGCTTTCTCGTCTATTGTAGGCATATGTATTCTCCCTTCTTATTCCGTTTTTATTTATGTCTATAATCACTCTTGTTCTTCCTGTTGCTGTCACTACTGGCACATCTTCGTCTGCTTCCTTTATGTACTTGTCTTTCTCTTTGCATCTACCTCTGCACCAGTAAGGGTAATCGCAACACCATCTGCACGGGTCATCTACTATTAAATTTCTTACATCTCTCATTGCACCACGCTCCTTTTTGTGGCATAATAAATATGATAATTATTTCTTATTGGCATTATTTAAGTTGGCGCTTAAGTAATGCTTTTTTTATAACTCAATTCTTAAAAACCTGTAGCCAAGCCTTTTACCGCTCGCACCTTTCTTTATTTGTGTGTATACGGTACATTTTTTAATTCCAAATACATTAGCTAATTCTTCTGCGCTGTCCTCAACGCAAATGGGTAACTCGTATTTATCTGCTGTTACCGCCATCCAAGCTGTCACGTTTCTCACGCTCCCTCTTTGCAATTATGGGTTGTCCAACTTTCCATGACACGATTAAAATTGTTGATAAAACTAATATGTATTCCCATGTCATAAGAACACCACCAACACACAAATAAATACAAATGATGTAATAGCTGCTAAAACATCCGCTAAAATCTCTATTTTGGGTTCTCCTCTACATAGCTCTTTAAACTCATCTAGCATTAAAGCTTTTTTAAGCATTTACTCAACTCCTTTTGATACAAGAATTGGTTAATCTATAACCACCAATATGATTGCTGGGCCATTTACCTTTACCTCAACATCTTTATATGGTTCAGCAATTGTTTTTTCTACGCCTTCTCTTTTTGACAATTCCTCAACTAACTCTTTTGTTGTAAACTTACTTAAGTTATTCTCTTCCATGGTTCTATTCCTCCTATTCATTAATAACTTCATCTATTTCAGACATTACATTCCAATACTCACCAGTGATAAAATCAACAGCTTCTTGTGCTGTGATTGGCCTAAGTTCTCCGGTATCTTCATCTTTAACTTTTGAATCTGGCACCTGTTGTAAGTATTCAGCAAAACCCTCTTGCAAAGCCTCTATCACTCTCTGATTTTCTTCTTCAATGCCATCTTGAATTACTGCTATAATCTCTTCTTGGCGCTCGTTAGCAGGTATTTCAAAATCATTTAGATTAATAATGTTTCTTTCTGCAGCTATTCTTACGACTTTCTCAATCATTTTTCTTTTCATTTCTTTCCTCCAAATTAAATAATTAACACTACTTCTATCAAGCTACATTGCTTCTAACTTTTACATACTGTACAATGCTGGCCATGTGTCTATCTAGTAATCTATCTACCATTGCTGTACTGTAAACAACTTTGACTTTATTGCCTTTAATCGTTTTACCTGTATATGAATACCCTTTGACTGCTACATAATCAAAAAACTTTTGGTTTGGTTGGAATTGTCTACTTCTTTCACCTTCAAAGCTCTTCATTTCTCCAAATCCATTCTCAGAAAACCATTCGTGCAATATTGTTGTTGTTAATTTGCGTATGCCTAGCATTTCTACTACTTGCTGAGCTGAAAGAATTTTGTTTGTTCCATCTTTTAATCTAGCTGTTTCCTCTGCCACCTCAATTTTTACAAGTTCTTTGTGAGCTACAATTGCATCAGAACCACCATCATATATTTTTAATGCTAACTCATGTTTCTTAGTGAGCTTTGGAATTTGTTTCTTTAGTGACTGTTCCAATTTCTCTATGTACTGTGTTGTCTTAAATCGTACAACTGCTGATTCTTTGTTTAGCATCTGCAAGACTCCGGATTTGTTAAGTGAGTAGCAAGGTCTTGTTTCACCCTTTTTATCTGTATAATTAACGAGCGCAAAATTGCTCTGGTTAATTCCGACACTTTCTAATACCTCAATCTCTTTTCTTATATCTCTAAGTAACTCTTTGTGCTGTTTCTCTGTCTCATTACTTTCTTCTTTTCTAAACCTATTAATCAATTGTGTAAGTTCTACACTTGTAATCATCACTTCTGCTTGTCCATCTACACCATTTAAAATTACTGGAGTCATGTCTCCTTGTACTAATGCACTACTCATTTGTTTGTTCATGCTCTCAACTCCTCATCTTTTGTTCCTAAAAACCTTCTACCTATAAATATCACTATGCTTTTCCCAGTATTTCTGTAACTCTATTAATTTTGGCCACTCAAACTTCTGTATGGCTTCAAGTATTGCTAAAGACATTTCTTTTGCCTGGTCATAATTTAGTGTATTGATTTCTGTAAGTCTTGACACACCCAAATACTCCTTTATAATTCCGCCTATTGCGTTAGCAAGTGTTGTGTGCATATTGTCTCCATCGCCATATCTTTCTTTTAATTTAGGGCAAATAATTGACTCTCTTATTGTTTTCCATGTTTTGCTTTCTTCAAGGAACTTCATTAATTCTTGATTCTTCATTTTTAATGCTTCGTTTTCAGCCATTACGGCTTTCATTTTTTCTAATAACTCTCGTTCTTCGCTTGTCATGCTGTTTCTCCTTTCAATAATTCATTAAGACTGTCACCTTTAATCTTTATTCCTCCAAGTTTTACCGTGTCTAACTCACCACGCTCAATCATGTTATATATGGCTCTTGGTGTTCTATGTAACATTTCAGCTACTTCTCTAACTGTGTAGAAGCTCTTTTCAATCTTATTATTTTCAAATGCCAGCTGAAGCTTTGCCACCGCTTTTTCTAGCTGATTTACTTTCTTTAACAATCGTTCCTCTTCTTTTTTTGTCATATTTCCACCTACTTACTTACAATTAAATCAAGATTAAGATATTTAGCTATCTGTATTTTCCTTTCAGTACCATTTCTAGTTCCTTTTAAAATATCTGTTAAATATGGTTGTGAAATTCCTACCGCCTTAGCTAATTCACCTTTGGCCATATTTTTATCTATTAATGCTTTTTCTACCTCTTTACCAAAAGATGTATAGTTAACTCTTTTTGGCATATTAATTCTCCTTTCTATCAAATAAACTTTGCTGAACAATCATTCCCATTTCTTCTGCTGTCTTTCTTATGTACTTAATAACTTCTGCCTTTCTGTCATAAGGAATATCTTCCCACTTATCAGCGTTAAAGTGTTCTAGTGTCAAACCTTTAAGCACAACCTCGTCACCTTTGCAAGCTGAATATGACTTGATAGCATTGTTAAAGTCTAATTTTGTCTTATGGCTCGGTCTGTGGTTCTCTTTGCCCTGTTCTGCCAGTTCATCAACCTTTAAGCTGATTTCACCTTTAAAGTCTGTAAACATTTTGTAAATTGTTTCTAGTGACATTCCACTATTGAAGTAGTTATTAACCAACTGCCTTTGAACTTGCCATGACAAATCATCTGTGAATGACTTCACTAGCATTAGGTAGCCTTGCTCGGTAATTAAAATTAATTCCTTTGCATTACTGCCGACGAAATTCGTCGTCTGTTTAAACGCCTTAAGTTCATCACCTACTAATTGGAAATAGTCAGTGTTCTTAATTAACTTGCTCTTGTTTTCTCTAAAATTTCTGCCAGCTGTTCCATCTGCCCTGTTGTGCATTAAATCAATGTCCTTAAAAGTTACTACTCGTTGCCCTTTAAATTCTTTGACTTGTAACTCTGTTGTCCCTATTGTTACTAGTTCTTGCATTGTGTAACCTCACTTTCTTTATAAATGTGTTGTTTTTTAGCTAATTTTATTGACAGTAGCGTATTTTAAATGTATTATAATAGTTGTGTAGCTTAAAATATACTTTAAGGGCATAGTAAATAAGCGCTAGTTGGGGAACAAGCCGTTTTTATTATTACTATAACCTTTACTTACTGTCTTTTTTTGTTGCTTTTCGTATTAGCTAAATTCAGTATAGTATAATTTACGCTACTTGTCAAACTCATTTTGTATTATTTACGATATTTATTTTGAAAGGGCGTATTAACATGACAATAGTTGATAGAATACGGATGCTTTGTATTAATAGCGGAATGACATTAACTGGTCTAGAAACTGAGCTGGGTATAGGTAGAGGAATTATAAAACGTTGGGAAAAATCTTCTCCTAATATGGATAATATTCAAAAAGTTGCTGACTTCTTTCACGTGTCTGTTGATTATTTATTAGGTAGGGAAGAAAAATCTTCTTCATTAGAACTACCACCAAACATTAGGGCTGCAGCCAGAGGACTTCTTGACTTATCAGAAGAAGATAGAGATCTTGCTATAAACATGATTAATTCTTTATCTCGCAAAGGGAAAGAGGCTAAAGATAGTTGAAAATACCGAAGTATGCTAGATATGATTACTGTGCTATTAAGGCTAACGAATTCATCAACAAATATAAGCTATACTTTTTCCCAATAGAACCATTAAAGATTATTCAGCATGAAAAATGGGGACTTACGAAGTATTCAGAACTAATGTCTGAATATGGTTGTGATTTGGATACAGTGATAAGATGTCTGAAAAGTAAAGATGGATATACTATACTTGATGAAAACAATTACTCAATTGCATATAACGACCTAATAGAAGCTAATGGAAGAATTACTTTTACTCTTATGCATGAAATAGGACATATATATCTTAATCATTTAATAGACTTTGAAAAAACCACCATATATAGAAGTGACATGACAAATTCAGAAAATGATGTTTTAGAAAAAGAAGCCAATGCTTTCACAAGAAATGTATTAGCACCAGTTGATGTTGTTAATAGCCTGAATAATTTATCAAAATCATATATATCTAATTTTTTTGGAATCACTGAAGGAGCCGCAAAAACTAGGCTAGACCTCCTTGCAACCGATAAAAATAATAATAAAATTACAGATGTTAATTTTAAACTCAATATCTTTTTTGATGAATTTTATAGGAAAAGGCATTGTGCTATTTGCAACAACGCTTTGATAATTAAAAAAAATGTGTATTTCTGCCCAATATGTGGCGGAAATTCTTTTAATGAAGATAGGAGTAACACTATGGAATATGATGATGAATATCAATTAGATGAGAACGGGAAAGTTGTAGAAGAATGTGTGACTTGTAGAAATATAGATTTGCCTTCTGGTGGCGTATTCTGCAAAATTTGTGGAAAACCAGTTGTAAATAAATGTACAAATCCAACGTGTGGAAGACCCTCTGATGGAAAATCTAGATATTGCATACACTGTGGGAGTGAAACAACATTTTTTAAGCATGAATTGTTATATCCTTGGGATTATCATTTATCCCAATCTTCGTCAGAATTTACCCCCTCAAATTATGAAGATGATGATGATTTGCCGTTCTAATACATAAAAACAAAGCCCTAGTGCTACCAACACTAAGGCTCTATATGTGCATAATTTATACACACATAATTCACAAATTTAGTATATCTTATGCACTCCAATATTTCAATAAAATAATAAGGAGTGAGTGTTTTGGCTAGTTATTTTAAAAGAGAATTCAAAAAGAAGGATGGCACAACATATACACGCTGGGTAGGCGAAGAAAAAATAAATGGTAAAACTAAATCAGTATACGGAAAAACAGAAAAAGAATGCAAGGCTAAAATTAAATCACTCATACTGGAACACGAAATTTACGGAAACGAACTAAAGAAGAATATCTATACCCTCTCGGAATGGACTTATAAGCAACTTTATGAAGAAGTGAAGCCACACATACAAGCAAGTACGTTCGAACGATATATGAGCATATATAACACTCATATAAAGAATTCTGTAATAGGTAAAACAAGCATAACTGATATAAATCAGATTGATATACAAAACTTTTTTAATTCAAAAAATGATATGGCTACTGGTGTACTTAAAATTATGAGGTATACCATACGGCGAGTTTTCGAATATGCAAAAAAACATGGGGTTATAAGAGAAAATCCTTGCATAGGCATTAAAATACCACCATCTAAAGCTAAAACAAGAGATATTATTATAATGACATTAGATGAGCAAGAAAAGTTTATCGAAGTTGCATCAACCAGAGATAATAAAGCATTATTTTTAACAGCACTGTTTACTGGTCTTAGAATGGGAGAATTAATAGCTCTTAAATGGGAAAATGTAGACCTTGAAAATGGCACAATAAACGTATGTGAATCTTATAAGCGAGTTAGAGCATATACTGATAACGGCGATTCAGAATATATAATAGATAAAAAAGCACCCAAGACAAAAAATGGTAATCGTATAGTGCCAATTCCCACTAAATTATTGCCTATTCTTAAAGAGATCAAGACAGACAACGAATTAGTATTCTGTAATGCTAAAGGACAGCCCATGACCGAAATAACTATAAGGAGAGAACAAAAGCGTATATGCGAACAAGCTCAAATACGGTATATTAATTTTCATGCTTTAAGACATACCTATGCAACTAGATTAATAGAAAACGGTATAGATGTGAAAACAGTATCCATGTTAGTAGGTCATGCCGATATCCAAACTACGCTTAACATTTATGTCCACAGTACAGATGACACCAAAAAGAATGCTGTAAATACATTGGACAAATTTTTTTAACTGTAAATCATACTGTAAATAAACTTCAAAAATACTTACAGTTATTGAATATCAAGATATACAAATCTTTATATGCGCGTGTTCAAGTCACGTCATTCCGATTAAAACCACCTTATTAGATAAATAAGGTGGTTTTTTATTTATCATCATGTGACCTTTTTAAACCTCCTAGCTCTTTTACAAAAAGGTAATAAAGCTCACCTTAAAGCAGGCTTCTTTACTCATTTTTTAATCATTACATCACAGTTTATCCCCTTTTGTCTAATTAATTTTTCGCAAAGAATTTAACAACTCTCCCTTTTTATTAAAGTACCTATTTAAATACTTTACCATTCGTGCACTTTACTTACCAGTTTCGATAAATCCCATCTTCTTTAATTTCTATGACACCTTCTTTCATCAATCTACCAATGGCTCTTTTAAAACCGGCTTTACTCATTCCTAGCTGCTCTTTAATCGTCTCTGGTGAGCTCTTATCATGAAGCTTTAACTTCCCTTCTTCTTTATATAATATCTCCATAATCTTTTTTGCATCATCTTCCATTTGCAAATGCGCTGGTTTTCTCATACTAAGTTCTAGTTTACCGTCCGGTCTAACCTTACTTACTCTTAAGTTTAATAAATCACCTACTTTATAATCTCCATAGAGCTCTTTAATAGGTATTAAACCATGATACCTGTTATCTACAGCTATAAATGCACCAAAAGCTTCTTTTATATTATAAAGGATTCCACTCACCTCGTCTTTTTCCCTATAAGGTGAATGCGCTTGTAATAGTTCATAAACCCTCATAGTGGCACAGAGTCTATCACTTTTGTCTCTATACATACCTACTAAATAAGAGCTTCCTTTATTCACTTTTTCTGTTTGCTCACTAAACGGTAAAAATAAATCTCTTTCTAATCCCCATTCTAAAAATGCACCTATACGATTAATACTTACCACTTTTAATAGTGCTAGTTCTCCTATTATTAACTTTGGCCTTTTAAGAGTTGCAATCTTTCGGCCTTCTGAATCTCTATACACAAATACTTCTATCAAATCCCCTATTTGCAAAGTTTCTGGTTTTTGCCCTCTAGGAAGTAAAATATCTCTATCACTTTTTTCTAAATCATTTAAGTATACGCCTTGCGTGGCTTCTCTTACTACTTTCAACCTCTGAAACGTTCCAATTTCTATCATTACATTCTCCTTTGCTTACTCCTACTAATCGACCTCCATCATAACACAGTCCTTAACTCAGGTGCTACCTTTCTAGCTCACTTTATTTTTATCTATTTCCTTAAAAACACAAGGTGCTTCATCTTCTTCCTTTACTAAATTGTATTGAGAACTATTGTCCTGGATAAAGTAGCAGGTCTACAGAAATCGTAATAAAAAAATACACCCCTTTATTTCTGACTTAAAATAAAGGGGGTGTATTTAAAAAATTTTTCTATTTATACAAATCCTACTATAAATTGCTATAACCAACCCTTTTCTTTCCAATACTTTTTATCTAATCCCACGATACCATTTTCATCATAAGTATTAATCATCTTTGCCATAAGCTTCATCATTATATACCTAAATAAATTAGTGCTACCTAAGTTCTGGTGAACGAGTGCTTTATAGAAGATTTTGGCTCTTTTTCTAGCTTTCTTTCTCATGCCTTCTACATTCTGTCCATATTGTGCTTCTCTTACACTAAAAGAATATATTTTTCTAAATCCAAGATATTTAAATGTACTTCTAATGGTTCGATGTGTATTTTTCATTCCTGCTCCTGCTGCTGTTGCAAAGGAGAAACCTACCTTATTAAAAAAGATAGGTTCAGGTCGATGAGAAAGCCACAGGGTAAATAAGTGATCTAATACATTTTTTAAGCCTCCAGTCACATCGAATACATAAGTGGGGGAAGCTATAATAATACCATCTGCTTCCCTCATTTGCTTTATGACGGGTAGCATGCTAGCACTATGTGGGCAATACTCTATGCCCCTTATAAGACAAGTTTTACATCCTGAGCATATATATGGCATGGCTTCTGGCACAAAAACTTCTTCAAACTCTATTTCTTCTAATCTTTCTGCTAGCTGCTTTAGCTCTCTTTTAAATACCTCCATTGACTTATAAGTAAACCCTTTTCGATTCGTCCCATAAATAATAAGTACTTTCATATCCTTTCCCCCTCGCCTCTGCTAGGCTCTTATTTTAGAGCATTATTATTCTTGAAGCTTCAATTAATAGTGTTTTAAAAATAATAGTACTAGATAAAATAAAAAACATAACCTTCCAATACCCTTGCTTTCTTATAAATAAACTACTTAATGCTGCAAAACCAATGACCGCTCCTGCTAGGGTACATAAACGTGATTGTATACTAGGGAGCGTAAACATCCCTGCTTCTATACTCTCCCCCATAGCAGCTCGTACTGAATAATGATAGTCATCTCTAGTTGCTACCAAAATACATACCCAAAGCCCCCATAAGACAATACATAGTACCCTACGCCCCCATGTTTTTATTGTATTTCTTTTTATATAAGTATAACCTATATAAATCCATATGCTTATTATTGATAAACTAGAAATACTTGTTATTATGTTTCCAAAATATAGCTCCATTTTTATTCCCCCTTCATTAACTAACACTTGTTAGTATTATATTAACTAATGAATGTTTGTAAATCAAGTTGATTTACAGATTTTTAATTAAATTTTAATCATTTTAAAAAAATCAGTACTATCAATCCACTATTTTGTAATACAGCTCTGTAGCATAACTAGATTTAAGCGGCTCTCCTTCTTCAATATGATAAGTTCTAGTACCATCCTCCTGTCGCATGGCTCTTAAGCATAATATATCTTTTTCACTTTTTAAACTCATTTTTTGTGCATATGAATATAGATGGGTTACATAAAAAACATCTATGCTCGACTCCTTTAGAGCCTCTATTACTTCTTCTGCTAATTGTGCACCATCTTTTTCCGCAGTAGTACTGAATGTTTCATTCATCAGTATCATACTATTAGGCTTCATCATACTAATAAGATATTTCATTTTTCTAATTTCTTGTTCTAGTAAGCCTACTATCATCATTTCATCTTCCGAATCGGTAAAATGCGTAAATATCCCTGTAAAAATCTTATTTTCATATTGATTGGCTGTCACAAATAAGCCACATTGAGCCATAAGCTGTGCTATTCCTATACTTCGTAAAAAAGTAGTTTTCCCACCTTGGTTAACTCCTGTAATTAACCAAAGGTGCTTGTTATTAGCTATGAAGCTATTACCTATCGTCTTTTGCTTCTTCTTTAAGCTAAGCCCAGGGTCTATAAGCTCTTTAAATATAAACCTGTCACACTCTTTCTTTAAAGTAGGCTCACATATGCATATACCTTGCTCTCTAAGTGTTTCTTCTAACTGAAAAGCACCTACATAAAAGGCAAATTCACTTTTTAATGCCTCAAATAAGTAGCCTATTTCTTTATTTAAACTTGAAAACCTTCGAATATATTCTATTAAAACAGCTTCTCTGATTTCTTCTGCTTGATTTTCTAAAGCACTATAATCTAAGCTAATCACTTTTTCTCTTTTTGCCTTTTTTCCAATCAAATACTTTTTTGGACCTTTCACCTCTTTTTTCTCCGATTCTATATATTCAAGTTCTACCTCTGTATACTTTCCTCCTCTTCCTATCTCCCCTGCTAATATAATAATGGCTCCTTCTTTGATTTTCCGAGCTATTTTTATCAAATCTTCTACCTCATAAAAAAATGAATTGGAATACTTACTTAATAGCTCCTCACATAAGCTTTGCATTTTAAAGGAATGAACTACTTCTTTTAATTGACATAAAGATTCACACACTTTATAGAGGTAGCTTACCTTTTTTTC
The DNA here is from genome assembly GCF_046529625.1 of Cellulosilyticum sp. ST5. Classification (NCBI taxonomy): domain Bacteria; kingdom Bacillati; phylum Bacillota; class Clostridia; order Lachnospirales; family Cellulosilyticaceae; genus Cellulosilyticum; species Cellulosilyticum sp. ST5. The sequence goes on from NZ_CP132338.1 coordinate 2,648,867, forward strand.
TAGAATTTCACTTTGTGTCATAAGTCTTTTCTCACTACGGATAGTTTGATTATACTTAGGCTTTATAAATTCCTCTTCTTCCTTGGCCACTTCAATACCTTCTGACACATACTCATAAACTAATCTAAAAAGTTTAGGATACTGCTTACAATCTTTCCTTACCTGTTGTCTAGCGCTAATCTCATCTTCTTTCATTAAAGGGGTTAATAGATGTTTTTTACAAATCTCATAAATAAACCTATCCTTTTGCGCCATAGCTTCAAGGATAATCTCCAAATTCAAATCCCTTATCAACAATTCTTCATATGTTAACTGTTCTTTATTCACTCTCAGCTGCTTTTCCATGAGCTATCGCCTCCTTTATCTCCTTTTTGGTAAGACCATACTTCTTAGCTATTGTTGAAGCATAAGCCAACTCTCCGGCTGGCTTTCTTGCAATTGTATATGTTCTTGTATGAAGCGTATCTTCCAGGACTTCTGCTACTAGACTTATCATTTGTGGACAAGTATCCGTCAAGCTTGGAACATGAGTTACACAAAAAGTATGGTGGCCTTGTTTTAATAGTCTCTTGATTAAACGCTGACTTAACTCGTAAGCATCTACAGAAGTAGTTGAAGAAAAAAGCTCATTAAATAAGTACATCCATTTTCCTTCATCAGAAGTTTCTAACAATGTTTTAATGCTCATTAACTCTTCTTGTAATTTGCTATTTTGTAGCATAGTACTTTCTTCTGTGCTAAAATGCGTGCATATACCTTGATACAACGGTATCTGTGCCTTACTAGCTGGTATAAATAGTCCTTGCAGGGCCAAAACAATACTTTGCCCTAGACTCCGAAGATAAGTCGTTTTTCCACCTTGATTGGCACCTGTAATCCATGCCCCATATTCCTCTGGGCCTAGCTCTATACTATTCTTAATAATTATAGGAGACATTAATTTTCTTGCTAACGCTAGATCATACATACCGCTTAGCTTTAATGATGCTTCTTTTGAAACCATAGGGTAAGTTACAAATAGACCTCTCTCTTTTAACCTTTTCTTATAAAGGATTACTTGAAAATAGAAATATAAATCTTTTCGTAATTGTCCTATCTTCGAATCATAAAAATCTTTATGATTTTCTATCCAGAATTTACACTTATTAAATAATGTTGAATATTGTTCTAATAAATAATCTCCTATTTGTTGCTCTATATTATTGTAAGTAATCTGGTTAAAAAAAGAAAATTTCTTACTATTATTATCATCTGCTTTCTCTCGATCATCCATTGTTTCCTCACAAGTGATAGTAATACTTACTTCTTTATGTGATACCTTCATAGTATAGTGAATAGTTTTTAACCTTTCATATAGGTTTTCGCTCTCTTTCCATATGTTTTGTTCTGTATTTATCAATGCTTTCATATATCCACTGGCTAATTGAAGGCCTTTAGATGCTATACGGTATTCTACTAGATTAATAAACTTCACTATTGCCTCATAGTAAACTATCATAGCTTCTAGTTGATAGGCTATCCTTTGCACTTCATGAGTTACCTCCTCCTTATATCCGATTAGCTTTTGTACTAGCTGCAATTGTTCTAGTAAATAGTTAACTCCTTCAAAAACTGCATCCTTATCTAAATCTTTGAGTATATCTTGCCTATAAATAATTAAGGATAATTCATTTGGTACTTCAAAAAATAATTTTCTATACTCTTCATCATCTCTGATAGGAAATATGTCTTCTGTAATTTGATTAAGGTTCAGGTCTTTATAAAATAAAGGAACTTCCTCAAATGCTTTTTTCTCCTGCAGTGCTACCATTTTATTACCTATATACTCGTATTTGCGCTCATCTTTTTGAGATAATAACCCCTTCGGGTGCTGTTTTGCCTTTTCTTTTAGCTTGAGCATTTGTTCCTTTGATTCATATAGCAAACTAAAAAACGTCATAGCTTATCCCCTCCTTTTTAGATGGAGTATAAACTATGACGCATGTGTAAGGTCAACCTTCTTTTTTAAAGCCATAAAATTTGTGAGAAATCATGTTCTAGCTTTTCATTTTCTAAGCAAGCTAGGCGTGCTAACTTAGTGGCTTCAGCTTGTTCATCTGCTAGTTCTTTTAACATACCTAATGCTTTTAGCATAGCATTAATATTTTCAATATTATATGTGGCCACTTCCACAATTCGTTGCTGCTCTCTTCTTTTATCACATAATCTCTCAATGACTTGTTCCTTTAATAAACCTGCTTCTTTCATTTCCTTAATTTCTTGCAATGAAAAACCTACCTTTTTAAAGCTAATAATGGTATTTAACTCTAACATTTGTTCAGTATCATAGTAACGATAGCCATTTTTAGGATCTATGTATGCTGGATGAAATAGCCCTAGCTTATCATACAAACGCAGTGCTCTATCGGATACATTACAAAATGCTGCAAAATCTTTTATTTTTATAAGCATGTTTCTCTCCCCCCTTTTGCTAACTGCATTGTATTCTTCGTGTTCTTGCTTTACCACTTTTCCTACAAGTAACTCTTTTCATTCAATAAAAAGCACTCAAATTGTTCCTAATTCTAGTAGACATTTGAGTGCTTCTTATTAAATTACTTTTTACTCACCTAAATACGCTTTCTTAATAGAATCATCATTAATTAGATCTTTTGCATTACCTTCTAGTACAATCTTCCCTGTTTCTAGAACATAAGCTCTATCTGCAATAGAAAGTGCTTTTTTAGCATTTTGCTCTACAAGAAGAACGGTTGTACCGCTACTACTAATTTCCTCAATAATCTTAAAAATCTCGGAGACATATAATGGAGAAAGTCCCATAGAAGGTTCGTCCATTAAAATAATTTTAGGATGTGACATAAGTGCTCTACCCATTGCTAGCATTTGTTGCTCACCGCCACTTAAAGTCCCTGCAATTTGTTCTTTTCTTTCTTCAAGTCTTGGGAACTTGGTATAAATCATACGAAGTGTTTCTTCCATTTCTTTCTTATCTTTACGAGTATATGCGCCTAACTTTAAATTTTCAAGCACTGTCAGCTCTTGAAAAATTCTTCTACCTTCTGGTACATGGGCCATTCCCATACTTACAATATGATGTGCTGGTGTTTTAAGAAGGTTTTTTCCTTCAAATTCTATACTTCCTGCTCTGGCATCTACTAAACCTGTAACGGTATGAAGAATAGTGGTTTTTCCCGCACCATTGGCACCAATTAAAGCAATAACTTCACCCTCATTAACTTCAAAAGAGATTCCCTTGATTGCTTGAATCATGCCATAATATACTTCTAGATTTTCTACTTTTAACATAGCCATAAGGTTATCTCCTTTCTATTCTCCCAAGTAGGCTGTAATAACTTGTGGATCATTTAATACCTTGCTGGTTTCACCATGGGCAAGTTCTTTACCAAAGTTAAGCACTGTAATCTCTTCACATATACCCCCTACAAGCTTCATATCATGTTCAATAAGTAAAATCGTCATCTCAAACTTATCTCTTACAAAGCGAATAGTCTCCATGAGTTCTGCTGTTTCATTAGGATTCATGCCCGCTGCTGGTTCATCCAAGAGAAGAAGCTTTGGATTAGTTGCTAATGCCCTAGCAATCTCTAATTTTCTTTGCTTACCATAAGGTAAATTAGATGCTAACGTCTCTTTTTCTTTATCTAAATCAAATACAGCCAAAAGCTCTGTAGCTTTCTCATTCATTTCTTTTTCTTCTTTAAAATAACGAGGCAAACGAAACATTCCTTCTGCCACAGTATAATGCTTTTGATTATGCAAGCCAATTTTGACATTATCAAGAACTGACATATTATTAAACAAACGGATATTTTGAAAAGTTCTTGCAATTCCTTTGCGATTAATCTCTATAGTAGCTTTACCAGTTAAATCTTCACCATCTAATAAGAAGGTGCCGCTAGTTGGCTTATAAACACCTGTAATCATATTAAATACAGTTGTTTTCCCTGCACCATTAGGTCCTATTAAGCCATATAATTGTCCTTTTTCAATTTTTAAATTAAGTCCATCTACTGCTCTAAGGCCACCAAATACAATGGTTAAATTATTAACCTCTAATAACGCCATCTTCAGCTCCTCCTTTCTGTGCTTTTTTACCTTTTAATTTAGCGAAAAAGCTCTTTTTAAATTCAGCAAACTTTGGAGATGCATTTAGAATCATCATAACAATAAGTACGACTGCATAAATAAGCATTCTATAATCCGCAAGACCACGAAGTACCTCCGGAAGTACAGTAATAATAGTAGCTGCAATAATAGAACCTCTAATACTGCCCATACCGCCTAGTACTACAATAACTAAAATCTCAATAGATTTATTAAAGTCAAAGGTATCTGGTTTTAAAATACCTAGGTTATGGCCATATAATACGCCTGCCGCACCTGCAAAGAAAGCAGCTACAACAAAAGCCAATAACTTATGATAAACTACATTAATACCTACAGACTCAGCTGCTATAATATTATCTCGAATAGAACAAATAGCTCTACCTGCTCTAGAATTAACTAAGTTAGAAATTATAATAACTGTAATGACGATAATCACAAATACTAAGGTATAGTTTGCAGACTTATCAATTCCTTTTAAACCACCTGCACCACCTGTAACCTCTATATTCATCAAAATAGAACGAATAATTTCTCCAAAAGCCAGCGTCACTATTGCTAAATAATCTCCTTTTAATCTTAGTGCAGGAATACCGATAATACATCCAAATACTGCTGCTACTAAACCACCAATAATAAGAGCAATAGGTAGCTCAATATATGTTGGTAAATTAGCATAGATTGTAAACATACACCCAGCATAAGCACCTACCGACATGAAACCTGCATGACCTAAGGTTAGCTCTCCTAAAAAACCAACAGTTAAGTTAAGAGAGACCGCTAAAATAATATTAACTCCAATTGGTACTAATAAACTTTGATAGTGTCTTGATAAAGAACCTGTCTCTACAAGCATAAAAACAAGAGCATAAACTGCTATTGCAGTAACAATTGCTATGATATTCTTTTTATGTATGAGTTTTTTCATAGTCGTCACCTATACCTTATCCGTTCTCATTTTACCTAATAAACCAGCTGGTTTCACTAGAAGAACAATAATTAATACACTAAACACAATAGCATCAGCTAAATTAGTGGAAATATATGCTTTTGATAAGCTCTCAATAATGCCTAATAAAATACCTCCTAGCATAGCACCAGGCACACTACCTATTCCCCCAAGAACAGCTGCTACGAAAGCCTTAATTCCTGGAAGAGAACCTGTATAAGGGCCTACAAACCCATAAGAACTCACGTAAAGCACACCAGCTACTGCAGCTAGTGCGGAACCAATAGCAAAAGTAATAGAAATGGTACGATTAACATTAATCCCCATCAATTGAGCTGCTCCTTTATCTTCTGAAACAGCTAACATAGCTTTACCAATTTTCGTTTTATTTATAAATAAAGTAAGACCTATCATAATAATAAGTGTTACCCCTAAAGTAACAATAGATTCACCAGTTAATTCAATGCCTGCTATTTGTATAGGCTGAATAGTAATAACTGAATTTACTTTTCTTTGTTTAGATCCAAAAAGCAATAAAGCTACGCTTTGTAAGAAATAACTTACACCAATAGCAGTAATAAGCACTGTAAGGGGTGATGCTTTTCTAAGAGGTTTATAAGCAATTTTCTCAATAGTTACACCAAGTACTGAACAGACCACAACGCTAGCTATTACTGCTACAGTAGGTGGTAAATTAAGGCTTGTCATAATTAAAGACAATGTATAAGCACCGACCATAATAACGTCTCCATGTGCAAAGTTCAACATTTTCGCAATACCATAAACCATGGTATAACCAAGGGCAATAAGTGCATAAATACTTCCAAGATTAAGTCCATTAATAAGTTGTTCAATAAAGCCCATGTTTGTTCCTCCTTTTTAATTCGTTTATCTTCTCTCTTTCATAGCTAATCATCTCTAATACCTCCACAAGCAGCCAGATCCAATCTCTTAGATTGCCTCTGGGGGCATAAGAGGTGGCTAACTAAATAAAATGCTGCCCTAAATAGCTCTCCTACTAGTCTTAAGCAAGCTATTTAAGGGCAGCCTTAAACATAGATTAATATCTATTATTTAGCAACATATTGTCCATCTTGGATCATAGCAACCAAAGCTGATTTATTTGGTTCACCCTCAGCTGTGAAAGTCATATCGCCTGTAACACCTTTAACTTCAATTTTAGTCATAGCAGCAACTAGATTTTCATTTGTCACATCACTACCACAGGCTTCAATAGCAGCTTTGATAGCATATACTGCATCGTAACCATCTGCTGCAAATTGATCTGGTGTAGCATTATATGCTTTTTCGTAAGCAGCTACAAAAGATTTTACATTTTCTTTGTCAGCTGTAGCAACGAATGGTGTAAGGAAAATAGCTCCATTAATATTAGTTGTGTCACCACCTAATTGATCAATTACGCCATCCCAACCATCAGCACCAAAATATGGTAAGCTAACACCTACTGTTGTAGCTTGTTCTGAAATAGCAGCTACTTCTGCATAGTAGATTGGAAGGAAGATACAATCAGCATTAGTTCCTTTAATTTTTGTAAGTTGTGTTTTAAAGTCAATATCACCTGATGTAAATGATTCCTCAGCAGCAATATTTAAACCTACATTACCTGCTTCAGCTACAAATGCTTCTTTAATTCCCTTACTATAATCACTAGCTACATCATAAATAATAGCTACATTTTTATAACCATTGTCAGCTATGTATTTAGCCATTGTTTGTCCTTGAAGTGGGTCTGTAAAGCAAATTCTGAAACTATTTGGTTGTTTTGTACATTCTTGAGCTGAACCGCTTGGTGTGATCTGAAGAATGCCATCTTTTACAGATTCATCAGATACAGCAATTGAACATCCTGATGTAACTGCACCAACAAGTGCTGTAACGCCTTGGTCCATAATTTTGTTATATGCACTAACTGCTTTTTCTGCATCATTTACATCATCTTCAAATACAAGTTCTAATTTTTTTCCATTAACACCACCAGCTGCATTAATTTCATCAATAGCAACTTGTGATCCTTGCTTAACAGAAATACCATAAGAAGATGCATCTCCTGTTAGAGGTCCAATTCCTCCAATTTTATAAACATCACCAGATGTAGCTTTGTCACCACATCCTACTAAACTAGCAGCACACATAGTAGCAGCTAAAATGGCTAAACTTGCTTTAAAACTCTTTTTCATCGTCTTATCCCCCCTGGATTAAATTGACTTTTGACATATCTTTAACCAATATATTCATTACGTCAAAGTTAATGAAAATACAAAAAAATATTTTACATAAAAAATATACTATCATTTATAACATTTGTCAATTTATAATCTCGTACAGTTTATTCTGAATATTTAAAATAACGATGTTTTTGATTTACATTTTTTACAAATTGATTGTCCTTATTCCTTTTAATTACTGCATTATGCTTTGATTATTTTTTAATTTTTGCAATTTTAATGTGTTAATATATCTTTTCCTTTTTAAAGCTCTTAGTGACTTATGTCACTTTAATTCATTATAAGATTTTATTAATATTACAAAAAAAGAGCTTGCAACTTCTAATTTGCAGCTCCTTTTAATCTATCCTTCTTTTTTCTCTACACTTCTCTAAATTGCTTTCTATATACACTAAAAAAAATGATAAATACTAGTAACAAATTAATGCCTATTATTGCACCTTGTTCTAACGTGTACATCCTTAAACTCGGCTTACTTATTAAATAACTAATTTGTTGGCTATACGTAATTTTAGCTATTTTTTCAATACTTGTATTAAAACTCGATAGCATTGGTAATAGAGAAAGCACCAGTCCTAGTGGTACTGTTAAAGCAGTAGCCCCCATTTGATTTTTAGCTACTAGCCCTACTATAAAACCAATAAGCATAGAACAAATACTTCCTAACATCATGTTCATTATAAAGCTTACAAAACTACCACCACTCCACTTTCCCATTATGGCGAAACACAACGTTCCTAAATGGGTTCCTAAAAAAATAAAACTTCCCACACCTATTAAATAAGTTATTGGCTTTACATTAGCTAGCATTAATACTTTTAAAGTACTTTTCTCTTTTTCTTCTGCAACTACTGAAGCTGTAGCTACAATAGGTAAAAATACCATATGCATAGACGCAAATATTTTTATAAAGAAATTTTCTTCACCTACCTGTGGTGCTATAGCTGTTACCATGATAAACCCTAATAACGGATACACAATATATAAAACTAATACCTGAGTATCTTTAAGTGTATCTTTTATCTGCTTAATAAAAATGGCTCCTACTTTATTTAACTGAATCACTGAGCTAGCTCCTTTCCTGTTAATTTAATAAAAACCTTTTCTAAGTTCGGTTCAGAGGAATGAATAGTAGCAACTTGTTCTTCTTCAAAATATTTAGCAATCACCTTTCCACTTGAGGGAATATGCTCTAATTCCACCACTTCTCCATCCTTTTGTAAAATAACAATCTTATTTTCTAAACTATGTTTAAGACAAATCTCTCTTGGTGTACCATATTCTATGATGGTCCCCTCAAAAAGTAGAGCTACTTGATCGCAAAGCTTTGTTGCCTCCTCCATATTGTGAGTTGTCAAAAATACTGTTGCCCCTTCATCTCTTAGACTTAAGATGAGTTCGTGAATAGTTTTAGCCGTTGTAGGATCTAGCCCGCTAGTAGGTTCATCTAAAAAAAGAAGCTTAGGTTTATTTAAAATAGCCCTTGCTAATACAAGGCGTTGTAACATACCCTTTGAAAGTTTTTGTACAGAAATCTTCTTTGCATCTTTTAAAGCTACTTGTTCCAATACCTCATCAATTCTGACTTTAGGCAAATGATAGAGCCTAACAAACAATAAAAGATTATCATAAACACTTAACCTAGTATATAAACCACAATTATCTAGTACCATGCCCATTTGATTATACTCTCTATCAGTTAATTGCTCACTTGAGATTCCTAACACTTCCGACTTTCCTGTAGTAGCTTTTAACTGTCCTGTTATTATTTTTAATAAAGTTGTCTTCCCTGCTCCAGAAGGTCCTAATAAGCCCAAGATTTCGCCTTGACTTACTTGTATGTTAATATCTTTTAAAGCTATTTTTTCACCAAAACACTTTTGTATATGTTCTAGGCTAATGACCATTTCTTTCCACCTCCTGTTTTTTTTGATACGCTGTTAATAATCTTTCATATTCCTTTTCTCTGCTTTTAAAAATCACACTAAAAATAAACATACTGATTAATAAGCTGACTATATAAGACACAATGAACCCTATCCACGCTAAGCCACTATCTATCGGAAACCATCCCCACCAAGCTACTAAAATTGTTATTGCAATAAATATGGTACTCATAAATAAAATCATTCTTTTGGCATAGCTCATTTTTTTAATCCAACATTCTGTTAGAAATACATGTTGCATGCTCGTCATAATAAAAGAAAGAATTGCAACTTGAAATATCCCCCCATAACTTAATCCTCTTGCTCCCAAAATAGTAGAAGCCCATTGTGCTTTTTCTCCACCCCACGCCCCAGTAATAGCAATAATTAAAAGCGCAACCATAAAACACCTTGCCATCTGGTCAAAAAACTTTATTAAACCAACTCTCTCCTTCATTATATTTTACCTAACCTTTCCTTTATATGAATGGCGTATTGCCTAGAGACATATAATTTCTCTTCATTACTCATGGTGACCTCTAAACGTCCACCAAGATCTGGTTTAATACGCTTAATATGTGAGAAATTAATTATTATTGATTTGCCGGCTCTAAAAAAATTGCTAGTTTCTAGCAGCTCTTCTAATTCATAGAGCTTTAAATTACTTTCATAAATGTCCCCAGCTGTATATAAAAAAGTATGCTTATCCACAGTGTCAATGTATAATATCTGAATAACATCTAAAATATAGATTTGTTGGTCTTTTATACCTTTTAGCTTCTTATTAAATAGCTCTAGTAGATCTTGAATTCGTTTTACTTCTTCATTTGCTTCTTTACAACGTATAATAACCTCTATCTCATTTTGATCTATTTGTGTATCAATATGAATTTTCACAGTTTCTCCACCTAACCTTCCCCCTTATATCCAATATATTTAAAATTATATATTCTTTCAATTAATTATTTCTAAGTTGCTACTTATAATACCTAAGTGGTAAGTAGCTTATACAATTTAATAAGGCGGATACCGTTCTTACGATATCCACCTTATTAGTTGTATTCTTATTTATTTTTTAACTTATGACCGTTTCAGTCAACCTATTTCAACTACATAATCTAGCCTTACCGGTTGACTTTTTTTCATTCCGAATAATGTATTAAGAACGGGGCAGCGCTTTAATACTACATAGATAGCTATAGTAGCAATAAAACTTAAAATCATTATCACTAAACTTTGCACACTTCTATATGGCACGAGAGGTAATACATAATAACCAATAGTAATAATAACAGTCTGATGAATAAAATAAATCCCAAAGGAAGCTTTTGCTAAATAACTAAAAAAACACTAACGGTCTTTAATCACATAAGTATTAGCAATGCAATCATGTAACCCTTGCTTTTGCGCAGAAAGTCCAATCATTATAAAACCTATAAAGAAAAAGGCTAATGATAAAAGCTTGGAAAAACATCTTAAGATACCTTGAAGTAAAGTAATACTTTCTCCCTTTGCATTAACAACACGTATTTTCATCGCTCGCTTTCCAAGTGTAGCCCCTTTAGCAAATACTTCAAGACCAACAAAGTAGATGCTCATCATTAATGCTAGAACGTCTCTATTAAATATTTTCTCTATAGGTTCTCCAATTATCCCCCACAAAATAGCTAATACAATAAAATCAATCCCAAAAGCTATTGTTCTAGAGAAAAAGCCCGCAAAAATACCACGAACATACTTTAAGTCTTGTGATGCTTCCATTGCTTGGCTTTTTCTTAATTCTTCTTGCTCCCTTTGTAATCTGTAACGTTCAGCTACTTCCCTTTGTTTTCTCTGCCTTCTTGTTTCATATCCTACTGGTGGTATAGGATTAGCCCTGGTATTTTGTATATCATTTATTGCAGAATTTGGCCTAGAATGAACTGTATCGGCCGAGGTTGTTGCAGTCGCTGTGCCTCCTGTAGTAGTACTTGTGGGTCCATTAATCTTAATATTAATGCCACCTACATTCACTTCTATATTTGAACCTTGAGTTTGTCTAACCTCTGGTACTGGTATTGGATTTTCTATGGGTGCCCCACATCCTCCACATGTCACTTCCCCTGGTAAGCATGTTCTCCCACAATATTCACATTTCATTTCTAATCTCCCCTATAAGTATTAATCTGTTTATACTGCTTTATTCGTTATTAGATTATTTTACCATGTTTTAACTATTTTTTATATTATATTATGTATTTTATATCAATCAAATTATTCAATTAATATAATACGTATTTTATTAATTGATATTCCTAGTACACAAAGCTATCCACTTCTAGTCATTGGTACATAAAACAGGGTAAGGCCTTATGGAAATTATCTTTCATACTACCTTACCCTTATATTTATTTTAAATACTACTCCATCTTAGTAATTCTAAACTCTGCATAATTACTATGATATACCCAGGCTTTATTGATTAATCCCTATAATGTAAAGATAAGCATCTTCTTTCTTAGAGATGGCATATTCTTCAAGCACTGTACATTGACTTCTACTACTTACTTCTTTCAATACTAAACTCTTATCTCTTGTATACATAATTATTACAGCTTCATTCTTTAATACCCGCAATGCCTTATTAAAAAACTCATGATATAGCATTACCATTTCTTGCTCAGATTTTCTGCCTCCACGAGTTGGCATATTGGTAAAGATTTCATCAAATAAATAGTTATGTGTAAAGTCAAAGAAATCACGATTTATAAAGTTAATAACGGCCTCTGCTCTTTTGGCATTAATAATTGCCTTATCTATGGCTTCTCCAAATAAATCAATACCATACATTGGATTTGCTGGAACTAACTTATGACGTTCTATCAGCATTGTGCCTACTCCACAGAATGGGTCTAATACCTGTGCCCCTTCTTTTAAATATGGCTCAGAAATTTTAGCTACAAGGGCTGCCGTTACTGGCTGAATACTAGCTGCTACTGCATGCTTTCTATATTCAAAACGTTCATCTTTAATGGTATAAAGCTTAAGAAGTACATTAAACTGCCCTTCTTTATTTTCAACTAACCTAATTTCCACTTCATAATTTGAGGTAGAATTAATTAATGCTCTATCTGATGCTTTTTCTAACTCGAAAGCCAATTTTTTGGCAAAAGCACTTTTCTTATCTAGAGGCATTTTAGTTTTTATCTCTAATCTAAAATAATAAGGCAATTCTCCTGTATGTCTTTTAGTTAAAAATGCTAATAAACCACCTTTATATATAGCCATTGCCGCTTCTGTTGGGTCATTTACAACAGTGGCTACATCTTTTAATCGAAAAAGTAATTCTGAATAAGTTCGAATACTTAATATTTCTTTTAGATCTTTTGTTCGTACTAATACCCCTGCATTAAAAATCCTTTTGTTGCCTTGGTGAATTTGTTCTAAAGTAATATCTTGGTGATCTCTATTAGTGAGTAAAACCAAATCCGATAATTCATCATATCCCATGAAAGTATGCCCTTCAGGTCTTTCTATATCTAAAATCATATTAGTAAGTATCTTCATTTCTTCATGAATATGCTTCATACTTGTTTCTTCAAAGTTACTAGTTGTTAAAAAGCTTAAACGTTCCTTCAATTCTTCAAGCAAATGACGATAATCTAAATGACTTAGTGCCACTAGATAGTCTCCTTTAACAAAAAGCTTATCTTCCTTTATATAGGCTTCAAAAAGCTTATCAACAAATTCAGGTACTGCTAATTCTCCCATAATTAAGGCTGTATTTTTACGCACTTTAGCGTCTTCATCTTCTAACAACTTGTATAAAAGTGTATAACTACCTGCTAAATAATAAATAAAAGCCATACGATTACTTTCTTCTTTTAATAGCTTTTTAAGTTCTATAAGATTTTTTCTAACCTCGTGTCCACCTTGTATATTTTCATAAATTGCTCTAAGCATATTTTCTCCTTATGACTCATGTGTTATAGTTGCTCAATTTACACTATCACCTTTTAACTCTTTTCGCAACTCCTACCTTTAGATAAACGCCTTTTATTACCTACCCAAACAGTATCTTAAATATATTATTTGCATTAATGTTATTTTCAAAGCATTATTCCTACTTGTAAAATTGAATTACATACATTGCTCCCTCTAGCTTACGTCAAAACAAGCTGTTTCTACTATGGAGTATTTTAATTACTAATATTTTATAAAATATTTAAGGAAGTACATGCTATTAGAACTACCCACTATATTACATTCACCTAAATATATTAAAAAACGCAAGCCCTAGTTCTAGGAGCTTGCGTTTTTATTTAACTAAGAGGATTTGTTAATGGTTTGGAATGGTTTTGTTTATCTACTACTACATTCTTTCGTGGAAGGTACGGCTGATAACATCTAATTGTTGTTCTTTTGTAAGCTTAATAAAGTTTACAGCATATCCTGATACACGAATTGTAAGTTGTGGGTATTTTTCTGGGTGATCCATTGCATCAAGTAATACTTCTTTATTAAGAACGTTTACATTGATGTGTTGTCCTGTTTGGCCAAAGTAGCCATCAAGAATACCTACCATGTTTGTAATACGATCTGTTTCGTTATTACCAAGTGTTGATGGTACTAATGAGAATGTATATGAAATACCATCATTAGCATGTTCGAATGGTAATTTAGCAACTGAAGCACATGCTGCAAGAACACCTTTTGTTTCTCTACCATTCATTGGGTTTGCACCTGGTGAGAATGGTACACCAGCTTGACGTCCGTCTGGTGTTGCTCCTGTTTTCTTACCATATACAACGTTTGATGTAATTGTAAGAACAGATTGTGTGTATACAGAGTTTCTATATGGTGTGTGTTTTCTGATTTCTTGCATAAAGTCCTCTACTAATGATACAGCAATTGAGTCTACCTTATCATCGTTGTTTCCGTATGCTGGGTATTCTCCTTGGATTTCGAAGTCAATTGCAATACCTTCTTCATTTCTAATAGGTTTAACTTTAGCATATTTAATAGCTGATAATGAGTCTGTTGCTACTGCAAGACCTGCAATACCACATGCCATTGTTCTTAAGATATCTGTATCATGAAGTGCCATTTCAATTCTTTCATAAGCATACTTATCATGCATGAAGTGAATAATGTTAAGAGCATCTGTATAAACCTTAGCAACCCATGCTTTAGTGATTTGGTAGTTTTTCATTACTTTATCGTAGTCAAGATATTCATCACCAGTCATTGGTTCAATACCTGGTACTACTTTGATACCAGTTTTTTCATCTACCCCACCATTGATTGCATAAAGTACAGCTTTAGCAAGGTTAGCACGAGCACCAAAGAATTGCATTTGTTTACCGATTCTCATTGGAGATACACAACAAGCAATACCGTAGTCATCACCAAATTGTGGTCTCATAAGGTCATCACTTTCATATTGAATAGCTGATGTATCAATAGATACTTTTGCACAGAAGTTTTTGTAACCTTGTGGGAAATGTTCACTCCAAAGTACTGTTAAGTTTGGTTCTGGAGCTGGTCCAATGTTGTAAAGTGTGTGAAGGTAACGGAAACTATTTTTAGTTACAAGTGAAGCACTCATATCTTCTAACATACCACCAAGTGATTCTGTTACCCATGTTGGGTCTCCTGAGAATAATTCGTTGTATTCTGGAGTTCTAAGGAATCTGATGATACGAAGTTTCATGATAAATTGGTCAATGATTTCTTGAACTTCTTGTTCTGTAAGTTTACCTTCTTGTAAATCTCTTTCTGCATAAATATCAAGAAATGTAGATGTACGTCCGATTGACATAGCTGCACCATCTTGTTCTTTAGTTGCTGCAAGGTATGCAAGA
Organism: Cellulosilyticum sp. ST5; assembly: GCF_046529625.1. Taxonomy (NCBI): domain Bacteria; kingdom Bacillati; phylum Bacillota; class Clostridia; order Lachnospirales; family Cellulosilyticaceae; genus Cellulosilyticum; species Cellulosilyticum sp. ST5. Next base: position 2,663,955 of record NZ_CP132338.1, read on the forward strand.
TATAACCACTGTGTTGCTTCTTGGAAATTCTCAGCTGGTCTAGCTAAATCAAAACCATACATTTGACCTAATTCTTTAAGTTCATTTAAGGCTTTGATTTGTTCTGCTAATTCTTCACAGTCTCTCATTGTCTCTGCTGTAAATACTTTAGAACGTTCTTCTTTATCTTTCATTTTGAATTCGATTAATTTATCGATTCCGTAAAGAGCAACTCTTCTGTAGTCACCAATAATACGTCCACGACCGTAAGCATCTGGAAGACCTGTTACAACGCCTACTTTACGTGCTGTACGAATATCTTTGTTATATACATCGAATACACCTTGGTTATGTGTTTTTCTGTATTTTGTAAAGATTTCTTTCATTTCTGGATCTACTTCATAATCGTATGCTTTTAAAGCATTTTCTACAACTCTCATCCCACCAAATGGATGACAGCTTCTTACAAGTGGTGCATCTGTTTGAAGACCAACGATTTTTTCTTTATCTTTATCAATATAACCTGCTGCGTGAGAAGTGATTGTTGCTACTGTTTTAGTATCTGCAAAACAACCTCTTTCTCTTTCTTTTACCATAAGTTCGCTAAGTTCACTCCAAAGATCTAATGTGTCTTGTGTAGGACCAGCTAAGAAACTATCGTCACCTGTATATTCTGTATAGTTGTTAACGATGAAATCTCTTACATTAATTTCGTTTTCCCATTTGCCTGATTTAAAGTTTCTCCAATGTGTCATATGCGCTGTAAAAGTAGATGCTTTGTGCTCTACCCTTACTACACCCCCTTTGATTAGTGAATTTTGACTTTGTATACTGTATACACTTCTAACTTGAATTCATTATACTATATGAATTTCGTTTTGTAAATAATAATTATTATTTTACAGTAAATATTTTTTAATAATTTAAGTTTTCTATTAGAGTCTAAACTTATTTGTATTTAAACAAAAAAAATGTTACCCCTTTGGGTAACATCTCACTTACTATATCCATCTATCATTTTAAGCATTTATTAATTGCTTCTACTATTCTATCGGCTTGAAAAGGCTTAACAATAAAGTCTCTGGCTCCTGCTTGAATAGACTCTAGTACCATTGCTTGTTGTCCCATAGCTGAGCACATAATAATTTTGGCATTTGGATCTTCAGCTTTAATTTGCTTTACAGCACCAATCCCATCTAATTCAGGCATTGTAATATCCATTAATACTAAGTCCGGGGATACTTCTTTATAACGTTCAATTGCTCTTAGACCATTTTCTGCTTCACCAGCTACTTCAAACCCATTCTTTGTTAAGATATCTTTTAACATCATTCTCATGAATGCTGCATCATCTACCACCAATATTCTTCCTGCCATTTGTTTCACCTCATATATCTAGTCTTTAATCTTTCTTCTTATTTCGTAATAATAAGTCGATTTCTTTAGTTTTATACTTTACTTTAAGATTATACCATAATTTCCTATATCACGGAATAATATTCTTACTTATCTCTTCACCTATTATTTTTAACCCTTTAGAAATCTCTTCTTTCTTCAGCCTTGCAAATCCTATACGAAGACTAGAAGTTACTTTCATACTAGGTTCAAAAATATCACCTGGCATAAATAGTACTCCTCTCCTATAGCACTGCTTTAGTAGTTCCCTCGTATCTATCTTATGATTTAACTCAATAAAAATATGAAGTCCTCCCTCTCCCCAAAGCTTCTCATAAGGTATATATTCTTTGATTTGCTCTACTGTATATAAATATTTTTCTCGATAATATTTTTTTGCTTTTTTTACATAGCGTTCAAAGGCACCACTTTTCATATATTGCACAAAAACAGCTTGATCTACGAAGGAAGTATGAATCGTTTTTGCCCTCTTTACACTTTCCAAAGTATCAATGCAGGCTGAGTCTGCCATAATCCAACCCAACCTTAATCCAGGAAATAGTATTTTAGAAAGACTTCCTATATAAATAATATGATTACTTTCACCGGTCAGTGCCATAAGTGGCATAATATGCGAACTAGAATATAAAAGTTCTTCGTTAAACCCATCTTCTATACAAGGCGTATGATAGTCACTTAATATACCATAAACAATTCGCCTTCTTTCTCCGCTCATTACAATTCCTGTGGGATTTTGATAGGAAGGTGTTAGATATACCCACTTAGGCTTATATTTAAGTATAGCATTCTCTAAAGCCTCTGGTAATATGCCTTGTTCATCCATAGGTACCCCTACTACCTGCAAACCATAAGCCTTCATCATTTTTAACGTTGTATGATGAGTTGGACTTTCACATAAAATAACATCTCCTGCCTGAGTGTACGTACTTAAAATAAGATCTAGCCCTTCCGTAAAGCCATTGGTTATTAAAATATCTTTTTTGTTCCCGTCTACACCTTTACCTACCATATAGTTCATTAAATACTCTATTAAATCTCTATAACCTTTTGCGTAGCCATAATTAAGTAGTTTTTCTCCCTCTAGAGCCATAACATCTAAGAACGCTCTTTTAAACTCTTCTACATCGAATAAATTTCCTTCTGGTGCAATACTTTTAAAAGAAATCATTCCTTTTTCATAGCGGGGTTCTGTTTTAATAATATCCATTTGTTCACATGTTTGACCATAGCTATTAATCCGCTGTTTCCACTTTATGTTCACTTCTTGCCAATCATTTTTAGCTTCTTCTTTTACAAAAGAGCCTTTTCCCTTAATACTATAAATGATGCCTCTGCTCTCTAAGTTTTCATAAGCTGTTAAAACTGTATTTCTACTAATCCCCAGTACACTACTAGCTTCTCTGGTAGAGGGTAATTTACTATCCTTAATTAATGCTCCTGCTTTTACCGCTTTTTCTATATGTTTTTCTATTTGCTCATAAATAGGGGTATCTTGATTAAGTATTAGTGTAGAAAAAATCAAATTTACTCCTCCTTGCTGTTTAAGTTACTAAACGTATCCAATATATTCACTTTATCATACATCCTTTTCATACTCAACATTGCCTATAGAGGTAGATAGTAAAACATCCTCTTATCTTTAATACTTCAAATAAGAGGATGTTTTTATTATTTTATTTTTATAGTCGTTCTTTGTTCACAGCTTTTGCAAATATAAGTCGCTTCTGTTTCTTTTAGCTCATGAATTTCCATGAACTCCCCACAGTGAGGACAAGTTTTGTAGCGTTTGAGGCTATAAGGTAATGTGCTAGATTTTTCTTTCGTAAGTTGCTTTTGTACTTTATCTACTGGATCAAATTCACCCATACGTTCTTTAACATCTTGCTTAGTAGTCTTGTGTGACACTTTTTCAAATTCATCCATACGAGATTCTACATTCATTCCTTATCCTCCTTTTACGTCTATTTTATATCATTTTATTGTAAGAAAGCTGATCCTATTGATTGAATATTATTTTGTATACTTTGAGCTATAGCCATTAATTCTGCTGTAGTAAGTTCCAAAACATATTTTACTTCTTCTTTACTTTCAAACTTAACATCTTTTGCTTTAATAGCCTTTGCACCATATTCTACTGCAAGATTAACTTGCATTTCATTACTGTAATCATCACTTACTTTACAAGTTAATTCATCTATAGTAGTAGATATTTCTTTTGCACTTACTACTTTGGTTCCTTTTCCTGCTATAGTAGCTGACCCTGTGTAAGGAAGTGTTGCTTCGAAGTTAACTTCAAAGTTATTATCCTTAGCTTTTGAATCATAAGACGTATTATAGCTAATAAAACCTGTTTCTCCATCAGATGTAATGCTTACTTTGAAAGCTTGTTCGAATACACTACCTTTTTCACCCAAATTATTATTAAATGCCACTTCTACTTGAGCCTCATCATTTACTCCAAACGAAAAGCCAATCTCATTAAGTAAATTTTCTTTATCACCCAAATTAAATTCAACACTTATCATCTCTTCATCATATGCATTATCAATAATAGTGCACACTCCTGATCGAATAAAATAATCATCTACATGAAGTTCAAATTTTACATCTACATCACCATATGTACTGCCTTGTGCTATTTGTTCTAATAATTCTTCTTGAGTAACACCTGAGTATTTTGCTACTAAATTAAATAGGCGGTCAGCAAAATCTAGTTCCATGATAATAGCCATTTGTTCTTTATTAAAATTGGCCATTTGCTCACCAGTTACAGTAACCTCATAAACATCGTAGCCTTCTACTTTTTCATTAAGCTTTTCTATATCCAAGCCTTTAATGGTATCTTCATATAATTTATTAACCTTGTCAATATACTCTTTATTATCTGCCATGCCTAAAATGCCATTAAAATAGTCACCTATGGCAGTAAACATTTCTTTAACTTCTTCTATTTGTGCTTCATCAATACTTTCTCCGCCCCCTAGTGCATACATCGGTGAGTTTTGTAAGTCTTCAAATAAAGTATCTAATTTAATAGCATATGGATTTCCTAGTACTTTAGGAATATCAATTCCTAATTCTTGGTCAGCTTTATAAAGCGTCGCACCAACCAATTCTAAATCACCTTGCTTTGCTTTTAAATCAGCATTCCAGTACTTCCCGTCTTTAGTATAAGCTAAATCACCTTGAACAGCTAAATCTTTTACAACGGCATTAATAATGCTCTCATTTTCCATGCCGCTTACACCTTTAATTTTTACATTAAAGTTCATATCAGCCGCTTCTGATTTTAAAATATCAGCTAAAACCTTGCCACCATTTCTTTCTTCAAGTAATGTCATCTCACTAGCTAACTTGTCTTGTGTATTAAGAAGCGCTGTATGTACTATTTCTTGTGGTGTGCCCTTTAACGTTCTCAATTTAACTTTAGAACCATTATTTCCTAAACCACCCATAGCTAATAAACCTACTGTTATTGCTAATACTCCCACAATACATGCAATGAGTACTATAATCTTCTTATTACCCTTTTCACTATTTTTTGTGCTCATTACTTCATTTTGATTATTTTCTTCCAACTTCGTTCCCCCTTAAATCATTATATGTATATCACATACCTTTACATTATATCGGAATAGATAGAATATTTCCACCCTTGATCACGTATTATTATAAGTATTTTATCATATTTATTAATTGTCTTCTTAATTAATACCTTTAAAAGAATCTCATGTTCAACAAACAAGTAAGTTGACCTCTTTTTAATAAAAAGCCGAAAAATAAATTGTCACGAATCGAAAAAAAATTACACTAATGAAATAGAAACATGTTTCGGAAAGAAGGTGATGTATTGCAAAATGATGATATGAATAAACTCTACGAAAGGCATAGCAAAATGGTTTACCTCTTCCTTTTTCGAATGGCAGGAAGCCATGAACTCGCAGAAGAATTAACGCAAGAAACCTTTTACCAAGCATTTTTATCCTATGCCCATTTTCGTGGAGAATGTAAAGCATCTACTTGGCTATGTCAAATTGCTAGGCATGTGTGGCTACAGTACTTGCGTAAAAAAAAGGATTTATACTCCATAGAAGAGATCGCAATACCTTTGACCAATATAAACTTATTTGATCCATTAAAGACTTATATTCTAAAAGAGGAAAAAAACACTTTTTATCACATGCTGCAAAAATTACCAAACGACATGAAAGAGGTTGTCATCCTCCGAATTACATCCGAACTAAGTTTTGCAGAGATTGGGGAATTACTAGGAAAAAGTGAAACATGGGCTAGAACTAATTTCTTTAGAGCCAAGCGAAAGCTACAAGAATACATCAAAGAAATGGAAAGGAGCTAAAAGTCATGAAATTAAATTGTTATATTGTTGAGGATTTAATGCCTTCCTATATTGAAAATCTAACTAATGAAAATACCTCTAAGGATATTCAAGAACATTTTATTGAATGTGAAAGGTGCAAAAAACTTTATTCAGATATGAAACAGGAGATCCTCCTACCCGAAAACCTGCAGATGGATAATGAAGAGAAGAATAAAAGTGATTTGAGATATCTGGGTAAGATTAGAAAAAATTGCGATCGAAAATCAGTCATTAGCCTCATTGTATTCGTATGTATTACTGCATTATTACTTATGATTGCGTGGAATAACATCGGAAATATTCATACAAGCGTAAAGTTATCTTATGTGGTGCTTCCATTAGTTATTTTAACCGGTGGTTTTTTATGCTATAGAAGGTTTGAAAAAAGCAGACAAAGAAACTGGGATTTATGGCTCGGTCAGATACTAGTATTAACCACGGCAATAATAGTCATTTTAATTATGTACCTTTCTTATTCATGGGTAAATAACCATACTTACCCTTTTGGGTTACAGGCGTATGAAATAGGACCATTTGTAGCTAGATTTTTATATATTGGTATAGGCATTGGAGCTGTAGTCTTTTTCTATGGAGCTCTCCAAATTTTAAAAAAATCTTTTGCTTACTATTTTTTGTGTTCTCATTCGATTAGCCTTATATGTATGTCTATAGGATTTTATCGAATTTTAAAAACCCTGTCTAGTATAGAAGGATACACGTTATTGTGCTTACAGACAGGTATTGTTTACTGGATTGGCTTTGTCATAACCATTATCCTTTGGTGCATTTTAAAAAATAAAAGGTTATAAAATTACTCCAACAATAAAAATGCTGAACGGCCACATCAATGTACCATTTGTGGCTGTCCAGCATTTTCTTACTTAAATTAATCCATATTTCTTAAAGCTTTTATATAAACCATCCTCATCAGGAGAATCTGTGATATCATCCGCCACCTTCTTTAGAGCCTCTGCACCATTTGACATTGCCACACCACAAGCTACATATTGTAGCATCTCTATATCATTATAACTATCCCCATAAGCATAAGTATCCTTCTGCTCAATACCTAGCGCTTTGAGTACAATCTCTATTCCTGTTGCTTTATGCACTTCTTTTAGCATAAGTTCACCGCATAGTTCTCCTTCTCGTCCATAAGACCCTGGAATAGCTACGAAGTTCTCTTTAAACTCTTCTTGCACTTCTTTTAAAGACAATTGAGCTCCCATAAAAGTGACTTTATTAATATCTTCTCTTATGATATCTCCCTCATCTTGCATATGTGCAATAAAAGAAAGCATATTTCTTTCAAGATCTTCTTTAGCATCTGGATAACGGGCGATATTAGCATTCATCATCGCCATCAAATAGGCTTTTCCACCTTTACTGGAATAAACCTGACTAGTGGCCTCTAAATAAAATTCAATATGGTTGGCCTCAAAAAAGTTCACAATATGTGTGACTTCTTCCTTAGGAATATAAACTTCATGAATAGCTTTTCCTTCTAATTCTACATAACCACCTGCTGCTCCTATAATGCCATCTAGATTCATTTTAAAAATTTCTTCAGGTATCTCAGCTCTAGAGCGTCCTGTACACACAAAAATAACATGTCCGTTTTTTCTTGCTGCTGCAATAGCTTCTCTAGCTGAGTCTGGTATTTTCCCATGATGATTAACAAGTGTTCCATCTATATCTAAAAAAATGGCTTTTTTATTCATGATGCACCTTCCCTTCTCTCTATAAGCCTATTATAGCTTATCCCTTCTCTTCTGCCTACTCCACTTTTCTTTTCTTACATCTAAGTGTTCCTTAAAAGCTTATGGCCCAGCCTTATAGCAAATTCTGTATTAACATTAATAATGGTTGCTACTTTAGGGTCTTTGTAACTTTCATTTTTCATAGAAAGCTTTTGGCATAAAACTGCAGAATGAATAATCGTATCTCTTATATAATGCTTGTTTTCTTTTCCTTCTAAACTAGCAATACCTTGCTGTTCTAGTACAGCATTAAGCTTGTCAATTTCCTTGATTAACTCCTTAATACCATCCTCTATTTTATAAGGCACCAGCCTAGCACTTAACTCTGCTACAGTGGCACCTATTATCACATAAATGATTCGGTAAAAAACTAGGACATTAACCCCACTACTAAATGCCGATAAACTCATGGAGACAATAGTTAAAAAGAATGAGATGCGATAATAGTCATTAAAAGCATAGATCAAATAATAGCCACCTATTAAAAGTACTAAATTAATCCACCAGGTTCCTATGACATTAATGACTATGCCTACAATAATAGCTGCTAATACATTACTTTTTATCCTATCCTTCTTCTTCCTAATAGTATCCTCATAGTAAGGTGCTGTAATAGAAATAATGGGAATAACCACCCAAATGATTTTATAAAAGCCTAATAAATCTGCTAAAGATAGACTTACAGATAAAATAAAAGACATACGCATAGCAAAATTAAAGCTTATACTCTTAGGGTTGCAAATGGTTTTTATACTCATTTGTACATGCTCTAGATTAGACCTCTGCCAATTATAATAAAGTTTATCTCTTGTCTTATAATCTAAAATATTTAGCTCAACGAAATTGCTATAAATCCCATAAATCATATCTACTATTTCTTCTTCAAATCCATTAGCTACGCTATGTTCTTCTAAAAAGCGCCATAAAATTCTAATCACTTTTGTTCGTGTTATTTGTCTTTTAAAATAGCTATCAATAACTTCTGTAATACCTATAAGTTCCTGCAATGCCTTTTTGTCAAAGCACCCTCTTTGATACTCACATGATAGCTGCACTAAGAGAACATTAAAATAGCTAATATTCATATAGAATTGAAACTGTATCTTTCCTACATAAGTGGTTAAATATCGCCTATAGCCTGTTAAATAAATGCTATGTGCTACTTCATTCATATACTTATTGCAAGTAGAACTAAGTGCTTCATCATAATGTCCTTCTAGAATACACTTTAGTTGTTCATTAATTACTTCCCAAGCCTTACCGATATTGGGATCTAAAAGTGCCTTATTCTTGTTCTGTTTAATTAAAGTAGTTCCCAACATAACTACTAAGACAAATACGACTAATAATAACCTACTAGGTAATGCACTAAGTTCTATAGTATTATACTGTGAAAACACATAAAGCATGATAAAGGTTTTATATGCCATTTGATCATAGGGTGAAACAAAATAATAAGTAATAACAAACAAAGTAGCCATATTAATAGGTATTCCCCACCACCTATTTCTGGATGCTAAAAAGGCTAAACAAACAATCAGGGTATCTATTAAAATCAGTTTTGCAATCTTCCTTACTGTTTGTACCCTTAAATTTTGCTTCTCAAAAGTATTTGCCCCCAATAAAATAACAAAAGCAATCATCATACTACTTTTTCCAAACAAAAATCCTGCTATAAAAGTTACTAAGACCATCACTGTTCCTTTTAAAAGCATATCTGGTACATCTATTTTACTTTTTGATAATAAAGAGTTCATCATTAGTTTCATTCCTACCCTTATATTCTTAAGGATAGTTTGGTTATTTTTTCATATCTTATTCTTATTACATCTATATCTCTGAGCTTTTTACCTTTTAAAGAATCCCCATAAAACAATTAATTTGGTCTGCTAAGTTTAGTTCCTTAGGTTTCCAGCTTCTCTTTACTTCTATTTGCAATACTGGCGATTCACTGATTTGCTTAATAAACTCATCTAACGCTTCATCATACCATGGAGGAGTCCAAGGTCCTGAACGACATATATGAATAGCTGCTACGTCTATTTTCCTTTTAAATAATTCCTCTAAACTAAGAAAGTGTACCTCATAAGCATCCATTATTTCCTTAAAATCTTCTTCATCTTCTTTCGTATAGGGACTGTAAATAATATTAGCCTTATTTATATACTTTTCCTTTAGTAACTTTCCTAACCAATTGGCACAGTTTATTTCAAACTCTAATGCTGCCAAACCACCATAGCCCAAATCACTGTGAGCATCTAAAGAATATACTTCTGTGCAATCCCACTCTTTAGCAATCTTATAGGCTTCTTCATGCCCCTCAGTTACGATAACAGGTATCGTCTTCTTTAGCTTCAAAGCTTTTTTAGCTTGCTTCCAAAACGTTCTATAAAAAGGTACCAAATTATAAAAGTTCTCCAAGTGTTCATTTCTTTGTAAGCAAATTAAATGACGCCTATACCACTCTTCTAATAAGTTAACTTGATTTTCTCTATAAGACATATAGTGCTGACTATGTACATTAATAAAATAATCCCAGTCTATAGTTAAAAGTACTTTATCCATTATTATGCTCCCTTCTCTTCTTTATTAATGGTTAAATGGCTCTCATCGTATATAGTGAGTATTTTATTCTTTGTAAACCTTGCTATTCTTTTTAGTATACACCATATTTCAAGTAAAGGCATGATTCTCTTCCTTAATAAGTCATTTGAAATGCCTACAATTATTCACTGAATAATCATTTCGTCTCAATACAAAAAAGGTGTAGCAAACTTAAAACTTGCTACACCTTTTCATGCTACTTATTCCTACCCAGTTATTAATATGCTCTTTCTAAAAGCTCCCTACTCATTTCCTTGAGCATGCTTTTATATTCATTATCTGGTAATTGACCTATTAATTTATAAGCTTTATCAGTATATTTTTTAGCTAAGTTTCTAGCACTCTCTATTCCGCCTAATTCATGAGTCAGCTTAAAAATAGCTGCAATATCTTCATCCTCATATATTTCTTTATCTAGAATAGTTAAAAGCTCCTTTGGCTGTTTCTCTAACACATAAATGAGAGGCAAGGTATACAACCCATCCTTAAGGTCATTGGCACTATCTTTGCCTAATGTATTCGTATCACTAACATAATCTAAGATATCATCAATAATTTGAAAAGCCATTCCTATATTATGTCCGATATTCCAAAATAGTCTACTCAGTTTTTTATCACAATTACTTTCTGCAGCTCCTATATAAAGGCTTAGTGAAAATAATTCTGCTGTTTTTCCTGAAACACGCTTTAAATAATTTTTAACTGATACATTTTTATCAAAACGTGAGTTAAGTTGTTCTACTTCTCCTAAGCAAATTCTAGACATAGCCTTACTATCTATTTGAATGCTTTGCAGAGAAGCCGTGCTTGCTAAAAGCTTAAAGCAGATACAAAATAGATAATCACCAATATAAACTGCATAGTCCTTCCCATATTTTGATTGGACCGTCTCTTTTCCTCTACGAAGCTTTGCATCGTCAATCACATCATCATGTACAAGTGTCGCCATATGGAAAAACTCCATCACTGCGGCTAACACCCTTGTTCGCTCTTCTTCGTACTCACCAAACTTTGCTGCAATGATAGAAAAGCCTGGTCGAATCATTTTCCCATTTGAATGAATCATATCCTTAATAGAACTTTCAATTACCTTATCTTTGCAATAAGCATTTTCATCCATAAGGTCTATAACTACTTCTAGCTCTTTTTTGATTTCTGGATAACTATCCCAGAGTTTATGCATTAATGATTCCTCTTTTCTATTTCCATGATATCTCTAAATATAGTAAGTTTATTCATGTGCCCTATTACATAATTCGCTGCCATTCCCACAAAAATACCAGTTACAATTCCTGCCAAGGACAGGAATGGCAAATATAGCATAACGCCTATATTTCTCACAATAAATGCCGCTACTAAGAGCTGACCAATATTATGGAATACTGCACCTGCCGCACTTACTCCTATAATACTTACTTTTTCTTTTAATCCGTCCTTAATCACTACCATAATCAAAAAACTAAGTACTGCACCCATACTACCATACATTAGCCCCGATACACTTCCGCCAAAAATACTACTAAGAAAAAGTCTAGCAACTATCACTTTAATAACATCGCTTTTCTTTGGTAAGGTATAAAGTGCTAATACAGTAATCAAATTGGCTAAGCCTAATTTAGCACCCGGCGTCATAAAAGGAACAGGAATATTTCTTTCAAACAAATGTAGCACTAATGCAAGAGCTACAAGGAGGGACATATAAATTAAATGTCTTGTTTTTTGCATATTTCTCCTCCTAATAAATTCTGCCATCTACTTCATTATTATGGTCAGTACCCTTTATTTCTATATAAACTTGGTGTGGTAAACAAACAATCACATCACCAACTTGGTTTTTTGCCCCAAACTCCTCACAAAGATGATCTGGACAATCTGCTTCTTCTACTCTGATGCTTTCATTCTCTACCACTAACACATTTGTTCCTATTGACGATTTAATCGTATATTCCTTAGACGTAACTTGTCCCGTTAAAGGAATATCCATATAAGGCTTACCTTCTACCGTAATATAAGCATAGGTACCATTAAAGTCTCCTAACAAAAACACTTTAAATAACAGATACGGTAAGAAGGAAATGAGCAATAACACTCCAATAATTATTTTATCCCATTTTTTCATGGCGTTACCCTCTTTTTACCAACAACTTTTACATACAAATTTCGCCTTACACAAAGGTAAGGCGAAATAAAATCATTTATATTAAGCAGTTTTTTCTTCTTTATAAATATGCTTGTTCTTACCAATCCACCAATTGCCTACTAGCTTAGTAATCCATGGCATTACATAGTAATCAAGACCAAATGTTCTACCAGCACCACTCATTAAAGCAATTCCACCAAAAGTATACCATAAAATATCCCATCCAGCCATAGCTGAAAGTATAAAGTTCATAGTCATGAATACTGATGCTGCTGAAGCAAGCCATGTGAATAAACCAGCAATAAGCGCAAGTCCAATCCCAATTTCTAAAATAACAACCATGATTTGGAAAATATTAGCCATAGTTTCATTTGGAATCATGATTTTCATAATAGATTCATAGAATTTAGGCATACTACTTAAAATAGGTGTTGCATATTCTACTGCACCTTCTGCTGCTGATGAAGCACCTGTTAAACCATCTTGAAGCCATGAAAATGGCATATTGATATTACCAGCTTTTACCCAGCTGTCTGCACCAATTGTAAATAGCCACTCACCTTTATGGAATAAGGCATCTACTGCAGTTTCCCATGTACCTTCACCACAGAGTTTAGCAAGACCTTCTAATAACCATACACAGCCCACATAAAGTCTAAGTGGAATGAGCCATAAACGATTACCTTTAGAAGCTAAGTGTCCTCTAAGAATCGTTCTATTTTCTTTCATATCAAAGAATTCATGTTGTAAATAGTGATATACAGCCGGAATATTAAGTATTCCAAATAAGTAAATCATATTTACAATATGTTTTGCTGCCATAGCAAAGAAACCGGAAAGTTTAATACCCATTAAATTTGCTACACAGTATTTACCACCTATTGATACCATGAAACCATGATAACTAGATTTGAATTTTACTTTTTCTTTGTTTTCAATAGAAGCAATAATATTTTTCACTGCTGTTGTCGCTGTTTGCTCTGCCGCTTCTACAATTTGAGGATTTCCTTTACCTGGCTCCTCTTCTACGTATGCACAGTCACCGATTAGATATACATTTTCATGATGAGTTGATTGCATGTACTCATTAGCTTGAAGACGGTTAGCTCTAGTGGTTTCTAATCCATAGGCTAAGCATGCAGTGTTATTTTGGATACCACAAGTCCAAATAAGTGTTTGTGTTTTAATCACTTCACCTGATTTTAATGTAATAGCATCTGGTGTTACTTCTGTAATTGGACTATCTTTTAAAATACGTACACCATGTTTAGTCATATATTTTTCAGCTTTATCAGCTTGTTTTCTATCTAGCATGTTAAGAATAGTGCCTGCTGCTTCTACTACAAGAAGTGATACTTCGCTTTCATCTACTCTATACTCACGTGCAAGCGTTGATTTCCACTCCAGAAGTTCACCTGCCATCTCAATCCCTGTGAAGCCTGAACCTGCCACAGCGAAAGTAAGCATTTCTCTTCTTTTAGCTTCATCTCTTTCAAGTGAAGCTGCTTTAAATTTGTATTCAATATGTTCTCGGATTTTAAGGGCATCTTCAAGAGACCAAAGGCTAAATCCATACTCATCAACACCTGGTACACCAAAAGATGCTGGTTCATTACCCATTCCAATCATTAAGTAATCATATGCATACTCACCATATGTTGTTTTTACTTTTTGCGCAGCTATATCTACATTATCGATATAGTCTACTACTACTTTTACTTTCGTTCTGTGGAAGATTTGGCTAAGGTCTACCTTAACTGACTCTTCTGGCACACGGCCACCTGCTACCTCATGAAGTTCTGTCATGAGAGTATGATATGGATTTTTATCGATTAGTGTGATTTGTACATCGTTATTTTTCTTGTACTTTTTAGCAAGTTTTTTTGCGGCATGCACTCCAGCATAACCTGCCCCAAGTATAACGATATTCGTTACTTTACTCATCCTTCACCTCGTTTATAATGTGTCTCATTTTTGTAATTAATTATTTTAGTTTATTTTACATAATTACTATACCGAATTTTTGTTAAGAAGTCTACTATTAGTTTGCTATTTTTCTCAATAGATAGTTTTTCCAGTTTAGCCTTGGTAAGCGTATACCATTCTATTTATTTTGTAGTATAATAAAGGCTAGAAAGCTTATTTTAAGCTTTCATTTAGTCATTAAATGGAGGAAAAAATGTATAACTATTTAAAAAAATTTGGGCTGTCTCTTATATTATCTTCTTTAATAGGTGTTATTTATTTAACAGGCTGTAATCAAGCCACGCCTACTACAGTCGAGCCATTATCCCGTACAGAGTTTGTTTTAGGGACGGTTGCTAAAATCTCTCTTTATGACCATCAATCTGAAGAAATACTTGATTTAGCAGCTAATAGGCTCCATGAATTAGAAGATACCTTAAGTATCAATAAAACAGGCACTTTAATTGATGAAATTAATAACCAAGCTGGAATCGCACCTGTTCAAGTAGATGAAGATACTTTTAAGGTAATTGAAAGAGGTCTAGCTTATAGTGAACTTACTGATGGTGCATTTGATATTACTGTTGGGCCTATTGTTAAACTTTGGAACATTGGTTTCCCTGAGGCCAGGATTCCTAGTTCTGAGGAAATTAAGGCGGCCCTCCCTTTAGTTGGATTTGATAAAGCCACATTAAATGCTGCAGATTCAACTGTTTATTTAAAAGAAAAGGGAATGCAGTTAGATTTAGGCGGCATTGGTAAAGGCTATGCCGCTGATGAAATTGCTGACTTACTTCGCTCACAAGGTGTTCAGCATGCTTTAATAGACTTAGGTGGTAACCTTTATACCTTAGGTACTAAAGTAGATGGCTCTTTATGGAATATTGGTGTTCAAGATCCTTTTAATCCCAGAGGTAAAATTATTGGGCGCCTAACGACTGCTGATCACTCCATCGTTACATCAGGTATTTATGAACGTTACATCGAAGATGAAGCTGGTCATAAGTATCATCATATTCTAGACCCTAAAACAGGTTATCCTTATGAGAATGAAATTGCTGGTGTAACCATTATCAGTAAATCTTCTACAGATGGGGATGCACTTTCTACTTCTGTCTTTGCTCTTGGTATAGAAAAAGGTCTTGAATTTATTGAAAGCCAACCTGATGTTGAGGCTATTTTTATAACAACGGATTACAAAATCTATATCACAGAGGGATTAAAAGATATTTTCACCCTAACTAATGATGCTTTTACTTTAGCTAATTAGTATCTATCACTACTTCGTTTCTTAATCCGTTACCAAATCAAAAACTACCCTAGTATAAGAGGTAACCTCTTATACTAGGGTAGTTTTATATGTGTCTTTACTAGTTTAATGCAGCTTTTACTGCTTCTAATAAAGCAGGAACTTTGATAGAAACACCTGTTACAGCATCAGTGTGACCATCTTCGTCTGTTAATGTAACTTTTTCTAAATCGAAGTTATTTTCAGCTAAGAATGTAGCAAGTGAATCTACTTGTTCATTCCAAGGTGTACTTCCTTCACCCATGTCATATGTTCCAGCAGCTGCTGCTTCATATTTACTTGAGTTATCTTTTGTACTAATGTAATCAAATTTAACGCTTACTGGTGTCCCAGCTTCAAATGTTACAGTTGCAACTGTTTTTCCTTCTTCATCTGCTACTTCACCAACTTTTTCACCTGTGAAAGCTTCTTCTGTTGCTGGAGTTTCAGAAGCTGCTGGCGCTTCTGTAGCAACTGGTGTTTCTGCTGGCGCTTCTGTTTTAGAACCACAAGCTGTTAATGTTAACATTGAGCTTAATAATAAAGCTAATACTGCGAATTTTTTCATATTGTCCTCCAAAAATATATTAATAGTAACTTCCACATTATATAGCAATATTTGTATCATTTCAATATTTACGTCGACTTTTCATCAAATTTTTTCTTTCCAGTTACTCCACCTTTGTTTTTTATCCTATGAATAATATGTAAATACATTCTGTATATTAACTAAAACCTTTATTACAATAAAAAAACAGCTTATAGGCTAAAAACCCTATAAGCTGTTTTTTTTGCATTTATACGTTCCCGACTGGAATCGAACCAGCGGCCTACCGCTTAGGAG
The DNA here is from genome assembly GCF_046529625.1 of Cellulosilyticum sp. ST5. Taxonomy (NCBI): domain Bacteria; kingdom Bacillati; phylum Bacillota; class Clostridia; order Lachnospirales; family Cellulosilyticaceae; genus Cellulosilyticum; species Cellulosilyticum sp. ST5. The sequence goes on from NZ_CP132338.1 coordinate 2,680,329, forward strand.
GCGGTCGCTCTATCCTACTGAGCTACGGAAACCTATAACTTTAAAAGTTATCGCAATTATTATACTACATTTTTATTTGCTATTCGTCAAGTACTATTTAGAGGTCACAATAGTTCCTTGTAGCCAACAAGTACCCATAAAACGCATACCTATGCTTGGATATCCCACAAGATTAGCTTTATTAATAAGGACTTCTAGCGGCATATCATTTACATCTAAAGTGAAAAGATATGATTCTTCTCCTGTTTGCGTATTTTTTCTATTCTGTATATCTGTAATTTCTCCTAATATAGCATACGTAGCATCTACCAAAGTAGTCGGTACAAAATAACCGCTCATAATAGAAAGGAAATCTTCTTCAAACATACGCTCTTTTAATTGATCATCTAACTCTTTTTCTTCTTCTTCTAATTTAGCTCTAGCATCTTCATCGCCTTCTCTAGCTTTTTGAAGCATCACTTTAATTTTTTCTCTTTCTTCTTTTTCTACAGCCTCATCTTCCTCATCTTTTTCAATAGGAAGCACAACAGTACCTTCCATGGCAAGTGCTGCAATCTGAACTTCATTAAAAGTCTGCATCATTTCTACTGCTTCTGTATATTCTACTACATTTTGTAGCCAAAAAATGAATTGCATGCCTGTCTCTGCTTCTTCACAAATAGCATAATAATTATACTCGTCGTCTATGCATTCTACACTAAGATCTTCTACTTTTACGGTATAATGACTACTTAAATAAGGTTCACACTGTTCTATTTCAAGCTTAGTATCTTTTTGGTCTGCCCTTACGACAATCCTAACCATGACATACATATCTTTTCCAAATTCTTTTAAATACTCTGCGATAATATCTTGATTTGCTTTGCGACTTGCAACTTGCTTCGTTGGCTTATCTAGAATGCCACTCACAATCTTCTCAAGATTATATTTTTTTTCTATATCAGAAAAGCCTATTGCTGCAATTGGAGATTCCATATCCATCCCCCTCTCTATCCTTTTGCCTATATGATCTTCTACCTATATTATATAGCAATCCCTCCTTATTGACTAGCTATCTTTAGAAGTTATCCTATATACCATAGGCCTACTATAAATATATCTCCCATAAGGCTATAATATACCCTATCATGAAGTGTATAAGATGCATATAAAGAACGCATAAAAAAGACGTAAGAAAAGCCAGCTAGCTTTTCTTACGTCCTATACTCTTTTTCTTAGCATAAACCGTTAATAACATCATTGAAAGTATCTGGATGATTTGTAATTACTGCATCAACACCATATTCTTTCATAAGTTTCATATCTGCTATATCATCAACTACCCAAACTGTTACTTTTTTACCAATGCTATGAACTGTTTCAATAGCAGCTTTATCCATTTTTGTGTAATCACAAGAAATAGAATCTGCATATTGATAGCTACGGATATCAAAAGGCATTTCTTTACAAAGTAAAGCCGTTTGAATATTAGGTGCCATAGTTTTAATGCGTTTTAATGTTTCTACATTATAAGAAGATAAAATAACTTTGTCCTCTGCACCTACTAATTTAACACGATCAAGAACTTGTTCTTCAATAGCTTCATAGTCCTCATCACTATCTTTGATTTCCACATAAAGCTTAACATTATATTTTTTCACTAGCTCTAGTGCTGATTTAATACATAGAATTTTTTCACCTTTATATTTAGGGTCATATTTCACGCCTGCATCAAACTCTAGGAGTTCATCAAGTGTATGATCTTTAATATAGCCCGTACCAGTAGTTGTACGGTCTAATTTGCTGTCGTGAATAATAACCAGCTTGTCATCTTTTGTCATGTGCACATCTACTTCGATGCCATCACAGTATCCTTCAGTTAAAGCTTTTGCAAAGGCGATATTAGTGTTTTCTGGATACTTACCACTAAATCCTCTATGAGCAATATTTAACACTCTATTCATTGTTCCCTCTCCTTTCATACTATACAATCAAAAAATATTCCCTCATGACATATTATATATTATTTTTAGAATAACTTCTAACCTTTTTTATGAGAATCTTATAAACAAATTATGGCATTAACTCCCAACTGTAGTTTGCTTTACAATTGGGACACACTTCTTCACTTCCCCACATATAGTCCATTGCCATAAAAGGAAGTATACTATTAGTGGTCATAAACGGATAAATAGGTGGTTCTAATACATAATCTAACACTTGTCTACTTGTTTTACGATAACCACATTGTTTACAAACATATCCTGCCATATCATCAACTCCTTAGATGTTATAACCTCTATGTTTTATTTTTAGACAAACAAGCTAAAAATATACAAAAACATCCGCCTTATTTAAAGACGGATGTTCAGTATTTTTTTCTTATTAATATACATTATTTTTTGAATTGAACAGGTACTGTTTCACTTGTTAACTTTTCAAATGTAAAGCCTTGTTTTCTAAGCCCTTCTACAATTTCTGGCAATGCTTCTACTGTAGTTGTTTTAGGTGCTGCATCATGCATTAAAATAATAGCATGCTTTTGGCCCTCTGCACCATTTAGTACAGAATTGACGATTACGTTTTTATCTTGTTTATTAGCCGATGCATCCATAGAGTCTACATTCCAGTCAAAATAAACTAATCCTTCTTCTTTAACCTTCGCAATAATTTGATCCATTAAATCTTTTCCACCATGTTTTATACTAATAGTATTATTGGAACCTCCTGGAAAGCGCATGACATCTGGTTTTACTCCTGTTACACTTTCTAGATGATTCGATAAAGCATTAATATCTTGCATAAAACTATCTACGCTTGTATAAATTTGATTATATTGATGGGTATTAGAATGAATCGCTAGCGTATGTCCTTCATCTACAATACGCTTATAAATATCATCTTGATTTTCTTTACCTAATACAAAAAAGGTAGCTTTTAAATGATTTGCTTTTAAGAAGTCTAAAATCTTAACAGTGTTATCACTTGGTCCATCATCAAAGGTTAAATAAGCATATTTTTCTGTTGCTCCCGCTAAAGAATTTGCTAATTCTGGATTTTTCTTTTGTGCTTCTTCTAAATCTAGTTTTACTTGTCCTACTTGCTCTTTTATTTGTTCAATTCTACCACTATAATCTTCTAAATCTGCTTGCATGCTTACCTTAGATGCTTCAATCTCTGCAAGTTCTTTCTTCACCCCACTAAGCTCTTGTACTTTATTGGGCATTTTAAACGCTAACACACCAGTTGTACATACAAAAAATATTGATAAAAATAAAAATACGAGTGTTGCCCCTACACGAGGCTTTTTCCTATATGCCATTTTTCCACCTTCTACATCCCTATGCTAACTTATGTTTATTCACTCTTCATTGATTCTGGTATGACGATTGGTTCATATTTAGCTAGTTCTTGGCTAAGCCCTTCTAGCTGATTTTTATATTCTTTTTCTTGCTGTACCATCTCATCTGTCATGCTTTTTATACTATCTAGTTCGCTAGATAATTGATTAATTGTTACGTGATATTTATTTAGACTCATATTAGTATATACAAAACTTCCTAATAAAATACTCGTTACAACACATGCTCCTCCAGTAATCCATAATAAAGTCATGTAAAATCTGTTTTTTGATTTTCCAAAGTGCAAGTTGTTTCTTTTCACATTATCCCCTCCTTATTACCCAGTATACTATCTTTTTATACAGTTTTAAACCTTATTCTCTAACAATTTATTTGGTATTTAATAGCTATTTTGAGCCTGGGTTTAAAAATGTATCAAAAAAAGTACTTTCTCTATATATAGACAGAATAAATACTCAAAAAGTTTCATCTATCTCTATTTATTGTTTTCTGTATTAACTTACTTAGAATTCAAAAGCTGCCTTTGCACAACTATTTATAACTATTGTTACTCATATAAAAAGAATAACCTATAAAGATTATTCTTTTTCACTTACTTCTCTTCGTCTTTGTTCTTCCATGGCTTTTAAATAGCTAATTTGTGTAGGGGTTTTCCCCGCGTATTTAATCGCATCATCTATCCCACCACTTAAAGCACCCTTTAACTCCTCAAAACGCTCTTTGCTTACTTCTATGTAGCTGTTGCAGACTGGACACATCATGCAATAAGTCGTTTTATATGGAATAACTGGAATAAAAAACAAAGTAAACCATACCCTAAGTACACATAATTCCCACTGTGCTTCATTGTTACAATGCCCGCACTGCAATCTTCCAATCGCCCCTAAAAACTTCTTTGTTACTTTTCCCCATCCAAATATAATCATTCTCCCACTCCTTATTTAATTATTTAAAACTCATTTTCTTACATTAATAAATCATATAGTAGCTTTACAAATAGTAGACCAATCACTACAAAAATAACATATCTTACTTTTTTAGCACCACCCTTAATAGCAAATTTAGCCCCCATATAAGCCCCTACGATGCTACAGACTGCAGCTGGAATAGCTAAGATAAAAATGACTTTGCCTTCTATAAAATAGAGTACTACAGAGGTTAAATTAGATGCTAGGTTAGAAACTTTAGCACATCCAGAGGAAGTTACTAAATCAAGTCCCAATAATCCGGAAAACCCAAGTATCATAAAAGTCCCTGTTCCAGGTCCAATTAAACCATCATAGCATCCAATAATAACTCCAATCATGCCAGATAAACCTATAAGCTTTATTGCACCTAAGCTTTTTTCTTCTAATTGTTCCCCAAGATTTTTTTGTGTCATAATAAACAGAGCTACTAAAGGAAGAGCAACAAGCATCAATACCTTCAGGTGTTTTTCACTAATATACAAAGCTAGCTTGGTCCCTATAGTTGAACCGATGATAGCCCCTATGGCTGAATAGATAGCTATTTTCCACTTAATCTTACCACTTTTGATGTACTTACCTGCTGCTATAATTGTTCCGCAGCTAGCTGAAAATTTATTGCTACCAGCTGCCATATGAATAGGCATTCCTGTCATCATATAAGCAGGCAAAGAAATTAGTCCGCCGCCACCTGCTACTGCATCTACGAAACCAGCTATAAAAACAAGAGGGCAAACAATGAATAAATTTTTAATTATCTCTTCCATGAAGTTCTCCTTAATGTCATCAATATGTATTTAGATTCTACATTATTTTTTAATTATTTTCAATTTTAAATCTTTTTATTTATAATAATTTAAATTTCTTTGCAAATAAATCCCCTGAATTGTTAGTACTCATTCAGGGGATAACTTATTTATTTTTTTAACTTTGGAAATCCTATTACAATAGCAATAATTCCACATATGCCCATTAAAATAGGATAGTGTAAGTAACCTAATATCTCCATAGGTGATACACCTACTAAACCTGCTGCTATAAGGAGCTGTGCACCATAAGGAGTAATTCCTTGAATACACGCTGAAAAAATATCTAAAATACTAGCCGTACGTCTTGGATCAATATCATACTCCTCAGCAATGTCTTTAGCTAGTGGTCCTGCCATAACAATAGCTATCGTGTTATTCGCTGTACACATATCCACTAAACTTACAAGAGCTGCAATACCAAATTCAGCACCTTTCTTCGTATGGATACGGCGCTTGATAAAGCCAAGCAAATAGTCAATCCCACCATTTCGCTTAATCAGTTCTAGCGTTCCTCCAATAATAATGGATAAAATAACGATTTCTGCCATACCAATCATTCCATTAGAAGCTGCTTCTACTGCTGCAAATAAATCAAGGCTTCCTGTTAGTACACCAACAGCACCTGCTAAAAGTGTGCCACCTGCTAATAGCACAAATACATTAACACCTGCCAATGCGCCTACCAGAACGGCCACATAAGGAAGTACTTTTACCCACTCATAAGTATATCTTCCTGGTATTTCTTGATGATACTGCCATGTCATAACAGTTAATAGCACAATAGTAATGAGCGCTGCAGGCAATACAATAAGGAAATTCACCTTAAATTTATCTCTTAATTCACAGCCTTGTGTACGTGCTGCTGTAATAGTAGTATCTGAAATCATAGATAGGTTATCGCCAAACATTCCTCCACCAATAATGGCACCAATTACTAACGGAATAGGCATACCTGTTGTTTCTGCAATTCCCAAACCAATTGGTGCTAAAGCAGTAATCGTTCCAACTGAAGTTCCCATTGATAGTGAAATGAAACATGCTATTAAAAATAAACCGCCTACCAGAAACTGAGAAGGTATAAAGGATAAGCTTAAATTAACAGTAGCATCAACACCACCCATGGCTTTTGCTACACTAGCAAAGGCCCCTGCTAAAATGAAAATGATGCACATCATCATAATATCACTATGCCCTGCTCCTTCGCAAAACACTTCTATCTTCTTATTTAATGGTTCCTTCCTATTAAACATAAGTGCTACAGCTGTGGCTGTAATAAAAGCTACAAGTACAGGCATTTTATAAAAATCTTTCGTAGCTATTCCAACCCCTAGGAAGAGCACAAGAAATACTGCTAACGGCAAGAGTGCAAAGGGATTTCCCTTTTGATTGTCTTTTTTCATGATGTCTATTCTCCTTCGTCATATCCATAGTTGTCGCATAGCCATTATATTAACATAATTTCTTTATAATAATCCACAAAAATATAGTAAAAGGAGAAACTCTATAGTCTCTCCTCCTATTTCTTTAATTTCCATCACCTATTACTTAATGGCTTTTTTAAAGCTTTAACTTATCATCATTTTTAATCTATTTAACTTCTCCACCTTCTACAACAACGCTCTCAGGATCTACGCTGTCACCATAAACAGGTAATAAAGTAGCTTCATAAGCTGAATGGAAAAAATTCTCTTTAGCTAGCGCTTTAATTTCATCATTAATCCAGTTTAGTAATTCTGTATTACCCTTTTGAACAGCAGGTGCAATCGTATCTAGACCACCCAGTGACTCAATGCCTGTTGTAAAACCTGGATTTTGAATAGCCCATGCAAATACTAAAGTATTATCATGTGCAAGTGCAGCTCCTCTAACATCTTTTAGTGCATTAAAGGCTTCTGTATTCTCATCATATTTAAGAAGTTCAATATTAGGATAGTTTTCTGTAAAGTAAGTCTCTGCTGTCGTTCCTTTATTTACAATTAATTGCTTTCCTTCAAGCTGAGAAACATCTGTAATAATGGCCCCATCAGGTGATACAACACCAAGAGCTACCTTCATATAAGGTAATGCAAAATCTACAACTTCAGCACGATCTTTTGTTACTGTAAAGTTAGCTAAAATAATATCTACCTTACCTGACTGCAGATATTCCACCCTACTTGCTGCTTCTACTAAAACAAACTCTACAGCATTTTCATCGCCTAATAAGTCTTTAGCAATACGCTTAGCAAAGTAAACATCATAACCTTGGTTTACTCCATTTTCATCTACATAACCAAAAGGTGGTTTATCACTAAAGACGCCAATTCTTATCTTACCTCTTTCCTTAATAGCTTCTATACCAGAAGCACTTTCCCCATTACTACTTGCCTGCTTATTACTTGAGCAAGCTGTTAAACTTCCTAAAATCACTAATAAACCTACTAATATACTTAATACTCTTAAACGTTGTTTCATTTTGTTTCCTCCTCAAAATTAAAGATATTTAAAAATTGTTTTGCTCTTAAAGTACTAGGGTTTTCAAAAAACGCTTTTGGTGTGTTTTCTTCTATAATTTCACCTTGGTCTATAAATAAAATTCGGTCTGCCACAGCCTTTGCAAATTTCATTTCATGAGTCACAATAGCCATGGTTGTTCCTGCTTTAGCAAGTTCCAAAATAACATCTAATACCTCTCTTACCATTTCTGGGTCAAGTGCAGCCGTCACTTCATCGAAAAGTAAAATCTCCGGGTTCATACACAGAGCTCTTACAATAGCTACCCTTTGTTTCTGTCCTCCTGAAAGTTGACGAGGATACGCATCTTTTTTATCGCTTAATCCGACCCGTTCAAGCAATTTCTCAGCTTGCAAAGACGCCTCTTCCTTATTCCTTTTTTGCACTTTTATAGGTCCTAATAATATATTTTCCATCACTGTCATATGCGCAAATAAATCATAACTTTGAAATACCATGCCAATCTTTTGCCTAATTTGGGGCCAATCCTTCTTACTCCTAGTAATACTTTCACCATCTAATTTAATGTTTCCTGCTTGAAAAACCTCTAAACCATTTAAGCAGCGTAATAAAGTACTTTTTCCACATCCTGATGGTCCTAAGATGACAATTACTTCTCCCTTTTGAATTTGAAAAGAAATATCCTTTAAAACAGGTGGATTGTTATCATAACTTTTATATAAGTGTTCTATTTCTAATAACATTTCTGCCATATGTATGCCTCCTTATGATTGCCACTTCATTTCTAATTTTTTAGAGAAAATAGAAATGGGATAACAAATAATAAAATACAAGATAAAGATAAAGCCATATACCCACAGAGGAGCACTAGGCACTTTTAAAATTGAGGCTTCTATAATCTGTTGACCTACCTTCAATACCTCTACAACACCAATTAGTACAATTAACGAAGTAGTTTTAACCATACGAGTTGCTAAGTTAATAGCTGCCGGCAGCATTCTTCTTACAGCTTGTGGGATGATAATATAACGATAAATTTGAATTTCGCTTAACCCAATAGCCCTGCCACTATCACTTTGTGCCTTAGGCATGGAAGTAATGGCTCCTCTTACTATATCTCCCATCTCAGCTGTTCCCCATAAAGTAAAGACAATAATCGAAATAATCTCTGCCTCTATATGATAACCAATGAGCTTTGTTAAACCAAAATAAAAGATAAAAAGCCATACCAAGATAGGAATAATTCGAATAGCTTCTAAATAAATCCTACAAATCACTTTTACTGCCTTGTGCTTGGAAGTCATCAATATGCCTAACATAATACCCAGTACACCAGATAAAATCATTGCAATGAGCGCTACTTTCATAGCTACTCCCAAGCCACCTATCAGTCTAATCAGGTTCCTGCCTTGGAAAAGCACGTTAATTCCCAAATCCTGCATATCTCATCCTCCTTTCAATCCAAGTAAATAATATGGAAAGTGGCAATAAAATAATTAAATATGCAATCACTAATAGAAAAAGGGCTTCATCTGTCTTGTAATACATACCAATTAAATCTTTAGCAACAAACATTAAATCAGCTAAAGCAACTGCACTAAATATAGATGTTTCCTTTAATAAAAAAATAATATTAGCACCTATACCTGGCATAGCAACTGCAAATGCTTGAGGTAAAATAACATGTTGTATCAGTTGCCATTCATTTAGTCCGATACTTAAGCCTGATTCAATTTGAGACTTACTAACAGCTTCTAATCCTGATCTGAAGGCTTCCGCCATATAGCTTCCACCTAGAAAAGTTAGTCCTATCACTGCACAGGTTTCCGCACTTATCTTTACTCCCAACTTTGGTAACCCATAGTATAAAAAGAAAAGTTGTATTAGTAAGGGTGTATTTCTAGATAATTCTATGTAAGCTCCCACCACTTGCTTCGCAATTGGAATCTTATAGTATCTAATCATGGCACATATAAACCCTACTAGAACAGCTAGAACAATTCCTACTCCTCCTAAGGTTAAAGTCAGTTTAGATGCTTCAACGTACAAGGGAACATATCTTTCTATAGCACTTATATCCATCTTCGTCCCTCCTTTGATTTCATTTCCTAGTATTCCTATTTGTTTTGTTTTTTATTTTATTCAGTATACTCTTATTATTTTTACTTTGTCAATATTTTTAGATTTAACTAAACCTTATTCCATATTAATTCTATGAAATGGACAATCTTATTAATGACCTTATTTCTTAATATTTTTACTAGTTTTTCGATGTCTTTTCCTTTTTTGTGTCCACATACGCCCTACACTTTTCTTTTTTATGTTGTGGACAGATACTAGACTTTTTACCGCATACAATTGATTTTTAAAATTTTTTAACTTTCATTAGGGATTCCCCTGGTTCATCACATATACATAGATGTAAAACAAAATAAGCAACTTCCTCGGCTTTAGTCTAGGTAGCATCAACTTGACGCGCTAGCAGTAGAGGTCCATCTATAAGTTGCTAAATACGTTTTTACATCTAGTAGTACCAAATAAAGTTCTAAATCAGAGTCTTAAAGTCTTAGTTTCCTATCATAAGGGTGCACCGGCTAAGACTATAGGAGCTCCTCACTCATTGGTTTAACTTTAATAGCTATCCTTAATGCCTGTTTCTAACTACATAAACATGCTGAGGAGCCATTTTATGCCTAGAATTAGGCCAATTAGGAAGGCTATGTGAGTTTCTCCCATGAGACTGTAACAAAAAAAGACCTAGACTTGTATCAATTGATACTTAAGTCTAGGTCTTTTTTTTACGCACGCGGTAGGATTCGAACCCACGACATTCTGATTTACAGATTGGCATTTCATTACAAATCACACCACCTTAGAACCCTTGATTTTATTAGGTTTCTTTTTAAAAAATCTCATGTCATCACATTTTATAATACTGCTTTTCAAGTTTACTACACACTTGCTACACACTTTTATATATACTTTCAATAGCTAACGTACTACTCATTTGTTTATACTGTTTTTTCCTTCTTCTTCATTAACCATATCTTAAAGTCTCTTTTAGTAATTCTCTTGCTTCTTTCTCCCACTAAAAAGCATGGAAAATCTTTAGAGTTAAATAGCTGATATACTTCGCTTTTAGAAAGCCTTAACAGTCCCATTACATCCTTTGGGGAAAGACACTCAATCTCATCTTGTTCAACTACCTCATATTCCACGATTAATCACCTAACTTATTCAACTTTTTCTTAAATAACTCTATCTTGACTATTATATCTATCTGCCATTGTTTTAAATTCCTACGCATAAAAAGACCACACTCCTTTACTTTAGAGTGTAGCCTTATGATCTGCATTTTAAACGAACTATTCTTTTAAATACAATATATATCATAAACACCGATAAAACAGGTGTTTTGGTAGATACGTACTTATCTTATCAAATGAGGTTTGAAATAACCACTCATAGCTATAAGCTTTTTAGAACCACAGGAATAGCTATGGGTTTTCTTTATACTACTGGCATAAGTGCTGCTTTTTCTTCTTCTCGAATGCTAATTACTTCATCCATATCTTCTATTTTGTTTTTATTCTTTTCGGATGTCGTGACTAAATAAATTTTAAAGACTCTGGATACAGTTTCTACCTCACCTACTGATTGTAGTTTTTTCTCAATATTTTGTCCCATTTCATAAACTTTCACTATGAATCTTTTCATTATCTAACACCTCCAATAATTTCTTTATATTTAATACGCCATGCCCTTGTTCATGGGGACAGGCGTTTATGGGTGTTACTCCACTATACAACATATCTTTCAACCTATTTATATCCCTGTTACATCTATCAAATATACATGCACAAACTCCCGTTATAATAGGTGCTGAAAAAGATGTCCCTGATGTAAATCTGTTATCTCGATAATTATTGTACCCAGAAGTAAGTATATTCGGTTTACCTTGATCTATTCTACCTCTACTGCTAAATTTAGCAATATTATTATTACCATCTATCGCTCCAACAGTTATAGCCTCTTCAGCTCCACCAGGACAATTTATTGTTCCTATAGCTGGACCTGAGTTGCCAGCTGATGTTACCACTATTTTCCCCTGCCTTGTTAATAAATGAACAAATTGACAAATCTCACAAGTTCCATCACATTCTACCATTCTTCCAATAGATAGTGACATATTAACTATATTTATATTATCATCGAAATATACCTCTTCAAGAGCTTTTATTACATTGCCTTCTGCAAATTGCTGTGTTTCCGTAATCTTAATGTTAGTAATATTAGCCTTTGGAGCACATTTGTTAATTGTAGCCGCAACGACTGTTCCATGTCCAAATAAATCTTCCGCATTAACTTTTCCGATATTAAAACAGTCAATTTCTTTTACCACATTATTTACTTCGCTCTTTTTTACACCACTGTCTATTACCGCAACATTTATTCCCCATCCAATCATACATTTTGACTTTAAAATCTTTTCGTTTACACATGGGATAAAGTCAAACGACTGTAATTCACCAGTAGCTTCTTCTCTAATATTCTTAACAAAATCTGCCTGTTCTAGTTCTTTACTAATGTTGCTTATAATTATTATCGGCAAAACCTTAGAAATAAATACATCTTGAGTAGAAAATTTTCTTATTTCTGATTCAGTTAGCCATCTTTTTAACTCTACTATGTACCCCATATTGTCCCCCAAAAATGAATATTCTGATTTTATACGATTATTTTAACATCAGTGTCAATATACAATATATTGCAAACTTTATCCACAGACTACAAGATGTTGTACTTATTATTAATTAATTGTTACAAAATTATTATATATTTTTATTATAAACTATATGTCAACATACCCTGTCTTTCCTGCCTTTGTTAAACTTTTATTCAATAAAATCCACTTTTTCATCTTAAACAATTTCACAATTTCTTGCTTATACTCTTAAAACAAATCCGCCTTTTAGAAAAAAAGAAAGGGTAAAGCCTAAGTCCTACCCTAACTTACTTGCATATTTAATTAAAATACTGACTCAGGTGTTTTGGTCCGTTATATTTATCTGCTTACTATAATACCCCCTACTACTTACTGAATGGGGGCTATGCCCTCCCTCTGTGACTTTATGCGTTCAAGAATATCGTTTACTGTTGGCCTATTTGAATTGAATATTGCATATTGATTGTGTGCATCCCTAGTACCTGGTGATAGCAGGCGTTCTTTACGTTCTATACTCATTTCTTTTTTCATTCTTCTGCCCCACGTACTGTTTTTCATTTTCTTCAAGCTATCCTTTTCAATTTGTCTTATTCTTTCTACAGATAAATTAAATACATCTCCAAGCTCCCCTAATGTACAAGACTTGCAATCAAACCCATATCTAAATTTAACTATCTGCCTTTGTTCTAATGATAATCTTTCATGCATGACTTGTTCCATTTCTTCATGTAGCTGCTGATAATAAATACTATCTTCTACTTTACACATTCCTTCTTCATTATCCGTTATGGTATCAAGTAACTCTACTTCTTCTTCATCTCCATAAGCTGGCCTATTTAGGCTTATCTCATCATTGGTATTTCTGTTATCAATAAATCTCATAATCTTTTGCTTTATCCATAGAGCTGCATAGCTACTAAATTTAGTTCGATTCTCCATATCAAACCTATATTTACGTGCTGCCACCATAACACCAATAGCTCCCTCTTGGCATAGATCATCGTAATCTATACTAGCAGTTTTACCTGTGTAGAACTTGCTAGCTATTAATCTTATTAACCCATTATTTTGTTCAATAATAGCTTCTAAGACATTATAATCATCTGATAGCTGATATTGCATTACTAACTCTTCATTAGTCATACAATCCCTCCTAAATAAAAAATAAGCACCTCATGTAGCATTATTTCAGCTACACAAGGCGCGCTATTATCCTATACAGTACCCATTCTCATATTTACTTGTGCGTTGTTACATATGTCCACTAAATCATTTAAATCTTTTATGCGTGATATATCAGCATTGATTGTTAAGTTATAGGTGGCTCCACTATTCATAATTTGTTCTGTTTGGCTGTTATTAATAACTTTCTCTCCACCACCAAAATACACTAGCTCTCTGCCTTGCTCTCCTACCATGTGCCAGCCTTGTGTAGCGTAGTTGGTACCAGTATAATATCCTCTTCCTGTTCCGCTACTACCAACACTATCATTAGCACCTACATTTACTTTAGCTGCTTTAAGCTTTAAATCTAACATTTCATTGTATTGAGCAATGATTTCTTTGTTGTTACTTTTTACAATTTCATCTGTTTCATTCCACGCATCCATAATAGCTTTATCTAATTCAACATTTTTCTTTTTTGTCTCTTGCTCATCAATTAATGCTTTTTGTCTGTCTAAACTAGAGGTTCTTTGTACTTCATCTTTCTTTCTAAAAGCTTCTATTTCAGCATCTATTGATTTTTCATATTCAGCCAACTCTAATGCTTTTATACGAGCAAGTTCTAAGGCATTGGCACCGTTCTTTTCATATAGACTATCTAGGCGCTTTTCTTCTTCAGACATTAATTTGCTCTTATACTCAGCGTATTCATCATCTAGATGTTCCATTTCATAATTGAATTCTTTAGCTCTAGCTTTTAAGCTGTCGTATTTCTCATCTGTTAAAGCCATAATCTGTTCAAAACATTCATCCCACGTACTAGGTAGCTTTTCAACTTCTGTTTTTAAGCCATCCGTTAATTCTTCACTAGATGCTTTCATTTCATCCATATTTTCTGAAAAGCTAGTCTTAAGTTTTTCTACTGGTTCAATGGCAACTCCAGGCAATTTATTAAGTTGTTCAATACAAAAGTTAATACCATCAATTAAACCATTAGGAATAGCTAGCAATGCATCCCCTATAGATTGCATAGCCTTAGTTACTGGCTCTTTTATACCTTCAAACCAACCTACCATTGTGTCCACTATTGGAGACAATACTGACATAACTGCTGTACTTATACCGTTAACCATGCCAAAAACTGCACTTAGTAATCCGTTAACAATTTCAATAACAGGACTTATGGCCGCCATTATAAGCTTAAAAGCTTCAATAATCGGTTTAAATTGATTAAATAGACTTTGCAGTACACCGCCTACTAAATTTCCTAGCAAAGACATTATAGGTTCTAAGCTTTTTAATACATCACCAATCATAGAGTTAAATGTTCCTAATGCTGGTAATAAACCATTGCCTAGGCTTACACCTAAACTATCAATAGTATTTTGTAATGTCTTTTGGCTATTAGCGTAACCATCACTAGTACGTGCAAAATCTCCTTGTGCATCTGCAGTAACAGAAAGTAGATAATTATAACGAACCATTACTTTTTCTGATTCTGACATTTTATTGTATGGCTGTTCTAGTCCTTCTGCTAAAGCATATGCGCTAAGATTAGCTTCTGTCATTATAATACCTACTGCTTTTAACGGTTCAGTTTCACCTAACAAACCTGCTCTAATCTTATCAAATGATTCTTCAATTTTTAGATTTTTAAATGAAGCAAAATCACCTGTCAATTCTGCCACTTTTTTTGACATATCAATTGTTTCTTTTGAAGTCAGCCCCATACTTTTTAGTATAGAACCCATTGTGGATGAGAATTTCTTGGCTTGTAATTCAGATAAACCAAAAGCATCTGCACTCTTTTTTGCCCATTCATTTATTTCATTAGCATTAGATCCAAACGTAACATCTATAACGTTTTGTATCTCACTTAAATCACTGGCTAATTCAATACCATTAGAAACAAATTCTTTTAGGCCTTCTATAGCACTTGCAATAGCTTGTGTGGCCATTTGCATCAACGCACTTGTAGCACCAGCCACAGCACCAGTTAGTATTGAAGCCATACCACCAGCAGAAGAAAACATACTTCCTAAGTCATTTAGTGATGTACCAAACAATTGTGTTTGACCTATGTTGTCACGGATTGTTTGCCCTAAGCTAGCAAAACCACCTATGGCTTGTCCTGTGCTATTTCCTGCTTGCTGTACTGCTCCAGTTAAGCCGGTAATCTGTTGTTGTGCTTGTTGTACCCCTGTAGCCTGCACTTCTACACTAAGTGTTGCTAAATTTAATGCTGCCATCTTATACCTCCTTTCTATATGGGTTTACTAAGAGCTTATTAAGATTCTTTCATAAAATCGATATACCCAAAATAGATAGCATAGAGGATATTAATAGGCATTTCTTCAAAGTCACTAGCTTGATAGGTAACACCCTCTTGATTGTTGTTTAAAATAAGCGTAGTTGCCTCATTAAGCAAGTTTAATTTCTCTTCGGTACTTTCAACCTTGTCAAGCTTATTTGTATAGCTATCTAATAAAAGCAGCTGTTTTTGAGTAGGTTTATTGATGTTTAACGCTGAACCATCCATCATAGTTACATTCCATACTTTATTTACAAGTGTAGTTAAATCCAATTTCTTCATATAGTCTTTTTCTCCTTAATATTATTTAAAATTTGTACACTCTCTATAGCATAATCTAAATACCATATATACAACTCATGGTATGCTTCCTCTGTAAAACCTTGAAGATCATTCTCCGAAAATAATAAGCCATCAAAATTGTTATTAAGAATAACTAACGCCAACTCTTTTAGTAATTCAGTTTTATCATCTTTAGCGTTGATTTCCTTTGCTCTACTTAGCAATTCTTTACTTTGTGTAGTTGATGGCTTTTTAATATGTATTTCCATGCCATTAGGAAGCTTTAGTTTCGCACTAGCTTGTTTCATCAAGTATATTGCTTTCATAGGCCTATACCTCATTTACATATAGCGTATTTTCCCTATATACCTTGTCACCCTTAGTCGTTTCTCTAAGCTTAAGACTAGCGTTAATTGATAACTGAGCACCCGGTACTACTTTATCAGCTAGCTTAATATCTTTCTTAGTGATAGTGAATTTTAAAGGACCTTCCCCTGTTTCTCCAATAAATACACATACGTTATCTTTCTTTACTACAATCTCTTTTACTGTTACTAGAAATTCCACGTCTACCCCTCCAAACCCATTACTCTTCTTAAAACTTTCATGTTTTCCTGTTCTTTTTCTGCTTGTTCACGCTTTAATCTTTCTTCATTTGCTTGTTGTTGCTGAACTTTTCCATCTTCAACTAATTGTACTAATCTTTCCGCTTCTGTCATGATTACACCTCCAATTTATAAGCAATTTGACCTATTCTCTCTACGGAACTATACGTTAAATATTCAACATTGATAGCTTTATTAAGCAGCTTTACATTATTGTTTAAGAGCTCTAATTGCTCTTTTTCACAAGTAAACTTGTCTTTATTGTTGGAATACCATTTATGAATCACTTTTAAATCTCTGCCATCCACTTGCTCGCTAATAATAGTTAAATCTGATGGTATTTGTTCAACAGCGTTTTTAGCTTCTAAAAATTCATTTATAGCATTGCCTAATTTATTGATAGCTTCATGCACAGCCTGTTCTTTCTTTTCGATTTTAATTTCTGCTAGTTTACTTTCTAGCTCCTCCTCTATATCTCCATTAAAATGGGCCTTAAAGACTTTAGATCCAATAGCATATTGTAATGGTGATAAAGTTGAATTAATATCAGTAATCTCTGCTTCTATAGTCTTAATTCTATCCATAACACTCTGATCTAGTGAAATCGCGAACTCGTCTTTATACTTTTTGATTTCGCTTTCTTTAACATCCTTCTCAGCAATTAATCTGGCAACTTGTTGCTTTAATTCATTAATACTCTGCTCTCTACTAGCTATCTGTTGTTTTAATTCATCTAAAAACATGTTCATTCTCCTTTTCTTCTCATAAAAAATAGCACTCTCACAAGTGCTTAGGTGTATTTGTAATAAAAAATATTTTGTGTAACCATTCATGGGCACCCCATCCAACCAAGTGGGGGCATAGCCTATCCTCTACCAACCACGCTACGCTCAGCTATACTCTGCGCGAAATACTTGTAATACGAATAGTAGTTATTGTAAACTAATCATGCAACCACTTGACTATCAATGGATTGTAAAATCACCTTTAAACGTAACAAGTGTAAGTTTAGTTATACTGTGCTTTAATTAACAAAACAATCACCATCATCACCGGATAATGTGATAATTATCTGTTCAGGTTTTTCTGATATGTTACACTTGGTGTCTAAGTATCCATTAAGCTTCATTATATCTTCTGCCGCTTTCAATGCTGTTCTACTATCCGGACACTTCATTAGGTTCATCATGGTATTCAATGCTTCCGTTAATCCGTCCTGGTATATCTTCTTACACGCTTCATGATAAGCATTGAGGAATAATTCATTATCTAGCCACCGGTACAATGAGACTCTAGGGATGCCTAATGTCTCACAAGCTTTAGTCTTATTGCCACCGTTAGAAATAAGCTCACAAATTACATCACGCTGCCTTTGATCTAGCTCTTTAGCAAATGTAAATGTTCCATCTTCTAATCTATTTCTATTGTAATTCTTAGCCTTTTCATTACCCATAATCTATCTCCTTCCGCAATTATTCTAATAAAAAAAGGACTGGCCAATTAGCCAATCCTCTATGATTTAATTATAGTCTTTACTACCCGACATATACAATATGATACATCCGACTTTTATACGACAATTAAAGGTTCTATCTTGTTTATGATGCTCTTAATTCTCCTGGACACTGTATCAGGGTTAACTTCTAATACGTTAGCTACATCATTTACTTTACGCTTCTTAAAGTATCTTAGTTCTATTAATTTTAATTCTTCTTCTGTGAGTACACTTAAAGCATTATCAATTATCTCTGCTTCTATTAACTTATCGTTTATCTTAGCTTCTAGCTCTCGCTTAGCTGTTTCTTTATATACGAACTCTAGTTCAACGCTAGAGGTTACTTTATTAGTTGGTGAACCCTGTTTAATGCTACCGTATCCTATGCCATGTACTCCTATGTATTCTCCTTCAATACGCTGCTTCTCTAATTCTAAGCGCCTAATCTCAGCTTTAAGTACTGGATAATTTTCAAGTTTTTCTTTAACCATCCACTCACCCCTATTTTTTAATTTTGTCATTTATAAACACTTTGTCATGTAGTATCTCATAGTACCTACGTAAGTAACATTTCTTATCCTTTTTAGTTAATGCAATCATTAATATGTTACAGAATTCTTCTCTACTAACATCAAAGTTACCTGCTCCAAACACATTAAATCCTGAATCATACATAGCATTAGCTATTTCTTTTACTTCTGCTCTTGTAATATTCATATCTATTCTCCTTTTATAAGGCATCTATTGACATATAGCCATTTTCGTCAAGTATATTCCTTTTATTGATCTTCTCCCTGTAAATAATCTCTCCTGTCTCTTGGTCAATATACGGGCCTTTAGCTTGCATACTGCTCTCTTCTTGCGCTGATGCATCTATGTAGTCGAGATAACCTCCATTGAAGAATGTGCTGCCATGTTTTATATATTTGCTCTCCTTACCTTTACACTCATTAGAATAAGCCACTACACACCTCTCAATTACTTCATATCCGTACTTATCTATTAATTTAGGTAGTTGCTTAATAGCCTGTGCTTTACCCTTTTTATTAGGATAAATAGACCATAATCGCTCTACTTGTTGAGCATATTTATTTTTCTTTTCTTTCTTATCTTTATTACTTTCTTTATTAGGTGTTAGGTCTTTGTTAGCTCTTTGTTGGCTCTTTGTTAGGTCTTTGTTAGAGTCTTTGCTATATTGTTCTACATCATGCTGATAAAACTCCCAATTTACAATGCTAATAAGTCTTCCTGTCTTTGTTGATTTGTTTGTTAAAAAACCTAGCTTTTCAAATCTTAATAGTGCTGTCCTTACATTTTGTATTGTTATCCCTTTTCCACATTTACTCACTATACTATCTAAACTAGTCACAAATTGTCCCTCTTTTACTGAGAATTTATTGCCATTCCACTCCCAATCATTCTCTTTAAAATTTGCCATTAGTAATAGTGTTATTAATATAGATTTTTGTTCAGGCGTCGAATTTAACCATATAGGTTTATCCAGTATCTCTCTATGTACTCTAATCCATCCGTCTATATTATCACCACCTTAAAGTTCTTGTCCCAAGTATTCATTAATAAAATCATCAATAGCCGAATATGGTACCAATATCTTATTGCCAATTTTAATACTTCTAAGTGCTCCGCTCTTACATAGCTGATATGCCCTGCCCTGTCCTATCCCTATTATTTTGCCTGCTTCTTTAGGAGAACAAGTTAAACTCTCTATCTTCTTTTTTTGCTCAATAACTTTTTCTGTTAGATTTTCTACTACTTGGCTCATTATTCAATCACTTTCCCCTCTATAATTTCAAAACCATCTAAACACTTCTCTATAATCTTCTTGATGTCTTGATACTGCTCGACTCTAGTTATGTAGTTATCTATATCTAATGTTCCTTCTTCTCTTAACATATACACAATCTTGTTAATTAGACTCTGCCTTGTCATAATTTATCCTCCTTAAAAATAGCTTATCATGTTTTTTTCACTGTTTTTTAAAATTGCCTTTCAGTCTTAAAAAAGTTGCATTTTCATATAAAACAATTTATATTTAGCAGTAACTAAATATGCATTCAAAGCATTGGTAATACTATATTTTTCAGGTCACATCTAAGATAGAATAAATCTATATTTCTTTAAAAAAAATATAAAATAGGTCAATATTTTTCTTAAAGCGCTTTAAACTATATTCCCTAGCTTTATTCATTGAGTAGCAAGGTCTTTCTTGATTTTGCTTGTCACGATATGACCCCACCTTAAAATTTAGGACGGCTATTCCAACACCTTCTAGGACTTCGATTACAATTATCTATATAACCCGAGCGCAAAATTACTCTGAGCTATTGCATTTTATAGACTCACACGTTAAAATTAAAGTGCGAATTTAGTTTTAACGGTGAGCCTTTGATTAATGCCATGTGGTGTTAGTTAAGGGCTTCTTCTCTTTGTTTCATTACTACATCTTTAAATGCTACAACAAAATTTAAGGCTGTTTCATGAGCTTCAAAGCTATTATTATCTCTAATATTTTCAATCAAATAGTCAAAAAACATTGGTAAGTTACTTGTCTCTACTTGTTCAACCATTTCCAACATCTCTTTTGCAAATGTTTCACTATTCATATATATCAGCTCCTATTCATTTATAATCTCACTAATTTCGCCTTCAATTCTCCAGAACTCTCCATAAATAAGTTCCGCCATTTCTTCTGTTGTAAAAGGCCTTTGTTCACCTGTTGACTCGTCTGCTGTTGTATATTTAGCTACTTCAAAGATATAATCGCTAAAACCATTTACAAGATCTTCAATAACTTTTTTATTTTCTCTATCAATCTCACATTCGATAACTTCAATAATTTCTTGCTTACGTTCATCCTTTGATAAACTACAATCATCTAAACTTATAAAATTACACTCAACAGCTTTTTCTACTACTTTCTCAATCATTTCTCTTTTCATTATGTATTTCTCCTTTTCTTCAATTTACGGTTACCAACCGTTTATAGGTTATAAATTAGAATATTTGAGGACCGTCCAAAATTGGATTGTCCTGCTAGGTGAGCGAAAAATTTCCCCCACCTACCCCAAGGAAATTTTTCTCTCGGGTCATATAGCTCTCCACAAGTATGTGGTCTCCGAAAAATTTCCGACTCCTTATACGTCCACAATTTTGTGGTGGTTACTGCTATTCATTAAAATAAACTTCAACTTTAACGTGAATGCTTTGGCTATAAACCTGTACACTTCTTATACAACAATGTCTTTTGTCACGTATGTATGGTAATTTAACAAGTCTGCTTAATGTGTCTCTCAGATGATTATCCTTAAATCAAATCTTCAACTTTAACGTTAAGTGCTTTAGCTAGTTTATATACTGTTTGTGGTCTAGCTTTTTGTGTTCCTGCTTTAAATCTTGCAATTGTAACTTGACTAACTCCACTCTTTTTTGAAAGCTCTGTAGCAGAGTACCCATAGTTAGCAATAGCAATTAGCAGTTTGTTTCTGTTTATTATTAACATTTTACATCCCTCTTTTCATACAGATACAAAAGTATCTCTTTCATATTTACATTGTACGATACTTTTGTATCGTTAGTCAAGCAATACTTATTGTTTTTTTATATTTTATATATACAAATGTATCGCATAGTATTATTATTATATCAAGAGGTGATAATATATGGAGCTTGGTGAACACATAAGATTGGCAAGACACTGTAGCGAACTAACTCAAAAAGAATTAGCAAAAAGGGCTGGATTATCTGAAATAACAATAAGGAAGTATGAAAAGGGCGAACGAAAACCTAAGATTGAACAGCTTAGAAAAATAGCTAAAGCACTTGGACAAGAACCAGATTACTTTCTAAGTAATGATAACAAAAGAGTGTTATTAATAAATGATGTTAATACTAAGTTGAACACTTATTTAAAAGACAATGGCAAAGATACCAGAGCAATTGCTTTAACGCAACTTATTGTCGATTATTTAATGGATATTGAAAAAACTCATCCTGAAATTGCGGAAAGTGATTATGAAAGATACTTAGACCTAGTTACTGATTTTATATCCAATGTTTTTGATAGCATTATGCTTATTGATAATGATATGGAAAAACACTTTTTATTTTTATCTCAGGCAAATAAATTGCTAAACTTACAGATAAATGACTATAGAAAAACAATCGAATTATAATTTATGAGAGGAGCATCTCATGGCAGAAGACAATAAGAAAAAGAAAAAGCCCCGCTCCAAAGCAAATGGAGAGGGGACTATATGGCAGGAAAAACGTAATGGTAAGACCTATTATAGAGGTGCCTATGTAATTGGCTATGATGCTGATGGAAAACCTCTTAGAAAGCTGTTTTCAAGCTATAAGAAACAAGATGTTATAGATAAAATGGCGGACTACAAGTCCCAAATGAATAATGGCTTGATTCCTACATCAGATAAAATGACATTAGAACAATGGTTCCATACTTGGCTATTTGAATTTAGAATAAACAACCTTAAAGACACTTCTTTTGAACGCTATGAAGGTGTTTATAGAAACTATATAAAAGGTACTAGCCTAGGCAAGAAAAAGCTTATAGAAATCAGAACAGCAGATATTCAAGCATACTACAATATGCTCTCAGAACAAGGTAAAAGTACCAATGTAATCAAAACACTTAACAAGCACCTTAAAACCTGTATGAATGATGCTATTAAACAAGGCTATATTATGCGTAATTACTGCTCACTTGTAACTATGCCTAAGAACACTACCAATGAATTAGAGGATGATAATGAGATTACATTCTTTACTCCTGAAGAACAACAACAGTTCCTTGATTCGTTAGATAAGCATAGAAATAAGGCTTTGTTTGTACTTGCTCTTGGTAGTGGCCTAAGATTAGGCGAACTTATGGGACTAAAATGGGAAGATATAGACCTAAAGAATAATACCGTTAGCGTAACCAGGGCCATATCTCAACTTTCTAAAGTGGCTAAAGATGGTTCTCGTACATGGTCTATACTGGAACACCCTCCAAAGACAAAAAGCAGTATTCGAACTATTCCTATACCATCTAACGTAAGCAAAGAATTAAAAAGACATAAAAAGCAGCAGGATAAAGAAATATTAAAACACGGAGATTTATATCAAAAGAATGGCCTTGTTTTCTGTACTGAATTGGGCAATTATATTGATACTCGCAATTTAACTAGATCATATGCTCGTGCCCTTTCTAGAGCTGATATCCAACATAAGAAATTTCATTCAATGCGCCACACCTATGCCACAAGACTTTTTGAAGCTGACGTTCCTATTAAGACTGTTCAAAAACTTATGGGGCATAGTGATATAACAACTACCATGAATATTTACACTCATGTAATGCCAGAGAAAATGACTGAAGACGTCCAAAAATTAAATCGGCTATTTAAGTAGCTTATATTTTTTTAATTTCCTACTACACATCTACTACACATTTTTCATTATTACACACTTAAAACGCAAAAAGTCCTAGGCCTGTATCTCTTGATACTCAAAGCCTAGGTCTTTTCATTTACGCACGCGGTAGGATTCGAACCCACGACATTCTGATCCGAAGTCAGACGCTCTATCCAGCTGAACTACGCGTGCATATCTATCATATTTTAGCATAAATAGTATTGAGTTGCAATGGTTGATAACCTAGTCTATTTTTCTTGTTGTCACACAGCAACTTTTCTATTAATAAACGAATATACTCAAACAGCTGAATTAACAATATATGTAGAGAAACCACCTACTTTAGAAATATACCAAAAGCTTATTAAAGGGTGTTGTTGTAAAGAGACTATATTCTTTATCCAGATTAAAAACAATTCAAATCGAGATATAGAAAATCTAGAACTTATTAATTGGATTTATAGTAATGGGACTTTTACTATTAAATGCATTGAGCTTAAAGAAGGATGCCATCATTTACACTCCCATCATATCTCTTTCTACATTCCTCTCCTCAAAAAAAAGAGCAACTTTATATAATCTTATCTTTATGCAATAACTCAAGCCATCATATTACAAATTGCATTAAAGCTACTCATTATACTATGACTTCATCCCAAAATATAAAAAAGGAAATCTCTTTATATGGGTCAGCTATTGCTATATTGCTCACTGTAGTAATTGCCATAAAATCACATCCTTTTATACTATCTAAAATATTTTTCTATAACATACTATGAAGCAAACGACCAAAGTTGACATGCTCTAATCCTAAAATAAAAATTTGCTATTATTCCCAACTATCTTTTTGAAACTTTTTCTCTTTCTCCTTTATCTAACGAATGTAAAACACTTACAAAAAAACAAGGAGAACTTATTATGAAAACAAATAAATTTTATGCATTAGGTACTTTAACTTTAGTAGTTACAGGAGTCTTATTATCTGGATGTAATTCATCTACCTCATCACCAGAACCTACAACTTCTCCAATTACTACTAAAAAACCTAATACTGAAACTAATACGCAAACTTCAGAACTTCACGCCATTATTAAACTAATGGGTCAATCTGATTCCGCTGTGGTTGAAGCATTGGGTGAAGGTGAACCCTCTTTATCAGAAGATACAAAAGCCGTACTAACTCGTGATTATACTTTAACTTTCTTAGATACTGAAGTAACAGCTTCAGTAGCTATGAATGAAGCAGAAAAACTTAGTTTGCTATCGATTTACTTACCTGATAATGATTTCTCAGCCTGGTCCTCTAAGTTAACTTCTCTTCTAGGTGAACCTAGTTCTACTAAACAAGATAATGGTGAAGAAGCCAATGGCCTTAATGAAGCACTCTGGGAAAATGATGGTACTAGTATTTCATTAAGAAGTGTTTATGGTGCGCTAATCATTGAACTCTATAAACTTTAAGAGGTAGCTTTCTATGAAAAAAACACTCACTTATCTTATTATGATTGCACTGATTTGTAACTTACTTTTTGGCTGCAATAAAGCACTTCCAAAGCCAGAAGGTGTCACACTTCTCGACTTCCAATTAGGCGAAAGCTCCACATTTGAACAAGATACTGAGATTTCCTATCCTCTAGACGGCCTTCTTGGTATTCCTAAAGGAGATACTAACCCTGTTGTATTTATTTTACATGGCGCACATCCTGTAGAAGATGTTACTGAAACTAGATACTACAAAGGTTTTGAATATCTTGTTCGTCATCTAGCTGAAAATGGCTATTTAGCTATTTCTATTAATATGAATAGGGCTTATAGCTTGGAACCTATAGAGGGTATTGAATCAGACCGTGCTTATAATATATTTAAGGACTATTACTCACTCTTAGAAAAAGCTAATAGTGGAGAAAAAATCTTTTCATATGACCTAACAGGAAAAGCTAACTTAGATCAAATCAATTTTATTGGTCACTCTCGAGGTGGTGACAATAGTTTACATCTTACTAAAACTTTAAAGGAGCAAGGTAACTCTTCTGTACAATCTGTTCTTTTAGTGGCACCACCCTTCAATTCTCCACTCGAAGAAGCTTATACAGATATACCAACTGGTATTATCCTTCCTCAATACGACGGTGATGTAGCGACTTTAAATGGAGTTGAAGTCTTTAACTATGTTTATCTTTTAGATTCTAATCGTAAAACGCCTATAACTTCTGCTTTCCTATATGGTGGTGATCATAGTCAATTTAATACTGAATTAGCAGGCAGAGATGTTCTTTTCACTTATGAAAATGTCACCTATATCACACCTACTGAGCAACAAGATTTTCTTAAGCAATACGCTACAGATTTTCTAAACCATTTTAATTTTAATATGACTACTACAGATTTAATTGAAACACTAGGTAATGTAGCTCCTCCTAGATATCCTGTGGACTTTATGCCTTCTATTCGTTTACCAGAAGAGAAAAAACTTGTTACTCCTAACAAAAACCTTGCAGCTTTAAAGGAAAATAGGCCGAACTTATTAGTAGAGTATGCAGAGATGAGTATTGTGCCAACAGAAGATACAATTGCACCCTTTAATCATCCCTATGCTTTAAGTGAAAATATGCCGCTTTATCGTATTTCTTGGCAAGACAATGCGCTAGAGCTTACCTTTCCTATGAAAAATATGGATTTTACCAGTTTTAACTATCTTTCTTTATATATGGCAAATAACCCGACTGTCCTACTTAATGATGATAGTACGCCTATTGCTTTTGAAATTGAATTATTAGATATGAATGGGCATAAGGCAAGCTATAAGCTTGATGCACTTAAAGATTCCGCTTTAAGATATATTGCTACGCCTATCGTCAACGTATTTGAAGGCATGGATGATTTCAGCCCTTATTGGAAGGCTAAATATTATACACCATTAAGCACACAAATCATTCCACTTTCAAACTTTAGCAATCTAGATTTTAGGGGTATTGAGTCCATTACTTTAAAAGGTATTAGCTCATCTGGTTCCATCATCTTAGGTGGTATCGACTTATACTAAAATACAACTTATTGGCAATTTCTTTGCCAGCAACCTAAAAAATCAACCATCATTTAAACTGGTGGTTGATTTTTTTGTATTTGTTAATTCTTCTGGTACTAACTACTTACTTTGGACTTTGACCTATTTTTCGTTTGGCAATATGCCATTTAACTGCGATTTCTTGATTTTCTTCTAATGCCTTTAACCAAGTTAAAGCTTCTTCCTTTGTTTCATAAGGTCCCAATTCTAAAACAAAGTTCCCTTGGTCTGTTTTTTGAATATGATGCGGGTAATCTGCTGATAAACTCTCACTAGATAAGGCCATTGCTTCATTATTAGCATAAGTTTCACTTTGCACAAAATATCGGGGTGTTGTATTTTCTCTAACTTCTTCTCTAGTCATTGTAATATGAAGTCTTCCGGGATTCTTATACTCCTCCATTTGTACAGCCACATTTTCCTTAAAAGCAACCACAATATGATAACTCGAATCATCTAAGGTAATAATATTATACACATCTTTTACTAAAGGTAGCTGTTCCAGCTTTGCTTTTACCGCTTGAATGTCAAAGCCTCTTACTCCTTGTAATTTCATTTCAAGTTCGTAGGGATACTGATGATACGTAAATTCATAAACTGGTACATCTGATTCAAGATTATTGTTTCTGGTAAAGTAAAGATCAATGCTCTCCTCTTCATAACTATCTACATTAATATATAAACCATCATTTCTAACCCCACCTTCTGCGATGCTGCCTGTGAAATTTAAGATTTTAATAAGTTCTCCTACTACAGGAATTTTAACAAGCTCTTTAGCTAAAATAGGAACATTGGCTACAGTAGTAGTTAGTCCTCCTACAATTATAATAGTTGCCACCACTAGCCTCCATTTTTTATGTCCTTGTTTATCCTTTTTATAAGTAATCCCTCTATTAATCCCCTTTTCAATAGCTGCATTTAATTCTTTCGGAACAGAAATATAATCATAATCTTTTAAATCCATCTATTTTAGCCTCCCTCTAAAATTTTCTTTATTTTTTTCAGTGCTCTATAATGTATGGTTTTAACTGTACCTTCTGACTTATTTAAAGCCTGTCCAATATGGGTAAAGGTCACGTCTCCAAAATATTTCATAGTAATTATTTCCTTTTCTTCTTCTTTTAAGTATTCTAAGGCATCATATAAATCTACTTTTTCCTCTAAACCTTTATGTGTGGTTGGTTCTATCTGTTCATGCTGGCTTTCTAGAGAAATAAGTTTTTTCTCTTTCTTAATCCTTGTTAAAGCTTCATTAATTACAATTTTGCAAAGCCATGTATCAAAGTATTGTATTTCTCTTACTTTATGGATATGGATGTAACTTTTAAATGTTGCTTCTGAAACTACCTCTAGCGCTATGGTTTCATTTTTTACATAGCTATACGCAAGTTTATACATCTTTTCTCCCCTGTCTTTAATAAGCTTTTCAAAGCTTTCATTACAGCCTCTCTTTGCTCTTTGTATCAGTAGCTCATCCTCCATCTTTCTCACCTCACTATTAGGTATTCCTTTCCCCTATTATTAGATACTCTAGTATGCGTAATAGTTTCATCGTTCATGTATCAATTTTTATCTGCCCTTGTTTTTAATTTTTATATTTACAATTCATTTTCATACTAAACTTACGATACGAGGGACATACTATTTTAGAATATTAATCTATTACTTTGAAAGGAGTACATTATGAATAAAGTACATTGTTCTGTGTCAGGTTTACAAAATTCCACTTCAAAAACTAGTCTTAAAAACGCATTAGGTAAATTAGATGGCGTTCAAATGATTAATGTGGACTTAGGACGCGGTTCTATTGAGGTTGGCTATAATGAAGCTACTTCTGAAAATGAAATAAAACATTGTATTGAATCTACTGGCTTTTCCATCCAATAACTCATTTATTTCATATTAAAGCAGGGGTTATGGTATAATTAATATTTATAAAATCTAATGAATAAAAGACCTATGAATCTAGAGGTTTACACTAGTTTCATAGGTCCTTTTGATATAAATAAACTATTATTCATTTTTGCTGGGCATTTATATATTTTGCGACAACCGCTTCTTTAAACGCTTTCATTTATTCTTTTAATGCTTCTTATCACCCCCAATATGCCTATTTTTGAGATTATTATTTTTCTTTCTCGCCCTCATAATACATCCCCCACTCTTTTCTAATAGCTGTCATAATCTCCATAACATCTGTCGTATAAGGTAACATCATCTCATCTTGTTCTCCGCCAACAGCCCTTTCCATATCCTCCATTTCATATTGTAATGCTTTAGAACCTTCTCCCAATTGAATCACTTCTTTTTCTCCTGTAGCTGTGTAAGTAATGGTTGCTTCTGCTGCTCTTGGATATTCCATAATTTCAATATAAGCTTTATCACAAGATATCATGGCACGTTTAGGTTGCTTTGAATGTAGTGTTAAGGCAAGTACTGCCATTTCACCTTCATCATTCATCATCAAAATACCTGATTGTTCATCTGCTCCACTTGGTGCATATTTCACCTGAGATGCTATCTTGTTCGGTTTAGAGATCATAAAACACCTTGCCAAGGTAATGGCATAAACTCCAATATCTAGTAGTGCACCACCAGCAAGAGACATGTTAAAGAAACGATTATTCATATCATATTCTTTATAGCTTCCGAAGTTAAGCTGAATCATTCTCACTTCACCAAGCACACCTGATGCAACCATTGCTCTAAGCTTTTTATAAAGTGGCATGTGGTAGATGGTCATTGCCTCAGCTAAAACAACCCTCTTTTCCTCAGCCAAAGCCTTTGCACGTTCTAGCTCTTCACTATTTAAAGTAATAGATTTTTCACAAAGTACATGCTTTCCATGTGCCAACGCTACCATAAGGAAATCAATATGTGTATTATGTGGAGTCGTAATATAAATAATATCTACTTTAGGATCTGTAAACATCTCGTGGAAGTCATCATATACCTTATTTATATGATACTTATTTGCAAATTCAATTGCCTTTGAATGTGTACGATTTCCTACTGCATAAATTTTCTTTCCTGCATTCGTTAAGGCCTCTGCCATTTCATTAGCCACAACACCTGTTCCTAAAATAGCCCAGTTAAATGCTCTTTTATCTTGATTCATTTCTTTTTCTCCTTATAATCTTATGCTAACTATTTTTAATTGCAGAACGTACTTGTGAAATGTGTTCTTGCATCAGTTGATGTGCTTTATCAACTTCCTTGTTTTCTATTGCATTAAATATTTTTCTATGCATAATGGCTGATTCTTTAAAGTGATTATGATTAATTGTATTTTCTTTACTAAAATAATCTTGCTTTGCTGTGACATAACGTAGCGTTTCAATCATCTGTACTATAAAATTATTATGTGAAGCAGCTGCAATGCCCAAATGTACTTCCCCATCACACCTCATCATTTCTTTTTCATCCACCTTCTTTTGTTCAAATAAAGCAAGGGTCATCTCGTGATTAATCAGTGATTTTTCTAAATGAAGCAGGTCTTCCTCTGTCCTATTAAGTGCTGCTAATTTTGCTGCATCTGCTTCAATAAGGCTTCTTGCTTCAAACACCTCTTCAATAAGAGAGCGGTCAAAAAGGCCATATGTTTGTATGATATTACCTATCATATGTGGTTTATAGCCACAAACATAAGTCCCTCCTCCCTGTCTTGTCTCTAGTATTCCCATTGTCCCTAATATACAAATAGCTTCACGTAGTGAGACTCTACTTATTCCTAATTCTTCAGCAAGTGCTCTTTCATTAGTAAGCTTGTCTCCCTCGCTAAACTCCTTTTGCTTAATCTTTTCTAGAATATAATTCACTGCCACTTCTCTTGGACTTACTTTTGCCTCCATCTACAACTCCTTTGTAATTGGTATGACCAAACTTAAATTGGTATAACCAATTTTAAAACACTCATGTATTTTATGTCAACTTTTAATTATTCTTTTCATTATAAGTCCCTTAATACCCTATCTTGTTAAAATAATATGCATCCTATATACTATTAGTTGCTATTCATCTAACATTAGGAGGTTTTTATGACAATTTCAGCTTTTCTTAAATTAGTTGAATTACCTACCAAGGTAGCCAGTGTTATTCCTTTTTTATTTGGCACGCTTTATGCCTTTTATGCCTTTGGTGAGTTTAATTTTACTAATACCATTATCATGTTTTTGAGCATGTTAATCTTTGATATGACTACTACTGCTATTAATAACTATATTGATTATACTAAAGCGCTTCAGAAAGATGGGTATGGTTATGAGATACATAATGCCATGGGGGCATATGGACTTAGCCCCAAACTAGTACGCTTTCTTATTTATGTAATGTTAATGGTATCTACAGGCTTAGGATTTTATTTAGTTTTCCGTACAAATATCATCGTACTAGGTCTTGGTATCCTTTGTTTTGCTATTGGGATTTTATATACCTTCGGACCTTTGCCGATTTCTAGAACTCCCTTCGGCGAAATTTTTTCTGGATTTACTATGGGATTAATTCTCCCCTTTATTGCTATTTATATTCAGGTCTTTAATCAAGGTATTGTAAACTTTAGTTTTGATGAATGGCAACTTCTTTTAGTACTAAATATTAAAGCACTTATAGGCATCTTTTTAGTTTGCCTTCCCTTTATTAACTGTATCGCAAATATTATGCTTGCTAATAATCTTTGTGATATGGCAGAAGACCTTATTAATAAGCGTTACACTTTACCTATTTATATAGGGAAAAAAGCTGGACTTATTTTATGGGAAGCCCTTTATTATTTAAGTTATGTTGCGATTATCATTAGTGCTGTATTAGGTTACCTTCCTTGGTTTTGCTTATTTACTTTAATTACACTTGTTCCAATTCGTAAAAATATTGCCCTGTTTAAAGAATTGCAAACTAAAGGAGATACTTTTGTCTTCGCTATAAAGAACTTCTTACTACTTAGTAGCTCGTATATCATTACGCTTATATTAGGTATTATTTTCTAATGAAAAACTAAATTGTTTCTAAAGAATGAACTAAAATAATTAAAGCGCTGCCATTGCAGCGCTTTTTTAAAGTTTCCAAATACGATTCATGATAGATAAATGCTCTTTATCAGGTGCAACGTGATCACTTAAATAAGTGCCTGTAATAACACCTATCACTAATGCACTTAGCTCTTTCTTAGTACCAGGTAAGGTAATTTCACCTCCAGCCTTAGCTTTTTCACACATTTCTTCAAAAAGCTTGCCTAAGGTTAATTCATTATAATAAGGGTACTCTTCTTCCTTGATGCCATTAAAAAAATAAACAAACTCAGCATCAATAAGTTTCATTTCATTAGCTTCTTCACCTACGGTTAATAAGAAGTTAATATAGCTGCTAGTGAACTTAGTATATTGCTTTTCTTCTAAAAACCACTGGTAAACTTCTTTTAGCTTGTCTTCAAAAGCCATATCCTCTTTCCACTGCTTCATACGAAGTGCAATTTTAACTGTAAAAATTCTAATGAAGTAGTGAAAAATATGCTCTTTCGTTGAAAAGTAATTAAAGAATGTACCTCTTGAAATCTGTGCCTTTTGACAAATCTCATCAACTGTAATCTCAGTAAACTCCTTTTGTTTCAAAAGGTTAGCTGCTGTTTTTAATATAGTGGTTCTAGTTTTAACATAGTTAATTTTCCTTAGTGAAAAATTCTCTAATGATTGATACATCATAATAAATATATCTCCTCTCAAATTTTACATTTTATATTCTTCTAAAGTATGGTCCATTTTGAGGTTCTTATACATTTTTACAAAAAAAATTATTAAAAATAATATCATTTTTTAGTTTTCTTTTATAAAGTTTGATGTTTACATTCTATTAGTATATAATGTTAGAAGATTTATGGTTATTTTTTTGAAAGGGGCCCTAAATGCAAAAAAAATATTTATCTTTTTTACTTTGCTTTATTATTTTTTCGAATTCATTATTTGCATCAGCTCTACCTGATATTAGTGCCGATGGTGCAATTCTTATAGAACCTAAAACCAATACTATTATTTATTCTAAAAATATGTATCAAACCTTTTATCCTGCTAGTACCACTAAAATTCTCACTGCTCTTGCAGTACTTCAGGATTTACCTACAGATATGATTATTACTAAAACACAAACTGCTGCAGATGAGGTTCCTGCTGATAGTAGTCAAATTGGTTTAAAGGTAGGTGATCAATATACTGTTTTAGATGGTTTATATGCTGTACTTATGGCTTCAGATAATTATGTTTGTTATGACCTTGCTTTAGCAGATAAGGGGAATATCTCTGCTTTTGCTAAGCGAATGAATGGGTTAGCTATTGACAGTAATGCTCTATTCTCCCATTTTATTAACCCTCATGGCTATCACGATCCTGATCACTATACGACACCTTATGATTTATCCCAAATTGCTAAGGCAGCTTTTGATGACCCTATTTTAACTAAAATTGCTGGAACAAGCAGCTATAATTTTAAAGTAGCTAATAGTGATGTGGTTATTCCCCTTACACATACCTCTGCTTTATTAGATAAAAATAGCCCTTATTATAATCCTCATGTAGTGGCTTCAAAGACTGGCTATCATACACCTGCAGGGCGTACTTTAGTGGCAAAGGCCGTTTATGATAATATTGAACTCATTGGTGTGGTTATGAGAACCGATGCGCCTAATCAGTTTGAAGATATGAATAAACTCTTTGAGTATGGTGCTAGTAACTTTACTTTATCTACTCATGTAAAGGGCTTCGACTATCTTACTAACCATACGTATTCTAACTGGGCAAAGCCCTATGTAACTCAGGCATTACAAGAAGGTTGGATTACTAATACCACTCATAACTACCTCTCTCCTATTACAAAACGTGAATTTGTGACTTTACTCAAGAGTGCTACCCCTACAAGCTACAATTCACTTTTAGAAAATATAATTCAGTTTAATGGTTCTTCTATTTACAAAGAAAACCTTAAAACTACCAGGGGTGAAGCCGCCAAAGTCCTTTATCAATTTTTAAGCCAATTAGATTTAGCTAATATCTTACCTTCAAAAACTATTGTTGATCTAGACCAAACCACTGATTCCTATGCAAAAGCTATTCAATTTTGTGTAGATATAGGTATTATGAGTATTAATGAAAATGGTTATTTTGGTCCTAACGAACCTTTATCTTATGAAAACGCCCTATGTATTGTTTCAAAGGTTAATGATATTATTAAGCGCTATGATTCCTATGGTTTGCCAGTATCTTAATAGCAACTAGTTAGAAACCATGATAACTATTCAGTCTTACCTCATAACGACATGTGCTATTCATTAATATAAAAATTAATATGTTATCGTATAAAAGAAAAGTGATTGGCACTGTCCTCTTAATCGTATAATCATCTCTAGCTAAATAGAATAAAAAAACTGTAGACATTGTTAGTGCCTACAGCTTTTTACTTTATTGTCTATTTATTGTACATCTTGGAGGGCCTCATATCCTTCTTCACCTGTACGAACCTTGATAACATTTTCTACATCATAAACAAAAATCTTACCATCTCCAATATGTCCTGTGTATAGTACCCGTTTAGCTTCTTCAACCACTGTACTTACTGGAATTTTACATACTACAATGTCTACTTGGATTTTAGGAAGTAAGTTAAGTTCCAAAGGTACACCACGATAATATTCAGTAGCACCTTTTTGCATACCACATCCTAATACATGATTAACTGTCATTCCTGTTATACCAATAGTATTCATGGCTGCTTTTAAAGCTTCAAATTGACTTTCTTTAGTTATTATTCTAATTTGAGTCATTTTTACATCAGAACCTACTTCTGTAGGTTTTAATGCACGCTCTACAGGAACAGCCACCTCTGGACTAACTTTCGCTTTATCCTTTGTTGTAGCAACTTCTCCCATAGCCCCCCCATTCATAGTATAAAAATCTGCATAAGCACTAACTAGACCATGTTCTGGTAAATCTAGACCACTTATTTCTTCTGCTGGTGTTACTCTTAAACCAACTGTGTGTTTTAAAACCAAAAACACAATTGTCATGGTAATTGCTACCCAGAAAAAGACTGATACAACTCCTAATATTTGAATACCTAAAAATTTAATGCCATGTCCGTAAAAAAGTCCTTCTGAAGTAGAGAAAAGCCCTGTCAAAATAGTTCCTACTGCTCCACAACAGCCATGAACCCCAATGGCACCAACAGGATCATCAATCTTTAATACCTTATCAATAAACTCAATACCAAAAATTACGACAAAGCCTGCAATAATACCAATAAAGAATGCCCCCATAGGATCTACCACATCACATCCTGCTGTAATAGCTACAAGTCCTGCTAAAGAACCATTTAATGTCATGGATACATCCGGTTTTTTATAACGAATCCAAGTAATAATCATAGTTGTTACTGTTGCTACTGCTGCTGCTAAGTTAGTAGTTGTAAAAATAGATCCCATAGCCATAAGTGCTTCATCACCTTCTGCACTCACCGTAGACCCACCATTAAATCCAAACCAGCAGAACCAAAGAATGAAAACTCCTAATGCCCCAAGGGTAATACTATGCCCTGGTATTGCCTTAGCTGTACCATCTTTAGCGTACTTACCAATTCGTGGTCCTAATATCTTAGCACCAACAAGTGCTGCAACACCTCCCACCATATGAACTGCTGTAGACCCAGCAAAATCATGGAAACCTAATTGTAAAAGCCAACCTCCACCCCAAATCCAATGACCAGATATAGGATAAATAACTGCACTAATGACTGCACTGTAAATACAGTATGAAATAAATTTCGTTCTCTCTGCCATGGCACCAGATACAATCGTTGCTGCTGTGGCACAAAAAACGGTTTGGAAAATAAAAAATACATACTTAGGGATACCTTCTGGTAGAACCGAAGCATAATCCCCCATACTAAATAGGTCAATTCCCCCCACAAGGGCACTACTTCCGGCAAACATTAATCCAAAACCAAATAGCCAATAAATAGGTGTACCAATGGCAAAGTCCATTAAGTTCTTCATAATAATATTTCCTGCATTTTTGGCTCTAGTAAAACCTGTTTCAACCATAGCGAATCCTGCTTGCATAAAAAATACTAACGCTGCTGCTACTAATACCCAAATGACACTTACTGATGAATACATACTCATTTCCCCCTTATATCGAATCTATTTTCTTATTAATCATCACCGTCACTACTTCGCGGTCTTCTAGTAAGTCAAAGCTTGTTACTTTCTAGTCTATTTTCAGCTGCTTAAAAAATAAAAAAGGCGCTATAGATTTTCATCTATAGCGCCTTTGCTATTAACTATTAGCATAGCACTTTTATGTGCTAATTTGTGTTAAGATTTCGTAAAGATTCATATCTCAATTTACTATTTGTTTAATCTCTAACCTTTTAGTGGCACCCCATCTGCATCTAAATCTAGTTGCCCACATAAAATTAAAATACCATCAATAAATCCCCAAATATATCCGATTCCAAACAAAGGTAGGGTACATAACTGGCCTACTGCTACCCCTGTGTAACCCAAATAAAATCTTCCCACTCCAAATCCACCTAAAAAAAGTTGAAGTAACCCAGCGATTAATCTAGACTTTTGATGTTCATAAACTTCTTCCTCTAAAACTTCCTTTTCATGACCACTCATTTCATTTTGAAGGCTTACTTTGTTTAAATAATCTTGCTGGAATATTTTATTAATTCCTTCTTGCTCATTCATTAAGTCCTCTTGCATTTGTTCTTGTGACCTATTGCTTACTTCATTTATTCCTTGTTCTGCTTGGCATATAGGACAAACCTTTACTCGTTC
Organism: Cellulosilyticum sp. ST5; assembly: GCF_046529625.1. Classification (NCBI taxonomy): domain Bacteria; kingdom Bacillati; phylum Bacillota; class Clostridia; order Lachnospirales; family Cellulosilyticaceae; genus Cellulosilyticum; species Cellulosilyticum sp. ST5. The sequence goes on from NZ_CP132338.1 coordinate 2,716,798, forward strand.
CCCTAGCTCTTGCCCACAATTTTTACATTTCATAGGTTTTCCTCTCTTTTCCTATCTCATATTACTTTCATTTTACCATGATTGGTTTTATCTTTTCAATGTTAGTACCACTATTATTCTAGTTTTAAAAATTGTATATCCTCTATACATATGTTAAAATATTCTAAATAATCTTTTACAAATTACTCATACAAGGTAGGTTATTATTATGTCAAATCCAAATCGTAAACAATGGAATAAACCTTATCTTCCCATTAGAAACCTGATTCTATGGGGTTGGGATAATAATCATAATCCTAGCTTCTTAGTGCTCTATGGGGAACATCAGTATGAAACTACTAGCTCACCTGCGGCTACTTCTACCATCTCCTCCGACAAAACAGGATTCCTCGGTTCTTTATTCAAATCTTTATTTAGCTCCTCTGCCACTCAGAACCCTGATCCACCTAAGGCTATTATCCCGACTCAATCCTCTTTTCTAGATGAACAAGTGACTTATACTCACTATGCTATTTTTAAAGGCCATGAAGGTCACTTACCTAGCTTTGAGGCTTTAAAAATACTTACTGAGGATGAGCAGAAAAAAATGTATTATAAAAAAGGTGTATCTTATGACTGGCGTTACCATACAGATGCTAATAGCCTTGTAGAAAGTTTTAAGCCACTAGAGGCTCCTACAACTTTCACTTACTTTAATCCACCACCTTATGAATACTATGTGGTGCAGTTAGAAAAACAAGGGTTAGTATTTTCTAATTTCACCTTAGCTAAGCACCCTAATGATTTTCTAAAACTTTCAGGTGATACCTTTAAATATTATTCTGAGATGTCCAAAATCCTTTCCCATCCGCTTTTGTATATGAGAAAAAAATATTTAAATGCGTTGCTTGATCAAAATCCACCTGCTGAGCTTTTACAATTGCTATTTAAAATTGGGAGCTCCGAGCTTATTTCAGGACTTTGCCTAGAACTTGCAAAACGTAAAAATCCTATCTTAATAGAAGAAACCAAGGAACTTCTTAAAAATCCTATTAACTTTGAAAGTATAAGCTACAGTCAAGGTGTTTTGCGTTGTGCTAATATTTATGTTCACACATTAGATCCTAAGTCAAAACAAGCACGCCTCCAAACTATTTATAAGATGCTGCCTGATGCAGATTTGCATTTAATCAATATTCAAGGCAAACCAGTTGCTGAAGGTAAACATTTCTCTGGTGCTCAATATCATACATTTGCTAATCAAGGTGTTTTTAAGAAAGATTACTGGACATATGACCGGGAGCTTCGTACCTCTATTAAAAGGACTTATCCCGCCTTTTATAAAGTAGGCCCTTATACCGATGGCTATGATCTTAATATTTTAGCTTTTAAAAATACACTTCAAGAAGCCATTTCCTATGACTTAGCTGATGTAGTTGGGAAATTAGCCTATTACCTAGATTCACCTAGACTTAGATATTACTTTAAAGGCTCAGGTAAAACAAAAGCTTATAACTATCTTATTGGAAGTGTAAGGCGCACCATAGATGATTATGCTAAAAACCAACCTGACTTATTTATAGCTGCTATGAAATCCTTACTGCCTAGCTATACCTGTGATGATTATCTTTGTAGATTCCCTGGTAATTTTCAGTTTAACTATTTTATTCGCCGTTACCTTTATCATGACTTCACTGAAAAGCCACCTACCAATTGGCGCAATAGATATAGTTGGTTTAGTGAAGATCAGCTGATGAAACTAAATGGACGTTATGAAATGATGAAGGAGCTATGGGATCAACACTTAGAAGATGTCCTTTACATTGCTAGTCATGCACAAATTCCTTCTATTCAGAAAGCCTGTTACTACATCATAAAAGAATCTCCTACTACAACTGAGCTAGTAACCACTCTTTCTCATCAGCAGCTTATTCTTCTTAGCCAGTCAGCTTTTTTACCTTTGGCAGAATTATTTATGCAGTATTTAAATGAAAGACTTAATGCTTGTACCACTTGTGAACCAAAGTTGCTGCTAGCTTTAATGGATACATCTAACGAAAAAATCAAAGCGCTTGCACTTCAATATATATCACAAATTAACGGCTCTTTCTCTCCTCTTTTGCTAACAGAATGTATTTTATTAGAACACGCTGATGGCTGGTTAGAGACCCTTCAAGGTGAGCTAATGGCATTAGATATGAATCAGTATGCAGATTTCATCGTCGCTTTAACCGAAAAACTCATTACTTTTAAAGACGAAACCCCAAAGCTTACAAGCGAACTTGAAGAACTCCTTATGCTATCAGCTCACAAGCTAGAAAGCTTATCTTTCGAAAAAGCCAGCTATGTTATGATGCATATAAGAAATATACTTAGTCAGGTACCAAAGCTTTCTTCTAGCTTCTTAAATTATTTTGAATGCCTCCTTTTCTCCTTTAATGAAGATACCTTAGAAGTACTTCTTAAAGGTGACGGAAATCTAGAAACTGCCTTGCCTGTAGCTCAGCGTCAAAAGCATCTATTAGCTTTATTAACCGCTATTAAGGAGCAAACCTTACCTTCTGATGCAGCATTCAAGCTCATTTTAGAAGAAGGTAATCCCCCTATGATAAAAACCTTACTTACTTTATTAGAAAAATTACAAAGCACCTTACCGCAGAGACCTACGCTTTTACTTCTTATGCTGGAGTCTGACGTGGTCGTACTTAATGATTTAGCTACTAGTGTATTTGAAGCCTTGCCTCAAGAAGCTTCTGTATTAGCACATCAGCTTATCATTGATTCGCCTCTGCCTAAGGTCTATAACTATGGACTTTTAAATTTAGATAAGCTGTATGGTGATTTTATTCCTAAGACTTTTATCCTTCAGCTTTTAGAACATCCTAGTAGTGAAGTCAAAGCTTATATCAGTCATAAAATAGATGCTATTCTAGAGGACTTAAGTACAGAAAATGCTGAGACCTTCATGTATTATGTAAAAACCCTTTTGCTACTACCTAATAAGATTTCAAAAAGTAAAGATATCATCTACAAGCTGCTTCCTTCATTTGTTTTACAAAATCCTAGTTTTAAGGAAGTCGTTGAAGCCGAACTTTTAGCCATTGGTGGTTCAAATATTAAACGAGACAGTGAGCGTGCATTAATGAGTCTCGCCCAAATCAGAAAGGAGTTCTCAGCTTATGAAAGTTAATTATGATTATGCAAGTCCTTCTCTTTGCACCCAAGAAAATAATCAAACAACTCTAGGCCTTAGTCCTGATCTTTCAAGAAGTGAGCAAGTTTCCTTTTTAGGACGTTTAAAGCACCCTCTCATTTTTCGTGATGCTATGCTTATGCTTAGACAAATTGTTATTTCAGATGCAAGGCCCGCTAAAAAAGAGCGTGTAGAATTTTTTGACTGGCTAGATAGAGAAATTGAACGCCGTGTTGTATTACATGACCAATATGCCCCTCAGTTAAGAGCTTCTCTTTCTCAAGATATTGATGAAACCATAGAAGCACTTGGTTCAAAAGATGATGAAATTGCTAAATTACTAGAGGTAAAAGCTGCTTTAAAGAAAGAAATTGATGCTTCTGATACTTGGAAAGACTACTATAAGCTAGAACGTAGCTTTTGGCAATATATCAAAAACAAGGATTTAGACCTCTGGTTTGTTTTAGATCCTGTTATTACAGTTCATGAAGATCAAGTATCTTTCGAGGCTTTTTCTTTAGATGAATCTATTTATGGTATCTTATCCATAGACAAAGAGGAATTTGAACTCTTAGCACCTCCTAAGCTGGGCACTACCAATATTGACTTTTCTTACAAACTTGCTCAGGAAATGGAACGCTTTCGAACCTATAATGATGTAGTTCTTTCTGTTAATCCTGGTGGCTTTACTGTAGCTAGCGGTGTCCTACCTGAACATTTAGAAAAGAAAATTGACTTACCTGAAACTTGGATTAAAGGCTTTAATCAGGTCTCTGCAGCTGCTAGCTTAGATGGTTTAGAACTAGACTTATCACCTATTGATTTTTATGACATTTGTAGCTTTTTGAAAAGACATAAAGCTCATAAAAGTCCTCGTTATATGAAATGGGTGCTAACACCTAATAAGCCTATTGAAATTGTCTTTGAACCTTTTAAAACAGTTCTTACTTTACAAACCTATTATACTGGAAGCAAAAAACGCGAGGAAAAGATTTGGGGCAGACGCCGTTTTCTGGTGGCCGAAAAATTAATTCCTTTAGCCAAAAGCTTTAAAGTGAAACTTCTGGGCTTTGGTATGCCTCAGTTTATTACAGCTGACTTAGGTACTATGAAACTTACAATCGGTTTATCCTCTTGGTCTAGTAATGATTGGGTCAAAGGGACAGCCTTTAATGTTATGGCAGGTTTTATTGGTGAAGGTAATTATCCAAAAATCTACAAGCTTTTAAAAGAAAAGCGTGCCTTAAGCTTTGATCAAATCTATCACTTGATTCCGGAAGACTCTAAATCGCTTTGCAAAGCTGGCATTGGTAGCCTCTTAAAACGTGGTGAGGGCTACTTTGACTTAGTCCATGGTCTTATTCGTTTTAGACAGCTTTGTAATACACCTATTCCTCTAGCCTTATATGAGACAACACCTATTGAAACAAAGGTACAAAATCATTTAAATGAAGGAATGGATTATTTTACGGCTCAGCTTAATCCAGAACAAATCTTTACTTTTACCCATCATCTTCAAATGCCTAATGAAAAATATCACCGCTGGAATTTTAGAAATACCCCTGACTATGAAAGAGAATTTGATTTAACGGATACAACTCTTTCTATTAATAATGATGGTGAGATTTGCATGGTAAACTGCAACTGTAGAGCTTTCCAAAAAGGTCCTAGAAATATCTCTGCGCCTTGTGCTCATATTCTTGCTTTATATATGATGTCCTCAAAATTTTTAAAGCTAGATTTAGAATATCATAAGGTTTATAAAATAAATGATATTATGGAGACGTTATTATGATAGTTCAAACACATTCACAAAATCAAAGACAAAGTTATCGAAGTGAAGTAAGTCAAAAAGGTAAAAAGGAATTTACTTTATTAAAAATGCAGGAATACGGCTTTTGGCCTAAAAATTTACCTACACCATATGAAAAGCAAAAAGCTGAAACTAAAGAAGATTATGAAAAGCGAAAAGCACTATTAAAAGAATACGACAAGCTTAGTAATGACCTGGCCAATCTTTATGGAGAAAAAGAGGCCATTAATCTTAAGCTTCAGGAATTAAAAAAGAAATATACTGCCACCTGGGATTATGAAAAAATCCGCCAAGACATTGCCAAAACTATTATGGCAGAGTCAGTAGCTAGACGAGCTGAGCGTAAAAAAGAACGCGAAGTAGCCCAAGCTGAAAAATCAGCCGCTTGGCAAAAAGCAAAAACTGAAAACATTGTTTTTATCGGTAAAGGTTACTCTAGTGGTCTGCAAGACAAATTGACCCATACTAGCAAATTAGAAAGTTTAGGTCTCCCCCTTATCGAAACAGATCATCAGCTAGCTAGTTTTCTGGGACTTACCTATACAGAGCTAAGATTCCTTACTTATCATCGTGATGTGGTCACCTCTGACCATTACTATCGCTATGAAATACCTAAGAAAAAAGGCGGATTTCGCCAAATAGCTGCCCCTAAGCCCCTTTTAAAACAGGTTCAAAGAAAAATTCTAGTAGAAATACTAGAAAAATTACCTATTGCTGAAGAAGCTCATGGGTTTATTAAAAATCGCTCTGTTGTTTCTAGTGCCGAGGCCCACATAAAAGCGCCTACATTATTGATTACCATGGACCTAGAAAACTTCTTTCCTACCCTTACCTTTGAGCGAGTAAGAGGTATGTATAAAAGCTTTGGCTACTCAGGTTATATCGCTTCTTTACTAGCTATGCTTTGCACCTATTGTGAGCGCATGACTATTGAAGTAAGTGGAACTACTAAATATGTAAAAACTTCACCTCGCATACTTCCTCAAGGCTCTCCTGCAAGCCCTATGATTACCAATATTATTTGTAAAAATCTAGACCATCGTTTAAAGGGCCTATCAGCTACCTATCAGCTGACCTATTCTAGATATGCTGATGATATGAGCTTTAGCTATAACGAAGCTGAGGAAAATCTTAAGTTAGGGCAGTTTCTAGGATTAGTAAGTCTCATTGTAGAAGATGAAGGGTTTCATATTAAAGCTTCAAAAACGAAAATACTTCGTCCTCATAACAGGCAATGTTTAACAGGCATCGTTATTAATAATGAAGAAATAGGCGTTCCTAAAAAGTGGGTCAAAAATCTTCGTGCTGCCATTCATCACGCCAAACTCCTTAACCAAACAGGTCAGCCTATTCCTACTTCGTTATCACAAGAAATTCAAGGTAAAACCTCTTGGCTTAAAAGTGTCAATCCTGAACGCTACAAAACTATTATTGAAGCTGGTTTAAGTGTAATAGCTCATTTCTAACACTATATCATTTTTCTTACATTACACGTTAAATAATTATACACTTTTTACAATTATTATTGAATTCCATCACTTTTCATGTTATAGTTTTACTATCCAAATTGTGTACTATAAATTTCTTGGCCTTTATGCTACGGTGTTTCGCCGTGGTGCGTCATATAGCTTACATACTTCACTAGGCTCTGCGCAATTCGCTACGCTGCCACTACTGTGCACATTTAAAACCTATCCTGCGGTTATGTGACAGTAGTGGCGCTACGCTGAAGTGTCATAACCTAATCATTGGCTTGTTAGCAAGAAATTTATAGATCAATGCCTAGCGGCACAAAAAGAAGTGTCATACAACTCACATCCACAAGTTGTATGACACTTCTTTTTGTAAAATTTTATAATATTTTTCGAACTATAACCTTCATTAACTACCTAACTTTATTTTTGAGGGGCTTCAATCTTTTCTATCCCACCCATATATGGACGAAGTGCTTCCGGAATAATAACAGAACCATCTGCTTGTTGGAAGTTCTCTAAGATTGCTGCTGTAGTACGTCCAACTGCAAGACCACTACCATTTAAAGTATGAACAAATCTTGCTTTATCTTCTTTGTTATCTTTGAATTTGATATTAGCTCTTCTTGCTTGGAAATCTTCAAAGTCAGAACAGCTTGAAATCTCTACATAACGACCATAGCTTGGCATCCAAACTTCAATATCATACGTCATAGCTGAACTAAAACCTAAATCTCCTGTACAAAGTCTAACTACTCTATATGGAAGACCAAGTGTTTTTAAGATATCTTCAGCATCATTTGTTAGTTTTTCAAGTTCATCATAAGAATCTTCTGGCTTTGTGAATTTAACCATTTCTACTTTATTGAATTGGTGTTGACGAATGATTCCTCTTGTATCACGACCTGCTGAACCAGCTTCTGCTCTAAAGCAAGGTGTGTACGCACAGTGTTTAATCACTAAGTCTTTACCATCTAAAATTTGATCTCTATACATATTGGTTACTGGTACTTCAGCTGTTGGAATAAGGAAGTAATCTGTATCTACTACTTTAAAAGCGTCTTCTTCAAACTTAGGAAGCTGACCTGTACCTGTCATACTTGCACGATTAACCATAAGTGGTGGAAATACTTCTGTATAACCATGCTTATCTACATGCATATCAAGCATAAAGTTCATAATCGCACGTTCAAGTCTAGCACCAAGCCCTTTATAAAATACAAAACGAGAACCTGTTACTTTAGCTGCTTTTTCAAAGTCAAGAATATCTAAGTTTTCACCAAGATCCCAGTGTGCTTTGATTTCAAAGTCAAAGTTTATTGGCTCTCCTATTTTACGCATTTCAAAGTTCTCTGTATCATCTTTACCAACTGGCACAAGTGGATTAGGAAGGTTTGGAAGTCTCATAACAATATTTGAGATTTTCTCATCAATTTCCTTTACTTCTGCGTCTAATACTTTTACTTCATCAGAAAGCTGTTTCATTTCTGCAAAGATTGCAGTTGTATCCTCCCCTGCTTTTTTCATAGCTGGAATTTGTTTAGATACTGCATTTTGTCTACTTTTGTGAGCTTCTACTTCTTGAAGAAGGGTTCTTCTTTTTACATCTAACTCTGTAAATTCATCTAAATTGTAGTTACCACTTCTTTTAGCAAGTGCTGCTTTAACGCCTTCTAAGTCTTCACGTAATAATTTGATATCTAACATTTTCTTCACCTCATGAAAGTATAATATATAGTCTTACGCTTCACAAAACTGGCTCCGACTACTATAGAACCATACGCTAAATAGAAATTTTTCCCAATAAAAAACGTCCTTCTATTCAACGTTTTGTGAATAAAAAGGACGAGACTCTCCCGTGGTGCCACCTTCATTTATTAATAACCGAAGTTATTAACCTCCAACGCTGCTATAAAGGGCTGCTCCCTCTGATTCATCACCAGTAGCTCCAAAAGCGGACCGCCAAAGTCTATTTACTAGTTCTCACCAACCACTAGTTCTCTGAAAAATACATCTTAAGCTTTTCTTTTATCATCGCTATTATTTTATAAGATTTGCATCTATTATAAAATAGAATACCAAAGATTACAATAGTCATTTATGATTTTACTAGGCATTCATCACTTATGATCTTTCTAAACTTTTTAACAATGAATTAGTAAACTAGAGCTTTGCATTTATAGATACTTTTTCATTTCATTAGAAGTACTTAATAATACTTCAGCAATAGCTTTGGTTTGCTTGGTACGTGCTTTATTTTTCTCAGTTGTTAAATTTGTTTCTTCTACACCTGCCATCGTTTCTTCACTAACCGCCGAGATTTCATGTATGCTATTAACAATTTGTTGGTTAGACTCAAAAACCTCTTCTACTTTATTAGATACAAGCTTGATATTATCATTAACCTGACTCATATTTCCAATTGTTTCTTTAAATATCTTTTCGGTATCTTTAATACTTTCATTCTGCTTTTCATTAGTTTGTCTAAAGTTCATCATCATTTTCACAGACTCATTTGCCATCTCTTGTAACTCATTTACAATCTGAGTAATATTTCTTGTTAATTCACCACTTTGTGTTGCTAGATTTCTTACTTCATTAGCCACTACAGCAAAACCTTTACCAGCTTCTCCAACACGAGCACTTTCAATAGTTGCATTAAGAGAAAGAATATTAGTTTGTTCAGATATAGACGTTATATTTTTGGTAAGACGTTGAATCTCTATTACCTTTTCGTTTAAATTAATCATTGACTTATATACATTATCACTATTTTCATTTAAAAGGTCTGTTTGACTCCCTAACTCGTCAACTATGTTTACCCCTTTATTCATAGACTCGATGGTATCCTCTGAAATCTGTCTCATACATTCTGAGGCTGTTTTGGTTTCTTCAATCATATCCCCTATCTTACTTGTAAGTTCTGTTTGACTTTGAATATTGCCTACGGTATTAACAACCCCTTTAGAAATATCACTTACTGCATTATTTATAATATCACTAGATAACTCTAGTTCTGAAACAATATCATAAACATCCTTTGCATTTGTATCTAATACTCTCGCTGTTTTTAACACTTCTTTTAATAATTCTTGCTGTTTGTCGGCACCTTCTTGAATATGATACGTCTGACTATCATTAAGAAGTATAGCAATTTTGGTACCTAACATAACTGTAATACAAACAGCACTAATGGATATGACCTGCATAAATAAATCTCTAAAACTTGCTTGGTCTACAATAGGATGAAGTACTCCCGAAATTATCACATAAATCAAATTACATAAAATAGTACTGATTCCTATGATCTTAATCAGCTTATAATCATAGTATAGATAATAAATAACGATTAAAGGGATGATATATGTATAAAGCATTTTCATGTTACAAGTAAACATGGTGATCGTATACATAATAAAGAAACTACTGAAATTAATCCACCTTAAAGATTGATTCTCCGGATTTTGCTTATACTTGAAGATAGATAGACTCATGCTTAAGAAAATTGATTCCCATACTAACGTCGTATATATAGGATTAATATCCTTTATGATTCCTAACACACCAAAAGCAATTAATCCTTCTAATATGGCTAAATTAACTAGTACTATTTTATTAACACTTTTTCTACTTTCTGCATAATCCATCGTTGCATTATATAATAATGTTACCTTCTTAACTTTATCATTAATTTGCTCCATCTCATGTTCTTCCTTTCATCCAATTTATAGTATCTTTCTTACTCTTTTCTATTTTATTGTCCTGCATAAACATCTTTTATAAATGTTTGTACTTCATTCCATGCCTTCTTTCCTTCAGGTACTATTTGCCATGCCATTTGAAAAACATGAAACATTCCATTATAAGTGGTTTCTTGCACCTTAACTCCAGCTGCTTCTGCTTTTTTTGCTACATCTATAGCATCATCATAAAGTATTTCATGCGTCCCTACTTGTACAAGTAAAGGTGGAAAATCTTTATAATCACCATAAACAGGAGATATATACGGATCCTTTATATCATGCTCCCCTACATAATCAGGATTACTAATTTGAAGGGCTATCCCTTGTAAACCTTGTCCAAGACACGGATCTTTATCATAATTGTCAGTTCGTGAAGGTGAGGTATTCTCTAGATTAGCCCAAGGTGACATCACAATCACTGCTTTAGGCAAAGGTACTTCATTGTCTCTTAAATAAAGAGTAGTTGCTAATGCTAATCCACCTCCTGCTGAATCACCTGTAATTATAATATTTTCATTACTATAGCCTTGCTCCATTAACCATTTATATGCTGCAACTGCATCCTCGAGTGCTGCTGGATAAATATCCTTAGGTGCTACTCTATAATCAATAGTAACTACATCACAATCTTCATTAGCTTGTGAGTATTTAATAGCTATATCTCGATAAGAATTAATTAAAGGCATAACATAAGCACCACCGTGTAGTTGCAAGATCACTCTTTGACTATTACTCTCTTCTTTAGAAAGCTTTTCTATAGGCAAACTTCCTAGATTCGTTTTTTCTACAACATAACCACTTGGTGCGCTCCAATCGGCTTCATTCATATAGTTTGCATTAGCAGCACTTTTTGCTGCTACCAATTCTCTCAAAAGTGCCCCTGATAAACTTACTTGTTTTGTTAACTGGAAATCGACAATTATAAGAACAATGATTAACACCCAAAATAAAAAACCCTTTATCCCTTTCCATGCTACTTTGCTACGTATAATAATTGAGCCTATAATAATGAGACCTAGCCCTATCCAACCCCCTATATTATTTTCACAGATTAACATGGCATAGCTAGACAAGGCCACTAGTATCATTATTCCTATAATATATATAATCCAACTTATTCCCCATCTATTTTCTTTTTTCATCCCAAATACCCTCGAATCTTTTAAATTTTCTAACTTTTATATCGACATTTCATTCGTTCCATATTATAGGTTGACTATATATTAATTACATATTTTATTTTTAAATCCAATTTTAACTATTTTTTTATTATGATATTTTATTTTCAAAATATGTATATAAATAAAATTCACGGGCAATAATACTATCGTACCAAGTGTGAGGTACATCGCTAAATCCCCCCTCAGCCTAGGTTTCTCCCCCTGAAACCTAGGACTTTTTTATTCTATTGATAGTCAAAGGCTTAAAATTTAAAATTTGTGATTTGTATACTACTTGTGAACTATTATATATATCTAAAATCCCCTAACAACATCAATTTCATGTTGCTAGGGGATTTTTATATACTCAAATTATTGTATTTTTATCTAAACTATTATCCATGTACCTTATGTATATTTAATCTCATTTTCCCATCTTTATTATATATATTTTATTTTCTATAGTAGTTTATAAGAAAAATAGATAAATATACATTATATAGAGTATAAAAATAGCGTGTAACCTTACTAATTCAAAAGTTACACGCTATTTTTATATTAGAATTAAATATACATTATTTCAATGTAATCATTGTATTATCATCTAGCAACCAGTTTGTATAATCCACCTTCACTTCTTGCAATACCTTATATATCTTTATTATATTTAACAACTACCTACCAGCTACCTACTTTATTAAATTTTGATTTTATTTTCTATATAACCTATTCTCATTCATTATCTACCTTCGCTGTTCAACTACTTCTTTCATACTTGTAAGCGCTGCCTCAACACAAAGTATTCCATTCCCCCAAGTAATGTTAGGATAAGGTGACTGACTACTTGGTCGTCTTGCAGTACGTAACATAAAAATTCTAATGATATCTCCATACAAATTAATATTTCCTAGTTGATAAATACCGTACGACATCATTAAAACATAAGCACCTGCTACAAAAGCTGAAGCTGCGCTAGTACCTGATAATGTTGTATATAGATTTTCACTTTCTGAGGCTGGTACTGTAATATTCACTCCTGGTGCAGTAATCCCAGGTTTCACTCGTCCATCTGCACTAGGTCCTCTTCCTGAAAAAGAAACCGGTTGTACTGTAAAATTATTGTACGCTCCAACACTTGTAATCTTATTTGCTGTTGCTGGTGTTGTTATAGTTTGATTGAGATCTGCATTTAAAAATTGAGTTTGATTTTCTGTTTCTGTTACAATACTTCCCCATATATGGTAATTTCCCTCTAATACAATATTCCCACCTGATATAGTTAAGTTCCAAATTCCATTATTAATATTCCTACCACCTTGACCTTGGAATAAAATATAAATTAACTGTTTATCTATATTAGTGAGCGGAGCCGAAAAGTTAATCATTACAGCTGTTTCATCAAACAAATAAGCACGACTAGCATTTAACAAATTCAGTTCCTCCGTTTTTTCACCATTAGGTGCTTGAATAGTTAACTTTATATCATCAGTAAACCTGCTCCAGATACAGCAAGCATAATTTGCAATATTTCCTTCAATTAGTAATTGTTGCTCTTCAAATGTTCCTATATCAACCTTGCCTGATGTATGACTTCCTCTATTTCCTTGATTGCCCACACCTACTACAATATTAGTCATCCACATATTATATACTTGATTAATATATAGTTCTATAGGTGCACTTCCATCATGTGCTGTTAAATTATTTCCTATACCTAGTAAAATTACGACAGGTTTTTCTAATTCTTTTGCTTTTCTAACTACATAGTAAAGTCCCTGCATGACTTCTATATCTCGTGGATGCTCCTTTGTTACTGTTCCTAATTTAACGATTAACAATTCACATTCTGGTGCCATTCCCTTGTTAATGCGACCGGTACTACCTCTCCCATTTCCTGCTGCAATACCCGTTATCGCTGTACCATGTCCTATCATATCTTGGCTAGGAACAATGGCAAGCTGTTCTTCTTTCGTGTTCCGACTTAAAGCCGCATTAATTTGCTCACTTGTAAACTCTACTCCACTAGAAAAGCCTACTGGTGATGTACCCAAAAGTGTCTGATCCCATAAATACTTAATACGCGTACTACCATCTATATTTCTAAAGTCTGGATGACTATAGTCAATACCAGAATCTATTACTGCTAATAAAACACCTTCTCCTGTCACAGTAAAATTTCCACCTGGATTACTTACATTGGATGCACATACTGATCCTAACCCGATATCAATGTATTCACACATGGTAGGTAATGATAGGAATACCACTTGTGGATGATTAGATAAATTAGGGATTTCCATCTTATTAATAAAAATCTGAGCAAATCCACCTTGTAGGTTATATGCTGAAAATGCATATTTCTCCTGTATTTGATTAATATTACCTACATACTGCATGATGACTTCCCAAATACTTTCATTCTCTGTTGTCATAAATAAACTTCTAACATCTTTAGTTAGCAACCTTTCATAGCGTAGTGCCAATTGTAATGTGGCATTAATCTTATTTGTAATCATTGCTTACCTCCTAATCTATGGGAGTTGCTAATACTTGTGGGAGTCTCTCTAATTGGTATACTCCATAACCTTGACTTCTATCTGGATAGGTAACGTCTTCAAATTGATATACATTACTAAGTATCAAATTCCTCATAATCAGTGAATTAGCTCCTGGCTCCCCCATTTCAACTTGCCATTTATCATATAGGCAAGCTATAGATCCAAGTAGTGTACTTGCTGCTATAGCTGTTCCTTCTGCATTATTCCATCTATCATCCGATATTAAGACAGATATCCCTCGACTTACACATATAGGATTAGTTATCCCATTCCAATTAAATCCTCTACCTGCACTTCTTAAGATTACAAAGTTTTGTCCATCGAATCCTGATACACTAATAATTCCATCAGTAGTTGCATTAGAACCCAATGTCGTAAATGGCGTAGCAGGGCTTAACGTTACATTAGGATTTAGTTGTTGTTGTGAAAGCCATAAATCAATCATTCCTCGTGTTGCAACTTGTTGTTCTATCTCAATTGTCCACGTTCCTGGTGTCATGTTCTCTATACTAAATAATATATATTGACTGCCATTATTATAATCATCCAAAAGCCCTGTTGAATAAATTGTGGCCTTTTCTCTATTCGTAATGGCTTTTCTTTCTAGTTTAATGGCATGCTCATTATCCTTTGGAGGATAAAGCATAAATTCAGTATTTTGAATACATTTTATATAAATAATACCCACTAAGTAAGGTGTCTGCTCTTTAACTTGTAAGGAAACCTTATTTAATACATCATAATCACTTACTAAAATACTATGATGATTTTTATCACCTTCCTCCCCTGTAGGCATAATAAAGGTATAGTTTTGTTTTCTTGCTAACTGAGAGAGCATTTGTTCTATTATGCTGCTCCCATCATGCGCAGAGATATTGGTACTATATGGAATATAGATTACAATAGGCTTATTATTAAGTTGTGCAAGCTCCATGAGTTTATGTACTGCCACTAGAACTTCTGGCATTAACACCCCTTCCTGTTCTTCTACTCCACCATAAATCCTATTAATAGCTTCAGGTGCTTTATTGATTTTAGCTACTATAAACTCAGCATGAGTAGCAATCCCCCTATACTGTTCATCTTTTCCTCCAGCAATCTGTAATATTAAGGTTTCATCCTCTTCACTAGCTGGCAAGGGTACACTTTCTCCTGGATTAGATAACGCTAGTGCTGCATTAATTTGATTCGAAGTATAATAAATGCCCTCGTTACCTTCCTTCTGTTCCCACATACATGCAATACGTGTTGTCCCTGATTCATTTCTTAAATAACTTTTTCTATAATCGACCCCTTTTGTCCCAATAATGCCAATGTAAACACTTTCTCCTAGATATTTTAATTCTTGTGATACTTGGTTATATGCTTTAAGAGGCTTTACCTCTTCTTTTTGAATCAGCGCAGGTGTTAAAATAGGTGACATATAATTAGGCGGAACATGATGTGCTATTTCTTGTCTAAAGCTATCTATCTTTTGCCTTTCATCATAGATAAATGTATAATTTTTACCCACACAAACTGTTTTTAATCCAAGTTCTTGGTAATAACTATAATCTTTATCATCTAATAAATTAAGCGGCACATATATTCTCTGACTGAGTGGTATTCGGTCATAAAAGTTGTCTTGATAAAGTGACATTTGACTTTTATTTTCTAGTAACTCATTGCCTTGTTTCCTAAAACACTTTTTTATGAGTAACTTAACCTCAGCCTCTAACTTATGTGTATAAATCATTCTCTTTTCATTAAACTTATTTCTTTCACTTAGTGGACATTCATATTGATATATTTCTTCCCTAGCTACGCTATTTATACAAATACTCTTATATGTTTCTAGATATAGATTGAAAATTTCCTGCATCAATGAATGAGATTTAAAATATGGCAACTGACTTTCTATATGACTAACAATCACTAGTGTACGCTTAAGTTGTTTGGCGATTTGATGAAGCTTCTCTATTCCCATTAAGTACTCACTAGAGTAAATTCTTTCGGTACTACTATAACAGCAAATCCATGGGGTATGTTGTTCCTTTATATTTTTTTCTTCCCATTTTTGAGAAGAAAAATCATATTCATAACTTACCTCTGCTGAATCTACTCTATTACCTATCGTTGCTACTATAATTGGTAAATGTATTAGGCCTTTTACTGTCGTAAAGGGTACCTTTTTTAACAGTAACTCATAATCCGGCTCTATGTCAGTGACTCTTTCTTTTATCTCTACAAGTTTATCATCTGTAAGTTCTATTATAGATCCAAACTCTATTAGTTCCTGTCTTTGCTTCAGAAATAGTGTTTTACACAACATCGCATCTACCTTGGGCACAATGTATTTCATGATATCCCTCCTATATATCAGCAATACTACTTTGTAAATCTAACCTTCCATACCCTTCGAGATTATTAGGATACATCACATTTTTTTGCCTTCTGGCACCCTTTACTAAAATCCCTGTAGCAATTACAGTATTCATATAAGGTGAGTTTTTATCTACTACTGCCCATTGTAAAAGCAATGCGCAGGCCGAAGCTGTTATAGCTGCGGCTGCACTTGTACCAGTATAAGTTGTAAATCCTCCACCTGGACTAGGTCCTTGTATATTGACTCCCGGTGCAATAATATTAGGTTTAATAACACCATTGGGCGTTGGTCCCCTACCTGATGCAATATATACACTATCATCTATATAATCATAAGCCCCTACTATTAGAGAAAACCTCTGTGTTCCTGGGATTTGAACTGTTGTATTAGGATCAGGTCTTAAAAATCTAGTGGTATTTTCAATAAAGTCACGTCTAGGTAACCAAATATGAAACACGCCATCTACTATAATTTCCCCTAAAATCACTAATGACCAAATACCCGGGGTTGGATTCTGTAATCTAATAACAATTTGCTCATCCCCTGATAGAAAGCTGGGATAGCGATAAGTTACTGTTGCTATGGTTCGTTCTAAATTAAAGCTATAAGTCTGATCCTGCTGTGATAAAATGGGAATACTTTCAATCACCTGACCTAGTGGACTTCTTATAGAAATACGTAATCGGTTATCGCTAGCTGTCATCATAAACATAATAAATCCACTTTCGTTTTCACCCACATTAATTTCTACTACTTCGCTCATCCCTAGAGCAACTTCTCCTCTGTAATGATGTCCACTGTTTGCTTCATTCCCTGCTGCAATGACAGTAATGACATTAGGGGCTATAGAAAGCTCTTGTAAAAAAATTTCTAAAATCTCCGTCCCATTATGTGGCCCATAATTTGAACCCATACCTATGCAAATGACAATAGGTCTATTTAAGTCGTATGCTACCTCCAGTAAATAATTAATTCCTGTTAAAATATCCGTATCTTGATAAGCTGGTACTTCTTTGTTAATCATATGGTAATCTCTAATTCTTGCACTGACTTGCCTTAATTTTACCATAACGATACTTGAATCAGGAGCGCCACCTGCAAAACCATCTATGTTTGTTTGATCATTTCCTGCAGCTATACCTGCAAGAAAAGTCCCATGCCCTATTTCATCCCTTGATGGTACAATACTAAAAGGGTCTTCTGCTTGTAATGCTGCATTTATGTCCCTTTGGCTATATATACTTCCATATCCATAGGTTTCTGGTGGATTGCCCTGAATTGTTTGATCCCAAATAGATATAATACGTGTAGTACCATCTGCATTTTGAAATAGTGTATTGGTATAATCAATGCCCGTATCTACAAATCCTATCAAGACCCCCCTTCCTCTTAACTCACCATAAGGATAGTTATGAAAGATTGAAATATTAGATACTTCCAATGCGTTGGTTACATTAAGCCCAAAGGGCGCTGGTTCTAATATAAAATTAATCACTTGTTGTAATCTTACAAATTCTTGTTCACTCTCTTTAGGTACTTGAACAGTATATATATATGATGCAACTTGTTTAAAAATAAGTTTTGGAAAAGTAGATTTTAGTAATTCAACATTTTTTATATCCCTAAGTGCATAGTTCATTAAGATATAAATATTACCATTCTCTTCTATTTTCAACACCCCCTTATAAAAGTTCAAAATCCTATATAATCCTTTAGAACACATATATATATTTATGCTTAACTCCTATTCACTTATGAGGATATTTTTGCAAAATACTAAGCTCGTATGATTTTATCATGCTAAGTATCACATTTAGTAACTTTAAGTTGATATTAATATGTAAAAATTTATTTACAACTATAAAAGCCACTAACTTTTGCTAGTGGCTTTTATGCAAACTATCTTTTTAATTTAACTAAAAATTATAGTTGTATTTGTTATATTTATATTACTAGTTTTATATTATTTTTAATAATTCTTTTACATAAGGCTGATAAGGTTAGACCTTACCAACTTTATGCATACTTTTATGTATGCTTATTTCTTACTTATTTCTTTCTATCTTCTTGCTAGGTATATCACTAGTATAATAATTACAACTACAACTGCTACAATACTAACTATTAATACTGTCTCCATACCATCACCTTCTTTCATTTTTCATTTGTGAGGTACGAATTTATTATTACCTTAATATCACAATACTATTCATAATAAAAGGCAGGACTTTTATATCCTGCCTAATTAAACTATTCTTTTATAGTAATCCTTTAAGATCTACCATACTATCTCAATCATTCTATTTTTAACAGTATAACCACATTTGGTATAAAATACTACTAATTCATCGTAGCTAGTTTCTGGATGCCTAGCTTCACCTGTAATTCTACGTATTCCATACTTACCTTGTAGTAACACTCTTAACTTTTCAAGAGATTGCTTACCAAAACCCTCTCCTTTATACCCATCTTTTATTTTTATCTCATCTAATTCAAACGTATCTCCAACTTTCTTACCATCTATAAAGCCAACCTCCATTGCTTTAACCTTTATGATTATATTGAGATATTCCTCACTAATAACATGTTCTTCAATAAGTTCTACCATGAAAAGCACCTCCAATTATATGTTGTTTATATAATAATATATAATTCAGATAATAAATCAAGCTTTATTTATATAAATCCGCAATTGCTTACCTATACTTTTAAAACAAATCTACGTTTTTAGGCATAAAAAAAAGAAGGGCACCTAATGGCACCCTATAGTTTTGAAGCATATTTAATTAAAAGTGAGCGTACATGATTGGCATTATATGAGCCTGTGCGCCACATATAGTGATTAGCTATAATTCCTGTAGCCACTAACTTATCTAATCCACCTAGCTTTAATAGTAGAGCATCTACGTTCTTTAAATTAATTCGAGCTAAATCATTCCAGTTAGTAGCATTAATAGAAATCCCCTTGCTAATAATTTTAGCTACTGCATTAATTAAATCATGATCCTGTTTAATCGGTTCTTTCCAATCCTTAGAAATTTGAAAATGTGGTGTATCAGGTGTGGTCCATGTACCTCCCCATTCTATACCTAATTCCTTGGCTACTGCACCAGCCTTGGCAATTATCTTCTTATCGTATAGATCGTTAGGAGCCTTGCAAGCTATATCCCAAGCCATACCACCCTTATGATTGCTATTTCTTGTCCAAGTTACCATTTTACCTGGTCTTGTTCTACCTTGCTCATATAGATAATCCTGTCGTTCTTGGCTACGATAACACTCCGTAAGGAATATATCTATACCTCTTTCAGCACAGGCAGTTAGAAATAATGTACAAGCTTTTTTTGCTAGAGGTTGCAAGCTATTAATATCTCTACATGCACTAGTTACATTACTCATCTGTACCACCTCTATTCGCATCTACAAGCCCTTCACCTATAATGTAGGCTATTAATGCACCACCGCTTGTAATAATAGCTGTGACCTGTTCTATAGTTAAATTAGGCACGTTAAATACAATTAGGATAGGAGTAACAAACCCTACTACTGCCGCCCAAAACTTCCTAGATGTTAACTTCTGTTTCCAATTCACTTTCATTTTTCTTCGCCCCCTTAGCTATATTTTCTTTTTCTGCTTTCTTTAGATAAAATGCTATAACAGCTCCTGTCTCACCAAATACACTCATAATCAGCGTAGACAAGGCTGATAAGTCTCTTATATAAATCATAGCTCCCATACTGAACAAAGTGACTACAATGCAAAAACTAAGCACTATAGCCACTATGCGTTTACTGTATTCGATTTTCTTTTTCTTCTTAGGTTTGCTTACCCATTTTAGCGCCATTTACTCACGCTCCTTAAAAACCGACTTCTCTAATGCTTTTACACGTTGTCTCAATTCTCCTATATTAATATCATCTATCTTAACAGATAGTTCGTTTACCTTATTAGTAAGAGTATCCAACGAAGCTTTAAGAACTCCATCCTCATAACCTCTTTTTCTTTGCCCTTGCATTTGGCCAAAAACAAAACCTAGCATAGCTATTCCTAAACTTATAACCCAATAAGCATTTTGCATAATTACCTCCTTAGAAAAAGGCATAAAAAATACACCCTCTCGGATGCTTCTTCTATGCCCTATGTGGTTATTTTTGTGGTGTTGCTAGAATTAATTCTTTTTCTTCTGCTGTAAGGTAGCCTTTTTCTACCATCTTATCAAGATAAGCTTCGTCAATTTTTCCTACAATCCACATGTTTAATAAAAATTGATACATAGTTATTCCTCCTTTCTAAGCTTTTAAAAGTAGGTCTAATATTGCATTTTCTACAGTATCTAACCTTGATCTAGTTTCATTGGCATCTGCCACTAAATCATCTAACGTGGGGCTTGGACAAATATCAATTTGTTCTGGTGGTTCTTCATCCTCCCATTCTGTTCCCGTCCAATGTGGCTTACCCATTGCATTAGCAATCTGCCAATCATCTTTTATAAGCTGTTCGTTTTCTTTAAGAGTATAATGCAGAATATTATCACGTTCATCTACACAAACAAAAGCTACTTTATATCCTTGTTCATTTATAACTATGCCAAACAACATTATTACACCTCCAAATCATATGGAATAACAGCAAACACATAATCACTGGCACTGGCTGTGTATACATTTACAGTCCCGTTTGGCAATATCTCTACGCTACACCCAGTCATAGCACTATTCCTAGCACCTACGCTATAACCTTTAGAAGGAATATATCCACTAGGTAATGTAGCTATAGCTGTTTGTCCTGCGCTAAATTGCCCTGTGCTTGGTTTTGCATTTATTACTAACTTGCACTCATTAAGCCCGTTTTTAACTACATAAGACTCTAATGCACTAGTAGCATAATCTATAAACCCGGAATTATACGGTAATGGAATTTGTGTTTTAGTCAATAAATCATTGATTTGTTCCTGCAATTCTTGAACGCTTATAGCTGCATTTGCACTTATTCCTGTATCCACTTCACCTATCCACCAGTTACCATTTTCACCTATGTACGGTGAATTACCAGGAGAACCTTGCTCACCTTGTGGCCCCTCAGGTCCTTGTGGTCCCTCTATAAGTTGAGCATCTTCAATTCCTTTTACTATAATATTTTGATTTCTTATAAGCTTACTAATTGCTTGTGCTCCAGAATCTTGAGTAGGATAAATTTTTTCTAGTTGGTTTAAAACTGTTAAATCCATCACTCTACCTCCCTATTGTATATTGTTTGCATAGACGTTTCCATTTATATGTACATCCCCGTCTATTGTTACCCTGCCATTCCCTAGGACAATTGATGATGTGGAGGTTCCCCCGAAATACCCAGTTAGGGAAAGAGGGCCATTTCTAGAAAGTATGGAACCTGCAGCTCCATCTATGTTTAATGCATTAGCAGTTCTATCATCTAAATTTGTACCTAAGTTCATACGTCCTTCGGACCGTTTAATTATGGAGTAGGTTCTCCGGGTTACACCATTTGTGTTAGCATATCCATTTATATCCCCACTTTCAGTTATCTCCATATAGTTGCCATCTAACCTCGTACCTGCATAAATAGTAGAACCTTCTATTGTTATTCCTGTTATTGTTGCACCGATTAGGTTATTTACCACTATACTTACTATCTGTGCACTTAATGCATTTAAAGCACTTGCTGTAATACTTGTGGCTGTAAGGCCATTACTGTCTAATGCAGTCTGCCACACCCACTCACCTTGTTCATCTTTATTATTAGCAAACACAAGCCCTTTTGCTCCCCACAAGGTAGCGAATGTGCTAGCTTCTTTTGTAGGTTGGTCTTGCCAATATAGGGCATTGTCCCTGTGTTCAAACGTGCCTGTGGAATTTACTATTTTAGAAGCTATCTGAGTTAGAGAATTAAGCTTGCCAAGAACAATATTTCCTTTTTCATTAAGTACATCATCTATTCTATTCCAATTTGGAGCACTCTCTTGAATAGTAGTTTTAACCTTTTCAATATCTTGCTTAACGCTTGAAAAACTGCTTCGCATGTCTTTTATGGCATCACCCATAACCACTTTTCCATTAAGTCCAGTAAGAATATCTTTTTCTATTTCTATAATCTTGCACTCAATATCTACATTAAGCCTTTGATCTGTTACTCTAACCGTATCACCTAATTCATAGTGCCCTAGTTCTTCTAGTTCACTTCCTTGCACAACCTCTACTTCGTAACTAATTGTTTTGTCTACTCTATTAATAATTCTCTTAACAGACTTAAGGTTCTTACCAAATATAAAGCCTGTTCCTCTATTAGCTCCTCGTGATTGTAGTAAATCTATGTAGTGTCTATAATACTTAAGCTCTCCATGCCAGTTATTAGCTATTGCAATACTGATTTGCTTACTATTACATTGCTCTGTGTACTGTATATCTGTTTTTTCTGTAATATCGCAACTTCTTAATGTAAAATTAGTACCAATCAAACATAAAGCCATCACCTCAGCAGCACTGGCATAAGTATGATTAAAGTCATTCATTATATTATTTATCAAATCATAACTAATATGTTCGCATTCAACTGCCACTGTAAGCATATTATCTTCATCATGCAACTCTTCAATCAGATTAACTCTAAATAGGTCATTATCATAGTTAATTAGATTGGATTCATCATATAAGTAACCAGTTTTAAGATGATCTATTGTGGCTACAAAACTCAAAACATACTCTCCATTTAAAACCTCTTTAACTTTAGCTTCTGTCAAATTATTCAAGAAGGCTAGTACTGTGCCCTCTGCATTTTCTATCTTAAGCATTATCTAGCCTCCTTATACTATGTAAGTATTTTTAAAGTCTATTGTAATAGATACGTTCAAGTCTGTTCCACCAATATAAACAGTGCTTTCACCACTTGGAATAGTTGGGAACACCCCTTGCCACTGTGGTAATACAGATACTTTTTGATTGCTTACTACTTTATACACGTTCATATTTTCTGTATCTACAAAAACTGTACCGTTTAAATTTGCAATACTAAACTCTGCATTATTAACTTCTAATGTTAGCAATGTAGCAGTACCATCTATAATAAATAATGGTTGTGCTTCAAAATTTCCTTTATTACTTATGGTTTTAACCGTGTATGACGTTATATTCTCCCATATAGCACGATTTACTAACGCTCCTATGCTATCTGCTGTCATAGTTAGATTAGCCACTAGATAATCTCTTAAATCGTCATACAACTCATACAAACAAAAACTAGCTATAAATGTGATTGTAATTTGCGTAAAAGTACCACTATCTTTATTTGTCACGCTCTTGTAAAATCTAGCTTTGTAGAAAAGATTAGGTCTATCGGCAAAGATTAACTTATCCTCTTTACCTATCCACTGTTGAAGTAAATTAGTAATCTTAGCTTGCCTTTCTGTAGCAGTACCATTAAATCCTATTACGACCTTTATTTCTATGTCATCATATCTATTGTCATAATATTTACTACCATTCCTATAAGGGGCTGTAAACTCTTCATATTGCATTGTCGGACTGCATGCTCTATCTACACTTACCAACTTAGGAGTATTGAGGTTAAAGTCTAAGTTAGTAACTGTTACACCTGCAAAAGTCATACTTCCTATTCTACTTAATCCCATACTCTCATTTACCTCCTACTAATCCTAATGCTCTATCTCCACCTACTATCTGCTCTCTAAGTTGCCTGCTAGTAGTCCTAATACTATCTTTGCTATTCACTTGAGGGTAATACATCTTAATAACTATAGGCTGCACGTTTGATTCTGTTGTTTCTTCAGAATTTCGACGAGCATTATTCTCGCTTGCTGTTAACACAGCCTCTCCCTTATGCAACTCAGCCAAATAACCATCATAAGGTACGTTATTTATACCCCCTGCATGACTTCCATCTACCTTACCTTTATCCATACTAGATTCACTTTTTTGCCAAAACATAACCTTGTCTTTAATCCAGTTAACTTTGTCGCTAACCCAACTAGATATACCATTCCAAACGTTTTTAATACCATCCCAAAGCTTATTGAAGATTTCTTTACCTGCATTAAACATATTGCTATTTATATTTTTAACACTGGTTACTATGTTGTTTAACTTTGTTGTAAGCCATGTAGTTAACTGATCCCATACCCATTTGACTCCATCCCAAAGCTTGTTAAATATCATCTTTGCTGCATCAAATAGAATTGGGCCTATATTCTTAACCAATGTTACAAGTGCATTTAGCCATGCATCAAATATTCCTTTAAGGTTATCCCACAAGTTAGAAGCGTATGTCTTAATTCCTTCCCATACACCTTCCCAATCCCCTTTGAATGCAGCGCTAAAGATATTAAATATATCTCTTATTGCATCAAATGCTGTCTTAAATATAGCTCCAATATAATCCCAAATAGATTGCGCTATTGCTTTAATATTGTCCCCATAAGCTTGCCAGAATTGCTTAAACCACTCGACAAATGCATTAACTATTCCGGTTATAAACTGTATAGCTGAACTAAAACATTCTCTTATAGCTGCCCATGCTTGGTCTATAGCCATTCTGACTTCTTCGTTATTTTGATACAAGTAAACAATAGCGGCTACTAAAGCTCCTATTGCTGCAATTACTGCAATTACTGGAGCTGAAATGCCTCCTAATGCTACACCTAACGCTGCTGTTACTCCTCCTGCTGCTGTTATTGCTGCTGTAACTGTTGCTACTACACCACTAAGCATTGTAAATAAAGAGGTTACTGTGGTAATGACTTGAAAAGCTGCAAAACTTGCTGCAACTCCTGCAATAATAGGGGCAAGTTGTTGTAAAACTGGTAATAGATATTGGATTGAGTTAACCAATGCATCAAACACAGTTCCAACTACTTCTATTGCTGTTCTTACACCACTCATGGCTATTTCTATTACAGATTGTATCTCTGGCATATTAGAATTAATCCAATTCGCAAAGTCATTTAGTAATGGCATTAAGCTATCACCAAGTGGTACCAAAACACCTACTTCTATTTGCCTTCCTATACCTGCCATAGCTTCACCAAATGAGTCATATTTGATTTCTTTAATTGAATCCATAGTTTCTTTTGTCTTGTCAAATTCGCCATTTACATTTGTTAATGCAAGTGTTACTTCTGACCCCATGTCCTCCCACATAGTACCCCATAGTGCTACACCTGCTTGATTCTGGATAATCTTATCGTCACAATTTGCCAGGGCATTATTTACTTGCTTAAATGCTTCCTCTGCTCCCTCCCCACCATTAGCAAACTTTTGAGTAAGTTCTTCAGCATCTAATCCTAAGCTCTCAAAAGCTTCGATTGTAGATTTACTAGCATCCTTTGAGCGAATTCCAAACTCTTTTACGGCATCACCCAATTTGTCATAGTCAAATACACCATTTTTAGCACCGTTGCCCATCATGTTAAACATGTCTTCTACATTTAAGCCTAATTGTTTGAAATGCACTGAATACTCATTAATAGAATCTAGCATATTACCATTCTTATCTAAGCCATTTTGAGCACCCTGAGCAATAAGATTAAAAGCTTCTTCTCCAGTTACACCAAACTGCTTCATCATCATATCTGCTGCTCTAGTTGACTCTGTAACCTCAAATTCAAATGTATCTCTCAATGCTAATGCATTGGTTGTAAATCCTTCTAGTTCTTGTCCTGCCAATCCCGTCTGCTGCTTTACACTAGCTAGTGCAGTTGCCACATCCTCAAAGCTTTCTCCATAATTTTGGCCATAGATTGAGAGCAAAGACTCTTTTAAGCCATCCATTTCCTGACTTGTAGCACCAGTTTGAGTCTGTAAAGTATTCAATGCCTTTTGACATTCATCACTTGCGCTTACTGCTTTAATTGCCATACCTGCAGCCGCTGTTCCAATAGCAATCATAGCCGCTCCTGCTATTTTAGCTGCATTAGCTAATCCAGTTCCTAACTTACCTGCCAATCCTTCTGCCTGTTGTCCAGTTGAACTTATAGAATTATTAGCTGCTGTATTATCAACTAAAATAGTCCCCATTAGTGTGAATATATTCATGATTTACCTCCTCTCTATCTAAATTTGAAAAGAAGATCTTCAAGTACATTTTCGATAGGCTTCTGCTCAATCATGCATTCGCTTGGCTTTCTATAATGCATTGCTTGCTTAAATTCATCTAAGCTCATATTTTGATATCCATTTAGCCATCTTTGACGTACATCTTCCTCAGCTTTTTCATCTATAACAAAGTTGATTTGCTCTATAAAATCTTCAAAATCAAGGGACAATACTTCTTGTACTGCCCCTCCATATCTCTTAAATAGCAAGTCCCTTATTTCTACTGCTTTAAAAGACCTGCAGATTTGAAAAAACTCATTAAGTTATTTTCTGTAGCTAATTGTTTAAAGTTAGCCACGATCACTTCAAGACTCATATCTGCTGTTTTAGCTTCAAATACATCATCTAAAAGTTCGTATACTCTCTTTTCAACGTTATCATCCCCACAAGCAGTAATAACTGCCATCATGCCTTCTATTCCTGCTTTTTCAGTGCTCATTTCACCTTTCTGAGCCTTAGCAATAACTTCTCCAAGTTCATCCTTAAGATTAGCAGCCTTAATGATTTTAGCCATTGCAAATAAATGTTTACCTGTTAACTTTTTCATTTCTATTCCTCCTAAATCGTAGCAATCTCTGATTTAATCACTGTATGCATGTTAAATTGAACTACTTTACTTTCACTATCTAATTCAAATAGATAGATAACTTGTCCTTCTTCTACTTCAATATCTGCTTCACTTGTGTATGTCGTTCCACCATCCAATACTTGACCTACTTCTGCAATTTCTGTATCTTCTGTACCTACAATATAGCTAAACGTATTTCCTGTCTTACTTGCTGTTACAGTAGCTTTAGTTGTTCCTTCTTCTGTGCCTACTGCATATGTAGCACTAAGTGTTGCACCTGCTACTGGTACAAAAATTGCAAATGGAGGTACTTCGTAGTCCGTAGGACTTACATGGCCCTTGAACGTAGTAGGAATAAGAGATACTTTCTTATCTTGTGGATTAATGCTAATACCATCTGTAGCCAGTGCATTGTATACTTGGATAATCATAGGTTCATCATAGCCTTTAACGTCACCTAAAAAAGTAACATTACCTTTGTAGTCAGAAAGTTCAATGTACATACGACCTTCAATTTTCTTGTAAGTACCATTTTTAACATTAGAAGTTTTAGAAGCACCAAGGGCATTAGCAATATTAGTTGCTGTAACTTCCATAATGTTGGCTTGCATTGTTACTTCCCAACCTTCTACTTCCTCCATACCCATAGCAGCACTTGGCACACCATCAACTTCGATTGGTGTAATAGTAGGCTTAGCTGTAAAACTTCCACCACCTTGGGTAGCACCTATCAATTTACCTGCTGCTACTGCACTAGCAAAAGTATCTGTTTCTACATCAAAGTCTTTAAAGTAAGCACCTGCTCCTGTTTGTAAATCTGTCATGGTTTTCTCTGTATAACCTGTCATTCTTTTCTTAAAAAGTCCCATACTTTTATCATCCTTTCACATTAAAATAAGTCAAATTAAAAAGGAGTACGATATGTTGTATCTCCTTGTCCTCATCATCAATATTGTTCCTGCTATTTAAATCAACATCAAAAGATTGATTACCATCACTGTAATAGCATTTATCAAACTCTTCTATGCTGTCAGCTAGTTGTTCAGCTAGTTTTATATCCCTAGTCCATACATGAACTTCCCATAAGTAGTCATATTGATGTTCTGCTTTAGTATGTCTTAGATAGTACGTAAAGTAAGGATAATCTGTTGTGCTAGGTGCTTTACGATAATATGCCTTACTATGTACTTGCTTTAAAATGCTAGTTAAAGCTTTTTTTAGCTCATTAGTTTTATCAAATATAGCTAGTATGCTCAATCATCAGCACCTCCTTCATAATCACCCTCGTTGGGTACATTGGGATTATCTTGATTTAATGCACTTAAATACTGTGCTTGTATCTGTTGCATGGTGTCTATATTGTCTTGTACTGTACTTGTCATTAATCCTAGCCTAGAGGTTTTAGATGAACCAAACTCTTGGAACCCACCATAAAAAGCATTTGGCTTAATTCCCACTAATAAATCAGGTGTTTCTTGTTTGCTCCTCACCCAGTATTGTGTGTATCTACTCACATTGCCTTTTTTACGTTTAAATCTCCAATAATAAGATTGTTTAAACCTGTTACAAAACAATTTACCACAATCTCTTAAAGCTGCTCTTATAAGCTCTTTAATTGTATATTGCGTATAGTCCACGCTTGAAATGTACTCAATTCCATCCCTTTTGATTTTTACTACAGACTTAGGAACCGACATGTACATCACCTTCTAATGTAATTTCAATAAAATCATTATCTTCATAAGTTCTAATGATTTTATATTCCTTGCCATCATAAATTGCTTTTCTCTCTCCTTGATAATCTAGCTTATTTAACTGTATTTTTATTTCTGGTTTGAAACCTTCTGAATGAGCTTGATAAAACTCAGCTTGTCCTATTGACTTTTTATTACAAAATAATTGTCTATTATTGCCATTAGGAATAGAATCCCCTGCGTCATCATCTGTGTGTGTTTCACTAATAAGTTCAATTACATCATCCCACATAGTTGTCACCTCTTGCTTTTACTATTCTATTCTTGATTCTAAGTTCCAAGTTTCTTGCAAGTGGTATATCGTCTGTTCTTTTTCTATATATCCATGTAGCATAGTCTGATAAAAGCATTTGATCCTCTATATTATTTAAGTCTAATACAATTCCTTTTTTCTCTATTTCTGCCTTTGAAGATAATAATAATGCATTAAAATAGGTATCTCTCAATGTATGAGAAATACCTAAGTCCATTTTAAGAAGTTGTAATACTTTTTCCATATCACATCACCTCCATTATCGCGGATACTATTTCGCTTTTTAAGTTACTGCTACTTATACCATACACCCCTAAATTAGAAGCTATAATGAGCAAATCTGCTTTAGTCATAGCTTCTAACTGTTTTTGAGTATATGTTATCCGCTCAATACTAAAAGTAGCAGTCTCTAGTTTCCCACTGCTGGCAATGTCACAAGTACAAATGCTTTTGCCTTTACTGGCTTACCATCAAATCTAGCTTTACCTCTGAAACCTGTTTGATCCTCTGTAAACTTGACATGCTCTGACTTATCAATGCTAATATCTTCTCTTTCCACAAGTGTGTACTTATCAAATTCTCCGAATAGCACCTCATCTGTATTCATATTGTTGTTAAATACTACTCTGAGTCCTAGTAAATCTGGTGATGAAAGATTTGGTAGCTTACCTACTACATTACCTTGTGAATTTACTTGAATAGTAAACTCTAGGAAACGGTCATAGTATGTACTACGTTTCATGACTGCTACGATTTCACCAACACTGTCCTCACCTGTATCAATCTTACCTATATGTTTAACAACATCCGCAATACCATTCATAGTTGTAAGTACAACCTTATTGCTTTCTGGTAATTTTGGAATGATGCCGTCTGGTTGTTTTGATGCAGCTCCTTCACCTTTTACAATTGCTTTATCAAGTGCTAAACCAATTGCACGTGCTAACTTTTTACATACATATTCATCAAGATTGATAAGGCTATCATCAAGCATAGAGTTATCAACAAATGTAACTTTTCCAACTTTAAAACCATCAAAGTCAACATTTGTAATTGTACCAACTTCACCTGTTGCAAGTGTTCCTTTCATTTCAATCCAAGTTGCAGCTGTTGTATCTGTATCAACTAAAATACGTGCTGTACCTTTTGCTCTAATTTTATCTACCAATGGATATAGAGTTGTGTAATCTCCCATAATATCCATGATTCGATTAATAATTATTTGTGGAATAACCAACCCTTCTCCAGCAACTGCTCTAATGTTTCTGAACTTATCATAAAACTCTTTTACTTCACTTCTTTCATAGTACTCACCTGTTTTTAATAACTCTCTTACTTGTAATCTATTCATTACTTGTCCCTCTCTTTCTTTGTGTTGTGATATAGGATTCTTAATTTTACTTCTAATTTCTTCGATTTCAGCTTCAAGACTTGTAATTTCTTCTTCTAAAGCTTTCTTGCTTTCTTCATTTTCTGCTTTATCAGCTTCCAATTTTTCAATTTCACCTTCAACTGCTGTAACCTCTTCATCAGTTTTAGCTTCATCAATAGCTGTTATGAGTTCAGATTCACGTATCTGAAGCTCTTGTGACCTAGTTTGTAACTTTTCTAAATCCACCTTTCTCTGTTCAATTTTTTTATTAATCATTAATTGTTTGAGTGCCATTTTGAACCCTCTCTTTCAAATGTTTTTTCCTAACTTCTAGTTGCTTAGCTTTATGCTGTGAAACTTCATTACTTCTTGCTTGAACACCAGTATCTTCATATGCAGGGAATGTACATACAGAAACTTCATGAAGTTCTACCTCTTCAATTGTCCATTTAACCGTTCCATCTTCTCGCCATTCAGTATTTTCCTGTAAAATATTAAATCCAAAAGAACACTGATCTACATCTCCACGTTTTACACGTTCATAGAGATTAACTGCATCTGTGTCTTTTGGATTAATACGAATACTTCCCCAAAGTCCATGACTATCTACTTTTAGTTCTAATGTGCCAGACTTATTTCTTCCAAGTACAAGTGAACTGTCATGATTTATTAATGCCCTTACATCATTACCCATTGTATTATTAAATGCTGTTGCTGCTATCTCTTCAAATGCTCCTGGCCATAATTCTGTTTGTTTATTAAATACTACAAAGTATCCTTCAATAAGCATTTCTTCGTTAGGTTCTGCTCTTGTTTTAAGATCACACGCTAGACTACGTGTTTGTAAATCGATTCTACTCATTTTTTATTTCTCCTTCCGTTAATTTCTTTTGTTCTCCTACCTTTGACACAGGTATGTAATTTTCAAGTACTACAAAATCATTCATACCCACATTATCTACTGGAGAATAATCAAACTCACTTCTACCTTCATTTCTATTCATCATGCCACCACTAACCATTTCTTTTACGAAACCTACCTTTTCACTAAGGTTATATTGCATAAGTGATTTAGGATTAAATTTAAAATACATATCAGGTGAGTAAAGTAATTTTCTTGTAAGCTCTTGTTGTATTATTATTGCAATACTCATGATAGTAGTTGAAATGAAATTGTTATAAGCATCTTTGTTGAAATCACCTATTCCAACCATAAAAGGTGGAATTCCAAAAGCACTAGCTATAGTCCTTTTGTCGAGTGTAATACTATCTTGAATAGCTAAATCATTAAGAGAAAGCGGTTGTATGGTCTTAACATCAATTTCTCCTGTTGGAATAAGCCATGGTTCACCAGCTTCACTAGAACCAACATAGCTACCAAGTATTTTTTCTCTTTTATCTTTATCTTGTAACTCTTCAATGTCTGAATTAATACTTATAATAATGCTTGGTTTCCACTTGCTTCTTAAGAATCCTTTTTTAGTGGCATTTGCTTGTATTAATGTATTAACCGTCTCAATGATAGTTGATTTATATCCTTCTCCTACCCAAGGTTCATCTTCTTTAGGGACTAAAACAAAGTGCAATAATTCTCCTTGATTAAATATAGTTGAACCATACCTAATTTCATACTCTAGTCCACTCTCATAAAATGAACATTTATTAATATCTATTGGCTTTAAATTATTAATAAATGTACCTGAAACTTCTGGATAAACAACACTATTCCCATGAAGTACCATATCTTTAACTATCTTAAAAATAAAATTTTTTCTATTCATATATGAGCATGGATAGACATCTATTTTTTTTGATAATTCATTCTTAACTCGGTAATCACCATTTTCTCCATTTGCCATTAGCATGATGGTCATTGATGAAACTAAATCTGCGATAATATTTGCGCACTTTACTACTTCTTCATTTTTTGAAAGCCTAGTATATCCAGTAGGCAATAACTCATCATTACCACTTAAAAAATAGGCTAAAGTAGTTTGTGTTCCCGTTGTATCTCCTGTTCCTATATTTGTATCTGCCCTAGTACGATTGTTGTTTCTTTTTTTGCTCATTTAATACCTCCTTGTAATATCTATTTTAAAAATACCTATTAGGTATTTTAAAACCATGAGTTCAATTTAGAGCTATTAGTCATAGCTTCAAGTTTTCTCACACACGCAAAAACCGAAGCATCAAATATATCTATTCGTTGCTCCGGTTTAAATTTTTCATATTGAATCATATCATCAGTTTTCTCTATTGCTACTACATTTTGTAAACAATACTCATAAGCTTGAGAATGTAAATAATATAATTCTCCATTTTTCGCTTTCTTTTCTATATGTCTAAAGCCTTCTGATTTTTTATAAAAATACTGTGGTTGATCTATAATATTGAACCCTGACTTTTTCATTAGAATAAAGTACTCTCTACAAAACTTTCTATCATGTCCAACTTGCTTAATCTTAAAACCTAACTTCTTCATCTTTATAAACCAATTAACAATATCAGCTTGATTCACTGTTGCACTATTGCACATATCAAGCCAACCATCATCTTTCCATCCGAATAGTGGTATATTATCTTCCTCGGCTTTCTTTTTTGCAGCTACTATAGGAAACCATGCATGAGGGATAATTATATCAACTTCTTTTCCTTCTGGTGTTATGTATGTACCATAAAGGGCTGCTGCTGTTAAGTCGTGTAACTTTGACAAGTCGGCACCACCATACCAAGCTATAGGTAATTTTGCTAATTCCTCTATCGTCCAATTATACTGTCTATCACTTTTTCTAAATTCATCAATGTTGAAATATGCCTTAAGCGCTGCTGTAAATACATTTAATGATTTAGCTAAAAAGTCTTTCCTTTGTTGAGGATCATTTAGTGCTTGCATTGCATCATTCATAATATCATTTGGCCTAATTGATACACCATAAGCTGGGTTCGCCATTTCATGTACAACTGGATTAGTAAAGTCAACATCTCCATTCTCATCCACAGGAGCTTTGCATATAAAAATGAAGTAAGCTTCATCAGTTACCGTTTTATTTAATATTTTTTTGCAGTATTGAAGCCTTTGGTAACAAAAGCTACTCATATCGTCTCCTGCTGTTGTTATACCAATCATAAGTTTATTAGTGTAGGCTTTCATAGCTTCTTTTATAATGTTATATTGCTTAGGCGATTTATAAGCATGTATCTCATCTGCAATAGCTATATTGCAATTTAGAGAGTCCTGTCTATCCGGATTAGCTGCCAAAGCTTGAATATATAAGCTCCCATCTTCTCCTATTTCTCCACTTATACTATGCTCCTGGTTATTATCAATAATCCTAAAATTGTCCTCTTCGCCCATATTCTTTACATTGAATAATATAAAGTTGAAACTTTCTAATGCCTGCTTTAATGCTGCCGCTACTATGTATACTTTACTTCCTGATTTTCTTTCAAGTAATCCAAGTGCCCATGACAGTCCTGCTGCAAATGAAGTTTTTATGTTCTTACGAGGTATAAAAATAAAAGCTTCCTTAAACCTTCTTATTTTAGTGCCTTTGTGATAAAAGCCTAGCAAGTTATATACTATGAATTTATGAAAAGGCTCTAATAAAAAAGGTGTTCCACGTAATGGAGTTCCATCTAGTTTTTCACCTTGAGCATGACAAAAGGTCTTTTCAATGATTTGAATAACAAACTCTGCATCACTAGGATTAAAATCATATTTATCACTTGTGAAGTCTTCTAAAAATCTATCTACGCATTGTTTTAATTCTTCACATGCTATCTTTTGTCCACCAGCTATGCTGTTAGCGTAATCCATTACCGTCTTAAAGTTTTTGTAACTACTCAAAACTCTTAAGCGCCTTTGCTAATCCACTTTTTTTACTATCTATCTTAGCATGTATCTTTTTTAGGCCAGCTGGTGTAAGGCCTAAAACTGTTTCATGGCTAATTAAGTCTTTTCTTATAGTTTCTATTGCTAAATATGTTGCTGTCTTTCTGATGTTAGTAAACCCTGCCTTATTAGTATATTCTTCAGTCACTTTACAGTCTTGCTCAAAAAATTCTTCCATAAGCTTATCATACTGATATTTTGTTTCAGCATACATTCTTATTGTTGCATCAAACTCACTTTTATATGTACCTATTGCTTCCATATTCGTTTTTGTCTTCTTGATTATTTTTTTGATCTCTTTCTCATATAACGTTTGTGCCATTTTTTACGTTACCCCCTTTCTTAAAAATTCGCTCTATTGGAAAAGATGCCCCCCATCGGTCCCGAGTATGTTTTTAAAATAAAAATTAAGTGGGGGGGATTATTCTTCTTTTCAAGTCTTCTCCCATGTCTGTTAATCTATTGGTAACTCTATCATGTAGCTTATTATGAATTTCATTACTTACCGAAATCAGATTCCAATCACAATACTGATACTCTGGATATTCCTCAACCGGATAAATATGATGTACTGTATTAGCATCAACGTTTTTGCCATACCTTTTACTTATCTGACACAAGTACTTATCACGTCTTAATATCTTACTTCTTTTTGCTTCCCATCTTTTATTTTTGTACCTCTTAGGATCATTCCTATTCATTATTTCCCAACCTTTATCTGATAACTATTATCATATTTTTATTTGGAATAGTGACTAAATCTATTGACTATCAATACTTTGATGGTGTTTAGTTATTATTCTTATTTTACTTATCTTAGAATACTGTAAAATAAAAACGTTTTTTTCACTCTAATAGAAGAAACTAATACTTTTTTTAAATTACTTTACACAACCTTAATATGTAAAGATAATACTAATTCAAAAAAATAAAACACATGTTCAATATCTCTTCTTCTTGAAACATATGTCTTTCATTAGCTTCTCATTATTATCTTGTGTAACTCCAATATACCTTTTGGTAACTGATATATCACTATGATTAAATATATCCATAATACTTGCAGCGTCTTTTGTGTCTTGATACATCCAGTACCCAAAAGTTTTTCTAAGAGTATGACAACCTATTGGATCGTTATATTCAAAGTAACCAGCAACTTCATTAAGCATTTGCCAAACTCTTTGTCTAGTTATCGGTTTATTTTTATTGCCACGTACTGATTTGAAAAGATACTCCCAAGGCTGCATATCTTCTATATATTCTTTTAATGCTGCTTTTAAATCATTGTTAATTGGTATGCGCTTCTCTTTTCCTGTCTTTTCTTCTCTGAAATATATGTGTGCTCTATTCTTAACATCTCTTACCTTTAGTGGCAATATGTCTGATATACGTAAGCCACTGTATAGTCCAAACATAAACAACACATAATCCCTTTTATTTTTTCTTTTGTAAAGATAATCTTGCATATCTAATATCAAGTCAAAGTTTCTTATCGGCTCTACTGTATTCACTATATCACCACCTTTCCATTCAAAACAAAAAGAGCAATAGCTTTGCACACGTTAAGCTACTGCCCTTTTATCCTACTTTGTACCTTTTATTCTTCAAGAAATATAGCATTTATTAGATAGCTTATTTGGTAATACACAATAGCTCGTAATGTTGCTGTACTGTTGTATTATTTTATTTCTTGATACTACCATGTTACTACTTTGAATGTGTGTTTTTCAACCGGGTTTTAGTGTGTTTTTGGTGTGTTTTTGGTGTTATTGAGAAAATTAACTAAACTAGATACTATAATTTTTCTCTTACTGCTCATTCCATCCTTTGATACATTAAGTGCCGACATCATATCCTTTCCTTTTCTCCCTAATATGTATTTAAGTCTTACAAACTCTTGCTCTTCATCAGACAAAGTGGTTAGCATATTGTCTATTCTTTCAATATATCTTTCTTTACTTCTCTTTATTTTTAATAGCCTATCAATTTCTTGTGTTCTTCTTAATACTTCATCTGCTACTGGATCACCTGTTTTATTTGTAGGTGTACTCTGCATTATCTCATTATCACTTTTTCCATTTATACCTTGAAATGATTCTTTCATTTCTTCTATCTCTAAGTCAATATCCTTTGCTTCTGCTTTTGTTCTAGTGTAAGCATATAGCATACCTTCAACGTCTTTAAAAGTCTTTTCTTTATTCACTTCTTCACCTTCTTAATTAATACTTATACCAAACATGTTAAAAATTATTTCATTGTCCTTAGGTTTTGCGTAGCTCTTGGTCATATCTGTAGATTTATGATGTACTATAAGAGCTACTTCTTCTATTGTGAATGCTCTTCCTATTTTCTTACATAGATAGTGACTTCCATTGAGCATATTTTCTATTACTGAGTGCCTAAAGCTATGTGGTGTAAAATACTGTGTTTTTGAATCTAAAGTTTTAAGTATCACATACAATTCTTTTACCCATCCTCTAAGTGTACTAGTATCTTTAGCTTGTCCATATTTACTTTTCCAAAAAGCTTCGCCATCTTGCTTTATACTTAAGTGAAGCTTTAGGCTTTCTTTTGCTCTATCATGAAGTAAAATATACTCATTTCTTCCACCCTTACATGTGACTTTTAAATATCCATTATTAGCTGTCTCAGTATTACTTACTTGAAAAACTTCGTTAATTCTTGCTCCGGAATCATACAAAATATCTAACAAACATAAGTGCTGATACATTTTATGATTTAGCAGGTATTCTCTTAATAAATCTATCTGCAACTGACTAAGAAACGCTATATCTTTAATAGGTGCTTTTTCAAGTCCTTTAATCTTTGAAGCTGGATTCCGTATATAATCCTCATAATCGTCATCATCATCTTCTGCATATGACATCATGTTCCTAATTACACTCATTATACGGTTAACTCTTGCGTTGCTTGCCATTCGCTCTTCAATCATAAAGAATTTAAACTCGTTAAAATGCTTTTTCTTGAAGTCTAATACGTTCATGTTATGATGATACATAAGATTCCAACATAAGAAGAACTTCAAATCGCATTCATATTGTTCTATTGTACGAGGTCGCTTCTTTTCAGACCTACAGTTTCTTATATACTGTTGCATTAACTTTTTATTGATTTCCTTAACGTTTTTCCATCTTTCCTGTGTAAATAATACTCGTGACATGCTATCATCCTCCTTAAAAGCCAAAATATAGTTAACCTGTATTTTTCTCTAAGTAATTGACTGCCTTCACTACATTCATCTTTTATTGTAAAAAATATATCATTCTATAACCCTGTCTCTTCTACCAATATGAGCTGCTATAACCCCAAGTAACTCTATGCAAAGCATCTTATCTTTAACTTCATCATACTTAGCTGCTATTACTGTAGATTGCTTTTTAAATTCTTCTATGCCACACTCGCTTTCAAGTATGTTATAGCAATCTCTAAATATTTCTTTTTCTTTACCTTTCATTTTTCATTACCTCAAACCTAGTACGAGAGTACTTTTCATACTGTCCTATATCATTTTTTACAACTATAAGCTGCTCGTCTATGCTTTCTGTGTAGTAAATCTTATTTAATGTTAACTCTAGTTCTACATCATAGTTATTAAAGCATTTAAGTTCTATTTGTTTGCATTTTGGTACTAATTCCAAACATTTCTGTCCTTCTATGTAGCAAATTTCTTCATATTCACATCTCATATATCTCACATCCTTTGTTTCAAAGTCGAATTTGTTTAAATGTTTTCTAGCTGATCCTTTAGCTGCTTAATCTTTTGCTTTTTATAGTTAGCCAAAACTTCTACTTCCTCTTCTCTTAACACCACAGTGCTTCCAATGCAATCTAAGTTGTGAGAACAGTATAGGTTATAGTGTGTTTTTTCTTTAGGTAACTTTAAAATCTTTCTAAGTTCTCTACCTACAAACGATTCTTTATAGCAAATCATATTTGCTACTTCTGCTTCTAGTGTAACTATTTCCTCTCTGATTGCATTAGCTTGATTTAACTGTTCATTCGTCATGATTACCTCCTAATCTTCTGCCACACATAGGACAATAATTTATGCTGCAATATGCTGGTAGTCCTTTGGTGTTTATAATAACTAATGATCCATCTACATCAGCGGGGCATTTTATTACAAAACAATCAATCGCATTTATATTCTCCGCTCTACTAACTTCTAACTTTTTACCAGCTTTGCAGTATGCACAACCATCATTCAGCTTTTTACTAGCATGGCTTGGTTTTGGTGGTATATAGTTGCCTGGTTTAGTATCTCTTCCTGATTTCATACTTACCTCCTATGTAGAAGGTGCCAACCTAAGTAAGTCAGCACCTATGTATTATTTAGTTTTCTTATATCCTAGTGCTTTCAATCTAGCTATTAAGTCTATTCTGCTACGTCTTGCAATCTTAACATCACCTTCTGATACCCAACATGATCCGTCAAAGAATACTACCGCTTCTTTTGTATTTCCGTTTTTATAAACTACGCTATTTATTTCAATCACTCCTAAACGAAATCAGATTTGTTTACTTCCACCATTCCGTGGCAACCTCTCTGTGATTTTCCCACATATAATCATGAAATTCGCTTTCTCCCATTCCATCTGAAAAATCATATTCTTTATTGCTGAACGCTTCATCTACATACTCTTTACATCTATTACAAGTTTTCCATGAATAAATATAATCCTCAACATACGTTGATGCTGTATACTTTTCCCCTTTTAATATTTCTTTGCCACAAAAATTACATATATGTGTTTTTCTAGCTTTAACTATTTGATGGCTTTTTAGTATATCCATTTAATTTTTCCCCCCTTTACAAACTTATATTTTATTACTTTAAACCTTTAATAAATTCCTTAATATCTTTTTTAGTATCATCTGGTAGTTCATGGAAATGTTTCATCCCATACATCTCCCATTTTCTAATAGAATAACCTTTTTCATTTGCAAGTTGATAAGCTGATTCTCCATCATCAATTTGCATACATTGTTGTACAAGGTTGTTATTATGGTATATTACTATAAAACACATCTGCTCATTATCCACATTTTCACTCCTCTTACAAACTCTTATTTTTTCACTTTGCTGGTATATAACTTATTATTATAAGAAAATACATTTAACATAAAAATTATTCATAGTATTATGATTATACAAATTATTACTAGGAGTAGATTTAAATGTTATTAAAGCTTTTTAGAAAACATGAATTTTTATTTTTGTATCTTGTATTCATAATTACCATACATGTTATTTACAAAATACTAAATGCAGCCATTTAAGCGAATCGCTTTCTCTCTTAGCCCCTTATCGGGGCTTTTTACTTTTCAAGATTTTTATTATCAATGCATAGATTTCATTCTTTAGTGTTATATTATCAATGCAGTAATATTTATGTTTCACCGTCTTTTCATTCAACCACAGCCCCTTATTGGGGCCTTTTAATTACGAGGTATATACAAATGATGCATCTAAAGAAGTTACTTATATTGGCACTCTCATTTTGTTTGATTTTTTCTTCCACTACAGCTTATTGCTCAAACAATAAAAATAAGAATATTCTTAGTGATTCTTATGACTCCCTACTTAATATTCAAAAGCAAATTAACTTAATTTCTAGAAATGGTTATATAAACAACGTGAATGGTCAACCAAACGGTACACTCCTATCTCAACTTAATATCTTTTCGTCGCAACTTAATGGTATTAAAAATGACTTACAAACGGCTAAGTCTAAAAATCCTACCGATCCTAATTTAGAATCATTAATAACAATTTCTGATTACTTATCCTATATTTATGGCAAAACATATGAGTTTCTATCATCAAGTGATCCAGCCATTCAATATAGAGCACTAGAGGCAACCTTTTTAGCTAATTCATTAGTTAATCAAGTTTTTTTGTATGCTAATATCAAATAATATAGTATTGCACGGCCCCTATATGGGGCGTTTTTTTATTTCAAAATTCATTTTGTTTTTGTTAAAGCTTCATCTGTTGAAATTTACTATCTTCTGTTACTAGCATTTCCTCTTTAGCTCTTCTGTAAAAGTCCTTTGATATTTCAAATCCATAACTACTTCTGCCAAGTTCCATACATGCCCTTAATGTTGATGCGCTTCCACAACATGGGTCAATTACAACGTCTCCTGGATCTGTAAATGTCTCAATCAGTTTCTTTAGTACGTTTACCGGCTTCTGTGCTGGATGAATTTTAGGTATATCCTTACCATCTTTACCCCACTCAAACCAATTAAATACCATGTGCCCTGTTCCTCTGATGTTCTTTCCGTTTTCGTCTACTTGTAGTCCGTTTCTAAACTTAGGCAACCTATCTCTATAAAATAGCAATGCATATTCTGTTGCACCTACAACCCTCATATTTGCTTTTAATACTTGAGGACTATAATTCTTAATGAATACTAGCGGTATGTAATGCTTAAATCCATGCTTATCTGCTGCAAGTATTAATGTGTTAAGTTGTTCGAATGAACAAAATACGATCATGCAAGGTGAATCACTGCTTCTTCCTCTGTTCCCTGGCTTATCATCTTCTTTCTTTAGAAGCTTTGAACAGAAGTGAAAGTACTCATATAAGTTAAAGTTGAAATCACTATTGAATGCTGCCTTCTTTGCAAGTTTACTTTCACCATTTTTATTATCTCCACCTACATACCACATTGGGTTTGAACCATAAAAATTAGTTCCTATGTTGTACGGAACGTCTGCTATTACCAACTGCGCTTTAGGTATCCCATATCTTTTATAGTTTTGAAAGTTATCATTAAATAATTCTGTTTTCATTTTTATTTAGGAGGTTCCTTAAGGATTTATGTGGCCACGACCTCTTTTCCTCCTATTCTTTTTATCTAAACAAAAGTCAATTTGTACTATCTCTTTCTAAAATCCTTAATTCAATCTCACAATGTTCAATTACATCTCTCATTGTGTAGCTTACATAAAACCCATGATTCCATTTTCTGCTATAATCTTCAATTATGTCCTCAACTTTGTAAGTATATCTACACTTCTCTATGTACTCTCTAACTCTCCTATAAGACACCGCAACCTTGTCATACTTAAAGCACTTAAATCTATTTGTTTCATCTTCTGTAAGCCATACTGGATTGATATTATCGTTTAATTTACATCCACCCATATCATCAAGATTTCTACATTGCCAACATGGATAATCCTCGAACTTAATCATTAAACTCATCACCTCACTAAAAGATTAATTTGTCTTGTTAAACCTTGCCTTTACTAGCTCACTAAACATACTATCTACAACCTTTTTATCTTGATCGAAAAAGTCTTTTCTAGGTACATTTACCCTTGTACAGCAACCACAAATCACGCTATCACGTCTAATACAATTTTTTCTTACATCACAATTTGTTTTAAACAACTTTCTCACCCTTCCAAAAAGTTATTTGTTATTCAGCCTATCCTGTAATCTCCTAATCTTTCCTTCCTTTACTGCCAATACCAAAGGACCAATGTTATAAATAAGCTTTAGCTGTTCAAGCATTATTTCAACATCTGCTATTTCCTCAGCTATATGGTCCCAATTATCTTGACCTCTTTTGTTCTTACATAATTCCTTGGTTAATTCGGCCATTTCTTCGATTGCTATTGTCTTCTGCATGTCCGGTCCATATTTAGCTATTGCCTGTTTCAATATCTCTACCACCCTTGCACCTCCTAAAAGCTATTTATTTGACTTACAGCTATGAAACTTTTTTATTCTTAGCCTATCTAATGTGTTATAACCACTAAGGTCCTTAAAAACCTGCCTATATAACTGTCTTTCCCATCTTTCTTTATGTTCTTCGCTTCCCAGGTGCTTAACTGGTATTCCCGCTTCTTCTATGTCTGTTGTAATTTCTATTTCAACTACCATAGAGGTTTTAACCTTCATCCTCTTCCTCCTCACAAGCATCTGGACCTTCTCCGTAGTCCTTAGCACATTGCTTACTATCCGGTATAAAATACATACAACCACTGCCGCTAACTTCACATACATATCTTCCTGTATCTTCATCAAACTCTGCACATTTACAACTCACGTTTATCCCTCCTAACAAAAAACACTTTTATTTAATGAAAATCAACTGCGCCATCATCTAAAGCATATTCAAAAGCTTTCATCCAACATATATACCTCTCTATAAAGAATTCTCCGTCATTAAATGTTTTAGCAAATTCTTCAGCTTCTTTTTCGTGTTTCTTAAAATCTTCAAAAAGCTTTTTACTAACAACTGGCCCTATTACACCTTCATTGTCTGCGAAATTAATAAGTTCTTGAAATGCTATGTCACCTTTAAATTCTTCTAGCGTATCTCTCCAATATCCGTATCCAGAATAGCTACCTGCTCTAAATCCAAATGAGTCCTCATATGTATATACACAATCAGCTTCAACACCTTCTCCCCTTCCCGGGAAGTTTTCCTCTGACCATTTCATACTTTCACCTGGTCTCCATTCTGTTTTCCAATTAACTAAATCACCATCTTCATCTACTTGTGGATTTTCAACCACCTTTAATTTTTTATAAGCTGTAATATCTAAACCCATCTTTATCTCTCCTTTTAAAAATCAACTTTGTTAAACCAATCCTTTGAACAATCAAGTTATCTATCTTATGCACCATAGTTCATGCCTGAACTAAACATATTTTTAGGATATTTAAGCAATTTTCCGTCTTTTGTTTTTACTATAAATTGATTATTTAACTCTTCGATAATCTCATATTCATCATCTAATGCAGATAATAATTTTTCATAGCAATTTATTAGTTTGATTTTTTGAGAAAAATCCATTTTGGGATTGTAATCTACCTTTTTCAAGAAAAATAACTTGCAGCTTCTCATTCTTATATTCTTTTGAATTGATGTTCTTATACTATGAGCTGCAACATTATTATCTTTTGCTGCTTCACATACGCTCGCATATTCTCCAACATATTCACCTGTATAATAATCTAACTGAACTATTTCTATTGGCTTATTCCCATACATGCTATTCCTCCTCTATAGCTATAAATTTCCTCCCTTTGTATTTTCCACTCATTCCTTGATTTATGTTCGAATATAAAGCTCTACATGTTATACCTGCCCAAGCTGCAACCTCTCTACTTGTTCCTACAAAAAGAGGTAATTCTAAACTATCTACTGTAACTGCCATATAAATCTTAGGTTTTGGCATTTAGAACCCTCCTTATCCTTTTAACATTATCTTTCCCATAGCAAAGATCTCTTCTTATGCCTTCAAGTACATTTATTACTTCTGCTGTAGCTTCATTGATTTGCAGTTCATTAAGCTCATTAATCTTTTCATCTAATAACCGTATATCTTTTCTAGTTGCTTCTACTGTAATTTTGAATCTCTCTATAGATTCATCTTTAAGTTGTTGCTTTGATTTCATTCTCACCACAACCTTAACTGGCTCTCGCCAAATTCATCCGTAACCTCTTTAAAGGCTACTTCTTCACTTCCAATTTCACTTCTTAGGTAACTCTTAAGATGTTCCTCGCAATTACCATTGCACTTAATAGTGCCTAAATAGTGAAATATATCCTCTATCTCACAAGCCTTTATTCTGCTTTTACTAAAGCTTTTATGTACTACTTCTGCTGTTACAGGTTTTCCACCTAGCTTGCTATTTCCTACATAAGCTTTCCAAACTTGCATTATAGCTTCTTCCAACCTACTGAAATTCCATTTTTCTCTAATTGATATGCCAACCAATACAACCTGTCCCTACAATAGCTTGTAGCTACTTTATCTCTTTGAAACTGCCATACTATCTCTGTAACACCGCTTGGCATACTTTTAAGTTTTCTAATCTTATCGCAAACCTGTGTAAGCTTTTTAATATCCACATTATTTTTATCTAATGCATAGATTTCACTTAACATTTTCCAAGCACCTTCTTCCATAATGGCCTGTTTGCTAATGCTATATCCTTATCTGCTTCTTTAAGTGCCTGTTGTAAAGTGTTATTGTTTAATTTAAGCTTATCTATTTCTTCCTCTCGACAACTTATAGTAAGTTCTCTGAGCTTAAGTTTATTTTTTAGGCTAGCAATTTCCTTGTCCAAACTTTCGTTTGTTTTGGTTAACTGTGCCACTTCTTCTGCTAAGGATATATTTAATTCAATAGCCTTTTGTGCTGCACCAGTTCTTTCGATAAGCTTGTCCTTGGTTTCATTCAAGAGCTCGTTTGCTACATTATGCTTAGATTTATTTTCCTTAGCTAATAGATTAGCTGCATCACGCTCAATTTCAGCCTTTTCTCTTTTTGCCGTTTCTTCCCTTAACAAACTCCTTAACTGTTTTCTATTGCATCCTGCACCTAACCATTTATTTTTCATTTTCACCAACCCCATTCATTAGATAATTAGCTGTAACAACCTTTGCCTGTTCTTCAGTAAGATTGTTATCCTTTTTAAATTTGCAATACTTTCCTACTACTCTTAGAGCTGTCACATTAGCCTTTTTAGCTACTTCATTCGCCCAAATTAATAACTCATCTGTTTCCTTGTGTGGATCACTCACTTAATGCCCCTCTCTTTCT
Organism: Cellulosilyticum sp. ST5; assembly: GCF_046529625.1. NCBI lineage: Bacteria > Bacillati > Bacillota > Clostridia > Lachnospirales > Cellulosilyticaceae > Cellulosilyticum > Cellulosilyticum sp. ST5. Next base: position 2,761,639 of record NZ_CP132338.1, read on the forward strand.
TTAGCTAGTTTTGATTTCCTTTCTAGTTGTAATTTTTCTAATTCATCAAGATCCCAATCATGAGAAGCCATTGAATTATATGATTTCACTTTGTTACTTACTTGACTTGATATTGGTTGTGTATTCTTATTTGTATAGTTTCCTTCAAGTACTTTAGGAAAATTCTTAGGTTTAAATAACCAATCAAAATTGATAATGAAGTCAGTTTTATATCCCATTAAGAAATCACTTTCTTTTACAAGATTTATTGCTTTGATTACATCATCAAAAGAATATTCTCTTACTCTAGCTTTAATTGCCTTATGCCTTGCGCTATTAGTAGTAATCTTTTTAACTTGCGTTAGTCCTAAAGAGTTCCAAGTACTTATAATAAGTTCGAGATTTAATGGCGGTTTACCGCAAACATCACTAGATGTTTTCTCTATCTCTGTCTCTATCTCTGTCTCTATCTCTGTCTCTATCTCTGTCTCTATCTCTGTGTTACATTTTGTTTCTATAGCGTTACATTGTAACGCTTGTTGTATTGCTCTATGTTTTCTTACTCGTGATGTTACAGAAGATTCACTTCCTATAAGTTCTTGCATGGCTGCCATGTATAGAGTTTCACTGTCCCAAACCTCTATAACATTTATCAGTTCAAGCTTTTCAATAGTTGATGCAACTATTACTGGATCTTCATTTATTGATATAGCAATTTCTTCTGCTTGATTAGGCATTATGTGTTGATGTTGTATAATTCCTTCTGTCCTCAGACTCTTTAATTGCATTTTTAGATATACAATTACCATTGCATCCCCACCAGGCATTTTTCGTAGTGCCTTTATGTACGTTTCATCAAAGAAGTCCTCTTTTAATTTAAGCCAGTAGAATTTTTTTTCATTACCCAATTTGCAAGCACCTCTCTTTCGTGTTAAAATTGGGTTGTAATTATTTTCTATGTGCATGGTTAAAGGTTGCCGCCTTTACCATGTTTTTTTTCTTTTCAAATTCTCTTTTGCTGATGTTGACTCTTACGTAATCTAATACAAAAAATACTATTGTTGCTACTCCAATTCTTGTAAATGCTTGTCCTACTGTTAGCACATCACACTCATATGAACCACATGTACCATAAATAAATATGAAGCACATTAGCATAAGTAAGCCTAGTAAAGTACTTCTTTTCATTTTAGCAGCCCCCTTAACTGACTATTTAAATCTTGGTAATAGCTTGCTTGTAATGAATTACCCTTACTTAAGCAGCTGCAAATTTTATCTTTATTATTTTTAATCTTTTTTTGAATTGCTACTTTTATAATCTCTTTTCTCTCTTGCTTTGTTTTTTTATTCATAAACTTATACTCCTTCATTTGTTTTATAATAGTTTTAGTTGTAAAATGTAATAAAAACGTTAGGATGTGATGTTATGAAGAGTTTCAATAAATCTGCTGAAAAAGTTTTAAAATACATATTAGATAAATCAAAGCTAGAAAAGACTATTTACATAGATGGTTCTGAGATAAGAGATAATTTTGAAAATGAATTGTACATAGATGAAATATTACTCTTATTAGAAGAACATGGATATATTGACCTAGCAAGCTTTGACGGATTTATTGGTGCTGAAATTACTATTAAGCCTTCAGGTTTAGCATACTTTGATATAAAACGTGAAGAAAAAATAGAATACATTAAAGAACTGCTTATATCAAAGGCCAGTGATATTATTGTTGCTGCAATAACTAGCGTAATAACCTGCCTAATAGTAAACTCACTTTCTTAATAACATCATCATAAAAACTGATACTAACACTGAGGGAATTACTACAAATACAAGCTTATCTAATACCTTAATAAGTATTTTTTTAGCTTTTTTACTCATACTTGTCCTCCCTCTCAATAACAGGTAATATACCATTTTGCTTAAGCAAGTCATAAATAAACAATCTACCTTTTTGAGTCCACTGTGTATGTAGCTGTGTTCCAATTGTTCCATCTGGTTTGGGATAGGATTGAGTTTTAGACTGCGTATATCCTTTTGCTTGATATTTCTCATATAAGAGCCATATACCGCATCTTTTGTACTGAACACCAAATTGATTAAGCTTTTTATTAAGCGTTTGTGCTCCCATACCGTAATCTTTAGCAATCAGGCTTATTGGCATTAAATCAGTACTTTGTAAAACAAGATCATAATACGTAGCTTTAGGCTTTAACTCGCCTATAATTTGTTGCTGTTGTGCATTTTCCAATTGCAGAACTTGCTTTTCTTGTTGTTCTATAATCCAAGCCTTAGCTCTTTCTATGGGATCATCTATCATGTAAGAATTTTTTTGAGTTTTTAATATGTACTTCTCCATTTTATTAAAAGCTTCTATGTATTTTAACTTCCATTGCAAAGCTTCTTTACCTGTAAATCCCATTGCTAACAATGTAAAACCGTCACGAGTAATCAAATATTCCAGATACCATTGCTTATTTTGAGAATGTTGGTAATTGCTTTCTATAAATAGGCCTGCCGAATTTTCGTCCACCCCTTTTATAATTTCTCTAATACTATCTAACACATGCTTGTGTTCTTTATTAAATGTTTCACTTACGTATCTACTACTTACCACTGCTTGTCCATCTAATGTGACAATATGTAAACCTTCATTCACACCTTTTAAAATCACTGCTGTTTGATCTCCTTGTGCTAATGCATTATTCATTCGATAATTCATCTTTAGTACCTCCTTTTTAACCTAATCAAATTGTTGTTTTATTTAATTTGTGTCAATTCCCACATATTCATAAAATAGCTTGGGTGATATGTAATAACTCCATTTCTTATTACCTGGTTTCTTTTTAGCAACTCCAAATGCAAATGTTCCATCTTGCAAACATATCCTAATAAAGTGTGGATCAAGATGCATTATCTGAGCCGCCTTAGTTACACTAATTCTTTCCATGACCTTCAACTCCTAAATCCATTAATCTAAGTAAGATTTAATTGCAAAATCTCCACTATCTGTTTCTTGCGCTCTGTAGCTACTCTCTTTCCTTGTAAAATATCTGATATGTACATTGGGCTTACACCTATTTTTTCAGCTAAATCCGAGTTATTCATGTCTAAATCAATTAGTTTTTTAGCCACCTCTTTACCAAAAGGTGTGTAGTTCCTAGTTGCACATCTTGCCATACTATATCCCTCCTTTAAAATGTTTATTTTTTAAGCATAATATATTGACAGTTGAATATTTCCATTGTATTATTGTAAATGAAGAAAATATTCATCAATAAGGGTATGACAAATAATACGCTAGTTGGGGAACGAGTCGTTTTATTTTTGCTATATCTTAAATTTACTGTCTTTAATTCTGCATATATCTTATGCTTAAATACAGTATAGTTGAAAATATTCATCATGTCAACGCAGTTTTTGATGTTTTTTCTTCACTTTATTGAAAGAGGTGTCGATATGACGTTGGTTGAGAAAATACAGGAATTGTGTAGAAGAAATACCACAACACAAAGTTCACTTGAAAGAGAATTAAACTTTGGAAAAGGAACTATTAGTAAATGGGATAAAAGTTCACCATCTGCTGACAAGCTTCAGAAGGTTGCTGATTATTTTCATGTCACAACAGACTACTTATTAGGAAGAGAAGATAATAAAACTGAATTAAGTGCTAGAAATAAGAAAGATATTGCTAAAACTCTAGAAGAAATAATGGATAATATAGATCAAGGAAATGCTCTCGCATATGGTGGAGAAATCAAAGAAGAAGATAGAGAACTTTATAAAATGGCTCTTCAACATGCTTTAGAAATTGCCAAACTTAAAAGTAAAGAAAAATTTACACCTAAAAAATACCGATAAATGGGGGAGTTATGTGATTACAAACTATATAGACACGAAAGTAAATGAAATTACCCAAAATGGTACTCTATTAGATTTGTATGAAATAGCTGATATAAATGACATCATAGTTTACGAAGATGATTTGGGAGAAAATACTCCAGGGGCATACCATTACGAATATAGGATTAAAATCATTATGATTAATAGTACTTTATCATATTATCATAAGATGATTGTTTTAGCACATGAGATAGCACATGCCTTCTTACACCCATATGAAGAAGCAAATTTCACTACTATTGGTTGTGTGAAAAATGTAAAAGAAAATGAAGCTAATTATTTTGCATGCAAATTACTTGATGTAATAGGGTTTTGGAAGAATGAAGAACTTTGCATTTATGAACACGAAATGTCTAAATCCGATATAGGATTTATTGGCATATATAAAAATTATATGAAAATATAAAAGAGCCTAGTGCTACCAACACTAGGCCCTAAGCGTATGAGCCATACACTGTCACTGGTTAAGTATATCTTATGCGCTTCAAGTTTTCAATAAGGAGTGTGTATTTATGAAATCACTAAAACTACCAAATGGTTATGGTTGCGTATGTTATTTAGGTAATAAACGTAGAAAGCCATGGGCCGTAAAGATAACAACTGGATTTGAAAAAAATATTGATACAGGTAAGCTAAGGCAAGTCAGAGATTATCTTGGCTTTTTTGAAACACAACCGGAAGCTGTTGCTGCTCTTGCCAAATATAATGATAATCCATATGATTTAAAAGCTAAAAAACTTAAACTGTCAGAGATATATGATAAATGGTGCCAAACGACTGATTACATCAACCTGTCTGATTCAACTAAAAAATCTCATAAGCTGGCATATAATAAATTGTCCAGTATACATGGAACAGTATTTTCTAAATTAAACACACTTGTCCTACAAGATGTTATAAATAGTGCTACAGACAAGCCGACTGTAAAATTGCAGATTAAAAAGCTACTAGGAAATTTATATGATTATGGAGTTAAATTTGATGTTGTATCAAAAAACTACTCCCAATATATAGATACTGGTGATACAAACAGTAAGATTGAACGTCGCATATATACTCATGATGAGATTGAACTAATGTGGGCAAACCTCAGCAATATAAAATGGATGGACAGCATATTATTTATGTTATATACAGGTTTTAGAGTCAGTGAAATGCTAGAACTTAAAACAGAAAACATTGACTTAGAAAATTTAACAATTAGCGGTGGTAAAAAAACAGCTGCTGGGAAACGTACTTTACCTATCCACAGTGCTATTGTGGCGATTGTGAAAAATAGATATGACATAAATAATGAATACCTCTTTTCAACTTTAAAAGGGACTGGTATGACATCAGATAGTTATAGAGTTACTTTTTATAACCCTATAATGGATCAACTTAATTTGACTGGTTCTGGCTGCCACGATTTAAGACATACATTCTGTTCAAAAATGGATAGTTATGATATTAATAAGGTAACATTGAAAAAACTCATGGGGCATTCAACAAAAGATGTAACGGATATTTATGCACATAAAACAATAGAAGATCTGCGAGCAGCTATCGAACTTCTAGAGTATTAATTTGTGTACTACTTGTGAACTACAATCTTATTTTTACGTACTTTTTTACGCTTTTAAGCCACCTTAAACACTTGGAAATACGTTAAATTCCATTAAAAAACATTCTCCCCCTGAAACCTAGGTCCTTTTTATGTCATCATTTATCAATAATTTGTATTTTTATACTATCCACTTATTGTTTGATAAAAAGATTTTTCGCCAATTATTTCGTTATTATTTTAACATTATTGTTTAGTAGATTTCCTTTCTATTCTTAATTCAGTCTCTTACTTTCATTAACTTGTATATTTTTTTCTGTCTTTGTATACATAAAAAACTTATTTTTTAGTATGTTAAATTATTGACAACTTATTCTCCTTATGTTAACATCAATTTGTAGTCAAAACGAAGAACACTTCGAAAAACAACTACATTTTTTCAACAAATCAATTGTTAAAAAAATAACACTTCAATACACTTACACGTTTCATATTTTCAAAAGAAACATCACATAATAAACTTATATTGTTTACATCAAGGAGGCTTACTTAAATGTCTGAAAACAAAAAAGCAAAAATTGACGCACCAGTAATTGATGCAGTAAAAATGGTAGATGAATTAGCACAAAAGGCATCTGTTGCTTTAGATGAAATGCTTAAACTTGACCAAGAACAAATCGATGAAATCATAAAAGCTATGGCTCTTGCTGGGCTTTCAAATCAAATGCATCTTGCAAAAATGGCAGTTGAAGAAACTGGCCGTGGTATCTTTGAAGATAAAGTAACTAAAAATATCTTCTCAACAGAATATATTTATCACAGCATTAAATATGATAAAACAGTTGGTATCATCGAAGATAATGATGATGAAGCCTATATGTTAGTGGCTGAACCAGTAGGGGTTGTAGCAGGGGTTACTCCAGTAACAAACCCAACTTCAACTACAATGTTCAAAGCCATCATCTCTCTTAAAACAAGAAATCCAATCATCTTTGGTTTCCATCCATCAGCTCAAAACTGTTCAGCTGAAGCTGCTCGTATTGTAAGAGATGCTGCGATTAAAGCTGGTGCTCCAGAAAACTGTGTACAATGGATTGAACATCCATCAATCGAAGCAACTAATGCTCTGATGAATCATCCAAAAGTTGCATTAGTACTTGCTACAGGTGGTTCTGCAATGGTTCGTGCAGCTTACTCAACTGGTAAACCTGCACTTGGTGTTGGTCCTGGTAACGTACCTGCTTTCATTGAAAAAACAGCTGTAGTTGAAAGAGCTGTAAATGATATTATCTTAAGTAAGTCTTTCGATAATGGTATGATTTGTGCTTCTGAACAAGCGGCTATCATCGAAGCACCTATCTATGACAAAGCAGTAGCTCTTATGAAAGCACAAGGCTGCTACTTTGCTACTAAAGAAGAAGTTAAAAAACTTGAACCAGTTGTTATCAACCTTGAAAAAGGTATGGTTAATGCAGCTATTGTAGGTAAATACCCATATGAAATTGCTGCCATGGCTGGTATCACAATTCCAAAAGAAACTAAAATCCTTTGCTGCGAAATTGAAGGCGCAGGTCCTGAGTATCCACTTTCAAGAGAAAAACTTTCTCCAGTACTTGCAGTTATTAAAGCTAAAGACGTAAACGATGGTATTACAAAAGCTGAAATCATGGTTGAAATGGGTGGTCTTGGACATACATCTTCTGTTCACTCAACTGATGATGAAGTCATCAAAGAATTCAGCCGTCGTCTTAAAACTGGTCGTATCGTAGTTAACTCACCATCTACACACGGTGCAATTGGTGATATCTATAACACAAATATGCCATCATTAACACTTGGTTGTGGTTCTTACGGATGTAACTCTACAACTCAAAACGTAACAGCAGTAAACTTAATCAATACAAAAAGGGTGGCAAAACGTAAAGTGAATATGCAGTGGTTTAAAATTCCAGAAAAAATCTATTTTGAAGCTGGTTCAATAGCATACCTTGCTAAAATGCCAGAAGTATCTAGAGTATTAATCGTAACTGATCCAATGATGGTTCAATTAGGTTACGTTGATAAACTCGTTTACCAATTAAATAAAAATCCTAATAACCCAACAATTGAAATCTTTAGTGATGTAGAGCCAGATCCAGACTTAACGACAGTACGTCGTGGTACAGAAATGATGAACTCATTTAAACCAGACACAATCATTGCTCTTGGTGGTGGTTCAGCACTTGATGCTGCTAAAGGTATGTGGTTATTCTATGAACAACCAGAAGCAGACTTTATTGCTATGGCTCAAAAATTCGCAGATATTAGAAAACGTGTTTATAAATTCCCTAAACTTGGTCAAAAAGCACAAATGGTATCTATTCCTACAACTTCAGGTACAGGTTCAGAGGTTACTTCATTCGCTGTTATCTCAGATAAAGCAAACAATATGAAATATCCACTTGCTGACTACGAATTAACTCCAAACGTGGCAATCATTGACCCTGACTTTGTTATGAGTGTACCTCCAGTTCCAACAGCTGATACTGGTCTTGACGTATTAACACATGCTATTGAAGCTTACGTTTCTATCTTAGCATCTGACTATACTGATGCGCTTGCACTTAAAGCGATTCAACTTGTATTTGAATACCTTCCACGTTCATACAAAAATGGTGCTAAAGACCCAGTAGCTAGAGAAAAAATGCATAATGCATCAACTATCGCTGGTATGGCCTTCACTAATGCCTTCTTAGGTATTAACCACTCAATGGCTCATAAACTTGGTGGTGAATTCCATATCGTTCACGGTCGTGCAAATGCCATTTTATTACCACACATTGTAGAGTACAACGGATGTACAAACCCAAGTAAGTTTGTTATCTTCCCTAAATATGAAAAATATATTGCACCACAAAAATTCCAAGAAATTGCTAAAGCATTAGGTCTTCCAGCTTCTACGCCAGAAGAAGGTGTTAAATCTCTTGCTAATGCAATCCGAAACTTAATGAAAGAGCTTAATATGCCTCTTACTATTAAAGAACTTGGTATCGATGAAAAAACTTACATGGCTAAAGTTGATGAATTAGCTTACAAAGCATTCGAAGACCAATGTACAACAGCAAACCCAAGACTTCCAAAAGTAACTGAGCTTGCTGAACTTTATAAAAAAGCTTACTACGGTAAATAATTAATCCTTAATTATTTCCTTTCAATTCAATCAATCCCTCACAAAAAGAAGCTGTTACAAACGTAACAGCTTCTTTTAATTTCTCTTCTTTAATTTTAGTAGACGTTTTAATTAATAATGAAAGTCTCTACACTTGCATCTAGCGTTTCAATACTAGTCATAAGTTCACTTGCTAAATGTGCAAGCTGCTGCATAACAGCTTTTTGTTCTTCACTTAATGCATTAACTTCTTCTACCGCTGCTGCATTTTCTTCGGTAACGGTAGTAATACTTTCAATTCTGATACCCATCTCATCTTTATACATAGTCATTTCGCTAACGCGATTATTAACATTTTCAAGTTCTTCGCCCATTTCATGTAGGCCACTAATCATTTGCTTCAAGGAGTCATTTGTTTTGCTAACAGCTACTTCCTGTTTACTAAATACTTCATTAGATTTAGATACTAAATTCGCTGTATGTAGAACCTTCTTCTCTATATCTCTTAAATTTTCTTTAACATGACTAGAGGATTCTTTTGATTGGGTTGCTAAATTTCTTACTTCATTTGCAACTACTGCAAAACCTTTTCCTATGTCTCCAGCCCTAGCCGCTTCAATACTAGCATTAAGCGCTAATAAATTGGTTTGTTCGCTAATACCATCTAGTAAACTCATTACCTCACCAATAGCCTTTGTTAATGCACTAAGTTCCTTAATACTCATACTGATCTCATTAGAAATAGTATGAGTAGATGCCATAGTTCCATCTAAAAGTTGCATATTTTTGTTAGCTTCTTCGATAATTTGTCTTGTTCCTTGATTATGTTTAAAGAGAGTAGATGTATCTTCAATAACCTGACCAATGCTTTCAGAGAGTTTCTCCATCACAATAGCACTATTTTGTGTATCCTCTGCTTGACTATTAGAACCTTCCGAGATATTTTCAATAGACAATGCCAATTGTGAAAAAGTCTCCGTCGAATTACTAGTGCTCTTCTTTAAAATATCGCCTGCTTCTAAAGTATGATTAATAGTATTTTTAGCTTCTTGTAGTAAAGCTTTAATATTCTCAATCATATGGTTAAAGCTATGACCTACTTCAGTAAATTCATTATTTCCTTTAATATTCGCTTCGACAGTTAAATCACCTGTTTCTGCTTTCTTCATTAAATCCTTAAGCTGTTTTAAAGAAGTAGTAATACCTCTAGAAATAAAAACGCCTGCAAAAACTGCTACTAAAGCTGCTATCGCAATAACTAGCCATACAACTCGAACCACCTGGCTAATACCTGTGGTTAGTGCGCTCTCTGGAATTTCAGCCACAATTTGCCAACCATTATTACTTTTCGCATAAGTCACTAAGCTATTACCAACTGTTATAGGCTTTTCAGATTCTTCAAAGTTAATATTACTTTTTACCGCATCACTCATAGGAATATCAGAATTAGAGCAGACGATTTCTCCATTCATATCTACAATACTCACCTTAGAATTATCAAAAAGCTTAATGCTATTTACCTTTTCTTGCAGTACTTCTAAATCAACTTTAGCTATTAAAATACCTGCTGCTTTACCTCGTCTTAAATTGGCAAGCTTCCTGATTGCATAGATTTCTTTACCTTCATCAGTATTTACAAGGCGCCAAAGTGTACCATTACCAACTTCTTCTTCTAAAAAGCTTACTAAATTAGTGGTTGTCTTCATACCTATAGTAGAGCTTATTTGATTTTCTTCATCTATCACAATAGCGTACCCTTCTATAGATTCATCTAAAGAAACACTATAATTAAGCAATTCTCTAATTTGCTTAGATATGTTAAACTTATTCAACTTTCCTATATCACTATCTTCATTCTTTATTGCAGTTATATATTCATTAATTAAATTAGTTGATGAAGCATTTAAATCATTAATAATAATTCTCGTCATGCTTGTTTCAACACCATCTGTATAATAACTTATATTGGCACTTGTCTGCTTAACCATCTCTAATGCTAACTGACTGCTGGTTTCTTTTACTGTTGACTTAGATTGACTAGAAGAAAACAAATTCACTAGTACCAAAGGAATAACTACACAAAGTACATAGGATAAAATGAGTTTATCCTTTATTGTTCCTGCTTTTTTAGGTTTAATTTTTATTTCTTTAGATTTATTTTTTATCTTCTTTACTTTAGGGCTAGTTTCCTTTTTATTTCTTACTTTCTTCTGTTTCTTTGTAACTTCCTTGCTTAGCTTTAGTTTTTTCATGTCCACTCCCCCATTTACCTTTTAGCTATTTTTTTTATTTTTTTAGCTTATTTTTAAAGTCATATATTACTATTATGACCTATTTTTTTAGTTAAGGGAATAGATTTTCTTATATTTTTCTTATTTTTTCTAATTATTTATACTTGACCTATCTTATCCACTAGAAAAATTTATACTTTAAAATGTTTAACGCTCTTATCTAAGCAATCCATCACTTTATTAAGCTCCAATGCCATTGCTGAAAGCTTCTTCATAACATTCTTTTGTTCTTCACTTAAGGCATTTACTTCTTCAGTGGCTGAGGCATTTTCTTCTGTTACCATGGTGATTCTTTCAATTTTATTACTCATATCATCTCTTAATTGTTGCATATCTATGGCTTGATGATTTACTAGTCCTAATTCTGTGTCAATATTTTTAAGTCTATCGATTATCTCATTAAAAGCATTATAGGCTTTTTGTACAGCATGTTCTTGCTCTTTAAAAATAGCATTGGACTTGGTTACCAGTTGAACTGCTTGAGTTGTCTGCTGCTGAATTGTATTTAATGTTACTCTTACATTCCCTGTAGATTGTTTAGATTGCTCTGCAAGATTTCTAACCTCATGCGCAACTACAGCAAATCCTTTACCTACTTCCCCTGCCCTTGCTGCTTCAATACTTGCATTAAGTGCCAATAAATTAGTTTGTTCACTAATACCATCCACTAAGCTCATAATTTGTTCTATACTCTTAGTTAACATACTTAATTCCAGAATACTTGCTTTAATCTCGTCTGACATACTAATAGAAGAAACCATAGTTTTATTAAGGAGTTCTATACTATCTGTAGCATCCTCAATCATACGTCTTGCACCCTTAGTATTTTCAAATACATTTTGTGTATTAGACCTTACCTGCTGAATGCTGCTTGATAGAGCCTCCATAACTACAGAGCTAGTAGCTGCATCCTCTGTTTGTCTCGTTGAACCTGCTGTTATATCCCCAATAGACGTTGCAAGCTGTTCAAAGGCCTCAACAGATTTTTCTGTATTGCTACTTAATACTTCTCCATTTTCCAAGGTTGTATGAATCACATCCTTAGTTTCTTCAATTAGCTTTTTAATATTAACAATCATATTATTAAAGCTTACACAAAGCATGTGCATCTCGTCCTGACCCTTTGCTTCTACTTGTACCGTTAAATCTCCACCTTCTGCCGCTTTCATCTTCTTCATTAATTCAATAATAGATGAAGTAAAGCCTTTAGAAACCAAATAACCTACTAGTACAGCTAATATAGCTATAATACTTACCAACCCCCATACTAATAGGTTAACACTCTTAACTGAACTAGTAAGTGCTGCTTCTGGTATTTCAGCAATGATTTTCCAACCATTATCAGAGGTTGCATATGCATATAAGGTTTTATTAACAATTTCACTCCTTACTTCTTCCTTAGTTGCTAGAAGTGTGTTTAATGCATCACTTAAAGTCTCTGGAGACTTGCCACATAAAATAGTATTTTTTTCATCTACTGCATATACATTCGCACCGTTGAACAACTCAATATTAACTAAATCATCTTCTAAACCTTCCATATTCACCCCAGCTACAAAATAACCATTATCTTGACCTGTAAGGCTATTTTTAATTGCTTGCAAATAATAGATATTATCTTTTCCATCTCTATACCATAGGCCATCTTTTGATACTTCAAGCGTTCCAAAGGCTTTCTTTTCTTCTTCACTTAAGGTCCCCACAGTTCCTAATACTGTTCCATCTTTTTGTACAATCATTGCACCGCTTATATTCTTCTCAATAGCAGTAATACCAGCTAGAAGCTTCCTAATATCATTTAACGCTGCCATTTTTTTATTACTATCTTCTGCTGATATGTATTTATTAAGTAAATTATTACTCGTATCATTTAAACTATTCAAGATAAATTTAGAGACATTTTTTTGAATATCATTTGTAAAATAATTAAGATTAGATCTTGCTTGCTTTACCATTTCTGTTGTAAGCTGCTTACTCGTATTTCTTAAGGTAGTTGTAAATCTTCCTGATGCCACCATATTTACAATGAGTAGTGGAATAGCTGCAAATAAAACGTAGGATATAATTAGCCTTGATTTAATAGATTTTTTACGTGTTTTATTTCCCTTCTCCATGATTTTAGTAGATGGTTTGCGCACTTTTAAACTTCCATTAATTCCTTCCTTCATGCTAAATCTCCCTTCGTTTTCTTTTATTACTACTGCACTTTAATATCTAAAAATAATTTTGCAATAATATCACTGGTATTAAGTAGAACCACTTCTGTGATTTTATTATTTTTATCTATTGTTATTTGTGTTTGATCACTCATGGCAATTTTTTCTACCTTTTCCCCCTCTTTTTCTACTGGAATAATTTGATAATTAACTTCAAAGGTATAGGTTTTTAATTCATTACCTTGTTTCGTAACACTTTTGCATACAACACTTTTTATTTTTACCTGATCTGCATTTGTTTGATAATAGAGTTGTGGATACATATAACCTACTACATCATCCAAATACTTCTTGTAACTTTCTTCTGTGAAAAATTCCGAGAAACTTTTTTTTAAAATAGCTTCATCACCTTGAGCTTCTTTATAAGTTTCACATTGCACTTGTTTAATTATAAATTGCTGTAATACCTTGATGCTAGCATCTTGCTGGCATCCTGATAAAAACAAACTTAAACTAACTATATAACTTAAGACAAAAATTATTTTTATCCTCTTCATTTTTCCTTCTTTCCTTTTCCATTCATAAGTTTATTACATTTGGTAAATATTAAACATAAATCATATTCTATTGGAGGTATTTATGAAAAAGAAATACTTGCTTATTTTTATTCTGCTCATATTTTGTTTAACAAGTTGTTCCAAACAAGAAACTGAGAATCCTGGTGAAACAGTTGTTAATTTTCTTAATGCGCTTCAGCAGCAAAATTATGCTAGTGCTAAAGCTTACTATAGTGAGAATCTAGATAACTTACCTAACTTTAAAAACAAAATAGAAGCTATTTCTCCCGCAGTAGCAAATGAACTCTTTAATAAACTAGCTGACTTTAGTTATACCATTAAAAAAGTAGAAATTGATCCTAATGACAAAAACAAAGCTAGTGTAACTGTTAGTTTACAATGCTATGATTTAGGTAGTGCTTTTCAAAACATTATTTTAGACTATCTCAAAACGGATTTAGAAATGACTTTTGATGGTGCCAAAGATGAGGAAATTATACAAAAAGCTGAAGAGACAATCTTGGCTGACATTGCAAAGAGCGAAAAAAACTTTCGCCAAGCGATTATAATTGCTTTAACTAAAGAAGATGATGTTTGGAAGTTAGATAAGATTAGTGAAAATCGAGAATTGCTTAACGCTCTGTCCGGTAATATTATTAATACTATTGAAGAAATTAATAATGACATCAATACTATCAAATAAGCATATAAAACTCACTGGAAAATTTTCTAGTGAGTTTTATATCTTTTGTTTTATTGTATCATCATTCTTACAAATATTTAATAAATTATTTTACTGTTTATGTTGATTTTCTTGTTGTTTTTATATAAAAGGCTCATTATCAATTGCTATATTTTATACAAAGAATAGTATACATTAATTCCATATATTGTATAATAAGTTGATTTACTCAAATAAAACAAACCTTATTTCTCACCTAGTACATTTAATAGAACTCTCATTTCTTCATAGTAAGTATCAATGATAAAACGTCTTAAATGGTCTGTTGTTTTTCCTTGATCAATGAGATTCTTTCTTTCTAAAGCCTCATACCATACTTCTGGCTTTGTTATAAGTTTAACTTGTGATGCCGTTAGTAATCCCTGTCTATAATTTACAACCTTATAATTTTTTAATTCTAGATAGTCTCTTATTTTAGCATAAGTAGTTTCAAAAAGTCTTAAATAAAATTTTTCTAAGGCTTCTTGGTCCAATTCACCTAAAATATTTTTTTCTATCATGTTTCCTAACATTTGTGTTAATTCTGCGTAGCTTAATGATTTACCTTCTCTACAAAATGTTGTTTCCATAGCCTGTCCCCCTGTTTCGACATTAATTTTATATCATTATAACATCATTGTTTTTAACTTTGTATATTTTTATATAAAATTTCTTATTTTATATACTTATTTACATTCATTTTATTGTATTTTTTAGTATAGACAAAAAAACAAGCTTAATGTTTAGTGCATATTTAACTAAACATTAAGCTCTGTTACTAAATTTGATAAATATCGCAAGCTTTCATCATTTCCATTTGATGACTGCAAAGACTTTCTATTGTTTTTTCACAACTTTCCGTTCTTAAGATAATAGAAGCATCACTTCCTATTGAGAAAGCATACATATATTCAATGCTAATATTATCTTCAGAAAGGTAAGCTAGCATTTTCTTTAATCCCCCTGGCTTATTAGGAACCTTACAACATATAACCGGTGTGATTTGTACAGAAAAAGCTTGCTCTTTTAATAAGATTAAAGCTCTGTGAGGATCACTTACAATGAGTCTTACAATGCCATAATCAGATGTATCTGCAATTGATAATGCTGACACATTAATACCGTTATCTCCTAGAATAGCCATAACCTCATAAAGTCTACCTGATTTGTTCTCGATAAATACAGATAATTGTTCAATAATCATACTTATTCCTCCTTTAATCCTATTTAGGACGCTTATCGATGATACGCTTTGCTTTTCCTTCGCTACGTTCAATCGTCTTAGGTTCCACTAATTTCACCTTAACTTGAAGTCCTAAAACACTTTTAATCTCTTCTGTAATTCTCCGTTCGATTTCCTTCATATAACGCATGCCATCAACGAATGTAACATCTTCCTTACCTTCAACCCATACTTCCAGGGTATCTAAGTTATTCGTACGATCTACAATAAGAAGATAGTGTGGTGCTGTCTGACCTAATTTAAGAAGAACACTTTCTATCTGTGATGGGAATACATTAACGCCTCTAATAATTAGCATATCGTCAGTACGTCCATCACACTTAGTCATACGCACGGTTGTCCTACCACAAGCACAAGGTTCAGTCACCAAACTAGAAATATCCTTGGTTCGATAGCGAAGAAGTGGAAGTGCTTCTTTAGTAATACAAGTAAATACTAATTCACCTTTTTTCCCTGGTTCAAGAGGCTCTAGTGTATTTCTGTCTACAATTTCAGGTACAAAGTGATCCTCATTAATATGTAAATGTTGTTGCATACCACACTCAAAAGCTACACCTGGCCCAATGACCTCACTTAAACCATAGCTATCATGTGCCTTCATTCCCCACTCAGCTTCAATTTGATTTCGCATTTCATAGCTCCAAGGCTCAGCCCCTAATGGTGCTGCTTTAATCCCCATTTCTCTTGGATCAAGTCCCATTCCCTTAATGGTTTCAGCTAGGTATAAGGCATAGGATGGTGTACAAATCAAAACGTTACTTTCAAATTCTTGCATGATTTGAATTTGCTTTTTAGAGTTACCTGTAGAGATGGGGACAATAGTTGCCCCTAGTTTTTCAGCACCATAGTGGAATCCTAGGCCACCAGTAAAGAAGCCATAACCTAAGGCATTTTGAATAATGTCTTCATCTGTTACTCCCATAGCTGTATAAAAACGTGCAATACAATTAGCCCATATGTCTAGGTCGTTCTTGGTATAGCCTACTACAGTGGGTCTACCTGTAGTTCCTGAAGAAGCATGAACTCTAACTACTCGTTTCATAGGAACTGCAAATAATCCATAAGGGTAATGATCCCTTAAATCTTGCTTAGTTGTAAAAGGTAATTTAGATAAATCTTCTATGCCTCTAATGTCTCCTACTTCTAGTCCCATGTCATCCATTTTCTTCTTATAAAAAGGCACATTCTCATAGACACGTTCAACTGTTGCAATTAATCTTTCACTTTGTAACTGGTTCATTTCGTCTCTAGATAAGCACTCCTCTTTCTGCCATATCACAACCATCACCCCTATTTTTTTCTTTTATCAATAATACGTTTGGCTTTTCCCTCACTACGTTCAATTGTTTTTGGTTCAACTAGCTTGACTTTTACATGAAGTCCTAATAAGCTAAATAATTCACTTGTGATATGCTTTTCTACTTTTTCTAGAGATTTAATGGCATCTGTAAATAACCCTTCCTTAGCTTCTACCCATACCTCTAAAGTATCCAGGTTATTAATACGTTCTACGATAAGAACATAATGAGGTGCTACCTCTGCTACTTTTAGAATAACACTTTCAATTTGAGAGGGGAATACATTAACGCCTCTAATAATTAGCATATCATCACTACGCCCTGTGATTCTGCCCATACGTACTAAAGTTCTACCACAGCTACAAGTACCACCTTGTAAACTTGTTAAATCTCTTGTTCTATAACGAAGAAGTGGTAATGCCTCTTTAGTCACACAAGTAAATACTAATTCTCCTTCTTTGCCATAAGGTTGTACTTCTAAAGTGTCTGGATGAATAATCTCTGGTACAAAATGATCTTCATTGACATGAAGGCCGTTCTTTTCCTCACAGTCAAAGGCTACACCAGGCCCCATGATTTCACTCAGTCCATAAATATTCATAGCTTGTATACCTAGTAAATCTTCAATTTCTGCTCGCATCTCTTCTGTCCAAGGCTCTGCCCCAAATATACCTACACGTAAATTGGTACTTCTAGGGTCAATCCCCATATTACGCATACTTTCTCCTATGTATAAAGCATAAGATGGTGTGCAAGCTAAAACAGTGCTTCCAAATTCCTCAATCAATTGAATTTGTTTTTTTGTATTACCACCTGAAATAGGAACAACTGTTGCGCCTAAATGCTCGCCACCATAATGAGCACCTAGACCACCTGTGAAGAGGCCATAGCCATAAGCCACTTGCACGATATCCTTTTTTGTTACACCATAAGCAGTAAAACATCTTGCTACCATATCTGCCCACATGTCTATATCATTTTTAGTATAACCTACTACTGTTGGTCTTCCTGTGGTACCTGATGAGGCATGAATACGAACAACTTCTTCCATGGGCACTGCAAATAAACCATAAGGATAATTATCCCTTAAATCTTGCTTGGTTGTAAAAGGAAGTTTGCTAAGATCATCTATACTTTTTATATCACCAGGCTCGATACCCATGTCTTGCATTTTTTTCTTATAAAAAGGTACGTTTTTATATACACTTTCTACAGTTTGAATAAGCCTTTCCCCTTGTAGTACCTTTTTTTCATCTAAACTCATTGTTTCTTCTTTCTGCCAATAACCCATTTGGTACCTCCTTATATCTCCTGTTTACTATGACATACACCTAAAAATTCTAACATTTTTTATTTTATGTATCAATAATATAATATTACATATTAAACATAATATTTAGTCTATTTTTCATAAAATCTTTGCATATTTAAAAGTATACTGTATTTTTATACTTAATATTTCTTCATATCAGTTATTCACCTCTTTTCTTACAAAAACTACATACGCTGTCACAAGAAAGTAATTAAGTAATCTCTTATGAAAAAACTCGCCAATAAAAATGTTTTTTACACTTTTATTGGCGAGTTTTCTAATTCCCGTAATAATACATTAACCTTGGCGTTTTATTCACTTCAATATACTTTTGTATCTCACTAAATTGGCTTAGTAAATCTTTACTTTCCGTCTTAGCACCTAAAAGCATATCTAATAACCCCACAGTAGGTGCATCTTCGCTATACCAACCACAATTTTCTAGCTGATTTTCACTCATCATGGCATGCATGGCATCTTCTACCGTACCTACTTCATCAATTAATCCTAAATCCTTTGCCTGTAATGCAGAATACACTCTACCATCAGCCAATTCTTTTACTTTCGCTTCGGTCAGACTTCTATTTTCTGCTACCACATCTACAAAAATATTATAACTTTCATCAATCATCGTTTGAAGAATTTGTCTTTGTTCATCTGTTAAAGGATTACCCATGGCTTTATTCTCACCTGAGACAATATTTTCAGTTTTAATGCCTAATAATTCTTGCAAGCCAGTGGTATCTGTCATTGACATAATAACACCTATAGATCCTGTCATTGTCATACGATTGGCATAAATTTTATCTGCCGCCATACAAACATATAAACCACCAGAAGCCGCTGTTTGTGCCATGTAAGCATAAACAGGTCTTTCGGTAACTTCCTTATATTCTTTAAGCTTTAAGTAAAGTTCATCCGATTCATAAATGCCACCACCTGGCGAATTAACATATAAGAAAATCCCTTTATTTTGTTTATCATACATTAGCTCATTAATACGATTAATCGTCCAAGCATGATTATAATTCATTTCACCCTCTGCAATCGTTCCTTGTACATAAATGGTATCAATGATATTACCTACTCTAGGCATTTTACTTTCTGTTCCTGTTAGACCACTAATAACTGCCCCCCAAATGTTAACAAATACAATAATACCAATGATAATGCTAATGCCCACTACTGGTCCACTTATTCTTTTTTTATATCTGTTTTTTTCCACCTTGGAACCTCCAACTTCTATTTACAGTACTTGGTCTTTCCTGTTTCATATAAATTATTTCCCTTACTATCAATGGTTACAATAACGGGTAAATGCTCTACTTCAAGCTTGTAAATAGCTTCTGCCCCTAAATCTTCATAGGCAATACAAGTCATTTGCTTCACACATTTTGAAATGAGTGCACCAGCACCACCTATAGCTGTTACATAAACAGCACCTTCTTTCTTCATTGCTTCAATAACAGCTTCATTTCTAAGGCCTTTACCAATCATCATGGTTTCTCCCCATGCCATAAAAGTAGGTGCATACGCATCCATACGCCCACTAGTTGTAGGACCACAGCTTCCTATTACTTGACCTGGTTTAGCAGGTGCTGGACCAGCATAATAAATGGCTACATCTTTCATATCCATTGGGAAAGGTTTACCTGTCTCATGTTCTTCAATTATACGTTTATGCGCCGCATCTCTAGCTGTATAAATAGTTCCGTTTAAAAGTAATTTTTCTCCTGCTACTAAACTTCTTGCTTCCTCTTTTGTAATAGGTACATTTACTATTTTACTCATTTCCCTTACTCCCCCTATAATCTCACATGTTTATGTCTATTGACATGACAGCCCATATTAATAGCTAATGGCATAGAGGCAATATGACAAGGATAATCTTCAATATGTACAGCTAAAGCTGTTACGACGCCACCTAATCCTTGTGGTCCAATACCTAGTTTGTTAATTTCTTCTAGTAATTCTGTTTCTAATGCTGCCATACGTGGGTCTTTATTATGACTGCCAATTTCTCTTGTAAGTGCTGTTTTTGCCAGTAAAGTACACTTTTCAAAGTTACCACCAATCCCAATCCCTACAACTACGGGCAAGCACGCATTGGGGCCTGCTAAAGTGACTGCCTCTAGGACAGCTTTTTTCACACCTGCTACTCCCTGTGATGGTGTTAACATATATACCTTACTCATATTCTCACTACCACCACCCTTTGGTGCTAGCATAATATCAATATTTTCTCCCTCTACTATTTCATAATGAATAATAGCTGGTGTGTTATCCTTTGTATTAACACGATAAAGTGGATTTTCCACAATTGACTTTCTAAGATAGCCTTCTGTATAGCCTTGTCTAACACCTTCGTTAATGGCTTCTGTTAATAAGCCCCCTTCAAGGTGTACTTCTTGCCCAATTTTAACAAAAACAACTGCAGTTCCAGTATCCTGACAAATAGGAATATCTTCTGCTTTAGCAATATCTGCATTAGTACAAATATCTGTTAAGATATCTTTTCCTACCGGACTTATTTCCTCTTCTTCACCTTTTTTAAGTGCTGCATAAATGTCATCTGGCAAATAATAATTAGCTTCTATACAAAGCTTTTTAACTGCTGCTGTTACTTCACTTACTAGAATGCTTCTCATGAACTTTTTCTCCCCTACTATCTGTTTTCGCTATGGGCTTAAATTTGGGTAAGGCCCCAACATTTTGCAGCATCTTTAAAATAACCGCTAATGCTGGCCCTATAATAAGCCCTATAAATCCCATGGTTCTATAGCCAATATAAACCGCCATAACGGTTACAAGTGCGTAAACACCTATTTGTGTAGATAAAATCTTTGGCTCAAAAATTTGTCTTGTTACAAAAATAATACCATAAATACAAAGTAATCCAATAGCTAAAGTGTATTGTCCGGTAACCAAATTATAAAGTGCCCACGGAATCAAAATAGTACCACTCCCAAACACTGGCAGCGCATCTACAATTGCAATAATGACGCTTAGTAAAAGTGCATAGCTCACTTGAAAAATGAACAAGCCTACCATACAAATACTAAAGGTAATACTCATCATAATCACCTGTGTTCTTACATAACCACCAATAGCACTAAGAACGCCTTTTTGCATAATGACAACCTTATCTACAATAGTATCAGAAAATTGTGCTTTAACAAAGTCTTTTATTTTATAATAATCCTTGGTCATAAAGAAGGTTGCCACTAACATAACTACCGTAAAAAGCACGATATCTGGTACCTTAGACACTGCATTATATGCCACAGGAATGACTGAACCTAAGTAACTACTTAATTTATCCATAATTTGTTCAATAAGTTGGTCTAAATTACTAATAGCACTAGGTGTCTTGCCTGTTCCAAAAAAAACTGAAAAACGTTCTTCTAATTGACCAACTTGCATAATCAGTTCTTCTGTTAAACTAGGCAAATTATATGCAATAGCTACCACTTGCTCCCATAGCTTCTTAATGAGAAATGTTAATAGCCCCAGAACGCCACTTAAAATGGTTAGCATACTTAAAATCGTTCCTAAAGCTCTAGGAAGTCCTGTCTTCTTATTAATCCAAGTTACAAAACCATTTAGCAAACTAGCAAATAGCCACGCTACAATAAAAGGTGCAAAAAGACCTAGTATATTAAGCTTTATAATGACAAAAGCAATAAGTAAAATAACTAAAATCATTACTACTTTTTTTCCTCTTTTTTCATACCACACCTCTAGTTTATCCTCTAGCATTCCTTTCTCACCACTTTCTTCTTTAACAAATGTATTTTTATTAATTCTTTCTTTAGTTTATTTTTATAATTACATCACACTTATGTATAAATATAGCCGAAAAAGGTTCATTAAAATCATCTCACAAATTAATTTTATTATAGTATAACTGGATAATATGTAAGAATCATAAATTATATTTTTTAATTTCTAGGGATACTCCGTTTTACCATAATCCAGATCTAAGCTAATTAGGATCCGTTCATACTATGACATTAGCTCAGGAGTCCCTCAAGATGAGTATGGTCAAGCATCACCTATATTTTCTAGAAGTCCTCTCCCCAAGGAATATTCGATGGGCTCTTCCAAGGTATATTGACCTAGATAATAGGTGCTACTGACTACTTGTCGGCTTTGGGACAACACAAAAGGAGGCTCATGCAAATAAGCCTCCTTTTGATGCGTTAAAACGCCTTTCCTTATAATTCTATTTCTACTTGTACACCATGATGATCCGATATCACAGCTTTATTACTGCCATTAAAAATAACTTTGGAACTTCTAACCTCTACTTTTTGATTTGTAAAGATATAATCTAAACGAAGGCCTCCGGCATTTTCTTCCCAGCCATGAATCTTACCTTGAACAGTAACCCCATTATCTTTATCCTTGGCAAGCATATACGTATCTTTCCAGCCTAATCCTAACATATAGTCATAGCCTTTATCTCTTACATTAGCATTATTATTAAAGTCACCTAACAAGAAAGCCCTGCGCTTAGGATGTAACTTTGCATTTAGTTTATTAAGCTGCAGTTTAGCTGGTTCTTCTTCATCTTCCCACCATCCTAGGTGACAGCTATAGCAATCTATTTCTTCTCCCTTATAATTAATAGTCGCTTTAACAATCCTTCTTGATTTCCAGTTTAAAGTATCCTTAGTCTGACTAACAAAGAAGCTTTCTTCTTCTATAATGGGATGTTTACTTAGAAGGCATAGGCCTTCTTCATAAACTTGAAATCCTATGTGTGCAAAATCCCAAACTACCTCATAATGATTTACTCCTAATTTCTGCAATGCTTCTTGTAGTATAACTACATAATTATCTGTTTTAAGTTGACCTTTAAACTGCTTGCCTAACATATGCTGGCTAACTTCTTGAAGTGCAATAACATCATAGTCGTTTTCTTTGATGGTTTTAGCCAAATAGTTAATCTTATCTAATTGGTGATCTTCCTGCCAAGAATGACAGTTTAAAGTTAATAATTTCATCTTTATACTCCTAATACGTCTTGAATATGAGACTTAAGCACATCTGCTTTAGGTCCGTAAATAGCTTGTACCCCTTTATCTTTCATAATAAGACCAAGAGCACCATTTTGTTTCCATTCTTCCTTACTTCCTACTTTGGCTGTCTCTTTAACCGTCACACGTAATCTTGTCATACAAGCATCTACATCAACGATATTTTCTCTTCCACCTAAAAGCTCGATAATAGCCATTACTTGCCCATCTGCTGACTCCTTTGCCTTACTTGTTTGCGTCGTAACTTTCGCTTCCTGAGCTACTACTGGTTCTTCCTCGTCAATGTAGTTGCCATTACGCCCTGGTGTTGCAATATTGAATTTCTTAATAAGAATATTAAATATACCAAAATTGATACCAAAGAATACAACACATGTGAGTAAAAAGTTAACAATATCAAGTCCAATACCTGCATTTACCATCATTGGTACTCTTGTTAAAAATTCAATGAAACCAAAGGCATGAATTCTTAGATTTAAAACATCCGCTAATGCAAAACCAATTCCTGTAATAATAGCATAAGCTACATATAAAATAGGTGAAACAAACATAAACATGAATTCAATAGGTTCAGAAACACCTGTTAAAAATACTGCTAATGCTGCTGATAGGAAAATCGTTTTGTATTTTGCTTTCTTCTCTTTATCTACATTACGGTACATAGCAAAAGCAATACCGATAAGAGAAGCTGATGAAAGAATCACTTGGCCTACTTTAAAACGAGCTGGTGTAATAGATGTTAAGAGTGTGTTATAAGCTGTCATATCACCAGCCGCTTTTAAGTTGTTAAGGTCTGTTACCCATGCAAGCCATAATGGGTCTTGTCCTGCTACAATTTGTCCTGCCGCAGAACCAGTAATCATTGTATAAACACCACCAAGTTCTGTATAGTTCATTGGCACAGTTAACATATGATGAAGTCCGAATGGTAATAAAAGTCTTTCTAAACAGCCATAAATAAATGGAGCGAGTACTGGTGCTGTATCTTGTGAACTTGCAATCCATGCACCAAAGCTATTTAAGCTTCCTTGAATAAATGGCCATACTATAGATAATATCACAGCTGTTGCTGTTGAACCAAGAATAACTACAAAAGGTACAAAACGTTTTCCATTAAAAAACGCCAATGCTGATGGTAATTTATCAAAATTATAGTATTTATTATATAAATTAGCACCTAAGAAACCTGAAATAATCCCTACAAATACACCCATGTTAAGCGCTGGTGAACCCAAAATAGAAGTAAAATAATCTCCTACTGCCATTGGCGCCCCAAGTAAACTATTAACAGTAGCTGTTCCTTCTGCCAACATAGCACTTGTCACACCAAAAATAGCACCTGTAATACGATTAATTAGTATAAAGGCTAGAAGTGCTGCAAATGCCCCTCCTGCACGTTCCTTTGCCCATGATCCCCCTATTGCTACTGCAAAGAGGATGTGTAAGTTCCCTATAATGGCCCAACCAATGTCCTCCATTACCCTTGCAATCACTTGAACAAAATTTACATCCACATACATACCTAAAAGCTTCGCGAGTGAGATCATAATACCTGCTGCTGGCATAACAGCAATAACTACTAAAAGGGCCTTACCAAACTTTTGCCAAAAGTCAAATGAAAATAGCTTTGTTTTTTTTACTGTTTGTTCCATTTTGTCTTCCTCTCTTATCTCTTTCTAGTCTATTCTTAGTATTTTTCTAGCTCTTTTGCTTCTCTACTGCTTGTACAACTCTTATTTTTATGTTCTTATTTCTTCCCTTATATTTTTACCTATTACTTTTTATTGCCTATTCTTATATTTCTGCTAGCTTAAACGATATAGTCTTGCTTCATAAGGCCTTATTACTTCCAGCTGATGCTCTTGCTGAATTTCATAATTGCTTAAAAGTAATTCTCTATCTTCTAAATCAAAGTCAGCCGTAAACTGAGCTTCTTCACCTGTTAGATTACAAATAATAAGGAACTTGCCATGATCATCTGTTCTTGTATAAGCATAAAGCTGAGTATCCTCTGGCATGACTAACTCATACTTTCCTTCTATAAAAGTAGAATTTGCTTTTCTAATACGAATCAAGTCTTTATAAAAGTTTAAAATAGATTGTGAGTCCTCTAATTGATTTGCTACATTAATAGCTTTTACATTAGGATTCATTGCAAGCCACGGTTCTCCTGTGGTAAACCCGCCTTTTTCACTACCATCCCACTGCATAGGTGTTCTAGCATTATCTCTTGAAGCTGCCCACTCATGCTTTAAAGCCACTTCTTTTAACATGCCTTCTTCTCTATTTTTAATATAACGATTATAGGTTGCAATATCGTTATAATAGAAGATTTCCGGATAATGAACATTTGTCATCCCAATTTCTTGTCCTTGATAAATAAAAGGTGTCCCTTGTTGCATAAAGTACATCATAGCTAAAGCTTTACTACTTTCTGCCCAATACCTCTCATCATCTCCCCATTTAGAAACAACCCTTACAATATCATGATTTTCTATAAAGAGAGCATTCCAGCCTTCTTTATAAAGAGAGTTTTGCCAACGACTAAGTACTTTCTTTAAAGCTAAAACATCTAGCTTCTGCTCCCCTTCAGTATCCCATAAATCAAGATGTTCAAATTGGAAAACCATATCAAACTTGCCATTCTTTTCTCCTACCCACAGCTTAGCTTCCTCGGCATTTACGCCATTAGCTTCTCCTACCGTCATAATGTCATATTTAGAAAAAGTTTCTTTATTTAACTCCTCTAAAAAATCATGAATTCCTTCTATATTCATATGCTTATCGAACGATGAAACATATTGAAGTCCTTCTGGATTGGGCATATCTAATAGACCTGGTTCTTTCTTAATATGGCTAATAGCATCTATTCTAAAGCCATCTATTCCTTTATCTAGCCACCAATTAACCATTGCATAAAGTGCATGTCTAACCTCCTTATTCTCCCAGTTTAAGTCTGGTTGTTTTCTACTAAATAAATGAAGGAAATACTCATCTGTCGCTTCATCATATTCCCAAGCTGAGCCATGGAAAATACTTTCCCAGTTGTTAGGCTCTTTGCCTTCTTTGCCTTCTCTCCAGATGTACCAATCTCTTTTATTACTTTCTTTAGACGCTCTTGATTCTAGGAACCAAGGATGTTCATCTGATGTATGATTAAGTACTAGATCAATAATAAGCTTCATACCTTTTTCATGAACCTTTCTTAAAAGTTCATCAAAATCAGCCATGGTTCCAAATTCTTTCATAATGCCTTGATAGTTACTAATATCATAACCATTATCGTCGTTAGGTGATTCATACATAGGACAAATCCAAATCACGTCAATCCCTAAGTCTTTTATATAATCTAATTTAGAAATGATGCCTTGTAAATCACCAATGCCATCACCATTTGAATCCATAAAACTTCTAGGATAAATTTGATAGCCTACGGCCTCTTTTCTCCAATTCATTTTTTCCTCCTGTGCAACCGGTTTCACAGTTGCTTAAAAAATATTTCTTTTATATTATTTATGTTAACATATGAAAACGGTTTGTGCAACCGTTTTCATTAAATTAATTAAAAGATTCACGTTCTATCAGCTTGGTTTCAATAATAGCATGCATATGATCCTTTATATAACCCTCTAATTGTTCTACTAGCAACTTAGCAGCTGCATACCCCAATCTTTCTCCATAGATTTCTACAGACGCTAAAGCTGGTTTTTGATAAGCCGCTAACATAGTATTATTAAATCCCACCAAAGCCTTAACCTCTCTCCCTATTTTGTTTAAATAGTCATTTACGCCTACTGCTATCAAATCATCCGTAGCAATAATGGCTGTAGGTGATTCTTTTATAAGTAAATCCATTGCCTCTTTTCCTGTTTGCTCATTAAAGGCTTCTCCATGATAAACCAACTTTTCTTCATAAGATATGTTGTGAACTTCTAGTGCTCTTTTATAACCTTCAAGACGATCTTTAGATACAGTCCATTTCTGCTTTGCTCCTACAAAAGCAATTTTTTTATGTCCCTTCTTAATCATCGCTTCTGCTATTTCATAAGTAGCTCCAAAGTTATCATTATCCACCCATAGCACAGATGTTTCACGTCCCGGACGCCCTATAACTACAAAAGGAAATCCACTTTCTCTTAATTTCTTAATTGTTTTATCATTTACCTCTGATTTCAAAATAATAATCCCATCTACAATACCATTTTGACTAAATTCATCTATATTACGTTCCTCTTCTTCTTCCTTTCCAAAGGCATACATTAGAAAATAATGTTTTTCTTGAGCATACATACTAATCCCTTGCATCATTTGAATAAAAATAGGATTGCCAAAGGATACACTAGCATCCATAGGTAAAATAACACCTATAGTCTTGGTTTGATTTCTAGCTAGGTTTCTTGCCATCACATTAGGCTTATACCCCAAGCGTTCAATAACTTCTTTAACCTTTAATCTTGTTTCTTCACTAATCCGTTCATTATTAGACAGTACCCTTGATACTGTTGCTTTTGATACCCCTGCTTCGCGAGCCACATCATTAATTGTCACCTTCATAAAATAGTCCTCTCTTACCTTTTCTCTTATTTTGATTATATCGTAATTTATAAGACCTATCCAATAGAATATATTTAACTTCCTTGGCATTATGCTCTTTTCCTTTTAATACCATGCCTATAATTGTCTACTTTTTCTTGTTTCATCTTTTATTGTATATTATAATCCTGTTGTTATGTTAACTAAAGGAGACTAATTTATGAGTAAATTAATTAAATGTAAAACTTGTACTACAGAAATGGCTTCATCTGCTACCACCTGTCCAAAATGTGGTGCAAAAAATAAACAACCTATTTATAAAAAATGGTGGTTTTATGTAGTTATTATTCTTATAATTGGAGCTTTAGCTGGTACCACAGAAGATACACTATCTTCAGATGCTACTAACAAACCTAATACTGAAAATCCAGTTACCACTCCAGAGAATACTACTGCAAGTGCTACTCCAGAATCAACGCCAACACCTGTAGATAAAAATCCTGCTATTAAAGCTGGAACTTATAAAATAGGTGCTGAACTTCCTGCTGGCGAATATTTATTTATTGCAGATTCTATGGGTTACATGGAAATCACTTCTGATTCTACAGGTAGCTTTGATAGCATCATTGCTAATGATACAGTTACTAGTCATCGCTATATTACTGTAAAAGATGGTGAATATCTAAAATTACAAGGTGGTAAAGCTTATGCTTTAGCTGATGCTCCAAGTATCGTGCCTGAAAATGGATTATATCAAGATGGTATGTATAAAGTAGGAACAGATATTCCTGCTGGAGAGTATAAAGTGATGCTTACTTCTAGTATAGGATATATTGAAGTAACTTCTGGAAGTAGAGGCGTGTTTGATGAAATCGTAACAAATGATGCCCCAACAGGAGATACTTATATTACCGTTACTGAAGGTCAATATTTAAAATTACAAGGTGTTGAAATTCAAAAATAATTAATTAGTCTTATATAGATTAATAAACAAAAAGGTATTGTACTTATAATAAATGTACAATACCTTTTTTGTATTTCATTTCTATATTAATAATTAGCCTAACCTCAAATTTTGAGCAAAAAAAATACACCAAGTTGGGGGACTCGGTGTAAAAAATAGAGTTTTGTAAGGGTTTGCTATTTGGATGAATAATGCTACTTTATGTGTTTAGGGGAGTTTCGAGTTTAGGGGAATAAAGTAACATTACTTCCATATGTAATCGTTTATTCGATTACTGTTCCGTTCGTATATAAGAATAACATCATTTCTTGTCTATTTTACCTCTAATTTGTAAACAATATGTGAATAAATCAGATTTTGTGAATTTTTTGTTACTTAAAATTTAATAGAAATAAGATTTCTATAATCTTCAATTGTGCCGTCATTTAAACAACATTCAATAATCTCTCTACCTAATGGATTTAAGTCAGGAGATAAATATTTTTTAAGTTCTTCTTTAAAGAAATCACCTAAAATAGTTGCTCCTTTATCATAGCCTTCAATTCCTATTTCAGGTTGTAATTCTGTACGAAGCAATACTTTTGGTACATGTGTACCGTCTACTCTTAAATTTTCAAGAGAGTAGCCTAGAAGTGGACATCTTGACTCTATTAATTGCTCTTCTCTAAATTGTACACTGCCTCGTCTTGCTAAGTAATCACGAGCAATCCATTGAGACATGAAACCTACTTCATAAGCGCCAATATGCTGGTTAGGAATAAGAATATATCTTGTATCTGGTGTTGCTAAAATTTGCTCTAATAGTAAATTAGCTTGATCTACTCTTCTTCCTGTAGCAAATGGCCAATAAGATCCTACACCTTCACTCTTCATACCACCATCACTATCTAGAATACTTGGGTTAGCATGGCCTCTTGGTGCAACAAGACGCCAAATCCAAGCAAGTGCTGGAGGAAGGATATGGAACATACCCATAATACCATAAGTAGGTTCTTCTTTTGTACAAAGAGGTGCACGTACACCAAAGCTACGAATATCTACTTCTGCTGGACCATCTTCTACATTTGGCACAAAAGCTCTAGGCATAATAATGCGTGGGTTAGGACAAGGTTTTCCAAGTTCTTCATCTATTGTATGTTCCCAAATTAAGCAAGTTGAATCTGGTGTTGCATTCATATTTAAGAACACAAGTGGTGTCTTAGGATGGATACACATTTTTTCATAATAAGGGTCTGTCCCATATTCAGTAATATGATTAACACGAAGGAACCAACCTTCTTCTCCATCAATAACCACAAGCTTTTTGCTATCATTTTGAATACTTGGATGACACATAGCCATATCATCTGTTACTGGTCTAAGTTCACATTTTGCACTAATATTAACATAGCTGCTGTCACCTGTTACCATGTTAGTTGCAAGACGTACGCGTCCTTCTGCATCTTTATGCATTTGCTCAGCCATCTCACTCTTACCACCGCCACTAGCACCTTCGTGCATAATAGTAAGTACATTTTCATATGGCGTAATAACTTTTACAGTTGAAGCATGAAGTGTTACCCATCCTTCTCTTTCACCGATATCTAAAAGGACACTATAAACACCCTTTTTAGCACTTGGGCCTGGATAAAGGTTATATGCAAATACTTCATGTAAGTTATCTAAACGATTATGTACAACAACTTGTTTACCATCAAAATGCGTATGTCTAAATGGTGGTGCTACATAAACAATAGCTCTTGGTGTGAAACCATCTCTTATCTCTTCTGCTGGAATAAAAGCTTGAAGGTCAGAAAGTGCTGTAGCAAAGAAAGCAGCATTGCGTGGTCCTATCATAAGAGCTTCATACCCCATTTTGCTGCCACCTGCTAAAAATGGCATTACTATAAGGTCTTGTTCATTAAGCCATTCGAAAGTTTCTTCTCTAACGCCTTCAAAATCCATACCAAACTCATCTTTATATCTTCTTTTATCTGTTGGTTTATGATCTCCAATCACCATTGAGTTTGGATCACGTCTTCTCATGTACATATCTTTATAATTAACTGATATACCATTTTTGCAACGTACTACATCCGCTTCTACTACAGGTCCTTTTCCTTTTACATTATAAGCAACTTGAAAGGTTTTCTGATATTTTTCACCTAGCGAAAGCTCTAAAAGTTGTTCTCTAGATGACGGTACAATAATATTATCTTTCTCATTTAATAGATTTTCCACTTCTTGTGGCAGGTTCATTTTTTCCCAAGTTTTCATCTGCTTCATCTCCAGTATAAATTTTTTAACGTTTTTATATAAATAGATACAAATAAATCCTTACTTATTTTTTCTTGCATTTTTCCTATCTCTACCATCATACAATATTTAATTTTAAGAGTAAATAAAATACAAGAAAAAAATTTTTAGTTTACTTATTATTTTTTATAATTTCACTTATAAATTGCGTATTTTTGTATTATATTATAATTTATTCTGTATATTTATCTTAAAATTATTTTTATTCATTAATGTTTATGTTTTTGTAATTTCATGTTAAGAATTCCATATGTATACAAAAAAAGACCATTGTAATAAATACAATGATCTTTTTCATCTTAATGCGATTGGGGGGACTCGAACCCCCAAGCCCGTTACAGGCACTAGATCCTTAGTCTAGCGCGTATGCCAATTCCGCCACAATCGCATTTTTCAATATTAATATTTTCAGGACAGATACTATTATACCTAAACCTATTACATATGTCAACACTTATTTTTTATATAGCCTATAAACTCAATCTTCTCTATGCAAAAACCCCTCTTTTAACAAGTAGTTAAAAGAAGGGTTTTTCTACTGCGATTGGGGGGACTCGAACCCCCAAGCCCGTTACAGGCACTAGATCCTTAGTCTAGCGCGTATGCCAATTCCGCCACAATCGCATTTATATCTGCCTTATCTCTTAAGACAAGACATATTATATCTAATACATTGGCATATGTCAACTCTTTTATCCATTCATTATTTATTTAAACAGATAATAGTACTTTTTTGATTTTTTATAGTATAATTGTCTTGTATTTTTCTAAATTATCTATTTTTTAAAGGAGTGAGCTATTTGATTTGTAAAAACTGTGGTGCGAATAACCCTGCAGACGTTGTTACCTGTCCCTACTGTGGTACAGTAGATGATCAGGCTTTAATGGAAGTCAAAAAAATAGAACAGCAGGAAAAATTGCAAGCCCATTTAACCGCTAATAGTGACGAAATGATTACAAAAAAGGCTTCTAAAGTCTTTGGTCGTCTTACTATTGCTATTTGTGCTGTACTTAGTGTTATTATGATTGTGTTTGGTATAGTAACCTATTCTTGTGAACACCAAGAGGAATGGTATAGAAAATCACAAGTATCAGGCGCTAATTATAAAGCTAATTTAGAACGAATTAGCAACTATCTTGATAACAAACAGTATAGCCGCGCTCTTGCACTTGTTTATGCTACTTCTCCAGATTATAGTTCTCTTGATTATTATCCAGACTTTTATAAAGAACTTTTTATGATTGACTCCTACGCTTATTTTATATATGATATCCAAAACTATATTACTTATGATGACTCTTTATCTAGTATCGAACTCTCTACTTTTAAGTTAGAATATGCTAAAGATGTATATGATACTACTCCTACTAATGAACGCTGTGCTGCTATTAAAGAAGAGCTTAGTGAAAGTCTTGATTTATATCTAAGATATTATTATCGTCTAACAGCTGAAGAATTAGAAGAATTAAAAGAGATTCCTAATATCGAACAATTTCAAATAGAAGGTACGACTCACTTTGAAAATATCATTCAAGAAAGGATGGCTGAATATGAAAAAAACAACTAATCCTTTAAAATACATTATCATCATCATTACTTTTGTTATCATTTTTGTCGTAGTAATGATTAATCTCTATACTAAATATAAGGAAGTAGCTAGCCGATATGAATATAATTCTATTGCTAGTAGATTGAAAATGCTAGAATGGGATAAGGAAGATGGCTATCTTAAAAATGTAGCTAATAAGCTTTACATAGACCAAAACTTTGAATCAGATTTTGATGAATATTGGGAGTTTGCAACAATAGAATCTTGCTATTTACAGGGCTTAACTTTAAAAAGGGCTATTGCAGAGGGGGACACCTCTAGACGTACTCAACTAGACTTTTGTATTCAGAAGATTTCTGACTATGTTTCTACGGTAAATGATCAAAAGCTGAAAAACAATGCTAAAAGTTTTCTAAAATCACTTACTAATAATTAGCATATTATTCCTTAAGTGCTTAAGACTAATTCATTTTAATTATTCTTAGGTACTTTATTTAATTTTTCTTAAGATTTCTGTTGGATTTTTTAATACTTTATATGTTCTTTTTAAATCTATAGTATGCTAAAATTGAACCATTATCTGCGGAGGTATAGTCATGAAAAACTTTTGGAAAAACAATTCTTATTTAAAAGTTTCTTTATACGCTATTATGGTCGTAGTGGTGTCTATTCTTTTTTATCGTATTTCTTCTAATACAGATAATATTGCACCCTCGATTTTAGCTTTCTTTAAAGGAATTATTAGTATTATCGCCCCAATCTTATATGGATTACTCATTGCTTATTTATTTAATCCTATAATGATTTTCTTTGAAAATTATTTTATTAAATGGTTTAAACCTTCTACTGTGAATCAGAAAAAAGCCATTCGTAGCATTTCAATTGTGGCTGTTTACATTTGTATTATAGGTACTGTTATCCTTATGTTCCGTTATCTTGTGCCACAAATCACAGAAAATATTAAAGATCTTTCTGTGGCCTTACCTGATTATGCTAATAACTTAGAAGAGAAAATTAATGCCCTTGAAAAATCCGTTAATCAAAGTATCTCTGGCTTACCTTATCAGTTAGATACTTCTCAAGTTTTTACGATGATTGATCCTGCTAAATACCTTAACACTGACTTTCTTGGAAATATCGTAAGTAATTTAATGGGACAAGCTATGA
Organism: Cellulosilyticum sp. ST5; assembly: GCF_046529625.1. Classification (NCBI taxonomy): domain Bacteria; kingdom Bacillati; phylum Bacillota; class Clostridia; order Lachnospirales; family Cellulosilyticaceae; genus Cellulosilyticum; species Cellulosilyticum sp. ST5. Next base: position 2,795,342 of record NZ_CP132338.1, read on the forward strand.
GCATTGTTTCTTCCTTATTTAACTGGGTTATGGGACTTGTGATCGCTTTTTATGTACTTATGCAAAAAGAGTCATTTTCTTATGGTACTAAACGTCTATGCTATACTCTTCTTAGCCGTCAAAAAGCTGATAAACTTATTGCTGTCTTTTCAGAAGGACATGAAATCTTTATTAAATTCTTTGTAGGTAAATTTATCGATTCCTTTATTATTGGTGCCATTTGTTTTGTAGGCCTATCTATTCTAGATAATCCTTATGCGATTCTATTGTCCTTCATTGTAGGTGTACTTAATATGATTCCTTACTTTGGACCACTATTAGGCGCTATTCCTGCTGTTATCATTACACTTTTTACTGGTTTTATGCCAGCTGTTGTCGTCGGTATTTTTATTTTCCTTCTTCAACAATTTGACGGACTTGTATTAGGTCCAAAAATCTTAGGCGATTCTATCGGACTAAGTCCATTTTGGATTATCTCAGGTATCTTAATAGGTGGTGCACTTTGGGGCCCTCTAGGTATGTTCTTCGCTTCTCCTATTATCGCTGTACTCCTTAAGAACCTTAATCGCTATATGGACCGTGTATTAAGCCAGAAGGATGTTCATCTAGACCCCATTCCTGTAGATACTCCATTGCCTTCTGAGGAGAAGCCTGTAAAAGTAGGTAAAAATAAAACTAAATAGATGAAACTAAGCAAATAAAATATAATAAATAAAAACGCTGATTTCCTTACATAAGGAACATCAGCGTTTTATTTACTATGCTATTTATTTTAAAGCATACTATTGATTTTTTGTTCTAAAACTGTTTTTGGAACAGCACCTACTACTTGATCTACTACTTCACCATTTTTAATGAAAAGAATCGTTGGAATGCTCATAATATTGTATTTAGAAGCAGTTCCACGATTTTCATCTGTATTCACTTTCCCAATACGTACTTTTCCTTCATAATCGCCTGCTAACTCATCAATAACTGGAGCCATCATTTTACATGGTCCACACCAATCAGCGTAGAAATCTACTACTACTGGAATTGAAGATTCAAGTGCATCTGTTTTAAAATTATCATCTGTAAATTTATATGCCATATTTATTTCCTCCTTATAGACGTATATATATGTCTAGTTGATTTTTATACTATAATATAAGGTTAGTTTATTATATCTTGTCATTAAATGCAACATATAATTATTCTTAGTTAGTATATCTTACTTTTCATATTCTATGCATGAGAGGAGAAAAAAACTTTTTTAATATATCGTCATTATAATTGATTACTGACGTGGATTAACTGCTTCTAGGCGGTTAATCGTGAAGCCTAGCTCTGAGAATTTTTTTTCGTATTCTGTCATAATGTTATCTTCCATGCCACTGTTATGAAGGTCCAAAGTTACATTTTTCATAAGCCAGCCACTAACTGAAAATTCTTCGATTGAAAAAGCAAAAAGGCCTTTGTTATCTGTTTTAAAGTGGATTTCTCCCTCTTTTTTTAGAATATCAGCATATTTTTCGAGAAAACCTCTGTAAGTTAACCTTCTATTAGCATGTCTTGTTTTTGGCCATGGATCAGAGAAATTAAGGTATAGACGTTCTACCTCTCCTATTTCAAAAATTTCTTTACAATTACTAACATCAAAATATAAGAATCTTAAATTACTTGGGGTTTCTTCTGATAAATTTGCTTTTTTACATGCTTTATACACAACTGTCTCTGCTCTTTCAGCTGCAATATAATTAATGTGTGGATTTCTTTTGGCTAGTTCTGTAATAAAACCGCCTTTTCCACATCCAAATTCAACATGAATAGGGTTATTATTGCCAAATACTTCATGCCATTTTCCTCTAAAGCTTTCAGGATTTAATACAACTCTTTCATCTTGTGCTAAATACTCAGGTGCTCTATTATCTCTTCTTAAGCGCATGGGTTATTCCTTCCTCTTCTATATGAAACTCACCAGTATCATGATTTTTCGTTTTTGTCATACTTAACTATTATAATAAGTCCATGACTTAAAAGCAATATATCTAAATTTGGTAGGTCTCTGAGGAACATCTCTTTTGAACTCTCTCATTTAGTGAAAGTAATTTTCCCCTCTTGATAGCTTACTTTATATCCTAAATTTTCACCTACAAAACGTATAGGTAAATACGCTGAGCCTTTATAAAGTTCTACTTTAGCTCCCTCTATTGTTAATACGGTTTCGCCATTTTTAACTGCCTTATTGTAATATAAGGGAAGCTCTAAGGTCACAGCGCCTGAATCAATATAAGCCACCTTATGCTGCGGAGCATATGATACACTAATACCCAATGCATTTCCTAATGCACGAACCGGTAAAAAGGTCTTTCCTTCTACACTCATAATAGGTGCGCTTAACTCTATTTTTTTATTTCCTAAATAGAAATCCACCTCTGGAAAAGTCATTTTACTTGCGTCTGATACTTGCTTCTTTTCTGTACTCATTATTTTTTGTACTGCTTCGCTTAGTTTGTATTCCTTCTCTTCTGCCCCTAGAATCGTTCCTTGAAATAATGTTACTCCCAATAAAATTACACCTAACTTTTTTAACCGCATGCTTTTTCCCCCTTTAATATAAATCATAGATGTCCTTTTTCTTCCGATCACTAAAAAATTAATAATAAAGCATTTTATTATTAGCCTGTACTTTTTTATTTTATCATACACTAAATATTCTGTTAATAACAATTAACAGTTTTCATGAATATCCTATCTACTTGCCTTTCTGCTGTCTCTCTCTTTTTCCATGAGCTTTTGTATCAAATAAGAAAAAAACTATCACACAATATCGTAATCGTGTGATAGTCTTAGTGCATTTTACTCTTTCACCTTTACTGTGGCATTGTACCACTTACGACTGCATCATTGTAAAGTACAACAGCCCCATTACTGTAAGAGTAATCATTACTTTGGTCAAAGTTTGACCAATTCGTATTTGTTAATCGCCCTTCTATTTCCAGAGTATCTCCTACTTCTAGGTCATATCCAACCTTTTCGAAAGTTAGCTCTAAATACGTGTCAGCACCATTAACAGGTGTATCTAAGTTAACAACTTTATAAGTTATATCACTTGTTAACGCTGCATACCAAGGTGCTTTATTAAAGGTCATGCTTGCATGGTCACAGAAATAGGTTTGCCCCACATTCCCCTCTTTAGTGAAATAGTAACGTACACTTAAAGCCGCTAAATCAACTGACTCACCTTCTGTATTTTTCATTATTATTTTTCGACCTATTGTGTTGCTAGTAATTGACTCACTTCCTTGCATTTTAAAACTAAAACCTTCTAAGTCACTTACCACTACTGGTAATTTAATTTGCATTGTTACAGGCTTACCTTCTTTTTCCTCTCCATTTGCTAAGGTAGCAACTGCTTTAAATGTTACTGTTAAGTTACCACTAGCTCCGCCTTTAGATGGCGTATTATAAAGCGTTGTATAGGTTAGTCCACTGCCTTCTCCTAGCTTTTCATTATTAGCATAAATAGCAATCTTCGTCACAGCTTCATTTTCACTAACGGCTGTCACTGGTATACTTACACTTCCTTTAGTAGCATCCACTATACTTCCTTCTGCAGGCTCTATAAGTTTTACAACAAGGGCTTCTGGCATGCGATATACAACAGTTATAGTAACAGGCTTACTTGTGATTGTTGTACCATTTGCCAAATGAGCTTTTGCACTAAAAGCAATTTTCCTTTGTTCAACGTTAGAGATATTATCTGCCACATAATCAAAAGTATATGGTGCATTTTGAACTTCTCCAATTTGAATACCATCTGCATAATAAGCAATACTTGTAACAGATTCTTCTCCAGCACCAACAATTGCTTCTAATGTAATAGGCTTTTCTCCTTCTATGTAGCTTATTGTACTACCTTCAACAGGTGTATTAATACTCACATTATAACTTGTAGGCTCTTTGCCAAATACTTTCTCACCATTTAAATAAACAGGCACATACTCTGTAAGTACTTCTACCTTTGTTAAACCTTCATGACTCCAGTCATTTGTAAAATCCCAATGTACCTTATACTGACTATCTTGAGCTGGCACAAGGCCAAAATGAATTTCACGATTACCATGAAAACTATTTTGAGACCAGTCTAATTCTATATAAGCAATATTTTTTTCCTCATCCCACATAAAAGGTCCATTGATATTGGTTTTAACACCATCCACAATACTTGCTTGGTCATACATTACTTGCACTGATAATTCTTTTAAACTTTGCCCTGCCTCTACCATCTCAGAAATATCAAAGAAATACCTAGCTTTTAGTCCACTTTCAAAACTTGGTGGGCAGCTGGTATCATTATGAATTTTCACTGTTATTTGAGAACGCTCACTATTTTCTTGTTCAATCTTTGCTGTAGCATAAAATGGACGTTCATCTTTTTCCTCCGGTGGAAAGTTTTCTAGAGGTGCTTGTCCTTTTCCATAAAGCTCATAAAGTCCGGCAAGGGCACCTACAAAACCTGCATTATAATCGATTGCCACTTCATTATAGACATAGTCTGTAATATCATCTTTATGATAATCATCTCCATCTGGTCCACCTACTAAAGCACCCCAAAGTGTATGTCTCTCTACTACGGGCTCAAGCATACTATTGGTTAATGAACCATGTGCTGCGCGGTGGTGTGGATAAATAGCAGAGATATCAGAGTATCCTACTTCATAACAGCGGTTCATCGGATTATCTCCTAATAAATAGTCCATTTGTGATTTACACCACTTAGTAAAATCACTATTGGCTTTATACTTATTATAAACAAGTGCACATAGTTGAGCTGTTGTTTCATACCTTGCAGATCCCCAAGTGCTTACTACCTTATAGCCTGCTGGTGTACTTGCCATGTAAGTGGTATCATTAGGATTTTCATGTGGCACACCTGACCAGTATTCAATATTCCATCTAAAAAAGTACCAATGCTCAGGATTATTGGTAAGTGGTGCTAATTTAGCAAACACACCTCCCCAAACCGTATCCCACGAATGTACCCAAATATTTTGCCAAGTACTTGAGGTTGTACTAATAATACGACTCATATAGCCTGTATAAGCGCCATTTGCATCTACAGCTGTAATATCCGTAAGATAAGATTTATCTCCCGTAGCAATGCTTAGCCATACAGCTGCCCAAGACATCTCATCCTCATCATAGCTTGAATTATAAAATCCTCCTGAAAAACCAAGTCCTCTATTTTCTTTTGCAAATTCATAGAGTGCCTCGGCTGTTTCTAAGCTTTTCTCTGCATAAACAGGGTCAGAATCCTTAAAGTTTAAGTAGTTAATAGCAAGTGAAGCTGCTGCTCCTGCACATTGGTCACTAGCAGGTGTCTGTGCTGATGCAAAAAAGGCCGGTCTGGCTGTTTTTTGAAGTTCAGGTGGTCCCCAATAATTATGGTCTGTTGTACCATCTCCTACTTGATAAGCAAAAGCAACAACTTCACCCTCACTATTTTTAAAGGTACAACGCATAAAATAATCATTAAACCATCTTAAAATACTTTCAATATGCTCCTTCTCTCCAATTGCTACATAAGACTCTTTAAATTCATAGTACCCCCACCCTAATGTAGAGCCAGAATAACTTTGAGGTAATCCAAATTTTACATGATCTCCTGCATCATGAAAACCACCACTTAGGTCTACAGTGCCATCTCCATCAGGATCTAAAGCCTCCTTATTTTGTTTAATGAAACTGGCTGATAGATTAGTTCCCATGCCTGTCACATCATCTTTGGGTACTAAGGGAACAAACTTGTCCTCTGTATGACAATCTCCACGCCAAGTTAATTCCCCTTCACCTACACCGGACCCACATTTGTTTGCATCATAGAAATACATGGATTTTTGGAAAGCTTCAGCATAGTTAAAGGGTGGTTCTACAGGGCCTGCAATAATAGGCATACTAACACCTAGATTGAGTACCATAGAAGTTGCCATTAAGCTGACCATAATTTTTTTATACCTTTTGTTCATAAAACTCCCTCCTTTGTATTTTCTAAATATTTTGTACTTTAATCCTATCACTGCTACCTTTACTGTAAATATATTTTGTATACTATGTAAAATATCTACACTTATTGTGTAAGTTTGTAAAATAAAAAAGTAGTATAACTAAAAGGTCTCTGAGAAATATGCCTCTCGATGACCTTTAGTTATACTACTTCTACTCTCTCATTCATTTAATCTATCCCTAATCTTCATTCCAAATCTCATTACTACTCTAAATATTATCCTTTATTCTCCCAGCATCCACAAGATTGCTATCTCTAAGTACTCATTCCAGAACTTCCAGTCATGCACACCTTGGCTTTCTTTATAAGTTACATTCACCCCTTCTGCTTTTAAGAAATGATGAAAAGCTCTGTTTTCTCTTATTAAAAAGTCTTCTGTTCCACAAGCCATAAAGATAGGTTGAATCATTTCTCCCTTTTTCTTTCTTTCCTTCACTAGATATTCTGGATTATTTACACTTCTTTCTAACTGATTTAAATCTCCAAAAGTATTTACATAATAATCATAATCAGCTTTAGCATCTCTAAAACCTTCTTTTTTATTTTTAATATTATGTATGATGAGAGCTGATGATAAACCAAACATCTTTCCAAAGTTCTCTGGATATTGAAGCCCTGTATGGATTGCACCAAAGCCCCCCATAGATAAACCACCAATAAAGGTATCTTCCTTTTGATTAGATAGCCCAAAAGTTTTTCTAATATAGGTCACTAATTCTTGACCTGTAAACTGTCCATAGGCCCTTCCTGTTCCTTTTCCATCTAAATAAAAGCTATTTTCTCCAGAGGGCATGACTATTGCAAGGTTATATTTGATTGCCATCTCCTGGGCCAGACTTCCCAACATCCAATCTACAGTGTTCCCTGAAAAGCCATGAAGTAAATACAAGGTTTTAGTTGCTCTTTCATAATGCTTATTACCCTGTATCATTCCTGATGGTACATCATTAGGTAAAATGACATGAATTGTATTACTCCTCATAAGTGAGTTTGAAAAAAAGTTGACTTGTAGTAATGCCACAATCTTACTCCTCTCATTCGTGAATTTTATAAGGCTAATCTTTTATCTATGGTAGCACATGGATATAGGACTGTCTTATTAAGCATTTCGGCTTATAGTGATTATTCATTAAGGCCATTTCATTTGATTTAGCCCAACAAATGATATATTAATAAGGAATATGCTTTTAGTGGGACAGTCCCATAGATCTATCAGCTCATCAGCTATATACTTTTTATAATGTCACCTGCAAATTGCATTAAATAAGGCGCTGCTGCTTCTCCATATGCTTCAACTATTTTTACAATGGCACTACCTACAATAATGCCATCAGCATAGTCTTTTAATAAAGTCGCTTGTTCTTTGGTAGAGATGCCAAAACCTAAGGCAGTTGGTATAGTGCAGTGCTCTTTAATATTTTCAAAAAAGCTTCCTAAATCAGTTTCTATGCTTTCTCTCGTACCTGTTACACCCAGAGAAGAAACACAGTATAAGAAACCTGTAGCCGTTTCACATATGGCCTTTATACGTTCTCCCGAAGTAGGTGCCACTAAAGCGATTAAATCTACTCCGTTTGCTTTTGCATAGCTATTAAACTCTTCCTTTTCTTCTAAAGGCACATCTGGAATAATAATGCCATCCACGCCTACTTCCTGACATCTCTTAAAGAAGCTCTCTATTCCGTAGTGATGAATGGTATTCGCATACATTAAAAATACCAGTGGAATCTTCGTTTTTTCTCTTACTCTTTCTACTAGTTCAAAAACAGCTTCTAAACTAAAACCCTTTGCCATAGCCCTTAAATTAGCTCTTTGAATGACTGGACCATCTGCTACTGGATCTGAAAAAGGAATACCAAGCTCAATAAGGGTACTTCCTGCTTTCTCTAAGGCATAGATAAATGCCTCTGTTGCTTCTATATGTGGGTCACCTACTGTAATAAAAGGAATAAAAGCCTTTTTTCCTTCTTCATGCTTTTTATCAAATGCAGCTTGTATATTACTCATGTACATCTACCCCCTTATATCTAGCAATAGCGGCTACATCCTTGTCGCCTCTTCCTGAAACATTGACTACAATGGTTTGATCCTTGCTCATGGTACCTGCTATTTTCATGGCATAAGCTATAGCATGAGAGCTTTCAATAGCCGGAATAATACCCTCTGTTTTTGAAAGATATTCAAAAGCAGCTACTGCTTCTTCATCAGTGGCAGGAACATAGGAAGCTCTTCCAGTATCAAAAAGATAAGCATGCTCTGGTCCAATCCCTGGATAATCAAGTCCTGCTGAAATGGAATACACAGGTGCAATACTGCCTTCCTCTGTTTGTAAGAAATAAGATTTCATGCCATGAAAAATGCCTACTTCACCCTTACTTAAGGTAGCTGCATGTTCTGTGGTATGAATACCATGCCCTGCTGCTTCTACACCTATAAGTTTTACTTCTTTATTGGGAATAAATTCATAAAAAGCGCCCATTGCATTACTGCCTCCACCTACACAAGCAATCACCACATCTGGTAATTTGCCTTCTGCTTCTAGCATCTGACTCTTCATTTCTTTACCTATAATACTTTGAAAATCTCTTACCATTTCTGGATAAGGATGAGGCCCCATAACAGAACCAATACAATAAAAGGTATCTTCTACTGTCCTGGTCCAATCTTGAAGTGCTGCATTAACTGCATCTTTTAAGGTTCTAGTGCCCGTTAAAACCGGTGTTACCTTAGCACCTAGAAGCTCCATACGAAATACATTAAGTGCCTGTCTAATGGTATCTTCTTCCCCCATAAACACCTCACAACTCATTCCCATAAGTGCTGCTGCTGTGGCTGTGGCTACGCCATGTTGACCTGCGCCTGTTTCTGCAATAATACGTTTTTTACCCATACGTTTTGCTAATAACACTTGGCCTAACACATTATTAATTTTATGAGACCCTGTATGATTGAGGTCCTCTCTCTTTAAATAAATCTTAGCACCACCTAAGTCCTTTGTCATCTTCTCTGCATAATAAAGTAAAGAAGGTCTACCCGTATACTTTGCAAAAAGTTCCTCTAGCTCTCTATTAAAAGCTTCATCTTCTTTATAATAGGCATAAGCTTCCTCTAATTCCTTCACAGCACTCATCAATGTCTCTGGGATATATTGTCCTCCGTAAATGCCATATCTACCTGTTTCTTTCATATCATTCTCACCCCATTTGATTCTTATTTTATTTTTTAATTTCTTTCATTACGCTTCATAAGCTCTATATTTTTGTATCAATTCACTCACTTTTATAGCATCTTTTACCCCATTAGTTTCTACACCACTGCTGACATCAATGGCAAACGGTTTCCATTTACAAGCTTCTTCTATATTATGAAGTCCTATCCCTCCAGCTAAGAAGTAAGACCTTTCAACTACCTCCAATAACTTCCAATCGAAGCTCTTGCCACTACCGCCATAAAGTCCTTCCTGATACGTATCAAAAAGTAGATAATCTGCCGTCACTTCTTGAATAAAAGGTAACAAATGCTTTAATTGCTTTTCATCCTTAATTCTCATAGCCTTAATCACGGGGATACTCACTTGCTGCTTTAGTTCCTTGATCATTTCTAAGGACTCGTCTCCATGAAGCTGAATGACATCAATAACCTTATCCTCGGCATACTGACCTATTACCTCAAGGCTTTCATTCACAAAAACTCCAACAGCCAAAATCGAAGGATTGAGTAATGCTTTTAGCTTCTTAGCTACCTCGTAATTAACCCGCCTTTTGCTAGGAGCCAAAATAAATCCCACATAATCAGGCCCATACTTATTCACAATTTTTACATCATTTTCAGACTTTAATCCACAAATTTTAATTTTACTCACATTTCTATCCCCTCTTGTTTCTCTCGTTGTGTCTAATAAGCTCCTTTAAATAGCTGTAGTTTCTCCACTCTATTAGGCGCAGTCATCAAACTTTCTCCTATTAATGCTGCATCACAGCCTATTTCTTTTAATAAAGCCATATCCTGAGTTGTATGAATGCCACTTTCAGCTACAAATACTTTGTCTTTAGGTACTAAAGCTCTTAGCTTAATAGAGGTTTCTAAACGTACTTCAAAGGTCCGTAAGTTTCTATTATTAACCCCTATTATCTCTGCCCCGGCTACTAACGCTATATCTACTTCCCTTTCATCATGGGTTTCTACGAGTGTTTGTAAATTCAAACTCTTAGCTAAGCTTAAATAACTCCTAAGCTGAGTTTCAGATAAAGCAGCTACAATAAGTAAGATAGCATCTGCTCCTATTGATTTTGCTTCATAGATTTGCCACTCATCAATAATGAAATCTTTTCTAAGAATAGGAAGTCTCACCTTTTCCTTAATAGTTGTCAAATAACGATTATCTCCCTGAAAATACTTAGGCTCAGTGAGTACTGATATAGCAGATGCACCTCCTATTTCATAGTCTTTAGCAATAGTTAGATAATCAAACTCCTGACATATTAAACCTTTAGAAGGAGAGGCTTTTTTTACTTCAGCAATAATATGGATGGACCTTTCATCTTCTCTTTTTAGTGCTTTCTTAAAATCCAAAGTAGCAAAGTTTTGAAACTCTATATCCCCCATTAACTGCGAAGTAGAATAGCGTTCTTTAAGTGCTGCTACTGCCCTTTTTCTATCCGCTATAATTTGATCTAGTATCATATGGCCTCCTTCACGAAGCTTTGTGTTGCTTTAATGAAAGCTTCTAATTTCTCCATAGCCTTGCCACTATCAATAAGCTCCTCTGCTAAGCTAATGCAGCTTTTCAAATCTTGATTTTCTAAAGCAGTATAAAGTGCCACACCTGCATTTAAAGCAACCATATCTCTTTTGGGTCCCTTTTCACCCTTTAAAATACTAAGGGCAATTGCCTTATTTTCCTCTGCCCCGCCCCCTGTTACTTCACTTAAAGGTGCTACGCTAAGCCCTAGACTTATTGGGTCAATGCTATAGCATGTAAGCTTCCCCTCTCTTACTTCACACACCTTAGTCTTACCGCTAATAGAGACTTCATCTACCCCATCTTCACCATGAACTACCATAGCTCTTTTCACTCCTAGGTTAAATAGCACCTTTGCCATAGGTTCTACTAAAGCCTCATCATAAACCCCCATCACTTGAAGATTGGCATAAGCCGGATTAGCTAAAGGCCCTAAGATATTGAAGATTGTTCTAACCCCTAAATCCTTCCGGGTCTTAGCCACATACTTCATGGCACTGTGATAAACTGGTGCAAACATGAAACAAATACCTATTTCTTTTAATACCTCTTCATTTTGTTCTTTGGTTAAGTCTAATTTCACGCCTAAGGCTTCTAGTACATCTGCACTACCACATTTACTAGAAACACTGCGATTTCCATGCTTAGCTACCTGAATACCTGCTGCTGCTACCACTAAGGAAGCTACCGTAGACACATTAAAGGTATTTGTACAATCTCCTCCTGTCCCTACAATATCAATAAGATTACCTTCTCCCTTCAGCTGCAAACACTTTTCTCTCATACCTTTGGCACTGCCTGTAATCTCTTCTATGGTTTCTCCTTTCATACGAAGAGCAGTTAAATAGCTTCCTATTTGTGCTTCTGAAGCTTCTCCACTCATAATCCAATCCATTGCTAAAGTGGCTTCTTCGATGCTTAAGTTTTTACCTTCTAACACTTTTTTTGCTATTTCATTCATAAACTACACCTCCAAAAAGTTTTTGATTATTTTTTTACCTTCAGGCGTTAAGATGGACTCTGGGTGAAACTGAAGTCCAAAGGTTGGATGACTTTCATGTTTAAGAGCCATAATAGCTCCTTCTTTATCCTCTGCTACTACAACAAGTTCTTTTGGCAAGCTCTTTCTCTCCACAATAAGGGAATGATATCTACCAACTAGAAGCTCCTCCGGTAATTCACTAAAAAGCTTACAGCTCTGATCCACCTCAATATAACTGGTTTTACCATGTAAGATTTCTTTTGCTCTCATTACCTTCCCACCAAAAGCTTCTCCTATAGCTTGATGTCCAAGACATACCCCTAAGATAGGTACCTTCCCACTAAAATACTTAATCGCCTCTAAAGAAATGCCTGCGTCTTTAGGATACTTAGGTCCCGGAGAGATGACTAAATGACTAGGCTTTAACTTTTCTATTTCAGAAAGCGTGATCTCGTCATTTCTAAAAACTTTTATATCTTCATTCATGCTTCCTATAAGCTGATAAAGGTTATAAGTAAAGCTATCATAATTATCAATCATTAAAATCATAAAATCTCCCTCACCTTCTTCATGGCTTCTAATACGGCTGCTCCTTTATTAACACTTTCCTCATATTCCTTTTCTGGAATGGAATCTAGTACAATACCACCACCTGCTTGAATATAAGCATAACCGTCTTTTTTCACAACTGTACGAATAGCAATGCATGTATCTAAATTACCATCGTAGCCAATATAGCCAATAGCGCCTCCATAAACACCTCTTCTTGATTCTTCTAGCTCTTCAATAATCTCCATAGCCCTTACTTTAGGTGCTCCTGACAAAGTCCCTGCTGGTAAGATGGAACGAATCGCATCTATGCTTGTTAAACCTTTCTTAAGCTTTCCTTGAACCGTACTGGTGATATGAGTCACATGAGAGAACTTTTTAAGCACCATATAATCTATAACTTCTACAGTATTAAATTCACTAATGCGTCCTAGATCATTTCTAGCCAAATCCACTAACATGTTGTGTTCAGCTAATTCTTTAGTGTCTTTTAATAGTTCTTCATCTAACAATGCATCCTCTTCTGGGGTCTTACCTCTGGGTCTTGTTCCTGCAATAGGCATGGTAGTCACTACACTACCTTGCACTTTTACTAAGGTTTCTGGTGAAGCCCCTGCCAGCTGCAGATCATCGAACTGCATTAAATACATATAAGGTGAGGGGTTAATGGTCCTAAGTACCCTATAAACATCAAATAAATTACTTTCTAGTTTTGCTTTGAAAACCTGTGAGAGAACAACTTGAAAAATATCTCCATTGCGAATGTATTCTTTGGCTTTTTCTACACGTTTCATAAAAGCTTCTTTGCTGGTGTTACTTTCAAAGCTTAACTCTTCTTCAAATTGCACCTTTCTACGTTTAGTCGGTCTACTAATGAACTCTGCTAATTCTTCTAACCTTCTTTTACCTTCACTATAAGCTTCCTCTATAGCTCCACTCTTAGTATCTACGTTGAAAATAAGAATGAGTTTTTGTTTAAAGTGATCAAAAGCAATGATCTCATCGAAAAACATAAGTTTCATATCAGCAGCCTGAAGTTCGTCTTTATTACTTAACTTCAGCTTCTCTACATATTTCACAGTTTCATAGCCAAAGTAGCCTACCGCACCGCCTGTAAAAGGTGGCAAACCTTCTAGCTTTGGTGCTTTATAGCCTTCTAAAATCCCCTTTAATACCTTCAAAGGATTTTCCTCACTACAGCTCACTTTCTCTCTAGTCACATAAAAGCTTTTACCATCCTTTACGAAAAAATTGGCTTTTGGATTGCAACCAATAAAGGTGTATCTAGCAATCTTTTCGCCGCCCTCGATGCTTTCTAACATAAAATAACGATCATACTCTTCCTTAATCCTACTGAGTATTGCAATAGGCGTTTGAAAATCCATATACATCTCTAAACGAATAGGGATTTTGTTATACTTCTTGGCTAAAGCCTTTACTTCTTCTAAACTTGGTTTAAATATGTCCGGTCTTTTTAATTGGGTTTCGCTCATTATTACTCCTCCTTTTCGTTCATAACCTTAATCACTGGCTTTTTTTGGGGTTTGCATTGATTATCAAATCAAATATAAACTAGGAATAATGGCCTCTTATGAGAGAGAAGTAAGCCTGTAAACCAAATAAAAAACGCCCATCCTGGATGAAAAATCATCAAGGATGAGCGTATAGTTAGTCTATGCCCACGGTACCACCTTGCTTCGTATGAAAAAATCATACGCACTTATGCAGAATGCCATCACATTCCTCACCCGTAACGGAGGTGCATCGTCATAAGATACTTAGAGACTTGCTCTTTTCATTATGCCCTCAGGAGTCCATTTGTCTAATTCGTTTACTGCTAGGTTTCCACCACCCCTAGCTCTCTGGAAGTTCGTGATTAGTTTTATCTCTCCCTCATAGGTTTTTAAGGTCTATTTGATTAATATCTAATATAGACTTATTTTTTAAAAAATTCAATACTTTTTATTTTATTTTTTAATATTATTTTTATTAAATGTATTTTCTCTTTAAATATCATATATATCAGAGAATTCAATGTTACATTTTTCTTCTATTTGTTGACTTGTACTTCCATAATAAATATCTTTCTCATCTGAAATCTGCACGATAGGGATTTCAAAGATAAAGCTAGAGCCTTTATTTAGTTGACTCTTCGCCCAAATGCTTCCCTCATGCAATTCCACCAAATATTTACTCACTGTAAGCCCAGTACCACTACCCTCACATTTTCTATTAAGTGAGGTATCAATCTTTGCGAAACGTTTAAATATGTACTCTAATTCTGTTTTTGGAATACCAATACCATTATCTTTCACTGTAACTCTTACCTTATTATCCTTTACTGTTAAACTTACTCGTACTTTGCTGTCATCTTTCCTATATTTTATCGTATTAGATAACAAGTTAAGCATAATTTGTTCAATAGCTGATGGATCACAAGCTGTTATTAACTCTTGTATATCTGTGTCAAAGGTTATTTTAACTTTGGTACTTTGCATATGGTCTGCTACTGCCAAGCTAATTTGCCTAACTATACTTACAATATCACAGTTTATAAAATTTAACCGATATTCATCTGATTCCAGCTTTGCTATTTCAGTCAAATTTCTAATCAGTCTTAACAACCGATACACATTACGCTGAATAATTTTATCATGTCGTTTAAGAATATTTAACTCTATTCCTTGCCCATTCTTTTCTAGCGCACTCTTTATTTCTTCAGATTCTAACTGCAATGTCATATAAATGACATTAAGAGGTGTCTTTAATTCATGAGACATATTAATAAGAAATTCATCTTTTAACATTTCTAACTCTTCTGCTTCTCGCTTAGCTAGGCGTTCTTCTTCTTGTTCTTTTTGCAGGGTAATATCTCTCCCTGTAAGCAAATGAATTTTTTTATTAGCTATATATTTACCACGCCACTCGATCCACTTATATTTTCCATCTTTACACTTACATTTTGCTATATTTGTAGCTACTTGCCCACTTGCTTTACACTCATTGATGGCTGTGATAATTTGAACAGCATCAGGAGAATCAATAAACTCCACATAGTTCTTTTTTAACACCTCGGACTCTTCCCACCCTAAGATATCCTGAAAACCATTATTACAACTAATAATCTCTAAATGCTCATTTAATATAGCATGTATGTCTGTTGCTATGTTTAAGAAGGTTTGAAGCTCTTGTTCTAACGCTTGGTATCGTTTTAGTTTTTCCGATGAATGTTGATGTACTATTGATTTTTGTGCATTGCAAAATTGAGTTTTTGCTACCTGATCTGTAATTAGCAATTGGTCATTTAATTGATCAAAAATATTAAACACGAAACCCCTCCTTTTCCCTTTCCCCTAGTTTATCTATATTTTATCAGTGAATTCTTTATTTTCCTATGATTATATACAATATCGTCCTATTTTTTGTTTTAATTTACAGTTTTTATAAAAATACTATATTTTACTTAGTTCTTCAACTTTTTTTGTGATTTTGGAGGCTCCTATAAATATAAACTTCTATTAGGATTACTAAAATTTTTATCTATATTATTGTTTTGTTTCACACATACTAGAGTTAAGACATAGAAAGGAGCTTTTATATGAAAGCAGGTATCAAATGGTTAATCGGCATAGTTGCCCTTGTTCTTATTATTATTTTTGTAGGAGTTGGTTTTTATAACAGCTTAGTCACACTTGAGCAAGATGTGGATACTGCTAAAGCTAATATAGATACTCAGCTCCAGCGTCGCTCGGATTTAATTCCTAATTTAGTCAATACTGTTCAAGGTTATGCCTCACAAGAAAAGGAGATTTTTACGCAAATTGCAGATGCTAGAACTCAGCTTGCTGGTGCAACTAATGTAGCCGAAGAAGCAACTGCAGATAGAGCTTTATCTAGTGCTTTATCTCGCCTACTTTTAATTGTTGAAAACTATCCAGATCTAAAATCCAATCAAAACTTTAGAGATTTATCAGTTCAATTAGAAGGTACTGAGAACCGTATTGCTATTGCAAGACAAGATTATAATACTGCTGTTACTAGATACAATACCACGAGAAGAAGATTTCCAAATAATATTATTGCCGGCTTATTTAATTTTGAGCCTAGAACTTTATTTGAAGCAAGTAGCGGTGCTCAGGAAGTCCCTACTGTAGACTTTAATCGTTAGTCATGAAAATAAAAGGGGCATTGAAGCGATTTTCTTCTCTGGTTTTACTTGGTATACTCATTTTTAGCAGTTTTCAGCTTAAAGCAGCTTATCGCTTTCCTGAGCCTACACCTAATAAGTACGTCAATGACTATGCAAGTGTAATCGATGAAGCATCCGCAAGGCAGATGATTGACTTAGGCTATGAACTGGAACAAAAAACAGGAGCACAAGCCATTATTGTAACTATTTCTAGCTTAGATGGTGCACCTATTGAAGATTATGCTAATCAACTTTTTCGCTCTTGGGGTATTGGACAAGCTCATAAAGACAACGGGCTTCTTATTTTATTAGCTATTAATGATCATAGTTGGCGTATTGAAGTAGGTCGCGGTCTAGAGGGAGCCATACCTGATATCCTAAGTAATCAAATTATGCAAGAACTAGCTAAACCTGAATTTGTACAAAACAATTATGGCGTTGGCCTTGCTAAAGCTTATAGTAAATTCTGCGATACTATAGGTACCGAATATAATGTAACCCTTACTCACTCTCTAGGTGTAGCCTTACCAGAAAGTACCACCGCACCTATCAGTCACAGAAATGGCTATATCGGTACACTAACTATTATTCTCTTTGTTATTATTGACCTTCTTTTTAATAGAGGACGTATTTTTTCTTTTATTTTACAAATGCTCTTTTGGAATAACTTCTATAACAGAGGTGGTCCTAGAGGAGGTAGTGGTGGTGGAGGCTTTGGAGGCTTTGGTGGTGGCTCCTCAAATGGTGGAGGTTCTTCTGGTAATTGGTGAGTGACACCATCCATTTATAATAAGAAAAAGCTTTTTTTTAAATACAATATAAAAAGGACTATAACATGTCCCTTAATCGGGCGATAGTATAGTCCTTCTCTATTTCTAGCAATGTATCATAAAATTCATGTCCTAACAACTAAGAAAGCCACTGAGTACACTAGCTATTCATTTATCTCAGTATAGCCATGATAAATTTTCTATGATGTTGCATTTAATTTCTTTTGTATAATCTTTTTATATGAAAGCACGAAACAAATAACTGTTGTTGTGGCAGCTAATGTATCTGCAATAGGTTCTGCATAGAAAATCCCATTAAATCCTAATCCTAATGGAAGAATGAGTACTAATGGCACAAGTAAAATGACCTTTCTTAATAATGCTAAGAATAAAGAAATTTTTGCTTGCCCAAGAGCTATAAAGGTTTGTTGGCAAGCCATCTGTGCACCCATTACCCAAATCATACTAAGGAAAATACGCATACCCCAAATCGTCATCTCTGTTAATTCCGGTTTATCATTAAATAAACTCACGAAGAAACCTGGGAAAATCATAACCATTGCCCACAATGTTAAAGCCATTGTTACAGAACTAATAAATAATACTTTAAAAGTCTTTTTAACACGGTCCATATTATTAGCCCCATAATTATAACTAATAATAGGCTGGGCACCTTGTGCTAAACCTGAAATAGGCATGAGCATCACTTGAAGCACACTAGAAATAATCGTCATAGCACCTACTGCCGTATCGCCATATGCTTCTCCCCCTACTTTACTGCCGTAGATAAATAAACTTTTATTAAGCACAATATTAACAAGACTTTCTGTAGCTTGCATAATAAAAGGCGCTACACCTAATGCTACAATAGGTAATAAAATCTTTTTACTTATTTTCATGTTGCTTTTTCTAATTTTTAATTTTGTCTTTTTTCCAAGCAAAAACCACATTACCCATACAGCAGATATGGTTTGAGAAATAATAGTTGCTATAGCAGCTCCTTTTACTCCCATTCCAAATCCAAAAATAAAAATAGGATCTAAAATAATATTACTAATAGCACCAATTAAAACGGTAGCCATACCCATTCCTGCAAACCCTTGAGTATTAATAAAAGGATTCATTCCTAAGGCTAATTGGACAGATATAGTTCCCAACAAATAAATACTTAAATAATCATTGGCATACCCAAAAGTATTACTACTAGCTCCAAACATCATCAAAAGAGGTCCTTTAAAGCTATAGAAAAATACCATTAAGATGGCCGAAATAACTAAAAGTGCTGATAAGCTATTTCCTAAAATCTTTTCTGCTTCCGCCTTTTTACCCTCCCCCATTTTAATAGCGGCACAAGGTGCTCCACCCATACCAATAAGTGAACTAAATGCTGTAATAAGCATTAATATAGGGAAAGTAAGCCCTATTCCTGTTAATGCTAAATCCCCTGTTTCAGGGATACGCCCAATGTAAATTCTATCAACGATATTATAAAGGGCATTAATAATCTGTGCTAAAATAGCTGGCACAGCTAACTTAAAAAGTAATTTCCCAATTGACCCCCTGCCTAGGTCATTGCTTGCTGTTTCCATCCTTTTCCCTCCTCGTGATTATTATTATGTCATCTATGCACTAATTTTCATTGTAGCAAGCCCTTTTGTATTTTTTATGAATCACTTTATAAGCTCAGAATAAAAACCTTTTTCATCCATGTTTTCTTTTAGCATTTCTTCGTATAGCTACAATTTTTTTAATATCTTCTAATCTATCCCCCTCGTCTTCAAGATCAATCATTAACCAGCATTGTCCCATTCCTTTGTCTGTTTTATGATACAAGTCTTGTAAATCCTTTGTTAATTCAGTAAGTAACTTAATAAATTCTTCTTTTTCATTTTCTCCTATTACCACAAGAACTTTGAAAAAACCTTCATGTGGATATAGTGTACATAGGGTTTTACCTAATCTTTTTAGTTTTATATTCCAGCCTGGAGCCCAAGAACATTTACTATATTCAAGTATAGTCTTTACCCCATATTCCTTTATCAAATAACTATAAAATTCATCCCATAAGCTATTATTTACATAATCACTTATCTCATATAATGCTGGCATTCGATCTCTCTCTAATATATCTATCATATCTATTCTCCCCCTGAACTCAAAATTAAGTATTTTAACTTATCTCATCTATTTATTACCAACTTATGATTTCAATGCAACAGGCTTTACCCAAATCTCCATAGACGTAATCTCTTTATCATGACTTTCATAACGTTCAACAGAAAACGGCTCAATAAACAACTTATGATTGGGTAGCCAAACGTTAAATAAATATTGTTGTGCTTTATAAAGTCCATCCATTACCAAGCTCTCAAAATTTTCAGTTTCGAATGAGCAGACAATATACTCCCCTTTTTGAAGCTCCCAATTACTAAAGTCTTTTAGTATTATTGGTGACTTAACCTGTGCTCCTGCAAAATAAACGAAGAATCCTTCTTCTATACAAGGGTATGCGACACCAATTTCATATCCTTTGTTTACTAAACCTGGAATATTCACTTTACGTTCATGAAAGTTTCTCCAGAACTTATCCAGTGGATCAATACCTGATTTAATGCCAAGTCCTTCAATAAATTGGATAGGTGTTTTTGTTTCTAAACCCACGTAATATTCTGGCTCCAGAAGCTTCTTTCGACTGATTTCGATTACAATCCCATCACTGATTAGTGGCACATTTTCGTCAATAAGTGTGTAATTAAGACTAAGCTGCGGCTTTGTCATACGGTTTAATGCCACTGGATTTTTACGATAGCTCTCTGGAGTCATATCAAAAGTTTGTTTAAAAATACGTGTAAACTGTTCATGGGAAGAAAACCCTAAATCTAATGCAACATCCAAAATACGCTTATTCCTTTGAAGCAGACCTTCCGTTGCTTTTGCCATACGACGTAGTTTGATATATTCCATCACTGATTTCTTTACTAGCCTACTGAATAATCTTTGATAATAGAAAGGTGATAAAGCAGTCATTTCAGCAAGCTTTTTAATTTCAATTGTTTCGGATAAGTGTTCATCAATATAATCAAGCGTCATTTGTATTTGTTCCCATGCATGCATAACAACATCTCCTTTTATTTATATCTTATGCCTAGAATAACACAAAAACAGTTTATAAGCTTGACTATCAATGCTCTTTTTACACATCATTTATTTAATATCCAACTACTTGTTTCCTAAAAATATTTACTGAAATTAATTGACACGCAATAAAAAACGGTATAACATCAGAAAATGTCATACCGCTATACTTATTATTCAATTTCCTGCTTCTCTATTGCTTCGCCCATCCTAGCTCTGATAGCTTGTAATCTTTTATCAATTTCTAGTAAATAATCCCTTTCTTCAAGTGCTTCTGAATCTAGTAATCCTTCTACCTCACTCATTTCATTAATACATTCTATGGCTTTCTTAGGATTAGTATCTAAACCAGGCTCTTCCTCCTCTTCCTCTAGCATATCCTCAATATTAATCTGCTGAGATATATAACGAGACTCTATGGTCTTTTGGATATGAGCTTTGTCAAAAAGTTTTTGACTTTGAGGAATATTACTCATTTTACTAATTTGCTCTTCTAATTCTCTAGCTTTTTCTTCTACTCTCTTATCCTTACTAATGCTATCGATAATTCTCTTTAATTCCTTGGTAATCGGCTCTGTACTCGTTTCCTTTGTTAGGTCGCCTACCACAGCACCTTCTGGTAAAATAAAGTCTTCCTGCTCTTCCACCCTTGGCTTAGGACATATAGGTTTGCATATAGGCTTACAAACGGATTGCTGTGCTTCTTCTTTATGCTCACATGGCATTTCCTTATGCATATACTTTTCCTTGTGCTCACATGGCATTTCCTTATGCATATACTCTTCTTTGTGCTCACATGGCATTTCTTTATGCATATGCTCTTCTTTGTGCTCACATGGCATTTCTTTATGCATATGCTCTTCTTTATGCTCACATGGCATTTCTTTATGCATATGCTCTTCTTTGTGCTCACATGGCATTTCCTTATGCATATACTCTTCTTTATGCTCATATGGCATTTCCTTATGCATATACTCTTCTTTGTGCTCACATGGTAAGATAACAGGACCTGGTTCTAGCGGTACTTTTGGCTTTGGTAATATCACAGGTCCTGGCTCCATTGGTACTTTTGGCTTTGGTAATATGACTGGTCCTGATTCCTGTGAAACTACCACTTTAATTTTTTCTATGGAAATTGTCTTTTCAGCTACTACTGGCACCGGCAATATGACTGGAACTGGTTCCTGTACTACTGCTTTAGGCTTTTCTACTGGTACTGGTTCCTTTACCACTATCACTTTGACCTTTTCCTCTGGCTCTGGTTCCTTTACTACTACTTTAGGCTTTTCTACTGGCATTGTTTCCTTTACTACTACTTTAGGTTTTTCTACAGTTCCTGTTGGCTGCTTTGTTACGGTTTTAGGCGACACTTGATTCGTAGACTTTTGTTCATTTCTTGGAAATAGACTATCGACCATCGATAAAAGCATATACCTATCTCTACTAAAGCCAACTACTACAGCCTCTGCCCCTCTCATTTCATGTTCAGCCACTAATGCTACACCGTCAATCTCCTCTAACCTTAAGCCACTTCCTAGAATATTTTTTTCATCTACAATCCATTTTGTTTCCTTTTCTGTCCCTAACTTTCCCACCTTAATGCCTTCGTTATGATTTTTACTAAATATACAAAACACATAACGATTACCTGATGGTAATGCCTTTAGATTTTGTACATAGCATTTAATCATACCTGGAGAAGAAAGTGTTACATGCCCTGTTACTTTGCGGTCGTCTATGCCATATGTAGAAATGTTTTCTTGCAAGCTAATCAAATTATTTACATACATTTCTCTATCCCTCCGTTGTCCTTGTTAGTCATTCTATACTATGTATATGAAACTTCTTTATATCCTATGACAACAAAGGGATGAGCTACTTTGAATAATTATAGCAATTCGTTTAATTTGCTAAGTACTATCATCATTTCCGCCCTTGTAAGTGTTTTGTCTGGTGCCATCTTTCCATTATTCATACCCTTTAGCAAACCTACTTGATTACAGTATACAATGGCTTCTTTATAAGGTGATTCCTCAATATCTGTAAATGTTGTTATTTCATTAACTATTTCTAACTTACCTTCTGTTATCTCATATAATACCTGTGCAAAAAGCTCTCTAGACAAAGGCTTTTCTTGTAAAGCAGCTACTTCTTTTAAGGTTTTCTCACTTAATTTGCTGCCTATAGACATTTTATGAGCATAAGACCAGTTAGTCTTATCTGTCCAATACTGACTTACTATATCTCTTGATAATTTAGTTTTCATCTGTCCATTTAAAAGCAAAACGCGGTCTAAGAAGGTAAAAGCATCCGCAACTCCTAAAGCTTGATTTGGTGCAAAGTTTTCTTCGTCCATACCTCTAGCTAAGCCTAATTGAAGCGCCTTCTCAATATTTCCATATGCCCAATGAGTGTTAGCTACATCTTTAAAATTCATCTCCTTAATAGGTGTAAGAGTTACATAATTTAGCGTTATACCCATTTTTTCTAAAGCCTTTGGATCAGTTAATAAAGCTTTTAACTGTTCTGTTGTAAATATAGAACCTGTTAGTTCATCTAGCCATTTTAGATCTTGACTCGTTTGTAATAGGGTATAAGGCATATACTTACTAAGCTTTTGAGTAATCTCCTCTTGCTTAGAGGTAGATAAGTTATTATAGGCGTTTAGAAAACTATTACTTGATGTACTAGAGGTTGTTTGTGTTGTATCACCACTATCTCCACCTGTACTACCTCCACCGTTATTGCCAGTATCAATTTCTTTAGAATTTAAGTAGCAGACAAAATCATCTATGGTTCCCCAACCATTTGCATCACATTTAATAGCAATACCAATCGTTAAGGTACCCTGTTCTACTAAAATATCTTTAATCGTTGGTGTGTTCCAATTAGCCCAACCTTTAACGCCTGTCTCAGCTTTATACGTTTTGTCTCCTACTTTAGCATAAATAGTCATCTCACTATTATTGCAATCGCCCCCTTGTAAGGAAGCGCTAAAATCATAATAGCCTTTTTCTAGTCCCGTAAGTGTTTGCTCTACAGTAAAATTGATAGCTTCATCATTCCAAAAATGCACACTATAATTCCCTGTTTTTGCATCAGAAGCTTTGTTTTGATAGCCTACATAATCAGAACTTTCTCCTAAATAATCAATCTTCCACATACTATGATCTGATTGTTCAAAGCTTGGGTTAAGTACAAGGTTCTTTGGACGAATAACAAGCTGACATTTAACTTGAGCCCCATCTATTAAGGTACCTGTGATTTCATAAGTTCCTGCACCTTTTTCTTTAGCTACTGCAATAGCCGCTTCATCCCAAGTAACATTAAATGTCTCCTGTGTCCCATCATTAAAGAAACCTTTGATAGCTTCTGGTAATACAATCTCTGCTCCTACTTCTGCTGCTACTGAAAGTGTTTCATAGCTTGTAAGCTTACGATCAGTTACTGCTCCATTCTTCAAATAGCTATAGGTATATAATGAAGGAAGTGGCTTACCTTCTTTATCAAATAGAGCTTGATTATCCCAAGAGCTACCACCATACCATACCCCTGCATCTTCTGGGTCATATTCTTTTGCATAGCTAGATGCCCAACCTGAACCATAGCGTTCCCAAGTCTCTTTTCTTTCTTCTAAAGTAATTTGTGGTACAGTAATCCAGGCTGGTTCCCAGTAAAATATACCTATTCCCGCTTCTCCCACATTAACCACTGCTTCTGCTACGTCACGAAGTGAATTAGCTTGGCCTTGTGCAGAGATTTCATAGTTAAGATCCTGACCTGATTCTTTAGGTGCTGAATTTTCATGTCCATCTGTATCTTCTTTAGTATAAACATAAGAAGTTTCTGCTACCATTACCTTTTTACCATATGTATCTGCTACATTTTTAAGTACAGAAGTAAGATTACTTAATGTACCATGCCAAAATGGATAGTAGGAACTAGCAAATACATCATAGTCTACATTATACTCATTCAAAGTCTTAGCAATTTTTGCATACTTACCTGAAGTTTCAGGATTGGTAAAATGTAATGCTATTAGTATATTAGCATCTATTTCTCTAATAGCTCTGCTACCTTCATTAAATAAGGCGCACATATTGGCCCAATCTGTTTCTCCGCAAAAACCATTTGTTGTTTCATTACCTACTTGAATCATGCCTACATCTACGCCTGCTGCTAATAATGCCTGTAAACTTGTCTTTGTGTACTCATACACAGCTAATTTTTTCTCTTCTAAAGAATAGCTCTCCCATGCCTTTGGAGCTTTTTGTTTAGCTGGATCAGCCCAAAAATCAGAGTAATGGAAGTCAACTAAAACCTTCATCCCTGCCTGGGTTGCACGCTTACCAATTTGAATAGCTTTAGCTAAATCATTATTACCGCCACCATAGCCATTTCCATTAGCATCATACGGATTATTCCATACGCGTACACGCACATAATTAGTGCCTGATTCCTTTAAAGTTTTACAAATGTCTTGTACATTTCCAGCTTTATTATAGAATTGAACACCACTTTCTTCTAATGCAATTAAACTTGATATGTCCATTCCTCTAATGAAATCATCACTAATACCCGGAACATAATCAATAAATAAATCACCTTGCTCTGGTATTGGTTTTTCGTCAGGTTTTGGTACATCTGAATCTTCATACGTCTTTAAGCTTACTTCATCTATGTAACCATAAGCATTAGGTGAGCCTTCTATTGTAATTTGGATAGGTACATCTTTTGTTTCCGTTGTTTCAAATACTAAATAGACCTTTTCCCATATATTCCAGCCTTGTGTTGCCGCCGCCTCACCGGATTCATCTAATGCATTAAGGATTACCTTACCACCATCGCCTCCCATAGAATAAACACTTAGGGTATACTTACCAGCTGGTAAATCTTTTACTGTTTGTTGTAACGTAATCGTATGACTAACGATTTCACTACTATCAATCCAATATTTGATGCACTGCTGACCTTCTCTAGCTAAAATATCAGCATTACTTGCATAAGCAAATTCTTCTGGTTTAGCTTTATTCCAATCTGTTGTATCAATCTTCCAATCAGACCACAGCGTACTACTTTCTTCAAAACCACCATTAACAATGGATGGTGCATCCGTCTCCTCTTTCTTAGCAGGTATTGCCTCTACTCTTATATCATCGATATAACTATAAGCTCCCGGGGTAGCTGCTATAGTAAGCTTTATGGGTATATCTCCCGCCTGTTCTACTTCAAAGGATAGTTCCACTCTCTCCCAAGTGTTATAGCCTTTATTAATAGCAAGTGCTGATGAAGTAGTTGTTCCTGCACTTAGCTGAAGTGTGGCAGACTTCTCTCCCATAATATACGCTGATAAAGTATACTCTCCCTTAGGTAAACCTTGAATGGTTTGCTCTAAAGAAATCTCATAGCTATTTACTTGCTGATCATTTACCCAGTAAGTTATAGCTTGCTCTCCTTCTTTGCCCTGGATATACGAATCAGTATTATACTTAAAGGACTTTACATTTGCATCAGCCCATGACTGAGTCATAATCGTCCAGTCCGTCCAAATAGTAGCATCATCTTCAAAGCCACCATTTGTTATGTAATTAGTAACCACTTCTTGACCATAAACCACTATCTTATCCACTGGTATACCTGTTAAACATAAACATAGCATTAATAAATAAGTTATTCTTCTTCTCATTCTATCATCCATCCTTCTCTCATGGTTGTATACTAAATTTGAAAATGACTTATTGCTTGTTCTAGTTTCTTCGCATCTTGATCTAATAACTCCGCTGCCTTACCCAGTTGTTCTACAGCTTCTAATTGTTTATCTGCTGTATTTTGTACCTCTTGTGAAGATACTGCTGTCTGCTGTGATACTGCAGTAATATTACCAATAGCACTTAATGTATCATCCTTGACTACTTCAATTTCCTTAATATCCTTTGAAACTTCCCCCAAATTAATAACCAAGTTTTTAATATTTGAATTGATATCATTAAAGATTTCTACAGTTAACTTAAGTGCTTCTTCTTGCGATGAGGCAATTACTTCTGTTTGCTTAACAGCTTTTACTGTCTCTTTGGTTTTCACCGCTATATTTCCTAAAAGCTCTTCTATTTTTCTCGCACCTTCCGCAGATTGCACTGCCAATTTATTAACTTCTTGAGCTATAACGGCAAAACCTTTACCCGCTTCCCCTGCTCTTGCTGCCTCAATAGAAGCATTTAAAGATAATAAATTCGTTTGTTCAGCAATGCCATTAATAACGCCTACAATGCTTTCTATGGCTGCAGAAGCTTTTGATAGTTCTTCAACATCTTCAATGACACTACTAGTGGCACCAATCGTTTCCTTTACCTTTTGAGTTAGATTATCTACTAATCCAACCCCTTTTTCTACAACTATCTTAGTCTGACCAGTAAAAGTTTCAATTTCACCTGTACTTTTATATAGACCTTCTATTCTATCTGATAAGTCACCCATTTGCCTTAAGCACTTACTAGAATCCTCTGCTTGCAAAATAACACCTTTTTCAATTTCACCAATGGCGCAGTTTATTTCTTTACTAGCCGTTAATAGTACATTAGAAATATGAGACATATCCTTAGAAGACCTTACAATCTCTTCCCCTACATCTGTCGTTTTATGTATGAGCCCTTTCATATCCGTGAGCATACCCGTTATGCTCTTAGATAACTGTCCGAACTCATCTTTTCTATTTCCCTTTATTTCAACTGTTAAATCTCCTTCAGCAGCTTTGGATAAGGCTTTTTGCATATTCTTTATGTTCTTTTCAATCCCCCCTGCCATAAGAGAACCTATTAAAATCGCTACTATGCCTGCTATAATCACCATAATAAAAGTAAGCCTTTTAATAGTTTCGGCTTGTGCAATAATTGCGTTCTTAGGAATAAGCGTGGTAAGCATTGCCCCTGTATCTCCTATTTTGGAATAAACCAACAACTGCTGAGCGCCATTATAATCTACATAACTATAGCCCGAGGTCTCCTCACTTGCCTTAAAATCCTTTAAAACCTGAAAGGTACCAAATACACTAGTTTCCTTAGTCCCTAGTAAAGTTTCTCTTTCATCAGGTGCTATAAAACCCACAACATTGCCTTCTTCACCACTAAGCTCTTCTAAGCTGTTTACAAGCTTCTCCTTACTAATATCAACGATAATGTAGCCCTCTCCTTGAATAAATTGACGCGTGTAAGACATCACATAAGCTGCGCCTTCACTGCCTGTTGCTTCATCTAAGAAAAGATGATAACCGTTCCACTCATACTGCTTCCCACCAGCTGCTAGCGCTTTGTTTTCTTCTGAATCTAAATACTCCTCATAATGCTTAGTGCTTAAGGTACCTCCTGTAGCATAACTTTTGCCATAAGCCGATAAAACGTTAAAAGAGTTAACAAAATCATTACTAGTAGCTACTTTAACAAAGGTCTTATAAAGTGCTTTTTGTAAATCTTCCTCTTCTGACTTTGTAGTACAAGCTGCTGTATAGTACTTAATAAAATTTGAATCTGTTAATAGCTTAAGCACTTCATTTTCAATATTTTTTGTTACTAAGCCTAAGTATTCCCCTTTACTTTCTATAGTCCTTACAAGGCTTGTCTCATAATTTTTCCTCAAGGCCGTTGAAGATTGTAAATACGAAATAACACCTAATGAAATCATTAATAATACAGGGATTAAAAAAGCAATGATAAGTTTATTTTTTATTTTATGCCACTTCATACTTTCTTCCCTCCTTTAAACACTTTTCCTTAAACCTTACCTCATAAAAAAAGTTACCCAACTCTAATAATCTTTAACTTATTGTTGGGTAACTTTTGTCACAGTTATCATGTCATTAGCATTAGTTCATTAAGAAATAGCATGCTTATATTCCGTCATTACTTCTACACTCATTAGTTCACAAGCATAGCCCTTTTCCATTGTTGGCCATTCTTCTAAGAAGATTTCTGCATTCTTTTGTAAAGGCATAATTTCTACTTTAAGTGTTTTAGGGAATCCAAAGTGTTTCAAACCAATCTCCCACGATCTACCAGTATAGAAATGGTCATCTACATACTCATCATTGATATATAATTTTGCACTATCTCCTACATAACGTAATTTAATAAATAAATCATTTGCTGATTGATCTCTTTGACCAATGTTAATCTCATAGGTCTTCTTTTCCTTGGTCTCTTCTAATAGCTTATAGCTCACTATGGATGTCATCATTTCTTCTTTCCCTTCATATACTGCAAATTGGCCTTGATCTACTTTTCTTACAAAGCCTTTTGGTGTTTCCTTTAGCGCTGGATAAGCTTTTAAACCAGCTTTACCTCTTCCTATTAATTGAGTACCTTTGTCTGTTTGTAGAACTGCTCCCTCAGTGATGATTAAATATTCTTTATCTAGCTTAATCTTCCATGCATTTTTAGCTTCTTGTCTCGATAAAGTCAATAATTCACTTTGCTTTAACTCACCTTCAATTTGATAGCAAGGCTTCTTATCTCCATAAAAAACATAAGTTGTCATATCTTCATTATTTAATTTGCAAAGTGGTGTTACTACAGCTGTTTTAAGCCAAGCGTCTCCTAACTTCATATTAAATGGGAAGAAGAAAAAGTCTTCATTTCTCACATCTATAGCTGGGTAAGTAAGTGTTTCATCCTTTAAAGGTACTGTTAACACTACATTTTTATGTTCTGCCATCTGGCAGCGTCTTTGATAGTTATTAATGAAAAGGTAGCCTGATTTACCATTATGTCTATAGCTCGTTCTTAAGTCTGTGAAATTGGTTGGGTATAGTGGATTACTTTCTGGCATAGTAGCTGGCATTTCACAAAGTTCACTACCAAAATCTTTGATAAACATGGTTAATAGCTTAATTTCTTTATAGGTTTCTGAAATCTGACCATATTGCCTAATAGGTGCTCTAAAGTCATAAGATAGTTCTGGCAAGTCATTAATAGACCCTGTTTCCTTTGATTCTTGTAAAAAGGAAAGCTTACCTTTTGGATTAGTACCACCATGATACATATAATAACCTAATAAATTAACACCACTTCCTAACTTCACCATAGACATAGCCCCAATATCCTTTGAAGTTGCTATAGGCCTTCTATGATGTGTCACTTGATGACCACCTCCAAGTTCAGCTGTTAAATAAGGGAACTTATTCATATCAAAGGTAATCCCTGTACCAAAGCCGTAATCACTACCAATATTATGGTCATTACGTTCATGAGTAAAAATATAATTACCACTTGGCTCAATATCTGTTAGGCGTTGGTCCCAAGGCGCTTCACAATAACCGCCCATTACAGGAAGAAGTCCTCCTGTTACTGCACCTCCCCAGCCTGTGGCTGTATAAATAGGGACTTCAAAGCCAATCTCTTTTGCCATTTGTGTCAGAATACGCATATGTTCTTCGCCTTCTTCTCCTGTTAATCCACCACAATGACCGTATTCATTCTCTATTTGAAGACCAATAATAGGGCCTCCATCTTTTAATAACAATCCCTTTACTTGCTCATAGATTTTACTATAAAATTTTCTTACTTCTTCTAAGTATGCCGAATCATTCGTTCTTACTTCAAAGTCCTTCTGTAATAACCAATCAGGAAAACCACCATTTCTCACTTCGGCATGACACCAAGGCCCTATACGAAGAATCATATAAGCATCACAAGCTTTGCAGGTCTCTACAAAGCTTCGTAAATCTTTATCACCTGTAAAATCACACTCTCCTTCAATTTCTTCATGGTGAATCCAAAGGACATAAGAGGAAATAACATCTACCCCTCCTGCCTTCATTTTATAAATAGATTCTTTCCAATATTCTCTTGGATACCTAGAATAATGGATTTCACCCATAATAGGAAACCAAGGCTTTTGATCTTTCAGCATGTATTTTTCATTGTAGCTAAATGTTGTACTTTTCATATCTGATCCTCTTTCTCTCACTATTCTTTTACAGCAGATCCACCCATACTTGTAATCATTGTTTTTTGCATAACTACAAAGAAAATAATAAATGGGATAGCGATTAATAATGCCCCTGCTGCAAAGGTTGTAAATTCATTTTTCTTCTCTGTTAAAAAGCTACTATATAATCCAAGAGCTAAGGTTTGTTTATCTGATGAACGTAGCACCATTTTAGGGAAAATATAATCCATCCAAGGTGCTGTAAAACTAGTAATACCAAGGAAAATAATAATAGGTCTAGCTATTGGGAAAATAATGCTTCTAAAAATTCTAAAATGACTTGCACCATCTATTCTAGCGGCTTCATCTAAGCTTTTAGGAATCGTATCAATGTAGCTTTTAACCATCCAGGTATTATAAGGAATATTACCTGCTAGATAGACTAAAATAAGGCCCCATAGTTTATCTAAACCACCAATTCTAAGTAAAATAACATAAATAGCAACCATCCCTACAAAAGAAGGAAATATTTGTAAAATAAGCATTGCCATCATCATACTCTTCTTCATTGCAAATTGAAAACGAGAAAAAACATAAGCGCCTAATGAAGCAATCAGAATTGTAGCTAACGAAGTACATACTGCTACATATAAAGTATTTTGGAACCATTTCACATAGTTCGTATCATTAAATAAACGTTCAAAATGCTTAAAAGAAATACCATCTCCAAAAGGAATAATGCTTAGTGAAGCTATAGAGTTTCCTGGTGAAAATGCCCCACTAACGACATACATCAAAGGATAGATTACAAATAATGAAGTCCCTATTAAAAATAAGAGGATGAAGGCTAAATTAATTTTTTTAATAACTTTGTTGTTCATTAGATTTCACCGTCCTTATAGGATTTTGTCTTTCTAAAGTTGTAGATTGCAAATGGCGCAAGGACAACGAAGATTACCACTGCAAGCACGGCAGCATAGTTGTATTTCAGTAAGTTAACTGTTAACTTATAAATCCAGGTTACAAGTATATCTGTTCCGCCAGCACCTGTGGTTGTGCTATCTGCTACAACAGGGTTACCACTGGTTAAGAAGAAGATTGCACCGAAGTTATTGATATTGTGAGTAAAAGACATGATAATCAGCGGTGTTGTTTGATAAAGTACAATTGGTAAAATCATTTTCTTAAAGATTTGGAATTCACTTGCCCCATCAATTTTAGCTGCTTCATAAATATCACTTGAAATAGCTGTCATAGACCCCATAATGAGTAACATGAAATAAGGGAAGCCAGCCCACAAGTTAATGAGTACACAAACGAATTTAGCAAGCCATTCATTACTCAGCCAAGGAATTGTCCCTGATATAAGTCCTAGTTCTACTAAAGTACGATTCACAATACCAAAACTACCATTTAATAAGTTTTGCCATACAAGCATACTTACAATAGCTGGTACTGCATAAGGCAAGATAAAAATTGTTCTAAAAACGGGTGCTAATTTTAATTTACTTTGCTGGAGAATTACAGCCATTATCATGCCACCGAAATAACAAGTCATCGTAGCAAAAGCACCCCATACAACTGTCCATATTGCCACTCTTGCGAATCCTGTAGACCACGCTGCACTTCCACCAAACATCGCTTTAAAATTAGCAAATCCAACCCAGTCTACCGTATTATTAGGCGGAATATGATTGGGTGCTGCATAGTTTGTAAAAGCCACGCAAGCAGAGAAGACTAAAGGAACAACAACGAAAAACAAAACAAGACCTACAGTAGGCGCAAGCCCTAAAATAGGAAAGGCTTTCTGAGCTGTGTCTGATAGGATTTTTTTCTCACTTTTAAATTGACCTTGAATACAATATTCTTCATAGGACTTTAAAGCACTACGTACAGAAATCACATAGATTGCAATGAAAATAAAAACAACAGCTAAGATAATGACACCATCTATCAGCATAAATATGGAGTTATCTCTTTGTTTCACTGGTAAATTCGGTTGAGGACTTCCTAAAGTAATCATATTTATTAACTTCTGAACCACTATTGGTGAGAAAGCTAACATCATTAATTCGATAAGTGCATAGAATGCACCTTTAATATATTCTTTTAAATAAACGATATGACCTAGCCCCATAAATAATATGGATGTTAGCAGAACTTTTTTTCTAGAAGAACCATCTGTCTGTAGATTGGTTTGCATAAATTCACCCCTCTTTATGTATTTCCTTTATTAAAAAGGTGCACAGATTCCTCTGTACACCTCATCTTTAGGCTAGCACTTATTGGGCTAAGATAGTTGCATTACAAGCGTCTAATTCAGTTTGAACGTCTGCACCGTCCCAAATATTAGCACTTGCAGCTTTCATAGCATCCCAGAATGCATTCATTTGTGGTATAGATGGCATTGGGAAAGCGTAGTCTAATTGTTTTAAGAAACCTTCGATATATGGACTATCTACTTCAACATTGATTGCTGGTAATGCCCCTGTAAGGTCAAAACGTAATTTTTGCATTTCTTCTGACATTAAAAATTGTGAGAATAAGTTAGCTTCTACTGGATGTTCACTATAAGCTGATACGAACATCGCTCTTGTTCCTGAGAAAGAAGCTGATGGTGTATCATTGCCTGGTAAACTTGGAAGTGCTGATACTCCAAAGTTAAGTCCTGCACCTTCAAAAGTAGCTACGTTCCATAAACCAGTAATATAAAGTGCTACATTACCACTACTAAATGCTGAATCACAGGCTGCTGTTGTAAGGTCAGCTGAAGGAACGTCTAATGCACTTCTAAGGCTTTGGAAGAATTTCATTCCTTCTACTGAAGCTGCTGAGTTAATATTAGAATTGGTTGTATCTGTTCCATCTGGTCCAAACATACGGTTATCTTGGCTTGTTGTAAAGATAATTGTATAGTAACCATTTTGTACGTCCATCATGAAACCATATTGATTATTATGTTCTGCATTGAATTTTTCACTAAACGCTTTTAAATCTTCCCATGTAGTTGGTACTTCTTCTTCAGCAATAAGGTCTTTATTATAGAATAAAGCATAAGTTTCTGCTGATACTGGGTAACCATACATAGTACCATCATATGTAAGCGCTGATGTAGATGCTGCTAATGCAGTTTTTGTAACTTCTTCAGCATTTTCTGTTGGAAGTACATGACCACCTGCTACTAATTCCCCTAATTTATCATGTGGTGCTGCAAATACATCTGGTCCTACCCCTGCTGGACCATCTAATGCGATTTGTGTAGTTGTATCACCTAATTCTACATTCACATATTCAACTGTAATATTAGGATATTTTTCTGTAAAAGCTGCTCCTGCTTGTTTAATGAACTCATCAGGTCCAGCTGTTGATTCCCATACTGTTAAAGTAACTGGATCTGTTGAGACAGCTGGCGTAGATGCTTCAGTACTTGCCGCTGGTGCTTCACTTGCTGCAGGTGAAGCTGCTGCCTCACTACCCCCATTACTACTACATCCTACTCCCATTGTACCTGCCACACATACTGCTGCTGCTAAAGCTAACTTTTTAAGTTTCATATTAAAATACCTCCTCGTAAATTTTTACATGGTTGATTTTTTTAAAACTATTTCATAATCTAATAAGGTTTTATTTACTATTTCTTTACCTGCAATGAGGTTAATCAAACACTTGCCCGCTTCAATACCCAAGGTTTTAATATCAATCCTTAATGAGGTAATTGGGGGATTATAATTTTCTAGGTAAGCGCTGTCATAAAAGGATGCAATCTTTACATCCTTTGGCACACTGTACCCAGTCTCATTAAGTCTTGTGAGTACTCTGCTACAGATAATATCATCACTACATACAATGCAATCTACTTTCCTATTCATAATCGTATCTACTGCTCTATCAATCAGAACATTGCTAGTCATATCTGTGTAGACAAGTGTTTCATTAACAGGTATGCCATTATCTTTAAAGGCTTTTAAGAAACCTTTATAGCGATTTGTATTAACTATATGACGCTGATTACCTGCCAGTAAGGCCATGGTGGTATAACCAGATTTAATGAGGACAGATGTCAGTTCACAACACCCATCTATGTGATTATTATCAATCTGTATAACCTCATCCTCTTCACTAGAACCTACTACTACAAAAGGAAGGTGTGTTTGCTTCAGATAGTCGATAGATCTATCATTCACTATTGGCCTTGTTAGAACGATACCATCTACTTTATTATTTTTTATTAATCTTTTTAACAAACTAATATCATTTTCTGTTGCCGTTGTAACAACTACATCATAATCAAAGCTTGCCGCTACATCACAAATACCCATTAAGCAGCTTTGAAAGAAAGGAATTTCTGTTAGATTTGTATCTGCCGGAAGCACCACCCCAATATTAAAGGTTTTGGATTGCGCTAAACTTTTTGCGATTAAATTAGGTCTGTAATCATGTTCATGAATATATTGTAGAACACGATTTCTGGTAGCTTCACTAAGCCTTCCTTTTCCTGATATAGCTCTGGAAACAGTTGTTTTAGATACGCCTAACTCTCTAGCAATATCACTAATAGTAAGGTTTTTAGATACTTCACTTACACTTGCATCTTCCACAAATACACTTCCTTTCATTGAGCAACCGGTTGTTTATATATTCAGATTATCACCAATTTTTTGCACTGTCAATGTCTATTTTATATACTCAAACCTTATTTTTTCGTATATTTTTTAACATTTTTCACAATACATTGATTTTACTTCTTTGCAACATTGCGCAACCGATTATTCTTTTTTAAATTTTTTATCAAATTTAATTTTACCTCTATTTACTTACATTAGCACACCTTTTTTCTGATTAGTCTAAATCATTTCGCACTATTTTTGCACCTACGTTGCGCTTTTATAATAATTATTTTTGTACTCTTACTTTTTTATATTTATTTTTACACTTCGTCACCTATTTCTCTACATTTTAAGCTAATATCTTCCGTATTTACATTTATTTTTATATAATATTTTTAGATTCAAATTTATTTTCATATTTCTTAATAAAGGAGCAAAAAAAATGTTAAAGTGTTTAAAAAAGATTTTCAACTATTCACTATCCGTTTTTGTAGCTATTAGTGCCATGGCTATTTCTCCCTCTTCACTTCTAGCTGCTTCTAGCATTACCCTTAAAAGTAGCGGTGCTTGGTTCGAGTCTGCTTATGCTGAATGGGAACAATACAACGGCGCATCTAGCTACAATGTGTACTACAAATCTTCTTCCAATGATTACACTCAAGTAGATAACGAACTTATCCGAGGTACCCGTGTTGATATTCCAGGTCTTAGAGGTGATACTAACTACACCATCAAAGTAGTTCCTGTCGTATCTGGAACTGAGGTTACTTCTGCAACTGCACAATTTAATGTCACACCAGCTACTTATGATCGTTCTGGTTATGCTTTCTTTAATGGTATGACTACTGGTGGCTACAACGAAGATGGTACTGTTAAGTCAAATGCCAATATTGTTTATGTAACAGATGCAACAAAAGATACTGTGCAACTTAACGGCTACACAGGCATTGCCAATATTCTTTCAGAATCTGCAAGGAAAAATGATAAAACACCTTTAATCGTTCGTTTTATCGGTACAATCAATGTTCCTAAAGGTGCTACAAGCTATCCTGAGAATATGGTTAAGGTCAAAGCTGCTGATAATGTAACACTCGAAGGTATTGGACCAGATGCTAATATTTCTAAATGGGGTTTTTGTTTCCAACGAAGCTCCAATATAGAAGTAAGAAACCTTGATTTTTACTGGTATCCAGAAGATGCTATGGGGTTTGAATCAAACTGTTCTAGAATTTGGGTACATAACAACACCATTAGAACCGGTCACCAAGATAATCCTTCTGAGTCAGATAAAGCTCATGGTGATGGTGGTACAGACTTTAAATATACCGATTATGTAACAGTGTCTTACAACCATTACGACAGTTGCGCAAAAACCTCTTTATGTGGTTTAAAAGAAAATGCAACTTATCGCCTTACTTTCCATCACAACTTCTTTGATGGAACCGGCTCTAGAACACCTCGCGTACGTTACTTTGATATTCATGTTTATAATAACTATTACAAAGGTGTATCTACCTATGGTATTGGCGCTTCTGTTAACTCTAATATTTTCTCTGAAAACAACTATTTCGAAGATACAAACAAACCAATGGTTATTTCTATGCAAGGTAATGGTGGGACAACTTTCTCTAGCGAAAATGGTGGCACCATCAAAGCATATGGCAACAAATTAGTTAACTGTACTAATTATCTTCCTGGTACAGATTACTACGAAGCTGCATCTAGAGACCAAATCATTAATTTCTCAGCGAATAAAGGCGGCTCAACCTATAACAACTTCGATACCAATGCAAGTAAATTCTATGTCAATGATTATGTACTTCATTCTGCTGATACTGCTAAAGAAATGGTTCTAAGCTACGCTGGAAGAATGAAGGGTAGTATATCCGATTCTACTACTCCACCTGATACAGGCGACAATAATGGTGACACTGACAATGGCGATACTGATAATGGTGGCACTGATAATGGTGATAATAATACGGGCGACATTTCAGATTGTGTTGCATTAGGTACTTATGACCTTAATAAATCCACCATTCCAGCAACAGAATGCATTGTTAATAACATTACTTTTAATGTAAGAAGTGTAGAATCTACTGGTGTTAAATTAAGAAGTAATAATACGATTACTTTTAAAGTAGCTTCATCTTGTACACTTAAGATAGAGACCACCGGTAAAGGTGTTACTGTTTCTTCTACTGACGGCCAAATCAATTTTAGCGGCTCTACTTCAAACTCAGTCACGACTGAAGCAGGCTCAACAACTATGGCACTTACAGCTGGCACCTATACGATTACAGGTGCCGAGTCAGGTAGCAATACCTTAATGACTAGCATTGCATTTTATTAAAACAAAAAGGCAGAGACTTTTTATATGGTCTCTGCCTTTTTTGAGAGCTTCCTCTCTATTTGTTATTTTATTGATTAATAACGCCTTGTTCTACCAATAATGCCAAGATCTCCTCATATGCAGCTACTTCTTTTCCTGTCCATAAGTAAAAGCTATGAACAGCCTGATTGATGAGCATACCTATGCCATGAACTACCTCCAAGCCATTGGTTTTAGCCCATAAAAGTAGCTTAGTATCATGTGGTGTATAAACAATATCACATACTACCAATCCCTTTGGTGGACTAATAGCTTCATCTATTGGGCAAGAATCTTTTTGTTTACTCATCCCTACAGGCGTTGTATTAATTAAAAAATCCACACCTTGCAAATCACTTTCAGTCATATTGAGTGATTCAATTTGAATACTTACTTTTGTAAAACGCTCTTTAATTTGCTCCCCTAGCTGCTTGGCTTTTGCTAAGGTGTTATTACAAATAATAAGTTTATTTACACCAGCTGCTGCTAACTCTACGGTAATCGCACGACTTGCACCACCTGCACCTAGAACCATAACTGTTTTTCCTTTTAAGGTATGGCCTGCTTCTATAACGGATTTTACAAAGCCTACACCGTCTGTATTATAACCAATAAGCTTTCCATTGTCGTTTTTAATTGTATTAACAGCTCCTATAATAGCTGCATTGGGATCAATCTCATCTAGATAATCCATTACCTTAATCTTATAAGGAATCGTTACATTACTCCCCACTATACCTAATGCTCTAATTCCCTTTACAGCAGCCTCCACTTGATCTTCCTCGACATCAAAGCATACATAGCGCATATCTAACCCACATTTCTCTGCTAAATAATTATGTATATAAGGTGAAAAACTGTGACTTACTGGATGTCCTAAAAGACATGCTAATTGGGTAGTTCCACTTATTTTCATTCGAATCACGCCTCTCCTATGTTCCTCAAATTTCCTGTTTATCTCATTTTTATTATAAAAGGTTCTATCACCAAAAACAATCAATCCAGGCTACTCTTTTAGCTATTATATTCATCAACTAAAATTTAAACGGTATACTATATAGAAAATAGGTCAATTTAAGAAACTGCTCTTAAACTGACCTATCTCATTTACCTTCTATATCTTATCACCAATACAACCCTAATATACAATCTCAATAGCTTTTTCTGTAGGTAACCAAAGCACATTAGCTCCTACTGTTTCTGAAACAAATCTAAGTGGTACTAAGGCTCTTGCATCTTTAATCAGCATACCATTTGTACTACTTAATGTTAGCTTTTTACCATTTAAAATAATAGTTGCTTGTTTGGCTTCATGATCCCATTTTACTTCTGCACCTAAATTTTCCACAATAAAGCGGATAGGTACCATTGTTGTATCCTTTACAATCATAGGTGCAACATCATTAACAATTGTTTTACCATTTACTTCGGAACTTGTTTTACCAATAGCCAGATTTAATTTAAAGAGTTCTTTTGCCTCTAAAATGCCGTAGTTACCTGCCTGATCTACCTTAGCTATGAAAGTTTTGGTTTTAGCATCATAGCTGCCACCTACTTTTACAACTTTATAAGTCCCATCTTCTTGTTTTTCGTATCTTACAAGAGTTAGCTTATCAGTATTCTCAGCACTAACTTTCGATAAATCAAAGGTGAGTGTAATTGGCTCACTAATAACTTCTACTTTTTTATTGGTACTCATTTCAAAAGCTACTGTTGCTACGCTATCAAAAAACGTCTTGAAATTTTCATTCTGGCTGATTTGCGTCTTAATAGCTGCTAATTCACTAGCTACTAGACTTGGCACTTTAATCGTTAGACTTAGTTTTTCCCCATCTGTTACTTCCTTAATAAGTTTCTCATTCAAGGTAATGGTTACACCATTTCCTTCAATAACAACACCTGTTTGGCTACCTATTAACTCGCTTATTGCCTCTGCAACTAATTGAACCGCATTGTTTCCATCTATTTTAATAACAGGTGTTTTACCCTCTTTAAGTGCTTCTATAATTTTATCTACCACTGTTGCTATCGGTTTTGTTGTACTAGAATTTGTGGAGCCTCCACTTGATGAACCGCCACCTGTTGAACCTCCACCTGTACTAGTTCCACCAATTTCTTTACCAATGGTAATTACTGTTGGATTTGGATTCTTAGTTAATACAGCCCCTATGCCATCTGGTGCACTTGCTGTTAATACTAAAAGACCTTTCATATCAATACTTCCGTCTTCTGCAATAGTAGGAACGATAGTTGTATCCAAATTGGTAAACCAGTCATCACTAACAGAGGTACCTTCAGTATTCACTCCATTAATATAGTTACTTCTATCTGCTAATGAATCTTGACCCTTAAGATCCATTGTATCGCTATCATTTCCTTTATAGGATATAAAGTTTTCTAATACCCAATCTGTTATTTTGGCATTCGTATTAAAGAATAGATTCTTACCTTCATTACCATAAGAAGTTGTATTATAAACCATGCAGCTTGG
The DNA here is from genome assembly GCF_046529625.1 of Cellulosilyticum sp. ST5. Lineage (NCBI taxonomy): Bacteria > Bacillati > Bacillota > Clostridia > Lachnospirales > Cellulosilyticaceae > Cellulosilyticum > Cellulosilyticum sp. ST5. Next base: position 2,835,141 of record NZ_CP132338.1, read on the forward strand.
ATTACTATTACTAAATACACCATTATTTAAGTTTGCAAAAGAAACACTATTTTTTAATACATGTGGTACAGATATACTTTCACCACCTAATTTGAAACCATTACCTTCACCTGTTTTACTTGGATTACCAAGTAATGTACCATTTGCATAAGCTACAGAGCTTTCAATCGTCACCGTACCAATTGGTCCTGTCGTTGATTTCGCATATAAATCCCAACCATCATCAATATTATGATGTGCGATACAATAGCGGAATACATTACCTTCTCCAGCGGTTAATTTAGCTGCAAAACCATCTGCATCATTCCCTAACGCATCACAGCTGTTATAAACCTCACAGCTTAATATTAAGTTATAGGATGGCCACATAGTGTTTGGCTCATATGCACTACCACTAATTTGAAGGCCTGTATCTGCATTATCATGAATTAAAAGTTTTTCAATCGTATTATAATGTCCACTCACTTGTACCGGACGTTTAGCATTTGGTGAATTCATAAGCTCAATATTATAAATATGCCAGTAGTTACCATTTACTGTAATACCATTTGTGCTGCAGTTTGATAAATCAAAAACAACTCGTTTACCCGGCTCTGACATTAATACAATAGGCTCTTCCTTTGTACCATTGTTACCTCTGGCAATATTAATACCCTTTGTCAATTTATATGTACCATCTAAAAGAACAATCTCTTGACCTGGCTGTGCAAAGTTAACAGCTGTTTGTACATCTAAAGGACTGGCTTTTGTCCCTTGGTTAGATGCTGAGCCGTTTGCTCCTACATAAATGGCATTTTCACTTGTTCCATATTGTTTGTAAGTTATGCTAAAAGGTATTTCAATAGACTCATAGGAACTAAGTTCCTCATTATCTGCTAATAATTCTCCTTGACCTAATTTATCTGCTGGAGTAAATATAGCTGTAAATTGATTTGTTTCTCCTGATAATTTCACTGGAGCTACCGCTCTAAAGGTGCTTGCCTCTCTAGGATCAAGTACAACCTTAGAAGCCACTACATTTCCTGCTGCATCTTTAATATCAATTGTTCCTACTACATTAGCTTTAAAAGCAGCTTCATATTTTTTATTAGACGTTGTTGTTGTAGAATCTAGACTAACTGTTGGTGTTACATATTTTAATGGTCTTTCTTCCTTTGGCTCATCTGCACTTGGATGAATAGTTGTAAAGCTATAATCAAGTACAGTCACCATAATTTTACGGCTTGCACACATACCTACATAATATTTACTGCTATCTTGTTTCAATAAAAGTTCTGGTTCATAGCAAATCACTTCATTCGTTTTGTCATTACTCATATATGCATGGAAACCAGTATTACTCTTTCTAAGTGTTAAAGTATACACTTCCCCATCTTCAAACTTAGGTGGATTTGAATTAGTTGCTGTTGTATAGTCTTTCTTAAATTCCCAATCAAATGGTTCTGTATCAATCGTCTTTCTCGCTGAGTTTGCAACAGTTGGTCCCGCTGTATAACCTGTTACAAAATAACCTCCTGGAATACCATAACCATTAATAAGTGTGCCATCTACTGTCTTCACATACTTTCTAAACATAGCACCCGCTGAGTTAAAGTAACGTGCACTACTTTCTCCAAGCACCATTGTATCAATAGCCATTACACCGAAGCCTGATTGATTATCTTTACTACCAGAGTCATCTACTCTGAAAGTAGCTGTTAAAGTAAAGTTTTCTGTTTCTGGATTGATTTCTGTATAATAGTATAAGAACCCATCTTCACTATCTGCTAGCTTACCGCCAGTATTACCACCGACAGCTCTAGCATCTAAGGTAATAGAACCGTCACTATTTTCAGTGATGGTTCCAGAAGCACCTGAACCTACTAAACCACCTAAAAATCTTTCTACGCTAGCTGCCACCTTTTTAGTTGTTGTAGCCGACTTAGATTGACCACTACCATAAGCAGTTACCTTAATTGTATAGGTTTCACCCACTGTAAGACCTAAGATGTCACAAGTCGTTACTTTTAAATCCTTTTTTTCAAAAAGATTATTGGCTGTATCCTTAACTTCCACATCATAGGTTTCCGCATTGAGTGCATCATCCCAATCTATTGTTAAAGTAGCATTGGTTGGTGCTTCAATAGCTGTCGTTTTAACATTCGTAATCTTAACATCACCTAATGGTACAACAAAATCATTCAGTGCAAATATATCACTGCTATAGCTTGTTTTACATCCCTCACGAATAGCTTCTGCCACTATTGTGTAATCTTCTGATTTTTCGAGAGTTAAAGCAGTAATGCCTGTGCCATCTGCTTCTAGATTGTCAAGTAATTTACTCGTTGTTAGCTTATTAGAACTATCATAAATCTTTACCCATATTTTATCTGTCTCAGCATTTGGAAGTGTACCAGATACTGTAACATTCACTTTTCTTTGATCAACAGTATCTTGCACTGCACTTACAACAGAAGGCTTAGTACCATCTGCAAAAGTAACTGTTTCTACAGTTCCTTGTATTACTTTTACATAATAAATATTGATTCCACTACCAGTTGAACGGATATTATAGGTACCTGCCGCATCAATAGTTGCTTCACTCATAGGCAATTTTCCATCTGAATCACTGCTTTTACCTACTGCTTTTAGTGTAGTTACCTGATTATCCGCTTCATCATAAATACCTAATGTCCTATCTGTAGAAGAACTGCCACTTAAAGCAAATACTTGAACAGTAGCTGATCCCGTTGTTGTAAACTCAATAGTACGCGCTGCAGCATTTCCGGTACCATTTAGCTTAATACGTTTGCTAAAGCTATGATAATACTCACTCATATAACTACTGCCATCAATATCTACCTCTTTGCCAGCTGCTGCTTTAATTGTAAAGTCCCCAGCCACCTTATCTGCTGCTAACTTAGCATTTTCTAAATCACTAGCATTCAGTATTTTTATGCTGCTCTCTGTAGTCGTTGGCATCATACTATCATTAAATACCTGGATGCTCGTATCTACTGGTTCTTCTTGCAATAACATCGTTGCATTTAATGGTAACCCTAAGGTTAACATGATCACACTCAGAACCCATGCTACTACCTGATTCTTTACCTTCTTACTCATAATAGATCCCCTTTCAATAATTTAATTATGTATATTAGTATCATTACATACGGATGTATGTAGTTTTACTCAAATAAGTAATTAGGACCTTCTAGTTTAATTTTGTATAATAATTATAATTATTATCTAATTTAATAATTATTTTAATAATTTTAATTATATATTACACCATAACGCAAATTAATTTTATGATATTTTTTAACTTTTTAACGTTTTTATGATATTTTTTGTTAAATTTTTATATTGTCTTATTTTTATTTATCCATCTCAACCTATATCTATCTACTTATTTGTTATGGAACAGAAAAACTGCTATCAGCTTTTAATGATTTATTAGAGTGAATTTTTAATCCTTTATATTTTGCTCGTATTCGAGAAATAATAATTTCAAATCTAAAAGGGAGGCTCTTATGTTAGAAGAATTAATCATTCGCTATCTTCCTCTTCCTATTCATCTCCTCGAACTAATGGGAATTACCGTTATTACTATCGGTGCCTTTAAAGCCTTTTACCAATACGTAAAATCCTTGCTTTTGAAAGAACATTACCCTGTCAAATACCAATTTGCTGAAGCCATGGCTATGGCCTTAGAATTCAAACTCGCTGCTGAGATTTTAAAAACGGTATTAGTTAGAAGCCTTCAAGAAATCGCTATCCTTGGAGCCATTGTCCTCCTTCGTATTCTTATCACGCTTATCATCTACTGGGAAATCAAACAAGATAACGCCGAAAATGCTCCCGAATATAACTCCAAACAAAAAAACTGACCTTGATGGCCAGTTTTTCACTTTACTCTGGTGGTAAATAGATTAAACAAATATTTGGTATTGCAGCATTAGGTAAAGCAAGATTATGAGAAAAAAGTTCTGAATTGAAATAAGCTTTATTTTCTATTGTTGTAAATATCATCCTTTCCTTCACAATATGCGCCTAATCTTGGATTAAAATAATCCTGATTATTAATCACAATATCACTTCTTTGCTCAGGTCTGTATTCTTCAAGATACTTCCTCTGTACTGGTATATACTTATTTGTATATTTTTTTATAAATCCTTCTCCATATTTCGGGACATCCCTTACCTGCATCCGCCTTAATACTTCATCAAAATCAATATGCAAAAATACAGTTGTATCCAAATATTTGAGCAATGGTTCTCTAAACAAAAGCACCCCCTCTATTAGTACAATGGTATTTTCATCTATATTGTAATGAATAAAATTTTCGTATTTATTAGTATCTAAATTTAAACACAAAATATCTTTGTCAATAGAGCCCAACTTATTCAATGGACCTAAAATTTCATCAATAACTTGGTCATAGTTAAAAGCATTATGATAATAAGCTTCTATTTCATTATCTCCCTTACAACGCAATTCAGCAGGATTATGGTAGTCATCAATATGTATAATCGTATTCTTGATTTTTAAACTTGAAAGAAACTTAGAATATGCTTTTGTAAATACTGTTTTTCCCGATGTATCTACACCGTTAATACCTATTACCTTTTTGCCTTTTCGTATACTTCGGTCTGTTATGGTATAAAAGATTTCTATTCGATTTACATATCCGATGATGTCTGTAACATTCTGTATAATATACGTAGCCGCCCCCAATTCATTTATATTGCCATAACCATACATAGCAGCTATAGATGGAATATTATTTTCCGCAGCTGCCTCTATATCTGATAGAGTATCTCCTATAACAACTGCTGGTGAATTATTGTCTAATATTTTTCTTATAACCTCTCCTTTATTGTTAGCCTCTTTTGCGCTATATATATTAGAAAAATATTTAGTTATTCCTGTCTTTTTTAGTACAAGTTCAATATATTCTGAGCTTCCGTTTGAACAAATAATAAGTGTATGTCCCTTCGATACAAGTTCTTCAAGCAGCTCTATAACATTTGGGAATAATATGCCATTTTCTCTTACTTCTTTCTGCTCTAATTCACGAAAACGATCATACACATCTTGCTGTTTTATATGAGGAGGCAGTATGTTTGTTAAAAACTCAAAAGTTTTTTTCCCAATATTATATGTTATTACCGTATCATCTACTTTTTCTATCGCTAACTCATCAAACAAGTGATTTACAGCTGCAATATCGCATAATGCTGTTTGAAATAAAGTCCCGTCCAAATCAAATATAATTATCATTCTGGCCTTCCCCCTTAAATTCATCTCTTCTATACCACTACTAACACTAATAAACCTAATTCTTATATTGTTAGGTTAGGTGCTAATTGTATTTTTACTTTATCTCCTAATAAAGTGATGTCCTTGTAGCACCCCTCTCCTTATCCACTGACATAGGTATAAAACTTGTATGTCCTCATGTCACATCCCCTTCTGTGATTATGTAAAAATATTACTATTTATAGCATAACTTGTTATAGTATAATTTTCAATTAAATGACAAAATCTTTTGACATTTTAGTAAATATAAGAACTTCTTTTAAACATAGTGTTCTAGAAAAACTATGTTTAAGCTTGAATAAATGGATAACAAAGTTCTAGATTGAAAAGGAGTGTTGCAAAACTAGGTAACTAGTTCGCAACACTCCTTTTTAGCGTGCTAATTTATATGATATAAATCATTCTTATCTATTCAAATTCTCATAATCGAGATACAATAAATCTATAATTCAAAATTTTAAACAAATTGTTAATAGTGTATTTCCCCAGTAACACAGATTTATTGAGCTTTTAATAAGATTATCACTTCAACATATGCCAATTTTTCTTACAACTTGCCCCTATTTTTCTGACAATTAATCTCTTTATAGTATAATTTGTATTGTCTTAGACATCACGTCTTATCACTTTTAGAAATAATTTGTTAAATCTAAATCCAAAATTCTAAGGAGGAACAGAGTATGAAAAAACGTACTCACATGAAAAGAAATGTGGCTTTACTTACAGGTTGCACCGTTTTTGGCTCTATATTCTCACTACTAGGTAACTTCAATCCAACTCAAGCTGCTACTGATTATGACTATTTAACCGCATTAAAGTATGGTATCCAATTCTATGATGCCAATAAGTGTGGTAAAGACGCTGGTACTAATAATGCCTTTGACTGGCGTGGCGCTTGCCATGTTAATGATGGTAAAGACGTAGGACTTGATTTAAATGGTGGTTATCATGACTGTGGTGACCATGTTAAATTTGGCATCACTCAAGGTTACGCAGCAAGTGTACTTGGTTGGAGTTTTTATGAATACAAAGATGGCTTTGATAAAGCGGGTGCTACAGAAAAAGCATTACAAACGCTTAAACATTTTACAGATTATTTATTAAAATCTCATCCTAATGCAAATGTTTTCTATTATCAGGTTGGTGATGGTAATGCCGATCATAGTTATTGGGGTGCCCCTGAAGCTCAAGGTGACCGCTCTACTATGTTTAAGGTAGATGCGAATAATGCTGGTTCAGATGTTGCTGGTGAAGCTTCTGCTGCACTTAGCTTAATGTATCTTAACTATAAAGACATTGATTCAGCTTATGCTGATCGCTGTTTAGCTGCTGCCAAATCACTTTATACCTTAGCTAAAGTTAAACCAGGTACTAGTCAAGGCCAGAGCTTCTATACTTCTAGTAGTTACAAAGATGATTTAGCTTGGGCTGCTACTTGGTTATATCAAATCACTGGTGATTCAGCTTATCTTAACGATGCTGAAAATTATATGAAAACCTCTACCGGAATTGCAAAAGATGAATGGACTATGTGCTGGGACAATATGCTCAGTCCTGCTACTATTCAGCTCTATAAGCTAACTAATAACTCGGTTTATTTAGATGCCATTAAACATAATTTAAATTACTGGTATAACAGTGTTCCAACCACACCTGGTGGATTAAAATACTTAAATAACTGGGGAGTACTCAGATATTCTGCGGCTGAGTCTATGATTGCCCTTCAGTACTATGATTTAACAGGAGATACTGCTGCTAAGTCCTTAGCCACTACTCAAATCAATTATATTCTTGGTAAGAATCCTAATAATATGTCTTACATGGTTGGCTACGGCTCTAAATACCCACTCTATCCACATCATAGAGCAGCTAATGGTTATACCTATGCAGATAGCGGTAACTTAAAACCTGCCAAACATGTACTTACAGGTGCATTAGTGGGTGGTCCTAACTCTAACGACCAATATAGTGACAATGGTAATGATTATGTTTATACAGAAGTAGGTATTGATTATAATGCTGGGCTCGTTGGTGCACTTGCAGGTTTAGCCTCCAATCAGGACGGACCAGTTCCTACACCAACGCCTACTCCTACACCTACTCCTACACCAACACCTACTCCTACACCAACGCCTACTCCTACACCAACGCCTACTCCTACACCAACGCCTACTCCTACACCAACGCCTACTCCTACAGAAGGTGTTATTCCTAAGGTTAGTGTTACTACGCAGTTAGGTAGCTCTGTCAATCAGCAATATGCTATCACCTCTGTAGGTAGTCAAAATCTTGATCTTTCTAAGCTCACTATTCGCTACTACTACACCAAAACAAGTACAAAGAGTCAAAGCTTCTGGTGTGATAGTGCAGGTCTTCAGCTTAATGTATCTCCATGGTATGTGAACCTTTCTTCTGGAGTAAAAGGTACTTTTAAAGATGGTTATCTAGAAATCACTTTTGATACTACCTATAGCATGGCACCAAACTCTGGTTCACTTAATTTAGGTGTTCGCTTTGCTCAAAGTGATTGGTCTGGCTATGAAAATCTAGTTGATAAAGGCTATGAAGTTTATTACAACGGTACATTAATTAAATAATGATAGATAAAATGCAAATAGAGCCGAACAAATCGTTCGGCTCTATTTGTATCTTATTATCTACTTTTCGGTAAAAATACAGAAAAGCAGCTTCCTCTTCCTACGTCTGAAGTGACCTTTATGTAACCGCCCTCTGCCAATACAATTTCTCTAGCTAAGTATAAGCCTATCCCTACTCCCTCTTTTTTTGCAACTCTAGGACTTCTGTAAAAGCGTTTAAAAATAAGAGCCAACTCTTCTTCTGTAATACCTATTCCTGTATCTATAAAATCAACTCTACAAAACATCTCATATTCACTGATCTTAATAGTAATGCTACCTTCCTCAGCCGTATACTTAATGGCATTGTCTAACAGATTAGCAAACACTTCTTGCGTCCATTTACCATCAAAGCTTGCTATATCTCTTCCCTCACTTGGCTCCCATTGAAGTTTTATCTTCTTCTCCTCTAGTTTTGCTTTTGCTTCCTCTAATACCTTATTAATAAGGGGCGCCAGGTTATTGGTTGCTGGCGTTACGGTAATGATGCCATTCTCAAGACGAGAGAGTTTCACTAAGGAGCGTATAAGGAAGTCTAATTTTTCGCTTTGAAAGCTTATTTGTGTCACTAACTCACTTGCTTCTTCTGTCAATTCCTTCTCTTTTAAAAGCTCACTATAAAGTAATAGATTAGCAATAGGCGTCTTGGTTTGATGTGAAATATCAGAGATTAAGCTTTTAATATGCTGATGCTGTACTTTAATACTTTGCTGAGATAGCTGGCTACTTGTGAGAAATTCTGCTAGTTTTGCTTCTAATCTTGATTGCCTAGATTCATTAAAGCTACTTTCTTTAAACTCATCTTTAATAACAAGCTCTAACATCTTCTCTAATCCTTGCATAGTTCTATTAGCTTCTTTATAAGCTCGTATACCTATAATGATACATACTAATGCTATTAAACAAACTATTATCATGATAATGACTAATAGCTTCATTCTGCCTCACCCCTTATCACCCAGGTATAGCCAATACCATAAATGGTTTTGATATATTGAGGCTTTGCAGGATTATCTTCTAATTTTTCTCTGAGCCTGCGAACTGTTACTGAAAGCGCATTTTCATCTACAAATTCGCCGCCATCCCAGATGCGCTCCAATAGATCCTCTCTGGAAAGGATTCGTCCCCTATTCATTACTAGTAATCTAAGTAAGCGTTGCTCTGTTTTACTTAAAGCCAACGCTACATCCCCTTTTAAAAAGGTCATGGCATCAAAATCAAAACTAAAGTTCCCTAAACAAATGATTTTCTTATCTACCTGTTCTTTTCTTCGCAAAACTGCTTGTATTCTAGCACGAAGCACCGCTAAGCTAAAAGGCTTGGTAATATAATCATCTGCCCCTGCCTCTAATCCTACTACCTCATCCATCTCTAAGTCATTGGCTGTAATAAAAATAACGGCTGAACTGAATTTTTCTCTTATTTCCTTACAAAGCTCTAGGCCGCTTCCATCAGGCAGATTAATGTCTAAAAGGATTAGGTCAAAAGGCTTAAGACTCAGCTTATGCCTAGCTATTCTTAAATCCGAAGCTTCAGACATTTCATAGCCTAGTTGCTGCATAGCTAGAGCAATTCCTCTGGATAAGGCTAAATCATCTTCTACAATAAGAATGTTTTTCATGCTACTTCTCCCTTTAACGACTGACGATCATTATTTAGTCTATAGTGCAATATTAAATATTACGAGAAAATGAAAAGGGCTAGGTATCCTCAATTGCCCTCCCCTATTTTCTTAATTATATAACATTAATAGGAGCTTTGTAACACTTTCTCTTAGAGCCTGTTATGTACTTACTCACCATCTTTTAGTTCTTCGACGATGGACTTCTTGTTATTGGTGTGATAAGACCAACGAGGTATAATGGCTGTTAGAATGACTAATAAGGTACATGCTATTAATAGGGGTGCTAAAGTAAGTTCAAAACTTAGAAACCACATAGCCTTGGTTAAGCTTTTTAAGACTGTATATGACACCAGTAAAGTAATAACTATAGAAACTATGGAAGTGTATACTGCATAGTAAATGCCTTCAAAGGTAAGCATGCTGAGCAATTGCTTTTTGGTCATGCCTATGCTTTTTAACATGGCAAATTCTTTTTGTCTTGCAATAATACTCGTACTCATGGCATTGACAAAGTTAAGTAAGCCAATCAAACCAATAATTAAACACAACGCTCCTCCTACAAGCACTAATACATTTCTAAATTCAAAAAATTCCTGTTTATAGCTTTCTCTTGAACAATAACTCATGGTCTGATTGACCGCTTCTGTGTAATTTTTAAGGAATAATTCTATTTGTGACTCTTCCCCATCTATGCTTTCGCATAAATAAGTCATTCGGCTTATTTGTGGTGTATAGGTTTTAAGCTCTTCTACTGGCATAGCAAAGGTTACTAAATCTCCATAGGTTCTACTAGTATTGGTATAAGTCATGCGATAGAAACCCATGATTTCATATTCCTTTTCTCTTCCGTAAACTTCAGTTGTTGGCTGCTTTATAACTTTCCCCTCTTTGTCATAAGCTACCCCAGCTTCATCAAAGTAACTAACATTAGGATCTGTTATTGTCTCTTCAAGTACCTTAAGCTTTACCTTATCTCCTATATCATAAAGGGCTTCATCATAAACAATATTGCCATAGTCATCATCCATTAGCCCTAGTAGCAAGTAATTTCCTGACTTGAACTTTTCTAAATCTAATTCACCTTTAACGATATCCAAGTTTTCAAGGTTAAAATCATCCATTGCATAAATTCCTGTATAAATACCTTGCGTTTTATCAAAATGCATCTGCTGTCCATAATAAGTAACTTCCCCTTCATATTCAGCCCTAATATCTACTCCCATAGGTGTATAAACGCCTCCACCTCCTGCAAAAGCTGGTTGCGCTTCAAGCATTGCTACTAATTCCCCATCTACCTCTTTTTGCTCCTGAAGATAATCATTACTAAAGTAGCTAGCATGAGCCACTTGAAAATCACAATCTATAAACTTGCTTACGAATTTATTCATATCAAAGCTATTGGCTAAACAAAATACAGCATTCATCAGCACTAAGCTAAGTGACATGGAAATCACAGCTATAACGGTTCGCTTTCTATTTCTACCTAAGTTAGCAAAAGCCATTTGATAAAGCTTAGACCCATTGGTTCTTTTCTGTTTTTTGGTATAGCCTTGGTCTACGCCGCTAAATTTAACGGCTTCTACCGGTGTTATCTTAGCTGCAGCTTTGGCAGGCTTATTACAACTCAGGAGTACTGTGGCCATAGCAAATAGAGCTGAACCTATAAAAATCATAGGACTAAAGTTTAAACTACTTTTTCCTCCATTCATATGAGCTGTTAAAAGCGGCAGAAAAAGCGCGCCCAATCCAAAGCCTAGTATAAGCCCCATAGGAATTCCCCATAAACACATTTTAAGGGCTTCTTGTTTAATAATACTTTTAATTTGTCTTCCTGTAGTTCCTATGGTTTTTAATAAACCATAAAAACGTATTTCTTTGATAACTGAGATTTGAAAAATATTATAAATAATTAAATAGCCTGTTAGCATAATAAGCACTATGCCTAAAACAACTGCCACAATGCTTCCAATGTTATTATCTAAAGAAGCACTCATATAAGACCAATTCACACCATAATGAATACCATTATCAGCATTTTCTTCTATAGCATAGCCACTATCTGTAATCACCTTCTGCACATTACCTTCGATATCCTTGCTATTGTTAAAGTAAAGATCTGCTCTAATAGAACCATTGATATCAAAGTCTTTTTTATAAGCTTGTCCTCTCCCCGGTAAGTACGCTTTGACAAAGCTTTCTGAAACAAGTCCTATTCCAACGGTAAAGGCAGGCTCGCCTTCATACCAACCACTTAAAATAAAATCTACCGTTTCAATTCGGTCATTAAAATCTATGTCTAAACTAACCTTTTCCCCTACCTTAGGTGTTATACCCAGTCTTTGGAGGGTTAGATCATCTAATACAATGTGATTTTTATCTCGCGGAAAAGTGCCTTTCTTTAATTCGATAAACCCTAACTGGGCACACACTTTATCATAGTAATCAATCTCAACAGGCCTTTTAACTAAAGTTTCATCTACTACTGTTCCTACATAAATACATTTACCGACTTTATCAATCAAAGGGTGCTTTGTTAACTTCTGATACTCTTCTTCGCTTAAATACTTTAAAGAAGCATGGGCAGCCCCTCCCGCCATACGCATATTGTTATATTCCATACTTTTGATAATACCTGCACCTAAAGTAAATAAAGTGGTAAATAAAATAGTCGTTAGAGTGATGGCAATAATAGCTGTTCGGTTACGTTTTTTATTACTCTCATAGTTCTTTTTTGCAAGATTACGAATAGCCTTGGTGTTTTGCACCTTAAACATGAGCCTCACCTGCCTTAACCAGTAAACCATCTTCAATACGCACAATACGGTCAGCTAGCTGAGCAATTTCTTCATTATGGGTAATCATCACTAAGGTTTGTCCAAATTGATCACTGGTAATCTTAAGCATGCCTAAAACATCTTGAGACGTACGGCTATCTAAATTTCCTGTTGGCTCATCCGCTAAAATAATGGCTGGCTTAGCTGCTATAGCCCTGGCGATAGCTACTCTTTGCTGCTGCCCTCCTGAGAGCTGACTCGGTAAACTCATGAGTTTCTTTTCCAAGCCCAAGGTATGTATAATTTTATCTATATAGGCTTTATCCGGTTTATTGCCATCTAGTTCAATTGGCAAAACAATATTTTCATAAACATTAAGTACTGGTACAAGATTATAACTTTGAAATACAAAGCCGATTTTGCGCCTTCTAAAAATAGTTAGCTCCTCTTCTTTAAGTTTAGATAAGTCCTTACCATCTACTATTACGGTTCCGGAAGTAGGCTGATCAAGCCCTCCTAACATATGCAAAAGCGTAGACTTTCCACTTCCTGAAGTGCCTACAATAGAAACAAATTCTCCTTTTTCCACCGTAAAATCTATTCCATCCAAAGCATGTACAGCTGTATCCCCCTGTCCATAGTACTTTTTTAGATTTTCAGTCATTAATATCTGCATCTTATTCCCCCCTTAGTTTATAACTCTATTATAGCTCTAACATATGTCCATAATCTTTCCACTCCTAAAACAAATCTAACAGTATTGAAAGATTGTCTATTCCTACTTTATAACATGATGACTTAATCATATAAAGGACTTTTTCTCTTCCTCTTACTTTGTGTTATAATCATTCATAGCGACATAAAAGTAAAAATATGATTATTTTGAGAGGAAGTGGGTAATATGAAGCATTACTCTAATAGTAAAAAGAAACTATGTCTTATCCTGACCACTGTAGGTGTTATACTAGCTGGTCTTATCCTTGCCTTTTTTATTTATGTTAATAACTACTATCATACAGAATCATTAGCTATGAGGTTCTTAGAAGATAATCAAACTATTAGCTTAACCTATGAAAAGGATTATCTTGTTCTGGCTCCAAAAGAAAATGCACTAGACACAGCCCTTATTTTTTATCCTGGTGGCAAAGTAGAATATACAGCTTATGCCCCTATGCTGAGCAAACTGGCAGAAGCTGGCTACATTTGTATTATTCCTAAGATGCCTTTTAATCTAGCTGTTTTTGATCAAGACGCAGCCACACCTATTATGGCAGATTTTCCTGAAATTAAGCATTGGTATCTAGGGGGCCACTCTTTAGGTGGTGCTATGGCAGCAAGCTATGCTAGCAAACATAGCGAAGCTTTAGATGGCCTCATTTTATTAGGCGCATATAGCACCCAAGATTTATCTCAGCTTCCTCTTAAAGTCCTTTCTATCTACGGCAGTGAAGATAAAGTCTTAAATAAAGCAAACTATGAAGAAGGCAAAGCTTTTCTTCCTAATGACTTTACTGAGCTTTGCCTTGAAGGTGGTAACCATGCCTATTATGGTGAGTATGGCGAGCAAGCAGATGATGGTCATGCTACAATCACTAGTGAAGAGCAAAAACGACTTACTGTGAAGGCTATCCTCGAATTTTTCCATTAACATAGAAAAGGTAGCTAGTCTAGCACTTCCCAAAATAGTGGCTAAACCCTTAGGAGATGTCATTCTTTTTATACCCAACTACTACAATAGCGGACTGTCAACTTATTAATTGACAGTCCGCTATTAGATTTATAGATTTAACTATGATTGTATTTTAATTGTTGGGGATAATCATTATTACTTTTTGCTATCTTATAACCTTTTCTAAACTGCTTAGGAGATGTATTTTTATATAGCTGAAATAACTTGATAAAATAACTCGTTGTACTAAATCCCACTGTATGAGCAACCTCTGTAATATTCAGTGTTGTGGATATAAGTAATTTTTCTGCTTCTGTAATTCTTATTCGATTAATATACTCACTTAAATTCATTCCCAGATATTCATTAAACGTTCTAGAAAAATAACTATAGCTCATATTACAAAGGTTGGCTAACTCTGCGGCTTTAATTTCTTCGTCGTAATGATGTAGTACATAATCAAAAGCAGGCTGCAATCTTTTCATCGTTTCTCTATTTACATCTACATCAATCACAATATCTATTCCTTGCTTATGAAAATATCTTAGTAGCCATAAAAATATTCTTCCTATATGATTTTTTATGGCTAGTTCATACCCATAACTCCTCATTTCAAATTCATCCAACATTTCATAAAGAAGCTTTGGAATAAATGTATTTTCAATCTCAGACTTGTCAATGACCTTTTGATGTTTCCCGTTTTCTAGAATAAATGGTAAGACATATTTTAGCTGCAAATGATCTTGAAACATTGTATTATAAATGACTTCTGGTTCAAATCTAAGGACAATATACTTTCCTCCTTCACAAGAATGTGAATCAATTTGATGCACTTCTTTTGAATTAATAATCACCAAATCTCCTTGCTTGAATAAATGGGCTTCTCCATTTAAAAGCACTTTGTATATACCTGATATACCATATAAAATCTCGATATAACTATGATAGTGTGCTGGAAAAACGTTTCCCTCTGCCTCTACATTGTGAATATGACAGAGATAATTATAAGATATTCCATCAATAATTTCCTTTTTTTGTTCTAGATAATGCATATCACCCTCCACGACAAAATATTTCTATTTTTTTATAAAAATATTATATCATCTATTTTATCAATCATTTATACTTATTTTATCATCAAATTTTGGGAGGTAAGATAAATATGCATAAAATAGGTATTCCTTTAGAAGGATTTGCTGAATTTTCCAAAATAGTTGCCGCTAACGGTGCTGTATTAATAAAAAATCAAGAACAAATTCTTCCTATAAAACCAACTGACAGGGTATCCATCTTTGGAAGAACTCAAATCAACTATTATAGAAGTGGCACCGGATCCGGTGGTAGCGTCAATGTGCTTTATAGCACTAATCTTTTAGGCGCTTGTAGAACCCATGAAGCGATTACAATAAATGAAGATTTAGCTACTATTTATGAAACTTGGGTCTCCCAAAATCCTTTTGATAATGGCGGTGGACGTTGGGCCTGTGAACCTTATCACCAAAAAGAAATGCCCCTCTCAGATCACATTGTAAAAGAGGCAAGAGGCAAATCAAACAAAGCAATCGTTGTTATTGGACGTACTGCTGGTGAAGATAAGGATAATACCAATGAACCAGGTAGTTATCAGCTGACAGACGAAGAGAAAAACATGCTTCAACTTGTAACAAAACATTTTGAGCAAGTTGTTGTTATTCTAAATGTAGCCAATATCATCGATATGAACTGGATAAATGACCCTAGTCACCTTCATCCTATCCAAGGCGTTCTCTACATTTGGCAAGGTGGTATGGAGGGTGCCAGTGCAGTGGTCGATTTACTAGTTGGCACAGTAACACCTAGTGGTAAGCTTACAGATACAATAGCTTATTCCCTCGAGGACTACCCTTCTGCTTCAAACTATGGTGATCCTATCAAAAATTCCTATCAAGAAGATATCTATGTGGGCTATCGCTACTTTGAAACATTTTGTCCTGAGAAAGTCCAATATGAATTTGGATATGGTCTATCTTATACACAATTTGAGATTAAGCCTAGCGAAGCTTCTGTTATTACAAAGAACAATGAAAAGCATATCCAACTTGAAGTGCTCGTTAAAAATATAGGTACTCATTTTGCTGGCAAAGAAGTTGTCCAGGTCTACTATAGTGCACCTCAAGGAAAATTAGGCAAACCTGCTAAAGCTTTGATTGCCTTTGAAAAAACAGATTTACTGGCACCAGGTACCTCTCAAATACTTCATATAAGCTTTCCTATTAACCAAATGGCTTCCTATGATGATAGTGGCATCACTGGTTATAAATCTGCTTATGTACTTGAACCAGGTG
Organism: Cellulosilyticum sp. ST5; assembly: GCF_046529625.1. Taxonomy (NCBI): domain Bacteria; kingdom Bacillati; phylum Bacillota; class Clostridia; order Lachnospirales; family Cellulosilyticaceae; genus Cellulosilyticum; species Cellulosilyticum sp. ST5. Next base: position 2,851,470 of record NZ_CP132338.1, read on the forward strand.
AATATATATTCTATATTGGAAACAGTGTAAAAAATGTCACAAAGCTTCATATCGATGGCAAAGCTAGTTATCACCAAGCTTCACTTGAAGTCACTTCTCAGCTTACAGAGGCTTTAGCACCAACAGAAGCTTTTACAAGAATAAAACCTGGTGCAAGAAATGCTGATGGTACTTATGAACTTACTTATGAAAATGTCCCTACACAAAGCATTTCTCTCTCAGATCGTATTCAAGAGAATCTCCCTGAATCATTACCTATAACAGGGAATAAGGGCTATACCTTAAAAGATGTTTATGAAAAGAAAATTCCCATGGCGACCTTTATCGCTCAGCTTACAGAATACGAGCTAGCTACACTTGTTAGAGGGGAAGGGATGAGTAGCCCTCTTGTAACCCCTGGTACAGCTTCTGCCTTTGGTGGTGTATCCGATAGCTTAGTAGCTTATGGTATCCCTGCCGCTTGCACAGCTGATGGCCCTTCTGGTATTCGTATGGAAAGTGGCCATCATGCCACCCAAGTTCCTATTGGCACACTTCTTGCAGCAACCTGGGATACCAAACTTGTTAAGTCCCTTTATGAACTAGAAGGTAAAGAATTGTTACGCAACCAGATTGACCTCTTACTTGGACCGGGACTTAATATCAAGCGTTATCCTTTAAATGGCCGTAACTTTGAATATTTTTCTGAAGATCCTCTGATTAGTGGTGTTTTTGCTACTGCTATAACACAAGGTCTTGAACTTGGTGGTGGTTATGCTACCCTTAAGCACTTTGCTTGTAATAATCAAGAAAAAGAACGTTCAGTGGTAGATGCAATCGTTTCAGAACGTGCCCTAAGAGAAATTTATTTAAAAGGTTTTGAGCTTGCCGTTAAAGAGGGTGGTGCAAAAGCCATTATGACAGCTTATAACCCACTAAATGGACACTGGACAGCCTCTAATTATGATTTGAATACTACTATCCTTCGTGAAGAATGGGGATTTAAAGGTATTGTTATGACAGACTGGTGGGCAAAAATGAATGATGTGGTAGAGGGCGGAGAAGCAACAATTCAAAATACTCATTTTATGGTACGCTCACAAAATGACTTATATATGGTAGTAGGTAATTACGGTGCCGAAAACAATATCTACGGTGATCATACGATTGAAGCTTTAAATAGTGGCACATTACAAATTGGTGAATTACAGCGTTGTGCCATGAATATATGTAATTTTTTAATGGAAACGACTGCATTTTCTAGAATGACTGCTAATAAACCAAAACTTCGTTTTATTAAAGCTTCCTCTGAACCTACTTCAATAGAACCACATAGTTTAGCCGAAAACCCTGAAGTAGCTTTTGACCCAGTTAGTCCTCCCTGTATTCAAGTTTCTACTGCTGGTGCCTATGATCTTATTGTTCATATGATGTCACCTGAAAGTTCCTTAGCGCAAACCGCTTCTAATGTGTACTTAAATAACGAATTAATTGCTACCATCCAAACCAATGGTACATCTGGTAAATGGATTACTCAAAAACTTGTTACAGTAGAACTTGAATGTGGCAATTATCAACTTACCGCAAACTTCATTAAACCAGGTCTTCAAATCGGTTCAGTCACATTCCAATTAGTTTCCCGAAATAGCTAATTTATTTGACTACTTCTTATCTCTCTCAATCAATAAAGGCTATATCTTTTTCCTACCAATGGATATAGCCTCTATTCATCCAATCATATGTTTTGCTCTCTTTCTCTACTTTATTTTGTTAATATGACTATAAGCAACTAACTTCAACCCATAAACCTTTTTAAAGTAAAACGTATTGATTTTTATTAGCTGCTCATACTACTCTTATTATCAAGAATTTATTACTTTGTATGACTACAAAAGGAGACCTTATAATGAGAAAAAAATTTTTAGTTATGAGCATTTTACTAACTACATTAAGTGCTACTTCCGCTATTGCCGCATCTCATATTTCTATCAATGACGCTAGAGCTATTGCACTTAAGAAAGTACCTGGAGGCACAGTCACAAGTATTGATTTGGATTATGAAAGAAATAAAGCCATTTACGATATTGATATTATCCTTAATCAATACGAATATGAGTTAAAGCTAAATGCCCAAACAGGTAGTGGTATCTCTATTACCAAAGAATTAAGAGATGATTACGCCTCTTCCCAAAGCACCAAGTTTATCTCCATGGAACAAGCTAAGAATATTGCACTAAAAAAAGTCCCTGGTGCAACAGTTGACAACATTGAACTAGATTATGAAGGTGGCAGAGGGATTTATGAAATTGAATTATCTCTTAAACGCTATGAATATGACTTAAAACTAGATGCACGAACAGGCAGTGGCATTTCTATAAAAAAAGAATTGCGCGATTAACAGAAACCCCTTCTTTAAACTTTTAAATAGCATAAAGACCTAGTAAGGCTTATGTAATATGCTTCTCCTTAAGTAGCCAAGGTAAATACCTAAAATCTACTTAAAAGGAAGCATATCAAGCCACTATGTCTTTTCTTCTTTCGTAAGCGTAAAATATCCCTGGACCTAAGTAGCTAAGTAGTCACAGGGATATTTTACGCTTACAAACTTTCTCTTCCAATAGTGATACTGATCAGGTGAAACGGCATTTGCCTTACACCACTCTTGAATACTAAGTTCGCTACTTGTACGCTCATCAATACGCTTACGCCATTGCTCTTACTTTGATATCATTGTCATATATTTTAGACATGTTTAATGGTAAAATCATTAGCTATAACATTTCTCTTCACTCAACATTTAGTCAAACTCTGGATATGTTGGACAAGGCTTTTGTAAAAATCTCTAATGGTACAGATCTTATTCTCCATTCAGATCAAGATTGGCAGTATCAAATGAAACAGTATCAATCCCGTCTCAAAGAAAAGGGGATTATTCAAAGCATGTCTAGAAAAGGGAACTGCTTGGATAATTCAGTAATGGAGAATTTCTTTGGATTACTAAAAACAGAGATGTTCTATAATCATGAATTCAATTCAGTAGAACATGTGATTAATGAAATAGAAAATTACATAGAGTATTACAATAATAGAAGAATTAAGTGCAAACTAAAAGGACTGAGTCCAGTGCAATACCGAATTCAGTCCCATAGAATTGCCTAAATATAAACCGTCCAATATTTGGGGTTCAGTTCATTAGCAATGGATATAGCCTTTTTTCATCAATTAATTAAAATATCAATCGCCCTTTAACGACTATATGACGTCGTAATATGATATACATCTTCTTCTCTTAAATAACTTAAGAGTCCTTATATCTCCCACCTATTTTTATCTCTATTTAGTATACTCAGTTTAGGTAAACGCAAATTTTCTAATCTTCCACGAAAGAAGTAGCTACTCTTATCAATGATACACTTGCCCATCATATACGAGAACAATTTTCTTTTCAGCAAAGTTAGTAATCTCACTCCAATCATTATTGGCATAGCGAACCTGTAATTGAATACTTCCTGTATTAGGTTGTAGCACATAGTTTTGATTGAGTTTAACTTCTAAGTAATTACCATTGGTGTCACTACCAAAGGTTCCCGTTACACCATTAAAAGCAACATACCAAGGTGATACGGTTAATTGCGCTGCTGCATTATCACACCAAAAATTCATGGTCTTAGTATCATTTTTTGTATAATAGTATTTAATGCTAAGCTTAGATAAATCTACAGCTTGAGTCGTTTTAGGTGTTAACGTATATGTTTGATTAATAGAACTTCCTGCTGTTGTTACAACTTTTAGATCTACTATTGTATTTGGTGTTTCCTCTCCAGGATTGCTACCTCCACCTGGGTTTTCGCCACCTCCTGGATTTTCACCACCACCTGGGTTTTCACCTTCTCCAGGGTTTTGACCTTGATCAACCTTTCCTACTAAATCCAGTCTAGTAAGCGTTGCTACAAGTGGTGAATTCCAATAGATGTCCACCTCATTGGTAGAGTAACTTTCGATATGGTCTAAGTAGCATTTAGCTGGTGCCATCCCTTTTAAATAAGCTTTTGCATAGGTATCTTCTAAACTGGCATTAGGTCCACCCACAAGCATTCCTGGAATAGCTGCTTTTTGTACAATAGAAGGTCTATGGTGTGGGTTCTTAGGAGAAGTTGCTCCATAACCTGTTACATAGCATAAACCTATAGCATTTTTACCTAAACAGTAGTTAAGGTGCTCTTTAGCCCATTTAAGATAGTCTGCATTTGCTTCTACGCTGTAAGCTGTAATCAAAGTAAGCGCATTATTTAAAGTAGACATATTACTTCCCCAATAATAATTCACGCCATTTGAAACGCCATAACTGTCATTTTTAGCTGCTGTTACAATATCGTTAGCTTGGCTGACTATACTCGCTTTTACTTTATTATATGTTGCTGTATCTGTAGAAGCTGCTTTTAAGTAAGCGGTGTTACCGTAGTTACCAACACCACCCCAATCAAAGCCTATTTCTACTTTTTGATTGACGTAATTTTTAAATGCCTCATGATATTTAGCTTCTCCTGTTGCTTTAAAGAGCTGTGCAGCTGCCCAGTATCTCTCATCTCTGTCACTTGTGTCACCATATTCACCTGTTTCAATATCAGATGGGTTTTTAAAGTTACTGCTTGGTGCTTGTTCTAAATAACTCCATGCTTTCTTAGCTGCTGCAAGGCATTTATTAGCATAAGCTAAATCAATGTCTTTATAAGTCTCATAACCCATAGCCATAACAGCTGCAAAATCAGCTGTAGCTGTTGTAGATATAGGACATACGATTAGCTGCCCCGTTTCTTCTTGTGGCATCACATATCCTGGGAAACTGGCACAAGTTACCTTATGATAAACACCTCCATTGGTTTGATTTTGCATTTTAAACATCCAGTCTAACTGGTTTTTCACTTCATCGAGTAAATCTGAAACACCATTTCCACTTTCTGAAATCCCCATTTGATCAGTAAACGCTGCTTCGTTATCCCCATAAGCAAGTAGTAAATCAGCTACAGCTTTGGAGGTTGCCACTACATAACGTCCATAATCTCCGGCATCATGCCAACCACCTGAAACATCAATGGTTTCATTAGTACCATAAATCTTAGCTTGGGTTGTATGGCAAGTAGGATGTGACCATTTTCCTGCAAGGGTACTCGTAAGTTCTTGTCCACATCGTTGCATATAAAACATCTTGAAAGCATCTTTAAAGACATTTTGATAAACATCCTCACTGATTTTAAAGCTATAAGATTCTCCAGCATGAGTTGTTACAATCTTATAAGTACCAGGTGTTTTTACTGATGAAAAATCTCCTGAGCATGTGTTTTCTTGTGTTGCAGCATCATAGCGACTGTTTGATATATTGCCTTCATAAACAGTAGTACCGGTATCTACTGACACCACACTAAACTTAGTGTCCTCAATAGCCCCTCTAAAGACAACCGTTTTGGTTTCTTCTGGTTTATAACCTATTTGGTTTAAAACCACCTTTTTCTCTTCAACTGGTTTGTCTTCTTCGTCATAAACTACATTGCTGTCATCTACAAGGTAAAGCTCTACATTGTCGATTCTAACCTGATGGCTAGCAACAGCTCCATCTACATTTCCAAGGTTAAAAGCAAGCCTAGGCATTTTGTCTGTTTCATCTAGCATGGTGAATGTTTTGGTAATGGTCTGCATGACAGGAGTAGTGCTTATTCTATCATCTACATACCCACGATAATCCCCGCTATTAAGCTGAATCCTATAATCTACTTGTCGATTAACGCTTGAACTAATATCAAATTTTAAAACATACTTTCCATTTTTATATAATTTAAAGTCATCGTAATTAACCTGCATACTATAGGACTCTGTTCCACAATCTTGAATGTTTGCTTCAAGCTGTCCTTGATTTACTCCTAGAGTTCCCTTGCCTCCTAGAGTAGTGAAATATCCCCAAATCCCTATACCACTTTCAAAGTTACCATCTTTGATTAAATTCGAGGTGCTAGACTGTGTGGTCTGTGCCCATAGCATAGAGGTACTACTACTTACAGTACAAAAAAACATACATGCTGATAAAAATAAGGTGAACGCCTTTCTCATCATATCCTCTCCTTTTCATTGAGTTCATTACTTCCACTTGCATTATATGTATACATATAGTTCATCTTATTCTAACAATTAAAAATAATTTTTAAAATGATGTATCATGGTATTTAACTGATAAATCATGTTGTTTAAGGAGGTTTTATGATGAAAATTACGTACATTGGGCACAATCATACTCATGATATGGATTTTGAGATTCAACGTCCTCATGGTTCTGGAGACTACTTAGCTCTGCTTCTTAGAAGTCATGGTCTCTTTCTTTTAAATAACCAACCTGTCGTTCTATCACCAAATACCTTTTTCTTATATCAACAAGGTACGCCTCAGTATTACAAAGCTTATATGGAGCCTTTTTCTAATGATTGGTTTCACTTTACCCTAGAGGATGATGAAACTGATTTCTTTGAGTCTTTGCAAATTCCTTTTGAGACTCCTATTTCACTCCATCATTCACCTTTCTTTTCTTTACTAATCAAGCATATGACCTGCGAGTATTATACAAAGCCCTATTTTTATAATCAGAGCCTAGATCACTATCTCTCATTGTTTTTCATTAAGATTTCAGAAGCTTATCAGACTTACTATGAGCCTCTAACATCTTTACATATTAATCAGCTCGTCCTTCTTAGAAGCAAAATCTATAGTCGTCCTTATGAAAAATGGACAGTGGAAGGCCTTGCTCACGAGATTAATCTAAGCCCCTACTATTTTCAAAAGCTGTATAAAAAACAGTTTAATATTTCCTGCTTAAAGGATATTATTAACGCACGTATCGAATATGCCAAGCACTATCTCACCCTCATTGATATACCGATTAAATCTATTGCTGAAAATTGTGGTTATGAAAATGATGTCCACTTTATGAGGCAGTTTAAATCGGTTACAACTTATACGCCTAGTGAATATCGCAAGCTCCATACTTAGTATACTTATTACAAATCAAAACGGGTTGTCTTAAATGGCACTAGCCAATAATCTTTCTAAAACACTTGCTATTGAATCTGTATTGATCAATTAATGAATACTAAAAAATCCTACAATACTTTGAAACCAAGTATTGTAGGATTTTATTTACTCTATCTCATACGATAAGAACTTGTAATGCACGGTTTAGGAAAACTGCTGAATATACTCATGTTTATCATATTCTTCTAAATGATCTATAATCCCAAACTCTGCAATACATGGCACTTTTATCCCCTCTATTTCTTGTGACTTATAATCCACTCAAATATTTCTTCTTCATTTTTATCTCCACTAGCCACAGCTAACCCTAATTCTATAAGTTCTTGTTGTGTATAAGCTAAAATAATGCCATTCATCTTGCAAAGTAAGTTCATTACAGCTACACCGATACGCTTATTTCCATCTACAAATCCATGATTACAGATAAGGCTATATGTTATGACTGCTATCTTGCTTTCATCTGGTGTATATAGTTCTTCTCCCCCGAATGTCATATTCCCTCTACCTAAAGCACTTTTTAGAAGTCCTGCATCTCTAACTCCACTACTTCCACCTGTTCTTGCTACTATCTTTTTATGGAACACTACTAATTGTTCAAATCCTATATCCTTCACTATTTAGCAAGCTCCTTTAGTGCTTCTTCATTTTCAAATATAACTTCATCCATAAGATTTCCTATCATTTTCTCATTTTTTTGTTTTAAAAACTCTACAAAATCTATTACTTCCATTTTCTGATTGTCTGTTAGTGCTTCAAATTCATTTACTAACTTTTGAGCAAGTGTCATGCCTCTTCCTCCTCTTATTTTATTATTTATCTTTATTATACAATATGAACAACATTCTTGTTAACTATTCATTTATAAGCTTTTCCACTCCTCAAGTTGCTTGATAAGCACTGGAATATGACATACAATAGCATCTCTTGAATAATCATAGCTCCCATCTTTTAACTCATATTGCTGATAGACAATAACCGTATCTCTATTTAACTTGTTTAACAAAATTTCATTCCCCTCAAATTTTCCTTCCCTTATATGGCAAGATAGTAAGAATTTTTTTATTTCTTCATACATCTCATCATACATTTCAGACTCAAAAAAATCTTTCAATCTCTTATCCATATTTTCATTCCTTTCATTTCCCTATTCTTAGCCTTCTACACAAATTTAGTATAGAATTCATAGCAGGTCCACTTCTCTATACAAGCTATTATTTCAACCTTTGACCAAGTCACCACTTTCTCCACTGGATTCTCCCAATCATACTCCTTTACCACTTGTATGATATAATTCCCGCCATTTTCTCCATTTACATACCATCCTAAGTCAATAATTATGTTAGCTTTATCACTTATAAGCTGTAACAAGTCTTCATTCAATTCATAGGAATATTCTTCACCGTGTATTGAGATATCATATTCTGTAAAGTTATTATAAGTAATTTTCCATCCAGCTTGAATTCTGAGTGGTTGTAATTCAAAGAACATTTAATCCCACCTATCCATCTCTTTCTTTTATTCTAACATGATTAATTTTACTAGTAATATTAATTTATAAAATATACTTCTAAAGTCAATATTTCTTACTATTTATTATATACTTGTCAACTCATAGATGGACATTCTAATCATCCTTTGCGATGTCGTAACGACGACGACTAATTGAAACTACCTGGTATTACTTAAAAATGCTTATTATTTTCTTACAAACAGAAAAACTCGTAAGCTATTGATAGTCAAAAACTTACGAGTCTCATATAATTGTACCTGATAGAATGAATTCTTATGACACACGGTTTAGAAAATCCTATTCTATGCCTTTTATCTCTAAATCAACCCTTCTGCTTCATGCTTTGCAAGGAATTTTATGAGATAACTTAAAGTGCAAAAATCATTGTCGATTTTGCCTTTCATTAGTGTCAAACCTTTAATTAAAGTTGTTTCTTCAAATTGTTCTAAAAGTCTCATCATACTAATGGTATTGATTTCACCCTCTTTGGTATCTAATACTCTAGAAGCTTTTACATATTTATTCTCCATAGCTAGTGCTACTGCTTCTTTTAAAGGTTCACTTATTTCTATAGTTGGTGCTTCTTCATAAATCTTAATATTAACGCTAATGGTATTTAAGTTCTTGGCTTTAGTCACATCTGTCCCTACAAAAATAACATTTTTAAAGACCGCATCAGAGAAGTCTACACCATCTAAATTAGCTCCTTCAAATACCACATCCTCAAATCTCGCTCTTTTAAAACGGCTTTTCTTTAAATTACTCCCTACAAACTCTGCTGCTTTAAAAGAAGCGCCATAGAAATTACAAGATTTAAAGTGGGCTCCTCTAAAGCTAGTAAAATCAAAATTAGAACCTGAGAAGTCGCAATCATAACAATGGCTTCTTCTTAAATCCTGATACATAAAATTCTTATTTGTTTTCTCAGCATTTTTGTAGTTAATGCCAGGCTCAGCTTTTTTCTTCATTGGTGGTTTCTTCCCACCTGTTTGCTTATTTTTAAAGTTACCACCTTGATTACCTCTGTTATTTGATTTATTAACATTTTGCTTATTAGTCTTGTTTTCGTTAGTCATTATTTTCCCTCCAATATGATAAAAAGCCTTAAACTTTACCTATCTGTTTTCTATTATAACATATCTAATCAATCTCATACTTAGCTTTGTTAATTGAGGTCTATTGGCAAAGGGAATACTACGTAATCCTTAAATATCTCACAAGGCAAAGTGGCTATAACACTTTTTAGGTTATAGCCACTCTCTATTATTCCTATCTCAAGATCTATTTAAGCATCGTATAGCTTACTCTATTACTCATCCAGTCTCTTTAACAACCCTCATTGCTCTAATGGCATTAATCCCTCTTCGCCTTCTTCAACCACATGCATAATCCCCCACATACCAGATTCTATATCCCAAGTAATGTTAGCAGATTGATACATATAGCCTCCTGTTTGATATACTCCAGCTGTAGCTCCTCCTATTAGGTCTTTCCTATAGTTATCACCGATTGTAATAGCTCCATCTACTCCTATAATAGGTGAATTCATATTGGTACTCTCTGAATGCTCCGCATGACCATGCACATAAAATGTGGTTGCTCTTGGTTTTTCAGCTGGCATGAGTAATTTAATGGTAATAGGATCACCTGGATTTGCATAAAATACAGGGGTTGAAATATCCGATAAATCCGGCTCATCTGAAGTAAATACATTACCTATTACAGGATCTTGTAACAGTCTATTATAGAAGGGCTCACTTCTTAGGTTATATCCCTTCATACCTTGATCTTCTGTATCAAGATCTTCATCATCTACTGCAATCTCTGGATTAAAGAAGAATTTAGGGAGTAAGTCACCTTTCTTATCTTCTAGATAAATACCATTATGAGCCAGCAGTACAAATTGCCTATAATCAGGTAGAAATGGATTCCTAATAACCAGTTGATCTCCCTTATCCTTTTCACATCCAGTAAATGGATCGTAAGACTTAGAACCCACCTCTGCAAAGCTAAGTGCTCCAAATAAACCATGTTTTCTATGATTCATTGAATCACCAAAGTCTACAACTATAGCTTGTGTGGCTGTTTCTGGATAATACCATCTATAGGTAATAGATTCTCCTACTCCTATAGTCTGATCTGGATTAAATCCTATTGTTGCACCATCAGAACCAAGCACATCATATTCTGCACCTTGGGTATTCATAGAGACTCTTGAACTATATGGCCAACATTTCTGTACAGGTACCTCTGGGAACTGTGGTACATCTAGCTCCTTCGGCATAAGATTCACTAAAGTTAATTCTATGCCTTCTCCTGCATTAATAGTGAGTATAAGCGGCTCTGGATTCTTCTCTCCACATAATACCTTCTCTACATCTTCTAGTAATACAAATATCATGCCATATGGGTCATTATCACAAAATTGATTATAGATGATAGGCTTTTGCACCGCAGCTACATTGAAGTGATTTACTTTAGTTCCACAGGGGAATGGATTACCCGGTGAAGTCGCTTTAGGTGGTGGGCAGCATGTCTGATATGGCATAGGCTCTTTTCGTCTATGAAGTAGTGGTCTATCTTTTAGCGGATATAAAGTAGGTATCGAGGTTCCCCTTACCCTAGTGATTCCCCATGTTCCTAACCAAAGATCATCCATACCACTAGAATAATACAAAACATCAAAGTCTTCTCTGCCACTTAAGCTCTCTAATGAAAATTCAAAGGTAAAGGTTTCTGAAATCCCTATATGCTGCTCTGCTACAATAGTTGAGTCTACATCTGTTCTATCTCTATGCCATTCATACCTGTTAAAGTTAATAGCATGAGATTCTTCATGAGCTCCATCAATGAGCCTTACTCTTACAGGATCCCCTGCATAACCTTCAAATAGTGGTGTCCAAGGATCTCCATGCACATAAGAACTAAATACGTGGGCTGGTTCACCACCTCTTATATCAAATGGTGCATTGGTATAATTAAAAGCTATTACCCCCATATCATCCATGATGCCAGGCTCATCTGGTGGATTTAGTGCCTTACCTTTTCCATCATAAACTGGTGCCCAGTCATGAACTGCTAAACAGAATTCCCTGAAATCTGGAATAAATGGATTCTGTATGATAGCCTGCGTACCTGCTGTCATACGTTTTCCTGTGTGAGTATCTAAGAATTTAGATCCTTCTGACTCTACTATCAGTCCACCAAATAAGCCATGTAGCTGTACAGAATTTGCAAAAAGGTGATCATGGAAGAAACATACTTTTAGCTCTACATCGGCATACCATCTATAAACAACTGTTTGTTCATGAGCAGTTCCTGTAAAGTAATTCCAACCTGTATTAGCGCCATCAGATGAAAGTACATCGAATTTTACAAAGTGTACGTGAGTAGAAGCAAATAAGGTATTAATTTGAATTTGAAATGCATTAGGTCCTAGTTTCTCTGGAAACTTATTCGTAAAATGAATCTCTATACATTCTCCTGCCTTAGCCCTAATGAAGAGCGGTTCAGGTTTTTTAGTTCCATTTCTAATAGCTTCTTCATCTTTTTTGAGTACATAAAATCTTCCTTCTGGGTCATGCCAATCGGCTTCGTTATAAACAAGATTTTGCTGAATTCCTACTATATCATAGCGACGTACAGGGGCATCTTCTGGACAAGGATTTACAAATAACGCACCTAGTTCAGCGTTACCTACTAATGCATCTTTCTCTAACTCTGTTATTGGAAAATCTCGATCATAGCCTTTAGGTGGTACTGGACTTCTACATCCTACTTTGCCTGGAATAAAGAATGGAAAACCTGGGTGCTTTTCTGTAGGTTTGGGTGGACAGGGTCTATCTGGAAGTGGCATGAGCCTTGTAACGGGTGTGCCATCAGGATAACAACGATTTCCCTCTTCAAGTACATCATGGATACGTTGAATGCCCCACATGCCCTCAGCAAAGTGAGGATATAAATGGCAGTGATAAACAACATCTCCATAGGCCTTTTGCAAACTACCTGCTCCATATAAAATATCAAAGGCAATGGTCTCTCCTGGTCCAAAGGCACGTGAATCATTTAAGAAAGATTCTTGTACTTCTGGTTCAGATAACCACTGTTGCAAATGTAAATGGAAAATATGGGTTTCCTTTACGCCACCATGAATGGCATACCATCTTACAGGGTCTGCTTTATAGCATCTAGGAAGTATAGTAGGGGGTGGATCTCCGAATACCCATGAATCATGGTGTACTTCTTCCCCTTCACAGTAAGGACATACTACTTTTTCCATAATGAGCTGCATTTTATTACGCATAGGTTCTGCACGGTAGTTAATAGAATGCGTCATTTCTGGAAAACCGGTCATAGGATCTATAGGTGTTTCACCAAACCTGTTTTTAACAGCTGCTTCATCATGAAAAATCGTTACAAATTCTCTAAAATCTGGCCTGAAAGGATGGTGAATATCTGCAAACACACCACTTTCTAGTGGACATCCGCTCTGAGGATCTGTCCATGTACTACCTGGTGCTTCTACAACTATGGCACCAAATAAGCCATGTATATTACTCCCTATTTCTGAACTTAGTGCATTTCCTAAATCACTAAAATGAAACGCTCCTTGCGCCTGGGCATACCATCTATAATAAATGGTTTTTCCTGGCGCTGCTAATGAACTTTCATTGTCTCCTACAAACGCACCATCTGAATTCTGTACCTCATAAGGTAGGCCTTTGACATTCATAGAAGCAGAAAAGCAAAGTTCGTTCTTAAAGGTAATTTCAACAACATCGCCCTGGTGTGCACGTATGACTAAAGGCTGTACGAGATCCACATATGTTCCTGGACATTTTTTTATCCTTTTTTTAATCTTTTTTTTGTTTTTATCTAGCACGTACATGAGGCCATTCGGATCCACATCTCCGTATTTATTGTAGACAATAGGAACTTGAATGGCTGATACACAAAAATGTCTAACCATTATTATCTCCCCTTCCTATTTACCACACAACAGGAATTTCTCCCTCACTTTCTTCAGCATAAAATGTTGCAATGTGTTCTAATTGGATAGCAAACTCTTGATTCTTTAATGGACCCGGTACGCCAAATTCACTTATGACATGTATGGTGTCAGGTTCTACTTTTATGAGTCTACCTACTACAAAAAATGGAAAAGCGCCTGTCATAACAAGTACTCTATTTCCTACGCTAAGACTTATTCTCTCTACTAATGTTAGATTCATTACTTTCCCTCCCTACTAAAAAAGTGAAAATCTAATTGAAGGATCAAATGGTGTAAACCATACAATGTTAATCAGTGGAATGATGAGCGGTGTTGGAAAAATAAATTCAGGTGCATTACTCATCTTAATATTTACATTTTCAAGTACCACATACTCATCCGTTACTTCTACCACATCGCCGCAAAAGATAGGTCTAAATACTTGATTAAGTATATTGAGTTGATTATCATCTAAGACAACTAGCAGTGATTCTCCCATAAAGGCCTCTAAATCTTGCGCTAGGTCACGCCTTGCAAATAAGCTTTCTTGATCACTTGAATGGCATTTCTCTCTACATTTATCCTTATGATTACAACTACTCTTTCCCATATTCTATCCCCCCATTTTCTAATGCTCATGCACATTATGATCTATATATAATTTAATGTCTCCAGCTATTAGCGCTCCACCTAAGTTAGTAGCTCCTGCCTGCACAGATGTACTATAGATGAAAATCTGAGTTGATCGTTCCTCATGTCCTGGATGTCTTTGATTTCCTTGCTCTACTTGATGCCCTTGTTCTTTTTCTTTTTCTTTTTCTTTTTCTTGTTCACTTTGTTCTTCTTGATATACTGTAATGACAATATCCCTAGTACTAGCTTCCTCATGGAATATAGCGAGCATATGCGTTTTACCGTTACTTTCAAAGAATTTAAGAACATCTGCTCTCACTTTAATCTCCTTACCTATATCTTGCAATTCAAGCTCTCCCTTATAAACTTGCATTTCACGTTCCACAAAAATAGTAAAGCAAATTTCCTTCTGACTCTGGGTGTCTAATAAAATACCCTGCCCATCCACTAATACCTCATGATGAGGTATCCTAGGCACATTACATACCTCAGGTGCACATACTGGTGCAAATACACCATTGCACATGCTACTAGACATATGGCACATAGCGGGCCCTTTACAGCCTGTATCCCCTGTTCCACATCGCTCCATTTCACACGTATGGCACATTTCTTTACAGTCTGTATCTTCTTTTTTACATCTTTTCTTTTTAGACATATAAGCTCCCCCTTTCTCACTTTAAAGTTTTCTTTCTCATTACTATCTCTACTAACTCGTCACGCTTGTTTCTGCTATCATAGTATGTTCGATATGCTATTTGGTTCTATTTATTTAATAAATTTCTACATAATAAGACAAAGGAACTATGCTGCAGCTGCAATAGTTCCTTTAAATAAAATATTATATTTTTAACGATAAGCTGTTTTTATAGCCTTAGCTAAAACTTTAGGATCTTTATTATAAGGTGTAACAGGGCAGACTTTCTTATCCTTCACACCAAACAAGGTATAAACAGCTATTCTAGCGGCTCTTACTGAATACTCTTCAGTAAATACCATGTCTTCCGGGATCTCAACAAACTGGCTAATCATGGCAAAATTAGTAGAGCCTTCTGGTACTACCTTTGGTCTATCCTTCATTTTACGTGGTTGGAACTGTGCAACAATATAAGGCATCATACATGGAATGACATTGATGACTGTCTCCATTACCTCTTCCAACTCTTCTTCCATATGAAGATGATGAAGGAGCTCAGTTAAAATCTCTTCACCGCTGCAATCTCTCATAGGCTTTTTCACATAATCACCAATGCGGTCTGTATAAAGGCCATAGCCCCAAAAGATGGTGACATCCATAGGCTGCTTCTTAAAATGAGGCTGGGCAGCAACAACAATACTCATAAGCCAGCTAGAATCCTTAAAGGTCATGAGTGCTCCACTACCTGGGATATTCCCTGAGAATTTTTCTATCATTTTAAGAAGCTTATTACCACGGCAGGTAACCGTAAAGCTTTCCCAATTAGTTTCACTAGGATGTCCAAAAAAAGGTGTTGGATTTCCTAGATTAGGCCTCTTTCTAGCAACTTTCTTCCACAATTCTCCTGAAATGGGATGCTTGGGTTCATAAGGTGCTGGCGTATTAAAATCTCCCAAGGTTGCACAATCTGTCATACACCCATTGGTCATTATACAAACATCTTCTTCCTTTAAATTAATAATCTTTTCGCCTTCCTTATCTTCTATATGAAGCGCTGAAACTGTAATACCGGGCCCTTGTTTAAACTCTATATCTGTCACAGTAGCATTAATGCTAAAGTCTACATTGAAAGCATCTAAATAGGCTTTTAGCGGTAGGATAACAGACTCATATTGATTATAAGGTGTACGTGTAACCCCTTCTAAAGTTTCAATTCTAGAGAATTCGAAAATCATACGATCCATATAACGTTTAAATTCAAACAAGCTAGACCACTTTTGAAAAGCAAAGGTAGTTTGCCACATATACCAAAAGTTAGTAGTAAAGAAATGTGGGGTATCTGCAAACCATTGTTCAATAGTCATATCATCAAGTTTACTTTCTGGCGTAGCCATAAGTTTTGCAAGAGCTAGCCTGTCGGCCTTATTAAACCCCATGCTTTTTACATCTTGAATAACGCCCCTCTTGTCTACTAAACGTGCTTGAGCATGAGTAGGATGTAAATGGTCAAAATTTAAGATTTCTTCTGTCACACTCATACCTGGCATATCTAAGGAAGGAATACTAGAAAATAACTCCCAAAAATTCTCATAGGTTTCTTCATTAAGCATACGACCTCCACGACATACAAAGCCATATACGGCTTCACCTGCACCGTCATTGCTACCACCTAATACTTTTAAACCTTCAATAATATGGATGTTTTCGCCTTTAAATTGGCAATCTCTAATCAAGTATGCTGCTCCAGCTAGAGACCCTAAGCCTCCACCAACAAAGTACACATGTCCCTTCTGATGCCTTAGACCATGAGCTGCTCTGGTGGCTGCCTCCCAGCTTTCTCTTTGTGACTTTTCCTCTTTTTGCTCTTTTAACTTCTTGCCACTTAACATAGCAATAGCTCCTGCTGCTGCACCTATAACAACGCTAGCTGCTACTATAGGCGTGGGTGATGCTTTTTTTCTTCTTCTTTTCATAAAAACAACCCCTTCGGTTCTCGTTAAATATTGTCAAAATGACTTCCTTTATAACTTAGACCAAAGAGGCTATTATTATTCAATATTATTTACTTTCTTACTCGCTTTGCTTATAATTCCCTAATATTTTAAAATAAGGACACTCGTCTTTAATCTTACTCAGCGCTATAAGCACATTAACATCTTGTAGATTACCTTCTAAGTCTGCAAAGAAATAATACTCCCATTTCTTTTCAAGTAGTGGTCTAGATTGAATCTTTAGGAGATTTAATCCATTGTACGCGAAATGACCTAGAATATTATAAAGTGATCCACTCGTATGAGCTGTGTTAAAAACAATACTGATTTTATCACACTCATCTGTAATATGCATTTTTCTAGCTAATATAATAAAGCGAGTAAAATTATTTTTATTAAAATGGATATTCGATTTTAGAATATCCAGACCATAAAGGCTTGCAGCACGTTTACTAGCAATAGCAGCTT
This sequence comes from Cellulosilyticum sp. ST5, assembly GCF_046529625.1. NCBI lineage: Bacteria > Bacillati > Bacillota > Clostridia > Lachnospirales > Cellulosilyticaceae > Cellulosilyticum > Cellulosilyticum sp. ST5. The sequence continues at coordinate 2,868,752 of NZ_CP132338.1, forward strand.
TACTAGCATCTTTAAGCTCTGCTACATGTTGACACGCTGTAGCCGTATTGATATAAGGTATTTGTTTCATTTTGGGATGTTCTTTTAAGAAAGCTTTAGTTTGTGAAAGACCTTGAGGATGAGAATAAACCTCTTTAATATCCTCTATCTTTGCTCCCTTTAGCCCTAATAAGTTATGTTCAATCTTAATGGTCTGCTCCCCAACAATGTAAAGCTGATGTTCCTTGATTAAATCATATGTATCAAAAACCTCACCTGCACTAGAATTCTCTATAGGCACTACCCCATAGTCAATACTGCCTTCTAAAAGTGCTTCAAAGACATCTTCAAATGAGTCATGGGCGATAAGCTCTGACCACTGACCTTTAAAGTAGGTATAGGTAGCTTCTTCCCCGTAAGCACCTGGTACCCCTTGGTAGCCTACTCTAGGAGAGGGTTTAACAGTTTCGTTAATACCCTCTTCTATTTGGTTTAAAATATAATCACTATGCTGATATAAGTTTTCAATAGATAATTTTAATCTGTCCGTAATGCCTTTATAGTCTGCTTCTCCCATTTATTTCACCCCGCTGATATGACGATCTTCTACTGCTGCGTATTTAGCAACTTTACTGATAATGTGGCTGAAGCCTTCTGGTGTTACAGATTGTGGCCCATCACAAAGTGCTTTTTCTGGATTGTTATGAACTTCAATGATTAGGCCATCTGCTCCTGCTGCAATAGCTGCTGCGCACATTGGTTCTACCATATAACGAAGACCTGTGGCATGGCTTGGGTCAATGATAATAGGTAAGTGACTAAGCTTTCTAATAGCTGGAATAGCTGATAAATCTAAAGTGTTACGTGTATAATTTTCAAAGGTTCTGATACCTCTTTCACAGAAGATAACTTGCTCATTACCGCCTGCCATAATGTATTCTGCTGACATAATCCACTCTTCAATTGTAGCTGAAAGACCTCTTTTAAGTAAAATAGGTTTTTTAGTTTGACCAAGCTGTTTAAGGAGTGAGAAGTTTTGCATATTTCTTGCGCCTACTTGGATAATATCTACATCTTCTACGAATTGGTCAAGTGTTGCTGGGTCCATAATTTCTGTAACAATTGGAAGGCCAGTTTTAGCTCTAGCAATTTTAAGAAGCTCTAAGCCTTCTGCTTCAAGTCCTTGGAAAGCATATGGAGAAGTACGAGGTTTGTAAGCCCCTCCTCTAAGGAAAGTGGCACCGGATGCTTTTACTGCTTCTGCAATCCCCACAATTTGTTCTTCACTTTCTACAGAGCAAGGTCCTGCAATAATAGCAATGTCCTTTCCTCCGATTTTTCTGCCCCCAATTTCAAATATACTATCATCTGGATGAAAAGCTCTATTGGCTTTCTTATAAGGTTGTTTCACACGCATAGCTTTATCTACTCGGCTATCTCTTGAAATATCATCGACTTCAATAGATGATGTGTCTCCAATGAGTCCTAAAACTGTACATTGGCTTCCTGTAATCTTTTGAATTTTTATGTCATAACTAGATGTCAATTCTTTCATTAATCTATTAATTTCCTCTTCTGGTGTGTTGTTTTTCATTACAATAATCATATTAAATGACCTCCCATATTTTAGTATTTACTATTTCTTAAAGTTTATTTTTAACGGTTGTTATTTTTTGGCTATTACTTCTGCTTACATGATTTAATCTACATTTTGAACCTATTTCTTACAGCAACTCTTTCACTTTAAAATTAAACTACTCTATTTATATCAAATTATTGAAATCATCCTTGACTTACTAGAATACTGGGCCCTTTCTTCGTTGTAAGTCATCTTATTTCAATAAATGAGTTTTCTATGGTAAAAAATAAAGGCCTTATGCTCCTAGGAACATAAGGCCTTTATATCTTTTATGAGTTCGGAAATAAGATATATTGACTTAGACTAATATGCTAGAAGACTTTAACTTATTTTGTTTGCAGCAAAAATAACCAGCGCTAAAATAAAAATAGCCCCAGCTAAAAAAGTAAAAGTTAAATTGTGCTGCAAGTTTTTTAGTTAAAGTACTCATCAATAGATCTCCTTTCCCTCAAAATTTTATTTTCAAATTTTCAGTATTTACTAGTAGTTTTAAATTAGGTTTATTATAAGTGGATAATTTTTGTTTGTCAATGTTGTTTTTTTAATTTTGACAGCCAGCCTTACTTCGCTATTAATAGGTTTCCTTTGTCATTTGGTCTTTGAAAGGCCTTTCATCAAGGGCCCTTACCTGACAAATAATCTGACTATTTTTGTATGTTTTGCACAAATAAATCATTTTATAAACGTACTCATGTCCTATCTTCTCTGCTTAAATGCCTCTAATATTATTAGCTCCTTTAGCTTAAAATAAACGCGGTACAATATAGCTTTGCCCTGCTTCTTCTATGAGATGCAATTTTTGATGATAGACACGCTGTAATTCTATGCCTTGCACCATTTCTTGTGGTGTACCTGACATAATAATCTTTCCCTCTTCCATAAGTAGTAACTCCTGGCAGCTTTGGAGAGCTAGATTAAGGTCATGGAGCACCATGACAATCGTTAAATGACGCTTTGCTTTGAGCCTTTCGATGCAATGCATCAGCTCAATGCTATTATGCATATCTAACATAGAGGTGGGCTCATCTAATAATAAAAGTGGGGTATTTTGAAGTAATGCCCTACCAATAAACACCTTTTGTGCTTCGCCTCCACTTAAGGTATTAATAGGCTGGTCTTTAAGGTGCAAAATCTGTAGTTCCTTTAAAAGCTCTACAACTTCCTCCTCAACTTCCTTAGAAAGGTTTCCCCATAGATCCATTTCTGTGTATTTTCCCATTAATAGCATTTCATAGACGCTAAAGTCCACTTGCCTTGTATTTTCTTGAAAAACAAAGCTCACCTTTTTAGCATAATCCTTGACATGAAAGCTTCTTATATCTTTATCCCCATAAAAAATCGTATTTTTAGGTGGCACGATGAGGTTCATCATATGCTTAAGGAGGGTACTTTTTCCTGCGCCATTAGGTCCAATAATCCCATAGGTTTTGCCTTCTTCAAACTGGAAGGAAATACTGTTTAAGATTGTCTTATGACTTTTTTCATAGCTTAAGTTTCGAATACAAATCACTAGCTTTCCCTCCTGCGCTCTTTATAAATCAAATACATAAAATAAGGTGCTCCGAATAAAGCAGTCACAATACCTAATGGCACTTCCCCTTTACTAGACACTGCCCTTGCTAAGTCATCACAAAAGAGGACGAAGTACATCCCGAAAAAGCCACACAATGGTAAGGTACGCTTATAATTAGAGCCAAATAACAACCTCACCATATGGGGAATAATAAGTCCCACAAAACCAATAGTCCCTGTAAAAGCCACATTAGTGGCAATTAAAATACTGCTGGCTACTAAAAGCCTTTTCCTCACTTTGCTTACGTCTACCCCCATTGCTTTAGCCGCTTCTTCTCCCATTAAAAGTAAATTGAGCTCTTTACGATAAACAAAAAATAAGCATAGAATAGGCACAGTAATAGCTAGTAGAATACCAACTCGCTTATAAGAAGCTGCATTTAGAGAACCCATCCCCCATACAAATACGGCTAACTGCTTATCTTCGCTTTGAATTCGTATATAAGATAAGAGGGCAGAAAAGAAATAGTTAATAGCAAGACCTGAGAGCAGCAGCCTAATAGGTGATACTTTTCCTTTAATGCCTGATAAGCTAATGACTAAACCATTAGCAAGCATAGCACCTACAAAAGCCCAAACAGGTAAAAACCCTCCTAATATAAAACCCATAGCCGCACCTAAAGAAGCCCCTGAAGAAACGCCTAACATATAAGGGTCTGCCATATCATTTCTAAAAAGGGATTGGTAAACAGCGCCAGTTATGGCTAGATTAATGCCTGTAAGTAGTGCCATTAAAATTCTTGGGATTCTTAGATTCCACACAATGGTTTCTTGTCCCTTGGAAATAGATTCACTAAGAGGAACTAGCTTTAACTTAGCGCCAATAATATTGATGATGTCACCTACAGTAATATCAGCAACACCTATAATCACGGAGATACACGCAAATAAAATCAGACATAAAGTTAATAGGAAATATAAATAGCTTATATTTCCTATTAACGCCTTTTTATGTTTCATCTTATTTTGCAAGTTCTGGATGAATTTTTTGCGCCATCTCTACGAGGGCATCTGCTACTCTAGGGCCTTGTCTTGAAATACTATCTCCGTCTATTTCATAAACTTTGCCTTCTTTCACAGCTCTTAAATCCTTATAGAAATCAGTTGTTGCCATGTCAGCAGCCATATTTACGCCTGATGGTACAATAATTATATCTGGGTCACCATCAGCGATTTGCTCTTTGCTAATAGACCAACCTGAGATATCCTGGGCAATATTTGTAGCACCTGCTAAATGAATGATTTCACCAATGAAAGTATCTCCACCTGCACCGTAATCACTTTCACCAAAGCCTGTTGCATAATATACTTTTGGGAGTTCAGTTAAGTTAATTCCTTTAAGAGCTATTTCTAAGTCAGCTACTTTTTGTTTCATTTCAGCAACTACCTCTGCTGCTTTTTCATCTGTACCTGTAAGCATACCTACTTTTTCAATAGCAGAGTAGGTTCCTTCAAAGTTTTCTTGTTCATTAAGGAAAGCCACATTAATCCCTACTTCTCTTAATTTACCAATGACTTCTTCTGATACGTGAGTTGCACCTACTACTAGGTCTGGATTTAAATCTACGATTGCTTCTACATTAGGGTTAGAAGTACCCCCTATTTCTGGAAGTGCTGTAATGCTTTCTGGATAGTTGCAGTATTTTGTACGACCTACCATTTTATCTTCTAAACCTAAAGCACAAAGAATTTCTGTTGTACTTGGTGCTAAAGAAACGATTCTCTCTGGTTTCTTCGTTAAAGTAATTTCTGTTCCTGTAGAATCAGTAATGGTCACGTTAAATGCTTCATCTGCAGTTTGCTCTGGCTGACTTGTGGCTTCTGCTGAGACTTCTGGTGATGTACTTGGAGCTGTTTGGTCCCCTTGATTTTTACTGCCACAGCCTACTAATAATAAGCCCATTAAAAAGGTTACTAATAATAAACTAATGACTTTTCCTTTAAGTGCTTTCTTACTTCTCATTTTTAGCCTCCTATGCTATTTTTTAGAAGAATCCCTTTTCTCATCTTCTTTTCTTAGAGCCCTTTTAATCACTTATACTTTGACAAAAGTTCCCTTTATCTCTGCCTGCTTTTCTTTGAAAAATTTTTCGGCAAAATAAAATAGCTGCCCAAGATTTCTTAGGGCAGCATTAATAGCACCATCAACTATTTTTGATAGTTTCACGTACTATTCTCTCCCTCCGAAAGAATACTTTCTCACACATACAAGGCAGGTCTCCTGGCTCATAGTTCTTCCTCCGGCGCCTTCCCATAAACCTTGGTTTACAGTGGCTTTTGCCTTCGTCCCTATTAACAGTAGCGGGGGCTGCAGTTCTTAACTTTCCCTATTAAGTCCTTACGGACACCTTCTATGCTTTATTCATTTGTATTATTTCTGTATTATCATGTCATACTATTTTAATGCTGTCAAGCTTCAGTCTCTACTACTATTCTTATGAAGCTATGATTATTTTTATACTATTTAATGAGATTTGCCCCTTGGCACTTAACACCTTTCTATGATGCCGCTATACGGAAGGCACTCTTTGATTTGATTATTTTCAAATCATATCCTTAACCATTCTACAAACTCTAACAACTAGCATCTTAGATTAATTCAGCCTTCTTCAAAAGCTTGATAATAATAGTTGCACTTTCTGCTCTTGTTAAGTTATCTTGCGGAGTAAGCCTTCCCTTATTATCTCCTGTAAAAATACCATTCTCTATGCAGATTGTAGCTGCCTGTCTTGCGTATAATGAAATACTCTCAGCATCCTTAAATAACTTAAGTTGATTACTCACATCCGTATCAGATACTGTTACATTCATACCTGCTATCTTCATGGCTTTCGCAAGCATTGTCATTGCTTGCTCTCTGGTAATTAAGTCTTGTGATCCAAAATTTCCATTTGAATAACCATTAAGTATGCCATACTCATAGGCAGTATAAATATAATCATAATAGGAATCCTCTTTGTGAACATCACCAAACTTTTCTGAGGAATTTGTTCCTTTTAGTCCAAGTGCTTTGACTATCATTGAAGCAAATTCTGCTCTTGTTATCGCTCTGTTTGGAGCAAAATTCCCATTACCCACACCATCATCAATTAGTCTTGAACCAACATCATTCACATAATCCTTTGCCCAGTGTTTTTCTACATCCTTAAATGTTACCGGATTCCAAATAACTGTATAGGTACTGTTAGTAAGGCTGTTGATCTTTGCATAATATCTTTCATCAACATACTTGACTATGGTAGGAACATGTGTGAAAGTGCCATCTTTGTTAAATACTACCCCTGTCGTTATTTGATTCGGATCAACTCCCTTTGGTAAAAGCACTGTTCTTTCTACGTAATGGTTAAACTGAGATACCTCAACCGTTTTGCTACCGTTTGTGCAAGTTATTTCAAAGTCCGTAGGATGTACTACTAACTGGAAGTTATTCATTTTAGCACTGGTTTCAACCTTCGTTATTGTTTCTTTTGATGAATTTGAAACACTAATGTTTACTTTGATATCTTTTAACTGAACCTGACTACCTATTTTTTCTGAAATGCTACCTATATTAATAGCTGCTGCAGGTAGCGTATAACTAATATTCTCTGTTTTAATCTCAAGGGTTGCAGCTTTATCTTGCATGTTCTTAACCGTTTGACTGTTGAGCTGTCCTATTACAATATCTGAGTTGTTATATACAGGAATTATAATCGTGCTCCCAACATTTTCTGTATTTAGCTTGGCAGTAAGCTTTTCATCATCTAGTTGAATGGTTGTTTTCTTTCTGCCATTTTCCACTTCAATTTCAGAGGTTGCATAGTTCACTTTATCATTGTTAATCAATATTTCAATAGTTGGAGTAATGACTGCCTTAGGAGAATATGAACCACCACCACCACCACTTTGTCCTGATTTCTTTCCTACAACACCTGTTCTTACACTTTCTACTGCTGTCCCCTGTGCTATTCCAGTTGCTGCTACTGGGATTACTTTAAAGCTGATATATTTTTCTTCATCTGAACTAGTAAGTACATAGGTGATACCTATTGCTCCTGCTATCGCAGTCTTGTTAAGTCCTGATGCATTATCTGCTCTGTACCATTTATAGGTGCTGGCTCCTTGTTCATCTCCGTTGACATCACTATAAGTATAGTGACCTGTAAGTGTTTCTCCTACCTGAAGTGTTCCTGTGATTTGCTGCACTGTTGCTGTAGGGGCTACTTGAGCTAATGCTACTGGTCCTATCCATGCGCTCTCTACTGCAATACCTTGAGCAATTCCAGTTGTTGCTACTGGTGTTACTTCAAAACATATATACTTTCCTGCATCTCCACTAGTAAGTACATAGGTTGTTGCATTTGCTCCTGCTATTACTGTTTTATTTAGTCCTGATGCACTATCTGCTCTGTACCATTTATATGTGCTAGCTCCTTGTTCATCTCCATTGACATCACTATAAATATAGTGACCTGTAAGTGTTTCTCCTACCTGAAGTGTTCCTGTTATAGGCTGCACTGCTGCTGTAGGTGCTACTTGAGCTAATGCTACTGGTCCTATCCATGCGCTCTCTACTGCAATGCCTTTAGCAATTCCAGTTGTTGCCACTGGTATTACTTCAAAGCTTATATATTTTCCTTCATCTGAGCTAGTAAGTACATATGTTATACCTGTTGCTCCTACTATCTCAGTTTTATTAAGTCCTGATGAATTATCTGCTCTATACCACTTATAAGTACTTATTCCTTCTAAATCTCCATTGATATCACTGTAAGTATAGTGACCTGTAAGTGTTTCTCCTACTTGTAATGTTCCTGTGATTGGCTGCACTGTTACTGTAGGTGCTACTTGAGCTACTACTATCGGTCCTGTTCTCACACTCTCTACTACAATACCTTGAGCAATTCCAGTTGTTGCTACTGGTATTACCTCAAAGCTTATATATTTACCTATATCTGCACTGGTAAGTACATAGGTTATACCTGTTGATCCTACTATCTGATCTTTGTTAAGCCCTGATGCATTATCTGCTCTATACCATTTATAAATACTTGCTCCTTCTAAATCTCCATTGACATCACCGTAAGTATAGTGACCTGTTAGTGTTTCTCCCACCTGTAGTGTTCCTGTTATTGCCTGTACTGTTGCTGTAGGAGGTGCTTCAGCAGGTACTATTATTCCTGCCCATGCACTCAATACTGCTGTTCCCTGTGCTATTCCGGTTAAAGCTACGGGTGTCACCTCAAAGCTTATATATTTTCCTTCATCTGCACTCTGAAGCACATATGTTTTAGCGTTCGCTCCTGCTATCTCAGTTTTATTAAGTCCTGATGAACTATCTGCTCTGTACCATTTATAAGTGCTTGTTCCCTCTAAATCACCATTTACATCACTATAGGTATAGTTTCCTGTCAAAGACTCTCCTACCTGTAGTGTTCCTGTTATAGCCTGCACTATTGCTGTAGGTGCTACTTGAGCTACTACTACTGGTCCTACCCATGCACTCTCAACTGCAATGCCCTGTGCTATTCCAGTTGCTGCTACTGGTGTCACTTCAAAACTAATATATTTACCTATATCTGCACTCGTAAGCACATAGGTTTTGGTTGTTGCTCCTGCTATCTCAGCTTTGTTAAGTCCTGATACATTATCTGCTCTGTACCATTTATAAATACTAGTTCCTTCTAAATCACCATTGACATCACTGTAAGTATAGTGACCTGTTAGTGTTTCTCCTACCTGCAGTGTTCCTGTTATAGCCTGCACTGTTGCTGTAGGTGCTACTTGAGCTACTACTATCGGTCCTGTTCTCACACTCTCTACTACAATACCTTGAGCAATTCCAGTTGTTGCTACTGGTATTACCTCAAAGCTTATATATTTACCTATATCTGCACTGGTAAGTACATAGGTTATACCTGTTGATCCTACTATCTGATCTTTGTTAAGCCCTGATGCATTATCTGCTCTATACCATTTATAAATACTTGCTCCTTCTAAATCTCCATTGACATCACCGTAAGTATAGTGACCTGTTAGTGTTTCTCCCACCTGTAGTGTTCCTGTTATTGCCTGTACTGTTGCTGTAGGAGGTGCTTCAGCAGGTACTATTATTCCTGCCCATGCACTCAATACTGCTGTTCCCTGTGCTATTCCGGTTAAAGCTACGGGTGTCACCTCAAAGCTTATATATTTTCCTTCATCTGCACTCTGAAGCACATATGTTTTAGCGTTTGCTCCTGCTATCTCAGTTTTATTAAATCCTGCTGAGTTATCTGCTCTGTACCACTTGTATGTACTGGCTCCCTCTAAATCACCATTTACATCACTGTAGGTATAGTTACCTGTCAAAGTCTCTCCAACTTGCAGTATTCCTGTAATAGCTTTCACTGTAGCTGTAGGTACTGCTTCAGCTAAAACGACTGGTCCTGTTCTAGCACTTTCAACTGCAATGCCCTGTGCTATTCCAGTTGCTGCTACTGGTGTCACTTCAAAACTAATATATTTACCTATATCTGTACTCGTAAGCACATAGGTTTTGGTTATTGCTCCTGCTATTACTGTTTTATTTAATCCTGCCATATTATCTGAGCTATACCATTTATAAATACTAGTTCCTTCTAAATCACCATTTACATCACTGTAAGTATAGTGACCTGTCAGTGTTTCTCCTACCTCCAATGTTCCTGTTATTGGTTGTACTATTGCTGTGGGAGGTGCTGGAATCTCAGATATATAGTCAACAGTCAGGGTAGGATTGCTTATAGAACTTATTGAAGTATTTCCGGCCATATCGTAGAGCTTTACACTTACAATTCCACCTAATGCAACTGCCGCCTGCAACTCAGCATTGTTGTTTGTTCCTAAATTAAAGGTGACCTGTGTATCTCCTGATGTGATTGACGTATCAGATGCAATCAGTGTATCTGATAGATAAAGTTCTGCCTTACCACCTGTTACATCAGCCGCAGTAATTGTCGCTATTGCAGTCATGTTTGTATTTGACTTATTTAAACTATTTGCAATAACCGTTCCACCTATAGGTGTTACTGTAACCGCTGTTGGTGCTGTTGGTGCTGTCTTATCAAAAATGATCGGACTTCCTGCTGTTACTGCTGTCATTTGCATTGCCTCATTGTTTACTATATCCTTAAAATTAAGTGTGAATGGTATTGTCCCCTCTGTATCTGATTCTTGCATTATATAGGTAGCCTTCCAGGTCTTCGCATCACCATCACCAGCATCGTTAACAATAGCAGTCTGCCCAGCAATTGTTACAGTTGGACTTTGAATATTTTCATTGGTTGTTATGCTTAGTGTAATTTGATCTCCTACCTTTGCTACTGTTGTTACATTTGCATTATCTGAAGTCATTGTTAAACCCAATATGATTGGTGGAACTTCATCTACGGGAGTAACATCATACGTAAGCGATTCTAAATATCCTGAGATTATATCAAGATTTCCTCCACCCAGGTCAGCCCCGCATATTCTAATTTCATCGACATTCTTAAACTCACTGTCTTTGCTACGCATATCAAAATACTCATCTGCAGTTGTGTCAGAATAATTGATAAACTGTTTCTCAGTAACCTGTATACCGTCTCTCCAACCAGTTACAAACATACTATGTATAGATGAACCCGTAAAATTAAATCCGCCAAAATTAAACTCATCTCCGTTACTATTTAAAATATGTAGTTCATCCACCTGGCCATATCCAGTGGATATTGAAAGCCCTGCTGGTCCTGTCCATTTCTCTATAGCTCCATCGTTAGCAGCAGCACCATCTATCTTTGCAATAAATCTCCAATTATTGTATGTATATACCCCTCCACTTAATGCAGGAGTCCCGTCTATAAATCCCCATCCCTCAAAATCTTCAACCATATCTGCAGCAAAAATACTTACTGGATTTGTTATTAGCATACTACCAATAAGTATAACGGATATTATAATTCTTATTATCCTAGATTCCATTTAAATCCTCCCTTTTTCTTTATGCCAGCTAAGTTACTTTCATATATCGATAGATTATATTAAAAAATCCAAAAAAATATACTACTGCTTATTGTAATATCTTTTCATTATGAACATTAAAATATCTAAGCACATTAAATAAAGTATTCAATATGCTTAGATATTAACTTTAGAAGCACGTCATAAAATTAAACCCTATTTATACTTAATGTATAATTTTTAGTCCCTATAGCTCCTGATTTTGAAACTACCAATGAAATGGTGTTAACTGCATTTGGCAAAGAAATAGCAGCGGAAGCCACACTACTTGCTACAGTTTGACTACTACCATTACTAGTTATTGTAACTGATGCTCCATTATCTTCAGCAATTGGCATAATAACAACGCTACTGGCTTTTAAACTTACTACTGCGGTATAGTTAAATGTTGCTTGATTCATGTGAGCAACATCACTATATGTAAATCTGTTTCCAGTATATGCTAAATTAACCCTATCTAAATACAGACTGTTCTCTCTTACCACTGTTATGGTATACGTTTGTGAAGCAGCACCATTTGTGACAGCAATATTTATCGTATTGCTACCTACATTTAGATTGACCGTTGAAGGCTGATTACTAGTTGCAGTATTTCCATTTACCTTTATTGCGCAGCCTGCAATATTTGTAGCAGGTGTCACTGTGACACTCTTGATATCATAGACCACATTTTGAGTGGTATAATTTAAATGATTGCTTGAGAAGGTTGGATTAAGTGCTCCGCTACTGATTACTAGATTACTTATGATAGCTCCCTGTTCTCTTTCTACTATAATAGTATAATTCTTGGTAGTCACACCATCTAAAGCCTTTACCAATACGTTTATGGTATTGGCTCCAACATTTAGATTGACTGTACTTTGTCCGCCTGTCATTACTGTGCCATTCACTATTATAGTTGACGTAGCATCTGCTGCCGCTGCAGAAACAGTAATACTTGATGTACCGTAGGGCACATTTGCAGTCGTATACGCTAAAACAGCAGGATTAAATGTGGGTGTAAGCGAACCACTGCTAATTGCTAATGACGACAGGTTTGCATTAGGTGGATGACCATTAATTTCAAGATCCATAAGAGAAGCATATTGAGGATTTACTCTTAGACCTTTGGTTACATTTAACTTTACATATCTATAAGCCCCCACTATGCTTCTTGAGGTTATAGCTGCTGTATTATTCACAACAGAGTCTATCACTACCCAGTTTGCATTATTATTGCTTCCTTGAAGTGAATAATCACACATATTATAATCAGGAGTTGCCCAACCTGCCGTACCCATATGTCTTACAGTCCATGCTGTAATAACAAATGTGGCACCCAAATCAACAGTCATATAAGCTGGAACGGTATTACACAGCCATCTGCTTGTGGGCTGTAATGTGCCGTCAACCGCTCTTGAAGGCGAATAAGGTAATACGTAGCTACTTGCTCCAGCAGCTTTATTTAAAGCAATATTAGGATCTGCCATATTCTTTCCATCCTTTCTCCATCAAAATACTTTCCGTATTTTGATAATTGACCTTGAAGACAAATGTTATTAATGATTCAATATCGCCATTACTGTCTTTGTGGATAAATCCCTTCTGTTGCAATATAGTACTTCATGTTTGGCAATGGCTCTGCACCTTTCAAGTTTGGTAATGCAAATGTCCCCTGCGCTGCATTCCCACCATATGTATTTCCAATTAATGAATATAAAGCCTGATTTTGTGCAATGTTTAAGATTTGCCCTTCACAAGACATCCAACCCATTGGTGCAAAGGTATAGGGAAACAGTGTAATTTCGCCTAATAAATAATCCATAATCCTACCTCCTAAAATTTATATTTATATTAAATCTTGTTACTTAAATAATTAACTGCGATTTGAGGACAATTGTTCCTGCAATCATTTAAATATTCTGATATAACTAACTTCTAGGTGGGTAAAAGCTTTGATGTCATTTTAATCATAATAAAGTGAAAAAGATGTGCGGATAATAAAAGTTAAAACAAGGTGACAGGATGCTTTAGAACTGAAGAAGGTAACAAAAGTTTTATGACCATGATATCTTATATTAGTATGACTCAAAAGCATAATATAGGTTCTATGAAAGCAATAACAAAAGCGCTGATTAATGAAGGTGATTTTATTTTTGTATAAGTAGTGACTAAAAAGCCATTTAAATTATATAATATTCTAAAAATTTTTTAAACATTTTTATGTAAAATATTTAAAATTTTATTACAAATGTAAAACATTGTATGTTGCATGCATGTAAATACATATGTTTAACTTTCTCTTCTAGTAGTGATACTAGTCTGATGAAATAGTGTTTACCTTACACCACTCTTGAATACTAAATCCACTACTTGTATATTCATCAATGCGCTTATGCCATTGTTCTTCCCTGGATATCATTGTCATAAAAAATATACCTCCATACATCATTAATGTATAGAGGTATATTTTTTATGACATGAGGTTGACGGGATAGGAGGATAAGGTGTTATTCTCGCTTTCAATACGTTATTTTACTGTTGGTCAATCTCCTAGGGATTTTTACACTATTGAACATCGATGAAATTTTTTTAATAAAATTTTTAGGGAATCAGCTTGCTCATCACATATAGTATAGTGTAAAGATAAAACAAATAACTTCCCATAGCAGAATCACCACAGCTTCAATCTGAAGAACTGACCGGGTCAGCCAAGTCTCAATCTATTGTTATAGGTACCTCTGGACTTAAGGAAAATGTTCACTGATGCGCTGCAAGGGAGGCGCTTCTTATAAGTTATTTGCCCATGCTTTACATCTAACAGTACCCTAAATAAAGTTAAAACCAGAGTCTTAAAGCCTTAGCTTCCTCATCACGAAGGGTGCACCGGCTATGACTTTTAGGAGCTCCTCACTCTTCGGTTTGACTTTCATACTTATGTCCTTAGTCTCTGTACATGCAAGCTGTGCTGAGGAGCTGCTGCTATGCCCGTTTAGAGCTAAAGCATAGGTATAAAGGTCAAAACGAAGTGGCTGGCAAACAAAAGCCCATCTTTTCAGTTATTTACTAGAAAGATGGGCTTTTGCTATGTCTTAGCTTATATTTATAACAAAGACGGATTAATACCCTATTTCATGTGTATTAATCCGTCTTTTGCCTTCTTAATTCTCAACCCTTAATTCTTAATTCTTATCGATGTTCATCAATATAATCTGAAAGTCTTGCAAACTCTTCAATGGATAAGGTTTCCCCTCTTGTTTGAGCGCCTATACCACTTTCATCTAAAATCTCTTTAAGCTTATCTTTATCTAGGCCTAATTCTCCGTGCGCTGCTAAGGTATTAAGTAATGTTTTTCTTCTCAGCAAGAACGCTGCTTTTATAATACGAAACATTTGTTTCACATTATTCACCTTTACTGGTGGCTCTTCATGTACGGTTAATTTAATAACTGCTGAGTCTACATTAGGTCTAGGCATAAAGCAGTTTCTTGGCACATTAGCCACTAAGTATGGCTCAGAGAAATAATTAACGGCTACTGAAATAGCGCCGTATTGCTTCGTACTTGGTTTAGAAGAAAGTCTATCTGCTACTTCTTTTTGAACCATAACGGTAATACTTTCGATAGGTAACTCATTTTCAAGTAAAGTCATAATAATAGGCGTTGTAATGTAGTATGGTAAATTTGCTACTACTTTAACTCTTTTATGAGGTGACTCTTCTGCTATGAGTTTGGCTAAGTCTACCTTCAGCACATCTTTATGAATCAGTTTAAAGTGAGGCTCTGCTCCAAATTGCTCCGTTAAAATAGGAATGAGCTGATCATCAATTTCAATGGAAATAACTTTCCCTGCATGCTCAAGTAAGGCCTGTGTCACACAACCAATACCTGGGCCAATCTCAATGACGCAATCTTCCTCTGTAATATCTGCGGCTCTAATAATTTTATCAAGTACATGTGGGTCTATTAAAAAGTTTTGTCCGAATTTCTTTTGAAAAGCAAAAGGGTATTTACTAATAACTGCCTTGGTGCCTTCCACTGTTGCTATCTTTTGCATAGTGTTAGTCGCTCCTTAAAATTGTTCATTGCCTTATCATAGCATATTTTTCTTTAGTATTAAAGTAATTGCCTCTTCTAAAACTTTCAAGATATAATTTTTCTTAATTCTATCTTTAACTCAAATTGTCAATATTATGACATAATCAAAGTAAAAAAAGCTTAGCACTATTTTCATCTTGCTAAGCCATTAATTTTTCTATTAAGCTTTTAGTATCTATAGATTTAATTCATCTAATGCATTCATCGCTAATTTAATGCAGCCTTTGATTCCCTGATCATCATTTAATGATGCAGGTACAATGTATTCATCCATTTTTTCAAATTCTTTTGTTTGAATATAATCATTAACTAAAGCCTTCACCTTATGCCTAATAAGTGGGAACAGTTGTTTCTGATTCATAACGCCTCCACCTAAAATAATCTTCTGTGGACTTAAGATCATCATATAGCTAGTTAAAGCTTGTGCTAAGTAGCTACTCTCGAGTTCCCAGACTTCTGCACGCTCAGTAAGCTCATAAGCTTTTTTTCCCCATCTTTCTTCAATAGCTGGACCTGAGGCCACTCCCTCTAAGCAGGTTCCATGATAAGGGCACTTTCCAGTATAAACATCATTTATTTCTGGCTTTACAGGGATATGACCTGCCTCTGGGTGTAGCATACCATGTAAAAGCTTTCCATTTATCATAATACCAGCACCCACACCAGTTCCTACTGTTAAATACAGTGCATCTGTTAATCCTTTTGCACATCCCCATGTAGCTTCACCTAATAAAGAACCATTCACATCGGTGTCGAAACCAACAGGTATATTAAGTGCCTCCTTAAATACGCCTACAATATCAAAGTTTCTCCATGCAAGCTTTGGTGTACTTGTGATATACCCATATGTTTTTGAACTATGATTGACATCTATTGGTCCAAAGCATCCAATCCCTAAAGCACTAAGCTCTTTTCCTTTAAAAAACTCAATCAATTTTGGCATGATTTCCCCTGGTGTTGTCGTAGGAATAGAAATTCTCTCAATAATTTTCCCCTCTTCATTTCCTATGGCACACACCATCTTAGTACCGCCTGCCTCTAATGCTCCAAATATCATTCTATTCATCTCCTTCATCTATTAGTTTAATAGGCTTTTAGCCACCTATATACTTTTCTTATTGTTGCTCTATGATATATTCTAGGTTAAACTATAATTAAAATTATCTCTATCAGTTATGTAATTAAAAAATATCAAGCTTTATTTTTATAACAACCTCTTCATTCTCTACATAAGGAGTCTCTCAATGGCAAAAAACTATTTATTACACTATGAACGTGATCACTTCATTACGATGAACGATATGCTTCAATGCCACTACTATTTTGATTATGGTGAACGTTCATTTGATATTAATATGGAATTTCAGCACTATCATGCTTTCTATGAAATCATGATTCTTCTTAGCCCTCAAGCTCAGCATTTAATTAAAGGTATTCCTTATGATATTGTTGCTGGAGACCTAGTTCTTTTACCACCTTCTGTTCTTCACAAGTCTATTTATCCAGAAGGGGAGCCTAGCAAACGCTTAATTGTTAATTTTATACTCCCTGATGATACGTTTAATGAGCTTGAATATTATAAACCGCTTCTTAATATTTTTGAGGAAGAAGTACCTATTTTTAGATTTGAACCTCATACCAGAAAAAGGCTATTTGCCCCTATTGATGATATATTTACATTGACCAAAAGTACTTCCTATGAAGCTGACCCTACAAGCCAAATGATTATACATATGAAATTTATAAACTTTCTTTATGATCTAGTCCATGCTAGAGATGAGAATATTTATATTCCTCATAATACCTGTTCACCAAAAGACATGAAAATTTATGATATTGCCTTCTACATCCATAATCATTATCATGAGGACTTATCACTAGCATCTTTGGCCAAACAATTTTTCTTAAGTCCATGTTACTTATCCCACCAATTTAAAGAAGTAACTAACTTTACCTTAACACACTATATACAAATTAGTAGAATTCAAAATGCCAAATATCTGCTTCAAAACACTGATTTCTCTATCACTGAAATAGCTCAAAGATGCGGATTTCAAAGCTTTTCTCAGTTTAATCGTATTTTCCGACGTGAGTGCCAGGTTTCTCCTTCAGAGTTTCGAAAAACCGGTATATCTTGGAAACCAGAGTCCTAAAAAAGCAGACCGTTAAGGTCTGCTTTTTTAACTATACCACTTTCTTTCCGCTTCTAATTTTAATAACCTTATCAAATTCCGTATACTCCGTTAAATAGAGGGTAAAAGCATATTTTGATTGCTCTTCGCTTCCAAATTTTCCATTGGTAAAT
The DNA here is from genome assembly GCF_046529625.1 of Cellulosilyticum sp. ST5. Classification (NCBI taxonomy): domain Bacteria; kingdom Bacillati; phylum Bacillota; class Clostridia; order Lachnospirales; family Cellulosilyticaceae; genus Cellulosilyticum; species Cellulosilyticum sp. ST5. The sequence continues at coordinate 2,886,321 of NZ_CP132338.1, forward strand.
AGATGTGTTCCAAAACCTGGTCCTATTTCTAAACTATCACTGCTATTAGAAAATACTACATTTCCCTGTTTTAATATCATGCTATTACCTGGTGCTGCTTGTACAGTAAATTGCTCATTCCAAAGCAGGTCTGCTCCTGATACTGCTATTTCTACACGGAAGGGTGCTCCTTCAACCCCAGAAGCTTGTATATGAACATTTATACCGTCTTGCTCTTCTTCCACCTGAACTTTAAGTTTCATTTGTGGTCCTTCAAATGTTTCACGTCTCTCATTGTCCATCTTCCACCAATCACTAGTAGCTGGCTTTTCTTTAAAGGGTAAATAGTACCAGCCTTTCATGACTTGTTCTAAACAATGTCCTGTATCTGTTTTTTCTAGTACTTCTGGAATAAAGCCTCTATGTTCGAAAAAGCTGCCACCAAGCTTCATTTCCATATGTATTGTCTGATTACTAAAGTGCAGGAAGCCTGACTTTTGAGCCATTAATGTATAGCTATATTCTCCATGGCGTACTCTAAGTATCCCTGACTCTTGATAGAGTCTAGAAAAATCTAATACATTACGTATGCCTTCATGCTCTAGCATCTTTAGTTCTGGGCGATTCATCATATGAATCAGATGATCTGGTGCAGTAATACCCTTTTCTTCAATGATTTTAAAAATATAGTTTGCCATATCTAGATACTCTGGTATATTTCTTCGATATCCCATATCCAAATATTCCATATAGTAATCCTTTGGGAAAACCAATGTACCATTATCCTGCCTTGTAGAATTGGCAGTAAAAATGCTGCCATTAGGCTCTATGTAAGTAAGCATCATTTCTAGATTTTTGACAGCATACTCATAAAATCTTTCTTCACCTGTTATATCGCCTAACGTTATCATGGCATCATTATTAATCCTATTGTAATTACCAGATGACTTTTCAGCGAACTCTCCATCTTCATTACAGTCAATACCTTCATTAAGATACTGATTGGCGCATAAAATCATTTCTTCATCATCAAAATATTTGCCACACTCCATTAAATTAGAAGCAATAGCCCAGCGATGATTAGGTGTATGAAAACCACCTATTTTTAAGCCTTCAGCACCTTTTCTTACAATACCTTTTATAGTTTGGTAAATATGCTCTTCTTCTTGTGTTTCTCTCTGTTTTTCTAAGTACTTTAAGCAGGGTAGAAATCTTTTAATACAAAATGCTGTATCTGGTGCAGAGAAGAAATTACAACTAATTAAATCAAAAAGCCCATTATCATGTTGAACCCTAATGACATAATCTAATGCTAGATTAATCATCTGATAAACACGGTGCTCTTTATAATAAACAGAATCACTATTACAATAGGCCGCAATGGCTGTCGTAGCACAATAAATGGCGTGTTTCCCATGTATCAATCCTTTTTTATCTACAAAGCCCCCTTGTGTAGGACCTTCTGCTAACACTTGTGATCTTAAACTATGTTCTACCCTTTTTTCAGTATCCTTTAGTATCTTCCAATAATGAGCTAACATCATTTCCTCCTAAATATAACGTTTCATCTTTACTTTCTTAATAAAAATCAAAAAGATTCCAAAGAAACAAAGTAAACTAATAGGTAATATCATAAATCCAATACGATATCCAAATAAATCGATAGTTTTTCCAAAAACTACATTAAATACAATATCAAACAGAGTGGCTAGGCTTATAATGGTTCCAGTTGCTGAAGCCACACAATCCTCTGGATAAAATCCCTGTACAGAAAGTACCAAGGTAGGATAAATAACAGACAAAAACAAACCAGATAATCCTAATAAGAAAAGTGTTCCTTTGATTCCAAAAGCAACTGCCCCTATGTAGAAAATAACCCCTACTACGCCAAAATACTTAATACTTTTTATGGTCCCTAGTTTTTGAACAACTGGTGCAAAAATAAACCGTCCTATTGTTATGCCACCGAAAAACAAAGATAAATATAAGGAAGCTTGTCCTTCAACTAACCCAAGTTGTTCTTTACTATATATAACAAACCAGTTCATAATGCCATGTTCTGCAACAAAGTAGCAGCCAAATATCAAGAACAAATAGATAAATGCTGGATTACTCACTACTTCTCTTATAGAGCTACCTTTTTTATCAACTCTTTCTGTTTTTTCTGGAATCTCCACTTTGTAAAAGAGTAAAAAAGCAATAATTCCTAGTATGAGTAACACTCCATTAGTTAACTTCCACCAATTAAAATCAGAAGCAAAACGTCCGAGTATACCTTGGCTTGCACTGGTTCCCATACCCTGAGCAAAAAACAAAGTATTTACAATCATAACTGGTGACAAGAATAATAGCGGCGTTAAAAGATTAATCATGGTATTTAGTAAGGTGGATGCTCCCATCGTTATAAATACACCTATGAGAAGCATCCAATAACTATCTGTCACTAAATAAAGACCGACTGCTAAAATCCATAAAAGTAATACACCTAAAAACACCTTTTTCTTCTGATAACGATCAGCTAACTTTGTCCCTATCAGAAGAAAAAGTAAATTACCTGCATAGCTCACTGTCATAATCATAGAAATCTGAAAAGCATTTAATCCAAAATGAGACTGAAAAACTGGAGCAAATATACCTCTTAGTGCATCACTGGCACCTAATGCAACCATTAAAATGGCTAGGGTAACATATAAAATTCGTGATTTATGGGTCTCTTTCATGTTACATAGTTTCCATATTCTCTACTTGAAGAATATGCTTTTCTCCTGCCACGAATTCTTTCATATTTTCCTTACAATTTACTTTTACATTAGAAAGCTTTATACCATCAACCTTATCTATATACATACCATAAAGCTTAGATGGTATAATGCCTTCACCTTGACATGGTCTAATATCATAACTATCAGAAGGCCATTTAGATGTTTTTTCAAGAGTTACATTAATATTTTCTAAAACCAGATCTTTGATAATATGTCCTTCGCTACCTGAAATAAATATACCATTTTCACTCTTACAATTCACATTGCTTATTCTCACATTACGAATCTGCCCTGCTGTAACACCATCTTTTCTATTGATAGCAGTAATATAAATAGGTTCTGCTCTTCCCCACCATTGCTCTGAAAATCTTCTGGTCTCAATGGTCACATTAGAGATTTGAACATTTTCAATATTGCCTTTGTCTCTTAGTTGTAAAGAGATTCCTCTATTGCTACGGCTAATACAACAGTTTTCAATAATGATATTCTCAAAATTGCTCTCACTTTCTGTACCAAACTTAATGGCAGCACTTGTTGAAATCAAAGTACAGCCTGAGATGATAATATTTTTGCATGGTCCATATTTTTCATACCCTTTAGTATTTTTTAAGACAATACAATCATCTGCACATTCAATATGGCAATTGATAATTCTTACATTCTCACAGTGGTCTGGGTCAATGCCATCGCTATTAGCCATCTTTAAGCTATTTAAAATACGAATGCCTTCGATTAAAACATCATAGCAACCTGCCATATGTAAAGTCCAGAAGCCACATTTAGTAAGTGTAATGTCCTTTACCGTTAAATGCTTAACTTCTTCAATTAAAATCATTGGTATACGTGGATAGTATGTTCCTTCTATGTGATACTGACCCTCATGTCCATGATATATTTCTTCACTTCCATCTATACTTCCGAATCCTGTAATTCTTATATTTTCTCCGCCTTGTGCATAAATAAAGTAGTGGCGTGGACGACCATCATACTCACAATTAATATAAGAGGGTACATTACTTTCTTTCTTTACTTCCACTCCTTCAAAAGGATCCAAAGCTTGATAATCATTTAAATCATCACTGGCCATTAAAACAGCTCCACTTTCCACATGAAATTCAACATTAGATTTTAATATAATAGATCCAGCTTTATAAACCCCTCCAGCTGGTAATACTACTCTGCCGCCTCCAGCTTTTGTACATTCATCAATTGCTGTTTGTATAGCTAGTGTATCCTTTGTGATGCCATCGCCTATTGCTCCATATTCTAATACATTATATTGCATCTATTTTTCCTCCTTTAATATCTCTAACATAAATAGGATTGCTAGTGCCTGTCCATATGGCATTGGTCTTAATTCAATGTTTTTATAAAAATCCTTATCTTCTCTCCCCATTGGTGTACCATATGATACTTGATGTAAAATACCTTCTTCATCTGTATAATCTAGAATAGGTGCAACAGCTTTTTTGGCATACTCTACATATTCCTGTCCTAATAATCCTAAATGAACCCCTTTTAATATACCGTAGGCAAATCCGCAGGTTGCACTAGCTTCTAAATAAGACTCTTTATCGTCCACTAATGTATGCCACATACCATCTGCTGACTGATACTTAACCAAGGCATCTACTTGGCTTTTTAATGATTCAGTTAAAAAGCGTTTTACACTTTCTTCGCACTCTACCATTTCAATGAACTCTGGAATAGCCGCTGTAATCCAGCAGTTTCCTCTGCCCCATAATGCCTCTGCAAAATTATGATTGCCATTAAAGGTGAATCCATGGAACCATAATCCCGTTTTTCGATCCGTTAAATATTTTATATGAAGTAAAAATTGATATTTAGCTTCTTCTTTATATTCACTCTTATCTAGAATTCTTCCCATATTAGCTAGAAATAGGACTGCCATAAATAGTGTATCATCCCATAGTTCTTGTTCATTTAAAGTATCCGAGGTTAAATGCTGAAATCCCCCTTCTTTGGTACGTGGAAAAGATGTTATCATCCATTCTGCCCACTCTTTACATATTTCCATATAGTCTTCACGCTTTTCATACTCAGCTAAAAAGGACATTGCTAGGAGTGGTGCTGTGGTATTGACATTCTTTGAAGGCAAGCCAATTTTTAATTGTCTATCATAGTATTCATTAAGGGTTTTCAAATATCGCTTATCCTGGGTATGTTGATACAGCTTCCAAAATCCAAATAATCCAACACCCTGTGTCCATTCCCAAAATTTGTACTTTTCAATATCATCTCCTACGAGATTATGATTCTCCATTCCTTTCAGAAAAATATCATCTACCTCGTATAACACTTTTTCAAAACTATTCACATAGAGGTCTATTGTTCTAAGAATGTTTTGTTTCTCCATAGTATTCGACATTATATTTCTATTCCTTTCCCCTTAATATATATTGAGTCATAAAAAGCCGTCACCGAACTAATTCTTTTCGTATGACGGCCTTACTTCTAATCTGCTAAAATAATAGTCCTATTCATACACACCTGTTAAAGTTTCTAGCTGTGTCTTTATTACGTAATCCATAATACCTTCGCTATCCATTTCTCCTGCAATAGCTTTATCTAATGCATCTCTTACAGCATTACCATAAGTTTCATTAGCATGGTATTGAGTTGTTACCATTTTGTCATAGCTTGATTGACTATTAGATTCATTAATTTCTGTGTTAAACACATCTAAACCTTCTACTGAATATTTAGGCTCAATACCTTTTTTACCTGGTAAGTAGTTACCTAAGCTGCAATATTCTGCATAATTCTCATCTTCGAAGAACCATTCAAGGAACTCAACTGCTTCTGCTTCATGACCTGTACCTTCCATAGCATAAAAATAGTTTCCACCAAGGCTAGTAGCCTTATCTGTTTCATATGGCATAAGTACTGGAGCCCATTCAAAGTCTTTAATATTTTGAGCATAATCACTCATTACCCAGCTTCCTGCATAGTGAGCTGCAACAGTACCTGTTTTGAATACATCTTGTGCATTTTCTGTTCCTACACCTACAGATGCTTTAGAAATGCCACCTGCTTTATACATATTAAGTAAGTAGTCTAAGCCTTGTTTGGTTGCATCACTTCTAAATGTTAGTTTGTTGTAATCGTTTGCATCAAAAAGTTCCATTCCAAATTGATATAAGAAGTTGTTAATTCTTTGCTGAGAGTGATCCATTACAAATCCTGTTTGAATGTTAGTATTCTTCTCTTGTACTTCTTTTACAGCTTCTTCAAATTCAGTCCATGTCCATCTTTTTTCTTCTGTAAGTGGATAAGCAACACCTGCATTATCAAAGGCAGTTTTGTTAATAATCATACCAACTGCAGTCGTATTAATTGTAGGTGCATAGAATCTTCCATCAATAGTACCATCTAAAAGAAAATCTTCTGCTTTCAATGAAGAATCTTCTAATGGATGAATGTAATCTGCAAATTGAACCAGCTCGGTTGTCTTAACTAATGATGGCAACTCATTTACAGCAGCTCTATTTTGAAGTTGAGTTTTAATATCTGCGTATGCAACTTCATTAAGTTTTACTTTTATTCCTTTATCTTTATATTCCTCATTGAATTTTTCAACCATATGGGCCATGGCTCCACCTTCTAATGTATCATCACTTAATAATAATTCTAGTTCTACTACTCCCTCTGATTTCTCAGAGCATCCTGTTAATATAGTTGATAATCCCATAGCCAGGCCTAATGTTAATACTGCAAACTTTTTCTTCATATTATCACTCCTCCAATTTTTATTTAACCTTTTACTCCAGAAGACATATTAGAACTCATAATTTGTTTATTAAATATAATAAATACAATAAGTACTGGAATCATAGAAAGAACTGATGCTGCAAGTAATACTGTCCAGTTAACAGCTTCTGCACCTGATAGTGTTCTTAACGCTAACTGCAATGTATACTTCTCTGGACTTCTAAGTGAAAGTAGTGGCCAAATATAATCATTCCATCTCCATCTAAAGCTTAGGATTGCTAATACAGCAATCTGTGATTTACAAATAGGAAGCATAATCTTTGCAAAAATCACTCCTTCATTTGCTCCGTCGATTCTAGCAGATTCCATTAACTCATTTGGTACTGTAATGAAGAACTGCCTCATCATAAAGACTCCCGTCATGGTTCCTACTGTTGGAATAATACATCCCCATAGTGAATCATAAAGTCCCAATTTATATAAAATAGTGAAGCTTGGACGCATAATAACTTCTGTTGGAAGCATGGTGGTAGCTAATAGTGCAAAGAACAAAATATTAATCCATTTATATTTGTACTTTGCCAGTCCATAACCGCACATACAGCTCATTAAAATGGTACTAACAGTAGCTATTATTGTTACAAATGCAGTATTTGCTGTGTATCGTATGAAATCGAATTGCTCAAGTGCCACTTTATAGTTTTCCCATGTGGGGGATTCCGGTAAAAATGTTAATGGATATCTAAATAGTTCACTGCCGTCTTTAAAAGAACTTATGAGCAGCCAGAGCACAGGAAAAATCCAAATAGCCGCAAAAGCAATTGAAAAGATGTATGTAAAAATTTTTCTAGCTTTTTTCATTTTCTGACTCTCCTTTAATCATTATTATTATTCATTCTAGTCTGTACTATGGACAATACCATTAAAATAAAGAATAATACCATAGATGCCGCACTAGAATAACCAACCTTCATCTTGTCAAATCCTGTGTTATAAATGTACTGAATCATATAGGTGGTTGATGTACCAGGTCCACCATTTGTTAACGTCTGTACCATTGCAAATGCCTTGAAGGATGTAATAATAGATAAAATAATGACCATAAAAGAAACTGGTTTTATACTTGGAAGTGTAATACTTTTAAATACATTCCAACTATTTGCCCCATCAATAACTGCTGCTTCTTTGAGTTCTCCAGGAATCTGTTTAAGTGCTCCTATGAAAATCAGCATATTCGTTCCACATCCTGCCCATACACTGGCTATAATGGTTGTAATAAATGCAGCAGTTGGATTAGTTGCCCAACCAATTGGATCCATTCCAAGTCTTCCTAAAACATAGTTGAATAGTCCAAAGCTCTCTCCAAATATCCATTTCCATGTAAGACCTACCATAATGGTAGAAAGCAATGTAGGCCAATAAATTAAAATCCTTAGTATAGAAATACCTTTTATTTTCTCTGATGAAAGTAGTAGCCCTAATCCCAACGAAGCTATATAGCCAATTGGTACTGATACTACTGTAAACTTCACTGTATTCCATAGGATTTTATAAAATTCTACATCCTTAAATAATTTAATATAGTTTTCTAATCCTATAAAATCCATTTGTTTTAACCCATTGAAATTAGTTAAAGAATACCAGATTCCTACAATTGCGGGCGCCACAAAAAACACAATAAAAAATAATATATTAGGTAAGCAAAAGGCTAATGCCCATTTGTGGAGATAGTCCTTTTTTTTGTGTGTTCTGTTTTTCAAAACCCCTGTTTTTACCACACTATTTCCTCCTCTGTTAATTATTTATGTTAAGCTAATTATAAACAGTAAATATTTCTAGTGCTATGCATTTTTTTAGTATTAATTGAAATAACATTGCATATTTTGCTTTTATCATTTAGTCAATATATCCATATACTTACAATAAAACTTGTCAATTTCATCACTATTGTACTAATGCCAATACTCATAGTTCTTAGTTATAAGTGCACTATGGACATAAAACACTCTATTTGTAGATAAAAAAAACACCTCCTCTTAATTAATAAGAGGAGGTTAACAACAAAACTATAAGTCCTTTACAAAGAAATCCTTTCACCTATACGAAGGCATTTACTGTCTTTGCCATGTCCTATTTGCATTGTTTTAGCAATAGGGATATCTCTATCCCCTATTAATTCTAGTAACAGTTCTTCTATGGTTGGGCTTAAAGCTTTTTCTTCCATTTCTAAGAAACTGCCTAGTAAAATCCCTTTGACTTCATCTAATACACCCATTTGCTTATATTGATTCAAAAAGGTAGCCATTTGAGCTGGCTTACCGCTCATACCTTCTAAGAAGAGGACCTTATCCTTAAAATCAGGGAAATAAGGCGTACCTGCTAATTTGAGTAAGCATCTAATATTACCACCTATGATGATACCCTCTAATTTTTCACCTTTTATAAAGTGATAATCAAATTGAAATAAATCCTCTTGTTCTTCAAATAAGCTTTTATAAAAGGCTTCTTGCTGAACCTTTGCATCATCTCCTATAAGGAATCTGACTTGGTATAAATAAGAGCTTATTCCCGTTTTAGCATAAATACTATCAATGACCGTCGTTAAATCACTATAACCAAAGTATGGCTTATTGGCCTTTTTTATCCTCTCAAAATCTAAGAAAGGTAATACCTGATTGGCAATATCCCCTCCTGAAATGTCAAAGATAGCTTTTACACTTTCGTTTTGATAAAAGTTCATTAATGCCGCTGCTCTATCTTTTCCACTTGCCGCAAAAACATCCTTTTGGGCATAAATATATGGGCTACTTAATACTTCTAGCCCCCAGCCTTCTAACACTTCTTTGAGAGCTGCTATTGTCTCTTGCATCCCTGTACTAAGTCCATTAGAACAACCTACTAACGCTACTGTATCACCTATTTTTAATAATGGCACGATCTCCACCTCCTTATATCTTGTTATTCTTTTATCTTTTCAAATTAAGTATACTATAGTTTTCCGCACTCTTTTTATTTTGCAAGCTTAAACTTTATAAATTTTTCAAAAAAGGTAAGGCCAGCCAACAATAAAGCAAATCCAAGTCCCACATAGAAAAATGCAATCAACCAATCTGGCCATAAATGCTCCATACGAATTATAATGCCACCAGACATCATCACTGCCATGATTATAAAAGACTTCTTATCAAAAAAATGCCAAAACCACTGCTTTTCCATTTCATAAGATGTAATTCTCTTAGTATGCTTTTTAACAAGAGGCCCAAAAACTATGAATTGAAAAAATGCAAAAACTAAAATAGATAATGCAATTAAAAAAGCAGAAATATGGCCTACATAAGCCTGACATCCAATATGTAGCACATTATATCCTGCAATGCTCCATACTAGCCCTGCTAGAAATAATAAATTAAATTTTTTAACCATCTTAATCCCCCCTTAAAGGATACTTATCAATATAGTAATTTATCAATTAGTTTTATCAGAGTAGAATAATTTTTTTGGTTACCTTTTGCACTGAGAACAATATTTGAAAAGGTAAAGTTAATGAATTCATCTCTAGTGAAGGAATCATCAAAAATCCCTTCCTTAATCTTTTTATCATTTTCAAGAACTTTTTTTAAATGGTAATGAATATGTGTAAGATATTTCTCCATCATCATACGGCCTTTTTCTAGCTCTTCTTTCTGATGAATACTATGTGGATGTGCAGTCAGTATGTCTGGATACTCACTACAACACTTGTCAATCATACTTATTAGCCATATAAGACAGTCATGGAAAGAATCTAGTTCTTTATATCCCTCAGCATTATGAAATATATCACACCATATAGCAGCAATGGTTTCGCTTATTAAAGCCTCTTTATTTTTAAAGTAATTATAAACAGAACCTACGGAAACATTTGCCTCTTCTGCCACGTTTCTTATATTAATAGCCTTAATTCCCTTTTCAGCAGCAATCTTTTTGCTTGCATTCAATAATAATTCTGCAGATGTTATAACTATATTCAAGTTATCTCCTCCTCGTTTGAACTATGTTCATTTTAATTCAAAATAATTTCTTTGTCAAATTTCCTTTTAAAATCAAATAAAATCGAGATTTATGTAGCTAAATCAACTTTTAAAATAAAAAACAATTATTGACAAACCAATAATAAATCCATAAAATGAACATTGTTCACATTTAAAACATAGATTAATCCACAAAGAAAGGATGAAAAATGATGCAAGCTATAGTTGAAACCATATTTGACACCGTCTACTTGATATCAGTCATAACAATAGGTATCTTAATGATTCTAAAAAGCAAAGGAAATAACCAGTATAAGCTTTTCGGGATTATGGCAATCGTTTTAGGCGTAGGTGATTCCTTCCACCTTATCCCTCGTGCCCTAGCCTTATGTACAACTGGCCTCGAAAATTTCACCACCGCACTAGGTATAGGGAAGTTTATTACCTCCATTACCATGACAATCTTTTATATCATTTTATATTATGTGTGGAGACTACGATATCATGTCAAAGGACAAAAGGGCGTCACCGCTGTAGTATATGTATTATCCGCTTTACGTATTGTCCTTTGTCTATTTCCTCAAAACCAGTGGCTAAATGATGTATCATCTATCTCATGGGGAATTTACAGAAACATACCATTCGCACTACTCGGCTTACTTATTATTGTGTTATTTTATAAGAGCACTAAAGAAAATCATGATACTTCCTTCAAATGGATGTGGCTCACGATTGTTCTTAGCTTTGGCTTTTATATTCCAGTCGTATTATTGGCAGATGCTATCCCTATGGTGGGTATGCTGATGATTCCAAAAACTTGTGCCTATGTATGGACAGTTGTTATCGGTTACAAAGATATGCAGCGTAGTTAAATTGAACCCAATAAAAAATGACGATTCTTAATACACAAAAAGGACTACCAAGAAACTTCTAATAAATACAAGTGCTATAAATCTTCGGATTTACCAGCATCTATCTCTTGTATTAAAAGTTGTTTCTCAGTAGCCCTTTTTTAACTATCTATGTTTCAATCCCCTTCTTTAAAGCTTCTCATTCCTTCTTCTTTTAACAAATTAACAAACTCATCTGCCTTACCTTTTTCAACTATACTAATTACTTTCCAATAAGGTAAGTAATAGTCTTATCTTTATCTTCTACGGCATCATGATATTTAAACACGAGTGCTTCTTCAGTCTCCCACACCAAATTAATATTATCTTGAGACGTTAATGGCATATCAAACGTATAGACATAATATTTGGCTTCTTTTTCTTTTTCTGTTCCTTCAGGAATAAAATCCAATATCCTAGTAATCTTACCATTTACTAAATCAATAACATGAATGGTATTTTGATATCTACCTACTATATAGTTATTACTATAGCTAATTGGAACAAAACCTTCTCCACCTAATTTTTCTTTTAGGTTATAAGTTTTAACTAAAGTCCCTGTTAAATCATCATATATTTTAAATTCAGTTCCTGTACTAATAGCAACTTCATTATTTTTGTAGAGTATGCCAGCTTCAGCTTGAATACTTGGCTTTTCTACTAGCTTGTCAATTACCTTACCATCTTTCATATAAAAAGTCGTACGAGCTATCTGAGTGAGTGCGCCCTGAATAGCATAGGTCACACAAACCATTTCACTCCCTGCGTTAGTTCTTCTTAAAGTTACATTCTTCCCATCTACTACGTCCTCATCATAAGTATTAATATCTCCCACTACCTTTTTCCCACTGGCAGTCCTTACCATTAACTTTTTGTTCGCCTCATCAACTGTATATTTTCCTTCTAATGCCACCTTGTTTTCTTTACTCCACTGAACACCCATTTCCAGAGCCTCACTCACAAAGCGAAGTGGTATATAAGTCACACCATTGATCGTTTGAGGCGCTACATCTATGGTTACTACTTTGCCATTAACCTCTGCTACTTTACTCCCCACCTGCAATACAACCTTATAAACTCCATCTACAATCTCAATCTTACCTGTTGCTTGCTCCCAGTTCACCTTATACCCTAATTGCTCTGATAGGTCTCGTAGTGGGAGCATGACGCTTTGATTAATCACCTTCGGTTCATTACTTAGCATTAACTCCTGATTATTATAGCTAACACTTATCTTGCTTGCTGCCATAAGCTCATTCATCTGTGGTGTACCTAATAATAGTAGACTTGCTACTATCCCGCTAAAACTTTTTACTATTCCTTTTTTATTAATCCCCTTCATAGCTCCACCTTTTCTTTTATATAGACGTTTTTTATGTTTTCATTATACTCATCCTTCTATAGCAACACCATATGATTAACTGAAACTTAATTCATTTGTAATATTCTGTATTTTCCCCAACTTATACTTGGTTATTATTTTTAATAAAAATCAAAAACATCGTCTTAATGTTATGCTTTATACCAGTGAAAAACTATCCAATGCTTCTATTTAAAATCATATCAAATTAATAGAATATAAAAAAGCACTAGATAACCTCTATCTTCTAGTTATCTAGTACTTATCTATTTGTATTATATATCACTCATACTCTATTATTTTACTTTAAACTGTTCCATTTGTTCTGTTAATTCCACAGTCAATTGATTAACGGCTTTGGCAACATCTCGAATACTTTCACTAGATTGATTAAATTCTTCTGCTGTAGCAGCTACTTCCTGTGAGGCTGCCGCTAATTCTTGAGAGGCATGGGCCACTTTTTCTATACTTGCTTTAATGCTATCCTTTTGACGTTTATTAGCAACTGAAACAGCTGCCATAGCCTCTGTTTTGGGTAGGATACTTTTCATTGCGTCTGCCATATGTTCAAAAGTCACTACCGCTCTATCAATATTTTCTTTTTGCACTTGCATCTTCACATTGATTTCATCACTAGAATTTGTTAAATGTTCCCCTTCATTTAAAACTGCCTCAATAATCCTACTAATTTCACGCACTGACTCTTGACTTTGTTCAGCTAATTTTCTAATCTCTTCTGCTACCACGCTAAAGCCTCTTCCTGCTTCCCCAGCTCTAGCTGCCTCAATAGCTGCATTAAGGGCTAATAAATTCGTCTGTTCTGAAATTTGTGTAATGGCTGCAGTAATCCCATTAATAGAAAAAATTTTCTTGTTCATGTTTTCAATCATATTTCCAAACTGGTTAAAGGATTGATTGAAGGTATCTACTGAAGTAACTAAATCTCTTACTTGCTCCTGACTCCCTTTAATCTCGTTTTCTGCTTCTAAAGTAACATATATAACCTCTTCGATGTTGTTTTCCATCTCATCTAAGTTAGCAACAAATTCATCCATCTGCTGATTCATATTTGTGATTTCTATAGATTGATTTGTATTTTCTGTGGCGGTATTTGTCATAGAGGCTGCAATATTATTAGCACCCTCATAGATTTCATGTGATACTCCTTCTAAGCCTTTCGCTTGTCCCATTAATACGGTTGCATTATGTTCAACTGCAGTTAGTGTCTTTCTTGTGGCATCTATACTCTTTTGTAGTGCCTCTGCCATAAGAGTTATTTCATCCCTAGTCTTTTCATCCTCTGTATTAAGTTTAATAGTGAAATCACCTTGAGCCATTTTATCAATTTCGCCTTTAAGATAATTCAGTCTTTTTCCTAATGGCTTTGCAGTTATAACCATCCCTATACATAATAAGATCATTGCTATACTACATGATAAAGTATTAACTGTTGCTATTTCAATGACCTCACTAATGATATCTTTTCTTTTCACCTCAAAAGCAAGGCTCCACCCCTGGGAATGAGGTACATTATGATAGACGATATATTTATCCATACCATCATTAATCACTTCAGCCCCCTCTCCACCTTCAATCATTTTTTGATGGACCTTAGCAATATCTTCTAAGTGAGTAAGTGTAGGGTCTTGTTCTAATTCCTTGATAACATTGTATCTCTCGGCTACCTCTGATGAATTATTAGAGGCAATTACTGTGCCTTGTTTATTAAGCACATAAGATTTACCTTCCTGTAGATATTCTAAATCCTGAATCATATCCGAGAGGAATTTACCATCAAAGGTACATGTAATAGCTCCTACGACCTGCGTACCTTGTTTGAGCGATGCTCCCATAAATATAATTTGTTGTCCAGTTTTTATATTATAACTCGGACTGCTTATATACTTCTTATCTTGCATTAAATCCTTAAAATAATCTTTATCAGATATATTATTCTCAAATCCATCGGTTGAAGTTAATTGTCCCCCCAAATCAATATATCCAATAGATTTGACTCCATATTTCTCTCCATATAAATCTACATAACCTCTAAGTACATTTTCTTTTTCATCAAATCCAATCTCTGGATCACATAAGCGTTCATCTACTGAAATAGTATCCACTAACATCAAGTATTTATCTAATCTTCCTTCTAATAACCTAGCATTATCTTCTACCATCTTAATAGTGCTCTTGATTGTAAGATTTTCTATACGTGTAACCCCTACTAGATACATAGCAACAAGTGCTACACTAAAACTAAGTACTGCTATGTACCATAATCTCTTAGTTAATTTACTTACTACACTTGTCTGCTTAAGTTTTCTTGCCATCTTAACTTCTCCTTATTTAGTAATCATTATAGTAACTCTTTACTAGACAGTGAGAAATTTTTGCCCCAATTTTTTATGTTTTTTAGCAGTATGTCTTACTGATACTTTCTCCCTTTAAGTACTTCTAACTGTCTAGTTTTTCAGCAAGTCACCTGTATATCGGCATAGCTTTAATTCATCATAATGAATTAAATTAATTTTAAAAAATTAATTTAATTCATTTATTTTAAATAATTTAAAGTGTATTGTATTTTAACCTCGGTTAGTTCTTACTCAAGATGGTATTCGATTTTCCTATCATATAAGTAATTGTCTTATCCTTATCTTCTACACTATCATGATACTTAAATGGTAGTGCCGTATCCCTCTCCCAAACTAAACCAATATTATCTTGAGCAGTTAGAGGCATATCAAACATATAAACAAAATACTTTGCTTTCTTCTCCTTATCTGTGGCCTCTAGAATAGCATCTAATATCCTGGTTACCTATCATTTTTGATAACTTAATATGTCTCATATTCTCTGCCTTTTATCATTATGTTTTTCTTTCTTTGTTCGTCATACTGATTATCCTATAAGATAAGAATTAACTTACAGAAAGTAAATTCTATTGTAACCAACATATACTCTTATTTTATTACATAAAAATACGACCTCTTTTGAGGTCTTATTCTTCAAAATACCTTCCTTTATAAAAATTCTCATTTCCAAGTTTCTTTGCTGTTAGTCTAAAAATAAAATGTGCTTTTACTTAGTGTAAAAGCACATTTTATTTTTAGCATTATTCTACTTGATTTTATTAAGCTTCAAGGACTCTCTTTAGGAATTCTTTGGTTCTTTGTTCCTTTGGTGCATTAAAGATATCTTCTGGTCTGCCTTCTTCAGCTATAACGCCTTTATCCATGAAAACAACTCTATCCGATACTTCTTTGGCAAAGCCCATTTCATGGGTAACTACTAACATAGTTAAGCCGCTATCTGCTAATTCCTTCATAACCTTTAGTACTTCTCCAACCATTTCTGGGTCAAGCGCTGAGGTTGGTTCGTCAAAAAGCATCACATCTGGCTCCATAGAAAGTGCCCTAGCAATAGCTACACGTTGCTTTTGTCCACCAGAAAGCTGTTTTGGCTTAGCATGAATATATTGATCCATACCTACTATTTTTAAATACTTCATTGCAATCTTTTCTGCTTCTTCTTTGCTACGTTTTAACACCTTCATTTGTCCTACAGTACAGTTACTAAGCACATCATGATTATTAAATAAATTAAACTGCTGAAATACCATACCTAATTTCGTACGATAGGCGTAAACATCATGCTTATCATCTAAGATGTTCTCTCCATTATAAATAATTTCGCCACCACTTGGCTTTTCAAGTAAGTTAACACAACGTAGTAAAGTAGATTTACCTGAACCCGAAGACCCAATAATACATACTACTTCTCCTTTATTAACAGAGAAATCAATGTCCTTTAATACTTCGTGAGCGCCGAAGGATTTATTCAAATGTTTAATTTCTATTACTTTTTCCATATGTATCTCCTCCTTTACCCTATATCATCTCTTTATTATGCTTTAAAGCTTCTTCAGGTGTTTGTACCTGCATTTGATTACCTATCATATTATAATTCTCAGGACCATCCAGTTTCTTTTCAACATAACGAAGAATTTTAGTTACTGTATAAGTCATAATGAAGTATAAAATACACGCCACAAAGAAAGACTCAAAATATCTAAAGTTATTTCCTGCTACAGACTTAGTTTGGAAGAACAATTCATTAACACTAATAACATTAAGCACTGAAGTATCCTTAATGTTAATAACAAATTCATTACCTGTAGCTGGAAGGATATTACGAATAACCTGTGGTAATACAACATGTCTCATTGTTTGTAAGTGATTCATACCAATAGCCTGTGCTGCTTCAAATTGTCCTTTATCAACAGAAATAATGCCACCACGCACAATTTCTGCCATATAAGCACCAGTATTAATAGAAACAATAAAAATAGCTGCCCCCAGAACATTCATATCCATGCCAAAAGCCAAAGCTGAACCGTAGTAAATAACCATTGCTTGAACAATCATTGGTGTACCACGGAAAAAAGCTATGTAAGCTGACAAAATCGCATTGATTACCTTTAATAAAATACGTTTAATCCCTCTCTCTGGCATAGGCACTGTACGTACCACACCAATTAACAATCCTATTATAGAGCCTAAAATAGTACCTACCATAGAAATCAGCAGTGTTAAACCTGCACCTCTTAAGAACATAGGGCCGTTGGTTGAAATAATTTTTACAATCCACTCAAAGCTCATTTGTTTCCTCCTGTTTTTCTTAACTGCATCTATTTATGTATCCTATCAAACAAAAACTAAGGGCATGCTACCATTAGTCTCGTTTTTATTACTCTTCATTTAATTAAATCTACTTAGTTAGCAGCTGGTTGATTCACAATAGCTGTATCCATAATCGTCATACGTTCTTCTTCTGAAATACCCTTTAAGATTTCATTCACCTTAGCTGTCAAATCACTATTTTTTGCAATACCTACTGCAATAGCTGTATCATCATCTGAAGTCTCAAAGCCCTCTGTAAATTCAACCATAGCAAAGTTTGGATTTGCATTAGTCGCACTTACACCTTCTGGTCGTTCTGAAACATAACCATCAATCATACCTGATTCAAGGGCTACACGCATTGCTGGGAAGTTATCCATAGCTGATTGTTTCTCTACACCATTTATTTGATCAATAACAGTATAGTGGAAAGTATTTAATTGAGCTGTAACCTTAGCACCACTAAAATCTTGAATAGATGTAGCATTTTCATATGCACTGCCTTTTTTAATAACCATAACTAAATCAGATTTGTAATAGTTATCAGAGAAATCAATGGTTTCTTTACGTTCAGCTGTTGGTGACATACCTGCAATAATGGCATCTATTTTCCCAGAAGTAAGTGCTGGTACAAGACCATCCCATTCTGTTTTGACGATAACTAATTCTTTTCCTAATCCCTCTGCAATTTTCTTTGCGATTTCCACATCATACCCACCTGCATATTCAGCACTGCCATCAATTTTTACACCACCATTACTATCATCCATTTGCGTCCAGTTAAAAGGTGCATAACCACATTCAAGTCCTACTCTAAAAGTACTACTTTCTTCTCCTGCTTTAGTTCCCGAACCACAACCTGTAAGTAAAGTAGTTCCCATAACTACTGCTGATATTAATGCTGCTAATTTTCTCCTCATATTTTCACACTTCTTTCTTTTTTTACAATTTTTGAGAGTAAAAAAGGCACTCCACAACTAAGGACTTTACCTCATTGTAAACTGCCTAAAGATTCCTTACTCAATTTGTAGTCATTTTATCACTTTTCCGCATAAAATACAATTATTATTATTTTTAAATTATGTTATTAAATTAACAACATGATTGTTCTATATTTTATTACGCTGTTTCAAACTGCATATTATAAAGCTGAGCATATATACCATTTTCACTCATTAAAGCTTCATGTGCACCTTTTTCTGCAATACCTGCTTTCGTTAAAACGAGAATCTCATCGGCATTCCTAATAGTACTTAAGCGGTGGGCAATGACTAAGGTTGTTCTTCCTTTAGATAACTCATCTAACGACCTTTGTATATAACGTTCACTTTCATTATCTAAAGCCGAAGTTGCTTCATCTAAGATAAGTATCGGCGGATTTTTAAGAAATACCCTAGCAATGGCAATACGTTGCTTTTGTCCACCTGATAACCTTACACCTCGTTCACCTACGAAAGTATCATATCCTTCTGGAAGGCTCATAATAAAATCATGAATATTAGCTTTTTTTGCCGCCTGGGTTATTTCCTCATCACTAGCATTAGGATCTCCATAAGCAATATTTTGTTTAATGCTGCCACCAAATAAATACACATCTTGCTGCACAATACCTATGGCATCCCTTAAAGAACTTTGTGTAATATGTTTAATGTCTTTACCATCTACTAGGACCTTTCCTTCACTGACTTCATAAAAACGAGGAATCAGTGAGCAAAATGTGGTTTTACCTCCACCTGAAGGGCCTACCAATGCAACTGTTTTACCAGCTGGAATATGAATGTTCATATTACTTAACACATTCTTTTCTTCATCTGCATAACTAAAAGAAACATTTTCAAAGGTAATATCTCCTTTTACTTCTCCTATTGGTTGTGCATCTGGTTCATCATCAATTTCTGGATTAGTACGTATAACGCTTAAGAAACGTTCAAACCCTGTCATACCTTTTTGGAACTGTTCGGTGAAGTTAACTAGCTTCTCTACTGGATTTAAGTAGGTATTAATATAAAGAATATAAACCGTTAAATCGGCTAAATTCATTTCGCCTCTTGTAATAAATAATCCTCCTATTAGTACAGTAGCTAAATATAAAATGTTTTTAAAGAAGCCATTACCACTAAAATATTTACCCATAATAAGGTAGCTTTCACTCTTAGTCTCAACGAAAGCTTCATTGCCTGCTTCAAACTTTTCCATCTCTATTGCTTCATTGGCAAAAGATTTAACCACACGAATACCACCTAAAGCATCTTGTGTAATGGCATTGACCTCTGCAATCTTTTGTCTATTCTTTGCGAAAACTGCTTTCATTTTACGATTATAATAGAGGGAGAAAGCCAGCATAATAGCTGTAAAGAAAATAAGGATAAGCGTCATCTTAATATTAATCATACTTAAAATAGCGAAGGTCCCTACAATCTTTATGCAAGATATAAAAATATCCTCTGGTCCATGGTGAGCAAGCTCTGATATGTCAAAGAGGTCATTGGTAATACAAGACATTAATTTACCTGTATTGACTTCATCATAATAAGAGAATGAAAGCTTTTCTAAATGACCGAAAAGTTCCTTTCTCATGTCTGATTCCATTCTAGCCCCCATAATATGTCCCCAGGTAGTAATATAATATTGGCAGAAAAATGCGAGTATATACATGCCAAGAAGAATACTTCCTATGATGATGATAAATTTAATAATCTCACTACCATCATTTAAGACGTATACTTCATTCATTAAGAACCTTACCAAGAGAGGGAAGGTTAAATCTATACCTGAGAGAGTAAGGGCACAGCCCATATCATAATAAAACATTTTACGATACGGTTTATAGTACTTTATAAACTGTTTAATTGTGTCCATTATTTCATCTCCTACTTTTAGTTGTATCCAATGATTGTAACATAATTTGATATGAGGTATCAAATCCTAGATTCACCAATCTTTTTCTAATAATGATTATTTTATTGTTTACTTTTATCAGGCCTATCCTGAGAATGCAAACTTTCTTATTCAATAATAAAAGAGCAATTCACTTCTAAAGTGAACTGCTCTTTTATTTAGTAAGCTTTACGCTCTGCTTTTACATCGACATCTTGGTCTTTTAGTACATAGACATTAAGACCATACTGGCGTCCAAATTGGTAACATTCTTTATTACTGTTAAAGAATAAATCAACAATATTACCTTTAATAGCTCCACCTGTATCTCCAGCAATGGCAATACCATAACCTTCAACATAGATTTTTGTTCCTAGTGGAATAACCTTCGGGTCAACTGCAACCATGCCTACGAATGTAGTCATACCACTTGCAGTACGGTTACCCCATCCATCATTACCATTTGTATACGCTGTAGCTTCCATCTCATATACTTTTGTATATGCATAACTTTTTCCTGTAAATGAGTCTTTGATAGAATTCTGTACACCTTTAAGTACAATCTTTTCTGTAGGTTCTTGTGTTACATTGACATTTAAAACCTTTTCGTCAACCACTTCACCACCAAAGTAAGTTCTTTCTAGACTTACTTCTTTAAGCCCATTTTTACCTTCTTGCTTAACTTTCGTTTCACCAAATGCTAAATCAGCTGTTTCAACAACTTTTGTTTCAAAGCCGATTTGTCTTGTTTCGTTTACTGTTTCAACTTTTTTTGTCTTAACAGTAATTTTCATACCGTCTGTAATTTTTGTTTCTAAGCTAGGTTCAACTGCTAAGCCCTCAGCATTTATTAAACCTTTTGCATCAATGATATCCCCTACTGTAGTAAGTCCAGTTTTGAATTCAACTGTTTCTCCATTTTCTGTATAGCTTACTGTAGGTTTCCATCTTTCTATAGTGATTTTCATATTGTCTTCAATTTCAGTTTCTAATGCAGGTTGCACAGTATCTTTGTCACCAAGGGTAACCTTCAACTGCGTTAATAGTTCTTTTACGCTACTTGCGTCTGTTTCATATTGAGTCACTTTCCCGTCATCGACTAAAGTAATAATCTTTGACATGGATTGATAGGCTGTAATACTAACTGCACATAGCATAAACAACGCTACAATCAATAAAGCGATTCTACTTCGATTCTTCATGATATCCTCCTTAAAATGATTGTCTTGATAAAAGTTTAGTTTTATCTTTACTAATCAAAACAATTGGTCTTTCTCACTTGATCTGGTGAATCGGGCTTTACTACAACGATTTGTTAATAAATGTAATTTTTAGTTTATTGCAACTACAAATACGATTGTAATATATATTTTTTAGTTTTTCAAGCTTTTTGTAACAAGTTTTTATTTGAAAATCAGAAAATTACACCAAAATTCCACCTACACCCACGATTTATCAATGGTTTTACGCATTATAAATTTCTTTTTCAAAAAACCATTTTTAACAATTATGTAATATTTTATTAATAACTATTATATGTCCTTTTCATTATTTTTATGACACCCATCTTTTTTTATTTTATTTCATTAAAATTCTTACTCATTTGCGAGATATTTTTTCTCTTTAATATACTTTTTTTCTATTTTATTCCATATCATTTTCTTACCCTTTATAAAGCATAAGTTTAGTATTTGTATATAAAATAAAAAAACAGCTTTTTCCAAAAGCTGTTTTTTTATTTTCTTTTTTTCTCTTTTCTCCCAAGCCTTCTCGTCTAAATTCTAAATAATGTTTTAGCATTTTGACAGCTTATGCTAGCCACTTCTTCTGGGGTCACACCTTTAATTTCTGCAATTTTCTCTACTACATATTTTAAGTAAGATGAGTCATTTCTCTTTCCTCTATGAGGTACTGGTGTTAGATAAGGTGAATCTGTTTCAATGAGTATATTTTCGAGTCCAATAGTCTCCACTACCTTAACTGTTTTTTTGGCGTTTTTAAAAGTTAAAGAACCACCTATTCCTATGAAAAAACCTTTTTTAACATATTCTTTAGCGAGTTCATGACTTCCTGAAAAACAGTGAATAACACCTTCTCTTACTCCGCTTTCCATAATCAAATCAAAAGTCTCCTGCGAAGCTTCTCTACTATGAATAATTACTGGAAAATCAAGCTCTTTTGCTAAAAGAAGTTGCTTTTTAAACCATTCTCTTTGTACTTCTCTGGGTGAACTATCATAATAATAATCTAACCCTATTTCACCAATAGCTACAACCTTCTCATAACTAGCTAGCTTTCTCATTTCTTCTAAATCTTCTTCTTTTAAGCTTTTTACATCATGTGGATGTACTCCAATGCTGCAATATATAAAAGGATATTTTTTAGCTAAAGCGATACCTGTTAAACAAGAAGCCATATCTGCGGCTGCATTAACAATAAAATCAACCCCCTTAGCTTTCATCCCTTCCAGTAATTCGTAACGATCTTCATCAAAGCTTTCATCATCATAATGTGCATGTGAATCAAAATACATTTTCTTTTCTCCTTCTCATTTTCAAGCAGTATTTGTCTCTTATGCTGTTATTGTAACGGTTCTATGTCAAAATCACAAGGGTAGGCCTTTTTCTTAAGCATACATCCTGTCCATCTAAATGGTTATTTAATCTCTCCTTATTTCCATTCACTATTATATAGAAGAAACTCATACTTTTTTGTTCAAAATAACAAAAGATACCTGTTGTTATCATGCCTAACACAGGTATCTTTGTTATTCTTCTTATTGAACTGATGCATTTTCCTTTTCTAATACTTCTGTTTTATAATCAGTTCTTTTATTACTATAGAAAGCCAAAAATACAATAGCAAGTGCTGCAGCAATAGCTGATGTTAAATAAACCCTTTGGAAACCAACATTTAAAGTTATTTGAAAGCTTTCTTCTAAAACCACCTTTTTATCATCAATGGCTTTTAAATAATTATCTTTTGCTTTAGCAAAGCTATCTGGAATGGCAGCTTTTAAGCTATTCATCTTCGTAACCATATCATTCATCTGCTCCTCGGCAGTCTCAATACCTCTTAGACCTGCTTTCATTCCTTCTTGACCCTTCTTACTTTTTTCTAATTCTGTCTCTAGATTTGCTATAGCTTTTGTCAATCCTTCTTCTTTAGCTTTGAGTTGTTCTAATGATTTAACTTCTTCTAGCTCCTCAAGGACTGCTACTGGCATTTGCTTCTTTACAGCTACTGGCAGAAGGTCCGCTAAGCTCATGCCTGAAGGTAGGGTATTATTAGCACCTTGTTTACTCATCATCTCTAAAATACTTTGTAATTGAGTAAGTACTGCTTTTTGTTCTTTGATACCTGCTTCCATTCCCATAATGCCTTGACTAAGACCTGTGTAACCCTCATTTAATTTTTCCTTTTGTTTTTCTAATTCAGGTATTCCGGCATTAATACCTGCGATCCCTTGATCTATTCCTGCTTCGATAGAAGCGATCACATTAGGCGTCATCATGTCAAACATACGGCTAGAAAGTGTTTTACTATTTTCTACGATAGTCGTCACATCTGAATCCTTCATTAGATTCTCTAGGTCCTCTGGCATCTCAAAATCTGAGCTTCCATTAAAGTCAATTTTAACCGTTTGCATAGCTGTTAAATCTGGAATAATAATATCTTTTAACTTTTCTGCCATTTGAGGATTTTCTTTAAGTGTATTAAAAGTATCTGTGATTTCCTTCTCATAAGGTAAGTCTGGTACTGTTAGCTCTTGTGGTAAAAGGTTCATCACATTGCTTTGAATATTCCCTCCAGCGGCTGCAATGAAACCTACCATAATTGTAGGGGCAATAGCCGTTCCTATAGAACGCACTAAAGAAACTGTTGCAAGTGCAGAATTAGATTCTGCTTCATCTGTATTAGCCATCATCATATAGTTAATTGGCGTTCCCATAGTAAAGCCAATACCAAGTCCCGTAAATACCAAGCCTATTACAACTGTTAACATATTAGGATAGTAAGTTGTTACAAATACAAGGAATACTGATCCTACTATGGAAATAATAAAGCCAAGTGCTAAAATAAGTTTCGCTCCAAACTTATCAATAAGCTTTCCGGATACAGGAGCCGCAACCCCTGCAAATAGTCCTAAAATGATAACCAAGTAGCCACCACTACCTGTTTTAATCTTAAGTACATTCTCTGAAAATTGAGGTACGAAAATCATTCCCATCATGACAACCCCACTAATAAAAGAAATAATTAAGGTGACCACGATATTTTCATTAGTAAAGTATTTTAAATTCATAACTGGGTCTGCTGCTTTTTTCTCTATGAGCACAAATACAGGTAATAATAAAATGAAAATAAGTAAGTATGGATAGACATCTGTTGATTTCATACTATTTAAAAACTCGAAGAAATCAATATTTTTAAGTCCATAGAGTAATGACAGCACCATTACTGTAAGGGTGAGTATCCCTAAGCCATCGACCTTCTTGGTATCTCTTCTTTCACTACGAGGTAAAACAAAAATACCTGCTAAAATAATAAATAAAGTAATCGGTATATTCACATAGAAAATAAATTGCCAATTATTTTGCCCAAACAAATCTAAGATGGCACTTCCTGCAGAGGCACCAAAAATATTGGCAATACCATAAACGCCTCCTACCATACCTAAAGCCATCCCACGCTTTTCCGGCGGATAACTGGTGCCAAACTCTGCTGTAGCCACTGGTACAATGCCACCTCCACCAATAGCTTGAATTGCTCTAGCAATCAGTAGCATACTAAAGCTACCTACCTCTTGTGAAAGACCACATAAAAGTGAACCCGTACCAAAAAGCGTTACGCTTAATAGATAAACATACTTTCTACCAAACTTATCCGCAAACTTTCCCATAATCGGAATACTGGCTGCATAAGCAAGCGTATAAATGGTAATCATCCATATTCCTGTTTGCCCATCAACACCTAGGTTACTTTGAATAATAGTCCTAGCTGGTGTTACAATTCCAGTATCAATAGCTCCCATAAATATGCCTGCCAAATATATAATTGTAATTAGAACCAAATTAGGTTTTTTAATGACATTGGTCATTAACATCATCTCCATCTTTTAAATGATTAAGTACGTTCTTTGAAATAGTTCCTACTAATTTTTCAACCGTCTTTATCTCTTCTACACTCATTCCTTCAAAAATAGCAGCATTAAATTCTTTTAGAAGCTGTTCCATTTCAGTGATAATCTCCTTGCCGCTTTCACTTAAAGTAATGATTTTTTCTCTTTGATTTTCTTCATTCACCTTTCTGATAATATATCCTTTTTCTTCTAGCTTTCCTAAGGTTTTTGCTACAGCTCCTTTATCCAGTTTATAAAACTGAGCAATGCTTTCTTGATTAACACCATTGTTTTTAGCTAAAAACGTCAATACCACATGTTCTGCGCACCCCACGCCATACTTTTGAAGCTTTCTTATTAAAAAAGCATTGGAATGTCTAACAATAATAGACAGATCGTTCATGAGCATCTTAAAAACCTCCCATTGGTAACTCATTTTTATAGTTGTCAAAACAACTGTTGTCTTGGCAACTTTTATATTAGCACCTCCCGAAAAATTGTCAATATATTTTGAATATATTAATTTGTCGTTAAGAATTTACAAACCAAAAGAAAAGGCAAGCTAGACTTCTGTCTTTGCTTGCCTTAAAGGTTTTATCATCATTATTATTTATTCATGGCTTATACTACTTCCAAAGCTTCCTCATCAAAATAACGCTCCATAAGCTCTGGGTAGCATAGTTCTATAATCATTCGTTCAAAATTTTTCCAATTAGTAACACGTCTATAGTTACCTGGGGCAGTCTTGTTATGAGACCTTTCGAAAACGATAGGTGTTCCACCTGCCTTAGCAAAGTCTTCTATATTATGCATACCATCATCTAAAAGATAGTCTCCTTTAATCATGTACTTTCTTCTACAGACAATGACACGTTCTTCTGGGAAGAAAGGTAGATGTTCCTTAATCCATTCGTGCTTAGCTTCTACACTGCAGGATTGCGCTGCTGTTACAATGTACATTTCAAATAAACCACTATGATATAATCTTGTAAATACCTCTAATGCGTCTGGTGTTGGCTCTAAGTGCCTAAATAGCTCTGGTTCATGCATCACCGTTTCTACTTCTTCACCAAACACTGTATGCAGATTCCAATTATTACACTCTTCTGGGCTTATGTCTGTCTTGTATTTCTTATTATAGGCCTCTGTAACGCCCTTGATGTATTCTGCTAATACATCATCTTGGTCTATTAGTAATGTCACTTTTTTCTTTTCCACGGTGTCTCCTCCTTATTATTGTCCTCTTATTTTATAAGCGAATTTATTATCATTTTATTATACAATCTTTATTTTAGTTCCTAGTTTTTAGTGCTTCTCATAAAAAATATTCTTATATGTAAAGCTTTACTTCATTTAACACTAAAAGGGCATTGACTATGCAACGCCCTTTCCTTCTAATAAATATGCCACATACCACCTAAACTAATCCACTCAGCATACTTCTCTGGAATTAAAAAGCCTGAATAAATAGGATAGCAAAATGCAAACACAAGTACTGCTATAATACCATACCATAGATAAATAGGTTTTTTACTGGCTTCATCTAAAGTCTTAATAAGTCCTACTAAAGCTAAAATCATCAGAGGTACGACTGGGAAGTAGTGGTATAAATACATAATGCGAGGTACAAGCATATAAGGTACATATACCGCTAATATAGCAGCTACTAAAAAGCTATATTGCTTACTTCTCTCTAGAATCATTTCTTTAACAGCGTAAATCATAGCTACAATCCCTGTCCACCAAATGAACGGATTACTAAAAAGGGCTATACTAGACACCATCCCCTCTGCTACCTGACCATCATAATACCATACTGGCTTATAACCAATCGGCCAAAAATACCATGGTGAACTAAAGGGGTGTGTTGCATTAAGTTGTGAGTGATACTCGTACATTCTTACTTGTTCATTACACAGAAACTGTACAAAGCTATCTTGCCCGCTAATCAAGTAATAAGGAATAAATGAAACCACGTAAATTGTAATCGGAACTACACCAAAGAAAATAAAGCAACTTAATACGATTTTCTTACTTTGGCTCCTCCAATTTCCATAGCTTGTAGCCGACTTTGAACGTATAAATAAATCTACAAAGAAAATAACGGCTAGGCCTATAGCTGCATAAGCACCATTCCACTTAGTAGCCATGGCCATCCCTAGGAATATCCCTGAACCAAATAATTGGAGTAGTTTCTTACCTAAAGAACCTTCTGTCTTACACGAAATATATTGGTACATAAATAAATAGGACAAAAGAATAAACAATACAAGGAAGCTATCCACTGTCCCAATCCTCGTCTGTACAAAATGCATCCCATCTGCTGCAAAAAGAATCATGGCTAAAGCTGCGTATTTAGTAGATCCAAAAAGTCTTTTAGCAAATACATAGATAACAAGTAACATCAACAAACCTGCTATATTTCCCATCAATCTATAAGCAAATGGATTCATACCTAAATATTTAATAGGAATACTCATGATTAACTTGCCTAATTGCGGATGGGTCCATTCATAAATGTCCATACCATGAACAAACTCATAAGCTGTACGTCCATGATAAATCTCATCGAAATACGTAGAGTTCAAATAACTAATTTCTCCTGGAACTACCTTTGCTTCATCAACAACTGCTTCTGCTCCCTCTAGGGCTGTCACCGGTAATACCTGGCCTGCTTCATTATACAAAGCTATTTCTCCAATAATACCGTAAGGTGCTTCTGCTTCAATGGCTAAATAACGTATATCTGCATCTATTTCTAAATCTTCCCAAGCAAAAACCCGTTTTTGTTCTAAATCACTTAGAAATTCATAACCTACATTATCTTCTGATGTATAAAGTTTAAATTTACCAAAGCGGGCACCACTATAATGTCTTATCTTACTTACATGAACCTGATCTCCTAAATCTACTACAATACGAGCATTATTTTCTTCAGGTCCCCAAAAGCTTTGTGGATTCTCCATGCTTCCTAAATTAAAAAAGGATAAAACACCATATATCAGCACAATACAAAGCATCCAAAAGCTATCCTTCAAGGTCAAATTATATTCTTTTTTAGGCATAAAAATCATTTTTCTTCTTTAGTAGCCTCCTATCTAAGCGCTACTAAATCCTCCTTATCATCTGATATTCCTGCGCCTAATGTTCCTATTCACTCTTTATTCACCTTAAAGTAAATCATTAAGCATACTCCATTATGCAAATTATACCCCATATTCTAACTTTATTAAAGGTAGAGTTTAAATTTATTCTGGTTGCACAGCTACTACCCTACATTTAATCCCTGTTGCCTCTGGATCTTCATGCCACATAGTGAGCATCTTACATACTGACTGAGGTTCAATGGCACTTAAATTAGTTAAATTCTCAATGACAAAAGTGCCATACTTTAAGAAAAGCTTGTCTGCTTCTACATGATCCTTTCCTTTTCTTAAATCCGGTGCATCAATCCCTACAAATTTAACACGTTCCATAGCCAATTCTTGAATAAGCTCCCAAGAAAATTGGGTGCTGCTACTAAAATATAAACCACTACCATAAGGATGCCTTTCAATAGAACCTGTGCGGAACATGACAAAGTCTCCTGGTTTCACATAATCTAAATCTACATCATCAATGGTTATTTCCCTATCTTTAATATGACTCACATCAAATAATACGCCTCTAGTTTGCATATATTCTAGTGGTAATTGTACTTCTCCATATATATCAAAATGAGTACCTACATGGCCCATTACAATATGTTTCTTTAACTGAACTTCTGCTTGTTTATAAACACGATTACTTTTCTTTACCTGTAATGTTAAATCAATATACCTCACATCATGTCCCCCTCTTTTATTGTCCTTATCATCATTATACCGATTTTTCCATTTTCTGTCTATGTCACACCATAGAAAAAGCATCTCTATGAGAGATGCTTTTCATGTACTAGATTTTTAATCCACTTATTAGAACGTAATCTGAAATATTCAAATGGGACCTTAATCATTTCCTCTGTGCAAACAAGGAAAAATACGCTATAAACAGGCCACTTGAGTGCGAGTGCGCCTATAAACGCCAATGGTACTGAATAAAGCCAAATCGTACCGGCTTGTACTAGCATGGAGTAAGTGGTGTCTCCGCCTCCTCTAAATACACCGATAATCATAATGGCATTAAACGAACGCAGTGGCATAAAGATAGCCATAGTTCTTAAAACCAGTATAGCTGCTTTATAGGTCTCTGGCTGAATGTTAAACCATCTCAGGATTGTTGGGGCCGAGATCCATATACCAATACCTAATATAATCCCTATAACTGGTGTTAGCTTAGCTACTTTATGTGCATAATCTTTAGCAACCGCTTCTTCTTCTGCACCGATTTTATTCCCTATCATAATGGCTGCCGCTGTTCCTACTCCCGTAAGAAAAATAAAAAACATATTGATAAGCGTGCTAGAAATTTGCATGGTAGCAGAAGCATTAGTACTTATTTTAGCATAAGCTACTGAATAAGCTGCTGAGCCTACTGAAAAAACAAGTTCATTAGTAATAACAGACCATGATGTTTTAAAATAAACACCTACTGTTTTTAAACTAAAGCTATATAATTCTTTTAGTTTGGCTGCTACTTTATTTTTAGTAAAGTAAACAATACTTACTATAAAAACAACCTCCACTAAACGTGCTAACATTGTTGCTAATGCCGCTCCCTCTACTCCCATCGCAGGTGCACCAAGCTTTCCGAAGATGAAAACCCAGTTTAAAATAATATTTACACCTACTCCTATTAAGCTTGCAAACATAGGTAATTTTGTTTGACCTGTACTCCTTAATGCAGAAGAATAGGCTTGGGTAAAATTCATAAATAAACAACTAACGGCTACAATCTTTAAATAGTTAACGCCTAAGGCGACAACTGCTGCATCATCTGACATAATATCCATAATCACTTCTGGAAAGAAGAATGCCATTATAGCAAATAAGCTAGCAGCTACAAAACCTACAGTTAAATCTATCCCTAGAAAGGTCTTAATTCCCTGTAAATCTTTCTTTCCCCAATATTGAGCCATAAATACACTGGCTCCAGCATTAATCCCTAATATGCAAAGCGTAAAAATAAACATATATTGATTAGCGAGTCCTACTGCAGAAATAGCTGTCTCTTGTAAGCTTCCTACCATCATAGTATCCACTAAATTAAGGGATGAGGTCACAAAGCTTTGAAGTGTAATAGGTACTGCTAAAGTAAGCATTGTACTTAGAAATACCTTATCCTTAAATATCTTTTTCATATCGCTCCCCTTTCTATAAATCAGTTTACTAAAAAGCAAAAAGAGCAAATGGGTTGTTAGCCGCCCATCTGCTCTTTTTTTATGTGTTATCACTTTTCATTTAATACTGCTTTGTTTTAACCAGAGTACATTTTCATATAAAAGCGAATAAATGTCAATAGCTAATTGAAATTTTTATGTTAATAGGATCTAGATATTATTTCCAGTTTTCCTTTTTTCCCCTATAAACTAATGACTTCACGTGCTATACTGTACTTAAAAGTTTGCGTAACTATTTAAGAAAACAGGAGGTATACGTATGGGAATTTTTGGAGGTACCAAATCTACTAACACTAAGTATTTTGAACGTTTTTTAACAGAAGGTGAAGAAATTGAAGCCGTTTATCGTTTAGTAGTAGACGAAATGTGTTTTACTAATAAACGTATTATTTTCTTTGATAAGAACGCCTTCTCTACTAAAAAAGGAAAGGTATCTATTCCTTATCGTAGTATTTCTCATTATATGATTGAAGATGACGGTATCCTAGACAGAGATATAGAGATTAAGCTTATTGTTCATAACGAAGAATTTATACTTAAGTTTTCTAAGGGTTGTGACTTTATAGAAATTGAAAAACTCCTTACCTTCTATGTATGTGATTAAAACTTCTTAAATCAAAATAAGGTGCCAAGTACAAATATGCAACTTGGCACCTTATTTTCTATTGAAACTAAACTTCTTATTTTAAAAGGCTACCATATCTTCTTGTTGTTCTTCTGCTTTCACTATACTTTTTACATAAAATATTGGTCCATCACCTTCATATACTTCAGCTGGTTCCCAACGGATTTCACCTAGTATTTCTATACTATCCTTATTTTGAAAACGTGGTTTCCCAATATTTTTACAATATAATCCCATAAATGCAATATCATCCTCACAGCATGGCATGGCAAATCGGCCAAAGTTAAAGCAGTCCTTTGGATCTGTGGGCTGCTGAAAAAATAAGCCTCTTACCTTTATCTTTTTCCTCATGTAATGTTCAGGATGATCCCACAAATCAATATACCAAGTCCCATAGTGTTCTTTTGCAACATCGATTAATTCTGCACTTAAATCATAGGGTAATTCTTCCTCAATGGGCTCCATTACAAAATCTTTAGAACTAGTGAATAACCTTGCTTGCCCATTAATAGATTTCACAGCACCTCTTAATAATGCTAGATTAGTTGTAGGTAAGCAGCGATTAATAATAACCAGGTCTGCTATTTTAAAATGTTCTATCATCAGTGATCTCATATTATTCATGTAAAGCTCAAAGGTTTCTCCATTAACTAGAACCAAGCTTTGATATAAAAACCAGTTTTCCGGTAAGGTTACATCAAAGGCACTTTCTAAATTCCACATCCCATTAAATTCAATAACAACACGCTGTGGCTCATAAGTGTTTGCTAACTCTTCCAATAATTCACTTGTAAATGCTTCTTCCTCTTCAAGGTTAATTAGGGTAATATGATTCTTTTGAAATAGTGCTTTATTGTACTCCTCCACGCCTTCTTCGCAGCAAATAACAAGTGTATTTTTCCCATCAGCGAAAGCTGGCTTTTCTAAAAGACTTTCAATAAAAGCCGTTTTCCCCGCTTCTAGCAAGCCATTAAATAAAAATATTGGAATTCTCATATGATCTTCTCTCTTTCTCTCAGTATTCTCCTAGTAATTCTTTAAGTCCTGCTTCATCTAGCTTTGTACCTATTATACATAAGCGGCCTGTATAATCTGCTGCTTCTTCCCTTATTTCATACTCTCCCGGCACCATATCAAAACAGAACCAATTCCCCTCTTTGTCTTGCAAAATACCTTTGGCTCGTAAGATAACACCATATGTCTCTGTATGAGCTAGCTTTTCTAAAATAGTTCTTATTTCCTCTTTATCAAAACGTCGTGGTGTTTCCATTCCCCAACTAGTGAATACCTCATCTGCATGATGATGCCCGTGTTCATGATGGTAATCATGCCCACAACTACAGCTTTCATCATGTTTATGATGATGTTCCTCCTTCTCACTTTCAGCATGATGCTTACAGTCACAATGCTCATCATGATCATGTCCTTCTTCGTCATGATGTTCATGATGATGTTTATCTTCATGGTGATCATGTTCATGATGATGCCCTCCACAATGTGGACATATCTCTTCCTCTTCTAATAACTCCCTTTCTAAATAATTGCCACTTTCCATAACAGCTAATAACTTATCACCTGTAATCTCTTCCCAAGCAGTAGTTACAATCGCAGCTTCTGCATTACGCGTTTTAATAAGCTTAACAGTTTCATGCAATTTTTCTTCTGAGCAGTTTTGGCTACGACTTAAAATAATAGTACTAGCACTTTCTATTTGGTTATTAAAGAATTCGCCAAAATTCTTCATGTACATCTTACATTTTAGGGCATCCACTACTGCTACCTTGCAATTAAGACTTACTTCATTTCCTAATGCCACTTGTTTAACAGCTTTAATGACATCTGAAAGTTTACCTACTCCAGATGGTTCAATAATAACTCTGTCTGGATTATACTTTTCTAATACCTCTTTTAATGCAGTGCCAAAATCCCCTACTAATGAACAGCAAATACATCCGGAGTTCATTTCTGTAATCTCTACACCCCCTTCTTTTAAAAATCCACCATCTATACCAATCTCACCAAATTCATTCTCTATAAGCACAAGCTTCTCACCCTTAAAGCCTTCTTTAATGAGTTTTTTAATAAGCGTTGTTTTCCCTGCTCCCAAAAAGCCTGATATAATATCTATTTTTGTCATGTGTATAACCTCCCTATCTTATCAAAATATCTATGACCTAGTTCACATGCATTTCAATTATATGACTTAATTATGGGTATATCAAATATTTTTATACATTAATCAGAAATAAACATACTAATTCTCGGATAAATTCTTTATCATATGCTTATGTTTATATATGATTTTTACGAAGATGTTTGTTAAGGAACTCATAATAGGAGAATTACGATTTTAACCAAGCACAAACAACTCTTATAGAAATAGCAGCCATAATCAATAAAAAGGTGGATTGAATCCACCTTTTTATTGATTTATTTCATTGTAAAGTTCAGTAAGCTTTTCATAAGGTTGGGTTCCAAACTCTTTATGTAGCATTGCTTTAATATGCTTATAGGCTTTCAAGGCTTCTTGGGGCTTGCCAATTTTAATAAGCATATCAATAAAGTAATAATAAATTTCTTCGTCAAATTGTTCTTTTTGTAAAACACTACGACAAATAGAATGAATCTCCTCATATTTTTCTTGCTCTTGCAAAATCTTTAGAGTGCTGTGTAAAGCTTTTATATATAAACTATGATAATAGGTCTGAGTAGAAAACATCCATTGCTCTGGTACAGTCCCTTGTAAAAAGTCCCCTTTATAAAGCTTTAAGGCCTTTTTATAAAGAATCAGTCTTTGCACTTTTGTGATTTCTTCTTTATCTGCTTTTTTACATAGTCTCTCGAACTCATTGCAATCAATACGGCAAATATACCCTTTATTCCAATGATAAGTACCACCACTTTGTACAATTAATTCTCTAGCATAGGGAACCTGTAGCTTTTGCAGTGTTTCTCTTAAACGATACGATAAAGTTTTAAGCGCATAGTTAGGTTTTTCAACCTCTTCTCCTGGCCAAAGTACTTCGATTAATTCTTGTTGAGTAATCTCTTTATCCTTAAACACAATAAGGTACTGTAACATAAGCCACATTTTTTTTGAACGATTCATAGTTGAGGTAATGCTTTTATCACCAATAGCAATCTTAAAATCCCCTAGCATAGAAATTTCTATAATAGAATGATCTTTAGCCCTATTATATTCCCAAACAACCCTATTTTTCCCCATTCCCTTAGCCCAATATAAATGTCTATCAACTATATCAATGAGATCATCAAGTACCTCACCTTCTTTGGGTGACTTAGTCATCCCACCTATACTTACAGTCACTTTCTTAGCAATAGTTGATTGACTATGAGGTATATTCAGATTTTCTACTGCTTGCCTAAGCTTTTCTGCTATTATTAATGCCTCTTCTTTTTCCGTTCCTAGTAAAATAACAATAAACTTCTCTCCACTATATCTACAAACATAATCACTTTTATTAGGAAGATTTTTGCTAACAGTTCTAGCAATATTTTTAAGAACTTCATCTCCTTTAAGGTGTCCATAATAATCATTATATTGTTTAAAGTAATCGACATCCAAAAGCATGGCTGTAAAAGCATATTGCTTACTTATTGCCTTCTTCCACTCAATATCTGTGTGTCTATCATAACTTCGTCTATTACCTATCCCTGTTAGTCCATCTAGCATAGCCAAATTCTCTATTTCTTTACGATATAGATAAAGGTCACTATGGGCTTTAACTCTAGCTTTTACAATAATAGGATTAAAGGGTTTTATAATATAATCAACTGCCCCTAGGCTAAAACCTCTTTCTTCGCTTTCATCATCTGTAAGGCTCGTAATGAAAATAACGGGGATGTCTTTCGTACTATCTATTGATTTTAATTTCTTAATCACTTCAAAGCCATCCATCTCTGGCATAATAATATCTAATAAAATTAAAATGGGTGCTTGCTCAATTGCCTGTTTTATACCTTCTTTTCCATTTTTACAAATAGAAACCTTATAATCTTTAGCCAATATATTACTTAAAATTTTTATATTTGCCACGCTATCATCAATAATTAAAATACGCTCCATTGTCGTGCCTCCAGACTTGTTCTAGTCTTATTATAGCAGATAAATATTTAATAATTATTAATTTTAAATTATTTCTAACAAATAATTTATCTTCGTTCTAAAAAAATCCCCTGTAAGACCCATACTCTTTTGAGTATCTGACTTACAGGGGATTTACTATCATTTATTTTACTACTGCTCCACTTACCATTTCACCAAGAGGGCCTACTGCAACTAAGTTACCGTTATCATCTGATGCACAAAGTACCATACCTTGTGAAAGGATGCCACGAAGTTTAACTGGTTTAAGGTTCGTTACAACCACTACCTTTTTACCTACGAACTCTTCTGGTGAATAATAAGCGGCAATACCTGATACGATTTGTCTTACTTCGTCACCTATTTTAATCTTAGATACAAGAAGTTTATCAGCTTTTGGTACTTTCTCACATTCGATTACTTCACCAATTTTAAGCTCAACCTTTGCAAAGTCATCAATCGTGATTTCTGCTACTTCTTCTATCTTTTCTTCTTTTTTAACTTCTGCTTTTTTGCTGTCTTTAGCTTTTGCTTCTTCTTTTTGCTCAGCTGTTGGTGCTTCTGCTTCAAGAATGGCAAGTTCCTTTTCTTTATCAATACGAGGGAACATATTTTCACCTTTTTTAGCTGCTACAGTTCTTGAAAGTGCTCCAAAGTTATGAATAGAATCCCAAGCTGTTAATTCGCCTCTTACAATGCCAAATTGTGCCCAGATTTTTTCTGGTGTTTGTGGCATAAAGGGTTCAATCATAATGCTGACAATACGAATCACTTCTGAAAGAGTATAAAGTACACCTGCAAGTTTAGCATGGTTAGCTTCATCTTTTGCAAGTACCCAAGGCATTGTTTCATCAATATATTTATTCATTCTTCTAATGATTACCCAAATGTCTTCAAGGGCATTGTTGAAGAAAAGTTTTTCCATACTGCTTTCCATTTTAGCAATTTGCTCTTTAACAACCTTTTGTACATCCACGTCAAATTCATTACTTTCTTGCAGCTCTGGTAGTGTGCCAAAGTATTTTTCGATCATCGCTACTGTTCTTGATGTTAAGTTACCAAGGTCATTAGCAAGGTCTGAGTTGATTCTTGAAATAAGGGCTTCATTAGAGAAGTTACCATCTTGACCAAAGGCAATCTCACGAAGTAAGAAATAACGGATTGCATCGCTACCATAACGACCTACGAGTACACTAGGATCTACTACTGTCCCTTGTGATTTACTCATTTTCCCACCGTTAATAACTAACCAACCGTGACCAAAGATTTGTTTTGGAAGTGGTAAATCTAATGCCATAAGCATTGCTGGCCAAATAATAGTATGGAAACGAACGATTTCTTTTCCTACTAAGTGTACATCTGCTGGCCAGAACTTTTTAAAGTTACTGTCATCAGCTTGAAGGTAGCCAAGTGCTGAGATGTAGTTTGATAACGCATCCAGCCATACATATACCACGTGACCTGGATCGAATTCTACTGGAATACCCCATTTAAAAGATGTACGAGATACACATAAATCTTCAAGACCTGGGCGAAGGAAGTTATTAAGCATTTCGTTTTGTCTTGTATTTGGTTGAATGAAATCAGGATTTTCTTCAATATGCTTAATGAGTCTATCTTGGTAAGCTGATAATTTAAAGAAATAAGATTCTTCCTTTACTTTTTCTACTGGTCTACCACAGTCTGGACATTTGCCATCTACTAATTGGTGTTCTGTAAAGAAGCTTTCACATGGTGTACAGTAAAGACCTTCATATTCACTTTTGTAAATATCACCTTTGTCATAAAGCTTTTTAAAGATTTTTTGAACTGTTTCTTCATGTTCTTTATCTGTTGTACGGATAAATTTATCATAAGAAATGTCCATTGTTTTCCACAAGTCTTTAATCCAGTCAACGATATGATCCACAAACGCCTGTGGAGTAACACCATCTTCTGCTGCTCTTCTTTCGATTTTTTGCCCATGTTCATCTGTTCCTGTTAAGAACATGACATCATAACCACGAAGACGTTTATATCTGGCCATAGCATCAGCTGCTACTGTTGTGTAGGAATGTCCAATATGAAGCTTGTTACTTGGATAATAAATTGGTGTTGTAATGTAATACGTTGGTTTACTCATTTAAATGCTCCTTTTCTTATATGATTATTTTATATAGTAGTTTTTCTTATTTATTTAGTTTTAATCTATCATTTAAAAACTAACTACTACTACAAAAATGAACTGTTTAATGGAATTTAGTGAAACGCCTAAGTAAATGAGATTCTAATCCTTCATTAAAAACAATCAAAAAACCTCGTCCTCATAACAAACTGTTATAGAGGCGAGGTCATCACACGCGTTACCACTCTACTTCACTTATACCTTACAATATAAGTCTCATTAAGTACTTCCACTCTACTCTTAAGGTTTTCATTTCTTTTTTCTTTAAAAGTCATTTGGAGTTATACTCTTTCGCTATAACAGGCGAAACCTGTTGCAGCCTAAATCCTAGGATCGTCGGTGCACCATTCCGAGGCCATGTTCAGTTTAATTTTCCTTGCTTCTTCTCAGCTCCCGAAGCTCTCTTTAAAAGATCCTTAAACCTACTCTTCTCTTCACTATGTTTAACTATTTAACTTGTGTTATTTTATCATAGTTTACCCAATATTTCAATATATAATCTCTCACCTATTCAATTGCTAGCTGACTACCTTTAAGCTCAATAGATGTTCAAAATGTTTTACTGCCACACTAGCTACTCGCGGATCATACATCCTACCTATATTAGATTGTATTTCATTTTTGCAATATTCTATAGATAAAGTTTCTCTATAAGCTCTTTTACTAGTCATAGCATCTATGGAATCACAAACCGCTATGATTCTAGCTTCTAAAGGAATATTTTCTTTTTCTAAGCCATAGTAGCCTTTACCATCCCATCTTTCATGATGATAAAGAACGACATCACTTAATGGCTTAAGTGCTTCCGATTTTTTCAAAATATTAGCTCCTATAGAAGTATGACGTTTCATACATTCCCACTCTTCTTCAGTTAGCTTACCTGGCTTATTTAAAATATGATCAGGAATACCTATTTTCCCAATATCATGTATATGACTTGCTATATGCACCGTTGCTTTTACACTATCTTTTTCACCTAAATAATCGCATAATAAATCAGCCATTCCTCCTACTCTTCTGGAATGATTAGCTGTATAGGTATCTTTGGCATCTAATGCCGTAACAATACTTTCAATCACATCATAATAAGCAAATTGGTTATTTAGTAAAGACGGCATATTTGTGTTCACGTCATTTCCTTCTTTCATCCAGTCTAATAGCTAGCTTATTGCATCTTTTTTAAGTGTATTACGGTTTTTTTAGATTGTCAATTTCAATGCTGTAAATTATATTGTTATTTTTTGTTTTTTATCATTTATTTAGTATATTGGCGAAATTTAATGCATTTTTAAAACATATTTTGTCACTTATAATCTTACCGTAATTTTTGACCAGCTCATTGTAAAAACACTCTACTTTTTCAATATTAGGTAAATCCATAGGCATAGTAGCACCATCAAAGTCAGAGCCTAGGGCAATGACATTCTCTCCACCAAGTTCTAGAAAATGTGAGATATGAGGTAGTAATTCCTTTATACTGGCTTCTGTAGTCCCATTAATAAAGGTAGGGTAAAAATTCATTCCCACTAGTCCCTTCCTTTCTACAATTGTCTTAAAAGCCTCATCACTTAAATTTCTTGGATGATCACATACCTTCTTACTATTAGAATGCGTTGCAATAAATGGTTGGTCACTATGGCTTACTACATCCCAAAAGCCCTTTTCTGCTAAATGTGACACATCTATAATCATACCTAATCTATTCATTTCACTTACTACTGCTTTTCCAAAGTCTGTTAAGCCACCTGCTGATTCTTGCATACACCCATCAGCTACTTCAGAGCGGCCATTCCATGTTAATGTCATGAATCTAATCCCTTTATTATAAAGGTCCTCTATATGTTCTAGCTTACCACCAAGTGCTGCAGAACCTTCTACAGCTAATAAGGCCACCCTTTTCCCTTTTTCTAATGCTTCATTTATTTCTCTACCACTTGTACATAATTGCATCACAGCTTCATTCTTTTGTAGCTCTAATAATAAGTAGCTATACACTTTACAAAAATGCTCATATGCGACTTCTCCTCTAAGGTTGTCATTCATCCAAATGGCATAAACTTGTACCCACTCTTCAAAATTCAAGCCTCTTTCTATACTTAATTGCAAGTTGTTTCTGTAAAGTCCTAGACGCTTTTCAAAACATTCTGTAGCTGTATCACAGTGTAAATCAAAATATTTCATTCTTTTCACTCCCTTTATTAGCTCCTATATTCCTATTATACTCCTCATACTAAAAGGACTGCTGCATCATCTCACAGCAATCCCTTATTTTCTTTAGAAATATTTTAGTCATTAACAAATTTAAAGGTACTCATAATAAGGGGAATGTACTCCTTATTAGTCCAGATTACGACATACTTATAAGGTACCCCATCTATTGTAATAGGTTCCTTATATTGTACCACTAATGCAGCATCTCTGTCTTTAAAAAAAGCAGACTGATCAGCAGATGGATAAATAACTCTTGCAGGCTGCCCATCTACAATAAAATTTCTCACTGTAGGATTAGAGCCATAGGGTTGATAAGTTTCATTAATTTGTTGCTTAACAGCTGCATCTATATCTTCACCTATACCTGAAAAAGTACTTACTTCAAAAAAACCTGTAGGCCCTTCATATTTATCTTCATATCTAGGATTTTTACTCCAGCTTCTAGGGTATTTAAAACTTATTTTATAACGTCTGCTTATAAATTCATCTAATAAGATGCCTGGCACAGTAAATTCTTTATTGCTCTCTTCGTTATTTCTTATGTCTACTAATGATTTTTCATTGTTTTTAACTAAGCTACTAACTGCCAAAACCCCTAAACCTAGCATTGAAATTGTTTTCTTGTCCATGCTTTAATACCTCTTTTAAAATACTTTCATATTATTCTATTTCTAAAAGAGGGAATAGGTTCCTAAAATGGCAATAAAAAAATCTATCTAAGTCCCTATA
The DNA here is from genome assembly GCF_046529625.1 of Cellulosilyticum sp. ST5. Classification (NCBI taxonomy): domain Bacteria; kingdom Bacillati; phylum Bacillota; class Clostridia; order Lachnospirales; family Cellulosilyticaceae; genus Cellulosilyticum; species Cellulosilyticum sp. ST5. Next base: position 2,926,886 of record NZ_CP132338.1, read on the forward strand.
CCTAGATAGATTTTAAATTTATCTTCTTTCAAAGCTAAGACAATCTGTTTCTGTGTAAATCTCTGCTTCTTCCTTTGAAGGTCCTATTTGAAGCTCGTTTAATGAACAATGCTCACTGCTATTATGAATGCACGTATCTACTTTACAAAGAATAGCATCTGTATCTCCTCTATTTTCAGTATATTGCGCCAAGTCACTATAACCTAAACGGTTAAGGAAGCTTCCACAACAAGTACTTTCATTATCTGTAGAGCCTTTGCCTCCAACATTAATAATACTAGCACGGCAAACTTTATCTTGATTATAAGAGCAGGTATCAACACCACAATGAATTTTAGGCATACTTTTTCCTCCTTTATGCTATTTAAAATATCTGTCGAGTAAGCCTTTGAAAGCACAGCCATGTCGTGCTTCATCTTTTGCCATTTCGTGTACACTATCATGGATGGCATCTAAATTTTGTGCTTTTGCTAGAGTTGCTATTTCTTTCTTTCCTTGACAAGCACCATACTCTGCATCCACTCTAGCCATAAGGTTAGCTTTGGTATCTGCTTTAACCACTTCACCTAACATTTCTGCAAAGTTAGCCGCATGGTTTGCTTCTTCATAAGCTATGCGTTTGTATGCTTCTGCTACTTCTGGATAGCCTTCACGATCAGCTTGTCTACTCATGGCAAGATACATACCTACTTCTGTACATTCCCCCATAAAATTAGCACGAAGTCCTTCTAAAATTTGAGGATCTACTCCCTCTGCTACACCAATGCGATGTTCATCAGCCCATTGGAGGCTGCCTTTCATCTCTTCAAACTTATCGCTACCTACATTACAAATAGGGCATTTCTCTGGTGGTGTTTCACCTTCATAAATATAACCACATACTGTACAAACGTATTTTTTCATTATCTCATCCTTTCCTTACCTAATGATGTACAAGTTTATTATGCGAAAAAAAGGATATTTTATGCTAAAAACTAATTATTTGTATCGTGTATATAAATATTCTCTAGTCATTGGTAATTGGTTATTAACCCCTTTAGTAAATAAAATCTGATGTAAGTCAATAACGCCGTTATTAAAGCTGGCAGCACAAGAACATAAATACATCTGCCACATACGTATAAACCTTTCATCAAACAGCTTTCTTACCTCAGGTAAATGCGCTTCAAAGCGCTCATACCAAGAAAGCAAGGTCTTAACATAGTGCCTTCTTAAACTTTCTACATCTTGTACATAGTATTTATAGTCTGCTGACAAATGAATAATCTCTCTTAAACTAGGTATTACCCCTCCTGGAAAAATGTATTTCTTAATCCAAGCATCACCAGGATATTCTCCATAAGCACTAATATAATGTAACAAGAACAAACCTTCTGGTTTTAATACAGCATCTACGCTTTTGAAAAACAAGTCATAATTCTCTCTACCTACATGTTCTAGCATTCCTACACTTACAACTCGGTCAAATTTTAGGTCTGAGACACGTAGTTCTCTATAATCCATTAATTCTACTTGCAAGTAATCCTCTAAACCTTCTGCTTTTATTCTCTCTTTAAAACCTTTATACTGCTGCTCACTTAGGGTAATACCTACTCCTTTAATGCCATAGGTCTTAGCAGCTTCAATTAAAAGATACCCCCAACCACACCCAATATCTAATAAACTCATACCTTGTTTTAGATTAAGTTTCCTCAAAATATGATGTACCTTATTATATTGTGCTTCTTCTAAAGTATCTGTTTCGTTTTTAAAATAGGCACAAGAGTAGCTCATAGACTTATCCAACCAAAGTTTATAAAAGTCATTTCCTAAATTATAATGCGAACAAACTTCCTTCTTTTGATTTTTCGCAGAGGTTGAGGTATGCAATAATTTTTTAAGTGCACTATAGTCTGTAGAAAATTGATTTTGGAATTTAAAAAGTTCATCTAGTGCCTCTATTAAATCCCCTTCTACTTCAATAGCCCCATTCATATAAGCTTCCCCTAAAGCTAGCGAGGTGCTCTTTATAAGTTTCTTGTAGGCTATAGGTTCATGAATAATTACTTTAAACTTCGCTGGCATCTGCCCAATATGCAATTCTTCTCCTGTTTCAAACTGAACGTCAAAAGAAGTCCCATCAAATCTTTTGAGGAACTTCTCCATTAATTTTGCTTGTATGTTCATCTTATCACTCCTCTTATAGAGGAGTATCACCGTTTTAGATGCATCTTATTCCATGTATATTCTATTACAACTAGGCGCCAATCTTACTTTCACCAGTTAAATTTCTAACTTTATGGTCAGGTAGCATGGTCATAACGCCACCTATACATAATGGAATGTAAAAAGTAATCAGTCGCCAACATAAAATAGCAGTCGGCAAAATAGTAGTTGGGAAGAAAAGTTGAAAGAACAAGAAAAAGCTACCTTCTGCTACCCCTGAACCTCCTGGAATAGGAACAAAAGATGAAATCATTACTATAAAAGCCGCTGCTGATATAATAACAAACATTTTAGTTCCTGCTAACCCAAAAGCTTTATACACTGCATAAGGAATTAAAAAGTAAGCTGTAAGCTGCATAATCGTTAACATACTTACTTGTAAAAGCAAACTTGTATTTTTCTTCAACAAACCAATATTTTTATTAAATAAATCAATTTGAGCAATGATTTTTCTTTTAATGCCTGTAGGATGTTTAATGATTCTCATATGGTGGAGTAAATTAACTCCCCAAAATCCTACTCTTTTAAGTTGTTGTTTCATAAATACAGAAGCAACCAAAATCATTACAATACCAAAATTAATTAAAAACCCTATTAAAGATAAATACACAACGCCACTAATCTTAGAAAAAAAGAATGGCATCTGTATTAAAAGTGCAATCATAGAATACAAGGTTAAAATAAGCTGATAAATAATAAATTTCGTCATCAATATACTAATAGACGTTCCTACTGGTACTCCTTGCTTCGCCATAATAAAAGCTTGCATAGGTTGTCCACCAGAGGCAAAGGGTGTAATGGCATTAAAAAACTGACCTGTCATTACTACCTTAAAGGCATTCCATAAGGAATGTCCTCTTTGCATCTTATTAGTAAGCATATATTGTATAATGGTTTCTACTCCTACATATAAGCCAATGCATATTAGTCCTATGAGTAACCATTTAGGTGCTAAAGTTTTAACACTTTCTAACATCATTTTAGGATTACCTTTACCTAGTAAAATCCATGCCATGATTAAACCTAATATGAATACAAATAGAACATTCCATTTATATTTTTTCATGTAGTAAATTCTCCACCTGCTAAAAGTATTTTCTTATTCGCGCACAATATTTCAGCATAAAATTCTTGCCACATTGAAAGGATATGTTCTCTTGAGTAAAATTCACTTCCCTCTTTTGACTTCGCAATATATTTTTCTTTATATGCTATGTCATTTCTAAGTCTTTGAATATGTCCTATGAATTCCTCATTCGTATTACCCTTCATATAGTAATCAAAAAGAATATTAGGATAAATATCTAAATCTCTTAAAAGAATCGGTGTATTGCAATTCATTGCTTCTAAAATAATCATAGGAAAAAGTTCACTATAAGATGGTAAAAACATAAGATCTGCTATGTTATAAAGTTCATTCATCTTATCCCTTTCTACTATGCCTAAAAATCTTACATTCTTAGGTGGATTGTCTAAAAGCTCTTTTACTTCTTTATACCCAGATGTGATATTTCCAAAGGAAAAACCTCCTGCCCAAATAAACTCTACTTCTGGCATCGCCTTAGCAATCTCTACAAATTCAAAAACACCTTTTCTAAGCTGTAATTGTCCTGCACAAAGTACTACAAATTTATCTTGTGGAATGTTATACGCTTTCCTTAATTCTTTTTTCTGAAGCTCATTCATTTTATAAAACTTCTCTTTAGAAACAAAATTAGGGATGTAAGCTATTTTATTTCTTGGAATACCGTAAGCTTCTAGCTTGTCAATAAAATTAGGATTAACAGTTACAAGATAGTCCATACTTTTATAAAACTCAATAATATATTTATAAAAAACGTGTGTAGCAATATGAGGTAATTTAATACTACCATCTACTGTTTCTGGTAGAAAATGTACGGCTCCTACTGTTACACTTTTTCTAGCCTTCGCGAATGGCAAGCTTAAGTAATACGGCAAGTTAATGGTGTGATAATGCATAATATCCGCACACTTTACCTTATTAACTTCTATTGTATATTCTTCTCCTAGTCCGTTTTGTACTAGGTCTAGTTGTTCTAAATAAGCAGAACCAACACCTTGTCCCTTTACCTTATCTGCTGCTGATAGCATATTGATTGTTGGCATATTTAGACCTCCCTGCCAAAATTTCTTATACATTTACAGTCACTATTATACCTTAATTTTTACCTCATTGTATAAATCTTAAGTTTTTTTAATATTTCTCATATTAAATATAAGCTTTAAGGTAATCATAGGCGTTTTTATAAGCTCTTGTATAAATACTACCACCATAGATTGTTTTTTTCTTTCCCTCTTTAGTTACTTTTTCACTTTTTCCGAAAGCTATTAATTCTTCTCCGATATACTCTTCCATGGAAGCTACAAAAAAACTATCTTTAACATATTGTTCCCCAAAATCCTGAAAAACCTCTTTTTTTGGATGTTCCAATATATGTTCCTCACTGTCATTAAAATGGAATTTATAAATGCAAAAGCAAAAGAAAATAACCTTATCTAATGATTCAAGGTTATCAAATAATAAATTATGAAGATATTTATTTCCTACGTAATCCGAGAATTTCATTCCCTTTTCTATTGCAAAAGCCTTTAGCCCTTCTGATGCAGGCTCATCGGAATCTAATTCTAAATCTATCAGTGCTTTTGCATCACTTTTCGTAGCTGCTTCTGGCAAAGTAATTCCTAAAGAACGTGCATAATCTTTTTGCATGCTTGTAGCTGGACTTTCATCTATACGATTAAGTATTTTTTGTCTTTGACTTCTCATATTTTTCCTCCTAAACAACTGACCATTTACAGTCATTATACCTAGCCCACTCTATTAAAATCAACGTCCAATTTCAACTAACTAGTCCTAATTTTTCATAGCTGCACATATACTGTTTTCATACAAGACTTTTAAATGTACCTTACTTTTTCTCTTTGAAAGGAGACAATCTATGAAAGAGCAGACACTTATGGTCAGTACGCTTATTTTAACAGCTACTTCTTTCTTTACCCGGACTATAGGCATGATTTCTATTGTTTTTTTATCTCATATATTAGGTGCTGAAGGCATTGGCATTTATGAACTTACTATGTCTGTTTATACAACTGCAGTTGCCTTTGCTTCTGCTGGTCTTAGCGTATCTGTATCTAAATTAGTAGCTGAAGAATTAGGCCGCAGGGCTCCCCATAACATTGCTAAGATTATGCGTATTGCTTTTACCTTTGCCCTAAGCTTAAGCTTTTTAATAAGTATTCTACTTTTTATAGGCGCACCTTATTTAGCCATGCACATTATTCATGATTCTCATGCTAGTATAGGCCTAAGACTCCTTTCTATTAGCATTCCTTTCATTAGCTGCTCCTCTTGTTTTAAGGGCTACTTTTATGCCACTAAAAAAACTGTTTTTCCAGCCAGTGCAGATATTATAGAACAAATTGTTAAAATGGGACTTATTCTTACTCTTGTACAGCTCTATTCTCCTCTTGGCCTCTCCTATGCTTATGGCGCTATAGGCCTTGGACTTACAATTGGTGAAATGACCTCCTGGAGCTATTTAGGCTCACTCTTTATTTTAGATCGCCGTAAATATCATCAAGCTCATAATAAAGAAAATAGTATCGCTTTAGAGAGCTCTACTAATTTATTTATACGTCTAATTAGCATTTTATTACCTATTGCTTCTATTTCTTATATTGCTTATGTGTTTATGTCTATTGAAAACATTTTAATTCCTACTGGACTTAAGAAATTTGGAAACTCTTTTCAAGAATCTATGGGGCTATATGGCATGCTAAAAGGCATGGTACTACCTATTTTATTTTTTCCTTCTGCTTTTCTTACAGCCTTCTCTACTACACTGGTGCCTGAAATTGCCAAGGCCAATGTGCTAAAGCGAAAAGAACGAGTGATTACAACTACTAATCGGGTGTTACAACTTACCTTTATCTTAAGTATTTTAGTAGTTGGTATATTTGTGAACTATAGCAATGAACTAGGCTTCGCTATCTATAAAAATGAAGCTATAGGCCCTATGCTATGTGCCCTTTCTTTAGTCGTACCTTTTATTTATATTGAAGTAGTTACAGATGGTATCCTTAAGGGCCTTGGTAAACAAATGAGCTGTCTTAAATATAGTATGTTAGATTCCATCTGTCGCATTATTTTAATTTACTTTCTATTACCAATTAAGGGCATGACTGCTTTTATGGGTATTATGATGATTAGTTGTATCTTAACCTCTACTCTTAATTTCAATGCATTATTAAATACGACGCATATTAAATTTCAGCTTACTAACTGGCTTTTAAAACCCAGCCTAGCAGCTGCAGCAGGAGGAACATTCTCTAGACTTATTATTAATCGTTTTTTCCGTTATCAATTTGGTTTAACAACTAAAGTGATTATAGGTATTAGTTTAACTATTATAATCTATTTAGTTGTTCTCTTTATTATAGAATGTTTATCCTCTGAAGATTTGGCTTGGTTAAAAAAACACATGCCTTTCCTTAACTAATTATGAGCTACCATCATTTCTATCACATTTAAAAATTCATCTACTTCCTCTATTGTATTATAAAGTCCAAAGCTTGCTCTCACCATTCCTGGTTTTTCAAGTTTTGGATTAACTAAATATTTGTACCGTTCTTCATTGTCTATACCTAGAAGACGCATGACATAAGGTTGTGCACAAAAGCACCCTGTTCTAACAGCAATTCCTCTTTTATCTTGTAGAAATTCTCCTACTTTGTCCTGATGCATGCCCTGTATATTAAAGGGTATAACCCCCACTCGGTTTTGTTCTAAATAATCTCCATATAATATGACTTTTGAAATTTGTTTAAGGCCTAATAATAAGTGATTTCTAAGAATTTCTTCATGTGCTTGTATTGCCTCAAAGCTTATCTTTTTCAAAACTGTCATAGCTGCAACAACAGCCATGACACCTAAAAAATTAGGTGTTCCTGCCTCATCTTTATAAGGTGTGTCCTTATAATAAACATCATTATCAAATACAAACGAAACTGTTCCTCCTCCTTTTAAAAAGGGAGGACATTCTTCTAACATTTGCTTTGAAGCTATAACTACCCCACTTCCAAAAGGTGCATACATTTTGTGACCAGAAAACACTAAGAAATCAATGTTTTCATCCTTAGTCTTTCCTTTTATATTAATTTCTCTATGAGCTACTAATTGTGCCGCATCAACAATCAGCTTAGCACCATATTGGTGAACTAATTTGGCAATCTCATGGATAGGTGTAATATAACCAGTTACGTTGCTAGCACCTGTAACACTGACATATTTAATTGTTCCCTGAGCTTTTTTTAGTCGATCCTCCAAGGTATCTATTTCTAGCTTCCCTGTATTTTCATCTACCTCAGCATAAAAAGGCTGAGCTACATTCCTCCATGGTAAATCATTGGCATGATGTTCCATACGCGTTGTTAATATCTTATTGTGATTACGATTACATAATAAGGTAGCTAATAAATTAATTCCTTCTGTAGTATTTTTAACATAGATTACCTCATAACCGTCATTAGGTGTTAATCCAAAAAAATCAAGTACTTCCTCTCTTGACACTTCATAAGCCTTCGTGCAATAGGATGACTTATGCCCACCTCTACCAACCGAACCGTACATCATCATATTTTCATAAATAAATTCATCTACCTTTTTTAAAGGAGGAGTTGTAGCCGCATTATCAAAGTTGATAGGACACACAGACTCTCCATCTATAAGTTTAACCGGCACCTCTATACCATTAAACAATTCTCTGTATTTAACCTTTTCTTCCATCTATATTCTCACCCCCTAGAAAATTATATTCTTTCTAAATAAAATTATGAATATATGCCTATTGGTCTTTTATTTATATAAAATCAGTCAAATATGTTTCTATATTTAACTTTATTTTCAATATTTAATATTATTTTTTATAATAATATACAAATCAACTATATTTGTTGACTTATTCCTAAAAATAAAAGATAATTGTGTTTAGAGAGGTTTATCTCAAATTTAACAAAATAGCATGCAATGATACTATTTTTATTTTAAGGAGGATTTACATATGTCAACAAAAGCAAGATTCCCTAGAACTGAAATTGGAGCTAGTAATCCTATTTTCCACCAAATTCGTACCACAATCGAAACAGCATTCTATGGTAATAATGTAACGCCTGTAACATCTCTAAAAGAAGCTTATAAATTAGCTAAAAACTCTCCTGGTACTGTAGTAACAGATATTCCTGTATACAAACCAGAACTTTTAGGCCTTGATGAAGATAGTAAGATTCTTCTTTTCAATGATGGTGCTGTAAGTGGCCGTGCTGCTGCTGCTCGTAAAATCATGGGCGAACCAGGCGTTAATCAAGGAGAATATGCATTAAAAATAAGTGAAGCAATTTACAAAGCTCGTACTAAAAAGCTTTATCATGCACAAGCTATCGTAGGTCTTGATAAAGATTTCTCTGTAAAAGCTCACCTCTGCATTCCTGAAACTCAAGAAAATATTATGTATTCTTGGTTACTAAACTTCCAAGCGATCAACGAAGAAGTTTCAAGAATGTATGCTGAGTCTAAAGAATATCCAGATGGAGACCTTTACATCTTCTCTGATCCAGACTGGTCACATCCAGATCATCCAATGGGTCTTACCTTCTTTGACCCAGAACACAACTGTGCTGCTATCCTTGGTATGAGATACTTTGGAGAACACAAAAAAGGTACATTAACACTTGCTTGGGCTATGGCTAATCGTCATGGTTATGCATCTTGTCACGGCGGTCAAAAACGTTACAACCTTCCAGGTGGTAAAGCTTTCGTAGCTGGTGTATTCGGACTTTCTGGTTCTGGTAAATCAACACTTACACATGCGCGTCATGGCGGTAAATATGATATTACTGTACTTCATGATGATGCTTTTGTTATTTCAACAGAAGATGGCTCTTCAGTTGCTTTAGAACCAGCTTACTTTGATAAAACACAAGATTACCCACTTACTTGTGAAGATAACAAATACCTTGTTACAATGCAAAACTGTGGTGCTACTATGGATGAAGATGGTAAAATCGTTCCTGTTACAGAAGATGTACGTAATGGTAATGGTCGTGCTGTTAAATCTATTCTCTGGTCACCAAACCGTGTTAATAAATTTGATGAACCAGTTAATGCTATCTTCTGGATTATGAAAGACCCTACTATTCCACCAGTAGTAAAACTTAGTGGTGCTGAACTTGCTTCAGTTATGGGTGCTACACTTGCTACCAAACGTTCAAGTGCAGAAAGACTTGCTCCTGGCGTAGATCCAAATGCTTTAGTAGTTGAACCATATGCTAATCCATTTAGAACCTACCCACTTGCAAATGACTATGATAAATTTAAAGCATTAGTTGCTGAAAGAAATGTAGATTGCTACATCATCAATACAGGAGACTTCATGGGTAAAAAAGTAACACCAAAAGATACGCTTGGTGTACTTGAAGCCATTGTTGAAGGTAAAGCTACTTTCAAACCATGGGGACCATTCTCTGATATCGAAATTATGGAAGTTGAAGGCTTTGTTCCAGACTTCTCTGATAAAAACTATGTTGACCAATTACAAAAACGTATGCAAGACCGTGTAGATTTCGTTGCATCTCGTGATACTGTAAAAGGAGGCTTCGACAAACTTCCTGCCGATGCTCTTGAAGCATTGAAAAAAGTTGTTGCTGAAGCTAAAAATGCTTAATTTATTTTAAATAACCTAGTGTGAAAATCGCCAATTGAAGCACTAAAAAGGCATCCTATCAAACGAAAATCTCTCGTTTCATAGGATGCCTTTGTTTTTTAAGTCTAGCTACTTATCATTTAATAATCTTAGCTCTTATTTATTTTCAAGCTCTATTAGGATATATCTTATCATTCAAAAGTATCACCTTATCTATTGACTGTGGCCTTACAGGATAAACACCATATTTTAGCATAACTATTGCGTTTGTTTTTTGCGAGATACTTATTTCAAATCCACCTGCCATTTCCATCAGTTCATCATCTGTAAGTTGTTTAATCATTTTTTTACATTCTTTCATTTTAAATTCCCCCTTGATTTATTAAATTTGAATTTTTGATATAGAAATAATGCTTTCCTTATCAACGCCTAACTCAATAGCATCAATAAAAGATTACACCATTTGATTTATAACAAAGCATCTTAAAGTCCGAGGAAAATATGCAATTAGATACTCTTCAGCTTCTATGTAATGTACCCTCATTTAATACTCCTTCTCCTTTAATTTATAGATACAATATTAAATTAATAATATAAGGGAGTTTAGCCCATTCATTTAACTAAACTCCCTTATATAGAAACATTATTAGTACTACCTTTATCTTCACATACTATTTCTAACATACGAAGATAAAGAATCATTTAAAATTTTGTTATAATTGGAGAAATAGCATAAAGTGCCATTATAGGTGGTATTACCTTAACTGGTGGTAATAACGGCGGAAATAAAGGTGGGAATTTAATTATATTTATAATATTAGGAAAACTAACCCCACCTACTAAGTCCATAAGTTCTTCATCTGTTAATGTTTGAATTGCTTTTTTATTTTCTTCCATTTTATTCATCTCCTTATCGATTATTCAAATTTTTTAATTTAAGTATTCTAGCATTTTGTATACCTTCTAATAACACCACCAATAGGTATAAATTTATCAGGTACTGCTACTAAACCTGATAATATAGGAAGCTTCAATCCAGGTAATGTATTGATTGCACTTATGGTTCCTCCTGATATTTCTTGTAATTCTTCAATAATAATTTCATCCATTATAAGTTCTTTTTGCTTGTTATTATCCATACGCTTCTACTCCTACAATAAATTTTTCTTGCTTACTAAAATAATCCCAATACTCTTTTTATGAACTCTGGAAAAATAGGACGAATAGCATACATTAATACTGCTACCTTATTTAGTGAAGTTTCTGCTATAAATCCTCCTGCTAATTCCATAAGTTCTTCATCCGTTAGCTCTTTGGTCACTTTTTCGTTTTCCTGCATCTTTAACCCTCCTTGTTTTTAATATTTATTTTTAAGTTTTCAATAATGAAAATTAAAAATACCTGGTTTTACTCTAAGAAATCCCTAATCTTTTATTAAATAACTCCTCATATGGCTTAAATTCTTTATACTTTAATGTAGCCTCATAAATAAGGGCTTGGGCTTCTTCTAACTGATTATCTTCAACTAAAGTAATTGCTAAATCATAATACGGGTCTAAAAATGTATGATCTGTATGTTCAATAGCTCTTTTTAAATAAGCTATTCCTTCTTCTACTTGTCCCATCTTTGCTAGCGTTAGACCTAGTCCTTTTAAGGCATATACGTCCAACGGATTATTCTTTAAAATACTTTCATTACATTTTTTAGCTTCTTCGTAGTTCTCTAACATAAATGCGACAAATCCATAGTTTTTATAAGCTTCTAAATCAAATGGCTCATGTTCTAAATATAATGACAGTGTCATCTCTGCTAATTGATACTGCTTATATTGTAAAAATTTCATAGACTTAAGTAAGAGTTCTCCAGTGTCTATTACTCGGCTAAAAGTCTCTTGAGCTTGATCCATTACAAGGCTATATGAGCAATACTTGTTTTCTTCATAAATGCTGCCTTTATGGACTAATCGGGAATTCGTACATCCCCCTTTACAAATAGACCCATACTTACATTTTTGGCAATTCCCCTTTAATTGTTCTTTTACTAATTGACGATTCCAACTAAAAGCATCTGCCTTTTCCCAAATTGACTTTAATGGCTCTTCTCTTATATTTCCTTCTACTAACTCGTTATCTCTAATAGATACGCACCCTATAATATCTCCATTATGTAAAATGCCAAAATTATGTTTTCCTGCTCCACAGCCATCCCAACCATATCCTTCTTGCCCTGAGTTTTTTTCTCTTACCTCTATTTCTTTTGCATTGAAATAACCTATACAATCTGCCAAATCAATGATAATTCCTCCCTTTTGAGTTTCTTCATATGCAAAATTGATAATATCATTTATAATTTCTGGTGGAGTTACTAAATCTTGATGGTGAGCCATATTTCCCATCGGTAAGCCTATTTGAAGTTGCCATCTTTCAACACCTTTATCTATTAATATATTCTTTATCTGCTTTAATTCATTTATATTTTTATTATGAATAGTAGTAATAGCTGCCGTATGTACAGAGGTGTTTCTTAAACATTCAAAAGCGTTCATAGAACATTCAAAGGAGCCTTCTCTTCTCATATAATCATGGGTTTCTTGAAGACCGTCTATACTAATTGCTAATGTATTAATGCCCGCAGCTTCAGCCTTTTGCGCCTCTTTTTCTGAAAATAGCCAACCATTTGTAATCATATTTGGTATAACACCATTTTCGTTAAGTGCCTTTGCAATTTGATGCCAATCTTTCCTTATAGTAGGTTCCCCTCCTGATAAAGTAATCCATTTTAACCCCAGCTCCCCTATTTCTTTACATAGTCCTAGTGCTTCTTCTGTGGTTAATTCCCCTATCAAAGCTGATGAGCAACTGGAACCGCAGTGCTTGCATTGCATATTACACCCCATTGTAATCTCCCAAACTGCTGTAATTGGTTTATACATCTTTACTCCCCTTTCGTCTTTTATAAACTTTTCACTACAAAAAGTTTTTCTCTTATAGAATAGTTATGACAAACTGGTGACTTAATAACTAAAAAACAGTACATTCATTTTTAAATTTTCAAAATTTTATAAAAAAATTTTACACTATACTTTTATACACTTCAACCTAATGGCCTGACATGTATGTTTATGAATATATAATGTTACTATTCTTCAAATCATTTACATAAAAAAGGTGTTACATAGCCTCTTAAAACGAGCTATGTAACACCTTTTTTCTATATCATTAATACAGTTTAAATTGTTTTGTTAAACTTGCCAATGCTTCTGATGCTTCTTTATTTTCATTTACTTTGGTTAGTATTACTTGGTTTTGTTTTTCTATACTGCCCATGCTTGCAACAATATCTGTTGCTGCACCTACAATATGAGTAGTTGCATTGGAGATGTCTCCCATATTATGTGTCGTATAAGAAATTGCATCAACGATTTCTTCTGACTTTTCCTTAATTCCTTCTACCATCTGTTTAACTTCATTACCTGCTTCTTTATATTTAAGCGTAATGCTAATCATATTTTCATAGTCATCTAAAACCTGGTGCTTAAGAATATTTAACATGTCTGCTGAAGCCGATGAGAGGTCTTGTACAGCTTTTAACACCTCATTAATATTGTTCTGAATAACATGTACTTGCTCTCCTGTAGCCTCTGCTAGATTTTTCACTTCATTAGCGACAACCGCAAAGCCTCTCCCTTGTTCTCCGGCACGTGCTGCTTCTATTGTTGCATTTAGAGCTAATAAATCTGTCTGCTCCGCAATAGCTAAAATACTGTTAGATACAGTAGTAATTTCTTCAACAACTTTCACTTTCTCTAAAGCTTTTCCTAGTCTCCCACTAGCCTCCATATACAGCTGTTGTACCTGATCTTTAGATGCAATAGTCTCTTCATGTAATTTGGTAGCTTGCAACTGAATATCCTTTGCCATAGCTACTCCCTTTTCTACATATCTATTAGACTGTCCTGTACTATTCTCCACATTATGTATAACTTTATCCATCTCTTCTAGATTAGCAGATACTTCTTCTAAGCTTGCTGTGATATTCTCTACTGTACTTGTTGTATGGCTCACTTCATCTGTAATGCCTTTCATCATACTTTCTATTTCATTTCTACTCTCTAGTACTGCACCTTCTGTATCTTTAATCTCTTGCATTGTCTTATGAAGGACCTTGATCCCCTCATCTAATACTTCTAACGCCTCACCTACGTCATTATTAGGATAATGAGCTACCTGATCTACTATAAGTTCACATCTACCTAATTGTTTAGCTCTTTTGTTCATTCTTTCAAGTGAGTTCTTCATGTAATAACGTATAAGTAAACTTATTATAATAGAACTTATAATAATCAAAATAAGCGTAATAATAATATTTGTCCATAATATATGATTTAAAGGCTGTAGTTGCTCTTTCTTTGACTCAGTAACAAGCAAAGACCAAGCAGTTCCTTCTAGAGGTTCATAGGTTACGTATCTCACCCCATCATTAAAATGATATTCTCCTTGGCCACTTTCCTTAGCCATTAATTGATCAAGTAATTCATTTAAATAGGTACCTTGCTCTAGAAATGGTACTCTATTAAATACTAAGTCCATATCCTTATGAGCCACAAATTCTCCTGCATTATTAACAATACACGCATATCCACTGTTACCAAAACCTACTTGTTGTATAATCTCATTAACACTATCTAAAGTTATACTTCCACAAAGTATACCTATTATTTCCCCTTCTTTTCCCTTAATAGGTGTTGTTAAGGTAATAATGCTGACACCTTCATCTTCTACAATATAGGGCTCCGTAATAACAGGTTCTCCTTTAATGATAAGTTTAAAGAAATCCTCTTCCTTTTGATATTTAATAGCATTTTCTTTTGCATAATGCACATTCCCATCTGTATACGCTACAAACAAATCTCGATATTGCCATGCATTAGCTTCTCTAATCAAAATTGCTTGTTGCTCATTCCACTGCATAGAACGTACTTCATCTAATACTGCAATATTTTCTAATTGTTGTTTTCTTATCTGAATTTCCCGTCCTACGCTCCTTGCTACTTCTCTACCATTTTGTTGTAGGTGATTCATCGTCAAGTCTTTTATTGTTTTTTTACTTTCATTGTAAGAAATCATGGAAATAGCTGTCGCCACTACTATAATACATAAAATACTACATAGCGTAATTATCAAATCGATATGTAGCGACATTTTCTTACTCTTATTTACTGTCCTTTTTCTAGTCATATTGAGTCCCCCTTGATGATTTTGTTTACATAATTTTTTCACTGTATTATAATACAATATTTATTAAATAAAAGTCAATTTCATATACTTTATATTTTTTACTTAAACTAAATAATATATTTTAATCCTACTATTTTGATAGAAATCCCTATACGACTTGCAAACTTCTTTAACGCTAAAAAGACAAGAACTTTTATAGCTCTTGTCTTTTTACAACTCATTTACTTTAATTTTTTCATCTATTATTTTTTCTGCTAATCTTTTATAATAATTTGCTCTTTGTGTAAGCATAATAACCATAAGCATATCTTCTATTTTAGGTTTTACTTTTTCATCTGTCTCTCTGTTCTCAGCTAATTCACTATCTAATTCTCCCACTTGCTTTAGTTCCAATGGGATTAAGTTAGATTCTTCTAATTGCTGATTTAAACTAACTTTAACCTTCTCTACTTGCTCTTTAAAGTCATCAATCCCCTTCTTTTTAAGGGTTAAATAAATTTGGTATATCTCTTCAAGCTTTTTGGCATCAACTCGGTCTTCTTTAACAATAATGCCAAATAAAGTCTTGATATCTGAAATAGTTAAGATTTGCTTCATTTCATATAAAAGGATCATAAGTATAATGTGTTCCCTTGTATACTTTTTCTTCTTAGCAGGCATAAGAAGTTTATCCTTTGCATAATTATTAATCATGGTTTTTGTCAGTAGTTTATCTTCTTCGTTCCTTTTCGTATGTGCCAATTTTTCTTCGAAAAGTGTAATGACTTGATCCATATACAAATCTAAGTTAGGAATGCTTTGAGGTTCTATTACTTCATCTAATTTTAAGGTCTCTATTATTTTATTAATCTCTTTATTTTCCACAGTGCCCTCCATTAGTAGTCTTCCTATCTTTATAAGCTCTACATTACTACTTTCATCATACACATCCCATATATTAAAATCAAGAGAATTTATTTTAAAAACGCTATTGACTTATATGCTAACAATATGATAAATTTTATATATAACATTAAGTAGTATTAGAAACTACTTAATGAGTTTAGGAGATGATTATATGAAACAATATTTACGAGAACCAGTTAATGCCTTAACTCATTTATTCGGTGCTGTACTTTCATTAATTGGCACAATCTTTTTACTTAACCTTACTGATATTTCTCTTAGCACTACAGCTATTGTTTCAATTATTATATTTGGTATAAGCTTAGTTGCTCTCTATACAACTAGTGGCATTTACCACTTAGTCCACACCACTGATGCGATTTTGCTTAAACTAAAAAAATTGGATCATTCTATGATTTTTGTTTTAATTGCTGGTTCTTATACCCCATTTTGTATGCTCTCATTAACAGGTGCTTGGAAATGGAGTATTATTATTACTGTCTGGAGTCTTGCAATCATTGGTATTATTTTAAAAGTATGTTGGATTAATATGCCTAGATGGCTTTCTACCGGCTTTTACATTGGTATGGGTTGGATTGCTCTTTTTGCACTTAAACCACTGTATGCTTCACTTTCTTTAGGTGGCTTTATCTATTTGCTACTAGGAGGATTAATGTACACCATTGGTGGTATCATTTACGGCTGCAAGAAACCTAATATTTCACCTAACTTTGGCTTTCACGAAATTTTTCATATCTTTGTTATGTTAGGTAGTGCCTGCCACTACTGGGCTATTCTTAGATATGTCCTTTAATAGGCTTTAAAGTCTTTAAGACTTTAAATAAATTCACCAATTGAATAAGATAACCTCAAAAAAAGAAGAGCTTTTACAGCTCTTCTTTTTTGAGATTATCTTATTCAATAAATTAAACCTTAAAAGTATGCACGTTATCTTTTAACTGATTGATCATGTCTTTAAGTTTCATTGCTGATTGTGCCACTTCTTCTGTTGCGGTATTTGCTTCTTCACAAGCTGCTGATACTTCTTCACAGGAAGCCGATACTTCTTCTGCAATAGAAGAACTATTTTCAATGCGCATTAATATACTCTCCTTTTGTCGTTCTAAAACATGTGCTTCTTCATTAACTGATTTAATCTGAGGAACAATTTCCTCCACTGCTTTAGTAATCAACTTGAATGACTCAAACATTTGCTTTAAGCTATCATCTTGATGTTCTAATTGCGTAGTCATCTCTCCATTTCCCTCAATAAGTACCTTGGTTTCTACTGAAGCATTACCAATAATTTCAGCTATATTTTTAGTAGCCATTTGACTTTGCTCCGCTAAGTTTCTAATTTCCTCAGCAACCACACTAAATCCTCTTCCCATTTCACCTGCTCTCGCTGCTTCAATAGCTGCATTTAAAGCTAATAAATTTGTTTGTTTTGAAATATTTTCAATGACTATGATAATTTCATCAATATTTTTCATGTGATTCTCAAATGAATTAATTTTTTCACTATAATTATTGAAGTATTCCCCAAAGATTCTCAGTGCTTTCATTACCTCTTTTATATCTTCATTACCTTTGAGAGCCACTTCATTAATTTGTTCTGCTTTTTGATTAATTTGATCTACGGAAGAAATAACTTGAGCTATACCATTCCCTAATGCATGAGCCTCTTCATTAATACCTACTAAGTCAGTAGCTTGATCTACTGTACCTTCTGCTACGCCTTGAATAGTCATAGTGATATTATCTATTACCTTTGCCATATCTTCTGAAGAATTAGATAACCCTGCTGATTCACTATCCACCTGATCTGCCAGATGATTCATATAAACTAAAGTCTCCCTGATGTCTTTTTGCATCTGTGTAACACTTCTGCTAATATCTCCTGTTTCATCAGCAAACTCTTGGATATAATTTGAAGCCTCATATGTAAAATCCTTGTCTTTTAAGTAATCTACTTGCTCACATACACTTATAATACGCCTACTAATACGTGTACTTACAATTCCCATAGCAATAAAAGCCGCTAATAACAGAATTAATGTGGTAATTAAAGTCCACTTCAAATAGTTCTCTATATTTGCTATATGCTTCGATCTATCTGCTGCCATAAATAACATCCCTATAGGCGTCCCTTGCTCATCTTTAATAGGCTCATAACTACAAGTGTAACTAATTCCCTTGATTGTCCTTCTTTCTTGAAATAATTTTCCTTGCTTTAGTACCCTATCAATAATTTCATTACTTATTAGTTCATCACTATTTACCTCTTTAATAGTACTAGCAATTATAGTTTGCTCACAAAAGATGATATACTCATATCCTGTATATTTCTTTAGTACATGAACTTCTTCTATGCCTGTTAAACTCTCGTCTCCTTTTATCAAGTCATTTTCTACTTTTTTGTAGGATCCAGGATAACGGCTATCCATGTCAAAGTTAAAAAAAATCATATTAGTTTTCATTTGATCTCTTACTAAGCTTGTTGTATTAAAAACAAATGAAATACTACCCAGAATAGTAAATACTATGCTTATGACTAATACCATGGGTATAATTAAAGCATATAATCTTCCTTTTAATCTCAAATTTAATCTGAATTTCACTACCTTTTCCTCCTACTTATCCATTTATTTTCATATTTTAACACAATATCACAAAAACACTCAATCTTCTTTGCTCAAAATAATTGACAAATCTAAATAAATTTTTTAATAAATATAAGATATTTTTTTGTATAATAGTCAAGTTGTTTACAATTTCACATGAAAAATAAGGCACATATGGTCAATTAGCCATATATGCCCTATAAACTTCAAAATTATTTTCTGCTAAAGTTGATTATTTCGATTGAATGTATTCATCCATTGCTGCTGCTGCTTTTTTACCTGCACCCATAGCCAGAATAACTGTTGCTGCGCCTGTTACTGCATCTCCACCAGCGTATACACCTTCTCTAGTGGTTAAGCCAGTTTCTTCTTCTGTAATAATGCAGCCACGTCTATTGGTTTCAAGGCCTTTTGTAGTACTTATAATAAGAGGATTAGGACTTGTACCAATGGCCATAATGGCACAATCGATGTCTAATACAAAGTTAGAACCTTCTTTTACAATAGGACTTCTTCTTCCTGATTCATCTGGTTCACCTAATTCCATTTCTACACATTCAACACCTGTTACCCAACCTGCTTCACCTAGGATTTGTACTGGGTTAGTAAGATTTTTAAAGATAATGCCTTCTTCTTTAGCATGCTCTACTTCTTCTCTTCTTGCCGGCATTTCTTCTTCACCGCGGCGATACACAATATATACGTTTTCTGCCCCAAGACGCTTAGCACATCTTGCAGCATCCATTGCTACATTACCACCACCAAATACAGCTACACTCTTACTATTATGTATAGGTGTATCACTTCCTTCTTTATAAGCTTTCATCAGGTTAACACGTGTTAAAAATTCATTAGCTGAATATACCCCTTTTAGATTTTCTCCTGGGATATTCATAAAGTTAGGAAGACCTGCACCTGAGCCTACAAAAATTGCCTCAAAGCCATCTTCGAAAAGTTCATCGATAGAAATAACTTTACCAATTACCATATTAGTAAGAACTTCTACTCCCATAGCCTTTAAAGTATCAATTTCCTTTTGTACAATGGCTTTTGGAAGTCTAAATTCTGGAATACCATATACAAGTACACCACCAGCTAGATGAAGTGCTTCAAATACTGTTACTTTATAGCCCTTTTTAGCTAAATCCCCTGCACAAGTAAGTCCTGCAGGGCCAGCACCTACAATTGCTACCTTGTGTCCATTTGCCTCTGGTACTTTTACTTCTTCTTTGCTATTAGTCATATGATAATCCGCTACAAAACGTTCAAGGCGGCCAATACCAACACTTTCTGTTTTAATACTCCTTACACATTTAGCTTCACATTGTGTTTCTTGAGGACAAACTCTACCACACACAGCTGGTAAACTACTAGATTCATGAATCACTTCATAAGCTTTTTCAAAATCACCTTTTTGAATTTCAGTAATAAAGCCTGGTATATTAACATTTACAGGGCAGCCACTTACACACGGTGAATTTTTACAATTTAAGCAGCGGCTAGCTTCTTCCTGTGCCATTTCTAAAGTATAACCTAATGCAACTTCCTCAAAGTTTCCATTTCTCACTGTAGGATCTTGCACTGGCATTTCTAATTTTTTAGGGCTCATGTTTGCCATTTATTTCACCTCCATTAGATTACAGTGATGTTCTAGTGCATGTTTTTCAAAGTCTTTATACATGCTAGATCTAGAAATAGCTTCATCAAAGTCTACTTCATGGCCATCAAAATCTGGTCCATCTACACAAGCAAACTTCACTTTGCCGCCTACTGTTAAACGACAACCACCACACATACCTGTACCATCAATCATAATAGGGTTCATACTCACTACGGTCTTTATACCATATTGTTTAGTAAGCTGTGCTACAAATTTCATCATGACTAAAGGTCCAATAGCAATGACTTCATCATATTCATTACCTTCTTTAATCAATTTTTCAAGAGCTGCTGTTACAAGGCCCTTTTCTCCATAGGAACCATCATCTGTCATAATAAACAGACGATCACTTGCAGCTTTGAACTCCTCTTCTAAAATAAGTAAGTCTTTATTTCTAAAACCAACAATAACATCAACTTTAGCTCCTAAGTTATGTAATTTCTTAGCAACTGGATATGCAATAGCAGAGCCTACTCCTCCACCAATAACAGCTACTTTTTTAAGTCCTTCGACATGAGAAGCTACTCCTAATGGTCCTACAAAGTCACAAATGAATTGACCTTCTTCAAGTTCACTTAGAGCTTGGGTTGTTTTTCCTACAATCTGAAAAATAATGGTTACTGTCCCGTTTTCACGGTTAAAATCTGCGATTGTTAAAGGAATACGTTCTCCCTCTTCATCTACTCTTAAAATAATAAATTGCCCTGGTTCTGCTTTTTTAGCAATAGCTGGTGCTACAATATCCATAAGTACGACTGTAGGATTAAGCACACGCTTTTTAACAATCTTATACATAGTATCCTCCTTTATTCTTCGTAAATATATTTCCTATATACCAAGTACCCTTCCCCTGTGTATTTAAGAAAAGGCCACGATGATCGCAGCCATTTTTATTACCTTAATTGCCGCGATTCATTGCAGCAAAACGAGTTGTTAATTCCTTAACATTCCATTTCTAGTTTATCATTGTGTCCTTTATATTTCAACAAATTTTTATACTATTATATACTTTTTGTTAATATTATTGTATTTTTATTCATTTTAGTTTTCATTTTCATTCTAGATTCTAGTATGCAACTTCTTTATAGGCTATAATTTGAAATTTTTTATAGCTAACATCTACAAAAAAAGACGATACCCAAAAGTATCGTCATTATCTACAATTATTTAACGCTAACTATGCTTTTGTAACGTTAGCAGCTTGTGGTCCTCTGTTACCTTCAACGATATCGAAGTTAACTTCTTGACCTTCTTCTAATGTTTTGAAACCGTCGCCTTGGATAGCTGTGAAGTGTACGAATACATCATCTCCACCTTCTCTTTCGATAAATCCAAAACCTTTTTCTGCGTTAAACCATTTAACTTTACCTGTCATGTTACTAGGCCTCCTTAAATAAAATCTTTTATTGCTAAAACACTGCTACGCAAAACGTTATTCGGTCTTGCTAGTTTTTTTGTTACAAGAGGCCTACCTATCCGTTTTTGTTTCAATATTTTAACTTACTCACTAATATTATCATAATTGTCGCGAAAAATCAAGATGCTTTAAATTTTTTTACATAATAATATTAGAATTATAAAAATTTTTTAGAGGAATTTTTGTAGATTTTCCAATTCATACATCTACTGTTTAGCTAATATTTTATCTCATTTAACAAAAGGGCAAGGCCCTAATAATACTTTTACTAATCCAGTACTATGAAGCCTTGCTCTTATAATATTCTTGATTATTTCTCATATTTTTTAATAATTTTACCATGCTTTTCTTTATAATAAAGCATCTTACCACAAGTCATCTTACCTTCTTTACATTTCCCATGAACGCAGGTAGGGACTGCATACTTGAATATAGTTGGAGCAATTTCCATACAAGCTAACCACATTTCATAGGCCATATCTCTAATTTCTTCTTGTGCTCTATCACATAGTCTTTCTTTAAAGAAATTAAAAAGTGCTCTAACATTCATTGTTACTTGAATTTTTGTTTCACATGCATTTGGAAGCACATAACGTGCATTTTCTATAGCAATCTTTTCAAGCTTTGAATAGAGTTTTTTATCACTATCCTTGAGAATCTCCACTAGAGCCTCTCCCTCTATACCATTTGCTATAGCTGAGCTCACTTCTTCCGTTACTTTACCAGTTGCTGCTTGTTCTTTGATTTGTTCCACTAACAAACTAAGGGTGATATGATTATAGTCCTCTTGCAATTTCTCCATCATCTTAATATAGTCTGCTTTTAAACGATCATATTTAGCTATTGGCTTTGGAATAACATACTCAAACTGTCCTTCACTTACATAACGTTGTGATTTCTGAGAATAGCTGCAACCTATTCTATGACGTACTAATTGATGCGTTAAGGAACGACTTACACCTTCAATTCCAAAGGTAATGCTACTATGCTCTAGAATGGAACCATGCCCGATTTCTAAAATCATATTTAAAAATCTTTCTGCACTTTCTGGTGTAATTTGGTCTCTTAATTCTTCTATATCTGCTGAACTATAGCAAAGTCTAGCTCCTCTTACTATATTTTGTTCAAACTCTGGTGTATGACTTAATATGACTACATTTAATTTAGTTTCCACTTGATTCTCCTCTTATCTTTCTGTATATATTAGACAACCTATCTAAACTAACGCTTATGGTTTATACTATAATTTGATTAGTTATAGATAAAAGTAATAGTAGATTAATTTCTCTCTATGATGAAAGTGTATTACAAAAGACTTCCACTGGCAAGTATCTTATTAAATCCTGTCTTTCATTAATGACTATTAACCTTCTTTTCTATATTAACCTATTAGTATCATATCCTTGATATACTATAACTCTATCAAACTTTAAAGGAGATTACACTATTGATTTGTTTAATCGCAGCTGTTAGTAAAAATAATCAAATTGGACTTCACAATCAAATGCCTTGGCATATTCCTGAAGACCTAGCTTATTTTCGTGAAATAACAAGTGGGCATACTGTTATCATGGGAAGAAAGACCTTCGAAAGCATAGGTAAACCTCTCCCCCATAGAACCAATATGGTTTTAACTACAAACCCTAACTTCTCTGCGGAGGGTGTTGTTGTTCTGCATAGCTTAAATGAAGCATTAGAGTTATGCAAAACAACAACAGAAGCAGTCTTTGTAATTGGTGGTGGTGAAATTTATAAAGCCTTTTTACCTTTCGCAGAATATTTATACATTACTTTAATTGATGAAGTTGTTGAGGGAGATACTTGTTTTCCCGATTATCAAAAAGATTTTCTATTGATAAAATCCACTTGTAGTAAGTCGCAAACACCTACTGGTCATTATTTTTTCTTTACTCTTTGGAAAAGAATAGGTCATTAATATATATTTCCTACAATAAAAAATTGCTATCTCATATATATTTTACAATATATGAGATAGCAATTTTTATTGACTTCATTTGCTCATATTATCTATTATTCTTATCATTACTACGAGAACGGTAGTTTGAACGGTTTCCATCTTGGCGTCTATTACTATCTCCACGTCTCTCACCATTGTTTTCCTGACGTCTTGATGTACTACGACCCATTTGTCTATCTCTACCATCTTGTTTTCTATTAGCTACTTCAATATTCACTCTTCGTCCTTTTAAGCTTTCGCCTACAAGGTTAGCCATAATATCTCCAAGATGTTTTTTTGGAATTTCAAAGAATGAGAATTTATCAAGCATATCTACACGGCCAATTTCCTTACCTGTAATATTACAGTTAGATGCGATAAATTTAACAAGTTCTGATACTTGAAGGTCGTCTTTACGTCCAAGGTTAATAAATAAACGTACAAAGTCTCCATCAATTTTGCTTGTATCATAATTGCTACGTGCTGCTAAGTCTTCTACTGAATACTCTGCTGAAGCTCCCATAACCATTTTATCCATAGTCATTTTAAGGAAGGCTGCTGCTACTTCTAGAGATGTTGCGTAATTTTCATCCTCAATGTCGCCTACTTCTTCAAGCATCTTTTCAATAAAACCTGTATATTTTGTAAGCTTACCTTCAGCTAAAATAGCTTTTACTTCATCTATAATTCCAGAAAGTTTATTTTCTTGAATATCTTCAATTGAAGGTGGCTTAATAAGCTTAATTTTTGATTTTGTATAACGTTGAATATCACGTAATTTAGCTAATTCTTTACCAGCTGCAAAAGTATAGGAAACACCTTCTCTTTGTGCACGACCTGTACGACCAATACGGTGTACATAGTACTCTTCATCACTTGGTACATCATAGTTAAATACTGCATCTACATCATCTACGTCAATTCCTCTAGCGGCAACATCTGTCGCTATAAGAATATCAATGAGCCCATTTCTAAAACGAGACATAACATTATCTCTTTGAAGTTGTTTCATATCTCCGTGAAGTGATTCTGCACTGTAACCTCTTGCTTGAAGGTCTCTACATAAATCATCTACACGTCTTTTAGTGTTACAGAATACTACTGAAAGCTTAAAGTTATTCGCATCAATTAGACGAGATAAAACTTCTACCTTATTGCTATCTCTTACTTCTAGATAGTATTGTTTAACTGTTGGTACTGTTAACTCTTTATGAACAACATTAACAGTGATTGGGTTATTTTGATATTTATTAGCAATATCTAAAATGGCTTTTGCTAAAGTAGCTGAGAAAAGTACAAATTGACGTTCTTCTGGTACACTTTCTAAAATAACATCAATATCTTCACGGAATCCCATGTTAAGCATTTCGTCTGCTTCATCTAAGATAATCATTTTTAAATGTTCTAATTTTAAAGTTCCTCTTCTAAGGTGATCCATAATTCTACCTGGAGTACCTACAATAATTTGAGGTCTTTTTTTAAGAGCTATAATCTGTCTATCTATTTGTTGTCCTCCATAGATAGGAAGAGTACGTATACCTCTCTTATATTTAGCAAGAGCTGAAAGCTCTTCTGTTGTTTGGATAACAAGCTCACGTGTTGGACAAAGAATAAGCACTTGTACTTTTTCATTCGTAGTGTCAACACTTTCTATTGCTGGAATACCGAATGCACAAGTTTTACCAGTTCCTGTTGGCGCTTGTGCAATAATATCATTACCTTGTAAAATAATAGGGATCGCTTTCCCTTGAATAGGCGTTGTTTCTTCAAATCCCATATCATGAGCCGCTCTAATAATGTCTTCTGATACTTCTAGTTGGTTAAATAATATACTTTCTATAATCATTACCTCTACAATCTATTAAATAATTTATAAGTGAAATTAATCTATTCGCTTACATCCATACCTTTAATCATACTACATATTACTTGAAACCTCAAGGAGTAAAATGTTCCTATTATAGGAAAAATGCTTCTATTCAAGGGCTAGCGAGTTTCTTGAATAAAAGCATTTTTGTGAATTATTTTCTATTAAATTTTAACTGCTCTATATTTATAATTTCCAACCAGGTAAATAATTTGCTGTATTTTTGAGCATTTCTTCAAAAAGCTCCTCTGTATCCTCTAAGGATATATTAACTAATGGGTCATTAGCAAAAGCTACAAAAGCTTTTTTCTTATCTTTTTCTAATGCGGCTTCTAGAATAAGATGTGCATTGGTAATATGACGTGTTGCTATTCCTTGAATAGCACTTGGAAGTTTTCCCGCTACTATAGGTAATACCTGTCCTCTTCTAAAAATGGCATTGGTTTCTACAATAGAGCCTCTTGGCAGATTAAAAATTTGACCTTCATTAGGCAAGTTAACATTGGTTACTAGGTCTTCAAGACCAACTAATGCCTTGATTTGTCTAACGCCTTCTTCTCCTGAATCTTTAACTTCGAAAACTTCTTCGCCTTTAACAAGTCTCTTGCTTTTAGCTAATCTTTCTTTTAAATCCTCTTTTCTCCAGCTAACAGGTGTTAAACTAAATTTCCAATCCATAACTGTTTCTGGATTCTCTATATACCAGTTACCTGACATAAACTCAGCTAGGTGTCTATCTCCTGCTGCTGCAATAATACCGTATCGCTTAAAAAGATCAAACTTCACTCTATTAGCTGATTCAAAGAAGTCATTCATCCAATTTCCTGTTTTCCCTTCTTCAAAACCGTTTTCATAATATTTGTCTACAAACTGCTTGTAGATTGGCATTAAATCTAATCCTTTATAAGAAGCCTCATCAATCCAGGTAAAATGATTAATTCCCTTGACATTTATCTTGATTTCTTCTCTTGTAGCGCCCTCTATGCCCTCTATATCCTTTAATGCTGCTGCTAATAAATTCTGTGCATTAAATACCTCGTGGCAACAACCAAATGCTTTAATCCGTGGAAATACCTCATAAAGCGTTTTTACACATAAAGACATAGGATTGGTATAGTTAATAACGAAAGCTTCAGGACAATTCTTTTCTATAGCTTTTGCGAACTCCACATACATAGGGACGGTTCTTAATCCCCTAATAAGTCCCCCTGGGCCAACTGTATCC
Source organism: Cellulosilyticum sp. ST5 (assembly GCF_046529625.1). Lineage (NCBI taxonomy): Bacteria > Bacillati > Bacillota > Clostridia > Lachnospirales > Cellulosilyticaceae > Cellulosilyticum > Cellulosilyticum sp. ST5. The sequence continues at coordinate 2,953,685 of NZ_CP132338.1, forward strand.
CCAACAGATTGATAAATCCCATATTTTTCTGGTGCGTGTACATCGGAAGCCATCTCATCAAAAGTACCTGGCAAAATGGAAATCACAACAAAATCCGCTCCCTTTAAAGCACTCTCCAAGCTTTTATCTGCCCTATATTGCCACTTACCTTTGACATCTTCTCTATCTTTTAGGCGATTACCTATTTTTTCATTCTGCAATGCTGCTTCATAATCAATATCATAAAGCGTTACTGTCCCCGCTAATTGTGGCTCTCTTGCCAAATCACTCATCAGTTGCCATGCCCAACCTCTAGACCCCCCACCAATATAGGTGATTTGTATATCTTCGACTCTATCTTCAATGTACTTCATCTTTTTTAGGCTCCTTTCCCCTATCATATATCTTTATTGTACCTTTATTATTTTTATATTTCTCTGTATTTATTGTTCTTTTTCTTTAAATTAGTCTTTTTTTGTTCCTATTTAAAATTATATATTATATACTTAACAAGGAGGTGCATCTTCGATGAGTGACAAACAAGATCCTATCAAGCAAAGCGGCTATATCATTGAATATGTTAAGCGCGAAACAGCACTTAATATGCCATCTAATCACTATCATAGCTATTATGAAATTTATTACCAACTCTCAGGTGAACGTTATTATTTCATTAAAGACCGTTCTTATTATCTCAAAAAAGGTGATATTGCTCTTATTAATAGTTATGAACTACATAAAACACTGCAAGCTGGAGGCAATACTCATGAGCGTATTTTAATTTACTTCGATCCTAGCTATCTAAAAACATTTAAAGAAGCTGTTGACGACTTTGATTTATTTCAATGCTTTGAAAAAACCACTCCTGTGTTTAATCTAGGTCCTAAAGAACAACTTTTTATAGAAAAGTTACTTTACTGTATGCTAGAAGAAGATACCCAACGCTCAGAGGGCTATACTTCTTGTACAAAGGTTTACTTATTAGAGCTTCTTATTTTTCTAGGTAGGTTTTCTCCTGAAATTAAAAATAGCTACTTAGAATTTCCAAGTAGCCTACACAAAAAAATATCTGAAATCACTAGCTATATTAACATTCATTATAAAGAAGACCTATCTTTAGATAAAATAGCTAATCTGTTTTATATGAATAGTTACTATCTCTCTAGAACCTTTAATGAAGTAACAGGATTCCATTTCACTCAATACGTTAATACTGTTCGTATACGTGCTAGTGAAGAGCTTCTTCAAAAAACTAATTTAAGTATACTAGAAATTGCCATAGCAGTGGGTTATAGCAACTCTACTCACTTTGGGCGAGTCTTTAAACAACTTCTTGGTGTTTCTCCTTTGCAATATCGTAAAATTAATAAATTTTAATAAAACACAGATGAAGTGAGAAGAATATCTTCTCACTTCATCTAATAAAAAACTATTTTATTCAAACAAAAAAAGACGTATTCATTTAAAATGAATACGTCTTTTTATTATGCGGGCGAAGGGAGTCGAACCCTTACACCTCGCGGCGCTAGATCCTAAGTCTAGTGCGTCTGCCAATTCCGCCACGCCCGCAAACCTGATACTTGATTATAATAACAGAAAGTATCGGGTTCGTCTAGTCTTTTTTTTATAAAAACTTGTCTTTTACCATAGTTTAAATATTATATATTTTTCCAATCACTTTTCAACTTATTTAGTTTCCTGTATGAGATGAAGTATTTTCTTGCTTCTTATTGTCATTTTGCGATGTATCTGGTGTTTCAGACTTAGTCTTAGTTTCTGCTGGGGTCTTTACTTGTTCCTTATCATTTACTGATGGCTGAGTTTTTTCTTCTTTTACATCTACCTCACCTTGCTTGTCTTTATTAGTTTCATCAGTTTCGTTTTGCTTTTTATTATTTTCTTCTAAAAGCTTAAGCTGAGCTTTCACTTGGTCTTCGGGTAATCCCAGCTCATTTACTGGTAGTTTAATACTTTGCTCTAATTCTGCTGCTGTTGTATCTATAATAGGTGGTGGCGCTAGGTAATAATTATAAGCAAAGTAACCTCCTATGCCTACCCCTGCACAACCTATTAGAATCATGCCGGTTATAGCTATTGTCTTCCCATATTGACTAAGTAGCTTTATAATGGCTGGTTGCATTGCTTTATTCAGCTTAGCATATAAAGTCTTTGTTTTTAATTGACCTTCTAACTTTTGTTTAGCTAGTTCTTTAGGCCACTTACCCTCTTTTTCTTTAAGTTTAGTAAAGAAACGAATCACTGTTGTATCAAAGCTGGTCTTATTCATATAAATTTCTTGTCCCTTACTCCAAATAATAAAATCTAGCATGATAGCAGGGCTAATAGGATACAAATATTCCAGAACTTTGGTTAAATTTAAACGCCACATTTCCTCACTATAAGCCTCTTTGTTTGGCTCAAGAAATGCATACACTAACATATAAAAATCTTCTTTTTTTACAGTTTGTTTATAAAAGTGTTGAATTTGTTTTTGTACAGCTTTATTTACTTTGATATGCTTCGGACTCATTGCCTCGAGACTTGTCTTCAGCTTTTGATAGTCTTTAATAGCTTCATAATTTTCATCATCATAAATATGTTTAAATGTAATATGACATAAAGCTACTTCAGACTCTATTGCTTCTAAACGTATATGCTTTAAGAAATGTTCTTCTGCTAAAACAACAAGTTCTTCATATAAACGCCCTTGATGCTTTTCACACCACTGCTGGACTTTTTCTAATAGCTTGACTTTATTGCTAGCTGCCCTTAAGCAGTCCATAAATCTCGTTTTCACTAAATTAGAGTAATAAACATCAGTAAACAAAATACTTTCTATAGGCTCAAATTGTTTTACCTGAGTAATAAAAGCATCTAGGTTATTAATACCCTCAAATGCTTCTTTTATATAGGTATAAGCCACTTGTTCTTTTAATTCTTCTCTACTATATAATTTTCCAAATAAACTTTGATAAAGCGCTGTTTCCTTGCTTGCTTTAGCAAAGATTTCTTTTATATAAGCTCCATTATTTTCTCTTCTAGCTACTTCTATGGCTTCTAATAAAATACGTAGCATATCTTCAAAGTTAGTTTTACTGCCTTGATTAACCTTAAGTTTAAATTTCAGCATAGCTACTATTTCTTCCTGACTTAGAAGCACTCCACCTCTTAAACTAGCTTCTAAGCTACTGATTGCATATCCAATCACCTCTATGAGTTCTCTCTTAAACTCATCTCCAATAGGTAGGTTTAAATAACTTAGTGCTTCTGTTAAAAATCCTTGTCTTTCTCTACCTTCCTCTAATACATAAGGCTTATGATTAGACAAATACGCATAGATAACAAATAAAGTAGCCGTACGGTTATAAAAGCTAAGGGTCTTCTCTCCCTTGTCCTTCATGGCATTTAAGAGCTGCTCACCATAGCTATTAAATTTTTCCCATAATGGCTTTATCGACCTAAACATAGCTGCCACTTTAAAATAAGGATCTAAATGAGTGGTCTCATCTAAGTTTAAGAACTTTTGACTCACGAAATCTAATACAAATTCCTTTGTTACTTTTCCATCATAACGAAGTACATCCTTCTCTAAAAAGGTAATATGAATATTCTTTTTAGCTTCGCTGCTACGTGAATAGGTGCTTACACCTAATTCCTCTGTTACGCTCCAAGGCAAACTAAGGTACACATGATAAAGTAAAGCCTTGGCATAAGTCCCCAGTTCAGAAATAGGAACATCTAAAACAATAAAGACCTTTTTCTTTGAGCTCGCTGCAGTAAAAATGGCAGCTAAAAGCTTTTCAAAAAGTATTTCATCCATTTTTAGCTCACTTAAGAGGCGTGCTCTATCCTTAAATAATACTGAATTTCCTTCATAAGGAATAGCTGCTAAAGTTGGAAGCTCTGATCCTAAGCCTATATCATAAGCTGTTTGAAACTGGGTAATACCAAATAACTTTTCTGGTTCTTTTACATAACGGTGTTTTTCATTGGCTGATAGCACATAATTATGCATGAAGAATGTAGAACGAAGACCTGTAAAGTCTTTACTTTTATAGACCGCTTGTCCGATAATGAGTTCACCTGAAGCTACTGGCATAATCACAAGATTGGGGGGATATTTAGTCTCATCTTCCTCCCCACTTTTTTGTAGTTCGCTAGGGCTATCATAGCTACATAATGGATGAAGATATTTTTTAATAAATTCTAGCTTGAGCTTAGGAGACTTGGCAATGGTATCATAACCATCTGTTTTTGAGAACAGACCACCACGTTCCCTTGTATAATATTGTTGCTCAATCATTTATTTCACCCCTTCATTGCTACTTATATAACCTAATTTATATAATAGCCATAAAAATGGCTCATCAATACGCATAGGTTGAATCACCTTTTCTAATTTTCCTTCTACTGGATTTTGTCCTAGTGAAGACACTGCGAAATAAGAGACATTTTTAAAATGTACTTCTACGGCGTCTTTAAAAGCAAGATCTACTTTTTCTAAGAAACGTTGTACTTCGCCATTAATATTTTCATATTCATTTAAGTTAAAATAACCCTTGTGGATATAATTTTCAAATACATTACTATTAGGTTTAATATATTCCCCTTCTTCTTCTGCTAAAGAAGTAAGCATATCACTTTTAGTAATCACAACAGCTGTTGGTATACTAGTTTTCCCATCTTCCTGGCTTCCAATAAAATGTTCAGCAAGGGTTACAACTACATCTCTAGATTCTTGATATTGAGAAGTAAAATCTCCTCCATTGTCATCTTGATTAAGTATTAACTTACGTCTGATAGTAGAGAGCTGTAATGGATCCACTAAGAACAAAATCCCCTCTGCATTTCTAATATGATTAGCATAAAGAGCTAAATATTCCTCTTCTACCATTCCTTCTCCTGCTACATCAAAGAATACCAAGCTTAACGGTGCTTTAGAAGGATCCTTGAACTTAAATTGAAAAATAAAGGGTTCTTGTTTTCTTTCCTTTTGGGTAGATTCTATTAAACTATTTTGCAAGAATAAAGGATCTAAATATTGACTACGAAAACGTCTACTTGTATCACTATTGATTGGTAAACAAGCTGCTTCAAAGTTATGCGCTGTAACGTTTTCTAAAGTATTAATAAGCGAGGCCATATAAACAGACTTCCCTACTTGAGAGGCTCCGATAATAGCAATGATATTACTTGGAGCACGCCCTGCTGAATAAGGCAAATCATTGTGACAATAAGGACATAATCTCTTCTTTGTTTCTACGTTATATTTGTCTTTCATGCTAATGAGTACATCATCTACATAATGCCTATTTTCTGCTGGTACCAAATAAGGATTAAGAACAGCTTCTAGTTCCTCACTTCCCTCTAAGCCAAAGCGCTCTAAGTATTCATTCAGCTTAGCATCTTCTTGAAGACAATACTCTTCATCTTCTTCCTTTGAATGAGCTGCTCTAAAGACGACTGTATCTGGACTAAATTTATTAAAACAATGCGGGCATACAATAGGAAATTTCTTTTGCACAGGTGCTTCTTCTTTCCTCCCGCCAAATAAACTTTTAAACAAACCCATTTCTTCACTCCTTTCAATATTTAATTACACACCTTTTTTATCTTTAAGTTATATTAAAGTTATATTTAACACATGATTGCTGTTAGAAATGAGAGAGGGGGCTGTCCTCAAGGGACGACTTCGAAGTATTTTCAGCCGTCACTTAGTGAGTGTTTTGGATGGTTTTTAGCCCACGTGTTTGAGGCATAGCCGAGTTTGTGGGCGTTCATCCAAATAAATGAACTTAGTGACGGCGAAAATATTGCGCGGAGTACCTGAGGATGGTCCCCTCTCTCATTTCCTCAACAATGTTTAATATATATACTTTTCTACTCTTTATAAATACCATACACTTCTTTATGCTCTACTTCATCTGATAAGTAAATTCTAACGTACTCATCCTTAGCAACTTCTATTTCTGGTAGCAGATTATCACCAGCTACAAAATCCGAGATAAATTGAAATTGCATACCGTCCTCATTATTAACAGGAATACTTCCTTTTTTCTTGACATAACAAAGCGCTTCCCTAGGTAAATCCACTTCACAAAACACTTGCATTTGAACCATCTTACTATTACTAAAAAGCTTTTTTCTTTCTTTTAAAATGTATCTAATGGCTATTTTTCTAGTCATGACCTGTACTCTATTATTGCCTTCTTCGCTACTTATCAAATAAGTTTCTTCTGGTGTTTGTACATATGGACATACTTCATATTCAATAAGTCCCATCCCTGGATGCGAATCTATAAACCCTCCAAAACGCACATATTCACTTTGAGTATATTTTCTATAGGGCTTATCCCTATTAAAATCTTCCTTCTCTAATAGATTTCTACGGTAAATATAAACTTGCTCCAATTCCCTAGGCCATTTAAAGCTAAGATATACTTCATCTTCTTTTACCTCAGCTTTGAGCCCCGTGAGCCTAAGGAGCGTATTATCACTCATTTTTACTTCCATCTTTTAGCTTAAACCTCCCTTGTTCCGTGATAACTATCTTTAAAAGTTATAAGGCCTGTAAAAGTTGCGAGGCAAAGCCCAAACATAAGCCAATAGCCTAATCTTACCATGTAAGGTGTTGTTCCTTGTTTAAATAGCATTTCTACTACAATACCACCAATTAAACCTCCTAAAGTGCCACCTATCATCAAGCCTTTAGCCAAGAAACGATTGTCAAACATAATCCCTAAAGCTAAAGCCATTAGAAAGGCTAAAATAGTTAAAAAGCCTACTCTAAGAACCATATAAAGCGTTACCTCTGCTTTTTCATCAGAACGCTCAGTCATAAGTTCTCTTTTGCCCTCGTCATAACGAATTTGTCCAAAAGCACCTGCTATCATAGTCGTATCAGAAGTACTATAATGCTGCCCACCTGTAAGATTAGCTATATCTATTAAATACTGCTCAGCAGAATTATCGCCATACATCATACCTATGGTATAAATAGGGATATTATTTTGGACATAGTTACTTACTAAGCCAGGGATATTGGAAGCTGAATCATCTGAAGGTGCTCCATCCGAAATCATAATCAAACTACCACTATGATTTTTTGAGTTATTTTGAATTAACTCATAAGCTTCATTGATCATATCTCTTACACCAGTCTGTCCATCGTCATTCTGCTGATAGCTAGCTATCTTAGCTTTTACAACTTCTTTTTGTTCCTTCGTAGTAGCTTCCATAAAATTAAATTGAAGAATCGGACTATCGTCAAAGGTCATAAAGGCAATTCTTCTATTGCCTTCTAAATTGTCAATCAAACTACTAGTTGCTTTAAAACGTTCACCATTAGGGTCTGATTGCTCCATACTACCAGAGGTATCTATAGCAATAACAATATCTTTAAAAGCTTTTTCCTTATTCACATTCATACCATATAGGAATTGAAATAAGCCACCACTTAGGCCTAGCATTAATAAGGTAACAGGGATAAATAGTTTTAAAGAGGTCTTAAAATACTGCTGTTTCCATCTATAACCGATTAGTTGTGGTGATAGCCATTGTGAGATCAATAGCAAAGCTGCTACAAACATAGTACCCACACCAAAATAAAGCCCCATCCTTAAATAAGCTGGCCATTCCTCCCCAAAATGAAGTAACAGTTCGCCTACCAAAAAAGCTAAGAGGCCCCCTATTACACTAAGTACTACAGCTGTTATACTAAATCTCTTACTTCCCATTCCTTAATCCCCCTTTTTACTTATTTCCTGGTTACTTGAAAATAAATAACCTTCTTTTATATATGCATCATAGTAGCGCTGAGCTGTTCTAGTGAAAATTAGGTCTGAAGCCTTAAAGCCCCCCATAAGCTGAAGTTTTTCTAAGCTACTTTTTCTTTGATCATTAATATAGGCTAACTTATAACTTCTAGAGGTTTTATCCTTTTCATAGGCATATATCATAAACTCACTCTTGCGATCACCAAGGAAGTACTTTTCCTCATAACGATGAGTGGTTGCCGCTGAATCTAAGTAAACACAAGGCTTAGAATTCTCTTCTAAACTTAAATAGAGCATGTGATAAAGCTCACTTTTAGCTGCTACATCTTTTTCCTCATAGCTGACTAACATATTGGCCCTTGCTAAAAGTTCTTCTTCAAAAGATAGTCTAAAGAGCTTTTCATCTTGTAAAATATATTTTTCTTGCAATATAAAGAGCTTTTCTAAAAACTGCTCTCTGCTCTGACTTAGAACGCTGGTGATATCTCCCATATATTTTTCTTCAAGTAGGAAATGTTCACCTCTAGCTTTCTTTAATTGTTCTAACTTGTTATGTACTAACTTTTCATAATACTCATTAACATTCTGTACAAGGTAAGCCTCTTCAAATTTATTGGCTTCCTCCATTAGCATCTTCAGCAAGCTACCTACTTCTTCTAATTTCTTAAGCTCTATTTTGATTTCGTTATAAATTTCCTCCAGAATGTCTTTTATAGTCTCCATAGCCTTAAGCTTTAATTTCTTCTCTAACCTTTCATACTTCAAGCTATAAACCTCACTTACTAAATACCCTTTTACATCCCTTAAATATTTCTTATCAAATAAACCAAACTTACTTCCTATCACTTCTCCAACTGATTTATTTTCTTTTTCTTCAAGGGTTACTTCTAGCTGTTTTATTTCATAGCCATATTGTTCTCTTAGCTTATCTATAGCCCTCGTTTGTTCTATCTTAAAGAGTTCTTCTAATGCATAAGGACCATAATCTGGATGATTGATGACCTCAGCATAGATTTGCTTTTTTATTTTCTCCTTACTCACTTTCTCTGCTAACTTTCTTTCACTACTCTTAGTAAAGTTGGCACTGAAAAAATCCTCTAGACTTTTTTTATAAAGCTGCTTTTCAGCATCTTGAAAACTTAAACCCTTTAATTCTCTAAAGCCTATAGACTGAGAAATAACACTATAAATCTCACCCAGGTTTTCTTTTGGCGGTATAATATCATCTATCAAACTACTTAGCCTCATTTCATTTAAGCCTACAGCTTCTAATAAAGCCTTGCTTTCCTGAATGCCATGATAGCTCAATTCTTCTTTATAGGCATTAAAGAGATGATAAGCTGTAGCTAAATAAATACCCACCCGAGGCTTTTTCACCTTTGCAAGTCTTGCACTAGCAAAACGATGTTCGCCTCCACTCATGATATTTGTCATAAATACACTATTATTATACTGCTCTCTAGCTTCAGCTAATTCGATTTCCTTTTGTTCTCTATTCTTTAACAAATTAAAAGCTGCTATGGTTTCATAATGCTTTTCTTTAGCGTGCTCTATTTTTTGCCCATTTTCTTTTTTATCAGATAAAATGAAAGTTAAATTAAATAAAGGTTGATTATAAACTGTATTTAATTTTAAGCCATCCTCTAAAAGTTCTAATGGCTTCTCATAACAATAATCTCTAGCTTGGTAAGTCTCAATTTCCTTAAAGAAACTCATACTTATAGCTTGCTCTAATGGTGTATAAATGGTCTCCTCTAATACTGTAAATAAGTCCACTGTCACTTGTTTAAAGTCTTGTTCTAATTTTTTCTTTAGGAGCACAACAATATCCGGCAATAAACTATTCATCTCTTCACTGGCATCTGTAATCACACTGACCTGAATCTGCTCCCAATAGTGAAACATCTTTCCCTTTTCTAAAATAGCTTCTCTTACCTTGGTTATTTGCTCATTTAAAATCTTTAACGCATTTTCCTCTTCAAATAATTGGCTACTTAAAGTGCCTCTAGACGACTTTTCCTCTCCTTTACCTAGTGGTAATACAAGAGACGAAGTCTGCCCATCTTCTATTCCTTGTTCTAGTCCAATATATAAATACATGATGCCTTCTGCATTCATGACATTTTGGCTAAACTCAGTCTTCATGCTTTTTATACTCTCTTTAACCTTATCTCCTAAAACCACAAATAAAATAGGGGACTTCGCCCGAATTTCATTACTCCTCAAAACACATTCATCATCCCCTAAGGCATAATGATATGCTCTTTCTAGAATTTCCTCTTTCACGCTAAGGTCCCCCCTTTTTGATTTTTATTAAACTAACTTAATTTCTTTTTCAGTTCTTTTGTATAACTTAGTATATCACGGTAGAAATCATAAATCTCCCTGCCATCTACAATCTCATGAACTTCATCTTCTATTTCTTCTCTTCTTTCTCCATAAACTTCAAGAATCTGTTCTAAGCTTGCCATAAGTTCACTAATATCTTCGCTTTGAGTTAAAGCTTTTACACGTCTTTCTGCTTTTCTAAGCATCACTTCCTTCTGTTTGCCTTCCATAGCTGTAAAGCGTTTGAAAAGTTCATACTCAGGATATTTATTAACATCCATCACATTTAGAAGTGGGTCCCAAAGTTCTTCTTCTGCATCTTTATCATAAATATAAAGTGCTCCTTTTTTATAAATAGTCTTAGTATAAATCGCCTTTACAAAGTTCTCTGTTGCTTTAGCTTCTTCTTCAGCTAGGGCAATAGCACCCCTTAGTTTTTCGATATAAGCTTCTACTGCTTCATACTTTTTAAGCTCTGCTTTTAAAAGTTCCTGTTGTTTTGGATAACGAAGAATACCTGAAAATGCCATTTCTTCTGAATAGCTATTCATAATAGGATATTCTACCTTATTACCTTTTAAGCCTTCTTTTACTTGCTCTTCAAAGTCTGTTAAAGCTTTTTTGATACTTGTAAAGTTTGGTTTTTCAAAGTCTATACCATAAGCTTCTGCTTGCTTTTCTAAATCAAAATCAGTTACGCAGTTTAAAACATATTGATTAGCAAGACCGGTTTCTTCTTTTTTAGTTACCACATGATATTTAAGAGCTGCTGCAAAACGTGTTTTTAAAGTACCTGCTTTATCCTCAATACGATTATTTTTATAAGTATCTCCCCAAGCTTCTACTGGAATAGGAGAAGGTAGATTCATCCAGTTTTCCTTCTCTGTCATGACCAAATGGCGGCCTACACCTTCTTTAGTAGCAATGGTTTCCTCATAGAGTTTTTCATAGCTCTTAAGTGGTCCATAAGCATAAAGAGGTATACCATTTCTAGTAGTTACCCAGAAAATACGATTGGTAAGCTTGCTTTGTCTAAGTGAGAACTTAGCTGCAGAATTAGGATACTTTTCTTGGAAGTTCTTAAGTCCCTTATAAATACTTGGTGTATTGGTTGGTACAGAAACCATAGCATAGTATGGGAAATTAAATTCTGAACTATTGGTTAAGTAGAATAATGGCACTGCATCTCTTGCTAATTTGGAAGCAATTTGTTTTTCTACTAAATCTGTTAAAGATTGTTCCTCTCCATATTTCATGACTAAGAATTCTTCCATGGTTTTAGAAATAAGATCTGAGAACTTATCTGTAATAAAGTCAGAAATACTTGTGATAATATCAATCTCAGCTTCATTAATCCAGCTATCTGCTTCTTCTAAAAGCATACTTGTAAACTCAGAAACTAAAAGCTGTGGATCATACCCATCGATAACTTTATCAATATGTTTTGAAATATCTCTTACACTTACTACGTTCCAGTGATAAGTTACATTTCCTCTTTCATCTACAGACTCATCTGCATTTACAAGGATTTCTCCATCCTTTTCAAAGATATTTCTAAGGGTACCTAAGATTTCCTTAAATACAGCATACATTTTATTATTTTGATCAATAAGAAGTAATCTTAAATCTTCATAAGCTGCAATCATCTTTGTATATTTCTCTGTGTCAGCTCTTAAAATATATTCTGAAATTTTGCTGCTAATGTATTCATTCTTTTTCTTTTCTTTAGAGATAAACGCTGATTTGGCTTCTTGCATTTTTTCAATACAAGTATCTACTTGATATTGTATTTGCTTAGGCAAGTTAGCAAGCTGTTCTTTAAGTGAAACAATATAAGCCTCGATGGTTTTAACTAAAGAGAAACCTTCTCTATTCACAATCATATTTGAAGCATACACTGGGCCATGCTCTGGACTTGTGAAAAGACGTCTTATTTCCCTGGAAATAGTTTCCTTTAACTCATTAGGAAGCTGATTAGCTGCTTTGTTATATTCTTCTCTTGCTTTCAAGAGGTAGTTCTTTTCTAACTCTGCATCCATATTAATAGCTTGTGTTTTTACGACGTTGTTATATGCATATGCCTCCCTTGTTTCAAAGCCTGGCAGTGGTTCTGGTACGCTATCTTCAAAACGTTTACTCACACTATCGATGTCTAACCCTAAACGTCTAGCCAGTGCCATAACCTCTTCTTCTGTAGGTACAGCATCAAACATACCTTCAATACGTTTAAACACTTTAAAGGCCATATAAGTTGTCATTTCTTCAATTGGTAAAATGGAAGCTGAGGCACCTATGATATTGTATTTATAGTTAGCTGGTAGTACGGCTTCACGCATTTGCTTAATATTCGTTTCAATATTGCTAATATAGTCATGGATAGCAAATTCTTCTCCTGACTGTTTATCTTCACTAGCCATAAAGTTAGTGATGTTCTCTGCTGTTACATTCATGCAGTAATCATAAGCATTGTGAATGGTCTTACCCTCTGTATCAGTAGCAGAAATAAGGTGGCAAAGATCAAAAGGTGCTACCTGACAGTTAACACTTAATCTTGTGCCATAGTCTTGGATAAAGTGTTCACCACGTTCTTCAATGTTCATCCAATAATCTAGCTCCTTAAGAGCTGCATAACCATTCTTTTTAATATATTCCTGAGTATGTATACTAAGAGATGGATTAGCAAGGTTCACATCTGGTGTAAATAAATACCCCATAATGTCAGAACGATCAATACCACTACCACCTGCTTCAATATCTAATATTGCTCTAGTGATATAAGCAATATCTAAGAAACAACCACTACCTGTTCCACCTGATAAACCTGTTAATAAAAAGATATAGATCTTTTTATCAGTTCCTTTTTGTAGCTCTTTAATCTTCTTTTGAATGGCGTCTACAACTTGATTAATCTTAGTGAAAAGTAATAATCTACCACCTTGCCTTACCCCAGAAGCTCCATTAATCCCATCTGCAATATGAAGCTCAGATGAAAGCCAAGATGACACACTTGGATGTAATCTACTTCTATTTTGAAGCATAGAACCTATCCCTGCTTCTGAGAGAAGTACAAGTTCATTAAGTGGATCTAGCCCAATCCCCTTATACTTTTTATTTTTATCTTGTTCATTGGTTTCAAAAGCTAAGAAATCTACATTTTCTGGCTTATCTTTTCTCTTCTTAGTAAGTGGATCTACTGGCAAGTTAAAACGTCTGTTAATTTGATATTTAAGTCTTAGCAAAGCATCGATACCTGTACCACCTAAACCAATAACAAGCATAGGATTGTCAATCGTATCTACCCTAATCTTCTTACTTACAATACCTCCACCCTTTTGGATGTCTAACTGTTCGATATGATCTCTAATAATTGGTTTCATTTTCTTCCTCCCTTTGTCCTTCTATTATAATAAATACTCTATTTGTACGGTCTGACCACTGTCTGCAATATTAATACTTAATCTGTCACCCTTTTTAAGTTCAAGCCCTTCATTTGCTTTCACCACTCTACCACTTTTTTCAATAGCATAAGCTGAGTTATTATACAAAATCACCTTATCACCTGGTGCTGCCTTTAAAATAACCTTCTCTGTTTCTTTAAACTCTGGTGCAAATTGTAATAAAGCATGTAAACTTACTTTACCTTGGAATAAACTTAGCTTTTTGTACTGTGGTGGTGTAAGCTTTCCTGTGGTATTATCCTTGAGTTCTAGTACGACTTGACCAACTAAAGGTGTTTTCGCCACTTTATAAGCTTTTAAAGCAGGAGCGATAACAATTAGTAAAACCACGCCTAAAATACCAAGACCTATATAAAGCCATAGTGGATTACTTTCTTCTTTTGTATCTTCCGTGTTATTTAGATTGGGTGTTGCTGCTGGACTAGTTGTAGCTACTGCACCTACTTGAATCTGAGTTTCAGTACTTTCTCTTACGTAGCTTGTATCTTCTACAATCACCTTAACTGTATAATCGCCCTTATCTTTTAAAGTATATTCACCTGCAAAGCTTTGTCCTTGTAGTTGCATATTAATTCTAGTTTCTATGCCTGTTTGATTCTCTGTTAAAACCAAGTAGCCTTTAGCACTATTATATAAATTAGGATCATTTACAGCATTCCCCTGTAAACTGAGATAAGCTTCCACACTCAGCTTATCACCTACCCCATAGTTACTTTGACTTAAGGGCTTCATCGTTACTTCTATATCGTAGTTGTATACTAAGTCAATATTAATTTGATCACCCGCAACCCCTTTGACATACAGTTTCCAATCTCCCTGCATAGGCCTTGCTAGTTTTAAAAGACTATAGCTATTAGAAGTATGTAAAGTGATATTTTGTGATGGAATCGTTTGCTCATTTCCATTTGGGTCCACTAACTTAAATTCTACCGGACTTTTTGAAGTTGCTGATAAGTTAGCTTCTAATACATTGCCATTGGGAATATTAACAACCACTTCTTCAAAATTACCTGTTCCCGTAATAGGTCCTAAAGATTGTACTTTTAAATTAGAATGTGCCGCAAAAATTTCAGTTAGGATATCTGGTAGTTCTGCTGGGTCTTTAGTTGCAAATGCCTTTGCCTTTGTATCTACTGAAATTTTTTCTAAGTAAGCTTCATTCAATTTACCATTGTCATTTAAACCAATTGTATAAATCGGATAACCTTCTGACTGAGCCTGGTTTATAATAGCAGCTAAGTCTTTATCAATATCTGCTGGGGTGCGGTTAGCCACTCCACCAATTGCATTATTACCATCTGTAAAAACAACAATCAAGGGACTATTTCCAGAAGCATTCCTTTGATTTAGCATCTTCACTGCTTCTTTTAGACCTGATGTAATATCTGTATACTCTAAATCTCTGGTGATACCATCTACGAAGTTTTTAATATTTTCCTTGTCGCTTTGGTTCTTAACCAAACTCATAGGGTAGGTCTGAGACACATCAGAACCATAGGTTACTACACCCACCTGATTATCAGTAAACCCCAACATATCTACAAAGAGCTTAACACCCTCTAATCCTAATTTATTAGGGTCTGTTTCCTTCATAGACCCACTAGCATCTATCACTAGAACAGCATCTAACTGTGAATCACTAGTAGCTGCCATTAACATGCTTGGAAATAGAAGGAGCATAATGGCAAACCCTATTATAAAAATTCTATTGATATATTTTCTCACTTGCCCGCCTCCTCTTACTCTTTTTGCATTTCTAATACTCTAATTTTAGGCCTTAATACCTCTAGCTGAAGATCAGTATTATAGAATGGCTCCATACTTACAATTTCACCAATAACCGTATAAGAACCTTTGTTAATGGCCACACCATCTTCTCTATAAATATAAGCCATTGAATCAGAATAGAAAGTATTACCTACATAATAGTATGCATTTACTATACCATCATTTGAATCCTCTGACACATAACAACTAAACTTAACTAGTTTGCCCTCATAATTTGCTAAATTAGTATCTGATAAATTAATAGGTGTGGTTGCTATTTCTTGTTTCTCATAGCCCTCTTCTCCTAATATATAATCATAGGTATAAGGAATCGCCTCATTACTTGGATTTGTTATTTTCAAATGTTTAAGGCCATCTATTAACTCTATCTGATCGCCTTCAAATTCTGTTAGATATTCTAATCTATTATTGGTAAAACGTAATATTGGCAATCTAATCGCTTTATTGGTTCCTGCTACTCTGAGTCCAACTAAATAATCCCCTACATCAATCTGCTTTACCTCATCTGGAGTAATACCTAAATCATTTAAGTTAAACTCATGGGTATTAACTTCATAATCTTGATATTCGCCTATGAAAAGTATTAATTCTAACTTATTAGTATTTTTGTTCATAGCTATAAGATACTGATTCGCATCAAAACTATTTGTTCCCGTTTGAATAAAGTCATACTGCTCTATAGGCTGCTGAAGCAGCATTTCCGGATGCTCATACTTTTGCATCTTCTCGGCCACTTCTATTTCCTTTGTATAGTCTTTAAAATACTTCAATTCCTTATAAAGTGTGATGAGTGTATCATATTCCTTGGCTTTTAAAAATTTTTCTATTTCCTTTTCTTTTTCCACCATAAAATCTTCTACAATCTTCTCTATAGCCTCATCCTTATAGGCTGGGTCTGCTCCACTTCTATAAGCACTTATGTACTGTTCAAAAGTCTTAGTCTCTTCTTTTGATTTTTGTATTAATGTCTCATACATGAATCTTTTAACTTGAGGTGTTAACCACTCTGTCTCAAAATCATACGCTCTATTAGTCACATAAATGTCACTTAGTTTGTCTATTAAATCTCTAAAAGTTTGAATGCCTGTAGCCACTGCATATCTGTCATAAAGTTCCTGATCACACTTTTTAAAGAGCGCTAAGATGGCATCTTCCTTATCTTGTGAAAAATACTGGGCTGGTACTAAAAATATTTTTTCCTTGGCCCAATTATACTTGCCTTGCATAGGATTTTCTAACTCATTTACAATACTAGCTTTAAAATGTGTCCATCCAGTGAAAATAGCTTGATCAATCGGATATTTTTCTAAAAGATACTGTCTTTGTGAATCTGTTAGATTTAAGAATCCCGATACTTCATATTCACTAACATAATCCTCAAAGGCATCTAAATCTTTGCCCTCACTACTTTCTGTTACTTTTCCATATAAATCAGCTATGTAATCTTTATACTCCGTGATCCAGCTTAATGCTGTAAGTGTACTAGTAGCTTCTTCTTCCTTGTAATGAAACCATCTATAACCTTTTGCACGCTGTAAACTTTCTTCAGCTTCTATCCACTGCTGCTTTTTATAATGCTCTATCCCATCATTTACAAAGCCCATTTTCCCTATGATATGCCTTGCTTTAAAAACGACTACCACTAATATTACTGCAAATAATAGGAGAATAAACCCTTGAACTAGCTTTCCTCTTTTATATCTATTTCTTTTATTCATCTCATTCCTCCCCCACCAATGTCGCTATCTGACTAATGATTTCTTCTCTAAGGGCCTCATCAGAGATCCCATCTTGAATCTTTCTTAATCTTAATAATCTTTCTTTTGGTAGGTAAGGTAAATACTCTTTTAATGCTAAAGCATATTTATTTAATAAAAACTTAGAGCGAAGTGCTCCCCCAAGCACACTAGCCACTATTTCTTCGCCCTTTTCTTCCGTTAAAACTTGCTGTCTATAACGTAGTATGTAATTAATGGTCGCTTCATCAATAAGCTCTTTTTTTAATTTTGCTACTTCATAAATATATCTAATAAGAAGCATATTACAATCTGGCAAAAGTACGGTTTTAAGTTCTAATGGTAAGTCTTTTCTTAAATGAAAATGATTTAAGCAAATAAGCTTATAAACTCTTATTTCTTCATTATCTACTAATTGGCTTAAACATCTTAGCTTTTCATAAGCACCTAAGTAATCTCCATTATTCATCTGTTCTTTACACACTTCCCATTGCTTTTCAAGGTCTAATTTGATTCTCTGGCTATTGGCTCTGACATGCTTTTCTAATTCCTTTTTACAATAAGCTTCTTTATAACGTAAATAAATTCCCCCATAAAGTACTATACAAACTATTGTATAAACTGTTCCCCAGAAAATTGCAGTCCAGCTCATACTTACTACAAACATGAGGGCATAAAGCATCACAAGAATACCCATGCCATTTAAAAAATGTCTTTTAACTGTTTTTTCAGCAATACATTCAAGAGATACACTTACATCAGCTTTCCCACATTTAATGCAAGGCTTTTGATCATTCATATGATAGGTATTACAGCCCATGCAATAAGCTAAATAGTCAAGCGGACTATCATAAACTGGTAGCTGGTCAAACTGTACTACTAATTTTTCTGTCATATGTTTACTCCTTTAGTTCTTCTTTTTACAAAAGTCTTCCATACCTTTATTATTTTCCATTTACTAGCTCTATCAATTCCTCACCAACAACTTTTTTATCTTTGGCTCTCTTTTTATATTTAAGCCCACAAAAAAAGTAATGGCCTAATAAAACTAATTGGACAGCTCCAATAATCCCCATTAGTATAATAGACATATTCCACCTCAGAATCCTATAATATACGCTTATTATACGCTCTAGCATATTATTTAACAATAAAATATCCTTTACATTAATATTAATTTTATATTTAGTTTGCCCTTATAAAAATTAAGATTTCTTAATAAATATTAAAAAAAGGACTACCCTAAGTACTTAACCAGAAGTATCTCTTTCATACTAATCATAGGTTAAGTAGCATAGGATAGCCCTTAATAATTTATATATAACTAACTTATTTAAAGATTTTATTTAAAAATCAAATAGAAATTTGCTTGATCGTTTATAAGGATTGCTGCTAGGCAGAAATGAGAGGGGAGAGCTGTCTTCCGTGACTCCCCTCTCATTTCTTACAATCATTATTGACCTTACAAACGTTCAAGACCTTAAACGAGGAGTGCAAAAAAGATATAATAACAATTCGTTACTTTTTATTAGGGATTCGGCTTTTTGGCTACATATAGATAAGTGTAGAAACAAAATAAATAACTTCCCACGGCATAATTACCACAGCTTCAATCTGAGGAACTGACCGGGTCAGCCAAGTCTCAATCTATTGTTATAGGTACCTCTGGACTTAAGGAAAATGTTCACTGATGCGCTGCAAGGAAGGCGCCACTTATAAGTTGTTCTAAATGTTTTTATACGTAGCATTACCAAATAAAGTTTTAAATCAGAGTCTTAAGGTCTTAGCTTCCTAGCATAGGGTGCACCGGCCAAGACTTTTAGGAGCTCCTCACTCATTGGTTTAACTTTCATAACTAGTCATAGTAGGCACTAAGCTATAACGCATACGTGCTGAGGAGCCATCTTGCGCCTTGTTTAAGGTCTATTTAGCTAGCCACGAAAGTTCATTTCAAGAGTCTGGAACAAAAATAGCTCTTCAAGTATTGATACTACTTGGGGAGCTATTTTTGTTGTCTCTAACTGCTATCAATAAAATGAATTAGCTTTTCTTTTTCTTGAAAACGCTTTGGGAGAGTGACTTTACGCGTTATTGTTGGTAGAACTGAGAGAAGGTGGCTGTCCTAGCGGGGTGACTTCGGAGTATTTTCATTAGGCACTTAGCGAACGTTTTGGATGGTATTTAGCCCACGTGTTCGAGGGAACCGAGTTTGTGGGCGTTCATCCAAAAAAGTGAGCTTAGTGCCTAATGAAAATACGGAGTGGAACCACGCAGGATAGTCACACTCTCTCAGTTCCGCCCAAATAGCCTAGTGAAGCCACCGACACATTTCTACTTTTCTCCTGCAAGCTCTTTATACCATTTCGCATAAAGTTCTGGCCTAAAATCCGAATGTCCTAGTCTAGAGTTCTCTTTAAAGATCCCTCTTTCAGCTAAACTTAGATCAATAGTAGCTATATACATTTCTTGCTCACCTGCATCTGGTGCATCAAAGGGTTTACCTGCGTAATAATAAACCTCTTGCATCTTTCTAGAAGGCCCTATGATGCTACTGCCTCCCCAAAAATCATTCACTAAATCTATGCCACATAAATTAGCCGTTGCTACATATACGCCATTCATTAAAACCGTACTTTCTAAAGTCGCTCTCCCTTTGGCTGCTCCTCTACTTTTAGCATATGCAGTACTATTCACAATCAGTCTCGCTCCTTTAGCTGCATAATAACGAATCAGTTCTGGAAAAGCATATAGATCATAACAAATAGCAATTCCTATAGGTCCCCAAGGTGTTTCTACTAGAAGTGGCTCTTCCCCTGGCGTAGCCCAATTAGGTTCATCTAAAGCTAGATGTATTTTTCTATAAGTGTAACTCATACTTTCTGGTGTAAGTACTAATGCCGAGTTATGAATAGTTGCATCATCCTTCTTATTTCTCTCAGGCATCCCCAGCACGATATACATATTATATACTTTAGCTAAATCTAATAGTTCACTCACCATTTCTCCATATTTATTTTCCGCTAACCTAACTTGCATCTTTTGTTCTTTAGCCACATGGTTTTCATCATCATAACCTGTTAAACATAATTCTGGTAAAACAATAAGATTTACTCCCCTTCTACTAGCAGCCTCTATATATCCTACTATTCTTTCATAGTTAATGCTTTTCTCTCCCCATCTAGCATTAAAATTTACAACTGCTACAGATATAATCTGTTTCATACCTATCACCTCTTTTAAATATAAATTATTTTAACTAGTTAATAATAATGTTTATATGACCAAACAAATTGAGCTAATTAAAATTATAGTATTAATTATTTAATAGTTCAAATTAATTTTATCCACATTTTGAGGATAAAAGGCATGTACTCTGTGTATAACTTGTTATTTTCTTGTTAGTATGTGGTTATTTATGGGGATAATATAATCACTTCTTATATCTAATAACAATTTATATCAAGAAGTAAATTACTTTTTTTATGAATAGAATCAAAAAAATAAGAGCTACGAAATTTTTCATTTCGCAACTCTTATTTAAGTAAGCGGGTGATGGGAATCGAACCCACGTAGTCAGCTTGGAAGGCTGAAGTTCTACCATTGAACTACACCCGCAAATGTTGTTTATCACTATATAAATAATACAAAATTTATTACCATATGTCAAGCAATTATTTTACTTTTTTTTGAAAAAATCTAGGCTAATAAAAAGAAGGCATCCTAGAATGCCTTCTTTTTATTTATTCGTTCTTTTGCCCACAGTTTGGACAAAAAGTAGAATCTATCTTCATTTTTTGACCACAGCTTTTACAAAACACTTCTGGTTCTGCTGTTGTAGTTGGTGACGTTTTAGCTGTAAACTGCTCCACTACTGATTTTGGGATTTCTACTTGACTTACAAACATATCAGCTTCGCTTGTATCTTTCCCTGAAAGCTTTTTGTTAATCTCACTTGTATTTTTGCAAATAATGATGAGTACTAATAAAAACTCATAAGAAATTCTTAATATAATATTCCATAAAACAATGATCGCAATGCCTAATACAAATGAATCAAACAAAGAAACAATTCCTAATAAAGTTATAAAACATGCAGATATTAAATAAATAACCTTTAATATGGCTTCCACTAAGAGTTTCTTAAAAGCCAAAAAATCATATAACCATCCCATAAAACCTGTAAACTTCTTGTCGTTTTTAGGTGTTAAAAATAGAAAGTATAAAAGTATACCACCAATAATAGCTACTAAAAAACATACTCCTATAGCACCTGCGTTACTTACTCCTCCATAATAACTTCTCTCAAACATCTTTTCACCCCCATAGAATTTTGTACATGAACATATTTTCTTCATATACAGATTTATTCTACCATAGGCAATGTCTGTTTAAAACAAAAAGTATCATCATTTACGAAATATTGTATATTTTTATACAAATCATTTTAATAAATGAGCTGTCTCCTCAGAAACCAAAATACTACCTGCTTGTAATTTATTTACTTGCTGTAGTATTTTTACTTGATTATTAATAGAACACGTTGATTCTCCTATTTTAAAGGTTACTTCTAATTCTCCTTTAGTGAGAGTAACTTGCTTATTTTCATTATCCCAATTGATTTCATATTCTAAATCAGTAGCAATCTCTCGCAGCACTTTATAATCCGCTGTTACTTCCGTTTCTCTTTCGCTATTCTCATTTATTAACTCTCCACTAGCTACTTTTTCATCATCTAAAATCATTACAAAAAGTGGTGTCGTTTGCGCTGGAATACTACGTGTAGTTACATCATAAATAACAGTAGCATTTTTATTTTTAATATCATCAGCAGTAAAGACGCGGCGTTCACCTTTTATATTCTTAATCACTGTATTTTCACCAATATTAAGTTTCAAGGTATTCGCTTCATTTACTAGATTTTCATCAAAGTATCCTACTTCTATCGAATTTTTAGGTGAATTGATTATCACTAAAACAGCTGATGAAGACATTGGTGGTTGACTTAATGCCATTGGTGAATTCTTAGGATATATAACAGTTACTTCCATCCCTTCTTTTAAATCCTTTTGAGATTTAAAGCTTAATGTATTAGCATCTAATACAGGTACTTTAGGTTGCAGATTAAAAAAGATACCATTATTATAGTCTCCTACTAAAATACGTGTACCATGTTTTGTTGTATCTATTTCTGTTATTTCACCCTTTTGAACTAAATATAAACCCTTTTCTTCTTTTTGATCCATAACAATTTGAGTTGCTTGTTCTACTTCATTAACACTTACTGCCTGAGCCATTACACTGGCTTGTGTTACTAATAAACTCATTCCTAATACTGCACTTAAAAATCTTTTCTTATACATTTTCTCACTCTCCTAGAATATCTTCTACTTTAGTATGAACTAACTCTAATTATTATATCCCACATTTATGGTGTAACGTACTTATGTTATCTATTCGTAATAATTTTTATACAATTAACCTTTTATGTTATTAGGTCTCTTTATTGGTATAGCTTTATCAAAAGTGTTTAAAGAAAAACATGTAAAGAAGATAGTGATTATCATGCTTATCTTTTCCGGACTATCTCTAATCCTTAACAATCTTATTCTCTAGTAATCCTCTCTATAGACACAAAAAGCCGTAAATTCTTTTTTCGAATTTACGGCTTCATTAATTAGTTTAATCATCCATATAACATTACTTTTTTATTGCTGTCATAAGTACTAATGTAAGGTAGTTTTCTATATCCGCATCATGGAGATCATAATCAGCTGTCATTCTCCAGATTGATTTGCCGTCAGGAATTTCTTGCGCACAAGTAACATCTACCAAATCTGTCTTTTCCCAGAGCTGTTGCCACCACCCTGCGCTGTGCCAAGCATACATATTAGGTTCCCAGAAAGGTTTCATTTTTTCTGGTAAACCGTTAGTAAACTCCTTTGAAAGACCAGGATTGACAAGGCCAAACTGTCCACCTGGTTTAACTAGCTTAGCATAATGATCACATAAATAGCATTCATCTGTACCAAAGTAATGATAAGCATCAATGCTGATAGCTGCATCGAAAAAGTTACTTGCAAAAGGAAGATTATGTGCTTCCGCTCTAAAAGGGAATACTCTATCTTCTACTCCGGCTTTTACAAATCGCTCATAGTTCTCTGTTGCACAAGACCATAAATCATTTGCAAATACAGTAACACCAAATTCTTTTGCCAATATAATTGAAGTGAAGCCTGCTCCACAACCCATGTCCAATACACGCATGCCAGGTTTTAAATTTATTTTTTCACATAAAATTTCAATAAGACATAATGCATCTGGTCCCATGATGTATTTATAGCTATGACTGTTATTAAAATCATCAATTAAACTTTGAATTAATGTATTATACTTTTCCTTTAAAATAAAATTCCGCATTTGCAGAACCTCCTATTATTGTTATTTTTTGATCTTCATAGTTGAAGGAGGCAAAAGAATAACAACCTAAGGCGGTAAAAAATGGTTAAGATGCCATCGGCTTTATCCTAATGCCACCTCAACAACAATGCTATATTTTTTAAATATACTAATCACATCCTTTCCTTATTGTACTTAAAATATATCAGCTAATTAATCCAAACTCAAGTTAAACTTCTGAATATTTTCAGTTGTTTTCTGTGTTTCATAAAAGGTATTATTTTTTGATACTAACCCTATTAAATCAAGTTTTATTTCTATCTGTATAAAAGTGGTGAATTTAAGGAAATATTAAAAGTACAAGAGAAAGGGAAAAAGAATTAAATTTCATAGATGAGTTTCTGATTTTTCTAACATACGAGCAAATAACGGAAATGAGTCTTGATTAACTATGCCATAAATTATATATCTGCACAACAAAAAAATCCCTTGAAATTCAAGGGATTTCATAAGCGCGAGACGGGACTCGAACCCGCGACCCTCTCCTTGGCAAGGAGATGCTCTACCAACTGAGCCACTCGCGCATAAATCTGGCAACCACTTACTCTCCCAGTCAGTCTCCCGACAAGTACCATCAGCCGCTTAAGTCTTAACCTACGTGTTCGGAATGGAAACGGGTGTTTCCCTTAAGCGCATCATCACCAGAAATTTCGTCGTCATTTCTCTTGACGACTATTTAAATATACACTATCCCATTACATATGTCAACTACTTTTTAAGATTTATTTTGCTAAGTCGCTATTCTTTCTATACTCAGCAGATGAAATTCCTGCTACACTTTTGAATACCTTTATTTTTTGTATTAGATACCTAAATTTTATAAGGTATCCTTTTTTCTAGAAAGTGATAAAATAAAAATTAGGAAGTCTGAAGAGTGAGAAGTATAAATGAAGAGTTAATCGTTTATGGTGGAAAAACAATAAACAATCAAGAAATCAGGTGAGTTAATGTATTATATGATTAAAGAACGGCTTGTACCTTTAGAAGATAAGCCACAAGGGGATTTAACCGTAAAGACCGTGCAAATAGTGACATTAAAGGAGTGGCAAACTAGCGGTGCTACTTCTAGTGTGCATGCAGAAAGTTTTAAGAGCTATGCAAATATTCATTTATGCAAATTAGAGAACTATGCTGATTATATGTTAGGAACCTTTTGTATACCCTCAAAACAAAACTCTAAACAAAAAAAGCGCTTTATCTATTATATTCACAAGGATGGCATTGTCTTTGTGGATGATAGCGATTTAGTCAAAGCTTTACTTGAAAAAATGAGTCATACCAGAACTTGGGATACGCCTACCTTAGAGACTTTCTTTAGTAATTTTTTGGAACTACTTATTGATAAGGATTTGCTTTATTTAGAGGAACTTGAAAATAGAATTGCTAAGATGGAATCTACCATTTTGAATGGAGAAATTGCTCATTTTAATCATACGCTTATGGATTTTAGAAAAGAACTTCTAACACTTCATTACTATTACTCACAACTTGTAGAGGTAGGAGAGGTCTTGGGAGAAAATGAAAATGATTTCTTTAACGAACATAACCTAAGACTTTTTGACTTTTTTACAAGGAGAGTCAGTCGTCTTCAAAGTAATGTACAAATGCTAAGAGAATATGCCCTTCAGGTAAGAGAAGAATATCAATCCCAAATAGATATTAAACAAAATAATACCATGAGGATTTTAACTGTAGTAACTACTATCTTTTTGCCACTTACTTTAATTGCGGGTTGGTATGGTATGAATTTTACTTATATGCCTGAATTAAGATGGAAGTATGGTTATCCTCTTGTTATTGCCATCAGCTTAGCTATTATTTGCTTAAGTATTTGGATTTGTAAAAAGAAAAAATTTCTTTAGTCTTCTGTTTTGAAACCCTAGGTTTTATATTTTGCTATTTTAAGCACAGTAAAACATATCATATTGGTCTGAGGAGCTATTACTATGTTCTTTTTTAATTAATGTTTATTTCATACTTAATGCTGCACAAAATTAAAAACCAACTTACTTATAACATCTCTTTGCACAAATTAATAAACGCATCTAACGCCGGTGAGATCCATTTATTTTTATGATATAAAACCTGTGAAACTATTTCAAATTCTGCCCCTTGCCATTTTAGTGGTATTAACTTACCACTTTTTACCTCTTCTTCAACTGCTACTCGAGGGAGTAATGATATGCCTAATCCACTCATAGTAAATTGTTTAATAGCATGAACACTACCTGATTCTAGAGTGATACGAGGACTAATCCCCTCATCTTTTAAAATGCGTTCAAAGGCTGCTCTGTAGCTACAACCCACTTCTGTTAAAATAAGTGACTCTCCTTCTAAATCTTCTGGAAGAATCTTTTCTTTTTCTAATAAATGATTACCTGGATAAGCTAAAAGTAGCATCGGTTCATCTCTTTCTATCTCAGAAATAAATTCACCTCCATCAATTTTGGCTCCTAACGAAAAGGCTACATCTATTAGATTATCATTTAAATAGCGTCTAAAATCTGCACAACTTCCAAATTTAAGGGCTATCTCCACTTCTGGATATAGTTTTCTATATTCCTTAATAATCTCTGGCAAGCGTATGACACACAAAGATTCTGCTACGCCAATGGTCAAAACACCTTTTGGGTACTCATCTTCACTAATATTATTTTTAATATCTGTAGAGAGCTTCAGCATTTGCTGTGCATAAGGAATAAGCTTCTTACCATCATGTGTCAATGATATATTCTTTCCAATCCTCTCAAATAACTTTACACCTAACTCTTCTTCTAACAACTTAATTTGAGTAGTTACAGAAGACTGAGCATAATTAAGTGTATCTGCTGCTCTTGTAAAGCTTTGCAATTTACTAATCATCAGAAAAGTATTAAGCTGCTTTAAATCCATAAGACCAACCTCCTATTAATGAAGTTTCTATAGTTCAAAAAAATCGAATGATATTATCTATATTATCAATTTTACTAATGCTTGATTTTATCATATGCTAATAAAAAAGAAAATTCAATCATTCATTAAGGAGGTTTGTGAAATGAAACAAAAATTACAAGTAGGTATCATCGGCGCTACTGGTATGGTAGGTCAACGCTTTCTCTTACTTTTAGAAAATCATCCTTGGTTCGAAGTTACTGTTTTAGCAGCTAGCAAACAATCTGCCGGTAAACCTTATGAGGATGCTATTAAAGATCGCTGGAAAATGTCTGTTCCTATTCCTGAAAAATATAAACAAATGATGGTAGAAGATGGTGAACAGATAGACCTTATTAGTCAAAAAGTGGATTTTATCTTCTGCGCTATTTCATTAGATAAAGCTGCAACTAAAGCTTTAGAAGAAGCTTATGCCAAAGCTGAAATTCCTGTCATCTCTAATAACTCAGCTAACCGCTATGTAGAGGATGTACCTATGCTCATTCCTGAAATTAATGGACATCATATCGCAGTTATTGACTCCCAAAGAAAGCGCCTTGGTACCAAAAGAGGCTTTATCGTTGTCAAACCTAATTGCTCTATTCAAAGCTATGTGCCGCCACTTTCAGCTTTAATGGCTTTTGAACCAGAAACTATTCTAGCTTGTACTTATCAAGCCATATCTGGTTCTGGAAAATCCTTTAAAGAATGTCCTGAAATCCTAGACAATGTCATTCCTTTTATACCTGGCGAAGAAGAAAAAAGCGAACAAGAGCCCCATAAAATATGGGGAAGTGTTCAAAATGGTAAGATTGTTAATTCCAATTCACCACTCATTACAACTCAGTGTTTAAGAGTACCTGTTTCAGATGGTCACCTAGCTGCTGTTTATGTGAATTTCAAGAAAAAGCCTACTAAAGAAGAAATCTTAGAAGCTCTTAATCATTATGAATTCAATCCACTGGCCCAAAATCTACCTAGCTCCCCTGAGAAGTTTTTATGCTATATGGAAGAAGAAAACAGACCACAAACAAAATTAGATAGGAACTTTGGAAAAGGGATGGGTATTACCATTGGTAGGCTTAGAGCTGATACTGTATTTGACTATAAATTTGTTTGCTTATCTCACAACACATTAAGAGGTGCTGCTGGAGGTGGTGTATTATCTGCTGAATATCTAGTAGCTACTGGATATCTCTTTGCAAAATCACTTTAGTTGTCTCAATCACATATGATAATTTTATGAGAGACTATAACATTATGAAACTTAAAAAGCACGTACTAGCTTATACTAGAACGTGCTTCTATTAAATATATACTTTATAACTCATAAGTTTTTGGCGGATTACCTGAGAAATCAGCTATAGTAGCTTTTGCTTCATCAAGATAAAAGATTTCAAAGATAGGATTTTCTGCTGTTTGGTAAATAGATTTAACAAGGCCACTTGTTGCAAGAATGGCTTTCTTTATTTCTAAATCCGGAGAAAATACTACTTTTCCACTTAATCTCAGCCAAGCAAACTTCGGACTAGAAGTCACAATTTCTACATAGGGATTGTCTTGCATTTCTTTATAAACTTCTTTTGTATTATTAGTACAAAAATAAAGCTTGCCACCTTGATCAAGCATGAATTGAAAAGGCCTTACCTTTGGTCTGCCATCAAGTCCTATTGTAGCAAAATACTGTACTTCATTCTCTTTTAAAAATTGAATTACTTCATCCATTCCTTCATTCCTCCAAATTAACTTTATTGCAATCGATTGCTTATGAATTTATAATAATTCTAAAAGTAACTTTTGAAAAGTAAGCACCTTAAAGTACTATAGGTACCTAGAAGAAACTATTGGAGGAATAATTATGCAAAAAATACTACCACCTTGTCCAATTGAAACCACTCTACTTCTTATAGGTAACAAGTGGAAAGTACTCATTTTAAGAGATTTATTTGATGGAACCAAACGCTTTGGAGAACTAAAAAACTCTATCGGAGATATTAGTCAAAAGGTATTAACTCAAAACCTACGCAAAATGGAAGAAGATGGCCTTATTAACCGTAAAGTTTATCCAGAAATACCACCTAGAGTTGAATATTCCTTAACTGAACTAGGTCATACCTTACAACCTGTTATGGACTCCCTATGGCAATGGGGCGAAGGTTATCAAAATCTGAATAGCATCTAAGTATGTATTTTATTTATCTAAAAACACAGGGCAAAATTTTTGCCCTGTGTTTTCTTTACTATGGTAGTATATCTATATACATTTTACTTTTTAGCTTAGCCTTCCATAATTTCTTTTCTTCCCTACTACTTAATATACCTTTTTCTACTAAACTTCTAACTTGCGCTCTAGATATTTCCAATTGCCTACTTAATACTTTATCCATGCGTATAGTAAATACTTCTTCACATTCCAGAAGTATGGTTACCTTTTCTTCCAATGCTTGTATATCCAGTGTTTTCCCTTCTATTGTATATTCTATTTCATGGTAATCTAGAATTGAACCATTTCTTCTATGAGTATCTACATCAAATGCGTAAAATCTTGCAAGCTCCTTATCATTATCTATAAACCATTTATACTGATTATTTGGTATTTCTTTTGGATTAACTCTTGACAAAATAGTCATATTCCATGTTGTCTTACACTTTTTGCACTGGTAGATAAGCCAAACATCTAATTTACTTTGATTAGCATTCACTCTAAATTTTTTACTATTTTCAAAGTGTGCTTTTCCTCCACATTTAGAACAATTCCTTATTACATTGGGTTCATTGATAGGTATAACCTTCCATCTAATAATCTCTTGCATCTTGTGCTCCTTTTTTTATGAAGCCGCACAAAAATATAAGATTTTTTATTTTAATTTAAAAATGTATTCCTATTTTCATACAGCTTATTATTGAATAGAATAAGAACACATTTGAACTGGTGTAATCATAAGACATTTCCTCCTCTGATATGATGTCCTTAGCATATCATCTCTCTCATCACAAAAACACCTTAACCTCATTATAGAATAAAGAATAAGGCCTACCAAAGACTAAGCCTTTTGCTCTATAAAATTTCTTAAAGATGAATATGATGTAACTTTTATAATTTACCAGTAATATACTATAAGATTTATTAAAACCACAAAAATAACAAGCAGAATAATATATAATGAAATTATAACTTTGTTTTTAAAGGAGATAAATATGAATTTTCATTATAAGCACACCATGTATGCTTCATTCACTGGCTATATAGTTCAAGCTATTATTAATAATTTTATACCTTTATTATTTTTAACATTTCAATCACTATATGATATACCCATTTCTAAAATTACTTTTTTAGTGACCTTTAATTTTGGAATACAATTAGTCATTGATTTATTGTCAGCAGGATTTATAGATAAAATCGGTTACAAGGCTTCTGTGATTATTGCCCATATTTTTTCTGCTTTAGGCCTTATATCGCTTACTATACTGCCAGAAGTTTTTAGTGACCCTTTTATAGGATTGATGATTTCAGTTATGATTTATGCTGTTGGCGGTGGCCTTATTGAAGTACTTATAAGTCCTATTGTAGAAGCTTGTCCCACAAATAATAAAGAAGCTGCCATGAGTCTATTACATTCTTTTTATTGCTGGGGTCATGTAGGAGTAGTTTTACTATCAACCTTATTTTTCACTTTGTTTGGTACTTCAACTTGGAAGGTACTAGCTCTTCTATGGGCTATTATCCCTGTACTTAATACCTTTTTCTTTGCAAAGGTTCCTGTTACTCATCTGATTGAGGAGCATGAAAATGGATTGACTATACGGGAATTATTTTCTAAGAAAATTTTTTGGAATATGTTGCTTTTAATGATTTGTGCTGGGGCGAGTGAGCAAGCTGTAAGTCAGTGGGCATCTACTTTTGCTGAAAAAGGACTCGAAGTTAATAAGTTTATTGGAGATCTAGCAGGACCAATGTTTTTTGCTGTTATGATGGGGCTTTCAAGAATGCTATATGGTAAATTGGGTGAAAAAGTAAATCTTGAGAAAACAATGCTTTATAGTTGTCTTCTTTGCTTTCTAAGCTATCTTATCATTTCACTTTCACCACTACCTTTATTGAGTTTACTTGGATGTGGTCTATGTGGCTTAGCTGTTGGTATTCTTTGGCCTGGGACATTTAGCATGTCATCTGCAAAAATCAAGAGAGGTGGAACAGCTATGTTTGCGTTTTTAGCATTGGCCGGGGATGTGGGATGCTCTATTGGACCAACTGTTGTAGGGACAGTATCTAGTCTGTTTAATGACAACCTTAGAACAGGCATTATAGCCGCTATTATCTTTCCTATCCTATTGATTCTGGGTATAATCATCTGCATGATTATAAGTAATAAGCCCATACACACCTCGCAAACTATAGATTAATCTATAATTTCCTACCATAACATCTTTTTTGGGCTTTATAGGTACAGCTTCTAACAGCGTATATAAAATATGAGATTAAAAGCCTCTTCCTAATTCGTATACATCTTGTAAATGTTGATTAATCTTACTATTTCTATACGCTTCTTCATTCCAATGAGTCATTTCATCTAGAATCACCATTTTCTTTTCTTTAGCTCTGTGTCTCACTCGATCACCTAGCATAACTGTTTCCATTGCTTCTTTCTCTCCTGTTTCTTCTAAAGTCTGAAGTGTTTTGCCAGCAATAGCTATGAAAATAGCTTTTTTTAATATTTTCATTTGAGGTTCTGGATTATATGCAAAACCACAAGTCCACACTCTATCAAACCAACCTACTAGTTTTGCGGGTGCTTCTGTCCAAAATACTGGGTAAATAAAGGCAATCGCATCTGCCTCTTGCACTTTTTTCTGTTCTATTAATACATCCTCTGCAACAGGTATCTCTGATTTATAATAGGCTTCCCTAAGATATTCTTCTTCACTAAGCACCTCATTAAATGACATCTCATACAAATCTGAGATGTCATACTCATGATTTGCATATTGTAAGCCTTTTACAAATTCTTCTTTTACCTTATGTGTAAAGCTTGTTTTACTGGGATGACAATAGACTACTAATACTTTCATAGATTTCCTCCTTTTTTGTTACTTTAATTGTATTTTAACATTATGGCCTTCATTAAAAACCCCATACTAGTTTTATCTCTAGTATGGGGTTTTTAATCTTTTTATAAGTCTAATAGCTTATATCTGGGATTTGGTAGGGGCTGCTTCTAATTGGGTGTTTTTAATCTCAGCTAAAATCTGTTCTTTTATACGTTCTACTTCTTCAGATTCTTCGTGGCCTTCATTACCATTTAAAGCCGTTAATTTTTCACTCATTAAAAGCATAATAAGGGATTCAAAGGCATTAACGCCTTGGCCTTCTCCTCCTGCTTGAATAACAGTCTTAGGTACGATATCAATCTTGCCCTCTTTAACAGCTTTAGAGAATTCACTCATCACGTCACTAATTACCTTGTACTGTGGACCACCATAAGCATTAACTTGTTCTCTAGCAGCAATAGCCTTTGAGATACCTACTCTTGCTTCTTGATCTGCTTGTGCTTCTGCTGTTACTTTAATTCTAAATGCCTCACCTTCAGATTGCTTTTTAATCTTATAAGAGTCAGCTTCTGCTAGGCGCTGAATCTTTTCAGCATCTTGTTTAGCTTTCATCAGCTCGGCTTTACCTTGATTTTCTTGAATCCTAATATTAATATCAGACTCAGTTAAGGTGGTTTGTTGTTTAGCTACTGCTTCTGCTTCTCTTAATTCTTTTTCTTTCTCGGCTGCTTTTTGTTGGGTTTCGTAGGTCTCTAATTGCTCTTTAGCAATTTGTCTACTACGAAGCTGTGTAAGAATGGTTTCTATATTAGAATCTGAAGTTGAGCTACCCGGTGTACCAATAAGTACTTCTTCTAACTCTAGATTATAATGCTCAAAGCGTTCTCTCATCTCCATAGCACTTTGGCTCTGGATTTCATTTCTTTGCTGCAAGAGTTCAATGAGTGTTTTCGTTTGCCCTATATTTTTAAAGTAAGCAGAAATCATAGGATCTAAGGTTTGATCAACTAGCATCTTTACATTCCCAAAACGTTGAATAACATAAGGTGCTTTTCGATAATCAATATGGAATACAACAGATAGTGGTAAGGTTGGCTCAAAAGCATCCTTTGTGATAAGACTAACTTCTTTAAGGTTCTCATCATATTTGTGATTCCCTGTTTGATTAGAAATCCATTTTAAAATAACATTGGTTGTAGGCACTTTTACAATGCTTCCTGCATAGGTATTAAAAGCATATTTACCTGGCATTAATGGTTCATTCCATACCCCCCTATACCCTTTTCCAACAAGTTCTCCGTGCTTATAATCATTACCAGAAGAATCTTCACCCTTTGCGCCAGTATAAGAAACAACTACTCCTACAAAACCTACTTCAATGATTACTTTAGGAATATATTCAATAGTTGCAAAAAGTCTATTAATAAAATAAGTACCATCTGCTAAAACCTGATATTGTCTACCTCTATAACCACCAGCCTTTAAAAAGGCATCAATATCTTGGAAATTGTTATGATAATGTGGATCAGTTGCTACATCTCCTACTGTTGGACAAATAATATTGCCACTGCCTAAAGATGGTCCATCGTGGACCGTTACAATACCAATTTCATCTTTTTCCCCTTGAATGACAACTGGCCTAAAACCATTTCTATTTTTAATAAGCTCTGACATTTGCATAAGCGTGTCTTGCTCTGCCCTATTACCTATTTTTAAGCAGTGCGTCTTATCTTCAGTAATAATCACAAATTGTGCTAGGTTAAACGCATAAGTTCCCTCACGAATAATACCTTGTTGTGGTCCTTTTTGTCCTTTATTTTGTAAAAAGGCCCTTACATTTTGAAAATTATTAGACTCTTTAACAATCCTGCCTAAAGTTTGTGTAGCTTCTAAAGACTCTCCGTCTCTTGCAAATACATAAGCTATTTTTCCTTGTGGTACTGTTACAAGAGGTACCGTATGTACCTTGTAGAGAAGTGGTGATTTAAAATGAATACCTCCTCTTAAAAGGTCAGGCTGATAACCGGCTTCTCCATTCAAAGCAATGATTTGCTCCTTTAGAGAACCTTTAGGAGACCACCATTTTTCAACGATTCCTACTCTATCATTAGGGATAATTTTAAAACCAACGAGCCAAAAGAATAAAATAACTGCTATGATTCCTACTCCGCAACCTACAATTATACTAATCATTCCTTATCCTCCTTAATTTAACAACTGGATTGAATCATCTTAGTATAGTACAGATTGTGTGCCACTTCTATATAATAATAAAAATATTATAAATAATTTATATTTTCTTAACACAAAGTCTTTCTACTTGATAATGTTGTAAAACAAATTTATTTTCCCCATTACAAAAGCTCTATAACTAACTAAAATGTTACTTCTAGCTAGCTATAGAGCTTTCATTTGTAATAATAACTTTCGTAAATAGATTCTATTAATTTTTGAACTTTATCTTGTTGTGGTCTCTCTGGTAACTTAGTAAGCTGAGCTGCTTTATTAAAATGTTTTTCACAGCTATCTACAATCTTAAATATCTGATCCCAACTATACTCTCCATGTCTAATACTTAATAATGTAGGTAAGTGTTCCTCTAATCTT
This sequence comes from Cellulosilyticum sp. ST5, assembly GCF_046529625.1. Lineage (NCBI taxonomy): Bacteria > Bacillati > Bacillota > Clostridia > Lachnospirales > Cellulosilyticaceae > Cellulosilyticum > Cellulosilyticum sp. ST5. The sequence goes on from NZ_CP132338.1 coordinate 2,987,774, forward strand.
GTGCGAATGCCCTTGCCTTCTAATATATATGTGCCTGTTATCAGTATTCTTACTAAATGCATGGCATGCTTATATAATTTACTTTCTTCTTTCTTATGATTACGATGTGTAAGCTTCTCATAGCTTTTAATAGTATTAGTCATATTGGCATAAATACTTGTGAAATCTCTTAAAGGGTAATCTTCTAAGTGAATGGTCGTTCTTAGATCTTGGCTCTCTTCATCCACATAAACGACTATACTGCCTTTATCAAAAGAAGTATAATCATCATTAAATTGTTTAATTTGTCTTGAAAGTGTAGCTGCTATATGCTGCTCCTTTAATACTTGGCTGGCACTATTTTGTGCTAGCGCATTTTGAAGTCTTCTAAGCTGAGCCATTGCATAACCACCAAAAGTATCTGCAACTTTTTGAGATAAGAAAAGCTCTGTATTGTCTCTTAGAAGCTTTCCTTGTGGTGTCATTTGATAAATGCAATCTTCATCTATGCCTAATAATTCCAAGGTTTGGGGATTGGCATTCAATCCTAATCTTACAAATTTCTTTAGGCCAAAGATAACTGTGTCTGTATGAAGGTCTTCGTACTGTTCAAAGCTTTCTAATCCAAATAGTACTTCCTTTCCTTCTATGGTACAGCCACGTAAATCTATATCGCTATTTTCATATTGGGTTCCATAACCGTATGAGCCACTCACCACTAAATATAAAATTCTATCGCCTAGCGCCTTTTCGTTTTTTAAAAACTCATAGGCTTTACTTTCTAATCGCTCTGTAACTTCTATTTTCATCACTTCTCTCACCTAATTAACCAATTTCTAAAACACTCATCTAATAACTTTGCCTCTTTAAGTGCTGTAGTTGGTTTAGCTTCCTGTAAATAGTTATCACAGACTAATAAAACTTTTTCTATATAACCAAGCAACTTAGTATGAGGTCCTATGACATAAGCTTCATCTACAGTTACTTTTAATTCTATTAAATGTTTAATCTCTGATATTAACTCTAGTTCTAGATTTAAGCTTTCCATAAGCTGATTTATTTCCATCGGTGGAATAGTGTGATGGTTTAATACATAGTCACACGCCAATGCACTTCGTAAAGCATAAAAATAAGCTTTTAACTTGCCTAATGATGTTTCCTTGATTTGCTGTACTTTGTTATAAGCTAAGCTTTTATAGTGATAAAGTGCTGTTTTTTCATTAAAATAAAGTACTGCTAATGCCATACACTGGTCCCTAAACTCTTTCTCCTCCCTATAAGCAATTGGAGACTGCAACCATTCCCATACTGTTGGGTTAGATTTTCTAATATGAATGAGTAGCTTTTTCAAATCCCAACCATCTACATCATATACCTCATCTACAGGAAGACTTATATGGTCTATTACTTCTCCTATGGTTAAATAATTCTCCAAAGGTTGAGTATATACAAAACGACAATCATAATCTGAGTCAATTGAAGGAAATCCCCATCCTCTACTTCCTGATTCTATGGCCATTAAAATATGAATACGTTTTTCCGCTTCTAATTCGTTTAAGGTTTGTTTGATATTATCGACAATCGTTGGATTCATTTTTCCCCTTTACCTTTCCTATAACTTTTCTTTATTATAGCTTATGTATCAAATCTTTTAGGGTTTATTTATTCTCTTCTCTATACCAATAACTATGAAATCCGTAATTTTGTATGATGCTATCTTTTGGTGTTTGTGTAATCGTAGAATAGATATTTAAGTAATCACCTATTCCAGTAAATATATTAAGCACCGCCAATGAAATAAGGATTTGCGAAACTGACCTATTGCCATCAAACATACCCATGATCCATAATACATATGGTATAAAACCTAATACTAAATTAGGACATAAGGACATCCATATAAATCTCCTGCGAGAAATAGGTGCATTACAATACACAAATGCTGCAGGCTCTTCTTTTTTATACCAAATTTCCTTAATACTTTCTTTTGGATAACAAATAGCATGTAGCCCTTCATGAATAGGAACAAGAGGTAAACTTATTATACTAGCAATTAGGATGCCTCCTGCCAACTGCTTTATATTAATCTCCGAAAACTGCATCTGCCATACTTGGATTTTTACCAGAATACCAATAATCATTATTATAAATATTGGTACACTAATAAGTGTTCCTTTTATAAACACTTCTTTCATCGTATCTGGTTCTTCATACTTAATAGCTGCTTCAGGTAATCTTCCTGTTTTTAGTTGTTCTTCATCTTGATATCTGCCCATGTACTTAATATTTTTAAACATCCCCAAACTCCTATAATAAGATTATTTTTCTTTGCTTTATCTTATCATTTCTTCTTAGATATCAATCTATCTTTATTTATTTTTTATTATTCCTAATGAATACCTATATGCCTCATTCTTCTAGCTTAATCCATATTCTTCAGGAGATGGCTGATTTTCTTCTAACGTATATACCTTTCCATCCTCAGTCCTATTAATAAAGTGATAGTTGTACATTTCTCTTCTAAGTAGTGCTGCATCATTAAAAGTACATATCTCATTAATGGCTTCATTCATTTCCTTTTCTGTATATGTCTTATGAGCTTCTAATTGATTAGCTATATAAAACATAACAGCAATCTTTAGTTTTCTTTTAGATGGATACATCGATAATTTACCACTTGAATCCAGATAATTTTTCAACCATTTTTCCATCATCATCATCTCCCTTTATATACTTCTATTATTTTTCCCTCGTACTATTTTACACGATATATACCACAATCATCTGAACGTTCTAAAAAGCCATACTCAATTAAAGCTCTTCTAATCGTTGGATAATCCTCATAAATTCTTTTTAGAATGTGATTAATCTCTTTTTCTTGATACTCATAATCAACTTTGAATTGTTTCATAATTTCTCTAAGAAGAATAATTTTTTTCTTTTCCTTCGCCGGGAATTGTTTAATACATCCCTCGGTGTCTAGATAAGTTTGAATCGTTTTTTCTCTTTCTAGGTCAGTTATGCTATATCTATCATCAATCATATTAGCTGATAAGTGCACCTCTTCTAGAACCCCTATATCTGATTCATTTATTTTTCTACTTATTTTTTCTTCTAGTGACTGCATCGTTGCTAAATACAACTTAGCTTGTTTTTCTTTTTCTCTTAGCTTAAAACGATGATTTCTAACAGTTGAATGTGCAATCCCTAGATCCTTGGCAATACTTCTATCATCTTTTCCTTCTGCCATAAGCCTTAAAATTTGTTGCTGTACTTCTGATATACCTATAGCAGTTGATTTACCCTTTAAGAAATACGTAGCTGCACATTCATGTGTACTAATAATATGGTTTCTTATGGCACCATAAGCATCATATAATTCCGTTTCTATTTGATAAATTCTTCCCTTTTTAAATACTTTTCCACAGAATAAGCAAATATACTCTTCTTTACTTTCTTTATAACCTACTGTAATTTCATCTACTGAAGCTTCCCATACCAAATCTAAATTTTCCATGCCAATCTCCCATCAAATTTTATTGATTGATATGATTTTATATTAGTTTTTGATTTTTGTCTATAATATAGTAAACATTTTTATTTTTTGTTTATATTTTTATATATGCATTTATTTTTATCAACCTCTTCCTCCTGTACAAATCCATCTATATATAAAAAGTACATAACTATTTAATTACTATCATAAACAGAACTTCACTAACGCACCATTTTAATATGACCGAATAGCTAAAAGAGCACTATATAAACTAGAGGTTATAAACATTCCTAGCTTATACAGTGCTCTTTTAGCATTTTATACTTTCACAAATTGAATTATTTACTTACTTCTTATATGTCACCATGACTTTTTTCCCTAACTTTTTGCCTAAGAAGTAAAAGAAATACCCTATAGGCCTTTTATAAATAGGAACTGGAACAACCCTATCATATACAGTGTCTTTTCTAATAGGATCTGTCCAATAGCTACCATCCTCTGTTTCATATTCACTCCCTTTTACATAATACAGAGACATTCCCCTAAATAAGTTATAGGGAATCATAACTAAGACACTTGGACTATGTAATTTTTCAAAACTAGTATCTTGATAAAACTTTTTAGTTACCTGCTCACACTTCATTTTTGTTTTATTATTAATCCTATAATCATTCCAGCTATAAGCTGGGACTGGCAAAAGATAACACTTGTTAAAGCCTATTCCCTTCAAAAAGGATGCAATACTTTCAGCTGCTGATTTAGCCCCTACACCTCCTGTTGTCGTTATAACTAATGCTTTTTTAGTAAAGAAGTGTGGACGATGAAGGAGGTAACACAAATGATCGAAAAAGTTTTTAAGCAAGGTAGTTTCCCTTCTATTATAACTAGTCGAGGCTACTATGATTCCATCAGCTTCTTCCATGGCATTTAACACTTGCTGAATCTTTTCATTATGAGGGCAATTACTTTCTCCTGTTCTAAAGCAAAGAGAACAACCTGTGCAAAATGGTAATTTCAGATTTAATAAATGAATTTCTTCTATAATACTACTTGGTTCTATGGTTTTTAGTATACCTTGAACCTCTTCTGCTAATTTCCACGTGTTTCCCTTATGTGGGCTTCCATTAATGAATAGATATTTCATCTTCTTGTCTCCTCTCATTAATGCTTATTCTATCTTAGTTCTTTCCTATTTATGAAGTATACTAAGCCATGTCCATTCACCATAATCTTCTTCTTTTAATAATAATCGACTTATATTAACCCCTAAAAATACTAATGTAGAAATGACTACAAAAATAAAGTTCCTTGCTTCAGAAGTCATATCTGGTTGAAAAAAGATTGAGTTTAAAGGTAACATGCTCTCAAAGTGACTTGCATAAAACACGAACCCAATACCAAAGTTAGTCATACCTGCTAAGAACTGAACAATAAAAATAGCTATACTTAACCTCATTATAAAATTCTTATTTAGAATACCCTCTTTACTTTTTCTTTCTCTAAGTATCCATGTTATAGCAAAAAGGGTTACCATGTTTATACTTATTGCAAATACAGTACTTACTATGCCTTTACCAAACAATAGCCACGAACTAATGAATACTGAGTTTATTGGCGAGGTAGTAACAGAACTACTGATTAAAACTAATAATCCAATCCCAATCAACCCTATTCTTGAGTGCTTCATCTGTACTATTATGCTTCCTATCCCTACATTTAAAATGGTAGCTATTATACCTACTAATAAACTAATAAAAAAACCTGCTCCTAAACTCTTTAGCCCTATACTTTCTATACTCATACCACTTTTTAAAATAGGAGTGACTATCATTAATAATCCTAGTCCACTTCCTACTAGTACTGCTAAAGAACCTCTAGATACATATTCCTCGTTTTTCTCCTCAGATTTTGGAATAAATAAGCTCCTACCAATCATATATAATGGTACACTTAAGACTACAAATAAAATGACTATACTTATGTTAATAAACCTAGATATACCTAAATTTCCATGTAACCATATGTATTGCTCTGTAAAAAATAGCCCCCATTGTTCTAGCATTGCATATCCAAATGAATAGTTCTGATCCATGCCAAAACTAAACTGAGACATTGTCATAAAATTAATCAACGCCAGAAAGATTGCAGAAGTCCATACTATTTTAAAATTGACATCTCTTTTTCTTTCTATATATTTTAGTAAAATAAGTATAAGAAGCCCTACCTTAAATGCAGCAATCCCCAATATCACCCATCTAAAATTTCTACTTAGCCCTATATCACTTGGTACCAACTTTTGAAGCCACAGGCTTAACACACTCATGGGCAATACAAATAAAAATCCCCAGAAACCTATAAGTCCATTCCTAATACTGTTATTCTTAATAATCTTAAATACAGTTCCAATTACACCTAAGATAATGAATAGGATTATTGATATCTCAGAATTAATTTTTAGAACATCTAATAAACTATCCTTTGCATATTCAAAAGAATAATTTAGTCCTGGTATTGGCTTAACCACGCATCCCACAACTACCAATCCTATAGTGATCAATGCATAAATTCCTAAAATAACTACTGCTAAGATTCCCCACATACTTTTTCTTGTTTTTACTGGCCCACTTAAAATCTCCTGTTCCATTATAACACTCTCCCCTTCTTATTTTTAATAAAACCCCATTTTTATTTATAATCATTCAGTTGCTATATCGATTGAATTTTGAAGAGCTGTGAAAAATTAATACTGAGCAGTACCAAACTTCTTTTAATACAACTGAATACCTGGATTAATTTTATAATATTTAGATTTTTTATTCAACTATAGATAACCCATTTGAGAGGTGTAATTATATTGTTATAATCCAGAAAATAAGTAGGCCTCAAAAACCTTCTTAAATCCTAGATTTGAAATAGTAATTTCTAGGATTAACAATATGACCTAATGTCATAAAGGAGCGTTTGTACAGAGCTAAGGTACACAATAAAAAAGTAGCTAAGATTTTTAATCCTCCTAGCTACTTGCAAATCATTATTTAACTAATGTTCCATTATAATAAACTTCATACCCTTTATCCACTAAGTTTTCATAAGCAGACCAATCACTTTGGGCAAGACGAATTCCTAAATTAAGTGACCCAGAGTTTGGCGCCATACTATAGGTAGTATCAAAGGTTATTTCAAGATAGCCATCTTTAAAAGTACCTTTTACGCCTGAAGCAAGATTCACATACCATGGAGATACATTGAGCTGAAGGCCTGCATTATCACACCAAAAGCTTTGACTCTTTGTACTTGTTTTAGTGTAATAGTAGCGGATAGTGAGCTTAGAAAGATCAAGGTTTTGACTACCTACAGATGTAATAGTATATTGTTGATTGACAGAGCTACCTAACTGGGTAGTAACGCTCACCTTAGGGATAGCACCTTCTGTTGGTGTTGGCGTAGGTGTAGGTGTTGGGGTAGGTGTTGGGGTAGGTGTTGGGGTAGGCGTAGGCGTTGGTGTTGGTGTTGGCGTAGGCGTTGGTGTTGGCGTCGGTGTTGGCGTCAAACTATCTTTTAAATAACTCTTCAACCATTGCAATGCTGGACGTTCTGTTCCAGAAGTATTTCTAAGATGTGTGTTACTCTTCCATGTTTGACCTTCGATATATCCCCACAATGTAATTCCTTTTACACCTGAGTGCTCCCATAATACAGGGAATTTTTCTTTATAAAGTGCTAGCTGTGTACTATCATCACCTGACATATCAAGCTCTGATACATAGATAGGTAATCCTGTTGCTGCTAATTTATCTAGATTAGTCTTCATGGTACTTACAGACACATAATTCATATTAAACTCATGACATTGAATACCAATTCCGTCAACCAAATTTCTTTCTTTTAATAAGTTAATAATTTGAATGTATTGATTAGTAGCGTTAGTATCACTAATAATACCATACTCATTAATGAGTAACTTACCTTGACAATATTTTCTAGCTTGGGTGAAAGACCAAATAACCCAATCCCATCCTGTTTCACCATCTCCACCAATTGCATCTTTATAAGATGGTTTAGCATGCAGCGGCTCATTAACAACATCTATCATATCCACTGTACTATACCTTGATCCAACTGCCTTAATCCATTCCAAAACTTCTTCTTGTTGTTCTGCCTTAGAAAGATTTTTAATCCAGTTAGGTTCTTGACTCCCCCATACTAGTGTATGAAATTTAAATGGATAGTTATTCTGCTTCGCATAATTAAAATAGCTATCTACTGCAGTCCAATTCATACTATCTCTAGTACCCTCAACTGCATCCCACTTACTCGCATTTTCTGGCGTAACTTGGTTCCAATAGGTTCCAAAATCACTTGGAATACTATTTCCAATGACATTGCCTAAAAATTTACTACCACTCGTCATACTTGCATAGGCATCTTGTTTGGGTATGATGGTTGCTGCCATCATGAGTCCTGCTACTAAAAGAGCCGTGCATTTTTTACTTAACTTCATTAATTTCATACCTATTCCTCCTTAATAAAATTTCAAATCAAACCTTTGATTTGTGATGTGTAGTTTATCCTAACATCTAATGAAATCTTAATATATATTCGGAATATTTTAAATATTTTTGTTTATTATGTATATTTTTATGTGTTATTTTGTTATTTTTTTGTTTGTTTTTACCAGTTTTAGGTTATTTATTAAGTCTTTTATCCTCTACTTGTAGCACTCTATAAGTGGGAAAGTCCTTTTATAAATCCCTAAATGATTAATAGTTATCCTTTAACAGCCCCCATTACTAGACTGTCTTGTACTTGTCTATTAAGTAATAAGTAAATCATTATCGTTGGTATGGTTGCTACGACCAATGCCGCTCCAATAGGTCCCCATTGAGTTAAAAACTGACTTGACATAGATTGAATACCTACTGTTAGCGTTTTCTTTGCATTATTGCTAATGAATACTGTTGCAAACATCAGCTCATTCCATGCTTGTATAAATGTAAAAATGGATACTGTAGCTATAGCCGGTTTCAATAAAGGTAGAATGACTGATATAAAAATCTTATAGATACTGGCACCATCTATACTTGCTGATTCCTCTAATTCTCTCGGAATACCTGCTACAAAGCCAGTCATAATCATAATTGCCACTGGCATAGCAAAGGCTACATATGGAATAATCAATGACCATGCGGTATTTAGTATATGCAAGGTTTGCATCATATAAAATACAGGTAATAAAGCTGCATGAATAGGAATCATAATACCTATCATAAAAATAGTCATAGCTGTTTTTCTAAGCTTCCATACCATTCGTTCTAATGCATAGCTGGCTGTTACCGCTACTATAATGGTTAATAAGATGGTCATACCTGTAACAATCACACTATTTAATAGGTAGATACCTACATTGCCTCCCATAAATGCTGATTGATAGTTGGAAAAGATCCAATGCCTTGGAAGTCCTGCTATATTCTCACCAAATATTTCTGTGTTATCTTTAAGAGAAAAACACACTAACCAATAAATAGGAAACAGGCATATTACAGTCCATATGCTCAGTAATAAATATTTTAAACCTACCACTATCCTTTTACCCATGTGCTTTTCCTCCTTTAATAACGTTTCTCTATTTGACTAAAAATGCCTCTAGCTAAAGCTGTAAAAATAAAACACTCAATAATAATAAATACTGCCATAGCACTTCCATAGCCGTATCGATAGCTGTTAAAAATACTCTTAACCATAAGTGTACTTGGCACTTCACTTGCACCTGCTGGGCCTCCATTAGTTAGTACAAATACTAAATCAAATACTTTAAGTGATCCCGTTACTGATAAAATAGTACTTACCTTAAGCATAGGAATAATAAGTGGTATGGTTATCTTAGTTGCCATTTTCCTACTACTTGCTCCATCTATTTGAGCTGCCTCATAAATATCAGGTGATATCGTCTTGATTGCAGCATATAGTAAAAGCATATGATAACCTACATACTGCCACAAAATAGGTACAAAAGAAGCCCCTAAAGCTGTATTCGTTTCTCCTAGCCAAGCCTTTGCCCATCTCCCTAAACCTATTGCTCTTAAAAACGTATTAAGTAGTCCATAGTCAGGATTATAAATTTTCATCCATAGCTGTCCAATAACAACTGTGGCTAGTACAACTGGGATAAAAAACACTGTTCTAAAAAAGCCCTCTCCCTTAATACCATTAGCCAAAACAAGTGCTAGTATTAAAGAAATGGGTATTTGAATCACTAATGAAACTACTAAGAAAAACAAGGAGTTCATAACAGCTTTAGGGAACCCATCCTTGTTATTTATAAAGAGTTCTTTAAAGTTATCTATTCCAATAAATTTTGCTATGCCAAAGCCATTCCAATCTAATGTTGAGTAATATCCTGATAAAATAACAGGTAATACGATAATTAGCAAAAAGAATAATGTTGCTGGTAGCATAAACAGAAAAATAGCTTTCTTATCAGCGAAAATATTCTTCATCTCATCTCTCCCCCTCTATCACAAAGTTCTCTATCATCAAGTCCTGTTTAGAAAAGCCACTGTTAGCTTAAGTTCTGCTTAAACAACAGTGGCTTTTGTATTTAACTATTCATTCATTGTTTGTAACTGTTTTACAAATTCTTCTGGTGTAATTTGTTTTGCAAATAATTCTGCTGATTTATTCATATAGGTTTCGGAATCTTCACCTTCAAGTAATGTATTCCACCATAAAGTAAATGAATTAGAGTCCTGAATCAAATCAACTAATTGTAATGTCAGTGGATCAATTTGAGATTCATCTACATCTACTTTCCATGTTGGGATACCAGCCCCACTTAAGTATAAGTTCTTAGAGAATTTTTCAGAAATTGTTCTTAATGCATATACTGCTTCTTTAGGATGTTTTGTAGCAGCATTAACGACAAAGGTTTCAGCTACACCACCAGTAAAGTCATTCACATTGCTCTTTTCGTTAATCGTTGGGAATTTAGCAATTGAGATTTTACCTTTTACAGGACAATCATCTGCATTGATATTTCCAATTGTCCAGCTACCATTAACGTACATCGGTATTTGACCATTATAGAAAGGTACTTCTGATTCATCTCTTGATACTCCCAAAGCACCATTTGTAAATGCACCCATGTCTACAAGTTCTTGTAATTTAGCAGCACCTTCAATAATACCCTCATCTACGAAAGAGCCTTTTTTAGTTAAAGCATTATAACATGTTTCATAGCCTGCTGCTCTTGTTTCTATAATATCTAAATACATATCGATACACCATCTATCTTTAGCACCTACTGCCATTGGTGTAATACCATTATCTTTAAATGTTTTACAAGCTGTTACTAATTCATCCCATGTTTCAGGAATTTTAACACTATATTTATTAAATAACTCTGTATTTACAAAGAATGTGCCAACTGACATTGAGTGTCCTATACCATAAATCTTTCCGTCAAATGTCATATTGGTAAGCGTACCATTTAATATTTTATCTTTCGTAGCATCATCAAGGTACTCATCTAATGCAAGGACTTTACCTGCATCTACGATATTCTTCATATAACCGCCGCTCCAGTAGAAATAAATGTCTGGTGCTTCATTAGCTGCAATTGTTGCTGTCATCTTCGTTTTATAAGTTTCATTTTCAGTTGCATCTAATACTACCTGAATATTAGGATTTTCTTCATTAAACTCTTTTACTGCTGCTTCAAATGGCGCTTTACTAGATTCACTTTCCGCTGCCCAAATATGCCACAAATTCAAGGTCACCACTTCATCTGAGGTAGTTTCTGCTTCTTGTTTTGCTTCTGTACTTGTACTAGCAGTATTCTCAGTTTTAGTTCCATCCCCTGTTGTAGTAGTACCGCCTGTACATCCTATCATTGAAAATGCCATCATGCTTGAGATTAAGAATGTTATTGCCTTTTTAAATTTCCCCATCTTATCCCCTCCTGGATATATTGTAGTTTTTTACAACCAAATCCTTGATATGCTTTTATTTTATAGGCATTTTGCATCTATGTACACGTATTTAGATGTTTAAAAATAGTAATTTTTTTACCTATTCTAAGTTATACTTATGATTTTTTATCACTTTTTTATAATCATGAATGGACATTCCCCTATTTTTCTTAAAACATTTACTAAAATAAGTAGCATCTACTACACCTACTAATTCAGCTATCTCATAAGCTTTCTTATCTGTATTTTCAAGGTACCATATAGCTCTCTCGATTCTTGCCTTTGTAAGATATTCTATGAAAGGTTCGCCTACCTCTCTCTTGAATAATCTACTTAAATAAGATGAATTCAAAAAAAAATGGGCGGCCACTGTTGATAAAGATAGATCTTGATCACTTAAATGCTCTCTCACATACTCTAATACCTGTTGAATGACTGGCCTCGATGCACTTTCCTTTTCACTAATGCCGTACTTAAGCCTTCTTTCCTTTACCCTCATAATAGCTTTTTCTAAAGCTTCATTTAATTCACTTTTTCTAATAGGTTTTAAAAGATAGTCAGACACCCCTAATTTGATAGCTCTTTGGGCATACTCAAATTCTTCATAAGCACTAATCATAATAATAATCAAATCGGGGTTATAAGCTAACGCTTTTTGAGTCAACTCTAAACCATCTACAATAGGCATCTTTATATCCGTAATCACTATATCTGGATATTTTTGCTTAATCACTGCTATACCCTCTTCTCCATTAGTAGCTTCACAAATCATATTTATCCCTAGTTCCTTATTAATAAGCAGCTTAATAAGTCCCCTGGTTTTCTCTTCATCATCAATTACGAGCACTTTAATCATCACTCTCTACTCCCCCCTATTGGTATATAAAGCGTTATCTTCGTCCCCCTATCTTCCTCACTTTCTATCCTATATAAATCTCTTCTTTCGAAAAAAATGTTCAATCGTTCAAAAGTCCCCCTTAACCCAAAGCTTGCCTTATTATTCATAATGGTTGCTATTTTTTCTCCTGCCATACCAACCCCATCATCTTCTACTTCAAGTAAAATATAGTTTTCCTCTAATCTCGAACGAATGGCGATATGCCCTGGTTGTTGTTTTGGTTTAATACCATGGTAAATAGCATTTTCCACTAATGGTTGCAGTATAAGTTTTGGTACTGTATAGGGCAGTACACAAGCTTCTATTTCAAAGGTAAACTGTATGGTCTCTCCATATCTCATTTTTTGCAGGTATAAATAATCTTTTACAATATTTATTTCCTCTTCAAGTGAAATAATTTCACTTCCCTTACTTAAGCTAGTACGATAGTAATTTCCAAAGGCCTCCAGCGCTTCACAAAGTTCGTCATTTCTTCCTGAATAAGCTAAAAACCGCATGGCATCAATAGTATTGTATAAAAAGTGGGGCTTTACTTGTTCTTGCAGCATCCTAAGTTCAGCAGTTCTCTTAAACTGCTGTTCTGCATAAATTCTTTTAATGAGTTTTTCAATCTCATCTACCATATCATTATAATGATTTTTAAGTTCACCAACCTCATCGCCTCCTGTCTTTATATCTACCTTTACAAACTTTCCAGTTTCCATCTGTTTCATTGAATGAACCAATCTTTCAATAGGTTTTGTAATAGTGTGGGACATAATTAAACAGCTCACCATAACAAAAATACCACTCATAATAATAATAACAACAATGGCTACTTGATAAGGTTCCCTCTCTAATTCCTTTATTGGAATACTCATAATAGCCATCCAGCCATATTTAGATAACACTTTGTATGAAAATAAATACCTACTATCATTTACACTTACAATGCGTGACCCCTTCTCATCCTTTAATCCTTTAGGAAAAATCTCATTAATTATTTCTTTAGAGATATCCCCTTCTGTAGCAATTACTTTTTGATTTTCATTCAGCAGTAAAATATTAGGACTATATCCACTTGAAATTTCATCATAATTACTTTTAAAGGCCTCCTCTGAGATGTTAATCATCAATGTTCCTATAGGTTTCATTGTCACTGTGCTATTAATAATACGAATCAAAGAAATGGTATTTTCTGCTTCTCCATTCCAAAAAATATCATCTGCATTAATCTCAATAATATAATAACCTTTTTCATCCTTTGCTCTCTCGTACCAAGAAGCCTCTTCAATAGATTCAAATTTTAAAGACTTCAAAGAATGCTTATCTGAGCCATATCGATGCCCATAATGATCAAATACATAAATAGACTGAACATACGGTATGGAGTGAACCATCTCCGCTAGAGCTGTCGACACCCGATTTTGATTGGCTACTAATTCCGTATTACTCTTTTCTTTAATAACTTGTTGAATTTCATTATTGGCTATTATAATTCTAGAATTATTGCTAACATTAGTAATGACATTATCAATATTCGTTTCAAGTGAGTTTAATGATTGTGTTATTAGACTTACTTGTTTTTCAATAGTAATTTGATTGCTTATATAAGCGTAGATGGTAAGCGATATACTTAAGGAAAAAACCAAAAAACACATATACATAATAGACAACTTAATTGAAATCTTCCAATCTGAATATGCTAGCTTTCTCATAGTCATTCTCCTTAATAACTTAAAACAAAAAGGTGCTGTACAACTTACTCTTTAGTTGTGCAACACCTTTTTTAGTCTCTATTTACGTAACATTTGCTTAGCTTGATTTACTACATTCTCTACTGCAAATCCCTGCTTTTTAAATATAATACCTGCCGGAGCTGACTCACCAAAGGTATCTATTGAAATCACTTGTCCTTCAAATCCTGTGTACTTATGCCAACCGAAGCTAGTAGCTGCTTCTATTGCAATTCTCTTTACCTTATTACTTGGCAGGATAGATTCTTTATACTCGTCAGATTGCTTTTCAAAAACATCTACAGATGCCATGCTAATAGCACTTGCTTTAATACCTTCTTCAGCTAATACTTTTGTTGCTTGTTCAACTAAATGTACCTCTGAACCTGTTGCAATTAATAATATCTCCGCCTCTTCTGGCGCTACACCACCTACGACATAGGCACCTTTCTTAGCTTCTTCTCCTGATTTTTCAAGGAAAGGTAGGTCTTGTCTTGAAAGAACAATAGCTACTGGTTCTGTTTTACTATTTAGTGCATACTCCCATGCTGCCACTGTTTCTTTCGCATCAGCTGGCCTAAAAGTTATAAGGTTTGGCGTACTACGAAGCATTGCTAGCTGCTCTATAGGTTGATGTGTTGGACCATCTTCTCCTACTCCTATGCTATCATGAGTTAATACATAAGTTACTGGCAATTTCATAAGTGCTGCTAATCGCATTGGATTCTTCATATAATCACTAAATACAAAAAAGGTTGAACAGAAGGTTCTAAGTCCCCCGTGTAAAGTGATACCATTTGCTATAGCACCCATAGCATGTTCACGAATGCCAAAGTGAAGATTCCGTCCTGAGTAGTCTTCGCTACTAAAATCCCCCTTACCATTCATATAAGTTTTAGTCGAAGGAGCAAGGTCTGCAGATCCTCCTATTATGTAATCAACTACGTCTGCCATATGATTAATGACTTCGTAAGAAGCTACACGTGTAGCCATTTTCTTACTTGTATCTTGATACTTATCATAAATATCTAATTTTACTTCTCCTAGGTTATGCCACTGCTCCCACTTCTCAACATATTCTGGATAAGTTTTGGCATAGCTTTCAAATAGCTTCTGCCACTCAGCTTCTTTCTTAGCACCCTCTTGATTAAGTTCTTTAATATGTGTTTTCACTTCATCTTCTACAAAGAATGCTTGATCATGGTGTTCTAAAAAGCTTCTCATTTCTGCTAAATTCTCCTGTCCTAAAGGCTCACCATGTGCTGCTGCTTTTCCTTGTTTCTTTGGACAACCATATCCAATTTGTGTTTTTATTTCTATAAAGCTTGGTTTTGATAGATTAGCTTTAGCCGCATCTAGTGCTTTTTTAATAGCCGCTATATCATTACCGTCTTCTACAAGGAAGGTTTCAAAACCTTGTGCCTCAAAACGTGCTCTTACGTTTTCTTTAAAAGCAATATTGGTACTACCTTCAATAGTAATATTATTTGAATCATAGAGTACAATAAGCTTACCTAATTTTAATGTGCCTGCTAGAGACGCTGCTTCATAGGAAATACCTTCCATCAAACAGCCATCTCCAACTAATGTATAGGTATAATGATCTACAATAGGATAGCCCTCTTTATTGAATTCAGCACTCAAATGTTTTTCTGCTATGGCCATACCTACTGCCATGGCAATCCCTTGTCCTAAAGGACCTGTAGTTGCTTCTACTCCAACAGTATGTCCATACTCTGGATGACCTGGTGTTAGGCTTCCTTCTTGGCGGAAATTCTTGAGGTCTTCTGCTGTGAGTCCATAATTAAATACATGTAATAAAGCATATAATAGGGCTGAACCATGTCCTGCTGAAAGAACAAAGCGGTCTCTATTTTCCCATTTTGGATTTTTAGGATTATGTGCCATATTAGCCCATAAAGTATATGCCATAGGCGCAGAACCTAAAGGCAATCCTGGATGTCCTGAATTAGCCTCTTGAACAGCTTCTGCTGCTAATACACGAATAGTATTAATTGTTTTTTGCTCTACTTTCATTTTCTACTCCCTTTCTCCTATTAAAATCTTCTAAATACCTCGTTCTGTAATTATGACAGTTATTAGTTCTTTAAAATATATGCATATGACCTTAAAAGAAGGGCCATATGCAAAATAAGGGGGTTATTGTTAGTTAAGCTTTTGTTCTAAACCTTCCCAATCCTTGAGGAATCTTTGAATACCATTATCTGTAAGAGGATGTTTAGTCATTTGAATAATGACGTTATAAGGGACAGTTGCAATATGAGCTCCTGCTTTAGCTGCATCTACTACATGAAGAGGACTACGTACACTAGCTGCGATAATCTCTGTTTCAATGCCGTGGATATCAAATATTTCTGCAATATCTCTTACTAATTGCATACCTTCTGCTCCGACATCATCAAGCCTTCCCAAGAATGGACTAACATAAGTAGCTCCAGCTCTAGCTGCAAGTAAAGCTTGTGCAGCTGAAAAAATTAAAGTTACATTGGTTTTAATCCCTTTGGCAGTTAGCTGTTTCGTTGCTTTTAACCCTTCTTCTGTCATAGGTAATTTAATAACAATATTTTTGTGTATTTTAGCAAGTTCTAAAGCTTCCTCTACCATTTTAGGTGCTTCAAGTGAAATAACTTCTGCACTAATAGGACCATCTACAATCTCTGTAATTTCTTTAATAACGGATTTAAACTCAAGTCCTTCACGAGCAATAAGAGAAGGGTTAGTAGTTACCCCACAGATTACTCCTAGGTCATTTGCCTTACGAATTTCTTCAGTATTAGCTGTGTCCACAAATAATTTCATTTTAATTCCTCCTAAATAGTTGTATATAAAGTTTTATTGAATCTATTATCACGTTGTTTTTCATCACGTCGTTATGTTGTCCGTACAAGTTAAATATACTACTATATTTTTAATTTTTCAATAGTATCTGATTATAAAGTCTAAATATTTTTATCAAAGTGTATTTAAATCTTATTAAAAAAGTTTTCTCAATTACTTTCTCCGCTGAAACTTGCCTTTATTCATCACTTGATATTTCCTATTTAACAAAAAAATCACACATTAATTACTGTAACCTTTACAGTTTCAATTAATGTGTGTTCCTTATAACTTTATCATCTATGTTGCTCAATATAAAATTGAAATTGATCTGAACGATAAATCGCTTCAAAATACTCTATTATAACCTCTTTACCTTTCATATCTGCATAAACTTGTCCCTTAAATAGCATGACAGGTGCCCCTTCTTTAATTTTAAGCTGAAGTGCTATTTCTTCATTAGCTAAAATGGCTTCTACTGTACGAATAGCTCTAGTAATGACTATGCCATAGTCCTTTTCAATCACCTTATATAAGGATTCTTTGTTAAAATCCACCTTTTCAATGCCTGGTACAAGATGATAAGGAATATGACTCTTGTTTTTATTAATAGGGATTTCATCCCCATAAATAACACGTTCCATGTAAAAGGTTTCTTGCTCTTGGTCGATTTCTAACATCTTGGCTACTCGTTTTGAGGGCTTTTCTATAGTAGCTTTTAATACAAAAGGTTTTGGTTCTAGACCATAACGTCTAATATCTTCACTACAACCAGATAGCTTAATAAGTCCTTGCTCAAAACCACGCCCTTTCACAAAGGTTCCTTTGCCTTGCTTTTTATATAAATAACCCTCATTAACCAGTTCATCAATAGCTTTTCTAACTGTAGTACGACTTAAGTTATAGGTCTGCATAAGCTTAGGTTCTGAAGGTATACATTCGTCTACGCCGATCTCTTCATTTTCAATCATATCAATAATTATATTTTTTAATTGATAGTACATAGGTAAAAAGTTGTTTTGAATTTGCATACGGCACCTTTTCCTTGTCCTTAATATTAAATCATCTCATTTATTATAACATATTGTAACAATTCAGGTGAAATAATTTAAAAAGCAACGAACGATTAAAATGAATTAAAATCTTGACTTTTCATAATTATAAGGAATGCTTGTTCCTACAACGACATCTTCAATCTTCTCAATAATTAGCCAATCATCCATATTCCCTTGATGGTCAAATGCTAAAGGTTCTATTTCTCGGGTACCTGTAAATGCCACTAAACACATACATTTTTTGTGCCATCGTTCTTGTTGTTTTTTGGATAAATTGAGCTGGGGCTGATTGTTTTCAAGTGTACTATTAATCTCTTCTTCTGTTAGCTTAATATAGTTTTGTACAGATTCTACAGTTGCCATTGCCGTGATTTTACCTGTTCCCTTTTTCATGAAGTAAAGTTTTTCTCCTTCAAACACTCTACTATGGGGTATTTTTCGTCCTGCTGCTGCTCTTATAATCATTGTCTTTGAACCTTCTACTATTTTTTCTAATACCTTTTCCTTATCATCGCAGTATACTAAATGAACCACTAGTTATCCTCCTTTTTCATGACTGGAATCCAAACTTCAAACTTTGTATTTTGTGGGTCTGGTGAAAGGTAAACTTCTATATCTGGTGCGTTTCCATATTCATAGCCTGAAGTAGGTAGCCACTCTGTCACAATCCTTCTTTCTAATTCCTGCACTGCCTCTGGCATAGTCCCTTCTCCATAAAAAATGGCCCAGGTTGCTGGAGGCACTGTGAATTCTTCTAGTGATTCATCTAAAGGCTCATGACTTGCTGCTGCAATAAAATACTTCCACTGTTCTCTTTCATTACATGCACTTACCCCTAGTATGCCTTTAGGTTCTCCATTCATCATTGCTGCTAACTTTTCTATAGTGCCGCTCATTGCGGCCTTTTGCCACATCATCGGTACTACTTCGAAATTCTTTTCTATGTCTTGATGTAATGGAGCAGAAATCCCTATAATTCTAAAAGCTTCTTTCTTTTCGATTCTGTAATTCATTGCTACATCTCCCTTAATAGATAAACTAAAGCTGATAGGAGGATAAGCCTTTAAACTAATGCCCTCTTGTCTTGCCTTAGAGGGTGTCACATCATGGATGCTTTGAAAAGCACGATTAAAAGCTGTAGGAGATTCATAGCCATAAATAAGAGCAAGATCCACAATCTTTATATCTGTACTTTGCAATCTTACTGCTGCCATAGTCATTCGCCTACGTCGTATGTATTCTGAAAGTGGCACATTTGCCATATAAGTAAACATTCTTTGAAAATGGTAAGTTGAACAGCAAGCTAACTTAGCCACCTCTTCATACTTTATTTCATCTTCTAAATGCTCTTCAATATACTTCATAGCACGGTTTAAGCATTGTATCCATTCCATTTTTTCAGCTCCTTTTTATCATATATTAAGGTGAGTCACTTAGCCTCTCTTCTAATGCCTAAAAATGAGAGTTTTCTTACTTTTATTATACCTATCCAACTCCTTATAAACAATGGAACCCTAGTTAAATACCAAATTAGCATTATTAACTAGGGTTCTTATTTACCTATTTTATAATTCCTACCATTCTCAGTAAATACTTGGCGTTAGTGGTCTTACAACGACCCTTTTGAAGTTGATAGTCAAACTGTATCTCATTGTCTTTATAATGCTCTGTAAAGTGATAGTTATAAGATTCTCTTTTGCTACTATTTTCAAGTTCACATAGTTCAAAATCATGAGTGCTTACCATGACCGTAATCCATGGTTTTTCTAAAGCATGAATGGTTTCTGTAGCACCTAATATACGATCAGCTGAATTCGTTCCCTTAAAAATCTCATCTATTAATACAAGCATCGGCTGCTTTAATTCTGCTAATGTGATCATTTGTTTAATGCGTAAGAGTTCAGCATAAAAAGTTGAAATACCTTCATTGACATTATCTTCAATACGCATTGAAGTGAGTACCTCCATGCGTGCGGCTTCAAAGCTAGTTGCTAATACAGGTGCCCCTGCATAAGCTAAAGCTAGGTTAACACCTATTGTCCTTAGAAAAGTAGTTTTCCCTGACATATTGGAACCTGTAATAATACAGGTAGCATTTTTTAACTCTAATGCATTGCCTACCGCTGTTTGTTCTTGTATCAATGGGTGTTTTAACTGTGAAAAATTTACAAAAGGCTCTTTGGTTTCTTCTACCTGTGGGAAAACATAATCTTCTTTTACTTCACCAATGACAGCTAGGCTTAGGAGGGCTTCCATTTCCCCCATCACCTTTAACCAACGACGGACTGATTTACCATATTGTTTATGCCACATATAGTAAATATCCATACAATGAAAATCCCACATTAAAGTACTTGCTACAATCATATAACCTAGTCCATTAAACCTTACTTTTAAGGCTTCTGTTAATTGTTTAAGTCCCTTTAAGGCCTTCTTTGGACCACCTTGGTCACGTAAGCTTTTTTGCAGGTCTTTTAAATAATCACACTTAAACTCTTTGTTTTCTATAGCATAGAGAAAGGCTTCATAGGCCTTTATGTTTTGGCTAAACTTAATAATGGGCTCAAATACCATATGATGCTTCCTATAGTAAAAGGCACCTAATCCTATCTGAACCAGTATACCAAGACTTCCTAACAAATTAGTAATTGGTGTTTGTCTATGAATCCCAATTAAAACACTAGAGAAAAGTACAATAAAGGGGAGTACTAGCGCTAAGCCCTTCATTACTATACTCTGCTTCTTGTCTTCCCCTTCAGCTAGCTCTACAAAAGCTTCCATTGTTTGAATTTCTATCCCCTCTTCGTTCTTCCCAATCATCTGGCTTAAAGTCTGAAGATGCAAGGCAAATGCTTCATCATTAAGTAGCTCTTTAATAGCTTCTTGCCTTCTAGAGATTTGTTCATGTTGAGCGCCCTCAACTAATGCTTTTGCTAGCGCTTCTTTCCCATAAGGTGTATGTCCAACACAAATATACTGAAATAAAGAACCTTTACCTAATAAATCTAAATCCTTGGTTCTAGGAATATCTTGAGTAATATAATCTTTTCCCTCCTCTTTAAAATCTAACCACTCTTGTCCTAGACGTTTTACATAACCTTCTACCACTTCTTTTTTAGCTGTTTCATATTGCTTTTGGTTTTTTAACTTATTATAATGTTTTACCAAACCTATAAAACCTAATATAAGTAAAATCCCAATCATATAATAAAAATTATTTTTAAGTTCAAAACCTGCTATAATGCTAACTATCCCTAGTAAAAAAGTAGCTATTCTAAGCCATCCTACTTTGTCTAACCTATGCTCTAAAATACTTAATACTGTGTTTATCTGTTCTATATGAGATAAATACTTTTGTTTTTTCATCCGATTCTCCTATTCATGGTTCATTTAGACTACCGACAGTTCAACACTACAAAACCTTAGCATTTAATATCTGATTATATTTTAAATACTTTCTTTTACTTTGTATAGTAATTATTTGTAAAATATAATCACAACCATTGCCCTTAAATACCTATATATTCTAATAATAAAAATCTTTTTATATTTCTTTTAAAAAGTTTTTTATTATTTCATTGACGACTTTCACAAACTGTATTAACATTTATATATAATTAAAAATTTAGTTTACTTATTATTTTATTTATTTAAAGGAGGCCATACCCATCATGATTCATAATACCTTATTGCATGCACAAAAATTAGTTTCACAAATGACTATACAAGAAAAAATAACACAAATGCTTTATCAATCTCCAGCTATAGAACGCCTTGGCATTCCTGCTTATAATTGGTGGAATGAAGCTCTACATGGTGTAGCACGTGCAGGCATTGCTACTATGTTTCCCCAAGCTATTGGTATGGCTGCAACCTTTGATGAAAACTTACTTCACCAAGTAGCAGATATCGTGTCTACTGAAGGACGTGCCAAATTTAATGCTTTTTCTAAAAAAGGAGATCGTGATATTTACAAAGGCATTACTTTCTGGGCCCCAAATATTAATATTTTTAGAGACCCAAGATGGGGACGTGGCCATGAAACCTTTGGTGAAGATCCTTATTTAACCTCTAGACTTGGTATTGCTTATATTAAAGGGCTTCAAGGCGAGGATAGAGAACATCTTAAAACAACAGCTTGCGCTAAACATTTTGCTGTACATAGCGGTCCTGAAGGTATTCGCCATAGCTTTGATGCTGTTGTAAACAAAAAAGATTTATATGATACCTACCTTTATGCTTTTAAAAGATGTGTTCAAGAAGGCCAAGTAGAAGCTGTTATGGGTGCTTATAATAGAGTTAATGGAGAACCTGCTTGTGGTAGTAAAACGCTTCTCCAAGATATTTTGCGTGATGATTGGGACTTTAAAGGACATGTTGTCTCTGACTGTTGGGCAATTCTAGACTTCCATGAGCATCATCATGTTACTTCTACTGTAGTTGAATCTGCTGCTATGGCTGTTAATAATGGATGTGATTTAAACTGTGGTAGTGCTTTTCTGCATTTATATGCTGCTTATGAGCAAGGCTTAGTAACTGAAGAAGCTATTGACCAAGCCGTTATTAGACTTTTAGATACACGCATTCGATTAGGTATGCTTGAAGATTATCCTTCCCCATATGAAGATACACCTTATGAGCTTGTGGAATGCAAAGAACATATTAATCTTTCCTTAGAGGTAGCTAAACGAAGTGTTGTTCTTCTCAAAAATGATGGCCTACTTCCTTTAAAGAAAGAAAACCTTAAGTCTATTGCTGTTATTGGCCCTAATGCCAATTCAAGAGATGGCCTTATTGGAAACTATGTAGGTACTTCTTCTGAATATATTACCCCACTTGAAGGTATTAAAAATTATGTAGGTGATGATGTAAGAGTATATTATGCTCAAGGTACTCACCTTTATAAAGATAAAGTAGAGTCCTTAGCAGAAAGTAAAGACCGTTTTGCTGAAGCTATCTTAGCAGCAGAAATGGCTGATGTCGTTGTCATGTGCTTAGGTTTAGACGCTACTATCGAAGGTGAACAAGGTGATGCTGGTAATGAATATGCAAGTGGTGATAAATTTGACCTTAACCTACCTGGTAATCAGCAAGAATTACTAGAAGCTGTACATGCTGTAGGCAAGCCAGTTATTCTCCTTCTTTCCTCCGGCAGTGCTTTAGCTGTTAAGTGGGCTGATGAAAATGTTAATGCTATTTTACAGACTTGGTACATAGGTGCTCGTGGTGGTAAAGTCATTGCAGAATTACTATTTGGTGAGTCTTCTCCTTCTGGAAAATTACCTATTACATTTTATAACTCAACAGATGAACTTCCTGCATTTGAAGATTATTCTATGACCAATAGAACTTATCGCTATATGAATTCTCCTGCTTTATATCCATTTGGATACGGCTTAACTTATACTCATATCAATTATAGTAATAGTCACTTAAGTAAAACTAAATTAGCTACGAATGAAGAGCTCACTGTTACGACCACGGTTACTAATGCAGGAAACTATCCAATTCATGAAAGCATTCAAATTTATATCAAAGATTTAAACGCAAGTACAACAGTTCCTCATTATGCTCTTAAGGGAATGGGCATCGCTAGATTAGCACCTGGTGAATCAAAAGAATTCTCCTATGTGATTAAACCTAGAGATTTAGCACTTATTAATGATGATGGTGAATGTTGGATAGAACCTGGTAAATTTACACTTTACATTGGTGGTGGACAGCCTGATACTCGTACTAAGGCTCTTACTGGACATACCATTGATGCTTTAGACTTTGAAGTAATAGGTACTGCCTGTCAATTAGAATATTAATCTTGTTTGTATCATTAATATCATTATATAAAATAAATATTTCTTATATAATAAAGGAAGCTTGTCATTAATGACAAGCTTCCTTTATTATATAAGTCTTTATTTGATCTTATCCTATCAATAACCTTTATAGTCTTCTATCTTATGAGTAGAAATAACTTTATTATTAATTTCTAACTCATAAGTCTCAAACTTTCCTTGTTTTATTGCTTTAAATGCATCTATGTATATCTTACACATATCATTCACATGAATATCATTTTGAGTATAAACATGATCTTCTTCTTTTAGATATCTAATAATTTTGATTCCCCAATCAGCATCAACTTTATAAATTTCTTGGAGTATTCTTTCTATCATTTTCTTTGCACTTCCAAAGGTAGTCGTGTTTCTTCCATTGTCTTCATAAAATCCTTCTGAAGAGCTAAACAACATTTTTTTTACATTATGTTCTGCCATCACCTGACATAATACTAAAGTACTAGTTAGATTGGTATAATAATAATCTATCGGTTTATTTGTATATTCTCCTGTACATTTAATACCCGCAAAATGAATAATGCCTTCTATTTCATTTTCTCTAAAAATACGTTCTACTAATTCCTTATTGCCTAAGTCCATTGCATAAAACTTTATCTTATCTTGTGCCTGTTCCTGAATATGATATAATCGATTAACATCAGATGTTAAGAAATTATCTACTACAATAACTTCATACCCTTGCTTTAAAAGTTCTATACATACATGAGAACCAGTATATCCTGCCCCTCCAGTCACTAAAATCGTCATATTCATTCTCCTCTATTTTATATAATTTTAAGGATAATAAACTAGTTAAAACCAATAGTTGTTAATATGATATAAATGCTCTTATCCTTCTTTAATTTTATTAACAAATCCTGGTTTCCTCAACCTCACAAATTGTATAATAAATACCTACTAATTATTAGTAATATACTACAACTCCTCTTCTATACAGCCTTTTTTCAAAGTTTAGTATATCCCGGTTTTAGTTCTATCACTTGTCCTTCATACTCTGCCCAGATGGAAATATCCGCATTGTTGATGTACATCTTTTCATCTGTACTTACTGTAACATGGCGCATAGCATTAATATAGTGTTCAATTTCTAGGTTGGTAGCATACCATACATCTTCCTTAAAACTTATTCTCTCACAGAATTTTTCTATGACACTCCAATTGTTTTCTCTAGCAAACTCAAAACTATGTCCCCATATATAAAAAAGTGGCATTTTCATATACTCTGGCATATTTAGAAAGACATCTGCTTTCTCCATAATAGAGTCATTATGATGACATGTAGGATGCCAGCACATGAAATCACCTGGAATGCCAAAACCCTGTGTAGACTCAACTGTTCTAGAATACTTAATTCCTAATTGTGCTAACGTTTGCTTAATGCCCATTGAATACTCACCAAAGGCATAAGACATTCCTACTACTGGCTGTTCTATATAGCCTTCAAGATTCTTTCTATCTTCCCAAATTTCATTAATGAGTTGTTCTTTTGTTAACTGTCCTAAATATTTATGATTCTTTCCATGACATGCTACTTCATGCCCCTTATATAGTTCTTTTAAAGCATTACTTTTCACATAACCTTCTTTATTTAAGGTTCCTGAATTTAAATGAAAGGTTGCTTTCATATGATACTTGTTAAAAATGTCAATTAGTCGCTCATCATATACTTGACCATCGTCATAGCTAAAAGTTATTGCTTTCTTCTTTGCCTCAGGGTATAAAAATTCTAAGCACATCTCTATCTCTCCTTTTAAAAGTGATCTATTTAATTATTGCATTAAATATTTATCTAGTACTTTTTGTATGACATTTTTATCTGCTGTAAGCTCTGCAAAATAATGTTCTACTTTAGTACCTAATCCTACCTCATATAAATTCACCCCAAATAAACTTTCATCTGACAAAATAGGTGCTAGTTTTAAACTTATATTTTCATTCTTACCTAAGTATAAACCTTCTAATGCCTTCTGTAAAATAGCCCCTCTTGGGTCAGGACCTACTTCATATGCTTTTCCAGCATCATTAATGCCTAATAAGTAGCGACACCAACCAGCAATGACTAGAGGAATGTATGTTAATTGTTCTATCTTATTCTCCCCCTGCCTTTTATAAGCCTTAAGTGTCTCCCCAAACCGTATAGGCATTTTCAGCGAAGTATCTGCAATAATACGCCATGGACTATCTAAAATAAACGGATTAGGTAGTCTGATTTCTATGACTTCCTTGATAAAATGATAGGGATTAACCATGGCTGGACTCGTTACAACTGGTAACCCTTCTTCATAACCAATCTTTTCAATCAGTTGGAGGAGTAATGGATTACCTACTGCTTCATCAATAGTTTTATAGTCTAATAAGCATCCAAATATAGCTAATGCTGTATGTAATGGATTCAAGCAAGTACATACTTTCATCTTTTCAGTGCGTTCTACTTCTTCTCTTGTTGTAAAAATAACACCTGCATCTTCTAGGCATGGTCTACCATTTGGGAAACTATCTTCTATCACTAAATACTGAATTTCTTCTGCATTCACAAAGGGAGCAACCCATGTATTTTTACTCGTTTTAATAATGGGCATTTCTTCAAAACCCGCTTTTATAAGCATTTCTTGAACCTTTTTGTTAGGTTGAGGCGTAATTTTATCTATCATAGACCAAGGAAATGACACCCTCTTAGGATCTTGCAAATAAGTTTTAAATGCTGCATCCATCTTGCCTCTTTTAATCCATTCTTCTGCAAATTTGCAAACTGCCTCTTGTAACTTCTTCCCATTCTGTGAACAATTATCTAAGCTCACTACCGCAATCGGCTTACCTCCTTTCTTATATCTGCAGTAGCACAAATAAGTTAATTGGCCCATTAAACTCTCACTTGCTTCTGGCTCTCTTTCAAAATCTGTTTCATAACTAGAGACACTATATCCTTTTTCTGTAATAGTAAAAGTCACCATTTGCAAAGAGTCTTCCTCAAAAAAGTGTATTAGGCGTTGCCATCCTTCTTTATCTGACTTTACTGACTCTATAACACTTCCTATAATCTCCTTATTAACACTTCCATCTCTTTTGAGAGTTACTGAAACATTTAAATCATCATAAGGTTTATAAGCAAGATCAATAATCCCTGTGTCATACGTTTCAACGACTATAATACCTTTGTCACTTTTTCCGTCTTCTAAAAGCTGATTTTGCAGTGTTGCTATAAAGCCTCTAAAAATATTGCCTGCCCCAAAATGCAGCCATATAGGTGCTGCTAAAGTAGCTGTTTTTATCTTTTTTCTATCATAATTAAAACATCTTATCTCTTTTTGTGATTTTAGTGTTGTGACTAATTCTTGATTCAGTTTCACCCTTCTCGCCTCCTTTAGCTCACTGATTTTGTAATAGCTTCCCATAAACCATTCAAGTAGCATGCTCCTAATGCACGGTCATACAAACCATACCCCGGCATAGCAACTTCTCCCCATATCATTCTTCCATGATCCGGTCTGATGGGTCCATCAAACCCTGTATCATATAAGGCTTTCATCACTTCATACATATCCATAGAACCATCCTTAGATAAATGGGCAGCTTCTTCAAATACACCTGGACTCTCATGCTTTAAGTTTCTAACATGGGCAAAATGTATTCTACCTTTAATACTTCTAATAATGTCAGGTATATCATTTTGAGGATTAGAACCTAGTGAACCAGTACATAAAGTAAGTCCATTATAAGGATTATCAACCGCTTTTAAGAACCG
Organism: Cellulosilyticum sp. ST5; assembly: GCF_046529625.1. Lineage (NCBI taxonomy): Bacteria > Bacillati > Bacillota > Clostridia > Lachnospirales > Cellulosilyticaceae > Cellulosilyticum > Cellulosilyticum sp. ST5. Next base: position 3,015,319 of record NZ_CP132338.1, read on the forward strand.
TAGAATTTGTTCTTTATTCGTAATAATGCGTGGCAAGTTAAATACTGGCCATGCTGGGTCATCTGGATGTATAGCCATCTTAATCTCATATTTTTCACAAGTAGGCATGATGGCTTTTAAGAAGTAAACAAAGTTATCAAATAGTTTTTTTTCATCAATCTCTGCATATAAAGTAAAGAGCTCTTTAATTTGAGCTAAACGTTCTGGTTCCCAACCTGGCATAATAAAACCATTGGATTTATGCTCCATACTACTAAACATTTTATCTGGATCAATGGCATCAATTATTTTTTGATTATACGCTAGTACAGTAGAACCATCTAATCTTCTTTTAGCTAAGTCTGATCGTGTCCAGTCAAATACAGGCATAAAGTTATAACATACCATATGGATATCTGCTTCACCTAATGCGGACAAAGATTGAATATAGTTATCTATGTATTCGTCTCTTTCTTTACTCCCGGCTTTAATAGCGTCGTGAATATTGACACTTTCTATTCCCGAAAGGTTAAGACCTTCTGCTTCAATCTCTGCTTTTAGTTTTTTTATACGATCTAGCTGCCATACTTCTCCAGGCTTTGTATCGTATAAAGTAGAGATAATCCCTGTAACACCTGGAATCTGTTTAATTTGCTTTAGTGATACACTGTCAAATCCATTGCCAAACCATCTTAATGTCATTTCCATCTTGCAAATTCCTCCTTAATCTCTCTTACAAATAAATCTCCTTAATAATAGGCCTTCTTCCTGTTAATTCAACACTTCTCTTATCTGGTCCACTTGTGCCAATAAATAGCTTAAAATGATGACTATCTATATAACGTTTACCCTCTTCATCAACGATTTCAAAGGCTCTTTGTTTTATTTGAAGCGTTATTTGAGGTTCATCATATGCAGCTAAATAAATAGATTTGTAAGCACATAAGCTGTAATTAGGAACGGCCCATCTAGATTCCATATCTTTAATATAAACCTGCACTACATCATAAGTACAAACTTCTGATTGATTAGTGACTTGAAGCTGTATTTCATAGATGATTTCATTTTCTATATTTCTCTCTTTTATGACTGCATCTTTCACTTCTACCTTGGCATAGTTAAGACCATAACCAAAAGGATATAGCGCCTCATTTTTCATATAACGATACGTCCGCCCAGCCATACTGTAGTCTCTAAAATCCGGTAATTCTTCTGTGGTTTTATAAAAGGTTATTGGTAATTTGCCACTAGGAGAATACTCTCCAAATAAAAGCTGTGCTAGTGCCTTACCACCTGATTGACCTGGGTACCAAGTTTCTAGAATTGCCTCACAGTATTCTTGGGCTGTATGAATAGCCATGGCACTACCACTACTTAAAATAAGAATAGTTGGTTTACCTATTTTTAGTACTTCTTCTAAAAGCAATTGTTGTCTTCCAATTAGGTTCAAATCACTTTTGTCGCCTGCGGCAAAGGCATTTCCCGTATCGCCTTGTTCTCCTTCTATACTTGCATCTAAACCAAGACAGAGAATAATAACATCACTTTGTTCTGCTACTATAAGGGCTTCTGATAATCTATCATTTTCCCAGGACAAACCAGATATGCTGTTTTTAAATAAATGACATCCCTCTGCATAATAAACTCTTGCTGCATCTCCAACATAATCTTGAATCCCCTCTAAAAAAGTAGTATATCTAGAAGCTGTCCCAAAATAATTACCTTGTAAAACCGTACGACTATTGGCTGTAGGGCCAATAACACCAATAGCTTTTGTTTGTTTTAAATTAAGTGGTAAAATACCATTATTTTTAAGCAGTACCATACTCCTTCTAGCTACATCTAAGGCAATGTCACGATGAACTTTACAATCATTGACTTCATATGGAATTTTATTATACTCACAGTTTTCATCAAACAATCCTAATTTCATACGAATTGCCATAAGCTTCTGCGCTGATTTTGTAACGTTTTCTTCTGTTACAAGTCCTTCTTTATAAGCTTGTAGCATATGTAAATAGGTATTACCACAATTTAACTGGCAGCCATTATTAATAGCTAATGCTGCAGATTCTGTAGCCGTATGTGTTACCATATGTTCTGTATGAAAATCACGAATAGCCCAGCAATCTGAGACAACATAACCATCAAAGCCCCATTCTTCCTTTAAAATATCTTGTAGTAAAACCTTACTTCCACAGGCAGGCTCTCCATTGACACGGTTATAAGCTCCCATCATTCCTGCTACTTTCCCCTTAGTAACTGCTGCTTCAAAAGCAGGTAAATAAGTTTCATACAAATCTTTTTTAGAAACAACTGCATCAAAGTGATGTCTCTCTTCTTCTGGCCCTGAGTGAACTGCAAAGTGCTTAGCACATGCTGCAGCTTTCCAATAGTGATGATTTTCATCTCCTTGTAAGCCATGAATAAAAGCAACCCCTAAGCGTGATGTTAAATAAGGGTCTTCACCATACGTTTCATGTCCTCTTCCCCATCTTGGATCTCTAAATATATTAATGTTAGGTGCCCATAAGGTCATTCCCTTATAAATATCTCTATCTTCTTTTTTAGCAAATTCATTATACTTAGCTCTAGCCTCTGTCGCGATAATATCTGCTATTTCATAGAGATATTCTTCATCAAACATAGCTGCCATACCTATAGCTTGTGGAAACACTGTTGCTACACCTGCTCTAGCAACTCCATGCAAAGCCTCACTCCACCAATTATAAGCTGGCACTCCCAATCTTTTAATGGCAGGAGAATCATATCTGAGCATAGAGGCTTTTTCTAATAAATCCATTTGTGCTACTAGCTGCCCTGCTTTGTTCATAAATACTTCTTCCATCTTTACACCTCCTTACAAGCTTCTACTACTCATAAATTTTTCTATTTTTACTATCCCCTATACCTGTTCTTCTGTAAAAGTAAGTATTGACCACATCCCGCCATTCTTTAGCGTCCTTTAGCTGAACTTCTAAGCCTTTGCTCACTGCATTATAAAAATCTCGGTCTATACTTCCATCTAGGCTTTCCCATGCTTTTTGATAACTTCTTACTTGCTCTACACCTTCAAAGTGAACATCATATATATATTGTAATAGTGTCCTTCCATCTTTTAGCTGATAGTCATAAGACACATGATGGAAAAATAAAAGAAGCTCTTCTGGGCAAGTTTTAATATCTTCGTACAAACTCCTATTGGGTTCTAGATACTGATTGACATAACCTGTTCCTGTTTTCGAAGTACGATCAACACCTATACCTTTGTAGTCTGCATAATGATAAGTTCCCCAAGGTGAATATTCATAGCCTTCAATATTAGGACCATAGTGATGGCCTACATTAACCATCCAGCCTATACCTAAAGGTTCAGTATAATCTTCATAAGTTTTTCTAGACGTTAAAAGTATTTTACTGACTACCTCATGAACTTTTTTATCTAATCCTAATGTAAGACTAATCCATTCATCCGCAATTTCTTTGGAAGATAAATGAGGATTCCAACATAGTCTACCAAAACCATATAAATTAGCAGCTGCCATAGGATTTCCGCTCCAGCACTCACTGTCTCCAATATTCACAACACCTGCTATGCCTGTTTCTTTATTACCAAATAAATTGCCACTTACAATATCTTTAATCCTGCTATTTTCTCCTTTTGCATAAGTATCAAAATCCAGGCATTCTTTCCACATAGGTACCAAAAAGCAAATATGCTTTTGTTGTCCTGTATATTCTTGTGTGATTTGAAATTCTAAAATTTGATTAGTATTTTTAAGTCCTCCAAATAATGGCGATAATGGTTCTCTAATTTGGAAATCCATAGGACCATTCTTAATTTGCAAAATTACATTATCATTAAATTGGCCATCTAAATCTATGAAATGATCATATGCCGCTCTAGCTCTATCTGTTGTCCTATCTCGCCAATCCACATGGCAGTTATAAACAAAGCATCGCCATATAACAAGCCCTCCATAAGGTCTTACAGCATCTGCTAGCATATTGGCTCCTTCTGCATGAGTACGTCCATAAGTAAACGGTCCAGGCCTATTTTCTGAGTCTGCTTTCACTAAAAATCCACCTAGATTGGGAATTACCTTATAAATGTGCTCGGCTGTTTTTCTCCACCACTCTCTGACCTCTGTATTTAAAGGATCTGCATTTTCTAAATGATCAAGACTAATAGGCGCTGCAAAATTAATACTCAGGAACAGACGAATACCATAAGCTTCAAACACCTTAGCAATACGTGCAATATCCTTTAAATAAATGTCTGTAATAAATTGAGTCTCATAATGATGAACGTTTACATTATTGATACAAATACTATTAATACCTACAGAAGCTAATAACCTAGCATAGTCTTTAATCCTACCCATGTCTTGTATGATTTCATTGTTATGATAAAAGATAGACTTTCCTGCATAACCTCTTTCAATACTACCGTCACTATTATCCCAGTGGTTAATCATTCTTATTTTATTAGTGGGTTCTTCTTTAATCTTTAGTCCTTGAACAGGTATTTGCCTTTTAATAACTTGTATCAATCCAAATGCACCATATAAAATCCCGTTACAACTACTTGCATGGATAAGAAGCTGATTGTCTTCTGCGACCATTTCATAAGCGCCTTCCTTTAATCCATAAGTCTCTGCAACGTCTAAGGCGATATGTGCTTGTACTGGCTTTTTGGTTACTACGTCCATACTTAAGTCAAAGTGTTGCAGAAAAAACAATTTTAGTTCATCAATGGCTGATTGAATTACCCCTTCCTTTAATAGGTCCTCTGCGCAGTAAATTTGATTGCCATAAATCCATTCTTTTGATTGCTTTTTATGTAGTTGATAGTCCAGCCAGCAGTGATACATTTTACTTTTCTCGTTACCATTCATCATACGCTTCCTCTTTCTTATTGATTATTAAATTTCGAAAAATGTATTTGTATTTTTTATATGCTCATTTTATAATACGAGTAGTATAAACGCCATGTATAAACTACATAGCATTTGTAATTTTTCAAGTTTTATTAAAGGAGAATCTAATGAATCAGAGTTTACCTAATTATGATAATCTTATCGTTACCATTTGCTATTTCATTTCTAGGCAATGTAATCCTGACTGGATTATAGAAGAGAGCCGTATTGATTTCATCGACATGACTTATATTTATAGTGGAGAAGCCGATTATGTTATTAATCATAAGACCTATCATGTCAAAGCTGGAGATTTACTTTGTATTCCTCAACATAGTCTGCGTTCTGCTACCACTAATCCTCATAATCCCATGATGTGTTATCCTGTTAATTTTCTACTTCATGACTTTGAACATAACGAAGTCTCTTTGCCATTCCCCATTGTTTCGCATATTGGCATTCTTGACTCTCTTATTCACTTTTATCAGGAGCTTAATGTAGCTTGGTTAGAGAAAAAGCCTGGATACATACTTCATTCACGTACGCTCTTTACTGGCATTTTATATAGACTACTTTCTCTCCTTTATTATCGCAATGATTTAACCTTTATAGACCCCCGTATCAGGAAGGTTATCTCTTATATTGCTCAGCATTATACTGATAAACTGTCAGTAGAACTACTGGCTGAATTAGTCGGACTTAATCCCGTTTACTTTGGTAACTTATTTAAGCAATGTACCGGCTACTGTGTCAAAAGATATATCAATCAAATCAAAATTAACCATGCTGAAAATCTACTCTTAAGTGGTGAGTTTACTATTACAGCTACTGCCTTAAAGTGTGGTTTTGATGATATCTACTACTTCAGCAAACTCTTTAAGGATATTAAAGGATACTCTCCTTCACAAGTTGGTCAGTTTCATTAAAAAGTCATGCCCTTTCATCCATACCAAAATAGCTTATGCCCCATACATATGAGACATAAGCTATTTTTCTAATCTTACCATTTTTTATAAGGACAATAATTACTTTGCACAGCTGCTCGCATTTCAACAAAGCAACCACAATGCTTGCACATACCATTGATGAGAGACTGACATTGTTTACATATTGCAAGCCTGCTTTCATAAAGAATCTCTTCTGTTTTAATTTCTTTATCTAACTGTTTAATATAGGTAAACATATTTTCATAGTCCAACCTTTCATCTAGGTCTCTTATCAAACAACGTTTACACTCTCTCATCTATTTAATCTCAAAATGTAATACACTACATGCTGGTATTGTAAACTTGAGCTTTTGATCTACCACACTAAAATCTTTAAATTCAGTAGGTTGCACCTTCTCTGGCTGGTCAAAACTATTATAGTCATCCATTCTTGCTGTTAAGACTGTAGCTTTGACTTGTTGTATATTCCAATCTGTAAAATGGCTTTCTACTTCATAAGACTCATTAACAGATAAATTATTAATAGTTATATTAACTACGCCATTTTTATCTACGGAAACAGATTCATGTAAATTAGGAACTTGGTGATCTTCCTTTCCAATCATAGTTGTCTCTATATAACTATCTACAAGTGTGGCCTCTTGATGATTCTTGTATAAATAAAATACATAATAAGTTGGTGTTAATAACATCTTTTCTCCTTCTGTTAAAATAACAGATTGAAGTACATTCACTATTTGAGCAATATTAGCCATTTTAATACGATCACAGTGCTTATTAAAAATATTTAAATTAATTCCTGCTACCAAGGCATCTCTCATTGTATTTTGTTGATATAAAAAGCCTGGATTTGTACCTGGTTCTACATCAAACCATGTGCCCCATTCATCTACTATAAGCCCAATTTTTTTCTGTGGATCATATTCATCCATTATCGTGCTATGGCGTTTCACTAGCTCTTCCATATATAGCGTTTTATTAAGTGTTTTATACCATTCTTCCTCATCAAACTTAGTAGCACTTCCTTTATGTTCCCATGAACCTGGTACTGTATAGTAATGTAAGGATAAACCATTCATGTGCCCATTTAAGTGCTTTGGCGTATTCTCAAAGCAAGTTTTTAACACCGTTTTAGTCCATGCATAATCATCACTGTTGGGACCACAACAGATTTTATTAATTTTCTGTTCATTATTATAATCTCTTATGTAAGTCTGATAGCGCCTATACATATTGGCATAGCCTTCTGGTGTCATATTGCCACCACAGCCCCAGTTCTCATTTCCTACACCAAAATACTTAACTCGCCATGGTTTTGAATGGCCATTTTCTGCTCTTAGATTAGCCATAGGTGATACCCCGTCGAAAGTGAGATATTCTATCCATTCACTCATTTCTTGAACAGTGCCACTTCCCAGATTGCCACTAATATATGCATCACAACCAAGTTGCTCACATAACTCCATAAACTCGTGTGTTCCAAAACTATTGTCTTCTACTACGCCACCCCAATGAGTGTTAATCATCTTTTTCCTATTTTCTTTAGGACCTATTCCATCTTTCCAGTGATATTCATCTGCAAAGCATCCACCTGGCCAACGCAGTACTGGAATACCCATTTCCTTTAATGCTTCAACTACATCTTTTCGCATGCCATTGATATGAGGTATCGTAGAGTCCTCACCTACATAAATACCTTCGTAAATACATCTTCCCAAATGCTCTGAAAAATGCCCATAAATTTCTTTATTAATATGTCCCTTCTTAATATTAGGATTAATATACAACTTAAACATACTGCACATCCTCTCTTCGTTAATTGGTCACTCTATAAGTCTCTATTCTAAATAGCACGCTGAATGTAATCCATTAGTTTTGGCCATAATAAGCCTGTGCGCCATGCTTTCTCAGAAAATGCTTATCTAATAAATCGTGCTGCATCCCAACGCTTGTATGATTTAGCAAAGTAGTTTGCCAAGCCATCTTACATACTTCTTCTAGTACTACTGAATGATAGACAGCTTCCATAGCATTTTTCCCCCAGGTAAAGGGGCCATGTTCTTTGACTAATACTGCTGGAATATGCAAGGGTTCAATTCCCTTAAAGGTTTCCACAATCACCTTTCCTGTTTGCGCTTCATAGGATGCTTCAATTTCCTCCTTGGTCAAATCTCTTGTACAAGGAATCGTTCCATAAAAATAATCAGCATGTGTAGTTCCCATAGCTACCACACTACGTCCTGCTTGAGCAAAGCTTACTGCCATAGATGAATGTGTATGTACAATCCCTCCCACCTCTGCAAAAGCTTTATAAAGCTCTATATGTGTAGGTGTATCTGAGGATGGTTTATAGCTTCCTTCTACTACTTTTCCTTGTAAATCTACTATGACCATATCCTCTACCTTTAGGTCTTCATATGCTACTCCACTGGGTTTAATAACAACAAGTCCTGACTCTCTATCAATGCCACTCACATTTCCCCATGTATAAACAACAAGCCCTCTTTTAGGTAATTCCATGTTTGCTTCCCATACTTCCTGCTTTAATGCTTCTAACATAATAGGCCTCCTTCCTTCTATGCTAATTCCATTGGTTAGCTTCAAGCATTTTTCCTACTTTAAGGTATTTTTTATAAAGTTCTTGATAGAGATCTACTTTTTCTGCTTCTGGCATATATACCTTTTCTATCTCACTTGCCATATTTGCCTGGGCTTCTTCCACCGTTTCATAAACTCCACCAACAACTGCAGCAAAAATAGCTGCACCAACTGCTACTGATTGCTCTGACTTAGCTACCTTAATAGGCATATCAAGTACATTTGCTACAATTTGCATATTAAGAGGTGATTTTTTAGCAACACCCCCAATTGCTATCACCTCGTTAATTTCTATGCCGCTTGCTCTAAAACATTCTACAATTGCTTTTGCACCATAAGCTGTTGCTTCAATCAGACTTCGGTAAAGCATAGGGGCATTACTTCCTAGACTAATACCCGTAATAGCACCCTTTAAACTTTGATTGGCATAAGGCGTTCTGCGGCCATTCATCCAGTCAACTGCAAGTACACCACTAGTTAATGGATCAACTTGCTCTGCTTCTTGCTCTAGTTCATAAAGTATCTTAGCTTCTACTTCTTGCTTATAAGCCTCTGGTATCCATTTTAATGGCCAAGTCAGTATGTTTTTATACCAAGCATAAATATCCCCAAAAGCTGATTGACCTGCTTCCATTCCTATCATACCTTTAATAACAGAACCATCTACTTGCCCGCAGATGCCTTCAACAAGTTTTTCTCCTACTATTTGGGCATCCTCTATTAAAATGTCACATGTAGAAGTACCCATTACTTTTACTAATGCTTTAGGTTTTATACCTCCTCCTACAGCTCCCATATGGCAATCAAATGCTCCTATCCCTACCTTTACTGCTTCTGATAATCCAAGTGCACTTGCCCACTCAGCCGTTAAAGTACCCGCCACTTCATCTGCTGTATAGGTTTCCTCAAATAATCTTTCCCTTAATCCACTTAAAAGAGGATCTATGCTTACTAGAAATGCTTCACTTGGAAGCCCGCCAAATTCTTTGTGCCACATAGCCTTATGCCCTGCTGCACACCTAGACCTTTTAATTTCTTTAGCTGATTTAACACCGGTTAAAAGTGCAGGAATCCAATCACAATGCTCTACCCAGCTATAAGCAGCTTTCCTTACAGCTTCATCCACTCTTAACGTTCTGAGAATTTTAGCAAAAAACCACTCTGAAGAATATACGCCTCCTATATACTTGGTATAAGAGGTTCCTTCCCAAGTCTTAGCTACTTCATTAATTTGGGCTGCTTCTTTTACGGCTGTATGGTCTTTCCACAAGATGAACATGGCATTAGGATTATCTGCATACTCTGGTAAAAGTGCTAAAGGTACACCTGCTTCATTAATAGGACAAGGTGTTGAACCTGTTGTATCAATACTGATACCTACAATATCATTAGCTATTTCTTTTCCTACTCTATCTACAGTTGTTCTAACCACATGTTTAAGTCCTTCTATGTAATCTAATGGATGCTGTCTAAATTGATTTTTAGTGGCATCACAGTATCTACCTTGCTTCCACCTAGGATAATAAAACACTTCACTAGTTAACTCATACCCATTATCTGTATCTATAATGACACCTCGACAAGAATCACTGCCATAATCTATCCCTATAACATACTTCTTATGCATATGTTTATCCCCTTACCTTAATTTCCAAATTAACTCATTCGTACGCAAATCTTGTTTCAATCTAAGAATATCAGTAGACTCATTAATAATAACATACTCAATATCCATTATCTCTGCCCAATCTACTAAATCCTCTACTGTCACCTCATGGGAGAAAACTGTATGATGTGCGCCACCAGCTAAAATCCATGCCTGTGCCCCTATCTCTAAAGAAGGCTTAAGCTTCCAAGTCGTTCTTGCTACTGGTAACTGTGGCAGTTTATGAGGTACTTCAACAGCTTCTACCTCTGCAATAATAAGTCTCATCCTACCACCCATATCAATAAGAGAAGCACATACTGCTTCTCCAGCTTTTCCATCAAACACTAATCTTGCCGGTGCTTCCTTTCCACCGATGCCAAGTGGATGTACCTCAATACGAGGCTTTTCATTGGCTATAGTTGGACATACTTCTAACATATGAGCACCTAATACCATTTTGTTTTCTGGATTAAAATGATACGTGTAATCCTCCATGAATGATGTTGCTTTATTATCTGCTATTATTTTCATGGTACGTGTAAGTGCTGCTGTTTTCCAGTCTCCTTCACCTCCATAGCCATAACCTTTTTCCATTAACCTTTGTGTTGCAAGACCTGGAAGTTGTTTCATACCATATAAATCTTCAAAAGTATTTGTAAATGCTTGGAACTTGCCCTCTGTCAAAAATTGCTCCAAGGCAATTTCCATTTTCGCCTGTTCTCTAACATGCTCATATAATTCTGTTCCCTTGTCACATTCAGGTGCAAAATTATATTTCTGTTCATACTCCTCCATAAGGCCATTTATTTGATCATCTGTCACTTCATTTATTCTAGTTACTAGATCTCCTACCCCATAGCTATTAATAGACCAACCAAATTTGATTTGAGCTTCTACCTTATCGCCTTCAGTAACAGCCACTTCTCTCATATTATCTCCAAACCTTACCACCTTCAGCTCCTTAGCAGTTGCTGCTGCTAGTGCAACTCTCGCCCATCTTCCAATCTTTTCTTGTACTATTGTATCTTCGTAATAGCCTACTACTACTTTACGTCCTATTCCCATTCTAGTATAAATAAATCCATGTTCCCTATCTCCATGTGCTGCTTGATTAAGGTTCATAAAATCCATATTCATTGTTTCCCATGGGATATCTCTATTAGCTTGTGTATGTAAATGTAAAATAGGCTTTCTTAAAATTTTAAGTCCATTAATCCACATTTTTGAAGGAGAAAAAGTATGCATCCATGTGATTATGCCTATACATTTATCCTCATTATTGGCTGCTTTACAAACTTCAAATATTTCATCTGAAGTAGTGACTGTTTCCATACACACTATTTTTAAGGATATTTTTGCAGTATTATTTAGTGCGTCTACTATTTTTCTAGAATTTACTGCTACTTGCTTTAATGTTTCTTCTCCGTAAAGATGTTGGCTTCCTGTTACAAACCATATTTCTTGCTGACTCATTTACATCCCTCCACTCGTTTGTTTACTAAACACTTCATCTGTTAATTAGAATTTACCATATGTTTTTAATTTAAACAATATTATTTTACTAAATTTTATGCATTATGTTATTAATAACTATATCTTGGTCAATATTATGTTTATTTTTGCTTATTATTGATTTTTATTCTGTATTGCACTGTGCTTTTTGTTTAGTAAACACATTTTATAATTGATTGACTTACCTCTCTTTTTTTTTTACAATAAAGCTAGTCTTGAAACGCGTGTTTTAGCTTTCCTATAAATAATAATTTTGATATACATAATGAGGTGTTAGTATGGCAACTATTAGACAAATTGCTGCTTTGGCAGGTGTCTCTGCAGCAACGGTCTCCAGAGTCCTTAATCATGATGATACAATTAGTGTCACCAATGAAACTAAGAAAAAAATCTTTGAGACAGCAGAACTCCTTTCTTATCAGAAACCAGCCAAAGCAAAAAAAAGTGTAGAATCAACCACTAAGTCTCCTTCAATATGCATTGGACTCATCCATTGGTTTGATGAGCTTCAGGAGCTTAATGATCCCTATTTTATCTCTATTCGTATGGGAATTGAGGAAGAATGTAATAACCAAGGCATCATGCTTCAAAAATTTTTTAATACTGATATATCACCTTCTGCTCTTTCTCAATATACTTTCGATGGGTTAATCATACTTGGAAAATTTACAAAAGAACACTTAAAATTAATCGAGCCCTATTCATCAACTATTGTTCTTATTCATTCTCTGCCTGAAAATACTAACTATGATTGTGTGCATGCAGACTTCACCAAAATAACAACTGATATACTCAACCATATTATTTCCAAAGGCCATACAAAAATTGGGTTTATTGGCGGACGAGAAATTCTATCCGATCATACTACCCCATTAGTAGATGAACGTGAAACTACTTTTAAAAATTATCTACAGCTTAACGATCTCTATAATGAAAATTACGTTCGCATAGGCCAATTTAATTTTCAAGAGGGATATGCTCTAATGAAGGATCTCCTTAAACAAAATGAAAACAATCTCCCTACCTGTATATTTGCTGCAAGTGATACTTTAGCCATCGGTGCACTCCGAGCTATTACAGAAGCAGGTTTATCCATTCCAAATGACATAGCTTTAATTGGATGTAACGATATTCCAACCTCTCAGTATACATTTCCTCAACTTTCTACTGTAAAAATTTATACAGAACTTATGGGGCAAACAGGAGTAAAGCTTTTAATGGATCAAATTAATACAAAACGAACTGTACCATTAGAAGTTACAGTTCCTCATAAGATTATTTTGAGACAAAGTTGCTAATTTGAATATCCTTCTTTCTTGATTTCCATAGTGACTCAAATGGATCCTTACTATTTATATAGAGGGAGATTATATAGCTTTGCAAATGAAAAATAAAAAGATTATAAAAAATAAAGAAGCCTTTCAGAGTCCTAACACCCTAAAAAGCTTCTTTATTTTTCTATATATCATGTGCTTATTCTACTACAACTAGCTTATGCTTCAGCACCTAACTGTATTACCATAATAAATCTCATTGGCAGCATCCTAAGGACCTTATTTCATTATTGCCACTCACTACGATTTCCCACATATGCCCTCCTAAAAGATTTTCTCTAGCTGTAAAGAACATACTTATTTCCATTTTTACCTCATCATCCGTAGCACTTATGCCAAACCCTATTTCATCACAATGTAAAACGTATGCTAAGAAATCTTCTAAAGAAATAGGTAGTTTTAGTCGTACACCATTCTCCATTTGAATATATTCTTGTTTGTGATGATTTCCCATATAATTTCTCACTGTGGTTAGAACATTTCCTTCTGACAACAAGCATTCTATTAGTTTATCTTGATTAGCTTCGATCCATTCTAGGCGTTCTTGAATCTCTGGTAGATTTTCTTCTATGACCTGAGTCAGTTTGTTCATGTATACTTCTTCATTTCCTTCATCTTCATCAATCTCAATGTTAAATACTATATTGACACTATGCTTCCACATTTCTGTTAAATATGTAATCTCATCAATTGCTTTTATTATAAAATCTTTCGTTTCTAATCTTCGCATTGCGACCTCCTTGTACTTTTTTCTAAATATTATAACAACTTTTTCTCTGAAATTCTACACTTATTATTTGAATAAAACTTCAATCTACAGCTAATATCCTTATGCTTATTAAAACTCAGCAATATAAAACCCCACTAGAGAGAAATTTATCTCATCTAGTGGGGCAAAATTAAATTTTATTCCTAACCTTATTTATTACTTTATATTCATACTTATATGTTATTGCACGCTCCCTAGCTGAACATTCTTTTCTAATTTTTGTATCTCCTTCTCTCCCTTTTCTGCTAGTTCTCTAAACTCTGCTATGGTCTCTTTCATCTTAGGTAAGGCTTCTTGTTTATACGTACTAATCGCTTCTAAGGCCGCCATTGTATCTGAAAAAGCACTTTTTAAAGTCTCTACAGAAACATTAGCTTCCATAGATTGTTTATGAATATCTGCTCCTTGCTGCTTCAACATATTAGCAGTGCCACTAATTAATTGATTGGTGGTTTCATTAAGCATTTCTATTTTCTTAAGTACAATCTTTTGATTATAAAGGGCACTAGCTACCATAGTGGCAATTCTAAGCGCTGAAATCGTTACATTCTTCGCACGCTCTACCCCTCTAATAAGCTCCTTATTATTTCTTCGAATCACTTCTATGGCCATAATCCCCTGCTGATTAACAATAATCATTTGTTGCATATCCATAATCCGTTGTCTCAGTGGGAACAGCACCTCTTCTGAAATAAATCTTATTTTATCAGCATCCTCATTAGCCGCCCTAGCCTTATCCACTTCCTGTGAAATAGCTTCATCCATAAAGCTTCCCATCTCTATTTCTTTAGCTAGCTTCTTGGTTAAATCCCGAAGGGCTACTTCTTCTATTTCTAGCGTGGTATTATCATTCTTCAAAGTATTTTTCCCTCGTTCTAGAGAAGCAACAATATCATTAATCACACTATCTGCTTTTTGATATTTTTCAAAATAAGTCCTAATAGGGTTAAAAAACTTACCTAAAAACCCGGTTTTAGTAAAATCAATTAAGCTAGGATCTAAATTCTTCATTTCATGTTGCAAAGCTACTAACCCTTCAGCAACTTCACTGCCTTCTCCACCAAGCTTAGATAAATCCTTAATAGGCACTTGTAATAAGCTATTTTTCTCGGAGGACTTTCTAATGGTCTCTAGTCCAAACTCCTCTATGCCTTTTAAAACAGTACTTCTCTCCTCTAATGAAGTCATGTCTATCTTCACAAGATTAGCTACATTTTGGTTTGCTATATTCTTTAGAGCCACAACCTCTTGAGGCTCAGGCTTAATCTGCTCTATAATCTCCTCTTCAACTGCCTTACCATCCACTACTTCCATAGAAAAATCCATCTCATTTTCCTCCCAGCTGGCTTATACTAATCTTATTTCTATTACTTTTTACTAAAAGCGTTCTTTACCACATTGCTCCTGACTGCTCTACATCTGCGCATTAAATAAACTAGCCAGCTTGTAAATGACGTCATCTGACTCTGCATTAATACTTGCCGCTTCATTAATACTGGAAATATTGTTAAGTGCTGATATATTGGCATTATAACCAATGGTATATACAGGGATTTTAAGGGTTCTTAAAATCCCCTCTATGTCATTAAGTGAATGTCCTCTGTTAGTTTCTCCATCACTTAAAACAAACAACATCAGCTTGGCATCGGGATTCGCTGCTTTTTCTTCCATTAACATTTTTAGTGCTACAATCATGCCATCAAAGGTAGCTGTACCGCCACTTGCTTCAAGATCCATGACTGCACCAGTAAATAAAGAACGTTGATTAAGGTCAAATTTTCCTATTGGCAAATTAATATTCACATCGTCCGAGTAAGTCACTAAACCAATTGAATTGTCTTTTCCTATATATTCAGCGCCTGTTATAAGTGATTTCTTTAAATTATTAAGTGGCTCCCCATCCATGCTGCCAGAGATGTCCGCTACAAATACAGCTGATATTTTCTTAGTACCGTTCTTCTTTTCCTTCCATAGCTTTTGTGCCTTTGTAATCTGCTGCTTAGCTACACTCTGCATTTCTGATTTATACTCATCTAACCCATTAAAGCCGTATTCAACTGCTTTTGCTGCATAAGTTTCGGAACTTGCAAAATGAACAAACTCCCTTAAAATAGCTTGTTTTTCTGTACTCAAATCACCTATAGCATAAATAGGGCTATCGTGTCTTATCCCAAACGGCGTAAACACATAATCATCTTTTAGTTCTGCATCATTGATATAAGTTTGATATTCCATAATAAAACCATCTAGTGCCCCTGTCTTAGCAGATTCTCTCATTTGTAAGGTTGTATAAGCTACAAAAGGAATGTTTTCCTGGAATTTTTCAAATCCACTAATAGCCGTTTCACTAAGAGGATTCTGACCATCAAAAGTACTTAGGGTAGATAGTAAAAAGTTAAGTCCCGTAGAGCTCGCAAAGGGATTCGTATATCCCATAGCTATTTCATTATTAGCTACTGCATCTGTTATAGTTTTTAAGTTAATAGCTCCATATTTCTTAGTTAACTCATCATTTTTACTTTTAGCTAAAACAATACCTGCCACATTTCCTACTAATCTTTCTTTAAACAAGGTAACCTTACTTCCTTGGTCACTTAGCATATCCCCCCATAACTCATTAGAAGGTGTATACGCATCCGGCACATATTTACCAGAGAGAATATAATCTTTGCCTAGACCTGAGGCTACATTACGTACTTTTACTGATACAGTATTTCCATTAATTTGTATGCCTGCATGATTAAAATCCTCTGCTACTTCATTTAACCAGCCATCTTTATCACTACCTGCTTTCTCTGGTGAAGCGAAAATTTCTATGTAATTATCTGTTGCATTCTCTACTGTTATAGGACTTTTATCAATAGCCGGTAAAGTATCTTCCAAAGCTGTTTCCTCTAAAGCCACGGGTTCTTTCCTAGCTTCTACGTTTTGAACTGATACTCTCTTATAAAGTGAATCTAATCTTTCTGTAGCATTTTCCGTACTGATCACTCGTTGGTCCTTGCCTCTATCTTGAGTAAACGAAATTCCTAGATAAATCATTCCAAACATGACGGCGGCTAACACCGCTAATAAAATGACTGGTTTCTTGCTATTTCTCTGCTGCATGTCCTTTCCTCCTTACTCCTTAAATGCTATTGATAAAATTTAGCTTTACTAATTAATTCATCTATTTCTAACATTGCAGGCATTGCTTCTACCTCACCATCTTCCAGGCTATTAAATTTAGAAAGCTCTAGTAGTAGTTGATCTAACTTTAATAAAATCTGCTCATTATCTTCTATGCTATGTTCAATAAAGGTGATATACTCCTCATAAACCTTTCTTTTTTCTTCCTCAATACGATTAGAGACCTTAGTTTTTTTCCCAGTAATTTGGTCATACTCCTCTTGATCAAAAACATTTAGCTTATTGACCATACTTCTTAGATTCAGATAAAAGAGTTCTTCTATTTGTTTTAAAATGCCCTTAAATTTTATATAACTTAATTCCTCTAAGGTGAATTTTTGAAGTAACACATCATGTATGATGGCATTCTTTTTATCTAACCGTTCTATTTGCTTAAGTATGTAAAAAATGCTTTTAGTAAACGTCTTCTTAACTGCATTTTGCCGTATAGCTATCTTGTAGTCCTCTTTACTTTTAAGTTCTGTTCCTAATATTACCTTTTCTTGAACAATAAAATAATGTACATTCCCCCATATAAAAATAATAATACTCATTAAAATAAGCGTTCCTCCTAGTGCCCCTTCAAATGCACTTTCTCCTCGTAGCTGTAACCCTATAAAGCCTTGAGAAAAAAAGATAATATTAGTAATAATAATCCCCAGATTTAATGCTACTGCCTTTATCACTTTATAAATTGGCATTTTCCATCCCCTCATTTATCAATCATATAACCTTAAATTATACCTTTTATCTAGTTTATGAATAACTTGCCCTAAACATTACAATAATAAAGAAGCTATTAGCAGATGACTTATTCATCACCTGCTAATAGCTTCTTTGATTAATAGTTTTTGTTCATTTACTCGATTAACTCTCAAATTTAATTATTCTAATCCTAATACTTGTTTTACATGGTCAACTGGCATCTCTTCACCCGTCCACATTTTAAAGCCTGCTGCTCCTTGATAAATCATCATACCAATACCATTGATTGTTTTACATCCAACTTCTCTAGCCATTTTTAATAAAGCTGTCTCAGCTGGTGAATAAACAACATCTGATACAATAAGCTCTGGTCTAAGGAAAGAAGCATCTGGAATATAAGTTTGTCCTTCAAGAGGTTTCATACCCATACCTGTTGCATTAGTGAAGAGTGCACTTGTTGCAATCTCAGCTTTTAAAGCATCAAGGTCTGCTAAGTCAAATAATTTTGCTTTACAAGCTGTTTTTTCATTAATTGTTTTTACTGTGTTCTCTGCTTTTGCAAAAAAGTCATCTTTGATATTAAAAATGCTTATTTCAGTAACACCATCTAAAGCTGCTTGAATAGCAATGGCTGTAGCTGCCCCACCAGCACCAACTAATGTCATTTTTTTGCCGATAATATCTACACCAGCTTCCTTGATTGATCTCATGTAACCAGTACCGTCTGTAATATGTCCTGTAAGTACACCATTATCATTCACAACTGTATTTACTGCACCACACATTTCTGCTGCTGGTGATAGTTTGTCTAGGTACTGCATAATAGCTACTTTATTAGGCATAGAGACGTTCCACCCTCTTACGTTCATGGCTCTAAAACCATTCACAGTAGCTTCTAACTCCTTGTTACCTACTTCAAATGCAAGATAAGCATAGTCTAAACCTAATTTAGCAAAGGACTCATTATGCATAGTAGGTGATTTTGAATGTCTAATAGGTGTTGCAATTAATCCAATCAGTTCTGTATGTCCTGTAATTCTTTCTGCCATCGTTCAAGTCTCCTTAGTTGTCTTCTGTTATTATGATATTTCTCTTATCTATTCATAAGACTCTTGCGGTTAATGTCAATTTAAATTGACTTAGCCCGTCTACTTACTTTCATGTAAAATTTCAAGTACTTGTGCTAATTTTTCTACTGGTACTTGTCCTGGTGCTGATGCCGCTTTAGCTGCTCCAAAGGTGAGAGCACTTCCAAAAGCTTCTCCTGCTAAACGACTTATAACGCCAAGTCCTGCCATAGACATTGTAATAATAGGTCTGTCTGCATGTTTTGTTACCATTTCGTTAGTTGCACTTAAAAGCGTTAGTACATCTTCTGTAGTTTGTGGCATAACTGCAATTTTAGGAAGGTCAGCATTCATTTCTTGCATTTTACAAAGACGACTAATAATCTCTTCTTTAGCTGGTGTCTTAAAGAAGTCATGATTTGACATAACTACCTTTACATTTTTACTATGAGCAAAATCTACGATTTCTTTTACTATCTCATCACCTGTGAAAAGCTCAACATCAATCATATCCGCCATGCCTGTTTCAGCCATAGCTTTATTTAGCTCTGCATAGTAATCTATACTAACCTCCCTTTCACCACCTTCTTTTTTGCTTCTGAAAGTTACAAGAAGAGGTAAATCTCCAAGCGCTTCTCTAAGTACTTTTAAGGATTCTTTCATTTGATCAATGTCTTCTACTTCTTGGTGATGATCAATACGCCATTCTACTACATCAAGATTCAGTGTTTTTAAGAAATTGGCTTCTTCAATAAGTTCTTTATTATTTTTCCCAATAAGAGGCACACAAATTTTTGGCATACCTTCTCCAAATTTAACATTTCTCACTTCTACGATTTGCTTCATAATCTTGTCTCCTTTAGGAATACTATTTATATAAATCAATTTATTAATATTTTATAGTAATTTCTTGCAACTTGCACTGTTAGTTAATTTTTTAACACGTTTGTTTATGTTCTCATTATACCTTTTCTATTTTGATAAATCTAATACTTATTTTTATAATTTTTAATAGATATATTCTATCAATTATGGTAAACTATGTAAAACACAAAGGAGTATGTCTTACATGAATTTAAACCAGCTTTATTACTTCAAAACAGTAGCTAAGGTAGAGCATTTTCGCTATGCTGCTGAACTGTTAAATATATCACAGCCTAGTTTGAGCTATGCCATTTCCAGCTTAGAAACAGAACTGGGTGCAGAACTTTTTGAAAAGCAAGGACGCAATGTTACTTTAACAAAATACGGTAAAATCTTCCTGGCTTATGTGACAACAGCCCTGGATACTTTAGATGAAGGAAAAAAACAAATTGAAGCCTTAACCAATGAAAACTCTGGTCATATTGATATTGCTTATGTAGCTCCCTTAGCTTTTCACTATATTCCAGAGACAGTACGAAACTTTCTAGATCAACCGCATCTTCAGCAACATGAAATCACCTTTACTTTTAAACAAGCTTTTACAGCTTATATTTTAGAAGGCTTAAAATCTGGGACTTATGATTTAGGCTTTTGTTCTTATGTAGAAGATGAACCCTTAATTCACTTTGAGCCAATCTGTAAGCAAGAACTAGTTGCCATTGTACCACCTCATCATCCACTTGCTAGTTTTGAGCGAATTAACCTTAAACAACTTGAACCCTATCCTTTTGTCGGATATGCCAAAGGAAGTGGTCTTGGCAAGATTACACGTCGTCTTTTTAAAGAAGCTAAGCTTCATCTTCATATCATCTGTGAAGGCGAAGATGAAACAGCCCTCTTAGGCTTAGTTGCCCAAAGCTTTGGTGTCTCTGTCATTGCTAAAACAGAAGCGCTTGAACATATTAATGTGAAAGCTATTCCGCTCAATCATCCTGACCCTACACGTACGATTTATTTAGCATATGTGAAAAATAAATATTTGACCCCCATAACCGAAAGCTTTATCAGCTATATCAAAAAACATACTCACCTTTAATATCAATAATGTTTTATCAATATCGGCAAGTTCTATAAGACATGAGCCATAAAAAAACTCCCGCCCTCTTGTTTATTTTCAAAAGGACGAGAGCATTCTCTCGTGTTACCACCTTAAGTTTATAGATTACTCACGTAACCTACCTCTTCGAGTACACCTTACCTGTGCAGGCTATATATTAAGTTATTTACTGTTATATAGATGCTCATTTTGTTGTCAATAGCTATTTTACTCATTATAATATACTTTTTTATCAAGACTACCTTCTGAGGCCGCTACTACAACTGCTGTAGCTGCATCTCCCGTTACATTAAGACTAGTAGTAACCATATCTACTGGTCTATTAATGGCAATAATTAAACTATAAGCAATAATCGTTGCAGGGTTATTATAACCCATTGAATTAAGTACCGAGAATAATATAATGGCTGAAGCCCCAGGTGCGGCTGGTGTACCCACAGAAGCAATTAAAGCTAATACTGCAATAACCACAATATTTTTATACTCTAAACTATAGCCGGAACTTGCTGCAATAAAAATAGTAGCAATGACTTGAGTAATAGCAGTTCCATTCATATTAATGGTCATTCCTAATGGCAGGATAAATGAGGCAATATCCTTATCAACACCTAAGTCTCCTACAGTTGTTCTTTCATTTAATGAAAGTGCTGCTGCTGACGAGTTAGCAGAAAAAGCTAAAAGCGCTACCTTGGCAATCTTTTTCATAAAAATAAATGGATTTAATCTTGCTACTAAAAAGACATATAAAGGATATGCAATAATTAAATAAAGAATTGCTGTGCCACAAGTCGTCAAAATATAAACTAATGCTGGCTTTAAATGTTCAATCCCATATACTGCAAAGGTACGTGTAATTAAGATAAATACTGCTACAGGACTAAATTTAATAATCACAAAGTTTAAAAAAACATTAACGACCTTATTAATATCTAGTAAGATTTTCTTTAAAACAACAATCTCTTCTCCTCCAGTATTGATACAAAGTCCTATTACAACAGCTAAAAATACAACAGCCAACACACGCCCATTACTTGTGAATACACTAAAAATATTATTAGGCACCGCATCTAATATGACCATTAGAGGATTTTGCCTTGAAGCTACTTCTACACTTGCATTTCCTTCTAATGCTACATTAAATAAACCCATCTTATAAACAAGATAGCCGATGGTTCCTGCTGTAATTAACGCAAAAATAGAGGTCGTTAAAAAACCCAATAACGTTTTATATGAAATTCTCCCTAATTTCTTAGTATCACTAATTCTGCACATAGCCAGTGCAATAGATGAAAACACCATAGGTACAATAATAAATTGCAAAGCATTAATAAATAATTGCCCTAAAATATAAAAAATCCCAAAGCCATTTGTCCCTTCTTCTGTACTAATATCTACGAAGAAGATCCTATTAATTTGTGCCCATAAGCTGGCATTTCCACTCTCAATTAAATACTCTCTTAAAAAAATCAGTACTGTCCCTACTGCAAGTGCAAGTATTAAGGATATTGTCATTCTAATAGCTAACTTGTTAGAACTATCCTTCGTTCCCCTTAAGTCATCTCTTGTGTTCATTATGGACTCTCCTTTACTTAATCTATTTTTCATCCCATACTATCACCTTTGCTATTTTCATTACTTTCCCTCAGACTTGATTTAGATTACTATTATGTAACATATCTTATTTTTAAGTCTGATTAAAGCTTATCCCCGAGCTCTCATAGTAGAAGTGTTAAATATCTTAAAAATTAAAGGGATAGCTTATAGTCCTTTTGACTTATGATAAGCTACCCCCAATCATATTATTCACTTTTGCTTTAAATACTACGCTTTTTTCATAACTCTGTTATAACGGAAGTTAACAACAAGTGCAAGGATTACTCCCACTGCTGTTATCACAATATCTAAAAGAATGATATGACCTACATTAATATCTGCAAGCTTACCACAAACTGCCGGAATAATGAAGGATGAAATACTTGATGCGCTATATACAAGACCTGTAATGGTTCCTTTATTAACTGGGAACAGTTCCGCCATTGATGTAAGTGCTAATTGAAGTACACCACCTGCTGCTGTGAATCCAATGACTACTGCTGCAATTTTACACACTAATACACTTGGGAACATCCAGAGAATAACAAGCATGATTAAAGAAATAAGAGGGTATACAAATACAAAGCGTACTTGTTTAATCCACTTTGCAACTAATGCTGATGTAACGAATACAGAAAGTAATGATCCTGTACTATAAAGACTTATAAGCATATTTGCTGATGCTTCTTGCATTCCTGCTGCTCCTTGCGCATAAGTTGGAAGCCATGAAGCAATAATCTGGAATGTTGATGTTGCAGTGAAGCCAATAACGATAAGAGCAATTCCTTCAATCCACATATTAGATTTTGGTACATCTTTTATTTCTACTACTTCTTTAGCTCCTTCAGCTTCTACTGCCTTAAATGCTGGAAATGGTACTTTTAAAAGAACAAGTCCACATAATACTAATACTGCAATACAGAAAAAGAATGAATAACCGTAATACATATTATTGGCGATTAAGAAACTAATAATGATTGGAAGTAATGAAGAACCTCCTGAAATAAAGGCCTTAATCATAACACTTGCTGAACCTTGTGCTTCTTCAAAACACTCCATAAGTGCTGGATAAGTTCCTGCATCTAAAAAAGAATTTGCCATACCAGCAAGAAGACCAAAGATAAATGCCACTGTTACGTTTTTAGAGAATAAGATTCCTACAAAGAATGTTATATAAGTAACAATCCCTATTAAAATAAAAGGTTTTCTACCATATTTATCTGAGAGTTTCCCAGAGATGAAAAGTACGATAAAACGTCCTAACCCAAGTGCTGAAATAACCATACCAATCCCAGCTGCATCTGTTGCCCATTGTGCCATTAAAGCTGTTTTATTTTGAGCAAGAATGATTCCACCCATACCATGTACAAAGTAAACTAAGTACATTGCGAGGGCTGTAAGTAAATACTTGTTTTTGAAAATATTCTTTTCCATTTGAGTTAAATGCTCCTTTGATGTCATTTTACGTTAATTTTTTATCAATTCAAAGCAAATGACAAGGGCAATTTGATTGCCCTAAATCATTTACTCTGCTGAATCACTATTTTAATAAGCCTTGTTTTTCAAGTTGAAGGAGAATATTTCTTCCTTCCTCAATCCCTGCAAGAATTTTTCTAGCTCTTAAGCTGTCTCCTATATTAAGGACTTTAACGCCTTTTGTTCTAAAGTACGCTGTCATCTCTTGTACATGAGCATTTTCTGCTCTCATACCAAGACAGATGCACGCAAGATCAAATTCAAGGGTAATATCGTTTCCTTCACTATCTTGGCAAAGCATAGCCTTATCTGTAAGTTCCATAAGTGATGTACTTGTAAGTGTTTGTACATCATGGCTTTTAATAACTTCAAGCATACCTTTTCGAGATACTGGGTCAAGATCTTGACCTACTACTGGAAGTCTTTCAAGAATTGTTACAATAGCACCTTGTTGTGAGAAATATTCCACACAATCAAGTCCTACTGCTCCTGCACCAGCAATTACAACACGTTTCCCTTTCATATTAGGTACTTTGTCTAAGTTAGCAAGTAGTTTAGTAATTGTGTAAACATTTTCATTGTTTAAGTTTTTATCGAATCCTTTTATTGGTGGAAGAAGAGGTACTGACCCAGTTGCATTCACAACAATATCTGGTTTAAATTGCTCTACTTTCTCAATAGTTGCTTCAGTATTTGTACATACATAAAGATTCTTAAGATCCTTCGCACGTTCTTCTAAATAATCAACAAAGAATTGTACTTTTTTCTTATCTGGGAATTTAGCAATCTCCCGTGCTAAGCCGCCTGTTTGTTCTCTCTTTTCAAGAAGTACAGTACTGCATCCTACTTCTGCTGCTGTGCAAGCAGCCTCAAGTCCAGCTGTACCACCACCAATAACAACCACGTTAGTTGGCTCTGTTACTTTACGGTTTCTGTACTCATTTTCATTAATAAGGTCTGGGCTTACTGTACAAGTAATTGGTCTGTTCATGTAAACACGATTTGTGACACATCCAATGTTACATGAAATACATTTACGAAGTAATCTTTCGTTACCTGTAGCTACTTTGTTAACCCATTCTGGTTCTGCAATTAAACCACGACCCATACCGATAAAGTCTGCCATTCCTTCAGCAAGTACTTTTTCAGCAATCTCTGGAGATCTAAATGATCCTACCGTCATTGTTGGTTTGCCAAACTTTTCTTTAACAGCTTGTGCTTGATTTGCTCTCCAACCTTCTTCAAGCCCCATAATATCTACTTGCATATGAAGTGTATCATTGACACCTGCTGAAATATCATACATATCTACATACTCATCAAGGTAAGTAAGCATTTCAAGTGTTTCATTAAGGTCACGACCTTTTTCCATAAACTCATCACCAGATACTCTAAGGATGATTGGGAAATGTGGACCTACTACTGCTCTAATTTCTTCAAGTACAAGTTTTGTAAAACGCGCTCTATTTTCTACACTACCACCAAATTCATCTGTTCTATCATTTGTAAGTGATGACATAAATTGTGCTAATAAATAAGAGTGCCCTCCGTGTACTTCTACTGCATCAAACCCAGCAATCTGTGCTCTTCTTGCAGCACTTCCAA
This sequence comes from Cellulosilyticum sp. ST5, assembly GCF_046529625.1. Taxonomy (NCBI): domain Bacteria; kingdom Bacillati; phylum Bacillota; class Clostridia; order Lachnospirales; family Cellulosilyticaceae; genus Cellulosilyticum; species Cellulosilyticum sp. ST5. The sequence goes on from NZ_CP132338.1 coordinate 3,040,620, forward strand.
ACTTTTTAGCAATTCCGTAAATTTCCTCCACTGTTAATGGTCTGGGGATTGCCCCCCCTTCCTTAGAAGGAATATGAGATGCTGATACTGGTTGTAACCCTTCAATACGCTCAGCAATAGCAGATGCCCCAGCATGATTGATTTGAAGAGCAATCTTTGAGCCATGTCTGTGCACACGGTCAGTAAGTCTCACTAATTTTGGAATATATCTGTCATGATCAATACGGATTTGTGTTGTTCCGTTTGAACCAAGTGGATAGTCAATATTAATATTTTCTACGATAATCAGACCTGTACCACCTTTAGCCCTTTGTTCGTAGTATTTTATATGTTCATCTGTGAATTCACCTGTTGCTGCTGCAAAATTTGTACCCATTGGTGTCATCACAACTCTATTTTCAATTGTTAAGTTCTTAATAGTAATGGGACTTAAGAGATGATTATAATGTGTGTTCGCCATTTTCTTCTCCTCATTTAGTTGAATGTATTATAAACAGTTATTGTTAAAATTTAAACTAACAGATATGAGTATAAGAAAATTTTCAAATTATGTCAACCTATTTTATTGAAATTTCATCTGTTTTCCTAAAATTACATGAAACAAAACTGAAACAATTTTAGATTCAGCTATTTGTTTCAGTTCCATTTTCATTTTTATTTCTTTCTCCCCTATTCATCGAAGCTATTTCTAGATAGACTTGACATAAGAGATAGTGTATACTATAAACACTAAAAATCAGCTAAAATAGATGTACAAGAGGTTATAAAAATGCGCAAAGTAACAGTACAAGATGTAGCTGCACTTGCAGGAGTGTCTCCAGCTACTGTTTCAAGAGTCTTAAATGGTGGAAGTGTTAAAGAAGATTTGGCTAGCAGAACTTATGCCGCTATTGAAACCTTAGGTTATGAAATTAAAACCAAGAAAAAGCATAATATAAGCCGAGAACATGCTTTTATAGGTGTGATTGTGCCTGATATTAGTAGTCCTTTTTATTCAGAAATTGTTTCAGGAATTTTAAAAGAAGCCTTACTTTATCAGTATGAAGTTATTATCAAATCTAGCGAAGGCTCTCAGTATAAGGAAAAAGAGTGCTTGGAGCAGCTTTCTCATTTACCGCTTCATGCACTCATTTATTATCCTATGGCTACTATTGACTATCTCTATGAAATAGATATTTATAAACAAATTGCTATCGTTATTGGTGGTAGAGAAAATATCAGTACCCCTTTTTCTCATGTCTATTTTAATAATGAAAAAGCAGGTTACTTGGCTACTAAATACCTGACTAAATTAGGTAAAAAGAGAATTTATTATCTAGGTCCAATACATGAACTTGAAAAACCTATTACCAGTATCCAAGAACTCCTTTCTCTAGAAGAAGAACCTAATAAAGGATTTTATGTTTCACTTAAACGACTAGAAGGTTATAAAAAGGCCTTATCTGAAGAAAATATTCCTTTTGATTTAGAATTAGTTAGCTTATGTGGCTATACTTGGCAAGATGGGTATGAGGCAGCTAGAGCTATTATTACTAAAATGTTAGATGTAGATGCTATTATTGCTGTTAATGATATGGTTGCTACAGGTATGCTTAAATTTTTAAAAGAACAAGGGATTCGTATACCTGAAGACTTATCTATTATTGGATATGATAACCGAAGCATAGCTGAAATCTCTGAGCCACCTTTAACAACCATTGATCAAAACGCCTATGAATTGGGCCGCGAGTGTGTGCTAAGTGCTATGAAACAGCTTCAAGAACATAAGATAGAAAGTAGATCCTTAGATATCAATTTAGTTATTAGACATTCTACAGCTGCTACTAATTTATAGCCCACTTTATATGTCTGTAATATACGATCAAAAACCCCGTCTCATCAGGCTTTGATGCCTTTTGAAGACGGGGTTAATCATTCTATGATATATCCACTTTAATTCTTTTTGTTTTTATAACAGAATCATATTAATATCATGAAATTGGGAGGAGCTTAATAATGCGTTTCTCCCCACCTTCTATGCGTAGTAATAATGTGTCCTCTATTAAACCTATCTCTTTTTTAGCGAGTACATCATATGCAATATAGCTTCCCAATAGGTTTGCTGCACTTAGAGGAATAGCCACACTTACTTGTTCATTTTTTTTATTTAAGCAACTTAAATAAGTCCCCATCTCATCTCTACTTCTTGTAAGCAGTAACTCTTCTGTATCATATAAAATATGAGTGAGTACTAACTGCTCCTTTTCTTTTAGTATTTCCTGTTTCACTTTCTTTGGCATTACTAAAAGCTTATTAACTACATTAATCATCTCCATTAATAGCCCCCCAATCTAGTTTAGTTTCTGTTTGTTTTAAAATTAAGTATTTAACATATATTAATACAAAATTTTAATCAAGTAAATACATTTTTTATGTATTGTGTAGATGAGGTTTTTTTTATTACTTTAAACAGAGATTTTACTTAATAATTTTGCTTTCATCACATCATATTCTTCTTCAGAAATAGCGTTCTTTTCTTTTAAAGTACCTAACTGAACTAATTCTTCTGTTACAGACATAAAGTTTCCTTTGCTTCCTGTACCGTTTTCCTTTTTACCATGTCTTATACTACTTACTAGTGAAGCAATGGCATATGGAATACCATAGAGCATTGCTATAATTCCCCAACCTATGGCTGCTTCATAGTCCTCAATATTATTGCTGAACCCCACTAAACACAAGAAGCTAAAACTAAAAACTACGATAGCTATGATAGACATTACTTTTACTGTTCTCATTTCCTACCTCCATTTATGTATATATTATATATTATACCATCCCGAGTTTAAATATTCAAAATTTTTTAAATTAATAATTATGCAACCTTCATTTGTTTTTAGTTAAGGCTATATTAGACATTTGTGTTGTTATTGTTTAAAATCCTCTAATTCTGGTATAAATTGATTAAAATAAACCATCCGAATTGTAGCAAGTAGATTTGTGCAGTTCAGATGGTTTATTTTTAACTTATTAGTTTACAGCATTAATATTTGTACAAAAGCTCAATTGTGTCTAGTTTTTAGACATAACAGCTTTTTTGTCTATATACAAACAAAAAAACATAAATTAAGATAGAGACAAGTATGAAGGAAGTGAGATAAGATTCGCCAACTAAAGATAGCAAAGACAACATTAAGATGTATATGTAGGATGGGTAATATTGTTCTTTTGATTTATGAAACAATAAAAACATTAGGTTATTTTACAAAACATAGGTTTCAAACAGAAATTTTAGAATACCCCCTAAGGTAAATGATTTGGCATTTAGAAATAATGGCTTGTTAAATCTATGATGATACAGAATACAGTAAAAATCATAAGGAGAGATGATATATGAACAAAAAAATAGCAAAGATAGGTGTAGCTTCATTATTAGCAGCTGGAGCAGGAATGACAGTAATCGCAAAGAATAAAAAAGAAAAACAAGTAGCCAACGAAAGACAAGAAGCCAAAGAAAAAAGAGCCAAAGAGCTTGCAGAATATCGTAATACAGAGGTTGGTAAGAATATAAAGAATAGCAAAGGAATTTATTATTCTAAAGGTAACTATGAAGCATTTGCTCGACCAGAGAAACCTGCCGGAGTAGATGACAAATCTGCTTATATTGTAGGTAGTGGACTTGGTGCATTAGCGGCAGCTTGCTTTCTTGTAAGAGATGGGCAAATGAAAGGTGAAAATATTCACATTTTAGAGGCTATGGACATTGCAGGGGGTGCTTGTGATGGTATCAACGATCCAATGAGAGGGTATGTAATGCGTGGTGGTAGAGAAATGGAAGACCATTTCGAATGTTTATGGGATTTATTCCGAAGCATTCCATCTATTGAGACACCAGGCGTGTCTGTACTTGATGAATATTATTGGTTAAATAAACATGATCCAAATTACTCACTATGCCGTGCAACACACAAGAGAGGTGAAGATGCCCATACTGATGGGAAATTCAATTTAAGCCAAAAAGGCTGCATGCAAATTATGAAATTATTCTTCACAAAAGATGAAGATCTTTACGATAAGACCATCGAAGATGTATTTGATGAAGAAGTCTTTGATTCTACCTTCTGGTTATATTGGAGAACAATGTTTGCTTTTGAAAATTGGCATAGTGCACTTGAGATGAAACTTTACTTCCAGAGATTTATCCATCATATTGGCGGCTTACCTGATTTCTCTGCATTAAAATTCACAAAATACAATCAATATGAGTCTTTGATCCTACCAATGCAAAAATATTTAGAAGCAGCAGGTGTGAAGTTCCAATTCAATACTGAAGTAACGAATGTATTATTTGATTTTGTTGGTGATAAGAAAATTGCCAAAAAGATTCAATGTAAGGTTAACGGGGAAGAACAATCAATTATCCTTACAGAAAATGATCTTGTATTTGTAACCAATGGAAGTTGTACAGAAGGAACAATCTATGGGGATCAAAACCATGCACCAGTTGGCAATGCAGAAGTTCGTACAAGTGGCTGTTGGAGTTTATGGAAAAACATTGCAGCCCAAGATGAGGCTTTTGGACATCCAGAAAAATTCTGCTCTGATATTGAAAAAACCAACTGGGAATCTGCAACAGTTACAACTTCTGATGATAGAATCATATCTTATATTGAAAAAATATGTAAGAGAGATCCAAGAAGTGGACGTGTTGTTACTGGTGGTATCGTGAGTTGTCAAGATTCTAGCTGGTTACTGAGCTGGACAATCAATAGACAAGGACAATTTAAAGAACAGGAGAAAGATGAAATTTGTGTATGGGTATACAGCTTATTTACAGATGTTCCAGGGGACTACATTAAGAAACCAATGAAAGAATGTACTGGTAAAGAAATTACAGCAGAATGGTTATACCATATGGGTGTTCCAGTAGATGAGATTGATGACCTTGCTGAAAATCATGCAATCTGTGTACCAACAATGATGCCATATATTACAGCATTCTTTATGCCAAGAACAAAAGGGGACAGACCAGATGTTATTCCAGACGGTTGTGTAAACTTTGCATTCTTAGGTCAGTTTGCTGAAACACCAAGAGATACTATTTTTACAACGGAGTATTCTGTTCGTACTGCCATGGAAGCTGTTTACGGTTTACTTGGGGTTGACCGTGGCGTTCCAGAAGTTTGGGGTAGCGTATACGATATTAGAGAGCTGCTTGATAGTAGCGTAAAATTAATGGATGGTAAGTCTCCTCTTGAAATTGAACTTCCAGGACCACTTAATGCATTAAAGAGACCATTGCTTAAGAAACTAAAAGGAACTGTGATTGAGAAAGTTTTAAAAGATCACGGCATAATCAGAGACGGAATGATATAAAAATAGGATTAGTATCAAATAGAAATCATCATAGAGAGCTGAAAAATGCTCTCTATTTTTATGTGTCTACCGTGAGGTGAAGTCTGAAGGAAGCCGGAGGAAGACTTCTAGTCTGACGTACAGAAATCACATTAGGAATAATAAAGACAAAAAAGGGATTGTCATAAAATCAATCTATTCTACAAAATATAATTCATACTCAATGCATTATATTTTGTATTTCCTGTGATTTTTACGACAACCCCTTTTTTATATATCATGCAAAATTATTTTTGATCAATCTTAAGTAGTGTTTGAAGTAGTACATTAGCCCCTTTTAAGCATGCCTCAACTGGGGTGAATTCTTTTTCACAATGACTATGCCCTTTTACACTAGGTACAAAAATCATAGTAGTTGGAATAACATCTGCAATAAATTGAGCATCATGACCTGGTCCACTATACATTCTCATAGCTGAGTAGCCATACTCCTGAACACTTTTTTCTACAAAGTCTACATACTCAGGATAATAAGCAACTGTTTTACGAGACCATGCCTCTTCGTAGCTTACTTCACATTTTTCTATCACCTCAGGAATAGCCTTAATAATAGCTAATACCTGTTTAATGACTTCAGGGTCTTGATGTCTTGCATCTAAGGTAAACTTCACTTCATCTGGGATAATGGTATGGATATTAGGATGAGCAGAGATCTTACCTGTTGTATAAACAAGCTTACTATCTAATTGAACTAATTCATCATGTAAGTATTGAATAGTCTTGGTGGCTGCATATAAGGCATCTTTTCTATATTTCATCGGTGTTGTTCCTGCATGATCTGCTTGACCGATAAAGGTAAATTCATAGTTAATCATACCGCAAACCCCTTCAACAACTCCTATATCTTTTTTCTCTGCTTCTAGTACAGGCCCTTGTTCAATATGCAGCTCCACCAAAGCCATATTTTCTTCTGGCTTCATCCTATTTGCTTCTTCTCCTAAGTAACCACTGGCTTCTAAGGCTTCTTTAAAGGTAGTTCCCTCTTTATCTTTAGAAGCCAGCATCTTATCCTTATCAAATTTACCAGTAATAACCCCTGAAGACATCATAGCTGGTTCGAATCTTGCCCCTTCTTCATTGGTCCATACCACTACAGTAATAGGATGACGATGAGGAATCTTTTCTGTCACAATGGTTTCAGCTACTTCTAAAGCTGTTAAAACACCTAAGATACCATCATAATTTCCACCTTGTTTAACAGAATCCATGTGTGACCCAGACATAATAGCTGGAAGTCCTTCCTCCCCTTTAAGTGTGGCATAAATATTGGCCATATCATCTGTTTTAATAGTCATTCCAAGCGCCTTACATCTCTTACAAAATTCCTCTCTAGCTTCAAGAGCTGCTGGTGATAAAGAAAACCTAGTAATGCCTCCCTTACCTGTATCTCCAAATTTACTAAAAGTCACTATTTTATCCTCTAATCTCTCTTTGCTACATGTCTTCATAACCTTTCCTCCTCATCTTGATCATCTTCTATTGCTACATACTATTTCTTAACAACTCGTTTTCCTGTCTCAATAGCATTTACTGGACACACCACCTTACAAAGATGACATCCTACACATTTGCTTGCTATTAATATAGGTTTACCACTACCTGGTTCTTGCTCAAGTGCTTGATGCCCACCATCATAGCAAGACAAATAACACCTGCCACAGCCAACACATTTGCTTTTATTAAACTTGGGATAACATATACTATCCCTATCTAGCTCATCACCTGGCACAATATGTTCTATGGCTTTTCCTACTATCTCACTAATAGAATGATACCCTTCATTTATTAAATAAAATTTCATCCCCTCTATAAGATCTTCAATTATTCTATAACCATATTGCATAACCGCTGTTGTTACCTGTAAGTTTTCACAGCCTAAAGCTAAAAACTCGGCTGCATCTTTCCAGGTTTCAATGCCTCCCATACCACTTATAGGCGTCTTCCTTAAACCTTCATGACTTTTCATCTCATAGATAAAACGCAGGGCAATGGGTTTCACGGCTTTTCCAGAATAACCACCCACACTTGTTTTACCTCGTACCTCTGGCCCTGAACAAAAGCTTTCTAAATCTACATTCATAATGCTCTTAATTGTATTAATAGCTGCAATCCCTGTTGCCTCTGCCTCCATGGCTGCTAAAGCTGGTATTTCCATATGACCAAGGTTTGGTGTCATCTTGGCTAAAATAGGTAAATGGGTTCCTTTTCTAGTCGCTTTTGTATAAGTAGCTACTAACTCAGGATTTTGGCCTACATCGGATCCAAGACCATCTGTGGCCATATGAGGGCAAGAAAAGTTACATTCAATAATATCAGCTCCAGCTTCAGTAACGACCCTTGCTAAGTAGGTCCATTCCTCTTCATTGGTTCCCATAATAGAAGCAACAATGACCTTAGTTGGATAGTTCTTTTTTAATTCCTTCAAAAAAGTTAAGTTCTCTTCTAAGGTATGGTCTGAGATTTGTTCAATATTTTTAAAGCCTACAAAAGGCACTGATTCCTTAGTTAGTGCATCAAAGCGAGGCGAAACCTCTTTAGGTACAAAATGACCTATCGTTTTAAAAGCTACACCTGCCCACCCCATTTCAAAAGCCTTAGCTACCATCTCATAGTTACTACCTACTACAGATGAAGATAAGAAAAACGGATTTTCACAAGGTACACCACAAAAGGTTATAGATAAATCTACTTCTTTTTCAGGTGTTTTAGGATAGGTAGCTGCCTTTATCATGATGTCATCTATTGGAACAGTTTTACTCATTTTAGACTTAACGCAAGCTTCTAAACACGCTTTGTTATCACAGCTTTCACAAGCCATCTCTAAGGTGAGCTTTTCAGCCGCTCCTGACGTATTTTCAAAACGAAGGGAACGAATGATTTTGTCTACCTCCACCCCATGTGGGCAAGCCTTTGTGCAGGCCGCTTCGTTGCATAGTAAACAACCACTCACTTCTTCCTTAAGTGAAATCTCTATATATAATGGATTCATCGCTTTCCCCCCTTGTATTTATTTTCTAGGTTCTCTTTTTACAAACTCTCCAAAACCTGGTGTGCCTACAAAATCTCCATTGTCATAAACTAACTTGCCACGTACATAGGTTTGAACCGGATACCCATGTATCTTTTTTCCTTCCCAAATGGTATGGTCATAATCTGAATGCATGTTGCTTACAGAAATGGTTACATCTTTATAAGGATCATAAATAACAATGTCTGCATCTTTTCCTACTGCTAAGGAACCCTTTTGTTTGCATCCAAAAAGTTTAGCTGGATTTGTAGAACACAACTCTACTGCCCTATTGAAGGTAATCTTACCTTCATTAGCTGCTGATAGCATATAAGGATAAAGATTTTCAACACCTGCACAACCATTGGGGATTTTAGTAAAGTCATCTTTTCCCCAATCCTTCTCATAGCTTTGGAAAGGGCAATGATCAGTTGCTACTGTATCAATAGCACCCTGTCTAATCGCCTTCCATAGTGCTTCTTTGCTTTCTTCCCCTTTCATGGGTGGTGAACAAACGAAGTTTCTACCATCTTCTCTTTTATAAACATCACAGGTGAACTCTAGATACTGTGGGCAGGTTTCGATATAAATATCATGGCCCTCTCTTTTGGCAGCTACTGCAGCTTCTAATCCTTCTTTGTCTGCCATATGCACTAGATATAAGGGCGCCTCTACTGATTTTGCCCAGTGAACTGCTCTTTTGTCTGCTTCTGCTTCCACAAATTCTGGTCTACTCATATAGTGATACCAAGCTGAAGTCTTACCTTCCTTTAAAAACTGAGCTGTATATAGGTCTATTAAATCTGGATTTTCTGCATGAATGTTGGTCATGGCACCTACTTCTTTTGCTTTTAATAAAACCTTGACTAAGGTGCCATCATCTACCATCATGCCTTCCTTTTTGTATACTAAAAAACATTTAAAACTCGTAATCCCGTAATTGACAGCTACTTCAAATTCATCTAAAATCGCCCCATCATTTAAGTCGGTAATACAGCAGTGAAAAGCATAATCTACGCAGGCTTCTACATCACATATAGCTTTTCTAGCTTCTACTGTTTCAATAATGCCAAAACTTTTTCTTTGCATTGGATAATCAAATACAGTGGTAACCCCTCCACAAGCTGCTGCCCTTGTTCCTGCTAAGTAACTGTCTGCTGAAACTGTTCCCCCAAAAGGCATAGCTAAATGGGTGTGTGCATCAATAGCGCCAGGTAATACCAGCTTGCCAGCAGCATCTACTACCTTTTCAGCTACTACAGGAAGATTCATTCCAACACATACTATTTTCCCATCGTTTACTGCAATATCTCCAACAAAGGTTTCAGCAGCTGTTATAATTGTTCCATTTTTAATTAATAAGTCCATTTTTCTTCCTCCTCCACTTTTAATAGAAATTTGTCGGTGGCTTTACTAGGCCATTTGGGCGGAACTGAGAGAGGGTGACTATCCTACGTGGCTCCGCTCCGCATTTTCAGTAGGCACTAAGTTCACTTTTTTGGATGAACGCCCGCAAACTCGGTTCCCTCAAACACGTGGGCTAAGTACCATCCAAAACGTTCGCTAAGTGCCTACTGAAAATACTCCGAAGTCACCTCGCTAGGACAGCCACCCTCTCTCAGTTCTACCAACAATAACGCGTAAAGCTACTCTCCTGCAGTGTTTCCAAGAAAAAAGATAAATTACTATCGTTACGCCTTCTTTCCGGCTGCCTCAATGCCTATTGCTTATGAGGTCAATAATGCTTGTAAGAAATGAGAGGAGAGGGCTATCTGGAAGGGTGACTTGGGAAAGTTTTTTAGAGGCACTTGGCGAGTGTTTTTGATGGTTTTTAGTGCGAGTGTTTGACCAGCGGGAGTTTTCGCACGTTCATCAAAATAAGCGAGCCTAGTGCCTCTAAAAACTTGAACCGGAACACTGGAAGATAGCCCTCTCCTCTCATTTCCGCCCAGTAGCATTTCTCATAAACACCAAGGCAACTTTCTATTGATTTAATTTGTATACAAGTACTAGCCCTGAACGTTGATAGATTTGAGCAATTTCAAGTAAGTTCATACCACCAGCATTAGCTGCTGTTAAGTTAGATACCCAAGTTACACCAAAGTCTACTTGCCCTGTGTAAACAGCTGTGGTTTCCCCAATATCTCCACCACCAGGTACAATGGTCACATTTAAGCCAGCTTCTGTATAGTATCCTTTATCTAAAGCTACATAGTATCCCATGAATTGTGCTTGTGGTAACCATTTAAGTTGGATGGCTACATCTGTTTTTTCAAGAGGTGCAAATTTGCCATCTGCTGATGCCGTAGCTGCTTCCCAATAAGAAGTATCTCTAATATCATCTAAGGTTAATTTTTGAAGTGCATCTGCTGCTGTACTATCACTTAATTGAATATATTTTTTAGCTAACTCAAGAGTTTGAGCCATAGCTTCTTCATTCATCTCTCCATAATTCGTTACTGTCTCACCTTTTGTATTGGTTTGAACCAGTTTTTTAACTTCTGTAGCCATGTAAGCTTGATGTTCTGCGGAAACGGAAGAACCGTATTTATAAACAATTTCTGCTGCTTCTTCTGGATGTTCTGCAGCATATTCCCAACCCCTTAAAGAAGCATAGATAAACGCTTTAACTGTATTAGGATTTTTCTCTGCAAAATCTTTCGTGCAGAATAAGTTATCTTCGAGCATTGCTATGCCTTCATCATTCATATCGATGGTTTTAACAGTATCCCCATATTTATAAGCACCGTCATAGTCATTTTTAACTAAGCCTAATTCGTTATAGGTCATAGCTGAGGCAAGTAAAATAGAATCATCATCAAAACCATCCATATCAAAAGCTTGGCTTAAATAAGTAATAGGCTGACCATATTTAGCTAGAAGTGCTTGAATTTCATATTCGTTTCCAAGTCCCCAGTTGCCAACCTTACCTTGGCTAGCAGCATCCTTAATAATCTCTTCTGCTGATTGATCTGTATTATAATAAGGACCACTTGCTGCTGGACTAGCAGCCTCACCACTTGGGCTTTCTATAGCAGTAGATCCACTCGCTACTGGAGAAGGACTAGCCTCACCATCTGTCTTACTACTACAACCTACACTAGCTACTATAAGAGCTCCACTTACCATTATTACTGTGATTAATTTTGACCATTTTTTATTCATACTGTTATCCTCCCTTTTAATCTCTAAATTTTTATTATTCAAACCATCTTACTTCTATATATAAGCTTAAGGTCATTATCTTCGTCCCTTAAGCAGGATATTTTCGGCTACCATTAAGATGCCGTAAAGTATAATCGCCATCAAACATGCCACTACAATATACGCCCAAGCTGTAGCATACTGGGCAAGTACAATACTTTCTCTAATCTGCCTACCAACCCCAATAATGTATTCTGCAAAGTACTCACTCACCAATGCACTAATAATACAACCTGGAACACTAATTCTTAGAGCTGTAAAAACATAAGGTATACTATTAGGTATTTTGAGCTTTAGAAAAATAGTTTTCTTACTAGCTGCATAAGAAGTCATTAAATCCTCTGAAAAAGGTTTTAACTCAGTAAATCCCCGATAGGCATTAATGCTCATTGCCACGGTGCAAGTAATCATCACCACCAGCATCTTAGCAAACATACTTCTAATATTCGGATCTTTACTAAAATCCTTTGTTAGATTAGTCAAAATAGGTGCAATGGCAATGATAGGAATAGCATTAAAAGCTGATATAATGGTAAGTCCACCCATACCCCATTTAGGAAATAAAGTAGCAATAATAGCAATGAGATAACCTAATAATGAACCTAGTATTAAACCACCTAAAGCTACCATAGCTGTTGCCTGTACATTGAGCCAAATGCTTCCCATGTTATCAATAATGATACTGATAATACGAGTAGGTAGAGGAAGCGTGAAGGTATCTGCACCTATAAGCTTATGCAGCAGCTGTGTCTGCCAAAGAATAATGATAAATATTCCAAATAATAAAGGATATAAAACCGATGTTAATTTTGCTTTACTCATATGCCCCCTCCTTTACCTCTTTTTAGGTCTACCTGGTGCTACTAATCGTTCAATAAGTCCCATTAAGTAGTAACTGGAAATCCCGATAATAGCGCTGAAAAATACAATCTGCCAAAAAACATAAATACTCATGGCATGCTTGAGTGATTGTGAAAGCATACATCCAAGTCCACCACCGCCTTGCAGGGTGTCTACTAAGATAGATGCTGTAATTGCCATAGGTGCTGAGATTTTTAGTCCTGTAAAGAAATATGGAATACAAGAAGGAATCATCAGCTTCTTGTAAATTTCATACTTGCTAGCCGCTAAGGCATACATCAGTTCATGCTTTTCTCTCTCCACAGACTTAAAGCCTGCTAAAGTATTCGTACATACTGGATAAAAAGTTAAAATAGCTGCAATAATAATTCGGCTTTTATTGATATCTTTTGTCACAGCCAATACAATGGGTGCCATTCCTAAAATAGGAATCATTTGAATCAGCATTAAATAAGGAAAAGCCACCTTTTCTACTACCCCTGATAAATTCATTAGGAGTGCTAGAACAAATCCGCAAGCTGCCCCAATTAAAAAGCCTACACCCGCTCTTAGTAAAGTTTCACCAGCACTAGTCATCACTAGCTGAAAAGCTGTTTGACTGCTGCTCACTAACTTGCTGCTAAAGACAGATTCGATGATTTGATAAATGTGAGGAAGCACATTTTCAGGGGTTCTCTTAGTTTGCTCGATAATAGTAGCGCCTATCTCCCATATACCAATAAGGCCTAAAAGCCATACGAAGACTACGGCTTGTTTTGATAAAAGTACTTTTTTAATAGCTTTCATGCCTATACCCCCTCAAAACTATTTCTTACCTTAGCCACGAGTTTAGTAAATTCTGCTGTATCCTTAATAGAAAGATCTCTCGGCCTTTCTAAATTAATATCTACTACGGCTGATACCCTACCTGGATGAGGTGATAAAACAACAACCCTGTCTGAAAGGAAAACAGCTTCCTGAATGTTATGAGTAACGAAAATAATCGTTTTGTTAGTTTTACGCCATATTCTTAAAAGGTCTTGATGAAGCTTTTCTCTAGTGAACTCGTCAAGTGCTGAAAACGGTTCATCCATAAGTAAAATTTCCGGTCTAATCGCTAAAGCTCTTGCAATTCCTACTCTTTGCTGCATACCCCCACTAAGTTCATGAGGATAATGTTTACCAAATTCATTAAGGCCAACTAAATCTAACATTTTAGTAACTCTAGCTGTTCTATCTTTCTTAGGCATTCCTAGAAGTTCCATAGGCATACATACATTCCTTCTTACGGTACGCCAGTCATATAAAACAGGGTTTTGAAAAACAATACCATATTTCTTTTGGAGCCTAATACTTCTAGGCGTTTCTCCTCTAACGGTTATGCTTCCTTCTGTAGGCTGCAATAAATCAGCAATGATACGGAGTAAGGTGGTTTTCCCACACCCTGAAGGACCTAATAAAGAAATAAACTCACCTTGATTAATCTCTAGATTGATATTACTTAATGCTGTAACAGGCTCTCCTCCACTTTTATCCTCAAATCTTACTGATAAGTTTTCTATTTTAATCTCAGTTTTAACTTCTCTTGGTTTGGAATAGTCTCTCTCTTCAAATTCAGTATCTAATTCTTTTAATGCACTCATTTGACTCCCTCCTTATTCATAAAATGATTGAAAATAAAAAGCGGCGCAAAACAATAACATGTTTTGCGCCTTTGCAAAGAAAATATAATATTTATTTAAAGGTTTAATCTCTTCTTATTGATTAGAAACTAAGCAATCTCTTTATCATCGTTTCTACTTATATAGCTTATAGTAAATCTGCTTTAAATCCTCTACATCTACTACTTTAATAGTATTTGAAGGACTGCCACTAGCCATTGCATCATTTGCCATTTTTTCAATGTGTATTTCAAAATCTGCTTTTGGAATACCATATGCTTCAAGACTAGGAATTTCACATCTACTACAAAGCTCTGCTAATGCTTCTAAAAATTTACCACTTGCTATTTCATCAGTCATCGTATCATCAGCTACACCAATGATTCTTCCTAGCGTTCCAAAGCGTTCATAAGCACCATCCACCACATAACTCAGGCATTCTCCTATCAGCATTGCATTAGAAATTCCATGTGGTACATGAAAGAGTGCACCAATTGGTCTACTCATACCATGTACTAGGGTAACAGATGCATTATTAATACATACTCCAGCTTCAAAGGCCGCAATAGCCATTTCTTCTCTTGCTTTAGCATGATTACCATCATTATATGCAATAGGTAAGTATTCAAATATACGTTTCACAGCAGATAGTGCATATAAATCCGTTAGCGTATTACTTTTTCTTGAAGTATAAGCTTCTACTGCATGAGTTAAAGCATCCATTCCCGTTGCTGCTGTAATATGCTTTGGTGATGAATAAGTTAAACTAGGGTCAATTACTGCTAGCTGAGGTAAAAGTGCATTGCCTTTTAGAAGCATCTTAATATTTTCCTTAGTGTCTGTGATAATGGTAAACTTAGTCGTTTCTGACCCTGTACCCGCTGTTGTTGGAATCAGTACCATTGGGGGAAATGTGCCACTTATTTCTTTCCCCATATAGTCTGAAACCTTGCCTCCTAGCACACTCATAGCTGCAATAGCCTTTGCACTATCTAGTGGGCTTCCACCACCTATACCAATACAAAAATCACAGCCATTATCCTTATATAAATTGACTCCTGCTTCTATCATTTCATCTGTAGGTTCTCCTGTAATATCGTTAAAGACAGTATATCCAATCCCCCACTGATGCAAATAATCTGTTAAAAGTTTTAAGGTGCCTAACTTAGTAATCATCTTACCAGTTACAATAAACGCTCTTTTTCCATAGCTTTTAATCGTTGTTTCACAAGAAGCTAATGCCCCCTCACCTATGACTACTTTTCCTGGTAATGTAAACTCATATGCCATTTATTCTACCCCCTTCAAGAAACACTGAAATCAAGAAATCTTCCTATCTACATTGTCTAATACTTCATCTAATTTTGCAAGCTCCTCTATAAGTTGCTCTTTGGTAATGATTAATGGTGGGGCAATTAAAATCATATTTTCATGGGAATAAGTCATAAACCCTTTTTCTTTTAGCATGCCAATAATTTTTCCCATGACGCCTTCAGGATCTCTACCATAAGGTACTAATGGCTCTTTTGTCACCTTGTCTTTGACTAACTCCACAGCTGAGAAAAGGCCTATATAACGTACATCTCCCACTGATGGATGTGCTGCTTTCATTTCTTCTAGTTTTTCTCCTAATACCTTTCCAACTGCTACTACATTATCTAGAATATGAGCTTCTTCATAGTATTCAACGCATGCTATACCAGCTGCACAAGCTAGAGGATGACCGCTATACGTTAAACCACAAGAAAGTAAATGATCATCAAAGTAAGCTGCTATTTCTTTACTTACGACGCAGCCTCCAAGTGGTATATAACCACAGGTAACACCTTTGGCAAAGGTAACAATGTCCGGTTTGACATCAAAGTTCTCAAAACCAAATAATTTACCTGTTCTTCCCCAACCTGTCATTACCTCGTCACAAATCATTAAAATACCATATTGATCACAAAGGGCTCTTACACCTGGCATATAGCCTTTAGGTGGAATAATAACGCCATTAGAACCTGTTACTGTTTCCATAACAATAGCTGCTATGCTATCTGGCCCTTCATACTGAATTTGCTCTTCTAATTTTCTTA
The DNA here is from genome assembly GCF_046529625.1 of Cellulosilyticum sp. ST5. Classification (NCBI taxonomy): domain Bacteria; kingdom Bacillati; phylum Bacillota; class Clostridia; order Lachnospirales; family Cellulosilyticaceae; genus Cellulosilyticum; species Cellulosilyticum sp. ST5. The sequence continues at coordinate 3,056,804 of NZ_CP132338.1, forward strand.
TGTAATAAGCTGTTGCTGCTTCCTCTGATTCAAAACAAATGGCTTCTCTATAAAGATACGGATCGAAAAATTTCACAAAGCCTGGAATACCTGGTTCTAAGGGATATCTCCTTGGTTCACCTGTTAAGTTGCCAGCCCCAAAAGAAGAACCATGATAACTTCTATAGCGACTAAATATTTTATTTTTTCCTGTAAACATCCTTGCCATTTTAACGGCATTCTCATTAGCATCTGCCCCAGCATTAGTGAAAAATGCTTTGCCCATATTATCTGGCATCAGCTCTACAATTTTCTTTGCCAGCTTTGCTCTGGATTCTGCTCCATAAGAAGGAGAAATGAAACAATACTGATCAACTTGCTTTTTAATGGCATCTCCTATGGCTTTATTCCCAAAACCTAAATTCATATTAACTAACTGAGACGACATATCTGTATAGCGATTGCCTTGATCATCCCAAAAGTAAATGCCTTCGCCTTTAACTACCGGAATAGGGTTTAATCCTCTTTGTTTACTCCAAGATTGTAAGTTATAACTTGTTAATGTGCTTTTAATTTCTTCTCCTGTCATATCCTCTTCCTCCCTCAATCTTTTCTTAATCTATCTAAGTATTATCATAGGCTACTTCTTAGATAAAATGACAAAGGGGCCTATCCTATACGGATAAGCCCCTTTGCTTCCTTGTATCTTATGGCTATTATAGCTCCCTCCATTTTTCTTCGCAATTGCCATCTGCCCATTTTTGATTGTGCAATTGCACATCATCCTATTTTTTATTTTTTAGGGACTCCACTTTTAGAGTACATATAGATAAGTGTAAAAACAAATAAATAAAGTTTAAAACCAGAGTCTTAAAGCCTTAGTTTCCTATCACAAGGGTGCACCGGCTAAGACTTTTAGGAGCTCCTCACTCTTCGTTTTAACTTTTATACTTACACCCATAGTCTCTTTACATGTAAGTCGTACTGAGGAGCTACTGCTATGTGCTTTTAGAGCTGCAAGGTAAGTTGTAAAGGTTAAAATAAAGTGCTGGTAAACAAAGAAGCCACCTTTAAGTTCACAAACTAAAAGGTGGCTTCTTTGTTTATATTTCTTTAAAATCTCTACCTTTAAATATCCTTATAGGATTTCCTCTTATAAGCCTATTTTGTTCTAGCCAGGCTAGTTGCTTTTCTTTTTGATTTGCATCTTCATTAACCTGTGCTAGTAAGTCAAGTAGCCTATTCATGGCAATTTGCTTATTCATATGCTGGCTCCTTGCCTCTGTTGATACTACTGCTATACCTGTAGGCATATGAATAGCTCTTACACCTGTTTCCACTTTATTGACGTGCTGTCCGCCTTTTCCCCCACTTCTAAATGTTTCAAACCGAATAATTTCCTCTGTTGATACTTTCTTTACTTCTTCTAAAATACTGACATCAATATACCAATTTTTTCGTTTGCAGTTAGCCCTATAGGGGCTTTCACAAATCCACAACACAGAACCTTGCTTCAAGTCTGCTGCCTCATCTAGCTCACAAGTTATATAAGTAAAGCATCCTTTCGCTTTACCCTGATGGGCCTCTACTAACTTTAGATTTGAATACTCTTCCTTTAATTTTTCAAAATACATGCCAACTGCTAGTTCACATTCACAAGGACCTTTACCTGAACTTATTTGCACTTTCATAAGTCACCTACCCTTTATATGTGATAAGCGGTCTTAATGTAGCCACCACTTCAATCAAACCAAATTTCATCAGACTGTCTATAACTTGCTCAATATTTTTATAAGCTTCTGGCGCTTCTTGAAACAAGAGATTCGTATCATGACATACTACCTTACTCTTTAACTCTGTGCATCTAATGCTATCTCTATCATATTTATTATTGATTCTAGATTTACATAAGCTTCTAGCCCATTTTCTTCCCGCTCCATGAGACAATGAATCTAGGGATAAACTCGTGTCTTCTTTTGGCATACAAATATAACTAAGGCTTCCTCTAGATCCTGGAATAACAATAGGTCCTACCTTAGAAGAAGTCGTTCCTTTTCTATGAATAAATCCTTCACTGGTTTCTTCTAAGAAATTATGATAGCAATCTATCACCGTTACAATTTCATCGTTAACGCCTAAATGCCCTAATAGCTTTTTAGCAACTAGTTCTCTATTGCGCCTTGCCCATATCAAAGCTTTTTCATGTTCTTCCAGATAAGTGACTGCTTCATCTGAATTTTTCAAAATGCCTTCTGGCTTTAAATGTGCACGTAAGATCTTTTCTCCATAGCCTCTTGAACCGCTATGCACTAACAGGAATACTTTATCTTTTTCTAAGCCTAGCTGCTCATATAAATCCTTATTGACCACCTCATGAATACACTGGAATTCTGCAAAATGATTACCATTTCCTATAGTTCCCAATTCTAAAATAGGACTTTCTTCTTCATAGGGATTCATAATCCATAAATCAGAAAGTTGACGAATATTACTTAGGCGTGTTACCCATTTGTCTTGTTTATACTTCTTCAATTTAACGGCTGTCTCAAAAAGTCCCATACCACAGCCTATATCATTCCCAATCAAATGAGGATAAAAACGATTTTGGCTAAGAAGTGCTATTCCAATAGGTGATTTCCCCGCATGCAAGTCTGGTAATCCTACTACCCTTATGACATCTTTTAATTGACTTACACCTACTAATTGATCTTTTGCTATTTGTTCAATCCAATTCTTCTCATTACTTATTAATACTATCTTTTCATTTCCCATTCATATTCTCCTTAATAAACATAACCTTTTTCTAAATTTGAACACAAAAAAAGTACGCAAACACACTGCGCACTTTTAATCTCTTTTATTAGAAAAAGTGTATCGTTGTTTGATATAAAAAATTATTGATTTGTCACCTTTTTCATATTTTCCAACATAACGACCACTCCTCTGTTTATCAAGATAAATATTTTATATTTTCAGACTTATTATATCACTTATAGGATGCAAGTCAAGTTTTTAATTCACCTTTATTATTACTCATGTGTTTAATTATAACCTTATTTTCTTAATCTCTTAGGCTCATCACGACTTCTTCCAACACCTCAAAATATTTCTCAAAGGTCTTCCTGCAGCACATAGGGTCTGAAATAGTAACTCCCTCTGCTCTTAGTCCAATAAGTGAAAAGCCCATTGCCATACGATGGTCATCATAAGTTTCAACTCTTGCTGCTGTTGGCTCTCCTGGATAAATGGTTATCCCATCCTCATCTTCCTCACAACGAATTCCCATTTTACGAAGTTCAGTAGTTATAGCTTGTATACGATTGCTCTCTTGATATTTGATATGACCAATTCCTTTTATAACTGTAGGTGAGTCTGCAAAAGGTGCAAGTGCGGCTAATGTAATCGCTTGATCTGAACAAGCATGCATATCCGCTGTAATGCCTTTATATTTTCCATCTGCTGGACCTTTTACACAGATTCCCTCTGGTGTTTCCTCTACAGTACATCCCATTTCTTCTAAGAAGCTGATAAATTGGATGTCCCCTTGTAATGAATCAAAAAAGACATTTTCCACTACCACCTCTATGCCTAAAAGTGCTGCCATACCATAGAAATAACAAGCTGCAGATACATCTGGTTCTATCTGATACTGCTTTGCCTCATAGGTTTGTCCCTTTGAAATAAAATATTGATGTGCCTGTGATTCTCTAACCTCTAGGCCAAATTGTTTCATCATCTTAATTGTCATATCAATATAAGCCATACCATGTGTGCCTTCTAAAGAAATCGTTACATCCTCCTTAAAGCAGGTAGAAGCAATAAGAAGTGCACTTAAAAACTGACTGCTTTTTTCAATATTCACACTCATTTGATCTTTAGTCACAGGTTTACCTCTTAAGGTAAATGGGAAACAACCTTCTTCTAGTTCATAGTCCACTTCTGTTCCCAAACCTTCTAGCGTATGAAGTAATGGTGCCATAGGACGTTTTCTCATCTGCTCTGAGGCATCTAATTTGTATACTCCATCCGACACCCCTAAAAAAGCTGTTAAAAAACGTGCTGCTGTTCCTGCACTTCCTACATAGATTGCTGCCTCACGCTTTGGCACTTTTCCCTTTAAGCCATGTACTTTAATCATACATGCTGCTTCATCTACTTCTGTTTCAAACCCTAACTCTTGCACACATTGCAGAAAATGACGTGAATCATCACTAAAAAGTGTGCCTTTTAATTCACTGATTCCATCTGCTAATGTAGCAATAAGCAGTGCCCTATTGGTAATACTTTTAGATCCTGGTACACTCACCTTAACTTTTTTATTTGTATTTATTTTATTAAAAAGTGTTTTTACCTCATATACTTCCTGCTTCCACATCTACTTAATTCCTTCCTGTTTTATAATTCCTTTCTACTATTTCATAACACCAATATAATTTTCTGATTATTATAACATAGTTTTCCTTTTCCACCTAGTCCTCTCATTAGTAAAAGCTTAACACATTCTAAGTATTGTTCATAGAAAAAGCCTATAAAATATCATTAATATAAAACCCCAAATATAATTTCACACGATCTTCCAAATCCATGGGGTCAAGCCCCGTAATCTTAGCAACCTTTTTAAGCTGATTAGTGACCGTATTACGATGAACGTACTGCTTCTCAGAGACAATCTGAGGACTTCCGTTATTTTCGAGATAAATCTTTAAAAAGCTCATTATATCTGTCTGATTCTCCTTATCATAGGCCTCAATTTTACCCACACACTCCTTATAAAAATCTCTTAATACTTCTTTATCTTCCACAGATAAAAGGAGCTTATACACACCTAGTTTATCATAGTAAACCTCTTGCCTTTGTTGTTTTTTTGCCATTCGCAAGGCTTCTAAGGCCCTATTAAAATTACATTGTTGATTTCTAATATTTCTCGTATTAGAGCTTACCCCCATATAAAATTGCCACTTAGGTACTTCTTTGTCTGTGATGCTTAAATATTTTTCTATAAAATTCTCTACTTCATAAACACTATAATCCACTAATGCTAAAATCAAATCTCCATTATAAGAAAACGCCACATAAAGCTCATGAATGCTTCTAGCAATACTTTCTGCATATCTCTTTAATCGTTCTATCTTTACTTCGCCATCCTCTTTACTATCTGCCACTACTGAAATCGCAACAAAAGAGAACCGTCCCTCTCTTTGATAACCATAGCGTTCCATATGGGTAATTTGGGTTTCTAAATCCCCAATACCAAAGATAATATTCTTAATGGTGGTTGACATGCTCATTTCAACATCATCATTTTTCATAATACGATGGCAAAAATCTCTAGTCATATCAACCATTCGTGTCTGCCAAGGAATTGTAAAAAGAGGCATCTGCACTTCATCACAAAATTCAATAACCGACCTAGGTACTTCTTTTGTATGAGGGCCAATATTAATAACAAAAGCTGCTGTGCCCACTGCATAAAGCTTTTTAGCAAAATTAAGAAACCATTCTTCTCCTGTGTTTAATATACCAGCAGTAAAGATAAGCTCTTGGCCATGTAAAAATTTACTGACATCTTCATCTTCAATAATATGTACCCACTGTACAAGACGATCTAATCCTTGCTTCCCTGCAATCAATTTCATCTGATAAAGAATAGTAGCATTTTTAAACAACTTCCTTACAGTAATAGCCATGTGTCCCCCTCCTTTTGACCTCTAGCCGACAAACCCCTTTTTTCATATAAAAAGGGACATACTGATTCTCCAGTATGCCCCTTTGCACATTATCTTTTATTTTAGTCGTCATTTTTTATTTTTTCAAGTCATTTATTAAAGCAACCTATTTTATTGAGTAATACTCTAATCTCTGTTTCAATCATTTCATAATCGACTACACTTCTAATAGATTAACCTTAAAAGGTGAAGCTGGCAAGTTTTCTTTATTATATAGATTAGCATTCTCAGGGTTGTCTTCCCATGCATATCTTACTTCTACAGGTTGTTTGATGCACTCATGCCAAACTATTACTTCATTATCTTTTATACTTGATCTTGCAGGAATGAAACGCTTGCCATCTGGCGATATAGTAAATCCTTCTAATTTTCCACCTTTAGCTAGTAGCCCACTGCCTATATGTTCAAAGGTAAGTATCACTTGATCTGCCGATACTCTAGCTCGTTTAAATATGGGGCCGCTGCAAACAATAGGTTCATTATAAACTAAACTTCTTGCTATCAGTGCTAGTCGTTCACCTACGTCCTTTTTGTTTAAAGGATGTAAATCATTCCATTCACCAATATCAATAGTGACTGCCATTCCTGTATGGGCTACTTCTAATGTTTTAAGCTGCGCATCTCGAATTTCAGCCCAAGTACTGTAGCAATATTCACATCCTATATTTTTAAAATTAGGAAGTTGCACATATATAAAAGGTAATTTTTCATTTTGCCACACTCTCCGCCAGTCCTTAATAAGCAGTTCAAATAATTGCTTGTATTTCTTAGGTAACCTACTCGCATTGGATTCTCCTTGATACCATATAACCCCTTTAGGCACAAGATTTTTTAAAGGCGCAATCATCCCATTATGTACCCCTATTGGTTCAAATTGTATAAAAATTTGTGGTGCTAATGCTTCTATTGCTGTGCCAGTACCTACTTTATATAACCACTTACCTTTTAAATCAACACTTTCATTTGCTGTTTCTATTTGATAAGGCTTATCTGGAGTGAATCCTCCTTCTCCCCGCCAACAGACCACCCGTATAGCAAGTATATTCTCTCCTTCTTTTAAAATCCCCTGGGGGATATCATATATTCTAGGCGGATATTGATAACCTGTTTCTCCTATCTTTTGCCCATTGATATATACCGTATCGCTATCAATAATAGTGCCTAGCAAAATCCTAGCTTGTTTTTTTATCATACTTGGCGGTATATTAACCTTTTTTCTAAACCAAACGACACCTGCATCTAAATACATCTCCTCATTTTTCCAAATAGTAGGAAGCTGTATAGTTGCCCAATCCTTATCTTCATAATCAACTTCAAACCATCGAGATTCTTTACTACTCATACCTCTGTCAAGATTATCAAGCCTTTGAAGCCATTGGTTAATTCTTTCCTCATCCTTCTCTAGTACTTGTCTTATATAATCTTTATTCTTGTACTTAGCTATCTGCTCTATATATTCCGGCATTGCCTTAAGTCCTTCTTCACTAATCCACGCTTCTGCGGGTGTTCCTCCAACAGCAGTGTGTATTAAACCTATTGGGACTTGATATTTTTCAAACAGCTTTTTCGCAAAAAAGTAGCCAGTAGCCGTAAAATCCTGTACATTTCTTTTCGTTAAAGGTTGCCAATAACCCTCAATGAGTTCCTCTTGTGGGGCCTCGAAATCATATGCCATGGGAACTTTAAACATTCTAATTAATGGATTTACATAACTATTAATTTCATCTCTATAGCGTTCCATCACCCTACTTACTGGCAATTCCATATTGGATTGACCTCCACAAATCCATAAATCACCCATTAGGATATTCTGTATAATAATCGTCTTATCTGCTTTAATCTCCATGTTATAAGGCCCACCATCTGGTAATGGCTTCAAACATACTTCCCACTTTCCTTCTCTATTTCCTTCTGTCTCATAAATAGTATTGACAAACTTAACAGTTACTTTCTTTCCTTCGCCAATATATCCCCAAATTTTATTAGGCTGTTCTCTTTGTAAAATCATTCCATCGCCAATTAATTTAGGTAATCTCAATTCGTTGCTATTAGCCACTTTATTCATCCCCCTAAATCCTCTATCAATTTGCTTTATTTTCTACCCGACCTATTTTCGTTTCTCACGTACTGTAAATTTATACTGAGTCTCTGATTGATAAATACTATCAGGTCTAAGTATACATGGCTCCTTAAAAACTTCCTCATATCCAATAGCACATTTTTGTGTTTCAAAACATACACCATACCTTATGGCTTGCTCTGCTATTTTCAATTTTTCATTAGGGGGATTATTCATGGTATACATTACAACGCAAGGTTCTGTTGTTGTTATTTCCATACACCTTTCTGAAATAGGGTCATATAACTCTACTACTTTCCCTTCTCCTTGATTCAATAACCATAGATGATCATAGCCTTTTCCATATCTAAGCTGCACTGAATCATTATGAATATCCCTACCTATTGGCTTTGCCTTTCTAAAGTCAAATGAATATTCCTCATCTACAGATAAAAATTCACCTGTTGGAATAGATTCGTTATCTAATTCAAATATACTATCACTATCTATCCACACTTCTTGTTCCAATATTGAACGTTTCCCATTTCCAGACAAATTAAAATAAGCATGATTTGTGAGGTTAACTATGGTTAATTGATCTGTCACTGCTTCGTCTTGTATGGAAAGTTCATTATCATTATTTAGTATATAGGTTACTTTCACCTCTACATTTCCAGGAAAGCCTTCTTCCCCATCTTTACTTTTGCAGCACAATTGAAGTCTTATTTCATCATCCTTGCATTGTACCATTCCATCCCAAAACTTATGATGGAATCCTTCTGGTCCTCCATGTAGCATATTGCCATTCTCATTTTGGGTTAATGAATAAACTTTTTCATCCAACGTTATTTTTCCTTGATGAATACGCCCTGCCATTCTGCCTATTGTAGCTCCTATGTATCCTGGATTTTCCTCATATACATTAATGTCTTGCCATTCCAGCACAACATTTTCAAACTTTTCCTCTTTATCCGGTACGATAACCTTAGTTAATGTTGCCCCTAAATTAAGCACTTCTACTTTCATTCCTACATCATTAGTCATCAAATACTTGATGATACGATTTCCTTTTTTTGATATCGTTATACTTGTATCACATTTCATTATTTATTTCATCTCACTCTCATTCTTAGATACAACGAAGGTAGCTACGCTCTCTTCTAAACCGCTTATTGTTATTAGCAGTTCATTAGCTAAACTTGCAAACTGCTCTACTATCGAATGTTGCTCCTCACTTAGTGCATTAACTTCCTCTACAGCAGCAGCATTTCCTTCGTTAACACAAGCAATATTCTCCATTTTTTTAATCATCTCATCCTTATACTGCGTCATTAACTCTATTCTAGAATTTACTTGCTCTAGGCCTACACTTATTTCTTTCAAATCATTAATCATAAGATTTAAAGACTCATAAGTTTTATTTACAGCTACAGATTGCTCTTCTAATAATTGATTTGATTTAACTACTAAATGAGTAGTTTGAGCTACCTTCCCTTCAATTCCCTTTAATGCGTCTTTTACATGATTAGAGGAATCTTTTGACTGAGTCGCCAGATTTCTTACTTCATCCGCTACCACAGCAAAACCTCTACCTACATTTCCGGCTCTTGCTGCTTCAATACTGGCATTTAAAGCGAGTAAATTAGTCCGCTCACTAATATCATCTAAAAAAGTCATTATTTCTCCAATAGTCTTCGTTAATGTACTTAGTTCCATAATACTTTGACTAATCTCAGCTGACACACCATGAGTAGAAGTCACTGTTGTATTAAGAAATGTCATGTTACTGCTTGCATCTTCAATAATTTGTCTTGTACCTTGAGTATGCTGCAATAAAACGTTTGTATTTTCGATGACTACTTGAATACTACTTGCCAGTTGTTCCATTACCGATACACTATTACTAATATCCTCTGTTTGGCTATTTGAGCCCTCTGCTATATTACCAATGGAACTTGTCAGTTGCGAAATACCTTCTATTGAAGTAGTACTACTTCTTTTAAGAATGCCTGCAGCCTCCACACTATGTTCAACAGTATTCTTCGCTTGCTTTAGCAATTGTTGTATATTGGCTATCATATGATTAAAGCTATTTCCTAGTTCTGAAATCTCATCATTACCTTTAGTCTTAGCGAATACTGTTAAATCTCCTTCTTCTGCTTTTTTCATAAGCCCCTTTAATTGCATTACTGAATTGACAATTCCCTTTGAAATAGTACTTCCCATAGTAATGGCTACTAGCCCAATAATGATTACCATAAGCCATATTAGATTAACGACCTTATCAATTCTATTCGTTAACATTTTCTGTGGAATCTCAGCTACTATCACCCAGCCATTATTAGTTTTTGCACTCGCCACTAAATTCCCATTTACTTCTTCAGACCATTCTTCCGCTTCTAAATCAATGTGAGCTACAACTTGTTCCTTTATAGATTCATCAACATTGGAGCAAATCACCTGGCCATCTACATTTAAAATGCTTACATTAGACCCCTCAAATAAATTGATATTATTTACCTTTTCCTCTAATATGTCATACTTCGCCTTTACCACTAAGAGACCTACTCTTTTTGCAGTCTTTATATTAATAACTTCTTTGTAAGCAAAAACTTCCTTTGCGCCATTTGTATTAATAATCTCCCACTTCACTTCTTCGGTAGTATCTCTACCTACAAAACGCTCTACATCTTCTTCCTTCAACTTAATTCCAGACAAAATCTTTGTTCCATCATCCATTAATAAAGCAATATCTTCTATGTTCTTATCCAGGGATACACTATAGTTAATTTGCGTTACTATACTTTTTATAATATTGTGCTTTTCTAAATCATTAGCATTATTCTTAGGTTTTATTGCTATTTTGGCGTACTCACCAACCAAATTATTAGTCGAAGCATTTAAGTCATTAATAATAATTCTAGTCATACCACTTTCTATACTTTCTGTATAATAACTTGTATTGGCCCCTGTCTGCTTAACCATCTCTATGGCCATTTGGCTCGTTATATCTCTAACTGTAACCTTTGATTGACTGGCTGAAAATAAATTAACAGCAACTAATGGAACTACTGTACAAAGAATATATGAGCTAATCAATTTCCTCTTAATAGAACCTCTTTTCTCTACTGTTTTTTTATCTTTTACTTTCTTTTTATTTAGATTTTTTTTAGCCATTAAGTGTAAGTTCTTCATCTGTATTCCCCCTATTTTTAATCCGTCATTTCTTACCTTAAGCAAATCTAACAATCAAATTTTACTTATCATTACCTTTATATTCAAACCAACCAAAATCCGCATGATTTTTACTCATCTTTCCATTACTACTTGCATACATACCTATACAAGTTCCAACAAAACCTCCTGCTTTATCAGTACTTAATATGCTTGCATCCACACCTGTTACCAACTCATACATCTGTTCAGGATCACTGCCATAATAAAAGTTGAAATTTTGCCCTCTCCCTACTATCTTCATACATATTGGTGAATCACTAAATTGACTTTCAGCTATTAACTTATCTTCTCCTGCTTCACATTTTATAAGCCTAATAACCGTATCACTTTGCTGCATACCATACTCATATCTAAAGTGATATCTTTCATTTTGAATAAGCACAAGGCCTGCAACTTCATTTATAGTATCCGGAGTAAATTCTAATAATGTACTGACTATAAAATCTTGATGCTGCTGCCTTAAACATATAAGACTTGGATGAACCAATTCTTTTATGCTCTCTGGTCTTAACTTAATTCTAAGATACCCCTTCCTCGCTCCTAGGCTACAAAAGTCTCCTTTTGGTCCTCTAAGAGAAATCCATTTATGACTTAATTCACTTCCTATAAAATGAGTACATGCATCTTCGGGCATCACCTCAAACCAAGGTAAGTCTGGTGCCTTACTCATTTCCTCTACAATGCCTTTTCCCTCGTTAACAATAGGCCATCCATTTTCCCAAATAACATTTACCAAAAAGGTCTCTCTCCCAAGATTCCTATAATAGCCCCCATAAGGCCTAGACCCTAGCAAAACCATCCACCATGTACCATCCTGAATCTGTACTAAATCTCCATGTCCTACATTAACAATGGGATAATGCCTACCTAAGTGCCTATGTGTCAAAATTGGATTTGCAGGATTTCCTTCGTAGGGTCCTATAATCTGTTTACTTCTAGCTATTGTTATAGAATGCTCATGACCTGTTCCACCTTCTGCTATCATTAAATAATAGTATTCATCTTTTTTATAAAGATGAGGTCCTTCTGGCCATACCGCATTATTAAAAGCGCCTTGCCATAAAACATACTTTTCGCCTATTAGTCTTCCTTGTTTTATATCTAATTCCTGTAACCAAATCTCATTATCTCCATAATACCTGGAAACTTCTTTTGGTTTTTCCCTTGTTCCTACATAATAAACTCTTCCATCCTCATCAAAAAATAGACTTGGATCTATTCCTTCTGCTTCTAGCACAATAGGATCTGACCAAGGTCCTTCCGGTCTTGTGGCCGTAACATAAAAATTTCCTTCACCTGATATGTTCGTTGTAATCATATAAAAAATACCTTCATGATATCTTAGCGTTGGCGCATAAATGCCACCTGAGTGCTCGGCTCCTTCTAAATGTAATTGACTACTTCTTTCAAGCACATGCCCAATCTGTTTCCAATTCACTAAATCTTTACTATGAAAAATAGGCACTCCTGGATAATAAGCAAAACTTGATGTCACAAGATAATAGTCCTCATTAACCCTACATATAGATGGGTCAGGGTAAAATCCTGGCAAAATAGGATTAGAAAAGTTTCTCATGCTATTGCTCCTTTACGTTCATAAATTAACAATTCTTCATCTTTCATCCTTCATTTTCCTTGAATTTTCTATTTATAAAAAAAGGACAGTATTGATATCTACTGCCCTTCTTATTTAGCTGATTACCATATTCTATAGTTACCACTTAAGGCTAGAAAGGCAAATGCATATAAACAATTATCGTAATACCTTCTGTCACCAGTTCGGAGTGGCGTTTCCCAAAACCTTTGAACACATAACTCACTATATTTTCCCTTGGTAGCTAAAGAACCCATGGCATTAGTAGCTATAATTGCCACTGGATGTAAAGCAGGCTGATCTATAATTGTGCCGTCAATTTCATAAACACACTCTGCATTATCTTTCACTGTATCACAGAAGAATTTTTGAATTTTGTCTGCGCATTCACTTTCCCATTCGCTTTTTCCAAACCAAGCATAATCAAGCCCAATATTAGCAATTACACGATAGGCGTCACTATAATAATATCCATGCCCTTCCTCGTATCTTGGTCTTCCATCATAATTACTATATTCAGGTGCTAATCCTGTTTCAGGATGACAAGCTTTTTTTAGAAATTCTCTACTAGCTCTAGCTGCTTCCTTCCAAAAGTCTCTATCTTCTTCATTAGCCCATAAAGCAAATAGTTCATAAAAATGTGGTAGATGATAAGATGGATCTGTAAAATCAAGTTCTGGGACAAACTTAATCAGCTTATTGGTAGGCTCCCACATAGGGTTTCCTCTCCCATCTTCACCCTTATGGACACATTCATGAAGAAGGTTCTGCGCTTCTTTCGTGTAGTTAAATATACCTACTCCATCCCCCCATCTATGTGCTGCAAAAAATAGGGCCATTGCAAAATACTCTTCACCATCTGGAGCTGAACCTTCAGAATTTCTTTTTCCTCCTGGAGAAACAGACCACGCAAAATAACCTTTATTGTCTCCTTCACTATGCCACATATAAGTTTTTGTCCATTTCCACAGACAATTAAATTCTTTTTGCATATTTCTTTGTACACAGATCATCATTCCATAAGACATACCTTCTGTACGTACATCTATATTTCCAGTATCCAAGATATATCCCATATCATCTTCTACCAAATGATAGAGCCTCTCGTCCTCTGAGCCATAAAAAATAGTATTAATAATTTGATTAAGCCTATCTTCTATTAATTCTTTATCGTAGCCTAATGCTTCAAATAAATTAGGATAGTTGTCTTTTTTAATATATTCCATTATTCTTTTACTCCTCCGATGGTTAAACCTGTTACAAAATATCTTTGTAAGAATGGATATAAACATACAATTGGAAGGGCTGTTATAACTGTGGTTGCTGCACGCATAGTTAATGGAGATACTGTATTACCTGCATTCTTCATTGCTTCAGCATTACTTCCTTGATTCATTACAGAAGAAAGAAGCTTCATTAACTCATACTGCAATGTTGTAAGATTACTAGATGTACGATTATAAAGCATTGCATCAAACCATGAGTTCCATTGATATACTGCAATAAATAATGCAACTGTTGCAAGTACTGGCTTACACAATGGTAAAATAATCTTCATAAAAATTGTGAAATGTCCTGCTCCATCTACTTGGGCTGACTCAACTAGACTATCAGGTAGTCCATTCATAAATGTTCTAATAACAATCATGTTAAAAGCGCTTACCATACCTGGTATAATATAAACCCAGAAATTATTGGTCAATCCAAGATTTTTATATAAAACGAATGTTGGAATTAATCCTCCATTTACATACATGGTTAAGACATATATAAATGAGAGTTGTTTTTTGAAAATAAATTCTTTTCTACTTAAGATATATGCTAATAAAGACGTAACAAATAATTGAGATACTGTTGCGATGACTGTTCTTAATACAGATATTTTAGTTGCAGTAGGTAATAATTCATTATTAAATACTGTCTTATAATTTTGCAACGACCATTGTCTTGGCAAAAGATAAATGCCACCTCTTAATGCATCTGTTCCATCGTTAAAAGAGTATGCTATTGTATTGACTATGGGATAAAGTATGATTAATGTAAACAATGCTAAAATAATCATATTAACTACATCAAAAACTTTATCTCCTATTTTTTGCTTTTTTAATGATTGCGTCCTCATCTCAATTCCTCCTCTAGAATAATCTTTCTTCGCCAGCAGCCTTAGCAAATCTATTAGCTAGGAAAATTAAGACAATACTAACTACGCTCTTAAAGATACCCGCTGCTGTCGCTAATGAATAATCTGCTAAACTAATACCATATCTAAGAACATAAATATCAATAGTTTGAGAAACCTTTTGAACTAAACCATTTGTTAATAGATATTGCATATCAAATCCGGCATTTAAGATATTTCCAATGTTTATAATTAAAAGGATGAATATTGTTGATTTAATACCTGGTAAGGTTACATGTAGGATTTTTCTGAAACGACCAGCGCCATCAATAGCTGCTGCTTCATAAAGCTCAGGATTAATAGCTGTAATTGCAGCCAAGTAGATGATACTACCCCATCCTGTTTCCTTCCATACATTAGTTATACCTACAATTCCCCAATAGTATTTAGGTTCTGATAAAAAGTTAATGGGCTTATCTATAATATGTAATTTTAGTAATAGCTGATTGAGAATACCTGTATCCATTGAAAGTACTTGAAATACAAGCCCTACTACAATAACCCAAGACAAAAAGTGTGGTAAGTAAGAAACTGTTTGTATAAATTTCTTAGCTTTTACATTTCTTAATTCATTTAATAAAAGGGCAAATCCTATGGAAAAAACAAAACCTAATACTAAATTAATCAAGCTCATAGCTAACGTATTTCTAATAACCCCTAAAAATACGTCATTTGAGAATAATTGTTTAAATTTAGCAAACCCTACCCATGTTTGATCAAAAAATCCCTTGGCTGGCTTATAATTTTGGAATGCCATAACCCACCCAGCTAATGGTGCATAGTTGAAAATAATAACATAGATTAAAAAAGGTAGTGATAAAAGAATCAATTGCTTTTGTTTCTTTATTTCACTCCAAGATATTCTCTGTTTCGCTTCTACTGTCTTTTGTGCTTTTGGCTTGCCTATCCCTTTATTTAATTGAACTTGAGCCTGCCTACTCATACTTCCTCCTCCTTTAGTGTCAACTCATAAGTTTATATTCTCTATTGCAAGCAAAAAGGGGACTCTTAATTAATATCACCTATAAAGAGCCCCCCTGTTCTTATTTTTTTACCATTTGATTTTTCTATTTACCTTGTGCAACGTCAACTCTTCTTCTTACTTCAGCTGTGAGTGCATCTTCATAGACTTTCATATCAACTCTCTCACCAAGAACTGACATATATTGATCCCATGCACCTTGGAAGTCGTCTGACATAATTACTTTTGGTAGCCATTCATGTTTTACTTCATCCATATTTACTTTAGCTAAACCGTAATCTGTATCAGCTGTCCAAGTGTTTGAATAAGACCACATTGGGTACCAATCAGAGTTTTCTCCAGCTTCATTTACGAATTCTGCAAATGTTTTATATCCATATGCATCCATAACTTTTTTCTTAGCCTCTGATTGACCATCATAGTACTCACCTGGTTGGTAGTTTGGTGCATATGCATTAATACCATCTAAATTCATACCAACATAATGTGGGAAGTAAGAATAACCTGAGTTACATAATTCATTTATAAGATATTCTTTATCTAAAGCTTTCGCTCTTTGTTCTTCTGTTCTATAAAATACCCCATCATCACCTACCATGTAGTCGATACCTTCTTCGCCCCACCATACTAATGTTTGTATTTCTTGTGAAAGCATATCTTCAATCATTTGGAATGCACCTTCAGGATCTTTACAGCTAGTTGTAATACTTAAACCATTTGATACGTCAAGTGAATAACCACTGTGCCATTTTGGTTCTGTGCCCTCGTCCATTACAAGTGGTAATGGCACATAAGCGTTATCATAAAGTCCTTGTGTTTCAATAGATTGTTCTGCAGTTTGGAAGTTCCAGTATTGATCAACTAAACCTAATACACGTCCTGTAGAAATCTTAGCAATATATTGATCGTAATTTAATGTGAAACATTCTGGGTCAATTATACCCTTCTTGTACTCTTCATTTAACTTATTAAAATATCTTTTTGCAATATCAGTAGTATTATAGTTGTATGCTGTTAAGGTTTCTGGGTCTACAATACAGCATCCATCATTTGGATAACCTGCTAAGAACATTGGAGGATTTTCCAAGCTGTAGTAACGCCAGTCATCACAAATCATTTCAAATCCGATATTTTCTAGTCCGCCTTCCATAGTTGGATTAGCTTCCTTATATTTTGCAATTAAATCAAAATACTCATCAACTGTTTTGATTGTTGGGTATCCTGCCCACTCTAATACACGAATTTGAATCCAGAATGCTTCATCATTGTGATAGGTTTGAGTATCTTTTCCATTAACTACACCAAACTGAGGAATTAAATAAATATGACCGTCTTCTGATCTTACCTTGTTCCAATCACTCTCAGATAAATAATTTTTAATGTTTGGATATTTATCCCAGTACTCATCAATTGGAAGAAGTGCTCCTGCATCAATTAACAACGACGTACCATCTGAGCCTACAACGAAGTCAGTATAGTCGCCACCAGCAACCATTGTTCCGATACTTTC
Source organism: Cellulosilyticum sp. ST5 (assembly GCF_046529625.1). Lineage (NCBI taxonomy): Bacteria > Bacillati > Bacillota > Clostridia > Lachnospirales > Cellulosilyticaceae > Cellulosilyticum > Cellulosilyticum sp. ST5. The sequence continues at coordinate 3,074,070 of NZ_CP132338.1, forward strand.
TTTTGCTGTTTGACCTGTTAACCAAGTAATCTTAGCTTTTGCGCCAATTTTTTCAGCAATTTTATTGTATACTCTGTTGTCGGTTGGTATTTCTGTTCCAGGCATTGCTATGTACATTGAGAATTCTTTAATGTCCTTTGCCTCTGTCGTTGTATTCTCACCAGATGCACTTGCTGTAACCTCTTTTGCTGTCTCGGTAGGTTGATTTGTACCATCATTGCCGCATCCTACGCCTAATGAAGCTATCATTCCCATTGCTCCAAGCAGTGCTACAAAAGATTTTAACTTTTTCATATTATCCCTCCACTCGAATTTTAAAATATACCATCTTTCAAGTCGTTACCTGCTGAATATTATTTTCTGATATATCCTCTACTTCTTTACAAGTTAATGTTACCAATTTATCTTGCTCCCCTCAACCCAACAAACTATATAAGAAATATATACAAACTATATATTTTTATATTTTATATCCTGATATAGTTGTGTATTTTTAACCATTATTTAAATGCAAACTCATTCACCCGTTATCATTTCATATACTATTTACTATTATTCTATTCAATCTTTTATATGTAACATTTAAAAACTATATAAATATGTATTAATCTAATTTATCAAACTATTAACAGTCTTCTTTTGTTTTTTTCAAAAACTGTTTACGATATTGCAAAGGCGTTTTTCCTTTTAAGCGTACAAATTTATTAATAAAGTAATCTAGATTGTTATATCCTACTATTTGAGCAATATTACAAACCTTATCATTAGTTCTGATAAGAAGTTCCCCCGCTTTTTCTATTCTGTAATTATTTAAATAATCTTTGAATGAAATACCATGGTTTTTCTTAAAAATTTGTCCTAAGTAAGCACTATTAATATAATATTTTTCGCTCAATGACTTTAAACTTAAATTTTGCATATAATGCATTTCTATTTCTCTTTCTACTTCTTTTAACACACCATGTGAATTGGTTTGTCTTAATTGTGCTAAATAATTTGCAAAATCTTTTACAAAAGCCTTAAAATGTTTTGCACTTCCTCTAACTGCAGATTCTTCAAAAGCACATTGACTAATATAATGTAACACTTCTTCCTGATCTACATCTGGGTCTAATTCTTTAGCTAAATAAATAAACCTACAAAGTAAGTAATCAATATTTATATTGATAATCTTTGGATTGATATTATGTACCTGGAAATTTAAATAGATTTTTTCTACACATTCATCAATTTTATCTACTTCATTTTCTTCAGTATAATGAATGAGCTCATCCATATATTCTTTTTTGATACCATAGGTATTAGACTTTACCGCTGACGTCTCATCATAAAAAGCAATGGCTTTATCATTTTTGTAGTTTTGAAACGATTTAGCAATGACAGCTGACTTAAAAGACTCACTAATTTGATCAATACGGTTAACCTTTTGTCCAATATAGACATTAAACTTATACTTTTGATTAGACTTCATATACTCTTGTAAATCTACAATATATTCTTTCTCACTCATCTTTTTTTGAGCAGAAAAATTTCTAGTATATATAAACCCAATACCATAAATTTCATTACGCTTGTCTACATCTAAAAAGGCATACTTTTCATATGGTGCGATATAGCATTTTAACGTCTCACAAAATTCCTTGAGTGCTTTTCTTCTTTCATCCTTACTCAACCTTTCAAACTTTTCATCATTCAAGCTGATTTCTATACTCATATATCTTAGATTAGTACAATATGGTAATTTATCTTCTACATATGAAATATCACTTTGACCATATATGCCAGAACACAATGCATTTAAATGACGCTCTAACGCGATTTGTTCAGTATATTTCTTATCTTTTGCATTTTTAATTTCTTTGTTATACGCCTCTTTAAACTCTAATAATACTCTTATCAATTCTTCTTTTTGTATTGGCTTCAAAATATAATCCACTACATTATACCTAATAGCTTGTTTAGCATATTCAAACTCATAATAACCACTTAAAATAATAATTTTTAAGTCCTTAGATTTATAATTTCTTATATGTTCTACTAACTCTATTCCATCTACTTCTGGCATCTTTATATCTGTAATGATTAAGTCGTAATTATTGTCTTCTAAAAGGCTTATTGCTTCCTTCCCATTTGTTGCTTCTCCTGTGATCTTAAATCCATATTCCTCCCAATCAATCAAAATCTTTAGCCCTTGACGAATAAATGGTTCATCATCAACAATTAATACATTAATCATCTTTTTTCCCCCTCTATTTCTATTTTCCCTAATGGCATTTGAATCATAATATCTGTCCCCTGCCCTAGTTCACTATCTATATCAAATACAAGCGTGTTCTCACAATACAAATTCATTCTTATAAGCGCATTTAGCATCCCTGTACTCTTACATTCACTTAGTTTATTTATATTGGGGTCTTTTAATACTTCCCTTAGTAGTCGGAGTTTTTCCTCGGACATTCCACATCCAGAATCACTAATTTCTATAAATACATTTTCCTCATCCTTTGTTATAGCAACAGAGATTATTCCTGATTTTGATATTCCCTCTATTCCATGTATGCATGCATTTTCCACAAAGGTTAAAATACTTAGCTTTGGAATCTTAATCTTCTCACATCCTTCCATAACATAAAAACTGAAAGATATCTTATCACCAAATCTATACTTCTGTATGTTTGCATATTGCTGAACGAAAACTATCTCTTCTTCTATACAGATATAATCATTATTCCACGACAAGGATTTTCTCAGAATTTGAGATAATGCTTCTATTACATCAGCTGTCTCATTTTCTTCTTTTAGCAAACTTCTCATTCGTATACTTTCTAATGTATTAAACATAAAGTGTGGATTAACTTGACTTTGTAAAGCTTTTAATTCAGCACCTTTTCTAGATAATTCTGACGCCTGTTTTTCTGCATTTTTTTTAAAAACAACCTCTATTAGTTCCTTTATTTTAAGCACCATTACATTGTAGCTTTTAATAAGATCCCCAATCTCATCCTCCCCTACACTTCCTTCTATTAATTGAAATTCTTCTTGCTTTACCTTCTCAAAATAAAGTTCCATCAATTTTATTCTTCCACTAAACGACTTGGAAATAAGAGTAATAATAATAGTTGGTAACAGTAAATTAATCATAATTAAGTACCACACCATCTGTTCAGATTCTTTAATCATTTTACCTATTCCAATCTTCATGGGCATGATATAAATTGTCCATTCATCTGAAGCTACTCTAAAGTTATCTTGATAGGTAGCTTGATTAATATCCAGTTCACTTTGAGGTAAAAATGCCTTCCTTTCATTTTCAGCTATCTGATTAGAAAATAATACGTACTCTTTATTACATATGTATATATCTCCGTCTATTTTTTCATTTAAAATCTCATTTTTAATAGCCGTATACTGCAAATCAATCTTAACAAACTTTTCCATTACTCCTGTGTCAAAATAATCTAGTTTTTGAATAAGGCTAATAGTACGAGGCGCACTTTGTATACCTAAGTACTTCTTTTTTTCATCATAATAGGTTGCTAAATAAATATCCTTTCCGCTATGCACGAATTCTTTATACCATTCCGTACCTAAGATAGTATCAATCCTCCAAAAGCTTCCCCCATTGATAATAGTAGCATTATCCGTATACAAAATAATTTGATTAATCTTTTGGGAGTTATAGTAATACCTCAGTACATTATTTTGAAGTGTTGTTTTATAATCACTAAAATACTCTAAATTAGAAGTATAATCTCTTACTAAAAATTGATTAATCACTTTATCTGTACATAAATTACTGGCTATGGAAATACATCCCTCTACTTCTGATTGAATATTGTATTTTATACGATCCATTACATTTTGCATACGGATTGCTTCTTGATTACGTGCATTACTTTTTATAGCAGATATTACTACCCAATTTGTGACAATGACAGGTATTAAAACACAAAAAACATAAATGATAGCTAGCTTATTTCTTATCTTTAAATTATTTATAACATTTCTATATTTCATTAACTGCCTCCCCCTTTATGTCTTTTGTTAGTAAAAATGAATAAACTTTTTATTTCAAATATATACTATTATACAATTTTCATTAACTATATTCAATTTAATTAACATAATATTCTTTATCTTTAGCATTATGTCTAAGTCCCTTTTATGTAAAACATCCAATTTTATATTAAAAATTCAAGGCACTTTTACTTATAGAATTTTTAATATAAAAAAAGGTAGCTTTCTCAACTACCTTTTTTATTTATACTAAAGAATTTCATCAAATAATTCTTTTTCCTTAATTTCTTCTCTCTTTCTATTAACAAAAAGGATTTTCTGTAGGATACCTTACACCCTTAGGTTGGTTATATCCTATTTCATCTATATCTACTCCGATATATTTAAATACCTCATATAACGTTTTTCCGAACTTACCAAAAGCAACTGCTCCATGATGAGGATAATTCTTTTCAATGAGAACATGACGATAGAATCTTCCCATTTCTGGAATAGCAAAGATACCAATAGCACCAAAAGAACGGGTTGCAACAGGTAATACCTCTCCTTCAGCAATATAAGCTCTTAGCTTTGCATCTGAGGTACTTTGTAATCTGAAGAATGTAATATCTCCCGGAATAATATCTCCCTCAAGTGTTCCTTGTGTTACTTCTTCTGGTAGACTTCTTGCCATAATCATTTGATATTTCATAGCACAGAATGAAAGTTTCTTAGTGCTTGTATTTCCACAATGGAAGCCCATAAATGTATCTTTTAGTGTGTATTCAAATCGACCTTTGATGTCCTCTTCGTAAATATCAGATGGTACTGTATTGTTAATATCTAATAAAGTTACTGCATCTTCGCTAATGACTGTTCCAATAAATTCACTTACTGCTCCATAAATGTCTACTTCACAGGACACTGGGATTCCCATACCTGTTAAACGACTATTCACATAGCATGGTACAAATCCAAATTGTGTTTGGAATGCTGGCCAACATTTGCCCGCAATAGCTACATATTTTCTAATCCCCTTATGTTCTTCAATCCAATCTAATAATGTTAATTCATATTGAGCTAGCTTAGGTAAAATTTCAGGTTTTAAATTGCCATCCCCTAATTCTGCTGCCATATCCTTAGCAACTTCTGCAATACGTGGGTCTCCGTCATGTTTTTTAAATGCTTCAAATAGGTCAAGTTCTGAGTTTTCTTCAATCTCAATCCCTAAGTTATAAAGTTGTTTGATAGGTGCATTACAAGCCAAGAAATTTTGTGGCCTAGGTCCAAAAGAGATTACCTTTAAGTTATTAAGTCCCACAATAGCTCTGGCAATTGGTACAAATTCAGCTATCATCTCTGCTACTTCACTTGCTGTACCAACTGGATATTCTGGTATGTAGGCTTTAAGATTGCGAAGTTTTAAATTGTAGCTTGCATTTAGCATACCACAGAAAGCATCTCCACGACCTTGCACTAAATCTTTGCCGGTTTCTTCTGCTGCAGCCACATACATAACAGGTCCATCAAAATACTTCGCAATTAATGTTTCCTCTGTTTCTGGGCCAAAATTTCCCAGGTAGACTACTAAACCATCACATCCTGCTGCCTTTACTTCTGTTAATGCTTTTTCCATATCTTTTTCTGTCTCGACCACGGTAGGGCATTCATAAATTTCTCCTTTATATGCTGCTACCACTGCTTTCCTTCTATTTTCGGATAAAGACATAGGAAAACAATCTCTGCTTACTGCAATAATACCTAATTTTACTTCTGGTAGATTCTTCATCATGCTATTAATTCCTCCTGATATTTTTATTGTTTTTAAAAGTAGTTTAAAAAGTAATCATAATATAATATTTTTACCTTTTAGCCCAACAAAAGCACCTTCTTTTTCTAATCCTGCCTCAGAATGAGCTATAAGCCATTTATTACGTGCAAATAACAAGCGATCTTCTTTGATATTGTATTCTTTTTCAATAACTGTGTTAGTTCCTTTAGGTAATACAACAACACACTTAAATCCTTGTTCATTTATATTCTTAACTTCCATTTTCTCCTCCTTAAACATAATTAGTTTAGTGGATAAACTATAATTTATATATAACACTTATTTCTTGAAGCTGCAATATTATTTTTTATAACTTGTATTTTTAATTAATAATCTCATTATTTTCTCTATACTTCTTAGGGTTTTCATACTTTTAAACCTATGCTAATATAATCAATAAAACTAGGAGGACAATTTATGCCTATAGGTAGTCAGGAACTTATTCGTGATATTAATTCGCGTCTTATACTTACTCAACTTATAAATAATGGTCCTATGTCTCGTGCCGCCTTATCCAAAAATCTTGGCCTAACTAAAGCAACTATTTCAGCTATTGTTCAAGAGCTTATAGATAAATATCTTATTACTGAGTTGGGTAGTGATAATACTTCAAGAGGTAGAAAACCCATTTTACTTTCTTTCAATCCGTATTGTGGTCATAGTATTTCTATTAATTTAGAGTATGAAAAACTCACCTTGATGACCTGCTACTTAAATGGAGAGCAGGCTCAAATCCATCATTACAACAATAATAGATCTGACTCAGAAATAGTAAGCTATCTTATTTCCATTATTCAAGAGCAACTTGATATACTTCCCTCTACTCCTTATGGCATTGTGGGGATTTGTATTGGTATTCATGGTGTCGTTAGTCAGAACCAAATTACATTTGCTCCATATAGTCCATATTGTGATATTGACTTTTCCACTTTATTAGAAAAGCACTTTTCTACTTCTGTTTATTTAGAAAATGAAGCTAATTTATCCATTATTAGTGAAAAAGCATTTTGTTATCACTACCCTAATATGGTAGGTATTAGCATCCATTCAGGAATAGGATTGGGGCTTATTATCAACCATGAACTCTTTTCTGGCTTTAATGGTAATGCCGGTGAATTCGGACATACCATTGTAGAAGTCGATGGAAAACCTTGTCCTTGTGGTAACTTAGGATGTTTTGAGCAATATACTTCTGAACGTTCTCTGCTATTAGATTTTACAGAAAAGAAGCATTTACCTACTGCTAGTATAGAAATGTTAATTGAGGCTTATCGTACACAAGATCCTATAGCAATCGAAATTATTCAAAGCTTTATTAAATATATGGCTATAGGTATTAATAATATTTTAAATGTGCTTAACCCCAATGTTATTGTCATCAACTGTGCTCTCACTACTGAATTTCCACTTTTGCTTGAACAAATCTCAGCACTTTTAAAAAATAGAATGCATAACTTCTGTCATCTTGTTCCTTCAAAATTACAAGGGACTTCCGTTCTAATAGGTGGCGTTTGCATTTGTACCAAGCATTTCTTAGGCTTGCAGGATTTAGATTTTAAAATTAATTTTTCTCATGAAATACTTAAGGAGTAGGAACCATTGGTTCCTACTCCTTTTTTATTAAGAAAATATTCTTTTTTACCTAAATGACTATTTTTAGCATTCCTGCAGAAAAATAGTTATTATTAATAGTAATTTAGTTAAATTGATATAATTATTAGTGATTTTCTCTTTAATTAGTTGGTATGCCTTTAATTTTCTGAATGCTATGATTAAATATGTATAAGATTTTATTTATTTTTATTTGTGTAGAGTCAACTTGCACAATTTTTCATTGAAACAAATTTATCAAAGAAGGAGAATGAATATGAGTCTACTAAAAAAAAGGATAGCTTATCTCACAACTTCAACTTTACTTGCAAGTTCAGTGCTTGGAATAACACCTTGTCTCTTTGCTAGTTCAACGCCAAGCACTATCACCTACAATTTTGATGGAGGTACTGAGGGCTGGATAGCAAGAGGAGATGCGCAGGTTACTACAACCAGTTCTAGCCTCACCATTGATTCAACTAATCATTGTTTGTATGTAACAAACAGGACCTCTAATTGGCATGGTGTTTCAAAAGAGCTAAAAGATACACTTAAAGCGGGTGAAACCTATACATTTAGTGTCTATGTAAAATATGATGAAGGTGCAGATACCGAATCACTTAGCTTAACTTTAGAAACAGGACTAGAGGAAAATGGTTATATCACTATCGCTAGTAATTCCGCTGTATCAAAGGGTGAATGGACCCAGCTAACAGGTGAAGTTACCGTACCAGAAGCTGCAACCAAAGCTAATGTTTATATGGAAGCAGCCAACGCTGATCTTAGTTTTTATGTAGATGAGCTTAAAATCACAGGTTCATTTGCTACTGATTCTCCAGAGGTTCCTAATGCTCCCCTTACTACTTGGGATTTTGAATCAGGCCTAGGTGATTGGTCAGTCAGAGGTTCAGGCGAAGCAACAGCAGAAGTTTCTACTACTGCACCTCATGGCGGCAATCAGTGCGCTTTTGTATCTGGTCGTACACAGGATTGGAATGGTATCCAAGTCAATCTAACAAATTCAGCTAAAAAAGGTGGCAAATACACCTTTGAAGCTTGGGTAAAATATGATGCAGCCGACGAAGGCACTGAGCAATTCGTTCTAGCATTACAATATGATGCTGAAAGTGAATCTAGCACTCAGTATAAATGGATTACTAATGCTGATGTCAAAAATGGTGAGTGGACTAAATTGCAAGGTGAATATACCTTACCTAAAGACTTTACTGACATTTCTCTTTACATACAAGTTAATGGTAGTACAATTGATTTTTATGCGGATGATATTACAATGCAAGGTGAGCCCGAACTAGATATAGAAATTCAAAAAGATATTCCTTCTTTGAAAGAAGTGTATAGTGATTATTTTAAATTCGGTACGGCTATTGCTTCTAATAACTTAAATGACCTAGAACAAGAGCTAGTACTCAAACACTTTAATAGCATCACTCATGAAAATGCTTTAAAACCAGAATCAATTTTAGACCATGCTGCCACTATAGCGTATATGAATGCTAATGGTGATCAAACACATCCTCAAGTTACCTTAAGTTCCGATGCTAAAGCGACTTTAGATTTTGCTAGGGATAATCATATTCCTGTAAGAGCCCACGTTCTTGTATGGCATTCACAAACGCCAAACTGGCTATTTACAGAGAATTACTCAACAGAAAAAGATGCTCTTGTTGTTTCTAAAGAAGTGATGAAACAAAGGTTAGAAAACTATACTAATGCTTATTTCAAATTATTATCAGAAGAATATCCTGATGTTGATTTTTATGCTATTGATGTAGTCAATGAAGCTGTCAACCCAGACCGCCCAGATGGTTTACGTGCTCCTGCCACAGTAGCTACTACTTCTGGTGATGATGATAATGATGAAAACGCTAATAACTCTATGTGGATGACAACCATTGGTGCTGAATTCATTGAAGATGCTTTTACTTATGCAAGGGCTGCAGCTGACCAATATATGCCAAATGTAAAACTTGCATATAATGACTATAATGAGTGTGATTCTAAAAAAACTGAAATTATATATAGCATTTGTAAGGATCTTTACGATAAAGGCCTCTTAGATGTTGTTGGTATGCAGGGACATTACAATATGTCTTCACCAAGTACCTCCCAATTTGAAAATGCACTGCTTAAATATGCTTCAATTGGTGATAATATTGAAATTCAAATTACCGAATTAGATATCACTCAAGATGATACTTCTGAAGAAGGATTAATTAAACAAGCTTATCGCTATAAAGGATTCCTTGATATTATGAAAAAACTAGATTCTGAAGGTGCTGCAAATATCACTTCCTGTGTTGTGTGGGGTGTAAAAGATGATGAATCTTGGAGAAGTGAAAGACTCCCTCTTCTTTTTGATGCTGACTATCAAGCTAAACCTTCATTCTGGGCAATCACAGATTCAAGCAAACTTCCTGTTCTTGCTCAAGAAGTAAAAGCTTATAGCCTAGGCAGCAAGGATTATACTCATGCTTTTCTAATTCAAAAAGGTACTGCTTTAGAAACAACTAGTGGTACTCAAATTGCTTCCTATAAGGTGGCTTGGGATGCAAATAATATTTATGTTAATGTCATTCCTGCTGAAAAAGGTAAATCTGGCACTGTAAAAGTATTCGTTGACGACAATAGCATTTCAGCTAACCTTACTGATAATACCGTGATTCAGATTCCTTTATCAGAGGCAGTTTCTGAGAGTGATACTTTAAGCTTTGATCTCTTTGTCCAAGTTGGAGACGAAAAAGCTACTTGGAACAATCTAGCTTATGATGGTACCTCTACACCAAATAAATCTAATTTTGGAAAACTATTACCTACTAAGGCTCCTCATTTCGCTTCTGCCATCAAAGGCACACCTATTATTGATGGAAAAATTGATGAACTTTGGAGCAAAGCTGAAACCATCAATGTTGATACCTTCTCTGTCGGCACCTCTGGCGCTACTGCTACTGCCAAGGCTCTTTGGGATGAGAATTACGTTTATATCTTAATGGAAGTTAAAGACAGCTTATTAAGTAAAGCAAGTGCCAATACCTACGAACAGGATTCAGTTGAAATCTTTATTGATGAAGATAATGCCAAATCCACTTCTTATGAATTAGGAGACATTCAATACCGTGTCAACTTCGATAATGAACGTTCTATCAACGGTGCTTCTGATGCAGACAGCTTTATTACAGCAACCCAAATTATTGATGGTGGTTATATTGTGGAAGCTGCTCTTCCTTCTCGCATTGCTGCCTTCACTAAGAATCAAGTTATTGGGTTTGATTTTCAAATTAATGATGATGCAGATGGGAATGGCAAGAGAGATAATGTATCTAACTGGAATGATTTAACTGGCAATGGTTGGTCAAGTACAGCTGGCTATGGTGTTTTACAATTAATCAAACCTAATACTACAAATGATTCAGGTTCTGGGTCTGGGTCTGGTACTGGGTCAAGCTCGACTTCTACCTCAACTACATCCGTTAACAAAACTCCTGACCAAATCATCGCGTCTGCTTTATCCGACAATACAGCACTTGAATTATCTATTGGCACTACTCCTATTACTATTAGTCAAAATTCAATTGAACAGTTATCTACTCAAGAGAGGGCTTTAGTATTGAAATCTGGAAAAGTAACAGCAACAATAACACCTGCCTTTATCAATACTAATCTCTCTAATGCTAATAAGATTTTATCTTCATTAGAAGTATCTATGCTACCAGTATCAGATACATTATTTACCTCAATCAAAAATCAATTAGCAAAAGATAATAACTTGTCTATAGTTGGTACTTCAGCTAACACGAGTGTTATAAATATTAAAGGACATAGTAGCCTTTCAACATTTACCGAACCATTACTCCTTAGTGTCGATTTAGAGAATGCAACCATTACTGATTCTTCTCACTTGACTTTAGCAAGAGTTAGTGAGAATACTGATGGTACTTTCACATTCACTCAACTAGGTGGAGACTACCAGTTAAATAATCATACTCTTACCGGATATGTTACTGAGCCAGGTACTTATATTGTTATTGAAAAGAAAAACCTTATTAAGTTAAACTTAATAATTGGCAAAACTACAATAAACTCTAACCAGTCTACTAGTATTACCAGTGATACTGCTCCTAAAATTGTAAATGGTACAACTATGGTACCTCTCCGTTTTGTAGCAGAACAACTTGGTGCAGACGTTAAATGGAATGCAGTAAATAAAGAAATAACCTTATTACTTGACAATCAAAAAGTAATCTTAAATATGGGCAAAGGTCAAACCTCTTCTAACCCAGAAGCAATACTTGAAAACGGTAGAACTTTAGTTCCTCTTAGATATGTTTCTGAAAATCTTGGCGCTAATGTCCTATGGATTCCAAGTAGTAAAACCATTGAAATTGTAAAATAAGCTTCTCAATTCCCCCTATCGTAATATATAATAAAATAAGCTTACTGAAGGAATCCTCCCTTTCCAGTAAGCTTATTTTTAATAAGTACACTTCTTATTACATAATTCCATAGCACAACTAGTGGTTCCTATACACTCTAAACTAGTAATAACCAATGGCATTAAAATGCTACTCACATTTTTAATACACTTTATATATCACTCACTCTATCCTTACTTTCATGCTTCAAAATAGAATAATAGAGTCTATCTTTGTAGTGTCCCTCTATAAAGAAGAAGTCCCGTAAGGCTCCCTCATATCTAAATCCACATTTCTTAATCACTCTTTCAGAAGCTTCATTTCCTTGTCGATGACAAATTTGCACCTTATGTAGATTAATTTTCTCGAAGCCGTAGTCAATAACAGCCTGAGTAGCTTCAGTTGCTAATCCTCTTTTTTGAAACTGTCTTCCTATACAGTACTCAGTCTCAGCAAAATGATTTTGACTATTCACCATAAAAAAGGCTATTTGACCAATACATTCTTTGCTCTCTTTAAGAATAATCGCCCAGCGATAAATATCCTGTTTTTCATAAGCTTCTATATATTTCTTTAGAAGTCCAGTAATCTCCTCCTTTGTTTCATAAACAGGCTCTCCATACATACCTTGTACTTTCGGGTCACTTACCCAATTCTTCTGCATTGCCTCACTGTCTTCATATGTAAATCTTCTTAATGTCAAACGTTCAGTATTTATTATCTCTGTACCACAATGTGTTAACATATATTCTTTCCTCTCTATACTTTATTTTTGATTTGTTAAATTCTTCTTATATTCTCGACTTATCATATTCCTACTTTTATAATTTGTACAACAAATCATATATAATATCAATTCATATTACCAATCCCTATGCTGAATAGTATGATAACTAAAAGCTATACAACAAAAAGCACCTTTTCGGGTGCCTTTCTTTTCTCATATACTCACATTTTACTACAGACACACATTATCAAGAACTAAACATTATCTCATCCCTATTTTAAAAATTTTCTGTTATTTATGCAAATAGCCTAGTATACTTTTTAATTAATGTCAATTTAAATCATAGATTTGTATACATCTTTTAATATATTTCAACATTGCTTGTATGGCATTAAATTTGTTAATTTAATTTTAAACGCAAAAAAACACCCTTTCGGGTGCTCTCTTCTCACCTCTCAAATATAAGCACAAAGTTCGTGCTTATCATGTATTAGTGCAAATTACGCACTAATCAAGAAGAAATACTACAACCATTTAACCTGCTACCATAGGCATTAAGAATCTCTAAGCTTTGCTATAAGTAGTCATGCAACTACCCATAGTTTATACGGCATTAGCGTTTGTTTCCAAACGTTATCCCCTGCATAGGACAGGTTATCCACGCGTTACTCACCCGTTGGGCACTAATCTTGGAGAGCAAGCTCTCTCAGTTAGTTCGACTTGCATGTGCTAAGCACGAAGCTAACGTTCATCCTGAGCCAAGATCAAACTCTCATATGAAATTTGATAATAAGCTTAGTTGTTTTGGCTTGAGCTTTATGCTCATTTACTTGTACATAATAACTTTAACCTAGGCATCGCGTTTTGAAGCTGTACTCATTTACTTCTTACAAAGCTTAATGAATCGACTGGTTTTATGATTACTATTTTGTTTGCAAAGTTCATTATTTACATTACCCTCAGCAATAAGCATTTTGTTATCATGTGATACTTGACAATTGTCAACTATTTTAGAGCTATTTTTATGCATAAATTTCTTTAATTTAAGAATAAAACCATATTATTTCACTGGTTTTTGAATGAGCAATCCTTCACCCTTTACAAACTCAGTAGGTGCAATGCCTGTATACTTTTTAAACACCTGACAAAAATGCTTATACTCATTAAACCCCGTCATATCAGATATTTCATATACTTTATGTGTTCCTTCATTAAGCAGTTCTATAGCTTTTTGTAGTCTACACTTATGTAATATTTCTAAAAACGTCTGAGAAGTTTCTTCTTTAAGCTTTCGACTTAAATAGCTACTACTAACTCCTAGTTCTTCAGCTATGCCTTCTATGGTTAACTTATGATTATAATTTGTTTTGATGATACTTAAGGTTTTCTCCACATAAGGATTACTTGCCTCTTGGCGCTCGATATAAATTTCAAGATTACTCAGTTGTATCTCACTTTTATCTTTTGTCTTCTCCAACCAATTACTATAGGTACGTTGCTCGTATATTTCTCTTCGCATTTTTTCAACAATATTCTTTAATGCCTCTTCATCTACTGGCTTCAATAAGTATCCATATACTTTGAGGTTTATTGCCTTCTGGGCATATTCAAACTCCGAATAGCTGGTCAGAATAATACTCTTAAAGTCTCCTATGCTTTTAGCTGCCTCTAACATTTGAATCCCCGTCATTTTAGGCATAATGATATCTGTAAAAACAATATCTGGTCTAAGTTCTTGTATTTTTTCTAATCCCTCCTGCCCATTCCTAGCCTCACCCACAATGATGCACCCCATACTTGTCCAATCTAAAGTATGTATAAGGCCTTTCCTAATCATATCCTCATCTTCCACAATTAAAACCTTCAGCATCCCGCTCCCTCCTTTTATTGATTGGTAATATTATTTTTACAACCGTACCTTGGCCTACTTCACTTTTTATATCTATACCGTAAGCCTTACCATACATTAATTGTATGCGTCTGTGTACATTGTATATCCCAATATGAATGGATGGATTACTCTCCTTTTTGAGTAGCTCTTGTAACTCCTGCAACACTTCTAATTGCATGCCTACGCCATCATCATAAATAACAATTACCAAATCATCCGCCAAAAAACTTATTTTCATCCTAACCATCAGTTTCTCCTTATCTCCAAAACCATATTTAATTGCATTTTCTATAATAGGTTGAAAAATAAGTTTAGGGATAATACAGTCTTCCGTTCCTCTTTCCATATAAACGGTGTAGTTAAACCTTTCATGGAAACGATATTTTTGAATCAGTAAATAGCTCTTCGTATATTCTAAGTCTTCAGCGATTGTTACATCTAAAATAGTGTTGTTAATGCTATACCTTAATATAGAAGATAAGCTAACAATCATTTTGTTTACAGCTTCTGGTTCTAGTTTTGTCATATATCGAATATGCTCAAGGGTATTAAATAAGAAATGAGGATTAAACTGAGATTCTAGTTGCTTAATTTCTGCAATGCTTGTTTGCCTAATTTTTTCTTCATTACTGACAATAAGGTCCTTAATACTAGCCAGCATCAAATTATATGATTCACCTATTATTTCAAATTCATCATAGGACTTAATATGTAAAGTTACATCTAAATTACCTGCCTGTACTTCTTGAAATGCCTCTACCACTTTGTCAATAATCTTAGTTTTTTCTTTAGTGATTTTTTTTGCTACTTTTAACATCACGATACTTAAAAAAGCTAAAATACCAGTAAAAAAGATGCCTGCCCAAATAAAAACATTATATAAGTTTCCGATGGCCGTAAATGTATAAATGTTTAATTCTCCTTGGATAATGCTACTTGCTTGTTTATAATATCTCTCTCCCTCTATGGTAATATAGCTATTTTCTGTTTTAAATTCATCTTTTATCTTATCTAAAGAATTAGTAAAACCTGAACAACTAGCTAAAAACAATTTATCATATTCATCCGTCACCATAATGTGGGTAATAGACGTCCCTGATGTTTTTACAAATTCATCTCCATATAATACAAATATCAAATATCCCTTAATAATATGATCTTCTACAATTGCCTTTCCTATGAGAAGCTTTGTACGGCTTAAATTATCTTTATAGATTTTATTACACTCTAAAATTGCCTGCCTAGGATAAGCGTTCATTCTTTTAGTAATCCCCCAAGATATCTGGCTATCCTTTGGGATAAACGCAGGTATTTCTCTAGTGCTCCCTGCTAGCATTTGAAAGTTTTTATCTAAAACATAAAAATCCACTTCTTCTTCTATACTATTAGTAATATGGTATAGTTCTTGATAAGCATCACTTTTATACTTGGGGTCCTTAAGTTTTTGATAAAAGCGGGTATTCTCCGTAAGCTCAACTGCTTTACTTATAAAATCATTAACAACCCATTCTAATTTCTCTTGCATTCGCGTATTCTTATCTTCTGTCTGAAAAATGATGGTATGATGCCAAATAGCAAATACCACACCATAAGTAATTAAGGCAATTACTGCAATAGGAATAAGGGCATAAACAACAAATATACGATAAATAGCTTCCTTAAAATATCGTGGTCTTTGTTGTTTCATGCCCTCACCTCATTTCTTTACATAAGTTTTCGACTCAAACAAACATTTTTTAATATTTTATTTTATTATACATTTTTCATCATAATATGTCATGTATTAAATATTAACATCTTTACTTCCTGATAATTTAAAGAAAATGAGAAGTGAAATAACAGTTGTTACAGTTAGTATGGTTGATAGAGCTGCTGCGGTACCATAACTCGCCCTAATAACCTCCGTATAAATTGCTACTGACATGGTTCTTGTATTACCTGTATAGAGAATAATGGATGCGCTTAACTCATTAATAACTGTAATCCAGCTCAGAATTGCACCTGCTAAAACACCTGGAAGCATCATGACTGCTGTTATCTTAAAGAAAGTGCGAACAGGAGAATAACCTAAACTAATAGATGCTTCTTCCATACTTGGACTAATTTGATATAAAATAGCTGCACTAGAACGTAGTGTATACGGCAACCTTCTAATAACAAAAGCCACAAGCATGATAATAACTGTTCCACTTAATAACAATGGCCTTTTATTAAAAGCTAGTAATAAAGTAATACCCAGTACAGAACCTGGAACAATGTAAGGGAACATTGTTACTGTATCAATAATACTCGTAAAAATATTCTTCCTACGTGTAGATAGATAAGCAATAAACATACCTAATAAGATGATAATGATAATGGCAATAATACCATAAATATAACTATTAGCAATTGCTTTTCCAGCATTCTTTAAGACTGATCGATAACTGTCTAAAGAAAAACCTGAAGCAAACATAGAGCCTTTTGTTTTTAAGAAAGATGTATAGATAACTGTAAGCTGAGGAATAATAGATAAGAATACTAAAATATAAATAAATGCATGCATTAAGAAACCACTTATCCCCTTAGCCTCTTTGGGCTGAATAGGACGTAATGAACTCATTGTGAATGATTTTTTATTAACCACATATTTCTGAGCCATAAAAAGTAATGCTGTAATCAATACCATAATGGATGCCATTGCTGCTGCAAAATTTGCTTGCCCACCTACTTCACTAATAAACTCCGAGTAAATAATGACTGGCATAACACTAAACCCTTCTCCAATTAACATAGGTGTTCCGAAGTCTGCTAAAGCATTCATAAAAACTAAAAGGGCACCTGCTAATACGGTTGGTAAAATCAGTGGAATGATAATGGTAATAACTTTTTTAACAGAATTACAACCAAGACTTTCTGCTGCTTCACTTAAAGAAACATCTATTTTTTTTAGTGCACCAGACACGTAAAGGTAAATAAAAGGATATAATTTCAGGGTAAATACCAGTAAAATTCCTCCAAACCCATAAACCGAGGGTAGTTCAATACCAAATGTGTTAAGAAAAAACTTAGTAATCACACCACTTCTACCACCTAATAAAATCCATGAGTAAGCGCCAATAAATGGGGGTGATAGCATAGAGATAATAACCAATACCTCTATTAATCCTTTACCTTTAATCTTATAGCAAGTCATAAAGTAAGCAGTAGGTGCACCAATTAATATGGCTAAAAATGTTACGCTAACTGTTACCTTAAAGCTGTTAATCATAGACTGATAATAATACTTTTTCTCAAAGAATTTAGCAAAATTACTTAAAGTAAAAGCACCGGTCTCAGCATCTTGAAAGCCACTTATAAATAATGAAAAGAGTGGATAGATCAAAAACAATGCAAATATCGCCATAATGACTAGTGTCATCGTGCTCCAGAAATCCCATCTGATTTTTGCTTTATTCATATGCACTCACATCCTTAATTAGACTTTGACTGCCATCGTCTGTAAAAATATTAATTTTAGACTTATTAGGAGCTAGAGTAATGGTTTCACCCACTTCATAAGTTCTCTCAGCATGCCCTATGTCTTGTGAATACTCAATAGAAGGCTGTCCTGGTACAATCATATCCTCCTCAAATGCTAATTCATAATTTACATATTTACCTAAAAAGGTTTTACTCTTAATAGTTGCACTAATACCTTTATCAGCAATAGCAAACTCTTCTGGACGCACTGCAATAATTACATTAGCTTTATCTCTAGTTTCTTCAACCAAGGTATCCATCTTCATCTCATACCCATTTCTAAACTTCACAAAAACACCTTCATTAGTTGCTGTTAATACACCCTTAAATAAATTAGAATGTCCTATAAAAGTAGCTACAAAAATATTAGTTGGCCTGGTATATATTTTATATGGTTCACCTACTTGTTGAATCACTCCTTCTTTCATAACTGCAATTCTATCAGAAACCGCTAAAGCTTCTTCTTGATCGTGGGTTACATAAACGGTTGTAATGCCTACCTCCTTTTGTACATCACGTATAGCACCTCGCATTTCCACTCTTAACTTCGCATCTAAATTAGACAGGGGCTCATCCATTAATAGCACACTAGGATGAATAACTATAGCACGTGCCAATGCCACACGTTGTTGTTGTCCACCTGAAAGCCTTTCTGGTAAACGATCTTGATATTCCTCTATCTTTACTACCTTTAAAATTTTATCTACTTTTTCCTTCATCTCTAGTTTATTTAATCTTCTCAATTTCAATCCATATTCTACATTCTGTCTTACTGTAAGATGCGGAAATATTGCATAGTTCTGAAATACCATACCAATATTTCGTTTATGTGCAGGAATATCATTAATAACTTCCTCTCCAAACTTAATAACGCCACCTTCTATACTATTAAAACCAGCTATCATCCGAAGTAACGTTGTCTTTCCACAGCCTGATGGACCTAGTAATGTAAAAAATTCGCCATTTTTAATTTTAATAGATAAATTCGGGATAACTGTCACATCTCCATATTTTTTTACTACCTCTTGGGCACTGATTGAAACACTCATTGTATCCCCTCCTCGTTTATATTTAGTTGTAATAAAGCCCACATAGGATATCCCAATGTGGGCCATAATTTAACCTTGTCTACTAGAACTATTGAGCACTTGTAAAAATATCTTTAAATTTATCTAACCACTCTTGTTTTTTCTCTACTACAAGTTCTTCATCATCATAAATTAAATTAATATTTTCCAATTTTTCAAGCCCTGCTGGTGCTGGTACATCTTTTCTTACAGAACGGCGATTAAGTTGCTCAATTATAATGGTTTGTGCATCTTTACCTGTTACAAAATCAATGAATTTCTTAGCATTTGCCATATTTTTAGCATCCTTAATAATATAAACGCCATCTGGTTTAGAAATAACGCCCTCTTTCATATAAACGAGCTTAACAGGTGCACCGTCAGCTACATATTTAGCTCCACCTTCCTCAAATGTAAGCCCTACTGTATATTCTCCATCAGCTACACCCTTATATACTGCTGAAGAACCACTTAGCAATTTGCCATCTAAGTTTTCACATAATTTCTCTACGTAATCCCACCCATCTTCAGGATTACCATTTCCCATTGCATAAAGCATATTAATTAAATGTTCATAAGAAGATGAAGATTTAGACGGATCACAATGAGCAATTTTCCCCTTTAACTCAGGATTTAATAAATCTTCATATCCTTCTATTTTAATATCACCTATAAGATCTGTATTTACCATAATAACGCTAGGGATATTAGTAAAACGAGTTAATGGTCCTTCAACATTCTTCATATTATCATAAACATATTCTTCATTAATGGATTGATAGTTTTCAAATAAGTCTTGTTGAGGCTTCATTGTAGAAAGTGAACCACCCCAGAAAATATCTCCAAGGGGATTACCTTGTTCAGATTCAACTCTCTTTAGAAGTTCTCCAGTACCAGCAGCTACTACTTCCACAGAAATACCTGTTTGTGTTTCAAATTCACTTACTAACGGTTCAATAAATTCAAGTGGATGTGGGCAATAAATAACCAAGTCCTTCGTTTCTGGATCCGTTTGTTCCTGTTGTGTAGCTTCTGTTGTAGCTTTCTGTTCAGGTTCACTACTTGTGGTTGGTGTACTGGTAGTTCCACCACATCCTACCATTGAAACAGCCATCATAATACTTGTAACTAGCACCGCAAATTTCTTCATATTACTTCCCCCCTAAAATATTATTTATTGATTTTATTTTAAATTTTTTACCATTTTATCTCAATCCCAAAAAACCTTTAAAATATCCTTAAAACTGAACACATTAATCTCATAAATGGTAGTATGCAAAAAAGACACCTTTTCAGATGCCTTTTAACTTGCTTTTTGTTCTGTTTGCATGTTGCCTGCTTCTTTTGAAACTAAGTTGCTTATTATACCGTGTACAGTTATTTATTATTTTTTCCTCTCAAATCAATCTTTACCCACTTGACATCTTCATGTGTTTCCTGAATTATTTTATTTAATGTATCATTCTTGTCTACAATAGATTTTTTATCTTGATGTATATCAATGTATGAAATCGTATTAGTTAAATGATTTAATGGTATATCCTCCCCTTGCTCCAGCACATTTGACTCAGGCATTTTTTCATCACAGTACATCTCATTACCTGGAATAGGCTCCTTTTCAATTTGCTGACTTCCACTCTGGTTAGCCATTAATAACTCTAAGTCAGGTAAAATATTTAAAATTTGTTGTATACGTTTATCAAATATTTGTCTGTCCATTGGTTCATTGCAATAATCACTATAGACTTTCATTTGATATTCAAATAGACATTTTTTCATTGCATTTAAAAGCATTTCATTTACAGCACTATTACTACCTTTATCAGATAAAATTTCTTTATATATAATGATAATTTCTTCATTATTAGTTAGTGTCTTATTTTGCAAAAGAATCGGTGTATTTAAAGTACTACAGACATACTGTTTATGAGTCTTTTCTAACTCTTCAATAGGAATAATAACTTTTATCTCTGGTGCCAAAGGATATTCATCATAATCACCTATGCATATAGGTTCATCACCTAATTCAACGCTTCCCATCCCCTCAAAACTTACCTTTACCCAATGTGTATGTCTTCTCTTCCTTAAATTATTTTTCATATCATTCATTCGTATCATCAATTTAGCTAACTTTTTATTGGTAATCTGCAAAGAGCCAATGGCTACTTCATTTGCTGACTTTATTACAGATATTCTCATTTTATTTATCTCCTTACTGCTCCATCATTCACTCTTTGTTATACAAAGTTTTTCATTTTATATCTTAAACTATAGTTGTTTTACAGTAAAGAAGTAATCCGGACTAGATTCACTAAAAAACAGCCTCATTTACTAATTCAATAAAACGTTTAGTTACTTTAGTACCTTCGGCACATGATACAACTGATTTTGGTTCAAATTTGTTACCGTTTTTACCGCCCATTGCACCAGGCATTTGTGCTCTTTTAACAGCTTCTTTTGCCCAAGCACTGATTTTATTGTTATCTGAGAAGTTATTTTCTGCTTGATTTTTAGGCATTCTAAATTAAATGCTTTTACATAATTATTTTAAATAACTGCCATTTGTTCACGGCCGATACCTTGATTTGGTTCAAACTTACCATTACCTGTACCGTTTACAAATTTATTTTCATTTGCCATTCAACATATCCCATGTAGTAAGCATCTGATTTTACATCACTAAAGTTGCTGTCTATACAACCACTTACATCTATACCTGCTAATCTCCCAAGAACTGTTACAAACATTCCTCTTGCCATAGTTGTGTTTGGACTAAATGAGAGATTGTTAAGTTTGTGGCTTTATCGGCTTCTCTACCACTTACTTGATTTTTATCTGCAGCTAATACATTCACTTGCCCTACGCTCAAAGCCACTGCTGGTGTAGGCACTATAGTAAAAACGTGTTTCTTGATACTTTTCTCTTGCTCATATAACTTGGGATACTTAACTATTGACATAAAGCCCATTTACAAGAAATCATAGTTTTTTACAAAAAAAACACCCTTTCGGGTGCTCTCTTCTCATACTCTCAAAAACAAATACTACAACTATTTAACCGTTTTATCTAGGTCAAACCCTCGAACCGTTAGTATTGGTCACCTCAATGTATTACTACACTTACAGCTCCAACCTATCTACCTCATAGTCTCTAAGGGGTCTTACTCCTTTCGGATGGGAAATCTTATCTTGTGGTCTGCTTCACGCTTAGATGCCTTCAGCGTTTATCAGATCCAGACTTGGCTACTCTGCTATGCCTTTGGTAAGACAACAGATGCACCAGTGGTCCGTCCATCCCGGTCCTCTCGTACTAAGGACAGCTCCACTCAAATTTCCTGCGCCCACGACGGATAGGGACCGAACTGTCTCACGACGTTCTGAACCCAGCTCGCGTACCGCTTTAATGGGCGAACAGCCCAACCCTTGGAACCTGCTTCAGCTCCAGGATGCGATGAGCCGACATCGAGGTGCCAAACCTCCCCGTCGATGTGAACTCTTGGGGGAGATAAGCCTGTTATCCCCGGGGTAGCTTTTATCCGTTGAGCGATGGCAATCCCACTTTCATACCACCGGATCACTAAGTCCTACTTTCGTACCTGCTCCACCCGTCGGTGTCGCAGTCAAGCAACCTTATGCCTTTGCACTCTTCGAATGGTTTCCGACCATTCTGAGGTTACCTTTGAGCGCCTCCGTTACTCTTTAGGAGGCGACCGCCCCAGTCAAACTGTCCACCTGACATTGTCCCAGACCCGGGTAACGGGCCATGGTTAGAAGTTAAGTATTACAAGAGAGGTATCCCACCGGCGACTCCACCTAGACTGGCGTCCAGATTTCTCAGTCTCCCTCCTATCCTGTACATGTAATACCCAACCTCAGTATCAAGCTACAGTAAAGCTCCACGGGGTCTTTCCGTCCTGTCGCGGGTAACCAGCATCTTCACTGGTACTACAATTTCACCGGGTGCGCTGTCGAGACAGTGCCCAAATCATTACGCCTTTCGTGCGGGTCAGAACTTACCTGACAAGGAATTTCGCTACCTTAGGACCGTTATAGTTACGGCCGCCGTTTACTGGGGCTTAAGTTCAAAGCTTCGACTTACGTCTAACCTCTCCCCTTAACCTTCCAGCACCGGGCAGGCGTCAGCCCTTATACATCACCTTTCGGTTTAGCAAAGACCTGTGTTTTTGTTAAACAGTTGCTTGGGCCTATTCTCTGCGGCCTACCTAAGTAGGCACCCCTTCTCCCTAAGTTACGGGGTCATTTTGCCGAGTTCCTTAACAACGCTTCTCCCGTCGGCCTTAGGATTCTCTCCTCATCCACCTGTGTCGGTTTACGGTACGGGTACCTATCACGCAATAGCAGCTTTTCTCGGCAGTGTGGATTCAGCAACTTCTCTACTTTAATTTCGATCCCCATCACACTTCATCCTCGCCTAACGGATTTTCCTGTTAGGTGCGACTTTGTGCTTGGCCCAGGATACCATTCCTGGGTTTGCTTATCCTCCTGCGTCCCTGCAGTTCTGATAATAGGTAGTACTGGAATATGAACCAGTTGTCCATCGACTACGACTTTCGTCCTCGCCTTAGGTCCCGACTTACCCAGAGCAGATCAGCTTTACTCTGGAAACCTTGGATATTCGGCCTACAAGATTCTCACTTGTATCTCGCTACTCATTCCGGCATTCTCACTTGTAATTACTCCACAGCTCCTTACGGTACTGCTTCTGCGTCGTTACAACGCTCCTCTACCAATCCACTATTGTGAATTCCATAGCTTCGGTGGTGTGTTTTAGCCCCGGACATTTTCGGCGCAAGATCTCTCGACTAGTGAGCTATTACGCACTCTTTGAATGAGTGGCTGCTTCTAAGCCAACATCCTAGTTGTCTTCGAAATCTCACATCCTTTTCCACTTAACACACACTTGGGGACCTTAGCTGATGGTCTGGACTGTTTTCCTTTTGACCACGTGTCTTATCACTCGTAGTCTGACTGCTGATGGTATCTTGATGGCATTCTTAGTTTGATATGCTTCGGTAAGCTTGTGGGCCCCCTAGGCAATTCAGTGCTTTACCTCCATTAGACTCCTATCAACGCTAGCCCTAAAGCTATTTCGAGGAGAACCAGCTATCTCCGGGTTCGATTGGAATTTCTCCGCTACCCACACGTCATCTCCACCTTTTTCAACAGATGTGAGTTCGGACCTCCATTACCTTTTACGGTAACTTCATCCTGCACATGGGTAGGTCACCCGGTTTCGGGTCTACTAACAATGACTATTTTGGCGCCCTATTCAGACTTGGTTTCCCTTCGGCTTCGTACCTCCTGGTACTTAACCTTGCCACAGCTAGTAACTCGCCGGACCGTTCTACAAAAAGTACGCGGTTGCGCATCATATGGCGCTTCCACTGCTTGTAAACATAGAGTTTCAGGTTCTCTTTCACTCCCCTCCCGGGGTTCTTTTCACCTTTCCTTCACAGTACTATGCGCTATCGGTCACCGAGGAGTATTTAGGCTTGGGGGGTGGTCCCCCCGGCTTCCCACAAGGTTTCTCGTGTCTCGTGGTACTCTGGATACTGCTAGGCTTCACTTGGATTTCGCTTACGGGATTATCACCCTCTTTGATGAGACTTTCCAGACTCTTCAGCTATCCGCATTCCTGCCACGTCGCAGTCCTCAACCCCAGATTACAAGTAATCTGGTTTGGCCTGTTTCCCTTTCGCTCGCCGCTACTTAGGAAATCGATGTTTCTTTCTCCTCCTGAAGGTACTTAGATGTTTCAGTTCCCTTCGTTCCCTTCCTATAGTTATGGATTGGCTATAGGATGACAGAGGTTTGCTCTGCCAGGTTTCCCCATTCGGATATCTACGGATCAAAGTTTATTTGCAACTCCCCGTAGCTTTTCGCAGCTTATCACGTCCTTCATCGGCTCTCGGTGCCAAGGCATCCACTCTACGCTCTTAGTAGCTTGACCTATTTAGAGTCAGTTGATGAAACAAGTGTACTTCTTGTTGAATTTACTGACTCTCACACCCGGAGGGTGTTTGTTTGTACAGCGTTCAACTTTATCGAAGCCTTATTCCACGACTTTCTCTGGTCGTTTCGTGCCTTGTTAATTATCATTTCTGATAAAAACAAAGAATGTTTTAAGTCATTTCTGACTATATCGGTTAAATTGTAGATTTTACACCCTGACAAACATTTTTGCATTATACAATGCGTGTACATTTATCGTTAGGCGCAAGTTATATTGCTATAACTTACAAATCTATAATTGTTGTAGTATTTGTTTTTCAAAGTACGATGATTACTTATTAAGTAATCTTTGTTTTGTCGCTGCTTACTGCTGACGACTTGTATAATACTACACCATTGCATTACATAAGTCAACACTTATTTAAAAATTTTTATGTCGCAATAGTGTTCTTAATTTAGCTATAGCAAAACCATCTTTTAAGTATAAATACTAAACTAATTAGTTGCGCTACTCTATTTTTGCTGTAGCTAGAATACAATTAATTAATTCTCTATGGTCTATATCTCTATTGCTAGCTATCACTACACTCCAAAAATAGCCTTCATTATCATAAATTTTTATAATTATGTTCTTGCCTCTTCCTGTCTGCATAGCCTTTATATACTCATCTTCAAAATTTATACTGCCTTGGTCCATTGTTCCATTTACCAAACTTATATATTTAGTTACTAGAAGAGCAGGTAAAAATGCTATTTCTTCACTACTCATCTCATTATTAATATCTTGTATAACACTATTCTCAGTTATCTTTTGATACATATATCCTGAATCTAATACTTCTTTCCCATATGTCTTTACTAGATATGCTCTACACTGTTGTGCTGTTTCTTCTTTTAAACAGTCTATTATGACTTGAAAAGTAGGTGCTTTATATTTTTGCATAACAAGCATTTGAAAACCTTTGTTTGCATTTATGACTATAAATACTTTACCATTTTCTAGTTGCTTAATTTCTTGCTTATAATCGTTACTATCACCGGGTAATTGAAATTTCAGATTATCAAGTGCAACAGATTGTAGTTCTTTATAGTTCTTTATTTTTTCCCTGTCTATTTCCCCTTTTTCTACTCGTTTAGTCATTGCTTGTGTATTTTCTATATCAATTACTTTATTAAATTCTTGCTGTAATAAAACAATTGTTTCCTGTTTTGATTTAGTTCTGTTTTCAAACTCATCCATTATTTCTTGAATATGTTCATATCTATCTGTATTTTCTTTTTCCTGAACAACTGAACTTTCTTCTTGACTTGTTATATTGCTTTTCTTCTTGTTTTGAATACCTACCACTAAAACTATGATGATGATGCCTACCAGTACACATACTTCTATAAATAGTCTTTTATTTCTCAACTCGTTTCCCCCTAATAGTTCATTATTAAATTCTTTATGTGGCATAACCCTTTTTATAAATGCACAAACAAATTCCATCTTATATTGGCTCCCAATGGTTATCTATGTATTCATTTCTTCTCTTTTATTGCTTACCTTTTAATATGTCTTCAATATAATAAGGTAAAAGCTTCATTTGGTAATCACTAGGAGCTTTCTTAAATAAACAGTCTAAGAAATATCTCTCCCATTCATCATATTTTATGCCACCCTCCACATAAAAGCCTTTCTTACACTCCCACGAGCTCGAATATACACGATAGCTCCAGCATCCTCCAGGCCTTACCGGATATATCATACATCTTCCTTCTTCTGAAAGCATTGGACAAGGTAGATTAAGAGCAAAGTAATCTGCCATAAAATGATAGATTTCTTTTTCTGCTGTTCCAGATATATAATATTTATTCTGTTCTGTATCTAAACCACTTGCTTTGATGCAGTTCTTCCATTCCTCTACTTTTTCTAAAATACTTTCTTTAATCTCTGGTGCAAATTGACTCATATAAATAGCAATAGCTTTTGCTTCTGTGGGAAGCACTTGAATAGCTTGCTTACAGCATGCACTACATCCCACACTGCATACACAATGTATTCCTGTTTCTTGTTCAACCTGATCTAACTTACTCGTAACCTTTCTAATCTCGTTACTTATCCATTTTGTTAGAATCTTATCATCGATACTATTAGGTAATGTTATTAATCCTTGTTCTTTAGCTACTGCTACTTCCTCCATAGATTTTTGCCAAAGCCTATCCATTTTTTCTCCCAAATGCTCACGCATTTTATCTCCTCCTGTAATGGTCATCATTTATTGGCCTTTTTGTATGTATGATTTATCCTTTAGTTGACACTACTTCTTATACAGATACAGTACTTAATAAATTACTTTATTCTTCTATTCATATCTTGGGTATGCAATGAAGTGTACAAATGAATAAATTAGAAGTATAAGTAGTTTATTTCTAGTATAAGTAAATGTCTTTGTAATCACAATATTTATTAAATATTTAAAATTTAATTTTACAAAACTTTATTTTCAAGATATGTACTGATTAGTATTTCTTATGAAACATTCATTCCTTTTAAATATGTAATTACTTTTTTGAACCCGATCATCACTATTAATCTACAAATTTATAGCTTATCGTTCTATGGTTAAAACAGAAAAAGTGTGTATCTCATAGTTTTAGTTCACTACAAGGTACACACTTTTAGGCAAAACAACGTTTTTATCACAGCTATTTTAGAAGAAACGCTTTTTAATCTCTTCATATTTTTCTACTGTTAAAAGAGCATCTTTATCTATGTCTTTAAACTTTACAATATAAGTCCAACGCCCATAAGGTTCGATTTTAGTAATTTGAGATAAATTAATAAGATATGATTTATGACTGCGTAAAAATTGATCTGGTTCTAGCTTAGTCTCTATATCACTTAAGCTAGCTGTAGTGGTGAAAGCATCCCCTTTAGTATAAATGACTGTACTGTTATTTTCTCTTTGAACTAAAATAATGTCATTAATATCCACAAAACTCATACTTTCTTTACCCTTTACTAACAGTTTATTAAGACCTTGTTCATATTTAACGATTTTATCAATCTCTTCGTTTCTTTGTGGCAATTTAAGTGCTTTAATTCTCTCTAACGTTTGACTTACTCTTTCCACATTAAAAGGTTTTACTAGGTAATCAAAAGCGTAGACTTCAAAGGCATTGGACATAAATTCATTATGAGCTGTGGCAAAAATAATTTTAGTTTTAGGGTCTAAATCGGCTATTATTTTAGCACATTCTAGACCACTCCCCCCATTAATTTCGATATCTAGAAATACAACCTCTGGTTTTTCCTTAGTAAACAGCGAGATGGCCCCTAGCATTTGATCACTTTCTCCTACCACTTCAAAGCCATCTACACGCTCAATAATCTTTCTTAAAAGCGTTCTTATACCTTCTTCATCTTCTACAAGTAGTACTTTTATTACCATAGCTCCCCCTTATCTTCTATGTCTTTTCTTATACTTTGGTTCTCCTAAAACTTCTGCCCATAAAATAGCTTCTCTTAACTGCTGCTTATTAGGTCTAGAAAAACTACTTGTTGGCATCTGCTCAGATACTGTAGCTAACTTCTTTACTTGAGTCACAGATAATGGTGGTGCTTCAACTTCTGAATGTGTTTTCTTTTTCTTTACGAGCTTCTTCTTAGTATGTTTTTGGGGACCACTTTCCTCTTCTAAGGTATATTGGCCTTCAAATTCTTCTAAAACCCCTCTATTATTCGCTTCATCATCTTCATACTGTTTATCATAACCATTGGCACATCTCTTTTGATTACTCACATTATTCTTTTCCCCACTTATGGAGAAACTGTCTTCTAGTTGACGTCTCAGCTCCCCTTCTAGACCTAGTAAAGCTCCTAAATTAACTGTTGAAGTTGCCATCCCTATTACCTCCTAAAGGGCTTTCCTTTTCCTTTGTTTTAGAAAGGGCAGCTCTCATTTCGGTGTCTGCTTTTAAGTTTTGCATATCATAGTAGTCCATAATCCCTAACTTACCTTCTCTAAGTGCATAAGCTAGGGCTTTTGGCACTTCTGCTTCTGCTTCTACTACGTAAGCTCTCATTTCTTGTTCTTTGGCCACAGCCATGGCTCTTCTTTCCTCTGCTTTAGCTTGAGCAATATTTTTGTCTGCTTCTGCCTGAGAAATTTGAAGGTGTGCACCGATATTTCTACCTACATCTATATCTGCAATATCGATAGACAAGATTTCAAATGCTGTCCCTGAATCTAAACCTTTGCTAAGTACACGTTTTGAGATATGATCCGGATTTTCGATAACTTCTTTATGAGAAGTTGCTGAACCAACAGTGGTAACAATACCTTCACCAATTCTAGCAAGCACAGTAGCTTCTCCAGCACCACCTACTAAACGTTCAATATCAGCTCTTACTGTTACTCTTGCTTTTACTAAGAGCTCAATACCATCTTTGGCTACAGCTGATACATTAGGTGTTTCAATCACCTTAGGTTGAACGCTCATTTTAACTGCATCTAATACATCACGACCTGCAAGGTCAATGGCTGCTGCCTTTTCAAAAGGTAATTCAATTCCTGCTCTTTCTGCTGCAATAAGCGCATCTACTACTTTATCTACATTACCACCTGCAAGGTAATGTGCTTCTAACTGATTAACACTTAAGCTAATGCCTGCTTTAGTTGATTTAATAAGTGGCAAAACAATTCTAGATGGTACAACACGTCTTAGTTTCATACCTATAAGGTTAAAAATACTTACCTTTACATTAGCCGCTAAAGAGGATACCCATAAGCCTACTGGTATAAAGGTAAAAAAGAAAACGATAAATAAACCAATAACACCAATTAATACGATTGTTCCTACTAAATTACTCATTTCTATTCCCCACTTTCTTCTATGGACTTAACCATTAATTTTGAACCCTTTACCTCGTAAATCTGGATTTTTGTTCCTACTTGAATATACTTACCTGCTGAAATCACATCAAAATCTATCCCATCAAAATTTCCCATCCCCGATGGTCTAAGATCTGTAGCTGCAACTCCTTTTTTGCCTAGTAAATAATTTAAATCACTAGAGCTAATATAACCCTTATCTTTATTTTGCTCCTCATTTAAAATAATTGGAGAACGTAATTTCCCTTTGGATAAAAACCACAATATGCCTGCTAGCATAACACCTAAAATTGCTAATATAATAACTGCTAAAGTTGTACCTTCTTGTAAACTATCTGCTGAAATAATGACGCCTACTACAAGGCATATACTACCCAATACACCTGGCATTGAAATTCCCGGATGAAGCATTTCGATACCAATAAGAATAAAACCTACTAAAAATAATGCTACACTTATTAAAGTAATGCCATCTAGTAAATTAACCACCTACTAGCCCCCCTTTCTTTGACTCATTTATTTGTTTCTATATTAATCATAGCCTATTCTTAAATTAGCTACTATAAAAAACCTTCAAGTTATACACTTTCACCTTTATCCTGTCATTTTTTATTATTTATATCTCACTATGAATTAATCTTAAATTTTAACTATTTACCTCCTTAGGTAATTGAATTTGAAAGCTTGTCTTCTCCTCAGTTGATGTAACATGAATAGTTCCTCCTGAGGCTCCTATAATCTTTTGCACAATATATAGTCCCATTCCATGACCTACTTCTTTCTTAGTCGTATAGCCTTGTTTAAAAATTTGCTCTAACTGATTATTGTCAATGACAGGTCCATCATTACAGATATTAAATAAGTAGCATTCACCTTCTTCATTAATATCTACAATCAAATGCCTTTCACAAGTTTTTAAAAGAAGGGCTGTTATACCATTATCGATGATATTAGCAAGTACTTTGCAAAGCTCCCAAGGTTCTATCTTAAGGTGTCTTAAATCTGTTTTTATATTTAAGGTCATATGTACCTTGTTCTTCTCTGCTACTTCTAGTTTGGCTTGTAATAATGCATTAATGGCTGGTTGGGCTGTTTTTAAAGCTCTGCTTACCTTAATAACTTCATTAAATACCGGCTCCATATACCTTTTAGCCTCTTCATACTCCTCTAATTCTATTAAGCCATATACCACTTGAAGATGGTTTAAATAATCATGCCTTTGCACTCTTAATGTAGTATTAAGCTCTTCTAAGTTTT
This sequence comes from Cellulosilyticum sp. ST5, assembly GCF_046529625.1. Lineage (NCBI taxonomy): Bacteria > Bacillati > Bacillota > Clostridia > Lachnospirales > Cellulosilyticaceae > Cellulosilyticum > Cellulosilyticum sp. ST5. Next base: position 3,105,209 of record NZ_CP132338.1, read on the forward strand.
TCATACTTTCTAGTAAATCCTCATTTCTAAGTCTATTAGCATAAAGAACACCTACTACTGTAGCTAAGCTATTAATAAGAGCAAGACCTACTACCAAATATAAGGAAATACCTACATTTTTCCAAGCCCCTTCCCCCTTATTAATCCACATACCTAGTACTAAAATAATTTGCATGAGATTAACAAAAAGTAACACACCTATAACTTTTTTTATATTCAATTCATTCCCTCCCCTAAATACGCCTAGTATCATTATAGCATATACTCATGCATATACTCATCATATATAATGTCGCATCATGGTTGAAATAAGAGATGAAATGACTACACATAAGCATAACTTCAAGGTATTTTTCGTGCCATTCTATGCATTGTTTAATCCTAGGTCTATTTTGTCCTACTATTGCATATGTATAGAGTATCAAATTACATGGAGGTCTACTATGCCTGATAAAGGAAAAAGCAAATCTAACTCTACTGCAAAAGGTAAATCTATAGCTGCTTCTAAATCAAAAAATGATACTAAAAATGCAAAAAATACTAAGAAAAAATAATAAATAAGAGCATAATAATAATGAGGGTGTAATCCATGTTATGGTTTATACCCTCATTACTATTGTAGATGCACTAAAAGCCATTGGCCATTCTTATCTATGACATTAACGCTCTAATTATATATAAAAACTCTATCTTTTAACTATGCTTTTCTCTATCTTTAAATTTCTTATATGAAGTAAATTTGACTTATACTAATTTTAAACTCATCTCACTTACTTCTTTTATAAGATCAATCTCCATAATCTTAACAGCACTACTATCTACTATCACTTCATCTTGATTATGACAGCCTACAATAAAGGAAATCCCAAACTTTCTAAAGAGTAGAAGCTTGCTTTCTTCCTTATACAGTTTGCTAAAGGCTTCACTTAACATAGTCCCCAGCATTTTTATTTCATCTACTGTAATAATGGATTGTAACAGATACTTTTCTATAACTGCTAAAATAATAAGTTCCTTTTTCTCTACTTCTTTTATATCCCCGTATAAGCTATTAAATACTTCTCTAGCAGCAGTGCTTATAGCTTCTTTTGCCATAATGTACTCTATGTCAAATACCTTTTCACCCTCTTCTTTATTAAACAAGGCAGCTATTTCTTCTAATGAAGTTCCATCCTTCATAGAAAGAATTAATTCTATACGTTCTAGAATTTTATCTCTTCTAAAAAAAGTCTCTTGCCCTGTAGTCGAAGATTTCTTAATAAACCAATCCTCTGGAATAATATTCATGCGTTTCCATCTATATAACTGTCCATATGAAATATTTGTTAAATCTAATAGCTCTTTTTTTGAAATCAATTCTTCCATCACTCTCACCTCTGCCTTTCATTCTAGATTTGATTAACTGTATCTACTATTGCTTCTGGATCAACATCAATTTGGTCACTGTATTCCACTACACCAATTCTACAGCCTTTACCAATTTTAATATTTTTACCTCTTACTACTTTAGCTTCACAGTTTTCCAGAATAATTTCATCGCCTTCAATAGTACTAGCCACAACTTTATTTTCCTTTAAAATTTTAGGCATAAAAGGTCCAAGGAACTTTGTTACACTCTCATACCCTTGTCTAATTCTTACTCTAGCAGCTCCAACCTCATTTAAAACAGATGTTCCTACAGCTGTAAACACCAATACTTCACAGTTTAAGAATTTACCACAGTTTAAAACCCCTTCAATCTCAATCATTTCTCCTGCAATATCTTCTTTTACTTCTAAAAAGCCTTTTCCTTTAACTGTATTAGCTTTTAAACATTGTTCTATTTTAGTCATCCCATTAACACGAAGTTCCTCTGACACCTCTACATTGCCCTCACACTTTAAAACCCCTGATACATCAATATTTTCGGCTAAAACATTGCCTTCTACCTTACAAGTACCTGATACCCCTAACTTCTTTGTTTCAAGCTCTCCTAAAAGAGCCCCAATACCTGAAACTTGAAACTTTTCGCTTTTTACGCTTTCAGTAAATTTACCACTTCCAGCTATGCTAACTTTATCAAACTCACCTCCACCATAGGTTCCTAGGCCATCGATTTGAATTGAATGAAGTTTACTATTTTCCATTTCCATACCTCCGTAACATTGTTTTATTATTTAAACAAATATTAGCATAACATTGTTACGTTGTCAATTAAAATTAGATTAACGTTGTAAAACTCTTTATCATCATTTTTTAATCTTTTATACGAAAAAGAGCGTGTTTAGTTTCCAATTGCTAGAATTACTAAACACGCTCAATATAGCATTTGATCACATATCAAAGCTATTGTTGGTTCTCTATCATTTATTTAATTGTATAATGTTTGAATAAGGTCAAGCCTGCTTCCTTTAGTATATCTTTATATACTCTTCTTCGAAATATCTATATGAACCTCTCCTATATGAGCTTTTTACATCCAAAATAACTCATCTAAAGTCTTATGAAGCTCTTTACAAATTGCAATACACAGGTTTAACGACGGATTATATTTTCCTGCTTCTATGAGTCCTATGGTTTGCCTTGTAACACCTACGGCTTCTGCCAATTGCTCCTGAGATAGGGCACATTCTATCCTAGCTATTTTCATCTTTATATTCTTCATATTCTTCTCCATCTAAACATTCAGCTTTTCTTACTTCTTGGTCTGCTTTCTTTTCGCTTATAGAAATCATTAATTTCATCATGAAATAAAAAAGAACTCCCCAACTTACTGCCATTCCTACTATCCATAAAAATCCCCAAGGATTAAACATATTATCTTTAATCATATGAGGTCCCCCCATTATAATTCCAAAGAATAAGGCTCCTATACAGGTTCTCTTTTTGAATTCTTTTATTCCAGTCTTTGCTCTCTCTTTTCCGCCCCAAATTAGTAATCCCTTTTTAATAACATAAACAGTTATAATCATAGCAGGTATAAACCATACACCCATGTAAATAGATAATATATCTATATTTTTAGGAAAAATGAGCATTAGTATAAATTCTCCTATTATCAAAATAAAAAAACTTATCCCATAACATTTCGATATGACACTTTGTTTCATTCGTAAAGTCTGCTCATCTCTTGCTTTTTGGAATAATAAGCCTCTAACACCAAGACTAATTAACATATATCCTAGAGTTATTGGAATAACAAGTATCTCTATAATATACATTGTTATTTCCTTTGTAAACTGCCATTTAATGCATATCCCTAAGATAAGTAATACTAATGTCAAAAAATACATGGGACTTAATATTTTGTTGGTTTGATTTATAATTCTTTCATCTTTTAACTTTTTCATTACATCTTCCCCTTTATAAATGAATGATACTCTATGACAAATATATCTAACGCAACTATAATATATTTATTACAAAATATCAAATATATATTGCATTTAAAAAATACTTCTTAAGGTGTCGACTTGAATTGTAATGCATATGGCTATTATAAATTCAAAAATTTAGATGTAGAATACTACACACATACAATAAAAAAGTAGCTAAGATATATTTAAAAAATCCTCTTAACTACTTATAGTTCACCATACTTAGCATACCTTAACTATTAATATAGAATCAAAAAAAGTCTTTGAAAATACTAGCTATATCATAGCTCCTTATTTTCAAAGACTTTTTGACAAATAAAAAATCTGGCAATCACCTACTCTCCCAGTCAGTCTCCCAACAAGTACCATCGGCCGCTTAGGTCTTAACCTACGTGTTCGGAATGGAAACGGGTGTTTCCCCTAAGCGCATCATCACCAGAAATTTATTAGAATTCAATTTTACACTAGATCTTAAGCAACACCTCACCGCCGTTTCACTTCGGTTCGGTGCTTTGATAGTTACATCTAGCGATGAACTCTCAAAACAAAACAGTAACTATTAAACCTTCGATTTCTATCCTTAGAAAGGAGGTGATCCAGCCGCACCTTCCGATACGGCTACCTTGTTACGACTTCACCCCAGTTATTGGTTTTGCCTTAGACGGCTCCCTCCCCGAAGGGTTGGGTCACCGGCGTTGGGCCCCCCCAACTCCCATGGTGTGACGGGCGGTGTGTACAAGACCCGGGAACGTATTCACCGCGACATTCTGATTCGCGATTACTAGCGATTCCAACTTCATGTAGTCGAGTTGCAGACTACAATCCGAACTGGGACTGCTTTTTTGAGGTTTGCTGACTCTCGCGAGATCGCTTCCCTTTGTAGCAGCCATTGTAGCACGTGTGTAGCCCTAAACATAAGGGGCATGATGATTTGACGTCATCCCCACCTTCCTCCAAGTTATCCCTGGCAGTCTCTCTAGAGTGCCCAACTTAATGCTGGCTACTAAAGATAGGGGTTGCGCTCGTTGCGGGACTTAACCCAACATCTCACGACACGAGCTGACGACAACCATGCACCACCTGTCACCAATGTCCTAGCAAGCTAGGAAAGAAGGCATTACCCTTCGGTCATCGGGATGTCAAGTTTAGGTAAGGTTCTTCGCGTTGCTTCGAATTAAACCACATGCTCCACCGCTTGTGCGGGTCCCCGTCAATTCCTTTGAGTTTCAATCTTGCGATCGTACTTCCCAGGTGGAATGCTTAATGTGTTAACTTCGGCACCGAGACCCGTAAGCCCCGACACCTAGCATTCATCGTTTACAGCGTGGACTACCAGGGTATCTAATCCTGTTTGCTCCCCACGCTTTCGTGCCTCAGCGTCAGTTATGGTCCAGAAAGCCGCCTTCGCTACTGGTGTTCCTCCGAATCTCTACGCATTTCACCGCTACACTCGGAATTCCACTTTCCTCTCCCACACTCTAGTTCATCAGTTTCAGAAGCAGCTTAGAGGTTGAGCCCCTAAATTTCACTTCTGACTTAACAAACCGCCTACGCACCCTTTACACCCAGTAAATCCGGATAACGCTCGCTCCCTACGTATTACCGCGGCTGCTGGCACGTAGTTAGCCGGAGCTTCTTAGTCAGGTACCGTCATTTTTTCTTCCCTGCTGATAGAAGTTTACAATCCGAAGACCTTCTTCCTTCACGCGGCGTCGCTGCATCAGGCTTGCGCCCATTGTGCAATATTCCCCACTGCTGCCTCCCGTAGGAGTTTGGGCCGTGTCTCAGTCCCAATGTGGCCGTTCACCCTCTCAGGCCGGCTATGGATCGTCGCCTTGGTGGGCTGTTATCTCACCAACTAGCTAATCCAACGCGGGTCCATCCTATGCCGATAAAATCTTTACTATAACAATCATGCGATTGTCCATAGTTTATGCGGTATTAGCGTTCGTTTCCAAACGTTATCCCCCTGCATAGGGCAGGTTACCCACGCGTTACTCACCCGTCCGCCACTAAGTTCTAGGAGCAAGCTCCTATCACTTCGTTCGACTTGCATGTGTTAAGCACGCCGCCAGCGTTCATCCTGAGCCAGGATCAAACTCTCATAAAAAAGTTTGTCCGTGTAGTATTTCTACTACTGACTATTTTACTTAGTACAAGTTGTACTGATTCTCATCTCTTATTAGAGACGTAATGAATCGACTGGTTTATAGTTACTATTTTGTTTTCAAAGTTCATTTGTCATCAGCACTTGTTCTTGCTGACTTGTATTAGTCTACACCACTTCCTTACATATGTCAATAGTAAATTTAAATAAAAATAACAAACTATCAATATAACGCAAAAATAAGAGGAAAAAACTATTCTCAAGTACCTCTTGAACTAGTCTTCCTCTTATTTTTAATATCTAGTTAAACATCAATTCTTTTATATCCAATTTCTTTACTCTTCTATTTTAATAACTGGAGGCACATCTATACCATTTGTTTCTACTCGAATACTCTCTATAACTACATCCTCTATAGGTTTATCACTTGAGTCCGTTTCTACATTTCCAATTTCCTCTATTATATCTAAACCAGAAGTTACCTTACCAAAGGCAGCATAGTTGCCATCTAAACTTGGTGTATCTGCTGTCATAATAAAGAACTGACTTCCTGCTGAATCAGGTGCCATGGATCTTGCCATAGAGATGACCCCTTTGGTGTGTAATAGAGTATTTGCTGTATACCCATTATTAGAGAATTCTCCAGCAATACTATACCCTGGACCACCAGTACCTATACCATCCGGATCGCCACCTTGAATCATAAAATCTTTAATAATACGATGGAAAGTAAGTCCATCATAAAAACCATCATTGGCTAATGTTATAAAGTTGTTAACCGTATTAGGTGCCATATCTGGATAGAGTTCTAAAGTAACTGTTCCATAATCTTTTACTATCATTGTAACAATTGGAGTTGTTTGTATTGCCTCAACTTGGACTTTTTCGGTAGACTCACTACTATTATTGGCTTGATCTTTATTATTATCTACTTGATTGCATCCTGCACCAACTATAAGCGCTGTCATTAAAAATATAAGTCCAATTACATTTTTTAAATATCTTCTTTGAAATAAATTCATTTTTCCTTCCTCTTTCTTTAGCTTTTACGTTACTACCATTTTATTCCTTACCTATTTGTTTTTCAATATAATTTTCCGAACCTTTATACCTATTGGTCTAGATTCCTTACTTAAAACACCTAGTTTAATTAATACTGGATTTAATAGCTTCATACAAGCTTGTAAAATAGGCCCAAACAATAACATAATACAAATTGTCCCCACACCAATAGGCCCTTGCACTAACCATGCACCTAGCACAAAAAGTATCTCTAATAGGATTCTGCTATTTTGAATAGAAAGATGAAATCTTTCTTTTATAGCTAGCATGATATAATCTACAGAGCTAGTAGATATCTCCATTAAAATATATAATGCGCCACCTAGGGCTGCAATAAGTAAACCTATTAAAAACATAACGCCTTTATGAGAAGGTAGTTTTGGGCTAGTGAATCGATTAAAAAGTATCCAGCCCCATAAATCAAAAATGATACCATAGAGAATAGAGGTTACAATTGGCTTCCCCTCTAAACTTCTCTTTTTTAAAATAGCACCAATTATAATAAGTGTGATACCTATTAAGTTAATGACCATTCCAAAACTAAACCCTAAAATTCTTGCAAGACCTATTGCCAAAGCATCAATTCCGCCCGTTCCTAAATCTGATAATAATAATATCCTTGCACCGAGGCCTAGGGTGACTAACCCCGTAATAAAGAGAATGATTCTAACCGTCTGCTTTTTTTTCATTCTTCTACTCCACTTTCTTCTATCATTCCCTTTTATTTTGTGAAGAAGTCACATTTCTATACATTTACTTTGGTTCTTTGCCGCTAATTACTTCACCTTTATAGTAAATAACAATGTGGTCACTATTTTTATAGGAATAATCATTGCTTTGATCGTATTCTTTCCATTGATCATTAGTAATGCGAATACCAAGTGTTATCTTACCCTCTCCTGCTAGATTAATATCCTTATTATTAAAATGGATTTCTAAGTAATGGTCAGCACCATCCTTTACTTGATCCATACCCGTTATCTTTCCTGATATATTGCTATTCAAATTAATATACCATGGCTCTTTATTCATATCTATTTGTGCATTGTCGCACCTGAATTGCTGTTTATCTTGAGTGTCAGACGTGTAATAGTAGTGTATACTTAGGTCTTTTAAATCAAATTGACTCTCTTTCTTTCCTTTTATTTCAAGATTTAAGTTAATCGTGTTACTTTTGCTATTACTAGCATTCGTTTGTTTCAGTTCCACTTCACCTCCGTCTGTTTGTAATTTTTCCTCTCTATTATTTGAAGAATTTACATTTTCTTTAGCTGGATTGCTATTTGTTTTTTCTGTCGTCTGTGGTTTATTAACTAAAGGAGTTCCTTGTCCCGGCTCACTTCCAAAAACAAGTATGCCTCTATCATAAAGGGCAAAGTGTTGTGCCTGAGTTAATTGATTACTACTAGTACCTTTTAAGTCTATATATGAGTAATCCTGTGTATAATCCCACTTCCTATTACCGGTTATTCTAAACTGTACTTCTAATCTTTGCTCACTTTGTCCTCCGGGATAGAGTGTATGACCAATTAAATCAACTTCAACATAATATAAATGTTTAGATTCATTCCAAGGTAATACTTTAGAAATCATTACCTTGCCACTACTATTATTGTAGCTAGTTATTAAATCACTAGGTACTCCTCCTGCTTTTATATAGTCAGTTAAATCTAAAAAGTATTTAAAAGAAAGGTTATCTGTTACTCTAGCAGGCCAAGCTGTATGGTTATATACTAGAGCTTTTACCTCTATATATTGTTTTTCATTTTGTGAATCCTCTGCATTAATGCCGGCTTCTATATAAAGTTCTTCTCCTACTTCTTCAATAGCAGTCAAATTTTCTATTGGTGCGCCACCATATTTTTTATACATCTTAGCTAGTAAACCTGTGAAACCTGCATTATAATCACAAGCTACTTCATTGGCTGTATAGTCACTTCTTTCATCCTTGTATTCATCATTTACATTTGGCCCACCTACTAAAGCTCCAACTAAAATATGCCTATTTTGACTAGGTTCACCTGAAACATTATTCTCCCATCCACCATGAGCTGTTCGATGATGTGGATTTTTAGGATAATTCTCTCCATAGCCAATCATGAAGCTTCTCCCTGAACTACCAAGGGCATATTCTGCTTGGCTAAGAGCAAACGCCTGATAAATCTGTTGCTTTTCTTTACTACATCCTTCCCACTCTGAATAAATACTGGCTAAAAATGCTGTGGTTGTTGCATAACGCAAAGATCCCCATGTATCTAACCAAGCTAAGCCTTTAGGCGTATATTGTATTTTCTTCCCCTCTACTCCCACAGTCCAATAGTCTAGATTATTCTCGATGGCTTTTTTATAAAGCTCCTCCCCAGTAATACGAGCTAATAATAAGGCGGCTCCATAATGTACGTCATCCCATGAATGTGCCCAGGTATAGTTAGCTGTATTTATATCCCCACCTGCATAAAGGTCAGCATAGGTTTTGGCTTTCTCTAGATATACCTCTTCACCTGTAGCTAAATATAGCCATGCTCCTGCAAAAGCTAATTCATCATAGTAGCCACTCCATGATTTGTAGTAAGCACCGGCCACTGCATCATAGCCACTATCACCTTTCATTTCCTCTGCTAAAGCATATAAAGATTTTGCAGTCTTTAAGCACGTACTAGCATAATCTGAGTCCACTTTTTTAAATACCATACTCGATGCAGCTAAAGCTGCTGCCCCTTCCCCACAAACAGCAGAACCTGGATTATTGATATCAACCTTGTAGCTTGGTCTTTCCATTTGCAGGATTTCAGCAGCTCCCCAAAAAGCATGATCAGCGCCTCCATCCCCTACTTGAAAATAATACATCTCCTCTTTGGGGTGACATTTTATCAGGTAATCATTTACCCAACGTAGTTCTGATAGTATGTAGTCATACTGGTTTGTTTCCTTATAGACCTCCTCATCTTCAATAACAGACCAAGCTAGCATTGTGGAGGTATAAGCCATAGGTAAATTAAACTTAACATGATCACCTGCATCATACCAGCCACCAGTTAAATCTAGACCCACATCCTTACCATCACTTAAACCAGAATCACCTCTCCAATTACATCTTATTTGCTCTGGTAAATCTCCTGAACGTTGTAGCTCATAGAATAAAATGGCTTTTTGTAAAGCTTCTCCATAATTGTAGTTACCCGTTTGAGAACGATATTGATTTGCTTTACCCACCTCTTCTTTGCTCTCGCCTTGTTTATCTATTGTATCTCTCTCTGTAATTGTTTCCTTTTCTGAGACGAGCACATCTGTACTTTTTTTATTAATGTCACTTCCGATGACTATTGCAATCATTAATACACATAAAATGCCTACGCCTAAAATGAAATACCTCTGTTTTATCTTCATCTTTCTCCCCTCTTCTCTTTTTCTTTTTCTTTTTCAATCTATTCTTCTCCATAGTTTCCTATAAATGCTTTACATCGGCCTCTATTTTCCACTTATTTAACAAAATTTTATTATTAATTATAATATATAAAAATTACTTTTACTTTTCAATTTATTCTTTCATATCTAGAACAGAATAACCTTTTATCATTTTAATGCCAAAGGTGTTTCACCGTAAACATATATTCTATCCAGCAACACTGGTGATTTTTCAAATTAACGTCACAATAAAGAAGCTGGAAAGTATCTTTACTCTCCAGCTTCTTTTCAATGTATTCTTATGTGTGCATTATTTTAAAGTTACATTATCAATAACAAAATTTGCTTCGTCTTTAATATCATCTATACTGCTACCACCTGTTATTTGTGCAGTAATCATAAGTAACTTACCATCCTTAATGAGGTAAGCACATACTTGCTCAAGATTCATATTTTTCATATATGCTTCTGCTCCGCCAATTGCATCAACTGCTTCTTGAGTAAGTAATCCCGATTCGATGCTCATGTCAATGAGTTCTTCTGTCATTTTTGTACTCACTTCTGCATACACAATGTCCCCATAAGGTTTTGTTTGAACCTCTAATTTATTTGCAGTAATGCCCATTGCCTTTTGTGCCTCAAGATTGGTTGCAATCGCTTCTTTATACTCATCAGCTGATAAGCTTGCTATTTCTGCCGGTGCTTCCATCGCAATTACGTTCATCGATTTATTATTACCATTCGCAATACTAATAGCACCCTCCATAACTTGAACATCTACTTTTTTCCAATCTTTTGGTGCTACAAAGCTAAAACTATCACCTTCAAAGGTTTCTCCCGCTTCTACTCCCTTCTTAGATTCTGCTGAGGTTGCATTACTATCATTACTTCCTCCTGTACTATCATTACATCCTGCACAAAATGCTGTAGTAACCACTACAAAAATTGCCATGAACTTCTTTAATTGTTTCATTACTATTTCTCCCCTTTATAAATCATACATAAATTTTATTACAGGTGAAATTATAATCAACTCAATTATATTTGTCAAATTGATACTATGTGTCGTTTTTTATATTAATTTGTAGTATTCAAAAAAATAAATATATTTTTATAACAATTATGAGATAATTCATTCAAATTAGGTTGTATTTTTTTTCTTTACTATAATGACCCTTGCTATTTTGCATACTTTTAATCATTTTGATAACTATATTTTTATTATAATTAACAAATATTTAAAATTTAATATTTTCTCTGTTTAATCTTTCTATCATATATTTTTCGATCTTGATTTATATTAACGCAATATTAATAAAGTGCTATAACTACCGTATCACACTTATTTATATTTCTAAATGAGGGGAGAACATTGAAAAAAGTATTTTTATTATCGCTATTTGGATTGGTTTTATTCTAATTACAGCAAATTCTAGTACAATCTTATGCAAAAACAAGCCTTTCTCACAGGTCATTGTATTTTGGGATAGCTATTCAGATACTGGAAACACTAAGATCCTTACCTCTCAAATTACCCATTTACCGCATCCTCCTGAGGGCGCTTATATTAAGCCTTCAGATAAGTTTTATTGGAATGGTAGATATTCTAATGGTAAAGTAGCCGTAGAAATATTAGGGGAACAATTGAAGATTCCTTTAGTTAACTATTCTATTGGGGCGCTACTTCCGGTAAGTTTAACTATTCATCTTGGTTAGATACATTAGGACCTACAGGGCTTTTAGGACAAGTTGAGACGTTTAAAACAGATTTAAAGAGAAAGCTCGTCGATTCTAATGCACTTTACTTTATATTTATTTCAGCAAATGATTTCTATTATTATATGGACTATAATCAACCTGGAACCATAAGACAAGTAGCCGACTGGTCTATATCCAATATAGTGACTGCAATCCAAACTTTATCTGACCTAGGTGCAAGACATTTCTTTATTATTGGCAGTGCTGATCTATCACTTAATCCTTACGAAATCATAACGCAACGTATCGAGTCTGCTCAATTATTTACCTCCTATTTTAATAGTAAGCTGGCTATGTCACTGAATCAGCTACCACCTGCCAGGTATGCTTCTTTGCAAATTTTTGACTTAGCTAAATTTAATCTCTTGATTATGTCCAAAGCAAAACTTATGGCATAGATGAGCTTTATATCCCTTATCAAATGACTTTCCTGAAATAGGAGCACCGCATACCAATTCAGAGAAATATTACTTTTGGGATGAATGGCATTACTCGGCTAGGGTTAATGCACTTTTAGGTAAATATATGTATCAGCAGCTTCAAGAAGGCTGTTAATTTATTAAGCTACTTACTAAACAAAAAGATAGAACTTATTCGCTAAAAATGCTAATAAGTTCTATCTTTTAATTTATTAGTGTAAATTGAGAGTAAAGCTAAGTTCTGATTTATTACAAGTCACTTGTAACGCTTTATTTTCTTTACTCACCTTGATATGAGTAAAGTGAGCTGGATTATGATAATCCTTACTAAAACCATCATCTTGATAGAACTCATAAGAGGCTTCATCCTTTATAAAACCACATAGTTCTAGATGATTTTCATCTAATGCTTCTATATATTCTCCTCCACTACAGAGTGGTATGAAATGATTTGGCTTAATAAAGCATACCATTTCTTCAAGTTCTACTTGTATATAATGATGTCCCTTTTCCATGATTTTATAAGATCTATCTGTGAGGCTTTTGAATTTTATCATAAGCATTTCTTCTGGCAGATAAACATAACGTCCTCTTGCATTTTGTTCATAAACCGGAGCAACCATTAAGCTTTCTCCTACCATTAATTGATCTTCTACATTCTCGGCAAAGCTATCTTCTGGATAATCCATCATGAGGGTTCTAAAATAAAGTTCATTACGAAGTGCTGCCTTCATATACTCGCTATATAAATAAGGTACTAAACCATAGCGAATACCTATAATATTTTTAAAGCTTTCTAAATCTGTAAATTGATAAGCTTCTTGCTCTCTCGTTCCAAGTGCTGAGTGATTTCTCATAAGAGGGGTAAAGCAACCAAATTGTAGCCACCTTAATAATAAATCTTCTGTCGTATTCCCACCAAAACCACCGAGGTCTGCACCAGTATATAGTATGCCGCACATATTAAGAGATGGCATCATTTTAATATTTAAAAGTAAATGGCTCCACCATGATATATTATCACCTGTCCAAATACCACCATAACGGTGCATACCAATATAAGAAGCTCTAGAGAATAAAAGAATTCTCTTATCAGGTTCTAAAGTTTCAAAAGCTTCACCTGCTGCTCTTGTCATATTATAGCCATATAAATTATGCACCTTGTCATGACGAATACGCTGGTCTCCTACTTGATGATAAAAGCGCTGATAGTCCTTTGGATTATTCCCTGTGTGGGATACGGAATCTTTAAGGTCAAAATATTCATAAATACCAATATTATCTTTTTGTCTTATTTCATCTACCTTTTCAAAAGCTTCTTGTAAACCTTCTGGTGTGTAGAAAATAGCAGGCTCATTCATATCATTCCAAAAGCCCTCTATGCCTTCATCTAATAATATCTTATATTTTTCTCCAAACCATTTTCTTGTATCCTTATTTAAAAAATCTGGGAAATGAACAAGACCTGGCCAAACAGCAGCTACGAAGTCTTCTCCTTTTTCATTGGTACAAAAATAACCTTTTTCTACACCTTCTTCATAAACATCATAGCCTTTTTCTATTTTTACCCCTGCATCTACAATAGGTACCAACCGTATACCTTGCTCCTTTAATTCGGCAACAGTTGCTTTAAAGTCTGAAAAACCGTTAGGGTCAATGGTAAAGTCTTTAAAATTATCCATAAAGTCAATGTCCATATAAATGGCATCTAATGGAATATGATTTTCTCTGTAGCCTGCTACCACCTTTTTTAGATCTTCTTCGTTTTTATAGCCCCAACGGCTTTGCTGATAACCAAAAGCCCATTTAGGTGCTATGTAGCTTGGCCCAATAAGTTCTCTGAAGGCTTTGATAATAGCGGTGAAACTTTTTTCTTCTATAATATATAAATCAAAATCTTTACTTGTAACTGTTATCTTTAATTGATCTTTATGACTATAGCCACAGTCAAAAATCACCTTACTAGGCATATCAATGAATAATCCAAAAGTCTTTTCGCCTTTGATAATAAGAAAATTATGGGCCCCATATAAAGAGCTTTTCCCTTCATCGTGCATAGGATCATCACTGCAGTTGCTTTCATAGATATGGCCTCTTTTGTTGATACCCCTTATATTCTCACCAAGCCCATATAAACGGTCGTATGCATTCATATCGTATTCAAAAACATAAGCCTCTTCTGTTTCAGTTGCTGCTAAATAAGGAACTGTTCCTTCTGTAGGTGCTAATGTTTTTACAACTGCCTCTGTTTCTATAGGCTTACCATATATATAACGTTTAATCATCATTAGTTCCCCCTTGTTTACCAACTATTTCATATATGTTATTATAATATAAAAAATTAGGGATTTCTTGCAAAATATCCATTAAAACTAACACTATTCTGCTATGGAGGTACCAAAATGATTGTTAAAAAAGATTTAAGTTTAAAAGAAAATAATATCCATGGTGATTTTTTACTTCCTATTATGAAATATCACTGCATTGTTCCTGAACATTTTGCTTTACTCCCTCTCCATTGGCATGAAGAAATGGAATTTACACTCATACAAGAAGGAACTGCTCTTTATCACATTAATTTAGAATCCTATGAAGTTAAAGCCGGAGACCTCATTATTATTACTCCTTTTATTTTACATGACATTCATCAGCAAACGACTTCTTCTATGACTTCAGATACCTTTGTTTTTAATCTCAGCATGCTTAATCTGAAAACACCAGACGCTTGTTCTATTAAATATCTGTCTCCTATATTTGAGGAACAATATACCTTTCCCTACATTATTCATCCAGAAAACCCTAGCTATCCTAGACTTCTGGCTTTGTTTCATCAGCTTAATTCTTTCTATACAAAGCAAAAAGAAGGCTTTGAATTAGGTATTAAGGCTACTTTATTTGAATTTTTTGCTGTGCTTTTTTCCCATGGACTAGCACAAAAAAATTATAATGTTACCTTGAATAGCTCTCACTCGGAAAAGCTTAAATTAGTTTTAGATTACATTAGCCAAAATTTAAATAAACCCCTGTCTATTAAAGAACTGGCTAACATTTGCCAGTTTAGTGACTATTACTTTATGAATTTCTTTAAAAAATATACCGGTATGACCTGTGTACAATATATCAATATCCAACGTTTAGAGCTAGCTGCTGATTATTTACGTACAAAAAACCTACCTATTATGGACATAGCCTTAGAGGTAGGTTTCGATAATATTTCTTATTTTAATAAATTATTTAAAGCTAAATATCATGCGACTCCCAAAGAGTATCGTGCTGCTTGTAAAGCACTTCATTCTTAGTTAATCTAACGCCACTCATTAGTAGCTTCTAGATAATATTCTATAAGCTGTGGTCTAGATAAGGTATTTGCCATTATTTTGCCTTCATCAATCTTTTCGTCCTTACTAAAAACAAATAGTCTCTCCAATGTCTCATCATTTAGAAATCTAGTAGGTACCTCTAACGTTAGTTTACTTACATCCATTTTATTTTTAGATACCAATTGAAATCCCCAGTCACCAAAGCTTGGCACTTGTACATGGTAAGGGATGACTTCTAATCCTTCTTCTTTTATAGTCTTATTAATGCACCAAAAAGCCTTGGGTGCATAATAAGGGCTAGTGGATTGAATACTCATGACTCCTGTCTCTGTTAAACGATTAGCTGCCAAGCGGTAAAAAATATTGGTATAAAGCTTATTTAATGCATCATTATTAGGGTCTGGCAAATCAATAATGATGATATCAAAGTACTCCTGTGAGTTCTCTAAATACTTATAAGCATCCTCAATAACGATTTGTAATTTTTCACTACTTAGTGCATCTTTATTAACGGCTGTTATTTGGGAATTTGTTTTACACAATTCCACAATCTCAGCATCTAAGTCTACTAATGTAATCTCCTTGATTTCATCATACTTAAGAAGTTCTCTCACAGCTAGTCCATCACCACCACCTAAAATAAGTGCTTTTTCCTTGTGAGGATTTGCCATCATTGGAATATGTACTAAGCATTCATGATAGCGGTATTCATCACTGCTACTAAACTGCAAATTACCATCTATAAAAAGTCTTAAATCATCTTTATGTTTAGTCATGACCAGTTTTTGATAAGGCGTTTGCTTAGAAAAAATGACTTGATCTCTATAGAGGTGCCCCTCAATATTATTAGCAATATCTGCAGAGAATAAGGAACCTAATATCATTACCACTAAGCTTATTCCTGCTATGCTTCCAAAAAGCCTACTGTTCTTAATCTTCTTACGATACTCATAAACAATGATTAAGGCCACTGTAATATTAAGACTTCCTGTAATGAAAGCTGTAGTAAAATAGCCAAACTGAGGTAGTAATAATAATGGGAACGCAATAGAACCTACTAATCCACCAATATAATCAAAGCTAAATAAAGTAGATAAGGTCATTCTTAGATTAGGACTATTTTCTTCTATAATCCTCGTTAAAAGTGGAATTTCCAGTCCTACTAAAATGCCAATCAAAATGATTTGTATATACATCACTAATGCGTAGGCCTCTATATAAAGATAAGCAAAAAATAAGATAATCGTAGTAAGTCCACCTATGATCCCTACACCAATCTCTACAAATACAAACCAATCAAATAACGCTCTTTTTAAATACCTTGATAAATAAGACCCTATTCCCATAGCACTCATATATAGGCCTATAGTAATAGAAAACTGTTTAATACTATCCCCTACTAAATAAGAGCTTACCGAACTAATCAGTACCTCATAAATAATAGAGCATCCTGATATAAGTAATGTCGTAAGCATTAAAAGCCTTACATTAAATTCTTTTTCCTTGGTCACGTGATTTCCTCTATTCCGTCTTTTGCTTTTGAATTTACCCTTTATTCTTCATTCCTAATAAATAACCCCACTTATAACGATACCAAGCCCAATGAACATTCCCATAATCATAATACCTGCAGCCGTATTGCCCTTACCAATTTCATCATTTAAGTTATACTTTCTATTAAATAAAAGCATAATTAAATAACCTAAAATACAAAGTATAATGCCCGCTGCTGAATAAAGAAGTGTCCCTGTAATGCCTTCTAATAAAGTTTGCTCTACTACCGTGGCTACTGCTGGTGACATTACTGCACTTTTCACGATAATCCCAATAGCAATAGAAGCACCTGCCATAATAAAACCAACTGCTTGATTTCCTTTTTTGATTTCTTCTGGAAAATCACATGGAATAGCTAGGTCCACTAAAAAGCAACCTATCATCATTAAAATCACACCTATTACCGAATAAATCACTACATTTAATAAATCTACCAACATCTTATTTCCCCCTTTATTTTCCTGAACTTGTTCCGCCACCAGAAGATTGTCTAGCAGCTACACTTTCTTGTTTGATTGTATCTGAATATTGCTTATAACGATTATTACTATTTGTACTTACTGTACCATCTGTGTAATCATCAAATGCATTAACACCTTTATAATGATTATAATCATCATTATAGCCCGTAGTATAATAATAGCTTCTATAAAAACTCCCCGTATGAAGATAGCTATGATATGGTCTATGACGACTACTATAAACATATTTTCTAGTACTTACTTGTACCAATGTAGTATTTTCTTCTGATGTATATACAAGACAATAATGTGAATTTGTAATAATGGCAACTGAGCCATCTTCAGCATTCTCATCCACATTCTCTACACTTTCACCGGCTAATAGCAAAATGATTTTTGCAGCATCTTCAACTGTTGTATCTACCTGATAAACATCTGCTTTTTGATTATTATCAATATCGGCTGTCATAGAGGTGACGTATGTAAAACGACTATCTCTTTGTATTGCGCTGCTTAAATCAACTTTTTTATGTGAATTACCTGCAAAAATACTCCCCGCAATGGATATAAGTATACCAATACCTATAAAAGCAGCCACAAATAAAATAATTTTTCTATAGGGGTTAAAGTTAACAGAATTTCCTCTTCCATAGTCGTTACTAGAATAATTATGACCTGAATAATCACTTCTATTAGAGCTACTATCAAAAATACTATTGCCATTGCTTACATTACTATAAGCTACCGGTCCTCTTTCTATCTCTTCTTCATCCAGATAATATCCTGTAGAGTATTCTACTTCATCCTCCCATATTTCTATGCCTATAATTTTTTCTTCTGTGGTATCTTCATATTCTGTAAAACTTACTTTATCAGAATAAGCTACATCTACATTCCCCTTGAAGTCCATAACCTTCGCTGTTCCTCTGTCTACCTCTTTATAGCCATATTGCTTAATATGCTGTTCTACCTGGCTACTACTTTGCGTATAAAGTGCATACTCACTATATGCAATATCTACGCTTAACCATTTGATTACTTGGTTGTTTTCATCTATTAGTTTGTATTCTGTCCAGTTACAATCGTCTGCTACATTTAAGAAATTAATGTAGCCATCAACCAAGTAGCTTCTTCCATTAATCCTAATACGGTCACCTACTCCAAAACACATGTTACCTTTTGCCATATCCCCACACTCTCCGCTTTTATTTTCCTAACTTCCTACTAAATATTATTCATTCTATCAATTATATATAGATCATCTCCCCATACATTAAACCACACATATATTCTATCAATTCAAATTTGTTTAATCAACTTTTTCTCTATAATCTATTTGATTATTTCTTTTCAATTAATAAAAGGTTTAGGTAAATTTTGCTTACCTAAACCTTTTATTAATATTGTTTTAAGAGTTACTCTCTTACTATTTAAGCACCTTACTATGAAACTTACTATCTTTTAGTATCAATAACATTTTGAACAAGCGCTTTACATCTACCACAAGCTGTACCTGCTCCTGTAACTTCTCCAACCTTCTCAACTGTGTCAGCACCATTTTTTACTGCCTCAACTACAGAAGCTAAAGATGTTCCTGTACAACCACATACAGAAGCTAAAATTTCTTCAATAGCTCCAGTGCAGCGACCACAGCTTGTACTTGCTCCTGTTTTTTCTTTGATTTCTTCTATAGTACGTGCTCCTTCAATCATTGCTTTTCTAATAGTTATATAGTCAACTTGTTTACAGTGACAAATCATTCTGTTTCCTGCCATTTTTATTTCTCCTTAAATAGGTTTTATAATATATAGTATAACTTATTATAACAATAAATCTACCTATTTTGAAATACTATTTAATAATAATTATTTTCCACTTCTTGCAAGTTTGTTATTTCTTAAGGACAGGTATCTTTTCATTCTATTTTTTAATATATTTTAGCTTTCTCTCAGGGTTCCTTTTCTGGTTTTCATCTATAAAATCTTTCTCCTGATTTTCTTCAAGATCATGCCTAAAAAATATTATCATATCATTTATATTTTAACTGAAATTATAAACGTCTAGATATACATTTATAACTGTAATTTCTTTTAGCATAAATCTTTTACAAAATAATGGTGAAAGCTCGTATCAGTCGTTAATTCTGGGTGAAAGGAAGTCGCCAGCATATTTTTTTCTTTGCATGCCACTATTTCTCCTCTTACTTCCGCTAAAATTTCTACCTGTTCTCCTATTTTACTTACTAATGGTGCTCTAATAAAAACAAGAGGAATAGCTTTCTCCACAGCATTAACCTGCTGCATTGTTTCAAAGCTTCCTAACTGTCTTCCATATGCATTACGTCTAACCGTAATATCCATGACTTCTAGATGCTTAGTAGTTTCTTCTTCTATTTCTTTGGCTAATAGAATCATACCTGCACAAGTCCCCCATACTGGCAAACCTGCTAGAACCTTTTGTTTTAAAGGTTCCAGCATATTAAAGACTCTAAGCAATCTACCTAGTGTCGTACTTTCACCACCAGGAATAATTAAACCATCTATTTCCTCTAATTGGCTGATATACTTAACATCAATACTTTTTACTTCTGGTAACTGAGCTAAAAGATGATGGTGTTCTTCTACACCACCTTGTAAGCCTAATACACCAATATATTTCATTCTACCATCCCCTTGATGCATAAAGCTGCTTTTCATCTAACTGTCTTATATCTAATGAATCCATGGCTTCACCTAATTCTTCTGATACCTCAGCTAATACATTTGGATCATTGTAGTAAGTTGTTGCTTTAACAATGGCTTCTGCTCTTTTTTGTGGGTTTTCAGATTTAAAAATACCAGACCCTACGAACACACCATCTGCACCTAATTGCATCATAAGTGCTGCATCTGCTGGTGTAGCTATTCCACCTGCTGCAAAGTTAACTACTGGCAATTTACCAGTTTCTTTAATGGTTAAAATAAATTCATAAGGTGCACCTAATTCTTTGGCAATAGTCATTAGTTCTTCTTTGGTAGCTCCTACAACTCTTGCGATATCTCTATTCATGGTACGCATATGTCTAACAGCTTCAACGACATTTCCTGTCCCTGCTTCTCCCTTTGTACGAATCATAGAAGCTCCTTCTCCAATACGACGAAGTGCTTCTCCTAAGTTACGTGCACCGCATACAAAAGGCACTTTAAAATCATGCTTATTAATGTGATAATCTTCATCTGCAGGTGTTAATACTTCACTTTCATCAATATAATCAATCTCTAAACACTCTAAAATTTGTGCTTCTACAAAATGTCCAATACGCACTTTCGCCATAACTGGAATACTAACAGCAGCTTGAATCTCCTTAATCATCTTAGGATCAGACATTCTGGCAACTCCACCATGTTTACGAATATCTGAAGGGACTCTTTCTAAAGCCATAACCGCTACAGCTCCAGCTTTCTCTGCAATAATAGCTTCCTTAGCATTAACAACATCCATAATAACGCCGCCCTTTAGCATTTGGGCTAAATTCTTATTAAGCTCTAATCTATCACTCATATCCATTCTCCTTCTTACATTTTTGTACCGATACAATTGTTTTATTTCTTCCGGAAATTAAAGGTATGTTAGCATAAGTGATAACATATGAAAACATTTATTTAGACTATTCAATATTATATTTTATTTTGTATGCATACAATTTCAAGAAACGATAAAAGTTGTCTTAAATTTAAATGACTTAAGTTCCCTTTTGTATGCTTGTTGTATACTAGAAAAAGTGATGAAAGAATAACTGAAAGAATAAAAAAACAGCACAACAGTTTTAAAAAACTGTCATGCCATTTTTACTGTTCTAAGGTATGGTCAAGATAATTTCTTTAACGTTACTAATATCTATAAAATCATAGAATAGAAACTTAGTTTTTCCCGATTTATCAGGTTTGGCATAGCTTCTATTATAACCAACCCTAACAAATTTTTGAGTACCATCTTGTAGAAACAGGGTGAGCTGTATATCTTTAGAGAAAGGCTCATCATATAGGCGGTAATAAGAATCTAGCGGCTCTGGAAGCATTAATCCGACAGGTGAAAGATAACCAGTTAGCTCTTTGATATTCTGCCCATTTTGCTTGATTTTAAAGGGGATAGTACATTCATCTAAAGAAATAGTTGGACTAAAATCTAAGTGCCACAGGGCATTGGTGATTTCTGACTCTGACAGACTCATAAAATCCTCTTTCCCCATACCCAAAATATAATCATAAGTACGGTAATGATAGAGAACTTCTAAATCCTTAGCTGTATAGCCTTTCGGCAAGTCAAAGATATATTCAGCATAATAAGCATCATTTGTGGTGAATTTACAAACGGTACTCGTATACTTTCCATCCTTTAAATAGACATCGCTTTGAGTGTCCCAAGTTTTATCACTTATTTTAAGTGTCATATCTAAAATACGATTGATACTCACATCACGTGGACGTTCATATTTAATGAGAACATGAAGTCGATTATCGATAATGCCATAATTGGAAATAACAACACCAGGTACATTAAGGAGTGAAATACGCATTTCGTCAGGCATTAAGAAGGTTTGAATCTGCTTGGAATAACCTGAGTAGCCATCTCTTCTAAAATCATCAAAATCAGCTTGAATGGTAGCTGGGTCATAGCCAGTATCTGTGAAGGCAAGATTAAAGTCATAAGAGGATTCACCCTCTTTGGCACCAGTGGCAATCAGATTAATAATAAGCTCTAACTTTGTAAGCACATCACGATTCCCCTCTTTAAGTAATAAACCATCTTCATAATGAAGAAAACGATAGTTAAAAGTAGCTGTTTTAGTTTCGGCGTCATAGTCTACAAGCCTTATGCTATCTGTAATGGGAGAATCAAGGGGCGTAATACTAAGAATATTACCCGCTGCATGATACCCAAATATAGAATTACGTCTGTAAGGATCAATGGTATCATCACCATATCCACTAATACTATAATCATAGATAAAGGTGGTCTCATCTAAACGGTCACCTTCTAAATCTTGCAAGGAAAAAGTGAGATAAACTGCATCATTATCTCGGATATAGCCAATGAGTTCAGCTTTAATACCATTGAAAACGCTACTTCCTTCAAGAGGCTGCATATAGCTTAGAGCCTTATCTGCCATTTCTTTATTGGGAAAGAATTGGTTATAGGCATGTCTTAAGATTTCTGGTAAATCGATATTTGTAGCAAATGCTAGGCTAGATAAAGAGAAAAGTGCAAGGACTACTATAAGCGTTCTCTTTTTTCTTATTAATGAAGAATATCTTTTAGGTTTAGATATGGTGACTTCATAAGAACGAATTTCTTGATTTACTATAGAGGTGATGCGACGAATACTTGCCTCATCACATTTTGGAGTGTTAGTATTCATAGTTTACCTCCTGACATTATAAGCAGTTTCAGTTTATTTTTACTATGATATAAGTTATTAACGATACTCCTGGTAGGAACCCCTAAATCTTTGGCAATATGAGCAGGTTTTTCCCCACCTACATAGCGTCTTAGTAAAATCTCTTTATCATTAGGTGAAATCATGTCCAACACCTTATATAAATCTTCATATTCAAAATTCATAAGAATAGGGCTAAAGTTAGCACTAAAAAAAGAAGTGGACATAGCTATCTCTTCTTCTGCAATAAGTTCTAAAGGAATATGTACATTTTGAACTTTACTAAGTTTACGATATTGGTCTAGTGCCTTGCTTTTAGCGATGAGGCAAAGATAATTTTTGAGTGTACCTCTTTTAGAATCGAAGTAATCAGGATATTGCCAAAGGTAGATAAATACATCTGCTACGCATTCTTCAATATCTTCACTACTCCCTCTTTCTTTTAAAATACTTTGAACAACGCAAAATAATAAGGGACTATATTGAGCAACTACTTCATTAATTTTTGAAATTTCATTATTTTTAAAAGCCTTTAATTTTCTAGTTTCATTCATTAAGAAGCCCCTTTCTTCTATTATTAATGTAACGTTACACTTATAATACGTAAAAAAGCAAAAAAAATCTTACAAAAATTTGTTTTTTAAATTTTTATAAGATTTACATATAATTTGAAAGTGCATTAGCTATATCGGTAAACTTATAGGGACAGGAACTTCTAGGTAATTTGCAAACTCTTTTATACCACTATCAATTGCTTCTAACATCTCTCTTGTAATAGTCACTTCTGGCTCCCACCACCAATTTTTCATAGTTAATGGTGTATTTCTCCTTACCTTTTCTGGTTCAAATCTAGCAATCATTCTATCTCCATATAAAACGGGTAAAACATAATAACCATACTTTCTTTTTTCTATAGGCGTATATACTTCCCAACGATAGTCAAAATCAAATAATTTAGAAACCATCTCTCTATCCCATAGCAAATTATCAAGGGGTGCTAAAAATTTCACCTTACTTTTACTATCATCAGCATCAAAAAATTGTATATGTTCTTTTGCCAAATAAAAAGGCACATTTATGTCTTCTACAAATAACTGTACTATTTCTCCCTCTTCAACTAACCTCTGCAATACTCTTTCCCTAAGCTTCTTCTCTGACAAAAACTGTCCTTGCCAAGCACCGCCTCTTTTATCCCACAATAAACCAACACTACATACTCTGCGTTTTACATACCAATCTAGAAAATCCTCTTCGCTTTTAAAATCTTCTATTTGTAAATCTTTCATGTTTAAAACATGAGTTGTAAAGTCATATATCTTTTGGGTCCCTATTTTATCGGCTACGCATAACTCACCTATATTATACAGATAATCAAGTGCTGCACTTGAAAGTTTCTTATGCCCCCAACGACTTTCTCTATTTTCACCAATAGAGATATCCTTTGATCCTATTCTCCCCTTTGTGATAATGCATTCCCTAATTTCATCTAATATATCAAGTGCACCAAGTTGATTACGGTAATTCAATGTATTTTTCGTGCTCTCACTTTGAGCAATTCTTACTCTGTTAAATCTATTAAAATCTTCTGCCAAGTAGATACACATTTCTTTGTCAAACCCATCCACTAGCTTATGTTGTGTATATAAAAGTTCTTGTAGCATTTCCGGTTTATAATCTTTTACCCTAGACTGTAATACTAAGTCTGCATTTCTTCCTACTACATTTAATGGATCATATTGAATACTACCTACCTGCTTAAAATAAGCAACTATTCCTGCCATTCCTACGTAACCTTGACTATCATTTAAGTTGTGATAGTTGATAAGAAACTGCCTAGCTTGCTTTCTTGATATCATTTGTTTTGAATCCCCCATAAAGTTCCCCTTTACATTTATTATCTCAAAAGATATATGACAACAGCATATCATAAAAGTAACACTAATGCCTTCCTTTTGTATAATAAAAAGGGGATGTAAAAAAACTCCCCTAACGAAAAAATCGCTGAGGTCGTAAGACTTCAGCAATTTTTTTGGTATAATTTATTTATGGTACTAAACAAAAATACCAATGATAATTTTACACCAAGACAGCTAAAATTACCATTTGATATCGAAAAAATAATTGATATTTCAGATCCAGTATATACTTTATGCGAAGTAATGGATCACATTGACCTAACACGATATTTTGTAGAGAAGGACTGCAAAACAGGTCGTCCAAGATGTGATTCAGATAAAATGCTTAAGATTATACTTTTCATTTTTATGGAGCATGGCATTAGTTCTTTAAGAAATATTGAAAAACTCTGCCGTACAGACATCAGATATATGTATCTTCTTGACGGAATGAAAGCTCCATCTTTTGCTACTTTCGGCAACTTTATTCGTAATGAATTAACGACTTCAATTGAACAAATCTTCATTGATATCAATTCTTATATTTTTGATCAAGAGCATGTGGATTTACATCTCACTTACATCGATGGAACAAAGATCGAAGCTAATGCTAATCGCTATACCTGGGTATGGAAGAAATCTTGCATCAAAAATAGAAACAAAGTGTTCGAAAAGATCTCATTACTCATCGATACAATGAATTCAGAGATTCTTAGTTTTCTTAATGTGAAGTTAGAAAAAAGAGATGAATATGCGATTGATTACGTTGAGGCATTGCTTGAAAGTTATCAGAAGGCAATAAATCTAGAGGTTTCAAAATTTGTTTCTGGAGCTGGGCATAAGAAAAGTATCCATCAAAAACAGTATCAGGAAATGCAGGGGTATCTAGAACGCCTCAAGAAATATGCAAAGCACATCGAAGTATGTGGAGAGCGAAGAAATAGTTATTCAAAAACTGATTACGATGCAACTTTTATGAGAATCAAACGTGATTATATGGGAAATGACCAGCTCCTTCCTGCTTACAATATGCAGGCTGCCATATGTGATGAATATATAGCTGTAATAGACGCAAAACCTTATGCTTCAGACATGGAATGTTTTCAACCCTTAATGGAAAAGTTTAATGCTACTTATGGTCATTATCCAACGTATCCTGTTGCTGACGCAGGATATGGTTCTTATAATAATTATCTTTATTGTGAGGAACATGGCATGGAAAAATATATGAAATTTACTATGTTTGAGAGGGAAACTAAGAATGAAAAATATCATTATGATCCATATCGTGCAGTAAATTTCAAAAGAGATGAACACGGAAACCTGATCTGTCCTAATAATAAAAAGTTTATATATAAATGTGATAGGCATATATATAAAAATCAATATGGTAGAACAGAAGAAATATATGAATGTGAAGACTGTGCAGGATGTCCATATCGTAGTGAATGTTGCAAAAGAGCACATGGAAATAGAACAGTACGCCTTAATCGAGAATTAACAGAAATACATAAGGAAGTAATAAATGATCTAGAATCAATTCATGGTGCCTTATTGTGTATGAACAGAAGTATTCAATCAGAGGGGACATTTGGGATAATTAAGTGGGATAGATCTTATAAAAGATTATTTCGGCGAGGTGAAAAAGCTGTCATTTTAGAATTCACGTTAATTTCTTGTGGATACAACCTCTATAAGTATCATAACAAGAAACATCGGACATCCATAGCTGCATAAAAAACGGATATAATATCATCATTTAAAACCTATAAAACCATAGGCTTAATAAGTGACTTCTAATTTTGTGATAATGATAATAAATCTATTAAAAAACAAGGGGCAGGTCGCTACAGGCGACCTGCCCCTTGTTTCGAGGCTGTTTTTTTACAGCCCCTTTATTTTAACTGTTATATGCTATTGTTCTAATTGATCTTCCACCTCCCACGCCATACAACGCTTAACGGCTCTTTTCCAGCCTCTATATGCCTTATCTCGTTTCTCTTCTTCTAAACTTGGTGTAAAAGTACAATCCACTCGCCATTCTTCTAAAATCTCACGCTTATCTTTCCAATAGCCTACAGCTAAGCCTGCTAAATAAGCTGCTCCAAGTGCTGTTGTTTCAACGACCTTAGGTCTCACTACTTCTGCTCCTATAATATCTGCTTGAAACTGCATAAGGAAATTATTCTTGCTGGCTCCACCATCTACTTTAATAGAAGTCAGCTTACGTCCTACATCTTCTATCATTGCATCAATGACATCTCTACATTGATAACCTATAGACTCAAGAGATGCCCTTATAATATGATTTCTATTAGTACCTCTGGTTAATCCAACAATGCCACCTCTGGCATACATATCCCAATAAGGTGCCCCCAATCCCACAAAGGCAGGTACTACATAGACGCCTCCACTATCTTTTACCTTACTTGCAAAATAATCTGTATCGGAAGAGTCATTCACTAATCGTAGTTCATCTCTAAGCCACTGTACTACTGCTCCACCTACAAATACAGAACCTTCAAGTGCATATTGTACTTGTCCATCTAATCCAATAGCAATAGTTGTTAAAAGTCCATTTTTACTTTTTACTAGCTCATCACCTGTATTCATGAGTACAAAGCAACCTGTTCCATAAGTATTTTTTACATCGCCTTTATCAAAGCAGCCTTGTCCAAATAAAGCAGCTTGTTGATCACCAGCAACGCCTCCTATAGGAACACGTATCCCACCTTTTGTTCCTAGATTAGCATACCCATATACTTCAGAAGAATTTTTCACTTCTGGCAAAATGCATCTTGGAATATCAAGTAGGTCTAATAATGTTTGATCCCATTCCAATATATTAATATTAAAAATCATGGTTCTAGATGCATTCGTATAATCTGTTACATGTACTTTCCCATTGGTTAATTTCCAAATAAGCCAAGTATCTACCGTTCCAAAAAGTAACTCTCCCTTGTTAGCTCTTTCTCTGGCACCCTCTACATGATCCAAAATCCACTTAATTTTAGTAGCTGAGAAATAGGCATCTAAAACGAGTCCTGTGTTTTTCTTGATGTAGTCTTCCCACCCCTTTGCTTTGAGTTCTTCACAAAAGTCAGCTGTTCTTCTACATTGCCATACAATTGCATTGTAAATAGGTACTCCAGTTGCTTTGTCCCAAATGATTGTAGTTTCTCTTTGATTAGTAATGCCTATGGCGGCAATATTTTCCTGTGTTAAATTGTTCTTTGCCATAACCTCTTGAAGTACACCGTACTGAGAAGCCCATATCTCCATTGGATCATGTTCCACCCAGCCTTCCTTAGGATAAATTTGTGTAAATTCCTTTTGGCTACTTCCTATTATATGTTGCTGTTTATCAAAAATAATAGCTCTTGAACTCGTTGTTCCTTGGTCCATTGCAATAATATATTTTTCCATCTTATCGCCCCTTTAATAAATTACCTTTTCACCCATTCTTCTCCTAATTATATGTGTAAAGTACTAGTTAAGTCAAAAAGTATTATTTCAATCTTTACTATTTTATCTTGATATTGTTTTAGTTTTTACAGGTCTATCTTTATAATATTCTCTATGTATTCTATACATAAAATACCCTATCATAGATTGTAGATAAACTATTTTATGTAATCATTTTCAATCTTTTCGATCACTCCAAGTAAAATCCCTATATACATAAACTATATTTGCAATTGGTTTATCTACACCTATTAATCTAAGACCTATATTACAAAGGAGCGTGCTAAAATGAATACTAAGAATTTTTCAACTGCAATCTTTTTTAATGAACCTGAAATTAATTATATTAGCCAACATAATCTGTGGGATTTTTTAGATGAAAAACTCAACTGGATTACTGCTCGTGCGCCTATTGCAAAAATCTATCTAGAAACTCATCGTGGTGGCAAATATGTTTCAAAAGAAACACTTATAAGAATGAAGGATTTGTGCCAAAAAAATAATATTGAAACAGCTGGAGGAATTACTTTAACCACTACTCCTACAAATCATGACTCTGATTTATTTACCACCTATTGCTACTCCAATCCTAAAGATTTAGAAGATATTAAAGCTATTGTACGATATACGGCTGAGCTTTTTGATAGCTACGTCATCGATGATTTTTTCTTTACTCACTGTAAATGTGAGCTTTGTATTAAAGGAAAAAAAGATTTATCTTGGGCAGAGTATCGTACGCAACTTCTTAAAAAAGTATCAGAAGAAATTGTTATCAAAGAATCTAAAGCTGTTAATCCTAATGTACAAGTTATTATTAAATATCCTAACTGGTATGACGAATATCAACAATCTGGTTATAATCTAGAAATGAGCTCATTCCTATTTGATGGTATTTATACAGGTACTGAAACCAGAGACCCTCTTCATACGCAACAAAATTTACAACGCTATTCTTCTTACTTTACAATGCGCTATTTAGAAAATACCAGACCAAATGGCAATATGGGGGGATGGTTTGATACATTAGATTGTAGCTATAACTTAAATAGTGTAGCCGAACAAGCTTATCTGACATTGCTTAGTAAGGCTAAAGAAGCAACTATTTATTCTCTAGGTACGCTTATTAGAGAAGATCTTATATCTGTTCCTGTTCTTGGCTATGCTTTTGAACATGTTGATAGACTTATGCCTATGCTAGGATCACCTATAGGTGTAGCTACTTATAAACCTTTCCACTCTTCTGGTGAAAATTACCTTCACGGTTCTTTAGGTATGTTAGGCATTCCTTTCGAGCCTACTCCATATTTTCCTATGGAGGCAAATACACTTTTCCTAACAGCATCTGCTGCTTGTGACAAACATATTATCAGTAAGCTAAAAGACTACTTAAAAGGAAAGCATACACTTATTCTTACCTCTGGCTTCGTAAAGGCCATGGCCCAAAAAGGATTAGATGAATTAATAGATATTAAAGTAACTGATTCTAAAATAAGTTCTAATCATTTTGGTGTTGGCTGGTACAGTTGTGCTTATAATCACTATGCTACAAGCCCAGAACCTATTACTTTCCCAATACTTGAGTTTGCTACAAACGATACTCAAAATACAATTGCAGCACTTACTAATAATAAAAGTTACCCTATTCTTCTACAAACCAACTATCACAATAGCCAAGTGTATGTTTTAAACATACCTGATGAATACGGTAGCTTAGAAAAGCTCCCTCAAGATGTATTAAATTATATAAGGAAATTATGCCTTAAAGATTTTAAACTTGAAGTTAATGGACCTGCTCCTTTTAGTGTATTCCTTTATGATAATGAAACGATTATCCTTTATAACTTCACGGACCATGTAGGTGAGTATTCCTTGATAATTGATAATAACTGCTGTAAACTACAAGACTTGGATAGTAATAGCTTCATTACTGGTGATATCGTAAATAGTAAAAATACCTTTAATTTTAAAATTAACTCTCACCGTTTCAAGGTGTTAAAAATAGTATCTAACTAAACCCTATCTTATATCAACTTTATATAAAAAGAAGCCTTGAGTTTTAAGCTTATAAAGTCATCTCTATAAGCTATACCTCAAGGCTTCTTTCTACTAATCATGTGTTTATTGCAAAGTTAAATATTCTCATCATTTATACTCTTATTTCTATAAACTAAATCATCTCGCTCACTAAAACCTATGCTTTTCACCCCACCTTCTACTTAATAAGTACTTTTGTTATTCAATCTCTGTTGGCAACATTTATGCTTATTTTATAAGTTATCCTCTGCTTTTGTCATAAGCACTGCCAATATAATAGCTATAAAACCACTACTTAATTTTGCTATAATCATCGGTAATAACATATCAGGAGCCACATCAGCTGTATAACCCAGATGCGCAGCAAATACCGCAATACCACTTACAAAAAATGCTGTAGTTACTACTTTTCCTCTTTCATTCATCTCTGGAAAAAGTTTAAATACCGGCAACACACTAATGCAAGAGAATAAAATTCCACCAATAGAAGATGCATTTAATCCAAGTAATTCACCTAACTTTTCAAAAGGCTTCTTAAGTAAATTTAAAATAAGTGTCATCAGTGGTAAACTTCCTAAAAGTACAATACAAATACCTGATACTGTCTCCATACAACTCATAATACTTGGCATATTAGGAATAACCTCTATATCGGTTAAATATGTAAATGCTGCTAAACCCAGTCCTATGGTAGTAATCATTTTTATACCTTTTCCAAAATAGCCGAAACCTTTTACCATCTGCTTTTGCTTAAAAATAAGACCTAGCATTAAACATAGTGCAATGAGTAAAATAGGGATACTATTAATGATAACAACTTTTATAGGTAGTCCCATTAAAATACCACCTATAATGCTTCCAAAAGGAATAGGAACTAAACCTATTAATAACCCTTTAGCAAAATAGGTATGATCTTGCTTTGGAATCAAACCTAATCCTACAGGAATAGTAAATACAATTGTCGCCCCCAACATAGTTGAAACAATAAGTCCCGAAAACTGTCCTATTTGTGGATTCTCTGCTAGTGCCATTGCTAATGGATAACCTCCCATATCAATAGCCAAAATACTAGCAAACATAGCCGGATCTGCACCTAACAAGTGAAAAGCAGGTATAATAACTGGCTTTAATACTTCTGCCAGAAAGGGGGATAAGCAAATAATTCCCACCATACTTAAAGCAGTCGGTCCTAAGCACATAAAACCCTCTTCAAATTTTGCACCTAATCCCCACTTATTACCCAGAATAGAATCAACCACTCCAATTATAACGCCAATTCCCATAATAAACATTAAGACTTCATTTAATGACATGCGATGCCTCTCCTCAGATATTAAATATTTGTAATTATTCAGTCCTTATTAAAAATTAAAATTTAATGTTCTCCTTATCAGTTGGATATAATTTCGAGATATTCAAGCGTTCACACACTTTTATTTAATCATTTCATAAGCTAGTTATAGTTTATCTCTATCTAGCTTACCAAGTATTTCTGCCATATAACTATAAAATGCCTCTAAAAAATCCTTCTCATCTTTTAATATATCATCTAATAAATTCTGTTGTCTTCGACAGACTTCTTCTAACTGTCTTATTTCATTCTCTACATTAGGTTGTCCCATTTTTATTTTTGCTTTCAGACTATGAACAATATCAAATAAATCCTCATGCCCGATAATCCTTCCAGCTCCCCACTTTACTCTATCTATAGGTTGACAAAGCACATAGTCTGTAAAATATTCATAGACTTGTTTTTCAAATAAAAAGGCATATTTGTTATTATCAATTTGATAAATTGAAGATAATGCTTCTATAATCTCTTTTTCCTCTAAAGCTAAAATAGCTTTCTTTATACACTGTAAATTCTTAATGATTATTTCATGTGGAAAGTATACCTCATCATGCCAATTAAGTCTTACAAGTTCGTCCTGTTCTCTAGCAAAACCGGCTAATAACTGTTTTTCTAACCAACGATAATCCCTATATATCTCCGCCGCTTTTTCAGTATTCTCCTGCATTAAATAGGTCAAATATTGCTTATTTACACGCTGCACATAGGCATAAAGCTGTTTACTCAATCCTTTTAGCTGATTGAGTAAGATATTAATTACCTTTATATCCATTAATGATTGATCTATGGAACAGAGACTTCTCCCCATTTCTTCAAATAATCTCATAAAGTTTAGTGGTACAACTGCTGTCTGATCTAATGCCATAACTAACTTGGTATAAAACTTATGATGGAATGTATAGACTGCCTCATTGTAAAAATCTTTGTTATCAAACTGTGAGTGATAGTGTGTCTCCATAAAGCTACCACTACTAAAATCATTCACCATAGATGGAATTCCTGCTATAGCAATAGAAAAATCATCTGACCATGTTTCAATAGGATAGGTCACTTCAATCCCTTCCGGATAGGCTTCCTCAGGAATTTTTATTTCTTTAATAAACGCATCAATAAACTCTGCATACTCATAAACACAACGTACTTTATCCTTCTTCCCGTGTGCATGAGCAGGTAATTCAAAATTCAAATCTGCAATTACTTTTCCTTTCCAACCAGGGTGTACATGGAAGACTTCTTCATAAGCTCCTGTAGACCAGTCATACTTAGAATTAATAAGTCCCCACTCTTCTGCAGCCATAGCGGCAAAAACAAGTGTACGCTTTGGCTTATAACCACTTTGCTTTATTGCCCTTGCAATGCCCAGAATCATAGCCACTGCCACATTATCATCTTGAAAACCTTCAAAATAAGAATCATAATGTGCTGAAAGCAAAATCATAGCATCAGGGTCTGTCCCCTGTATCTTTCCTACGATGTTATATGTCTTTTGATTGGGCTTTACAATAGAAATAGCATCAAAGGTAACCTCTATTTCCGACCTAACCTTTAATGCCTCTTTTAAATAATAGGCATCTCTTTGTGAAATAGAAAAAGCCACCGCTTCACTGGGGCCAGCTATATCTTGTGCATTAAGTGCTGTTTGATCTATCTCACCATATCCACTTGCTTGTACTGCAATTAAAGCTGCTGCACCTTTTAAATAAGCTTCATAAACCGGAAAATTAATCCACCATTCATCTCTTTGATTAATATCTACTAACACTAACTTTCCTTTTACATCAACACCTTTATAATCCTCAGCTGTCCCCTTTTCTAAATAAACCATGGAGAATTTTTGTGGTCCTTCAGTTTGAAACTGCGTTTGATAAGCTCCTAACTCAAATTGATAACTCTGACCATCTAAGTCCTCAAAACTTAATTGCGCCTTTTGGAATTCCCAACTATCTACAGTAATTTCATCCTTAGTAATATGCTCTAATCCAATTTGCTGCATCTCTTTATAAATAAGCTGCCCTGTTAAGATTTCTGCCCTAGATCCAGCTGTCCTAAAACCAAGTTTTGTATTACATTTATAGGTCTCTAATTTTTTTGCAAATTCATAAGCATAATGAATATCAATATATTTTTCTACTTGATCTCTCATCTCTTCTTCGCTTCTTTCTTATAAATTCAAAATACTTATGCACCTATTATCCCATATTCATCATTATTTTTCCAGTCGGATGAAATGGACTACTAATCTACAACATGTATAATGTAAAAAATTCCAACCCTAATAATAAGGTTGGAACTAAGATATTCTTTAGTATTTTACCTGTCTACTTGACTGGAAACACTTTAATCTTCTTTTTGTTTCTCTTTTCCTTTTACTATTTAACTTTTTAATTTACTTTTATTATCTTTTATTGTTTTTGTTCTATATATCTATAATCTTATTATTTCTTATACTCTTAATGCCTTAATACTTATCCATAACTGCTCTAAAGCTTGATTTAGAATCTCTCTAGGACAAGCAATATTAATCCTCTCAAATCCTTGTCCTGACTCTCCAAAAATTGAACCACTATTTAGCCATAAATTTGCTTTCTTTACAATAAACTCTTCTAGGGCTTCTTCCTTTAACCCTAATGCACTAAAATCTAACCATACTAAGTATGTTCCTTCTGGTTCTACTAACTTAATTTCTGGTAACTTTGTCTCTATGAATTTCCTTAAATATTCAAGGTTTCCCATAAGATAAGTTTTAAGTGCCTCAAGCCACTCTCGCCCTTCTGTATAAGCTGCTTCACAAGCTACTAACCCGGCACTATTTAATTGACTATAACCTATTCTAGCAATTTCTTTTCTTACCTTCCGTCTAACACTTGCATTTGCAATAAAAATATTAGATACTTGAAGGCCTGCTAAATTAAAAGTTTTACTCGGGGCTGTACAAGTAATCGTAATCTCTTCATACGCCTTATTTAGATTCATAAATACTTCATGTTTATAGCCTTGATAAATAAAATCTTGATGAATCTCATCACTTACCACAAGAATTTGATGCTTTAAGCAAATATCTCCTAGCTTGATAAGTTCCTCTTTGGTCCATACTCTTCCTACTGGGTTATGTGGATTGCAAAGAATGAAAAGCTTAACCTGATGTTCTACAATCTTTTCTTCAAAGTCATCGAAGTCAATAGAGTATCTCCCATCTTGATAAATGAGCGTATTACTCACTAACTTTCTATCATTATTTAAAATCATCTTACTAAAAGGATGATAAACAGGTTGTTGAATTAGTATACTATCACCTTCTTTCGTTAAGGCTCTAATTGCCATAGCAATAGCAAATACTACTCCTGGTGCCTTGATTAGCCATTCTTCTTTGACCTTCCAGTTATGATAAGTCGCCATCCAATTAGAAACCGCTTCAAAATAGGATGTACCCACTTCACTATATCCAAAAATACCATGTGCTGCTAACTCATTTAACCTCTTAGAAACCACCTCAGGCACTTTAAAGTCCATATCAGCTATCCATAATGGTAAGATATCCTTTGGTTTTCCCCTCTCTTCAGCAAAATCATATTTTAAAGAATTAGTTCCCTTCCTTGGGATAATTTCATTAAAGCTATATGACATCTTACTCATCCTCTCTGTCTATTTTTTCTCTAAGCTATCATCTTTGTCCATTCATACATTCTTATATTTAAATTTCTTATTTATCTGATTTTTCTTATTGTATGCTTAGTTCACTCTTCATTGCTAATATTTATGCTGAGGTATTAGTGAATTCTTCTGCTGTTTCAGTTCAACGGATAATCTTGCAATATATTATCAATGTCTAGAGCTTTTTCTATTTCCTCTGCCATTTCTGCATGAATTTAATATTTGTATATGTATAATTTACCTGATACTTTCACATCTTTTCATAGTCTCTATAAACTGGGGACTTCAATGATATACGTGAAAATAAAACATAGTCCTGGCATATAAATATACATATACATATACATATAATTACAGTATCGCATATCATTGCCTTTAGTTTCTTTACCGTGCTTTTCACAGGCTTATATTTTTATAGTATTTTTATAGTATTTTTATATGTTTAGTATGTTTTAATATCATAAAATAAATATTCATAATTGTAAATACCATTGCGGAAATTATTAAAAACAAAAAATAAGAGGTATCTACTTAATCTCCAAAATAGATATCCCCTACCTTCTTATAATTATTGCGCTCTCAAAAGGATCTTTTCTCTTTTTAAATACTCATCTGATTTAGCCCTATTCTTCATGCAAATTACTTTCTTTTGTAGTTTCCTTATAAAATCAGACACTTTCTCATTCTATTATATAAGCCAATCTATTTAATTTACCTTTGTCATCTCCATCTTTAATCTTCTTCCTACTGTAAGTAACATTGTCACATAACATGCTATTCCACCGATAAAATTAGAAATTGACTCAGCCATAAATACCCCCGTTACTCCATATCCCATTCTTGGTAATAGTATGGTAAGAGGTACTACAATAATAACCTTTCTAAAGATTGAAAAGAATACTGCTTGTTTTGATTTGCCTAAAGCCACGAAGGTAGATTGCCCAGCAAATTGAAAACTCATCATAAAAAATCCAAAAAAATATGTAGCAAGTGCTGGTACAGCAACCTTTACCAAATCAGATTCATTGTTAAAAATCTTAATAAAAAAACTACCAAAGAAATGAACCATCATCCATGCTAGTGTTGCATAAACCACACAGACAATAGTTGAAAACTTGATGCCAGTTATCACTCTTTTGTAAGCTTTAGCACCATAATTATAACTCATAACAGGTTGTGCCCCACTAGTTATTCCCTGCACAGGCATCATCACAATTTCTCTTATAGAATTAATAACGGTCATAACCCCTATATAAAGATCTCCACCAAAAACTGATAGCGTTGCATTGCAAACTACCTGAACACTGCTATTTGTAATGGCCATAACAAAACCAGAAGACCCTAACCCTAAAATTCTTTTCACAATCTTACTATCTAACTTCATATCCTTTTTCCTTAGTTTTAATATAGTTTGTTTTCCTGTTAAGAATCTAAGAATCCAAATGCAAGAACAAAATTGTGAAATGACAGTCGCCCATGCAGCTCCTGATACTCCCATTTCAAGCATATAAATAAAAATAGGATCTAAAACTAGATTAATAACCGCACCTAATGCTACTGATAGCATTCCTACTTTTGCGAAACCCTGTGCATTGATATAGCTATTAAGCCCTAAACCCATCATAACAAAGATAGTCCCTAATAAATAGATACTAATATAACTGTCTGCATAAGGAAAAGTTATATCACTCGCTCCAAACAAATAAAGAATTGGCTTCTTTACCAATAGACCAACTATAGTCAGTACTATTCCCAGAATTAAAAGCATTGTAAAACTATTACTCATGATTTTTTCTGCTTTCTCATTATTTCCTTTGCCTCTTTCAATAGAAGACAATGGTGTTCCTCCCATTCCTATTAAATTAGCAAATGCTGTAATAATGGTAATAATCGGGAAAGTAAGCCCTAATCCTGTTAAGGCCACTTTTCCATCTCCAGGAATCCTTCCTATATATACGAT
The DNA here is from genome assembly GCF_046529625.1 of Cellulosilyticum sp. ST5. Classification (NCBI taxonomy): domain Bacteria; kingdom Bacillati; phylum Bacillota; class Clostridia; order Lachnospirales; family Cellulosilyticaceae; genus Cellulosilyticum; species Cellulosilyticum sp. ST5. The sequence continues at coordinate 3,142,423 of NZ_CP132338.1, forward strand.
CCACCACATTATATAAAACATTAATAAGCTGAGCTATTGTCATAGGTAATGCCAATTCTATTATGTTTCTTGCTACGCTTCCTTGGCTAAAGTCATTTTCCCTTTTCATTTTCTTCCTCCTACTATTATGATAGCACGGATTTCACTATTATTTAATTATCCTTTATCTTCATTTATTAATAGTTCTTAATAGCATATAAACTTTCTATGTTTTTAGATGCAAAAAAACACCCTTTCGGGTGCTCTCTTCTCATACTCTCAAAAACAAATACTACAACTATTCAACCTTCATTATCTAGGTCAAACCCTCGAACCGTTAGTATTGGTCACCTGAACATGTTACCATGCTTACAGCTCCAACCTATCTACCTCATAGTCTCTAAGGGGTCTTACTCCTTTCGGATGGGAAATCTTATCTTGTGGTCTGCTTCACGCTTAGATGCCTTCAGCGTTTATCAGATCCAGACTTGGCTACTCTGCTATGCCTTTGGTAAGACAACAGATGCACCAGTGGTCCGTCCATCCCGGTCCTCTCGTACTAAGGACAGCTCCACTCAAATTTCCTGCGCCCACGACGGATAGGGACCGAACTGTCTCACGACGTTCTGAACCCAGCTCGCGTACCGCTTTAATGGGCGAACAGCCCAACCCTTGGAACCTGCTTCAGCTCCAGGATGCGATGAGCCGACATCGAGGTGCCAAACCTCCCCGTCGATGTGAACTCTTGGGGGAGATAAGCCTGTTATCCCCGGGGTAGCTTTTATCCGTTGAGCGATGGCAATCCCACTTTCATACCACCGGATCACTAAGTCCTACTTTCGTACCTGCTCCACCCGTCGGTGTCGCAGTCAAGCAACCTTATGCCTTTGCACTCTTCGAATGGTTTCCGACCATTCTGAGGTTACCTTTGAGCGCCTCCGTTACTCTTTAGGAGGCGACCGCCCCAGTCAAACTGTCCACCTGACATTGTCCCAGACCCGGGTAACGGGCCATGGTTAGAAGTTAAGTATTACAAGAGAGGTATCCCACCGGCGACTCCACCTAGACTGGCGTCCAGATTTCTCAGTCTCCCTCCTATCCTGTACATGTAATACCCAACCTCAGTATCAAGCTACAGTAAAGCTCCACGGGGTCTTTCCGTCCTGTCGCGGGTAACCAGCATCTTCACTGGTACTACAATTTCACCGGGTGCGCTGTCGAGACAGTGCCCAAATCATTACGCCTTTCGTGCGGGTCAGAACTTACCTGACAAGGAATTTCGCTACCTTAGGACCGTTATAGTTACGGCCGCCGTTTACTGGGGCTTAAGTTCAAAGCTTCGACTTACGTCTAACCTCTCCCCTTAACCTTCCAGCACCGGGCAGGCGTCAGCCCTTATACATCACCTTTCGGTTTAGCAAAGACCTGTGTTTTTGTTAAACAGTTGCTTGGGCCTATTCTCTGCGGCCTACCTAAGTAGGCACCCCTTCTCCCTAAGTTACGGGGTCATTTTGCCGAGTTCCTTAACAACGCTTCTCCCGTCGGCCTTAGGATTCTCTCCTCATCCACCTGTGTCGGTTTACGGTACGGGTACCTATCACGCAATAGCAGCTTTTCTCGGCAGTGTGGATTCAGCAACTTCTCTACTTTAATTTCGATCCCCATCACACTTCATCCTCGCCTAACGGATTTTCCTGTTAGGTGCGACTTTGTGCTTGGCCCAGGATACCATTCCTGGGTTTGCTTATCCTCCTGCGTCCCTGCAGTTCTGATAATAGGTAGTACTGGAATATGAACCAGTTGTCCATCGACTACGACTTTCGTCCTCGCCTTAGGTCCCGACTTACCCAGAGCAGATCAGCTTTACTCTGGAAACCTTGGATATTCGGCCTACAAGATTCTCACTTGTATCTCGCTACTCATTCCGGCATTCTCACTTGTAATTACTCCACAGCTCCTTACGGTACTGCTTCTGCGTCGTTACAACGCTCCTCTACCAATCCACTATTGTGAATTCCATAGCTTCGGTGGTGTGTTTTAGCCCCGGACATTTTCGGCGCAAGATCTCTCGACTAGTGAGCTATTACGCACTCTTTGAATGAGTGGCTGCTTCTAAGCCAACATCCTAGTTGTCTTCGAAATCTCACATCCTTTTCCACTTAACACACACTTGGGGACCTTAGCTGATGGTCTGGACTGTTTTCCTTTTGACCACGTGTCTTATCACTCGTAGTCTGACTGCTGATGGTATCTTGATGGCATTCTTAGTTTGATATGCTTCGGTAAGCTTGTGGGCCCCCTAGGCAATTCAGTGCTTTACCTCCATTAGACTCCTATCAACGCTAGCCCTAAAGCTATTTCGAGGAGAACCAGCTATCTCCGGGTTCGATTGGAATTTCTCCGCTACCCACACGTCATCTCCACCTTTTTCAACAGATGTGAGTTCGGACCTCCATTACCTTTTACGGTAACTTCATCCTGCACATGGGTAGGTCACCCGGTTTCGGGTCTACTAACAATGACTATTTTGGCGCCCTATTCAGACTTGGTTTCCCTTCGGCTTCGTACCTCCTGGTACTTAACCTTGCCACAGCTAGTAACTCGCCGGACCGTTCTACAAAAAGTACGCGGTTGCACATCATACGGTGCTTCCACTGCTTGTAAACATAGAGTTTCAGGTTCTCTTTCACTCCCCTCCCGGGGTTCTTTTCACCTTTCCTTCACAGTACTATGCGCTATCGGTCACCGAGGAGTATTTAGGCTTGGGGGGTGGTCCCCCCGGCTTCCCACAAGGTTTCTCGTGTCTCGTGGTACTCTGGATACTGCTAGGCTTCACTTGGATTTCGCTTACGGGATTATCACCCTCTTTGATGAGACTTTCCAGACTCTTCAGCTATCCGCATTCTTGCCATGTCGCAGTCCTCAACCCCAGATTACAAGTAATCTGGTTTGGCCTGTTTCCCTTTCGCTCGCCGCTACTTAGGAAATCGATGTTTCTTTCTCCTCCTGAAGGTACTTAGATGTTTCAGTTCCCTTCGTTCCCTTCCTATAGTTATGGATTGGCTATAGGATGACAGAGGTTTGCTCTGCCAGGTTTCCCCATTCGGATATCTACGGATCAAGGTTTATTTGCAACTCCCCGTAGCTTTTCGCAGCTTATCACGTCCTTCATCGGCTCTCGGTGCCAAGGCATCCACTCTACGCTCTTAGTAGCTTGACCTATTGCTCATTATTGAGCGGTCTAATCATGCTTTCACATGATTGGTGCCTTGTTAATTACTATTTCTAGTAAAAACAAAGAATGTTTTAAGTCATTTCTGACTATATCGGTTAAATTGTAGATTTTACACCCTGACAAACATTTTTGCATTATACAATGCGTGTACATTTATCGTTAGGCGCAAGTTATATTGCTATAACTTACAAATCTATAATTGTTGTAGTATTTGTTTTTCAAAGTACAAGTAGTACATTTAGTACAATCATGTCCATTATTTGGACAGTGGAGATTAAGGGATTCGAACCCTTGACCCCCTGCGTGCAAGGCAGGTGCTCTCCCAACTGAGCTAAACCCCCATAAATGTGGCAACCACTTACTCTCCCAGTCAGTCTCCCGACAAGTACCATCAGCCGCTTAGGTCTTAACCTACGTGTTCGGAATGGAAACGGGTGTTTCCCCTAAGCGCATCATCACCACAAATGAGTGAAATATTCAATTCCGTAGTATTTTATATGCTAACACTTCGACTCCGCTTCGCTTCATCTCAGTGAAAGTTGATTCACTACGTTCATAAACTTTCAAAACAAAACAGTAACTACTAAACCAACGATTTCTATCCTTAGAAAGGAGGTGATCCAGCCGCACCTTCCGATACGGCTACCTTGTTACGACTTCACCCCAGTTATTGGTTTTGCCTTAGACGGCTCCCTCCCCGAAGGGTTGGGTCACCGGCGTTGGGCCCCCCCAACTCCCATGGTGTGACGGGCGGTGTGTACAAGACCCGGGAACGTATTCACCGCGACATTCTGATTCGCGATTACTAGCGATTCCAACTTCATGTAGTCGAGTTGCAGACTACAATCCGAACTGGGACTGCTTTTTTGAGGTTTGCTGACTCTCGCGAGATCGCTTCCCTTTGTAGCAGCCATTGTAGCACGTGTGTAGCCCTAAACATAAGGGGCATGATGATTTGACGTCATCCCCACCTTCCTCCAAGTTATCCCTGGCAGTCTCTCTAGAGTGCCCAACTTAATGCTGGCTACTAAAGATAGGGGTTGCGCTCGTTGCGGGACTTAACCCAACATCTCACGACACGAGCTGACGACAACCATGCACCACCTGTCACCAATGTCCTAGCAAGCTAGGAAAGAAGGCATTACCCTTCGGTCATCGGGATGTCAAGTTTAGGTAAGGTTCTTCGCGTTGCTTCGAATTAAACCACATGCTCCACCGCTTGTGCGGGTCCCCGTCAATTCCTTTGAGTTTCAATCTTGCGATCGTACTTCCCAGGTGGAATGCTTAATGTGTTAACTTCGGCACCGAGACCCGTAAGCCCCGACACCTAGCATTCATCGTTTACAGCGTGGACTACCAGGGTATCTAATCCTGTTTGCTCCCCACGCTTTCGTGCCTCAGCGTCAGTTATGGTCCAGAAAGCCGCCTTCGCTACTGGTGTTCCTCCGAATCTCTACGCATTTCACCGCTACACTCGGAATTCCACTTTCCTCTCCCACACTCTAGTTCATCAGTTTCAGAAGCAGCTTAGAGGTTGAGCCCCTAAATTTCACTTCTGACTTAACAAACCGCCTACGCACCCTTTACACCCAGTAAATCCGGATAACGCTCGCTCCCTACGTATTACCGCGGCTGCTGGCACGTAGTTAGCCGGAGCTTCTTAGTCAGGTACCGTCATTTTTTTCTTCCCTGCTGATAGAAGTTTACAATCCGAAGACCTTCTTCCTTCACGCGGCGTCGCTGCATCAGGCTTGCGCCCATTGTGCAATATTCCCCACTGCTGCCTCCCGTAGGAGTTTGGGCCGTGTCTCAGTCCCAATGTGGCCGTTCACCCTCTCAGGCCGGCTATGGATCGTCGCCTTGGTGGGCTGTTATCTCACCAACTAGCTAATCCAACGCGGGTCCATCCTATGCCGATAAAATCTTTACTATAACAATCATGCGATTGTCCATAGTTTATGCGGTATTAGCGTTCGTTTCCAAACGTTATCCCCCTGCATAGGGCAGGTTACCCACGCGTTACTCACCCGTCCGCCACTAAGTTCTAGGAGCAAGCTCCTATCACTTCGTTCGACTTGCATGTGTTAAGCACGCCGCCAGCGTTCATCCTGAGCCAGGATCAAACTCTCATAAAAAAGTTTGTCCGTGTAGTATTTCTACTACTGACTATTTTACTTAGTACAAGTTGTACTGATTCTCATCTCTTATTAGAGACGTAATGAATCGACTGGTTTATAGTTACTATTTTGTTTTCAAAGTTCATTATTATCAAGGCTTAATGCCTTTTCTTGTCTGCTGCTGTTTGCTGCTGACTCGTATAATACTACAGCATCTTTTTATCAGCGTCAACACCTTTTTTAAACTTTTTTTAGTTAGGAACAACTTTTTTAAGTTATTCACTTATTATCCACAGCATTTATAGATTTATACACAAAATTATCCACCTTTAAGCGTTATTTTTGCAAAAACAGGTCAACTTTTGCCGTTGTTTTTAATAAAAACACATCACTAATATCCTTATTTCTTTCTTAAAACTAATCTTTCTAATAAAATAAACTAAGATTTACTTTTTTTGTTACTGCCTTCTCTTTTCTTTGGTAAAAATACTTTCTAAAATATATCTTTTAATCTATGTTAAAAATACTCTCTTTTCTATAATAGCTAAAAAGGACTGTTACTCTACTGCTAATGAATAAGCTAGCTGTATTTACAGTCCTTTTTATAACTCACGAATAGATTATCCTATTTTCCCTAAATATAATTCTTTTACTTGCTCATTATTTAATAAATCCATTCCAGGTCCCTCTAATCCTATGGTACCTGTCTCCATGACATAACCATAATCTGCAATCTTAAGTGCAGCATTAGCATTTTGCTCAATGAGTAGTATCGTCATTCCTGCTTTTTCATTTACTTCTTTTATAATGGCAAATATATCTTTTACCACTAATGGTGCTAATCCTAAACTAGGCTCATCCATCATAAGTACTTTTGGTTTTGACATAAGCGCTCTACCTACTGCTAGCATTTGCTGCTCTCCCCCAGATAAAGTTCCCGCTAGCTGATTTTTTCTTTCTTTTAAACGCGGAAAGATATCATTAACATAGTCTATATCTTTTTTAATTTCACTTTGATCTTTTCTAGTATAAGCCCCTATTTTTAGATTTTCTTCTACTGTTAGGTCTGCAAATACCCTACGACCTTCTGGCACTAAGGTAATGCCTTTCTTTACAATATCCTGAGTAGTGCAATTCATTATACTTTCACCTTTATAGGTAATTCCCCCTGATGCTGGTGTAATTAATTTAGTAATTGCTCTAAGAGTAGTAGATTTTCCTGCTCCATTTGCACCTACTAAGGTAACGATTTTACCTTCTGGAATTTGCATAGAAATGCCTCTAAGTGCTTCTATTCCTCCATATCTTACATATAGATTCTCAATGGTTAACATTCTTATTCCTCCTCTCCAAGATAAGCTTTAATAACAGCCTTATTATTTTGGATTTCAGTAGGTGTTCCATAAGCTATGGTTGTTCCATACTCTAATACATAAATACGTTCTGATATCCCCATAACCAATTGCATATGATGCTCTATTAATAAAATAGTTAAATCAAACTGATTTCTAATTTGTCTAATAAACTCTGTTAAATCTTCACTTTCCTTAGGGTTCATACCAGCTGCTGGCTCATCTAATAAAAGTAATTTAGGTTTTGTTGCCAAAGCTCTGGCTATTTCAAGTCTTCTTTGTAAACCATAAGGCAAACTTGAGGCAATATCGTCTTTATGTTCCAAGAGGCCAGTACATTCTAATATAGAAAGAGAATACTCTAACATTTCCTTCTCTTCTTTTTGAGCATTGGGTAAATGAAGCACTGAACTAAAAAGACCACTTTTTAGTCTGAGATGATTTGCAATCAGTACATTTTCTAATACTGTAAGGTTTTTAAATAGCCTGATATTTTGAAAGGTGCGAGCAATACCTAATTCAGCAATTTTATTTGGTTTCATTTTATTAAGACATTTACCATTAAATAGGATGCTTCCTATAGTAGGTGTATAAACACCTGTTATCATATTAAAAGCTGTAGTCTTTCCTGCTCCATTAGGCCCAATGATGGCCACGATTTCACCTTCATTTATTTCTATATTAAGTTCATTAACTGCTATTAATCCACCAAATTGCATGGTGGCATTTTTGGCTTCTAGCATCGGCATCTGCTACACCTCCTTAGTTTCTTGTGCTACTTTAGTTTGCTTTCTTTTAAATAGTCCCAGCAAACCACTCCAAGAAAATTCCTTGTTTCCAAATATACCTCTGCTCCAAAACAAAATAATACACATAAGCATGACAGAGAAAACAACCATACGCATACCTTCGATGCCTGGATAATGGATAAAACCAAAGTTAATTGGCTCATCTACAAATCTTAATATTTCTTGAGCACAAGTAATAATGAAAGCCCCTACAATTGAACCAGAGATGGAGCCTTGTCCTCCTAGAACAACCATCAACAATAAGGTATAAGCAAATGTAAATTTGAATTGTGTAGGATCAATCGCACCTACTAACGAACCTAATAACCCCCCTGCTATGCCTGCGATAAACCCAGACAATACAAAAGCTAACATTTTATGCTTAAATAAATTAACTCCCATTGCTTCTGCAGCTACTTCGTCTTCTCTAATTGCTTTTAAAGCACGTCCATAAGAAGTCTTCATCATAACTAACATAAATATCGTAATAATAGCTAATACACCAAATGCCATCCACATACTAACGTGATTAGGAATTTTATTAATACCTAGTGGGCCATTGGTGATATTTTGCATATTTTGAAGAATAACACGAATTATCTCTGAAAAGCCAAGGGTAGCAATTGCTAAGTAATCTCCCCTTAATCTTAAAACTGGAAAACCTATGATATAAGCACAGGCTGCTGCAAGTAACCCTCCTAAGACAAGAGCCACAATAAATGGAAGATGTGCACTCTCTAAAAATGCTGGCATAGGTGACATATAAAATACAGATTGTTTATCAGACTGTGTGAGAGTTAATATAGCTGTAGTATATGCACCTATTGCCATAAAACCTGGTTGTCCTAATGAAAACAAGCCAGTGAAACCATTAACCATATTCATGGACAGAGCACAAATAGCATAGATAGCACTTAATTTTATAATGCGAGAAACATATTTTCCGAATACAGGTTCTGCAATAAATAAAAATATGATCAGCACTGCAATAGCAATTAAAGAAAGGATTATATTGTTTTTTTTACTTAAGTTGATCTTTTTCATTATAATCCCCCCTATACCTTTTCAGCTATTTTCTCACCAATAAGCCCATTTGGTCTTACAAGTAAGATAATAATAAGTAAAATGAATGAAAAAGCATCTCTATATCCCGTTAAAGATGGAATAAATGCTACAATTAATACTTCTATTAATCCTAGTAATAGCCCCCCTACTACAGCACCTTTGATATTACCAATACCACCAATTACTGCTGCAATGAAACATTTCATTCCCGGCATAACACCCACATCTGGTTTAATCTGCAAGTATTTCATTCCCCACATGATAGCTCCAACTGCTGCAAGAGCTGAACCTATCCCAAAGGTGGCTGTAATTACTTTATTAACACTAATCCCCATAAGTCTTGCTGTTTCTACATCTTTTGAAACAGCTCTCATAGCCATACCAGTTTTTGTATGATTGATGAGATAGAGAAGTGCCAAAAGTAGCACTAAAGTAATAATAGGCACCATAATGGCAAGACGTTGTATATGTATACCTCCTATAGTTATCATATCCGTAAAAAAAGGAATTTGAGGAAAGTTTTTAGGACGCCCTGTAAAAAGCACTGTTGCTAAGTTTTCCATAAGATAAGAAGCACCTATTGAAGAAATCAATAGCGAAATGCTTGGAGCCCCTTGCTCTCTAAGAGGTTTATAAGCTACTTTTTCTGTTGCAATTCCCAATAAAGCGGTTAAAGCAATAACTAATATAAAAGAAATGTACCAAGGTACACTGAATATGCTAATACTAAAAAAGGCTATGTACATGGCCATCATAAATATATCACCATGAGCAAAGTTGATAAGTCGTAAAATACCGTAAACCATTGTATAACCAATTGCTACTAGAGCAAACAAGCTACCTAACGTTAGCCCATTAACTAGTTGTTGCAAAAAAATCTCTAAGGTCATAGATCTGCCTCCTCATTTTTATTACTACTCCTCTTTCATCACATTCTAGTAAGGTTTTCTTCCATATGATTAGAAACAAGAGGGGTTATCCCCTCCTGTTTTAATACTGTCTCAATAAGTATCTAGTTTTGTAATACTTTAATAGCGTGTTTTATTAATTACTCTGCTGATACAGAATCTACATAAGTAAATTTACCATCTTTAATTTCTTTGATAACAGCACTCTTAGTTGCATCCCCGTTTTCATCAAAATTAATGTACCCTGCTACTCCCGGGAAATCTTTTGTCTCTTTAAGCGCTTTTTGAATAGCTGCTGGATCTGTACTACCCGCTCTTTCAATGGCATCAAGTACTACATTGTATGCATCGTAAGCAAGTGCTGTAACAGCTGCTGGTTCTTCCCCATTATGGCTAGCTTTATAGTTTTCAACAAAAGTTTTAGTTTGTGGTGTGAAATCTGCATTGGAATCAAAGAAAGTAGAGAACAATGCACCTTCTACTTCTGTACCACCAATCGTTATGAACTCAGGTGTTTCCCAAGTATCTCCACCCAAGAATGGTGTTGTTACGCCTAATTGACGAGCTTGTTTGATAAGCATTGAACACTCTGTAAAGTTACCTGGTGCAAAAATAATATCTGGATTGGCTTTGGATATATTAGTGATTTGTGCATTAAAGTCTTGATCTCCTGATTGATAATCTGCTGTGGCAACAATACAGCTCTCATCTCCGCCATTTAAGCGGATGAATTCATCAGTGAAGAACTGTGCAAGGCCTACTGAGTAGTCAGCTCCTACTTCACGAGTAACTGCCGCTGTTCTAGCACCTAATTTATTGTACGCATAGTTGGCCATTACTTTTCCTTGATAAGGATCGATGAAACAAACTCTAAAGTACCAATCATTACCTTGAGTAACTAATGGGTTAGTACAAGATACACCTACAGTTGGTATACCTGCTTCTTTAATAACATCTCCAGCTCCGATAGAAGGTGTTGAAGAATATGAACCAATAATAGCAGCAACTTTATCTTTTTCAATTAATCTTGAAACGGCATTAGCCGCTTCTACTTTTTCAGATTTATTATCTGCAATAACGAGTTCAACTTTTTTACCTAATACTTCGCTTCTTTCAGCATAGGCAATCTCAATCCCTTCTTTTTCAATAGCTCCGCCTGCTGCTAGGCTTCCTGTGATTGGTTCAAACACTCCAATTTTAATAACATCCTCGTTAGAGCTACTTGCTTTGTCAGTTGCTTTACCTGTGCTAGTACAACCTGTTAGAAGCATACCGCATAATAATACGCTTGTTGTAAGAGCAGTTAACCTTTTAACTATTTTTTTCATATTAAATCCCCCTTTACATAATTCTTTTTAAAAAACAAAAAAGGTGCTATGAGCTGTACTGGCTCATAGCACCTTTGCTATTTATCCCTATCATATAGCCGAACAATACATTTGTCAATATTTTCTTCACATACGAATTATATCGACTATTCCAACTGCTTGTTAGTATTTCCTGTCAACGAAAAAGTGGTACAGCATTGAACTGAATCATTGCCATACCACTTTTATATAACGGAGAGACTGGGATTCGAACCCAGGGAGGTGTTACCCTCGCCGGTTTTCAAGACCGGTGCCTTAAACCAACTCGACCATCTCTCCTTATTAAATTAAAGTAGAATTTATCCTACTAACAGGGCTAGGAGGATTCGAACCTCCGAATGCAGGAATCAAAATCCTGTGCCTTACCGCTTGGCGATAACCCTACATTACTATTTTCATAGTAAAGGGTGGGTAATGGGGCTCGAACCCACGACACCTGGAACCACAATCCAGTGCTACTACCAACTGAGCTATACCCACCATCTTGCATTCATGTCGTCCTGACGACTTGTTTAATATATCATGTATTATATACATACGTCAAGCGGTTTTTTACTTTTTTTATAAATTATTTATGAGCAATTTTTACACCCCTGACAATTACCGCATTCATGCCCTATTTCTTCAAAACCTATTTGTGTGGTGCTCCACTTAAAATCATCTTTGTTAAGTCTATAAGTAGTATGCTCATCTACAATCATAACTTGATTTTCGAGAAAGCTAATTGTTATAGGTGAAATAACCCATCTCTCAATATCTAACTGACTTCTTACTAAATGAGGTGCAATCACCTGTTCTTCTCCTTGATCGTTATTCATTCGTATAGCAGTTGATACAGTTGTTATTCCTTTTATTCTTCCATCTTCGTCTAGAATAAGAGAATTAGTGTCGCCGTGTATACCAATAGGCTCATTGCTATAGGCCATAATATCTCCTATTGGTGTCTTTATCTTGGTAGGTACATATGGTTCTAAGGACTTAATATTACCATTCTCATAAAAAGCTATACCTAACCTTATAGCAATATTCTTCTTATGAAGCTGAACTATTAGAACTTCCTTACTCCATAAGCTAAGACTTTTTAAATATCCACTAGGATAAAAGCAATAGCTATTCATTTTATTACTTACTTGCAGCTCACCTATTTTTAAAGTAGCTTTTTCTGCCAATTGGTATTCTTCTTCTTCTGACCAATACCCACTGACTTGACCATAAAGAGGAAATAAGCGGTGAATAGTTCCTTGTTTATAAAATGTAATAAATTCTCCCTTAACAGTCCCTACTGTAGTATTTACAATTACAGGCTCTTTTAAGTAAATACTTTTAAGTTCTCCTGTATCATAAAAGCTGATAGCTTCCCTCAATTTAGTACGTGTATCCATGTCTCCATATTGTGGCACAAGAAAGCCTATGGAAGTGGTTATGGCATTATATTTTTCTAGTTTGCAGCTTCTAAGATTACCATTTTTATAATAAACAAGATCTGTAGCCCCTTCTAATACACCATAGGATGTTTCTATTCTTTTCATATCATTTCCTCCTTAACTTTATCATCTATTCTAATTAGGTGCCTTTATACAATAAGTGAACACTCTTCACGAAATAAAATCTTTATATAACTTTAAACAATAGATCTATATCTCAAGTCATAAGTTAACTATTAAAAAGATGAGTAATATATTTATTGACTATAAACTTAGCAAGAACATACTTTATGAGTGATACTAAGTGTATAGATTCCTTGCCCCCTACTGATACTCATTATTAAACTATTCTGCTCTAAATAATTTTCTAACCAAGGCATAACATGACTGCAATTAACTTTTAGACTACGAAATATAGTATTGCTGAAAAAAGGAAGAAGTATTTTCTTAGAACTCATTTCCGGATAAGCCTTTTGTACGGCTATCATATCAATAAAGTAGTTATCCGCCCCATCTAATGGTATGGGAGACCTACTTATATGCTCTGTTGACATCAAATGATTACTCCCTTCACCTTCTAATTCCATTGTTTGTTTTTTGCTTGTTTCCTCTGGTATTTTGTAATAATCTTCGTAGATTTGTTCTAAAAGTAGCATTGAAAATGTAGGTGCCTCACATAATTCATATCCTGCTCTGATTAATAAATAATAAGGCACACCAAGAATAAGTGTGCCTACTATGACTTTGCAGCACTTTAATTTTTCTATAAGCGCTAAGGTAAAGTTCTTTATGTCATTTTCTCTTTTGTATGCTAAATCTTTTGTTTCTGTCATTTGTGTTACTTGCCATTCACCTGCTTTTTCATAAATATAGATTAATGTAGCATCTACAAAACTAGCTAGTTGTTTTTCCTCATTTAATAATACCGCTATCTTATTACTCATTATTGTCCTCCTTAAACCCATCTTTTTTAAGTATAGTATCGCTCCTCTTTGATTCTTATCTTTCATAGATTACTTTACACTATACACATTCTTCTCAGGACTTCTATTTCTCCATAGCGTGATACAGAGACTTCATTGGTATGAAAGCTTCATGCTAATTGACCTTTGCCTAGGATTTGCTCTAATCTTTGTTCTACTTTTTTAATATGACTCTTATTAATTCCGAAGTCAAAATACCTTTCAGCTGCATGAACTAAATCATAAAGGTTGCAGTTACCTGTACGTTCCCCAAGTCCACCTAAGGTACAATCTACATGACTAGCTCCTGCTTTAAGCCCTTCAATAGAGTTTGCAACCGCCATACCTAAATCATTGTGAACATGAATTTCTACCTCTATGTCTACTTGATTCATTAATTCCTGAACCATAGTTCTTGTACGGCTTGGTGTCAAAACACCCACGGTATCTGCTATACGAATAAGCTTTATCCCTAATTTACTTACTAATTTTGCAGTACTAATAATATAACCCATATCCGCTCTTGAGGCGTCTTCGAAACCTATAGTCACTTCTATTCCTTGATTATGGGCTATTTCAATGCAATCTACTAAATTTTTTTGTATCCACACTTTATTTTTCTTTAACTTGGTATAAATCTGTATATAAGATATAGGCGTTCCAATATGAATAATATCCGGGCTGCAACAAGTAGCATGTTTGATATCCTCTGTATTAGCTCTAGTCCAAACAGAAATTTGTGCTTGTTTTTTTCTTTTCATCACGGCTTTGAGATAGCTTATTTCTCCTGCTCCCAAACTAGGAATGCCCGCTTCGATTTCATGAACACCTATAGCATCTAATAGTAATGCTATTTCTAATTTTTCTTCTGGTCTTAAGGCTATGCCTGCTTGTTGTTCGCCATCTCTTAGGGTCGTATCAACTATCTTTCTCTTTTCTCTCATAAGCCATCACCTCTCTTACTATGACTATAAATTCTTCATCACTTATGCTCCTTCTTTTTTTCATGCTTACTTGCTTTACTGCGAGAAGTAACCGCCTCATATGCGCCTCATCTAGCATGGGGATTTGACACTCTTTAAGCTTCGCTGCTACAGCTGAGCTTCCTGAATGCTTTCCTATAACAATGGTTCTCTTTTGACCTACCTCTGTTGGAGAATATGCCTCATAAATCGCTTCCTTTTTCATAATGCCATCTACATGAATGCCTGATTCCACACAAAAAATAGCTTCTCCAATAATAGGTTTATTCTTTTGTATATGTTCTCCTGTCATTTGTTCAAAAAGAGTTTTAAGCTGAACTAAAGCACTTATATCTTGATTAATCTTATATCTACTGGTTATTCTTAATGCCATTAATACTTCTTCTGTGGCAGCTAATCCCCCTATACCTGTAAAACTAGTTGTTACTTCTTTTCCCCCTTTTAAAGCCCACTCTACAGCAATTGCAGTGGCACAATGATACAGATTTTCAGGGCAAAGATTAACTTTGCTATTTTTTAATGTAGTCATAATCTCTTGCATTACATAGGTATAATTGTGACAAAGCAAATCGTCTAAGCCTATAATTCTTATATAACTACAGTGTTCATAGGCTTTGAGCTGCACAACCTCTCTAATATCATTCATTTGAATTTGGCCAATAGTCCCCTCTATTTGAGACCTAGGGATAATCAGCTTATAAACATCAGGATAAACTTTTACACTCTCTGGTGTATTTAATAAAGTCAAATAAAACCTAAAGCCTTCTGGTAAACTCTCTAGTAGCTTATAAATCTTTACTGAAATCTCTAAATCTACAATGCCAATGTCTCTCATGAGGTAGCAAAATGTAAGTACTTGCTCCTTACTTGGAAGGCAATGATCGAGTCTAGCTAAGGTTGAATCGATTATTCTAATCATTCCTCTCCCTCACCTTCTCTATTTTTATAGTTTTATTAGATAAGTAGGTCACTAACAGGTCTGCCATTTTCAAAATGTTCTTCTACAATGCGCTCTACATCATCTTCCGATACATTACCATACCATGCTCCTTCTGGATAAACCACTACGATAGGCCCTTTATCGCAGATGCCGAAGCATCCTGTATTGTTAATAACTACATCTCCTGATAAGCCCCTATCTTCAATCTCCTCCATAAATCTTTCTACAATCCCAACTGAGTTCTTAGAATGACAAAAACCTTTTTGCTGACCATTAATCCTGCAACTCGTACATATAAAAACATGATATTTAGATTGAACCATTTAAAACATCCCCTTTTTAATTTGACTTTTATTAACTTAGTATTTATGAAAATAGAGAGCAAAGCTTTGAAAAGAAAACCCCTCCTCTAATCTCTTGTCTATTGCCTATTAACATCTCTTTTTATTACATACTTAAACAAATAATATTTTACATAGCTTCAACTGCTTTTTTAATAGCATCTGGTATACGATCATAGGTGCTAAACACTTGAATGCCCTTTTCTTTTAGCTTACTTTTTGGCGATTCTCCTATTCTTAAAGTAATAACGCCTTGGCAATCTTCAATAGAATCTATAATTCTTGTAATCTTATCTTCTTTTTCATCACAAGCATCTTTACCCATACAGTACTTATTAATTTTTCTCTTCTCTATGTATGTTGCTTCTTCTCCTTGGTAATCGTAAATGTAAAATTCTTCAACATGCCCAAAATGTTGGTCTACAATCATGCCACTCTTAGAAGCTACTGCAAAACGATATGGCTTTTGGATTTGCTGTTTAATAGGACTGCACTTACCTCGGCAGCTACCTAACTCAATGCTTAAGTCCTCACCTAAAATACCAATAGCATCTGCTCTACATTGCTTGCAGTGATACATTTGTTTCATAGTTTCACCACAATTTTTTCTAATCTTATTAATCTCTACTTGACTAGCCATAGGTAAATCTTCAAAAGCACTTCCCTTAACTGGAATAAGCTGCATAATATTAGTCATGTAGCAATCTAGCTCCTTCATCTTAGCTACTACCTCTGGAATATGCTCATCATTGATACCTTTCAAGGTAACAATATTTATTTTACAAACAATACCCTTGCTGGTTAATAGTTTAATACCATTGAGCTGATTGGTTAAAAGAATTGCTGCTGCTGTTTCCCCAATAAAATGCATACCCATATAATCTACATACTTATAAACCTTCGCTCCTATTTTAGGATCCACAGCATTTACAGTGACTGTGACATGACTGACTCCTAAATCCACTAATTCCTGTGCATAAAGTGGAAGCATTAAGCCATTGGTAGATAAACAAAAGGTAATATCGGGATCATAGTCTCTAATGATCTGCAAGGTTTTCTTGGTTTCATCAAAGTTCGCTAGAGCATCTCCAGGTCCTGCAATACCTACCACACTGAGATTTGGCAATTTTTCTTTAACAACCTTAAAACGCTCAAATGCTTCTTCCGGCGTTAGAATAGTAGTTGTTACACCTGGCCTGCTTTCATTAGGGCAATCAAATTTTCTGACACAGTAATTGCACTGAATATTACACCTAGGTGCTATAGGTAAATGAATTCTTGCATGCTCATGAGCGCCACAATTATAGCAAGGATGTGTCTTGGTTTTCTCTAACATTGTTTCTTTACTTAACATGTTCTTCACCTCCAGCATGTCATTACTTTGTGTGAATTCTTTTTCTTTGGCTTTATCTTTTATTATTTCTTCTACTTTGCCAGCACTTTCTTCTTTATAATAAGCATTAAACAAATTTTCTCTAAAACTGGTTTCTGTTACAGCTAAAAGTGCATTAGAAAGTTCATCTAAAAAGGTCAGTGAACCTTCATAGCCTAGAGTACGCAGTCTCTGTCCTCCTACCCTGTCATGAATAGGAAAGCCTCTTCTTACTAGTGGGATATGGTATTTCTCCTCTATACGCCTGCCATCTGAATTACCTATTAATAAGTTGGCCTTATACTGAATGGCTAAAGCTTCAATAGTTTTGAAATCAATATCATCTACAACTTGAAAGTCTTCTATAAAATAGCGTGCTGCTACATCTCTTAATTCTTTTTCTAATAAACTTTTTAATTCTGGACAAACACTACCTGTAGCTACTACTATTGGCATAATGCCGTTCTCTGCAGATAATCTAACTGTTCCAAGAATGAAATCTGGATCGCCATAAATAACAGCTCTGCCGCCACTATTATATTTATGACTATCAATCATAGCATCTAAATATCTGCTTCTCATCTCTACAAGCTCTTTGGGAATAGGGTTACATGAAACTTCTGATAATACCTTATAGAAAGTATCTGTATCTCTAAGCCCCATGGGCAGATTTAATACTTTACAAGGTACACCATAATGCTCTTCTAAATATTTCCCGGGCGATAAAGCTAGGGGAACACTGCAAAACTCTATGGTCATTCTAGAACCAGCCATTTTTTTGATTTCTTCTATAGAAGTTCCACCAGAAGGAAGTCTATTATAAGCTTTTGAAAAACCCGCATCTAAGTTAGAGGATAGATCAGATAATAAAATAGCTTCTATATTAAATAAAGCAAATATCTTCTTTAAATACCTAGTATCAGCCGGACTAATCATTCCTGTAACCACATTGACTTTTTCATGTTTTTTCATAGACATTTTCACTTGAGCTACTATTTGAGTAAGGGTATTAAAATAACCATTAAACTCTGTACCGCTGTAGCCTGAGGAATGCACCGGTAAAATAGTGATATTCTGATACTCTGGATAACACTCATAGAATTTTTCCACAATACGCTTAATATCTTCTCCTATGGTTTCTGCAAGGCAGGTAGTCGCTACGCCTATTACCTCTGGCTCATATAAATCAATGACATTCTTTAAGCCTTTGAGAAGATTTTCTTCTCCTCCATAGACTGTACCATGCTCAGTTAAAGAGGAGGAAGCCACATCTACTGGTTCATTATAATGAGTCGCCATATGCCTTCTAATATAAGTACTACAGCCTTGGGAACCATGCAAAATCGTAATACACTTTTGAAGCCCATAAAAAGCTGTTACAGCACCCATAGGCATACACATTTTACACGGGTTTGTATTCAAATGAACCAATGGTTCTACTTTTGTCTTCATCCCCATCCCTCCTCTAGCTTTAAATAATCCCATATTGGGTGATTGATACTTGAATTAATTTCTTTTGTAAAATTAACAACGCCTTCAAAGCCTGCTAAGGGATGCTTTCTTTCATGGTTATGATCACAAAAGGCAATGCCTAGTTTATACGCAAGTGGCCTTTCTTTCACACCCCCTACTAAAATATCTGCTCCTTTTTCCTTTAAAAAGGTTTCTAGTTCTGCTGGATTGGCATCATCTAAAATAACAGTATCTGAATCTACTAAGCTGGCTATAATCTCATAATCTTCCTTTTTACCTGTTTGCGTACCAACCACTACCGTTTTAATCCCTAAGGTTTCAAACTGTCTAATAAGAGAAATGGCTTTAAAGCCTCCTCCTACATAAATGGCTGCTTTTTTCCCATTTAAATTATTTTTATATTTATTCACGAAGGCTTTTAGCTCCGCTGTTTTTCGCTTTGTTAACTCTATAGCCTTTTCTCTAGCTTCCATATCTCCTAGAGCCTCTGCTATTCTAATAAGAGAACTGGTAGTATCCTCTATTCCAAAGAAACTAACCTTTATAAAAGGTATTCCCATCTCTTCTTCCATTCTTTTAGCCAAATAGGTACTAGATCCTGCACATTGCACTACATTTAAAGCAGCACCAGGTGCTTTAATTAAGCTTTCATAATCTGAATCTCCTGTTAAGCCTGCTACAACTTCTATACCGATTTGTTTTAGATAATCTTTAATAATCCACATCTCCCCTGCTAGATTAAAATCACCTAATATATTAATTCCTTTTACCTTTTCTCTATCCTTATAAGGTTTTATAACCTCCATAATCGCATTACAGGCCATACGATATCCTGTCGATTTATTCCCCGAAAAGCCTGGGGATTTAACTGGAATAACTGGAATCCCATATTTACTAGACATGGTTCTGCAAACTGCATCTACATCATCACCTATAACACCTACGATGCAAGTAGCATAGATAAATATCACTTTAGGATGATACTTAAGAGCCACTTCTTCAATAGCTGCAATTAACTTCTTCTCTCCTCCAAAAATAACATCTGTTTCTCTTAAATCTGTAGAAAAACTATTGCGATATAAATCATCTCCACTACTTAAGCTTCCTCTAATATCCCATGTATAGCTAGCACACCCAATAGGTCCGTGTACAATATGAAAAGCATCCGTTATTGGATTAAGTACAACCCGCGCACCACAATAGACACATGCCCTTTGGCTAACGGATCCAGAAACACTGTCCGTGTCACACTTAATGCCCTGCCCACTGCAAGTAGATTCCATTAACCGTATAGAGTCTTTTCTATCTTCTAAAATGCTTTTTTCCAAAGTTGTTTTCTCCATTAAGCCCATTTTTAACACTTCCCTTCGTTTCCTTCTCCTGTTAATTCAAGTACACAAGAGTGGATAGAAGAAACGGTCCTCTTTCCTGCTCTTGTGTATATACCTATTAATATTTTGAGGGAATATTTAATAGATTTTAGATTCTACATAACAACTTCTAAGTCTTTTTCTTCACAGTGGCTATCTTGATAATCCATGAGTGCATTAGCTATAAGCTCTGCCATTCTCATGGCTCCTTTATAACCTACTAACGGCATATAAGAATGAATATATCGGTCAATGATAGGGAAGCCCATTCTTACGAGTGGTATATCTTCTGCTCTAGCAATGGTTTTGCCATGAGTACCACCAATGAGTAAATCAACCTTTTCATTTTTAATCCATTGATGTAATAAAAATAAGTCTCCATCTGCCTTGACGGTGCAACCTTCCACACCGAATTTGTCTAGTAGCGCTTTTCCTGCGCTTTCAAATTGGCTACCTGGCGTACCTGTTAACATATATTTAGGAATCATACCTAATTCAAGAGCAAAAGCTGCTATGCCTAATACTGTATCTGGGTCACCATAAATGGCTACCTTTTTACCATAGGTATAAGGATGAATGTCAATCATCATATCCACTAGCTGACCTCTTTCTTCTTCAATGTTTGCAGGTACATCCTCTTTAGAAAATGCTTGAAGTGCTAGCATGAATTCATCAGTTGCTTCAACACCCATAGGAAGAGGTAATGATTTAAAAGGTACACTGCATTTTTTCTTAAGTGCCTCTGCTGAAGCTTCTGAAGTCTGCACCCCTAATGCAATGGTTTCTTTACAATCTCCAAGGGCTTTAATATCATTAATTAAAGTGCTTCCCTTTGGAAACATCTCGTATTTCCCTGTCATTGGTCCATCTAATACACCAGTTGTATCAGGAAGCATAATGAAAGGTACTTTCATAGCATTTAACAGCTTTTTATACTCTCTCATATCTCCTGGATTTACAAAGCCTGGCATCAAACATACTTTTTCATTAGAGGTCCCTGTTTTAGTGGCTAAGTAGTTAATAAATCCTGTTACCATGTTAGTGAAACCAGTGACATGAGAACCTTTATAGCTTGGTGTATTACAATGAACCACATATTTGCCTTCTGGAATGCTCATATCTGTAATCAAAGCATTAAGGTCATCACCAATAGTTTCTGATAAGCAAGTCGTATGAACAGCAATGATTTCTGGATCATATAAATCAAAAATATTCTTTGTAGCTGTTTTTAAATTGCTACCACCACCAAATACAGAAGCGCCTTCTGTGAAGGAACTAGATGACGCCATAACCGGGTCTTTAAAATGTCTTGTTAAATACATTCTGTGAAAAGCAACACAGCCTTGAGAACCATGACTATGAGGTAAACAACCATGCACACCTAAAGCTGCATATAATGCACCTACTGGCTGACAGGTTTTAGCTGGGTTAATACGAAGTGCTTTTCTATCACATATTTCTTTTGGTGTATAATTAAGCATTATGCTTCACCTCCTAATGTACCTTGAATACTAGGAACCTTTTGCCATGGCGCTCTAATATAACTCCAAGCTGGTGTATAAAGTCCCATGACAAGGTCATGACCAAATGTTATAGCTCCTCTAAAACCTGCATAAGGCCCACTATAATCATAAGAATGTAGTTGCCTTGAGAGCATACCATTTTTCTGAGTCACAAATTTATCTTTAATACCTGAGAAAAAGACATCTGGTTTTAATACCTTTAAAAATTCTTCTGTTTCAAAATGATTTAAGTCATCAGTGATAATAGCGCCTTCTTCCATGCCCTTAAACATACCTTCGTAATAGTTAAGCGCTACACCTTTTTCAAGGAGTTTTTCTTTTTGCTCCTGTGTTAAAAGTACTTTGTAATATTTGGGATCTGGCTCTACTTCAATACTTTCAATATTCTTGCTATCTGCATCTGGCTTAATATCAGGAATAACTTCTCTTCCTTCATAATCATCTCTATGAGCAAATTCATAACCAGCTAATACTGTACGTACACCGAAATCTTTTAATAAAAGTTGATAATGATGGGATCTGGAACCTCCTACATAAAGAGCTGCCGATTTACCTTTTAGCTTGCTTTTGTAGTAATCTAACTCATCAGTAATGGCCGCTATTTCATCAGCTATCACTTCTTCGATTCTAGCTTTTAGCTCTTCATCCCCAAAATATTCTCCTATGTCTCTAAGAGATTTAGCACTTGATTCAATACCTACAAAATTAACTTTCAGCCAATCAATACCATATTTATCCTGCATCATCTCAGCTACATAGTTAATGGAACGATGGCACTGAACAAGATTTAAGTGAGCTAAGTGGGAATTTTTAAGGTCTCGATAGCTACCACCACCTGTAAATACAGAAACAACTTCTACACCACAGCGTTTTAAAAGTCTCTCAACTTCCCAGCCATCACCACCGATGTTATATTCACCTAATAAATTCACACTGTATTGGGTCTTTGGTTCTTTATCTCCTGTGCCTATGATATAACGAATCAATTGATTGTTAGCAATGTGATGACCTGCTGATTGGCTTACACCCTTGTAGCCTTCACAGCTAAAAGCAATGGCTTTGGTTCCAAGTTCAGTTTCAGTCCACCTTGCTACTGCGTGAATATCATCTCCAATCAGCCCAACTGGACAAGTAGAACAAATAAGCACGATAGCAGGATGAAAAATATCAATTACTTCTGTAATCGCTTGTTTTAACTTTTTCTCACCACCAAATACAATGTCTGGCTCTTGCATATCTGTTGAAAAGCAGTATTCTAAATAGCAATCTGCTTTCTCTCCATCTTTTTCATCTGCAAAAGCTTTATGTCTTCTCGTTCCCCAAGCATAGAAAGCACATCCAATAGGTCCATGCACAATGATAGCTGCATCTTTAATAGGCCCCAGTACAACACCTTTACATCCTGCATAGCAACAACCTCTTTGGGTGATGATGCCAGGTATGGCTCTTGTATTAGCCGTTATGGTATCTTTATTTCCTTCACCAATGGCAATAACATGCTCTTTTCTATTTTTATAAACTCTCGCACTATACTTCTCTAATACTTTTTCTCTTAAATCTGAAGCCATATCCTCACCTCCTAATAGGAAGAATCTATATCGTCTACGGTTTTTCCATCTCTTACACGATATGATTCCATAATAGGTAATACAAATATTTTGCCATCTCCCGGATTCTCTGTACTATTCACTTCCATAATGACTTCTACAAGGCGTTTGACCTCTTCATCAGGTACTACTAACACAAAACACCTTTTAGGAATTAGTCTTGAAGCTTCTGTAATATACTCACCTACTGGTGAAACAGGCATAGCTTCTGCTTCTAGAATAGTCTTTACTACGGATGGGTCTATAGGCTTTTTGCCTCGACCCATCACTTTTCTACAGGTGAATGCAGGAAAACCCGCTTCAGCTAATGCATTTTTTGTAGCATTAACCTTATTCTGTCTTACAATTGCCATGATTTCTTTCATAGACAGCCCCTCCTATAAACCTGATGATTTCGTACTAATGGTGTAAGCTTCTTCTACTGGACTTACGAAAATACGTCCATCACCAAAGTTACCTTTTTCACCTGTTCTTGCATATTTCATAATCATTTTAACCACATCATCTTTATCTTCATCTTTGACAACCATTAAAAGCATCTCTTTTGGAATCTCATCATAGTAAACCTCTCCTACCTTAACACCTTTCTGTTTACCACGCCCAAATACATCCATCTTGGTAACTGCAGGAAAACCCGCTGAAAGAAGTTCAGATAAGACCTCTCCTACTTTATGAGTTCTAATAATTGCACGAACCAATACCATATGTTCTACCTCCCTTAATTTAAAATAGTAGTAAGCAATTAATAATGAATAATTGTAAGTGATTGGTTTGTTTTATCTTTCATTTTCATTCTTAATTCTTACTTTTTAATTCTTAATTGCTCTTCTCAGTCCAAAATACCATGTTGCATTAAAATAGATTCTAGTTTATCTATTGATAATGGTTTAGGAATAACAAACATATCATTGCCATCTACTTTTCTTGCAAGTTCTCTATATTCATCTGCTTGTGGTTCTTGTGGACTAAAATCTATAACTGTTTTTTTGTTAATTTCTGCCTTCTGTACGGCATTATCACGAGGTACAAAGTGAATCATCTGAGTCCCTAACTCCTTAGCAACAGCTTTCACCAGCTCTGCTTCCCCATCTACCTTTCTTGAATTACAAATTAGTCCACCAAGCCTTACACCACCTGTACTTGCATATTTCATAATACCTTTAGAAATATTGTTAGCTGCATAGAGTGCCATCATCTCACCTGAACATACAATATAGATTTCTTGAGCTTTACCTTCACGAATAGGCATTGCAAAACCACCACATACAACATCGCCTAATACATCGTAAAATACATAATCTAAATCTGATTCATAAGCACCCAACTGTTCAAGTAGGTTAATAGAAGTAATAATACCACGACCTGCACAACCAACACCTGGTTCTGGTCCACCTGATTCTACACCTTTGATTCCGCCATAGCCTTCTTTCAAAATGAAGTCAAGGTCAATATCTTCACCTTCTTCACGAAGGGTATCAAGTACTGTCTTCTGTGCAAGTCCCCCAAGTACAAGTCTTGTTGAATCTGCTTTAGGGTCACATCCAACGATCATAACCTTTTTCCCCATTTCTGCTAAACCTGCTGTTAAATTTTGTGTTGTTGTTGATTTACCAATTCCGCCTTTACCATAAATCGCTACTTGTCTCATAACCCTACCTCCTATTTTCAAATACTATGATTTTATTTTACAAACGCTTAGAGAACCTGCTTATTTTTACTTCCCGGGCTGGTAAAAATAAAAACAGCGCAGAAAATGATACTACTCATTTTTCTACGCCGTTGTAAAAAACGTTATTTATTTTTGTGATTCCCTATGCTCTCATTATAGGAATCCTTATATGGGCTTTCAATGATATGATATTACTAAAAATTGTTCACAATTTACTGAATATTTTTGTTTATAATAACACATAACTTTTTGGAAAAAAAGAGGTAATTTTATCAGAAAACATTTTAAAAGCCTCTCTACTCTAAGAGTATCAAGGCTTTAGGCGGAATAAAAATATTTATTTCTTTTGAATTTGGTACTTGCGCTTTAGAAAACTTACAGCATAAAGGCTGTGCTGGTCTACTTTTTTTCTCCTGTACTAAATAGTCTATTTCAAAGGGAAATTCTAAATAACTCAGTATTTCCATGTTAAAATAGTTATCGTTTACTTGACCTTCTAACTTAATATCATGTGCTCTAACCCCTACATATTTAGCGGATGCTTTAATTTCTTCTTTAGTGGTCAGCTTAAGATTCCAATCCACTGCCAAAAGCTGATGTTTACCTAATCTTTTTATAGGAGAAATATTTTTACAACCCGTTAACTGTGCTACTGCCATTTTCCTTGGCTGGCAAAAGATATCTTTTGTACTGCCTTCTAATAAGGCCCTTCCATTCTCCATGACAATGAGCTGATCACAAAAGGTATAAAGTTCATCTCTACTATGAGATACCATAATTATATCTCCTTTAAAATCTTCCAAGACTTCTAGAAGTTGTTTCGCTAAGGCATCCTTTAAAAAACTATCTAAAGCTGAAAAAGGTTCATCTAATAGGAGGACCTCTGGCTCATACGCTAAAATTCTAGCTAGGGCTACTCTCTGCTGTTGCCCACCCGAAAGCTGTGAGGGATAATGCCCTTCCAAACCCTTTAATCTGAACCTTTCGATTTGATCACTTATCTTTTCTTTGATTTCCATCTTACTTCCTCTCATGCCTATACTAATATTTTCTTCAACCGTCATATGAGGAAATAATGCATAATTTTGAAACAAATATCCTACCTTTCTTTCTTGAGGGGGTATATTAATTCTTTGTGCTTTATTAAAAAGGGTTTTATCCCCTAATCGAACTACTCCTTTATCTGGCTTTTCCAAACCAGCTATACATTTTAAAGTCATACTTTTACCACAACCAGATGCCCCTAAGATTCCCGTGCATTTTCCCCTTGTTGTAAAAGCCATATCTAGTTCAAAGCCCTTTAGCTTTTTATGAAGTGCCACCTCTATACTCACATAGTCCACCTCCTCATTTGCTTCATCCCCTTACCGGAAATCATGTTAATGGCTAAAACAATCACGAAGGAGAGAATGACTATAACTGTCACCCAAAATCCTGCCACTTCAAAATTTCCTGCTGATACTTCTGAAGCAATAGCTAAAGCTATGGTCTGTGTTTTCCCTAAAATATTGCCTGCTAGCATAGAAGTAGCGCCATATTCGCCAATGGCCCTAGCAAAGGTAAGAACTGTCCCTGATGCAATCCCCGGCATGGCAATAGGCATAACAATCTTCCAAAAGATTTTTCGCTCTGACATCCCTAAGGTTCTACCTGCAGCAATCATATTTACATCTACCTGTTCAAAAGCTGCCCTTGCATTACGATACATAAGTGGAAAAGCAATAACTGCTGCTGCTAATACACATCCTGGCCAACTAAGTACTACCTTCACCCCAGTATTAATCCATAAATATTTGCCAATTGGCCTTTTAAGGCTAAATAGAAGTAATAAGAAAAAACCTGCTACTGTAGGAGGTAATACAAGAGGGAGAGTCAAAATGCCATCTACAATCCACTTCATCGTATTCCCTAATTTCATTACAAATCTAGCTGCTAAAATCCCTATGAAAAAAGCAAGTATAGTTGCTACTATTCCTGTTTTTAAAGAAATAAAAAGTGGACTCCAATTTACTTCTGTAAGCAGTGCCTCCATTGTACTTCCCTCCTTTTATAATCAAAATTTATTTGTTATGACTAGTAAAGCCATAGGCTTCTAAAACCTTGATTGCATCTTCCGTTTGTAAGTAAGCTACAAATTCTTTAGCTGCTGTTGTCTCTGCATCACTGGCTTCTGCATTCTTGATAAGTCCTACTGGATAAACAACTGGCTTTTCTAAACTTCCGGCAGGTGCTTCGGCAATAATGTCAACTGAGTCTTTAACAGAATTAGCATCTGTAGCATATACTACACCTACTTCATTACTGCCTTCGCTGACGGCTGACAGGACTGCTGTTACATTCGCACCTTCATTAATTTCCCTAGCCATGACTTGATCTAAGATGCCAAGACTGGTAAAAATCTCTCTTGCATACGAGCCAACAGGTACATCTTCTCCTGCCAAAGCAAGATTAGCAGCTTTCGTAATATCTTCAAAACCAGTAACAGCTGTTTCACCTCCTACTGGTTTAATAAGTACAACTTTGTTCTCTAATAGCTGTACAATTGAATCTGGTAATACATAACCGCCATCATTAAGTACATTCATTTGTTTCATTGCTGCTGAGAAGAAAACATCACACGCTGCTCCTTCTTCAATTTGTTTTTGAAGGGTACCAGAACTATCTGCATTAAATGTAATCTCTACTTCGGGATGAAGCACCTCATAATTGTTTTGTATTTCTGTCATAGCATTTTTTAAACTAGCTGCTATAAATACTTGCAAGTTAACTTTTTCCTTTGGTGTTTCTGTAGGCTCAGCTTGTGGTGTTTTCGTTTCCTTTGCCACCTCAGGTGAAGCTGAGACCTTAGCTTTATTAGCTTCACTTTCCTTGGCACTACATCCAACAAGTACTACTAATAACACTAACATCATCATTAAAAGTCTTACACGTTTCTTCATATGCTCTCCTCCATTTCACTATTTTGTTGTTTTGTTTCCTTTTGTTAAGTTTTGTTCATTTTGGTATAGGAACATCTAACTACATGAGCCCCCTTGTGTCAACGAATGTAAGTCATTTACGTCTATATACAGTAGCCAATTCATTTTTCTCATCCATGTTATACTTCATTATGTACTATCCACGGATTGTTTGAGTAAGTATTTTTGTTCATAATCAAGTATGCCTGCTTCTCATAATCATTATGTTCTGCATGAAATTTTACATTCTTTAGCCTTCCTATATACTTTTATCCTTAAACCCCTATAATAAAAACTATATTTTTATATGACTACTTTAGGAGGTGCATAGCCATGAAGGTTAGTGCAAGAAATCAACTCAAAGGAAAAATCGTTAATATTAGTGAAGGCGCCGTTAATTCTATTGTTTCTTTAGATATAGGGGGCGGAAATATTATTGTTTCTACTATTTCAAAATCAGCCGTAGAGGATTTACAGCTTCAGATTGGTTCAGATGCTTACGCCCTGATTAAAGCCACATCTGTTATGATTGGCATAGAAGATTAAGGGTAAAAAATCACTCCAGAGAGGGGGTAGAAAGATGGAAAAACTATACAAACCTCAAGAGATAGCCGATCAGCTCAAAATTAAAAAGCACACTGTCTATGACCTCATTAAAAGAGGTGAATTGCAATCTACCAAGATTGGTAAACAACTTAGAATATCTGAGGTTCAGCTTAATACTTACTTGCAGCTTTCTCCTTCTACAGTAGCCACATCCTCACTTGTTAATCATACTTCTACTCCCTCTTCTCATTACCCGGAAAATGCCCTACTTAAAACTGAGTTTTTAAAGCATTCAAGTGGTCTCATTATTTGTGGCCAAGATCCTGTTCTTGATATGCTTTGTTCCTATATTGAAGCACATCCTTTAGGTCTACCTACTCTTCGTTCTTATATGGGCAGTTATAATAGCCTTTATGCCTTATACTTTGATAAAGTTCATTTGGCTACTACTCATCTTTGGAATGGAACAGATCATTCCTATAACCTTTCCTACATCCATCATTTGCTTCCTGGTGTAGAGACAGTAGTCATTCATCTCTTTAAGCGTATGCAAGGCTTTTATGTACAAAAAGGTAATCCAAAGTCAATTATTGGATTTCAAGACTTAGTAAGACCAGGAATCACTTTTGTTAATCGTGAAAAAGGAAGTGGTACAAGAGTATTGTTAGATGAACATCTTCGTCTTAAAAACATTTCTCCTCTCTCTATTACCGGCTATGAAAAAGAAGTTTTATCTCATACCACTTGTGCAGGTCAAGTAGCGATGGGTATGGCAGATGTGGCCATAGGCCATGCCAATGTCCTAGAACAATTTCCTACCCTTGATTTTATTCCTATCCAACAAGAAAACTACGATATAGTATTTAAAAAATCTGCACTCAAACAACAAATTTATGAGGTAATTACTCAGATTATCCAATCAAAGACTTTTAAAAATCAACTTTCTTATTTATCCGGCTACGACTTATCAGAGACTGGAACTATTATTCATTAAGGAAGGAGCCTCCAATGTTTATTAAAACACTTAAAATCAAAAAAGGATTTATACTCAGAGAATTAGGTGGCGAGTTTTGTTTAGCTTATGAAGCAGACACCAATAATAGGGCATTAGATGGCCTACCTTCTATTAATGAAACTGGTATCTTCTTATGGAATCAATTAGAAAAAGGTTGTACACCTGAAGAACTCATTTCAGCTCTTGTTACTAAAAAGCATTTAGACAGAGAAGATGCTGAAGCAGATGTTGGCGAGTTTCTAGCTAAACTCATTAATGGAAAAGTTGTGGATTATACAAAATAAAAGTGATTTAAAGGGGGATTCATATGGATTGTAGTAAAAAAATAAATTGTAAACTTTTTATAGATGAGAAATATTATAAGAAATTAAATGCTACAGGAAAGGAAATATTCATATATGATGAAGCTTCTGGCCTTTACTATAGTTATTTCCCAGCTGAGGCTTGCAGTGAAGAAATACTTTACAGTTGCATTATTGCATACTGTGAAATAACCCTTATTGACTTTAATAATATTTATAGTATTACTGACCAAGTGGATTTGAGCTGTGATATTTTTAGACTAGGTACCTCCAAACAGTATTTTACCCTGCTCATCACTATTACTTATCCGGATCAAATAGAAGCCTTTCATGATATGATGACCTTTGAAATTACGAGGCACACTTCTGATAGCTTTAACTTTAAACTTCTTGGTGACCAAACGATTTTTTCCTTAGATCAACTGAGTCATACATTCTAAAATCACTCTAGCCATTTCATTAATATTTTATATATTAATCCCTCCTACTCTTTGTAGTAATAAAGGCCTACAAGTGCTGCATCACTTGTAGGCCTTTATTATTAATAATCGAAATATTATCTTCTAGCAAAACATCTTTTTGTGTGCTTCTTCAAGTTTTATTCTACCACCCAAAAGGTCTTCATAATAAACTCTTAGTAATTCTCCCACGCTCCAAGCCTGGGCATAGCAGCCTCTTGCAAAATGTGGGCTGCCTCCATCGAATATTTCTGCAATCGTTCCCAAACATTGATTTTCAAGGTCTACCTCTTGATCGCTCACAAGACCTTCTACAAATTCTAGTGCTTCTTTACTATACTGATTTACCTTGCAATAAGCCGTAAAAAATGCTCCTATAGGAAAGCCCCAAGTTGTTCCTTGATGATAAGCCATATCTCTATCAAATAGTTTTCCTTTATAAGTCGGATGATAGTCTGGATGAGCAGGGGTTAAGCTTCTTAAACCATATGGCGTATATAAATCTTCAAAAACCTTACGAACCACACTTCTTTCTTTTTCTTTTGGAAGCATAGTAAAAGGAAGTGAAACTGCCCAAATTTGATTTGGCCTTATGCTACTGTCCCCACCTTTTTCATCCACTACATCATACAAACAGCCATCTGCTTCATTCCAAAAAGCCTTATTAAAAGATATCTTTACCTTTTCTGCAAGCTCTTCATAACCTTCTTTTTGCCCATTTTCAAACTTCTGCTCTAAGCATGCCATAATCTTTAATGCATTATACCACAAAGCATTAATTTCTACTGGCTTGCCATGTCTTGGTGTCACTACAATATCATTTACTCTTACATCCATCCAAGTGACTTGGTCTAAGCCTGATCCTGCCCAAATAAGGCTATCCTCCCCCATATGTATTGAAAAATGTGTACCTTCCTTATAAGCTTTTATGATTTTCTTTAAATAAGGATAAATCTCTTTTTCTACAAAAGCTGTACTTTCTTCATGATTGCTATAAAGTAAATAACTATAGGTAGCATGTACAAACCATAACGAAGCATCTACTGTATTATAAAGAGGCTTTCCTTGATTACTAGGAAACATATTAGGAATAAGGCCATCTTTTTCATATAATACAAAGCTCTTAAGTATTTCCTTAGCATCATCAAAACGTCCTGTAGATAAAGTAAGCCCATTAAAGGCAATCATAGTATCTCTACCCCAATCTAAAAACCAAGGATATCCTGCCAAAATTGTTTTACTATTGATAGAATCCCTTTGTACAATAAAATGGTCTGCAGCTATAGGTAAGTATTTAGCCATTAATCTCTCTTCTTTAAAGGTATTTCTAAGTTTACTTATGCGAAGCTTTTCTTGTTTGACTACCTTTGCTGGATTTATGTTTTCTTTTTCTAAAGTACATACAATATAAACAGTTTTCTTTTCATAAGGTGCTATATTTATTTCATAACTCCCAGGCTTATAAAGCTGCTCAGTGCAAGGGTCTCCGGTGGTTTGATCCACATCATAAAAGACTTTTTCAGTAAGCTGCTCTTCATCTTTAAAATCTCCTTCTGTACTCCAAAGCCGAATAAGCATTTCTTTATTAAATTGAGGAATAAACTGCTGCTCATTTTTTAATGCTTTACTTGTTTTATTATTTTCTTGATTCCCTTTTTCAAAAGTTAAATTAACCTTTTTAGAACACTCCCCAGGATTTCTACATGTCAAAAATGGTGAAACATCTAACACGGCTTCCTTACTATTATTGCAAATGTCATACGCAATAACGACTGTATTTTTTCCATATGCCAAAGCTACTTGCTTATCAATCACCAAGCCATTAATCACATAACGGTAATGTGGGAGGCCATCATAGGAAAAACTTTGCTGATTCTCATAACCCTTTACAATATTTTTTTGATATTTAGTGGTTGTTAAAGGATAACTTTCCCCCTCACAAATCACTTGTTCTTGCAATTTATTTAATATCATATAACGCTCTTCTGGCGAAGTTAAACAAGCTATCAGTAGACCATGATACTTTCTACTATTAGCCCCTGTCATAGTGGCTCCTGCAAAGCCACTACGACCATTCGTAATGAGCCACTCTCTTTCTATGCCTCTTTCATAACTCGTCCAATCTCTTTTTCCATATCTCATTATATTTTCCCCTTAAATGAACTTTATTAATTACTCTATTGTAACTATTCATTTCATTATAATTCATTTTTTGAAAAATTTTAATTAGATAATTATATTCTTGAGTACATTTATATAGATGTATTTAAAATAAAGCATTAAACTAGAGTCTATTCAGCTTAGTTCTTAGATCAGGTGCACCAACTAAACTAAATAGAGCTCCTCCTCTTTGATTTAAGCTTTTACTATGAGCTACGCTAAACCTCCAAGAAGCATCAAGGTGCTGAGGAGCTACTTATAATGCCTTTTTAGAGGAAAGTTCGCTAATAGTGAAGCTAAAACAAGGAGCTGGGAAAGTAAAAGCTGAGTTAACCATCATAGGGCTAACTCAGCTTTTTTGTGTGTATTAAGATTTACTTGATCTTTATAGCTACTGGGTTTTCCAGCTGAATATAATGTGAAAAAATAGGTGACATATAAACTGTATCATATGGATAATCTTCTAGTAAGATCTCTACAAAAAAGGTATTTGGTCTACTGATATACTTTTTGTCTTTTTCACTCCAAATCCCACTAACTGTTGACCAACCATTGTATTCATATTCTTTACCTTGTTCATCATAATAGATGCCATTCCATATTTGATAATTTTTATTATCTTCATACTGGTTTCCACTAAATGTTAAATACCAGCTCTTACCTCTTCTCTCTGCACTTTCAAAAGTCACACCCTCTGGTAAGCTTTCAGCACTTGTATTTGCTAAATCTAGCTTCATCTTTTGCTTATCTTTATCTAGCCATTCTGCTCCAGTAATATATAAAGTAAGCTCTTTACTCTCAGAGAAAAATGCACTTTCCACCCTATAGACATTCATCATAGGAGAATCTATTTTCCCTGTTGCTGAAATACCATTGGCTATTTTATCAAACCGCTCTCCTTTTTCATTTTCCAAGTAAAAGGTCATACTTTTAAGATAAGCAGCGTTTTCTTTTTCATCTTCAAGTATAATTCTCATATGTGTAGGATAAATTTCTACTTCTTCTAATGTTAGCTTTTGCTGATCTATTACAATGGATTGACCTATTGTTAATTTCTCACCTTGTGCTGTGTAATGAGGATCAAATATTAATTTAAAGGTAAACGTACTAATAGGAAGATCATAACTAGACTTCATATCATAAACACCTATTTTTAAGGTTAATCCTTCGGGCACTTCCCCATCCACAAAATCTATGGTTATATAATTAATCTTTCCATCTGGCATACCATAACTACTAGAAGCCAAGGTATAACCCTCTAGTGTATCTCCATTTCTATCGTCTATCTCAGGTTCTATATTCACCTCTTCATAATCCTTTGATTCTAACGAATAAAAAACATTGACCTGTTTCTGATCTACAATAAGGTATTCAATGCGTACTTTCATATGATTAATAACTTTTTCTTGGTTAATTGGCTGCACATACTTATTTTCAATTGCTGCATCTAAAGAAGGAGAAAAAGCAACAGTCTTTGCTAATTCCTTTATAAGAGGAATATTACCACAACTATAGGCAAAGGTAGGAATACTATTAACTAATATGGTAAACACCATCAAAAAAGTCAAACCTGTTCCTATCGGTATTCCAAAGAAACGCTGCCATCTATTGGCTTTTACCTTAGCTTCTGTACGCTGAATTGCATATTCTAGCCTAACGGGTGTTACCTCTATTTCTTGCATTAATAGTTCGTATTCTTCTTTTCTGTTCATTCCTTATTCCTCCTCTCCTAATTCTAATTTTAGTAACTTTAAAGCCTTTCTCTGCCTGGTAACTACTGTGCCCTGTGGAATATTTAATGCTTTTGCAGCCTCAGCTAAAGTGTATCCAGAAAAGTACCGCAAAATAACCACATCCTTCAGCTGTGTTGGTAAACTTCTAATAGCCTCTTTAAGAGGTAATTGATCATAATCATAGTCTTCACTTTGCTTCGTCACTAATGATTCTTGGCATTTTATCCTAGATAACCTTTTTAGTTCTTTCTTACACTCATTAATGAGAATGCGTGTCATCCATGTGGTAAAATATTCTTCTTCTCTAAGCTGCCATAGCGCTTTATATCCTTTATAAATCGTTTCATCAACAACATCTAAGGCATTTGCCTCATTACCTAAATATAAATAGGCGGTCTTATAGAGCTGCTTTTTTATTATTTCTGCCTGCCTGACAAATTCCTTCTTGTTCATCTCCCTATTTCCCCTCTTTTATGCATGTTCTACTTATTAGATTACTTTGTATGAATTTTTGATTCAATAAAAATAAATTTTTATTATCGTTATCTGTTAAATCCATTTAGAAAAAGCCTCAACTACTAGACGAAAAAAGCTAAGTTAAGCACACGGGCCTAACTCAGCTTTTTAATTGATTTCTTATTGTTGTATTTACTTTTTAATTAAACCAAAGGTTTATTTCTCTTTCTGCATGCTCTAAGGAGTCAGAACCATGAATGAGATTTCTAGTTACTGTATTAGCATAATCACCTCTAATAGTACCTGGAATAGCTTTAATTGGATCTTTATCACCCATAATGCTTCGCATAACCGCAATCACATCTTTTCCCTGTACCTCCATAGCCATGACTGGTCCTTCTAATATATACTCTACTAACTCTTCAAAAAACACTTTACCTATATGCTCCTCATAATGTTTCTCTACTAGCTCTCTAGCAGGACTTAGAAGCTGCGCTTTAGTAATTTTAAAGCCTTTTCTTTCAATTCTTCTAATAATTTCTCCCATTAACCCTCTAGCTACTCCGTCACTTTTAATCATAATAAATGTTCTCTCCATAAGCACTTCTCCCTTTTATTTTCTCTATATCATCCAGTATAATCCACTTGCTAGTTTTATATACAATTTATTGACTAGTGAATTGAGGTTCATTTATGTATCATTTTAAGTAACAAATAAGTACCATCTTCTATTTTTTATAGTATATAAGCATTATACCTTAATTCTGGTAAAAAGGCCAAATACTAATAGTTTGCAATACTAATTTGTATATTTATGCAGCATTAGTTCTATCTAGACCTTATCTATCCCTCCCCCATCTGGCTTGTGTTCTATTTCTCTTAAAGCTAATATCCTATACTTATTTCTATCTATCTTATTTATCTAGTAATTTTTTACTTAGGATGATATTAGTTAATTTATCTTGTAGTTCTATCTGAAGTATTTTTTCGATTTTAATCCATATATTCCAATGGTAATTTAAAGCACATTATGTATTTTTATTTATTCTTTACTATTTTTTGTGTATAATATAATCTAGTTAACATAAATAGGAGGTATTGTATGCAACTTATCGGAATTTTAGTCATCGTCGCTGGTTTTATCCTAAAGCTTGATACCATCGCTGTTGTACTTACAGCTGGTGTACTTACAGGCTTTCTAGGCGGCATGAATATTGTAGAAATCTTAGATACTCTTGGTAGTACCTTTACTACTCAACGTTCTATGGCACTTTTCTTACTCATCCTACCAATCATCGGACTATGTGAGAGATATGGTCTAAAGGAACGTGCTACACACTTAATACAAAAACTTAAAGGAATGTCTGCTGGACGTATTGCAACTCTATATTTGTTTATTCGTGAGATTGCCATTGCAGTGGGTGTCAAACTTGGGCAAGCAGAATTTGTTCGTCCACTTATTGAACCTATGGCTCAAGGTGCTGCTGTCAGCAAATATGGTACTGTAGATGAAAAAACTGAAGAAGATATCAAGGCTATGACTGCCGCTGCAGATAACTTAGGTAACTTCTTTGCCCAAAATATTTTCGTAGCTAATTCAGGTGTTCTACTTATAGTAGGAACTTTAGAAGAACTTGGATATCAAGTAGATGCCTTATCTGTAGCTAATGCCGCTATTCCTGTAGCAGTTATCGCACTTATTTTCGGTTTTATTCAAAATACATTATTAGATAAGAAAATTGCTAAACGTTATGCAAAGAAAGAAGGTGCTAAATAATGAATAACTCTATTTTACTTGAAATCTTTTATGTATGCGTGGGATTATTAATGTATTTAGTAGCCTTTAATATCATAAAAGATCATACTAGTCCAACACGTATAGGTACCACTCTTTTTTGGGCTATCTTAGGAACTATTTTCACATTCGGTAGTCTCCTACCTGGTACTGTTGTTGGTATCTTATTAATAATTATTGGTATCTTAACAGCTACCAAACAAGTTAAGATTGGTAAGGTTAACGCACCTAAACCCGAATTTTCTGCAGCTCAAGCTAAAGTGTTAGGTAATAAAGTTTTTATTCCTTCTATTACTATTGCTATTTTGGTTATCTGTATTGCTAAATTTACTAACTTTAGTGGTACTGTTGCTATAGGTATAGCTGCTTTTATTACGATTATTCTTACGCTCTTTATTACTAAAGCAGATGTTAAGACTGTTTCTGCAGATAGTAATCGTATGCTTCAAGCAGTTGGTGTTACTTGTATTTTACCTCAACTTTTAGCAGCACTCGGTTCACTCTTTACTGCTGCTGGTGTTGGTGATGTTATTGCTACTAATATTTCTAATTTCATCCCTCAAGGTAACATATTAATTGGTGTGACTGCTTACTGTGTGGGTATGGCTGTGTTTACTATGGTTATGGGAAATGCCTTTGCTGCCTTTTCTGTTATTACAGTTGGTATTGGTGTTCCTTTCGTGTTTATGCAGGGTGGAAATATCGTTATTTGTTCAACCTTAGCACTTACAGCTGGTTACTGTGGAACACTTATGACACCTATGGCTGCTAACTTTAACATTCTTCCTGTAGCTTTATTAAATATAAAAAATAAAAATGCAGTTATTAAATATCAAGCTTATGTAGCTATCCCATTGTTACTTGTTCATATAGCTCTCATGTATTTCTTAGGTTTCTAGTTATTCCATTTAATGAATTTGAAAGGAGAACAAATCATGAAAGTATTAATTACAGGGTTTGACCCATTTGGAGGAGAAAGTATTAATCCTGCCTTAGAAGCTGTAATGGCTCTTCCAGACAAAATTGACACTATAGAGGTTATTAAACTTGAAATTCCTACAGTGTTTGGAAAAAGTTTAGCTAAAATTAAAGCTGCCATAGAATTACACCAACCTGATATCGTTATTTCTGTAGGACAAGCAGGAGGACGCTTTGGTATTACACCAGAACGTATTGCGATTAATGTTGATGATGCACGTATTAAAGATAACGAAGGTAATGAACCTGTAGATGTTAAGGTCGCAGATCATGGACCTGCTGCTTATTTTTCTAATTTGCCAATTAAAGCTATGACACAAGCTATGATTAAAGCAGGCATTCCTGCTTCTGTTTCTAATAGTGCTGGAACCTTTGTATGTAATCATGTCATGTACGGTGTACTTCATATGATTCATACAGAATTCCCAACTATCCGTGGTGGTTTCATTCACGTACCTTATATTCCAGCACAAGTAACAGCTAAACCTAATATGCCATCTATGTCTCAAGCTGACATCACTAAAGGTCTTGCACTTTGCATCCAGGCAGCTGCAACTCATACTGAAGATTTACACATTGCAGCAGGTGCTATCTGCTAAGGATGTAAATCACCTTTTATCTAAAACATTTATATTTCATTTTTATGGTGCTGTCTATGATTATTATCTCTCACTTGAGCTAGAATTGTAGACAGTTCCTTTCTCTACGACATTTGATTATTAACTTAGAAAGAAGGAGAAATACAATGGAAAAAATATTTGTTTATGGCTCATTACGTAAAGACTTTTGGAACCATGATAAAGTACTCAAAAATCGCGTTAAGCATATTGAGCCCGGTTGTATAAAAGGATTTTCTCTTTATCACCTTCCTGCTGGTTATCCTGCTATCGTAAGTGGAAATGATATAGTTCATGGAGAAATCTGTACCCTCTCTAATGATAAGCATCTTAAAAGTATTGATCTCTTAGAAGGCTATACAGGTGATTCTGAGAAAGATTTATATATCCGTGAGAAAAAACCTATTTTATTATCTACTGGTAAAGAGGAACTTTGTTGGGTTTACTTATATATCAATGAAAAGCATGTGAGAAACAAGGGTAAATATATAGCTCATGGAGATTGGAAAAAATATATGTTTTATAATGCTTCTTTCAAATAATGAGTTTACATCTTAAAAATCAATTTGATGATAATCCAGCTATTTTGATACATCCAAATAATCATCTATACACTGTATCCTATAAATTATTAGATAAAGAAAGTGCGTTCCCATATCTTAGGAACGCACTTTCTTTATGTCAGTATAGAATCTAAAACCTCAAATAGTACACTTTACCTTAATTAAGCTGTACTTTATTTCTTTCTTTTTTTATGACCTTCACCAGTTATTGGAGTAAGTACCATTTCTCCATTTACTATTTGTATAGTAGAAGCTTGTCCAAAACCTTTTACAAGCCTTCCATTCTCTGGTGTCAGCTGAAACATATCAAAATCTAGCTCTTTTAAAGGTGCCATCATCTTTTCACCATATTGTTCCTTAAATAAATCCCATGCAGCTTCATTCATTGCTTCAAGTTTTTTAGCTTTGCAGTTTAGAGTCATTCTAGTTCTTGCGAATAGTATCTTGGCATCCTTTTCATCTTCAATAAGCATAATAGCTATTTGAGGATTATTCACTAAATGATGATAGTGCTCAGCTGTTTCACTAATAAAAATATAAAATTCATTTCCTATTTTTACGTAAGGTGTATAGCTGATAGCTGGCATACCTTCCTTGGTTACTGTACTCATCATTATAGTTCTTTGATTATATAATTCTTCCACTCTCTTTCCTCCATTTCTTTATTTTATTATTTATTACCTTATTGGCGAATATCTCGTCATTAATATGTCTTTAAAAGGTTAATCACTAAATATAGCATTTTGAAATATATTTAATCGTCTTATACATCTCAATCATTCTAATTTATTTTAATCTTTGTCATCATTATAGTCTTATAATAATTATTATTCAAGACTAATTAGTGTTTCTTAACGGCTTGTAGCATTTATTGAGAAACAACCTTTCCTTTTGGAATGTTTAAACTTAAGTCTTCTATAATAATGAAGTCCTCATAACCAACTTAAAGATATCTTATTGAAAAACATGAAAATCCAATCATAAAAAAAGCACTCATGTTTATACATGAGCACGTAACTATGAATTTATCTTTAGCGCAGATCGCTAGTTTTATCAATATCTCGCCTACATACCTTTGTACGCTTTTTAAAAGTCAAACTGGTTATACCATTACAGACTATATCCATCTTAGACGTTCTGTGTTAGCAAAAAAACTTATTCTAGAAACCATTTTACCTTTAGAAGAAATTGCTATTAGATGTGGCTATAATAACTATTCTTACTTTTGTAGGCAATTTAAATATCATATGAAAACCTCCCCTGTTTCTTTTAGAAAAAAACATAAGCGTTTCATACCTGATTCTGAATAAGCATATAATAAACCAAACAGTAGAATATCATGCAATAGAGATTATTATTTTTTATCTGAGGATAAATGTAATAAAAATATTACTTAACTCCCTTGTTATTCTTTATCATATTGTTATAATCCTTCTCTCTTATGCACCCTCCACAACATACATCAACCTCAAATGAAAATTTTATAATCACAAAAACCTTCCATTTTAACTTATAGATATTAATCTACGCGTTAAAATGGAAGGCTTTTTAGCAAGAAAACGAGCATTACCGTTCTTCTTTCTTAATAGCGGGAACAGGACTTGAACCTGTGACCTTCGGGTTATGAGCCCGACGAGCTACCAACTGCTCTATCCCGCGTTATTGTTTATACTTATATTAATGATTATTAAAAAATAAAAATTTGGCAGCCACCTACTCTCCCAGTCCGTCTCCAGACAAGTACCATCGGCCGCTTAGATCTTAACCTACGTGTTCGGAATGGAAACGGGTGTTTCCCCTAAGCGCATCGCCACCAAAAACTATTAGAGTTTTATTATCATACTCTCAAGAACAAATACTACAACCATTTAACCTTCATTATCTAGGTCAAACCCTCGAACCGTTAGTATTGGTCACCTCAATGTATTACTACACTTACAGCTCCAACCTATCTACCTCATAGTCTCTAAGGGGTCTTACTCCTTTCGGATGGGAAATCTTATCTTGTGGTCTGCTTCACGCTTAGATGCCTTCAGCGTTTATCAGATCCAGACTTGGCTACTCTGCTATGCCATTGGTATGACAACAGATGCACCAGTGGTCCGTCCATCCCGGTCCTCTCGTACTAAGGACAGCTCCACTCAAATTTCCTGCGCCCACGACGGATAGGGACCGAACTGTCTCACGACGTTCTGAACCCAGCTCGCGTACCGCTTTAATGGGCGAACAGCCCAACCCTTGGAACCTGCTTCAGCTCCAGGATGCGATGAGCCGACATCGAGGTGCCAAACCTCCCCGTCGATGTGAACTCTTGGGGGAGATAAGCCTGTTATCCCCGGGGTAGCTTTTATCCGTTGAGCGATGGCAATCCCACTTTCATACCACCGGATCACTAAGTCCTACTTTCGTACCTGCTCCACCCGTCGGTGTCGCAGTCAAGCAACCTTATGCCTTTGCACTCTTCGAATGGTTTCCGACCATTCTGAGGTTACCTTTGAGCGCCTCCGTTACTCTTTAGGAGGCGACCGCCCCAGTCAAACTGTCCACCTGACATTGTCCCAGACCCGGGTAACGGGCCATGGTTAGAAGTTAAGTATTACAAGAGAGGTATCCCACCGGCGACTCCACCTAGACTGGCGTCCAGATTTCTCAGTCTCCCTCCTATCCTGTACATGTAATACCCAACCTCAGTATCAAGCTACAGTAAAGCTCCACGGGGTCTTTCCGTCCTGTCGCGGGTAACCAGCATCTTCACTGGTACTACAATTTCACCGGGTGCGCTGTCGAGACAGTGCCCAAATCATTACGCCTTTCGTGCGGGTCAGAACTTACCTGACAAG
This sequence comes from Cellulosilyticum sp. ST5, assembly GCF_046529625.1. Classification (NCBI taxonomy): domain Bacteria; kingdom Bacillati; phylum Bacillota; class Clostridia; order Lachnospirales; family Cellulosilyticaceae; genus Cellulosilyticum; species Cellulosilyticum sp. ST5. The sequence goes on from NZ_CP132338.1 coordinate 3,183,318, forward strand.
GAATTTCGCTACCTTAGGACCGTTATAGTTACGGCCGCCGTTTACTGGGGCTTAAGTTCAAAGCTTCGTCCTTAGACTAACCTCTCCCCTTAACCTTCCAGCACCGGGCAGGCGTCAGCCCTTATACATCACCTTTCGGTTTAGCAAAGACCTGTGTTTTTGTTAAACAGTTGCTTGGGCCTATTCTCTGCGGCCTACCTAAGTAGGCACCCCTTCTCCCTAAGTTACGGGGTCATTTTGCCGAGTTCCTTAACAACGCTTCTCCCGTCGGCCTTAGGATTCTCTCCTCATCCACCTGTGTCGGTTTACGGTACGGGTACCTATCACGCAATAGCAGCTTTTCTCGGCAGTGTGGATTCAGCAACTTCTCTACTTTTATTTCGATCCCCATCACACTTCATCCTCGCCTAACGGATTTGCCTGTTAGGTGCGACTTTGTGCTTGGCCCAGGATACCATTCCTGGGTTTGCCTATCCTCCTGCGTCCCTGCAGTTCTGATAATAGGTAGTACTGGAATATGAACCAGTTGTCCATCGACTACGACTTTCGTCCTCGCCTTAGGTCCCGACTTACCCAGAGCAGATCAGCTTTACTCTGGAAACCTTGGATATTCGGCCTACAAGATTCTCACTTGTATCTCGCTACTCATTCCGGCATTCTCACTTGTAATTACTCCACAGCTCCTTACGGTACTGCTTCTGCGTCGTTACAACGCTCCTCTACCAATCCACTATTGTGAATTCCATAGCTTCGGTGGTGTGTTTTAGCCCCGGACATTTTCGGCGCAAGATCTCTCGACTAGTGAGCTATTACGCACTCTTTGAATGAGTGGCTGCTTCTAAGCCAACATCCTAGTTGTCTTCGAAATCTCACATCCTTTTCCACTTAACACACACTTGGGGACCTTAGCTGATGGTCTGGACTGTTTTCCTTTTGACCACGTGTCTTATCACTCGTAGTCTGACTGCTGACGGTATCTTGATGGCATTCTTAGTTTGATATGCTTCGGTAAGCTTGTGGGCCCCCTAGGCAATTCAGTGCTTTACCTCCATTAGACTCCTATCAACGCTAGCCCTAAAGCTATTTCGAGGAGAACCAGCTATCTCCGGGTTCGATTGGAATTTCTCCGCTACCCACACGTCATCTCCACCTTTTTCAACAGATGTGAGTTCGGACCTCCATTACCTTTTACGGTAACTTCATCCTGCACATGGGTAGGTCACCCGGTTTCGGGTCTACTAACAATGACTATTTTGGCGCCCTATTCAGACTTGGTTTCCCTTCGGCTTCGTACCTCCTGGTACTTAACCTTGCCACAGCTAGTAACTCGCCGGACCGTTCTACAAAAAGTACGCGGTTGCGCATCATATGGCGCTTCCACTGCTTGTAAACATAGAGTTTCAGGTTCTCTTTCACTCCCCTCCCGGGGTTCTTTTCACCTTTCCTTCACAGTACTATGCGCTATCGGTCACCGAGGAGTATTTAGGCTTGGGGGGTGGTCCCCCCGGCTTCCCACAAGGTTTCTCGTGTCTCGTGGTACTCTGGATACTGCTAGGCTTCACTTGGATTTCGCTTACGGGATTATCACCCTCTTTGATGAGACTTTCCAGACTCTTCAGCTATCCGCATTCTTGCCATGACGCAGTCCTCAACCCCAGATTACAAGTAATCTGGTTTGGCCTGTTTCCCTTTCGCTCGCCGCTACTTAGGAAATCGATGTTTCTTTCTCCTCCTGAAGGTACTTAGATGTTTCAGTTCCCTTCGTTCCCTTCCTATAGTTACGTATTGGCTATAGGATGACAGAGGTTTGCTCTGCCAGGTTTCCCCATTCGGATATCTACGGATCAAGGTTTATTTGCAACTCCCCGTAGCTTTTCGCAGCTTATCACGTCCTTCATCGGCTCTCGGTGCCAAGGCATCCACTCTACGCTCTTAGTAGCTTGACCTATAATGATTAACTTTCGTTAATCGGTCGTTTGTGCCTTGTTAATCAACTTTACGTTGAATACAAAGAATATTTATTATCGGTTAAATTGTAGATTTTACACCCTGACAAACATTTTTGCACTAATGTGCGTGTACATTTATCGTTAGGCGCAAGTTATATTGCTATAACTTACAAATCTATAATTGTTGTAGTATTTGTTTTTCAAAGTACGATGATTACTTATTAAGTAATCTTTGTTTTGTCGCTGCTTACTGCTGACGACTTGTATAATATTACACCACTGCATTACATAAGTCAATACTTATTTGTCTTTTTTTGTTTTTTATTTAAAAGAACTTAACGATAATTATTGTTTTCTTGAATTGTACTTGTTAGCTATTATGACTTTCGATTACTTTTATATGACTAACTATAGGAAGATCTACTATCTTTTCCTCTTCTTCATTTTCTATAACTTTAACAAGGTATTTACCATTTGAATAAATGATAGATCCATTTGAATATATATCAAAGGCAAGTACTCCTTTTTTTATAGAAATCAACTCTCCTGTTGGTGTGTATTTCATAAGTTCCCAATCCCGAGGCAAGATGCCTGCGTATTTTTCACCTTTTCTTTCATTAGCTTTTTGGTTTTGGTCAGCTTTTATCAGATTTCCTTCTATAAAGAGCTCTTCTTCACTTTTCTTTTTAGCCTTAGTGCCATTCTTAGTGTTAGTAGAAAGGTTATCTCCTGTATAGCGTATCGTAAATAAATTAAGCCACATAAATAGCGCTCTTACGATTTTAACTGGTATAAATAGGAGGTTAATAAGCATATCTATCGGATTAGTTTGCCTGCCTTTATAAGTCTTTGGCCTTCTAATAAAATAAATATTGCCTTCTGCATCTTCTTTAGGTTTAATACAATCAAAGCCTTCAAAACTAATAACTTCCTCTATCTCACAAGTATCTAAATTTAATCTACATATATTATGCTCACTAAAAGCTATGGGAATACCATTACTATCTATCCCAATCCCACAACTATCATATACAATGGTATTTGCTTTAGCCTTTGACCAACTTGGATTAGCATCTATGCACTCTCCTTCTGTAAGCACTTGATAGTGAGCTGTTTTGGGATTGAGAAGTGCTAAATGCCGGCTTATGCCATCTTGTCCTAAAGAGAGTATTACCTTTTGATTGGCACTATTATAGTCTAGGTCATACATCTGAATATTATTGGTATTCATAATATGACCTTCTGCCTCTTCTTTATTATCTAGACTTTTAGAAAACACCCCAAAGAATTCATCTACTTGAATGGCATAAATAAAATACCCTGGAGTATCTGTAAGACAAATGCCCGTAAGACGTTTAAAAGTTTGACTTGCTTCTAAGTGAGAAAGATCTTTGTCCATTCCCATAAACTTTGCTCCTGCCCCTTGAGTCTTCCACTGCTGACGTAATTTGATGGACTGTTTATTTTTGTTATACTGTTCTACATATTGACTATTAAAGAAAGATAGAGTTTTATCTTCATTAATACTTCCCATCTGCTCATTAGTCATAAATAAAAGGGTATCTTTCATATGATTTTCCATTACATAAAACCTAAAATTATTTATGTTCTATGTCCTTTCTTTTGAAATTAGTCTTGAACACTCTTTATCCCATACAACTATTACAACTATTTTTCTTGATTTTCGCTATAATTATTTTAATTTTCTCACTATTATTATACATCCTAAAATATATTGGTACAAGTTTTATAACACATGCTATATTGCTCTATTGATGTATCTTATTAGGGCTTATTTACCTTATTAATATTATTTATCTTATTAGCATTTACTTGTCTTGTTAGCATCTACTTATCTTATTAGCATTCATTTGTCTTATTGGCTCTATTTATCTCATTAACTCTAGCCTATCCTAATCAATATTTATTCACTTCATCAACTACAGACATGGAGAAAAGAGAGTGAGCGAATCATATAATCAAAGAAACTATAATCATAAGTACAGTAACTAAGGAAGGTATCCCAGCCATTAGCTGTACGCCTTACATAAAACTAGAAAATTGACCCTTATTCCTCCCATTAGCCTTTCTTCTTTATCCTATTAACTCGGATTGTTATTAAGTAAAAACTGTCATCCCCCCTAAACTCAAAAATACGCCTTCATTAGGCATTTATCAGCCTTTTGAAGACGCGTTCTCATTATCTTTAGATAAGTTCCGTTTATATCATTTACTATTGTAGTTTGTTACTGTCAAGTAATCCTTAAATCTATTAGAAAATATCTCCGACTTCTGTCTAAGTATGCTATCTATAGTTTTTATAGATAGTACTACATTTGTATATATTGCTAGATACTTATGTGTTTCTAGATGTCCGTATGATTCTAGCTATTTGTATGCCTACAGATATCCGTTTTGTCCTAGGTATTCGTATATTTACAGATCTTCGTTTGATCCTAGATATTCTTATAGCCCCAGATATCTGTATGTTCCTAGATATTCTTATATTTTTAGCTATCTGTATGGTCATAAATATTCTTATATTTCTAGATATCTGTATGTTCAATTAATCCATTGACTTCTTTTCTAATTGTAATGAATTGTTGTGTGTCTTTTAAATCTAGATTTCTTTCATACGGCAAGAATACCGGTACTTCTTTTTTTATGGTTCCTGGCCTTGAGGTCATGACAAAGATTTTAGTGGAGAGAAAAACTGCTTCTTCAATGTCATGGGTTACAAAAATAACTGTTGGTTTTTCCACTTGCCAGATTTGGCGCATTAAAAGCTGCATATCAGCTTTTGTTTGAGGGTCTAATGCACTAAAAGGTTCATCCATTAACAAAACATCTGGGCTATTCGCCAAAGCCCTTGCAATAGCTACCCTTTGTTTCATACCTCCTGAAAGTTCCTTGGGATAACTATTTTTAAACTTTTCTAGTTTAATGATCTTTAAGTATTTATCAACGATTTTTTCTTGTTCTTCTAATGGCATCTTTTTTAGCTTTAGTCCATATTTAATGTTGTCACTCACTGTCATCCATGGGAATAAAGTATAGGCTTGAAAAACCATACCTCGATCTGCACCTGGTCCTATAATATCTCTATCTTTAATGACTATTCTTCCTGAAGTTGCCTCATCAAGTCCACCTATCATACGTAAAAGTGTAGATTTGCCACATCCAGATGGACCAACAATTGAGATGAATTCATTTTCTAGTACGTTAATACTAACATTCTGCATGGCCACAACATCACCTTTAATAGAATGATAAGTCTTGTTAACGTCTTTCACGTATATTTTACTATTTGCTAAGTTTGCCTCTATTTGGCTATTTTGCTGCGGAAGTATTTTTTCTTTGATAATTGAAATAAACCCATTCTTCTACCTCCTTATGCCCAATGGAATAATTTTTTATTAATATAAGCAAATAGACGGTCTGTAATAAGACCTAACAGTCCAATGACAATAATGCCTCCAAAAATAGCATCTGTTTTTATAAAACGCTGTGATTTTAGAATGGTATAACCAAGACCACTATTAGCGGCAACTAGTTCTGCACTCACTAAGTAAGTCCAAGCCCATCCTATCATCATACGAAGTGTTTCCATCATTCTTGGTAGCATTGCTGGGATTAGAATCGTAAAGATCGTCTTATTCGTATTTGCTCCCAGTGTATAACTTGCATTAATAAGGTCCTCTGGTACAGACTTAACATCATCTGCTATCATTAATACTAATTGAAAAAATGTCCCAATAAAGATGATGGCAATTTTTGCTGATTCGCCTATCCCAATCCATACCATAATAAGTGGTACAAAAGCTGGAACCGGCATATAACGTATGAATTCTGATAAGGGTCTAACAATAGCCTCTGCTTTTTTAAAGGTTCCTGCTAATATTCCCAAAGGAACACCTAGGATAACAGCAAATATAAAACCTAGTGTAATACGATAAACACTAATGCCCATGTTAGCCCACAAGGACCCATCTGCTATTGAAGAAATAATATAGTCAATAACCTTTGTAGGCGTTGGTAGAAAAATAGATCCTACCAAGCCTGAATAACTTAATATACTCCATAGGGCAATAACAAATATAAAAGAAGCAATAGCAAAAGTGGTGTATTTACTTTTACCAATATCTTTTCTGATTTTAATTTTAATCATTATTTTGCCCCCTTAATAAAAGTATCATCTAAAATAGATGTTACATCCTCCGGTATTTTATCAATCATTTCTGTTGCTTGTAAGAATTCAGCTGATTTTTGTAAAGTATAAGGAAGAGAAGTATAGTCATTTCCTTCTTTAAAAGTTTCTTCATTCATGGCTTTATCAAAAAGTGTTACCCCATCTAACATCACTAAATAATCTTCTTTTTCAAGCTCAGCACCTTTAATAGTTGCTTCAATAAAAGCATCATCTCTAGTATCTAACAATTTTTCACCGTCGAACCAAGATTGAACGACTTTTTGAACCACATCACTATTGTTATCAATAATATCTTGTCTAACAGCTAAAGTATCTGGAATTAAACCTGGTTCACTAGCTGTACTATAGATGACTTTACCACCTGCATTAACTGCCATGGATAAGGTTGGTTCCCATAATACTGCTGCATCAATGCTACCTGCTATAAAAGCTGGACCTGCATCATTAATAGTCATATTGGTAAAGTTAACATCATTAATAGTCATGCCATTGTCTTCTAGAATTTTTAGGAAGAACATATGCTCTAAGGTACCAATCTCTGTGGCAACTGTTTTATCTTTTAAATCTTGAACACTACTAATGCCATCATGAACAACAAGGCCATCTGCGCCAGAAGAGTTATCATTTACTAGAACAATTTTAAAATCAACACCTTCATTAAGTGGCGCTACTGCATCAGAAGCGGCAATGCAAATACCATCTACTTGATTAGAATAGAAAGCTGTAAGTGAATCACTATATACTGGGAAATATTTAATTTCTACAGATACCCCATTCTTTTCAAAAATGCCTGTTCCTTCTATGCCATACCAGCCATACCAACCTGACATAGGACTTACACCTAGAATAAATGGATTTTCTTTAGTTCCCTTTTGTCCACCACTAGAAGTCTCTGAAGCATCTGATGTACTACTTGCATCATTACTAGTTGTTTGACCTAGGTTATTACATCCTGTCATAGTAAACATCGTCCCCATTATTGTTATTGCTGCTATTAAACTCATTAATTTTCTTCTCATAAATTTGTCCTCCTTATTCTTGTAAATGACTTTTCGTTATTCCCTTCCCTACCTCTCTTTTACCAATGCATTTTATATAGAAATAAATTATACTTTTTTCTCTAGCAACTAAATGTTTAGCTTACTGATTTTTATATATCACCATGGCCTTGGGATAAAAGTAATGTAATCTATTAAACTGTTTCTATTCAGATTGTTTCTCTTTATACTATTCCTGTTTATACCATTTCTGCTTATACCATTTCTGTTTAGTCCAAATAAGCGTATGATTGTAGTAAAGAAGTTAAAAATAAATGCGAATAAATAGGAATAAATGATATCTTTAGAAGGATAAATGTCCCTTTGAAATCACATATTATCCACTTTATCAGTTGCCTAGCATTAGATAACAGCTTCGTTGCCTTTTTCATTGGTTCTAATGCGGATAGCTTCTTTAACTGGTAGTACAAAAATCTTGCCGTCTCCTGCATGATTGGTTTGGTTGATCTTAACAACTGTTTCTATAAGAAAATCAACGTCTGAATCTCTTACATACATCTCGATAAGCCTCTTAGCCACTAAACGATGCTTAATTGGTCCATTCTCCTGGTCCATGTCATATTGAATTGGTTTTTTACCCCTTCCGATAATCTCTTTAACAGTCATTGAATGAAAGCCGGCTTCAACCAATGCTTTTTTCGTTTTAAAGTACATTTTAGGACGTAAAATAATCATGACTTCTTTCATTTGCCTTACCTCCTATAGCTCTTCTTTTCCACTACTGATTGTAACGGCCTTCTCTACTTCCATTACAAAAATCTTACCATCTCCATAGGTTCCGCCATTTGGTGTTCTTGCTGCATCTGCTATGATTTTTTCTACTTTAGCTTCATCTTGATCTTCTACCACAATCATAATCATCTCTTTTGGAATCTCATCATAGTAGGTATCTCCTACCTTTAAGCCTTTTTGTTTACCTCTTCCTAGCACATTCATTCTTGTTGCAGCTAAGTAGCCTTTTTGCATTAAGGCATCTAATACGTCTTCTACTTTTTCCGGTCTAACAATTGCTTTAATCATTTTCATAGTCTCATTCACCCTTCCTATTATTTGACTTACTTATTGGTGCTTCAGTTAATCTCTATCGCATCACTCACTTAGTAAGTGTAAATTTTCCTTCTTCGGTAATATCCTTTGCAGCCTTGGTGGCATAGTTTTCACAAAGAAAACCAACTACCTTTTCATTGTCTTTTAGAGTGACGGTTCCCATGGTTAAAGGTTCACTAACGTTTTGCATGAAATCCCCAAATTTAGCAATAGGAATATCATATAAATCTACTTCAATAGCTTTTCCTCCCTCACCCACATGGCACATTCCTGGTTTGATTGGTCTTGTATCTAGTGAGTAGAGCTTATAAAAAGCAGCAGTCTGTGTGCTTTCTAAATAATGCGCTCCTAATTCTACTAGCTGACTTTCTAATGGATAGCCTTTTTTGTGTAAACCACAAACTGCTACTTTCATTGGCTCTGCTTCTAGGAAAGTTTTTGCTGCACCTAGTATCAGACCTTCTGAATCTGCTAAGCCAAAAATGGTAATACCAAATGGTAAATTTGTCTCTTTCATCTTAGTTGGGATTGAAATAGCACAAAGATCGAGGAGATTACAATGATTAGTGTAAAGCCCCATCTGGCTATTGGTTTTAATTGGATTATTTCTCACTTCTTCTCTAGTAAACGTACCACCTGCTGTTGGCATTATTAAAACCGCATCTTTAAGTAACCTTTTAGTTTTCATACGATAGTCCTGTAATTCATGAATGGCACTAAATAAGCTTTCTGCTGTATGCTCTGGTTTACTACCAGATTTGAGTATGGTCTTAGTAACTGGGAAGATTGCTTCTAAGTGGCTGTCTACAAATTCTCCAAGATCTTTCCATCTTTCTGCTACCCATGGTCCATCGTATAAAATAGATGCTGCTTTTTGGAATATGGTGTAGTCAATGTACTCAACTGTTATGCCTAAATCTTTAATTCTGCTGACTGCTTCTTCCCATTTTTTTTCATAAACTGCTTTAAAGGGACCATAAAAGCTAACACCATTTTTAGCTAGGCATATTTTTTTAGGTAGCTGTTTAAAAGGCATGTCGTATACTCTAGACCATGCACATGCTTCGTCAAAGCCTCTAGCTACTCCATTAACTAGTTCTGCATCTTCAAGAGAATTGGCAAATACATTAATGCAATCTAGGCTAGCACAAGCAGGTACAACACCTTTAGTTGACCATGCTCCTAGTGAAGGCTTATAACCTACTAAACCATTAAGGGCTGCTGGCACTCTTCCTGAGCCTGCCGTGTCTGTTCCCAGTGAAAAAGCTGCCATCCCTAAGGCTACTGCTACTGCTGAGCCTGAGCTAGAGCCTCCACTAATAAGCTCTGGATTTAATGCATTATGTACTTCTCCATAAGGACTTCTAGTCCCTACAAGGCCTGTTGCAAACTGATCTAAGTTAGTTTTACCTACCGGAATTGCTCCTGCATCAATTAGCTTTTGTACTACAGTAGCGCTTTCTTTTGGAAGATAACCATAAGGCTCACAAGCTGCTGTTGTTTGAACACCTGCTAAATCAATATTGTCTTTAATGGCAAAAGGGATACCCCATAGTGGATAGTCGCTTTGCTTCTTATCTTCTAATGCTTCAATATAGCCTTTCATCATAGCAAGTGAAGGGGGCACAATCCAAATATTTTTTTCCTTATTAGCCTCTGCTCTTTTAACGATTTCTTCTGCTAATGCTAAGGGCGTTAATTCCTCATTTTTATAGCTTTCTTTTATCCAAGTTATTGTTAGTTTCAAAGGAAAATAATTCATTTCACTCCTCCTTTACTTTAATTGATACAGCTAACTGGCCTGCACTTACTTGATCACCAGGACTTAGATAAAGCTTTTGAGCCTGGCCTGTAAACTCTGAAGTAATAGGGAATTCCATTTTCATACTTTCAAGAATCATAAGCTCCTGTCCCTCTTTTACCTCTTCGCCTTCTTGTACAAGCACTTTCCATACGCTTCCTGGAATATTCGTTCTTACTGCTTCACAGCCTTCTGCAAGTTCCTCTTCCACAATAGCTGCTGCTTCATGATGCTCAGAAACAAATTCATCTAAGCCTTGTTCTTTCCAGCGCTGCCTTTCTGCTTCAAAGGAAGCTTCTTGATGATCTTTAAATGCCTTACTACTTTCTTTAATCTCCTCTAAGAATTTTTTGTACTCTCCAAGGTTAAAAGTAGTTTCTTCTATTTCTACTTTGAATTTTCCTCTTAAGAAATCTTCTCTGTATTGTAATATTTCTTCTGCTGATACGGGATAAAACTTAAGTTGATCAAAGAAATTAAGTAACCAAGGTTTTCCTTTTTTAAAGTTATCTGTTTCTCTAAGAGCGTTCCACATTTGTACGGTTCTTCCTACAAATTGATAGCCACCAGGGCCTTCCATACCATAAACGCAAAGGTAAGCACCACCAATACCTACGGCATTTTCTGGGGTCCATGGTCTTGCAGGATTATATTTAGTAGTAACCATCCTATGTCTTGGATCAACTGGGGTAGCTACTGGTGCTCCTAGGTAGACATCCCCAAGTCCCAATACTAAATAATCTGCTTCAAAGACAATACGACTTACATCCTCTATGCTGTCTAAACCATTAATTCTTCTTATAAACTCTGGATTACTTGGACACCAAGGTGCATTAGGCCTTACTGTTTGCTGATAACGCTCAGCAGCAATTTTAGTTTGCGGATCATCCCATGAAAGAGGTAATTTAATAATTCTAGAAGGCACAGTAACATCTGTTAAGGGTGGAAGAGCCTCATTAATTTTTATTACCTTATCTACTAAGTCTTTAATGGCAATCTTATCTGGATCAAAGTGAATTTGAAGTGAGCGAATACCTGGTGTTAAATCAATAATAGGAAGTCCTACCTTTTCTAGTTCTTGCATTAAAATATGTACTCTAAAACGAAGTTCTATATTAAGCTCCATTTTTCCGTATTCTACAAGGATGTTTTCTTCTCCAGCTAAACGAATCATAATAGCTGTATCTGCCGCGAATCCTTTAGCCAATATAGCGTACTGTGGTGTCAGCTTTTTATTAGGCTTAGGTAATTTAGGAATAGCGTTTCTAAACTTAATATTGGCATCTTCTGTTTTTCTAATCAGTTCTGCTTCTTCTAGAGAAAGAAGTTGGAAACGAACCTTATCTCCTGGATGAAGCTGTCCTATTTTCCAAAGCTCACCTTTAGCTGTTGTTACAGCACATACAAAGCCTCCAAGGCTTGGTCCATCAGGTCCAAGTAAAATAGGCTGATCACCTGTAAGGTCAAGAGTTCCTATGGCATAAGCATTGTCATGAATATTGGATGGATGAAGCCCTGCTTCTCCCCCATCTTCACGTACCCATTCTGGAATAGGACCATTTAATCGGATACCTGTTCTAGCACTATTAAAGTTGACTTCATATTCTGAGTTAGTCAGCGTCTCTAGATACTCTGGTTTTAAATATTCCTCTGTTGGCTGCGGTCCTGGAATTACACCAATTGTCCATTCATTTGTAAGGATGGGTTTATACTTATCAGGCACAGATTCTATAGAATCGATTAAACAATTCTCTGTAACCCTTAGCACATCCCCTGTTCTTAAAGTCCTTCCACCATGTCCACCAAATTTACCATCTATAAAAGTAGAGCTACTGCCCATAATCTTTGGCATATCAAAACCACCGGCTACAAGTAAATAGGTTCTCATCCCTACTTTACAGTCTTTAAACTTAAGAATTTGATTAGGCATAGCATGAATGACTTGATACATCCCAATAGGTACACCATCTAAGGTTGGCTGCATATCGGCTCCGGTAATACAAAAGCTTATGGCTGCCCTAAATTTATAGCTACCTCCTCTTAAAGTAAGCTCCAACCCCGTGGCACCTTCAGCATTACCTAATAAACTATTGCCTAATCGGAAGTTGTAACTATCCATAGGCCCACAAGGTGGAACGCCTACTGACCAATAACCAATCATACCTGGATAATCTTGAACAGTGGTTTGCACCCCTCCATCAAGTACTTCTATTGCTTTTTCACTAGGTAAGAATTCTTTTAGCATGCCTGTGAAAAGTAAGCCTTTCTCATAACCTTCTGTTTTTAAAAGTGCTTTTAAGTACTGAAGGTTAGTAGTAATACCATATACTCTAGAATTTTTTAATACTTGATTCATTTTCCTAATGGCATCTGCTCTGTCTTTACCATGTACAATTAACTTAGCAAGCATGGGGTCATATAAAGAAGTAACTTCAATGCCTTTTCTAATCCAGCTTTCCACTCTACAAATCGGGTCAAAATAAACTTCGTCTATCTTTCCTGAACTTGGTCTAAAACCATTTAAACAATCTTCTGCATAGACACGTACTTCAATAGCATGACCATCTGGTTTTTTAAGCTGTTCTTTCATACCTTTAAGCTCACCAGCTGCTTCTTTAATCATCCAAGAAACAAGGTCTAAGCCAAGTACCTCTTCTGTAATCCCATGCTCTACTTGAAGCCTTGTATTCACTTCGAGAAAATAGAATTTTTCTTCTGCCTCATCGTATAAAAATTCCACGGTTCCTGCACTTTGATAGGATGCTTCTTTGGCTAAATCCTCGGCTGCTTTGTACATTGCTGCCCTCACTTTTTCTGGTAAGTTTGGAGCTGGACTTTCTTCTACTACTTTTTGATTTCTTCTTTGTACAGAGCAATCACGTTCACCAAGTGCTACGGCTTCACCATAGGCATTACCAAAGATTTGTACTTCCACGTGTCTTGATTTTCCAATATATTTTTCTAAGAAAACACCTGCATTATTAAAGTTAGCTGCTGCTAAATAACATACGCCTTCATAAGCTTCTTTTAGCTCTTTAAAGGAATAGCAAATGCGCATACCAATACCACCACCACCAGCTGTACTTTTTAAAATAACAGGATAGCCAATCTTTTTAGCTTCTTTAACCGCTTCCTCTACGCTGCTTAAAAGCTCTGTTCCTGGAAGTAAAGGTACACCTGCTTTTTTTGCAAGGGCTCTAGCAGAATGCTTGAGTCCAAATAACTCAATCTGCTCAGGGGTAGGTCCAATAAATTTAATGCCTTTTTCTTCACAGGCTCTTGCAAACTCTGTATTTTCACTTAAGAAACCATAGCCCGGATGGATTGCTTCTGCTTTAGTCTCTACGGCAATGCTTAAAATTTTATCCATGTCCAGATAGGTTTCTTTAGCTGTGCCTTCTCCTAGCAAAATAGCTTCATCTGCATATTCTACATGAAGGCTATCTTGGTCAGCCTTAGAATAAACAGCTAAGCTTGAAATTCCCATTTTCTTTAATGTTCTCTCTATCCTTACAGCAATAGCTCCTCGGTTAGCAATCAAAACTTTTTTAAACATAGACACTTCCCCTCCTTCACATTTATTTTGTATCCCAAATAAGTAATCTTACAGGTGTAGGATTGTATGCATTACATGGATTGTTAAGCTGTGGACAGTTACTAATGAGTACCATGGTATGTTCTAATGCTTTCATCTCTACATATTTACCTGGCGCAGATACACCATCATCAAATTTTAATCCACCTTCTTTGGTAACCGGTACGTTCATAAAGAAGTTAATATTAGGTGCTAAATCACGCTTTTGAATACCACTATCGCTTTTTGCTAGTTGAAGCATAAAGCTATCTCTGCAGTTATGCATGTCAATTTTTTCTCTAGCATATCTCACCGTATTACTTTGAGAAGAACACGCACCACCTAAGGTATCATGGCGTCCTGTAAGATCGGCTGTAATCTCAAGTAGGGGTTTTCCTGATTCCGTTCTAAGAATGCTCCCTGTCGTTAAATAAATGTTTTGTTGCATGACAATGGTTGTTACTGCTCCATAATGATCTTCTGGATTCGTCATATCATAAAAGGTTGTATCCACTGCTTGATTACCTTCCATATCTAAAATACGAAAAGTTTGGCCTGGAAGAAGCTCATGCATCCAACCATCACCTGCATTTACTACCTCATCATAAATAGCATCTTCTATTTTTAAGTCGCTTTCTTTTTTAATAAATCCGTACATATTCATTCCCTCCTATTTTTCATTCACCTAACAGGCTTTTTTCTCCACCATCATTTGTTATCTCATTTATAGGCCAAGTAAGTTATAGTAATCCCAAGTGTTTTCAAATGCTCTATAGTTTTCTGGTCTATGATTCACACATTCATCCGTTAAATCTACAGGTGGCGCATCATAAACTTCAACAGTAACTGGAACACTTGGATAAGTCTCACTTGGATTAAGTGGATTAGGTGTATTTGAAAGAATAATAATCATATCCATCTCTGTTCTTAAGGTAACAGTAGCGCCTTCGGTGCAGTGACCTGCTTCATAATGCATGCTGCCATCTTCTTCTACATAAACCTTTGAGAAAAGATTGACACATGGTACTAAATCTCTAGGCCCCATATTATTTCTGACTAGCTCTACTGCAAAGTTTTCTTCTCCACTTCTAAGCCAATCATTTCTTAAATCTTGATAAGTGGTCTTTCCATACTTTTCATCTGTCATCATTCTTGTTGTATAGCCTGAAATCGTATCATGCCATCCCAGGCTATCTTCTACGATACTAGCAAAAACTCTACCATTATCGCTCATAAGTACATTTCCTTTTGTTAAGTGGGCAGTATACTGAGCCTTCAAAGTATCTGGCATATTGTAACGTTCTGAAGTATCCCTCATGTTATAAAGTAATAAAGATACATTGGCATCTTTTCCTAATGCTTTAAAGTGAATGTATTTACCTCTTCCAATATTGCCTGACCATTTTTCTCCTGGTTTTAATGTTTTACTCCAAATCTTTTTCATAGCACTTACCACCTTTCATCCTTACATTAATCATTAATTAACTCATAACTGTTCAGTCTTTTGCATCCAAGTATCTTTCACTCTACACTTTGCCCTGACTAAATAGTTACAAATAAAAAATGCAAGGGCGCTTTATAAAAATAAATGCGCCCTTGCATCTCGTTTTCTTGTATTCCTTTATTAATTAATATCTTAGTCCCTTCTTTTCGCCTTCTCAATTAGCCTTCAGCATGATTTTAAACCAAAAAAGTAGAACTTAAGTTATCTCTCTACTACTTAAGTTCTATTTCTATCCATTTTAGTTTACTTTAATAATACCAAAAGCTGCGTTCGATTTTTAACACCAGTCTTATTATAAATATTATAAAAATGCTTCTTTACCGTAGAAATGCTAATAGACAGCTTTTCACCAATCTCACTATTAGAGCATCCGTCATTAACCAATTGCACAACCTCTCCTTCTCGCTCTGAAAGATCATATTGCTTGCAGACTGAATCTAGTTTACTTTCCTTTCCTTCTATCTCCTTAGCACATAAATGATATTGAATATTCCTAAGGTGAAGCTTTAAAGTATCTAGGATATAGAGATCTTTATCTGAAAAATCTCCTAACTCACTGCTTCTAAACAGATTAATAATGCCTATTATTTTTTCTTCTTTTAATAAAATAATGCCACAACCATAGGGAATATTTTTAGGCCTTAAGAATTCCCTATAAAACTCCGTTTTCTTTCTTATATCTTCATCTAGTATGTCTGTATCTCTATAAGTTACTGTCTTTTTTGTAAAGTCAGATACATATTTCAGGTAGTCCACATGATAGTAGTGCTTAAGGTATTCATCTACACTATTATCATCGCTAAAGATAAAACTAGATTGTTTAACATCTATTTTCCCTTCCTTATTAAAAATAAGATAATAACCTTGTGTATAGGGTATCAACATGCGAAACGTCTTTAACAATCTATCAGTTAGTTCATTAATATCCCTTATTTCGTACATATCTAATAAAATGTTATTCATCGTATTCCATTCGTTCTCTTTTAGTATCATGTTGTTCATCCCCTACTCCCATTGTCTTTTCTTTCAGTAAGACTAGCCTCTGTATAAATTAGAAGCTAGTTTTTACTTTCATCAATTGATATATCTATAAAATATACAATATGAAAAATATATATGAATTACGGATAGCCTATATACCAAAAAAAGGCAATATATCTCCTGATATATCGCCTTTGATAATATGATTATAGCATATGTTTTTAGTTATACAATATGTCTTTTTAATTCATACGTTTTACAATTTTATAATAAGCTTTCGCTGTAAACAGATAACTAATTACATAAAGTAGGGTAAATGCAACAATGACTACACCACTGCACGCATAAATTAATGCATCATTGTATAAGTTGAGTACACCTAATAAATTTTTCACGACTTGTAAGCCAAAAGCCATATGAATAATAGCAAAAATAAGAGGTAAGAAGAATACAATGAGAATTTGCCTTTTAATTGTTGCTTTTACCTCCTCATCACTCATCCCTACTTGCTGCAAAATTTCAAAACTCTTTTTATCCTCAAAGCCCTCTGATATTTGTTTATAATACATCATTTGCACAAGGCAAACACTGAAAACAATACCAAAGAAAATCCCTAAGAAAATGAAACCACCATTCATAGACCTTGTTTCTTTTCTCCATTGTCCTACATAACCTGATGAACGATGTCCATAAGCTGTATCTATATAGGTATTTAGATTTTCAATCAATAAATCCTTATTCACTTCTGCCGCTTCTATATTAAAATGAATATTGTATAATTCATCTTCTTTTGGTGATGCGCTAAACTTAGCTGCTAGAGTGTCTATTGATTCCTTATCCTTTAAAATAATATAGTAAGTTTCATCCACCATATTTCTTTCTTCTTTGGCTTCAATGGTAAATGACTTAAGTTCTTCTTTTACTTTAAAGGTCTCATCCTCCAAAATCACTTCATTACTAGCAAAATCTTCACTTTTGCTAAAAATGAGAACTTCATTCTCTGCTAAAGTTTCTTGTTTATTTTCTATACGGTTATAATCTGATAGGGTCATAAAACGCAGTGCAAAAGTATCTTCCCTACTTCCACCATGTAAACTTGCATTAAGAAAAACATTATCTTGTTTATAACCTTTTACCTTTTGAAACGTAAACTCTTTATAATCTGTTATTTTTGAAGAAGCAGCTTTGGCTATTTCTTCCACCTTTGCCTTAAAAGCTTCTTGCTTTTCTAATGTATCAAACTCATCTACATTAAAATGATACTCGGCGTCCATAGGATAATTAAAACGTACAGCGCCTTCTTCTCCTGTTAAAACCGTTAACGTACAAATTAAAGTAATAATAATCATGGTACTAAAAATACAAATATTTGCTAGGCCTTGTGCATTTCTTTTCATACGATAAAGCATGCCTGATATGGTAACAAAATTCTTCTTTTTATAATAAATGTTAGGTTTGCTTTTCATCCATCTTAAAATAGCAATGGTACCTGTTTTAAAAATAGATCTGGTCCCCCAAATAACCAGCATTACTGCTAAGAAAAAGTTGACAAATATCATACTATCTAACTCTGTAATCAGTGCTATATAATATCCTGTGGCCAAAATAAGGAATCCCATAACTGCTCTAAAGCCTAAAAACCTTACTTCTTTTTCTCCTTTTTTATTGCTCTTAAGAAGTTCGATAGGTTTAGTAATAAAGACTTGCCATAAGCTAACTCCTAAGTTAACTAAACTAATCACACCAAAATAAACAATGGTGTACTCATAGCTTTTGAAACTACCCACAAACTCAGTATCTACCGGAAGTCCTGAAACATTTAAAAGGAGTAAATAAATCAGTTTAGAAAAAACAGTTGCTACCAGTATACCTAGACCTGTGGTTACTAGATAAATAAATATACTTTCAAGGCACATAATGACACCTATATACTTTTGATCTAAACCTAATACGTTATAAAGCCCCAGTTCATTTTTCCTTTGTTTCACTAGAAATTCATGAGTAGAAAAAAGAATAGGTGCTAAAATAATCCCTAGAAGCACACGGCCAATTTGCATCAGGACCATTACATAGCCTGCATAAGGTAAATCATACAGTATTTTATTATCACAGATGGCACTAAAAATAAAAAATACAAAGACTGAAAAAGTAGTAATCAGCATGTAAGGTACATAAACTGAACTATTCTTCTTAATACCATTAAGGCTTAGTTTGGGTAAAAGGACAGCTTTATTCATTGTCACCGCCTCCTGCTTGTAAAACTGTTAAAGTATTGGAAATGTGCCTATACATCTCTTTATCGTTCATTTCTCCTCTATAAATCTGATTAAAGAGATTCCCATCCTTAATAAAAAGTACACGACTTGCATGGCTTGCAGCTCTAGTGCTATGTGTCACCATAACAATAGTTTGTCCTTCTTTATTAATCTCACCAAACAAGTCTAAAAGCTGATTAGAAGCTTTAGAATCCAGTGCTCCTGTAGGCTCATCTGCCAAAATAATTTTAGGCTGTGTAATGAGAGCTCTAGCAACTGCTGCTCTTTGTTTTTGTCCTCCTGAAACTTCATAAGGAAACTTAGGGAGGATTTCTTCAATCCTTAACTGTTTAGCTAATGCTTCCAGCCTCTCTCCCATTACTTCATACTTTTCCCCCTGCAAGACAAGAGGCAGTATAATATTATCTTTGATTGAAAAAGTATCTAATAAATTAAAGTCTTGAAATACAAAACCTAAATGATCTCTACGAAAAGCACATCTAGCACTAGGCTTAATGGTAGCAAAGGATTTGCCCTCTAATAAAATCTCACCTCTAGTAGGTGCATCTAAAGATGCAAGTAAATTGAGTAAAGTGGTCTTCCCTGAACCTGATTCACCCATAATGGCTACATATTCACCTTTTTCTACAGAAAAGCTTACATTATCTAAAGCCTGAACCTGTGTGCCTCCAAACCTAGTAGTATATACTTTATTTAAATTTTTAACTTCTAACAATGACATGGTTGTCTCTCCCCTTCTTACTTGATTAATGATTACTGAGCTCTCACTTCAAAAGTTATTATAGCTGCGCTGCTAATCATTAGAAGTGCTTAGATGCAGTCATACTATGCTCATGTAATGGTTGTAATAGTAAGTATTACGATATCTCACTTACTCTTTTAGTATAGAAAAAAAAGAAATGCTCTGCCATTTCTTTGGCTTACATTTCTTTTTTCAAACATGACATTTTTGTAACCTTCATCCTATCGGAGAATGGAATATAGTAAAAGCTTCATAGCCGCAATAGGCATTTGGGTTTGATGTACTTAAAAAGTATAATAATCTATCATTTCTACTTGCTGTCTCCCTAATTACATATGCACCTTGCATTGATTCTTGTAAAGATCATTAATAAACTCCAGTCATATCATTCTTTAATATCTTTCTTCAATTTACTAACAACCCTTATTCTCTTGCTTAAGTTAAATTGAATCAACATATAGGTAAAGGCAAACCATATGATGAAATAGGTTATAAAAAGTATGGGATCGTTTACCTTTTGAATAAGAATAGGTTCAAAAACCACTAAAAAAAGTAGAATAACTCTTAAATAAATATATCCTACTGTAACATTTCTAGCTTGCTTCAGTAACTTCTCCCAATCACTTTTATCCGACACTAAAAAAGGCTCACAATTAGAGAAAAACTCTTCATTGACATTATCTACTCGCTTTGAACATATGATTGCTAACACTACTCCAATTATGGCAGATATTATAACATATAACATTATTGGGAAGTTCAAAGATTTTAATACAATTCCCCTACCAATAACATATAAAATGATACTAACTATCGCAAAAATAGATGCCTGCCCAAAAGAGCCATTATAAGTATTTTTCCCCACATAAAGTTCTTCTTTTGCTTCACTATAAAATACTCTTTTACTATTATATAGACCCATATATATGTACCTATGTCTCTTCATATCCATAATCTTATCTTCCCTCTATTTGTAACTTTAGTCTTGGGTAATTACCTTTATCTATTTCCTCTTTAAACATGGTGCAGAACTTTTCTTCATCCTCATCACTATATCCCATAAATAAAACTTCAGCAATATTTTCTTCATTAAAGAAAAACACATTTTGATTAGTTTGCCCATTAGGATAAAGGCATCCTGAATATTCGAAATATCCTATACTTCCTTCATTATTATATAGTGGTGCACGACTAATAATCATTAACTTCTGATTACCATTATTTAACCTTACAATACTTCCAATTGGTAATATCTGTTCCATTTTATTCTCCTTATCGTTAATTACTCAATATTTTCTTTAACCAAATACTGTGCCTAAACTATTAAAAATGCCATCAACTGCATCTCCTATTCCATTGGCTACATTTGAAACAACATCTGTGACAGCCTCTTTAATGTAGTTATCATAAACATAATCAAACCCTGCATTAACTGCATAAGTAACTACCGTTCCTATTACTAATCCTGCCACAGCTCCAACTACTGTACCCGCTCCTGGAATAACAGACCCAATTGCCATACCTATCAATACCCCATTCACAGTATGTACTGTAGACTTCACTACAGCATGAGTTGTATCTTCCCCTTGCTTAACCTGTGAAGTAAAATCTAGAATGCCTCCTAACACAGGCAAGCCATATTTTGCACCTGTTGACATCCAATTTCCAGCCTTAATCATCTTTGAAGTAGTATTCAAGACATTAGGATTAACTATAACAAACCCATTTTCTCCCCCATTTTTTGCTATGGCTGTCCCTACATTAATAAGTCCTCCAAATCGTGAAACTAAGCCACCACTTGATTGAATGGCACTAAAAATAAAATCCTGTTTTAAATTAGACGAAATCCCCCCTACAATATTCGTAATAGTATCTGACTCTTGTTTCTGTTCATTACCATTAATGAGCTTATTTTCTGTTTGTAAATACAGCTCTATACTTTGTTGTAAAGCTCCTTGCAACACAAATAAGTTACTTATTTCAAGCTCCACATTATTGCTCTCTTTTTGAAGCATTTGTCTTAAGTCTACGAACGTGTCATCATTTCCTAAATTAATATTATCTATACCTTCTTTACAGCTTTGCATCACTAATGCAATCTCATCCATAGTATTCAACATTTCTTTTGTATTTTCAATGTTAATTAGAAACTTCACCCTTTCTCTCCTTCCTCCACATTTTAAATATCCTAATTATACTAACTTTACATATCTAATATAATACATTTTTTTGTCATTCATTATTTTCAATACCAAATACACTTTTAGATGTCTGAGTAACCATTTTATAGTATTATAAAGATACTTGTTATCCTTCACCCTCTACTGAGAAAACTTTGATTCTATCATTTTTTCTACTACAGGTTTTACTAAGAATACGAACAGATTCAAAAACCACTAAAAAAAATAGAATAGCTCTTAAGTAAATCGCTGGCTGTCTTTCATTACTATAATTATGGATAGTATGAAAACCTTAATCAATCCGCCAGATTATTAGGCACTTACCTTTATAATGTTATAAAACGGCTATTCAGACGTCTAAAAATATTTTTGGTACGAAAAAAAGAAAAATAATAAGGTATACTACAACCTGTGCTAGACGCACTAGTTGTAAAATGACGTGATTTAGGAAATGGTAGAGTTCATATAAAGTGATGGAGGAGTGAAAATGGAAAAATTATTACCAATTGGAAGCATTGTTATATTAAATGCCGGTAAGCAAAAATTGATTTTTATTAACGGGAAATGCAGAACCTTTTTTCCTGATTTTTAATGTATTCATATGGTGGGGACTTACCTATTCTTTGATTACTATAAGTATAATAAAGATGGTCATAATCCTTAGATATTTAGAAACAAATCAAGATTATGCAAAATAGGGGACTTGAGCAGTTGTAGATGAAGCATACCCATTTGGCAACCTTTAGTAACAAGTGCAAAGAAACTCTGTGAGATATATAATTAATAGAGGTGAATCATATCACAAGTAAGTGATAAATCATTTTTATCCTAAAGGCTTATATTTCTTTTTCAAACATGACATTTTTGTAGGTTCTATATTTTTTTATTTTTACGAAAGCCCAAAGTAACTATTGTTCCCTTTCCAACCACTGAGGTTATTTCTAAGTGATGTGAAAGTCTTGTTGTCACCTGCTTGCAAAGGTATAAGCCTATACCCGTTGACTTCTTATCCATTCTACCGTTATACCCTGTAAAACCTCTATCGCAGATTCTAGGCAAGTCTTCTGGACTAATGCCAATACCAGTATCCTTAATCATAAGTTTTGTTTCTTCTTCCGTATCTTCTACTGAAATAGTAATACTTCCTGTTTGTGTATACTTTAAGCTATTTGATAAAATTTGCTCGATTACAAAACTAATCCACTTCTCATCTGTTAATACGGTTTCCTCAAAAGGCTCTAACTGAAGTGTTAGCTTCTTCCCAATAAAACTCATAGCATACTTCTTCACGGCTTGTCTTACGATATCTTGAAGGGAATAGGGTTTTAGGACCAAATCTGATGAAATACTCTCTAGCCTTAAATACTGCAGCACCATTTCCACATATTGTTCTATTTTAAAAAGCTCTGTTTCTAACATATAACCATTTTGTTCTTCCTTTTGTTCCAATAAAAGCTTCATAGCTGCAATAGGTGTTTTAATCTGATGTGCCCACAAGGTATAGTAGTCTGACATCTCAGTCTTTTGCTCACCTAATTGCATTTTTGCTGCTTGTTGATTATCATAAAGAGCCTTTAAAATCTCTTGATAAGTTTCCTCAATAAGATTCTTTGATATAGGTAGTTGTTCTAATGAGATTCCCCTATTTTCGTACACATTTAATAAAGTATGATATTTTTTAACGTATTTTTGATAATCCCACAAGCAAATAACTATACCTATAAATCCAAATACATAGGTACTATATATAATAGGCCCCATAGGAATCTTAGATAAAGCTGCTACTACGCAGTAAAGAAACATCAGTACTAAATAAAGAACTATACTCTTCCTATGGTCCTTTAACCATAAGAAAGCTAAGGCTCCCACACTCTTTTTCTCCATCTAAGCTCTTCTCCTTCCTTATCTCTTCCCTTTTAATTTTTATTCTTTATTTTATATGCTTGATCGTTCACTGTTTACTCTCATATTTTGTTTTTTGTTTTTTATGTTTTATCTCTTATCTCTTATCTCTTATCTTTTATTTTTTATCTTCTATCTTTCATTCTTCGTCTTCATTATTCATTCTCCAAAATATATCCCATTCCCTTTTTAGTGGTAATAAAATCTACTAAACCTGCTTCTTCTAATTTTTTACGTACTCTCCCCATATTCACAGTTAAAGTATTATCATCTATGAAATAATCTGTATCCCAAAGCTTTTTCATAATCTCTTCCCGAGATACAACCGTCCCCTTATTTTCAAATAAAATTTGAAGCATTAAAAATTCATTTTTTGTTAGTTTAATTTTATGACTTCCTACAACAAGTGTGGCATCTGATAAACTTAAAATAGCGCCTTTATGCTCTATCTCTGTACATTCTTCTATAAAATCATAGGTTCTTCTAAGCATAGCTTGTAGTTTAGCTGCAAGTACTTCTAGTTCAAATGGCTTCGTTATAAAATCATCTGCCCCCATATTCATGGCCATAACAATATTCATACTATCACTAGCAGACGACAAAAAGATAATGGGGACCTTAGATTTTTTTCTTATCTCTGTACACCAGTAGTATCCATTAAAAAAAGGTAAACCTATATCCATCAACACTAGGTGAGGCTCTATAGCCATAAATTCCTCCGTCACCTGGGTAAAATCTTTTGTTTGATGAACCTCATACCCCCATTTCATCAAATGTTTTGCTACTTCTTCACTAATCACCTTGTCATCCTCAACAATGAGTATCTTGTACATTCTCTCACCTCTCTAATAGGTCCTTATTTATTTTTATATTATATACTTACTTTCCACTCTTTCAAATTTTTATACTTTCTTTTAATTATTTAACTACTTCATTAAATATTTAGCACCTTCATCAAATAATTTTTTGCATAATCACCTTGCTTCTTAAAAAGAATAATGTTAAAATTCAATCTCATGCCAATTGGCCTCACACGTATGAATCATTTTTATAACACATACACTATATGAATATTGAATTGCGTAAAAGGAGCTTATCATGAATTTACTTGAATTATTTATTTTAGCAGTAGGTTTATCCATGGATGCGTTTGCTGTAGCTATCTCAAAAGGCTTATCCATGAAAAAAATGTCCTTTAAAAATGCCATTATTATTGGACTCTACTTTGGTATCTTTCAGGCTGTAATGCCCCTCATCGGTTATTGCTTAGGCACTCGATTTGAAGATAAAATCACTGCCTTTGATCACTGGATTGCCTTTTTCCTTCTTGGTTTCATCGGCATTAATATGATTAGAGAAGCTTTATCTAAAGAAGATGATGAAGCTGAAGAAGATGACTCTTTAAGCTTTAAATCCATGTCAGTCTTAGCTATTGCCACAAGTATTGACGCCCTTGCAGTAGGTGTAACCTTTGCTTTTCTTAATGTTAATATTATTCCTGCTGTGTCCTTTATCGGTATTGTCACTTTTGCTTTATCTATTCTGGGTGTAAAAATAGGAAACGTATTCGGTAGCAAGTACAAGTCAAAAGCTGAACTTGCTGGTGGACTGATTCTCATTGGTATGGGTCTTAAGATTTTACTATCTCATTTATAAAAACATCACCTCATATAAAAATAAAGCCTAAGAAACCTGCAAACACATCACAGCAAGATTCCTTGGCTTTTATTTTTATACTTATAGGATATAGTGTAAAATACTCTTCTAACTTTTTCAACCATTAACCTCTACTCTTAAACTCCCTAGAACCATATAGGGTACTCTGATTTCTTTTAACTTGTTATCATATAAATGTGTGGGTTCTTCAAATTGTTCCTTATCTATCCAGATAAAGTATAAATCATCTTTTTTTAGTTTATTCTTAGTATATAACTGTTTTGGAATATTAGCTTGAACCTCTCCTAACTCTGTAAGTAATGAGACTTTGTAGGTCACATGAGTATTCCTATCCCCATCTGAATCTGTATGGGTTGAAGTTTCCGTAAGTAGCTCATAATCATTCCTTTTATCTACTAGGTAGGTTTTATGTTCCAAATGTTTCTCCACATTTTGTCTACATAGCCTTTCTACCTACATAGCCTTTCTACCTACATAGCCTTTCTACCTCTATAGTTTTTCTCCATATAAAAGCCATAAGCAAATCCATTCCAATAACTAAAACTTTAATAATGGGTGATGCTAGCAAGATAAAAGTAAGGCTCATTACTATAGTAATGTATTTAAATATCTTGAGGACTAAATCATCCGCTTTATTTTTTTTACTTATTTCCTTACATAAAAACTCTTGTTCCTCTTCGTTTAACTGTATTAGCATCCCTTCTATCCCCCGTATCTCTATTTTACTTACACCCCATCTTATATCTATCTATAAATCTTTATTTATCAATCATCTCATAAACACCAACACATTTCAATATTATATTCTAAATATTTAAATTATTTCTTTTATACAAGCAAAGTTAATGGAAAGGTTCCTCAAAAGATTTGATGGGACTTCTTTTGACGTTCAGTCTAAATCAATTTTTTCTCATATCTAATCTGATCCCTGTTATCAATAAAAACTCTATCCACCATTTTAAATCCAGCCTTTTCATAAAAGTTTCGTAATCTTGGCCTTAATGTACCACAATTTAATCTTAGCCATTCGACACTATTATTTTTACACAGTAATTCGGCAGACTTAATAAGCTCATTACCATAATTTTTACCTCTATATTCATCAGATACCGATAATTTATGTAAGTAGCCAGATTTTAAGCCTTTTAATTCAGGCCAAAATAAAGGGTCATACCATTGAAGAATATAAACTCCGATTAATTTCTCATTTTCATAGCATAGTTTCATTTCTTCTAAACTATATTTATTGAGTATTTTCTCAACAGTTAAATCATTAACCTTCCACATCGGTTTGCCCATTAAATGTAGCCATTCGGCTGAGCTTATTAAAGCATTTACAAACATTTCTACATTATTCTCATTCCCTGTTACAATATCCATAAATCTCCCCCTAAAATGAACTTTAAATGTTGAGCAAAATAATGTCTCCCCTGCTTAGATTAGATTATCTCATAAACCTATCTGTTTATTTAAATCTATTTTACTCTATTACTCTAAATGATAACATGGTTTGTTTATGCTATTTTCATACAAACAAAGTCTATCATTTTCTCTTACTTTTGTTATACTAGTAATATATAAATCGATTAAAGGAGTGATACACATTGCATACCTTTGAAGAAATTCAAACACTTATCTCAGCTAACAACCTTTCGGTTGCTGAAAGTTACCTTAATACATTCACTGAACAAACTGCTAAATGGCATTATTTATACAGTCTTATTGCTCTAAAAAAATCTTGGTTTGACTCTGCTCTTTCTCATTTAGAAACAGCTATTAGTCTTGCTCCAAACGAAACACTTTATGCAGAAACAAAAGCTGCTCTGATGAGCCGTCATCACCCTTATAGTGATGATTATTATCATAGACCAAGACGCAGACATAATGATTGCTGCTGTTGCCTTGATGATTGTTGTTGCCAATTTGACTGCTGTGATTTAATCTGCCTCGATACTTGCTGTGAATGTATGGGCGGCGACTTAATTAGTTGTATTTAAAAGGAGTTTACTATGTTTGGTTATGTCACTCCACTAAAAGATGAACTTAAAATCAGAGAATACGAAGAGTTTAAAAGCTACTACTGCGGCTTATGCTTTCATATTAAAAAGCATTTTGGAAATCTGCCTCGAATGATTTTAAACTATGATATGACATTTTTGGCTCTGCTTTTAGATAGCTTAAGTCCTAAAGAAACCTTTCCTACTCCTAAAGTTTGTATGACTAATCCTATTAAAAAGAAGCCGGTTTTACTTGATAACCAGGCTCTTTTCTATGCTGCTGCTATGAATGTTGCATTGGTTTATTTTAAACTTTTAGATGATGAACATGATGATCACAGTTTAAAAAGTAAGACGTTAGCTACTATCTTAAAACCCTATAAAAATAAATTCCCTACTTCTATGGATGACATTTATAGCATCATCGAAACCAATTTAAACAAGCTTACTTTGTTAGAGGAAACTAAAAGTTTTTCTTCTATAGATGAGATTGCCGATCCTTTTAGTTTGATCGTAGCTCATATTTTTAAAGATTATCCTTTTGAAATTGTGGAGGATAATGCCACTACCCGTGAGCACCTCTTTCATTTTGGCTATTGCCTAGGGAAATGGATTTATATTATCGATGCTGTTGATGATCTAAAAAAGGATATGGAAAAAAATAAATTTAATCCTTTAGACTTTCTCTATAATAAAGAAAACTTAAGCTTTGAGGAACTTTTCCCTAAAATCAAAGACCGTGTCAGCTTTACCTTACTTAATTGTGGTTCTTCAGTAAAAGAACATTTAGAAAAATTGCCACTTCAAAGAAATGAAGCCATTCTTCATAATATCATTTCTCTTGGTATGATGGATAAGTATACTAAGGTAACCCATAACTGTAACTGCAAAGACCAAACGAAGAGGAGGAAGCGTTAATGAAAGCAAGTTCTATTGCCTTTGGTGGTATTTTAACGGCTATAAGTCTTATTTTACTTTATCTAACAAGATTGATTCCTACTAATACCCTAACCCTTTTAGCACTTCTTTCCTTTATTCCTCTCATTGCACTAATGGAAAAAGGCGTTAAAACTGCTATACTTGTATATGTTTGCTCCAGCATTGGAAGCTTACTTTTTGCGCCTCCTAATATTAGCTTTCTCTATATTCTTTTCTTTGGCATTTATGGCATTATAAAAGGTTTCATTGAACGTATGAATAAGCCTTTTATAGAGATGATACTTAAGCTAGTATTTTTTAATATTGCCTTTTTGATAACCTTCTTTTTAATCAAAGCAATACTAGGTATAGATTTACAAGCTATTTTTGCTAAACTTTTATCTCGCCTAGCTTCCTTGGGGCTTAATTCAACTTCTAGTTCTATACTCATCTATCTACTTCTCCAACCTGCCTTTTTAATTTTTGACTATGCATTAACACTTCTAGTTGGTTACTATGATGACTATATCAAAAGGTATATTAGGCAAGGATTTAACAAATAGAAATTTGCCTTGGCGTTTATGAGAATTACGTCTGGGAGAAAATGAGGGGGAGGGCTGCCTTCCAGAGTTCCGGTTCAAATTTTTAGAGGCACTAGGCTCACTTATTTGGATGAACGCACGAAAACTCCCGCTGGTCAGACACTCGTGCTAAAACCCATCCAAAACATTCACCAAGTGCCTCTAAAAAATTCTCCCAAGTCACTCTTCCAGGCAGCCCTCCCCCTCATTT
The DNA here is from genome assembly GCF_046529625.1 of Cellulosilyticum sp. ST5. Lineage (NCBI taxonomy): Bacteria > Bacillati > Bacillota > Clostridia > Lachnospirales > Cellulosilyticaceae > Cellulosilyticum > Cellulosilyticum sp. ST5. The sequence goes on from NZ_CP132338.1 coordinate 3,211,926, forward strand.
TCACAAACGTTATTGACATCATAAACTTCTAGGACAGTGATACTGTAGGGAAAGAAGGCATAACGACAGTTAAAAAACACATAACGCATTAAGCTTCTCATAAGTCTGTTTTTACCAAGAACTAGCTAAAGAGGGAAGCTAGAGGCCTTATAAGCATTATTGACCTCCTAAACGTTCAATACCCTAAACGAGAAGTGCAGAAAAGACTTGATAGCAATTTTTCTTTTCTATTTTTCTTTTTTCTTGAAAACACTGCAGGAGAGTGGCTTTACGCGTTATTGCTGGTAGAACTGAGAGAGGGTGGCTGCCTGACGGGGTGACTTCGGAGTATTTTTAGTAGGCACTTAGCGAACGTTTTGGATGGGGCTTAGCCCACGTGTTTGAGCATAGCGAGTTTGTGGGCGTTCATCCAAAAAAGTGAGCTTAGTGCCTACTGAAAATGCGGAGTGGAACCACGGCAGGTAGTCACCCTCTCTCAGTTCCGCCCAAATAGCCAGTAAAGTCACCGACAAATTTCTATTTATTAGAGATAACCAAAAGGGACCCCACGTACTGAAATAAGTACGTGGGGCCCGCTTTTTATAATATCTTATCTCCAAGGTCTAATCTCTTCTTTTCTTACTAGATAGCTTTGCTGCGCCAATCTTGCCATAGGCGTATCTGATAAAGAATCGGAGTAAAACGTCTTAATTGGCATATATCCAAACCTCTCTTTAAATCGTCTTACCTTTTCTTCTCCTTTGCAATTAAGACCTATTAGCTCTCCTGTTTTTTCATTTACTTCAGAAGCAATAAGCCCTTTTACTTTTAAATCCTTACATATAGGTTCCAGTAAAAACCTTGGCGAAGCTGATATAATTATATCTCTATTCTTCTCTCTTATGTTATACCAATGCTTTATTTTTCTATAGTAGCTAATCCAAAATATCTCTGTTTCCTCTTTTAAATTAATTTCCTTTAAGAAACATAAGAATTGAGATTTAAAATAAACTATGTCTTCTTTTTTTAAATAATACTTAATCCCGGATAGCGTCTGCCTTGGTACATATTTCATGAGCCGTGGATGCCTCATTAAGCAAAAGAAATAAAAATCTAATGTTGCATCCCCATTGTAGATGGTACCATCAAAATCAAATACCTCTACATACTCCACTCATTCTTCTCCTCTGTGCGCTTCTCAGTTAAACCTATCTTTTCAAACCATTTATCTAATGGTAACCAAATAAATAAAACAATTAATGGAATATGACATAGTGCAAATATAAAGCCTTCTTTCCAGGTTAATGATCTACCAAAAATAATAATAATATGGTATGCATAATCTAATGATTCAGCTAGAGGGCGTCCATTAGCCGTATTAAAACACAAATCTAATAGACCTGAGAAAATGAGTGTAATACCTATTAAACAAATCTTTATAGATTGTCCTGGCTTTCCGCCTCCCATACGATGTGCAAAAGCTATAGACATCATAATGAGTGGATAACATAGCAAATACAGTACTGTATAAAATTCTCCTTGTTTAACCGGATCTTCTATTGTTCCAAAAATCCCACTAAAGCTTAATCTAGGAATGATGTAACATAGGAAAGGAATAAAAGGCAAACAGCATAGCAAATGACTTGCTCGTAATTTATTCGGGAAGAAACTTATACCTATTATTGCAAAAGCAAACACAGCAAATTTGACTACTAACCACCACCACTCATCTATTTGAGATTGCCTAGGAAGACAAAACCAAATGAATAAGGTTCCAAAGCCACCAATACATAAACTAATAAGCCATAAATATTTCTTTAAAAAATTCATTATTCTTCACCTCTTAATTTATATTTGTTTTGTTGATTTTTGGGTACATAAATACCGAATAACTTTTGCTTAATCATAATTGCTGTAAAGATCATTTGAACATCTATCTTTTTTCTATGTTTCTTCATTAGGTATTTCATATTATTAATAGAAGCTTGCCTCTTATCAGCAAAATTGCTGGGATGCATCATATGATAATTAACTGCATCCTCACATCTCATGATTTTTACCTTGTTGTATGCCATGCGGATTCCCAAATCCATATCTTCATGGCCCCATTGTTTAAAGGCTTCATCGAAACACCCTGCCTTTAGTAAATCTGCTTTTTTTACTGATACATTCCCAGTAAAAAAATTAATCCAAGGAACAAACTGAGCTATCAGAGGAAAGATGCTATAGCCTTGATCGTTGTCACCTTCAGCTTCACATCTTCCTATACAGGCCTCAAAGTCATTATAATAATTCTCTATCTCCTTATCAGCTAAATAGAGTTCTTTACGTTTACCTAATACAGCTACATGGCCTACTTCATGGTGCCTTATATGACTTTTGATGTAATTAGGTGCAGTAATACGATCATCATCTAAAAATATAATAATTTCCCCTTTAGCTACTTCAATACCTCTATTTCTTGCGCTTGCTCTACCTATATTAATTTCACAAATGACCTCAATAGGTTTAAAAGCAAACTCTAGTTCATGAAATGCACTTATCACTTCCTTATCACATCCATCAAACACAATAATAACTTCTATATCATCTGTTATTTGCGGCTCTAAGGATTTAAGCACTAATCTTAGTCTAGAAAGTTTATTCAGAGTCGGAATAATAACACTTGCTTTTATTTGATCCATTCTAAACTCCTTTCTCCTACTTATAATCGCAAACTTGCTTTTATAGTATATAGTCCAATAACTTTTTGTAGCGTCTTGTCTCTAGGAAATTTAGCTTTAAAGTAATCGAGGTTCTTAAGTTCCTCATTACTTTTTTGCCCTCGTACATGGCTATGTAACATGTGATAACAAATAATAGAGTAATCAGCTATGTATTTAACATTCTCTTTGGCTAATCTATATCCTAAGTCTGTATCTTCATAGCCCCAGCCTTTAAACGACTCATCAAATCCTCCCAGCTGTTTAATAAGGCAAGTATCGATTGATACATTTCCTGTGATAAAAGCAATATATCTTAGCGCATGTCTAGGCTTTCGTAGAAACCATTTTTTAATATTATAGTAAAATTCCTTATGTGCTCCTTTTTGAATCTCACTTAATGTCTTCTCGATTGTCTCTTCTCCTGCCAAATCTAAAATAGCTTCTTCGCTATATTTAAGGTCCATTCTTTCCCCTAAAACAACACAAGGCTCTTCTTCATGATACGATAGATGCTTATTAATAAAATCACGTTCTGTAAGTCGGTCGTCATCTAGAAATATAATAACATCACCTATAGCCTCAGCAATTCCTAAGTTCCTCGCTGCTGCTCGACCTACATTTTTTTCGCTGATAATCGGATCTATCTCATAAGATAAATTGAGATTTGAAAAACCTTCTATTGTTTCCTCTTTACATCCATCAAATACAACTATTACTTGAACATCTTCTGTCACTTGAGGCTCCAAACATTTAAGTGTCAATGCTAGTCTAGATAATTTGTCCTTGGTTGGTATGACTATGCTACAACTTTTTTTCATATGTTTCCTCCTACACCCCAGCGATTAATCTCTCAATGGCAGCTCCAATATAAATAAATCCCCAGACTAAAATGCAAATTCTCATAGGACGATCTATAAAAATAATATTTTCAGGTTTACCAAGCGCATATATGTTGTTGTAAAGATATTGATATCTTAAGATACCGTAAAGTAAAAATACGGTTGAAAAAACAATCATTACGTTTTTACTTTCTATGGTATACATGATATATGTTATTAAAGTGCAAGTTATTAAAATCGGCATCACTTCACTAATAAGCTCCAAAGAATACTGCTTTAAACTTCCCCTATGCGAGCTTGACTGAGCTGATAAAATAATCAGTTCACTTTTACGTTTGCCTAATCCAATAAACAGTGTAAAAAACATAATAAAAAGTAAGAACCATAAACACTTATACTCTGTTATGGGTAATCCTAAAAGAATAAAACCTAGTAAAACACGCAATGTAAAGCCTACTGAAATACAAAACAAATCAATAAAGATATATTCTTTTAACTGCAACGAATACATGATGTTGACAAGTACATATACAGTTAAAATGATTCCACAATTTCTATTGAAGAAGTACCCACTAATGAGTGTTATAGTCCCTAGTACTACCATTAAACTTATAGCGACTTTCTTACTAATCTGCCCTGAGGCAATTGGCCTCTTTTTCTTTTCTGGATGTATTCGATCTTTTTCAAAATCGATTAAATCATTAAAAATATATATGGTAGAACTAATTCCGCAAAACAAAATTGCTCCTATTATCACTTGAATTATTTGGCTCCAACTTGGAAACCTTAGTTGCAATAAAATACCTAAAAAGACAAAACCATTCTTTATCCATTGCCGAGGTCTTAATATAGCTAAACCCATGCATATTTGTTTTGACTCTAATGATGCAGAAGAAGAGAAATAGGGCTTTGGTCTAACATCCATTTGTATCACCCTCTCGATATCTCCTAGTCTTATATAGCAGCAGAATTACTAAAATAAGCTGATTCACAGGGAATGCAATTAACGTTCCTATCTTCCCAAATAAATAGGTTAATAAAAATATATTGGCTACAAGAAATGGAAATGGCTTGCTCATAATAGCTAGGGATAATTTAGCTCCCTCCATACCTTCTATAACCAAAATTGAGTTTATCAAAAAGAATATACTCTGAAATCCAATTCCCAATGCTACTAATGCTACATATAAAAAATTCAATTCATATTGTTTACCGTAGCTTATAATAAATAAGCTGCATACAGCAGCCGTTCCCATAACAATGATTCCAAATATGGCAGGAATCCATTTGTTAACATTCCTATATATTTCATCCTTTTTAATCTTCATAGATAAAATAGTAGGTAAAAATACAGCTGCAAATACATCATGATAAAAAATAGAAAAATAATTTCTTACATTTACTTGATAAGCACTGTATACACCAACTTCATAATGATCTGATAAATAAGCTAAAATATAGATATCTGCATTATATAAAAATGTAGATAAAAGCCAGCTTAACATATATAGCACACTAAGAGAATAAATATCTTTTGCTACTTTTAAACTAAAATGAATCTGATGAAAATCAACTTTTACTACTAATATTAAAAATAATATAAGCTGACTTATCACATTAAATACTAAAAATAGTTTCACATCTACCAGCTTTAGATAATAAACACCTATAAGATAAGCCAGTAGTAAAACAATGCTACTTATAAGCTTACCTAAACCGATATTTTTAAAGTCCTGCTGATGTTTCAAAAAGGTTTCTGTCACAATACATAAGTTACTTGTAATAGCAATAATAACTGCTAAATACCAGCTCATACTGGAAATCTTTAATAGGCCACTTCCCCAAAAGGAGAAGCTACAAAATAAAATGCCTCCCAGTATACACATAAGTCCATTACAAAGAAAAACCGTTCCAATTACCGTCCCTTTCTGGTTCTCCCTTGTCTCAGGTAAGATTTTAAGCACGCTCGTATTCGTTCCAAAAACTAGCGGTATAACTAGAACATTGGATAAATTAATTGCCAAATTAAATTGCCCCATATCCTCTACTGTCAGTACTCTTCCATTTAATATAGTAATAAAAATGCCTATAATAATCCCGATACTTCTACAACCAAATAAAATTGAAAGCTGTCTTAAAAATGTCCTTATACTGCTATTTCCCTTTATTAAACTTTTTTCTAGTTTAAAGCTAAACATCTCTCTCCTTTCTTCGTATATCCCCATCCTATAGATAGAACATATACATGAATTTGGTTCTAAATATCTCCTGTTGTGCCGAATAGTGTCGTCCATTGTTCCCACATTTTTACATTATAAGTATTTTTTATAATTTTCAATACAATATTCACATCATGTCATAAAAACATTCATAAAATAACTTTTTACTACTTTTCTTGCGCTAATTTCTTTCAAGATTCTACTTAAATATAAAGACACAAATAAGAGCTACTTATAAGATTGTTATTCAATCATCTTATAAGCAGCTCTTATTTTCATATTAACTGATATGGGTCATTTTTTGTTGTATGATACTTGCTATCTTGTCTTTAGAAAGATGAAGCGCAAGCTCTAATTCCGTAAATAATCTAGCCTCTACTGTTTTGATATATCTTTCATCTGTAGCTGTAACTTTCTTTCCTTGTGAAAGACGTTCTTGCTTACGTAAATAAAGTATTTTTAAAATCCTAGCCCATTCTTTACTATCACAGCTGTGTAGTGCCTCTTTATAGACTTGCTCTCTTAATTTATCATTAGTGATGTCCATCACCTCCATATGAGGCATATTTTGAATCAACGTCTCCGCCTCTGCTTCTGACATAATTTTTCGCATCACAATCTTCTTATTGTCTATAGGAGTAAATACTTGGCTACTTGGCTCCTGAAACGGTCTCATAATATAATATAGCTCACTTGTCTTTTTTTCTTGAATATCTAACTTCTTAATATCCACTATCTCACATATGCCTATATTGCCATATACAATATGTTCTCCTATTTCAAACATGATATCAACTCCTTTCAAAAAGATTAAAATAGCACCTTAGACATTATTCCAAAGTGCTACTTCTTTTCTATTTCATATATCCATCTGTTTTATACTCATTGTATTGTCTTTTTATTTTCACAATCAAGCATCCGTCTTCATCTTTTTTCTTCTCTTCAATCATATACTTAGTCTTCCTAGTATCTAGCTTCTTACAGTAAAGTTCAAACTCTTTCTCTGGATTCAAATCGCTCATGGTGTCAAATTTGATAGTTTGTGATAAACATGCACTTACAATTCTTCTCATTTTATTTTCTTCCTTTCTATGATTTACCCTTCTGTCACCATTATTAAAGTAACTAGCTGTCAGATGATTATTAGAAACTGGGGATAGTCCTTGCTTGTTCTTACTTATAAATAAATTTTATCACTTAAAATTTTTTATTCGCAAACGAAATTTTTGATGCTTACAAAACTTCGTCACTTTAGCCTATTATAGGGCCTATCATTTTTGTATAAAACGTCCTTTGACATTTTTATTTTTAGTTTACAGATAACAATAGCCTTTAGGACACTAAGACCCTAAAGGCTATTGTTTAATCTAAAACTCTTACACATAAAATAAAATTTTTCAAACTTACGTATGACAACTATTAGCTTACTCTCCTTTAACTCAAAGGGAGAGCTACAAAACTATAAACTAAGCTTTGTAGCTCTCCCTTTCATTATATCTATCCTTATTATAATTAAAATTCTTTTGCAAGCAAACTAGCTTTGCGTATGCCTTCTTCTAGCTTTTCCTCTACATTTACTCCTATAACATCTAGATTTTCTATGGCAATGGTTTCTATTTCTGCTATACCGAAGAAGCCTAATATAGTTCTTAAGTATCTATCTCCCATTTCATATGGTGCATTACCATACTCGCCGCCTCTAGATACTACATGAACTGCTTTTTTATTCTTTAAAAGCCCTACTGGACCTTCCGCAGTATATGCAAATGTTATGCCTGTCACACTTACATAATCTATATAAGCCTTTAAAATAGCTGGAATACTTAAATTCCACATAGGTGCTGCAATGACATACTTATCTGCTTCTGCAAATTGATAAGCATATTTTAGTATTGGATGATTTTTACTTGCCTCATCCTTAGGTCCAAAAATCCCTCCTAGATCTTCTAACCTTAGAAAATCTATATTCTCCTTATATAAATCTAATACAATAACCTCATCTTCTGGGTTATTTTTCTTATAGTCTTCTATAAAACTATTAGATACTTTAAAAGTTCTTGAATCCTCTTCATTTTTAACATCTGCTTTAATATATAATACTTTACTCATATCTCATTACTCCTTCTTATTATTAATAAAATTCTATTTTAAAATATTTCTGTTCCGAATTTACCATTTTTTAAATCTTCATAGGCTTTATATATTTCTTCTTCTGTGTTCATAACAAATGGACCATATGATATAATTGGTTCATCTATTGGTTCTCCGCTCAGTACAATAAATAGCGTTTCTTCACTCATAGATTCAGCTAAAATACTGCCTTCTACATTATCAAACAAAACAAAATCGCCTTCTTTGCATACTTTATCTTCATTTACTTTAACTTGTCCTTTTAATACCAGTATGCCTGTGTTAAAACTACTTGATTCATTTAATAAAACTTTTCCGTTATTCTTTAGGTCTACATTATAAATGTTCATCTTAGTAAATGTACTTGCTGGCCCTTTAACACCATTAACCTCTCCAGCAATAATACTTATCTCACCTTGGTTATTTTCAAGCTCAAATTTTCCCATTTCTTCTTTTAACAGCGCTTGATATTTAGGTTCAGTTCCTTTTTTATCCTTAGGCAGATTAACCCATAGCTGAATCATATGTAAAATGCCGCCTTTTTTACTAAACTCTGTTTCATGATATTCCTTATGCATAATCCCCGATGCAGCAGTCATCCACTGTACATCTCCAGGTCCTATAATGCCACGATTTCCTTTATTATCATGATGCTGAACTTTGCCCTCATAAGCAATTGTTACAGTTTCAAACCCTCGATGAGGATGAGCTCCAACACCACGAACAGTTGATGCTGGTTCATAATAATGAGGTGCATGATAATCTAATAACAAAAATGGGGATAGACGTTTCATGTCATTTGTTCCTGCTGGTAAGTATTGTGATACTCTGAATCCATCTCCAACCATATGAATCTCTGGTCCTCTAAATACCTTTTCTATTGTTCTATAGCTTTTCATTGCTCTCCTTCCTTTCTTCTTTTGCCTTTGCAATTATCACTAATTAGTGATAGTTATTTAAAAAAATATTTCTATATGTTTTTAAACTTTTTAAGGATAGTCTTCAAAGTCATTTTCTCTTCATCCGTTAATGTATCAAAAATATTTCTTATATTTTCAATATGGTCTGGTAGAATACTTTCTATAACCTGCTTTCCTTTTTCTGTTAATGATATAATACATGATCTTTTATCTTGAGGATCTGGATTTCTTTTTACTAGTTCATCCTTTTCTAAATTTTTTATTACTACTGTTATATTTCCAGATGTGGTTAATATCTTCTCTATTAACTCACAGATTCGTAAATCTCCTTTATTATATAGTGCTTCTAAAACGCCAAACTGAGCTGGTGTTAATCCACTCTTTTTCACTGTTTCAAGTTCCTTCTTATGAATCACATGCTCAGCCCTTGTGAAGACAACTAAAGTGGATAGTGCTAATTGATTGTCGTTAATTAATTTTTTAACATTGTCCATGGGTTAAATATATCACTAACTAGTGATATTGTCAAACAAAAGAAAAAAGACACTCCATCCCTAAAAGTAGTGTCTTCATTCATATTACTTATTGGATTCACCTTCTCATATACTCAGTGCTATGCTATCAGTCATTAAGCTTCTTTTCAAATACCATTCCTTGAATCATAAGACCTATAATATTTATTGATTGTATTTTTTGGTAACTTAATCAACTTGTTATCTTCCATTCATGTAAGAGCTGGCGATCTTTCTTAAGAGAACTTCGACGCAATGCCTCTTTCTTTGTAAGCACCTCCAGAAGATCATAATATGATTTCTCAAATACTTCGTAATCATTAAAGCTTCTTGTCTCATACCCTTTTACACTGGTCAGTGTTTCTATAAATATATGGCCATGTGCATCACTCCAGTCAGGCTTAATCTCATTCCATTCAGCTATTAAAAATCCCTTCCATTTTTCACCTTTAATAGATTGAAGTAAGTGCTTGTTCATCTCATCTGTCTCTGGCTGAAATGCCTCTAAAGTATTTCCTTTACCATCTATAAATAAATTTCCACATTTTTCACATTGATAAACACTCTTATTCGCTTTATAAAGCAAATCATACATTGTATTTATAGACTTATCTAATACCTTTGGGTTATTTACAACTTGGTTCATTAACTGTTCTATGCTTTCTAAAAGGTCATCAAAATCTTGATCAGCAATAAGGTGTGCTTTATACGGAATAAAATCTGTTGTATCTGAAATACGATTACCACATTTACAATAAAAATGCATGTTTGCCTCCTTTTTATTCTGTAATCCAAATATTTAATGCATATGACTTAATCATTAAATCCTTGTCTTTTCTAAAGTCCATGAGTAAGTCAATACATTCTTTCTTCCAGCTTACCTTTTGAACCATGGCTTCAAGCATTATTAGTGACACCCACCTTACACTTGTTTTCTCTACTTCTCTACCTCTTTTAAGTGTTGCTAGTAAATTTTCTTCCTTCCAATATCCCTCAGATACTCTTAGTTCTTGTACCACTTGATCTTTAAACTCGCTTAAATAGCAAGGTACTTCCTCCAAACATTGACCTATATAATGTATGGCCTCAAATACCTCTTCATGATTTTCCCAATTAATTGCTGCTAAACATACTTGTGCGCTACTATATCTTAAAGTCTTTTCACTTTCCAGTACATTAAGGCATGACTTAAATAATTGACTTAATCTTATTCTTATATTTTTTGGCAATCTAATCAGTTCCACAATTAGTGCCATAAGCCTTTGCCTATGTGGTAAATCTCTTTGCAATGTTGGTCGCATTGATTCCTCTAATGGCTTAATAAGCTGTTCTAAAATCTTAACAACCTCTTCATTTACCTTTCCTTCATCATTAATAGCGATAAGTGCCTGTATTGCTTCTTTCCAACCTAAAGTTTCTTCTACGTTTAAAATGGTTTCACTTAGTACACGTGCTACCTCTTTTTCATTCCCTATTGCCCAAGTACCTATACTAGCATAAGTCTCTTTAACAATTTGCGATGTTCCATTCTTAGCTACTGTCATTAATAGTTTTAAATAACGCTTTTTATATGCCATAGGCATTCTATATGTTGATTGACTAATAAGGCTTCTTTGTATGTCATCACTTTTTATGGTAGCTATTTGCTCTAATAAATGCCACGCCCTTTCTTCTTCTAGCCTCCCCCTAGCGGCATGCCCTATGGCCATAATCACATCTTTATGACAATTTTCTTTTGTAAATTCCTTTTCTAGCAAGTTGATATTTTCCTTGTTTTTATACACGCCTAATAAACGTACCACTTCTTTTCTTACTGTAATCTTTTGCTTGGTTTTTTGTAAAATCTCTTCAAGGACTTGTTGTGTGCGAGTAGGTGTCATCTTCTTTAAACATTTCGATAATGCAAACATAGCTACCTTGGCATAGTCATTATCTAAGTAGTGAAGCAAAATAGGTACAGCCTCTTCCGGATTTTCAATATTAGAAAGTGCCTGAAGTGCAGCTTCTACTATAATAGCATTTTGGTCATCTAATACATTTATAAAAGTTTGTGGTGACACATCTGGTAACTTCGCTATCTTTTTAATACTATTAGCACGTTCATATTGCCCATATGCTTTATTATAAATTATCTTTTCTAGAAGCTTACTAAAGCTTTGTTGTTGTTGTGGTAACCATCGTATAAACTCATTATGTGCTGGAATAAGATAGATGGTCTTACCTGATAAGAACTGCCCTTGTATAATCCTCCCTGCTAAAAATGGTGTTAACCATTCTTGGCGACGATGATGTACATGAGAAAATACCATTTCATTGTTAATAACTGATAAATCCCTATCAAGTAATTGCTTAACACGTGTATCTCGGGTTTTCATATCTTCTAACCAGTATCCGATTGCTCTATTGGCCACATGCTCTGATTTAGCCATTGTGGTTTCATAAAGTAACTCTTGTAATTCATTAATTGCATATCCCCTTTTACCACATACACCTGCTAAAAGTAGTACCATTCCATATTTTTCTTTCCTAATTTCTTGTTTAAGTGTAGGACAAAGTGCCTCAAAAACAATTTTCTCTATTCCCTTTGGCATGTCTTCCACCAAAGAAATCAAATGAAAATCTCTTGCTACTTCTGCTAAATGTGTGATAGCTTTTCTCCCAAACTCAAAACAAGCATTTCCCTTCTCCTGTATATTGCTCTTTAAAAGGTTGATTGCCAAAATGGCAACCCCTGCTTGCATGCCCCTTGTTGAGTCCCTTGCTTCTATTATATTATTAATAATACATTCAAGGTCCTTTAGATGATCTTCTTTGAAAAGACTTCCTTTACAAACTCCCAACGCTGTGATCATCTTATCCTTTACAGGCGCTTGGTCATTTTTAAACCGTGTTGCTAAAAAGTTTAATGTTTGGTCCATCCCTCTATTTGACCTAACTGTACATCTTATCAAAGCTACAATTGCATCTCCCCGTTCCTCTGCATTTGATGTAGTCGTAGCCTCTATCAATGCATCCCTTGCTTGTTCTATGGGCAAAAAAGAAGTCATACGTATTCTATCTTCTCTACTCTCTTTTATACTACTTAATTCTAGCATTCGCTTTGCCTCTTGATGACGAAGTGTATAAGGGAGTTCCTTTAGAATTACTTCTGGAATGACCTTATCTTTTCTATCTTCTATAGGATAAATCGCTTCAAAAACTTCTGCTCTCATAGAAGGTGCTAAGGCATGAAATATATCCTTTAATTGATACATATCAGTTGTAAAAAGCTTGGCTAATACTATCCATTGTTCCTTAGTAAAATATTCTTTTTTTAGAAATATCCTCTTTGGAATCCCATATTCAAGTAGACTTTGCCTACACTCCTTATGACATAGTATTTCAAAAACTTTTTGAGTATCAGCAACCACTAAAACGCCCATCCATCGTTTCAATACTTGGCATAATACTGAAAGTGGTCCATACTGAATGACATATTCTAAAATTTCATTTGGAAAGCGGGTACAAAGCCCTTCCATTGCTTCATAAAAGTCATGCCATATATTTATTCGTTCTCTTAAGGCAGCTGTTTGAAGCTTCTTACCAAAAGTACTTAAAACAATTTTAGGATAACGGTTTACATACTTTTTCCAATTGATAATTGAATCACTTAAAATATCTCCCCACTTTGTAAACATCTCTTCTTTACATCCAGGTAGAAGAATTTCTGCCTCTCGCATTCCATATATAGTGTATATCTCTTCTATAAGTGCTTCCACAATTTCTATTCGCTTCCATTGGACAAGTTTATAGAATAATCTCCTGCGCCCTTCAAAGGATAAGCGTAAAACTTCACTTCTAACTTCTTCATAGTTACCTATGCACGCAAGGATGCTAATAGACTTGTACTGTACACTAATAGCCGGGAATGCTAATCCTAATTTAACAAGCTTCATATCTTGTAAGATAGACGCTCCAATTAATCCTAACATTGCCTCATACACCGTACTTGTAAAGAATTGTTCTAAAAAGTTACTATATTCCTTGTTATCCCTATGCTCTACACTTAGTAATGCCATTTTCTTATTACGTTCCGGATAACTCAAACTCTGTAATTCTTCTAAAAGTGCACCCTTATTAAATTTCTCTTTTTTAAACCACATCTATACTCCCCCATCTATCTGTTCAATATTTAAACAACTTCCATAATATTTAGACTCCATTACATTTCTTATATCTTTGTTTATGCTTATCTTTCCATTTACTTAATCTACCTAATACAACCTCATTACGCCACTTTACAGATAATATTCCTCCTACTAGAGCAGCTACTAATTCAAGCTTTGTCTTTGTTTCATTATAGAATCTACAATTTATAGGGATGTTAGCCCTATTCGTTCTATTAGTCCTTAACTAATGGTTGACATTGAGTACAATAATAAATAGACCCACCAAGATAAGTTTCTTTTAAAATTTCTCCCCCACATTTTGGGCAACCTAGCCCCATAGTATTCTTTGACATCCTTACCTTATAGCTACCTTTTTCTCCAAAAATGTTTTTCTCTGTATCACGCCCACCATTTTGAACCATTTCATTTAAAACAGTAATGATTTTTTCTAATAACCTGTCTTTATCCGCTTCACTAAAGGTACTAATCTTGCGTTTAGGATGAATACCTGCTTCAAATAGAATATCTTGCGATACACCATTACCAACTCCAGGAAAGCGCTGCTGGGTAGCAAGAAAAGCTTTTGCACTTAAATTAGGCTTACTTTCCATAAATGTTTTATGATAATGCTCTGTAAATACTTTGGAAAATGGTGATATAGCTTGTTTACTTTTTAAATAGTATTCATTGTCGTAGCTTCCATCATGAAGGAAAATTCCCCCATACATAGCCACTGTAAATACCAATACCAAATCATCCTCTAACTCAATAAGTAATTGAAAGTTTTTCGTTTTTTCGTTAGAGGGCACTAGCCTTACATTAACACCATCATTCAAGCATAGCTTATAGCCATTAGAAAAAGTTATTTCTACAAATATTCCAAAGCCCTCTACCGATATCACTTCGCTACCTTTAATGGCTGCATTATATTCTGTTGGTTCCCCATTATACCAACAAAACTTATGTACTTTAGATGGCGGCAAAACTTTACTGATTTTCTTTCCAACAATATGATTCTTAAGTTGCTTTGAAACAGTCAACACCTCTGGCAATTCTAACATGACGGTTCACTCCCTTTTATACCTATTTAAATACACTCACACTAATTGTTTGACTTTTTAAATAATTATATCATTTCTTAGATGTTTAGTTAAACTTTTTTAATAATTATTTAGTCACATAAATTGAAATTTGTCTTGGCGTTTATGAGAAGTACGTCTGAGAGAAAATGAGTGGGTATGGGTGCCTTACGTTGTTCCGGTTCACATTTTTTGAAGCACTAAGTTCACTTATTTAGATGAACGGCAGAACTCACTTCGTTCAAACAGCTGCCTAAAACCCATCTAAAATGTTCACTAAGTGCTTCTAAAAAATGCTCCCAAGTCACTACTCCAGGCACCCATACCCACTCATTTTCACAAACGTTGTTGACCTCATAAACATCCAAGACAGTGAAGCAGCGTGGAAAGAAGGCGTAACGACAGTTAAAAAATACTCAGAACCAGGGCAGACGCCCATAGTAATAATGTATCAAGCTTCCCATAAGTCTGTTTTGCCAAGAAGTAGCTCTGTAAGGAAGCTAGGGAGCCTTACAAGCATTATTGATCTCTTAAGCGTTCAACCCCCTAAGTGAAAAGTGCAGAAAAAAGATAATAACAAGTTTTGTTTTTTCTTGAAAACACTTAATGGAGGCCACTTTACGCGTTATTGCTAGTAGAACTGAGAGAGGGTGGCTGCCTGACGGGGTGACTTCGGAGTATTTTTAGTAGGCACTTAGCGAACGTTTTGGATGGTACTTAGCCCACGTGTTTGAGCGTAGCGAGTTTGTGGGCGTTCATCCAAAAAAGTGAGCTTAGTGCCTACTGAAAATACGGAGCGGAACCACGGCAGGTAGCCACCCTCTCTCAGTTCCGCCCAAATAGCCTAGTAAATTCCCCGACAAATTTCAATTTATCGTAGTTATAAATAGCCAAAAAAAACAGCTTACCAAGTACTATTTGTACTTGGTAAGCTGTTTTTTTGTTCCAGACTCTTGAAATGAACTTTCACAACTATATAAGTAGGCCTTAATCAAGGCGCAAGATGGCTCCTCAGCATATATGCGTTATAGCTTAGTGCCTACTAAGATTCATTATGAAAGCCAAACCAATGAGTGAGGAGCTCCTTAAAGTCTTGGCCGGTGCACCCTATGCTAGGAAGCTAAGACCTTAAGACTCTGGTTTTTAAAACTTTGTTTGGTAATCCTAAGTATAAAAACATTTAAAACAACTTATAAGTGGCCCTTCCTTGCAGCGCACCAGTGAACATCTTCCTTAAGTCCAGAGGTACCTATAACAATAGATTGAGACTTGGCTGACCCGGTCAGTTCCTCAGGTTGAAGCTGTGGTAATTATGCCGTGGGAAGTTATTTATTTTGTTTTTACACTTATGTATATGTGGCCAAGAATCCGAATCCCTAATAAAAAGTTATAATGTTACTAATTTACTTTAATTTGTGTCCATACACTATCATACATTTGCCTTACATCAAGTGAAAAAGGCTCATATATTTCACTTAAGTCCATCATTTCTTTTGTCATATAAGCATTTGGATTGTTTTTTATATATTCTGCTTGTTCTAATCTGGCTTCTTTGTTTGGTGTGGTATAGCCAATTTCATCAGCTATTCTTAATGCGCTTTCTTTATCACTAACAAAATTAATGAATTTTTCAGCGCCTTCTACATTTGTTGCATTAGCTGGAATGCACAGACTATCAATCCAGAAATTTACCCCTTCTTTAGGTATGGTATAAACTAGATTTGGATATTCGTCTTGAAGATTGAGTCCTTCACCAGACCAAATCATATTGATAGCTGTTTCCCCGCTGGCTATCATTGTGGTTCCATTATCAACGCCGTATATTGGGTCTACTAATTCTCTTTGCTCTAATAAAAGCTCTTTAGCTGCTTCAAGTTCCTCTAGATTATCTGAGTTCATGGAATATCCTAGTTTCTTTAAGGCCACGCCTATAGTATCTCTATAGGTGTCAAACATGAAGACTTTATCTCTATACTTCTCATCCCATAGTATATCCCAGCTATCTACTTGCTCTGATACTTGATTCTTATCATAAATGATTCCTATGGTTCCAAACATATAAGGTACCGAATATTGATTACCTGGATCCATGCTTAAGTTTAAATATTCTTCATCCATCTGAGCTATATTAGTAATATTATCCTTGTTAAGCTTTTGAAGTAGCCCTTCTTCAATCATCCTTGGCATTAACGCGTCTGATACTAATATGACATCATATTTAACATCGCTACCAGCAATCTTTAGATACATTGTCTCCATATCATCAAAATTGTCCATTTTCACCTTTATGCCATATTCTCTCTCAAATTCCTTTAATGTTTCATTGTCTATATTAGCTCCGTAATTAAAAAAGTTAATTGTATCAGAACTCTTTCCACTGCATCCTGTCAATAACATCCCTGCTACAAGTATAGAGCCTGCCAAACTTAATAATTTCTTTAACTTCTTCATATTAACCATTAATCCTTTCATTATACCTACTAATTAAAATATATTGTCTCTATGGTACTTTATACTATAGTCTCACTATTATTATACACCATACTCAACTCTTGAATAATAATTATTATTCGATAAACTAACTTTTTACAAACAACGAGTTGCTTTGGTTGGTGATAGTGCTGGTGGTAATCTAGCTACTGTTTTGTGCCTAATGGCTAGCGACAAGGTGTACAGTTCCTTTGTGCTCAGGTACTTATCTATCCATGGGTTGATAGAAATATGGAATGTGGCAGTATGAAAAAATTTACCGTTCTCTATTCCTCCACTAAAGACTATGAGCATATGGAATACTTTTCTCCAGTGGGAGCTCTCTCCCTGGCAGGACTGTCCTCTGCTTATGTGGAGACAGCAGAATTTGACTGTTTACTGGACAGTGGACTCCTCTACGCCCAGCTTCTAAAGGAGTCCGGTATAGAAGTTGAACTCCACGAAACTATAGCCACCATGCACGGCTATGACATCGCCGTTAACAGCAATCTGGTAAAAAATCTGATGGATAAACGTGTGGCATTTTTGAAAAAGGTGTTATTTCCCCAAATAATTTTAAACACTATAAAACAAAGCCGTCAGGGTGAGAGTGGGCTCGCCTGACGGCTTTGCTATTTAGTTCGATTAGTCCAGCGCTTTTCTACAGTTTCACCTTGTCAACTTGAAGTTGCAACATGATACAGCCATGCCTTATTAAGCGACGGTTTTCTAATCTTTTAATCGTCTTATAAATTGAATAGTTTTTCCCACTATTAACTTTTTACTCTGTGATTGCCCACACTCTTGCTGGCAGGCCACTTGCTCCTTCAAATCTTGGATAAGAAACAATAATTACTGCACCAGCTGGTGCCACTTGATCTAGGTTCTTTAATAATTCTACCTGTAATTTCTCCTGTTGTAATACATAACGCTCACATATCAAATCTCCTGCCTTTTCAGCTACTGCTGAAGAATCTGTATCTAAGGTCTCATGCCCATTTGCTGCTGCTCTTCTGACTTCATAAATATATTCAATTGCTTCTATTGACCAGCCTGGGAAATTCTCGCTGCCATCCTCTTTAGTGCCAGAAAATGCATCCATATCTGGCCATTTTTTATACCAGTCTGTTCTTAATGCCACTAACGCTCCTTCAGGAATTTCTCCATACTCTGCTTCATACTTTTTGATATCTTCTACTGTAACAGCATATCTATCATCCTTTTCGACCTGCGGTGTGATATCAATAACACACAGTGGAAATATTAAATCATTCACCCCATACTTTTCTGACAAATCTTTTCCTTTAATAAAGTGTCCCGGAAAATCAATGTGTGTACCAAATTGGCCTGGAAATTTAAAAGTCTGAATGAGACACTCAAGCATTGGGTTCCCCCATTCAAAACAGGTTTTAGCTAATTCAACTGAACCGTTTGGGATACCACTCCAATATGGACTATCATTATTCATGGAGTGAGATAACTCTACCCATTTGTATTTTTTTGCTTGTTCTAATGCCTTCCATAATTTATACATTTATTTCATCTCCCCCATCTTTTTACTATTTAAAATGCTATGTATTTGTTCTTTCATCTAATAAGCTTATTGCTTATTGGCTATAGTATAGCAATGAATTAAAGTCTTGTATAATACATGTAAAAAATAGCTGATTATAGTCTCCAGCTATCTAAGCACTGTATTATAGCCAAAATATCTGCAACCGTAAGAAATTGCAATTGCAGATGTTTATGTTCTTAAAGATATTTATATTATTAAATTTAATCTTGAAGGTAATCTAAAAGGTTTTAAAGTTAGTTTTGAAACCAAAAAAGAGCACTCCATCCGACCAATAATAGGTATGCCTCTCTCTTCTATAATTACTTTAATGTACTTTTCCAATAGCCCTAAAATAAAATTAGCACCCACTACGTGCTAATCACGCACAAACGTCTCACTTTCGAAATGCTTAGTAGTTACCAGCTATTAAGCATTTCCTTTTATAAATATAATAAAAATATTCCCTTAAAAATAAACCCTAGATTTTAGAAAACTATAAATTAAGTATGATCAAACTCTCCATCGATATATAAATCTACAGTAATGGTTGTAAAAATTAACACACAGTATCTTTGCATACCACTTCTCTCTAATCGTTCCACATACTGACTAGGTAAAATTTTTCTCTTCGTTTCATCATCTTCTTGGATCTCTATATTTCCCTTTAAACAAACACTATCATCTTCAGTATGTAACTCTACACAACATTTATTATTTATATTCAATAAACGTACCTTGTTTGAATCCCGTTTAGTAATAAAAATAATTTTATTTAGATCTTCTGACACCACTTTCTCCATTGCATAGATTTTAGGATAACCATATTCATCTATAGCGGATAATGCTAGTGTATTACTACTGTTTATCAACTGTATTGCCTTTTCATAACTATTTCTTATTTCCATATTTCCCTTCCTAATTTTTGAAAATATATTATTTTTTCTTTATACTAAAATCCTGTTTTTCTATTATTCATTTATGGTACGGTTCACCTCACCTAGATAATGGGCGGTTTTTATTTCTTTATAGAACTACTTCAATATTCATCTGCCAACAGTTCTATATATTTTATACTACTAATTTTGATTTTGAAAAACAAAATATGCTCCTAATATTTCTTTTTCTTCTTTATCAAGTAATAGCATTATTTCATTAATTTTGAACTCCCTTACATAGATGAGCTTTCCTGCAACATTCTAGATTCCTCTACTTATTCCTACTGCAATAAGATATCACAATAACGAATTGATCAGTTTTGATACCACAAATATATTTTTCAATGTTGGTGCAGCCAAAATAAATATCATCATTTTATCCTCATACTTATGCTGGAATAAAAATGCTATTACAAAACCACTTGAATATTTATACTTCAAGTGGTTTTATTAGCTTATTTATATGCACTTAATGAATCCTAAATTCATCTAAGATTACTGCTGCTTTCTCATTATTTACTTCAATTAATGATTCCAAAATTCTTTCAAAAGCACTCGTTAATTCTTCATCTTTTTTTATTTTATCTCCATAGTATGTAAAAGCTTTTAATATTAACACATCTACTATCCACTTTGCTTCAGATATAATTTCCCCAAAATTCTTACCATCCTTTATTGCCTCATAAAAACTTACATCAACTGATAATAATATTTCTGGCAATAGTTCTTCCATATGAAGCTGATATATTGTGTATAGTAATTCTTTTATATGATATTTCCCATACTTACTAAACTGTCCATTCAAGAATTTTTTATCTCTGTAGGAATATTGTGTTTTTAGCTTACTCCAATCACTTTGATAAAATCTATCTATAGAAAATGTAAGAGACTTGTATAATTCCTTACGAACATATTCAACTTCAATTTTATCAACCTTCATACTGATGTATTTAATTTTCTTTTCGATATTAGTTCGCTTATTTTGATCAGAATATCCATCAAAGTAGGTACATAAAAATAACTGGAATATATCTTGATAAAACTCTATTGTATCATGTGTAAACTTTGAAAAATCCATATCATCAAATAATGAATCTACTACTTTTTCAGTATTACCATCAGCTAAAACTATTTCACGTTGATATAAACTGACAACTTCTCGTTCTTGAAAAATATTAATAATCTTATCTGCATTATAAGTTATCTTATGATAATTCCATATATCAATCATACATAGAACTATTTTTCTCATCACTAACGAAAATTGAGGATTATCGAAGCCAAGTCCACAATTTGAAATATAACAAAGTGTACCTATATCGTAATCATCAGTATTAAATATACCTATACTAAGCTCTTTGGCAGAAAATAAATATGTATCTATGATTTCATCCCTTTTGCTATCATAAATACTCCCACCTTCTTCTTTTATGTACTTTTCATTAAGCCAAATGTGCTTCAAATTAGGTTTAAATTCAAATTTTTCTACTTTGTTTGAGGTTTGTAAATATGCTGCATTATATTTTATATGATTCATCTCATCTTCTGCTAGCTTAATGATTGTATTAAAATAAGCTTTTGCTAACTCTTTATCTGCATTCAAATATTTCTTTACCATATCTGCAATTTGATTAATCAATCCATGGTGTCCACCATGAAGAAGGCACTCAAGCATTAATATTTTAAGTCTATTTCTAACTTCATCAGATATATTAGATTTAAGTTGCTCAATAAGTATAGGAGTTAGCTTTACATCCGCCAAAAATGATCCATTAGAAAAGTATCTTTCAATTCCTTCAATCCATACTATACATAAAGAATCTCTTCGTTCTTTTTTCAGTGATTTATCACTTAATACAATTGCAATAAGGTAAATCAAATTATTCTCTAATTGAATTCTATGTATTTCATCTTTAGCAATCATTCTAAGTATATCGTCTATTACTTTATTAATATAAGTATAATCTATAATTTTTCCTGATGAATCTTTTACACATTTAGCAAATAAATCATTTAATTCTTGAATAATAGAAGCTTCTTCTTTATTCTCTTTATTCTTTTGAACTATTCTTTCTGCTTCACCTGTAACTACTGGTTCAATAGCATATAAATTATCTTCTACATGCTTAATAGTAACATTTCTCATATCCATCTTCTGTACTTGGAGATAATCAAGGGCATTCTCACTATCATTATTCGTTAAAGAGTAAAGATAATCACAAACTTCATTGCACTTTACTTTAATATTTTCTCCAAAGTCTAAATGTGTTTTTGCCACATATTTCTGCAAACTAAAATTACATTTTTTGTCTAATAGATATCTTTTCTCTAATTCTGGTACTCCCATGATCTGAAGTATTTGCTTTTGTAATAATTCTTTTGTTGGGTTAGGTATATATAACTCATATCTTTCAATATCCACATATAAAATTTCAAAACTAGTGGCCAAATCTAATGCATAACCTGGTAATTCTTTTTGAAAATGTAATCCAATACCTTCAATTATTGAAAGCAATGCAATATTATTTGACTTTGTGTATAATTCATTTTTTACATAATCAGTATACCTCTGAATTAATTCCTGCTCATTTTTATATACCTCAATACTATTTATAATGGCATCTTTCAATAGATAAATAATATCACCCACTAGTAATGGCACATTATTCTCTTCAATACCAGCTAACCACATATTAGGGTTACCCAAATATTTTTTACTTTGCTTTTTACCTATAAAATATACTTCTACTTCTTCTACACATTGAGGTTCATTTTTAGCATATGTACTCATAACTTCATTAACAAACCCAATTGCCCACTTAAGTCCAACAATAAAATTACATCTGAACAAATTATATAAGAAGATATTTGATGATATATCTCTTTGTAAGGATTTATATTCATCAGCACTTTCACTTAAGCCATATAACTCATACTCCTTCAAATCATTATCTATATAGAATGGATTATTTCTTCGTTGTACTTCTCCCTTGAGCCATAAGGTATTAGCCAATATACATAATTCATTAGCCAAATTATTTACTAAAACCGGATAGGCATTTTGTACTGTCCATTCAATTATATCATTTGACCATCTATATCCTTCATGATTTCCTTCTTCGTGATATTCCACCACTTTATTGAAAAATTCTTTTAGCCACTCAACTGAGGCCTCCGCCATAGGATAGATAATCTCAAGAAATGGTGCAATTTCTTCTTTGGCTGAATAATACCATCCACTTTCTTTTTTATTCATTACTTCTTCTAGATAACACTCCATCATTCTACATGCTGCCACTGTTACATTCTTATCTCTATGAGACACTTTAGAATAATCACTACATAGCTTAATTATATCTCCTCTATTTACTGAATTTGATATATATGAATTATTTTTCTCCAGCAAAATAATTAAGCTTTCTCTAGCCCTTCCTATCGGCTTTAGCACCATATTAATTGCTCCTATACTATTCAGTAGTAATTTTGCTTCAAATGCATAAAGATTCGTTATTTGAATAAACATTTCTAACTGATTATTGCTAATCAATTCCTCACTATATCCTTCGAAAAACACATCACAATACTTCGATTTAACAATTCCAATTTCAGTTTGCTTTTTCCATTCAATCGGTAATTCCCTTTCAAAAATAAGTGCATAAATAAACTTATCTCTTGTCTTTTGAAGAAATAATTTATTAGAAATCCATATCTGATAACGTCTGTATACACACCTTCCAAGACTATTTATTTTTTCATAAAATTTCTGATAATTACCTCTACAATCCTCAAATTGCTTATCAAAATAATGTTCAAAAGAAATATCCTCAAAAATATCATACTTTAACCTAATGTACTCACCGTTTGGAACAACAACTCCCTCTGAAATCAAAGCAGAAAGAATATCTTGATCTATTTCGTCCTTATGTATACCTACTAAAAAATCTTTCGCTCTTTTAAATACTATTAGATTTACAGCTTCCATTATTGCATCACTTGTAACTCCATATTGTCTGGCCTTATTTTTTAAACAAATAATATTATTCCAAATTATTTGTCGTAATGTATTTTCATCACTAATATCTTCAGTATTAATATGATTACTCAAAACTAAATTAATATAAAAGGGTGATTTTAGTAAATCAGCATAAGACTTTTGATTAATCATTTCTTGAATTATAGGATACTTCTTAGCAATATCTTTAAGCTCCTCAACTGAAATATCATCTATATCATATGTTTTAATCTCGTATCGTGTTTGTAATTTTATAAATGCATTTTTATCAGTTGTTCTACAAGAAGTTATTATATATACATTTTTATACTTTCCAGCCACATTATATAGCCCTTGAAGTAATTCAATTTTTTCAGCAGTACAATCAGCAATAAATTCAAGTGCATCAATAAAAATTACTATTTTCTCACCAGATAACCAATTTAATGCCTCCTCAAGATTACAGTTCCATATATCATTGATATTATTCTCTTTGATAAATCTTTCTGCACGTGCAAATAAAACATATGTTTCATTCTTTACAATGTTTTTGCATAAAACTGATTTACCACAACCAGCATTGCCTTGTATAGAAATAAAACGGCAATCATCTTTTTTTATTTCTTCAATAAAGCTTGAACGGTCAATTATATATTCTCCATTAATACTATCTTCAATATTATCTAGACCTATATTTTTACTCATTTCTATTGCAGTTTTAAATTTATTTATATTGTCATTTTCTTCCTTACTAGTTAATTGATCCAACTTTGTTGCGATCTTTTGACACTTATTTTGCATGTCATTATGAATTATTTTTTCGCCAGGTGACATTAATGAACGGTTATATTCATTATACTTACACAGTATGTCACGAATATATTCTTTAATCTTATCCTTTTCAAGTTTTCTTAAGCATAATATCTTATTTTCTTTAAAATAAAGATCTACTATTTCCTCAATCTCTTCTGGAGAAAATAGATGTTCCTCATATTTTTCTTTAACCTTACATTTAAACTCATCCAAAGCTCTTTGCACAATCGGATCATTTGAGTTCCACTCTGTTAATTGTATTTTTCTTTTTGCCCTTTTCACTTTTATAAATGGTAACCAACCACGACCTGCTTCCTCAAAAGTTACTAAAGTACCAAGCAAACCAACTATCGTTATCAAATCCATATCTATCTCCTATCATGCTATCAAATAATGCAACAATTTATCATTTAATATCTAATATTCAAAAAATATAAAATATACATTTTAATATCATTATATACCATATTTATCTTTTAAATATATTTACCTCATTAAAAAATAAACTTTTTATCTTCCTATAAATATAAATTCGTAGTCATACAACTTATTAGTAAAATTTTTAACTAAAAAAAGAGGCGATTAATACTCCTCTTTCCAAAATCTAGCTATATATTCTATAAACCGTATCGCAACGCAATTTGCTACATCTCATGTTATTCAAGGCCTACGCCTATTTATCTGATTTATTTATGGTATGGTTCACTATTATTAATTCTAAACTCTGACTATCAAATAAACATTCACACCTACTTCTCAGACATATTATTCATTTTCACCACTATCTGCTATTCGTATTAAACGGTAGCCCACACCGATATGTGTCTGTATATACTTAGGCTCCGATGGGTCTTTCTCTATTTTCTTTCTTAGAGTAGCCATAAAGACTCTTAAAGACTGTGTATCCCTATCAACTAGAACATTCACCCATATTTTATCCAGTATATAATTATGAGTAAGTACTTTCCCCACATTTTTAGCCAGTAAACAAAGTAAGCGGTACTCCATAGGCGTCAAGTGAACTTCTTCCTCGTCAACATATACTGTATTGGCACTATAATCTATTTTTAGTCCTCCATTAACGAAAACAGGCTCTTCTTTAGCGCTACTATTATCATAATTCATCTTTCTAAAGGCTACTCTTATTCTTGCTAGAAGCTCATCTATACTAAAAGGTTTAGTGAGGTAATCATCTGCGCCAGCATCTAATGCTTTAATTTTGTCTTTGTCTTCACTTCTTGCACTTACTACTATGATGGGATTATTACTCCAACTTCTTACCTTCGTAATGATTTCAACCCCATCCATATCTGGAAGACCTAAATCTAAGATAATAATGTCTGGTTGATATGAAACTGCTTCTAAAATAGCTTTTTGCCCTGTGTCTGCTACATGAAATCCATATCCTTGTGTTTCTAAGGTAGTTGTTATTAAATTACGAATAGCTTTATCGTCCTCCACTACCAAAATGCTCTTCTTCACTTTGATTCACTTCCTTACATTGTAATCTAAATCCAAAAATCGTTCCTTTAGGCGTATTATCTTTAATATAAATACTTCCTCCATGAGCTGCAACTATAGATTTGCATAAGGCTAGGCCTAAACCTAAGCCTCTTCTGCCATCACCTTCTTTATTGCCTGCTGTATAAAACATATCAAATATTCTTTTCTTATCTTCATCTGTAACGCCAATACCTGTATCGGCTACTTCTATAGCCACCTCATTTTTCTCACGTTTTGCAGAGACTATAATCGTAGAACCTTCTTCTGCATATTTAATAGCATTATCTAAGAAATTGACAATCACTTGAATAATAAGCCTTGCATCTACTTCCACCATTAAAATTTCCTCATCACATTGCATCTTAATAGAATGTGTACGCTTAATTCTCTTAGCATGTTGAATGGCTTCTGCTAGAAGCTCCTCTACTAACTCTAGTTGAAGTCTCAGCTGCATGGTGCCATTTTCTACTCGTGTAATAGATAATAAATTTTCTACTAGATTAATAAGCCAAATAGAATCCTCGTAAATGCTTTCACAGGCTTGGCGCTTGAAAGCCTCACTTAACTTTTCTTCTTGGCTTAGTAAAATGCTTGCATTGCCCGAAATACTCGTTAAAGGCGTTCTTAAATCATGCGATATAGAACGTAGTAGGTTAGCTCTTAACTTTTCTTGCTCTGCTTCAAACTCTACTTCTTTATTAAGTCTATCTAAACGATATTTTTCTATTGCAAAAGCCACTTCATTGAGCATAGCAACAAGTATATTATACTCAAAGGTTTCTATCTCTTCTCCATCACCTAATACAATTCCAACTACCGCGAAGACTTCTTTACCATTACCAATAGGTAAATATAATGCTTCCGCTCCTGGCAAAGTATTTGTAGATGTTCCTGCTGGCATACCATTTTTATAAGTCCACTCCGCTACAGCCCTTTCATCCTCATCTATATATTTTTGATAATCTATATTTATTTTTGCATCACAGGGAAACCACTTAGGTTCTCCTAACTGCTTATGATCCTCTACGTATAGGGTAAGAGGTTTATTGACCAGTTTAATAATTTGCTCTGCTGTTTTTTCTACGATGCTAGAAATATCTTTGGCTCTTTGTAATCGCCTACTTGTATCTAACAAAATTTGTGTACGATAAGCTTGGCTAGCTGCCTCCTTAGCTTGTCTTTTAACTCTAATAGCCATTGAACTACTCATAATGGCTGCTATGAGCATGATGAGAAAAGTCACAGGATATCCTGGATCATAAGACTCTAAACTAAACCTTGGATTGGTGAAAAAGAAGTTAAACGTAATGACTGAAACCACAGAGGCTACTACACTATAAGTACGCCCTTTGGTTACCATAGCACTTACTAATACTCCTAAAATAAATACCATAATAATATTGGATTCTCTCATCCCTATCTTTTCGAAAAGTATTCCTAACAAAATACAAGCCACTAAAACAAGTAATGTTTTTATCATATCCACATAGTTTAACTTTTCTTTTCCCATCATAAAGCTTTTCTTATACTTATTTTTATAAAAGCTAGGGGCATCTGGAATAATATAAACATCTATATAGGGAGCTAGATGAATAAGCTTATCTACTAAGCTATTTTTTCTTGTAAAAATAGACTTCTTAGTATTGGTTCTTCCTACCACGATTTTTGAAATACCACTTGCCTTAGCGTATTCTATAATATGCTTTGCAATATCTTCACCAAAGGTGGTTACAATATGCGCTCCGAATTCCTTTGCTAAAGTAATATTTTCTTTTAAACAGCGCTTAGCTTTATCATCCATTTCTTTTAAACTAGGTGTTTGTACAAGTAATGCTGTTAAAGGCGCTCTAAAGGCATTGGCCATTCTAGCCGCAGTTCTAATAACCTTGGCATTAGAAGGAGAAGCTGATAAACATACTAAAATATGTTCGCCAGTTATATATTGTATGCCGCTTTTTGCTTCTTTTATCAGTTCTACATCACGATTAACCCTATCAGCTGTACGTCTTAACGCAATCTCCCTTAAAGCAATCAAGTTCTCTTTTACAAAGAAGTGCTCCATGGCATGGCTCACTTTATTTTGCTGATAAATCTTTCCATCTTTTAAACGCTTAATGAGTTCCTCAGGCTCAATATCTACTAACTCTACTTGATCAGCTTTATTAAATACCTGATCAGGAATACGCTCCTTCACAATAACCCCTGTAATAGAAGCCACGATATCATTTAAACTTTCTATATGCTGAACATTAACAGTGGTATAAACATCTATGCCTGCTTTTAAAAGCTCTTCAATATCTGAATAACGTTTCTTATGACGACAACCTTCGGCATTGGTATGGGCTAGTTCATCCACCAAAACAAGTTTAGGATGCCTTATAAGTACAGCATCCAAATCTAATTCTTTAAGGGTTATTCCCCTATATTCAATTTCTAAAGGCTTAATCACTTCAAGTCCTTCTATAAGCGCTAGAGTCTCCGGCCTTGCATGTGGTTCTATATAACCTATGACTACTTCTTCCCCTGCCTTATTCATGGCATGAGCTGCATCCAACATAGCATAGGTCTTCCCCACTCCTGCTGCATACCCAAAGAAAATCTTTAACTTGCCTCTACCTGTTTCTTCCTGATGTAGATTAATCTGCTTTAATAACTTCTCTGGATTCGGTCTTTCTTCCATGACTTTATCTCCCTCTAATTCCTTTTTCTATTAATAAAAACGATGTCATACTTGGAAAAATACGGAGCGGAACTCCGTAAGTTAACCACTCCGTTCATCTTTAAGTTATGTTTATAAAATACCATCTAATGCTAGATTAACCTGTAATACATTAACGACATCTTCCCCTAGTACTCCTAAAAACTTATGAGTTGTGTATTTATTAATGATTTCTTCTACCTTTTCTTCTGATACGCCTCTCGCTTTGGCTACCCTATTTATCTGATACTGAGCTGCTGCTATAGAAATATGAGGGTCTAATCCACTACCTGATATCGTTACTAAATCTACTGGAACTGGTGTATCTCCTTGGTCTGGATGTGCTGCTTTTATCTTTTGTACTCTCTCACTTATAAGCGCCTCATAGGCTTTGCTTGCTGGGCTAAGATTAGAAGGTACTGCATACATTAGTGCTTTTCCATCCTTGCTAGTAAAAGTTCCTGTATCAACGCTCATTACTCTTCCCCACAAGTACTCATTCCCTGTAAACTGCTGGGCTAATAACACACTGCCATATTTTGTTCCATTTACTTCGATTATACTCCCGTTAGCTTGTTTGTTAAAGCACACTTGTGCCATTCCTGTCATTCCTAAGGAGTAAATACCTCCACACATCACTGTTAAGACTATAAAAAATGCTATTGCTTTTGGCAAAACACCTTTAAATATTTTCATATAAGTCCTCTCCTTTAATCTATTAAAAATGTAAGACACTCGGCTATACCATATCCACTATAAACAACAATGCAAACAATTATAAATAAAGTGATTACACTGGCCTTACCTTATACAATCCCAATGGCCACAATAATGATATCAATGAGTTTTACCGCTATGAATGGTGTAATAATACCCCCTAGTCCATAAATGAGTAAATTCCTAGATAGCAATTTCTTCGCTGGTACTTCTCTGTATTTAACACCTTTAAGTGCCAAAGGAATAAGCGCTACAATAATAAGAGCATTATAGATGATTGCTGAGAATATAGCACTTTCTGCGCTATGCAGTCCCATAATATTTAAAGCTGCAAGTCCTGGATAAAGTCCCATAAATAAAGCTGGTATAATAGCAAAATATTTCGCTATGTCGTTAGCAATGCTAAATGTGGTTAAGCTTCCACGAGTCATTAAAAGCTGTTTACCAATACGGACAATATCAATAAGCTTTGTAGGGGAAGAATCTAAATCTACCATGTTTCCCGCTTCCTTAGCAGCTTGTGTTCCTGTATTCATAGCCACTGCTACATCAGCTTGTGCCAGAGCTGGTGCATCATTGGTTCCATCCCCTGTCATAGCCACTAAGTGTCCTTCGCTTTGGAACTTTCTAATCATTGCCAGCTTAGCTTCTGGTGTAGCTTCAGCTAGGAAATCATCTACGCCGGCCTCAGCTGCAATGGCTGCTGCTGTTAATGGATTATCACCAGTAATCATAATGGTTTTAATCCCCATCTTACGAAGGTCTGCAAATCTTTCTTTAACACCCTTTTTAACAATGTCCTTTAAGTTAATAACGCCTAATACTTTCCCATTTTTAGCAACCACAAGAGGCGTTCCTCCAGCTTTTGCAATACGTTTAACCACTTCATCACAGGTATTTGTATAAGTACCGCCTAAGTGAAGCACATATGCTTTAATAGCATCTGCTGCGCCTTTACGAACTTCATTACATTCATAGTCAATACCGCTCATCCTTGTTTTGGCAGTAAAAGGAACAAAAATGCCCTTTAATTCATTCATATTACGTCCACGTATGCCAAACTTTTCTTTGGCGAGTACCACAATACTTCTTCCTTCTGGTGTTTCATCAGCTAATGAAGCAAGCTGAGCTGCATCTGCTAATTCTTCTACAGGCACACCATCTACTGGAATAAACTCACAAGCTTCTCTATTTCCAAGTGTAATAGTCCCTGTTTTATCTAGCATTAAGATATCTACATCACCTGCTGCTTCAATCGCTCTACCACTCATAGCTAAGACATTAGCCTCATTTAATCTACTCATACCTGCAATGCCAATAGCTGAAAGTAAGGCGCCAATAGTTGTAGGTGCAAGACATACAAGAAGAGCTACTAAAGCTGTTACTGAGGTAGGATTACTAATACCTGCTTGGTTAGCAGAAAACAAAGAATAAGAATATAAGGCAATCGTTACAAGTAAGAAAATAACCGTTAAAGCTACTAATAAAATCTGAAGTGCCATTTCATTGGGTGTTTTCTTTCTAGAAGCACCTTCTACCATGGCAATCATTTTATCTAGGAAGCTTTCACCCGCTTCACTTGTAACTTCAATTACTAACCAGTCTGATGTAACTGTAGTCCCACCTGTTACAGCGCTGCGATCACCACCACTTTCTCTAATAACTGGAGCAGATTCGCCTGTTATAGCACTTTCATCTACAGAAGCCACCCCTTCTACTACTTCACCATCTGCGGGAATTTGCTCTCCTGCTTTAACAATGACTAAGTCTCCTTTTTTAAGATTGGCAGATGAGATTTCTACCACTTGTGTTTTTTGTGAGATAGAAGGGATTTTATAAGCTTTGACTTCCTTCTTAGCTGCCCTAAGGGCATCTGCTTGTGCTTTCCCTCTACCTTCTGCAATGGCTTCTGCAAAGTTAGCAAATAATACAGTAAACCAAAGTACAGCTGTAATACCTAATATAAAACCTGGCTGTGCATCTCTTAAACCAAATAGTGCAACTACGAATAATGCTGTTGTTAATAGAGATGAAACATAAACCAGAAACATAACAGGATTTTCTAGCTGCTTTTTAGGATTCATCTTAATGAAGGAGTCTTTAATGGCTCTTCCTAGCATTTCTTTATCTGTAAAAGAACTTTTTGTCTTTTCTTTCATTTTATTCATCCTCCCTTAAACAATCATTTCGAAGAACTCTGCTATTGGTCCAAGTGCTAATGCTGGGAAGAAGCTTAATGCGCCAATAAGAAGTACAACGAAAATCAAAATACCAATAAACATGGCATCATGTGTAGGAAGTGTTCCTGCACTAGCTGCTACTTTTTTCTTAGTTACCATACTACCTGCAATAGCTAAGGTAGCAAGCATTGGTACAAATCTTGCAAATAACATAACAAGCCCAATAGTTACATTTAAGAAAGGGGTATTTGCCCCAAAGCCTGCAAAAGCTGAGCCATTATTACCTCCAGCAGATGAGTAAGCATAAAGTACTTCTGAAAAACCATGAGCACCGTTATTATTTAAGCTATCAGAGACAGATGGTACTAAAGTTGCAATACCACTTCCTACTAATATAGCAATAGGTGTTGCAAGGCACACAAGAACTGCCATTCTCATTTCATAAGGTTCTATCTTCTTACCTAAATACTCCGGTGTTCTACCCACCATTAAACCTGCTATAAACACAGCTAAAATAATGAACCCAATCATCCCATATAAACCACAACCGACTCCTCCAAAAATAACCTCTCCAAGCTGCATTTGAAGCATCGTAATCATACCACCTATTGGTGTATAGCTATCATGCATTGAGTTAACAGAACCATTAGAAGCGGCTGTTGTAAAGGAAGCCCAAGTCGCTGAACTTGCTATACCAAAACGACTTTCCTTACCTTCCATATTCCCCCCAGCTTGATTAGTGCTAGATAAATCTACCGCACCACTTTGTGCCAGCTGAGGTGTTGCTTGTTGTTCACTAAAACCTATAATGCCAAGACCTACAACTAACAGGATAAACATCGCTATAAAGATGGCCTTGCCCTGCTTTTTATCTTTGATATTCCTTCCAAACGTAAAGCAAAGTGCTACTGGAATCAATAAGAGAGAAATCATTTCTATAAGATTAGATAATGCTGTTGGATTTTCTAATGGATGTGCGGAGTTAACACCGAAGAAGCCACCACCATTTGTTCCAAGTTGTTTAATCGCTATTTGACTTGCTGCTGGCCCCATGGGTATTACTTGCTCTGTAACAACTGTTCCATCCTGTAAGGTAATGGGTTCTACTAAGCTTACTGTTTCATAAGGTTCAAAGCTTTGAACAACCCCTTGTGATACAAGTGCAATAGTTACTACCATTCCTAATGGCATTAAGATATAAAGAATCGTTCTTGTCATATCTACCCAAAAGCTACCAATGCCTTTCTTTTCTACTCTTCTAAGACCTCTAATAAGTGCAAATAGAACAGCAATACCAGTTGCTGCTGAAACGAAATTTTGAACTGTCAGTCCCATCATTTGTGAAAAATAACTTAAAGCACTTTCTCCCGAATAAGCTTGCCAGTTAGTATTAGTCACGAAACTTGCTGCGGTGTTAAAAGCTAAGTGCCATGAATGACCTGGGATTCCCTCTGGATTTAAGGGAAGCATTTTTTGAAGTAACAAGCAAAAGAATAATACGATTAAACCTACTAGATTAAAAGCTATAGCACTTAAGGCATATTTTTTTGAGTGCATTTCTTCCTTTTCATTAATTTTTAATAGTTTATAAATACCTCTTTCACAAGGTAACAGTATTTTTGAAAGCCATACCTTCTCTCCATCCATTACCTTGCCTATATATTTCCCTAAAGGTATCCCTAGGGCCACTAGAATTGCTAAGTAAATGATATATTGCAATGCTGTAGACATTATCGTTCATCCCCTTTAAAAAATATCGTTGTTAAATAAATAAGGAACATTACCCCTACAAGACCAATTAAACTTGTAACAACTTGCATCACTGTCACTCCCTCCTTAATTCCCTTTTAATCTAACACACAGAAAATGAGTATAGTATTAGGGTTATATAGATAAACATAAAGATTGCATAAAGATGAATCGTTTTTTCCAAAACTAGATTCAAACTTTATGCAATCTTTATATGGTCTTTATTCATTTATTTTTTCCTTAATACTAAACTTATTATTATGGAACAAGGCTTTTCATTATATTCTTTTAAGGAAATGTAATCAGTAGCTTATATCACTTATGATTTTATATACTTTACTAGTTCAGGATCCGCTAGTAATTTAAGCCCTGTATAAGCAAGCAGCTGTGTGCCTTCCTCTATTTTACCAATGCCTTCTTCGCTGCCACACACCTGCAAGAAGACTTCTGAATGAAGTGGTGCTTCCTCATCAGTAATTTTAAAAATGGGATGTAGAAGCGGGATAACCTGTGACACATTCCCTGCATCAGTTGAAGGAAAGGTTCGGTCATCTGTCCACTCTATTCCTAACTCCTCTAAAGTTTCCTTATAAACTAAGTCTAGCTTTTCATTAGGAATAATGTTATCTACCTTATTTTGAAAGAGCCCCATTTTATAGGTGCACCCTGTTGCCAGTGCCGCTCCTTCTGCTATTTTCTCTACTTTTTTATAAACTTCATTTACTTTTTGTCTTGTTGCTCCTCTTAAATAAAACCTCCCTCTCGTATAATCAGGAACCGTATTAGGTGCTGTCCCTCCATCTAAAATAATGCCATGTATCTTCACATCAGAGGTTAAATGCTGCCTTAGGGCATTAATGCCATTATAGGTGAGGATGAGTGCATCAAGGGCATTAATTCCTTGTTCAGGTGCAGCCCCTGCATGAGCAGCTTTTCCAAAGAATTCAATATCAACTGGATCAAGTGCCAGTGATTTTGGTGTTAGTGTATTAACTCTTCCTGGATGTAATTCTAAAGCAATATCCACATCTTTAAAATAACCCTTTACCACAAAGCTTTCTTTGGCACTACCATTTTCTCCACCTTCTTCCCCAGGTGTACCGTAAACCCTTATCTCTCCGCCTAATTCCTCTAACTGCTTACTAAGGGCAATGGCGCTAAATGTACTTATTGTACCAATAAGATTGTGCCCGCAGCCATGTCCAAGACCTGCTAAAGCATCATATTCAGCTAAAAATGCTAACGTTGGTCCCGCTTTCTCAGATTTTTTAACAGCCGTAAAACCTGTAGGATGTCCAGCTACATCTCTAGTTACTACAAAACCATGTTCTTCTAATTTCTCAGACAAAATGCCACTGGCAAAATACTCATGGTTAGATGTTTCTGGGCGAGCAAATATTTCTTTTGCAATAGTCTTATACTCTTCTTGATGCTCATTAATATATTGAAATAAACTATCCTTTTTACTCTTCATGTCTTATCTCCTTCTATTAAAATACAGGGCTGTTACAAAATGAATGCTTCCTTTCATTCTATTTTGTAGCAGCCCTATTTATCATCATTTCTACTTATCTCTTATTCAAACTCATCACTATTGATATTCTACCATACTGGGATATAAGCGCCACTATAAATTTCTTCAATTGCCTTCTTAGTTTCATCTGTATGGTAGACTTCCATTATCTTCTTAAATACTTCTTTGTCTTTATCCTCTGTTCTTACTGCAATGACATTAAAATATTGCTGTGCATTTTCTTGCTCTGGATCTTCTCTATAAATGTAATCATAGATGCCTGCATCTGTCGCTGCACCACCATTAATAGCTGCAAAGTCTACATCTGCCAAAGAACGTGGGATTTGTACAGATTCCATTGAAACAAATTCAAGCTTCTTTGGATTCTCTGCAATATTCTTTGTCGTTGGTGTCACTTTGTCTGTCCCATCTAAAGTAATAAGCCCTGCTGACTCTAAAAGAAGTAATGCTCTTCCGCCATTAGTAGCATCATTTGGAATAGCCACAGTTGCCCCATCTTTAACTTCATCTAAGCTTTTGATTTTGTTTGAATATAAGCCAAGAGGTGCAATAAATGTATAGCCGATTGAAGATAAGTCTAAGCTATGTTCTTTGATGAAATTTTCAAAATAAAGTTCATGTTGGAAAGCATTAAGGTCAATTTCACCGTCTGCTAAAGCAAGATTAGGTTTAATATAATCAGAAAAGCTCACTGGTTCAAGTTCAATATTGTACTCTGCCAGCCTTTCATTGATATTATCCCACAAGCGAAAATCTGTACCATTTACCCCAATCTTAAGAACTGTTTTTTCCCCACTATCTGTTTTTTCTGTCTGAGTAGTATTACTTGCCTCATTGCTTGTTGGTTTTCCTGTCCCACATGCTGAAACTCCTAATGCTAATACACCTGTTAATATAATAGATAATAATTTCTTTTTATTCATTGTCATCTCTCCCTATCCTTTTTATAATTTATTATTAATGAGCCAATTTTTTATAGATGAAATCTCCCACTCCCTGAATCAAATAAACTAGGAGTAAAATAATAATAATGGTAACGATCATAATGTCTGTCTTAAAGTACTGATAACCATATCTAATAGCAAAATCGCCAAGTCCGCCTCCACCAACAGTTCCAGTGATAGCTGAATAACCAATTAAGCTAATAAGTGAAACAGTAATGGCTAAGATAATATCTTTTCTACCTTCTACTAAAATTACTTTCGTAATAATCTTCCATGTTGAAAATCCCATAGCCTCATAAGCTTCAATAATACCTCTATCCACCTTAAGAAGTGCCATTTCTACTTGTCTTGCTATAAAAGGAAAGCTGGCAACTACCAGTGGCACAATAGCACCTTTAACACCAATGGTTGTTCCTACAATCATTCTAGTAAGTCCTGGGATAGCTGCTATAAGTACAACAAACGGTATAGACCTTAGTGTATTTACAATCTTAGAAACAATGGAATAAACTAATTTGTTGTCACAAATATGGTCCTTTGAAAAAACAAGTAGCATGACCCCTACTGGAATGCCTATGAGTGAAGCAAATAGACCTGATACAGAAATCATGATCATTGTTTCATTAAAAGCCTTTCCTAGCTCTGCTGAGTATTCAATTACATTAGGCATTAATTGCTGTAGCATGTTTAATCACCTCCACTTTTGTATTCAATGTTCTATAGTAATCAAGCGCTTTTTGTATCTGCCAATCATCACCTCTAAGCTCAACTATAAGGCTCCCTACAATGCCTGTATAAAGATGCTCAATATTCCCAAATAAGATATTAACTTGAATATCAAAGTCTCGTTCTAACTTTGAAAGTATAGGTTCATGAGCTACTTCACCATAAAAGTTAAATTTGCATACCATACCTGTAAACTGCGCTAAATCTTCTTCGTTAATGATGGTCCCTGAAGAATGGGCAACAAAGTCTTTTGCTACCTGACTTTGAGGACTAGTAAAAACTTCTACAATATCTCCACTTTCAATCACTTCGCCCTTCTCCATAATGGCAATGCGGTTACAAATGCTTTTTACTACTTCCATCTGATGCGTAATGATTACAATGGTAATATTCAGCTTATATCTAATTTCCTTTAGAAGCTGAAGAATAGATTTAGTTGTGGTAGGGTCTAGAGCAGAAGTAGCTTCGTCACATAGCAGGATCTTTGGATCACTGCTTAGTGCCCTTGCAATAGCTACTCTTTGCTTTTGCCCACCACTCAGCTGATTAGGATAAGCATATTTTTTATCTGTTAGATCTACTAACTCTAGTAAGTTGTTGACCTTTTCTTCAATTTCTTTTTTATTCCACTTTAAATTTTTAAGAGGCGCTGCAATATTGTCATAAACATTAATACTGTTCATTAAATTAAAGCCTTGAAAAATCATCCCGATATTACTACGCACTCTAGACAATTCTTTTTTATTCATTTGAGTAAGTATGGTACCGTCTACCTCTACTTCTCCTTCATCAGGCCTCTCCAGTAAATTAATGATGCGAATGAGCGTACTTTTTCCTGCCCCACTATAGCCAATTACTCCGAAAATATCGCCTTGTTCTATCTCTAAATTAATATCCTTTAATGCTTCAACCTTTGCACCCTTTGTATGAAAGGTCTTATGTATATGACTTAATTTAATCATATTTTTTCCTCCCCTCTTCCTAGTTTTTTTCTAGAATACCTGCATTGTCCTCTGGCATTAACCTTAAAAATAGTCTTTTTAAATGAGCAATTTCTTTGAGCTGTTTCTTTGTAAACACATAAGGAAGCTGCCCTTTTTCTATTTTGTTTATCAATTTAATGAAATCTAATAATTTAATTTCCTTATATTTTCCCTTTTCATATTGCTTAAAGATATAATAAGGAAATACCTTTAAATCGCTTATAACCGTTACTTCTTTTTCCTTATGGATTCCTTTAGTCAATTCAATCTTTATTAGAATCCCAAGTAAAGCATTCAACGTATTAAAATCTCCTACCAGGTTGCCTAACGAATAAGCAATCAGTCCTGTTTTCCTAACTTCTTGTATTGGATCTATGAAGCTATACTTTTCAATAGGCTGCACGACATGAGCATGATTGCCTATAATAATATCTACGCCGCATTCCTCTAATACCCGGTGTCCCATATCGATGATGTTTTGAATAGGGTAGGATTCAAATTCTAAGCTCCAATGGAGACAGGCAACTACAATGTCAGCATTCTTTTCCCTAGCAATTTGTACATGTTCCTTCACTAAATCTAGCTTTTCTCCCGGGTTATTCAGCTTGACATAGTTTACTAAATATGACTTTCCCGCTGGCACTTGATCACCGTTCAAGGTAAAGGTATAAGCTAAGTATGCTACCCTTACTCCATGCTTTTCTATGATGGGAATGTCTCTTTGTTCCTCTATACTTCTAGCTGTCCCAACCTGTTTACAGCCTTTTTTATCAATCAATTCTAAGGTTTCAATAAGCCCTGATTCTCCTTGATTTAAACAGTGATTATTAGCTGTAGAGAAAAAATTAATCCCTCTTCCACCATGTAAATATCTTTCAAACATACCTAGTGTTCCATTAAGCTCTGGCGTACTATTAACACTTCTTGGTGCATTCTGTACTGGTTTAGAAGAAGCTATAGGCGTTTCCAAATTAGCGTAAATGCTGTCTACTCCATCAAAGTAAAAATCTTCTACCTCATCCCAGAAATGCTCGGTTGTCTCTGGTGTTAACTGGTCTCCTGAAAGTAAGTCTCCACCCGCTGTTAAAGTAAATTTCCCTGTTATCTCAAATGCCTCTGGTAATGAAAATGTAAGGTCTTGCTTTTTAAAATAATCCTCAATTTGACTACCTTTCTCTGCTCTTTCAATCTGCTTTATGTAATACTTATATTTCCACCAATCAAACTCCCCTGGCTGCAAATTACTAAAGTCCCCCTGCACATTTTGGGAATATCTATAAGTATCGCCTTTGATTACTCCTAATAAGCGATATTTTAATTTTTCAGCTGCTAGCGACATTTACTCCACCTCCCTGTTGTTTTAGAAACTCCTTCATCTGTAGAAGATAGTTCTAACTTATATATGTTTTACTATATAAAATACAAAAGCTACTTTCTTATTGATAAGAAAGTAGCTCAAATAAAGCAGAACTCACCTTCTTATCTTCTCAAACTCAAAGTTTTAATTACTCTACGTTTGTAGGAATTAGCACCGTGTACACTTATGGAATGTCCGGTTGCTGGGCATCATAGGGCCTATCCCTCAGCCTCTCTCGATAAGAAACAGTTTTTTATTTCTGTGTTTTTATTTCTTAGTGTTTTAATATGTTTTGTAGTATATATTCTTCGTCGAATATTGTCAATAAAATTGCTTATATTTAAAATATAGTTTTTTCCTATAGCTAGATATTGATTTTTCAAGCTTTTGAACCTCATGTATTGGTTTTACTTGGTTTTTACAACTATGAATTTCCACATTTTTAATTCCTAGTATTTTAGTAATAGATTGTTTCTGACACTATAAGTTACTTTTTGAATGAAGGTTTGAAAGCATATTTTATAAATACAAAATTTTTATAAAAATATTAAAAAAATACTTGACAATGACATTTAAGAAGCCTATATTATAAGTGTAATTAGCACTCGACCAATGAGAGTGCTAACAAAACTATAAAAAGGTTTCTTAAAGGAGGAGTTTATATGTTTGGATTAACACCATTCAATCGTCAAGCAGTTCAAAGGAGCAACAACGGATTTGTAGACTTTTATCATGTAATGGATGACTTTTTTAACAATGATCTTCTCAACTTAAGGGATTTTAAGTATGACACCTTTAAGGTAGATATTAAAGAAGATGCTAATGGCTATGCTATTGAAGCAGAGATGCCAGGCGTAAAAAAAGAAGACATTGCCATCGACTATCAGAACGATCAACTGATTATAGCCGTACAACGAAAAGAAGAAATGAATGATGAAAAAGATCAATATATCCATCGAGAACGTCGCATTGCTTCTATGCAGCGTGCGATTAGCTTAAAAGATGTTAAAGTAGAAGGCATTACAGCTAAACTAGAAGAGGGTATATTAAAGATAAATATTCCAAAAGAAGAAGTACCCAAAGCAAAACGATTAATTGAAATCCAATAAAAGTTAAGACTTAGAGGACTACTGCACCAAATTGCAGCAGTCTATTTTTATTGTATAGGAAAGCAGGACTTTCCTATACAATAAAAATAGAGAGCTAGATAGCTCTCTATCACAATATTTCTTAATTTACTCACTCAAAAAAAGTGAAAAATCTATTTCTTTTTTATAGGAAGCCAAAACTTAAATTCTACTGGTACCTTCGAGGGATTGTCAGCTAAAAACCATTCCTTCGAAAAAAGATGTTCTTCTAAATAATTTCGACCGTCAAAATCCACATCATAGCCGCCCATATCCAACATACACTCATATATAGTCTGTGATGATTTTTTCATGGATAAACCTATATCTAAAGTTCCATCTTCATTAAATTCATTCAACACCACATCACCCACAAGAAATAGGCCTTTAGGTGCATCACTCACCTTTGCGCCTAGCAAAGTTGTATTGAGTCCTTCTTCCCCATGCAAAACCATTTGAGCATTATATTCATGAAAATCATTTTCTTCCCCTGTTGGGTGATGTCCATTAGGTGCAAAACCTATATATCTTCTAGCTTCATAGTCATTCAGATTTTTTACAGCCCACTCTCGTAATTGATTCCATGCCAAAGTTTCAGGTCTGTCACAATTGACTTGAAAGGAAACTACTTTCATATGATTTAATTCTTCAATACGAACTAATGATTTTGAACCAGTCATGATACTACCTCCGTCAAACTTGATTTGGAAAGTGATTGGCTGATATTTTTTGGCTATTCCCAGCTTTCGGACAATCGTTGGCGGCATACCATGAAAAGCTTGAAAAGCTCTCGTAAATGCCTCTGGAGATTCATATCCGTACTTATTAGCTAAATCCACTACCTTTATATCAGTATTTTTAATATCCTCACCTGCAAGAGACATTTTTCTAAACCGCACATAATCTCCTATTGTTAAATCTGTCATGAATGTAAACATTCTTTGAAATCGCGTCAAAGAGCAACAGGCAACACGGGCAACTTCGCAATAATCAATTTTACCTGTTATATTTGACTCTATGTAATCCAAAGCATCATTCATCTTACTTAACCATTCCATCACCAATTTCACCTCTAACAGTAGTATAACTCAAGTTTTCAAAAAGTACCTTGCAAAAAAAATCAGTTGATGCAAGACTCCTGCCTTCTATAATAAGACTATTATCATTATAGCATATAAGGATTTTGTTCTTCGCATATTTAACTCCATTTTTATAGGGCTTTTAATGTCTTATTATAATAAAAAAGGGGATGTAAAAAAACTCCCCTAACGAAAAAATCGCTGAGGTCGTAAGACTTCAGCGATTTTTTTGGTATAATTTATTTATGCTACTAAACAAAAATACCAATGATAATTTTACACCAAGACAGCTAAAATTACCATTGGATATCGAAAAAATAATTGATATTTCAGATCCAGTATATACTTTATGCGAAGTAATGGATCACATTGACCTAACACGATATTTTGTAGAGAAGGACTGCAAAATAGGTCGTCCAAGATGTGATTCAGATAAAATGCTTAAGATTATACTTTTCACTTTTATGGAGCATGGCATTAGTTCTTTAAGAAATATTGAAAAACTCTGCCGTACAGACATCAGATATATGTATCTTCTTGACGGAATGAAAGCTCCATCTTTTGCTACTTTCGGCAACTTTATTCGTAATGAATTAACGACTTCAATTGAACAAATCTTCATTGATATCAATTCTTATATTTTTGATCAAGAGCATGTGGATTTACATCACACTTACATCGATGGAACAAAGATCGAAGCTAATGCTAATCGCTATACCTGGGTATGGAAGAAATCTTGCATCAAAAATAGAAACAAAGTGTTCGAAAAGATCTCATTACTCATCGATACAATGAATTCAGAGATTCTTAGTTTTCTTAATGTGAAGTTAGAAAAAAGAGATGAATATGCGATTGATTACGTTGAGGCATTGCTTGAAAGTTATCAGAAGGCAATAAATCTAGAGGTTTCAAAATTTGTTTCCGGAGCTGGGCATAAGAAAAGTATCCATCAAAAACAGTATCAGGAAATGCAGGGGTATCTAGAACGCCTCAAGAAATATGCAAAGCACATCGAAGTATGTGGAGAGCGAAGAAATAGTTATTCAAAAACTGATTACGATGCAACTTTTATGAGAATCAAACGTGATTATATGGGAAATGACCAACTCCTTCCTGCTTACAATATGCAGGCTGCCATATGTGATGAATATATAGCTGTAATAGACGCAAAACCTTATGCTTCAGACATGGAATGTTTTCAACCCTTAATGGAAAAGTTTAATGCTACTTATGGTCATTATCCAACGTATCCTGTTGCTGACGCAGGATATGGTTCTTATAACAATTATCTTTATTGTGAGGAACATGGCATGGAAAAATATATGAAATTTACTATGTTTGAGAGGGAAACTAAGAATCAAAAATATCATTATGATCCATATCGTGCAGTAAATTTCAAAAGAGATGAACACGGAAACCTGATCTGTCCTAATAATAAAAAGTTTATATATAAATGTGATAGGCATATATATAAAAATCAATATGGTAGAACAGAAGAAATATATGAATGTGAAGACTGTGCAGGATGTCTATATCGTAGTGAATGTTGCAAAAGAGCACATGGAAATAGAACAATACGCCTTAATCGAGAATTAACAGAAATACATAAGGAAGTAATAAATAATCTAGAATCAATTCATGGTGCCTTATTGTGTATGAACAGAAGTATTCAATCAGAGGGGACATTTGGGATAATTAAGTGGGATAGATCTTATAAAAGATTATTTCGGCGAGGTGAAAAAGCTGTCATTTTAGAATTCACGTTAATTTCTTGTGGATACAACCTCTATAAGTATCATAACAAGAAACATCGGACATCCATAGCTGCATAAAAAACGGATATAATATCATCATTTAAAGCCTATAAAACCATAGGCTTAATAAGTGACTTCTAATTTTGTGATAATGACAATAAATCTATAAAAAAACAAGGAGCAGGTCGCTACAGGCGACCTGCTCCTTGTTTCGAGGCTGTTTTTTTACAGCCCCTTCTTTTTAAATATAGCAAAAAGACTTTCTTCTGCTTTGTCTAATGTTGATTTCTATTCACTACTTATTATTTTTTAGCCACATGATGGCACTATAGGCATGGATGGCAGCTCCTGTAGGTAATATTTCTTCATTAAATACAACCCTTGCACTATGCATAGGTTCACCAAATAAATCATTTTCAGCTTTTGAACCGGCACCTAGCATCATATAAACACTTGGTACTTCATATGAATAAGAAGCAAAATCTTCTGATCCCATACCACCTGACTCAAATAATACTACTGACTTTTCACCTACTAAGTCCTTTACATAGTCTGTTATTTCATGTGCTAAGTTATTATTATTAGCTAGTGGTGGTACAGAAGATAGTTCTATTAATTCTGCTTCGCCTCTAAACATCTTAGCTGTAGAAGTTACTATTTCATTCATTCTGTTAAATATAAATTCGCCTATTTCTTTATCTAAACTTCTAATAGTACCCTCCATAATAACCTGGCCAGGTATGATGTTTGCTGCGTCCCCTCCAACAAACTTTCCTATAGTAACAACCGCTGATTGAGTAGCTGATACTTCTCTAGCTATAATTTCTTGTAAAGATAGATAGATATGAGCAGCTATATTGATAGGATCCACGCCTAGCTCAGGCATTGCCCCATGACAACCAGCTCCTTTTACAACAATTCTAAATCTATTACATCCTGCTATACTTGTTCCTAAGCCACATAATATGACATTTGAAGGTGTGCCCGAGTGAATGTGCATCGCCATGGCTACATCTACCTTTGGATTTTCAAGGACGCCTGCCGCTATCATTTTCTTAGCTCCAGTAAAGCCTTCTTCATCTGGTTGAAATACTAATTTTACAGTTCCTTCTATTTGCTCTTGATTCTCTCTAAGTAATTTGGCAGCACCTAAGAGCATAGCCGTATGCATATCATGCCCACAAGCATGCATATAACCATTAGTTGACTTAAAGTCACATTCTGTCTCTTCAGTTACTGGTAGTGCATCCATATCTGCCCTTAACAAAAAAGTCTTTCCTGGTTTATTCCCCTTAATTGTGGCCACTATACCACTTTCACATATCTCTTCCGGTTCATATCCCATAGCTCTTAATTGCTCTATTACAAAAGCTTTTGTCTTTGGCAACTTTTCGCCTATTTCAGGATAACTATGAATGGTTCTTCTATAGTTTACTATTTCATCTTTTAATAATTTAGCTTGTTCAATAAACTTATTCATCATTCTTTCTCGTCCTTTTACTCAGATAAATTTATTATTTAATTTAGTGTCTCCCCACTCTCATAAACTATTCAGCCTTTTATAACGCTTTCTTTTCATAATCCAATAGTCATAAAATAAACATCTCACTTTAAGAATGCTTAGTAGTTGGTAGCCACTGAGTATTTCTTTATACACTTATAATATAACAAGATTTAAATAAAAATAGCCCCTAAACTTAAAAAACTACTTTTTAATATCTATAAATTACAATCACTATCCCTTAGCTTAGGTGCATCTATATCATGTTGCGCTAATATTGGGTTTTTCACAGGATATTGAATAGCTATTTGTGAATCATTCCATGCAATCTGTCTACTATACTTGTTATCAAAATATTCATCTATACGCATTACCACCTTTGTATTATCTTCTAAAGAAATAAAAGCATGCCCAAATCCTTTTGGTATAAGTATCTGCCTTCTATTTTCCTTACTTAATTCAACTGATATCCATTTTAAATATTGGGGTGAGTCTTTTCGTAAATCAATAGCATAATCTATCCCCCTACCCTCTATGCAATAGAGCAGTTTAGTCTGTGCTACAGGGTTATTCTGAAAATGAATGCCATATAAAGTTCCAGACTTTATAGGACAATAAACATTCTCTTCAATAAAATGAACATCTATTCCGTTTTCTAATAATTCCTTCTCGGAGTAGTTCGAGAATTTCAATCCTCTATTATCTTCCTTACAAGCATA
Organism: Cellulosilyticum sp. ST5; assembly: GCF_046529625.1. Classification (NCBI taxonomy): domain Bacteria; kingdom Bacillati; phylum Bacillota; class Clostridia; order Lachnospirales; family Cellulosilyticaceae; genus Cellulosilyticum; species Cellulosilyticum sp. ST5. The sequence continues at coordinate 3,256,791 of NZ_CP132338.1, forward strand.
CTCTAGAATTTTTACTTCCTTTAACTCTGTTTCTATCACTTGTAACACCTTGTCATCTCCCCTTAAAAATATATCTTTTAATGTAAAAATCATATATCATTATACATCAAAACTACTCTATTTTCAGTCTAGCCTATCACTTACTTATGATACGGTTCACTTCATCTAGAAAAAGGGCGGAGTTTTCATAACATAACAGCCTTATAAATATTACAAGGCTGTCCTAAGTAGTTATTTTTTCTTTTACATATAAAATCTTTATCCCTCTCATAGGATTTCTTTATCCTTACCCCCTTAGGTCCTTAAATATAGTTTTATTACCTGCATTATCTTCCATACATGGACAATTACAACACCCAGCCAACAATCAACTACTTCGCTGAACGCACTAATCCCCAAAGAGTGTCAAGTAATAGAGGCACTCTTTGGGGACAATCTTTATAAACTATCTTGCAAAACTAATTGGGACAACATAGGTATGTTGCTCATCCTCAATATGAATAGATTCTATTGCTACTTTTACATCAAATGCTTTTTTCATATTGATTTCATTAATAACTTTTTTACTATCTCCCCAGAACCATTCTTTATTCTTAGATAAAATTAAAGATTTGTGTGCTACACGTAAAGCATGAGCTGGATAGTGTGTATTAATAATACAAGAGATTTGATGCTTCTTGGCTAACTTTTCAATTGTATCTAAGATAATTAATTGATTTTTAAAATCAAGATTGGATTCTGGTTCGTCCATAATTAACATTCTAGGCTTGGAAGCTAATGCTCTTGCAATAAGGACCATTTGGAGTTGTCCACCACTCATTTGATGACAATTTTTATTAGCCAAATGTGTGATACCCACCATTTCCATAGCCTCATCTGCTATTTCAATATCTTCCTTACTAGGTTGAGAAAAGATTCCCAAATGAGCAGAACGCCCTAATAAAACCATTTCTCTAGCAGTATAGGTAAAGGTAACATTTTTAGCTTGTGCTACATATCCAATATTCGTCCAAACTTCCTTTTCAGAAAGTTGTTTTATAGACTTTCCATCGATTCTACTTTCTCCATGGTTTAAGGCCCATCATGCATTTAAGTAATGTAGTTTTTCCAATGCCATTAGGTCCTAAAATAGCTAATGTCTCACCATCACCAATTGTAAAATTAAGATTTTCAAAAAAGATTTCCTCTCCGAATCCATATGCGCCATCTTTTACCTCAAAGATCATGCCCAGCCACCTCCTGTTTTTCTAAGTAGATAACCGAAGAACGGTGCACCAATAAGTGCTGTTAAAATAGAAAGTGGAATTTCTGCTGTACTTGCACTCCTTGCCACCGTATCAATAATAACCATATAAGATGCACCTAAACTAATACTTACAGGAATCACTCTTTGATTATTTGTACCAACTAACATCCTTGTAATATGTGGAATCAAGAGTCCAATCCAACCAATTTGCCCACACATAGATACGGCAGATGCTGTAATAGCTGTAGATGCTAAAATCACAAGCCATCTCATATGTTGTAAGTTATACCCCATTGTACGTGCTTCATCTTCACTAAGTGCAAGGATATTCAGTCTCCAACGTAATAAATAAAGTATTGCAGAACCAATAATAATTAATGGTGCCCCACCTAAAAGCGTATTATAAGATACACTTGCCATACTTCCCATTAAACAATAAGTAATGGCTGGTAGCTTTGTTTCTGGATCTGCTACATATTTAATCAGTGATATTAAAGCCTGGAAGAATGCTGAAGTAACCATTCCCCCAAGTACTACCATTAAAATAGTTGATTTCCCTTTTATTTTACTAATTGAATAAGTTAGTGCTACTGCCGCAATGCCAAAGACAACTGATAGAGCTTGTACCATTACAATGTTTTCAAATAACAAAATACCTAGTGCTGCCCCAAAAGAAGCCCCAGCAGCTACACCTAATGTGTCAGGTGTAGCTAATGGATTACTAAATAAACCTTGAAAAGCAGCTCCAGATACAGCAAGTCCCATTCCTACCAGAAGCGCTAATAAAATCCTAGGCAAACGTACATTCCAAACAACTGATAAGTGAATATCTGGAATCTCTTGATTCATACCAAAAATTTGTTGCAATAATACATCCATAACTTCTTTTGGACTAATCATATATCGTCCTAAACATAAAGCCAAAAATCCAATTACGATGGGTAAAAGCACTAATAATACGATCTTGAACTTAGAATGTAATTTTAGTTTTTCTACCATTTCTTATACTCCATTAGCAGCTTCACGACTTGGATTAAAGATTGTAGTTACATCTTCATCTGTTAATTCAATACCATAGAATTCACTATAATATTCTTTTACTTCTGTATTCATATCCACATCTTCAAATTTCTCTGGATACATTTGTTTTGCAAACCATTCTAACATAAGTGGTGTATCTGATGAAGGTGGATACCATCTATACATGCCTAATGGAATTTTGTAAACTTCTCCATCTTGTACAGCTTTTACGCTTCCCCAGTCTGCATTATCAATTGTATTATCCATTAAATCTTCTGGCATTCTACTTGAGAAGTTCGTGATAAAGATTTTATCTGGATTCCATGTATAAATTTGTTCCATATTAACAGCTGCTGTTCCTTTAATTTCATCTGCAGCGTTAATACCACCTGTCGCTTCAATCCAGAAATCTCCAAAGTGTCCATCTCCTGCAACAGTTAATTCTTCATCACTATAACGATAGAGAATAAGTACGCGTTCTTTCTCTTCTTCTGTAATATCTTCAACTTTTGCCTGAACTTCTTCAAGTACTTGGTATCCCATTTCTTTGATTTCTTCTGCACGGTCTTCTTTTTGGAAAATAACACCTAATTGTTCCATCCAAGAAGAAACTGCTTCAATAGCATTGCCATCCCCCGTAGGATTTGCTATAAATCCAACTGCTGGGATACCTGCTTTCTTTAAAATTTCATATTCCTCTGTATTGGTTCCTAAGTAAAATACAACGTCTGGATCTAATTTCATTAATTCTTCTGCATTAATTTGTCCATCTTGAATAAATCTTGTCTCTACACCAGATAAGTCTGCTACTTTACCAAGCATTGACCCTTCTGCTGCTGCTTTAGCTGCTGGGTGCATACCAACTAATCCCTCTGCTGAACCTTGGAAAAGTGTATAAACAGATGGTAATGGCCATAAAGAAGTAATAACCACTCTCTCAATTTTTTCAGGTAATACAACTTCATTTCCTACTTGGTCAATGATTGTTCTAGTCCCTTCATTTGTTGCCACTTCTTCACCTGCATTTGTTCCTGCTTCTACTGATGGTTGTTGCTCGGCTGAAGAAGCTGCTGTCCCACATCCTACTACACTAAAAACCATTCCCGTTGCTAATACTGCTGTTCCTAATTTCTTTAATAAGTGCATATACTCTCCTCATCTCTATATGGATTATGTTTAGTTACTCATTCTAAGTATCTTTCTTAAGTGACTTGGCTAAAGGACTACTTTTCATTACTTGGTCCATATATTCACCCATAATTCTTGGGCTATTATGCCAATATAATCTACTAGATACTGCTACGTGAGGTAACTCAATAAATTCTGCTTTACTATAACTTGGTATAAGCTGTTTAAATAATGGATCACCAATAATAACGTCATAAGTATCTGCTTTTAATAATTTTATAAGTTGTAATTCACTTTCAATATGAATATCTCCTTGGCATGCAAGCTGCTTATCTAATTTAAAGAATGTTGCTACCTCTACATTTTCTATTTGATATTCATCTTTTAAATAATCTCTAATGCTATTTGATAAAATCTGCTCTCCAGTAATAAGCACACGTTTTTGTGTCTCTGAAGTAGCTTCATCTGTAACTTCTGCTACATCTTTTTGTCCGACTTTTAATGCTTCTATTAATCTACGTTCACCAGACTCACCTACTGGTACACCTACAATATATGGCATTTGATAGTGTTTTTCTAAATATCTTGCAAGCTCTAAACCAGCTACTGAAATAACAATATTGATTTGTGCTTTAGTTGTTTGTTGGATGGCTTCAAAGCTTGTATGCATACTCCAACTTGCATTGACTTTATAGCCATGTTTCTCTAATAGTGCCATTAAGTCTGTGATATTTTCATTTATAGAAAAATCTAAAGGTGTTGCCCCTAAAATATTAACTGTTTTTTCCTCTTTTACATCGCAAGCTTTTACAAATCGTTTTGCAAGTTCTAAATAAGCTTGCGAAATACCTATATCATAGTAATTAAGCCCTGTTGTATCAAAACCTAAACTTGGCACCTTTGTCATATTCTCTATTTCTTTTGCAATACCTGTAAAGTCTGATCCAATAATCATTGGTACAGGGCTTCCTAATACGGTAATAAATTCTGGCTTTAAATCTTCTGCTGCCATTCTTACTTTATTAATAAGTTTTTCGTCATCTCCTAAAACAGCATCTAACTCTCTAAGTCCTGAGCAGAATACTAATTTTTGATTATCATACCATCTTGGTTCATCAAACCCTGTATAATTCCCTGTACATCCAGATGCATCATGAATAACGCTCATACCACCAAGCTCATAAAGCGCTGAACAAACTCCAGAATAATCAGGTGCAAAAGGAGGTAATTTAATACATAATTTTCTCATGCTACACCACCAGTCCATATTTTTCAATCATTTCTTTAAGTGCCATTGGCTCAAGATAACATTTTGTCATCTTTTCCATAAGCTTCATAATACCGCTATATCCAAACATATACTCATCTTGAATTAAATCTACTACATGTTTCGCTTTATCAATATATGCCGCATTGTAACCAATCGCGATACAGTCCTGTTCTTCTTCAACTCTACTAATACGATTATGATTGGTTGCTGAAATAATCTCTACCCCCGGTGCATTTACCTTAAGCCATTCAAATGACTCTTTCTCAAAGGCTACTACTTCTTCAGCATATACTTTTTGTACGTTAAAACCATAACTGATAAGTGCTTTGGCTAAATTGTATGGTCTGCAAACCGCTGAGTGACCAATAATAATTGGGAAGTCCCCAATAACTTCTCTAGCTTTTTTGATTTGTACTTGAGCTTCTTCTTGTATAGCCGTTAGGTCTATAGCAGCATCTTTATCAATAAAATCAATAATCTCTTTGTATTGCGCTGCAACTGTTTCCATCTCATAACTGACTGGTAAGAAACGATAATCTACTTGATGCTGGCGCTTCATATCTTCTGCTGCCACTTTTGCTTCTGGTCTTAGAACAAGATTGTATTTACTTTCACCCATTTGTTCAAAATCTTTAAATGTTTTTTGCTCTGAAATATGTTTTACTTCTTTAATACCTAGTTGTTTAAGTACGTCAAATAACTCATTATTTTCTTCTAAAGCAACGAAATTTCCTAAAAGATTAAGTGTGTTCTCTTTTCCTCCATTTCCTTCAACAAGCTCATACATTTTACGTTGAAGTGTTACTGGTGGTGGCGTTTTAGAGCCATTTGTAATTGGATTCATATGTCCTACTTGGAACTTAATAGGATACTTATTATTTAAAACATCTAAAATGGCTACGTGGTCTGTTCCTAATAAATCATCTAAACAACTTACGAAGATGAAAATTACCTTAGGTTGTTCTTCTAACGCTTCTAATAAAGCCTCTACCCCTTGGATAATAAGATCTTCATAGCTTCCTGAAACAATATCTGCTTGATCTATATATAAATAAGATAGGCGCTCTTTATTCCCATGTTCAATGGCACCTAACGCACCATGTCTACCACATGCAGATGGGCATACAAAAAGTTGATAGCTTTCTGGTACTAACATACCTACTCTTACAACACCCCATCCACCATGTGCTGGTGAGCAATAATGTACTGTGCTTGTAAATGGATTATTCCTCTTCATCGCGTGTTCCCTCCAGTATAAGTTCTGCGAGTTCTAAGTAGTGTTTTGCCATTTCAGATTCGGGGTAAGCTTCTACCACTGTTTTACCTTGCTGCTCTGCTAATTGTACATGTCCGTCTCTAGGTATTTTCTTAACTACTTTTGTGCCAATTTCTTCGGCTGCTTTATTAACAATGTTTTCTTCATCCTCTACATTTCTTGAGTTAAGAATAATCCCACCTAATTTTGCATAACCTCTTGTTCCAAAGTTTTTAATCGCACTCGAAATATTAGAGGCTGCATAAAGTGCCATCATTTCCCCTGATGAAACAATAAACACATCGTTAGCATAGCCTCCACGAATTGGCATTGCAAAGCCACCGCATACTACGTCTCCCAGAACATCATAGATAATAATATCTGGCTTATAAATGTTATAGGCATCTAATTCTTCTAACTTTTCAAATGCTGTAATGATACCACGTCCAGCACATCCAATACCTGGTGTTGGGCCCCCTGCTTCCACACAAAGTGCACCTTTATATCCAATTTTAACGATATCTTCTAATTCAACATCTCCGCCTTTTTCCTTAATAGCATCTAAGACAGTAATAAGACTTTCTCCACTTAATAAGTTTGTTGTTGAATCCGCTTTTGGGTCACAACCAATTTGCATGACCTTATACCCTTTTTCTATAAGTGCTGCTGTCAGATTTGAAGTAGTAGTTGATTTACCAATACCACCTTTTCCATAAATAGCTATTTTTCGCATCTACATTTAGTCCTTCCTTCAATTAACTACTTTTATTATTTCTAATTATTAAACATCCATTATTCTTTATGAATAATTACTCTCTTATTGATTTTTTTACCTACTTATAATATATTATTTTATAAATAATAATATGTCTCATTTGAGACAGCTTATCATAATTTAGGAGATGTCTATGCATAATTTTGGAAAACTATTTAATAACTTATCACAAACCACGATTCAAACCTTGCTCACCCAAGTTCCTCATACAATAAAATCCTATCTTCCTCGAGAGACAATTTTTACTGAAGTAGATTTTAATCGGCAGCTCGGTATTCTTTTAAAAGGTGAGGTACAAATATATAAAACTTTGTCCACAGGTACTGAATTATTACTTAAACATTTAAATGCTAATGCCCTACTTGGTATAGGTTATGTATGGGGGGATGCAGAATATTTTCCTGCCACTATAAAGGCTGTTAGGCCTTGTACAGTCCTATTTTTACCTAAAAATTCTTTAAAAAGGCTTTTTTCACTTGAACCCATTATTCTAGATAATTTTCTAGACGCTATGAATCATAGCTTTTTATATCTCACTAACAAAATAGAAATGCTAGCTCTTCCATCTGCTAAAGAACGCTTATTATTTGTTATTATGGAGTCCTGTCAGACTAATACAAGTATGCCACTTAACAAGTCAAGACTCTGCCAGGAACTTTCTATTAGTCGTGCTTCTTTATATCGTTGCCTTGAGCAGCTTCAAGATGAACAATATATTCAAATTTACTCTAATAGAAAAGTAGGCTTACATCCTTGTGCGTTTAAATAAATCTATTTATGCTTTTATACCCCACTCAAAATAATAGATAAAAAAATAGAGAGCAAATTGCTCTCTAATGTCATTAAGTTAACATTGTGATAGAAACGCGTCCCTAGAAAAAGAAGTTGAAGATTTATTTCTTCAGCTTCTTTTCCTATTTCTAGGTAGCATAAATAGACAGATTTACATCTGTCTTAAAATTTCTATTATTTTACAAAAATTTATGCTACTCTATAAAGGAAGCCATGAAAAAGCTTGATAGTTAAGTTTCGTTCCCTATGCCTATTAGGCCGTACAGGAATGAGATTTCTTGCGATTATGACTTCTAAATCAGGTGATGTTGCTTTTCCATGACAGAATAACCTACACATATGCACTGCAACTGAGAAATTTGCTTTATATGTATGCTTTCTTTGTTTTTTTCAATGACTACGTGACATGTAATCATTTCTGCAAAGTTATACATTATCATATGTGCATAGATTTCTTGTTGGATACACATCACCTTTTTTGAATGAAAATCTAACATTCCAATCGTATATTTCAAATCTCGAAAAGATGTTTCAATCCCCCAACGAGAAGCATACAGTTTTTTACCTCATCAGGAGGATACTTTTCACTATTTAGATTTGTAACTATTGTTTCATAGGAAGTTTCTGAAATAGGAAGTCTCACTATTCGGAAGTGTAATTCATAGAATTTAGCAGGTTCAGATTTCTTGTTTTTAAGTGGTAAATAATCAAACGGTTGGGCTGAAGAAACACTTCGATAATGATTTTTGTCTTTGAAAAGTTCTTTGACTGCATTCGTTTTCTTTCTTGTAAGTTTTAAAGAAATATCAATATCAAAACAGTCTGTTTTGGGTAAATCCAATCCATTCTTTATACCATTAATTCCATCTTTGACACGAATAAGAAAGAACCATCCTTTTTCTTGAATGTGAGCCATGCTGTTGAAAGATTCATAACCTCTATCAGCTATCACGAGTGCTTTAGGAATTTCAGAACGATCAACCATTTCTTGTAGAGCGTTATGTTCATTCTTTTCTTTAGATGTTTGTATTATCACATCATGATAAATAGAATAATTTATATTATACAACGCATTTATATGCAGAAGATTATATGATTTTCTTCCATCTTTTCCAGAATGAAATGAATTTAAATCATCAGGATTGGTAGGAATCTGTACATCAGACCCATCAACAGCAAGTATGGGCATATCTTCATTAAAGTTATCTATAAGTTTACTTGAAAAGCCGTCAAATATCTTCTTAAAAGCTTCGGGCTTTATCTTTTTTCTCTGCTGAACAAACGCAGAAGAAGTTGGTGTATCTGCAGATGCACAAAATAGATCTAATAATTCGTTTGTAAGGCTCCTACTTCCCATTCCAATGATTCCAGCTAAAATTTTATTCATGGGCAATTTCCTTTTGCGTAAAAAGTCACTACCTGGATTGGTACAATAATCTTGCGGATTGTCAGCTAACTTTTGGATTTCATCTACTAAAAGCTTTTTAATTTGTTTGGGTTTCATATGTGTCCTCCTTGTAACTAAGTTTCCTTTAATTACAAGGGCCGCTCTCACTACCTCTTTATTCAATCAGTAGTGAGAGCGGCCACACATTTTCTTTGTCTTGTCAACTACTTTTTCAAAAAAAGATCCCTATACCATTTGATTGGTATAGAGATCTTTTTTCGTCATCTTAACTTAATGACATTGGCTCCACCTTTATTATTTACTTAGGCTTAAAGAAAAAATATCCTCAGCTTTCAGTTCATAATCTTTACTTAAATGTTGACTTTAAAAAGAATATTGACTCAGCTTTTACAGGACATTTACCCACTAATCCTTCCCTCTATATCTATTGTCCTACTAGAGTAGATAATAGTATGATAGCAAGTGATGGTGAATGTATAAGTATAGTAGCGAGAGTTCCAAATTTGCTTTTTAGAAATATAACATGGAATGAGAAAACAGTAAAATTTATGAGAAACAAAATCCTATCTACCCTTAAAAACATCTCAGGTTTAGAAGATATTGAGGAAGATATTATTTACGAAAACCACCTTACCCCTCAGAATTTAAAAGATAGTCTTAACTCCTATGGCGGTGCTGCTTTTGGCTTAAGTCCAACCCTAACACAAACCAATTACTTTAGACCTCACTTTAAGTCAAGTCATGTGAAAAATCTCTATTTTGTTGGTAGTTCTGTTCATCCTGGTCCAGGTGCTTCTATTGTCTTGCTCTCAAGCAAGCTTGTAGTTCAAGAAATATTGAAAAACGATAGCTGAAATAGCTAAAACAACGGCTAATAGAGTAACCCCTACATAAGTCATGATACTTGACTAATAGTAGGGGCTCACATTGGCAAATGGAACATCAAATCTTCTCTCTATCCCATCACTGACTTAATTTTTATCATAACCAATTCATTCGAACTTTAATATTATGAATACTTACACTGCCCATCTGAACTACTTATGATATGGTCCACCTCACCTCATTAAGTAGAGGTTATCTTACTTTTACTACCTTTTTAAAGCTTGATACAGAAACCATATAACTTACTATAAATATACCCATACATATTGTAGCACTTATCACAAATGTTCCTAATAAACTCTCCGATAGAAAGTCTCCTAGTACTTGAATTGCAAAAAAGCTATCTATTAAGCCTATCACTAATGGTAATGCATAAAATAAAGCAACTTCTTTACTAATGGCTCTTTCTAAATCTTTTTTGGAACCACCTATACGCATTAAAATCTGATACTTCTCTTTATCTTCCATAGCATCACTATATATTTTAGTATAAATAATGCTTGCTTCTGCAAGGACAAAAACTAAAAATAAAAAGGTACCAATGGCATAGACTACCCGTAGCCATGCAACATTTTCTATTTTATAAATCCCTATTTGCTTTTCCATATCGTTATCCAAATAAGGGTTAATCCGCTGGGTAACGTCCTCTATTACTTCTTTATTTAATAACTGCTGCTCATTGTCTACTTTAATGCCATAAAAATGAAGGGGTTCTCCTTGCGTTTTTAATCTATTATAAACATCATCATTTACAACAAGTGTGACCTCATTTAAGAGTGAGCCTAGTGTCTTAAATCGAATATCCCCCAGACTTACTTCATAAGGTTCATCATAGATGCGTACCTTGGTTGTTGGCACAAGGCTTGCTAAGGTTCCTGGTCTTTGAATATAAATGACTTTATTGCCTTCCACCATTTTTTCATTCACCTTGGCTATTTCATCTTCATTTCCATTATTTCTTAAAATCCCTAAGAACTGCTCATAAGAAAGAACATTATAGTCACTTCGTTGCCACTTTTCTCCCTCTTTTAAAGTGGACTTTACCCTAAGTACAGTAGTATCTAGTTCATATTGTTTATGACCTACTTCAAGAAAACACTCTGCTATTTCTTTAGTAGAAATCGCCCCTTTAGAAGCAAAAGATGCCGTATAAAGGGTATCATTTTCATAAGACATTGTATAAAGATTTTTCATAGAAACTGCTGTTCCTAATACAGAAATGGTACACGCCGTTAATAAACTCATAGTGGCATAAGTGGTATAATTTTTCTTTATACGGTAAGCAAGGCTATTAATTGCAATGATATTCTCACCCTTATATAAAATTGATTTTTTATTAATAAGCATCCTAAATACGACTGGAATGAATGCGTAAAAGAGCCCATATGTTCCTATACATACAAGAAGTAACGTCTTAAACACATTTAAGGTTGAAAGCTTCACCAAATAATAACCATATAACATGGCACCTAATGATAGTGCTGCTATGATATAGGTTAAAATATTTACTCTAGGCATACGTTCTACCTTTCGGCTATCATTTAATAAGTCAATGATTTTACTTCGTATAATACTTATAAATCCCTTTATGCTCATGATTGTAAAAATCACCATAAAACCAATAGCTGTACGAATGAGGGCTCCATTTGTAATATCAAGTTTAACCTTGACATTAAAACCTGCTAGTCCAAAAATAATCATTTGAAAGAACTTAGAAAACAATGCTCCTAGACTAATTCCTATAACACATGCGCATATACCAATAAGCATCATTTCTATAAAATAAATACTACCTATTGTCTTTAGGTCAACCCCCATAAAAATATAGAGTCCAATTTCCTTCTTCCTATTTTTGAGGAAAATATTTGAAGTATACCAAATAAAAAAGAATATAAATATCACCAAAATAACGATAATCATCTGAGCAATCATCTTCGTATAATTGGCATTGTATTCACCTAAAGTTTTTATGGCATCCCCACGCATAAGTATAAAGAAATTACTGAGTATGATGACTGAAAACACCATAGATATAAAAAACATTGTATAGGTTTTCATATTATTTTTGAAGTTATTGTATGCCATAGCAAACACCCTCATTATCTCGCACCCCCTAAGGTTGCTAATAGGTCAATAATACGTCCATAAAATTCCTTTCGCTCATTACCTCTATTTAATTGACACTTGATTTCACCATCACTTAATACATATACCTTTTGCGCATAACTTGCAGTAAGGGCATCGTGGGTAACCATAATGATAGTGGCTTTCTTCTCTTCATTAACTCTCTTCAAACATGCTAATAAATCAGAAGAAGACTTTGAGTCTAACGCTCCTGTTGGTTCATCTGCAAATATAACACTCGGGCTTGTAATAAGTGCTCTAGCTGCTGCTCCTCTTTGCTTTTGTCCTCCAGATAACTCATATGGATACTTATTCAAATGTTCCTTTAATCCAAAAGTCTCTGCTATGGCAATTACCTTTTCTTCGATTTCCTTACTCTTTTTATGCCCTAATGCAAGAGGTAATGCAATATTATCCATCAAATTCATATTATCTAAAAGACTATAATCCTGAAAGATAAATCCTATATGATCTTTTCTAATCTGTGATAGCTCTTTATTTCTAAGTTTTGTTATATCCTTACCATCTAATAAGATCTCTCCCTTTGTGGGTTTATCAATGGTGGACAAAAGATTTAAGAGGGTCGTTTTTCCTGAACCAGAAGGTCCCATAATCGCTATAAACTCTCCCTCCCCTACTGTAAGAGAAATATCTTTTAGTACCTGTGTCTTAAATCCTTTTATACCATATTCCTTATATAAATGGCTTAATTTTAAAATCTCCTTCATTTAAGCGCCTCCAAAATTAAATTTGTATAATTCAATTTTAATAGCATCGCTAACTATATTCCTTCACTTAACATGACATTTTCATTTGTAACGTTACATTTTTGCAACCTTAATATAATCTGATATCTTATAAAACTTTATTCTAAACAAAGTATACTTTCCTTCTACAGACTCTACCTCTATGTCATGACCTAACTTGTCTAAAATTTTCTTAGAGAAATAAAGTCCCATCCCTGTAGACTTATACGTTGTATTTCTTCCATTCTTACCTGTGAAGCCTTTATTAAAAATGCGCTCTTGATCTTCCTCTGCAATACCTACCCCATAATCTTTGATATTTAAAATAATATATTGGGCGTCTTCTTCACCGTAAAAACTGATTTTCCCATTTACCCCCGCATATTTAATCGCATTACTAATCATTTGCCCTATCACATAGACCAGCCACTTTTTATCTGTATAAGCTTCAAGATTTAAGTACGCCATTTCCACCTCTATATTGTTTTTGATTAAGAAAAAGGCACTTTGCCTGATTGCAGTTTTGACGATTTCATCTAGCCTTTCCTCTCTAATAAATAAATCCTCTACGGCTGCAGTGGCTCTACTACCATAGAGCACATTATTTACTAACAAGTTGATTCTCTCTATTTCATGTTTAACATCATATCCTACTTCATCATCTTCTATTCTCTCTACCATCATACTTAATGCACTAATGGGTAACTTAATTTCATGTACCCATTTAGAGAGATATTCTTCCATCTCTTTGATTCTTTCTTCATTATTAGCTTGTTCTTTAGCAAATTTTAGTTCTTTTGTATCTACTATATAACGCATAATTTCCCCAGACACATCATCCCCTTTAATCTCTTCTCTTGTGATATCTTCCCCTTCTTCTAGTGCATGATATAACTGTTCATAGCTGGATTTCCATTTTATATAGCTTATATAAAAACCACCTAAATAAAAGGTTATTAACACCATGTCTAAATAAAGTATATCCTCTTGTTGTATGGTATCTGTACTTAATAGAAATAAATAGGCATTCACACATAGTAAAATGATGAGCTGTACGGCAATAGTCACTTTTTGTTCAGAAATAAATTGTCTTATTTTCATTACATCATATACCCCAACCCTTTTTTAGTTTTAATAACTTCTTCTAGTCCTATTTCTTTCATCTTACTACGTAACCTTGTCATATTAACAGTAAGAGTATTATCACTAATAAATTCGTCATCATTCCATAAACTCATCATGATTTTATCTCTAGAAACTACCTTTCCTTTATTACGAATAAGCAGTGTTAAAATTTTAATTTCATTCTTGGTAAGCTCTAAACTATTTCCCTTATACCTAAGTTCACATTTATCTATATCTAATACAGCATCGTTATAATACAATAATGCACCTGCATCTGTATATTGGTAAGCTCTCCTTAATAAGGCATTTATTTTACTTAGTAATACTTGAGTGTCAAAGGGTTTTGTAATATAATCATCTCCTCCATTATTAATCCCCATAATAACATCCATATTGGAGTCCCTTGAAGATAAAAATAAAATAGGAAGATTAGATACTTCTCTTATCCGCCCACACCAATAAAAGCCATCATAATAAGGTAAATTCACATCCATAAGTACAAGTTTAGGCTGCTTCCTCACGACCTCTTCTAAAACATTACTAAAATCTTCTATAAGTTGTACTTGCATACCCCACTTTTCTAAACTTAATTTGATCTCCTTGGCTACTTCTAAATTATCTTCTACTAATAAAATATCTTTCATATATAATCATTCCTCCTCCTTTTTAATATTTCCCTATGCTAATCTATTTCTTATATTATCATTTGTGTGTGATTATTTTATAGCTTAATGATAGTATACGCCTTCAAGACTCTCATAAAAATAGAGAGCAATCTGCTCCCCACATCATTTACACTATTTATAGTATACTCATACCATAGGTAGTTACTCTAAAAACTAGTATTACAAATACTCCTATTATCAATAAATTGGACTTTGTTAAACTTCACATTACGCTTATAATATCTCATTTTAGCTCGTATGCTTTTTTCTTTTACGAATGTACCAAGTAATAAAGACAACAATTATTAAGCCTATTAAAATAAATGGCGAAAGTATCATAAGAGTTATGTCTAAATAAGGGCTTCTTAAGGTGCTAAAAATATTTTGATACCAGTTTTCATCAATGACTATTTCTAAATTTCCTTCAGGAAGCGTATTTGAATTATACTGATAAGTGCGTACTCCAACTTTTTTAAACTCTAAATTACTACTTTTGATAATCGGCATATTTTTATCAAGATATAGATTGATCGTTAAATCAGAGAAATCCTTCCACATAGTAGCAGGTGCCAGATAATATTCAATCTCACCTCTTTTAGCATCAAAATCATAATCCGGGTATCCACCAAGACTGTAACCATAAGAAACAATAACCTCATATTCTTCATTCGGTGTAAAACTCATATCAAAGGTTATAGCATCTACTGTCTGCTCCTGGTTATGTCTTGCTAACTCATCATCTGTAAGTATAGCATACTGCCAGTCATTCGTTTTTACTTCTGTATTGTAATTCAAATCGTAACTCTCTACTGTGAAAGATTTATCTTTATCATTAACTACTATGTTTACACTGCTGTTTTCAACATTGGGAGATAGAAACATAGCTTGTGTAGAAGTGTTTTCATTTGTGGTATTCTTCATTTTATAAGTCACAACAATATCCGCTTGCGAGCCATCAACCGTAATATCTAACACCTCTGATAATACAGAAATTGTATCATTTTTCTCAAAGGTTATAGATGAGCCAATATCTGAATGTTTAGGGGCTGCCATATTTGCATAAACAATTTGAGGCAAAGACAATACTAAAACTAACACAAAAATTAAACTCACTTTTTTCATCATGCTTCCTCCCAAACTAATATAAATTTCATTGGTATTTCCTTAATTCACTCTTATAAATTTTATCTATTAAATATCCTTTATTTTCAGAATATCACTCCACCTATACAATAGCAATTATATCCCTTCTAAATAGTCATCTTTATAAGTTGTGGCACAAAAATAACCTTTAAGAGACTATTCCTCCTAAAGGTTATTATATAGTTTTAATATTTTAATCACTTATTATTGTTCTTTGATGAACAATCATTCTCCATTTGTAGTCTATATTCTTCCATATGGAACTTATAGTATACTACACTGTTATTCTCTGCTATCTTATAAATTCCACTTTCTATTACTTATTTGTGATACGGTTCACCTCACCTCGTTAAGTGGAAGTCTTTTTATATACTCTTTATTTGAATAAAACAATTTCAAATTTTTCCTCTTTAAAAATACTTGTTCTGTAAAGTTAAATGAAACAAGGAACTACTCATAACTCATCTGAATACCTTACCAATTAGATTGCTTTTTTCTTTAAATCCATTAAGATAATCTTTCACATTCATTTTTTTACTACCTGAAGGTTTTATTATTTTTAAAATAATTTCTCCATCAGATACTTTAATTCCTATTCCATCCTTGTATAGTTTTACTATTTCTCCATTTAATTTTTCTTTATAAATACCTTCACCTATAATAGCTTCGTATATTTTTATTTCTTTATCTTCTAAAATTGCATAAGATACTGGCCATGGATTAAGTCCTCTTATTTGGTTAAAAACTTCTACTTTGGTTTTATTGAAATTTAAATGTTCATCTTCTCTTGATATATTATAAGCAAATGTTATTTCTTCTTCATTTTGGACAATTCTATTTGCTTGTCCACTTACAATACTTGGTAATGTCTCTATTAATAGTTCTGCACCTAATAGGCTTAATTTATCATGCAACGTACCTACATTATCAGTTTTTTCTATTTCAATGCTTTTTTGGCTTATTATATCACCATTATCCATTTTTAGACCCATATGCATTATGGTTATACCTGTAGTGGTATATCCATCAATAATAGCTTTATGAATAGGTGCTCCTCCTCGTAATTTGGGAAGAAGTGATGCGTGAACATTTATACAACCATATTTAGGATAATCTAATATCTCTTTGGGGAGAAATTGACCATATGCACAAGTAATAATAATATCAGGATTTAAATCTATTATACTTTGATATTCTTCTCTTATTTTAGTCGGTTGTATTACTTTTATATTGTTTTCAAGTGCCACCTTTTTTACAGCTGGCTGCGTCAATACTTGTTTTCTACCAGCTAATTTATCTGGTTGAGTTACTACTCCTATTACATTAGTATTATCAATTAAGCTATTAAGTACATTTACACTAAAATCAGGTGTACCCATAAATATGACTTTTATATCTTTCATTATTATGAACATTCCTTTCTATGGAAAGCACAAAAGGGTAATAAAACCGAAGTACCTTCTCTGGTTATGATTTTCTGATACACTTGTATTATTTTTTATTTCTCCTACCACTGCGTTAATCATCTGTAATGGTCTTTTTTCAATCTCATTTCTATCTACAACAAGTCTTGCATCTCCTTTTGTGCTAACACACAATATCTCTTCTCCTGTTTTAAGTTCACTCATATAACGAGTTGTATTATTGAGTACCAGAATAACCATCATAAATAAAAATCCGTATACATTAAACCAACTCATATTATGCCTCAGTAAATTCAAACTTATCAACTTATAAAATATCTATTTTATTTTTAGCATATCACTCCACCTACGTAATAACAATTATATTTCTTCTAAATAGCAAACTTTATAATTTGCGGCACAAAAATAACCTTATCCAATTGTTTTCTATTGGATAAGGTCTTATTCTTAATGTCCTCCTGCAGTTGTTCATCTATCTTTAATCAAACTTTACTTACCAGCCTGTACCATAATCAATTTGTCTACATTTCTTTATTTTCAAGGTTTCTAACCACCATCTGAGTTACTTGTGGTACGATTTATTATTATTAATTCTAAATCCTTATATTCTCCTACTTTCCATAACCCGTAAAATACTACTTACAAACAGCATTACCTTCCAACATCAATGTTTCTTAGTTGTTAAGCTTCAAAGCTTTTCATCACTTCATAATAATCCATTACAAAATGGTCTGCTATCTCCTGCATTTCTGATTGCATCTCTTTTGTTTGATTATCAAACATTCCCCAAGCTGTCATGCCTGCTGCTTTACCTGCTCTGAGGCCGTTTGGAATATCTTCAAAGATTAAGCACTTATGAGGCTCCACTTTTAAATCTTCTGCTACTTTTAAATAGATATCAGGAAAAGGCTTACCCCTACCCACTTCACAAGAGGTGCGAATCTGACTAAAGTAATCTCTAATATTTAATGCTTCAAGTACAGCTTCTACTAGTTGAATACTATTGCTCGTAGCAATGCCCATCTTAATATTTTTTTCTTTAAGCCATACTAAAAAGTCTTTAGCTCCTGCTTTTAATGGTACTTTTTTAGTATAAAATCCCCATGCCATCTGATTCCAACGTTCTTTGATAGCTTCTATACTCATTTCTAGCTTAAAACGTTCTTTGAAATAAATGGCTGTTTCTGTAAAACTTTTGCCCTCTAATATTTTATCCATATCTTTAGGTACTGTAAGCCCTAATTCACTTAAAAAAGTCTCATCAATTTTTTCCCATACCCACATGGAATCGATTAAGGTACCATCTAAATCAAAAATAACTGCGTCATATTGTTTATTCATTGTGCTTCCCCTCGAGTTTGTCATTATTAATACTTTTTGGTTTCTATAAAAAATATTATAACACCAAACTAAAGCCTAGCCTATTAGTACGATCTCCCTAATATAGAATATCTAATAAGTAAGCAAGCTATTATTCATCTTTCATTCCATTCGGGAAATCTAATCTTCTAAATAAATCTACAATTACTTTCTTCTAATGCGCCTTTAACCTCTTCCCATTTAGAGCCTTTAATTAAAATATAATCCGTATCATACGTGGCCACCACCAAAATTCCTGTCTTCTGCTTAGCAATAATATCTGCTAAGAAAGCTATCATTCCATACTTTCCAAAAGAAGCATCTTCCGCTATTCTAAAACAACGCCAGTCATGTTCAACTTCTATACATGCTTTAGGTACTAGCTTTGTTGGGCAAATAACGGAATACTCCTCATCCGTATGACTTGTGAATACATACAGTTCATTTAAATTTACCTCACTAAAATCCTTTACCTTACATATAGAAAATGCCTCATTAATCATTTGCAAATCCACTTCATCATCTCCCCAATACTCTTTTTTTCATAATATACTGACCTAACTTTATGACTATTCCTAGTATAAATAATCCTCCCCATATGCCTATCATGCATAGCTTCATGGATGTAGCCATTCCTGCTATAGTAACAGCTATGGGATGCTGCACAGGATATAATAATAATACACTAAATAGCAATATATTTTCTATGATATCGAATAATCCTCTAGCAACTGGTACACCAATAGTAATAGTACGTATCCATTTAGCTTTTGTCCATTTATAAGCATATAGAGAAAGTAAAATCTGTACACCACCAAAACCTATCACAAATAAAAAGTCCCCTATGAAATACTTCTGGTAGATGCTAAACCCTTTTGGCTCCATCTGGTCTAAAACCGTATAAACACTATTTGCATCATAACTTTTCATATCAAAAGTTCCATAGCCATTATTATAACTTTGCACGGCTGTACTGCTCCAAGGACTAAATTCTACCCAATAAAATGTAATAATAAATAATAAAACAATTCCCCAAACCACATACTTTTTCCTCATAATCGCTCTCCCCTCAACCCTTTAATTCTTCAACCAAAGCCATTGTGTTTTTCCCTGCCTTGCAGTGGTAGGTACATGCACCACATTGAATGCAGTTTTCTGGATGAAGCTCTTTTATAACCGAGAGATTATTTTTTTCTATAGCTGCAATTATTTTATCTACCCGTATTTGCATCGGGCATTTTCTACTACAAGCACCACATCTTCTGCATCTTGCTTCTTGATCATAACTAATAGCTTCTCCATAGCCTATAAAATTCGTAGTAAGAGTGATTTCATCCTCCTGAGTAGTTTCACGTCCCATCATTATTCCTTCTCCAAAGTAAGGGGTTAACCTTGGTCTTTTTCCTAGGGTTTGACCTAGAATATCTATGACCTTATCACCCACATTAACCCTTGCTACTAAAGCCTCACCTGTTGATAAATCTGCTACTGTTATAAGTCTAGTATTAGCTACTACCCCCTCATAAATGGCCTCGTAAATAGCATAGATAGTTTGAACATTGAGCATTAAAATCCCCTTCATAGCAGGTATTTCATTAGATGCAAAGTTCTTTCCTAATACATGGTTAATCAGTATTTTTTCTGCACCCATAGGGTACCTATTAGGCACTAAACATATCTCATAATTTTTACTATCTATCTTCTCTTTTGTAGCCAGTATGATTCTATTAAACCCAATATACTTATTCAGTAATGCTATCCCCTTCTCAATCTTTCCTAGCTCATGTTTAATGAGCCAATCATCATGAATAAGCCCGGGATCACAGGCCACTGCATTAATAATGAGAACTTTCTCCTTTACTTTTGCATCCACTACTGCCCTTACTTTCTTCTCTGTTTGAAACCCACTGCCACTTAAGCCACAAACCCCTTTTTCCCTAAATTCTTCTAGTAACAAATGAATGTTCAAATCTTCTGGTGCTTTTTTTATTATTTGCTTATTTGATAAATCATAAAAACTATTTTGGCTGCGTAATGCTACGACCTTACTAATCCTTGCTTTTGGAAAACGTCCTTTAATATGTCTGTATTGCTTTTGATAAACTTTTTGAATATGCTTAATGCTAGCATTTCTTCTAGCTTGGCTTTTTGTTAGTAATGGGTATCCTTTCATTTCTATCCCTCCATATACATCTCCATAAAATTTTCTACATGTTTTCTAAGTAAAGGATTCATTCGTTCTTTAGGTTCTTCAATCGTATGGTATAAGAAAAATGGTGCATAGAGCTCCATGGCCATTACTTCCGCATTCTTATCCTTCATCATCTTCTGATTAATTAAGTTTTGAAAAATTTCTTTTTGACAATTAACTGGCATCTCTACAAACAAGGCTTTATAAATAGCAGCCATCTGAGGATTATTAAATTGTTCTATTAGTAGAAGTCTTCTAAACATGATAATCCATTCATCTTGTGTTTGAAAATTAAACATCTGCATACAAGTCTCTACTACATTATCAAAATTCATTTTTTCTAATTCTAGCTCTTTATACTTTTTTAAAAAACGTAATTTAGATTCCTCTACTATGCCATCTAAAATCTCTTGTTTACTTTTAAAATGTTTATATAAGGCACTGTCTCTTACCCCCACTGCTGCTGCTATAGTTCTTACTGAAACAGCCGCAAAACCTTGCACTGAAAATAGCTTCATCGATTCTAATAATATTTTTTCTTTCGTTGTCATTTACACATTTCTCCTTTTACAAGTCAATCGACTCGTATTAAGATTTCTTACCTAATCAATTTAGTGAGCAACTGCTCACTTTTGAGTATAGTTAGCGTTCGCTCACCTGTCAAGATTTTTTATTTGTTTTCTTAGTAAACTTATTTATCTATTTGTAAACCACTTTCATGTAAATAGTTGACAATATTATTTTATTAATTTATACTACAATAAATTTTTCTAACTACGCTTCTTAAAAATCAAACGATAGGAAGGTGTGTCAATGAATAGATTATTGGAACTCAAAAATAAAGTATTAAGTGGTGATTTACTAGAAAAAAGTGAGGCTTTAGAACTCATAGAAATGCCTTTAGAAGAACTGTGTGAGTCAGCTAACGCCTTACGCCTTCACTTTTGTGGTAATGCTTTTGATATCTGTACCATTATTAACGGAAAAAGTGGTAAATGCTCAGAAAACTGTAAGTATTGTGCCCAATCGGCATTTTATGAGACACCTGTAGAAGAATATCCTCTACTTGATACTGACACTATTGTTAAGCAAGCTCAATATAATGAGAAGCGAGGTGTACTCCGCTTTTCTATTGTTACATCTGGTAAGAAATTAAGCGATGAGGAAATCGAGCCAATCTGTGCTAGTAGTAAAGCTATTCAAGAAACCTCTCCTATCAAAGTTTGTGCTTCTCTAGGGCTCTTAGATGAAGGTGATTTTGCAAGGCTCAAAGCTGCAGGTATTAATAGAGTACATAATAATTTAGAAACCTCTAAGCGTAACTTCCCAAATGTTTGTACTACTCACACCTTTGAAGATAAGATCGCTGCTATTAAAGCTGCACAAAAAGCTGGGCTGAACGTATGTAGTGGCGGTATTATGGGACTTGGTGAAACCATGGAAGATCGCATTGATATGGTACTTACCATTAGAGACTTAGGCATTCGTTCTATTCCTGTTAATATGCTAAATCCTATTCCTGGTACGCCTTATGAAAATAACCCTCTTTTAACCAATGATGAAATGCGCCGCATCGTAGCCATTTTTCGTTTTCTCGTACCTAATGCTTCCATTCGTTTAGCAGGTGGTAGAGGTCTGTTATCAGACAAAGGAAGACTTTGTTTTCAATCCGGTGCTAATGCTGCTATTTCTGGAGATATGCTTACAACTACTGGGATTACTATTGAGCAAGATATGAAAATGCTAGATGAACTTGGCTTTATCCCTTCCCTCTGGAATGAATAATTGAATAGAACATCACATCATACAGCAAATTCCTAATCCATGCAAAAAATATGCATAACTAGAACATTCTTTCTAGTCATGCATGTTTTTTTACGCTATTACCATCTATTCACCACTTTACAAATAATCAAATTTCACTTTTTACTATGCAATCCTTTTTGTCAAGGCAAGTACTTAGCATACACATCTACAATAAGATCACTCTCTGCTGCTTCATCAGTGGTAAATTCAGGAACTGCTTCTACTTCACACGCTCCACCACTTATATCTATTTTCCCACTATACAGCACACCACTCTTCTTATAAATAGTTCCTTCTACAAAAAATGTATATACTCCTGATGGCACTTGTTCGCCCTTTTCATTTTTGCAATCCCATAAATACATCACTTCTCCTGTATTCGGCGTTGCAGTTGTAATTGCATCTACTTGCTCTTGGTCATATGTACTAATACCAGATTTTTCTACCCACATTGGAATTGATTCAGCCCTCTTCTCATATCCACCTTGCGCCGTAAACTGTGTTGCACAAACTGTTTTCACCAAGTCCCCTTTTTCATCCTCTATCCATATGGCATATTGATTAGATGAGTAACCTTCCCGCTTTGTATAATCAAATCCTATAGCAACTGTCCCAGCCGTTTGTACTTCAACTGGTTGCACTTTCACCTCTCCTTTCTTACCACATCCCGTTAGGCTACATACTATAGCCCCAATTACCCCTATAACCAAAATATTCTTTTTCATTGTCTTCTACCTTTCCCTTAATATTCAGTTTTTATACTGTATAAAAAAATCCTACCACACAAAGAATTTATGTTTTAGGATTAGTTAATTTATTTTCACAATTTTCACTTTATTATACCATGTTTTTGTTAAATGTCTATACATATTTTAGGCCATAGCTTTGTTAGGCAAATAGCGGAATATGAATAAAATCATGACGTTGCCTATTGCTTAGCTCCCTTGGTAACATCCTATATTTAAATAGTAGCTCCACTCTCTTTTAACTTTCTTAAATTCATTTGGGCTGCTACTGAAACTAATAAGCTTAAGACAGCTCCTATTAAAATAACAAGCCATACTTGATTCTTTAATACATCAAATAACACCCCATACATAGCCTGCCCTAATGGATAAGCACAGGTCGCTATTGCCATAACAAAGGCCATAATTTTACCCATTAATTCATTAGGTGTTCGAGTTTGAACAAAGGTTTGGCCAAATACGTTAAATAGCGTTGCAAACATAATACACACTAATTCTCCTATTATAATAATAACGTAAGCTACTATAGGTATTTCAGTTAAATAGCTTCCAATTGCAATAGGTAAAATACCCATACACGCGACAAATAAAAATACATAGGATTTATTCATACTAATCTTTTTACCAACTACCCCTGAAAGAATAGCTCCTGCTATAGAACCTATGGCTAACGCTGCCTGAGCAAAACCATAATACTGACTTCCTAATTGCAGTGTCTCGTTAAGAATATAAGGTAATCCCACAGCTAATAAGGCTGATAAAAACAAATTTAAAGCTGCAATAATAAATAGCATCTTAAATAGAATCGGTTGTTCATCTTTCAAAAAGTGAATAGCTTCTTTTGTATCTCCTATAACCATTTGTAATATGCCTTGGGTACGGCCTTTTTTTACAAATGGTATTTTAATAAAGCACTCCATTACAGCTGATATAAAAAAGCATATGGTACTAATCACTAAAATCCACGTCATGTCTACGAATGCATACAAAAATCCACCTACAATAGGTCCAAATAAACTGGCTAAAGCTGAGACCTGCGCTACTATACCATTGGCGGCCATTAAATGCTCTTGATCTACTAATGATGGTATGCTTGCCTGAACCGATGGCTGATAAAAGGCTTGAATACAACCCAGTATTATCATAACCGTTCCTATTAGTAAAATAGGATGGCTTACTTTGAGCAAAACTGCAAAACCTAATATCAAAGCTGAAGTAATAAAGTCTAGGCCTACCATAATATTTCTTCTATTAATTCTATCCGACAAAATCCCGCCAATAGGTGATAATACCACACTTGGTATCATAGAAATAGCTAATATCCCTCCAAATATAGTTGCTGAATGTGTTGTATCTAGTACATATAAGGATAAAACAAATCTTAAAATAGAATTTCCAAATAAGGAAATAATCTGCCCTATTACCATTAGTATAAAATCTTTACCCCATCCTTTATTCCCTTGCATATCTATCCCTCCTGAAATTAATTTTATACCGAACGTCGGTATGTATCTATTCAAAATAAAAACCCTTTCGGGCTTTTATTATTTTTCACTTACTACATCATAATAGTCTGTCACTACTTCTAAAAATCCTTTATTTACTAGTGGTATACCTAGGTTATCTACTACTTCCTTTAGGCAGTTAATCTTTGCTATAAAAGCATCTCGATCTACTTTAAACAAACTTGGGTTCACCCATGCATTAATCAAAATGGCTATTATTTGTGCTGCTTCCTTTGGTTGATTTACCTTCATAGATCCATCCTTGTTACCATTTTCAATAAACCACTCAAACATTGGTGCTAACTCGTTCACTGTTACATTTAGTTGCCTTACTACAATTTGAGGATTCTTTAATAAAGGTGTACTCATCTTATCTAGCATACGTTTATTACTACTGCCTAGTTCAGTGAGCATAGCTGTTCGCATCTTCTCTAAAGCATTGTTACCTAGAATCTGGTCTAAAGATCTACTCCAAATGCCTTCATAATAATTAGTTTCACAAATCTTGTTGAGTATGTCTTCTTTACTTTTAAAGTGATGATAAATAGCACCTTTAGACATACCTAATTCCTCTATAATATCTTGAATAGAAGTTTCATCATAACCCTTTTCATAAAAAAGCTTATATGAAACCTCTAAAATCTTTTTCACTGTTTCTTCTGGATACTTATTTCTTGCCATTTGTCACCTCGTATACATACCGTCGTTATGTATGTATATTATAACAATTTTATCTTTAAGTCAATCTGTTTCTTCTGATTATTCTATACAGCTAATTAGCTAGCTTTTCTATTTACCAAACTGCCCTTACGTTAGTTTTCCCAGCTTGCTTTTACATTAACACCTACATCTTTTGCTAGTCTTTCTAAGCCTTTTACCTCTTTTGCTGTTAATTCAATTTCAAAGGCCTTTGATAAATCCTCTACTTGTTCTTTTTTAGTAACACCTATAATAGGGACAGTCCCTTTAGCTAATGCCCAAGCTATAGTAATTTGTGCGGGTGTAGCCTTATATTGTTCTCCTAGGTCTCTTAGTCCTTTTAGTAAGCCTTGGATTTGATTAAGTACTTCAACTGGAAAAGCTTTTGCTCTTCTTGTGCCTCTCTTAAAAGGGTGCTCACCATCATATCTTCCCGTTAAGGCACCTTGTTCTAGTACCATATAGGAAAAGAAAACTACCTGGTTTTCCTTACACCACTTTAAAATGCCGGTTTCTTCAGATACTTGGTATAACAAGCTATAATGATTTTGTACAGCCGAAAGCTTGAAGCCTGCTTGTTTTAAAATCTGGTCTGCTTCTTTAACTTGCTCAAGATTGTGGTTAGATACGCCTACATATTTTACTTCTTCCTGTTTTAATAGAGGAATAAGCTCTTTAGTCCACTTCTGGACATTCGCCGGACTATGAATCCAATATAAATCTACTTGTTCTACACCAAGCCTACAGCAACTTTTCTTTAAAAATCTACCTACTGCTTTTCTAGTTTGTAAGCCTAAAGGTGTAAATTTAGTAGATAAAATCACATTAGGATTGTTTTTTATACAGCTTCCTAAAATCTTTTCTGCTGCTCCCATACCATAAACAGCTGCTGTGTCCCATAAATTAAATCCTTGCTTCATAGCTAGCTCAAAAACCGGCTTAAGATCTTCTTCTCCATAGCTGTTTCCAAAAATCTGATTTCCACCATTAATACCCGTACCCCATGACCAAGTACCTAATGCTATGGCTGGAATTTCTGTATCTCCTAATTTGGCATACTTCATCTCTTCTCCCCCTTAATTTTCTTCTCTTATTGTTTTTCTTATTCTACTTAATGACACTGGTGTAATGCCTAGGTAAGAAGCTATATAACTTTGATTAACTCGCTCTTCTAACTTAGGATAATACCTTTTAAAATCTAGATATCTTTCAGTCGCACTTTTAAGTAAAAAGCTACTTTCTCTTTCAATCTTATAGTGAATACTCTCTTCTAATAGGTTGATATAAAATTTTGTAAAGTAAGAGGAAGTATGGATTAATTTTTTTATCTGCTGCCCTGGTATAACGAGTACCTTGCTACTTTCCAATGCTTCAATACAACACGGTGAAGCTTTTTCATTAAAAAGTGTTTCAACTCCAAAGCCGCTTCCTTCTGGGGTAAAAATCCTTGTTACATCATTCCCCTCTCGATCAATATAGTAACTTCGAAATATACCGTTAACCACAAAGTAGAATTCTGCCGGCTTATCTCCTACATGGACAATCACTTCTCCCTTAGGAATACTTTTTAGGAAAATATTTTCTAGGCCTATTTCTTGAATTCCTATAGGCATTTTTTCTTGACTTATTCCTTCAATCACTTGCTGTAATTGTACTAAAGCCTCCTGCATCTCTCTCCTCCTTTATAGATAAACTTCTTTAGTTCATTTCTCTCCATTATAGAACACTATAATTTTTATGTAATTATCATATGATAAGTATTTAAAAAATTAAGTTTTTATATTATTATCTTATCATATAGCTAATAATGAAAGTGAGGAAGCCCATGCCCATTTTTCCTTCTACTAATACTACTCTCTCTAATGAATTCACCATTTACTCAACTTTCCCCTTTGACGAAGTATGCACTATACTCAAAGAAGAAACCTCCAAAAATATTTGGTCAAGTAAAAAAACTACTTATTGGGGCGCTCCAAAATTTATAGGTAAGATCCATCCTACTAACTTCCGTATACTTTGCAAACAATATAGTAATTCCGTTACTTGCCTTACTATTGGTAAAAAGGATCAAAATGATAATCATATTATTCATCTCACTCAGTCACTTACTTATGGTATCAAATTATTTATGTATATCTCCTTCTTTTTTTGCTTTACTATATCCTTATTAACAATAATAGCTAGCATTGCTTTAATTCACCAGGGGGGTCTCCTCTATTTAATCTCTTTATTTTTTCCTTGTATCGTATACTTAATATCAAAGAAAGTACTGGAATATATGTTCTCATCTGAAGCTAGGCTTATAAAAGACTTTCTAGTTGAAAATTTACATGCTACTATTATTTCTTCACCTACTAATCAAATATAATTTCACTCAAAAGCTAAATAGGCGTAAGCACCCAATGAGCTTACGCCTATTTAGCGTGAAAAAATTTATTATCTGTAATCATGTCACTATATTATTACTTATACATATAGTTTAAAATAAGGTAACACAAATAAATATTTCTTGAGCTAGATCACTAAAAGAATTGGAGGGCTGCATGATAACGTATAAGTAAAGATTATTTATAAAATAGGAGGTAATGATGTTTTCTATTGGTATAGTTTTTACAATTCTTTTCATTTCACTTGGAAGTATCTTACTACGGGGAAAAGGCATCAGAATGTTATCTGTATATAATATGTTACCTAAATCTCGAAAAGCAACGATTTATAAAGAAGCATTATGTCAATTTATGGGCAAAATATTTTTTGGCTTTGCATTTGGCAGTATGCTTTGGATTATCGGCGGTGCTATTAACTCTTCAACAGTAATTGTACTTGGACTTATTATTATTGCATTTTTAGCTATAGCTTCAACGATTTATGTTCTAACAACAAATCATTTTAATAGCAATAAATAATTAATAGATATTTTAATAGCCAAAGAATCTCTGCATAAAGAGTTTCTTTGGCTATTTATTTTATAAGTTATTTAGTTTGATACAGCTTATTTGATAAAAGCAGCTTCTCTAGCATACTTTTGCATAGTTCTGATTTCTTCATCAGTAAAGCCTAACTGTGTTTTTAAAATTTCAATTTCCTTGTGAATGTTCGTATTAGATACTGTCATGTTATCTGAGTTAAAGGTTACTTTAACCCCTGCATCAAATAACTGCTTAATAGGATGCTCTTTAAGGCTAGGCACTAATTTCGTATGGTAATTACTTGTTACACAAACTTCTAAAGTAATATCCTTTTCGATAAGCTCTTGAATAAGCGTCTCATCTTCTATAGCCATTACGCCATGTCCAATACGTTTAGCACCATATTCTAAAGCCTTTCTCATGCTTTCTGGGCCTGATACTTCACCTATTGCTTCTCCTGCATGAATTGTTACTGGAAGCCCATATTCTTTGACCTTAGCAAAAACAGGTTCGAACATTTTAGTAGGGAATAAAGACTCTGCCCCAGCTAAGTCTACAGCGCATACAATCTCACCCATATACTTCTTAGCTACTTCTACTGTTTCTAAGTTTTTCTCTTCAATATCCGCTCCTCGCATACAGCATAAAATAAGGCCGCAGCGAATAGCTGGATATTTTTCCATTCCTCTTTTAACCCCTTTCATAGCCGCTGCTACTACTTGGTCTTGTGTTAAGCCCTCCGCTGTAGAAAACTGTGGTGCAAAGCGAATCTCTGCATACGTTACACCTAGTTTGTGTAAGTCCTCTACTAACTCAAAACTTACTCTTTCTATTGCCATTTCTGTTTGAAGAAGCATAATTGGTAAATCAAAACGCTTTAAACATTCATGTAGAGTTGGGCAATCTTCTGGTACCTCCATCAGATTTCTAAGTTCTTTTAAATCCTCTGTAGGTAAAGTAATATTTTGGATTTTCGCTAAATCAAGTGCTGTTTCCACTCTTAGTGAACCATCTAGATGTAAATGTAATTCAATCATAACTATTCCCCTTGCATTAGTCTTTGTTTTTTAAGTTTTTGTTTATGCTTATGACTGCAGTACCATGTATAGGCAATGGTAATCATTAAGTATGGCATAAGTTGTACGAATTGAAGTGGAATAGATGCCCCTTGTAAGTAATTGGAAAGACTTTCACAGAATCCGAAAAGGAGTGAAGTAAAGAATCCTACAATGGCGTTTCCTGCTGCGATAGCTTGTGTTGCTAAGGCAATGTAACCACGTCCTGCTGTCATACCTGATGAGAATAGTCCTACATAACCCATGGATAAGAAGGCACCACCCATACCAGCTAAAATACCACTTAAGCTTAAAGCAATATATTTAATCTTTTTAACAGAAACTCCTACAGATTCCATAGCTTCTGGTGATTCACCAACGGCGCGAATGTGCATACCAAGTCTTGTGTACTTAAACATAGCCCATACAACGAATACTAAAATAAGTGCTATATAAGTGAGTACATGATGACCTGATAAAATTTGTCCTATTACTGGAATATCTTCAATAATAGGAATATTAATGCTTGGTAGTTTTAAAGAAGGAAGTGAAGTTGAGGCTCCTTTTTCTCCTGTAATAAGGTAAAGGAAAAAGATCGTTCCTCCTGAAGCAAAAGTATTAAGCGCAATCCCTGAAATAATAATATTGGATTTTAACTTAAGCGCAAAGTAAGCTAAAATATTACTCATTAAAAAGCCAGCAAATATAGCTCCTAAAAGCCCTATCCACGCATTTTGCGTAAAAGCACTTACCACTACCCCTGTAAAAGCTGACATAAGCATTGTACCTTCTAAAGCAATATTACTTGAACCTGATCTGGAAGCAATGATTGCTCCTAATGTTGTCAGTAGTACTGGTGTCGCACTACGGAACATGGCAAAATAAAATTCAGGAAGTGTTAACGTATTTAAAATGTCTAATAATAATTCCATGGTCTATTCTCCCTCCTATTCGCCATAACTGCTTAACGCTTTTTTAGATTCTTGTCTTTGTTTAACCACTGCAAGGAAACGTTCTGCTGTGATAAATAAGATTAATACAGCTTGTACAATAGCGACAAGTTCATTTTGTACATCTGATCTTCTAGACATTAAGTCTGCCCCTACACGAATATATCCTAGGAAGAAGGCTGCAAGTGGTACATATTTAGGATTATTTCCTGCTAAAATTGTAATAATAACCCCATCCCAAGCATAACTTGGTGAGTCTTGCCAGTTAAAGCGATTATACATACCCGCTTGTTCTACTGCACCACCCATACCTGCTATGGCACCTGCTAACATTTGAGTTAAGATAATCACTTTTCCAATGTTAATTCCTGAATGCTTAGCAAACTCTGGATTACTTCCTACAAGGCGAATTTCATAACCAAATTTTGTTTTATATACTAAGATATAAAGTAAGACTGCTACTGCTATAGCAATTAAGAAACCATAGTGGAGCTTTGTTCCACTTACCATGTTTCCAAGGCTACTTGTTGATTCGTATTTTAAAGAAGCAAAAGTCCCTGCACTTCTATCAATAAGGTGTTTATTAACAAGGTAAATACCTGTGAAGAAAAAGACATTATTAAGCATTAACGATGTTACAAGCTCATTCGCATGGCATTTTACCTTTAAAATAGCAGGGATACTACCAATCACAGCACCTACTGCTGCTGCTGCTAAAATCATCACTATTGGATGAATACCTGCTGGAAGAGCCATTTTAATAGCAATAGCTGCTGCTACTGCTCCCCCCATGTAAAGAGCACCATCTGCAATCATGGAGAAGTTTCCTGATTTGAATACAATGCTTAGTGCCAAACCAGTAAACATTAAAGGAATACTACTTTCTAATACATTAAAGAAGTGTCTTTTAGACTGTAATGGTCCTAAGAATAGGTTATAAATAGCTGTACCTGGTTCTTTACTAATGCTAAAGATAATAGCTACTGTTATCCCAACTGCAATTAGTATGGCTACCATTAAACGAAGTAAGGCAAAGCTATTAATATGATTTTTTAATCCTTTTCTACTCATGGTAGGCTCCTCCTAGTTTTTCTTTTGAATCTTGTTTAACCCCTAGCATGTAGAGCCCTAGTTCATTTTCTGTTGCTGTTTTAGCATCTTCAATATACCCGACAATTTTTCCTTCATGCATGACTAAAATACTATCACTTAAAGATAAAATTTCAGATAGGTCTGCTGATACTAATAAAATTGCTTTCCTTCTTTCTCTCATATCGAGGATTTTTTTCCTAATGAATTCAATAGCACCTACGTCTACCCCTCTAGTTGGTTGGTTAATAATAAGAAGCTCTGGGTTATATTCATATTCACGTCCTACAATCAATTTTTGGATATTCCCACCTGATAGTTCTCCAATAGATTGTTTATTATGATCGTATTTAACTTTGAAATCCTTTAAGATTTTTTCTGTAAAAGCAGCTATTTTTTTGCTACTTAATAAGCCATGGCTTTTTAGCTCATTCGTATAATAAATTTTTGAAATAGCATTATCTTCTAGAGAAAGTTTTGGTGCGCTACCGTATCTCATTCTATCTTCTGATACGTGTGAAATACCAGCTTCTTGACGTTTTAAAATTGGTAATTTAGAAATGTCTTTACCCTTTAAATGAATCTGCCCTGATGACTGCTTAAGCGCTCCTACAATCACCTCTACTAATTCAGATTGACCATTGCCATCAATACCTGCTATCCCTAAGATTTGACCCTCACGAATAGAAAAAGAGACATGATCTACTTTTTGCTTACCAAATTGATTCACATACACTAAATCCTTAACAGAAACAACTGTTTTTCCAAAATGAGGTGCTGACTTTTCCATGTTTAAGTTAACATCTCTACCTACCATTAACCTTGAGATTTCTTGCTCACTTAAGTCACTAATCTCATAAGTTCCCATGGTTTTCCCATCACGTAAAATAGTCATACGATTACAAAGTTCTTTTACTTCATTGA
Organism: Cellulosilyticum sp. ST5; assembly: GCF_046529625.1. NCBI lineage: Bacteria > Bacillati > Bacillota > Clostridia > Lachnospirales > Cellulosilyticaceae > Cellulosilyticum > Cellulosilyticum sp. ST5. The sequence goes on from NZ_CP132338.1 coordinate 3,289,030, forward strand.
GCTTATGTGAAATAAAGATAATCGTATGTCCTTTTTCTCTTAACAGTTTAAGCTGCTCAAATAGCTCTTGCGTCTCTTGAGGTGTTAGTACAGCAGTAGGCTCATCTAAAATCAGAATCTTTGCCCCTCTATAAAGTGCTTTTAATATCTCTAATTTTTGTCTCATTGCCAGGGAAATATTTTCCACCTGTGCTTTAGCATCTACTGTTAAGTTATAGGCCTTTGATAATTCCTCTGTAATCTTAACAGCTTGTTTTCTATCTACTAAACCGTTCTTTCTTGGCTCTGCACCTAAAATAAGGTTCTCTGCTACTGTCATAGATGGCACTTGCATAAAGTGTTGGTGTACCATCCCTATCCCTTTTGCAATAGCACATTTAGATGATGCAAACGCCACTGGCTCTCCTTTAATAAGGATTTCTCCGCTAGTTGGAGATGTCATCCCAAATAGCATTTTCATAAGAGTAGATTTACCCGCTCCATTTTCACCTACCAAAGCATGGATTTCTCCTTCGTAAATATCTAACTGAACCTCATGATTGGCTACAACACCACCAGGGTATACCTTCGTAATCTTTCTGGCCTCTAATATTTTCTGCTCCATAAGGATTTCCTTTCCGTGTATTTTTGATAAAGAGAGGGCATCACGATACTCCCGTAATACCCCCTCCTATTTATTATCCGATGACTACCTTACACTATTCCTTTCAGATTGACTCGGCAATTGTTACATTCTGTGATGTATACTCTAATAAAGATTTCTAACTAAATAACCCTAAATCTTTTCATTATTCATTCTTCATTCTTCATTGCTACTCTATTGAGCGCTAGAAATGATTCCTTTTAATGTTGCTTCATCCATACCATATGCTGTATCAACACTTACTTCACCAGCAAGTAAGCTAGCTTTAGCATCTTCTACTGTTGTGCGAATCTCTTCTGAAACAACACTTTGATAAATACTGTTGTCTGCAAGACCTACTGCATTTTCTGCAAGACCAAGTAATTCGTAAGTACCATATGGAAGGTTACCTTCTAAATCTCTCTCGATAGATGAGAAGATTGTTGTACCTACACCTTTAATAGCAGAAGAAATGATAAACTCTGCTTCTTCACTACCTTCATAAGCAAGCGCTTGGTCTGAATCTACCCCGATTACGTATTTTTTGCTTTCTGCTGCAGCTTCAATAACACCTACTGAAGCTGGACCTGCTGCTACGAATACACAGTCAGCACCTGAAGCGTATTGCGTTAAAGCAAGTTCTTTTGCTTTAGCAGAGTCTACGTAAGAACCTACGTAAGAAACAAGTACTTTAATATCTGGATTAATGAATTGTGCCCCTTGGATAAATCCAACTGCTGAGTCATTGATAACCGCTGCTGTATCTTTTGCACCTACGAAACCAATTGTAGCTTCTTCATTTGCATAAGTCATATCAGAAGTTGTTGTGCTAGCTGCAAGTACACCTGCAAGGAACGCTGCTTCGTTTTGTTTGTAGCTCATAGAATATACATTGCTTAAATCGCTTGCTGCATAGTCTACGTCTGTATCAAAAATGATGTATTTTTTATCTGGGAATAAAGGAGCTGTTTGCTCAAGAATCTCTTTCATATCCCATGTTCCTACAATGATAATGTCTGAGTCAGATTCAGAAGCATCTAATAAAGAACCTTCGAATTTTGTTTTGTCATTACCCATTTCAATCATTTCAACTTCAACTTTATCACTAAGCTGTTCTGCTACTTGTTTCATACCTGTTTGAGCTGAATCATTGAAAGCTTTATCTCCGAAAGAACCTGTTACTAATAAGCTTACTTTTACTTTTTCACCATTAGTTTCATTTGTTCCTGCTTCAGTTTGTGCTCCTTCCTCTGGTTTACTTTCTGCTGGTGCACTAGAACATCCTGTAAATAAGGCTGCTGTAAGTAATGATGTGAGTAGTACTCTAGCCCATTTCTTTGTCATCTTCTTATTCTCCTTTTTTATAAATAGTTGTTTTATTGAATCCATCTAGCATTGCTAAATAGGCTTCTTTGCTCATAATAGGGTTAAACTTTTCTTTAATGTCATAAGCTTTTTTACCACCATCTGATAGAAGGTCAATAATGGTATCTATAAAATAAGCGGCTGGTATATGGTAAGCTTGCTCATAGTCAGCTGTTCTAAAATCACAGCCGTGCATTGTTCCTGTAAAGCCACCTACACCAATCTCAACAATTGGATATAAGCTTGATAAGTCTCCCATATCTCCAGAAGCAAATCCATGTGTTCCTTGGGCAATTCTTTCTGATGACACATAATTTAAAATGTGTGTTTTAACAAGTTCTGTTAAGTTCTTATCTTGATGAAGAGGCAAGTAGCCTGGTGTATCTATAATCTCTAAGTCACAGCCAATAGCAAGTGCTCCTGCTCTTAAAGCTCTTGTTACTTTCTGATCTGTTTCTAAGATGGCATCCACTGTCTTTGCACGTACATACATTTCCATTGTTACTCGCTCTGGAACTGTATTAACAGTTTGACCACCTTCTTTGACTACAAAGTGTACACGAATAGCATCTTCCTCACGGAAGGTCTCCCTTAAGAAATTAATACCTGTCATGGCTAAATTAGCTGCATTTAAGGCATTAATACCACCAGCTGGATTACTTCCTGCATGAGCACCCTTACCATGGAAAATAGCTTTCTTACATAAGAAGCCATTTAATCCTGCACCAATCTCCGCGTCATAAACATTCATATCAAGTCCCATGGTATGACAAGATAAGATGAGGGCCATATCATCAAATACCCCTAGTTCAATCATTTCTTGTTTTCCTGAAGCGTGCTTGATCTTACCTTCTGCAATAAGTCCTTTGCGATACTCTAAATCACAAAATTCTTCTGCAGGTGTGACTACTAAAGTGACCTTCCCGCAAAGCTGGTCCATTACCTTAGCTTTATTAAGTGATAGGAACACACCCATCATTGCTCCGATTTGCGCATAATGTCCACAAGTATGGGCGGCGTTGTCTTCTTTATTAGCATAAGGGTGATTGAGTGTTGGCACACCATCTAGTTCACAAATCAGTCCAATATGTGGTCCTGGCTTACCAGAATCAAGCGTAGCCAAAATTCCCGTATATGCTACATGATCTTGATAAGGGATCCCTTCTGCTTCTAATATTTCTTTTACTTTACCAGCTGTTCGAACTTCTTTATAACCTAATTCAGGATGTTTATAAATATCTTCTGCTAGTTCTATTGTTTGCTTGATGGTTTCATCAAATATGTGTTTCATTTTAGCGTCCATGTTGTCATCCTTTCCTTCAAGTCAATTCTTTTGTCTGTTTATTGCTTATCATTACTTAACTTCTACTGCTAAAAGAGGTAAAATTATGTATTAAATACTGTCTGTCATACCTATTCAACATTTATAAAATTAAATCCATACGTTATTATCAATTGTGTAATTAGCATTTTTTAACATATCCATAGGTTTTTCCGAACATTATTTGTGTTTACCCTTACTTATGTTCGAAATTACGATTGTCTCGAATATATCATGATTGTCGAATTTTGTCAATCAATTACAACTATGTTTAAATTTTTGTTTTAGTTGCAAATCTTCCCCTTATCCTCTAAACTATTAGCTATGCATAAATAACTTATTTAGGAGGTATACCTTGAAACTAAAAGTGCTTGTAGATAATAACACCTATATAGATCAATATTATTTCGGCGAGCCTGCTGTATCTTACTATATTGAAGATGGAGATACCAAAATACTATTTGATGCGGGTTATTCGGACTTATATATACAAAACGCAAAGAAATTAAATGTGCCATTAAAGGAAATATCCACCATTGCTATTTCTCATGGACATAATGATCACACAGGAGGCTTAGCTTATTTACAAAACTCAGAGGCCTTTGACCTATCTAACCTTAAAATTCTAGCTCACCCAGATACTTTTTCTAAAAAGGTCATAGGTGATTTAGAAATTGGATGTCCTATATCCAAGGAAGAGTTAGAGAACTTCGTTACTCTAGATTTAGTTAAAACACCTATTAAAATCAGCCCTAACCTTACCTACTTAGGTGAGATTCCCAGAGTTCATGATTTTGAAAATACAGGACCCATTGGACAATGCCAATGTGGTTGTCATCCTCTAGAAGATGATTACTTAATGGATGATACAGCTTTGGTCTATCAAACTTCTGAAGGTTTATATGTGATCACAGGCTGCTCACATAGTGGTATTTGCAATATCATCGAGCATGCAAAGAAAGTTTGTCAGTGTGATACAATCTTAGGCGTTATAGGCGGTTTTCACCTCTTTGACCTCTCTTCTAGACTGGACTATACCATTGATTATTTTAAGAAACACAACATTAAAGAACTTTATCCTTGCCACTGTGTTTCTTTCCAGGTCAAAGCAGCTATGCATCAAGAACTCCCTATTCATGAAGTAGGTGTAGGTCTAGAAATTAACTGGTAATACTTTACTATCAAAAAACGAGGAACTTATATTATAAGCTCCTCGTTTTTTGATACTCTATATTTTAAATTGTCCTACAATAGCATCTAGCTCTGTAACAATTCCACTTATCTGAATATGTATTTAAGGCATCCACTGCTTATTATCACTATAAATTTGTTTCTTTCATAAATACACTTAGATATAGTTCAAATCTTTAGTTAACAAAAAAGGAAGGCTCTTCACCCTCCTCCTGCATTATTTATCCAATGTTGCTAGTGCTGCATCTATTTTTTGTTTATCAAATCCAATAATAACTTGGTCGTTAATTGTTGTTACAGGTACTGATCTTTGACCTGAAATCTGCTCAACAATATCTCTATCCTCTTTAGCATCAGCTACTATTACTGCTTCGTATGGTATATTCTTACTTTCTAAATACTTTTTCACTTTATTACATGGTCCACACCATTCTACTGAATATACTTTTATCATATTTTATTCCTCCTTATTGCCTTGCAATATATTGTTCTGCTTTTAGCGCAGCTATTGTTCCATCAGCTACTGCTGTTGTGATTTGTCTAAATTCCTTTTCTCTTACATCACCTGCTACATATACACCTTTAATGTTAGTTTCCATACTTTCATTAGCTTTAATGTAACCATTCTCAGTAAGATGCACGTATTCTTTAAATAAATCTGTTTTAGGTTCAGTTCCTATATAACCAAATACCGCTTTAATAGGTATTTCTTTCATTTCATCAGTTTGTGTATTTTTAACCATTGCTACTTCAACAAAGTTGTCTCCTGCTACATCTACTAAATCCCAGTTATACATAATCTCTATATTAGGCGTATGCTCTACTTCTTCTAACGTCTTAGCCTCAGCTTTAAAATAATCATATCTTCTAATAATAATTACTTTCTTAGCAAGTTTAGCTAAAAATAAGGCTTCTTCCAGTGCCGCATTACCACCACCTACAACAGCAATCTCTTCATCTTTGTAGCTTGCACCATCACATACAGCGCAGTAATGAATACCTTTACCTAAATACTTCTGTTCACCCGGAATAGGAAGTGACTTAGGCTTTGCTCCTGTAGCAATAATAACTGCTTTAGGTTTGTAGATGTAATCACCTGTTTCTACTATTTTCTCCTCATCACTTAACGAAACCTGTTCTATTGCATCAAACTCATCAATAATAGCACCTGTCTCTGTAGCTTGTCCTTCTATTTTGTCAGCTAATTCATTACCTTTAATGCTATTAAAGCCTGGATAATTTTCTATTGTATAGCTTAACCTAACTTGTCCACCTATTACATCTTTCTCAAGTACAAGTGTTTCAAGACCAGCTCTAGCAGCATAAATAGCAGCTGTAAGTCCTGCTGGGCCTGCACCGATGATTATTAAGTCTATCTCTTTGATTGGTTTAGTCATTTTAGGACTCCTTTCTTCTATCTAGCTTGCTCCCTTATTAGTTTATTTAAACCTAGTACTCTGTATAATTTTGAAATCTCTTCTCATTTAAGATACCAAATTTCTTATTAAAATACAATAAGGCACTTTTAAGTAACCCATTCTCAGTTAGTAGCTAGTAAGCCCGCATGCTTATGTAACTAGCCTCTGAAGCTACCATCTATTTGGTTTGGTTAATTTAATAATTTCTTCGCCTAATTCCCCTAGTTCATCCTTGTACCTTGCATATTGCATCTTAGTTTCCGATTTTTCACCTAGAGCTTCTATACAAATTTTCAAGCAATCTATAGTTTCTTGCAGGTATTGTAAAATCCTATCGGACTCAATTATTTCATCTTGTTTAGCATTTCTAAGTAACATCAAGTGTTTCTCTGCCCTTAATTTAGCATCCTTATATATTGTAACTAACTTTGATTCTTCATTTTGATACATTTCTTTCCCCTCCTTCGATTTATACTAAGTATTGACTTATCTATCCTACAATAATTAATTACTTTTATTATTTTTTATTGATTTGATAGACGAAAATCTTCTTATAAGTTCTTGTAAATATAAAAAACGTACTTTTAGACAAGGGTATTATACTCCCGTCCGGCGAGATCAGCAAGGAATATAAATATATCATGGCGTAGCGCGTCCTTTCTGTTTACCTTGTAGGTAAATGAGTGTATAATAGAAGTCAATTTTACTAATATAGGTAAAGAATGTGTTAATAGGAGGGCTGAAATGATAGAAGCACGCGAGCCAATAATTGTAGCGTTTCCTTTGAGGGGAGAATGGCTTTCTCCTAATACTCCAGGGACAAAAATTCCGAGTCATGGCACAAACCAATTAGGAACAAGATATGCTTATGACTTTATACAAGTCGATTGGGATAGAAAGGGCTGGCCCGCCTACCGCGTTAGTTTGCCGCATTATCTTCTTTTTGGGGTTCCCTTAAATGAATATTATTGTTGGGGGCAAGAAGTATATGCACCTTGCAACGGGATTGTCATCCAAGCGAAGGACGGTTATGAAGAACAAGCAAGAACGAATTTGCTCTCAGATATGTCTAACGCATATAAAAATGCTCATTATTTCAATCCGGAAAAAGATGATGTACAATCAGTTGCTGGCAACTACATCATTATAGAATGTGGCGACAATGTATATGCTGCACTTGTCCATCTTCAAACAGGATCTATTCAAGTTTCAGTTGGTCAGAGTGTAAAAAAAGGTGAAGTTATTGGCAGAGTAGGCCATTCAGGCAATTCCTTTGCTCCACATTTGCATTTTCAGCTTATGGATAGTAGCGACATAGCTACTGCAAATGGATTACCCTGTGCTTTTGAACAATATGAAGTATTTCAAGATGGAGCGTGGAAAATAGTAGTAAATGGTATTCCTACAAATAAGGATAGGATAAAATTTCAAAAATCTGATATGAAAATGGAATGAGAACTTTGAAGCTGTCTCTTTATTTCATTCTATATACACAAAAATACCTTCCAACTCATTTCGCCTTGGCTCAATGTTTTGAAAGGTTTATTTTCATGTATCATATTTCCGTTGTATCAAAACACCTCATCACTGTTTCACTTCGGTTCGGTGCTTTGATAGTTACATCTAGCGATGAACTCTCAAAACAAAACAGTAACTATTAAACCAGCAATTCTTATTCCTTAGAAAGGAGGTGATCCAGCCGCACCTTCCGATACGGCTACCTTGTTACGACTTCACCCCAGTTATTGGTTTTGCCTTAGACGGCTCCCTCCCCGAAGGGTTGGGTCACCGGCGTTGGGCCCCCCCAACTCCCATGGTGTGACGGGCGGTGTGTACAAGACCCGGGAACGTATTCACCGCGACATTCTGATTCGCGATTACTAGCGATTCCAACTTCATGTAGTCGAGTTGCAGACTACAATCCGAACTGGGACTGCTTTTTTGAGGTTTGCTGACTCTCGCGAGATCGCTTCCCTTTGTAGCAGCCATTGTAGCACGTGTGTAGCCCTAAACATAAGGGGCATGATGATTTGACGTCATCCCCACCTTCCTCCAAGTTATCCCTGGCAGTCTCTCTAGAGTGCCCAACTCAATGCTGGCTACTAAAGATAGGGGTTGCGCTCGTTGCGGGACTTAACCCAACATCTCACGACACGAGCTGACGACAACCATGCACCACCTGTCACCAATGTCCTAGCAAGCTAGGAAAGAAGGCATTACCCTTCGGTCATCGGGATGTCAAGTTTAGGTAAGGTTCTTCGCGTTGCTTCGAATTAAACCACATGCTCCACCGCTTGTGCGGGTCCCCGTCAATTCCTTTGAGTTTCAATCTTGCGATCGTACTTCCCAGGTGGAATGCTTAATGTGTTAACTTCGGCACCGAGACCCGTAAGCCCCGACACCTAGCATTCATCGTTTACAGCGTGGACTACCAGGGTATCTAATCCTGTTTGCTCCCCACGCTTTCGTGCCTCAGCGTCAGTTATGGTCCAGAAAGCCGCCTTCGCTACTGGTGTTCCTCCGAATCTCTACGCATTTCACCGCTACACTCGGAATTCCACTTTCCTCTCCCACACTCTAGTTCATCAGTTTCAGAAGCAGCTTAGAGGTTGAGCCCCTAAATTTCACTTCTGACTTAACAAACCGCCTACGCACCCTTTACACCCAGTAAATCCGGATAACGCTCGCTCCCTACGTATTACCGCGGCTGCTGGCACGTAGTTAGCCGGAGCTTCTTAGTCAGGTACCGTCATTTTTTCTTCCCTGCTGATAGAAGTTTACAATCCGAAGACCTTCTTCCTTCACGCGGCGTCGCTGCATCAGGCTTGCGCCCATTGTGCAATATTCCCCACTGCTGCCTCCCGTAGGAGTTTGGGCCGTGTCTCAGTCCCAATGTGGCCGTTCACCCTCTCAGGCCGGCTATGGATCGTCGCCTTGGTGGGCTGTTATCTCACCAACTAGCTAATCCAACGCGGGTCCATCCTATGCCGATAAATCTTTACTATAATAATCATGCGATTACCGATAGTTTATGCGGTATTAGCGTTCGTTTCCAAACGTTATCCCCCTGCATAGGGCAGGTTACCCACGCGTTACTCACCCGTCCGCCACTAAGTTCTAGGAGCAAGCTCCTATCACTTCGTTCGACTTGCATGTGTTAAGCACGCCGCCAGCGTTCATCCTGAGCCAGGATCAAACTCTCATAAAAAAGTTTGTCCGTGTAGTATTTCTACTACTGACTATTTTACTTAGTACAAGTTGTACTGATTCTCATCTCTTATTAGAGACGTAATGAATCGACTGGTTTATAGTTACTATTTTGTTTTCAAAGTTCATTTGCTCTCAGCAACTGTTCGCCACTGACTTGTTTAATAATACACCACTTCCTTACGTACGTCAATGATTTTTTTCATTTTTTCTTTGGTTTTTATGAAATAATTCTAAAATCAGTTAGTTTTTACTTTAACTATAAGGAAAATAAGGGATTTTACTTCTATCTTTTGGTATAATATTTCTATGTTATAATTCTATTTATTTGTAGAAAGGATGAGTTTATGCCCTATATTGATTCAAAAATCACGTTAACGTTATCAGAAGAGAAAAAGGAAACACTCAAGACTGCACTCGGACAAATCATCAGTACTATTCCAGGAAAAAGCGAAAACTTCCTTATGGTGGGCTTTGATGATGAATATTCTCTTTTCTTTAGCGGAAAAAAACTTGATAAAGGTGCTTTCGTAGAAGTAAAAATCTTTGGCTCTACCTCTGATGCAGCATTAGAACAAGTAACCGCTAAAATTTGTGCCCTTTATGAAAAAGAACTAGGTATTCCTCAGAATGCAATTTATGTTAAATATGAATTTGTTAACCACTGGGGCTGGAACGGGCATAATTTCTAACCCCCATATTATTATCCTTACACAAAAAGGGACGAAGAATTGCCTATCAATTCTTCGTCCCTTTTTATCATCTCATTCTCATGTTTCACACAGAAACTCTCCATACTATTTACTAGGTTTTCTAAATCTATACCTTCTTATTCTTTACTCTCTGTCCTCGCCTAATGTTTCCTGATTTATATAATTGGCTCTTTTGTACTATTTGACGTGAATCATATTTCTCATAGGCTTCACAAGGTATATTTTCAATATGATTAAATGTAATAGGTAAACCTGCTGAAAAAAAGAAGCTTTTTCCATCTTGTAGTTGAAAGTGAAGATGTGGCTCTGAAGAATTTCCAGAATTCCCGCATCTAGCAAGTTCTTGCCCTGCCTTTACCCTTTCTCCCTCTTGAACCTTGATGCTTCCTGGAATTAAGTGTCCTAATAAACTGTATTCTTTTGTCCCATGCTTAATAATAATATAATTTCCTCTTATATCCTTTACACCAATATCTACCTGCCCATTTCCAAATATTTTGCTCTCTCTGCGCTTATCTCCTATTTCTACTACAACGCCATCTGCTGGTGCAATAATTTCCTTTTCATAACAATAGTAGCTATGTAACTGTGTTTTTTCACCTTCAAAACTATTTCCTTTATCATCTAGCATTAAAAAGTCATATGCATAGCGCTGAGTTACTATTCCCCATGAATGAGAAAGTGATTTTTCCATTCCTCCATTCACAGCTACCCAATCTTCTTTAAATGGTAGTATGTATTGCATTGTTAACGAAGTATTTACGGGGTCAGGTAGCTTAAAATGATGCGTTATATATACATATGGAATTCCAACTAATTGTTTTATTGACTGCCAATAAATAGCCCGGTCATAAAAAACCTCTACTAAAGTAAATAACCAAAATAACCATAGTAATTTAAATATTATGGCATCAGAAATGAATATAGGCAATCCTATAAGACCTATATATTTCAGCCTACTACATAACCTCACTATGTTACTCATTACTAACCTCCCTTATTCCATAAATTCAAATAGGTCTTCTACCATACAATCAAATACTTTAGCAATATCCATAGCTAACTTGAGAGAAGGATTATAACGTCCGTTTTCTAAATTAACAATAGTTTCCCTTCTTACCCCTACAAGACTTGCTAACTCTTCTTGTTTTATACTATATCTAGCTCTATATTCTTTTAAGTGTGTTTTCATAGCCATTATTTAATCCACCTGTTCTCTTATTTCAAGTATAAGTAACATGACAGTAAAACAAACGGTCCCTGCGATAAAGCAGCTTCCTAACACTAAATTAGATGATAGGAACTGTGGGATAATCATATGAATTGCTACAGCTATACCAGTAGCAAAAATACCGCCAAAAAAACCTATGCTAGCCGCCTTAGAAACATTTTTTAGAAATAATTCATCTGGTACTACAAAAAAATAACGTATATAAACTATATAGTAAAAAAAGCTTAGCATTCCTTTACTCTCTGTTATAATCCCCCCAATCCCTAATAACGCCAGTAATGACACGAATCCTAATTTATTAATGGGTTTATTTCTCATACTCCCTCCAAATGTGATATATTTATAACTTCATGTTTAAAATATATCACATTTCAAATCTATTTAAATTTATTAATAAATTATTTATAATTTGTATTTTACTTCTCTGCATTTTTCTTAATCACGATTGACTTCACTGTCTTTATAAAAAAAAGAGTATGCGTCCGTATTTTCTTACATGCATACTCTTTTTTTATATTATATAGATATATTAAATTTTTCTATAACACTTCGTTAGAATTTGTAGTGAAATTTATATATTGACCAACATCTTTCATATATAATGCATTAAGTGGTATTGTAAACATAATGCCTGTATTAGGTTTTTTTAAATCATTGCCTAGTACTTTCCGAACCGCATCGGTAGCCTTAAGAAATATCTCTTCATCAGGGATAATAGATAAAATAACTTTTCTATATTGAGCCACTTGACTAATAGATAATAATGCTGATTCTATTGCTGATTGAGAGGCAAGATAGCTATTCTCAATATTATTTGTACCTATGGCATCTATTGCTACATTGCTTTTGGTACCCACACTCTTTAATGCCTTCAGCGTTGGTTTAAGTTTATCTATATTACTAATAACTGTAATCATCAAATACATATATTAGCCTCCTTCCCTCTTATTCTGATTTCGATGCGTTCTTTTCCTCTAATTTTCTCTTTTTATCTCTGCTCTCAATATGCCTTCCTAGCTCTCCCCCTTGCATATGAGCTACTGGCAATACAAACATCATACCTAGAGGTGATTTCTTGGCTTCCCCTTCTAATATTTTTTGCACCTCTTCCATTGCTCTTTGAACCTGCTCTTCACGTTCAATTAATGAAAATATCACTCTACTAGCTTTATTTCTTCTTTCATATGCATTTACTAGACTTGCTAAAAATGAAGCCGTATATAAATCATTATCTACGATTTCACTTGCACTAGTACCTTCAATAACTGTTGCCCCCCTTACGCCTGCTTCTTTCATCTTTTTAATAATCTCAGCTAAATACTCTATTTCATTAAGAATAATAAATAATACATACATCCAGCATCCCTCCTATTTGTTTTTAATCCTACTCTTCTTGTAAACCTACTTTCCCATCCTCGCCCGCTTTAATAATGGCATATCTCGTACATAGTGGCCCTATAATTTCAGTAATAATAGTAGTAGCTAATAATATAGTTATTACTAAATTGCCTATTTCTGTGCCTGCAAACTCATGACTAATAACGATAGCTAGTCCAACTGCCACTCCAATTTGAGAAAGTAATCCTAGGCCTATATATTTCTTGACACTTGGCTCTGCTCCCGTAATGATTGCCCCACAAGATGCTCCGCTTACCTTCCCTACAATTCTAGCAATTGTATATACTACACCTATCACTCCTATTTGTCCTAACAAACTTATTTGAAGTCTGGCACCTGCTAATACAAAAAATGCTGTATATATAGGTGGCGTGATAGCTTCAATCGTTGCAAATGCTTTTGCTTTATTAGAACTAAGATTGGCTACCATTATGCCTAGACTCATATTACATAATAGAGCTGATAAACCTAATTTAGTCGCTATTCCTAGTGTTAATAAAATGGCAGCTATGACAACTGTTAGTATTTCTCTTGTAAAAGATACTTTACTTAAAATAACCACTACTATAGCACCAATAACCATACCTAGTATGATAGAACCACCAATTTCAATTAATGGACTGATTATAACATGTGACCATTCTACATTTTGCGTATTTGTTATAAGTACCTTTGCAATAGATGATGCTACTGCATAAATCATTAAACAAATTGCATCATCTATTGCAACTACAGCTATTAACGTCTTGCTTAAAGGTCCTTTAGCTCCTAGTTCATTGATGACCATAACTGTTGCTGCTGGTGCTGTAGCTGATGCAACCGCTCCAAGTAGTAATGCCGTCTCCATCGGTTGCTTTAATAATAGCATTGCTCCTGTTACACAGACAAATGCAAAAAAGGCTTCAAAAAAAGCTATTATAAATACTTTAATACCAATCTTTTTAAGCTCACTTGCTAATAATTCTCCGCCTATGCTAAAAGCAATAAGTCCCAGAGCTAAATCACTTATACTGCTAGTGGCTTCAATAAATGCTTCATTAAATACCCCTAGAAATGATTGTCCTAATAATAAGCCTGCTATAACATAGCCTGCAACCGAAGGGATTTTTAACTTATTAATCAATTTCCCTATAAAATACCCACAAATAATCGCTATACCTATTCCCATCATTGCATTCAACACATTCGCCTCCAAACTAATCTTAAATATTATGTATTGATTCTATATTGATTATTTTCAACATATTATTATACGCTTGCTCCAAGTAATAAGCAAATTACTGATTGCAAGCGTAACAACAGCACTCTATAAATTGGCTTAGCAAAAATTGAATACCTTTATAAAAAGCAAAAGACTAAGAGGATACTTTTTATTCCTCTTAGTCTTTTACTTTTATTATTTTTTATGCGCTATTTATTGTGACTGTTGACATTACTTTGTCTTAGACTTCTTAAGTACGCATTTAAAATACTAGTTGTGCTTCCTTTAGCTCCTGGAAAGACTTGAAGCCCGTAATCTTCTAATTCTTTTCTTTCATTCGCCTTGATTTCCCCGCATAATACAACTTCTACTTCTTCATTCTGCAAAATATATACTAGACCTTCGTAGCCTCCTCCTGCAGAGGCATCAACTAACATCTTGCTTGTAGCTTTTCCCTTTTGTACATCAAAAATTTCAAGACCCTTGGTGCTTGCAAATTGTTTTGATACACTTCTTCCATCAGTAGTTATAGCAACTTTCATAGGCTCCTCCTAACTGAGATGGTTCTCTTTCTTCTTCATTATATGCTACTTTACTGTAGTTCATGTTTAGAGGTTACTCATACTAATTTGTTGGCAAAGGGTTTTATTGAAGTTTCTCGTGAGTATTGCCTGTAAGTGCTACTTTGTATTTTCCTTGGGTTTGATCCCCATGTTCTGATGTCACATCTACACCTATAGCATAAATACCATCTGGTTTTACTTCCCAATCTACTAAATAACCTGTTCCTCCTTCATTAAGTTCAAACCCCATAGGATAAAGTTTACCATCTTGTTCCCAGCTACCTAAACTTATACCTATGCCATAAAAATATCCCTTTTCTCCTAATATCTCACCTTCAACTTGTCTACCTTCTGGATTAGCTTTAATCGCTTCTTCAATAGAAACCTTCATTAGATTACCATCATAATATTGCATCATCTCTGGTGTATTACTAAGTAATGCTTCCATTGGATGTGCTTTAATATAGTATACATAGCCATCTTGTACTTGAAAATCGTAAATATCATCATTCACTATTAAATCTGCTTGTTTATTATCTACTATCCTAACGATTAAATCTGTTCCCATAATACCATCCCCTACATGGAAACTTGCATACTTAACTGTTTTATCTTTTGTTTGTTTTGCTAGTAGTTCAATCCATCCTTTATCATTATCTAAATCTCTATAAAATAATTTGTTGTTTTTCTCACCAATAAGGCACCACTTATGACTAAAAATAATGTTATAGTTCTGTTTTTCAAATGCTACTTGTAAGGTTGAATTAAGATAGCCATCTACTACACCTCCTACATAAACGAACTTATCGGCTTGATCATACTTGACTTCTACGCCTAATGCCTCACCTATAGCCCTAAGTGGTAAATAAGTAGTTTTATTCTTAATAAACGGAGCTACCTCTAATGATACATTCTTGTTACCTATTTGCATTGTCTTGCTTCCTATTTTTAATGTTACCTTAGCTTTACTCGTGGTGACATCAATTTGCCCTATCTTTTTATCCCAATCTACTTTAGCTTTTAATCCTTCTGCTATTATTCGAAGAGGTAATAACACCCTATTATCTTCTAATAGCAATGATACACCTTGAACCTCTTTTCCATCTATAAAAGCAATATCGCTATCTAAGCATAGAATTACTTTACCTTCAAAATCCTTTAGCTCAATAACTTGGTTATAGTCCTTAATTGTTTTTACTTCTTCCCCATAAATATTTCCTACTGAGCTTAACCCTAAAAAACCTATTAATAATATACTATATACTTTTGATAATCCCCCTCTAATCCTCATAAAACTCTCCCCCTATTAATTTATCTCTTCTTTTAGTAATCTTTATTATAAAATATATTATACATTTTCTTTGTTACTAGAGGGTTACAGCCTCATTAATTTCTTAATACTATCCCGAAAAATCTTTTTATATTTTTACTACCACGTGTATTACTTCTAAAAATCAATATCATTATTTAACTGCTATTATAAACAGAAATTTGTCTCGGTGTTTATGGAGAATGACGTCTGGAGGAAAATGAGGGAGAGGGCTACCTTCCAGAGTTCCGGTTCAAATTTTTAGAGGCACTAGGCTCACTTATTTGGATGAACGCACGAAAACTCCCGCTGGTCAAACACTCATGCTAAAACCCATCCTAAACGTTCGCCAAGTGCCTCTAAAAAATTCTCCCAAGTCACTCTTCCAGGCAACCCTCTCCCTCATTTTCACAAACGTTATTGACCTCATAAACATCCATGACATTGAGGCAGCCTGGGAAGAAGGCGTAACGACAAATCATTTTAATAGCAGTTAAAAAACGCAAAAAAAACACATCTCCAAGTACTATATATACTCGAAGATGTGTTTCCTTGGTCCAGACTCTGGAAATTAACTTTCATAACTAGCTAAATAGGCCCTAATCAAGGTGCAAGATGGCTCCTCAGCACGTATGCGTTATAGCTTAGTGCCTACTAAGACTAGCTATGAAAGCTAAACCAATGAGTGAGGAGCTCCTAAAAGTCTTGGCCGGCGCACCCTATGCTAGGAAGCTAAGACCTTAAGACTCTGGTTTAAAACTTTATTTGGTAATGCGAGTTATAAAAACATTTAAAACAACTTATAAGTGGCGCCTTCCTTGCAGCGCACCAGTGAACATCTTCCTTAAGTCCAGAGGTACCTATAACAATAGATTGAGACTTGGCTGACCCGGTCAGTTCCTCAGGTTGAAGCTGTGGTAATTATGCCGAGGGAAGTTATTTATTTTGTTTTTACACTTATATATATGTAGTCAGGAAGCCGACTCCCTAATAAAAATCCATAAATTATTATTATTTCTCTTTGGCATTTCTAGTAAGGGAGCCTTTTTCTCTTTGGCAAACACTTAAGGAAGGTGTTTTACGCGTTATTGCTGGTAGAAGGGAGAGAGGGTGGCTGCCTGACGGGGTGACTTCGAAGTATTTTCAGTAGGCACTTAGCGAACGTTTTGGATGGTACTTAGCCCACGTGTTTGAGGGAACCGAGTTTGTGGGCGTTCATCCAAAAAAGTAAGCTTAGTGCCTACTGAAAATGCGAAGCGGAACCACGACAGGTAGCCACCCTCTCTCCCTTCCGCCCAAATAGCCAGTGAAGTCCAAGGCAAATTTCTGTTTAACTAGTTATACTGCAACAAAAAACAGCTTAAATAAGGCATTCATTACCTATTTAAGCTGTTTTCTTATGATTCAATAGTTATTTGAATTAATGACAATGGCAGTCATGTCCATCATCATGATGGTTACAATCATGTTCTTCCCCATGATGGTGATTGCAGGTCACTCCGCCGCTTTCAGGAAGCTTACCTTGAAGATAATCAAAAACTAGCTGCTCTACTTCTCCACTTAAACCTGAGATAACCTTAATGCCTTCTTTTTCAAGTCCTGATTTTGCTGGACCTCCAATGCCACCACATAAAAGAGTATCTACTTTTTCTTCTTTTAAAGCTGCTACTAAGGCACCATGGCCGCTTGCTTCAGTATTTAATGCTGTTTGATGGATGGATGCATTTTCTGTTACTTCATATACTGTAAAAAGTTTAGCTTTACCAAAGTGTCCATAAATATGATTGTTTTCTGTTGGTACTGCAATTTTCATAACGATCTCCCTTCCTAAAACTTTATTATAAATACTTATCATTAAATAAGTACTTTTAACTTTAACCTTAGGTTTTTATATCCTTTTTCCCATTTATCACTTTTGCTAGGTTAATTATAGAACTAATGACGCCACTTTACTTATTACAAAATGTCACAATACGCTCTGCTACACTACTTACTAAGTCTTCTTTTACTTCTTCTACTTGGCCTTTGTCACAAAGCGTTGCAAAAGCTGGGTCTATTGGTAGCTGCGCTAGTACTTCTATTCCTTGCTCTGCTGCTACTTGCCCTATTTTGCTTTCTCCAAAAATAAAGTGCTTATTATCACAATCTGGACATTTGAAATAACTATAGTTTTCAACCACACCAATAATAGGTATATTCAGCATTTGTGCCATCTTCACAGCCTTACTTACGATCATAGACACTAAATCCTGTGGTGAAGTAACAATGATGATGCCATCTAGTGGGATAGATTGAAATACTGTAAGGGCTACATCACCTGTTCCTGGTGGCATATCTACAAACATATAATCAACATCTTGCCAGATGACTTCCTGCCAAAATTGTTTAACAGCACCTGCTATAACAGGTCCTCTCCATACAACTGGATCTGTTGGCTTATCTAATAATAAATTAATAGACATAATATCAATACCATTTTTTGTAGGTACTGGATATAAGCCCTCTTCCGTTGCATAAGCTTTTTGATTAATACCAAAGAGTTTTGGAATAGATGGTCCTGTAATATCTGCATCTAACACCGCACTATGATAACCTTTACGATTCATAGATATAGCTAATCTAGCTGTTATACTAGATTTCCCTACACCACCTTTACCACTTACAACTCCGATTACCTTTTTAATGCTACTTAATTGATGTGGCTTTTCTAAAAGGCTTTTTGGTCCTGATTTTCTAGAAGAGCAGCTTTCACTGCAACTTCCACAACTACCACTTGTACATCCTTCACTCATATTAACATCTCCTTAAAATAGTAGATTCATTTATTGTATTTTTATTAGCTATTAAAATTTTAGTCGTTATAATGATTGAGTTATTATACGGGGTATTCACTGTTTGATTGATTAACTTTTATTCTTCTTGCTTTTTAGAAAAACAACAGTGTTTACACCTCTTGCTAGCCTCACATAGTTTCTTAGAAACTTCATAGTTTCCACCATCAATGGCAATAGACTTCCCCATCACTAGTGCTTCTGCCACCTTGTGCCTAGCACTATAGAGAATACGCTGGAACGTTCCTCTTGAAATAGACATTCGCTCAGCCGCTACATCTTGATCGAGATTTTCGAAGTCTGTAAGTCTTATACTTTCTAGTTCTTCAACACATAAGATGACCTCTTCATTTAATAATGTATCTGATTTAAAAAACTTATGTTTTGGTTCTGCACATACACGTCTACATTTGGCTATTCTCGGCATAGCATCACTTCTTTCGTAAGTTATCTCCACATTAAATGGGCATATGCACATTTAAATTATATTGTGCATATGCCCATTTGTCAACGCCAACTCATCCCCATTAAATCTATTTTTTCTCTCTCTATTTGCTTAAGTTTAGAAGAAGTAGACATATATTTTTTATATAATGGTGCTGGTAAAATAATCAGTTCGATTTGAAAAACCTCATCGTTAATACGATAGACCATCTCCTCTACTTCCCAACGCAGTCTATGAATTTCCCTAACAGAGTTTTCTATACCAATCAGTACTAGAAGGCTAATCATACTTTCTGCTCCTACATAGCCCTTAGCATAGTTTCCAAATAAATAGATTTCACTACCAGGTATTAACTTAGTAATAACATCAAAACATAGCCTAACTCTACCCTCATATTTTATTGGCAAATCTAAATACTGCATGTTTGCCTCCCCCGTTCTTATACTTTCTTTATCTGTCTTTTTCTAGAAAGTAATTTCTTTTCCCCCTGGTCTAAACAACTTAAAACTAAGATGCTCAAATCCATACTTTTCTATAAGCTGCTCCATGTAGCTTGTAAATTCTATCATATCATAAACAATACAATCGATATAACTATTAAAGAGTCCAGTAGCTCCTCCAATGTATCGAACAAAATGCTTTTCCCTACTCACCTTTATAAGCTGATCTTCTAATCGGTTACGTACACTTAATGCACTTTCCTTGGACATATTTTCTGTATTAAAAAATATAAAGCCATAAGTAATCCCCAGCTGCTGCCCCTCATCTAGCACACCTACTTTATTGGTATAATATTCATGTACAAGTGCCATAAGCGCGCTCTTTCCCTCGTAAATATCTTCTCTCAAGGGACATCTACGTTCCTTACTAGGTAGAAGTTCATATTCTGTAAAGACCTCACAAAGATCGCCATATACAGGCACATAACCCTCTTCAATCATATCTTCAATATATGCTTTAAGTTCCGTTAACAATAATGCTTCTTCTATCTCTAGATTAGGTACTATCTCTACCTCACCAATATAAGCCATATCATATGCTTCGCCAATAAACTGTTGCATAAAAATATACAGCATTAAATAAGCTTCGGCTTCATCCAACTCATTTAACTTCTCTGAATATACCCTAAGATTTACCCTTCCCTCCTCTAAACTGGGATAAAGTAAAACATCTCTTACCTCTAAAACGGTATCATACATATGAAGTTTAAAATTTTCGGCATTTGCCATCGGCTTTCTCATCTCATAAAAAGTCCAGTGTTCTAATAGCTGACTTGGTACTTCTTCCTTCCAATAGCTTAGCGCAAATAGTCTAGCTTTATCACCTTCTGGAGTTAACATGAGCTCCCACTTATTAGTACTTTTATTAAATCCTATCTCACAATTACGCGTGGAAAAGGTATTATCTATAAGCTCTTCTATGTGCTGCCTTGCTCCTTGAAAATTTTCTTCATTTTCTAGGCTTTCTCTTAAGCTAGCCTCCTCTTCTAAAAAGAGCCGCCAAAATAGATCTATTCTTTCTTTAAAACTTTTCATTCCTTTGCCCCTTTCTAGCCTAAGCTAACCTCTATTCATATTTTATCAAAATCTTCTACCTTTTTCATCCTTTAATAGAAAAATAGTATTTAAACACATCAATATATTTTTATAATCACATAAACTTAGATTTATATGTTATTTTGTCGTATAATAAAAATATACGGCATAACGACTAAGAAAGGAGACTCTACATATGAAAAAATCAGCCTATATCCTTAGTTTCATTTTATTAATTGGAACCATTAATATTCATGGTGCTACAATTCCTCAGTTAGAAAAATGCGGTTTGAATAACCCTTATCATTTACTGATAAATAAGGATCATCCTTTATCACCAGATTATAAACCAAACAATCTAGTTATCCCTAACGTAAAATTTCAAACACCTGGTAATATAGAAAAAAATTATATGGAAGCTACTGCAGCCGCTGCTTTAGAAAAAATGTTCGAGGCAGCTAAAGCTGATAATATTCGTTTAGTAGCTATTAGTGGTTATAGAAGCTATGCTAGACAAACAACACTTTATAATAATGCCGTTAGAACCTATGGTAAGAATCAGCGAAGTTCAGCTAAAGCTGGTGAATCTGAACATCAATCTGGACTTGCTATGGATCTTAATAGCCTTTATCAATCTTTTGGTAATACAAAAGAAGGTAAATGGTTAGCCCAAAATGCTCACTTATACGGTTTTATTATTAGATATCCCAAGGACAAGACAGATGTTACTGGCTATATCTATGAACCTTGGCATGTAAGATATGTTGGCACCGAACTTGCTACCTATTGTTATACAAATAATCTAGCCCTTGAGGAAATTGAATTTTGTTGTAAAAAAGATGAAGAAATTGAAATGCATATTAGTAACTCTGAGAAACTCACCCTCACCCCCTATAAAGTTATTAAACGAGACGGTGTAACCTACATAAAAGTAAGAGATTTAATCGGAAATATTGGTGGCTCTATTGAATTTCAAAAAAATACCCTTACCTTAAACACCTATGAGCATCGACTCATTCTTACAGAAAACAGCAACTATGTCATGCTTGATGATTTACCTCAAACCATAACGCCTACACCTATTCGAATAGACAACTCTCTTTATATACCTATGAGAGCTACTTTAAGTTTACTCGGATTAAATCTTGATTTAATAAATAGCTCCACTTTAATCATTACCAAAGCACCTACTCTAGAGGCAACGCCTCACTCTCCTTTTGTAGAAGAATCTTCTCCTACTTAATGCTTATCATTAATTGAGTAGGAAAGCCTTCACTAAAAACTATTCTCTGTTAGATTGTATCACTAAAATAGGCGTAAGCTCTTTGCTTACGCCTATTAATATCCATTATAATTTCATTACCAGAAGTGTCTTTATAGACTCTTATCATACGTCTTCTTAATGCAATATCTGTGGGGTATCAATATATAGTCCTATCAATAAGGTCTTTTAACAACTAATGTTTTTCAGTGCTTTTTTCCTTTTTTCATATCGTAAAAGAACTCCTTGATTAACAGGCTTTCTTTTAATAATATGTCACTTTAAATTGATTAGAATCAAAGTACACTAAGTCACCTTGTTCCTCATGCCAAACAGCTTTTAAACGGGTAGGATACTTGATACCATCAATTTCCTTATAGTCTTCTGCAATGCACTCCCAGTCTACAGATTGAGTTGTACCGGTTGTTTCATCTGCCATCATTCTATCTGATGTGTAAAAAGAAATAAATGCCCCCGATTCATCAAAAGTAAAAATACCACTTACCTTTAGGCCATAATAGTCTAAAGTTGCTTTTACATGGTTATTATCAATACTTTCCCAGGTTACATAGTCCTGTAAAATAAAACTAGGTAATAAAAGCCCTTCGGCTAGACAAGTTACAAGCCCTGCTGCATTCATTCCTTCTCCTTTTACATCAAACAAATTAATTGTTTTTGCAATAACACCTTTCATACCACCATCTCCTTCTAAATAATTGTCTAATCCCTGAAAAGGAATCCCCATTACTGAAGCATCAATAAATGCTACTCTCTCTGGCTGCGTAGTAAAATTATAGTGCATATAATCCATCTTGAGAGGTTTACCCCCTTGAATAAAGTCTACATCCTTATAAGTAACTTGCATATAAGTAGGTTTCTTCATCCCTATGAAACCACAATAACGAAAGTAGCGCTGAAGAGGCTCTGGTAAGTCTTTAATATCTTCTTCACTAAAACTTCCTTCTATGAGTTGTTGCCTATTAATTGCTTCTTGCTTCTTTTGATTAAATTCACTTTTAGTTTTTGACATAGGTAATTGAAAAAAGATTAAAATTGCTCCTACTAAAATGAACAGTATACCAATAACATACATCATTATTCTCATTCCCCTTTTCCTCATTTCATCTCGTCTTCTTCCATCTGCTTTATATTATCCTCTAGCTGCTTTAAACCTACGCACATGACTTCAAGTAAGTTCTCATCCATCCCTTGAAAAAGTTTTTCTAGGAAATACCCTTCTCTTTCCTCTCTACTTTTGGCATGTTCTATAGCTTTTTCTGTTAAAGTCAATTTCACACTTCTACTATCCTTTTCATCTGTATGAATAGTAATAAAACCTTTTCTTTCTAAAATGACAGCCATCTTCTTAACATTTTGTCCTGAGCTTCCCAGGAAAGTAGCAGCTTGACCAATAGAAGCACTTCCCCCCTCAAATTTAGAAAGCGCTGCTAAAAGCCCCCATTGCTTTAAGGAAATCTGTTCATCAAATTGATCCCCTAAGTATTGTAGTCTGTTAGCTAGTATAAAAAGCTGCCCAAATATATACCCTTGTTTGTCTTTCTCATTCATTATCTCTTCCCCTTCTTTTTCCTAGTGTTATGCTTATCAAATTAATACTAAATCATCTTATTTTTACTATGATTCTTTTGTTTACCTGGTGCTCTTTAAGTAATGTATTGATGTATTTCCTCTGATAAATCAAATGAGTACTAATAAAGCACAAAAAGCTAACCGGTTAGGTATATTTTATCTAACCAGTTAGCTTTTTACAATAGTATTTATATTTTATTAATAAATTAAATTAAATTAAATCTACTCTATCCCACTAAATGAATAGCACATTTAATAAAAGAACTATATTCCTCAAAAGAAGTATGTATATCGGTAACATCCCCTTGTAAAATTTTTTTTGCTATGTAAAGTATTTGTTCATGAGGATAAGTTCCTTCTCCCATACAAGCTTCCAATAAATAGGTTGGTCCTCCTAATGAAAGCTCCTCATAAGCCTCCACATAAAATGCCTCTCCTTCATAATGAATATAGTCATCTTGAAAAAGCGCAATGAGATAAAGAAAGGCTAACTGCCTTCGTAATAAAGCTGAAGGTTGTTTTAACTCTATTTCTGTAAGATCCGCTTCTTCTATCAGATGGTTGTATGCATCTTCATGGTGATGGTCTTTAAATATGAATTCCATTGATAATCTCCTGTCTTTGCTTCCTAAATACTTTATTTATCACTTTCCGCACTATTCTAAATTGAAATTTGTCGGTGACTTCACTGGCTATTTGTACGGAACTGAGAGAGGGTGGCTACCTGCCGTGGTTCCGCTCCGTATTTTCAGTAGGCACTAAGCTCACTTTTTTGGATGAACGCCCACAAACTCGCTACGCTCAAACACGTGGGCTAAGTACCATCCAAAACGTTTGCTAAGTGCCTACTAAAAATACTCCGAAGTCACCCCATCAGGCAGCCACCCTCTCTCAGTTCTACCAGCAATAACGCGTAAAGTGGCCTCCATTAAGTGTTTTCAAGAAAAAACAAAACTTGTTATTATCTTTTTTCTGCACTTTTCACTTAGGGGTTTGAACGCTTAAGAGATCAATAATGCTTGTAAGGCTCCCTAGCGTCCTTACAGAGCTACTTCTTGGCAAAACAGACTTATGGGAAGCTTGATACATTATTACTATGGGCGTCTGCCCTGGTTCTGAGTGTTTTTTAACTGTCGTTACGCCTTCTTTCCACGCTGCTTCACTGTTTTGGATGTTTATGAGGTCAACAACGTTTGTGAAAATGAGTGAGTATGGGTGCCTGGAGTAGTGACTTGGGAGCATTTTTTAGAAGCACTTAGTGAACATTTTAGATGGGTTTTAGGCAGCTGTTTGAACGAAGTGAGTTCTGCCGTTCATCTAAATAAGTGAACTTAGTGCTTCTAAAAATGTGAACCGGAACAACGTAAGGCACCCATACCCACTCATTTTCTCTCAGACGTACTTCTCATAAACGCCAAGACAAATTTCAATTTTTAAAATCCCTCTCCTGCAACTAACCACTTGCCATTTTCATTGGTTAAAGTAACCATTCTTGGGTATTCACCATCCTCAAGCATACTTGAATCATTCGTTTCTATATAATAATTAACTGTATAAATTTTTGTTCGATTACTAGAAAGCTTGTCGTTCTCCTTGCTAAGCTTTATGTCTAAAATATCCACCTTCTTATAAAAGGTATTCATTAGCTGCCTTACTGTGCCTTCATTAAATAAAGTAGTGTTATCCATGTTAGTAAACAAAATAACTAACCAAGTGTTAGTGGAAACCGTTTTGAAATAAGTCTTTGTATCACCATCCTCTAAAGCTTTAAAATAAGTAGCGATGAGCTCTTCATCTGATGAATAGCCACCTCTTTCAAAATCAGCCATGACTGTTTCTGCTAAATAATCTACTGGTGTTAGACTTGTAACTTCATCAAAGCTTTTTCCAGATAAGGTATAAAATGCAGCCGAATGTCTACCTGCATCCATATGCGCTCCTACTATCTTTCCTTCATGCCTTATAACAATACCTCTCGCATCTGATATAGGCCTATCTGATTCCGGTAAAGACTCAACTAAGTAATAAATTTCTGCTGTGATAGATTTACCTAATACCCCTACATCTCCTAATTGCTCTCCATAATCTAAACCAATAGCCTTAGACATTTCTATACTTAGAGCAAAATAAAGATTTTCTATATCATCAGCGCTAGTTACTTCTAACGTTTTAGGTAGTCGCCTTTCACTACTTCCCATTAGAAAAGCTGGTGTATATCCATATTTGCCAAATAACTCTATGACATCTTCTGGTATCCTGCTTCCTTCTGGCCTATATTCTTCTGTAGCAGCTAGTAATCTAAATAACATTTCATCTAGTTGAAAGCTATACTCGCCATATTGAATCCACCCTTGTTCATATAAGGTATCATAATTGATATAAAGCTCTGCTAACTTTTCGTCCTTTTGATAAAATACAATGGGCTGATTTTTAACGCTGTTACCACTCATATCCTTCTCACTGATTATACTCGTGTCACTCCTTGCTAATAAAGCTAATATAAGCTGAATATGTCTTTCTTCAGTAATAGTAGCTGGTATGTAATCTGCCTCAAAATTATTAAAATAATCGTAAGATACTTCTATACGAGTAGTGTCTATTAAACTAGTAATTAGGTTCGCTAATTCTTTGTTTTTAATAGAAGCAACTTGTATGTTTTCTATATCAATTGGGTCTCTATATTGTTCTATCTTACTTGCTATCTGACTGCTATTTCCTATAGGAGCATCGCTATTTTCTTGTTGATTTGTAGCATCTTTCGCCCCTTCTGATATTGCTTGCTGCTTATTATAATCCTGATTCTTCATAGCCCCATTCTTTGCATCCTGATTTGTCGTATCTTGATTATTGGCACCTAAGGTATTAGGATTAGTTAAGCATATCCCTCCTATAATGACTACTAATCCTACTCCTAATACAATTCCTACTTTTGACAACTTTTTACCTTTGGCAATGACTTCGATCCTCTTTTTAGTGGTACTTTCTTTTCTTGCGAAAGCTATAGCGCCTATGGATCCCCTCATCATAGTTGCCTCTTTAAATAAAACTTCCGAATAACTTACACGGCTCATATTGGTCTTTTCTAAGACCCTTACATCACACAAGATTTCTTGATCCTGCCTTATTTGTTTGAAAACAAAATAAACTACTGGATTAAACCAATACAACCCTTGAAGTAAAACAAGACACCAATTCACTAAAAGGTCTCCATAACGATAGTGAATCAATTCATGGGTTAAAATAGCACGGTACTCTTCCTCACTATAACCTGCCTTAAGAATCAGAATTGGTTTAAAAATGCCTGCTATACAAGTATTTTCTCCATATACCAAGGCTATCTTCTTTTTAATATGTAAATCCTTTTTAATTTGCTCTACTAACATTAGAAGCTTTTCATCACTTATAGGTAATAGTCGCCTACTCTTATAGCAAAAGCTTATGTAGCCCATTAGCATGTATGCAAAACATAGAATACAACCTAGTACATAAATAACTATAACTATCTTTGAGTTTCTTTCTTGGGGGGCATTTACAGCTACCAGTTGGTTTTCATCTTGTTCAAAAGCCTTAGAAAGGTCACTTATATGAAAGAATACATCACTTAGTGCTTCTAAATCATAGGTTGATGTAGCTTTACCATCAGCTAATTTATCTTTACTATTATTTGAATTATCTTTATCCGGAAATAATGGACCTTGATCATGGGTTACTGGATTATTTGTTGATGAACCCATTTCGTCTTTCATTTGCCCCGTCATTGTTGTCAGCTGCATTCCCTCTTCTACTAGTGCTTTCTCTTCTTTACCTTGCAAATAAATAGAAGAAGCCTCATTCCCCAATAAATTAAATATACTTAAGGAGCTTTCAGGAAACTGCACCATTATTAATCGCAGTAAAAAAATACCCCATAAATAATACTTTAACTTCGGAGAAAGATTTTTCCCTATAAGTATCCGGGCAAGTATAATAACTGCAGCCGTTACAGTACTCATCACAAACACACTTACAAGCCACTGGCTAAGTATAGCTATTTCCATCTATTCTTCCTCCTTCATTTGATTAATTAGTTGTAGAATTTCCTCTCTTTCCTCCTTTGAAATCTTTCCTTCCTTTGCAAAACAAGCTACAAATTGACTAATAGACCCCTGGTAGATTCTCTCTAAAAAAGAACTTGCCTCCTCTTGTACACACCTTTCCTTATCAATCAGTGTACTATATTTATAAACACCTGTTGTCTGGTCTACAGATACAGCCCCCTTATCAATTAACCTAAGTAACATGGTACGAACTGTACCACTACTCCAACCTGTTTGTTCCTTAAGTTCTTTTGTAATTTGCTTTAACTCTAGTGCATCCTTCTCTAACTTTTGATTCTCCCATAATACATTCATAATGTACCACTCTGCTTCTGAAAGTTTCACTTGTTTATCCATATCGTCCTCCAAAAATAATAACAAATGTATCTATTTTTATAATAGTAACATTTGTTATTATTTTTATCAAGGATATTTTATTAAATATTCTAAATTTAAATCAATTTACTGATTAAATATTTTTTAGTTGCGTTTTACAGTTGATACAACTTGCTTTCTTCCCATTCTTCTCTAGTAAGTTGATAATGCATAAGGTCTCCTACTAATTCTTCTCTTTGAAAGCTCTTTTCTTCCAAATGGGTTTGTTTCATACCCACTTTTTCTAAGATTCTCATGCTAGCAGGATTAACTGTTACAGCATCAGCCAAAATAACTATAGCCTTCGTATTCTCAAATAACTCATCTACCAAAGCCTTTGCTACTTCAAATCCGAATCCTTTTCCCCAGTGGTTCTGACAAAGCTGATAATAAAGTCCATACTCCCCTTTTTCATCACTAACAGTAGGCACCCCCGCTACCCCTATCAACTCATTATGATGAAGAATAACCCAGTTATTCATATGTAGTGGATCTATAAACTTCTGGATATGCTCGATACGTGCCTCGCAATCCTCTATTGTCTTACACCAAGGATTATAAGTATATTTTACAACTTCATAGTCACTCCACAGAGCTAATAGGTCTTTAGCATATTTTATTTCTATTGGTACTAATTGTAATCGTTTAGTTGTAATCATCTCTTTGCTTCCTTTCATAATAATTCTATTTGAAAGCCTTCACTCAATTGAAATTTGAAAAATAACGGCATAAAGTTAGGAGCCGCTAAGAAGTCCGAGAAATTGTCTTACTTCCAGCTACTGTCTCGGCTCACTAAGAAACTCTAAACTCATAGCCCTTATGAACGGCTGAAAACTCGCTAACGCTCAGACACTCAGCCTAACACCCATAAGGGCTATTTCGTTAAGAGTTTCTAAGTTCACCTCCAAGGTAGCTTTCAGTAAGCCAATTTTTCTCCCTCCTTAGCTACTTCCTAGCAAACACATACTAAAAGTCACTTTATGCGTTATTGTTATAAGAAGCCAGCGGGCAAGCGTTCAGAGCAATAACGTATCAAGCTTCCTATAAGTCTGTTTTGCTATTGTTATTATCTCTTTTCTGCACTTCTCGTTTAGGGTCTTGAACGTTTATGAGATCAATGATGCTTGTAAGAAATGAGAGGATAAGGGCTGCCTGGAGGAATGACTTCGTAGTATTTTTTAGAAGCACTTGGCGAACTTTTTTGATGGGTTTTAGTGCGAGTGTTTGACTGAAAGGAGTTTTCGCACGTTCATCAAAAAAGTGAGCCTTAGTGCTTCAAAAAATACGGAGCGGAATTTCGGAAGGTAGCCCTTATCCTCTCATTTCCGCCCAGCAGCATGCCTTATAAACGCTCAATAAATTTCTATTTATAGTCTATCTTATTCCAAATTAGTTTCACTCCTATTAATCTTTTTCTAATCATTATCCCTTTATTATAATCAAACACGTTCATACTGGAGGAATAAACAAAAAAAATCTATTATGTCTTTTAAACACAATAGATTTTTGTTAACTCTTAATCGACTCTTGCACCAAATGGCATAAGGGCTAATTTTGCAATTTTAAAAGATTGAAGCCCGAATGGAATTCCAATAATGGTAATGCAAAAAACAACTCCAATAATAGTAGCTTCAATAGCCAATGGAATACCACCAAAAATAATCCATATAACATTACATAGAAGCGAACCTACGCCCCCACCATAAGTTACTTCTTTTCCAAATGGGAAAAAAGCTAAACCTGCTAACTTAAAGCACTGTACACCTACAGGAATACCCACTAACGTGATGCACCATAAAAGGCCTATTCCAAGCCAACTCATCCCCATAATAAATCCACCGAATATAAACCAAATGATATTACCTAAAAAACTCATTGACTTCCTCCAATCATTTTGTATTATCTATATTACCATGTATATACCTTTATGAAAATAAAAGTGTTAATTTAAATACCACTTATTTATATATAAAGTAAGAATACGTTATATCATCTTTATGAATATCAAAAATAGG
This sequence comes from Cellulosilyticum sp. ST5, assembly GCF_046529625.1. Taxonomy (NCBI): domain Bacteria; kingdom Bacillati; phylum Bacillota; class Clostridia; order Lachnospirales; family Cellulosilyticaceae; genus Cellulosilyticum; species Cellulosilyticum sp. ST5. The sequence continues at coordinate 3,318,697 of NZ_CP132338.1, forward strand.
ATAGCGATAAGGATCAACGAATTTAAAGTAAGAATCCTCTGAAAGCATTAAATTGTAGACTTTATTTTTGGCAATATGACTTAAGTCCCCAGCGATTGCAAGAAGTAATATATTCCCTTTATCATAAAATTGACTTTTCTCCACAACTTCAACCACCAAAATATTACCTTCTCCCTTTAGCATATTGACTTCCTGCTTACTAAGTTGAGGAAGGATATCTCCTTCATATGTTGCTAAAAAGTCTTCGTAAGAACAAATATCATTTATTCTTACAGGAAATTTTGTTGTACATCTATTTGAAAGAATAGGACTTAGATCCCTTACTTCAGCATATATGTCAATAGTATCAGATTTACCCAAATAAAACATATTAGAAAAATCTTTTTGCTTAATGCACTCTATGATTTCTGCTTCGCTCATATCATCAGGTACAAAACAAATATGAACCTGGTCATCTAGGTAAATATTCTTCTTAGTAGAATAGTGTCCTATGAAGTCTCCATTTTCTACAATGTTATGCCCCCATTCTCCCTCCACCCAACTTCCATAAATATTAATATAGTCATTTGTATCTTCATTAATAATGTAATACCAATTTTCTCCACCATCTTCAAATAAATAAGAAGGTGCAAAAATTTCATTTGATAGCCTTTGCACTATAGGTGTCTTACTTTCAGTAACCTCATCGTAGTTAAGTACCTTCAACTTTCGAATTTTATCAATAAACCATTCAGTACCGACTCCCCATAAAACAGAAATATCCCCCCGTATCTCTACAATATCTCCTTCTTTTAAATCATATTTATCAATCTCACTATCTCTGCACTTAAAAATGCTATAGCGCTCAACTTCCTTCTCATCATATAGACCACAGAAACTATCATCTCCCATATAGAGAAATGTCCTAGAAACGTTTTTTTCTGTACTTTCTCCACTATCAGGATGATGTCTATTCCATTCAGCAATAGCACTACATCCAGTAAATAATAGGCACATCATAAAACAACAAATCACCTTCCGCATATGAACCTCCCCCATAAGCAAAACATTGTTTCCCAAATTTTATAAATAGTATATCCCACACTTAGATTCATTAAAAGAACTTAAGTTGTTGTATTTTATTGCAAATCCAACGCTTGCAAGCCGGAAACCAGCACCCATATAATAACGTATAGAGTTTCTTGGTAAATGGAGATAGGAGCTAAAGGTAAGTTACTTAGCTAGACTACCTAGTGGCAATTTCGCTTAATCGTTATTATTCAAAATTCAATTTGATACTCAAAAAAACAGGACACTCCATCATGGAGTTTATCCTGTTTTTTATATCCTCTTTATTTCTCAATAACCTTGAAAGTATTTATGTAATTGCATTAGTTATTTATCTTATTCTTCATTTTCCAAGCATTTAACTGCTTTTGCATCTCAGATATAATATCATCTACTCCTGCTGCCTTAAGCGCTTTTTTTGCCCTTGGTAAATCCGTTGTGACATCTCCAGCTCCCAGTAGTATAGGGCGCACCTGTTTTTCCCATATTAAATTACAGTTTTCAATTTGAGTATAAACTGGATCTGGATTAAAAACAAAACCAATGGTTTTATCTATTTGTGCTTGTTCATTAAAGCTTTGCATCTCATTTATAAACTGGTTTTCCCTTTCATTAAAAGCATAATTTAACATCTGATTCCCAAAAGCCCAACCAAGACCTGGATTATACGCTCTCTCCTCTTCCCCAGCTTGAATAATATTTGTCTTGCCCTTGACCTTAATATAATGTTTACCTTCTATACCAAAGTTTAGAAGATTATTTAATGCTTTATCGGTATTAACCAATTCCAAGAACATCAGTGCTCTTTCAGGATTATTAGAGGTGGCAGAAATCGCTTGCATAGCACCTGTAGAATTCTTTGTACTCATAACAGCTTTAGTTAGGGGAATAGAAATGTATTCATACCCACTTCTAGCCTCTGCGTAATATGCTTTGCCTGGATATAACTCAGTTAGGCTACAAAAGATTTTTCCATACATTTCGTCTATAACATAATTTCCTCCTTCAGCTACTTCTTTACTTATAAAACCTTTTTGCACATAACTTTGCATTAATTTCATATAAGCTATCATTTCCGGTGTTTCTAATTGATTAATTACCTTATAATCCTTTGTATCGTAATAAACTCCACCAATCCATGTACTTGTTTGGCTAGTTACTTCACAGCCTAAGCTTCTCATATTTAACATCTCAGAAGGAGCTTCTACTGACCTCGGGTCTAAAACATACATTGAAGGTTCCTTCTTTTTTATTATTTCAAAAAAGGGCTCCATATCTTCTAATTTTTTTACCTTTGATGAATCCATATTGTATTTCTGAACTAGATCCTTTCGAATTAATAGCCCATACTGAGTGGCCTTCTCTTTATTACTAGGAATGGCATAGCAACTGCCATTAACATAGGTTCCTTTTAAATAATCTTCTCCTAATAAAATAGTAGTTTTAGGTGCATAGGTAGGCAATAAGCTATCAAGAGATATAAAAGCACCTTGTGATGCACGAATATAATAATTATTGCTCCAATTACTAGTAAAACAAATATCAAATTCTTCTGCAGAGTTTATCATCTGTTGCATTTTTTTATCATAGTTCGTCCAGTCATAACATCTAAGCTTAATGCTACAATTAAGCGTTGTATTTTTAGCAATATACTCATTAATAGCTGTTTCGACCAATGCTGTATCCTTTTCTTGCCCATTACCAACAAAATACCAAGTAAGTTTGATTGGCGGTAGTTGGGTTGAAACTTCCTCACAGTAAGCCGGCATTGTCAATACGATAATCCCCATTATTAACACAAATACCTTCATTATCTTCTTCATTGCATCTTCCCTTTTCTTAATTTACTTGCTCTATTTTATTTCATCTCCACCTATATTATAATTTATATTCTATAAATTTCAATACAATTTATTCAATTCAAAATATTCAATACTAATATTAACTTTTATAAGTTGATGCATAGAAAAAAATAACAAAAAAGGTAGCTTATTATTCATAATATGCTACCTTTTTTAAATCTATAAAGTCTCTATGCTGCTACTTCTCAATAACTACTCTGCCCTTCATCTTAGCATCTACAGGACCAATTTCTGATAAACTTATCTTTTCATCATCTTTTAAATTCGGAAATACAATTGGTGTAATCAGTGATGGCACCTTATCCACAATTGCATCGATATCTACTGTAAGCAGTAAATCTCCTGCTTTAACTTCTTGTCCCTCTTCTACATGAGTTGTAAAGCCTTCACCCTTAAGCAAGATTGTATCCAGCCCAAAGTGCATCAGCACTTCATGTCCCTTTTTAGTTTGAATAACGATGGCATGCTTACTTGGGAATACCGTAAGAATGGTTCCATCTATAGGTGCATAAAGCTTACCTTCCGTTGGCTTAATAGCAAAGCCTTGTCCCATCATTCCTTCAGAGAATACAGGGTCTGGAATTTCTTTTAAAGTAAGGAGCTCTCCCTTCATAGGTATGAGTAAACTCTCAACCATCTTACCATGTCCATCACCCTTGGTCATCTCAAAACTTGCAGACTTAACTGGCTGGCTCTTTGATATTTCTTCTTGTACACTTCCCATGGCGATATCAATATCTTCTGGTTTAACACGGCCTTCCATAATATCTAAAATGTCATTCTTAATATTATCTGATCGTCCACCAAAAATAGCTTGTACATTGTCCCCTACTTCTAGTACGCCTGTAGCTCCTAAAGCTTTTAAAGCCTCTTTATCAACTTCATTTTTATTATGAAGCCCAACACGAAGTCTAGTAATACAGGCATCTATATTTTTGATATTTTGCTGACCACCTAATGCTGCTAAAACTCTAGCAGCTAATACAATGCCTTTTGCTGCACCTTTACTGTCTTCGGTAACGCCATCATCTTCATCTTCTCGCCCAGGTGTTTTTAGATTAAGCCTTCTAATAAAGAAGTCAAAAACCAAATAATATATTGCAAAGAATACAATACCTACTACTATGATGTAATACCACCTTGTAGGTACTCCTGCTCCTGCTGGAAGTAATCCAAAAAGAGCAAAGTCTATTAATCCTCCCGAGAAAGTCATCCCAACAAATACATTTAAAAGGTCCATAATCATATAGGATAATCCTGCAATGACTGAGTGAATTGCATATAAAATTGGCGCTACGAATAAAAAAGTAAATTCAATAGGTTCTGTAATACCTGTAACGGCTGCTGTTAAAGCTGCTGATGCCAGAAGTCCTCCGACATAAGCTTTCTTTTCCGGCCTAGCATTCTTGTACATAGCTAGTGCCGCTCCACCTAACCCAAAAATCATAAATGGGAATTTACCGGCCATAAAGCGTGTTGTTCCTTGAACGACTTGTGCCATAGTGGCTGCATCCGCTCCTACTAAAGCCGACATATTAGAAAGCTGTGCAAAATAAGCTGTGTTAGCACCATCTACAATAGTTGTTGCACCATTTGGTAGGAAGACTGTTCCTTCTACAAAGGCTGTATACCAAAATGGTGTGTAAAAAACATGGTGAAGTCCTACTGGAATTAGACCTCTTTCAATGGTTCCGTAAAGGAAGGTTCCTAGTGCTCCTAATTCATTAACCCATTTAGCAATAACAGCTATACCATTTTGTACAACTGGCCATATAAAGGATAAAATAACCCCCACAACAAGCATAACTACTGCAGTCACAATAGGTACAAAACGTGATCCTCCAAAGAAGCCTAGGACTTGTGGCAGTTGAATTTTATGATAGCGATTGTGCAAAATGGAGGCTATAATACCTGCAATCATACCACCAAATACCGAGAGGTTAAGTGTAAAAATACCCAAAGTTGTACTTACATAAGAGCTATACTGCGCTGGTGTATGATCGGGTGTTAATATACCTAAAGGCGTAACACCTAGTCCTAGCATCGTTGAAATAGCTGTGTGCATGATAATGAAACCAACTGCCCCTGCTAATGCCGCTGTTCCCTTATCTGAATTAGCTAAGCCTACCGCTATTCCTATAGCAAACAGCAATGGCAAATTTCCAAATACAATATCTCCTACATTTCTCATAACGGTTAAGGCAACTGTTACACCACGTAGATTAATAAAAGAAATTAACCCCTCATAAATAGCAGGTGGATTTTCTAAAGCCGCTACATTAAGTAATGCACCACCTACACCTAGTAAAATACCTGCGGCAGGCAATAATGCAATAGGAAGCATAAAAGCTTTTCCTACTCGTTGCAATATTCCAAAGGCATTGCTCATCCTATTACTTTCTTGCTTCATTTTTTTCCTCCTTAATATCTTGTTGTCTTATATTCCTTACATCCGCTAATCTTTTTTGCTCTTTAGCCTTCTTTTTAAAAACATAACTGTAGGCTAAATACACAATTAATACTACGATTGCTATAATAGCTGCTACGGCAAGCCAACTATCTTCTGTAAGGGGACGAAGAGGCAAACTTAGCAACAAGGTTTCTATTTTTAATAATCTCATTTAAATTTTTCCTCCTACATTTCTAGCAAAGTACTTTATCTGAATTAGTATGTGTTAATTTATTTCAATATATTTATGATATGTACTTATTTGTCTTTCTTCTTCTACTTTGATTTATATTGCTACAAATCTTCATTATTTCCCGGAAAATAGGCTATAACATAGCATTTCTATCATTTTTAGTTTAAAATAATACTATCTTGTTAACGCAGTTTACACAAAAAAGGAGTATCTTGTATGAAAAAATTCAAAAAATTAACTTTATTGTTTTGTATAACGATCTTTTCATTTCAATTAGTTGCTTGTAATAAAGAAGTCCCAGCATCTTCTACTGAAGCACCTATTACTTTTGAAAAACAATATGAAGAAGGCGTCTTAGATACCTTTACTAATCCACACGGTACTTTCTCTATTGATTTACCAAAAGAATGGCTACAGGACGCTAGCGCAGGTGTAGATACCATTCTAGCTGCTCAAGATGAATCCATGCCTATTAGTGTGATGATTACAAAATATAGTAAAGACTCTTCTCTTCTTGAAGATATTAAAGAAGATACACTCGATGCCTTTATCAATCTCTATGAAGAAAAAGGTATTCCAAAGCTATTAACTATGGTAACTCCTTCTCCTTTAGAAGCAGTAAGCCTCGATAACTTTCCTAATGCAAAAGGATACGAAATAGTCTTTGCTGAGGATGATATTAATAACAAAGGCTATTATCTTTACACAGAAGGTAAAGATGCTTTTTATGCTATAACAATCAGCGGCAAGGCTGCACTTTATGATGAACACATTTCTAAACTCAAAGGTACGCTTAATACTCTCAAAGAATTCGAAATCCAAAGCATTGACTAATACTAAATCAAGGGAGTGTCACGAAATGCATAAACTCCCTCTAAAAATGAATATTAACTTTACTAAATAGTAAAAGGGCTATAAAACGAGTATGTAACCTCTCATTTTATAACCCTTTTATTCTTGAATATTTATAAATATTAATGACCTCATAGCACATTTATTTATTTATTTATTATTTGCTACTTGAACTGCTTCATCTTGCTAGTAGTATACTATTAAGATATGACACATGAATTGTACAAGGTTACACCTGCTTTTTCTTAGATAACTTTCCACGCAAAAATTTATAAATACCATATAAAATCTTAAATACTATATATCCAATCCCTGCTCCTATGGTATTGAGAATAACATCATCAATATCTGTCACACCAGTGCAAAGTATGTATTGCAGTATTTCTATAGATGCAGAAACAATTGCTCCTATAAGCATTACTCTTTCTGGTTTTCTCTGACTTATAAATAAAGCAGGTACTAAGGCACCTAAAGGTACAAACCATATAAAATTCCCAATGACATTATAAAATAAATGCCACCAAACACCCTTGACCGTCCAATTCCATAGTTCTACCATAGGCGTCATATTAACTCTGGTATTTCTAGCTATCATATTGCTTATATCCCACCCAATACCTCCAAAACGTAAGGCTGTAATTTGATATAAACATAACAAATAGAAAATAAACAGTATGACTGCTATCTCTTTCTTCCAATTTTTTATAGGCCACCTTCCCTTACGACGTAAGTACATTCCTCTTATAAACATAATAGGTATGAAAAATAATGTGGCAACAATAAATGTTACATATACATATCTAATAATCTCATCGATTGCCATTGTATTCTTCTCCTATCCTTTATTCTTACTAGATGTAATAGCCTACCACCTAGCTTACACTCTATGTTTAACGACTCTGTTTTTCAGTATAAACTAAAATCTACTTAAATTAAAGTATAAATAAATGCTATTTACACTACTTATCCACATTTTTATAGCATTTCTCATTTTAGGTCGAACATATATTCTATCTTATCCACATTTTCTTTGATTTTATCCCAAATTTGTGAATAACTCTGCATAAACTAAAAAAGCACCTCCTCTTAACCACAGCGAGGAGATACCTTTTATATCATTAGTTTCTTTTATCGCCTGTTGCAATAAAAGTATTACCAGTCACTTTTGTATAGTTAACAAAATCAAATCCACTCTTGCTTAAAAACTCCTTTACTTCATCTTCAGCATAAATTCTTAAGCCTCCATCTTTACTAAGAGGATTAAGTAGATTTTTAACAGCTCTTAGAGAACTTGCTGTACAGAAATCACATAAAACAATTTTTCCCCCTACTTTAAGTACACGATACATCTCTCTTATCATAAGCTGAGGGTTTGTCGTGTATCTCAAAATATCACTTCCCACAACTACATCAAAACGTTTATTTTCAAAAGGTATCGCTTCTGCATCTCCTTGGATAAGTTCCACTCTCTTTGGTAATTTATCTCTAGCTACTTTAAGCATTTCTTCTGAAAAGTCTACACCAACAGCCTTTACTTGTGGTTTACGATCTAGGATTTCATATAACAAACTTCCTGTTCCACATCCCACATCTAAAACGGTTTCAAACCGAATAGGCATTAAGGTATTTAGCATATACGGATAACTTTGTTTAGCAAACTGACTTGCCTTGCTATTATCGTATGCACTTGCCTCATGGTCAAAATTACTTTTTATTTTCTCTTTATTTTTATCCATAACCGCCCCTCCTTACCTATCAAATTACTTGTAGGATTTAATAACTCCTCTATACTATCTAATCTTACTCTGAATTATGGAAATTAAAAAGGTGTTTTTTGATTTTTCATTAAAATTATACATATTGCATAAACTCATTTGGAACTAATAACTATTTAAGAAGTTTTTCTTTTACGTTAATAAGCACTTGCCTACACCACTCAGCCTTGAATTTTTCCTCATCCCAAGGTTCTCTGACTTTAATACAATCCTTACTCACCAGAAAATCAATTGTTTCCTTATAGCTAGCACAATCATACTTCTTGCCAATTCGTTCTATCATTTGCTTTACATAAGTTAACTTCATTGTTTTAGTGTTGCTCCATATTTTTAAGTCAAGCTGTATACCTGCACTAATAAGCGCCTTAACTACATCAATCAGAACTTGATCCTCCTCAAGTATATCCAGCACCTTCTTTACATCTTCTTTGAGCTGCTTCCATGCAATAGGATGCTCTACATAGTATTTAGGACATATCTTACCAGTTATATCATAGTGCCTTAGAAGTGCTTCTTCTGGGTTCAAACCATAACGCCTACAAATATTAGCACATAAACTAACCAAAGAAACATAAGTAGCTGAATTAAACTTGCCTCCTTGATCTGGATGGCAATTCTCAATACCTATACTATAACTATTGGCTGGACCTGCATGATAAGCTAATTCACTTTCTGGTATGCACTGAATAATCTCTCCCTGAAGTCCTACAATATAGTGGGCACTTGCATAAGTATTTCCCTCTTTTAAGCTTTCAAAATAATCACAATTTGCCATAGCTGTGTTACCTGGATTACCTACCCAGTGAATAACAATATGAGTAACCTTCCTTAGTAGTTTTTGAGGCCTGCTATATGCATTTGGCGTAAGTAGTACTTGTGTAATTTTCATTTCTAATCCCCCTTAATCAAAATCAGCTTTCATTCTTTATATGTGATAGCTCGCTTAATGTCTTGTCATCACTTGTTCCTTATATAAAGCTTTTCTGAAAGTATTTTTTTTGGGGAGGCCGGACCTATCTTATTTCTCTCGTAATATCTACAATCTCTGCCTCACAATTTTCTTCAATGAAGTCTAAAATGTGGTCCATGGTACTATCACAGTTAGCAGTATGCGCTGCAATCATAGCAATACCTATAACAATAGTCTGATGAATATCCTGCTCAGCTATTTCACAAACTGATACATTGAATTTGTTACGTAGTTTGCCCATAATGCTTTTTACAATCATACGCTTTTCTTTCAAAGAATGTACATAAGGTGCGTGAAGTTTGATTTTAAGTATTCCAACTAACATAAGATGCCTCCTTCTTGTTGTGACAAGGCCTTGGCTGCCTTTACTTTATCATATGCCAAAATGTCAAACTTGACTCACTAAAACCTTTTATCTTCTTATGAATCTAAGTTATTATTTCCTTCATCACTGCGAAAAACTCTCTAAAATAATAATTAGGAATCAAATAGAAATAGCTTTTAGCCCCTATTCCACCTACTTTTCTTCCCATATCACTAGCAATCATCCTTGCTCTTAAAACATGAAAACGGTTGGTTACGATACTAATACTACTATTTGTTTTTATCTCATCAATGATTGCAAAAGAATATTTTAAGTTCTCATAGGTGCTAGTAGACTGATCTTCTAAAATCAACCTTTCTTCTTCAATCCCTTTTTCCACTAAATAACGCCTCATTGCTTCTGCTTCGGTCATGATTTCATCAGGGCCTTGGCCTCCTGATAACACCGCTTTAGTTTGTGGATTAGCCATCAAATAATCATAAGCACTCTCTAAACGATATTGCAGTGTCATAGAAGGTGCATTTCCCCTTACCTGTGCCCCTAATATAATAATAAAGTCACAGGCTTCACCTGGTACACTCTTAAAACCTGACCATACAATAAAGCTTTCTACCCCCATAAAAACAAGCATTCCCATAGCGAAAAGAACTTTTATAAACTTTATCCCAAAGCATTTATTAAAAATTCTTTTAAAAGAAAGTAGAGTAGCCACTATCCCTACACCTAACCATACAGGTACCATCCCTGCTGCTCCTCCAAACACAAATAATATTATAATTTGTAGTAAGGAAAACACTGCTAAACTTCTAAAAAAATAAATCATACCCTTCCCCCCTTTAAGAATAAATGATCCATAACATTAAAGAAGAGAATGATTTTCACCATTCTCTTAAATCTTTCTAGCTAAAATATTAAGCCATTTTTCATTTGTACGTTCTGGCCTTATATCATTACTAACATGCATTTCTTCTATTTTAAAACCAGCTTCTATAAAAAAGCCTTCTGCCCTTTCTTCTTTTAAGTCTAGGAAATGACGACCATTTCTTTCTCCTTCAAAGTCCCCATATTTAAAAGAAGCATAGAGAACCCCATTTGGCTTTAGATGATAAGCACATCTTCTTAGTACCGCTGGTAATTCTTCACTTGGTACATGTAAGAGAGAGGCACTAGCCCATATCCCATCAAAATTAAGTTTAAAGTCCATATCTTGAAAACGACAATAATACACTGACTGGCCTATGTATTCTCCAGCAAATTGACACATTTCTGCGCAGGCATCCATTGCCACCACATAATAGCCTAATTTTTTAAATGCTAAGCTATCTCTGCCTGAGCCGCAACCTGCATCTAAAATAACACCGCCCTCTGGTACTAACTTTAAAAAAGGTTCATAATGCATTTGCATATCCAAGTTAACTGTACCAGCTAAAAATTCCTGTGCATGTTCATTGTAATAACAACTCATAGACGTCCTCTTTCTATTTTTGATATTTACCTATTAACTGTTTTTCTTTTGTCTCCTACTGTATACTAACTAGTTTCCATTGTTGCCTCATTTATATTACCTCTTTTTAGTTAATCACTATTTTGAAATAAGGTCAAGCAGATAAATTAAAATTTGTCTTGGCGTTTATGAGAAGTACGTCTGAGAGAAAATGAGTGGGTATGGGTGCCTTCCGTTGTTCCGGTTCACATTTTTTGAAGCACTAAGTTCACTTATTTAGATGAACGGCAGAACTCACTTCGTTCAAACAGCTGCCTAAAACCCATCTAAAACGTTCACTAAGTGCTTCTAAAAAATGCTCCCAAGTCACTACTCCAGGCACCCATACCCACTCATTTTCACAAACGTTGTTGACCTCATAAACATCCAAGACAGTGAAGCAGCGTGGAAAGAAGGCGTAACGACAGTTAAAAAATACTCGAAGCCGAGGGCAGGCGCCCAAGGCAATAACGTATAAAGCTTCCCATAAGTCTATTTTGCCAAGAAGTAGCTCTGTAAGGAAGCTAGGGAGCCTTACAAGCATTATTGATCTCTTAAGTGTTCAAACCCCTAAGTGCAAAGTGCAGAAAAAAGATAATAACAAGTTTTATTTTTTCTTGAAAACACTTAATGGAGGCGACTTTACGCGTTATTGCTGGTAGAACTGAGAGAGGGTGGCTGCCTGACGGGGTGACTTCGGAGTATTTTCAGTAGGCACTTAGCGAACGTTTTGGATGGTACTTAGCCCACGTGCCCCCGGGAACCGAGTTTGTGGGCGTTCATCCAAAAAAGTGAGCTTAGTGCCTACTGGAAATGCGGAGCGGAACCACGATAGGTAGCCACCCTCTCTCAGTTCCGCCCATATAGCCCGTAAAGTCCCCGACAAATTTCTATTTAAATAAGGAAGTTAATTACTAAAAAATAGGGAGAAGGAATACTGTAGATATCAAAATAAGCATTTCTTTCCTTAGTAAAAGGACAAAAATGCTTATTTGATGAAAAAGGGGATATGTTATGTATTAGCACTGCTTAAGTACTAGACCTTCATAGGCTTTAAGGTTAAGACTTATGTGCCTAGAGTTGTTTTCTGTAATAGTTTCAGGATTGCCAAATGCCACCTGCCACTTATTATTTTCTGCTGGGATAGTGTAGGTAGCCTCATTAGGAGTGTTCGCTAGGATTACCCAAAAACGTTCTGTTTCCTCCCTACGTTCAAATACATAGAGACCTTTTGCTTCATCCACTATAATCACCTTGAAGGTACCACTTGTAAAAGCCTTGCTACTTTTTCTTAGGCTAATAAGCTCTTTATAGTAGTCTATCATTTTTTGCTCTTTAGTATTAGGATGCCATATCATAGGTTTTCTATATTCCAGTTCTTTTTCGCCACTTATTAAGAGCTCATCACCATAGAGAATAGAAGGAACACCGACAAAGGTAAGTAAAAATAAAGCTGCCAAGCTTAACTTTCTTTCATCCTCTTTAGCATAATGTAAAAAGCGTGGTACATCATGGCTATCTATTAAATTCATTTGAGCGTAGGTCACTTGTCTTTGATATCTCATGAGCATTTGATTAATGCCATAGTTAAAGGCTGTTACACTCATACTCCCTTTAGCAAAAAATTCACGGCAAAGATTAGTGAATCGGTAATTCATAGTAGAGTCAAATTGTTCTCCTTGAAGCCAAACTTCTGAATCCTCCCAGATTTCTCCTATTAAGAAGGCATCTGACTTAATGGCTTTAACTGCCTTTCTAAAGGCTCTCCAAAAGTCATGATTAACCTCGTTTGCTACATCTAATCGCCAACCATCAATGTCAGCTTCTTGTAACCAATAGGTTCCCACCTTGCAGAAATAATCAATAACTGCTGGATGCCCCGTATTTAGCTTAGGCATTTCTTTTACATATGCAAAAGCTTCATAGTTAGGAGGTGTTGTAAACTCTATAGGAAATTTCAAGCTATAAAACCAGTCTTTATAAGGAGACATTTCTCCTTTTTCTAAAACATCCTTAAACGCAAAGAATTGGGCACCACAATGGTTAAATACACCATCTAAAATCACCTTTATCTCTCTTTTATGACAAGCTGCTACCAGTTCCTTTAAATCTTGTTTCGTTCCAAAGCAAGGGTCCACATCAAAGTAATCCATAATATCATACTTATGATATTCCCCTGCCACAAATATCGGATTTAAATAAATACAATTAATTCCTAACTCTTCTATATAATCTAAATTTGCCTCAATCCCTTTTAACGTTCCACCATTCAGTGTACTAGAACGTTCTTTTAAATGATTCATCTTCTCTATTGGCTGCTGAGCAATACTACCTTTTTCTGTAGCAAAGCTATCTGGGAAAATCTGATACATGACAGCATCCTTTGCCCAATCTGGAATAATCGCCATATCTTCTCTTCTAATGTATGGGAATTGAAAATATTCAGTGCGATCTTCTCCTGGCTTTTCTAGAAACTGCTGTCCATAATAGTAATAATGAGTACTTTCATCCTCTAAATAAAAGTAATAGCACACTCTTGTATAATCACTTACTAGCTCTGCTTCATAATAGTCAAACAGTGCATCACTAGCTACTTTCTTCATTGAAATTGAGAAAACCTGTATAGGATTAGTAGGATGTACTCTGTCTCCATAAAATAGTTCACATCGTCTTACATCATTCTTTCCCGTCCTTAACCTAATTACTAGCGTACGTTCTGTTAAAGCAAAGGCATACTGAGAAAGAGGGATATGCATAATAGCTTCTAGTTTCATTAGTATTTCACTCCTCCCGCTGTTAACCCAGATACTAAGTACCTTTGGATGCCAAAGAAAATAAGTAACGTAGGTATAGATGTCATCATAGAACCTGCCGCAAATACTGGCCAGTTTCTAGTGTAGTCTGTTCCTTGAAGTGAATATAAACCTGCTGCCAAAGTATATTTATTGGCATCACTTAAGAAGTTTACGGCATAAATATATTCATTCCAAGTCGTAATAAAAATCATCATAGCTGTTACAATAATAGCCGGCCTAGCTAAAGGAAGTACTATACGCGTGAGTATAGTAAAGTTACCAGCTCCATCAATCATAGCAGCTTGTTCTATATCTACAGGAATCGATTCAAAATAACCTTTTAAATTCCAAATACTAAAGATAATCATAGCTCCTGTATATACAATAATAAGCCCCGTATAACGATTCATTAATGAGAAGGTAGTAAACAAACGATAAATAGCTACCATAGATAACACAGAAGGAAATGCATTTAGCAAAAGTAGTGCAAATAAAGAACTACTTTTCCCTTTGAACTTCATTCTTGTATAAGAATAAGCTGCTGGTAATGCCACTCCCAAGGCTACTATTACTGTACTTACCGTTAAGATTAAACTATTTTTAAGCCAAGTCAAAAAAGGCTTTTCAAATAAAATAATACGATAGTTATTTAAAGTAGCTTGGTCCGGTATTAGCTGAAAATGTGAACTTAATAGGGAATTGGAGGATTTTAGAGATACAGAAATGGTATATAAAATCGGAACCAAGAAAATAAGACAAATGATAATAAGTACAATATGAGTTCCTATGTGATAAGTTTTCTTATTAATCTTCATCTATTAATCCCCCTTCCTTAAGCTGCGCTGATTAAGTAATGTTAAAATCACAATAATGATAAAGATAATCACAGAAAGTGCTGAGCTATAACCATAGTTATTAGTAATAAAAGCATTTTCATAAGCATAGGTAATGATCGTATTCACATCTGCTCCTGTTTTGGCTCCAGTTTGCATTGTCATCAAGTATACGATATCAAATTGTTTAAAGGTTACAAAAGCAGTCATAATAATAGCTGGCATAACCAAAGGTTTTAATACCGGTACTGTAATATAAATAAGCTTCTGCCATTTATTAGCACCCTCTATTTCTGCGGATTCATAAAATCCTTTATCAATTCCTTGTAAACCACCATAAAACATTAAGATCATATAAGGCAGTGCCATCCATAAGTTAACAAAAAGACAAGAAATAAAAGCTATTAAATCTGTATTGAGCCAACCTACTTTTCCAAGTCCTAGCTTTACTAGGACTTGATTAAGTAGACCAAAATCATTTTGGAACATACCAAACTTCCAAATAAGTGCTGATATATAAGTAGGCATTGCCCAAGGTAGCATTAAAAGCGTTTTATAAACTCCCTTTCCTCTCAAACCTTCTGTATTAAGCAAAAGAGAAATACCTAGCGCAATCACTATTTGAAGTGTAAGATTTAAAATTGTCCATATAATTGTTCGGATTAATGCCGCTACAAAACCACCATCTAACACTGCGAAGGCTTTCAAATAATTAGTAAATCCTATAAAACGATAATCCTTCCAGTGCCATATATTCATATTGGTGAAGGATATAGCTACAGTATAGATAATTGGAAAAAATACAATAATCCCAATGATGAGCCAAGCAGAGCTAATGTATAAATAAGGCCCCACTTTTTGTTTAGAATTTTGCTTCATGCTATTCCTCCCCCTTTATTAACTATTGCATTGCTTTTATTTGATCTAAAGCTTCTTGTTGTGCTGCATCCATAATTGGCTTAGTACCTCCGCCACTCTTATAAATGGCAGCAAGTGCATTCTCTGTACAAGACCACATAACATCCATTTGAGGAATATTAGGCATTGGTACTGCATTTTCTGCACATTCCTTTAAGGTCATGATAATATCACTACTTTGAATCTCGGTATTGTTATAAGCCTCTTGATGAGCTGGTGCTGCTCCATTTTTAAGAGCAATAGCTTCACTTAAATCCTTTTGACATAAGAACTCAAGTACCTTCTTACCTGCTTCTTTATCTTTACAAGTAGTAGAAATCATAATACCTTGAACACCTGAATAAGGTTTTAATGCATTCCCATTACTACTTACGGTTGGCAGTGGTGAGACCCCAAGGTCAATGCCTGCATCTTTTGCGCTTGCTACGAACCAAGGACCATTCACAATAGAAGCTGCTTTACCTTCCAAGAATAAGGTGGTTACTGTATTCCACTCACCATCAGTTGGCATGTATTGTACAAATTGTTTATGATAATCAATAGCTTCTTCCATTTCTGCTGTATTAAGACCTGGCTGTGCTTTATCATTAATAATACTTGCTCCAAATGCATGAGCCCATGCACTAAAGTAATAAGCCGTGCTATGTTGTTCTACAAAGCCATAAGAATCTCCTGTTGTTTTAGATTTAGCAAGCTCTAAAAGTTCATCAGTAGTAGTTGGTGCCTTATCTAATAAAGCTTTATTATACATAAACATAAGTGTTTCATAGTAAGCTGGGATTTGATAATGTTTACCATTATAAAGGCCTGCCTCTGCTGTCATTGGTAAGAATTTATCGTAAACACTTGGATCTAAGTAATTATCTATACTGTCAATAATATTCATTTCTGCAAACATGCCAATTTTATCATGAGCATACCAAATAAAATCCGGTGCATTGGATGGGTCTGCTGCACTAAGCTTTAAAGCTTCTGTCATATTTTCTTTTCGGACTACATTTACCTTAATGTCTGGAGCTAATTGATCTAGTTGTTCTTGAAGTACACTTGCTATTCCCTCTTCTGTTTCATGCCATAAAGTCAGTTCTACCGGTGCTTTTGTTTCCTCTGTTGGTGCTACACTTGCCTCTGCAGCGTTAGTAGGTTCACTACCTGTTTCCTTTGCAGTTTCCTTTCCACCACAAGCAGTTAAGCTCATAGTTATCATAAGTAAAGGAACTAACATTTTAAATTTCTTTTTCATTTTTACCCCTCCATTTTAGTATAATGTTTTCCTTGTTTTTTCTTAGGACTAACTAATAACCACACTTGATAATCCTACATTTTCAAAAGCAAAACTTATGATGCATAGAATATTTTTAAGAAAACGTTTTCCTTATTGATAATTTAGTTATACCACTCACTTTAGTGAATTGTCAATATATTTTAGATAATTTTCTTTATTTCTTAGTAAAATTATCTATATTTTCACATTAGTTTGACCGTAACCCTTGTATATGCTATACTGAATACCAAGGAAAACATTTTCCTATTTTATATAAGGAGACTCTCATATGTCTAAAATTACAATTAAAGAGGTCGCTAAAGCGGCTAATGTTTCCATCTCTACTGTATCCAAGGTAATGAGTGACGCTCCTACGATTTCAGATGCAACCAAAAAGCGAGTACGTGAAGTAATGGAAGAGCTCAATTACTATCCTAATATCATCGCCCGCAGCTTTGTGCAACAAAGCTCTAAAAATATCGGTATCGTTATGGAATTAAAGCGCCACTATGCTTTTTTAAATTCACATATTTATGAAATACTAGGCGGAATCGAGTCTATCTTGAGTCAAAATGGTTATAGCCTCACCTTACTTAACCCTTCTTCTTTAGGAGAGGGCTTAGAACCTTACGAAAAAATCATCCGTGAAAAGCGCGTAGATGGTCTCATTATACATGTAGCTAACCTTAACAAGGCTCTTTGCAAAAAGATGGATGCTCTCCATTTTCCTTATGTGGTCATCGGACAGCCAGCCTTTGAATCCAATCTTTGTTGGATTGATATTAATAACAAAACTGCTGGTGAAATAGCTGCTGCTCATTTACTAAGCGAAGGCTACACCAGACCTGCCTTTATTGGTGCTCCTCACGAAGATCACTTTTCTCATAATAGACAAATGGGTTTTTGCTCTGCCTTAGAGAAAAAAGGCCTTATTATCGACCCTGAGTATATTATGGAGGGCGAAACCTCTATCGAAAATAGTGGCAATATGATGAATGCCCTACTCAATTTACCCTCTCCACCAGATAGTGTAGTTTGTCTTAATAACTTCGTAGCTTTCGGTGTTATTCAGGCTATCAAAAAAAGGGGGCTTAAGATTCCTGAGGATGTGGCTCTTATTTCTTTTGATAACTATCCATTATCTATGTTTACAGAACCTCAGCTAAGCGTCGTTGATAATGATGTATTTGAATTAGGCTCTCATGCGGCTAATATTTTGTTAAGCAAAATAGCTAATCCTAATTTACAAATGCAATACAGCATGCTCCTTCCTAACCTTATCGTTAGAGAATCTAGCAGAAAAGTAAACTAGCAAAAAAGACATTGTAACAAGGTCTATACCTTATCACAATGTCTTTTTTATCTAATGACCTCTATGCATACTATGTCATTCTCTTTAAATCACAAAAACCAGGTAATACATCTCTAGATCATATCTTCTAGAAATCAAACATATCGAAGAAATTATTTTCTAGTTCTTCTCCTATGTAATCTACTGCATCTTCGGCAATACCCATGATGGAGTAATTAATATCATAAACATCAAATTTAACAACAAAAAATACACAAAATACCCCAACAGTAATCCATAATACCACTGGTTTAAAAATATTCATAATCGTATCAACAACTGGTACCTTAAGACTAAGTAGCCAATACATCACCATAAACAAAATACATGTAATCGCTGCAATAATCATCGCATTTACTATAAGAGAACTATTTCCTGATTTTAGCACGAAACTATATTTCCCTCTGTCCATCTCAAGCATATCTCTATAATAACTATTAGTAGCTTGAAGATTTACACTCATTACATAACCCGCCATCTTAGATACCATTCCAAAACAAAAACCTAAGCCCAAACTCACTAAAGCGGATTCTTTAAACGCTACCTTCAATTCTAAATCTCTATCTTTAAAGAATTGATATGCTGCTGCTAAAATCATACAAGTAGTAATAATCACTGCTACAATCAGCCACCACTTCATAAAATTACTCATTTGTTCTTCCACGCCATACATCTCATACTTAATATTAGCCAGTGTCATCTTCAGCTTAATCACTGAATCTGAATTTACCACTACCTCTATAAGATCGAATCGTCCCATTAGTATTACTGAGATAAAGATTCCTGTCAAATATAAGATACCTACCAAAACAGCTAGTAAACTTGCTCCTTCCGGCATTTCTCCTACTTCCATAAGTACTTTTATCATTACACTAGTTGCCATCACAAAAGCAAACCCTACTACAATGAAAATAAGCTTTCTAATGATAGTCAAAATTGGACTTTGTTCATTAACCCCTTTACTTTTTATAATAATTTGTAATGTAAAGAATGTTATCATAAACACCATGAAGAAGGTAAAAAGCAACTGAATACCTGAGCCTACCTTAAAAATATCTTCTGGAGAACCAGAACCATAGCTATAGCCGTAAAGCTCTCTATAATTAGTACGTACGGATTTATTGAGAAGCATTCCTCCTAAAGTTACTACAACCCCTGTTATAGCAGCTATAATACCATTTCCAGATAAGGTCCTTTCCTTGCTAGATAATTTAAGTCTAATTTTTTCACTTATAATAAGTACAATTACTCCTAAAATCATGCCTACAAAAGGAAATGCAGCAGCTACTGTTCCCTTAATACCACCCACAGAAAGTACCCAGTTGACTTTTCCACCAAACAACATACTATAGGTCACTAAACTAAGATTACACACTGTATTAAAAAGATTTTTCTCTAGTGCACTTTCAAAAGTATATCCGCTATATTGACTTTCAAAGATAGCACTTTTTACCCCTGTACCTATCAATAAACTTAACACTATCGCAATTGCTACTACGATAACAGAAAACAAAAGCCCTTGTTTTACCCACTTTACAGCTTCAGCAATTGTAAGCTTTTCAAAATTTAATTTATCTAATTTTATATTCTTTAAAGCTTCTTTACCTGGGAGTACATTTTTAACTGAAGCCCCTGTTTGTTTAAGCTGTTCCATTGTTTTGAAACCACTTTTTATTTTTGCCTCTACCTTTACACTACTTTCCCCACAAGCTTCGCAATATCTTCCCTGTACTGCCGCACCACAACTTCTACAGAAATTAAAGTTTGTTTCTACTGCTTGTATTGGAAGTGATCCTTGTTGCACTCTTGCCCCGCAATTACCACAGTATTGATTGGATTCCTCTATTTGTTTTCCACATTTATTACAAAACATTTTGGTCTCCTCCCTATTCTGCTGATTTTTCTAAACTGAAGTGACTACTTTGTTTCGTACCACATACTACGCAGTAGTTTTGTTCTGCTTTCATTGGAGTGCCACAACAATGACACTTAGCTATATAAGCTGCAAAATATTCCTTAACTGCAAAGCCACATTTACTACAGAACATAGCATCAGCTTGTAATGCTTCATGACACTGAGGACAACAACTTATATCCACAGCATTAGAAGTTTTACTAATTTGAATATCTGCTTTTTTGATTTCTTCTGATAAGCTTCTTAATTTGTCGGAAATGGTCATACTTCCCCCACGTACTAAATTGTGTGTTTCTTCCCCTAACGCTACTAATAAATTCAGGCGTTTCTCCTTTAATTCATTCATGTTTAACCCTTGTTCCATTTTACTTCCTCCTTATTTTTTACATCTCTCATATACCTTAAATTAATACTATCCTAAACCCTATTGATAAGATACTGGTTTTTTTATTGTTGGATTGGTAACCATCCATAGTCATTATTACCTTGGTAGGTATAGCTAATCTCTACCCAAATAACCGAAGTATCATAGTCAATGTGATAGTTAGTTACTGGCCACGTTTTATCTTTATTCGTATAAAGGGTTGTTTGTGTACTATAATCATAAGTCGTATAAATATATGTATTGGCTGGTATAAAGGCCCCATAATTGTAATAACCTTCAGCTGTAGACTCAAGCGCTTCTCTTCTTATCCTTTCTGCTTCTGCAGCTTGTCTTTCCTCTGCAACTCTTGCTTGTTCTTCAAGCTTTTGATTAAAGTCATCTTCAGAAATATTCTCTAGAGGATACACATATCCAGCTCCTACTGTTATTGTAAATGTGTCATCTTCTAATTTATTAAAGGTTATTTCATCTCCAAAGAAATTAGCTAAATAACTATCATCAACTAATGTTGCATCTAAACTATATCTTCCATAGGAATTGTACTTCGGATATACACTGCTCAATCTCTCTCCATCTGTATAAGCTATAAATTCGCCATCTTCTTCTATTTTAATAAGTGTTTCTAATTCCTCACAAGCATAGTATCCAACCAATTCTTCATAGCTCATTTTGTGTTCATACTCTAAATCATTAATGACAAAGGCATCATATACGTTTATGTCTTCTAATATAACCTCTTTACCTTTTTTAGTATCATAACGCATTAAGCTTACTTTTTCTTTTACATCTACTGTTTCTTCTGTTAGATAAGTAATATATCGACCAAACTCTGATATAGAATAATCTTCACCTAATTGGTCTGTAATTAAAATAGCTTCTGGCAATGCTTCTAGCTTTTCTATGTTAACTCCCTCTTGAATGAAAAGTTCACCTTCAGAAGTCATATAATAGACATGTTCATTAAAAGCTTCTTCAAACATGACACTACTATCTATTTTTTCCTTCTCATCTTCCCTTAATAAGTATAAATCATCATTTATATCTCTGGCTACAACACTTTTCCCATTAGGACTTACACTATAATTTACAACATCTCCTAATAGTTTATTAACTTCGCAATCATCTATCACTTTTTCAAAATAAGTTCGATCTGCAAGCGCCTTCTTATTTATCTCCGGCACATCTATGCTATAAAGCTCATCTTCAGTATTTAAATAATATACTTTATTTGCATCTTCACTATAAGTACACTCTTTAACCTTATCAACTAATTGTACTTCTTCTTGACCTGGAAGTTTAATATAGATTTGCTTCACATCATCCAAATCCTCTGATGCATTAAATAGTACAGCTTGGCTTTCCTTTATATAAAAAGCATTCCATATATCCACAGCATTATGATTTAACTTTTCTTTTTCTATTCCATCTTTAGTTTCTCTATAAAGATAACAAGTTGGATTATAGAAGTCATTGGTTGCCAAGAAATAATAGTCTGAATCTAATATATTGAAACCTACAACATCAGTTGCTATTCTATTTTTTTCTGTACGATTAACAAGCTTATAAAACTTTTTATCATTATCTATGTAATAAAAATCATCTGTACTTGCATCATAATATACAGCTTCACTCCAGCCCTCTACAAGTAATTCCTTGGTGTCTTTTTCTGTATCATAAATATAAGTGTTTTGATCCCCTGAAGATGTATTTTCTATAAAAATAATAAACCTACTTGTTTCTTCAAAATAATAATACGAAGAATCTTCACTTATAACCTTGGGTTTCTCGCCTAATTTAGCATACTGTAAGCGGTCATCTTCATCTAAGTAAACGATATCGCCAGTTTTAGGAGAGACAATAAAAGAATCTAAGTCGAATCCCTCACCTAACTTTTTCTTTTCTTCTCCTATTTTTTGAGTATACACATCACCATAGTTTCCTGATTCCCACTGTATGAAATTGACACCAAAAACAGTATTAGGATCATAGCTTTCTTCATAAGTCTTAGCTTGATTTCCTGTGTTCTGTGTTAAATAAAATGCGCCTACTCCTATTCCTGCCCCTCCAACAACTAAACCTAACAAGATAGCAGCTATTTTTAGTTTACCTTTTTTCTCTTTTCTTTCTTCTTCCTTAGTGGTAGCCTCAGATACTGCAACTCCTTGCTCGGACATAGCAAGTTCACCAGGCTCATTAGTTACGGCTACAGTCTCTGGTTCTCCAGATATTTTAGTTTCACTTTTCACCTGCCCCTGTACCTGAGTAAGCTCCGATTCTTTAGCTAGTGTAATTATAGCTTCCTCTGCTTCTAGCCTTTTACCACAATAGACGCAGAATACATAGCTATTATCATTTTCTTTACCACAAAATCGACACTTCATCCTATCCCTCCATAAGTTTAGTAAGCTTCCTTTTTTCGACAATCACCTAATATTATATCAATTCTTATAATTTTTGTCACTCTTACCAAACTAAACAATAGTGCCATTTCAATTTTTTCTACATTTTTCTACACGCAAAAAGAAAATACCATAATAGTAATCTATTCATCACCATTATGGTATTTTCTTTTTGTATATAGAATACATTATCTTGCAACATTGGCTTCTTCAACCACTACCCCTTTTTTCTGAGAAATAAACCAGTAAGGAAGTGCTACGAATATAGCTCCACCCAATATATTACCTATAATAACTGGAATAAGGTTAGAAAGATAACCGCCCCAATTTACAGTCTCTGTCGCATATGGTGAAAAAATGCCTAAAGCCAATAAAGTCATATTAGCTACACTATGTTCTAAACCTATACCTATAAAAGCAAATAAGCACCACCAAATCATAATTAATTTACCTGATTCAGATTGTAACTTCTGTGCACACCACAAAGATAAGCAGACACAAATATTACAAAGAACACCTCTAAAAACTAGAGCCGAAAAAGACGGTGCAATTTTCCCTGCGCTCATAGTTACCACAAATTTGCCAAACACCTCTCCATCTAAAAGTCCAGTGAGTTTCATAAGATATGCAATAAGCAATGAACCACAAAGATTCCCCAGTATATTAACACACCATACATAGATTACCTCTCCCCATTTAACCGTTTTCTGCAAACCACCCACAGTTAAAAACAAGGTGTTTCCTGTAAACAAATCACAGCCACACATTACTACTAATGATAAAGCAATCCCGAAGGAGGCACCCATTACCAGCTTTGTTAATCCACCTAAGTATTCGCTATTTGCAATAGGAGCACCTATGGAAAAAATAAGTGAAATACCTAGCCCTATAAATGCACCTGCAAACATAGAATAAATAAAACATTTAATAAAACTTTCTTTAGCAAAATCAACTTTTACTTTAGCTAAATTTGCTATTTTATTTATCGTTACTAGTTCCATACTTTTCCCTCCTATATGATAAACTCAGCTAGAAAATGTTTTCTACCTGAGTTATAAGTATTTTACCAAGGGTATTTACCTTGCTTACTGTAAGGCAGTAACTTACCATTCCAAGTAATGATAACACGGTCTCCCTTTGGATCTTTTTGAATATCCACATCTATCCCAAAATCAATGGCACTCATAATACCATTTCCACCCTTCTCATGAATAATCTCTTTGATAGCTGGACCATATGTATCAAGTACCTCATGTAATCTATATAAGATAGGGTCTGTATTTCCTTTATAGGGATGGTTGTTTAATACACCCACAGTCTCCATTGTTAAGCCTAAGGCTTCAGCAATTTTAGTACAATACTCTTCCGGAACCCATTGTTGTCCCTTTAAGGCACTTGTAAGCCAAACCTTATTAACGCCTACCTTTTCTGCTAATGCTTCAAAAGTTAAACCCTTTTCTTTCCTTGCTTTATCTATACTTGCTAATTCCTCTGCATATTGAACTCTTTCTAAATAATCAGCATTTGACATTGGCATCATTGACATAACCATTCCTCCTATTAGCTCAAGATTAATTTATTTCATCGTTGGCCAACGAACGAAAAAATGGCAATGGTATCCAGGATTAACCTAGGCGCCATTGCCATTTGTTACGTTTAGTATAGTCTCTCTTTTTTCAAAAATCTATATATATTTTTTACAAATTTATAAATAAATCGACATATTTTTCTATTAATTTTTGATTTTATGCCGCATGCAAAGCACGAGGTTCCTTTAAAATATTGAGCTGACCATCCACTTGTTTTTTTCTAATGATAAAGAAAATTACAAAGGTAATCATTTCTGCAACAGGCAGCACTAGCCATACCCCTAATTCTCCCCATAGTTTTGGAAGTATTAAAAGCAATATAAAGATTAGCCCTATGCCCCTTGTAAAAGACATAATTCCTGAATAAATAGGTCTTTCCAAGGACTGAAAATAATACATAAGAATTGTATTTAATCCCATAAAAGAAAAAGACATTAAATAAGTGCAAATAGCAACCTGTCCTTGCTTAATAATATGTATATCAGAATCCACTAACCAGGCTGTTATTTGTCCTGAAAACAGCCCTATAACAATCCAAGTTATAAGACCCGCCACTCCAGCTACCCACATGGCATAACGATGAGCTACTTTAACCGTATCATATTCTTTAAGCCCATAATGCATGCTGACAATAGGCTGACTAGCTTGTGCCATTCCTCCAAACATGCCTTTTGCAATAAAGGCTATATTAGAAACAACACTATAAATAGCTACCGCAGTAGCTCCGCTAATCTTCATAAGCGCTATATTAATCATAAAAATAGTCATGCCTGTAGAAATCTCTAATATACAAGCGCCACCACCATTATTAAACATTCTCTTAAAGAGCTCTTTATCCCAAAAATCTTTAATGAAACTTACGGAATTCTTTTTTAATATGAAATGGAACCATAAAATCACCATACTAATAGAAAATCCAATAGCTGTAGCAAGACCAGCTCCAAAAGTACCCATCTTCATTGGTATAATAAATATATAATCTAAGGCAATATTAATCAAATTCCCAATAATACCAGCTATCATTACCAATTTAGGGTTACCATCGCTTCTTACTAATACTGTCAAAACACCACTAAACATATAAAATAAAACACCCCAAGCAACTGGTTTTAAATACCCTACGGCGGGTTCTAAAATCTCTTTATCAGCCCCTAAGATAGTAGCTACGGGTTTAACAAAAATAATGCTTAGTACCATTAAAATGCTCCCAATAATGCCTATACTTACAACAGCCATGGTTAAAACCTTACTAGCTGTTTTACTATCTCCCTCTCCCTTGCAAATAGTCATTGTAACCGAAGCACCTACTCCGATTAAAATGGCAATACACGAATAAATCGTGAAAATAGGTAGCGAAATATTAAGAGCTGCTAACCCATCACTCCCTACACCTAAAGATACAAATAAGACATCCGCCAAACAATATAAGCTATAAGTTACCATTCCCACGACAGTAGGTAATAAGTAGCTTAAATAGCTTCTCCAAACTTCTTTATTAGTCTTACATACTGCTCCCATATTACATACTCCTACTCTACAAAATACTCCAAAATTTTACTCACCAGACTATTGTAGAACTTCGTTTCATCAAATTCAAGCTTATCTTTTTATAAATTCAACCCCACTACTTTTATGCAAGTAATGAAAATGCATTCTTTTTCAAAATAAAACGGTCGATTTAAGAAGTGGCTTATTGCTTCTTAAGTCGACCGTTTCTTTATTATTTTATAGAGGAGTGTATGAAAAAGTAATATTTCTTACTTGTTATTAGTCTACAGTCCTAAAGTGATGGTTTTATGATAAGTTAGTGTTTATTATTAGATTTTTTATAAAACCCTAGAAATTTTTAGTGATTCTCAAATTCTTCTATGCTTTCTTTCTTACCAATCACAATAATAATATCATCCTTTGAAAACTTATACTGAGGGCTAATTTCTGTAACAATATTATTCCCTTGTTCAATAGCAATAATATTAAGATTATACTGTTTACGAATATCTAATTGTCCAATAGACTTATTAACCCATTTATCTAATATTTTTATTTCGGAAATTTCTATACCACCATTTAAGGAAAGGTAGTCAAGTACATTAGCAGCTACTATTCTCTTAGCTACTCTTAAGGCCATATCTCTTTCCGGATAAACAACTTCCGCTCCAAGCTTCTCTAGTACACAGCCTTGTTCATAGCTAACAGACTTTGCAATAACTTTAGGTACTCCTAAACTCACTACATTTAAGGTGGTTAAGATACTGACATCTATTTTCTCACTAATACACACAACAACTACTTCACAATTCTGAATACCTGCCTCTTGTAAGGTTTCTTTTGTGAAATTATCTACTACAAAAGCATATTCTGTGTAATTTCTAATTTCTTTAATCTTAGCTTCGCTCTCATCAACAGCTAATACTTCCTTACCTAGTTCACAAAGTCTCTGTGCTAGTGCCATTCCAAATCTACCTAAACCAATAATACCTATTGCTCCATTTTTCTTATTTAAATTATTAAACATCGCCTATTCTCCTATCCAATTGTAATAAGTCCTTCTGAATACTTCACACTTGCTTTTTCTTTAGTAAACCATAAAGAAGCAACTGTCAGTGGACCTATTCTTCCTATGTACATAATGATAATTAAAACAATTTTACTTGGCCCAGTTAAACCTGGCGTAATTCCTGTAGATAACCCCACAGTACCAAAGGCCGAAGTCACCTCAAATATATTTTGTACAAACGTGTTTTCTGGTTCAAAAACGCAAAGCGCAAAAGTTCCAGCTACGACTATTCCTAATGAAAGTAGTGTGATCATAAAGGCTTTCATAATCGCCTCACAAGGAATACTTCTTTTAAAAGCCTGACAGTGTTGGTTGGTTGCTGTACTTTTTAAAGATTGAATTAAAACAAACAAAGTAGTCGTTTTAATACCACCTCCTGTAGAGCCTGGTGAAGCTCCTATAAACATGAGTACAATGAGCACTAATAAACCAGCATTAGTAAAGTCTCCAAGAGGGTATGTACTAAACCCTGCTGTTCTAGCAGAAGTACTGTTAAAGAAAGCTGCCAGCCAAGGAATATCTTCTGTCCATTTCAAAAGGAGTGTACCTATTAAAAGTAAACTGCCTGTCATTGTTAAAACCACCTTAGAGTGAAAGGTTAGCTTTTTAAAAGAACGATTCTTAGCCACATCAATAATAACAAGGAACCCAAGTCCTCCAAAAATAATAAGACCACAAGTCGTTAAGTTTAAAAGAACATTGTCCTTATAAGCAGATAAGTTCTGCAAATTGCCAAGAATATCAAAACCTGAATTGTTAAAAGCAGCAATTGAATGAAATACACTAATTCCAATAGCATCCCATGTGTTATAATCTGCTCTAAAAACGATAAAGCTTAGCACGGCACCTGCTAATTCAAATCCAAGTGTCATTAAAAGTACCGCTTTTACTAACCTTACAATCCCCTGAAAAGAATTTAAATTCAAAGCTTCTCTTACCAAAGTTCTCTGTTTAAGCCCTACCCTTTTACCCGCAATTAAAATAATACCTACACCAATAGAAGTGACTCCCAAGCCTCCTATTTGTATAAGTAAAGCTACTATTGTTCGTCCAAAAACATTGAAGGTGTCTGCCGTATCAATAGCAATAAGTCCCGTCACACACACAGCACTAGTTGAAGTAAACAACGCATCTAAAAAAGAAACCTCCACTCCTTCATTTGCAAAAATCGGTAGACTTAATAAAATTGCTCCTATTAAAATCACCATGATAAAACCCAATGCAATTATTTTTGCTGGAGCAATCTTTTTAAGATCATTCCTATTCATAGCCATTCTCCTTTTCATATAAAACGTTTCAATAATATTTACGTAAAAAGACATACCTTACCCCCTACTCAGCGCAAGTTATGCCTTGAATTTTTAAGTGTATTAAGTCCAATAATCTTTTTCTTCATTTAAAACAATATCACTATCCCACCTTTTATTAATACCTGATAAGTTAATCGTTATTTATAATTATAGAGAACATTATATACGCATTATTATATAAAGCAATAATTATTTTTAGAAATTAACAATATCTTTATATTACATTTTATAGTCTATAAAAATAAATTTTTATTTTTAATTTAACACAAATTTTACACGACATTGATAGATACCTTCTCTTAATCTTTGATAAATTAAGGATGAGATTCATGACTTAAATGGCGATTATGTAATTATTCTAGCGAGAAAAGCTGCCGAAATATAATACTAGTTATCACTTAAAGTAAAAGAACAAATTTATTTATATTTAACATTCTTGCCCTTAATTTTTCATCTTGTAGCAAAAATTTACCCATTTTGAGCAAATTTATTTATTCCTTTTGTTTTTTTATATATACTTCTATTTGTAATACCCTTTCGCTAACTTATCTGGTACAAGATAAGTAGCATGTATAATGCAAATAAAGACACTAGTAGTTACCCCTAAACCTCTTCTGCTGGTGTTTTTATTTGTAGCCTCTGCTCTATTCAACTATTTTTTTTATTATTTTACAACAAAAAGAGACAAGTATGTCTTGTTCATACTTGTCTTTTTTCATTCAACTTTACTTTTAAATCTTTAAATATCTCCAGCTACCCCTAGCTCTATTCTTTCTTCTCCCAATCTTGCTGAAAAATTAAAAAGTATTAAGCCTAGTATAAAAATAATAGCAATCACGCTAACTCCTACATTGACACTCCCTGAAAGCTGACTAGCCACACCCACTACAGTCGTTCCTAAAAAAGAAGCACCTTTTCCGCAAATATCAAGGATGCCAAAATACTCTCCTGACTTTTCTGCTGGAATAATCTTAGCGAAGTAAGATCTAGATAAAGCTTGAATACCGCCCTGAAACATTCCTACACAGATAGCCAATATCCAAAAATGTAGCTGCGTCGTCATAAATAATGCAAAAATAGCAATTCCCGTATAAGCTAAAATACATATAGTAATCAATTTGCGAGCAGCATATTTCTTTGCTAATCGCCCAAAGATAAGGGAACATGGAAAAGCTACTAATTGAGTTGTAAGTAGAGCCAGTAAAAGTCCTGTACTATCGAGGCCCAAAGCCTGCCCGTAGGCTGTTGCCATATCAATAATAGTATATACCCCATCAATATAAAAGAAGAAAGCTAAAAGGAAAAATAATAACCTTTTATCTTGCTTGATTGTTTTTAACGTTTTTCCTAGTCTTATAAAACTTTGCTTGATAGCAGCTTTCTCACGTTCTACATAATATTTTTGCTTGTAATTTTTGAGAAGTGGCAAAGTTACACCTACCCACCAAAGAGCTACCATAATCAAACTAATGGTCATAGCAAGCTGCATCGTAATCCCTATTTTTTCTGCCCCCAATACTAAGCCTAAGCTTATAACAAAAGGTATACAGCTTCCAATATAGCCCCAAGCAAACCCCTGAGCTGATACTTGATCCATTCTATCTTCTGTCGTGACATCCGTTAACATAGCATCATAGAAAACAAGGCTAGATGAAAATCCTGTCTTGGCAATGATAAAAACAATTAAAAAAGCTAACCAGGAACTCATTACCCCCAACATACTACAAGCTATAACGCTTACTAAAAGCGCTACTATAAAAATAGGCTTTTTAAAATTTTTGGTATCTGCCAGTGTCCCACAGATAGGCCCTATAAAAGCAACTAATAAAGTGGCAATTGAAGCTGCATAACCCCAATACGCTAAATAATCTACTGCAGATAATCCCTCTAAACCAGCTAAATAGTTAAAGTAAATGGGAATAATCGTAGAAACCATTAAAATAAATGCTGAATTTCCTACATCATACAAAATCCATGCCTTTTCAAGCTTAGTTAATTTAAACGGCATAGTTTGCCTCCTTCTCTCTTTGGCCCCCAAAGGTTATTTGATATTTTTCACTAAGCAATGACTCCCTATCTATACTTTCATAATATTCTATAATTAATTCCACAGCAATAGCTATTGCTTCATCGTATAAACTTTTTAACTTTTGGTTACTATCCATACACTTTGGATTAGGTATCTCACTAACAAGTAACTCTTTCATTTTTTCAAAATGCCCAGATAATTTAAGTATGCTATAAACAAAAAAGCGTTTAAATTTATTAGGCATCATCAAGAAACTACTATATCTCTTCATAGAGGAAAGTGCCCTTTTAATTTCCTTAGGCGTCACACCTATGAAATACGGAGCTATAACCTTGGCATAGTCTTCATTCACACAAATATGCTTAGTTAAATCTTGCTTGAGAGGATCTTTTCCATCCTCTTCTAATAAAAAGCGATCAAACTCTATTTCTATCTCCATATGTCCTATGCCACTCTCAGCTATTTTTTCATCTACATAGCCATGGCACATACTATCTAGGACAAAGTGGCAGATAAAACCATATAAATAAGCTAATCTCACTTGCTTTTGCCCACTTTTTTTGATAATAGCCCTAGCCTTTTCAAAAAATACCGAGCCTGTACGGTCATGAATCCATGCTCCTTCTTGATTAATAACATTTGTTTCTAAAGGCTTATAATAAAATAACAAATCTGGCCCATGAAGCCCTATCTTATAAAGCGGCATATAAGGGTTAATTTCCTTAACTAGCTCCTTAGGAAGTTCTTTAAATACATCTTTTCCAAATTTGTAGTGTGCATAGGTTGATGGCATGATATACTCCTCCTATTTCCCTGTTATTAATTGCATCTTATCTCTCCTCCTTACTTTTTACTAGCACGTCCCTGTAAAAGTTGAGTTAAACTTACATTAAAAAAGTGCTATCGCTAGATTGCAATAACACTAAGTATTTTCCTTTTCACTTTTTCTCTAACACATCAGTAAGCTTTGTAATACTTTTTGTAAGCTCCTCCATCTTGCCTTCTAACCTTACTAATAAGTACATTGAAACGACAATAGGAAATCCTACATTACCGATTTGAACTAATAATTCTTCCATCAAGAATCACCTCCTTTACTTATATATATGTAGCCCAAAAGGTGACTCCCCTAACTTCATTTGTTAATCTTTTATTTTTATGCAAAATATTTTGAATCAATATTTTTTTAATATAAATTCGCCCTTACTCCAGCTTAATTTAGCATTTTACTACGTTTTTTTATGCATATACCACACTTTTATTTATTATCAAATAACTATTTTTTATAATTACAAATATAAAATATATTATTTTAAGGAGTTGTTTATATGAAAAACAAAAGATTTTTAGCTCAACTATTAGGTATTAGCATTATGGCATCCACAATTTTTTCATCTATTAATGTACCTGTTCTACTCGCTTCTACTTCTTTAAGTAATGTTACAGTAGAAAATAATAACCAAGTAGATAATGAGAGTTCTACATTAAGTGAATCTAAACTTGTTATTTCAGCTACCGGTGGAAAGATGGAGACCTCTGGAGATAGTTTTCAATACTCTTACTTACCTGTAACAGGTGATTTCACTGCAACCTTTAAAGTGGCAGAGCTAAAAAACACTTCTTCTAATTCTCGTGTTTATCTCATGGTTAGAAATGGCCTAGATGCCACCTCACCTCACCTTTCTGCAGGTATCAAAGGCAGTAGTTCAGGCAACTATGAACTCAGATTACCAGATCGTAATAGCGGCTCTTTAAGTGGTGCTGGTCTTAATCAATACATACGCATTGAAAAAATAGGGACAACTTATAAACTCTACACTTCAAGTAGTACTGATTTCTCAAGTGCAAAAGCTATAAAGACATATGATACAACAACTAAAAATAATACAAGTGAATTAGGTAACGCTTCAGTTAATGTAGGTATTGCTGTATGTGATGCTACTGCTACCATTGATTATTTTAATGTCGTTGATCAAAGTGGCAATACCATTTACAACTTAAATAACGACCAAGGTGGCGGAGAAATAGAAGCTACTATTACTTCAGTAGCAGCTCCTAATGCTGTAACTGTTTATCAAGGCGATACTGTTTCTCTACCTGCTACTGTAGAAGCTACTTATTCAGATGGATCAAAAGCACAAGTAAATGTTACCTGGGATAGTGTCAATACTTCTACTGTGGGTACCAAAACGGTAAAAGGTACTATCGCTAATTTTGCTACTGGTACTAGTATAAATGTAACTGTTTTGGAAAAAGCACCAGTAGTTACCGGTTCAACTATCTATGTATCTCCAACTGGCAGTGATAATGGTCTAGGTACTACATCAAGTCCTATGTCTATTACCAAAGCAATCTCTTCTATCCAACAAGGTGGCACCATTTATTTAACAGGTGGTACTTATAAGTTAAATAAGCAATTAACTATAGCTGAAACCAATATTGGTACAGCCTCTAAGATGAATAATTTAGTTGCTTTAAATGGTGCTGAAGTTATCTTAGACTTCTCAGCTCAGACTTATGGTGAACCTTCTACTAATGAGCGTGGTATTCAATTAGATGGTAGCTACTGGTATATCAAAGGCATTACTGTACAAGGTGCTGCAGATAATGGTTTCTTTGTTTCAGGTAAAAATAATAAACTCGAGCTCTGCGTTGCTAGAGCAAACCGAGATACAGGCATACAAATCAGCAGACGTAACTCCAGCTTATCTTCTATGAAAGATTGGCCTGCTAATAACTTAATCTTAAATTGTACTTCTTATAATAATAGTGATCCTGCAACTGGTGAAAATGCAGATGGTTTTGCTGCAAAATTAACTTGTGGTGAAGGTAATGTTTTCGATGGTTGTATTGCCTACAATAACGTAGATGATGGTTGGGACTTATATGCTAAAACAGAAACAGGTCCTATCGGCAGTGTAACCATTAAAAACTGTATTGCATTTAGAAATGGTGCCACAACAGATGGACACTTTACTGCTAATAGTGATGGCAACGGCTTTAAATTAGGCGGCTCTGGTATCGCTGTTCCTCATCGTATTGAAAACAGTATTGCTTTTGAAAATAAAAATCACGGTTTCACCGATAACAGTAATCCTGGTACAATTACGCTCAAGAACTGTACCAGTATTAATAATTCCTTAGATAATGGTGGTAAGAGTAATTTCGACTTTGCTCGTGATAAATCTAAGTCTAACAATGTACTCATTAACTGTATTTCCTTTAGTGAGGGTAAGGTAGCCTCTGATAAATATATTGGCAAAGCTGAGAACTGTGTATTTTATGGTGGTGGTAAGTGGTATGAATTCACCACTCTAGCATCAGCTAATAGTACTCTTTCTGACCTTCGCGGTACACAGATTATTGGTCCTACGGCTAGTGACTTTGCTACTTTAACTGCTCCAGCTATTGGAACAGACTTCCACACATTGTGGAGAAATTCAGATGGTTCTATTAACATGGGCAATGTCTTTAAAATTGCTTCAAACAGTACCTTTGCAAATCGTAATTTAGGTGCTAATCTTTCTAAATAAAAATTTGTCTGAACGTTTATAAGGAATGCTGCTGGGCGGAAATGAGAGGATAAGGGCTACCTTCTGGAATTCCGCTCCGTATTTTTTGAAGCACTAAAGCTCACTTTTTTGATGAACGTGCGAAAACTCCCGTTGGTCAAACACTCGCACTAAAACCCATCAAAAAAGTTCACCAAGTGCTTCTTAAAAATACTACGAAGTCATTCCTCCAGGCAGCCCTTATTCTCTCATTTCTTATAAGCAGTATTGACCTTATAAACGTTCAAGACGCTAAATAAGAAGTGCGAAAAGAGGTAATAACAATAAGAGCCTACTGAAAATACTGTGAAGTCACCCCGCTAGGACAGCCACCCTCTCTCAGTTCTACTAACAATAACGTGTAAAACCACCTTTATGAAGTGTTTTAAAAAAAAAGAAAAGCTGCCCAATTTTATTTATAATGGTTAAAGATAACAAAAATAGCTCCCCAAGTATTATTACTTGAAGAGCTATTTTTTGTTCCAGACTCTTGAAATCAACTCTCACAACTAGCTAAATAGACCTTAATCAAGGCGCAAAATGGCTCCTCAGCACGTATGCGTTATAGCTTAGTACCTACGAAGACTAGTTATGAAAGTTAAACCAATGAGTGAGGAGCTCCTAAAAGTCTTGGCCGGTGCACCCTATGCTAGGAAGCTAAGACCTTAAGACTCTGGTTTAAAACTTTATTTGGTAATACTAAGTATAAAAACATTTAAAACAACTTATAAGTGGCGCCTTCCTTGCAGCGCACCAGTGAACATCTTCCTTAAGTCCAGAGGTACCTATAACAATAGATTGAGACTTGGCTGACCCGGTCAGTTCCTCAGGTTGAAGCTGTGGTAATTATGCCGTGGGAAGTTATTTATTTGTTTTTACACTTATGTATATGTAGCCAAGAAGCCGACTCCCTAATAAAAAATAACGCATTGCTATTATTTTTTTGCACGCCTCATTTAGGGTCTTGAACATTTATGAGGTCAATAACGCTTGTAAGAAATGAGATGAGAGGGCTACCCAAGAAGGGTGACTTGGGAAAGTTTTTTAGAGGCACTTGGCGAGTGTTTTGGATGGTTTTTAGTGCGAGTGTTTGACCAACGGGAGTTTTCGCACGTTCATCCAAATAAGCAAGCCTAGTGCCTCTAAAAACTTGAACCGGAACACTGGAAGATAGCCCTCTCATCTCATTTCCACCCAGTAGCATTCCTCATAAACGTTCAGCCAAATTTATGACACCGGCTGAACAGTTTCACTTTCTTTATCGTTACGTTTCATATCCCCTTGATGATTGCTTCCCATATCACTTAGATTAATACTACTTGCATCTACTAACTTATCTGAAGCAGTTTTTTGTCCTTCTGTAGTAGAAGGAATCTCACCATTTAATTGTTTTCTAATACTTTCTGTTCTAAGGTTGATAAAGCTTTTCAAAGTGGTTACACCCTTTTGGAACTCATCATAAGTATAAAAACCAGTAGGATCCTTTTGGATATAAGGACTAATCATTTCTGCTACTCGGTCAATTTCCTTTTCTACTACGCCATTTTCTAAGTGATTCTTTAAGAACTCATCGAAAAGCTGGTGATATTGTTCTTTATAAGTAGCATTACTTATGAGTTGACCCCATAAAGGTCTCTCTTCCTCTGTGGTACCAGATAACGGTGTATCAATAGCCATATTCACCATTTGTGTGGCTGAGTTTTGTGTATTTTCGTTAAGTACCTCTTGCTTATCTGTAGGTGCTTGATTTTCTACTGTATTTTTAGCTTCTGATGTTTCTTTATTTGCTGCAGTACTTTGGCTGGCTGTAGCTGCTTGGTCTGCCAAATTACCTTGTGGTTTTGTGATATCTTGATTGGGTGAAGCTCCTTTAGTATTGGTTCCTTCTGATACATCAGCATTACTAGCACCCTCTTGTCCTGGCATACCATTAGGTCTTTCCATATTTCTGCCTCCGCCCATGCCACCACCAGCACCTCCAAAAGCACCAAAGGCTAAGTTGTAATCCCAAGGTAACATAGAAAGCTTGCCATCTTCTTCATAAAGATAATAATTATGCAGCATAGTACCTGTATAGCTATCATAATTATCAACGAAGTTATGCACAACAAAGTAACGTAAGGTAGCATCAATATCCACAACTTCCTCTAGATTCTCCCCAGTTGATAATTGTTTAAGAGAAGCAATTAAGCGTTCTTTATCTGTATCATCTATCTTCGTTTCAGCGTTATCAAAGATATTAGCATAGCTACTTGCTTCATCATCTACATATTTAAGATCTGCGCCTTTAGCTTCCATTCCACCCCCCATGCCTTTTCCTCCATCTGGTCTCATTTGCCCTGGATCAAAACCTTCTGGCATGTTTTCTGGGTTAAAGTTTTCTGGCATGTTTGGCATATTCTCTGGGCTAAAGTTCTCCGGTATGTTTGGCATATCAGTAGGTAATTCACCTGACTGATTATTAACCGCATTAGTAGCTTCTGCGTTAGTCGTAGCCTGGTTCTCACCAGCTACTGGAGCTGCCCCTTCTGGCATATTAGGTGCCACGCCATTATTACCAATCTTATCCTTACCGCCTTGCACCATGTTATCAATATCTGTAGCTGGTTTATAAAGTTCACCATGGTCTTCACCATAGTTTCTATCTAGGAAAGAACTATCAATATCTTCTACATTCAAGTAAAGCCCCCATTCTTCATCATTAATGGTGATGTAGCTATAACTTACATAAGGGGAAGCCACACCAAAATCACCCATGAGTTTATAGGATAGATAATCCTTCATAAAGGTAGCATCTTGAATAATATTATTAAGCGAAAGCTTTTCTAAACCATAATAATCTTGCTCTTTATCAAACTTATCGAACTTAATTTTAAAGCTATAACGATCCGAATCTGAATGAGCTACTTGTGTTAAAGAGGAATTTC
Organism: Cellulosilyticum sp. ST5; assembly: GCF_046529625.1. Classification (NCBI taxonomy): domain Bacteria; kingdom Bacillati; phylum Bacillota; class Clostridia; order Lachnospirales; family Cellulosilyticaceae; genus Cellulosilyticum; species Cellulosilyticum sp. ST5. The sequence continues at coordinate 3,355,476 of NZ_CP132338.1, forward strand.
CCTTAGTTCGTAAACCAATGTTCTTATAAGTTTCTCCATCAATAGTAATATTACAAGAATAGTACGTTTCATCCAGCGGATTTGTCACTAAGTCTTGCCAATCTTCATCTGCTATTTCAATATTAATAGTATGCACATAAGAAGCATCAAATAATTTATCTGTGTATTCACAGTCGGTAGAAGTTTCTTTGCTGTTTACTTCCCTGGCAATAGTTGTATCTTTATTGACACCATTAGCCTCAGCACTATTACAACCTGTTAGCGTAATGGCAAGTGCTACTAGGCCTATACCAAACTTTCTTAATGCCTTCATCTCTATTCTCCTTTATACTCATTTATTCATGAAAAATAACAATTTGCCTATTATCACTTGAGTATACTGAAGCTTCCTTAAATTAATCTTAAATTTTCCTTCCGAAATGAATCTCTTTATGACAGTTTGGACATAAAGCTATAGTATTATCTACTGTATCTTCTCCACCTTCTGCTATAGACTTTATATGATGAACCTCTAAATAAGGCATACCATCTAAAGCACTTATAAAAGGGGCATCTTGCCCACATTTCTCACACTTACCTTCGGCTAGCGCTAGTCTTGTGGCTATGACAACAGGATTATATTCTAGGCAGGTGGTAGTTGTAATAATTCTTTTAGGCTTCTTAGGTACTCCCTGCAAAAGCTTAGCTCTTTCCTCTTCACTCAACTTTTTAGCCGCCGCTAAGTCTTCTTGCCACTTAGCTTTTAAGGTTTCATCTGAATGATTAATCTCTACTTGGTAAGTAAAAATTTTCTCTAGGTAAGTAGCCACTTCTTCTTCACTTTTCTCAGGATAAGCTTCTTTAATGCCTGCCTTCACTACCCCTTGATATTTTGAAGAAGCAACGCTTACTACTTTCCTCTCTTTACTGGTTATAGTTTTAATTGGAACGCCTAAGTACTCTCCTAATTCTACTTCCTTATCATACCAAGCACTGCTTCTTCCTTTTTGATCTCGTATCTCTTCATACTGCTCTGCTGTTACAAGATACATTCTACCTATTGTCTCACCATACTTATGGGTATCTAGAAACATAACCCCCTTATAGTTCCAACTTGGACTACTGTTTCCTATATATACCTCATAAGGAATAAGGATATTTCGACTTGCCAAAGGTTCCTTTTGATTCACGCAACCATAATACTCTTTATGATTAAATTGACAAATTCCCCCTTTAATATAGTGTAAGAATTTTTCATAAAGCAGATCGGCACCATAGGTCACATACCAGATGTAATTCCCTTTGATGATAACACTATTCTTTTTTATCTGATATCCTAAAAACTCATCTATCTCTGCCCTTTTTATTTCATTTGTTTCATATCGAGCCTCATCACTATTCCAAAAAATATTTTCTTCAATGTCTATATCAGCTTGCTTAATATAATTATTAATTTTTAAATTGAGGATTGCATTAATAACTGCTTCTTTATCCCTATCCATATCTTCTGCAAGCCTTTTAATGGTAATAGGATAAAGCTGTATTCTTAAATACGCGATTATTAAAAGCTCTAGTTCATTTAATGTCAATAATAAGTTCATTTTCATTCCCCCTAAATATGGCTATTTCTATCCCTTTATTAATATACTATCTAAACCTTATGGGAGATTCAATAAATTTTCTAGTTATGCATAATTTTTTGTATTAACCAAGACGCATAAAAGTGCCTCAAATAGATAGTTAATGGTTCCTATCTTTTGAAGCACTTAATATAATATGTATTTTATTCTTTCGTTATTTCTTTTATGGTGCATTTAGAGCACAGACCGGTAAGTGTAAGGTCAAGCTTGAACAACTGGTAACTACTGCCTAAGGGTACTGCAGCACGTATCTTCTCAATATCTGCCTTAGGGACATTCTCAATGTAGCCACAACTCTGACAGAAGAAGTGGACATGATCGCTGCAGCAAGAATCATAGTGATCGATACCTTGGTGCGATGCCACACGTCTTATTTTACCCAAATCTTCCAGTAGCCTTAGATTCCTATACACTGTTCCAAGACTCAGCCCTTGAATTTCACTCCGCAAGGCATCATACACCATTTCCGCTGATGGATGATGTTCCTTAGAAGATAGAAGGTATTCATAAATCCTTTCCCTCTGCTGAGAGTAGCGGAGCTTTTTTCCATCAGCCATTATTTTGACATGGCATTGAGGAACCAAATCGTCTTGCTATATTCCATTAGGTCACCCTCCATTGCACTGACGATAGGATACTCATCATCTAATGCAGCAGCTTTACGGATGTTTTCGGCCTGTGATTTAAGAATCTCCATATCAGAAAGAACAATTGCTAGAGCTTCTGTAGTTTTGATTTTCTTAGAAGCTAGCTCCTGAATGGAAGCTAATTCCAGATATTCTTTCATAGAAGCTGCAGGAGTGCAGTCACTCATCTTTAATAACTCTGCCACGCTGTCCAGTACACCTGCAAAGCCATCATATAAAGTCTCCAGATATTCGTGAACTGCCTTAAAATCCTTTCCTACTACATTCCAGTGCAGATTGTGCAGTTTTACATAAGATACGCCAATGTTGGCCAGATAACGGTTAAGTTCTAAAGCTAATTCTTTTTTCATATTTATATCCCCTTTTCTATGTGTTTTTAAAATTTTATGTTATTTAATATTATTTATTTTTTTCTTAATATTATGTTACCACATCACCTCTTCATTGTCAATAATGATTCTCATTATTATTTTTTTATTTTTTTATACACTTTATTAATTTTTCTTTTGGTTATCTATAGCAAATTTCTATGTACTCTAACATCTAAACAGTTATAATTAATTTATTAATTATTCAATCAACTATCTCTTTATTGCTATAATAGTTTAAAGCCTTTACTGCTTTTTATATTTTCTAGTACCGAAAGGAGTATTCGTAATGGACTCACAAGCCTATGCTATATCAGATGCATTTATTAAGAAAACCAAGCGCACTTATTTATGTATGTATATCTTTATCCCTATTGGTATCTTCCTTATGGCAGCTCTATTATTATTTGCTGATGGTGATACTGATAACCTCTCCTTATTTATCGGGGTTTTCATAGGCATTACTGCCTTTGTTGAAATTGAACTTCTCATTGTTAGCAAAATCATGCTTAAGAAAGTTAAAGAAAATACCCTTACCATAGGACCTGATTTTCTTCAACGATCCGGGAAAAAAGCTGAAGATCCTATAGCGTTTCAGCACATCCAAAAACTCTACATAAAAAAAGAAGCGATAGGTACTATCGCTTACATTAATATTCAAACAAGTACTAAGACCATTCGCTTATGTGGCTTTGAAAACTTAGAGGAGATTGCAGATCTACTAAAAGCTACTGCTGTGCATGCTTCCATCAAAGAAAGCCAGTACAAATTAGACTACAATCATCCTGTTATGTTCGCCCTTATTTTCTTCTTTTCACTTGCAGTATTTTATCTCTTTAATGCCAACTTATCTCTTCCACTCAGTGATCTTGTTTGCTTAGGCATGGGCATATGGTTTCTACTCTTTAAACCTGTGTCTAAAGCACAAGGTAAGCGCTTCAGATTATTTGAAATCATTGTTGGTGCCTTAATCGTATTAGGTATTGGCATACAATATTTATCTATGCTACTAGGATAACCTAGTAGCATTTTCTTGTTTTAGTATCCGTATCTCAATTTAAACTTCCTATAACCTTCTATTTAATAGTAATCACTTCTTCTTTAGGTAAATGAATAGGCTCTCCTTTTAAATAACCATCGAAAAATTCAAGGATAGTTTGATTTACATATTTCATACATGCTTTAGGATTAACGCTACTTGTTCCTAAAGCTTTTGCAAGTATAGGTGCCACCATTGGTAAATCTGTAAAGTTCATATGTCCTGCATTCATGATAGCTATTTGATAAGAATCCTTTTGACTAGCTGACGCAATGGTATTCGGATAGATGTCTTCAATGTTTTTTATTTCTATATAAGACTCACCATTGTAGAAATTCAGGATTGGTACCGGATAAGGCTCAGTAGTGACTTGCTCCTGACCATTCTCAAATCCCGTTTCCTCTCCTAGCATAGTCCCATCTATAACAGCTACTGCTTTAATCTCCAAATCACGACGTCCTAAATCTGCTGCTGTTGCACCACCTAAGGAGTGTCCCATAAGGCCTATTTTCTCTAAGTCAATCATACTAAAGACTTCATCTTTATCACTAGGTAACTCTACTAAACTTTTAATTTGATTTAAACAAAAAGTCATATCTTCTGTGCGAAGCTTAAGCCAACCTTGGGTCATTTCATATTTTTCCTCTCCCATCTGCCCTGCTTCTTCTTTTAGAAGTTGATTTACTTCATTCATAAAGCCTTGATCAAATAAAAGCATTTTACCATCTGTTTGCTTCGTAAAAGCTGCATGATAAGTGTGGTCAATGCTACACACCACATAGCCATGGCTTGCTAACTCTGTATAAGTAGAAGTATTACTAGCCCTTATGCCAAAGGCTCCATGAGAGAAAATAACTAGAGGAAATTTATCTTCTGCTTTTTCTTCACTTTCCTTTTCCTTGGTAGGATACCAAAACTGAACCGTAATACTTCTATGGTCTGCCTCTTTAGTAAAGGTCTCATCTCTGCTCTCATCTGTCCAAGTATAAGTTACTGTTTTTACACCGTAATCCCCGGTAGGAGCTATCTCATTATCTTGCGGAAATACTAGAGCTGGCACTAACATAAAAAGTAATAAAGTACTCTTTAATGCCACCTTTGCTATTGTTTTGCCTTTCGTAATCATAGTTAACTTCTTACTTTTTAATGCTTTAAACACAGCAATTATTGCTTGGATTAAGAGAATAAGACCTAAGCCATACCATCTAAAACTCCACTTAATGATTGGACTAATAACTAAGAGAATAAATATCAAAAGCTCTGCTAGCCTTACATTTGCCTTATTGGTATAAAGCGGCGACTTCTTCTTAACACTTAAGATCCCTAAGGCGATTTCTACACCTATTACTCCCAACAAAATAATCATTGCTATCATCATAATCTCCCCTTACTTTTTGATTTGTTAATAGTATAGGAAATTTTTTTTATCTTGTGTGGGTTTTGTGAGTCAAGTGCATAAAGTGCCTAGTCAAATGCATACAATTAACTTTTTTGCTTTTTGGCTCTCATTTTTTGAATACTTTCATTAAGCTTTGCATCCTTTTCTCTATAGCTTAAATACATCATTAAATAGACAATACCATAAATAACAAGGCTAAATCCTATAACAATAAGTGTTTCTATAAGCTTTAACTGAAACCCACTTTGTAACATATTAGAAAGGAAAACTGGGACTAACACATCTAAAATCTGAACAATCCCTTTTACTATTCCATTACTTACTATAAATTGGTCTGTCAAAAACATTAGAAAAGCTATGACGCTACTTACCAAAAAGATATAAAGAGAATACTTCATAGGAACCTCACTAGCTATGTTTAAGGCTTGAAATATAGCATTGGCTAGCACAACAGCTGTGAATGCATAACAATCTATCATTAGATACTTCTTAAATTGATTCATTTCTACACCCCCTGCTCCTCTATCTTCTGCCTTAAACTCTCTGCATAATGCCTATTCACTATCAGCTTTTCTCCATTTTCTAGCTTTGCTTCCACACGACCATTAAGTAAGGTTCTAATGCTTAAAAGCTTATAAATATTAAGGATGCAGGAGCGGCTAATGCGCTGAAAATTCATTGTCCCTAGCCTCTCCTCTAGCTCATAAAGCTTTTGCTTACACTCATAAACACTATCTTCACAATAGGCATAGGTTCTATTATCTACAGTCTCAAAATAAAAAATCTGTTCAAGATTAATAGTAAAAGTCTCTCCATCTTTCTCTCCGGTGATGGAAAATCCATACAACCGAATTTGCTCAATGAGCTTTTCTAGAGATTTATCAATTTGGCCACACCTTACCCTGATTTCCACATCAGACCACTCATCTGACTGTTCTAAAATGAATTTCAAATTTCAATCCCCCTTGCGTACATCACTTGTCATACAGGTACAATCGTAGTAGCTATGGTATAAAGATACAATAATACTACTAGCCATAAACAAATAGACTTGCAAATAGCTTTTAGTCTTAATCCTTTATACTTCTCATCGTTAGTTATGGTGCGATATACTGTTCTGTTCTTAATTAAGATTATAATACCAACGACGCATAAAACAATCCATGATATACCATTAATAATGCCTCCTACTTCACCTGTATTAGTAATAAGTATACTTATTACCACAGAAAACAAGTTATTAGCCATATGCAGACCTATGGCTGGTAAAATAGATTCTTTTTTGATGGTTATATAAGCTAATAACATAGCAAATAAAGTGACACTTATTCCTTGATATAAATTGCCATGAATCAAACCAAATAGTACACTTGTTGAGATAATGGCAAAACGCTCCCCATAACGCTTTAATCCATTCAGTAATACACCACGAAACATATATTCTTCTGTAATCGGTGCAACAATAATCACACAAATCCCCCAGATAATAGTTTCTATTCCTAGTCTATCAAAAATAAATATCTCATCTATTTTAAGACTTCTATTAAAATAACCCAGGCCCCAATCTAAAACTAAATAAATCGTGGTTCCAATAGCATTTAAACCTAATACCGCAAGGAAACTTGTCAGCATCTCTTGTTTAGTCATGGTTACTTTTTTAAATAGCGCCTTTGAATTTACCTGAATTTGCTTTGCACATCTCATAAAAGGTAGTGTATTGGCAACAAGCATTGTTAAGAGTGTATTAAATGCCATAATGATACCACCATTACCATAGCCTTGTTCACTAAGTAGCTTATCAGTTCCAAAAACTATGCCTATTATAAACATTGATATCCACACAAATACAACACTGATTGCAAGATTACTAAGCATGGCCCTACCTATTTTTTTTATATCCCACTCAATATTGTTCTTTCTAATCTTTCTTAATGCATGATGATCTTCCAGTGTTATTTCTTGAGTACTTGCTACTTCTTCACTGAGTGGTTCGTCTTCTTTTAGTGATTCATCTTCTCTTAATGTCTTTTCTTCACTTAGCAGTGCCTCTTCCCTTAGTGCAGCTCTTAGAGATTCTTCATCTTTTAGTGGCTCTTCTTGCTTTAGTGCTTCTTCTTTTAGTGCTTCTTCTTCCCCTAACAACTTTTCTTTTAGTGTTGCCTCTTCTCTTAGAGATTGATCTACTCTTAATGTCTCTTCTCCTCTTAGTAGTACCTCTTCCCGTGGTGGCTCCTCTTCTTTTAGTTCCCCTTCTTCCCCTAACAATTTTTCCCTCAGCATCACCTCATCTTTTAGAGATTCATCAGCTCTTAATGTCTTTTCCCCTCTTAGCTGTGCCTCTTCCCGTGGTGGCTCTTCTACTTTTGATGGCTCCTCTTCTCTTAGCAGTTCTTCTTCTAGTGTCTCAGCTATGCTAACTACCTGATCTTCCCCATATAAAAAGTTTTCTTTCATCTACATCCCCTTTTCTGTTTATATACTCCTTCTTTATATTAGCATATTATTTTCTGAATTTACATTAAATTATACACAAAACAATCCCTCGCCCAAGTCTATTACCAAATCCCCTATTATAAATTTTAGTTTATGCTTTCATTTCACATAAAAAAGGTGATTCTAGAATTTTATCAATCCCAAAATCACCTTGTATTTATAGCTTCATGCTTCATTTATAAATAAATACTTCCGTCTTTCCCATTCATCTAGAGTCTCTTGGCGGATTCTAGGGTTAGTAATGACTTCTAAGGCTGCTATCGCAAGGACCTTTCCAGCATATATAAGGCCCTTATGAGCTATAGTAGACTGACCTTGTGCCACTGCTTGCCATGAATGAAGAGGTGTATTAGCCACCCAAGTTACTGCACCTATCTGGCCAACAGGACATATGCGGCTTACATCTCCTACATCTGTTGAAGCTAGACTTGGCTCATTGTCTTCTCTATAGGGCAAAATAAGCGTCTTCAATTGCTCTTCTCGATGATGCAATATGTCTTTCTTTTCATCTCCTGAGTATTTATTGGCAATAGTATCTAGATAGTCATCCTCCTCTTCAAAGGTAGCTTGCCATTTAGTAGCTTGCTGAAGTTCTTCCTTTGTATACTTAGGAGACTCTACTTCCTTCATCTTTTGATATAGAAGCTGCTGTAAGGTTGCATTAGGAATAAGATTAGCACAAGACTTGATATATTTTTTCTCCATTTTAGTTTCTGTCATGAGAGCTGCCCCTTGAGCTATTTTATCAATACGTTTTGTAAGTTCTTTTACAGTCTTCTCTGTATTGGCCCTTATGAGATACACTACCTGTGCATAAGCTTGTACTACATTAGGTTCTAATCCTCCTGTATTGGTAACGGCATAGTGCACTCTAGCATCTGATGACATATGCTCTCTTAGATAATTTGCCCCTATGTTCATGAGCTCAACTGCATCTAAAGCACTTCTTCCTTTATCCGGATTTAAAGCAGCATGTGCACTCCTTCCAAAAAACTCAAAGGAATACTTAGCATTAGCTAGACTGGTATGGGTTACGGATAGATTGAGGTCGTCTGGATGCCAAGTGAAAGTAATATCCACACCATCAAAAGCACCATTTCTCACCATCACACTCTTTCCAGAACCATTTTCTTCTGCTGGGCATCCATAAAAACGAATTGTACATCTTAGATGATGATGTTTGACATACTCTTTAAGTCCTATAGTCGCTGCTACTGCTCCTCCAGCTAGGCAATTATGTCCGCACCCATGTCCTGTTGTCTTACCTTCTACAGGGACTTTTTCATATTCTTCTGCTTTTTGTGATAGCCCCTCTAATGCATCGTATTCTCCTAAAAATGCAATAACCGGCTTTCCCTCTCCATACTCTGCCATAAATGCTGTTTCTAGGTTGCCACAGTTGTCTATAATCCGAAACTCTTCAGATGCCAAATATTCTTTAAGCAGTTTTGAAGAATGGTATTCGTTAAAGCCAATTTCAGCATACTCCCAGATTGTATCGCTTATCCTTTCAAACTCACTTCTTTTGTCCTCTATTATCTTTTCAATCTCATGCATCTATTGACCACTCCCTCTAAGTAAAAATTCTGCTGAAAATATAAAAAGACTATCATCAAACCATATACTACCTCAAGATATATCATTTATTTTCCTTCTATATCTTGTATTTAATATGTGTTTTGCGATAGTCCTTTTCTTCTCATTCTTCTAAATCCTTAACTGAAATAATTGCCCCTGTTTGAAAATATTCAATATTATCAAGTGCTGCTTGTGCCACATCCTCAGGACTATGGGTACCGCATGCTTCTTTAAACACATGAACATGATAGCCATATTGATGTGCATCTACTGTGGTGTAATGAACGCAAATATCTGTTAATGCTCCCCCAATGAAAAGGTGCTCTATTTTAAGTCCTCTGAGTAATATTTCTAAATCTGTTCCAAAGAAAGCACTATACCTTCTTTTAGAAATGACATATTCACCTTCAATAGGGGCTGTTGGTTCCCAAAAAGATGTATTTTTTTCTAAACAATGAATACCTTCAGCACCTTCAAGTTCTCTACCAAAGTCAACCATTTCATTCCTATGTAATTCAATAACATGAATAATAGGCACATTCCCTAGCTTTCTAAAGTACTTAGTGACCTTCAATATATGATCATGATAATACTTTTCTCTCTTCTCTTGCTTTTCACCTATATATTCTGAAAAGGATTCTTGTGATTCTTCTACATCAATTAATAGTAATGCACTATGCTCTGGTATTGTTATCATATCTACCTCCTACAGTAGCTATTTTTATCTAATCTAGATCGTTGACTGAGATAATTGACCCTGTTTGAAAATATTCGATATTATCGAGCGCTGCTTGTGCCACTTCTTCTGGGCTGTGAGTACCACAGGCTTCCTTAAACACATGAACATGATAGCCATATTGATGTGCATCTACTGTGGTGTAATGAACACAAATATCTGTCATACCTCCACAAATAAATAAATGTTCAACTTTAAGTCCTCTTAGTAAGATCTCAAGGTCTGTTCCAAAAAAAGCACTGTATCTTCTCTTTGGAATCGTATACTCTCCTTTAATTGGTGCTGTTGGCTCCCAGAAAATAGAATCCTTCTCTAAACAATGTACGCCTTCTGAACCATCTAATTCACGACCAAAATCCACTAGGTCATCTCTATGAAGTTCTATGATATGAATAATAGGCACATTACCTAATTTCCTAAAATACTCTGTTACCTTTAAAACATTATCATGATAAAATTTTCTTCTTTTTTGTTGGTACTCTCCATCATATAAGGGTACATGCACCTTTGAATCTTGTACATCTACCAGTACTAAAGCACTATGTTCAGGTATTGTTATCATAGTCTACACCTCCGCTTCTAAAATATCTTGTGTGGTGATATTAGATTCTCTCTGTAAATACTTCATATTTAAAAGTGCATAGTCATGAGCTTTCCTTGAAGAACCTGTCACACAGTCAGTCACAACATAAAACTTATAGTCATGTTGATGTGCATCAACAGCAGTGAATCTTACACAAACATCTGTTAATCCACCAATTAAAAACAAGGTGGTAATTTTTTTGCAACGAAGAAGAAGATCTAAATCTGTTCCTAAAAAAGCACTGTATCTCCTTTTACCTATTGTATAGTCATTTCCTTCTGGTTTAGTGAGTGGATTATATTCAGCAAATGGCGTACCTTCTAAGCAATGTACACCTTCTACCCCATCTAGCTCTCTACCAAAATCACTATGGTCTGGTCTATGAATTTCTCTAATCTGAACTACTGGTAAATCATGCTCTCTAAAAAATTTAATAATCTTAGGTGCATTTTGATAAGTAGTACTCCCTTCCATAATAGGAATACCGCAGGCATCATTATCTCCATCTTGCAAATCTATCACTATTAATGCGCTATTCTCTGGTATTTTCATAATATCCTCTCCTTTATTTAGTCTTTAAAGTTTAAAGCCATTCACCTTTCCAAAAGGCTTCTGGATTTTTCCTTAAAAGCTCTCCATCATTAAATGTTGCTGGCATAATGGGATTGTTTTTCACTCTACTTTCTAATTCTTCTCTTGCTAGCTTCACAAGGTCCGAATTTTTAAACATCTCTATTGCTGAACTAATAAGCACTTCGCCCACCATAAAAGCGCCCTTATAAGACATCTCCATTCCTGCAAATGCCGTTGTTGCCCAATTATGTAGCGGTAGCTCCTGTGGCATGGTCCAGTTCATACGTCCAAGAGGTATATGAAAGCTTACCTCCCCATCATCTTGACTATAGGCTTCTATTCCTTCCTTTAGATACTTTATGTTTTCATCAAGGGTAAAGGTTTCTAAGTTTGTAGCATTCTTAATTAATTCTTTAAGTACACTACATTCTGATTCAGTATAACGAGGAATTTCCACCTGCTTCATGTGACTATACAATATATCTCCCACAGTATCATTAGGCAGATAGCCATGTGTTGAAGCTATAAAACCCTCTTTGTTGTCAACCTGACATATAAAGGCACATTGCTGAGCCATAGCTTTAATCTCTTCATAAGCACTTATCATATCATTGTACTGATTTGACCTCATACTTATCCATACACTTGCAAAATCTGTAGCAATATTCGGAGCTACACCCCCATGTCTTATCACGTGCTCAATAGAAACATTAGGAAATCTATGATACCTTACTTTCTCTATGGTTTGAATAAAGAGTTCAGCACTATCTAAAGCATTTTGTTTTCTTGATATACCTGTATGATTTGCTACGCCACTAAAAGCAAATTCACTTTGCAGTGCTGCTAGGCTGGGTCTACTTAAAACTGCATTTTGATAATCCACATGACTCGTTAGCAATAGGTCGATCCCTTTAAATCCACCTTTATGCAGCAATGCTACCTTGCCCATTACTATTTCTTCTGCTGGGCAGCCTATAACCGTTATGGTTCCTTTTAACCTGTGTTTCTCAAGTTCTTGCTTGATAGCAATAGCCACACCTGTATTGAGTGCACCTATATGATTATGCAAACATCCATGACCGGCTTCTTGCTTTAAGCTTTTTCTAGTCACCCCATTGTGATTAGATAGTCCTGGCAAGGCATCATATTCAGCAATCATTCCTATATTAGGGTAGCCGCTTCCCCATTCTGCTTTAAAAGCAGTAGGGTAACCACCTAAATTTCTTGTTATTTTAAAACCTTTTGTCTGTAACCATTTTATAAGTGTATCGCTTGCATAATATTCCATAAGGGGAAGCTCTGGATTACGCCAGAGCATCTCACCTATGTCACTTATCTCCTTTTTTAATTCATCCCATGTACTCATAACTATTTACTAAGGAAACTTGAGTCAACTAATTGTGAAAAGTCAATATCCTCACTCATCTCACCGATAGATACATAGAAGTCTTGGATATCTTTTAAAGAATCGTATAACCAGCCTCCTTCTGCCATCCCTTCTATATTATCTTGCATGGTATAAAGATATACTGTAGAACACATTTCTTCGACTTCTTGTGGTGTAGATTCAAAGGTTGCAGCTGTTTTTTCTGCTGCCTCTTTTAAACTATTGTTAACGTATTGTGTTGATTCTTCTACTGCAAGAAGTGTCTTAGTTAACCATTCAGGTTTCTCCTCTGCAGTTTTAGCTGATACAACGCACACATCATAAATACATCTTTCTAGATCTTTAGTAGTAATGAGTAAGTTTGCTCCTGTTTCTGTCACAGCTTGTGTAAGATAAGGGTCAAATGTTGTGGCTGCATCCAGTTGTCCTGCAATAAATGCTGACCCTCCTTTACCAGGTCCCATATCTGTCATTTTTACATCGTCCATTGTAAGGCCAGCTGTTGCTAAAGCTTTAGCAAGCATGTAATGGGTAACATTTCCGTACTGAGCTGATACTTCTTTTCCTTTTAGATCTGCCACAGTCTTAATTTCTGGTTTACATACAATACCGTCTGCTCCTGTTGATTCATTATGAAGATAAACAATCTTTGGAAGTGCTTCAACACTTGTTCCTTCTTCTATCAATGCATTAATAGAAGTCATATAGCCTTGAATAGTTGTAAAAGCAATATCTACATCCCCTGTCATTAAACTCATAAGCGTTGATGTGTTACCATAAGCGCCAATTTCAAGGTTAATACCATTTTCTTTATCAAAGCCTAACTCGTTCATTACATAAATACCGATACCACCAATAAAAGGTGAATAAGCCGTTTTAACTGTCGTTAGCTCTTGAGTCGTATCACTTGAAGTAGGTGTTGTTGTTTTAGCTCCCTCATTCGAACTACTACATGCTACCATTGATAGTGTAAATATCCCTGTTACTAAAATACTCATTAATTTTCTTGTTAAACTTTTCATCCTGTTTCCCTCCTAAAACTATAATTTTATATTCATACTGTTGTAGTATTTATATACTCGTCACATCTTTAATCCACTTCTTGCTCCTTACCCTTAAGAAAACAAGTATACACTTAGCTATTGTATCTAGTACCAAGCATAGGTAAACCACCTGTATAGGCAAGTTAAGGAAATAGCCTGTAACAAAAGCATAAGGAAGTGCTATTAACCATACTGTTACGTTATCTATCAGCATACAAGCTTTAGTATCTCCTCCTGCACGTAATGTGCTAGATATATGTAACCACTGATACCCTATAAATGGCATCATCAGTGCAATATAAGTAATCATCATGCCAGCTACTGATTTTACAAGAGGAGATACTTGATAGAAGCTTAAGAAAGTGTTTTTAAAGCTCAACATAATCACGCCTGATAAAATTCCTAAACCAATGCTATAATGTCCCATTCTTCTAGAATCAACTATAGCTCTCTGTTGATCGTTCTCTCCTAATTCTCTTCCTATTATGATGGCGGCAGCTTGTCCTGAACCTTTGAAAAAGGAAGTTAATAGATTTTCAAGTACCTTAGCAATATTAATAGCTGCACCATATTCATAGCCCATATGATAATAAACAACACTATACAGCGATGTACCAAAGCTCCAAATGGTTTCACTTATAGTTACAGGTAATGCCACCTTAGCAAACTGGGCTACAAATACTTTATTGATAGATTTGATATTTTTAATGCTAGGTGCATACTCTCTGTTATAGCCATACAGCATGATGAGTAATATGAGCACTTCCACATACCTTGCTATATTAGTAGCCCATGCTGCACCTTCAACACCCATGGCTGGTGCTCCAAAATATCCAAAAATGAATATAAAGTTGAAGCAAATATTAATGATAATAGCTGCTGTAGTCACTACCAACGGCAGCATTGCTTTACCTAAATTTTTAAGAATCATCCCTATCACCTGTGATATACCTGTTACTAGGTAACTCCATGCAACCACTCTAAAGTACTTCTCTCCTATATCAATTAGTTCCTGTTCATTCGAAAAGATACCCAGGATATATCGCGGGAAAACTATTCCACCTATCATAAATGCAAGACTGGCTATTGATATCACTATTGCAGCTAACATAGCGGCCTTTTTCATTCCCAGCACATCTTTTTTACCAAAGAACTGTGCCATGAATATGGTTGCTCCACTGATGGTTCCCACTGTCATTAATAGGAGAATAAAATAGATTTGATTCACTAAACCCACTGCTGATAGTTCAATATCCCCTAGCTGTCCAATCATAAGTGTATCTACAGTATTAATTAAACTTGTAATAAGACTTTGAACACCTATAGGAATGGATAAAGTAAGGAAATTCTTAAATAAATCATCCTGTTTTTTCATATCACACTTCCTTAAAGTCGTTAGAATGAAGCATGCCATGTATTTTCTTTCTTAGGGTAATAAATTCTGGTGTATCCTTTAACTCAAGTGTTCTATTATAAGGAAGATAAATAGGTTCCTCTGAAATAATCTTTCCTGGCCTTGCACTCATTACAAATATTTTAGTTGCAAGAAATACAGCTTCCTCAATATCATGTGTAATAAAAATAACCGTATGCTTTTCCTTTTCCCATAACTCACGTAATTGTAGCTGCATATTGGCTTTCGTATCTGGGTCAAGGGCACCAAATGGTTCATCCATCAGTAAAACCTTCGGGTTATTAGCAAGGGCTCTAGCAATTGCAACCCTTTGCTTCATACCACCAGATAATTGATTAGGCAAGCTTTTGGCAAATTCACCTAAGCCAACTAGCTCAATATATTTCCTTACAATCTTATCAGCCTCTTCTCTTGGCATCTTTTTAAGATCTAGTCCGAACCTGATATTTTCTTCAACTGTTTTCCAAGGAAACAAGGTATAGGATTGAAATACCATTCCTCTATCAGCTCCTGGGCCATCTAGCATCTTATCATCTAAAACTATACTGCCACTGGTTGCATCATCTAAGCCTGCAAGTATACGAAGTAGCGTAGATTTACCACAGCCTGAAGGACCAACAATACAAATGAATTCATTATCGAGTATTTCTATATTTATATCTTGAAGTGCATAAATTTCGTTCTTTCTATTTTTATAAACCTTATTGATATGTTTGCAGTATATTTTACTGTTTGCGACTGATGCCTCAACACCTAACCCATCGAAGTTTGGTTCCTCAATTTTTTGCCTCATATAGCCACCTCATTTCTATTGTTCGATTGCCCATTGGAATAATAGGCGATTAATTAAAGCAAAAAGCTTATCAATAATAAGTCCTAAAAGTCCAATTGTGAATACACCCATAAAGATGATATAGGTCTTCATGAACCTTTCTGCAATCATAATGCTATAGCCAAGTCCAGAACTTGATGCAAGCATCTCTGCCATTACTAAATAAGTCCATGCCCACCCCATAACAGTCCTTAAACTATCTACAATCTGTGGCATCATAGCAGGTATTATCACTTTAGCAATAACTTGTCTTTGAGTTGCCCCTAGCGTATAAGCAGAATGGATAAGATCTGTTGGAACGCTTCTAACAATATCACTAATCATGGTAATCAATGAAAATATGGCACCAACAACAATAATAGTCACTTTTGCTTTCTCTCCAACGCCTGACCATACCATAATGAGTGGAATCAAAGCTGATATAGGCAGATATCTCATAAATCCAATAATAGGTTTAACCACTGCTGCTACAATCTTAAAGGTTCCAGCCAAGATACCTATCGGAATACCTATAAGAACTGATATTAAAAATCCCATGAATACACGGTAGCAACTAATTCCTATATCTGTCCAAAGGGAACCATCCTTCATGCCATCCAACATGGCTCCAAAGGTTGCTTGTGGTGTAGGAAGAAAGACATTGCTGATGTCAGTAAAATTACTTCCCCAAAACCAAAGGATAATCAGTAATGAAAATGTAACTATGCTCACTGTATTACTTAGTGATTTGGGTATATCTTTTCTAATCTGAAAAAGTTTCTTCATAAGCCCTCACCTTCTATCCTCATTCTTTTATCTCACCTGAACTAATAGTTATTTCCTTTTCTATAGGAATTGTGAAAATCTTACCATCCCCATATGCTCCCTTTTTCCCAGTCTTACATACACTTGCAATGACTCCCTTAGTTTCCTCTACCCTCTCGTCATCTACAACAATCATTAATAAAGTCTTAGGAATTTCATCATAATAGACATCGCTTACCTTTAAGCCTCTTTGTTTTCCACGTCCTAATGTGTTCTTAAAGGTTGCACCATAAATGTGTTTCTCCACTAATGCATTTAAAACTTCTCTTTCCTTTTGTGGCCTAATATAGGCTTTTATCATTTTCATAGCGTTCTCTCCTTTGCAATTAATCTGAATAAATTCTATAAAGCTTGAGTGCTATCTCAACATTCAGTTTAGAATCATAATCATCAAAATCTATGCCTAGTAACCCTTTAACCTTATCTAATCGATAAACTATGGTGTTATAGTGTGTATACAATAACTCTGCTGTCATTTTTACATTGCAGTGAGCCTTAAAGTAAGTTTCTACGGTCTCATATAAATTAAGGTTTTTTTTAGAATCATACTCTAATATAGGCTGTACATACTTTTCTAGAAAGTCTTCCACATTTTTATGTTTAGGAATTAGTGTTAAAATTGAGTAAATACCTATTTTATCCCATGTAACGACATTTTCTTTATCCCTATAGGTGCTTCCAGCCTTCATGAGATTAACAGTGTCTAGATACTGCTCTCTAATCTTTATGGTGTTCCTACATAATCGGCCTATGTATATCGTATAGTTTTGGGTATTACATCCTTTTTCTACGATGGCTTTGAGTTCAGCAACTGAAGCCTCATATGCTTCCTGACTTTCTTCTTTATATAGAAGTATTGCTGTTATATTTCTAGTAACCTCAGTAAACATCATCATTCTATTACGCCCTGCTTTTTCATTAAGCTGATATATGAGTTCTCTGTCTAGTAGACCGCTCTTTCTTAAATTCATATGTATAATTGCAACTCTAGCCTTCATTGTAGAAATGCCTTGATAACCATAAGATAAACCCTGCATATCAAGCTCCTCAACATCATGTATGTAACCACCAAGCCAATCCTGTATAAAATTATCTATATACCTAGCGCGAACTTCATTGTACATGGTGTCACTATGAAGCTTAATGGCTATAAGGGACTGGATTGTTGTTATCGTCAACCTATCCACTGTAGAAACTACTTGATTCTGTTCCAAAAGTACAATCACTGCATTTTCGATAGGAAAAGTATAAATAACTCTAGTATTTCCATCAGACATTTTGCAGGTCATCTTGGTTTGGTCAGCGTCTCTTTCCTGTAAAAGTGCTATAATCCCTTCAAATCTCTTTTCATCTTCACTACTACAAAATAAGTCATTATCATTAACTACCACAGCTATAGGGTTATTTATAAGTCCTGATATGTTTTCTAGAATATCTGCTAATGAATCATTCTTAAGTAATTGCTTTGAGATAACTTCTAATCTTCCTTGAATAATAGAGTAGCTTGACATTTCCTTGGCACATATCTTTTCCATTACTTCACGGACTACATTAGAAAATACGGTATTAGGTGGGAGAATAAATAATGGCATTTCACAGGTTTCAGCTACTTCTATGATGTCTTGTGATATATCTTTTATAAACCTCTTAGGTTTTATTCCAAATGCAGCTATACCTTTTCGCTTGAGCTTTGGTATCAATTCAATAAAAGCCTCTTCATGATCTTGAAAAGCATATCCTGTAGTTATTAAAAATTCATTTGGTTGAGCCCAGTTAGCGATATCTGGTACCTCCATAATATTGACCCTTGTGACAATATGATCTAGATGCTTTTCTCCTGCTACAAGCTTTATACCTTTCAGACATTTCAGGTTCATTAAATCCCTGCACAGAAAACTCTTTTCATCCTCCATCTTTTTCACCTCTTTACCTTGCCACCCTTATGTTAGCTTCTTCACTAGAAATGCCTCTTAGCTCATCAACTGTTGGGCAAGTCCTTTAATAAGTCCTTCATTTGGCGCTGTAGCAAATAAAGTGATTCCAAAAGGAATATCCTCTGCTGCTCTCTCTCCTGGTATAGCAATAGCACACATATCAAGGAGATTACAGTGATTGGTATAACGTCCCATATCACTATTAGTCGCTATGGGATTGTTTCTTACTTGCTCCCTTGTCCAGGTTCCACCACAGGTAGGCATTACCAAAACTGCATCTTTCATGAGTTCATAGGCTTTATGCTTATATTCCTTTAGTTGGTGCTGAGTCTTATATACAGAGGTTGCATCATAGTTTTTCTTACAAGGAGAGGTAAGAATCTCTTTCGTTACAGGAAATACCTGGTCTGGATGTGACGCCACATACTCTCCTAAGTCTGCCCATCTCTCTGCTACACATGGACCTTCGTATAACAATTTAGCCGCTTTTGAAAGGAAATTATAATCAATGGTTGCAATAGGTATGCCGCATTGCTTTATATGAACTACAGCTGTATGCCAAGCAGCTCTGTATTCCTTGGCATAGTCACCATAAAATACAGGTTCTTCTTCTGGTAAAAGAATTTTTATAGGTAAACTCGCTTCTGGAATCTCTGACTTCTTACTCCAACAGTCTGTTTCTTCATATCCTCTTGCAATCGAATCTACCATATAAACATCTTCTAATGCATTAGCCATTACTGTGATGCAATCTAAAGATGCACATGCCGGAACAGCTCCTTTAGTAGGCCAAGCACCAACTGTAGGTTTAAGTCCTACTAGTTCATTTAATGCAGCTGGAACTCTTCCTGAACCTGCTGTGTCTGTTCCAAGAGAAAATGCTGCTAATCCTCTAGCTACTGCAACTGCTGAGCCTGCACTACTACCACCACTTATGAGCTCTGGCTTTATTGCATTATGTACTTCACCATAGGGAGATCTGGTACCAACTAAGCCGGTTGCAAATTGATCTAAGTTTGTTTTACCCACAGGTATAGCTC
This sequence comes from Cellulosilyticum sp. ST5, assembly GCF_046529625.1. NCBI lineage: Bacteria > Bacillati > Bacillota > Clostridia > Lachnospirales > Cellulosilyticaceae > Cellulosilyticum > Cellulosilyticum sp. ST5. The sequence continues at coordinate 3,374,965 of NZ_CP132338.1, forward strand.
CTGCTTCAAGTAGCCTTTTTACTACAATTGCATCTTCTTTTGCTTCATAAGCATATCCTGGACAAGCTGCTGTAGTTGGAAGACCTTTTATGTCAATATTATCTTTAATAGCAAATGGAACTCCCCATAATGGGCACTGTTCTGGACTCTTATTAATCAGTTCATCCAGATAAGGTTGTATAAAAGATAAATCTGGTTTTATAATCCAAATATTATATTCTTCATCTACGTTACTTGCTTCTATAATCTGCTCTATTAACTTCTGAGGTGTAATAGCGCCACTTTTATATAACGCTTTGACTTTAGCTATACTTATTCTATTCATATCGCCTTCTCCTATCCTTTTACTTCCAGATTACTATCGATGAGTGTAGGAGCCATGCATCTTAGAACTACATTATTGCTTCATTTCCCTTTTCCCCTGTTCTAATCCTATAACCATCTTCAACTGGAATAATAAATATCTTTCCATCACCTGAATTATTTTGACTATTAATCTCTGTAATAATTTCAGTGAGCTTTTCTACTTGTTCATCTCGAACATATACTTCAATAAGCCTTTTAGAAACCATTTGATTCATGTCCTGTGATACTGCTGCATCATCTTCAGCTGTTACGTAATCTACTCTCTGCTTACCACGCCCCGTTGCCTCCATGCTTGTCATAGAAAAAAATCCATTGTCTGCCAATGCCTCATTTGTTGCATAATACATATTAGGTCTGACTACAATCATTGCTAATTTCATCTTCACTCCTCCTATCACACTTCTTCAGATTTATTAGAAACTGTTATTGTTCGTTCAATAGGATAAATAAAAATCTTGCCATCACCCTTAGTTCCGCCACCAACCTTTGCAGATTGCATAATAATTTCTATAATTTTATCTACCTGTTCATCATGACAAGCAATATAAATATTGTCTTTAGGCAAACTATCATAATATACATTGCCAGATTTGAGTCCTCTCTGTTTGCCTCTTCCAAGTACACTCATCTTAGTCATTGGTAAGTACCCTGCACTACTTAATGCATTTTGTACATCTGGAGATTTCTCAGTCCTTACAATTGCTTGGATCATTTTCATACCTATTCCCCTCCTATAGACTTTTAACAAAAAAAGTAATCAAAATAAAAAAAAAGCAAAGGAACTTGTATAAGCTCCTTTGCTTGAATCTGTTATAACACAACGTATTTTAAAGTGTCAATGAAATTGACTCATAAAAATTATCTTCGTTATCCATTGCTAATTAACGCTAAATTTTTTGTCGAATTTTCGTGAAGTATTCACAATATAATTTATTCTTTTCACAATTCTTATTATAAACTTATCTCTTATTTTATTAATGAATTATTTTTTTATTTCCATCCCTATCAGTTTTTCTTCTAGAATCATTTTTAAAAACTCACTGCACCCTTCATAAACATCTTCATACGTCCTATCAAAATCCCCTGTATACCATGGGTCCGCAATATCTCTGGGACAGGAGGAAAAGTCTAGCAGTCTATAGATTTTTTTCTTAGGATCATCACCCAATATTCTACGCATATTGGTGATATTTCTACTATCCATCCCTAAGAAATAATCATACGCATTGTAATCCTTTTTCGTTAACTGCACTGCACACTTGCCATCAGTTAAAATGTTATATTCCTTTAACTTACGCTTCGTTCCATAGTGAACACCATTACCTATTTCTTCTGTGCTTGTTGCTGAAGATGCTATGTAGAATTCTTGGCTAAGTCCACGTTTATTCACCATATCTCTCATTACAAACTCAGCCATAGGTGAACGACAAATATTGCCGTGACAGACAAACATTACCCTGATCATCTTCTTCCTCCTTTAATCACTCAAAAGGCTACTTCCAAAACTAGTTGAACTAGCTTTAGTAGTAGCCTTCTTCTCTTTAGTGAGCTAAGCCATCAATATATTCACATGCAGCAAGGCCTGCAATAGTACCATCACTTGAAGCTGTTGTTAACTGACGTATGGTTTTGGTACGACAATCTCCAGCAACAAAGATTCCCTCTGCATTTGTTTTACAGTTTTCACCAGCAATAATATAACCTTCAGGGTCTAAGGCTACCATATTGGCACAAAAGTCGTTGGCAGGTATTTGCCCAATTGCAACAAAAAGGCCATCTAGCGGTAAAAATGTTTCTTCACCTGATTTACTTTTTATGTCTATTCCTTCTAAACGCCCTTCGCCATGTAGCTTTGTAGCAACACTTTCTAAGATAAAGGACACATTTTCCCTAGCCTCCAGTGTTTCTACTAAACGTGATTCTGCTCTAAAGCTATCCTTTCGATGAATAAGATAGACCTTTTTACAATAAGCAGAGAGAAAGATGGCATCTTCAACAGCAGTATTACCACCACCTACAACTGCCACTTCTTTGCCCTTGAAGAATGCACCATCGCATACAGCGCAATAGGATACACCTAAGCCTGTTAATTCTTGTTCTCGTTCTAAGCCTAATGCTCTTTTGGTGGCTCCTGTTGCAATGATAATACTTTTACATTCATAAGTAGCTTGATCTGTTCTCACAACCTTTTTATCAGGAAAGCCTTCTATTGAGGTGGCATTCTCATATTTAATGGTTGCTCCTAATGAAAGTGCTTGCTCATAGAGAGCAGATGCAAAGTCAGCACCCGATATATGTTTAATCCCTGGGTAATTTTCTATTTCTTTAGAACTAACAATTTGTCCGCCAGGCAAATATCCTTCAAGAAGTAAGGTACTCTTACCTGCTCGTGACGTATAGATTGATGCAGACAAACCAGCCGTACCTGCACCAATGATAATGACATCGTACATAATTTTCTCCTTTCCTACATATCTCGTAGATATGAGTCTTCTTTCTTATTCTATGCCTTTATCATACTCCCTATTAGAAATCTTTTCTATAGTACAAACTTTATTCTTTATACTTTTTTATTATTAAAAAAATATAAAAGCACGCAAAAGCCTCACTATCATGATGCTTTTGCATGCTTTATTCCTAATCTTACTGAATTTCATTATGGAATTCTTGCAAAGATTTAATCGTACGCCCCTTGCCAGCTTTAACCGCTTTGATTCCTTCTACAGTAGCGCTGGCACCTGCCATAGTCGTTACGTAGAATACACGTTTTCTAATAGCTGCTTTTCTAATGTAGCTATCATCATCTGCTCCTACTTTATCATTCGGTGTATTAATGACGATTTGAACTTCATTATTAGTAATAGCATCTAAAATATTAGGACGACCTTGATTTAATTTAAAAATCTTTTCTGCCGGAATACCATTGGCCTTTAAAAGGTCTGCTGTTCCTCTTGTAGCAACAATCTTAAAACCACATTCAGCAAAGCCTCTAGCTATTTCTACTACTTCAGCTTTATCCCTATCATTGACACTAATAAGCACTGTTCCCTCTAAGGCAATCTTGGTTTGCGTAGCTTCTTGAGCTTTATAAAAAGCTTCTCCAAAGTTATCTGACATACCAAGCACTTCACCTGTAGAGCGCATTTCAGGCCCTAGAAGTGGATCGACTTCATGGAACATATTAAATGGGAAAACAGCTTCTTTTACGCCATGGTGATTAAATACCCTGTCCTTTAGTGCTGGTACAGGTGATGGTTTATGAGTAATCTCACTGGTGATAATCTCTGTTGCCAGCCTCACCATCTGAACATTACATACCTTTGAAACTAATGGTACTGTACGGGAAGCACGTGGGTTGGCTTCTAAGACATATACCTTGTTATCTTCAATAGCATACTGCATATTCATTAAGCCGCGAACACCCATTTCTTTAGCAATACGTTTAGTATAGTCTTTGATAATCGCCACATTTTCTTCTGAAATATTGAGAGATGGCAGAATACAAGCAGAGTCACCTGAGTGAATACCCGCAAGCTCAATATGCTCCATAACCGCTGGTACAAAAACATTTTCTCCATCACTTATGGCATCAGCCTCACACTCCATAGCATTATGTAAAAATCGATCAATTAAGATTGGACGATCTGGTGTCACGCCTACTGCAGCTTTCATGTAGACTTCAAGACTTTCAGCATCATGTACCACTTCCATGCCACGACCACCTAATACATAAGAAGGTCTCACCATTACCGGATAACCAATACGCTTAGCAATAGCTAAGGCTTCCTCTACATTCACAGCCATTCCAGACTCTGGCATAGGGATTTCTAGTTTCTCCATCATGGCTCTAAATAAATCTCTATCTTCTGCAAAATCAATAGTTTCTGGACTCGTACCTAGAATATTAACCCCTGCTTTTTTAAGATCAGCTGCTAAATTAAGAGGTGTTTGACCGCCAAACTGTGCAATAACGCCAAGAGGTTTTTCTTTTTCATGGATGCTTAAAACATCTTCTAAAGTAAGAGGCTCAAAGTAAAGCTTGTCAGAAGTATCATAATCTGTTGAAACAGTCTCCGGATTACAATTGATCATAATGGTTTCAAAGCCCAGCTCTTTAAGTGCAGTAGCTGCATGCACACAGCAATAGTCAAATTCAATCCCTTGACCAATACGATTAGGACCGCTTCCCAAAATCATAATTTTAGGTTTATCTGTGCTTACCTTTGTTTCATCTTTAATATGATAGCTAGAATAGTAATAAGCCGAGTCTGGTGTTCCACTTACATGAACCCCTTCCCAAGCTTCTGTAATGCCATATTCAAGGCGTTTAGCTCTTACTTCTTCTTCAGGTACTTCTAGCAGCTTCGCTAAATACTTATCTGAGAAACCATCTTGTTTAGCTTGAAGGAGTACTTCTTTTTCTAGAACAGTTCCTTTCCTAGCAATAAGAGTATTTTCTTCTTCTACTAATTCTTTCATTTGCTCAATGAAATAAGGTTTAATCTTGGTAAGGTTAAAGAGTTCCTCTACAGTAGCACCTTTTCTAAGGGCTTCATACATGATGAATTGTCTTTCACTAGTTGGGATATGAAGCTGGTCTAAAAGCTCTTTTTTAGACTGCTTATTAAAATCTTTGGCAAAGCCCAGTCCATAGCGGCCTGTTTCAAGACTTCGGATGGCTTTTTGGAAAGCTTCTTTATAGGTTTTACCAATACTCATAACTTCCCCTACGGCGCGCATTTGTGTGCCTAATTTATCCTCCGCCTTTTTAAACTTCTCAAAAGCCCAACGTGCAAATTTAATAACCACGTAATCTCCATCTGGTTTGTACTTATCTAAAGTCCCGTATTTACCACAAGGAATATCTGCTAAAGTAAGTCCTGCCCCTAACATGGCTGATACAAGGGCAATAGGAAAACCTGTTGCTTTAGAAGCTAAGGCTGAAGAACGAGAGGTTCTTGGGTTAATCTCAATTACAATAATACGGCCTGTTTCTGTATGACGAGCAAACTGTACATTAGTACCACCTATGACCTCTATCGCTTCTACAATTTTATAAGCTTGACGCTGCAATTCCTTTTGAACATCCTCTGAAATAGTTAACATGGGTGCTGAGCAAAAGGAGTCACCTGTATGTACGCCTAATGGATCAATGTTTTCAATAAAACATACTGTAATCATATTCCCTTTAGCATCACGTACAACTTCTAATTCTAATTCTTCCCAACCTAAAATAGATTCTTCTACTAAGACCTGTCCCACTAAACTAGCCTGAAGTCCTCTAGCACAAACGGTTTTAAGTTCATCTGTGTTATAAACTAAACCACCACCTGCACCTCCCATGGTATAAGCTGGTCTAAGTACAACGGGATAACCTAACTGCTCAGCAATGGCTAAAGCTTCTTCTACGGTATAAGCCACTTCACTTTTAGCCATTTCAATGCCTAAGCTGTTCATGGTCTTTTTAAATTCAATACGGTCTTCTCCTCTTTCAATGGCATCTACTTGAACACCTATAACCTCTACATTATATTTTTTTAAAATGCCTAATTGATTAAGCTCTGAACATAAGTTAAGACCTGATTGTCCGCCTAAATTAGGTAATAACCAATCTGGTCGTTCTTTGGCTATAATCTCTTCAAGGCGCTCTGCATTAAGAGGCTCAATGTAAGTAATGTCTGCAATACCTGGGTCAGTCATAATCGTTGCTGGGTTAGAATTAACTAGGATAATTTGATGCCCTAATTTTCTGAGCGCTTTACATGCCTGCGTTCCTGAATAATCAAACTCACAGGCTTGGCCTATAATAATAGGACCTGAACCAATAATTAAAACCTTTTTACTCTCCATTAATCACAATCCTCCAAAGTTAAGATTCATGATAGCCCAATAACGCTCTAACCGCTTATATTATTTAGACTTTTCATTATTTATAATTATAGCATAATTATTCACTTAAAATAAAGCATTTATATTATATTTTGCATATTATTATGTTAAAATGCATTTTTAAACATTTTATTGTTTGCTTTGTCAAATTATTATAGTGATTATGTAGAATTTATTTGGATTGTTATTTTATAATTTATAAGCCATTGATTAAGTTGATAATGATGATTTTCATATTTAATTCCATAAAAATCATCAAAATAGGCTATAGCACAACTCTTTATCGTAAGATGTTTGTGTTATAGCCCTTTGCATTTTTGTTTACCTTGATACAAATAATAGTATTATCTCTTTTATCTGTTTCTTACCATTAACCTCATTTAAAAATTCAGCCAACTAAGTTCCAGCACACCTGATTTCTCTATGTTTTCAGTACTATTTGTATTTTACTAAACCATAAATATTTTCATGATGAAGTACCCAGCATTGCTTTAATTCAAAGCTAATAATAAATGCCTCTTGATTAAACATAGGCTCATTATATTTTATAGCATATGCTTGACAAAAATCATCAAGTTGTTGACTATTGACTTTAAATACTCCACCCCTATCATTACCATTGCTTTGCATATAGGATACTTCGGTTACAATATATAATGTTCCTTTAAAACTTGCCAGTTGCTCTAGCTTTGTTAGCATTTCTTGATCAGATGTATTATGGATATCTATTGAAGACCATTTTGTGTCTAACAACATTAAATCATCTATGCTGTGAAACTTAATATTAAACTCTTGATTTATTCTATTTTTCAGCTCTTCCCTTGTTACTATGGTATACATATCATATCTCCCCTCTGTATATATTCTTTAGACAACTATCTACTATAATACTAGATAAATATCCTCAGCTATTACCGCTAGCACTCTATTTCAATAATGTTACTATTGCCATCATATTCTCAGTAACAAATGTGATGTTCTTTATTCTCTTTTAATTCACATATATAGTCTCCCCAAATTGTAAATAACCCTTATCACTAGATTAAATACACCTATAATTAACATTCACAATATACTAATAGTTCAACTCTGCATTCTTCAGCATCCATTGCATCACCGTATCCCATTATACTTTGCTCAGCTCCTATATCAAATAACTTAGCCAGTTCCTCTAACCTATATTCAGCGAAAATATATTTCTCTCTATTTAATATATTTTCCATCTTAGGTAATTCCGCCATTTTATCCTCATGATCAGCCCCATGTATTTCATCCAACATTGAAGCTAGTAATAAATATGTCTCTTCACTTTTTACTTTACCTTCATTAAATGCCTTATATATATCTTCTTCTCCATACTCTTCTTTTAAAAGTCTTACCCATTTATCTGGGCTTCCTTTTAATGCTTCCTCCATTTCTGGCGTCACAGGCTCCCCCCAATAGTTAGGGCAATTATTATATTGATCAATACATTCTCCATTTTCAAAGAGTTGGAGTATTAAAATATCACTATCATAAACCATTGCCGTATATGCTAGTGTTTGGAACTTCTTCGTTAATAGTCTACCTAACTCCTCTAATCTTTCTAATTGACCAAAGTCTGCTTCCTGCATATAAACGCCTACCCATGGCTTCCCTTCTGTCGTAGCTAGCACGATGTCCTCACCCTCAGCACCTTCTTCTGTGCATAACACTAAGCCTTGCTTGTCCATTATTTCTGAAATACTTTCAATAACCTGCTTCTTTGTTTCCTCAATATCTTTTCCCTTACCCCAAACCTGTAAATTTCCTATGTTTGCCCCCATTTATTTTTCTCCATTCTATTTAAATTAGTTTATTGCTTTTATTATGCTATATATTCTAAATATTTTTAATATTAATTTTCGTAAAACATAAAATCTATCATAGGAAAGGGCTACGACACAATTCTTCACCTAAACTGAGCTTCAAAAATACTTTTCATGTTTTATTCATTTGAATAGGCACTACTGTATATTAATCAAATAGTACACGCCTCCCTCTAATATATGTATGTCATTTATCTAAAGTCTCCCTATCCTCATTATAATTTCCATTAGATATTCTACTTCTACTTTTTCTACTCTATCTATTTGCCCATTCAGGAGACAGAGTCCATCACCTAGGTTTAATTGTGCTGCTTCCATCCAGCCTTTGTCTTCTACATAGAAAAGATGAGTTTCTGTAGTGTGAATAGTGGGGTAAATACATGGTTATATACCTTAAATAATTTGTCAAAATTAAGCCTGAGTGTGCCTATTCCCTCTTTTGATACATGACTAGTGTGAGTCCTAATTCTCCCATTATCTCATCTCCCCACTCCACTACAATTTTTTCATCTGGAAATAATTCTTTGGCTCTTTTTTCCCAGAAATACTTAATAACCTTACAAAAATTATTAATCATATGCTCATCATCATAAAGTACAGAATCTCTATTAATATACTCTCCATCGTTCACATCCCAAAAATAGTCGTATACACTCCAACTATTTACCCACTGCACTACTTCTATTTTATTTCCTTGAAATTGTTCTTCAAGCTTACGCACTGCTTTAATAGCTTCCTCTCCTCTTTCTTCAAACAAATCAGCCAAGAAAACATACTCTCCAACTTGTATCATATCCGGCCATAAAATATTAACTGTTGCTAAAAAATCTTCTATATTTACGCCCAGACAAAAGTGATTAAATAAATCACACCCTTTGTAAAGATTAAACTGATTATAAACCGAATGATCTACTGCTCCTTTTATTAACTTAACTTCCATCGCTTATCACCACCTAAATAAACTTTCAACACATTTTCTATTATTAAAGTAAAATCTAAATAATAAAAGAGATAATACCTGCCAATTTGTAGTATTATCTCTTTTGCTTATCTCTTAAATATTAATTCTAGGTCACCTATCTTAATCTTCTAATAGCAATTCTAAAAATCCCAATATTCCTTTGGATTAATACGTAATAAAGTCTACATCTTTCCATTCTAGATACCTATCTACTATAACATTTTCAATAGATTTCCATTCATATAGATGATCCTCTATTGTTTTATGTATCTGTTTAGAACAATTAATAATCACCTCTTCTCTTCCTAAGTAAATAAGGTTGTATTTTTTTATATCTTCCTCATCCATGGTGTCTAATATCATATTATAATTTAAACGTTGGTTTTCCACGTATTTGCTAGGGTCTTCTAAAGGCATCATAGGTAATAATGGTGTTTGTCTAATCATTTCTGAGCTAGGTAATTCATCCCCTAACCACTGATATACTTCTATAACAGGATTAATACAGGCTTTTTCTTTATCCCATAGTAATTCTATTACTCTAAATAGTATATATTTATTTAGTAAGCCTTTTTCTTTGCTATACTCAGTATTAAACTTATACGCAAATACATCTCCTAACTTCCACTGGTAAGTGTTAAGTTTCATATGTTCTTGCCCATCGACATGACTTGGAATATTTTCTACCTCCTTCCATACTAAGTATCTATCAATAAAATATTCCTCTATCCATTTATATAAAAACATTCCCCCTTCATTTGTATATCTTTTTTGTTGCGGTATAACGCTTATGGCAGGAGAATTACCCAAATAAAATAAACTTCCTTTTTTTATTTGCCTTTTACTCGATATATCGATATTCCATTCATAAGCTATTGATTTTAACTTTAAATAACCTTCTGGATGTTTTATACCCGTTGAAGGTAATAAACATTCCTTATAAATAACATCTAAACCTGGTAATTCTTTTCCCATCCATTTATACACCTGTACAACAGGTTGTATACTATTATCACTTTTACTCCTTACTAATTGAATAACTCTAAAAACCATATAGTGATTTTCTACCCCCTTTTTCTTGCTATAATCAGAGGTGAATTGATAGGCAAATACATCCCCTAGTTTCCACTCACACTCATATGGTTTTGGAACACGAATTTTCTTTTCTGCTGGCATAGGTGAAAGTAACTTTTCTCTTAATTGTTCTAACACTTGCTCACGTTTTTTATAATCCGTGTTACTACACTCTTCCCATGCTTCTAACCCTTTTCCTGTTTCAAGATAACCTAAAGCTCTAGCCTTAACTCTTTCAGAAAGCCTTCCATATTTCCACTCTAAATCTGCCAGAACTAACCATGCATCTATTGTTTCATCGTCTTCGTCTTCATCCTCACATTCCATTGTATCCTCATATTGTTCTATTGTCAGACGTTCAACTTCTTCTTTTGTCTTTCCTTCTTTTAGCAGTCTCATATAAGTTCCTTTTAAATCTAATGCAAGATCATTCGAATAAAGTCCTGTACCCCATGTTCCCATATTTCTCCTCCTTATTTAATAAATCCTAGCAATGCAGCTTCATCCTCAAAGTAACCTGCATATATAACTAGTAACTCCTTCCATTCTTCAGCATTTATATAATCTCCCATCCCACCATATTTATCTACTTTACCAGATGCAATCTCCCGTCGCATATTTGCCAACTTATCTAGTGTGTATGCTGATATATATGATTGCTCAACTAATCTAGACATCCTTTCAGATAGATTATCCTGAAGAACTATCATTTCCCAATCTTTTCTTTCTAGTTTTCTTTTATGCTCATTGAGTCTTCTTGCAACATCATCTGTTCTTCCAATATATTTTACTTCTCTTGTCTCAGCAATTTCGTCAAATAAGGCATATACCGCAAACCTCTTTGTTTCATTGCCTGGCTTAACCTTTTCACCATTTGCAACTATTTTATTAGCTTTATCTACTAAACTAGCTAACAGTATATTTATATCTGCAGCATATTCTTCTAAACTAGGAATATCTAATGCTCCAGGAACTAAAACATCCGCTAGTCCATTAAATGAGATGTTTCCCACCTCTGAATATGCAATTTTCATTAACTGCATTCCTGCACGTAATGCAACTGAACTAGCAAACCTATAGGCAGCATCTGCCATGCTCATCGTTTCCATTGTTGCAGTTGATTCAGCTATGCTATTCATACCTGTCGGATCTGAATAAGTAATCGGATTCGCATTAGCATACATATATTTATGCAAACTAGCTGGCTCAAATAGACTACCTTCGTAAACATCTCTTGAGGCAAATACACCATTTCTTGGATTCATATACCTTGCTCTTAAGTAATAGAATCCACTATTAGCATCATACTGTTCCCCTCTATATAGATAACTATTTTCTGTATCACCTGTTTGACTAAGTAAATTACCAAAGCCATCAAATAAATAGGTATCTGTAATAATCCCTTTTGAGTCACTTAACATTCTTACATTTAGAAGTCCATCAAAAAGATAGTATTGCTTACCTGAAGAACGTTCTAAACTTATTAATTCGCTTCCATAGCAATAGTAGGTCACAACTCCTGTCTTATGGTTGGTTTCTGCAATCACTCTAGCTAATCCAGAGGTTTCAACAAGATACTGTATCTTCTCTGTACCATTGATATTCTTTTGAATGCGATTACCTTCCCAATCATACTCATATGTTTCTACTACTTTAACATTTTCTTCTTGCTTAATAAATTTAATTAACTTATTTTCAAGATTATATTGATACTCTGCTATTTTTTGCTGATTTTGATTCTTGCTTATTAAATTTCCATTTGAATCATATTGATAGGTTAGGTTTCCTTCACTAATTAATTGATCATTCTCATTATATGTATACTTTATTACTATACCATCTTGCATCTTACTCAGTCTATTACCTACTTTATCATACGTATAGGATATTTCACTGATAGTACCATTACTTTGAATTGTTTTTTCATAAATTAATCTATAAACTTCATCATACTTGTATTGTGTATGCGTTCCATTTAATTCTGTTATTTCTAATCTCTGACCAGCCTTACCAAGCTTCATTGTATAGCCTTCAATGCACTGTCCTTGATTATTGAAAACTTTCTCTTCTGTAAGCCTATTTAAATTATCGTAGATATATTGAACTACAATGCCATTTGGATATACAATACTCTCTCTGTTCCCATTTTGATCATAAGTATATTTTGTTATTTGTCCATTGTCCTCAACACTTGATAAACGTTCTAAATCATCATAAGTATAATTAATCGTTTGATTATCTACTTTAATCTGAGCTAAATTCCCTGAAATGTCATATGAATAAATAAACTTAACACCATCTGGATTGGTTTTTGTATATAGCTGTCCTTCTGAAGTATATTCGTAACTTGTTGTACCTTTTTCACTAATTACTTGTTTTATACTTCCATCATTTGTATAACTAAATAACGTAGCATCACCATTAGCTAAAGTCTTTTTAATTATTCTGCCATTATGATCATATTCATAACTTGTTTTACTGCCATTATAATCTACACTTTCTACCCTATTTCCAACTTCATCATATTTGTTTACAGAAGTCATTCCTAATGGCAGTATAGTTTTAGTCCTTCTTCCTAACTTATCATATTCATATTGAGTACTATGTCCATTTGCATCAATAACCTTAACTAAGTTATTAAAATCATCGTACTCATATTTCCACTTAGAACCATTTGCATTAGTAACAGATGTAAGTAAATTTCTATTATCATAAGTGTATAATGTTTTGTGACCTTCTGCATCGGTTTCTTCTAAAAGTCTTCCCATTTCATCATAATTAGCTTTGGTACTGGTTCCATCTGGATAAACTGTCTCTATCTTATTTCCATAGGCATCATATGAAAAACTATACTTATTCCCCTTAGCATTTATCATTGTAGTAATTCTAGATAACTCGTCATATTCATAATTAGTTTGATTACTGTAACAATCGATAATACTTGTATTTCTACCCAACTTATCATACTTATAAGTTGTAGTACTACCATTAGCATTTATTAATTCTGTAATATTACCTATGGCATCATACTTATATTGATTAATAGTTCCCTGATTGTTGTAGGTCCTACTTATTCTTCCTAACTTATCATATTCGTAATAAGTTACTTTTCCTCCTCGAGATATTGTTTTAGTATTTCTACCCTCTGCATCATATTCAAATTTTTCTATAGTATTATCAGGATAATAAACTTCTATTAAGTTACCTAAATCATCATATCGATATTCAGTCCTATTTCCTTTTGCATTGATAAATGCTGAAATTTTCCCTGTGCTATAATATTCTGCTCTTGAAACATTTCCCTCTGCATCAGTAACCTCTACTTGATTTCCAAGTGCATCATACTTTATAAACTTTGTAATAGTCTGCATTTCACCTTGGGAAGCTCCTGTTATACTTGAGCTTAATATATTTCCATTATCATCATAGGTATAACTTAATATTCTGTCTGTATCATCAACTTGTGAAATTATTTTACCATCTTCGTTATAAGTATATTGCACCTTTCTTCCAATAAGATCTGTAAATCCTACTAAATACCCATTTGCATCATATTCAGATTTTATTCCTCTTCCGTCATCATTGATAATAGCAGTTACTTGTCCTTTGGAATTGTAGTCATAATTCAAGATATTACCTTGCAAATCTTGTATTGTAGCAATCTTACCATTGGTATCATAAGTAGTTAAAATCTGTTCACCCAATGGATTCGTCATACTTATTAGCTTATTATCATCTGTATATTTATAGCTCCATACATCTCCCAGTGCATTTTGTCGTAATGTCTGATTACCTTTTGAATCATATTCAAATTTAGATACGTTCCCTAATGCATCAGTTATAGATAATATATGTCCTTCATCATCATAAGTCATCAGTGTGGTATTACCTAATCGATCTTTAACTACTTCCTGCCTACCTTCAACATCATGACTGTACTCCATTCTATTTCCTTTTGCATCAATGGAAGCTACCAAACGTCCATTTTCATCATACTCATTTCTAGCAATAGCAATTCCTCTTGGGTCTATAATTTGTGCTAGATTATGCTTATTGTCATAAATGAATTGCACTGATTGATCAAGTGAATTAATAACCTCTACTAAATCCCCGTTGTTATCATAAACATATCTTGTAGCATTACCTGCTAAATCAGTAGCTGATATAATACGTTCTTCGCTATCTCTTGTGAAAGTAATGCTTTTGCCTGTTGAGTTTGTGATACCGTTTTTGTCTACAGTAATTTGATTGCCATTTTTATCTGTGATGCTTTGAATGCCATTTTGTTTATGGAATATGATTTCAGTACCATCTTCTCTGGTGAGTTTAAATACCTGTGGATCCATAGGTTGGTCAAGATTAGAATATTCACCTTCTGGGAAGAACGTAGTAGTACCTAATCCCCCTGTGCATTCCATCGTCTTGTTACCCACTATTTCTAGCTTGACTTTACTATTGGTCTTACATCTATACGTGGCATCTACTATACGTATGGGTACAATAGGGGTTTGACCTTTATAGTCTATACCCACTTCGAAGGTATCACTTTTGCCATCTCCATAGGTGATGACTACATCATGGCTTTGTGTAGGTTGAAAACTATATTGAGTAAACATCCCTACTTTTTTACTGATTTGTTCCCAATTAGCGCCTAGTTCAGAGCCCTCGTACATTTGAATGCTATTAAGCCCCAATGTCCAACCAACGCCAAAATCCCCTTTCTGCTTATTAAAACTATTATAGTTTCTCGTCACAGACATATTCACGCCTGCCACATTAGCTGAAATATCAGTAAATCCAATAGACATTTGACCTATTTTCATATCACCAGCTACATGATAGGTAGTAGTTAATTTATTGATGGTTCCTCCCTTGTCTTCTGCAACAAGTTGTATTTCATACATACCATTTTCTAATGCTGTTGGATCAAATCTACCTAACACTTCATCTTCTTTTGACACTGATTCTTCTGAAAAAACAATATAATCTTCTGTTCCTTTTAAGCGATATTGTAAATAATATCTTTCTAGGGCTTTATTATCCTTGGCTGTCCCTATTATATCTATAGGCGACGTAATAGTAGCGCCTGGTTCTGGTGAATTAATCATCACCTCTGGTGGTACTTTATCTTCTGGATCAATAATGCGGCAAGTTATTGTTTCTCTTATTTCCTTGCCTTCTAATGTAATTGCTACAGCTTCAACCTGTACAATTTTTGCCTCTGTACAAGTAAATGTACCTACTCCATTTATTAGCTCAATTGGACTTCCATCTACATAAACAGTTATCGCTTGAACAGGTACACCATTAGTAATACCTGCTTGTACTGTAACAGGTGTTCCTACATTGGCTACTGTGGTTGATGTCATAACAGCTAATATAGGTTCTTTATTAATAATGTCACCTACAATGTATTTCACTATTATTCCTGCAGTATTACCTCCCATATCTTCTGCTATTAGCTTGATTTGATAAATGCCTTTTGGTAAATCTGCTGGATTAAATTGTCCTAATACTTGATTTGCCTTAGCTGATGTACCTTCTGCAAAAGTAATAAAATCTTCTGTTCCATCTGGTGCATATTGTAACGTATATTTTTTTAACTGCGTTTCATCTGTCACAGTTCCTATAATATCTATAGGTTTTGAAATAGTACTTCCCACCGTTGGAGATGAAATGTTAGCTATGGGATTTACTTTGTCTCTAGAGTCAACGACTTTACATATAGTAGTCTTACTACTCTCATTGCCACTGGTATCTATAGCAATAACCTTTATTTCTATATTACCAGCCTCATTATTGGAGAAATTAATCGTTCCTGGTGCTTCCATCTCCAATTTATCATTTACATAAACTTTAACAGATTGCACTCCTACATTATCTGTAACCTGAATCTTAGCTGTTACCTCTTCTCCAACTTCCACTTGCTCTTTAGTTAAGCTAATGGAAATCTTGGGTGCTTCTTCATCCACTCGTTCTATACATGATATGGTGTAATTCTTAGTTGCTATGTTGCCCGCTTTATCACTGGCATTAACCGTTATAGTGTTTTCTCCTATAACTAAATTTTCTATTGGAATAATTGCTTGAATAGGTAGTGATTCACCGTTACATACGAATTCAATCTTCTCCACTCCAATGTTATCCGTTATCTGGAGAGTCGCATATGCTGTTTCTCCTTGATAATAAACTTCTTTATCAAATGTTACATTAACTACAGGTTCTTCTTTATCATTACTTACCACAACTATTTTTCCTGATGAAGTGTAAGTTCTTCCTAAATCTGAGACAATAGTTGCTGTAAATAAATAAGTCCCTGTTACAGAGGTATCTATCACGTATTTTCCAGCGTCATCGATAGATACTGCCTTATTGTTTAATGTATAAGTTGCACTACGAATGTTTTGTATGCCTGTTGTTTTGACTTCAAAATACGCTGATTCATTTTGAAGCGTACTGTCTGATGAAACAGTAACTGACACACTTGGTTCAGCGCTGTAAACTAAGATAGTATACTGCTCACTTTTCTTATTTCCTGCTGCATCCCATGCATTAACTTCTATGCTATTTTTACCAAGTACTAGATTATCAATTACTATACTTGGTTCTATAGCAAACTCTTTTCCATTACAACTAAATTGTACTTTCTCTACACCTACATTGTCTGTGACTACTAATTGAGCAGTTGCCTGATCTCCTTCGTAATAGGTTGACTTATCAAAAGCTACTTTGACAACAGGTGGTTCTTTATCCTTAGACACTACGGAGATTGTCTCCGTGGCACTATAAGCTTCCCCTGATAAAGTAGAAATAGTTGCTGCAAACCTATATTCTCCTAGTTCTGAGGTATCTAAGTGATATGTACCATTAATAAGTTGAACTTCTTCTCCATTTAATGTACAGGTTATAGATTTAATTTTGTCTTCGTCTGTTGTTTTAACTAAGAATGAAGCTTCTTCATTTTGTTCTACGATATTACTTGAAGCTTTTACACTAATCGTTGGAATAATGGTATAGACTTCAATCTCATATTCTTTCTTATCAAAATTACCTTTTGCGTCATAAGCATAAGCAGTAATATGATACCTCTGGTCTTTCCCTGGCATCGCTAAAGTGAAGCTTCCATTCGCTGAAACTTCTATATCTTGACCATCTGCTTGCACTTTATAGCTTACTATTTCAGCTTCATTAAGCGACTTAATTTGAGCATTTATGATTTGCCCTTGTTCAGCTCTTTTAGGTAAACTTACAAAAATGCATGGTTTATTACTTTTATCACTGCCTAAATGAATATTTTCATCACTCTTAGTTACATTAAGCACACTACCATTGAGTAAAATATCATCGGCATAGATGGCTCCCCTTAATGTTGTATCATATGTATTAATGGTCACCTTTCCATTAGGTGCATATAATAATCCATTAACTTGAATCTGAGAACCATTTATTGTAATATTACCTTCCTCAGAATATAAACAAACACTTCCTTCTCCAGAGAAACTCATTACATTATAATTAATGTTTCCTTTTGCAATAATGGTGCAATTTCCTTTAAAAGTGGTTCCACTAATGTCTACATCCCCATTAACTTTAATGGCTTGTTCAATGATATTTTGATCCTTAATATACGATATACCTTCATCATAAACCCTACATTCTCCTGCTGCTTCTAGAATGGCATCTTCTAAATCCGGCATTTCTAAGGATTCAACTTTTTCATTAACTGCATCTACTTCTTTCTTCCAGCCTGCTATTATTGCACTTCCTGTTGTATCAATACTACCTGTTACATATAATTCTGAAACTTGACTTTTAAAATCATTCCCTGTATAAATATCACCGATAACATTGCACTTCCAACCACTTAATGTCAAACCATTAGATGGATGTGCTGCAAAAAGGGCATACTTTAATTCAATCTCTTCTGGCAAGCTTGCTGGTACTGTAAGTGTCCCCTCTGTAATTTCTGTCAATACTTCAGATAAGTTTTCACTTTGATAGCTTACTTCTATTTGATAATTATAATTTTTTTCTACTGAAAGCTCTTGTAAAACAAAATTATATCCAATGCTATCACTCTCTCCTACATTTAAGCCTTCCTTAGAGATACTTGCTTGTGAAGCGTCTAATAAATAAATACCTTCTTCAGTAGCTATTTTAATCTTTACATTCTTAGCATTACCATTTCCAATATTAGTATAATCTAATTGAATATGTCCTTCCCCATTTTGAACATCACTGTTTCTTAAAGCTAGTTCTATTTTAGGTAAGTTAGCTTCCTTATAGTTGTACTCATAATGAAGAACACTAGAAGTATTATTAGCTTTGTCTAACGCTTTAACATGGATATAGAGTGTATCCTTCATCTCATATTCATCAGGTACTACTACTTTAAAATGACCATCTTCTGTTTCTATTTCATTGTCAGGTATGGTGTCCGGCTTTTGGTCAATTACTATAGAATATCCTTTTATTCCCGACTCTAAATATACAGCCTCCACATTAGATTTCATTTTTTCGCCTGTATCTGGGTGAGTTGCTTCAACATAATATTCATAATCATCACCTAAGTCTTCAGCTTGCAAATCAAACTCCAGTGATTTAGTAACATAAGATGCCTTTAGATTAGATAGCTTAGGTTCAGTAGGTGCACTTAAATCCTGCCCCATGTGATCTACCCAACTAGTTTGAGTTGTTTTTTGGGCTAAGTAGTAGAGTGTGTTCATTAAAAGTTTTTGTTCATCCTCAGTAGCTCTTCCATTAGAATGGCCCGTTTGAATCATGGCGCAGTTATTCCACGTAGTAAGATAGAATTTGTCATCTGATGTAAACTTCATCCATATATCACCATATGGTGTCTGATATGAAATATGTGATGATGGTATGCTTAATATATCCCCAACTTCTCCTATCTTGTATGGATAATTAGTTAATAAGCCTTTTTTTGAAATTTTTATTTTATTACCGCCTTGATTTGCTACAGGCCCCAACGTTAAATTAACATAATGTGCTAGTGCATTAAAATAGGTATGACCTATATAACTATTAATGGTATCATGCCCGAATAATACACCTTTACCTGATTCAATATATTCCTTCATTACATCTCGACTATTTTCATTTAAATCCCAACCATTATTACAGTCCCAGAATCCAAAAACAATAACATCATATTCCCATACACTATTAGGATCTTTATTAAAGTTAGACATACTTATTGCATCACAAGTTATCTTTCTTTCTCCATATTGCTTTACCCATCCTACTAATTGTGGTGTATTAGGATATACTTGCAATACTTTTACTGTATCATTTGCAGGAATACTCTGATACTCAGAGTCTTCCACTAAATCATTCTTATGTTTTTGATAAATCATATAAGAATAATTAATACCCTCTTCTGGTGAATTCCAATCTAGATTAATGCAGTTATTTTCCATGTCAGGCTCTGCACTTAGTGTTACGCCTTTCTTAACTAAGTAACCTGGTACTACTACATCAAAAGTTCCTTGTTTTGTGTATACTTCTGTAAGTTCACTATTATAATAGGTGAGTGTAATCTCACAGGCATAGGTCTGCTCTACTTCAGATATAGGTACTGTTAATATCCATGGCTTAGTAACTGATTGTCCACCCTCTACATCCCCCATTTCAATCTGTAGCTGTGAACCAGTTGTGGAGCATAGACTATCTGTACTCTCGATAAAAGCCACTACATTTTTTGCTTCAATATTAGTGACATTATTACATTTAAGATTAAGATTTACTTGATTATCTACTAGATTTTCTTGACTAATCTCTAGCTCTAGATTTGGTCCAATCTCTTGTACCACTTGCGATGTTGCCATTATTGGTACTGTGTTAATATTCATTGATGTAATGATTAGTATGACCGATAAAATCTTTGACAATTTTCTTTTTAACTCCATAATAGCCTCCCTTATATATTTTTCAACACTAATATTATACTAAATATTTTTAATTTATCAAATATTTAGTATAATATTCAAAATAAAAATAGGCTATTTCTAACACTAGCTTTTACTAGTACTAAAAATAGCCTTTCTTCTACTTCCTAAATAACACAATTAACTTCTATTTTTGATAACCACCAAATGTAAATCATCCATCCAAACTAATAACTTGATCTATACAAAATACTCTTACATCATTCTTCCGGAAACCATACTCTCATCTGATTAAGCCCTCGATTACCCCATGCATAATAGGGAATAAGGGTAATCTTACAAGGCTCTACTTCCGGACGCACAGTGGAATAAAGTAGCTTGCTATCACTCACCTTATACCCATCTACTTTAATCTCAACAATACCATTTAGTTTTTCAGAGCTATAAGCTTTAATCTCTCCCTCTTTCTTTGCTCTCAAACTAAAGACATCTCCAGCATTATCAACCCCCTCAGCGCAGTAGACCAATGGTCCTCTTGAAAATGCCACCTTGCCACTATCAGCTGTAATCTTGCTAGAAGCAAAAATACGTTTAATGCTCATATCAAAGGTTACAGTTATGATATCCTCTGCTGTGAACGCCTTAGTAAGATAAGCATATCCGTTTCTGATCTCATAATCAGCTTTCTTTTCACCTAGCATGATGCTTGTATTTTCACTCCAAAGCGGAAGTCTGATTGCAAGGGTCAAATCCATAGATTCATTAGCTGGCTCAAATCTATAGAGAACCTTATTCTCATAAGGGTAGCTGGTTTCAACTTTAATTTTGCCGTGTGAAGTATCTGTCAGGTCAAGAGTTCCCCCGATGAACAAATGAGAATAAACCGTGTTTCCTCCTTCACTCCATGCATATCTTCCGATAGAGGATAAAAGTCTCGCTACATTGGGAGGGCAGCATGCACAAGTAAACCACTTTGGACGCTGTGGCAGTGCATGGCGGTGAGTAACGGCTTCCCCAGATATGCCAGGTATGCTCTCTAGAGGATTGACATAAAAGAATTTTGTCCCATCTAGCTGCATGCCTGCAAGGACACAGTTATAAAGTGCGCGTTCCATAATATCAGCATATTCATTGTTTTTTTCAAGGTCAATCATCTTCCTTGAGAAGAAAATCAAACCGATTGCCGCGCAAGTCTCTGCATAAGCTGTATCATTGGGAAGGTGATAGTCCTTGGTAAAAGCTTCTCCCTCATAAGCTGAACCAATAGCACCTGTGACATACATTCTGCACTTAGTAATATTCTCCCAAAGTGTCTCACACGCTTTTTTTAGACTTTCATCACCAGTCTCTGCTGCCACATCAGCCATACCTGTGTAAAGGTAAACTGCTCGAACGGCATGCCCTACAGCTTTTGTCTGTTCCCTCACAGGAAGATGATTTTGGGTATATTCCTTATTGTTGCAGTCATTACCCCAAACAGTCCAGTTGTAACGCTCACTTTCCTTTATAAAATAATCACTATCTACACCTCTAACGTCAATAAAGTGCTGAGCAAGACGCTTATACTTCTCATTTTTCGTAAATCTGTACAACCTCATCAGAGCAAGTTCAACTTCAGGGTGTCCTGGATATCCTGGCACTTCATTCTCAATAAAGCGTTCATAAATATGGTCTGCCATACGACACATTATATCAAGTAACTTTGTTTTCCCTGTACATTCAGCATAAGCAACGGCAGCTTCCATCATATGCCCAGCACAGTAAAGCTCATGTGCTTCCTCAAGATTAGTCCAGCGCTTGTCCGGTTCTTTCACGGTAAAGTAGGTGTTAAGATACCCATCCTGATGTTGCGCACGGCCAATTAAGTCAATCACCTCATCACAGCGTTTTTCAAGCTCTTCATCTGAATGCATTAATAGTGTATAAGCAGCGGCTTCAAGCCACTTTGCAACATCACTATCTTGAAAAATCATTCCATAAAAGGCTTCATCACATTTTCCCTTTTCAATCACCTTTGCTGCTAATCTAAAGTTTTCTATGGCATGACTCTTTTCAGCATCTTCAATTTGATCGTTTAATACCTTTTCCTGATAGGGTATTACCGTATCCTTAATAAGTGCTTCGTAATATCCAAAAAATTTATCTGTAACTGTAAACTTCTTTAACATATCATTCATGTCTTACCCTCCCTCGTTAATCTTATATATGTATAATATTCCTTAATGAAGGTAGATAAAATGGATTATATTCCACAATTTATGTATTTTTTTCTGATTTATATTAAATCTGATTTATATTAAATCTGATTTATATTAAATCTGATTTATATTAAGTCTGATTGCTATTAAATTCTTGGGAGATAGACATTTCTAAATTTCTGAGGAGATATTTCATTTTTACGTTTAAATACTTTGCTGAAATAAAATGTATCATAAAATCCTGTCTCACTTGCAATTTCTGCTACTGACATCTCTGTTTCACATAGCAGCCTCTCTGCTTTTCTTATTCTCAGCATCGATTGATATTCCTTAATTGTCATGCCCGTTTTCAGTTTAAATAAGGTACCAATGTATTTGTAAGTCAGCCCAACAGCTTTTTCAAGTTCCTCCGCGGTAAAATTCCGGCAGTAATGCTGCTCAAGGAAATCAATGACTCTTTGTGTTCGCCTATCCTCTTTTGAGCTTTCAACTTTGCCTTGTGCAATATCAAAGCTATGCAGGAGAATTTCCCACAACATGACATTTGCTCTAATCATATCCGTTGCAACTGCTGACTTAAATAGATCGATTAGTTTTTCAATTTCCTTTTCAAATTCGTTGCCAATTGGTAAATTTAAAAGCTTAGGAACGGTTATATAGCAGTTGAAATCCGATGGTGATAAATATTTAGGACCACCATAAATCCTATTATTTTTCAGCTGTGGCATATTTAAAGGGGGTTCATTATTATAAAAATGTATATAATACCATGCTGTCCCACTTTCAAAAGGCTTTTCTCCCCAATGATGCACGCCACTTTTTAAGAAAAATAAAGTATGAGGCGATAATTCATATATAGTGCCATCTTCCACTATTTGCATCCCGCCTTTTAGTACATAAATAAGAACATTAAATTCTGCAATTCTATCGCAATGCACCATTGGTTTGAGAGAAAGCCCAAAATCTGCTTCACCCACTAGTGGCAACGAATTACACGGAATACGACAAAGGTGAGTCGCTCTATTCATGTCTTTTCTTCCTCCTTTACGATGTGCTTTATACCGATTATTCGATATGTCTATTATAATCATTTTCTAAATAAAAGACTATTTCTAACACTATTAAAGCTAATATTCAACATTATCTTATTTTAGATATTGGTATGAGCGAGGTTTTATTACTGCTTAACCTATTTATTGTTAGATAGAAAAATGCTTACACTAAAAGAGGCGCTCTCAAAGGTTGCTTTACCTTTTAAGAACGCCTCTTTTAGCCATTCATTTTTTTAAAGAATGAATGATAAAGTGTATATTTTAGATATTCTTATTTTATAACTGAAAAGTGATGACTTTTTGATTATCATGTGTTGTTTATCGGAACTCCAATATTTTTTATTCTTATAGGATATCTTACTAATACCTTATTTCCAGTAATCCTGTAATTAAACCTCCATTTTGTATATATTTTAATCCTCTATGCTTTGATGGCTTCCATACCATATACTTAAGCCAATTATATAACTTGTAAAACTAATCAAGCTAAATATTTGAAGCCTATCTGCTAGTTGATTTAACTTAAAAAGGTCTAACCATGCCTCCCCATAGGCTAATAAATTGTTTGACCTATCCATTACACTAAGAGGGTGGGCTATTGACTGATTAAATATAAAAATAACCCCTATAACTATAATCATTATGCCCATAGAAGTTGTTCTGGTTACTTTCTTCTTAGAAACCTCCTTAAAATTCAAAGAATAAAAAAGTATACTTGCTAATAAGAATATATTGACCTTAATATTCGTTGGTAATGGTACATCTACTGGTATAATTAAGCCCTCAAATTGAGCAAGCCAAATTCCCGTTTTATACATCAGTATACTTGCTATAATATATATAACACCTGTAATTTGAGCTATTAAAATACATCTTCTAGATACTTGGTTATCCATGATTTCCCCCTGTATGATTACATATCTCTTTTATATGCCGTAATGCATATAGCCTTGGCGCAAATGGTAATATGATCGGTAAAAGTATCATACTCCATACACCTAATATTGCTAATATTCTTATATGAGGTAAACGTGATAATATCATCATAAATGTAAAGCCTGCTGGGAAAATACTGATCACAATATAAATAATACTTCCTACCGACTCCTTCAGCCACTTCTTAAAACCTTTTATCTCTTCCTGCTCATTGTCAGCATCAGTTCTTTCTTGATTTGTACTATAATAAATTAACTTTAAAACGAAACCTATACAAAGCAGTGGAAAACCACTAAGTACTAAAATTCTCCTGGCATATAGCCCGCATGTGGATTCTGTGTACTTGGATCATATCCAGGGCTGGGCATAGAAATACTAAGGAAACACAGAAAGGCCATTAAATCATTGTAAATAACCAACCATAAAAATCCCCAAGATACAGACTTAGGACGCCTTACTTTCTTAATGATACACCCTAGCGTAAGAATAATTAAAAATGCTATAAAGCCTATATCTAAATTCATAGTACTATCCCCTCCCATTTTCTCTTAACCTACTGCTATGTCACACACTTAAACCGACTACGAAATCTATAAAACTGCTCAGACTAAATACATTCAAATGCAATTGCGCTTTAAATATTATTATATTTCTGAATTTATTTTACTATATTTAGCATTAAAAAGCACTCCTAAATATGGTTAATAATTTAATTTTTGAAACAAAAAACCACCTATCAGGAAACTAGACTTGCTAGTTCTAATAAGTGATTTTCGTCATACGCTTTTATCTTACACTATTTATGCCGTTTCATATAATAATCTTTATTTGTATGAATCATCCTTTAAGATTGAAATAATGTCATCACAAAACTCCTTATAGTTTGGTGGAAGATGCGTACCATCTTGAGTATACCCTGTATAAGCACATAATGAGCCATCTTGCTTTTCAAAAATAAGCTTCCAATACAATGAACCTGTACTTTCTTCTTCCTCTCCGCTATAATTATTTTCCCAATTATAAATCTCATACTTTTCAGGTAGTTTTTCCACTATTTCTTTCTGCTTAGCTGATAGTTCATGTGGGGTAGCATCATCTAAATACCACTTACTCTCTACTAAATCAAATATAATGTTTTGCTGAAAAGTACCCTCATTATATACCATAGCTATCTTATTAAAATGATCGCCTGTTTTAATACTACCTTCTGCTGGGGTATCAAATATTTGAAACAATTTTGTTTTACCATCATCTATATAGTATTTAGCCTGTGATTCTATGATTTCTCTTACTTCTTCACTTGTAAATGATCTCACCTTTAACTCATAGTCTTGTATAAGCTTAGTCACGTCAATTCCTTCAAGTTCTTCCTTTGTAAAGCCATAGCTATCTATCATGAACTGTATATCCTCTACACTTTGGTCACTCTTTTGGGTTACTACTTCATTTTTATTTTTCACTTCTTCACCTTCATTTTTTATTGATATTGCCTTGCATCCATTTAATGACATACATAAAACTAAGCTTAGTAAAATATAAATTTTATTTTTTTTCATCTTCTTACGCTCCTAATGCTTTGGTATACTCATTCATAATCTTGGTTGCCTCAGGAAAATATTCATAAACTAGATTAAGGCTTGTATCATCTCCTGCCATATTATAAGAAAAATACTCTGCCCAAAGCTCCTTTGCCGCCTTTTTATCATCTTCCCAGTAACTTGTATCATGTCCATACCCCGACCTTAACTCATTCCCCGACATTCCTCCATAAACATCACTTACAGCCTCATAAGTAGCACCACTAACCCCACTTGTAAATTCACTTTTTACTGCATTATATAAGAGAAGATCCGCATTACTTAAATCACTTCCACTACCTTGTTTTAATGCATCAATCACATTCTGTACATCGCCTTTACTACCACTTCCACCACTAGCAATAATTCTGTTAGCAATACTGGTTATACTATGTTCATTGTTATCATTATAATAAACGTCATATTCTATAGCCTGCCTCATGGTCACATCCTTTCCCATTGCCTCACTATATACCTTGTATTCTTCGCTATCACTTCCCAGCCATTTAGCTACATCACTAAGGTCATCTATGGCATGACCACACTCATGGAAGAATACTGTATAAGCTCCTCGTGGGTCACTAGCAAAGGAGTCTGGATAGGAATAAGTTACCGTATGCTTCCACGCCTTATAAAAAGCACTCTTGCCATCCGCATCAGCTATCTTAAACTTGGTAATTGATTCCATAAAAATGCTTCTATATGGTTCTGGTGCTGTATAAATAAGATATTTAATATTGCGTTTATCTTCCTCTGTTAAAATATCCGCACCATCTCCATTTAGGAAGTCATTTAACTCCTCCACTTCCTTCTCATGTTCTTTTTCATAGGCGGCAATTGCCTCATCCATCTCCTTCTTCGTCACATGGTTTAAAGGATTTTCTCCTCTATTAGGATTAATATTAGATACTAAAAGAATCTGATTTTCAGATTTAAGATAAGCATTTTTAACGCTATTTAAAGCAACTGCCATTCTTTTCATTTCTTGCTGAAATTGAGCAATTTTTTTCTTTTCAGTCGCAATTTCTTTAAGGATTGCCTCGGAGCAATAATCATTCCATCTACTCATTGCAAAATAAAGTATGTTCATCTGCCCCGCTATTTCCCCCATTTGAGTACTTAAGCTATTAATATCATCTGCTATTTCTTTTATATTTTCAATGCGAATATCAAATGCCATATAATATTATATTCCCCCTTTAACTATTTTGTCTTCACTCACCTGATAATAAGTACTAATTTTCTCTAATGCTTCTTTCATATATTTATATTCCATTGCTTGTTGTAATACATTTTTCCCTGCTAGATCTAATAATCTTTTTATACCAAAAAAATCACCATTCAGATAACTACAAACACTCTTAATTGCTGCTACATAATCTATTAATTTATTATAGCTTTTTTCTAATTCACTTGTCACAGTAACGAGTTTTTCAGTCTGAACTGTAAATGCCCATGGTTGACCTTCAGCAGGTTGTGTTTCATTAGGCTTAGCTGGTATAACAATATCTACTCCATTAAAACCTGCTTCTACCAATTCACCTATCATTAACAAAGTCTTTTGTTTATTTTCTGGAGATAATGTTCGTAAATAATTGTCAAGAAATTCATCAACATCTGCCATTCTCTCATCTCTAGTACCAACAGTCATTTGGACCGTTCCATCAGATTTAAAATCAAAAAAGTATTCGGATAATGATTCTCTAGGAATCCTCCTTCTCCATAATCATAACCTTTATAAAAGGTAGTGTTTCCCACATCATTTAATAGTAAATTAACGCAATCACTCTCTACATTATGATTGGATATCTTATCTTGATTCATTGCAACCTGTTAATAATATTTTGCCAATCATCGCCTGTCATATAAGAGCCATAATCCTTATTGGAGTCAAATTAATTTGAATCTGCATTTTTAGTGATATTTGAAACTAACTGTTCCACCGTCATTCCTTCTAAGTCAATCACCTGTTGTAACGGTTTATTATCTGTCATATACATTAAATTATTTAATAATAATACCTGTTCAGTTGATAATTGCTCTGACATATTAACCTCCGAACGCTTAGTTATATTTCATCAAAAGGCTTCATTAAACACTTCTTTATTCTCATTGACAGAATCATAAATGCTCACAATATAATAACCGGATACTTTCTTTTGATTGATTACCTGTTTAATTTTCTCAAACTCTTCTTTATAGGATTCATTTCCCAGCCTATTGCTATCAATATAAATAAAAGTTGTATTTTGCACATGCACGTTGCCGTTAATAATATCACTAACCTCTAGCTTTTCATTGAAGTCATTACCCTCTACAGTAGTAATACGTGCATCTACTCTATCACAAGGGATATCTTCCTGTAACAATACTGCTTTCAATTCATTTTCATACTCTTCCTCTATGATATATCCATAAAAATTATCCTCTGCAGAATACTCCCCATCCTCTACATATAAGTACAGGTCATAATAACTTTCACTGTCATCTGACTCTTGAAAAACAAATTTAGAATAGGCATTATTCAACTTATTTTTTGGTTCGCAGTCTACTATATGAAATGTATAAGAAGGATATTTGCCTAGCAAATAATCCATTGCATAATCATATTGTCTTAAAACTTCCTCCTGCCAAACAAAGAGTTTCCCTTCCTTAACTCTGTCTTCGTTTATTGAAATCTTGCATAACAAGGCTTCTTGTTCTGGTGTCATATCAACCTTTGTTTCCATGTCACTACTCTCCTCTTTCAAATTACTCTTTTCTAATACAATACCATTGCTTCCTTCTACCATACTGCCGCATGCAGTAAGTAAAATAATCATGCTAATCATTTCCCAAAATGCATATTTTATTTTCACTTCAAAGCATCTCCAATAACTTTATTCATCCGTTCAGCCCTCTGAAACATCAAAACCACTATCACCTAGATCTAATGCATAATTTAGCTTATCTTAGAATACTCGTAAGCCTTTTTATATTTATACAGAACTCCATGTATCATTTCTGCTCTCCCATAAAATGTATTACTATGAAATACTGCTCACTTTTCCCCTTTTTTAAAATAATTGGCAAGCGGAAATGTCTTTTTCCTCTCGCCAATTATTATGTACTACTATGAAATTACTGAATCTGTTAAACCTTGACCCTGTTCCATATTAAGATTTTCAGCTTGTTTATATTGCTCTGCCATTGTATTTAAATCTTGTGAATGTTCTTGGATCATACGATTCATTTTGTCAATGTCAGCTTGTAAACCTTGAAACTTACGTAAGTAAGTAGCTGATGCTTCCCCTTGCCAAGAACCACTTAAATTCTTTACGATTCCCATCATTTGATCCATTAACCCTTTAATTGTATTTCCTTTACCACTAAAGTCACCTGCAGTTGCTTGTAACTCTTCTGGGGTTACCTTTAAAATTCCTTCCATATGCTTGACGCCTCCTTGATATTTTTCTTATCTGATATTTTAATAAACACTTCTTAGTAATTTCTAGTTCTTGCAACTTCAGCGTTAGCTGATTCAGTCTTTTCATATTGTGCTGCGATTTGTAATAATGCAGCTATATAGTTCTCCACTAACTTATAGAAGTTATCCATTTGTCCTTTATCTTTTACAAATGCTGCATGGAAATTGTCATTCGCTTGGCCAACCCATTTACTCTTTAAAGCACCTTCAATCGTTTCTAAATTTCCCACCTCTCCTTTAAAGCTTCCATTTAATCCTTTTAGTTCTTCAGCTTTTGCTCTTAATTCTGATGC
This sequence comes from Cellulosilyticum sp. ST5, assembly GCF_046529625.1. Lineage (NCBI taxonomy): Bacteria > Bacillati > Bacillota > Clostridia > Lachnospirales > Cellulosilyticaceae > Cellulosilyticum > Cellulosilyticum sp. ST5. The sequence continues at coordinate 3,404,532 of NZ_CP132338.1, forward strand.
TGTTACTTGAAAAAATGCCATATTACTTTCCTCCTTGTTTTCCTTGATAATTGTATATTATCACAAATTTCTGTTTTCTATTATTTTTACTACCAAATGCACTTTTAAGTGTTCGAATGACCACTTTTAGCATCTTCAGATGCTTTATAGCCTATGGGGGGATATCAATAAATAGGCATCTAGATAAATCTATGGCTTTTGCCATTCTTTCTTGGCTATAGGCTCAAGTTCACTATAGTTTGTTGCACTGCCATTTGCTGTATAGCTATAACCATCATCAAAATTAAAACGCTCTTTAGTTAGGCTTCTTACCTTTCCATCACAGCTCCCAGGTTGTCAATCTAAAAAGGCCCATGAAAAGCTAAAGTATTATTGACACATATAAAATAGGTCTGAAATTTATATTTCAGACCTATTAGCTGCTTTGGCATTATAGACTTTCTAGGGGGACAAAGTCTATAATGCCAAAGCAACCCATGCGAGTCAAATTATACTCTGGGATTATCTCTATTCCGTTTAAAGTATGTTCTCACCTTCGAATCAGCAAAACAGCTACGTCATTTACATTGGTTCCTGTTGCCCCTGTCATAATCAGACCACCTACCCGTTGTAGTGCCTGATACGAATCATTCTCCTTGAGTATCTCGAAAATTTCTATACCCTGCTTTCTTAATTTTTCCTGCGTATCTTGATCTACATAACCTCCAGCCGCATCTGTAGGTCCATCTGTTCCATCTGAGCCTACACTTAATAGAGCCGTTTGATATAAGCCTCCTATTTCACGAGCTGCTGAAAGTGCTAATTCTTGATTTCTTCCTCCTTTTCCATGTCCCGTTAAATGAACTATGGTCTCTCCTCCAACAATAAAAGCTAAACTTTCTTGACTTCCCTGATAAGTTTTGGCGATAGCTGCTAGAAAAGTCCCTGCTTCTCTTGCTTCACAATTTAAGCAATCTGTTAGTATAAGTGTCTTATATCCAAGCTGCTGACAGGCCTCTGCTGCTGCCTTACAAAGTAATTTAACTGAACCCGTAATCCTAGTCTCAACATGTGTTAGATCTTTAGGTGTTTCTATATCCATCAGTTTCATCGCTTCTGCGCTTAATTTCAAATGGTATTTGGCGATGATTTTCTTTGCCATTTCATTGGTAGAACTATCTGGATAAGCCGGTCCCGAAGCAATCATATCTAGTGGATCGCCAATAATATCACTTAGTACAACACTAAATACCTTAGCAGGTAAACAGAGCTTTGCAAACTTTCCGCCTTTAACAGCTGATAATCTTTTGCGAAGTATATTTATTTCCACAATATCTGCACCACAAGCTAAAAGCTGCCTGGTTATATCCGTCAGTTCCGCCTCGCTTACAAGGGGCTTTTCAAATAAAGCAGATCCGCCACCTGATAGCAAAAACAGTACCGTATCCTCTGCATTAAGGCCTGTAATTAAATCAATCGCTACCTGAGTTGCCCTGAAGGAATTGGCATCAGGTATAGGATGCCCTGCTTCATAGCACTCTACATTAGGTAACTCACCCTTCATGTGTCCATATTTCGAAATACAGATGCCTTTTTCAATCTTCTTATCCAAACAGTCACTTGCAGCTTTGGCCATCTGCCATGCTGCCTTACCTACTGCGACCATATAAATTTTACCTTCACCAAAATCTTTAGTTTTTAGAGCCTGTCTTACTGCTTCATCTGGAAGTGCTGAGGAAATAGCCTTATTTACAATGTAGTCTGCTTCTTCTCTTAGAGTCATCTCATCATCTCCTTGTACAAAGACCAGGCACTAATCACTAGATGCCTGGTCTGTTTTTCAACTATTTATACAATAAACCTATGTAGCCAGTCTAGTGTAAAAATAATGATAATATAAAGATACCTATCATAGAACAAATACCTTCTACTAATGTAACAGCTGTTTGTGTTTTATATCCTTGTTCCGGTGTCATTTCTCCAAAGTTGGTAACTACCCAGAAGTAAGAGTCATTGGCATGAGATACTGTCATAGAGCCTGCTCCTATTGCCATAACACATAATACAGACATTACGACTGAATCCATTCCTAAAACCCCCATTAGTGGCGCCATAATACCTGCTGTCGTCGTAATGGCAACTGTTGATGAACCTTGAGCTGATTTCAAAATAGCTGCTAGAAGGAATGGGAAGAAAATACCAATACTCTCTAGAGTTGCTGCGTTTTCTGTAATAAACGCCACTAGACTTGTAGATGCAATCACTTTTCCTAATACGCCACCTGCTGCTGTTACAAATAAAATAGGACCTACTGTTTTTAAAGTTTCATTTGTAATATCGTAAAGCTGACTTCCTTTGTTAACTTGAAGCATTAATATAATTCCAAATATAACACCTACAGCTAACGCAATAATAGGTGTTCCTAGGAAGGTAAATGCTGTACTAACTGCACCACTCCATCCTAAAATGCTTGATACGTTTGACATAGCCATTAAGAAAATCGGTACAATGATAGGTGCCAGACTCATAAAACCACCTGGAAGTTTCCCATAAGAAGCTACTAACTCTTCATAGCTTTGAACAACCTCTCCTTGATTCTCCTGTTCATCCTTAGCTTTTACTCTCTTTCCTACCCATTTAGCATAAAAATAAGCACCTATTAAACCAGGAATGGAAGCTAATGTACCTAATCCCATAACAAGTAGTATATGGTCTCCGACACCTAAGGTATTTGCTGCTGCAATAGGTCCTGGAGTAGGTGGGATAAAAACATGTGAAGCATATAAACCTGCTGACAAACAAACAGTCATTGCTACAGATGAAGTCTTTGTACGTTTTACTAAGGCTTTACGAATTGGATTTAAAATGACAAACCCTGAGTCACAAAATACTGGTATGGATACTACCCATCCCATGATTTCAATAGCAAGTTCAGGATGCTTTTCACCTACTAGCTTAACAACCATATCCGCTAACTTCAAAGCGCCTCCTGTTACCTCTAGGATCGTTCCAATTAATGCACCAAATATAATGACGATTCCGATACTTGTAAATGTAGATGAAAAACCATTTCCAATAACAGTTGCAATACCACTTACCGTACTTCCATCCGCATTGGTATAGGATGCAAAAGGAATACCTCCTATTAATCCTAACACCAGAGAAATGGACATAATAGAAAGAAATGGATGAATCTTAAACTTACTAATCATAACAATCATAAGAATGATTGCTACAATAAATACAATTAAAAAAGGAATGCCCGTCATAAAAATACCCCCTTTAATAGCTTTTATCCCCAATGCATTATATACACTTGGGTGTTATCTATTAACAATATTATATTATTTGAAATATTTTGTATATATTCTCCATAACATATATTTGAGGAAATTATTGTTATTCATAATAACCTTGAATTGTTTTAAATACGTGTAAGTCGTTCTTTCTTCCGTAATCTTTGGTAAAACTCTCTGGCAATATAGTAGGCAGCTGCTTCTGAAGGAGTGCGTATGTCCTTTCCTGTAATAGTCTCCATCTTCTTCAATTTATACTGCAAGGTATTTTTATGGATATAAAGTGCATTAGCCGCCTGAGTAATTGAACCCTCATAAGTAAAATAAACATCTATCAGTTGCATATATTCTTCCACATCTTCCTCGCTTTGCCCACTAAATAATTTCCTAATATATTCTTCCATGCTCCCTAATGGAATTTCATTCATAAATAAATCCATATAAAGATCGTCATAAAATACAATTTCCCTTACCAAAGGTACTGCACAATTCGCTGCTTTTTCTGCTTCTTCACACATCTTAAATACAATACGATCATTATTCGAGTTACTATCTATGCCTATCAGCAGCGTTTCTTCATATCTGGAATAGATTTTCTCCTTTAACCGCTCAGCTATTTGCTTCATTTGTTCATTGGAGCAAATCGGTACTAACACAATTTGTTTGGGTGGCATACGTAAATACAGGCACTCACCTTCACGCTCTACACTATGCCGAATAGTGGTCTCCATCTGCTCTAGCTTTTCTTGTCCCTGCAACGTTACCGATAACTGGTGATATGTAGCAATATTAATGATCATTACACGACGAGGTCTCCTAACATCAATCCCCAGTTTTTCTCCTCGCTCCACAAATTCCCAATTATACTTATTTCTCACACCAGATATCCATTCTTCCAAGAAGCGATATCGTACTCTCCTGTCATAGCGATGTTCATCTTTTATAAGTCCATCTTCAACCATAATCTGTGTCATATGTTGTACAATCTTTCCATAGCCAACCACTCGTTCTACTTCACCCGTAATACCAATCACACCTACAATAGCTTCATGAATCACAATAGGTAAATTAACACCCGCTTTCATAGTAGGCGTTTCCATATCTGCCGTCACATATAAGCACTCCAGTTGCTCTCTAATCACTTTTTGTGCGCCTTCATGCAGCATACCAATTCTGTTTTCATCCGTACTTGCAATAATGTAGCCATCTGCATCCATAAAATTAATGTGTGCATGTATTTCATTGCCAATTTCATCTACAATTACTTGCGCTGTTAGGGGACTAATACGTCTCATAGACTATCACATCCTTTGGGATTAGTATTTCTTTTTCTTAGTATAACTATTTTTATATGTTTTTAGAAAGCCTTTATTATAAATATTTAAAAATTATAAAATTTTATAACGGTTAGGTTTTCCCCTGTTTTTTATGCCTACATAGTGATTGAACTCATCTTATTTATTGCTATGCTCAGGGGGTAAGTAAATAATAAAAGAAATGGACATAGGAAAGCCGGCAATAGCGTATCATCCATTGCCGGCTTTCTTTTTTATTCCACTAACAGCTATCCTAAAAAACGTCTAGCAGTTTTCTGCAATCTTATAAAGCAGTTTTTCTGTTTCTTCCCATCCAAGGCAAGGGTCTGTAATAGACTTACCATATACTTGATTCTCACTAATTGGCTGTGTGCCACCTTCGATATAGCTTTCAATCATAACCCCTTTTACAAGCTTCTTTAAGTCATTATTGTATGATCTACTATGAAGTACTTCACTCACAATACGGATTTGTTCCATATATTGCTTACCAGAATTAGCATGGTTAGCATCAATGATGGCTGCTGGGTTCACTAAGTCATACTTGTCATAAAGCTCCATCATATACATTAAATCTTCGTAGTGGTAGTTAGGAATAGAGATGCCTCTCTTATTCACTGCGCCACGTAAAATAACATGAGCAAGATCATTGCCATCTGTTGTTACATCCCAGCCACGATAAATAAAGTTATGAGACTTTTGAGCTGCAACGACAGAGTTAAACATAACAGAAAGATCTCCACTTGTAGGATTTTTCATCCCTACAGGAATATCCATACCACTAGCTGTTAAACGGTGTTGTTGATTCTCTACAGAGCGTGCCCCAATAGCTTCATAAGATAAGATGTCATCTAGATATCTACGATTTTCTGGATATAACATTTCATCTGCTGCAGTAAGCCCTGTTTCCTCAATAGCACGTACATGCATTTTACGAATAGCAATAATTCCTGATAATAAGTCAGGGTCTTTAGTTGGATCTGGTTGGTGAAGCATACCCTTGTAGCCTTCACCTGTTGTTCTAGGTTTATTGGTATAGATTCTAGGGATAATCATTAATCTATCTGAAACCTTTTCATTCACCTTTGCAAGTCTACTTACATAGTCACATACTGAATCTTCATTATCTGCAGAGCATGGCCCTATAATAACTATAAATTTATCAGATTCCCCTGTGAAGATTTTCCTAATTTCTGCATCTCTTTTTGCCTTTATTTCAGCTACCTTTTGAGAAATAGGATATTGCTCCTTAATCTCCTTAGGTATTGGTAGCTTCTCTTTAAAGTTCATTCCCATATTCTATTCTCCTTATCTAAATGAGTCATGCGTATTTTTATATTGTATACCATACCACAATACTTTCCAATAACTTTATCCATTATTACATTACTCTCTAGTACTTTTTGATAAGCCACTGCAAAGATTCCTCTAGCATTTTTTCATCACCTATTTCTAAGCTCCACTTTGCATCGGGTGTATCATGTTTAAGCTGTTGTAATATTGTTTGAATAGGCAGAGTACCGTATTCTAAGCCTTGATGTGCATCCCTGGTACCATCATTATTATGCAGATGTACATAACCTATTCTTTCCCCCAATGCTTTAATCCACTCTTCTACTGTTTGATTTGAATACGCATTAACATGTCCTATATCCAAACATGCTTTAAAATTGGGCTGATTTACTCTATCAACTATTTCCTTTAGTAACTCCCAATCCGTATCTAATACATTTTCTATATAAAACATACATTCCTTACTTTTGTCTTCTAAAAATTCTTTCCAAAAAGCCACTACATTCTCTAGCCAATATTTATCGATATAAACATTTGGCAGATAGCCTGTGTGAAAAATCATAGCTTTGCTCCCAAAAGCCTGAGCTGCCTTATAACTTGCGTTAAAACGTTCCTCTGTCAAACTTCTTACCTTTCCATCACAGCTTCCAGGTTGTAAATCTAAAAAAGGGCCATGAAAAGCTAAAGGTGTATTGTCTTTAAATGATGCGAATTCCTTTTGATAGTAGCTAATTGAATGTTCTAAGTCATCTAGCACCTCTCCAATACCAAAGCTAATAACCTCTAGGCCCACTGGGTACCTTTTTAATAATTTTTCTATTTTATCTGTCTCCAATAATTGCGAAAAATAAATCATGTTCTTGCTGTACCCTTTCCAAATTTGTTTTTATCACGTTCTTATCATTATAAGTATGCTTGTTTTCTGGCCACACTTCATCACTCATTATTATACTATACATATCCTCACTTTATTATATACATTCTTCTTATGTATATAACAAAGAAAATGGACATGGGAAAGCCTGCAATGAATGCTAATCCATTCAATTGCCGGCGCTTTTTTTTTCTATAACTATCTATGTGTATGGTCTAGCAAGCATCTATTATTTATACTATTTCTCTAGATACAGCCTCCATCTCTATGCATATCTTTCATACACTTCTTATATCGTGCCTTTCATAATATTCAACTGCATTTTTACCTATGTCTTTTATATTCTTAAACATGCCCCTACTCTCTATATCATTGACTCAATTTCTACCAAAAGCGCCTGCCTATCTTCAATTAAAATGTGCTCAAAAACCCACTTTTGTAATGCTTCTTTTATTTCTTTAAGCTTCTTTTGTGGATTCTGTAGTAACTCTCCACAATCTATGCTATTTACCCACGCTATAAATTGATCGTGTTCATTTTTATGTTTTCCAAATAAATGAGGGTTTAATTCTTTAATAACCTTCTCTTCCTCATAAAAATGATATGTAACATATTCCCTAATCTCACATAATAATTTTAAAAGATATTCTTCATCCGCATTCATACATTGAGTTAATATTTCTTGTTCTAACTTTCTCCCTATACTAAATAACTCTTGGTGTTGTTCATCGATAAAAGGGATTCCTACATTCAGTGACTCATCCCAATCAAATTTAAAATCAAACATTTCTTCTCCCTCTTCTTTAACTCAAATTAATTAACGTCTAAAAACCTCTTATAACCTAATTTTTGAATTTGCAATAAAAGATTACTTTAAAATTTCACTTTCTTGGGCTCTCCCTAATTCCATTAATTTTCATAATTCCTTCTCTATATTTGTTTACATAAATAAATTTTCTGCAGATATTATATATTTTTTTACGTTACATAACAATCCTTTTATTCAAAAGTTTTGTTATTTTAAATATACTTTCTAGTTTATAACTATTTACTTCTATTGCTTATTGACTTCTCTATTTGTAATATGAAATATGAGTTTATAAGAGCAATTCTTTTATTTAGTAGTTTAATTTTACTTAATGCGCTTATATTAGTAGGCGCATTAGCATTATATCTTTATCTTTGGTAATATAGTTGCCCAATAGATAAAGGCTCTAGTATAAATTACCAGAGCCTTTTCGTTTGTACAAAACCAATAATATAGAACTCCTTATAGCCCTCTACTAAATAGTAATGACCTCTTCCTTAGGTAAATTTACAACCTTCTCCTCCTATTGTAAATGTTTCTAAATCAACACTCTTTTTATAGAAAAGACATAGCTTATATCCTGAGTAGCATCAATTTGATACTGAGGCATTACATCACTTCCCCAACTGTCAATGCCTCCTACACCACGTACTTTTCCTAGTATAGAGACAACTGTTCTTCTAGGCAGTGGTAATTCTTCGTGATGTGTTGCATTTTCCAGTTCTTCTGCGGTATAAGGTATGCAAGAAAATGCAAAGGGCTCTCCTAGTGCCTCAAACTGTAAACTAAAAGTAGTCTTGTCAGTATCCGCATTATTTAAGGTAGTGGCACGTGTTACTGTCAGTTTTTTAGTTGCCATATGTACATTACAATCCTGAGGTACCATATACGGTGTTACAGGTAAGCCTTCTATATGATAAGTTCCTGGCACTCCTCCTGCCATACGATCAGGATAGGTTTCACCAGATAAACCTTCATAGGTGTACCCTACTGCTTTTGTTGGCATAATAAAACGCATTCCAAATACAGGCAGGCTAGGTAAGCCTTCTTTTCCATAATAATGCACCTTTACCTCTATGGTACCATCTACTTGAACTGTGTAGGTTACCTCTACTTCTGTAGCTGGCACTGTATTCGTTATATAGGTAAAGCAAAGACTTACACTTTCGGCATGCTCCTCATCTGTATACTTATTATTAGTAGGTGCTATAGGCTTTTCTACTTTCTTGCCATCTACTGCTACTACCACATTGCTGCATTTTATAAATAAATCAGCACCTAACCACATACCTGATTTGTAGGAAAAACCGTTTCCTCTATCATTATCTGTAGTGGCACGCCAAAAAGTTGGCTTAGGTGTGCGATAAAGCCATTCTTTACCTGCTACACTCAAAGATTCTAATCCTCCTGTTTGGTAGGAGAAAATATAATGAAAGTCTTCTCCACTCACCCCTAAGGTCACATCACCGAAAATAAGTTGTAAAGTTTGATTATTTATAGCGTTCATAGTAGTATTTTACCTCCTGCATGGCTGGTTTTTCTTCCCTAGTGGCAAAGACGATCCCATTACCTGAAAATTCATAATCTGATGGTCTGTCATCAAAGTCTCCACCATAACGAATTACCTGGGCCCCTGTCACTTCATCCTTTACCATTAAACCTTGGTCAATGAAATCCCATATAAATCCGCCTTGATACATTTCAAAACGGTCAAATAGTTCCATGTAGTCTTTCATTCCCCCAAGAGAATTCCCCATATCATGCATGTATTCACATAAAATAAAGGGTTTCTTGGGCTGATTTTCTAAATAGGCTATAATCTCTGCTGGCCTAGCATACATTCTGCTCTCCACATCAGAAATTCTATCCTCATAAGCGCGGTTGTGATGTACGCCTTCATAATGGACTAATCTACTACGATCAACTGCTTTATAGTAGTCATGCATGGCAGCTATATTCTCCTCGGCATAGGATTCATTACCTAATGACCAGAATAAAATAGAGGGATGATTTTTAAACACTTCAAAGTTAGTCTTTGCCCGATCTAAAACGGCTGCTAGCCATTTCTTATCACTTCCTGGTAGATTCCAAGAGGGCTCAACTGCCCCCATCTTTTGCCAACTACCATGTGTTTCCATATTAACTTCTGCCATGACATAAAGCCCTGCCTCATCACACAAAGTGTACCATGGGATTTGATTTGGATAGTGACTGGTACGTACCGCATTGATGCCATTTCGAAGCATGCAACCTATATCCCACACCATTTCTTCCTTAGTAATGACTCTACCTGTTTTGGCGCTCCATTCATGACGATTAACGCCAAGTAGACGTAGTCTTTTTCCGTTTAATAACATCATATTATCTTTAATCTCTATTCGTCTAAACCCTACTAGATAAGGGACTAGCTCCACTAGTATATTTGCCTCATTATACACCTCTATTAAAAATTCATATAAATAAGGTATTTCATGACTCCATGGGGTAATATCTTCTAAAGTTACCGGTGCAAAAATCACTTTTTCAGAAGCAGGCATTTGGGCTGCTAAAAGCCCTTTCCCATTTTGATCACGTAAATAAATCTTTACAGTTCCCTTCACTACTTTGCCACTTAGTTTCATTTCTACGCCAAAACTACCTGACCTCTGATCTTCTGCTAGCTCTGGTTTGACATAGAAGTCTTCTACATGAAGCTCTGGTTTGGCATATAAGGTTACATTTCTAAAAATACCAAAGAAACGGAAGAAATCTTGATCCTCTAGGAAAGCCGCGCAGCTTCTCTTATGTACCTCTACACAAAGCACATTGCCCTGTTCTTTTATAAAAGGTGTTAAATCAAACTCTGATGGTGTAAAGCTATCCTCTGCGTAGCCTATAAATACGCCATTTAACCAAACATACATAGCCTGTTCTACACCTTCAAAGCAAATGGTTATAGGCTTATTCCTTAAACCTGGTGCTAAATCAAAGGTGGTTCTATAGGCACCTACAGGATTGTAGCTTGCCTCACTAAATAACCCTATCCCCTCAGGTGTATCTTCCTTTACAGGACGTCTATAGATATGGCCTTCCCAAGGATACATGGTGTTGATATAGTGGATTTTATCATGATGATTGAGTTCGATATGGCTTGGCACTTCTATGCTGCCAAATCCACTGGCATCATACTCCGGCTTATAAAAATCAATAGGTCTTTCTTTGGCATTCTTAGCATAAGCAAACTGCCATACCCCATTTAGGCTTTGCATAAGAGAAGATTCCTTCTTAAGCATTTCCTCTTTACTAGGATAAAATAAATGGTCACTATGAGCTGCCAATTTGTTTACACCAAATACTTCTGGGTCATCTAACCACGTCATTTTTGCATTCATCGTTTATCTCTCCTTATTCTTTTACTGCTCCAGCTGAAACCCCTGCTAAAATATAGCGTTGGAAAAATACATAAAGTAAAACTGTAGGAATCATAATAATAATAATCCCTGCCGCCAAGTTCTGCCAAGAGCCTTGTTGTGCATTGGAATAATTCATTAAAAAGGTGGTTAATGTTCTTAGTTTATTTTTCGGCATATACAGATATGGAATATACATATCATTAATAATCGTAATGGCTTTGATAATACATACCGTTGCAGTAGCAGGTGCTAATAACGGAAATATAATTTTTATAAATAGTCCAAAGTAAGAACAGCCATCAATGAGTGCCGCTTCATCTAATGAAGGGGATAAATTTGAAATGAACTGTCTATAAATATAAAGTTGCATCAAATCTGAGGCAATATAAATGACAATAGGTGCCGCCAATGTATTATACAGATTTAACCCTTGAATAACCTTAAACCTGGCTATCTCTGTCACAAAGGTCGGTATGAGCATCCCAATAAAGAATAGTGCCACCACCAATTTCTTCCCTTTAAAGTCAAAACGTTCAATGATAAATGCTGTAATCGTTCCAATGATGACATTAAAAAATAATGAAACCACTAGCAAAATACCTGTATTCTTAAAACCAATGAGCAAATATTTATCTGTAAGTACCTTCTTAAAATTGTCGAATGTTATATTTTCTATTGCTGGTAAAAGAAGTGGTGAAGTCTGTACCATATCTGCCTTCGTTTTTAAAGCTGCAAATAAAGTGATTAAAATAGGTGCTAGTACAATCGCTACCATGCTTAAGCAAATCAGTTGTTTAATAAGCTGCACAAAAAATGATTTTCTTAATCTCATTGCTTTTTCCCCCTATCTTTTAATACCAGGCCATGAATGAGCTCATTTTGAATAAGATAGATGACTACAATCATAATCATAATCGTCACTGCCATAGTAGATGCCAGGCCGAAGTTAGAGAAGGTAAAAGCGGTTTTTATGGTATAGAGTGTAAACGTAGAAGAAGCATACCCTGGCCCTCCTGCTGTCATGACAAATGGGATATCAAATACTTGCAAGGCCCCACGAATATTATCAAATAGTACAAAGTCTACCATGAGCATAATAGCTGGTACCTGAATGTATCTAAAGAGATGCCATGTATTAGCACCATCTACCTCTGCTGCCTCTTCAATATCCTTTGGTATAGACTGCAAAGCTGCCATAAACAAAATAACGTGGTAACCACTAAAGCGCCATAAAGACACAAACGCTAGTACATAGTTGACAACCTTCTCGTCTGATAACCAATTACGGATCCAGCCTTCTAAGTTCACAGCTTGTAAAATGGCATCAAAAGCACCATTAATAGGTGAAAAGAAATAAGAAAATGCATAAGCAATGGCTACGCCATTAATAATATAGGGTAAAAAGACCATTGTTTTATAGAACTTCGCTGCTCTTAGCTTGCTTGTTAGTAATACTGCAAAGGCTAATTCTACTACGATCATTAATAAATGTACGACGAAATAAATACCATTATTTCTTAAAGATAACCATAAGTCCTTGTTTTTTAACATTGAAATGTAGTTCGCAAACCCTATGAAGCTACTACTTGGAGAATAGCCATCCCAGTTGGTAAAACTCATTTTGAATAAATCCATAGCCGGAAATACTACAAAAGCAATTAATAGGGTTAACGGAACTATAAGCGATACAATGATAAATAGATTACGTTGTTTAGTAAGCTTATTCATAGTTTCCTCCTTGTTTTGCAAGAGGGCAGCCCAGGCTGCCCTCTTCTTTTTTTACTGAATACCTAATTTTGCTCTTGCATCCTTCCATTTTGTATTTAAGGTTTCGAGTTCTGCCTTTAAATCAAAGCCATTCATTACCATTTGCGCTCCAAGTTTTTTGTAATCAAAAGCTGTTTCATTTTGAATAGCCGTAAAGTCATCTCCACCACCATCATACATAATAAGTACTTTATCTGAAGCAAGTGTATCTGCTTCTGCTAGTACAGGATCTTTTTCTTTAGGGAAGTTCTTCATAGCTGATGCAGAAGAAACATAAGCTAGGTAATCTGGATACCATGCATCAGAATAAAACCATTCTACAAATGCAATAGCTGCTTCTTGATTTTTAGACTGTGAAGTTACACCCATAAAAGAGTCTCCTTGAACAACCACATTATAAGGGTCATTTACAGTATCTCTAACTGGAAGATAGAAGGTACCTAGCTGAGAGGTGTCCTCTGCTGCATTTTGAATATTTTGAAGTCCCCAGTCACCTAGTGCAATCATGGCTGCACCTTTAGTAGCAAAAAGATTGGTTACTTGATCATTTCCAAGTCCTAAAGGATCTTTTCCTAGTACACCTGAAGTAAATAAGCTATTTACCTTTTGATAAGCTTTATAAATATCTGTACCTTCTGCAAATGGTTCATCTTGAGTCGCCATCGTATTCCAGTTCTGACCATTTCCTGACTCTAGTGCTGGCATGAATTCCATATAAGGATAGTCTGGCCACTCATCTTTTAAACCGCATGCTATTGCCATAAAATCTGGGTTAGCTGCCCCAAAATGGCTTTGTAGTTTTTTAGATACTTCTTCTAATTCTCCCCATGTAGTAGGCACTTCTACGCCTGCTTCCTTAAACATATCTTTCCAGTAGTAGACATATTCATAGCCTGATGTCATTGGGATGCCTAATACTTTGCCGTCTATAGCATAGCCTGCTGCTAGTTCATTATTGGCATTAGCTGTCGTTCCTGATAAATCTACTAAGTAATCTTTAAATCTAGCTAAAGTAAAGGTTTTATTAAACATCACGTCTGGCAATTGATTTGCTGATGTTCTAATCTTCATGGTATTCCAGTACTCACTATCATCTTTAATTTTTTCAACTTCGATTTCTACATTAGGGTACTGTTCTTGAAATTTTCCAACCATATCTTGTTCTTCTATAAAAGTATTTAAGTTATTATCCCATATAGCAAAAGTAATTGTTCCTTTTAAATCAGCGCCTGTACTTTGATTCGTTTCATTATTGCTTGCCGGATTAGTACTGCCCCCTGGATTAGTACCTGCTCCTGAATCACCACAACCTACTAATGTAGCCATGGCTAATGCCCCAGTTAAAAATGTTGCTACCAGTTTTCTTTTCATAAATACATACCCCCTTCGATTTGGTACCTTTAGCATATCTATTTGCTTCCAAACCCACTAGGTTTTATAGTTGTTTTTCTTGACAATTCTTCACTTTTTAAGATTAACCATTTTTCACTTTTAGTTAGAATTCCTTGCAAAAAGTAAGAAAAACCACGTATTTTACATGGTTTTTCTATATTGAAGTGGACTTATTCCATAATATTTCTTAAAAACACGATTAAAGCTTTCTACATTACGATACCCTACCATCTCAGCAATTTCATATATTTTAAAAGTAGTTGTCTTTAACAATTCTTTTGCCTTTTGCATACGAAGGCCTGTTAGGTAGTTCATAAAGGACTCTCCCGTCTCTTTAGAAAACTTACTAGTAAAATATTTCTCATTTAATCCTACATACTCTGCTACTTCTCCCAGAGATAAATCTGGATTTTCATAGTAACTACTAATATAATGCTTTGCTTTCTTAATGGTGTCTGTTTCTTTTTCCCCTAATTTACTTGCTTCATAATCCACCAACCATTCTATATAATTGGTAAGCCATAGTTTAAGGCTCTTTATATCTTCGATACGTGCTAGCTTTATTTCATAAGGGACTGCTTCTCCAAAAACCTCGTGAAAATTTGCCTGTGCTTCTTCAAACTTTTTAGCAAGTGCTAATATAACTGCTAGTACCTGCCACCTAGCTTCTTCTATTTTCTCTTTACCCATCTTATTAATGGTGCTAAATAACTTTTCTTTTTCCTTTAATATATTTCTTTCATCTGCCACATAGATAGCAGTTGCCAACGCCTCATACTGTGGTACTAGGGACATCACCTTATTTACTAGGGAATCCTCTAAAGAAAACATCACCTGTTTCCCTTTTAAATATCTATAAAGCTGTGTTTCTTTTACCTTGGCTATCTGGATATAAAAGGCTTCCCCGCCAAATACTTTTTCCCCTATACAAACATCTATCTCAATGCCAAATTCAGCTTTTGCTACTTTTTGTAAGGCACTAATCATCTGATACGTTACATCTAAATAGGCTTCTTCTGTCATACGATAAAAGGCATACATATGCATACTGTCTTCCACATATACCGTACATCTCGCACTAAATCTAGGATTTCTCATAAAACAATGAATCACTTTTTCTATTTCGATCTTTTCTATTTCTTTTCCCTTTGAATCATTTAATACAAAGTATAAAATGGCGTAGCTCTCCTCAAAAAAGTCCTTCGACTGCTGCATAACTTCTTTAGGCGTAATATTCCCTGTCATAAGTTCTTCAAAATAGGTTTCCATAGACTTTTCTACACGTTTCATCTTCTCCTCATACTCAGAAATAAGCGCCTGTAATCTACGTACCATGGCATTAAAGGAATGAATCATCGTTCTAATTTCATACTGTCCTTCTGGTGATATATGTATAGCCAGTTCCCCTTCTTCTACTTGTCTTAATCCTGTATTAATTTTTTCTATAGGTGCAACGATACTACGTATGAAATACCTAGAGCAATATCCCACTAATAGAAGCATCCCAATAGCTACTAATAGTACATATTTTGCCGTCTTCCAAAACTCACTTGTTAATTCTTTTGTAGGTATATAACTTTCAATATACCAGGTATCTTCATACAATGTAACGGGTGTCTTCACGTAGGTATACGTAGGTCTTAAAAGTATTTCTTGGTCCGTAATAGTAGAAAATATAATCTCTCCATCTGCCGAGCGTAGCTGCATTAAACCTAGCTTATTTTTGCCACTTAGATATTCCTTATTATAAGCCTTCATCTTATCTCCTGTACGTGATAACTGATAAAGGGCTATCATTTCAATCCGTTCAGATCGATCTGTCTTCCTATCTGGTGCCAAGGCAAACACTAACATCAGGTTATCTTGTTTACTTCCACTGTATAACTCATTACGCCCTTCACTTGTTATCCAGCCTACTACTACTTGGTTGTTACGTTGCAAAGCTGTTTGATACCATTTGGTCCCCTTTATTTTTTCATAGGACCAATTAATAGAATTCTTATAGAAGCTTGATTTGCCATCCTTCATATAAAAACCTACCGATATAATATCTGATACAGGCTCTAGTACTAAGCCTCCTGCTTGATTTAATTTATTTTGATAAACGTTTCTCTTCTCTAAATCATTTGTATTGGTTCCCGCTGCATAATCTAATACTTCATTATTATTGCCATGTACTAAGTGAGATAGTCTCATAGACATTGTTTGGATATCAGAGGATAACTCAGTCATAATCGTTTCTTGCGCACGAGATATATTTTCTATTGCCTGAATTTTAAATTGCTTATTTAATATATTTAGTACACCAATAAGCACAATTAAAATAGGCACCACAATAAAGCAAATAAAGGTAAGATTAAATACTGTTTTTAATCGAAGCTTAGACCAATTAATTTGTTTATTCATATCTAAATACTTCCCCCGTTTTATTTTTGTGTACTCATTTAAGAAATATCTAAGTTATACTTTTAAGCCTTTTCTTAATTGTATCATAATTTTATTATTTATTACTAAAAATTACTCTTTTTGCGAGTTAGTTTTGTAATAAATATAGTAAAAGGCGACCATTAACATTAGCTCTTACTAATGTTAATGGTCGCCTTTTGCATGATTTTTATTTTACTATAACTGATATTTCGCTCCAAATTCTAGACAGATTTTATGATTAATTTTAAGTCTGTTGAATCATATCTCTTACTTACTTTTCTATCATTTTCACATATATAGTAATACCACTCATGATCCTTGAAATGATAGGTTATTGTTTGAATTATCCCCCTAACTATCTCTATTGCCGCATTTGCTATAGCAAACTACTTATTCTCTTTGCTATTAGTTTCTACCTTTTCCATTTCAAAATTGGTTTTAGGCTCCAGATACATATATACAGGCACAGCTTGCTGCTTAGAAACTATTAAATAATAAAGCTTTAAGTCTAACATTCTAGCTAATTCTTCTCTAGTTAATGGGTCAGAAGCTGAAATCACTTTGCCTTTGTATAAATGCTTGGTATAGTATGCAATTTCTTTTTCTTCATGGTTATAGGTCAAAGAAAAACCATAATAGGGTACAGGTATACCGTTAATAAGTTGCAAATAGCTATAGTTGCCTACCGTGCCATGCGTGCTGCGTAGTTCAGCCTTTTCCCAATCCTTAGGATTTAACTTCTTTAGTAAAGCTTCTACTTCTTGAAGTTGCTTTTCTGTAGGCTTACTATCTGATTGCATATTTTCCCTAGGCAAATTTGTATTGTCATAGACCATTACCTCACCTGTTGCAGCTTCACACACTACGTCTAATACATTAATATATTTATAATCTAGCTTATTAGTTTCATATTCCTTTTTAAGACTTTCCACGTTCCCTTTATATGCCTCGGTATAGGCCATTAACTTTAGATTCCAATAGGTCTTTCCTTCTCCTTTGGTAAGTTGTTTTTCTATAATAAATGCATTATTAATGAGCGGAAAACTTTTAGCTGCTACTGACTGAGCTTGTTCTGGTGTTAATAAATAATCATACTTTATGTATTCTTTAAATGATGCCTCGTCGAACTGTAGATGTTCCTCTGAAAAAGAACCCACCTGGCTACTTAAAAGAGAATTCATAGGATTCTTTAAAGTTCCCACTTCATCTGTCCAATACTCTCTTTCAAACTTAGGCATCACTATACTACCATCTATTGCCTGAATGCCATATTTATAAGGATTCTCTAAGTGATAGACTAACACCTGCTGATAGGCTCCTGATTCATCTTTACTCAGCCAATACATTTCCTCCAATGGCATCTTATTAACAAACGCTACTCTAGCTTTCTCTATAGATAGAAGGTTTTCTAAAGGCTTGTATTCTCCAACAAAAGGTGAAATACCATTCATTAACACTACCCTTCCCGATGTGGTATAAATACCAATACTCACCTTTTCATCATAGACTGGTAGTCCATCTTTATAATATTGAAACTCAAAATACTTAATCTCCTCTTCGGGTTGCTCCTTATCTATGTATTTTAACGTCTTAAGGTCATAGCCACCTTTTTCCTTAAGATATTGAAGTGCCTTGTCATAAGCTTGCTGCTGTGTTAACTTGATCTTCCCTTCTCTTTCTGTGTCATAATAATTGGTAAAGTACTGAAGCACCTGCCCTTTCTCTGTAAAGGCAATTCTGATTTCACCGCTGTACTCTTCAGCTTTAGGATTGGTCCAAGCAATTGCCCACTCATCTACACCCCATCTTTCTGAACCTGACCATTCTAAATACTCACATCTAAAAGAAGCAGGTACCTCAAAACGTTTTTTGAGCCCATTAATTGTGCCTTCTAACCTTTTATAATTTTCGCCTTGTGTTACATCATAGTTTGTTTCTTCTTCATAAAATGATAACCATTCATTCCCCTCATCATTTAATACCTCTGCTTGTATAACCCCTATACTTAAGCTTAATACACTTAAAAATAGATAGAGCTTCATAAACCCCTTGCCTTTTTGCATATACTTCCCCCTATATTTGTATTTTCTTATTACTATCTTATTATTTTCTGAATATATTTTCAATTAAAAAAACATTCAATGAGACCTTTAACATGCCTTTTTCTTTCTGACTACACAAAAAAGCTATTTCTAACATTAGCTCTTGCTAGTGTTAAAAATAGCCTTTTGCATCTAACTATGCAAGTGTGATTGCTTCAGTTTGCTGAACCACATATTTAGTGCTTACCTTAGTAGCTACTAAACTGTCTTCACCTAAAGCATTTGCAGCAATAATATCTGTCATTGCTGAAGAAATTTCATCACTTGTAAGACCTTCTTTTGGTTTAGTGATGGTTAAAATCCTGCGTGAATATCTCTTTATCTTCATCCATCACAATAACGCCATAGTTCCTTTGTATTCTCTCCATCCGCTCATTACTTCCCCCAAAAATAATTGGCAGGAGGAAACCCCTTTTCCCTCTTGCCAACTATTATGTACTACTATGAAATCACTGAGTCTGTTAAACCTTGACCCTGTTCCATATTAAGATTTTCAGCTTGTTTATATTGCTCTGCCATTGTATTTAAATCTTGTGAATGTTCTTGGATCATACGATTCATTTTGTCAATGTCCGTTTGTAAACCTTGAAACTTACGTAAATAAGTAGCTGATGCTTCCCCTTGCCAAGAACCACTTAAATTCTTTACGATTCCCATCATTTGATCCATTAACCCTTTGATTGTATTTCCTTTACCACTAAAATCACCTGCAGTTGCTTGTAACTCTTCTGGGGTTACCTTTAAAATTCCTTCCATATGCTTGACGCCTCCTTATTATTTCACGTATCTGTTATTTTTATAAACACTTCTTAGTAATTTCTATTTCTTGCAACTTCAGCGTTAGCTGATTCAGTCTTTTCATATTGTGCTGCGATTTGTAATAATGCAGCTATATAGTTCTCCACTAACTTATAGAAATTATCCATTTGTCCTTTATCTTTTACAAATGCTGCATGGAAATTGTCATTTGCTTGACCAACCCATTTACTCTTTAAAGCACCTTCAATCGTTTCTAAATTTCCCACTTCTCCTTTAAAGCTTCCATTTAATCCTTTTAGTTCTTCAGCTTTTGCTCTTAATTCTGATGCTGTTACTTGAAAAAATGCCATATTACTTTCCTCCTTGTTTTCTTTGATAACTATATACTATCACAAATTTTTAATTTTCATTATTTTTACTACCAAATGCACTTTTAAGTGTTTGAATAACCAGTTTAGATTATTAAAACGCTCTATAGCCTATCTTCAACGTCACAAAACGTTTGCCATCTACATTATTCATAATATGAAATGGTGGTGTAACCTGTTTTAGGCTTGTAGCTTTCATGAGTTCTAGTAGTGCTGAGTAAGCTTTTTCTGTATTCTCCTCAAAGCGACTTTTAATGCGGATAGACATCATATCGTCTATAGAGAAGTAACTATAAAAACGGAGATCACTAGTCTCCTGTATATCCTCATCTTTAACTGGCACAAAGAATTCTACTTTCATTATCTTCTCCTGTGGCACATTGTTAAGGGCATAAAACACATTACCATTAGGATGTGCTCCTGCTAATCTTACTTGCCTTAAAAATTCTGATAGATGTCTCCCCATATCTTTATAATAAAAGGTATCTTTTTTTGAAATAACATTTTGGTAGCATATGCTATCTCTCATCGAAATCATGTTTACTTTCACCTTCCCTTATTGGTGCATAAATATCTATAACATATTCCCCATACACAGGTAGATAGATATAGTAATAGGGCTTTTGTAACTGTACACCCATCTTCTCTGCTATAACATCTAAAATCAGCTCAGTTGACTTAACCCCTTCTTTGTCATCTTCTTCATCTCTTTCCATATGCCTTATCTTAATACCATCTGGTATGCAGAACTTGTCTTGAAAATAAAAAACTTTATCCTCCGTCAAACTAATCCTGTGATAAATAGGAAAATAAATCGTCATTTCTGTTTTCTCTGTATCCTTATTGGTTTCTTCCCATCTAATTATAAAAGGTCCTGTTACAAATAGGTCATTATCAATAATAAAGCGCTTAAACTCTTTTACTCTGTCACCCCATTCCCTTTTATAACAGTTTGTCTTCATACTTAATACATTTTGAAATTCTAACTTGCCTCTCTTGACAGCCATACTATCCCCCTCTGCTATTTGACCACATGTGTTATGTAATATGTTCTGTAATATGTATCCTTTTTACCTATTAGCCTTCTTATATTCTCTTGATTCTTTTTGTATCATACTATATGGGTTATATAATATATGTTTCTATTCTTTATGCCCCTAATATAAACTCTGTATTTATTCCTATAATATTTAAAATCAGCTTTGCCAAACATAGTATAATAATAATAGGCATATGCTTAATAAAAACACGTATAAATATCCCCCTTGACTCCCATGTAGTAATAACATTTTGTTTATATACAGCTCTAATGCTGATCATACTAATTGCATTTATAATCATCAACATATGTATAGGTGAGTAAATGACTTGCTTTAAAATCCCTCCAGTTATTACATAGGCTATTATATAGGCCATTATGTAGTCCTTATAACCTAATCCATTTTCTTTCATAAGCTTTTTTATAGTTTCTTTCACTACTTCACTTCCTCAATGTTTTTCATTTAGCTCACGTAACTCTTTTCCCTACCTTTTATCTTCCTTGTATAATTTGTATATTCCTATTACCATCCAAAGATAAGTTCTGTGTTTATTCCACCCATGCTGCAAATCATTCTAGTTCCCCACAGTACAATAGGAATTGGCATATGTTTAATAAAAACATGTATACCTATCCCTCTAGCATCCCATGTAGTCAAAACATCTTGCTTATGAATAGCTATGAGTGAAAGTGTGATCATTGTATTTATAACCCAATATATATGTGTGGGTGAGTAAATGACTTACTTAACCATTCCTATCGCTAGTGGATATCCTATTATGTAGGCTATTATATAATTCTTATAATTTAACCTATTTTTTATAGTCTTTTTCATTATCTCGCTTCCCCTTCTACTCATTTGCCTTGTATAGCTCCAGAAATAGCAACAGATTCATTTATAGTGTCTGTCACAGGACCTTTTAAAGTTTGTATTACAGTCTCTGCTTTTTTTGCTTCACTAATTAATTTATCAATATGTATAATTTCTGTTTGCAACACATATGTTTTCTTAGTTACCTCATCAAATGCAGTTACTCTCGTTACAATTTTATTATCTTGCATACTACGTGTTATTGTTTGTGGTAAACCTTCTGGCATATTAGGTTGTTTTCTAACTATATTACTACAAACCTTAGGATTTTTAGCAAAGTCTGCAATATTATAAATGTCACTACCTATACAAATGGCTCCTGTTGCTAAAGAAACATTATTAAAGTAACTTTCTCCTTTTTCTTCACCAAACACTGGTTTGTATACCCAATCCCTCAATGGATTCAACGTTTCATCATATGGTTTATCCCATATACTATTCCATATCTTATTTGCTCCTTCTACTATATTAGATGTTCCTTCAGCACATAAATAAACATTAGCAGCTTCACCTGCACATATAATTCCACTTCCTATAGGAGCTGCAGCACCACCAGTCTGTGTTGTAACATACCCCCCTGCTATCCATCCCCCTGCTTTTACTAATTTTCCAACGCCAAAGGTTCCTGCTCCACCAACAAATTGTAATACCCCTAAGGTTCCATTCTTTAATCTGTCTCCATTTCTCCAATCTTGTAGTTTTTCTTCGTCTAGTAAAATATTATATAACTCTTCTAGCCTAGCTTCTTTCTTGTCAATATTAATGTCTAGTTCATCCATCCTTCTTCCAAAAGCTTCTTTCGCCCTTCTTTTTTCCTCTTCTTCTGAGAAAACAATTTGTAGTGCTGCTGGCTGTGTTGTTTGCATTTTAATTAAATTTGGTATATATGCTCGAGGTGTCCCATATAATTTCTCTAATTCTTCTTCTAGCCTTAAAATTTCACTTATTAAAGTTGGTGGATACTTAGGATCACTAAAATCTATAACTATTGTTGCTTGCGAATTCTTTGTTTCCTCTTCTGCTGTAACACTTAATGTTTCATTATTACTCAGTTTTTGTTCAGTTACTAAATATAATTGCTTGGTATCACTCAAAGCCTTTCCCCACTGCTTTAACTGCTCTTTCTGAAGCCGCATTTCTTTCAGTACATTGTCTATTTCAACCTTTATAGATATAAAGTTCTTTCCATATATTCCAATGCAACCTCTTACTTTATCTATATTATCGATATACTCACCCAGTTGTTTAGCACATTCTGCTATGTCATTGGTACACCCATCTACTTCTCCATACTTTATATCAAAATAAGACATTCCTTATTCCCCTTTCCCCTCACTTTACATAATCCCCATCTATCTCTCTTGCTTTTCACTCTCCTGTTTTCACCAAGATGATTGATACATTATCTTTTGCCCCGGCGTGGTAAACGCTATTCATGAGTGCATCTATCCCTTCTCGTACTGATGCACTTTTATTCATTTTTTTAAGCACTTTTAAAACCTCTCTAGGTTTAATCATCTTATATAGTCCGTCACTACATAAGAGAAATAATGCATCTTCATTTAAGCAGTCTGTCTTAATGGTTATACTTAGCTCTGGGGTTGTTCCTACTGCATTAATTAATTTGCCTCGCTTAGCACTACTTATAATTTCTCTTTCTGTAAACTTCTTCTTAGTCATAATATCGTTTTCCCATACTTCATCCATAGTAAGCTGATTAAGCTTTCTCTTTTCTAACTTATAGATTCTCGTATCCCCCACTTGAAAAATCGCATAGTTTTTTTTGTATAACAATAAAGCCGAAACGGTTGATCCGCATACGGCATTATTGTTATACTTTTCATATATGTATGTATTAGCTTGTTCAATGTAATTTCTTACAGATGTCACTAGTTTGAAGAAATCCTGTTCGTAACGATTCTCTTCTATATTTCTCCACCATATGCGTAGATTTTCTGTAATAGCTCTACTTGCTTTCTCCCCCTCAACATGTCCCCCCATACCATCTGCTACTACAAATAAAGAAACTTCTCCTTTACTAAGTGCCAGTATGCTGTCTTGGTTAACTGCCCTGATTAAGCCCGTCCTTGTATCTCCTGCATATTCCATTGTTCATCTCCTTATGTCAGTGCACTATCTTACTTCTAATTTAAATTCCAATCTACCTAATTTAATAATGACACCTGACGAGATTTCAGTTTCTGTTAGTACTCTATTTCCATTTACATAGGTACCATTAGAAGACTCTAAATCCATTATGAATAGTTTATTATCGCCTCTCATTTCAATCTCACAATGCTTACCTGATACTGACTTATCATAGTCAATAACAAGAGTTGAGTTCTTGCTACTTCTACCTACAATCACACTGTGTGCAATAGGTACTTGAAAAGTCTTAGAAGGCGATTTGATATCCGTTAAGATAAGTGTCTTTCTCTTAGGCTCATCCCAAATTCTACAGGTTCCCTCTTCTCCATCATTTCCAGCCATCTCTGTTGGCTCCTGGATTTCATCTTCTTCATAATTTGCTACTACGTGACTCGAGATAGTTTCAAAGGAATTTTGCTGCTTTTTCTTCTTAAGGAATATCATGATCATGAATCCAATCCCACCAACCACTACTACACCTATTGCTATGCAAATAAGGTAGAATTGCATTTTGTTAGCTGTTTCTACCTTTGAGGTTTCATCTTGGGGAGTTTCTACTACTTCTGAAATTAATGTGGGTGTTGGTGTTACTTGCTCTGCTTCTTTTACCTTAAACGGCATTAATACATCTGCTGTTAGGCTATACACTTCACCTGAATCTTCAAATGTAAGCTTCGAATTCTTGATACTTCCATCCAATAAGTCAGCCTCTGGTATAACTTCTAATCTCGTAATCGTTCTATCTTGTGCTATCTCCTGAACAAGTAACTCTAAATCCTTTACTTCATCCATCAAATAGTACTTGACATTTGATGTTCTCGATAAGGCAAACATATTCTTTAATGTTTCCTCGTTCTTTCCATTACTACAGCCAATGGTGTAAATAGGTATGGCTTTCTCTTTCACCTTAATATAAAGTTCTTCCTTGGTATAACCTAATGCTTTATTATCTACCCCATCAGAGATAATAATAATTCTATTGTAAACCTCTTCTGGTGTAGCAAAATCATTTTTTAACACTTCATATAATACATCCGTGAGATAAGTTTCTTGATCTTTATATGTTATAGACTGTATTGTCTTTTTTAGCTCAATATAGTCTGATATATAGTCTGTTAAATAATGAATCTCCTTGTCAAAAGTCGCAATTCTAACAAGTTCATTGTCCTTTTTCTCAGCAATGAACTCAACTAACATATCTTTGGTTTTCTGCCTATCATCCTTGGATATAGAAAAGGAATTATCAACTAAGACTAAAGTCTTCATTGCTACATCTAATTGACTAATGGCACTAGGCTTTATATGGTCACATAAGTTTACACCGAGCTGATAAGTCACTTGTTCCATCTTTCCTGCAGGTGACTTTACAAATAAAAAGATACTGTCTTCTACTGTACTAGTAGATACAATTGCTGCCTCATTTGTTTTTCCGTCTTTAATTCCTGTTCCCATCACTACTGTTTGCCCACAGCCCATGAATAACATAACCGCTAATAGTAGATAGATGTACTTTTTTCTCATTATCTCACCAACCATTTTTATATTTTGTAACATTGTCTAGTAAGTACGCTTCACTGCAATTTCAATAGCCGCCTTTTCCTTGCTATAAATAAATTGTGTTCGAGATTTAAGACGTCCTGCAATATCTCTTAGATTTTGTGCTGTAGTGATAGTATTACTTTTTAGTATTTCTCCTTTTCCAAGGTACAAATTAGCATTGTCACCTTTCCAACTTGCAGCTATGCTTTGTAAGGTAGTGTCAAAAGATTTGGACCCTAATGTCTCCATCTGTTCAGCAATTCTTTCTAAAATGCTTGCTTGCATCATCATCATTTCAAAATCTACATCTATTTTGTTATATTGGCTCATAATAACCTCCTATACGATTACATTATCCGTTAATGCATTGGCTATATTTTCTACTTCTTTCTCAGTAGTCATATAGTTGCTGGCGATGATTTTTAGATCCCTTGGATGCTCATCTAATCTACGCATCATATCTTGTATATCTTCTTTTTGATCGTTATAAAGCTTTCTATGTAAATCCCCAGCTTCACCTATCCAATAAGCCTTTGTCCCCTCGACTTTTTGCTGAATAGTTTCCATCTCTTGCTTGATAGAACTGACATCCTTTATGACTTCATCTGCTTTAGCTATAAGGATTTCTGGTGTTACTTTTAACGTCATCATACTAGCCATGATTTTAGGTAAATCCATGATACCTTCCTCCTCTACATTCCCTCAATCTTAATATTCTTGATTACTGTGTTTACACTAGATTCACACTTCTCATACTCTATCTTTGCTGTTTTTATACTCTCTACTAAACCAGTCAGAATATCACAAATTTCCTTTAAGGTACTATAGTCTTTATTAAACTGCATCATAAATGCCATATTAGCCGTACCTGACCACATACCATCTAATTCTTTCATATTAGTAAACATATTATCCATCTTTGCCTTTACGGTGCTCAGTGCCCCTTCTAGTGCAGTAATGTCATTTTGCATGATTACTGTATCTGTAGCAATCTGTTTAATCCCCATTTTCTACCTCCTAATCCAACTTAATATCCTTAAGTTCATTTGCTATACTACTAAAATCGTTTTTGTTAAAAGACACTTGAAATGCCCAGCTATCGCCTAATTCACATTTTGAGATAATGCGCTTTTCCCCTTCATTATAATAGGTCAAAACTAGGTTTAGAGCTTGTAGCAGCTGTACATACTGTCTTTGCTCTGTTTCTAATTTCTTAAGCTGACTATTTAGACTATCTCTTATGTCTTCTACCCCTGATATAGATGCTAAAGTTTTCACTACCTTCTCTATTTCCATAATCATTGAATGACGCATGTTTATTTGCTTTTCTATATCTTTATAGGACAGTTGTAATTCGTCTACTACAATATGAAACATATCAAGCTCCTTTCTTTTTTGTTATTTTAACATAACTTTGTGTCATTTTATTTTTTTCAGACCAAATACACATTTAGATGTATAGAATGCATATTTTTATATCATAAACAGGCAGTCCCCATTTCTAATATGGCACTTTCTAAGGGTTAGATTCTTAGGTAAGATCCTCTGATCCTTCTCGCTACAGAGATAAAAGTTATCACTTTTACCTTCTAAAGTCACTCTCTCCTTCTGTGAAACCATCTCACTGATTTCTTCAGTTAATACCTCAATGTTGGTATCCTCATCTAAATTAAAGTCATAGGTTTTATCTATGGATACAATATAAATATCAACCATTATCATAGTGCTTCTCCCCTTGTAATAATGTAGTTATTAATCTCTTCAAGCGGTCTAACACATATACTTCTTTGTAGGTCATCGTTTCATCCCTATATACTAGTACAGCACTTAGTGATGCCATTCCTACTTGGATCTCCACTAGCCTTTCATCGGTATCAAGGTCATATACATTAAGAACTAAATACTCTTTAAGTACCGTTTCTGCTTCATCAAGCTGCACATTTTGAATGCTAACTTCATCAAGCAGTTGCTTAGGAAGCAGCTCCGCCTCTTCTCCAACTAGAATAACCTCTTCTTTATCTATACATCTTAGTCTAATACTATTAGGATCTTCCCACCCCTTTTGTAAGTTGATACACCAATCTGCATGTGGGGTATAATAAAAAGAATGATTTTCTGAAGTAACGGGATTGACAAGACTCAGTAGTCTTGTGGCACGTTTAATGCCCTCACCTATCATTTTAATGCTAGGTGTTAATACTATTTTGTCATTGTCATATACTAATAAATCCTTTTTGTAAAGCTGATAGACTAAGGCATATATCTCTTGTTTACTGAGTTTGGCTGCTCCCATTTCTAAGGTACCAAAGAAATGAGTAATACCATATAAAGCACATAACACAGCAAATTCATCATCTTTAATCACCATAAATTTTGACTCTTTCATCACTATTTCCTCGTTCCTATGCTCTTCTTAATATTACCTCTATACCCTCTAGACAAAGGAACCACTAACTCATTCGTTAATTTAATGATATTGTCTGCTAAGGCAATACTTACTATCTTTCTAGAATTAACAATAAAGCTTCTATGACAGCGTATAAACTGCTCCCCTAACATTTGCTCTAGATTATCTACTGTGTTAATAAATGCGTATTCTTCACTTACTGTACGCAAGTAGAGTTTTCTTTTCCGTGCTTCAAAATAATAGATTTTATCATAGGGAATATACTGAACCTCACCCTTTGTTTCTATTTGAAACACATGTTCAGGATTATGCTCTTCTTGTTTCTCTACAAAATCAACTAAGAACTCTTTAAGTACCCTATTCATTTTTTTGTCTTCTATGGGACGTAATAATAAGGAGGTTGCCTTAATACTTGGTTTCATATACGCCATAGGCGAAATAGTCATATTAGCAATAATAAGTAAGACAGCTTCCTTCTGCTGGTGTCTTACCCTCTCTAGCTGAGAGACTGCATCAATCCCTGTTATATCAAAGACAAGAAGATCAATCCCTTTGCTTTTTTCCATATAACACGCGAAAGATTCGAAAGTTGTATAGAAACGTAAATCCCACTTATCCTCACTAATGATGGGAATAATATCCCCTATGATTTTTCTCATTTTCTTAATCTCTTCACTATCTTCGTTGTACACAACCATAGAAATCATACTCATTTTTCTCCCAAATCTTCTATAGTTTTACCATTGGAATAACTACCTTTTGAGTCTTTTCCTCCTCATTGGTAGATGGTATCATCCCCATACCAGCCTTCTGCACTTTGCTTTGTTGCATATACGGCATATAACTAAATTCGAATACTCTTTGGGCAGATACATTACCACCTAAGTGAATACCTGCTTTAGCTCTCACTAGGTTCTCATAGAGTGGCTTACCAATAACTTCTGTGTACTGGTCTTGGTTATACGCTGATATCCAGAATACATTATGTAAGTACCCCTTGTCTGTAATGTTCTGTAAGAAGCCACTCATATCCTGTACACCTTCACTTGGTTTATAAACACGCTTAATAAATTCCACTACATCAGCTACAAATATAAATATTTTTTGATTTTCTTGCATCTTTTCAAAGATTTCTTCGTCTTCTAGCCCTTCTTTTATCCATTGATTCTT
This sequence comes from Cellulosilyticum sp. ST5, assembly GCF_046529625.1. Lineage (NCBI taxonomy): Bacteria > Bacillati > Bacillota > Clostridia > Lachnospirales > Cellulosilyticaceae > Cellulosilyticum > Cellulosilyticum sp. ST5. The sequence goes on from NZ_CP132338.1 coordinate 3,433,479, forward strand.
CTTTTGGTTCCTTGGAATAAATAAATCTTTTAGTTTAAGACAATAGGTATATAGCTCTTCATCCGTTGTAATATAATCCATCTCTGGGCTTTGAACCTTAAATGACTCATATTCCTTTTGATAATCTATAATGACTAGCTGAGCCTCTTTGCTTATAGCCCCTAACATGAGAAGCTTCATTAAGTTAGACTTACCGGTTCTTGCCTTACCTGAAATAATGTAGCTATAAGTATGATTCAAGGCTATGCCATAGATGCTTGCATCTGCCATATCATAGCCTAAAGGTAAATAAGCTGGATGCTCTATCATCTTTTGTACATCCTCTAAAGCTGCAAACTCTTTCCACACTGGCTTTTCTGGAATCTCAGGAATTGCCTTTGCACGTTTTCCCTTCCATTCGTTTCTTAGTTCTACACACCTAGCATCTATAAGCTCCATACGTTTATAATCATCTTCTGCTGGTAATGCCAAAGCTGTCTGGAACTCTAGGATGTCTTCTCCAACTTCTGCAAGCCCTCTACCTTTAACCCCTACTTCTGGTAATACAGGTAAATGCATATTTCTCATTACATCTGCATATTGGAACTTATCATTCATCTCTAAGCTAATCACCTTACGAATATTATCTGCTACTCTAGTAGGAATCTCCATAGCACCAAATCCAGAAGAAGTAAGGACTAAGAAAATACCATAACCCACACCATCTCTTGATAGCTGTAATAAGAGGTCGTCATACTTACTATTCGTTTTATTTCTAAAATCAGCCACATTATCTAATGCAATTATAATAGCTGGAAGCTTAACCCCCTTTGCCTTCACATATTGACTATAGCTTCCTCCTCTAAGTAGTGTCTTACGTTCCTCTAAGAGCTGCATGATCATATTAAAGAGCTTCTCTAAACGGCTCTCTTCATTTTCAAATACAATTCCCCCTACTTGAGGTGCCTTCTCAAAGGCTCCTAGCATTTTACTACTATAATCAATACCATAGATATGAATATATTCTGCGGAATAGTTATTAACTAGTTGATAAATGAAGCTTTGTAAGAACGTACTCTTACCACTGGCCACAATACCACAGATTGCTAGATGACCGATTTCAGCTAGGTCTACCTTTAATGGCATCTGAGCTTGATTAACAGGATCATCACAAAGGCCCATCTCTACTTGCAGACTCCACTTATGCTGTTCCCCATTCCACTTGTTACCTTCTATAGCCTCTTCCTTATACTTTTCTAGGTCACTCATATAAAGCTTAAGGGGTAATACAGGTAGCCAAAGCTGTACATTGTGTGTATAGCCATTTTTAGTAGCTGTCTGCTTTAAGTAATCTATAACAACATCTAACTGAGTAGGCTCTTTCATCTCTGGTAGCTTAATATTTTTAATCTCAGCAAGGGCAATGATTCGCCTTGTAACTGCTTCATCAATCTCTTCATCTGCCTTCATACTTCTAAATAAATGAATAAGCCCTATTAATCGTTGAGAGTTATATTCTGATACTGGGTAATCAATCTTTTCTTCTTGCAGCTTAGTATACATCTGTGCTATGAGCTGATCTAGATTGTTATCCATTATCTCATTTAACGAAGTCCTTAACCCATCGGCAATACCACTCATAATGGTTAATAAGGTCATAATCCATTTGACCTTCTTCTCTTCCTTCTGCTTTCTCTTTACCTTGCTGCCAACTAATGCTGCCTTTCCTGTAATAGAAATCATCTTGGCTATATCTGTCTTCTTACTTCCCATATCTTCGTCATAAGTACCACCACTATAACCAGATTGGAAAAGTTCATATAGTTCATCATTACCTACTTGCAAGTAGCAACGTCCAGCTTGGGTAATATACGCCGCATCCGGTTTATGTAGCATATCATTACTATCTTGTCTATCTTGTACGCGCAAACAAAGCCTAAACTTAGAGTTACTCCAGATATTATCATCTACTGTACCACTGGGCTTTTGCGTTGCTAAGATAAGGTGTACCCCTAAGCTTCGCCCTACTTGTGCAACGCTTATGAGTTCTCTCATAAAATCTGGCTCTTCTCTCTTAAGCTCGGCAAACTCATCTATAATGATGAATAAATGAGGGACAGGTAGTGTTGCCTCATTATTTTTATAAAGCCTTGTATAGAGATTAATATTGTTTACACCATGTTCATTAAAGATTCTCTGCCTTCTCTTATTTTCGCTTTTAATAGAAACCATAGCTCTTCTTGTCTGGTTCCCCGAAAGGTTAGAAATCTGGCCTATAAGATGTGGTAAATTAGAAAAGAGATTTGCCATTCCCCCACCCTTATAGTCAATGATAAAGAAGCCTACATCATCCGGGCTAAAGTTAATTGCCAGTGACAAAATATAAGTTTGCAACATTTCAGACTTACCTGAACCTGTAGTCCCTGCCACAAGACCGTGTGGCCCATGATACTTCTCATGTACATCTAAGTAGCAAGGTTTCCCTCCTGACTTCTGTCCTACTAATGCCCTCATATTTTCATAAGTACGATTTTTCTTCCAACGTTCTAATACCTCTAGTTCCTCTAGAGATTGAATCTGATACATATCAAAGAAGCTTAAGGCACTAGGAATCTCACCACCCACTTCTACTTCACTTACTTCTATATTTGCCAGGTTCCTAGCTAGTCTTTCTAGTTCAATTGGGGCAATCTGGTCAAATCTCACCGATACCCGTTCTTCTTGTTTCTCTGTAATTTCATAGATGCCTTTAAATGCCTCATCGTTTTGAATCACATAGGTACAAGCATTAGGAAGCTGCTCATAATGATCTACTAATAAGATAGTAGACATCCCCAAGTTATTGTCACAGTCAAAAATATACTTAGCGATGAGCTCACCTTCTAGAAACTCTGGAGATTCTATAAATAAGATATAATGGGGTTTATAAGCTTTACTCTTTCTATTAAAAGAGCCATTCTCTTCTTGCCTAAACCTTAATATCTTAGTGAGTTCATAGAAAATATCACTGGCCTCTGATTTATTAGTAGCTACAAATCTACTTCGTTTATCCTCTGACCATACATGAGGTAACCACTTAGCAAAGTTCCAGTTCTTCTCAGCCTGATTCTCACTACCATTGTATACAAAGATCATTTTTACATCTGTATAACAGTTATTGGTAGCTATCTGAGCAGCTAAGGTATGTACAACATGAATAGCCCCCTTCTTTTCCACGCCACCAATTATACCTATGAGACTCCTGCTCATCACATCAATGCATACTGGCACCTCTTTTAGCATCTCATAGTTATCTTTAATAAACTTTGGCTTCTGTGCCAAGCTATCATTAATCAAGGTAAAGCGTTCTTTAGGAATGATAATAGGTACTTGAAATGGTATATCCCCTATTCCTATTCTCTGAGTCAAAAAGTCTTGATGTGTAAAGTTTCTCTCCCACAACTTAGGCGTTGCCTCTGTATAGTGGCAACATATAGAAGGTTCAATATAGCGTTCTTTTAAAATCCTGGTGTTCTTTTCATAAGACTCTTTGATAGTCTCTGTACATTTAATGAGATATTCGCTATATGCCTCAAATCTATGTAGCTCTTCTTCTCTATTTTTCTTCTTAGCATAATTAATATTAATAAGACTCCATAGGGTTGCAATAAGTGCGCAAGATATAGCTGTAACAAGACCTGTGTACATAAAAATCCCACTAGAACCCCCACTACGCGAAGAACCATAAATGGTTAAACCACATCCCAGTAACATAGGTAGTGCCATAGTCATAGATGGACCAACAATCATGGCCAAAGGTTGTTTCTGCATTTGCTTAGGTGCTGGCGGTACTTCAATTTCTACTGGTTCTGTATCTAATGTACTGATATAACGTGGGGATCTATGAAAAATCACCTTTTGTTTATCAGGCGCTATCTCATCTTCTTCCTCTCCCACTTCTGCAACAATCTCTTCCTCTAGGTGACTCAGCTTACTATCTACTATAACGTTAGGATGGCTTGTATTAATTGCTAGACGATCACCTAGAAATACGATTCTAAGCCCAAATATATCAATACAATCCCCAAAAGCCAATTGCTTACTTCCTTGTACCCGTAAGTGATTCACGAAGGTACCATTGACACTACGGTCTTCTATAACATAGTAACTCCCCTTCTTCACCAAAGTAGCATGACTACGTGAAATAACGCCTAAGTCATCAAAGCAGATTAGATTCTCTTTATTCTTCCCTATAGTCACTTGATTGTAACCCTTTAAGTCAAACTTCTCATATACACTAAAGTAATTGCTTACCTGACGTACAATGATGGTCATTGTCTGGCCATTATCAATTGTCATCTTAAGAACATCTCGGTCTTTAAACTGCTCCCCAAAGTAATCTATGCTCTCCTTAACCAAACTATAAGCATTGCTCCTTACAAATCTCCAGCTATTATCCATGACTTCAAGCTTAACTTCTAAGTTATTAGATATACAGAAAATATCTTTTTTAAGTACCAATTCATAATCTGTATTATCCAGCGAAGGTAGCAAAAATTCCTTAAATGCGTATTCACTATAGACTAATAATACTAAGCTCATTTTCTCTCTCCATATTCTCTATTTCTTAAGTATTCTGCTCACCCATAATCGTCACTTCTAAAACTGTATTACCGATTACAATCTTATCTCCTGTTCGCACTTTAATCCCCTTCTCATCTACATATACCTGCTGCTTCTTGCGGCTTAGCAATGTTCTATTACCACTATAGTCCTTTACATAAACATCATTTACATGTCTAAAGATCTCGCAATGAACAGGTAACGCCATGGAATCTTTTATGACAATGGTGTTTTCTTTAGCACGCCCTATTTTAATAACGTCTTTAAGCTCTATCATGAACTTCCTCTTGGACAACTCAGAACATGCTGTTATCTGAATCATCATCTTATCTCGCTTTGTTTGACGATTATTTAATTGACTTTGGTTATAGTCCACTTCATAAGGCAAGCTCTCTATATTCTCTCCAGCTTCTTTATCACCATATAGATCATTGGCAAGTGCTCTATTTAGGGCATGATCTCTTAGTTTGTCTTCTGCAATCATTTTTAGTTCTTTATCTTTTGCCTTCTTTACTTTTAACCAAATCATCACTATTACCAAGATGGCAATAGCAACGAGTATCTTATAATCACCTAACACAGTTCCCTCCTATTTGATTCTCATAATTTTAAATTGAGTGGCATCTGTTAGAAGGATACCATCATCACTCATACAAAAGTCCATAGGGTTAACAGTGGATAGTAATAATTCCTCACTAGCACCACTACTCATCTTAGGATTAACTGCCCCTGTAGCTTTACCTGCTATCGTCTGCCATGAACCTACTACACCTGTTGCACTTACAGAAGCTTTTCGAAGAACGTTATAGTCTAATACGTACAAGCTTCCCTTATAATATTTAAGTTTTCGTGGTTGGCAGAATAACTCCTCTTCACCATCTCTAAACTGATGTACATTATTTTTTCCTGCTACTACAATCATTGTCTTCATTTTTATATCATAATAATAGATACTTCCATTCTTACTGCTTAGGTACACTCTGTCACCATCTGCTGCTAAACAAGTAAAGGCTTCCTTCACTTCTACTTTGACGGGTTTAGTATCCTTGCTTAAACTAATCATCTCTATATACTTTTCACCTGTAGTAATATCCTCTTTGAGGATACACATGGTACTAGTAGAGGCTACGTCAAAGTCTATGATTTTAGCTTGCTTTGCATTTTGTGTATGTATTTCCTTTAGGTTATTACCTTCTATTTTAAAGATGCCATATTGCTCTTCTTTTTTAGCACTTGTGTACTTAGTACTTAATGCATAAACTTCATTATCAAGTCCCTTTAGTGCTGCTAGCTTTATGTTCTTTGGTTGCATCTGTAAGGTTTCTACTGCATCTCCACTTATCTTTCTAAGTATTCCAGAATCTGCTACATAAGTCGTCTTATCCTTAGTGGTATAGATACTTTGTGCATATTTAAACTGACTTTGTCTTAAAGTGCCATCTTGGTTACCCTTTTTGCCCATTCCTGCATAGACACTTACCGTACTACTTTGTATATAGTTAAGCTGCGCATCATGAATAATACTATAAATATTTTTTTCTCCATCCCAGCCTACTTTACCACCCGCTACTATTGTAAAATTACCAATAGGCACATAGAGCTTTCCATCTATTAACCTTGGCACCGAATTAGCATCAAATTTCAAAGTCGTCATAGTACCATTCTTAGTCTTCTTGGAATACCACTGATTATTGGCCTCAATTCCTATAATCATATTCTCATTTTTTAAATTAATTGCCTTTTTATCAGCAGCCCATTTGATTTCAAAATTGAGAGCTTTTGCTATATCTCCTAAATAGATGTAAATGGACCCATCTTTCATAATAAGCTTTTCCTCTAGCTCTAATGTTTCTCCATTGACGATTACCTTGGGCTGTGAAGCTGCAAAGCTAGTGATGCCTAGTATTGTCAGTAAAAATATTAATAAACCTACTTTTAATAACCTTTTCATATATTCCTCCTCGAACACCTACTCAAACTCTGTATAGATTTCTGGTGGTGTATTTGGCGTTGGCGTTGGCTGTACAGGTATTTCTTGTTTAGGTGCTTCTTCTTTATTTGGATTTTTAACCGATGTTTGAGTTCCAACTTTAGGGGTTGCCGTTGGCTTTGGTGTTGGCTTTGGTGTTGGTTTTGGTGTTGGTTTTGGTGTTGGTGTTGGTGTTGGCTTCTCTTGGACAGGCTTACTTTCTTCTAGTGGTGTTTGTTCTGGTTCTGCTTTTACTTCTTCGTTTTTTACTTCTTCTGGTTTGTTCTCTTCTACCTCCACTGCTTCTGGTTTTATTCCTTCTGCTGCCTTCTCTTGAGTAGTTGTTTCTTTTGGTTCTACTTTCTCAGCAGGCTCTGACTCTTTATATTCTCCCTTTTGCTGCTCTATATAAGCTTGGGTATCGGCTTCCTCTATCTTTGGCGTATGATCATTACTAAATAGGACATAGATGGTGCTAACTATACCTAATACTGCTATTACTAAACCACCTATTATAACGCCTCTTCGTTTGTCCTTAGTCGGCGCCTTAGGTAACTGAACGGGTGTCACTACAGGTAGTTCTTCTTTATCAATCAGAACAGTTTTCTCAATCTCTTCCTCTTGAACCTCCTCTTGTCCTTCTTCCCCTAATGCCTCTTCCATTCTGCTCCAGTTCCTATTATTTAATGGTGGTTCCTCTGTAGCTGGTGCCAAGATGATGGTATCTTCCTCTGTCTCAAGAAGCTTCATTAGTTCCGCCTTCATCTGGGTAGCATCCTGATACCTTTCCTCAGAATTAAATTGACATGCCTTTCTTACAATCTCCAATAGCTTCCCTGACTTTACACCCTCTGGTATAGGGAGCTTCTCTCCTCTGATCCTCTTAGCAAGGGCATTTTCTCTATCTGTATAAACAATAGGTATAGGATATGGTGGCATGAAAGGTATACGGTTACAATTCATAAATTTATACATGACGATTCCTAGAGAATAGATGTCTACTGTGGTGGTGTAATTTTCCCCCTTATAGACCTCTGGCGCCATATAAGTATAGGTCCCTTTTTTAGATAATCCTAATGTGGCCTTTTCAATACTTCTAGCAATGCCAAAATCACCTAGTTTAAAATCGCCATTAGGTGATACAAAGATGTTCTCTGGCTTTATATCTCTATGTACTATATTGTGCTTCTCACATAATTCTAGGGCCGTACAGATATCTATTCCTAATTTGATAAGATTTTTCTTAGTAAAACCATTTTTCTTAATATACTTATTAATAGGTTCTAATAATTCCATCTTCATCATAATATCCCAGCCTAATTTATCTTCATGCTCTATAACCTGATGATCTTCATAACTTACAATATTAGTATTTCCTTTTAATTTGGACATTAGGACGAATTCACTCATGATATCTTGTGCAGATTGTTTAATATACTGCTTTGTTTCCGCAACACTCATACCACTAGACATGAGTTCCTGGAGTTCTGTCTCATCTACAGGAATAACAATTATCTTTAAGGCGGCTTTATAAGTGGTTCCAAAATTAGTTCTCTCAATCTCATAAACCTCTCCAAAACTACCTTTACCGATAAGTCTACTAATTTTCCAATCCCCAAATAAAGGTTCATACTTCTTATACTGCTCGTTCATATTCCCCTCCTGCTTTTTTACAATTGACCAATACTACTCAACCAGCCTTTTCTTACTTCTAATAGCATTATTGTGATATTATCTTTTCCTTTAGCCTTTAGAGCCTGTTCTAACAAGCGTCCCATGGCTATCTCTGTACTTTTACTACTTGCTAGCACTTGGCCTATAGCTTCATTATCTAAACATCCTGTGAGTCCATCACTACAAAGTAATAAAATATCTTTATTCTTTGGTTTTAATTTGAAATAATAAGGCTCTATTACCATCTCCTCCGGTCTTATCCCTAGGTATTGTGTAAGGCCTGAATTTTGCCCACTTTGCCCTTTATTCAGATGAAGCTTCTCCATTAAGGCCTGTTCTGTATGATCTATAGATAACTGCTCTAATCTATTGTCCCTGAATAAGTAAATGCGACTATCTCCTACATTGGCCCCATAAAACAAATCTTTATAAAACCATATAACCGCCGCAGTTGAGCCGCTAGCACTCACTTTCTTTTCATCCATCATCTCACATATTTTACTATTGGCATCTTTAAAATACAGCTCCAAATATCTACTGGCGGTCTTTATCTCTTTGTCTTTCAAGTTTTTCCTATAGTATTCCGCTACCTGATTACTGATTAACGCTGCCTCATCTCCGTAGCATTCTCCGCCCATACCATCAAACACAGCATACATTTGAAATTCATCTTTACTTTCTAATCTATAGTCTACATCTTCTGTAAGCTTACCTATATGATGCGCACCATTTAGTAAAAAGTTGTCTTGATTATTTCTCCTAACATTTCCCTTATTACAGGTAACAATAGCAATAATTTTCACTTTATTCATTTACAATTCCTTTTACAAAACTTTTTTGGATCATTAAACCCATTGCTTGTATTATAATACTTTTTATTTTCACTATCTATAGATTTTATAGAATATTGTTTATATTAGTTTATTTTGTCTTGTTTATTCATTTATTTTTTTAATATTAACAACAAAAATATTAACAACCAAAAAGACTCTTTCAATTGAATAATCCCAAAAATATACTATTCAAACATCTAACTATGCATTTGGTCCTATAAATCATATATTGACTTTAAAAAAAGCTATAATGAATGGAGTCATATGAATGGAGGAATAAAAAATGAAAATATCACATTCTATTTTAAAAGGTATCGCCCTGTTAGGTTTATCCACTAGCTTAGTATTTCCAGCTATGGCAGATAATAATGATGAGGCCTATCAAAAGTATCAAATCTATAATATGAAGGCAGTTCCTAATATTATTAACATTACAGTAGATGCTGTTTATCAAGATGTCAGCGTTCCACCTTATGTCCAGAATGGTAGGACCTTAGTACCTGTACGCATCGTAGCAGAAGGACTAAAGTGCAAGGTCAACTGGGATACAGCCACCAAAACTGTTACTATTGTGAGTGAAGATGAATCTAACGTCATCATTGCAAAGCAAGATACTCGAGCAGTAACCGTTAATGGTATGGAGCAAACACTAGATGTTCCTGTAAGCTACAAGTCAGGCAGGTTATTTGTCCCTCTTAGATTTATCTCTGAGACATTTAACTGCCTTGTGGTTTCAGATTTAGGAGAATACTATAAAGAGATTAAGATTATTACCCCTTCTGATCCTTCCTATGAAGCTTATAAAAATAAACTAATTGAACATTAAAGTATACTATAAAAGCTACTTTTAACACCCAGTATGACCTGTGTTAAAAGTAGCTTTTATTTTCACATTCTCTCCCAAGAAATCTCTATTACAATAACTTTATTACAAAAAATAGTATGACTCCTATGATAAGAAGCATGGCTCCTATGATTTGAAAAGCCATAATAAGTTTTCCTGTATGCTCTTTAGGCACATAAAACTCATTATAATCATTGGCGTTATAATAAATTTCAACCTCTTCTCCAGGATAAAAGGCTTGCTTTGCTTGCCCAAAAGAACTTCTTTTCCTAATGATGTGTTCATCAGCTGTGTATTCATAAACTGGATACCAGGAAAATGTAGCAACACCATCTGTATTAGATGTAGATGCTTCTCTTTGCATATCTACCACGCGTCCTTTAGTTAAAACTTTACACCTTTGGACTTTCTTTTTGTTTCCATGATTAACACCTATGGAAACGACTGTGAAAATCACACCCACTAAGACAATTACTACGTTTATTAGATACATTATACTTTTGGCCGTCAATATTTATCTCTCCTTTGGTACGATTTGTCCATTCACCACTTCTAATTCACCCAGATTTTCTAAAAACCCTTTAAAGCTCATTTCCTCTGTATCTTGGAAACCAATGAAAAATACATTTTCTATACTTTCTGTATTAAAAAAATACAGCTCAGAAGTAGTCAATATTCCCTGTGGATATAAACATCCTATATAATCATATATCTTGTTATCATCTTCCTTACAAACAACTCTTCCAACTACCATAAGCTTTTTTTGGCCGCCCTTAAGAAGTACTACTGAGCCAATTGGTAATAAGTCTTTATACATTTTATTTCCTCCTAAATAGATTATTATTAATCTTTACCAGCCTAATTTAAAATTACTCCAGTCTATAGAGATATCCAGTCCTAATCCTACTCCTAACCCTGCACCAACGGAACCCTTAACACCTCCGGTTGTAGCAGTGGCACTTGCCTTAGCCCCTGCTCCTCCAGCTTTGCCCGTTACACCAACATCAAATTGTATACCTAGAATTTCAACCCCACCAGATACCTTCCCTGTAGCAGCATAAGCTTCTGCACCTGCTGTTGCAGTAGCACCATAGGCTGTTGTGGTATTTCCTTCACTATCCTTAACTGTTATTTTCCCTGCAGCGACTTCTGCACTTGCCTTTGCTGTTCCTAATTCACCAGAAGCTTTGGTATGTATGTTATTATTGTCTGAACCTATACTATTTGAAACACTACCTTTTGCTGCTACCGCAGATGCTTGAACTTTTGCATATACTTGAGGACTTAACTTGCCATCTTTATAAAGATTGGCTCCTATAGCTCCAACTGCACCAACTTCACCAACAGTTGCAGACATTTCATTAGTAAAACATCCCACACTCTGCTTGAGCTTACCACTTGCTATATGAGCTTCACCAGAAATGCTAGCTTGTGCTCCTACCGTATCTAAAACATACTTGCCATTGCTATCAGGCTTATAGGTTACCCCTGTTGTTACTTTAGTGTCATATGAAGCTGAAAACAAATCCCCAGATATCTTGGAACTATAAGGGATACCTGGTATGCTCCCTGCCCCAATAATCATTTCACCTTCTGCATAGGAAACTTTCTTAGAACCTCCCGGCTCTTGTGTCTCTTCTCCATTAGGCGCACTATTCTGTGACTCCCCCTCCTCTTTTTTATCTGTAACATTCATATTACTTACTATTTTATTTTCTGTTTTGTTATACAAATTAATAACAGATACAAATCCTCCATTAAAGCCCCTAGTATCATCCGCCAACGTTAGTATCTTTTTTGTATTGGCTTCAAGGGTACTTTTAATATCTTCTATGCCAAATTCCTGATAAGCTATTTTTTTGCTTATTGAGTCAGCCTCTTCATAGAGCTGCTGTAAACACTGTTCTATTTCCTTTAAATCTGTTGTTATCGCATTTAGATTTTGAGGAACAATCTCAAACCTCAATGTGCATCACCCATCTTCTTTTTTAGGATTTTAATTACTTATATTCATTATACCTACTTAAATTCTCTTTTTCATATTTTAAGACGAAATACACATTTAGATGTCTGAATAACATTTAGACGTCATCTTTTGAAGCACTTACATTATAACCTACCTGAGTAATATAATAAACAAATCTAATCATAAAGCAGTAGATAGTTCATCTACACCCCATCTTTTTGCATATGCTTCCCCCTATATTTGTATTTTCTTATTACTATCTTATTATTTTCTAAATATACTTTTAATTAGAAAAATATATTCAATCAGACCTTTAACATCAATTTTTCTTGCTGACTACACAAAAAGGCTACTTTTAACATTAGCCCTTGCTAGTGTTAAAAGTAGCCCTTTGCATCTAACTATCCAAGTGTGATTGCTTCAGTTTGCTGAACCACATATTTAGCGCTTACCTTAGTAGCTACTAAACTGTCCTCACCTAAAGCATTTGCAGCAATAATATCTGTCATTGCTGAAGAAATTTCACCACTTGCAAGACCTTCTTTTGGTTTAGCGATGGTTATTTTTACTTCTTTACCAGCACCTGTGCCAAAAGTAAGTACAAGGTTTTTCTTTGTAATTTCTGCCATGAGTGTTTCCTCCTTTCTTTAAAAATGAGGTTTAGGATTACTCTTCAATAAGAGAAGTTTCCTCTACCTTCGTTACTGCTTCTAGCTCTTCCTGAAGTAAAGCTGCTACTGCTGTACCTACGCTATAAAGCCCTTCAGCTGTAGCCGTTTTGCTACAATCAGAAATAGTTTGACTGCCCTTTGCTAGATTAAGTACTACTTTGACATTTTTAACATCTGCTGTAATCGCCATGATTCTCACCTCCTTTACTACTTATTCACTTCTATATATGTAGTGGGGGAGGTGACTCCCTAAAATTATTTTTAGTTTTTTACAAAATAAAAAGGTAGGAGACTTAAAGGCTATTTTGCCTTTAAGTCTCCTACCTTTTACTGTCGCTCTTACGATGGAGCAATGACAAATATCTATTACTGAGTTAGAACAGTTCCTGCATCACTTATACAATAGAATATATCACAAGATTATATACTGCTTGAATCATTATAGTTAAACATATGGCATTCCTTTTATTACCTTTACCACTTACATATGAATAAATATAAATTAACCATAATCCTGTAATATATATTTTCTCCAATAGTAGCAAGTCTATATGAATTCCCCATATAATGCCACATAAAATAGGTACTGCAATGGTATTTTCTCTTATGAATTTTATTTTTGACATAAATTCTATTGGAATATAAATACCAAGAATAGTCCGTATTATTGGAAACATAATCCCTACAACCAGTAATGTCCATCTTCCACAAATCTTTTCTACATCAAAACGCTTAATTAGTAGTATGATTTGTTGAATTTGTGTACTAGGAAAGATTATCCCACTCATCATAGATATAACTACAAGTAGTAGCCATTGCATCATAAACATAAAAATTATAACTTTAAAACTATGTAATCTTTTCATGCTATTAATTGTTTCATTTTCTTTATGATGCATACTTTTACCTCTCAATAATACTTTAATATGCACAATAAAGTAGCTACTCTTAACTTATCATGTATATAAAGATTATAAACAATATTTATATGCTAACAAGTTAAGACTTTGCTACTATAAATAATAATTACTCCTTAAAAACTATCTATCCAATTTTCTGGTCTAGATGGTGTAGGCTCTGAAGGTCTTGGTAGAGTAGCAACATAATTGCTCACTGCCTCTGCAGCCTCTTTCACTACCACAGTCGCTATTTTCCCCAATAAAAATCCTCCAACCTTTTTAACTATCGTCGGTACCCCACCACCATTAACTTGTAATAACTGGCTTTCATTCATTTCCTTAAACATATAATTCCCTTCTAATTATTTTAAATTTTAAATAAAATCTTATTAGATTAAATATACAATAACTATTATTTTCTTTTCTACAAAACTCCTCAAGATGCCTTTGTAGGGCTATATCATGAAACTCTTAGTTTAAAAATGCTACTTTTCTATGGCTACACGCCACTACTATAACGCTCCTCATAAGCAAATACTTCATCAAAACTAAAGGCTTCTGCTTGCCACCATTTGCGCAAAATTCCTTGGGCATAGTCAAAGGATTTATTCTTAACACCAGCTAGCTCAAAAGCATAAAGCACCACAGAGTGCTCAAAACGATTGAGGAACATACGAATCACTTCTTGGGCTTTCATAGACACTTTGCCCATGCCAAAAGAACGATGAAATTCACTCAGTACTTCCCTATCTATCAAATTTCCCTCCGCTAAAACAACCTCACTTACTACTGGTAGTAGTGTAGCTTTAGCCTTATCTTCATGATTTTTAATAAAAGTATTCTTATTATGTGTCGGCTTTTCCGCTACCTGGACTTCTGTTTTATCTTCTTCAGCAATTCTATTTTCTCGCTTTCCAAAAGAAGTTCCACTGCTCCCACCTTCACTTTTATCCTCACTTACCTCTTCTAATAAATCACTTTCTAGATAATGTTCATTTAATTCCTTGGCATTATAAATATAGATTTCATTGCACTTATTACAGCCTATGCGCTTTTCCATAATCAGCTCTAGCTCCCTTAGTTCTTTAAAGACACTACTCATCTTGTCCTTCTTAATCCCTAAACGGCTCATTAGCCTTTCTCTACTAATCTTTACAAAGATTTCTCCCTTCTCATTCACCCAGCCACTTTTTACAGATAAGCCTAATAAATTACGTAAAATAGCATATGTCTCCCGAGCACTACCACTCATGCCTGCATACTTAGGATGATAGTAAAATGCCTGTGGAATCTGGTAAAAGGCAACACTATTAAGTTTTTCTACAGTAATAAGCTCTGACATCTGAATTTCCCCCTCATACTTTCATCAAACGATCTTATTTACTCCTTTATATGTTCGGAAAAATCCAATTCCCTAGAGCTATTTTAACCTTTGACAAGAAAGTGGACTAGCGCCCACATTTCTTCCGCTAGGGAACCCTAGGTTTCCTTCGGCGCTGACAAAAAAACATGTCAGCTGAGCACCCTCCTGAATACGGCAGGGAATACTTTCCCTGCACCCCTTATAGTCTAGGAAAATTCTATTTTTATACAAAGACAGAACTTTCCTAGACTATAAAAATAAAGCGCTAACCCTGTATCCCTTATACGTGATTAGCACTTTGTTATGTTTTTAGTTTTCCTGCTCTACTTGCTTCTTAATCTCTTCTATCTGCTCACTTGAAAGCTCTGTGGCTTCACATATGAGATATATTCCTTTTCATAGTCTTCCCATAAATGAAATGAACTATGATAGCTCTTGATACTTTCCTACTATCTACTGTGTTAAATAATCATATAGGTGGTCTGGTACACTATGTGCCATATCAAAAAGAATATTAACGATTGGCTTGTCCTCACCCTTATCATTTTTAATGGTTGTCTGAGTAATAGCCAGGGGTTCTACATCTCCCATATAGTAAAAATCAGAGCCTTTCCCATCACTCTTTTTAACAAACAAAGCTATACGAAGGCCTGTTTTATCATGATCTCTAATGGCAATGGTTTCCTTTTTTCAGCTATAAAATTTTTTTAATAAACCTATTTACACTTATAGCTGATCTGAATATGGCAAGGAATACTTCCCCTGCACCCCTTGTAGTTTATGAAAGGGACGAAACTATCCCGTATGCTTATTAAGTATGATTAGGCTTACAGCTTTAACCACAAAGCAGGACGGACGCCGCCTGTACATTTGCCATCGCTGATGTTGCCTTTCAATATATTATTGCCTTGAATACCTATATTACCATCACCATGAATATATACAGCTTTTACACTAACACGACCAGGTGACCGAAGCCACCACCAACTCCCCCATGTCTCACCCTCAAACCTTGCTATTCGCTTACTGTTATTTTCATCTTTTCTTTCAAACCAATATCTTTGATTTTTTCCTCGGTTATATAGTTTTGAACGGCTATCACCGAAATATTTGCACACTTCCTCAACGCTTAATAAAAATATACTGTCCTTTGTGTCTACTCCACCCTTTGAGCCATACCACTGGTTATCAAGATTTTTATTTAACACCGGCATTATTCTTGACTTATCAGCTTCGCTGAATTTGTCATAGAACTCACCGTTAAGATACTTTCTTAACGAGCAGTCAGCCCATGTTATCTCTTTATAAGCGTCATGATAAGCACGTTGTTCTATAATATCTTCGGTTATAAGCAATGCCACATTATCTTGTATGTCAAGTACACGCCAGTTGTAACCACCAAATGATAGGGTTGAGTCCATTTTAATATCTTCCATTGTGAACCTCTTTCTTATATGTACCTCTTATTTATTTTTCCCTAATCGGAAACAACAAGTCTAGTTGCATATCTTCCATTCTAAATCCGCGGTTAGCATTACCCCAGTAATTCAACTGTTCTTCAAATCCTTGTCCTGAACCAGTTTCGTCTGGTGTCCATCTGGGCTCTCCCCATGCATTATCGTATTTGTCGCTTGAATCTACCCATTCCTTCAAAAGACGCCAATCCTGAAAGTCCCATGTCCTTAATACATGTGCAGCGTACATACCACCGTTGAACTTCCGTTTTATAAGGTGCCCTGGCACTTCCATGTCATCAGGAATAGACACCCATATTTCATAAGCCTTCGACGGCTCCCCTACACCTATTGCCCCATCAGAACAGTCAAATCCAAACTGACGTAAATCCGGTTTGATTTTTGTCAGACCTGCTTCCATTACGAACTTATTGATTACATCATTGGCCTTTCCCTCGCATCCTTCGCCTCTAGCACAATAAGTTGCTACAGTCATCGGTGGCAGAAATATAATACGCACGTCCTTGTCCATCATTTTATTAAGCGTTTCACTGGCATTGTTTAATTCTTCCATTGATAATTCCTCCTTGTTTTCCTTAATTTGATTATTAGGAAAAGAAAGCGTATCTATAATAGAAAACAAAGCTTCGTCACCGATTAATTTTAAATTGACATCGGCTTTTTCGTTAATTTCCTCTGCAAAGCGCATTAATATGGATTTAACGGTAGAAAGCGCTGTGATTTCCTTATCAAGCTGACTTATATTCTGCCTAAAAATTTCTACAATCTCAACTGCATCGGCATTATTAAGTATGCTTATGATTTGCTTCACTGGAACACGTAGCTTACGTAGGACTATTATTTGTCGTAAACGACTTACAGCACTTTCGTCATAAACCCGATAAGCATAATCTTCTTGCCGCAGGCTCTTTATTAATCCCACCTGCTCGTAATAACGTAGCATTCTTGTAGAAATTCCGTAATCCTTGGATACTTGACTTGCTTTTTGTAGCTCCATGATGTAACCTCCTTTCCTTTTCCTTAACCTTATCATAAAGGACGACACGGTGTCTTTGTCAAGAGCTTTTAGCTTCTTTCCCTCTTAACTAAAAATTTGACATATCTCCCTATACACTTCACCCTAAAAGGCAAAAGATCTTGGTGATGTGTGTATTCAACCAAGATCTCATCTATTGATGTATTAAATAATTTACTAAGTGCAAATAAATTGTCTACTGATGGTAAACTCTGCCCCCACTGCCACTTATAAATAGCCTGAGGACATTCAAACCCAAAATAAGCTTGTAATTCCTTTACAGATAATCCTTTTTGCTTTCTAAGGCGTAAAATATTAGCTCCTGTAGCTTCTAAATCAATGACTGGGAATATATTCATCTGCTACCTCCTAATAATTTAGATAATTCATTATATATTATCTCTAACCGCATTACAAGCCTTTACATTATATATTGCAGCTACATAGCCATGGGAAAAATCCAGCAGTAATAAGTCAGCCTGACAAAACCTTTGTCACGGATTTTATCAATCATTGACGCCTCATACCTTAGCATTCAATCAAAAGAATATTAAAGATTGAGCATTAACTCCTAAAAATTAAGCATTCAACATTTATTTGATCAGAATACTCCTATTTTAGAGCTAATCTCCATCATCGCCCTTGATGGAAGGGGACTTAATTTAGGATTTACATGTAACTGCACTATATGCTATTAACTACTCATTTCTATCATAGTCGTACTATTGGAAATTTGGAGTGCTGTATCCACTTCCGACTCAAAGCTTTGGATATCATCTTTCATTCTTTTAATCAGTACCTGTATTTCTAGTGCATCTACAAGTCCATATTCATTGGCAGCTCGGTATGGCTCTGCTATGGCATGATGACTGGCTTCAGTAATCTTTTCTTTTCCTTCCTTACCATAGGCTGTATTAAGTAGTTGTTCTATACTTTCATCTACCTTTTCATTTTCTACGATAACTTTATTTAATGCCACTAAAAATTGTGTACTCAGCTGTTCTAATAAAGCTTTCTCATATTCAATGCTACTTTTCTTATCAATAGCCTCTGCCACTGTCATCTGCTTTCCAGCAATATCTACCATTGTCGTTGCATTAGAAACGATAATAGCAGCCTTAATAGCATTTCTTCTTTTAATGAGGTCCGTAATAGATTGGTAATCTGCTTTGGCATTAGCTTTAAATGCCTCTTTGCTAATCTTCCCCTTTACATTAGGCACGGATACCTTTGCAGCCCCTACGAATTCCCCTTCATTGATCTTGCGGTAAATGCGACTATCTAACAATTTTAGTTCATTTAATCCTTTGGTCACTAACATCTGTTCCATATAACATCCTCCCTACGCCATTACACGCTCTATACCTGACTTACTCATAAGTCTATTTTAATCAGTAGGCAAATTGGTTTCATTAAACTCTTAGTTTAAAAATGCTGCTTCTCTATTGTTACATGCCACTACAATAATGCTCCTCATAAGCAAATACTTCATCAAAGTTAAAGGCCTCTGCTTGCCACCACCTGCGCAAGATGCCTTGGGCATAGTCAAAGGATTTATTCTTAGCACCTGCTAGTTCAAAGGCATAAAGCACCACAGAGCGTTCAAAACGATTAAGGAACATACGAATCACTTCTTGGGCTTTCATAGACACTTTGCCCATGCCAAAAGAACGATGAAATTCACTGAGGATTTCCCCATCTACCAAATTCTCCTTGGCTAAAACCGCCTCTTTTACTATTGGTAGTAGTGTATCTTTAGTCTTATCATCATGATTTTTAATAAAAGTATTCTTATTATGTATCGGTTTTTCCGCTATCTGGACTTCGGTTTTAGCTTCCTTAGTAATGCTATTTTCTCGCCTTCCAAAAGGAGTTCCATTTCCTCCACCTTCACTTTTGTCCTCACTTATCTCTCCTAATAAATCACTTTCTAAATAATGTTCATTTAATTCCTTGGCATTATAAATGTAGATTTCATTGCACTTATTACAGCCTATGCGTTTTTCCATAATCAGCTCTAGCTCCCTTAGCTCTTTAAAGACAGCACTCATCTTGTCCTTCTTTATCCCTAAGCGGCTCATTAGCCTTTCTCTACTAATCTTTACAAAGATTTCTCCCTTCTCATTTACCCAACCACTCTTTACAGATAAGCCTAATAAATTACGTAAAATAGCATAAGTCTCTCTAGCACTCCCACTCATGTCTGCATACTTAGGATGATAGTAAAATGCCTGTGGAATCTGGTAAAAGGCAACACTATTAAGTTTTTCTACAGTAATAAGCTCTGACATCTGAATTTCCCCCTCACACTTTTATAAATCCTATCTTATTTACCTCTTTATATGTGCGGAAAAATCCAATTCCCTAGAGCTATTTTAACCTTTGACAAGAAAGTGGACTAGCGTCCACATTTCTTCCGCTAGGGAACCCTAGCTTCCCTTCGGCGCTGACAAAAAAACATGTCAGCTGATCACCCTCCTGAATACGGCAGGGAATACTTCCCCTGCACCCCTTATAGTCTAGGAAAATTCTATTTTTATACAAAGACAGAACTTTCCTAGACTATAAAAATAAAGTGCTAACCCTGTATCCCTTATACATGATTAGCACTTTGTTATGTTTTTAGTTTTCCTGCTCACTTGAAAGCTCTGTGGCTTCACATATGAGATCTATTCCTTTTCATAGTCTTCCCATAAATGAAATGAACTGTAATAGCCCTGGGTACTTTGATATCATCTACTGTGTTAAATAATCATATAGGTGGTCTGGTACACTATGTGCCATATCAAAAAGAATATTAACGATTGGCTTATCTTCACCCTTATCATTTTTAATGGTTGTCTGAAAAATTGCCATGGGTTCTACATCTCCCATATAGTAGAAATCAGAACCTTCCCCATCACTCTTTTTCACAAATAAAGCTATACGAAGACCGGTTTTGTCATGATCTCTAATAGCAATGGTTTCCCTAGATTCAGTAGTTACACCACTCCTGGTCATCCAGCTAAACTGCTTTTTATTAATGAAACAATCCTCGTATTTTGTACTTTCACTAATATCATCTTGTTTATGATAGGTTACAAAAATAGGGCAAGTATTATACTTGATTCGATAACCATACATGGTAGAAGACTCATCACTTTCCCAGTTTAAAATACGGCAAACATCCTTTCTAGAATACTTTTGATATCTTATAAAACCTTTTTCATAAGCTTCTAGGGTATAGGTCTTATTAAATCTATCGATTCCATAAGCTATAAGATCTAAAAGATAGGTTTTAAAATCAGGATTTCTAAGATCACTTTTTAACTCCTCCGTCATCTTAAAACTTTCATTTTCCACTAAGATACTCTGTGGCTTAGCATACTTTTCTTGGTCCTGTTTCTTAAAAAAGTCGCCATTTAAATAATGTACACTAGATTCTATAGTTGCCTGTGACATGTCATAGCCATAAGCTTCTTTGATCAGTTGCCTTAAATGACTACTAGCTAACTCCCCTTCTCTAATGAGTACATCAAGTAGCATAAGCTCCTCTATACGCTTACCACTTCCTAATTCCTTTGAGTAGAATTCTAGGTGAGCCCTTTCCACTGCTGATAAACTAGACTCCAAAGTCTGTTCAACACTAGCTACAAACTGATAATACGAGCCTGAATACTCGACAAAAGCAAAGGGATCACGGCTTCCATGAAGGATAAAATCCATCATCATAGGTACCCTGCCTAATTTGAATTTCAGTAGTTTATACTCCTCTACCAAGGCTTTCTTGGTAGCCATGTTAGACTTATTAATGGCTTCATAAATACGTTCTTTCGTAATACAGTCAAAATTCACCGTAGAAACCCCTAGTATACTACAACTGCCATTACTCATCAGCTTTCTAAGTTGGTCTTTATTAAAAGAACGATCGCCATATAATGCAATAGGGACTAAAAAGTTATTGGCATAATTGCCGATAAAGTCAATGACCACTACATATTCTTTGCCTTCACTTTTTCTAAGCCCACGCCCTAATTGCTGCACAAATACAATAGAGGACTGAGTGGGACGCAGCATGATAATTTGATTAATAGAAGGAATATCTACGCCTTCATTAAAAATATCTACTGTAAAGATGTAGTCTAAGTAATCCCCCTCTGGTGCATCCTTTTCCAGCCTTTCAATAGCTTCTTCTCTTTCATTTTCACTACTACTACCATCTAAAGCAACAGTTCGATAGCCTCTTCGATTAAACTGCTCTGACAGCTCCTGAGCTTCTTTAACACCGCTGCAAAAAACCAGCCCTTTGACTCTGCCATGGTCGCAGCCATATAACCTAGCTTTATCTATAATATGCTCTACCCTTTCATCACAAACCAGATGATTAAAAGCTGTTTTTTCATCGATGACCTCTCCATTTATTTCAAGTTCACTTACCCCATAATAATGGAAAGGACATAACATTTGCTCTTCTAAGGCTTTATTTAATCTGATTTCATAAGCAATGTTATAATCAAAGGTTTTATAAATATCATAGCCATCTGTTCGTTCTGGCGTAGCTGACATGCCTAGCAAAAACTTGGGCTTAAAGTAATTTAAAATCTTTTCATAACTACTAGAACCCGAGCGATGAACTTCATCAATGACGATATAATCAAAATGATCTGGCTTAAACTGCTCTAGAATATAATCCTTAGATAAGGTTTGAATCGTAGAAAATAAAAATCTAGCCTCATAATCCTTATTATTACCACTCAGTATCCCCATGGTGACATCTCTGCCAAATATTCTTTTATAACTCCTTAGAGAAGCTCTAGTGATATTTTCCCTGTGTACCACAAATAAAAGTCTTTTAGGATTCACCCTTTTGGCATCAAAAGCAGAAAAATAGGTTTTCCCTGTTCCTGTCGCTGATATTAAAAGGGCCTTATCCTTACCTTCGCTTCTTAGTTTATCAAGGGCTTCTAGCGCTTCTAACTGCATTTTATTCGGCAAAATAGTTTTAGTGGTTTGTATGTCATAAACCACTTGTCTGCTAGCTTTGTACTGGTCTTTATAAAGGATTTCATAGTCTGCAAGCCACTTATCAGTAACTGGTATAGCTGACTCAAAGGTACGATTAAACTCCTTCATGGTATATTTCAAAAGGTCTCCATCCTCCGCCGACGATACCTTTAGATTCCATTCCTTATTATAGCTCAGGGCATTTTGAGTGAGATTACTACTACCAATGATTAAGGTAAATCTCGTTCCTTTTCTAAAAATATAACTCTTGGCATGAAAATTATCTTCTGTCACTATTTTAAGCTCTATATTAGAAAGAGCCTTCAAACGTCTAAGTGCCTCGGGCTGAGTAAAGTTCTGATACTGAGAAGCAATAATCCTTCCCTTTACCCCTCTCTCCTCAAGTTCCTTTAAAACATTAATAATAGGAGCAATGCCACTATTGGTGATAAACGCCACAGAGAAATAAAAGGCATCACATTCATTTAACTCTTTAATAAGCGTGGTTAATACTCTTTTCTCTTCTTGTCTATCATTAATCAGTAAACTAGGCTGATAGTCTTCTAATGAAGCTTTTTGAAAATTAATAAACCCTGTGTGCAAGCCTTTTTTAATTCCTCTATGAAGTTCATTCACAATCCCCCTGTAAACGCCTTACAATAGGTAGATCTGCTGGTGCCCAATCTAAACTCATCAGCTCCTCGCGAGTAAGCCACTTATGATCCACATGCTCTTTTCTTACAAAGGTCTGACTTTCTACGCGGCAAATAAAACTATGCATGGTAAGAGCAAAGTCAGGATACATATGCTCTACGCTCATGTAATAATCTTCTTCCCTTATGTCTACTTCTAAAGCCATTTCCTCTATTAACTCCCTTTGAAGCGCCTGAGCTCTGGTTTCTCCTGGCTCTATCTTTCCACCTGGAAACTCGTATTTATAAGACATATACTCATACTTTCCCTTGTTACGCTGCATACATAAAATTTTATCCTCATACATAATAATAGCTGCAACTACTTCAGTTTTTTTCATTAGCTTTCTTCTCCCATAACGTTCTCTTTTTATATTTATTGTAGCAGCTTATATATAAAAAGGCTATTCCCTCCTATTTTAAAACAAAAAAAGTGATAACCCTGTATTCACTATACTCGGCTATCACTTTTTACCTAATAAAATTATTTATCCCTATAATGTGATCCACATTGTATGATGATAAGTTTATTATCGGCTATTTTATAAACTATTCGATTACATTCATCAATTCGTCTGCTCCAATAGCCACTAAGATTGCCTCTTAACGGCTCTGGCTTTCCTATTCCTTCGTACTTATTACGATCTATATCTTTTATGAGCTGATTAATTCTTTTTAGTGTTTTCTTATCTTGAGTTTGCCAATATAAATAGTCTTCCCAAGCCTCTTCATCCCATATTTTAATCATCATCAACCTCAATTAAGTCATGAACTACTCCCGCACCTGTTTCTACACGCTTTGCGGCCTCTATAAGACGATTTTGGTTAACCTCTGAATAAAAAGGATCATTTCCTAACCCGATTTCAAATGGTATTCTATTTTCTCTAATAACAGTTTTCACAAATAAATTAATAGCAACAGATGTATTCATACCTACAGCATTGCAAAATGCGTCAAATTGCTTTTTAACATTCTCATCCATGCGTACACTCAAAGTTGTTTGTGCCATAAAACCACCTCCTACTTTATTATAGTTAATTTTAATACATTATATTCACGTTTGCAATACATTGTTCGTACATTCAATATATTTTTTCTCCCATAACGTTCTCTTTTTTTATATTCATTGTAGTAGCTTATATATATAAAGGCCATTTCTAAAATTAGCATTTGCTAGCTTTAGAAATAGCCCTCTTTGGTGTAAGTCATGCCTACTCCTGTACAACTGGAGTTATAACCACCTTACCTTCAGCATCTAAAAGTGGTGTTATACCCTCACCTGCTGTACCTGAAATTACTAAATAGTTGACTCCTGTTTCTTGGTCAAGAAGAATGGTAGTTACACCACTAAATCCAAATGCTTCTTCACTGACTACCTTAAATCGTTTTGCTTTCTTATCTTTCTTTACCTTTTGCTCGAACATCATGTGCTCCTCCTTTAAAGTCTAAAACTTCTATTTTGTATTTCGCTTACTTCTTTATTATGAGTCTCCGGATATATCATCAATATTACAATGAAGTTTTTCACAGTTAACTTATTCTGTTTTCCCAAAACCAAACTGCCTTGCTTGTTCTATCATATGTCCAATATTTCCTTCTCCTGCGAAACGATTTATATCAAAGAAATTCTCATTCATATCAAGCCAATAAAGTGGATGGATCTCTTCTTTTAAATCCACTTCTTCTGCTAATTGTCCCACATATACTTCTACATAACAATCTTGATTGTAGTAGGTAAAATCCATCATATGAAATAATTGAATCTGCCCTTTACGAATACCAGTTTCTTCTTCTAGCTCACGATATGCTGAAATAAACCCATCTTCTTTCGACTCAATTTTGCCACCAACAAAATTATATAAGCCTTTATAAGGGTCTTTTCTTCTTTTACAAAACAATACTTTATCTTTGTATTGGTTATAAACCATAATACAGTTATATCCTTGCATAATTCCTCCGTTTCTTCTCCTCATATATAGTGAAAAAGTCGCTTCCCTATAGTTACTTAGACGTTTGTATTAATTTTAAATCTGCAGCGTAGTATCTCTTACTTACCTTTTTATTATTTTCGCATATAAAATAATTCCACTCTCGGTCCTTAGAATGATAAGTAACAGTATGAATTATCCCCTTGTGATATGTTATATTTTTTGCATTAACAATAACCTCCACCATGTCTCCTTCTCTAAATAATGGTGGCTTTCTACCTACTTGAATATCCTTCTCACTTAATGATATTGCTATATCATATAGCCTATTATAATCTGCTAGCACTTCTAACAACCATTCTTTCTGTATGCCACTCGATATTCCTTCTAGCAAGTACCAGCCCACTGTAAATTGAACTTCTTCATCTGTAATGCAACTTTTAACACACCTTAAAAGTTCTTCTTTGTACCACTTCACTCTTTCAAGCGTTCCGCATACAAACAACTACTCGCCCCTAACTATCTACATTGCCTTTTATGATATATTAAATTTAACATGCATTTTTCTTTCTGACTATACAAAAAAGGCCATTTCTAACATTAGTTCTTGCCAATGTTAAAAATAGCCTTATGCATCTAACTATATAAGTATAATTGCTTTAGTTTGTTAAACCACATATTTAGCACTTACCTTAGTAGGTACTAAACTACCTTCACCTAAAGCATTTGAAACAATAATATCTGTTATCACTCTAGGATCTCATCACTTGTAAGACCTTCTTTTGGTTTAGTGATGAATAATTACCGCTACTACCTCATGTGTTTTCATCTTAATTGCTCTTTTTATACCTTACTAATCTTTATCATATATCATCTTTGAATCTTGACGTTATTATTTATTTAGAATAAGCTCATTTGCGTGCTACTACCTAATACACTTAATGCTACTGGATCATTATCTATAAAATATGCCTTTTTAATTTCTTGTTCCTTTGAAAATATAGATGTCTTATAATCTGCTGTAGATCTTAACTTACAGCTGTATACAATAGGGAAATATTTTCGTATAAAGTCACCTTCTGAATGAGCAGTAAGAGCGATGATTTGAAAACCTATTTGCTTGGCAATGAAAAAGACTGGTTCTAAAACATGACTACTAGAAGCTTTTCCAAACGGATTATCTAAAATTACCACGCGATTGACCTTGTTTGGTTCGTGTGAAATATTTTGCTTCTTTTCTGCCAGGTAATTTAGAATGCCTAAATACAGTGCCATATTCTTACTCCACTTTTCCCCTCCTGACCATTTAGTAGAGGATTCCCATGAAAACATTTGGGTACTAATATTATTGAGATTACTTACTTTTCTACATCTTACTTTAATACTATCATTCCCCATAACTACCTTAAGAAGTTGCTTCAGCTTAAATTGCTCTTTGACGTATTTCTCAATTTTTTGAGTATCTTCTCTACCCTCTGCTGTTAAATAAAATTCTCCATCAATATCATCTAAAAGATGATTAATATGTTTACGTATTTTCTCTTTGCTTTCACTTTCTTGCCAACTAGGTACATTAAACTCGTAGATTGCCTTCCATCCTTCTTCCGTTTTAACTCTTGTTTTTTGTGGAATTTCCTTAAGCTCTGTTGCTACGCTAGTCAGATAGGTATATAGATGAATAATAAATTGGGAAATAATCTTATCATGGTCTTGTAAATCTTTTTGCAAAATAATAACTGTTGCGCTAATGCGCTGAACCATCATTTCTTGCCATTTAATGAGTTCCTCATATCTTTCCTTTTGACTAATCCCCTGGATGGCCATATGCCTAAGCTTGCTATCACTAATTTCTTTTTGACAAAAACTTATAAACTTTTCTCGTCTTATATCTAACTTATCCTTACACTCTTTTTCTAACTGATATAACTTCTCAAGCTCGTTTAGCATCTGCATAACGGTGGTTTCTAACATATACGTTATCTTTTCATTAATGTCTTCCTCTAATACCCCTATCTTAACCTCTTGAGCCCCATAATTATATATCTGATCCTTTTTATCCATAAGCTGTATTTGTGTTTTTACCTGCTCTAAAGTTTGTTCACCCTTTTGACTTTGCTCATATAAGTACTTTTCTTTTTCCTTAAGTTGTTTTTTTGCTATAGCTACTTCTTTTTTAGCTTGTTCACAGTTTTCAACAAACTGCTTAATGACCTCTCCACAGCTCTCATATTCACTCTTTTTACTTTGATACATTTGTTCTTTCTTATCATAATCCGTTTTTGCAGTTTTCACTCGTTCATCTAAATCCTCTAATGTAATTTCTAGTTTCTTAATATCTTGAGTCAGCTTTTCTATAGCACTAGGATACTCTATACTATAGGCTGGAATTTCTTCATGAACTTCCATTTCTAAAATTCCCTGATTAAAATTCTGTTCATTACGACTTAGATTTTCTTGGTTTTGCTTAATAGTTGATTCTATCTCACTGCGCCCTTTTTGTTTCTTTTCTAAACTATTCTTAAGCTCCTGTTGTTTTTCTCTTAAGTATTGAATAGATGCATTGGTATAAATGGCCTCATGAGTTTGTACTTCTTTATAAAGTACATCATCCTTAACTTTGCCTATCTGTGTTAAGCATTCACCTATTTTTCCCTTAAGTTCATCCAATGCCTCAAGTATATCTTGCAAATCCCGACTTAGTTTTACTATGACTTTTTCTTTCTCCATACTTTGACTATTTAGTAATATTCTTTGTTTATCGTATCCCTCATTTTCTCGCTTCAATCTCATATACTGATTTGCTTCTTTTACTTGTCCTTCTAAAATATGTTGTTCTTGCATCTCAATATTTAGGGTGCTCTTGATAGCTTTACTCTCTTCTTCAATCTTCTCACTTTCTTGCTTATGTACTTCTATGCTTCTTAATAGTTCATTTTCTTCATTACTTAAGTGCTCATATTGTTGCACCAATGCAACATATTTATCATGAGGATACTTCTCAAAGAAATTCCTCACATAACTTAAACACTGCTCCACTTGTTTTAAATGAGCATCTTTCTCCTTACGTTTCTGAATAAATGTCTCTAACTTTTCACGAGCCTGTATTTTTAACATTTTAAACTTTTCAAGTTGCAAAGATTCCTCCCAAATAGTTGGATAAATCATTTCTGAGTGCTTCATACCTTCTTGCAGTATCTGATTGGCTTGAGATAAAGTAAGGATTCCAATAGGATAAGTCATCTTATGCTTTTGAGTTTCTATTTTCTGGAGGAGTTTTTCCTCTTGTCCATCAGCTACAATGACTAGTTCTGCCCATTTAGGTTCCTTTTCCATAGCCTTTCTCTGTATATCATTTTCTAAGTTTTGAATAAAAGCAGTTCCTGATTGTAAAAAGGAAAATTCCATATACCACTTTTCTATCCAGTTTTCTAAAAGTGGCTCTGCTGTAAAATACTCATGACTCTCATAACTTTCACAAAAACGTGACTGCTGTCTTTCCTCAAAAAGAGCAGCTTCTTTTTCTTCATTTAACTTCTCTACTCGCTCCTCTAGGGTATCCATAACCTGCTGAGGCTTACTATAAATAGAAGTTAGGCTATAAAATATAGATAAATTTTTCTTTACCTCAAGAAGTACTGCCTCTGCTTCCTCTTCTATATTTTTAATTTGCATCTGAACCCTATTTTTTTCACCATTACAACTGGCACGCTGATTATTTTTCTCCTCAATTATTCCCTTAACTTCAGCTTGTCTTGCTTCCTTTTGATTAAGCTGTTGTCCTAAATCTATTTTATGCGCCTCTATTTCTGCGATTCGCTTTTGCCATGCTTTACTTTGTACTTCTATTCCTTCATGAGTGCTTTGAGCTAATATAGACTCCTTAATGCGCTGCATTTCCTTTTGATTTTGTTCTATACTCCCGATTAATTTATTAATATCAGCTTTTAGACTTTGATTTTCACTTTCTATGTATGCTTTCTCGGTCTCAATACTCTTCTGCCTTTCTTCTTCTCTTTCTTTCTCATTTATGGCACGTTGTTTTTCTTTAGCAAAACAAGCCAACTGTTCTTCAAAATACCCTTTAAGAAAACTACTATTTTCTTCTAACTGCTCTTTTAACTCATCAATTTCCTCATCATTATCTAAAGCTGCAAGTTGCTCTTTAGCTACCTGGATTTTTGCTATAGCCTCCTCCATGTGATGCTTAAAACCTGACAACTTTAAGAGATGGCGTTTCTGCTCCTTAGATACCTTTAACCTTTTTTCTTTTTGATAAAGCTCATCTTCATTTTCATAATTTTCTCTAGCATTTTCCCAATTTACCTTTGCCACTGTTATCTCAATGAGCTTTTCTTTTCTCTCTAGAACTTTCTTTTCATCTTCTGCTTTTTCCTGTTCAGCTCTTAAATTTCTTAAACTTTCTTTAAGCTTATCTTCTTGAACTACAATAAGTCGCCATAGAGCTTTGGCCTTTTCTTTTTTATTTTCATAGGCTGTAAGCTGCGTATCATATAAGGCAGATGCATTTACATAATCATCTATTTCCTTCTTAATTCCTTCACTTTCCTTAATGCTACGTTCTAATTGTTTATGCTTTTTGAAATGCTCTCTTTGACTTTCGAATGTATCAGCAAACTCTTCACTCCCTTTGCCTATTAGCCCCTGTTCTACTGTAGGTAATAGAAGTTTTTCTACTAAATCATTGGTACTCTTGCACCCATCAAAGAAAGCATCTACACCCCCTTCTTCACCATTAATAAGTGCAATGCTACGCCATTCCTCTGCAATAATTTTAAAATGTTCTTCTATGTAAGCATGGAAATCCTTATTAGTAGTAAAGACCTGTGCATTCATGTATTCTTTACTCATCCTCTGGTAATAATTCCACATTTCACCCTTATCAGCTGCTCTTTTTTCTCCTCCTTCTTCATATTGAGTAAATGGTAAATTTTCTAGGCTATGTTTATCACCTACTCCATATTCATAGACATATTTATAAGACTTTAATTCATTATTTTTTAAATAAAGTGTAACTGCAGTTAATGCGTAGCGTCTTGGCTTATCACTAATAATCCACTCAATAGCAATGTGAGCTGCTTCACCTTCTAAAGAAAAAGTTTCTTTGACCTTACGTTCGCCTAATTCACTATGAGGTAAAACTGCCTGCAAAGCAGCTTGGATAAAAACTGTTTTTCCTCCTCCATTTTCAAGCAGTACTGCCATATTATGTCCTGCGCACTGGAAAATCTCATCATTATAACGTTTGTTACCATTTTCATAAATCAAGTTGCCATAACGTAACCTAGAAATTGATGCCATCCTATACCTCCCCCTTTTCGTACTGATACATAAAATCTAATAAGCCACGATTATACTCATAATCCATATAATAGCGCTGAATAATGACTTTTGTTTTCTCTGTTAGTTCTATCTCATTATTCCCAATATCCTTTACCATATCTTGCTTTTCTAAGAAGCTTTTCACCATATTTAAGAAACTAATACGACTATTGGTATTACCTGTTTGCCTTTTAGCTTTTTCTTTAACATCATCAATGGCCATCCATTTTTCCAGTATTTTTGTCCAGTTATACTCTTGCTCTTCTTCTATTTTCTTAAGGTTTTCTTCATCGATTTGCTTTAGACTCTCAAATCTTGTATTCACCGCCGCAAGCCACTCCTCCATATTAATAAATCCTCGTGTTGGCTCCTGACTTTGATAGCTATTATAAAATTCTCCTAGTAAAATAATAATGCTCACATACATTAAATAAATATCTAGATTTGTAGCGCCATTTGGTAAATAGAGTTTTTTAATTAGTTCATTATTCATATGAAAGGGTGAAGTTGTTGCTATTGGTACTAAATAAAGCATATCCCCTGCCATAATAATAGCGGCATCATCTTCTCTAGCAAATTGGTTAACTAACTCCTCAATCTGTTCCTCTCTTGTATAGCTTTTCACTTCTGCTCTTGGCAAACTTCCTTCTCCAACTAATCTCATATAGATTTTATGGGCTTCTATAATCTGCTCATGTTTATACTCCACTGACATCCTCTCCCTCCACTTCTATGGTTAAATCAATGAACATATTCTTAATTTTAAAGCGTGATACCTTTTGTACCTCCTCTTCCCTTTCAATCACTTTAATGGTATTAGTACTCTGACTTAGAGCTTCCTTAACACCATATAATAAGCTATCTTCCTCTATTTCTTTTAAATCAATAGGTGACTTTTGGTGTAAAATAATCCAAAAATCATAAAAAAGTCGCCTGGATAAAAATACCTCTTGCTTCTCCTCTAATTTCGTACATACTTCTTCTAATGTAATTTTACTTCTTCCATCTAAAATCACTAAAACCTCTTCTATAATCTGCTTAAAATAAGCTTGTATTACTTTTTTATCTTGGTTTAAAACTTCTTCCATAGCAGCTTCTTGATAAGCCTTTCCTTTTTCTCCTTCTTCACTTTTTTCTATACGTTGCTTTTGAAAAATATTCAAAGGATACCACTGCTTCGTTTGTTTGATTTTGAAAAAGGGATCAATCAAAGGCTTACTACTTGCTAGTGGGAGTGGCTTACCTAATAGATAATTTGCAATATCTTGCTCGAAATTAAAGCTATCAATACCAATAAAATAAAGTGCTTGTTGTGCCGCTTCTAATGCATGTGACCTAAGGACAATGCTCTCTTGTAATAACTTCCTATGTTCATGATGTACTTTCTCTAAGTTGTTATCTATCTTCAATATAAGTTCATAAGCTTTTTTATCTTTCTCATTTTCTATTTGATACTTTAAGCTATCCTTAGTCTGCCTAACAAAATCACGTAATTCATCAAATTCTTCATTTTCTCTTTCAAGCCTTGTATTAATATCTTCTATTAGACCTTTATAACGGTTATAAGTTTCCTCAGACACAATACTTCTACTTACTTCATTTTTAATCTTTAATAATCTATCTCTTAAGGCTTCTACGGCTAAATTCATCTCATCCACCTGCCTCAAGGCACCTACAAATTCTCCCTTTTCTAACTGTTTACGAAGCAAAAGTTGGCTAATAGAGATTTGAAATTCACTAAAGTACTCGCGGCTTGAAAAGATTAACTCCAAGCCCGCTTCATCTAATATATAATATTGTGTATTAGATTTTAAATCCGAGCGTCCTGCTTTTAAAATAGAATAGTAAATCGTTTCTTCTTTCCGAGTCTCCCAATTATAAAAGGTTTTGCTGTTTCTCTTACCTGTAGCTGGTCTAAAGACATCTATCACTTCTCTAGCTAACTCTTCAAACTCCTCCAAATTAAGCTGAATTCTATGCCTAGTCTCCTCATATAGAAAATAGGCTAACTCTTTCGTTCCACATGTTTTCTGACGCATGATCATATTCTCAAAGAAAAAAAGTAAAGTAAGCATGCCTAACTCATAATAAGGGATTTCTATTTCATTATGATCTTTCTTATTTTTTCTTTCTAATCTATAAAGTGGATCATATAAAGCTATTCTTTTTATACGTTCACCAAAGTGCTCCATCACACTACTTGCATTAATACTCATGATAATGCCCTCCAGATATTCAAAACTTCTTCTTTACATAGTGCTTCTTGCGGGTAGTAATAACCGCCCTCTAAAACTTCCTTTATCTTTAAACCCTGTTCATATGAAAATCTTGTAACAAAGTTCTTTAGAACTTCTTCCCGTCGTTCTTGATTTTCTTTCCCTAAACTCTTTTCTCCTTGAAGTAATGCTTCATAAAAACTTACGGCTAGTTTGGCTTTATCGGAAATACTCTCATAAATAGCTATCCCTTCATAATCTATATCCCCGAAATAATAAAATGTATTTTTTTCACTCTCTATATCTAATTGCTTATATACCCCTTCAATACCTGCGACAATCTTCCAACCAGCACCATAAATAAGGGAAGTAAACTGTGTTTGATTTAAGAACCCCAATAATAAATAAAAAGTAGATTTATTTTCTACTATTAAATGTTGATGGTTTAATCCCTGTAAAGCTTTTTTATTAACTGCTAGCATTAAAGGGTCTGCCTGTTTACTAATCTTTATATACTCCCATACTTTAATACGTTCTAATAACTTCTTACCTCCTCCTTCATCTATCCATTTCTCATTATGAACTATTTCATAAGCACGCTCTGGTGAGGTGGCTTCCTCTTTAGGTAGCCCTTTTTCTTTAAAATAAGTATCTATTTTTTTAATAAAATATAAATCCTCCTTCCACTCTTTCTCCGATAAACTTAAATAACTAGATAAGTTAATGTGAGCATCTACTTTTCTTTGCCATCTATGTATTTCTTCTATAAACTCCATTTTTAGCTTTTCTTTATTGATACGATAAGTATTATATAGGACATACTTACTACCATTACTGCCATGCTTTTTTATTGGGACTAAAATTTCTTCTTTCTCTAGTTCCTCCATTAGCTTAGCGAACTCCTCATATTGTGTATCCCCTGGCAACTGCTGTTGTATTTCAAGCAGTGCAATGGTTTTGGTTTTCTTTAAATGCTTCTTTAAAATCTCTAATAACTTATCCTTCATGTTAACTCTCACCTCAATTTTTAGCTGCTTAATAATAAATTTATGTACTCACATTATTAACACAAGATTATTTATTAAGAATATTAAAACCTATATTTATTTTACTTCAAATTATTTAGTTATTACATGAATTAATTAATTTTATATGAATAATATATTTTTCCAACTGGTCTATCTGTATTTCCTATTTTAATAAACACTTTTTAACCATCTCAAAAGAGGCATCTTCTAACACTAGCCTAAGCTAATATTAGAAGATGCCTCTATAAGCCTCATTATGAAAGAGCGATTGCTTCAGTTTGTTGAACAATGTATTTAGCATCTACTTTTTTAGTTACTAAACCCTCTTCCCCTAAAGCATTTGCTGCGATGATCTCTGTCATTGCTGTATTGATTTCACTTCCTGTACGGCCTTAAACTTCGATAACTTATTGCCATCATTCATTACTCATTACATTAATTAATATGTTCCAAAGACAAACTAAATAATGGTATTATTATACTCTATCATATTATAAATTTTAATTACAATTTGAGAATTACAATTTGATTTTATATATAGAGATTTTGCATTTCATCATTTGAACACCAAAATTTTTATACCCAAATAATAGTTTAGCAAAAAAGGGTTACTACTCATTTTATTTAAAGCAATTATGCCCTTTTATAAATAGTTTTAGCATCTGCAAGTAGACTCCTATTTAACTGTAGTTTCCACCCCTGCATTGTTGGATGCCACCTTTTATGAACCTGAAATTGCTCCCATGTCAACTCATAAATCCCCTTAAGTCCATAATCATTATCAAATAGACAAATAACAACATACTCAAAGAGTTTTTCATCTGGTTTATCTGAATCTGGTGGCTCAAGACCATAAAACACACTGGTAGCATTACTACTAACTGATTTAATTGTATATCGCTTTCCTTTCCTACTTACTGCATCTATTCCTTTTGTTCCAATTTCTGTGGCTAATAAATTATCTAGAGATGGTGTATTATTGTAATAATCGATAACAATATGTTCACCCACTTCACCTATAAAATTTTTTGTGCGCATTACTCCTCTTGCTTTAAGTGTTTTTATAATTTTAGAATAAAGCTCCACCATATCCATAGTAGAAAAATCCTCAAAATTAATGTTTTTTAACTCCATATTTTCCCCATACTTTCTCTTCAGTTCAGCTAAAACTGAAATCTCATGATGTAGGTGTCTAATTTCTCATTCAACTTCCAACACCTTTTTAATCTAACTGTGTTTCATCTATTTTCTTTCAATATAAATAAAATATAGTTCTTACTATAAGACATCATATCCATTTAACTCATTAATGAGTGCGATTAATGCTCTTTTCTCTTCTTGTCTATCATTAATCAGTAAACTTCCATAGCATTTTCTTGTTTTATATTTATTGTAGCAGCTTATATATAAAAATGCTACTGCACATACTCGTCTAAAACTAGTATGTGCAGTAACATTTTATGTGATTTCATTATGCAAGAGCAATTGCTTCTGTTTGTTGAACAACGTATTTAGCATCTACTTTTTTAGTTACTAAACCATCTTCCCCTAAAGCATTAGCTGCGATGATATCTGTCATTGCTGTATTGATTTCACTTCCTGTAAGACCTTCTTTTGGTTTAGTGAGAGTAAGTTTTACTTCCTTACCAGCACTTGTAACAAAAGTAAGTACAAGGTTTTTCTTTGTAATTTCTGCCATGAGTGTTTCCTCCTTTCCTTAAAAATAGGTAGATGCTTACTCCTCAATAAGAGTCGTTTCTTCTACCTTTGTAACTGCTTCAAGCTCTTCATTAAGTAGTCCTGCTACAGCTATAGCTACTCCATAGAGTCCTTCAACTGAAGCTGATTTGCTGCAATCAGATATAGTCTGACTACCCTTTGCAAGCTTAAGTGATACTTTGACGTTTTTAATATCTGCTGTAATTGCCATCTTTTTCACCTCCTTTTATAATGCTTTCACTTCCATATATGTGATGAAAAAGACGACTCCCTAGTATTATTTAAATTTTTTTCTCTAGACAATAGAAAGTGCTAACCTTGTATATGCTTATACATGGTTAGCACTTTCTTGTGCTTCTTCAGTCCAACTATAGATTTCTCTAGGGTGATGCTCTAGGATTTCTCTCTCAAAAACTTTCATTTTCTCTGATCATATGGCTAAGATTTGGAATGTTTCATTTACTACTAGTATCACATTGCTTACAGTAAGTCCAAGTTCTACTTTTCCTCTCAGTTACAATATCAATTTAAATTCTACTTAATCCTTAATGTAGAACTCAGGTAAGATTTTTACATAGACTAGTAAGATAGTATTGATATATTTTAGTTTTAGTTCTGGTAATTATTATTTAATCTACTTTTACTATAATCTAGCTTTATTAGTTATTCATTTCATCATTAACAATCAAGCTATTTTCTATTTATATAGCAATATACTCTGTACTTACACTCCTATCTTCATGCTATTCACCTCTTAGTAAAGAACTTCTATGGTTTAATTATTAATAGTATTATTTAACGTGCGTATTATGTTGTATAATATTATTAATAATATTACTTAGTAAAGGAATATATATATGGAAAATATAATCTTAAATGAAGAAAAATCTTTACTTCTACAAGTACAAGCTTCCCTTAACAATGCTATAAACGCTCTAAGATTATCTCTTCGTACAGATAACTCATCCTTTCGCACTAACCTACCTCAAAATGAATTTACACTAAGAACTATTTCCTCATATGAAGATATGTTATCTTCTCCTTATTATGCACGTTATGATTTTATTTATAGTGGTGATGATACTGTGACAAAAATATATGTTACTCAAAATAATGTTACCTTTGACTTGCCTGAAATTAATGCAACAATTATTCCATGGCATATGCCACTTGCCCAAACATTGCAATATGCAACCGTAGGATATATTAATCTAGCATCTGAGCATATTGAAGGCAAGTTACTTCTAAAACGTATTATTAACATAAGGGACGGGAAAATCCTTAATTATTCAACAACTGGAGAAACTTCTCTTTCTATTAATGAACCTCTAGCACAAGAAATCCATGATGATATAAAATATGTGGATTCTTACATAACAGAATTACTCAAAGAACATTCTTCAAGTAAATTGAAAACTATATTATCCTCTGTTCAAGTGGAACAAAATAAACTCATTACTGCGCCTAAAGAATCTTCTGTAATTATTAATGGTTGTGCTGGAAGCGGTAAAAGCTCAATTCTTTTACTAAGACTGGCTTATTTAGCTCATCGATATAATGTACCACAAGATGATATTCTTGTATTATCTCCATCAAAACTATTTAAGAATTATATGTCTAAATCATTTTCTGATATTGACCTTTATCAAATTAATACTATGACATGGAATGAACTACTTGTTTCAATCATCCCGTCACAAAACCTACCCTCTAATTTCAATAATCAATTAGAGGAATTTACAAATTTTAAAGACTCTTTAGATTTTATGAAACTACTTGATGTGTATACAGACTATCTTAGGGTTAATATACTAAAGGTCCAAGATATTAAATTATTAGGTACTACTCTAATAGAGGGGACAGTCATTGAAGATATCTTCAATAATCAACTTAGCACTCTTCCATTAAACCAACGAATTGATAAATTCAAAAAACTTTTCAAAGAATATTGTGATAATAGTTTCAAAAAGTTATTAACTGATCTCTATAAAAAATACTTAAGTGAACAAAAAGTACACCAAACAATTATTACTGACTCTTCGGCAATTACAACTATTATTGATAAACTAAATAAGGAATATGATATTATCAAGGATCGACTTAATGATAGCTACACGCTACTAACATCAGCTTATCTTGATCAGCTCGATGCTTTTAATATTAAACACGAATATTTTAACTTAATAACCAATATTCCTCTATTAAAAGAACTTGCTGCTCAAACAAATATCACCTTATCTGAATATACTTTAAACACTATAACTAATGTTTCTTCTTTAGACTTAATACCTTACATTTATCTATACATAAAAATCGTAAAACTTCCTGTTCAAAAGATAAAATATCTCTTAATAGATGAGGTTCAAGATATAAGTCCATTACTGATAAAAGTACTTACATTACTTTTTCCATACTCAATTATTACCTACCTAGGAGATGAAAACCAATCAAGTCTACCTGACTTCAAAATGGATACATTATTAAAAAATAATTCAAATAAGATAAATATGATTAACCTAAATGTATCTTATAGAAATAGCTATGAAATCACACTCTTAGCTAGGGAAGTTTTAAAGAAAAAGAAAGACATTAGAATATTACCAACACCTATTAACCGTTCCTCTGTAACCCCTGATGTCTTAGAGGCTAGTACAATAGAAGGCCTTTATGAACAGATAAATAGCTTATGTATTAGGTATCAAACTACATACACAAGTATAGCAATAATATGTAAAAGCCAAAAAATGGCTAATTCTCTTTATTCTGCTCTTAGTTCACACTTAAATGCACAATTATTAACTAATATGAGTGATCAATATCATGATAGAACAATAATAACGACCATTCACGCTGTAAAAGGGTTAGAATTTGATGCCGTTATACTTCCTGATGTAGATGCCATTAACTATCCTTCTAATTCCTATAACGATTTATATGGAGCTATCACAAGAGCATTACATTGTATTAGCCTACTATATACCGGAAAATTATCACCTTTACTTGATGACATCTCTACGGAAATTCTAGAAAAAAATATTGTGGACTGCATATCTAGAAATGCTACTAATTCTACTGATTTATCACTCTTACAGCAATATGTGTACTCTCAAATCAGTACTATTTATGGTAAAGAAACAGCTCGTTCATATAAGGATTTACTTAACACCCTTTCTGAAGAAGACTTACAAGCTATTGTGTATGAATTATCTAGCGACAGAGAGATCTCCTTAGTTTTAAATAATTATCTTAAATAAAGAAATAGGCATACCACCATTTCAATTTTGGTATGCCTATTTCTTTATTTATGTAATATCTCATTAAAATATCCCAACTCTGGTGATTCAATTATCCCTACTACACTAGCTCTATCAAGATATACATTCCCTTTTTCACAAGCTGTCTCTGGTGTTAGCGTACATGCATGACAAGCTGCCATATTTAACCCATCTACTCCTTGCTCTTTCGAATCAATACAAAGAGGATCATTAGAACACCAAGATGCATTCTCCAGCATATTTCTTAATGTTTTATCTAAACGCTCTTCTTCTCCTTGTCTAACCAAGCCACCTAAACTTCCATCTGAATCAGGGGTAGCTGTGTAAATAAGAATCCCACACATACTTTTATCTGATTCCTCAAATGTAGAGTATATCCTTTCTTTAATAGCTGCACCCGAATACCCACAATCCAAAATAAACTGTCTCATTAATAAATGTGATAATGTATGTAACAATACATATCTTGGAGAAAACTTATTAGTGCGGTACATAGAATCATCCATTCTATTTTTCATTCCCAAATATCTATTTCCTATCTTGCTCTCCCACTCTCTCAATTTTTCTTCTTTTAATTGAATGAATAGTCCTTCTCCAAATAACTCTATACCTGGTAACCAGTTTAGAGGTTGTTTTGACAATGGTGCTATATTCTCATTAGACGCCTTTATTCTCGAAAAACCTGTTAAGACTAGTACTTCCCTTAACTTTCTAGCAAGTACTACTTTTTGAATATATGGCTTAAATACTTCTGGTACAATACCTTCATTAATCCTAAAATGATCTTCACTGACATTTCCTTGCAAAAAGGCATCATATTCATTTTCTACTAACTTCTCAGGCGTCAATTCATTATTATTTTTTTCATGATTAGCTTTTTTGATTATAAATTTAATAACTTCTTCTATACTACAATTACAACGCTTATGAATATCAAATACATCAACTAGAACTTCTAATTTAGGTATATTATCTACATACTGGTCAAGCTTTTCCCAATACTTTTGTACTTCTTCGTTCATTCTTGATGAACTACATGGTGGAATAGAAATAGCACTAATATTTTGTGGAAAATATACATTAGAGGCACCTCGCTGCAATGTTCTAGGTTGTTCACAATCACATACTACAGGATCAATATCATTTAACCAAGGTCGCTTTCCCTTACAACGATATCCTTTTAAAGCATTTTTATCAAATGCTCCTCCCATATTTCTTATCCGTCCACATCCCGGCTCTTTACATTCAATAATAATGCCTTCTAGTCCGCTCTTATGTTCATCATATCGAATACAAATTTTATGGTGCTGTTCATATATAGGATCACCCCTATGTACCCAGTAGGAATATGGAAATTCATCTAAATGTCCTTTTTCACAACCGATGATAAAACGTGATGGAATAAGCCTAGCTTTCTTGCTATTTTGGCCTCTACTACATTTAAAACAGACAGGGTCTGCATTATTCTTAATTCTGAATTCTGTATAATGCTTAACTTCATGGCAATTAGAGCATACCAGCATTTCTGGGAATCTAAATACTTGCATATCAAAATTAGATTTAGTTGTACTATTTTCTGATGAAGTAGTTACCTTAGGTTTAACAAAATAATCTACTCCACAGATTTTTTGTAAGTTCTCCTCACATACTCTATAATGCTTTTCGGACGCATGTGACCAACTCTCTAATCCTGCAATAATAACAGAGTTGTTAGGATAATCCGCTATAGCACCACATCCAAAAGTCGTTAATAATTGACTCTTTCGCTGCTCTCCTATGACTATCTTTTTAACTGAACGTTTTCTATCAAACATCCTATCCCCTCACCTCCATATACATTCCACACACATTATCTACTGTTCTTACTGAGTTCAGTGTAGGCATAGCAACATCAATTCCATAACTAGGTGCTGAATCCTCTGCCTTTGTCAGCAATCCTTGAACATCCGCTTTTGAACCATCATAAACAAGTGCTTTTTCTCCTGCATTTTTCTCCCACTTATCAATAAAATCATCTAGTTCTGTCTTTGCTTCAACATATTCTTCAGCATCCACTCTTTGTATATAATCAAGTATATATTTATATATTTCCTGTACCTTATTATGTTGTGAAGAGAAATTTCTAGCTGCATCATTTCCTCTCATACTAGCAATTGATAATCTTACTATTGATACAAAGGCAGCATGTAGTGCTTTTTCTCTAGCAGGCAACGAAAATGGCGTTACGCTAGTTGCCTCTACGTATTTATATATAGTTTTATGGTAATATAAGAAGTTCTCATAGTGTGACCTATCTCTTGACTTCCATGGTGAATACATTGTGCACACTAACCCAGGTGTATTTCTCCCTACTCTAGATGTTGCCTGAATATACTCAGAATTTGTTTTAGGTTGTCCATTCACGATCATATGACTTAGCCTACCTACATCAACTCCAACAGAAATCATATTGGATGCCAAAATATAATCAAATGGATTTTCATTTGGGTACTTATTCTCCAGTTCTTGCAACGTTGCAGATATTTCCTTAGATGATTTTCTACTCGTAAGTTCTTCAAAGTAGTCATATTTACATTTACTTATAATAGGGTTTTGACATTGCTTAAACTTTTCTCCTACTAAAAACTTATATCTATCTTGAATGTCATCTACTATCGTAACATTTGTACTCCCTAATTCTCTTAATGAGTTAAAGTATCCTGTCAATGTCCAAAACGTATCTATTACTTTACCTTGATATCCTAACTCTACTAAATGCCTAGATGCAAATAACAGAGCCGCATAAGTTCTTATCAGCATCGTTGTTCCACTAAGGCCCGGACATAGTACACCCACATATTTTCTTGCTGGTTTATCATCCGGCGTAGATTCTTTTGCAAAGTAGGAATCACGTATATCAAGTCCTTGTGGTGGAAACTGTCTGTGTTTTGTCCCATAAAGTCCTAGAATTTGTTCTGATGCATTTCTAACGGTAGCTGTAGCAGCAATTATTTTAGGAGGATATTT
Organism: Cellulosilyticum sp. ST5; assembly: GCF_046529625.1. Classification (NCBI taxonomy): domain Bacteria; kingdom Bacillati; phylum Bacillota; class Clostridia; order Lachnospirales; family Cellulosilyticaceae; genus Cellulosilyticum; species Cellulosilyticum sp. ST5. The sequence goes on from NZ_CP132338.1 coordinate 3,474,957, forward strand.
AGTTCGAGTACATAAATATCTAATAGCTAATTCATATATACCCGAAATAGTTCCTAAAGGTCCTGAAAATAAATGTAGCTCATCTTGTACGATTAGTTCTGGTGGTAGATACTTACCATCTTCACCAAATAAGTTATATATCTTAGGCTCCCACGCCATTCGTGCAAACTTATCTGCCGTAGCAATTATTAACGTTGGCTTTTGTTTATAAATATCCTCATCTACTATATAGAGTGGTAGTTTATCACTAAAAATACATTCTTTGTTTGAGCATTTAATTGACAAACCACCATTTCTTATCTGATAATCATCCTCTGGTCTTATCTCTGCCCCACAATGAGGACACCTGCGAATATGTGTGACGATATCTTGTGCATATATGGTTTGCTCTTTTACTTCTTCTAAGTTCTTTTGCGCCTCTTCAACTGAATTAGGGGTGAAAGCAGAACCTACCCAAAGCCCAATGCTTATCTCGTGGTTTCCTAAATTATTTTGTCGTCTTAGTTCTTCACATGCACATATTAGTGCCGCTGCTCTTTCAAATTGTTGGAGTGTAAGTAATCTTAATGTATATCTCATAATTACAGTTGTGCCAGCACCTATATCACCTTTTGTTATTCTTCTATAAAAAATAGTAAAAGCAACTACTCCTAAATATGCCTCTGTCTTTCCTCCACCTGTAGGGAACCAAAGTAAATCAACAACTTCTCTATACGCATCTTGTTCATCTACAATAGAACCTAAGTTTTGCAAAATAAATGCTAACTGAAATGGATACCATGATATATTAATCTTATCCTCTGATATACCTTTTTGCTTAAGTTGATAATATCTCTGATTGTACATTGCTTTATTTGCTAATTGAAATGCTCTAAAAATATCATCATCCTTATTTAATGTAATAAGATCGATTCCCTGCTTTATTCTATTTAAAGTTTCAACACAGCATTTCATATTTTCTTGTGCAACGTCTTGATATCTTTTCTCTAATTTATTAACTTCAACAGAACGATCCATAATCCACTTCTGATATGAGTCAACTAATACTAATAAGTATTTCCTCAGTTCTCCTTTTGATATCTTGGATAATGCGTCCATGTCTAATAATTCTTCTTTTATCTCACTAGCTGGTTTCATTTGCAAATATTCTGCCTCAGGAATAAATGAAAGGCTTACACTACTAATCCCGTATTTATCCTCTTTCCAGTCAACAGAACATCCATGCCCTATAGCTATATTCTCAATATGTCTATATAGCATCTCTAGTTTTCGCATCTCATTATCTGTAGATATATCAACAGTATTTTTGCGTTGTGTAAAGATACTGTCTATATCATTTTCGGCACATACCTTTAGCCCTACTTGAAAATAAGAAAGCTCTTCGTTATCTATTGCACTATCTTGTGCCTCATTTGAATTTACTAAAGATACTGTTATTGTACGACTACCATCATCATAGGTCTTACGTAAAGTGACATTTACTACAAGATTCGTATTCTCTATAGTATATTTCCCATTTATAGTAGGCTTTACGAGCGGTGTAATTACACAACTGCTTCGGTGCCACCTATCTTCTGTCCAAGATTGGGTAACTATTTCTTTTTCACTTACTCTTGTGTATGTAGCTGCTTCAACATAAATTTTGATCTTTTCTATCTCTGGCTTTAATGTAAATGTCATACCATAAGCGGATGGTACAGATGTATTACAAATAGTAATTATATTATCATCACTCTCTTTACTATCTGAAAGTTCATCCTTTTTTTCTTCTTCTCCACCAACCTTCATTCCTCTTGGAAATAATATTCCTGCAGAATAATACTTACTTGGTCTTTCTCTAATAATTTCTGTTTCTTCAATCGGTCCGATTAAATCTTTCTTTAGAATTTCAATCAGATGTTCTCTGGCCTCATAGTACTTTGTATAGTCCACAGTCCTACCCCCCTAATAATTATCAATCCTAGCAATTCCAACCATAGATATACCTACCCATATTTTATATTCTCCAACTCCCTCTAGTTTTATGTAGCTAGCCTTCTGTCTTACAAAAACATCTTTAAATGCTTTAGGGTAATATTTCTTTATATCCTCTTCTCGATATGTATCATGCAATATTGCTTGTAAATCACTCATAAATTCATCTGACACTTGTCCTATTACGTGGGAATTATGGTAAATAAGATATGTAATATCACCATTCTCAAGATATTTTCTTAATGTTAATTCATCATCCTTATTTATGCTATTTTTAATATACTCTTGAAGCTGCTGTACACTTTCCCCTGAAATTGCTGCTATATGCTCACCTACAAATGATTCAATATTAACATCATTACTACACTTCATCTCAAGCTCACGAAGCTCAAATCTATTACGATTTTTTCTAACAATGCGCTCTCGATTTCCCTTCTTCCACCTAGGCATCTTAATATCAGTGGTATGAAAATACAATTTTTTCTTAGGTCTTGTCATTCCAACATAAAAAATACGTAGCTCTTCTGAACACTCTTCATCTTCATTTTCCCTCATACCATTTTTTATACCTTGCCTATTCATAATTACAACATCAAATTCTCTTCCTTTGGCTTTGTGAATCGTAGATACTGTAACATTTGATTCTTCTTGTTCTTCTTGATATAAAAAATTAAATTTATATGCTTCAAGGCTAAGCCTTAACAATAACTCATCTATTCTTATGACTTCTCTATCTAAATCCATAAATCTTAGTAAAATATCATAATAATAATCTGCCTTATCTTGTTCATTTGTATTATTAAGTAATTCTACAAACTGTCTCCTATTAATAGAACTTGTCCTATATCCTGCCAATACCCTTGCAAGCCATTCTGGTAGTAAACTTTTATCCTGCGGTATTAAAAGATTATGCTTAATATTACTAACTCTTAAATATTTAGATACCTTTAATGCCTCAATATTTCGTCTACATAGAAAGCAATATGTATTATTAATATCGCCTACAAAATCTTCCATATCACCTATGCAATTATTATCATCTTCTGATAATGTATCCATTAAGCTTCTACACTTATTTGCATCATTGGCTTTAAGATGTCCTCTAAAACTATTGCTACTCATTGCTAAACTTTCACATTGTCTATAGTTCTTTAAAAATTCACCAGTTACTAACTTATCTTTGTATCTATTAATTACTTCTGTTCTAAAGTTTATACTAGTTAAACTATGGTCCTTTTGAACACCATTCTTCAGTTGATATCCATTTATACTCTGATATATATCACCGAAAAAGGTAAAACCACAATTTAAATTTTTAAGTAGTTCTAGTAAAAATTCTCCTCTTATACCAATAGCATCTTGAATTTCATCTACAATGAAGTAACTTATATGCTCACTTATATCCGAACATTTATTCATCAGTGCCGTACTAAGTATAATCCGTTCATCATATGTTCCTTTTACCTCATCAATTCCTAATTCTTGTTTATATGTCTCTAGAAGTAATGTTGCAAATGAATCTATTGTACGAATACCATCTTGTACGTAAATTAATTCATCATCGCTATCAGTAAATACACGTCCTCTTATTTCCTTAACTGCAGCCCTTGAGAAGCTCAAAACCAATATCTCTTGTGGATCAATTTTTTCTTCGTTAATCAGATATTTTACTTTTTCTATAAGAGAGTATGTCTTGCCTGTTCCTGGTGGTGCATCTATAAGAAATGACTTATCTGCAGGGGCTTTAATTATCTCTTCTTGTTCTATAGACTTAAAAGCTCCTATATTATTCTTAACACAGGTATCAGCAGTTACTGCGAGCGTATCTCTACTACTACTTAATTCTCTACCAACTATATTTTCAATTGAATTCTCATTATGTACAATTACATCATTTGTGCGAGACACAATTACTACTTCTTTTCTTATTTCCTTTATTGTACTAATTGATTCTGATATTTCAGGTTCGTCATATGTATTTAATAATGACGGTTTATTATTCTCTATTTTCTCCTGCTTCTCACTTCTTTTTAATGTTATAACTCTAGGTACTTTATAATCTCCTATACTTTTATCTTTAGCATATTCCGTGCATGGGCAAGGACATTTTGTGAAGTCACAACGATCTTCCCAAACGAATTCATTTCCCTTCTTTACAATTCCGTTTGTAATCTCATCCCTATGTCTTGAAAGTATAGCACAAGGTATACTCTTTTTTATTTGCTGTTTTTGTAATTCATTCCCACTATAATCTGAGGTAGCTGGTATTGCCAATGCCTTTATTGCCTTTGCCCCTCTTACCTTACCAAAAAATACAAAATCAGAATATTTATCTTTGTTAATTGTATAAATATTTGATTTTATCCTTACATTTGACTTATTCATACTTGTCCTCCTCTTCTAAGGGAAGGTGATAAATATACTTCAGATCTGCATACTCTATTTTTTGCCTAAATATTTCATCTCGTTGACTACTCTTAATACTACATTTAAAAATCCCATCTCCATTAACTTGCGCCTTAACAACAAATTCTTCTTGGAAAAAACCAAATGCTCTTACAACTACATTTCCTATATTTTTATATTCTACAAAGTTGTTTTGTTTTTCTACAAATACAAAATTAGCACTTTTTGAGTCTTCTACGAGTGCTAATTGATATTCCTTTACTTGTGTAGGAATCTCATCCCCAACCTTCAAAATATCCATAATACTGTCATCTGAAAGTAATAAACCTAAGTTCTGATTTAAAACTGTCTTGCCTGGATATTTACTTAGCTTCGCAGCCCCAAATGCGATGTCCCATTCTGGATCATAGGGATAAATAACATTAATATCTTTCCAAACTTCAGCTAGTTTTTCCTGCAAAGGCCTTAGTTTACTAGTTCCCCCTACCATTAAAATGCAGCCCAATTCACTTATGTCTACCTCTGCCAATTGAAGTGCCTTATTAAAAGTATCGATAGCAGCCTTTATTGGGAAGTTGACTAATTCACTAAACCATTCATAAGACATTTTTTCTCTAATTACTCCAAATATACTATATGAATTTAATTGAATAGATACAATATCATCGTCTGAAAGACGCCTTTTTGCTTCTTCACATCTTACCCTTAACTTATCCTTATCTTTTTCACTTACTTTCTCATATGAAATATATTTTTCTCGGGCATCACAAATTCTTTCATGAATCTTTTGAGTAAGAATTTCATCTATATTTTCTCCCCCTAATTCTAATGAGCGAATTCCTAACTCCTTAATAGCCCCTCCGCTATTTTCTACTACTGATACATCTAAGGTGCCACCACCCCAATCAAATATGGCTACTTTCTTATAATGTCCTATTTCTTTGTAGTTTTTAAATATAGCTGCTGTTGATTCACTTATAAAAGATGTAATTTGGATACCTGCCCGCTTCGCTGCCTCACGAAGTCTTTCTCTCTTTTTAGCAGCAAACCCTGCTGGGACTGCAACCACTGCCTCCTTCATTCTTACGGATAATGTCTTTTCAACCCTGTCATTTAATGCATCAAATAACTTACTTGCAATGTCAGTAGGAGTAAACTTTTCTCCATTAATTACCCACACTTTATCTTTGTCAATATCAGCCTTAATTCTTGAAATAATCTCATAATCATCATACATTTGCTGACGCTGTTCCCATAATTCTCTGCCATACACTACTTCACTCGTGTTTTTCTTATTAATCCCAATAATAGATGGGATAGGCCCATCATGGATATCTGCTATTTTTATTTTTCTTATTCCTTCTTCCATCTCCAAAAAACATACTACTGTACTATTAGTTGTTCCAAAATCTATCCCAAACCTATATTCGATACTATTCTCCATTAGATCCCTCCCCCTATTTACAACTTAATATCACTTTTCATTAGTTTGTTAAACACTTCATTTAATTGATCTCTTAAATTCTCCCCTAAATCCATAGACATATCTTCATTTTGTATTTCTTTAAAGTCTTTATATTCCATTCTTAATATACTAGCCAATTTATTTTTATAGGCTTCAAATTCGTGATTTAGCGAATTCGAGTCAAGTTTTATAATAGTTTCTACTTTCTCTTTTAGCTCTTTGCATTGTTCTTCTTTTTTTAGAAGTTTTAAACTAATTAATCGGTTTTCGTCCTCTTTTTCATTTATTTTGTTCTCTAAATATCTTATCTTTTCTTTTAAACCACTAATTAACTCGTCCTTTTGTTGGAGATTCTTATCTAATTTATCTATTCCTTGTTTATTACTTAAGTTTTCTGCTTTTAGCGCTTGAATAGTTATTGCACTTTTCTTTAGAATGTGCATAGCTGTATTAATTTCAACTAAAACATTTTCATCACCGACAGCCTTCTGATAATTCTCTACTAAACCTTTAGATTGTATGGTTTTTATTTGGCTTATACTTTTTTCTTCTTGCGATGAGTTCCTTATTGTTCCTAATTTATTCCCTAGTTTAGTCATATCAGTAGGAATTTCTTCTTTGATATTTTGTTTTACTACAGTGACTTCATTATGTAAAGATTGTCCAACTCCCCTTTGCTTCTTTTGTTTTAATTTGTACCCCTCAATAAAATATTTTCCATAAGCATCACTTACTTCATTAGGAATTTCTCTCACAATTACTTCATCCCAGTTACTTATACTTTCAATTATCATGTTGTCTTCTTTTTCATTAAAACTTACTTCTTTCTTAAAAAACAAAAGCCATTGCAATGTATTGGCTTGGATATTCTTAGAAACAATCTCTGTTGTGTCCCTACAAAAAATCACATATGTCATCATCTTTGATATATTATATATTTCTTCTGTTTCTAAATTTTCACTATTTAGATTAAATAATAACTTACTACAATCCCTTACTATTTCATTATATATACTTATACTTTGCTTTGGTGAAACTACTTCTTTTTTATAAACTAATTTACTAAGTTGATATAGTAGTTTTTTTATATCTTTTTGTTCACTTTTAGTTATTAATAGTTTCTTAATAATTACTACCAACCGTTTATATGCATGAGATTTACCATCATACTCTTTATAATTACATATATTATTTACGATTATCTCTTTATTACTACACTTTTTATATGCATCCATAAATGCCTTCACACCCATCTGTTCTGGCAATGTACACACATATTTCATGGTATTCTCATCATTATCCAGAAACTTCTGCGAAATAAGCGCTATACATTCCTCTGTATCTACATTGCTTAACTTGGAATTATTTTTATACTTATTTGTAAGCTCTTCTAACCTCATATAAACCTCCACTTATTTTTAGTTTTATATCTAATTATTCTTTTATAATAACATCATAATTACTTTTACAAGAAATATGTTTCCTTCGTAAATAACGGTATATATTTACTTCTCTAAGATACTTTTTACAGCTTTAGCTATACATATAGCCAACTATAGTGGTGCTGCATTTCTTACTTGTGTAAATTGAGCTGTCCTGGAGCCTTCCACAATATAATCATCTAGAGAAGTTTGTATTCTAGTTGCTTCCCTTACTATTTTCCAACGATATTGGTTAATATGTAGATATATACCTCGCTTAAAATCCTCCTGTAAGTCCTCCAATATCTAAAAATAAATCTATTACACTTATCATATTATACCTCCCTCTTAAGACTAATTTTGAATCCATTTCACACTCTTACTACTTATACACATTTATACTCCTATAACTCTACGTTATAGCATGTTTATTAATTATAATGTTAATCCATTTTTCATCCCCACGACCTTCTCTGACATCTCTTGTTATCCACATTTTTTTATTTTTAATCCACCTGCCGTGAATAACTCTTCTGCCTTTTCTTCTGTCAAATCACAAAAATAGCGCCCTTTTCTCTCTCCTTGAAATACCCCATATTTAAAAGAAGCATATAAAACCCCATCTGTTTTTAATGCCTTTACTAATCTCTCAATTACCTCTGGTAATTTCCGCCTAGGTATATGAAGCAAAGTGGCACACGCCCATATGCCATCAAATTCATTTTCAAAATCTAACTCTTGAAACTGCATATGCTTCACTTCTTGTCCAATATACTCACTTGCTAATTTACAAAGTTCCTCACTACCATCAATCGCTGTTACCTCATACCCTAATTTCTTAAAAGCTAAGCTATCTCTTCCAGAACCACATCCTGCATCTAGTATCTTAGCCCCTTTAGGCAAGCATTCTAAAAACAGTGTGTAATTCTGCGTCATATCTGCTGCAACAGTTCCTTCAAAGAATTCAGTTGCATTTTGGTTATAAAAATCTTGAGTCTTTTTCACCCTTATCTCCTTTCGTTATAACTTCTGGTGTTATTTTATCTATGACTTACTTTTCTTTTTAGTAATCTCTACTTATCGTTCTTGCTATAATTTGTTACTGTTTTTCACTCTTATAAATACTTTCTACTTCTTCTGCAATAGTCACTATATCTCTGTCCTCAAACGTACACGCTAGCTCTTCATATATTACTTTCTCTTTACAAATCCAAATCTCATAGCCTTGATTGTAGGCAATCTGATAAAGTGGCTCTACAGTTCCTCTTAGGCAGTCTTTAAATTTATCTTCACCTATTTGGTGCCAAGCACGTTCTTGCTCCTCTATCTCTTTAGATTTGTTACCAAAGTCATTGCCTGCTGGCATGATGTGCAAGTAATCCTCCATTAACTTTTTCATTTCTTTAATGCTTTTTCCTTGATGAGGGTATGCTCTAATAAAGTTAAAAAGGTCATATTGTAAATTACAATAGTCCTTGAGATAAACCTCTAAGCTAGGTAAATCATTGCTTTTTGAACTATTAATATTTTTGAAGCTCGGAAGAAGATTCCACACCTCATCATGCAGTACAAAGCTCCAGGGCAAAAAGTGATCTAGGCTTAAGTTGCCATACTGGGCCATGGTTTCATCAGTAAAAGTTTTATTAATATAAATATCCCTAAGAGGTTTATGGGTTCCATAATACTTCCAAAGTTTAGTAGCATCATTTAAATCTCTTTTATCTGGCGCTTTAATCTTAAGTGGGATAGCTGGTACATTAGGATTCTTCTTTTGCAAGTAGTAAATCATGCTATACTCTATCCATGCTTCAATGATGACTTGGTTGCTATTCATATATTCAAACCAAGCATCTCCTATAAAAATAGTCTTGCCTCCTTCTACAAACTGATAAAAAGCAGTGGGATCTTCGGCAGTCATTTCTTTAATAGTTTTATTAAAGCTATTTCCTTTCACACTATAAAAAGGCGATAATAACCGATAAGGTACCATATCAAATAACACTTTTATCTCTTTCAGAAGCTCTTTCTCGTCCATTGCCATTAAAGTATTAAAAATGTGATTCACCTTTTCATCTGGTTTTAGTGCAAGCTTCTCACCTAAACTTGTCACAATACTTGGCAAACTATCTTGATAGCCAAAGCTGAGTTTACAGTGTAAAATAGGATACCAAACTTTACTTACCATATGACAGCCAATGGTTTTAAAATCTATCTTTTGATTCCCTTTTTTCACTTCTTCCAATATTCCCATAAGCCATAGAGGTTTATAGCTGGCACTTTGTGTGCTGTAATCTAGCATATTAGAGAAACGTCTTACATCTATTTCTGATGCTGCTGGTAATGTAATCATTTTAGCCCCCTATCTGTATTTATTAATTCATTATCTTTATTATATCTTAAATGAGTTAATCATAGTTGTTTCATAGAATACTTTATATTATTTTGTAAAATCAATCTAAAAATATAGCAACAATTTTCTACATTCTTAACAAGCCATTTAAAAATTTTTTAAAATAATTAGGGAGTTGCCTTTCTCATCATATATATATAAGTGTAAAAGCAAAATAAATAATCTCCTGAAGCAGAATCACCACGTCGAGATTCTGAGGAACTGACCGGGTCAGCCAAGTCTCAATCTGTCGTTACAGGTACCTCTGGACTTAAGGAAAATGTTCACTGATTGCTCGTGTAAAGGGAGGCGCTCAATTTATAGGTTATTGAAATAAGTTTTTACACTAAATAAAGTTTCAATCCAGAGTCTTAAGGTCATGGCTTCCTAGCAAGGACTGTCCGGGCCAAGACTTTAAGGAGCTCCTCACTCATGGGTTAAACTTTCATAGCTGTCTTCGTAGGCACCATTCTATCTGTATGCAGGTGCTGAGGAGCTATTGTCATGCCTTAGAGTAAAATTTACTTAGGCAGCTACGGAGTTTAACTAGAGTCTGGGACAACAAAAAAATGCGTTCATCATGTATTCGTATGCTTGGTGAACGCATTTCTTTTTGTTATGTTATTCTTGCCAAATAAGTACTATGAAATACCTATATCTCTTTTATTAAGTCTTAATAGGCTACCTTTTTCATCTAAAGCCCTTCACCATTTCATTAGGAGGTGATGGCTCTTATATAATATTATGATTCGTTCTTTTTCTCATTGTGATATTTTCTTAATAGCTTTCTAGGTTTACTAATTTTATTCTCGAAATAAGTTTTTTCATTCCATATAAAAACTCTAGAAATGTTTTCTATAATTTTTCTAGTTTAGAATATACTTCTACTTTAATTCACCATTACAACTCTATGTTAGCTGTGAGTTCCTGTGTTATAATTAACCTAACTAAGGGGGGTGTTAAAATTGAATGAACTTCTAACCACTTTATTAAAGGACTTTAGTGAATCACAATTACAATTCTGTAAGTTTATCTCTGCCAACGATGCTGGTTTAACTGGTGGTCATCAATGTGGCCCCTATATTCCAAAGAATTCTTATTCTCTTCTTTTTGATGAACCTCAATTACGTGGTACAAATAGTGAGAGAACAGTATCAATCACTTGGCAAAATGGAATTACTACAGAGAGTAAATGTAAATATTATGGATGTGGTACTCGTAATGAATATCGTATCACTGCCTTCGGGAGAGGTTTTCCTTATTTTAAAAATGAATTTGTAGGAGCATTACTAATACTACTAAAATTTGATTCCTATACCTATAAAGGCTATGTTTTAAATACTGACGATGAGATAGAATATTTCTTTTCTTCAATCGGTATAACACCTACTGAAACTAATAAACTAATTTCATCTTCTTTAACTGTAAATGGGGTAATAGATATCTATATTCAAGATCTTGCTGAAGATTTTCCTTCAACCCTTGAATTAGCAACTAAATCAAGAGATCTTTATTACTCAACTAACCCTAACTTACTAAATTCTCATCCTGATACAGAACTGTTAGCTTGGCTTGATATGGAATATGAACTATTTAAAGCTCTTGAAAATAATAGGTACAATGACTATATTACAAAACCCTTTGCTAATCTAGATGAATTAATTTCTTGTTCTAATACTATCTTAAATAGACGCAAAAGTCGTGCTGGAAAATCATTAGAGCATCATCTTGCCTACATATTTAGCCAAAATAATATTGAATTTGGTGCTCAAATCAAAACAGAAGGTAATAAAAAACCTGATTTTATTTTTCCTAGTGAACGTGCTTATCATTCTATAAATTACAATCTTGAAAAACTAACTTATCTAGCTTCTAAAACAACTTGCAAAGACCGTTGGAGACAAATATTAAATGAAGCAGATAAAATATCCACTAAATATCTGTTTACATTACAGCAAGGTATTTCTTCAAATCAATTAAATGAAATGTATAGCAGTAATGTCATCTTAGTTGTTCCAAGACCTTACATTAAGACCTTTCCACCTGAATATCAAAATAGAATCCTATCACTTCAAGACTTCATTAATATAGTAAAAAGCAAGGCTGATTTATAATCGCCTTGCTTTTTCTTCATCTAAAGTTATCATCATCTTTCTAGCAATATCTTCTATTAATGGTACTACTACAGAATTTCCAAACTGTTTATATGCTTGTGTATTCGATACTACTATTTTAAAGTCTTCCGGAAATCCCATAAGCCTTGCACATTCTCTTGGCGTTAATCTTCTTGGATTCTTTCCTTCTTGTGGTATTAATATTTCAGAACCATCTTTATGGTACCTAGCACTTAGCGTTCTGCTTGTCCCTTCTAATTCTGCCAATCCAAATCCAAATCCATTTCCTTTTTCTTTATGCTTTTGTGCATATGCTTGAAGATAACTCCATAATTTATCTGACAAAGTATACTTTTCATCAACTTCTTTATCTAATATATCTTTAACTTTAGGTTGTATTAAATTTACTTTTCTGGGAAACTCAAAATTAATATCACCTGTAAAGTATTCTTTATCAAATCCTACTATAAAAATTCTTTCTCTATGTTGAGGAACATAATCAGCACCATTCATAATTTTATAAAAAACCTTATAGTTTAATTGTTCTAATGTATTTATTACTGTTGTAAATGTTCTTTTCTTATCATGACTAACTAGATTTTTAACATTTTCTAATAAAAAGGCTTTTGGCCTAGTTCCTGAAATAATTCTAGCTACTTCAAAAAACAATGTACCTTGTGTTTCATCTAAAAAACCTGTAGGTCTTCCTAAGCTATTTTTTTTTGATACTCCTGCTAGCGAAAAAGGTTGACATGGAAAGCCACCTACCAAAATGTCATATTCAGGAATATTTTCAACTTGTAATTCTCTTACATCTCCTACTGGTTTATCTCCATAATTTGCTTCATATGTCTGTTGACAATACTTGTCCCATTCAGATGTTAATACGCACTTTCCACCTACTCGCTCAAATCCAATGCGTGTCCCACCTATTCCTGCAAATAAATCTATAAATTTAAATTTATAATCTTTTTGTGCTTCTTGTATATCCTTAAGTTTATTTACCTTATCTTTTTTTAGACACTCAACAATATACGATTGCATCGTACACTCTCTTGCCATTGAATTACCTTTAATTTCTTCATATAAATCATCACTTATTTTTATGTGTAACTGTTTCATGTCTCACCTCTCTAGGCATAATTATATACCCAATCATACTATTTTATTCCCAGTAAGTCAATTTTCTAGGTTTTAAGTACAACTTATAACAAAAATAACCTTACTAACTTATTTTCTTAAATTAATAAGATTATTTTTATATATCCTATTTACGCATTTTACTTGTAGTATGGACTATTGAATAATAAATAAAACTACTTTTACTTATCTCATATTAGAAGTATTAATACATCAGTGCTCTAGCTTTGTTACTGAAAAACGTTGGTGGAAATGAGAGGTATTGCCTGTCCGTAAGGGTGACTTTGTAGTATTTTTTAGAGGCACTTGGCGAACTTTTTTAATGGGTTTTAGCACCTCTCATTTCCCTCCCAAATGCCTTTTTGGAAGTAAGCAAAAATTTTCCCACTTTTTATTAGGGATTCCACTTCTTACCCACGTATATAAAGGTGTAACGATAAAACAAATAACTTCCCACAGCAGAATCATCACAGCTTCAATCTGAGGAACTGACCGGGCCTGGTAAGTCTCAATCTATTGTTATAGGGAGGTTTAACTAGATCCTGGGCCAAAAGAAAAGGAGAGCACCGTGTATCCATCTACTTGGCGTTCTCCTTTTTTGTTGTACTTTAATAATATTAATTCTTAATCCTCTTACATATTATCTTTAATACGATATTGCTAGTGATTCCATTCTAAAAGACTTTGCATCACTAATATCGCTTTAATATATCCATATAGTTCTAATTTTTTAAGTGTGTATCTTTCTTATCAAATAACATATCATAATACTGACAATGTTATGCCCTTTTGTAATTCCACCTGTAGACACAAAGAACATTTGAAGTTATACTTTTTCTAACGATAGGAAACTATCTCAAATATTTGTGGCTATCACACACAGAATCCCCATTATCATTAAGTCTCTGTCCTTATTTCCCTTTTATACAAAATTTTCTTGATGCTATATTATTTGAACATATCTTGGTCATTCTCAGTTAAAATATGCTGCGTTACTTCTCCATTTCCCTCTCTAAAATAAAATCTAAATTTATATTTCTGTCCTGCTATAGATAATTCCCTCCTAAGATCATATCCTGTTATCGTTTCAACATTATATATAGAATAATCCTTTACATTTTTAAATAAGTATCTTTTAGCCGTTTCAATAACCTCTTCTTTCTTTTCATTTCCTGTGTATGTTAAGAAAATTATCTCGGGCTGCATAGCTAGCTTTTTAGCTGTTAATCCTTCAAAACAATGTTCATTCATTAAGCCTAGTCCTTTAAAATGATTTATTATATCTATTATTTCAGTTTGAAGCTTATTATACCTTTTAGGTTCTTGCAGATATCTTATATAGTTAGCGACATGTCCTAAAAAACCACTTCCAAGGCTATATTCATACTCCTCTAATCTACTCCAATGTCCTCCCGTATAATCTTCTCTAAACTTCTTAGAAACTCCCCCCATTGCACCTGTTCCCAATTTAAGTTCTATTAAGCTCACCTCATGTTCACCTTTCTCATTAGGTTTCTTGGCTACTGCAATAATATCAAATCTTCCATAATTATTTTCTTGGCTGTTTTCTCGTTGCATAACATATTCCATATCTACGCAGAAATAATTTGACTTAGAATCTGCGTTGTTATTATTAATGATTCGTTGTTGACATACCCTTTCACTTTTTGTATATTCCTCAATCTTTTTATGTAATTGTCCTGTTTTATAATATTTTAGGTATTCTGATAGCATTAATTTTCGAGTACTATTATTAGTGTCTTGATTTGATTTATCCAAGTATTTTTTAGAAACTTCTACTTTCCATTGCTTATTTGCAAGATAAAATTTTCCAAGACTTAACCCTTTATAATAAATATTGAAATAATCATTTCTAATGCCCATAAAATGGTCTTTCTCTTTAATCAACTTAATAAGCTCATCATTTTCCTGTAATTTCTTAAATAAATCTGTATTTAAACCTCTTTGCAATTTTTTATTATTACTCATTTTTATTCATCCCCTTTAATATTTATAATTCAAATACTTCCTCATCATTAAGTAGCTTTACAGTGATATTCATACCTAATTCCTTTGCTACCTCAGGCTGTTCAGTATGAATAGGAATAATATGTTGAGGTTTAACTACTTCACAGACTTTTCCTATAGCTTCCTTAGTTGCATGTCCACTTGTATGAAGTACTCTCATGCGCCCACTTTGTTTATAATCCCCGATAAATTCTTTTAGCTTTGTGTCCTTTACCCCCTCTCCAACATATCCTATCCACATTGAATATATTAATGTAGCTTCATCCTTGTACTCTGCTATCATCTTCTTAAACCACTCATTACATCGTACTGCCATGACAAATCCCTTTTCTCTAATAGGCAAATTGCTCCCATAAGTTAATGCTTTATTAAATTGATAATAACTAGACTCTCTAGCTTTAGCTACAATATTAAATACTTCCTTTTGATAAGCATCACATATAAAATACCTTCCTGGAGGTGTATTGTTGTGTAGCATGGCTAATCGATCAATATTAGTGGAGGAGCATAATACAAAAACATATTTATTTTCTTCTATAATTTGCTTTAATTCATCTTGAATAGCATACTCTGATAAAATAGACATATCATTTCTAGAAAATAAGGTTCCTTCTGTAATTAATACATCTACTTTTCCCACATATTTTTCTAGATGTGCTAATATCCTTTCTCTAGTAAAACCGTGTAATCTAAAATCTCCTGTATGTAAAACTTTTTTTCCATCACCTTCTATCAGTAACATGTATGCGTCACAGGCTGAATGGTCAGTTGGTATAGGAGTGATAGATAAATCACCAATTTTAATAGGTACTATCGGCCTATAGGTATTGAGCTTCTCAATCATAGAAATCTCTGATTTATAAAGTGTCTTATTTAAGCAAAGATAAATCTCTTTAGCAAGTGCTCCTATATACATAGGAATTTCAGGATTTACTTCTGACATAAGCCCTATGTGATCTCCATGATAATGCGTGAAAAATATAGCATCACATCTATTCAATCCTTTATTAACTCCCTCTATCTTTAAATTATCTTTAGCATTTTCACCATATAAATTAGGTAGTTGCATCCCAAAATCAATTAAAACCCTCGTCTTTTCTGTACTAATCTCTGTGGCACACCCTCCAATTTGTTTCGCTCCTCTGTGAACAATTATTTTCATGCTCGCCATCTCCTTTTTACTTATACAACCAATTTTTCACTTATATTTCTATCAGAAACTACTATCGTTGATCTCATATTGTCCTTCATCAAAATAATATGTTATGGCTATATTTATCTGCTTAAGTTCTTTAATATCCCGAGCCATTGTTCTAGTGGAAAGGTTAAAAGTATTTTGGTACCATTCCTTTGTGAATTTATTTGTTTCTTGAATATAATTAATGATTCTGTACAAGCGATTAATTTTTAAAATAAAAGGATTTTGCATTGTGACTTCCATGATCTTCTTATCCCCTAAA
This sequence comes from Cellulosilyticum sp. ST5, assembly GCF_046529625.1. NCBI lineage: Bacteria > Bacillati > Bacillota > Clostridia > Lachnospirales > Cellulosilyticaceae > Cellulosilyticum > Cellulosilyticum sp. ST5. The sequence goes on from NZ_CP132338.1 coordinate 3,491,354, forward strand.
CGATAGTTCTTATATTCTTTATCGTATACAATTACTACCCCTGCCTTTCGCATACATTGAAGATCCTTTTCAAATGTTTTCTTACTAAATTTCAATCCGCCTTCATTTTCCTCAGTTAAACTACTGTATTCAATCCCACCATAGTTTTTTGATAATATGTACATATACAGTAGGCGAATTATCTTTGGTGTTGTCTTGTTCTCTTTTGCCTTATAGTCCACTATATCCCCTCTTTAACCCACTCTCTATTCTTAAACAGAGAGTGGGTATAGTACTTTATACCGATTTGATTTTTCTCTCTGAAGTAATATTCCCAAGCTTATCAAAGTATATCTTTCTATTGTGCCAGATTATATACCTCTTATTAGGTTCTTGCCAGGTTATTTCTAATGCTGCATCAACAATTCCCCACCTCCCCATATCATTAATCATCCATCCATTAGAAAAGTAATCTTTAATTGTGGTAATAGGAATGTGGACCTTGTACTGCCCCTTATGGTCAATAAATCCCCATTTATGCCCGTACCTCACAGCGGCATGTGCTTCTGTAAACACTGTAAATAACCTTGCACCACTTTCTGTATAACGTTCTTGGAAATTATACTTAAAAGGTGTAATTTCATCTAATATAATGGGAAAAATTTCGTTCCCATCTTTGTCAATGTATCCCCACTTTTCTCCCTTTCTTACTGGGCATAGACCATTACTAAAATATCCTATCTCATCGTACAGAGGCAAGATAACCATCTCCACATGTACATTGATGAATCCCCATTTTCCGTCTTTCTTTATACTAATGCGTGCATCATCAATGTTCCCTTCTAACATCCCAAACCTGCATTGCTCTTCTAGACAACCTATATCCTCCCATTCTAACGGGATAACTACGTTACCTTCCCAGTCAACCCCTCCCCATTTCCCATCAAAACACACGCGAATATACTCACCACTAAAATGAAGTTCATCATAAATAGCCGAGATGATTATCTTCCTTGTCTCTAATTCAAAGTACCCCCACTTACCTCCAACTCGAAAGCGAATGCAATGTTCACCTTCTGTATATGTGAGGATTACCTCTTCTGGATGAATGAGTTCACCTTTTGCTCCACAAGCATAAATGTAGTCTCCTTGGATGATCCCTCTTACCTCTTCAAACATATACATATCTTCAATCCAACATCTTTTCATTCACTCATCTCCTATCTTAGAATGCTATCTTAATGCCATCCTAACACAGGGTATTTATTCACTCCCTCTACTTATTGTCTATGGATCATCTATGTACACATTATCTCATTTTAAACTTAAAATGCTTTTTATTACCTAAGTAAATAGTTCTCAAAATCCCTCCTACTATATTGCTTGGTAACACCATATAGATAAATACTATAAAGGGCACCCAGCCATAGGCTTGAGTTGTGTAATCACTAACTACGTAAAGAGATTTTATACATGTGTAAACAAATAGCATAGTGCTCAAAAAAGCTATGCCATCCACTACAAGCCATATTCCCCTAAAAATTTTATATGCCTTTTGATCTGCATATTCTCCTAACTTGATTTGCTTGATGAATTTAGTAAGTGCCCAAACCTGTGTAACAATCATGATAATAATGATGCCGAGTATGATTACCAAAATGCTCATCTCTTTTATTAAGCTTTAATAAGCTATCTTTTTAGCATCTAAAGCTCATCCTCCATCCTTTAATGTTGCTAAATCTCATTCTATATTTTCTAAATATTTTATTCAATAGTCATTCAATAAAAAATCATACAAAAAGACTAGCCTCAGCTAGCCTTCCCATACTATTGTTCTTTTCTCAAAAATAATCTTTTCATCTACTTCTTTACAATATACCCGAAATGTACTTGAGACTTTTGAATCACCTGCTCTAGTCCTTTTCCTGAGCTTACTACAATAAAATCTTCTACTCTTGCATCAACTTCTTTCCAGTCTACAAACATCCCAAGCTTGATCCAGCTCTTGGCTTGGTGGGTTTGCCATTCCTTTGGTGTATAAAATGGCTCAGGTGAAGCCATTACTTCCTCTCCTGTTTCAATAGCCAGCACCCTAGCTCTGCCATAAATTCGGTTACTATCATCATAGGTTCTCCCAATAGCAAAGTAAACTTCAACAATCTGCCCTTCTTCTATGGCCTTATCCAGTTCCTTCTTTCTCTGCTTAGCAATCCCCAGAATCAGTACATTAGTAGGAAACCATGCTTCCCCTTGCTCCTTTATAAAGCTTTTGTACAATTCTAATACTTGCCTGCCATTATATGCCGTTACCTTGTCCTTTCCTAATTTAGCATACAGCTTTAATGGATAAATCACTTCTTTCCCATTTTCACTCATCATCTATACCTCCTAATTTAACTTATAGTGCGTCCTAACTAAGCTCCACCTCTCAGCCTTCGCCTGGTAGCGAGCTTTCACTCCTCTATATGTCTAAACAGAAGGATTTCCCTATACTAAGTGTTTTTTATTTAATACCTTACCTTGCTTTAAAACGCCATACCCTTCTTACATTTTCTAGCCTAAGTTCCCAAAATGTTGCTTGAATATATTCACCCGTTATTCTCCATATATCATCGAACTTCTTATCTACTTCAAATATTTTGGCCCACGATTCTTCTTTTACCTTTGTTTTCTCGCTATCTGATAGTTGCTCATAAAAGCTATTTTCTTTTTCCCATTCTTCCTCATTACATGCCTCCCCAATAAAAAAGTCATTTAATACCATGTGCCACAAATCAAACTCATTTAATAGTACTTCTTGGTCTGGTACATCAATTTCTAAACATAGATATTCTTCTCCCCGTACTCCTAATCCCATCCTTCTAAAATCAGGTTTTCCATGTCGTCCACAAAAAGTGTGCCACGCCCAAATAGGATATTCTATACCCAGAGGTGGCAAGCCTATTTTTTGATTCATTTGATCTACCAACCAATCATATGCTTCTTTCAACTGGTCATCCTTTACTCCCCAAACCCTTGATCTATCGCACCTAAATACGTCTTGCTCTACAAGTAATTCATATACTTCTAACGGCTGAATAGTCCATAATAGCATTATCTTCACCTACATTTCCAATTTTGAAAACCTTCTTTATCAAACCTTCTACTATTTATTGAAATTCCTGCTTCTTGTAATGTTACTTATATGTAACCTCTTTCTTCCTGTTTTTCATTTATTTTATCATATACCTGATTTTATTTTAATATAATTCACTTTACTCAGACGTTTCTCTTCTCCTTTTATCTACTCTTTGTTTTGTTTTTGCTTATTTCCGTCAAAACGTTTGTGGAAATGAGAGGTGCTGCCTGTCCGGAAGGGTGACTTCGTAGTATTTTTTAGAGGCACTTGGCGAACTTTTTTAATGGGTTTTAGCCTGAGTGTCTGAGCAAGGCGAGTTTTCAGGCGTTCATTAAAAAAGTGAGCCTTAGTGCCTCAAAAAATACGGAGCGGAACCCTGGAGGACAGGCAGCACCTCTCATTTCCCTCCCAAACGCCTTTTCTCCATAAGCAAAAATTTTCCCACTTTTTATTAGGGATTCCACTTCTTGCCCACATATATAAAGGTGTAAAGATCAAACAAATAACTTCCCATAGCAGAATCACCACAGCTTCAATCTGAGGAACTGACTGGGTCGACCAAGTCTCAATCTGTCGTTACAGGTACCTCTGGCTCTAAGGAAAATGTTCACTGATGCGCTGTAAAGGGAGGCGCTCCTTATAAGTTATTTCATCATGCTTTACACTTAGCAGTACCAAATAAAGTTTTTTAACCAGAGTCTTAAGGTTACGGTTTCCTAGACAGGACAGTCCGAGCCGAGACTTTAAGGAGCTCCTCACTCATGGGTTAAACTTTCATAGCTGTCTTCGTAAGCACCGTTCTATCCGTATGCAAGTGCTGAGGAGCTATTGTCATGCCTTAGAGCACCGTTTGCTTAGGCAGCCATGGAGGTTAAACTAGAGTCTGGGGCAAAAGAGAAGGCGATTACCATGTATTCATTACTTGGTGACCGCCTTTTGTTGTGCTTATTTTTCTAGATAAGCTAGCTGTATTTTACAATAAGTTGTATAATACGTTGTATAATATGCTTATACTAAATTATCTTTATATTTATGAGGAGTCATTATGAAAATCATTATTATTGGCGCTGGTAAAGTTGGCTACGCATTAGCTACTCACCTGTCTGCCCAGGGAAATGACATTACAATTATCGACAACAATCCCAAAGCACTCGAAAAAGTTGAGAACAACTTAGACGTACTTCCTGTTAAAGGAACAGGCATAAGCACAAGTACCTTACTTGAGAATGGGTGCCAAAGTATCGATCTCATCATTGCTGTAACAGGAAGCGACGAAGTCAATATGCTCTGTTGTTTGACAGCTAAAAAATTAGGTGCACACCGTACTATTGCACGTATCCGCGATCCACAATATGCCAAGGAACTCCTTCTTATTAAAGAAGATTTAGGCCTGGATATGGTTATTAATCCTGAAGAAGCTGCTGCTGATGAAATCGCTAGAGTTCTTACTGTTCCTGGAGCAATCCGCCTTGAAAATTTTGCAAAAGGTCGTGTGCGTATGGTAGAAGTTCTTCTTAAAGAGGGCTCTCCTCTAATTGGAACTAAAATGAAACACTTTGGTGATAAATTTGGTGTTTCCGTTTTAATTGGTGCTATTATCAGGGAGGATAAACTGATTATCCCTACAGGTGATACAGCACTAGAAACAAATGACACCATTTATGCTATTGGAAAATCTGCTGCTATTTATACGTTTTGCAAACGTATTCATGATAAGCCTTCAAAGGTTAAAAACATTATGATTGTGGGTGGGGGGAAAATCGCCTATTACTTAGCACGTCTTCTTAATGAAATGCATATCAAGGTTAAAATTATAGAAAATGATAGTGCCGTTTGTGAAGCACTTTCTGAAGAATTACCTAATACCCTTATTATTCATGGGGACGGCACAGATAGCGAGCTTTTAGCGCAAGAACATCTTGAGGCTGTAGATAGCTTCATTACTCTTACAGGACGTGATGAAGAAAATATCATCTCTTCTTTAATTGCTAAACAAAGTGAGGTTCCTCGTGTTGTTACTAAAATAAGCCGTCATTATAGTAATGCTGTTATAGGTGGGTTAGGATTAGATACGATCATTACACCTCATGACATTATCACCAATCGTATCCTTAAATATGTACGTGGGGAAGCTGTAGAGGCACTCCACCGCATTGTAGGTGGCAAAGGTGAGATTATTGAATTTATTGCATCATCTAATGATCCTCTGATTCATATACCTCTTTATAAACTCCGCCTTATTCCTGATGTACTCATTGCCACTATTGTGAAGAAAAATGAGATTGTTGTACCAAACGGTCAAACAATGATTAATCCAGGAGATAGGGTGCTTGTCATTACGAATAAAAATATCTCTCACTTAAAAGATATTATGGATACTACATCAGGAGGAATCACCGGTGAACTTAAAAATAGTATTAAGAAGCTTGGGAATATTATTAATCTGTGAGGCTATTGCTTTACTACCTCCTACGCTAGTGGCTTTCTTATACCAAGATGGAGACCTACCTGCTTTCCTCATCACAATAAGTATCGTTCTAGCAGTGGGGGCTACGCTCTCTTTCATTAAACCAACTTCTAAAAATATTTATGCTAGAGATGGGTTTGCTATTGTAGCTATGGGTTGGCTCCTTATGTCTTTTTTTGGAGCTTTCCCTTTTTACATAAGCGGTGCTTTTCCATCTTTTATAGATAGCTTCTTTGAATCAAGCTCTGGTCTTACAACGACAGGCTCTTCTGTTTTAACCGCTGTTGAAGGACTACCACATGGTATTCTCTTTTGGCGAAGCTTTACTCACTGGATAGGAGGCATGGGGATCTTAGTACTTACTATTGCTATTTTACCTTCCCTAGGGGCAGGTTCTATGCAAATTATGAAAGCTGAAAGCCCTGGACCTATCGTTGGTCGCATCGTGCCTAAACTGGGAAAGACAGCTAAAATTCTCTATAGTATTTATCTAGGTATTACCCTAGTAGAGGTTCTTCTTCTGTGCCTAGCTGGTATGAATGTGTTTGATGCTTTCATTCATGCCCTAGGAACAGTAGGTACAGGTGGTTTTTCTAATATGAATGCCAGTGTAGGCTATTATAATAGCGCACTGATTGACTGGATTATCACTATCTTCATGATTGTGTGTGGTGTGAACTTCTCCCTTTATTATTTGATTTTTAAGGGAAATATGAAGACTTTCTTTAAGAATAATGAGCTAAGGGTTTATCTTTGCATTTTATTAGGAGCTATCTTACTTATTACCTTTGATTTACTGGCACGTAATACTTATGGTTCCTTTGGTGAAGCTCTTAGATTTTCTTCTTTCCAGGCAGCTTCCGTTATGACAACCACAGGTTATGCTACAACGGACTTTAATGAGTGGTCTATGTTTAGTAAAATGATTCTCCTCATTTTAATGTTTGTGGGTGGATGTGCTGGCTCTACAGCAGGTGGTCTTAAAGTAGCCCGTGCTATTATTTGCTTTAAAAGCATCAAGCATTCCTTAAAACAAATTGTCCATCCTAATGGTTATTACTCTGTACGTATGGATGGCAAAAAGATAGACGACAAAACGGTACTTAGTGTCCTTAACTATTTCTTCATCTACATGATTATCTTTACAATAGGGATCATCATTATCTCTTTAGATGGGTTTGACTTTACTACCACTCTTACTTCGGTCATTACTACTCTTAATAATATCGGACCTGGTCTTGGCCTTGTAGGACCTACGGGTAATTTCTCTGCCTTTAGTGATGTCAGTAAACTCGTTTTCTCTATCTTGATGATTATAGGACGTCTGGAAATTTACCCTATTCTCTTGCTACTTACACCAGACCTTTGGAAAAAGAATTAAAGAGGTATGCTCTATACGAAAAAAAATAAATTGACAACGGATAATAAATAAAGAGCTATAAAACGCAAGATTTCATAAGCGTTTTATAGCTCTTTTGCTACTGTTAATAGATAAGTCTCAATTGATTACAAATGCATATACTGTTTTACGACTTCAAGAGGGAACATAGTGCGCTCCGCCACTTCTTCTACCGACATACCTTGCCCAATGAAACGCTTGATAACTACCCCCATATCCTCTGCAATTTCCACGATATGCTTGTCCGGATCATACACCCGAACATCACGCTGCCCCCAAGGATATTCTCTTATCTCATGTACCCACAGTATACCGGGTGTACGTTTTAACTCGGTGTACACCGTATCCAAATCTTCTACCTCAAAGTAAACTTGAAAATTATTTGATTCTTCTTGGACGCTATCTGATGGAACGCCAATTAACTCGGCATACCCTTGTTGTAGAGAAAACCCCTCAAAAGTAACATGTACACCAATGTCCATCAAAATCTTTTGCTGAAGAACCTTTTCATAGAAATTTTTTGATATCTCCATATCCTTAACTGCTAATAAACATCCTTGATATTTCATAGATTATTCCCTCCTTGATGATAGTATAGTGGATACCTCTGTGGCATCATAGTAAAAATCAGACATGTATTTCAAATAGTTTTCAGGGGTAACGCCGCTAATGGCCTTAAAATCTTTATCAAAATGAGCTTGGTCGAAATATCCGGTTTGTTGCGACAACGCTGCAAAGAAACATGGCGATTTTTGTATATGCCTTAATACATCATTAAAACGAACAAGACGGGTATAACTTTTGACGTTCATTCCAATCTGCATTAAGAAAAGACGGTTTAAATGCCGCTGGCTATAACCGACCTTTTTAGCCAGTTCCGCAACAAGTATTTGACCCTGATGATCTGAAATGGTTTTTGTCGCAAAGAACAAAGCATCTGAAACAACACAGTACTCCATATAATTATATAAAATCTTATCACACATACTAAATAATTCTGTTACATTGTTTGCGGTTTCAAAAGCACGGCAGAGGGAATTAAAAAGCTCCTTATCCACATCTTTGAGCGGCATACGCTTATCCGCAAATTCAGCTTGGTGGCAGTGTGTTATTTGATATAATCCATAAGGTGAAAGTTGTATCAATAGCATAACTTGATATTGGTTGGGTTCGGCTCCAAGCAAAGTAGGGGTTACGGAAGCCCCCCATAACTCAGCTAAAATATCCTTTCCATTATAGGCAAGAGACAGTGTGCCACATGCATCAGGCATAAGCGTATAATGTTCTACGAACATATTTTGCTTTGGGAAAACTATATTATAGAAGAGGACATATTTATCAAGTAGACTATGTGGTGGGCTGATATTAAAGGCTTTATCACTATAAATACGCATGCTGCATTTCCTCCTCTCTATTTAATGAAATCACAAGAGCTTTTAGCAGTTGATATTCGCTTTTTTTGCCTGCGAACATAAATCCCGAACTGACAATTTATAATATTTACCATCCTTGATAAAATGAGTGCCACATTGCCTAAATTCAAAATGAATGCTATTTCGTATACATTGCTCTCTTATACCAAGTACCCAATCATAATGAAATGGCCTGGCATCTTTATCAGACTCGCCGCCGACTACCACCAGTTCTATATCTTTTAAATACTTCTCAATATTAACTTTTTCAATTAGAGGTTGGCAAATAATATTTTTGTGTTTGATAGGTAGGGTAGAAAAAATGGAAAGGCGGTAGTCGGCAGTCTCTTGATTTTCTACTGTACAGCCAACAGTTACGTTATCATATCCATCATTCCAATCTACAGGAATACAGTTCATAAATCGATCAATTCTTTTTGTGAGAAAAATAAAATGCAAGTCTGAACGCTCTTTGATCATCTCCCAACATTCTTGCCTCCATATATCGGCATCTTCAATTAAAAAATCAGTTGAAAAGCCAAGATAAACAGTTTGCCCTGCTTTAACTTTGTATTCCCCTGATTTATTTTTCTCAATAGGAACATTAAATTTGTCTGTGCGGACAATGACATTTGTATCTATGCCTCGCTTATCATCACCTTTATGAATATAACAGTATTTACAGCCTTCACTATATCTATGACAGCCACGCCATGGGTTCCACATAGCCATAAAAACACCCCTTTTTATATAAGATATTCACTTCTTTCTCAGACTAGCAACTAATATGATGCTAGCAGTAGTAGCACAGATTGCTCCTACCACTATATCAAGCATTGAGAAATAAAACGGTTTCCACTTAACTTCTGAAAAGAACATATGATTGATTACAGGAATACTTAATAAATAAATGACCACTAAACCTATACCTACGAAAATAGCCTTAGGAATTACAATCTGGTAATACAGTGGATTGAGTGCTCCACTATTTGATGTTTTTGCCTTTTTTTGAAACTTCCTATATGCTTGTATAAGGCACATAATGCCTAAAATAATGCACCCCAAAACAACACCACTCATAACAAACATTAACATTATATATCTCTTATGAATTAATATAGACGAGGAAGCCTCCAAAATTTTGTTATAAGCTATGCTATAGGCTGATATTCCTAAATAAATAAACTCTAAAATTAAAAGAGGGAAAAATCTTTGAATCTGTGAACTTTTAAGTATAATAGCTGTGATACATACACCTAGTAAAATCCCTATACTAAGAGGTAAAAGACGCATGATTGGTTGCCACTCAAAATAATTACAAAGTGCCTCTCCTAATCCTAAACTAGATGTCAAATTAAAAAACCAAAGAAAAATAATGATACTCTTTTTAGATTGTGTTTTCTGATTCACTACTTATCACCTCTAGGAACTTATTTTCTTCTTCATCTATATAACCATTAAACACTACACCTTGTATATCACTATGATTGAATTAGTTCTATGCTTATTTTAAAATTAGACGTTTATTACTTCCTGCTCTTTGTCTTACGAGCGCCTTTTAAAAAGAGGATATTTATCATCCTCATCCTTTAGACCATCTTGATCGCCGTCTTCTGATGTGGGGTCAGAAATAATAGGTAGTACCTTTATTTCTTGCCCTTCTTTAAACCATTTCGTGCTTTCAATAGCCTTAATATCATATACTACCCCTGGCCATTGCCATAGATAACTTACAGTTGGTAACTGAAACTCCCCATTTTCAAACTTAATTAAATCCCAATTCACTTCTTCACTATCTGTTAATGCATCCTGATCGGAACAAATACTTCCACCTTTAGTTAATGGTGCTTTCAATGTAATTTTAACTAAACCTGTATCCTTTAAAATCATAAATTCCTTTTCCCCAATTAAATTCGTGACAATAAACTCTGCAACCTCATACTCGGAGTCACTTAAATCCTTCATTGAACTATACATACCATTAATATGATTAAGCCACCTTTTATAAAACTTCTCCGTTTGATCACCTGACTTATGGTATGGCATATAGGCAATTCCAAGATTAATCTCTTTTTGTCTCAGCTCATCTAATAGCTGATTAACTGTTTTATAACCATGACAGTTAGAAATATTATAGGCCTTATCCGTCATCAAAAGCGTAAACCTGCCCGCCTCTTTTCTAAAAGGCATAGTTGTCACATAACCAAGCCCTGCAAGTGGTGTTCCTGTTATGTCTGTAGCATAACCTCCCGAAGCTTCTAAGCCCTTTAGTATATTTTCTATTTTATTTTGGTCTTTTGTAAAACTTAATGCACGCACCCCCTCTGCTTTACTGACTCTATTACCATTAATTCTAATTGCATCTTCTGAAGCTAATGCATTAATATCTTTAAAATCAATAATAGAAACTTCTACGTCTAGCTGGTATTCCTCTTGTAAAAGTCTTATGATTTCCTTAATACTCCTCTTCACTGTATGTAGCTTCTTCTTCATAGTATAACCTGTATCTACAACAAAGACTATATCTACCTTATTTGCTTTTTCATCCTTTGAATGAGATAAACTAGTAGCTTGAATTTCACCTGTTATAGACCCTACTAGTATTGAAAAAATCATCATTAGTAAGTTGATCCTCTATACTTTCTTGTTTTTTATTCCTTTTACATTATTAGGTGTTCTCATACCCTTGCTCCGCTCTATTTAGTTATATTTTCAGATGCTAAATAGCTACCTTGTACTTGCATTAGCATAATTTAGCACTTTTATGTTATAATAGAGTAAATTTTATAAAAATTCAATCTATTAGAGGTATTTTATGGAACAAAAGAAATTTATTCAAACCCGCCCTACAGATTACATCTTATTTTCCTGGCTATATCGCTTGCTTTTTTTACAGCTTATACTTTTAACAAGTAATTATATTTTAAAAGTCATTTTATCTATCATGATTTCACCCTTACAGTCTGGCTCTTCCTTTATCCCTTCTATCTTTATAGGTTATTGGTGTATTTTTGTGTTCTTTTTCTTCTCTAAATTCATAAAACCTTCTCCACTACCTGGAGATCTCTCTCTTGAATTCGAAGAAAACGAGCTCAAATTACTTGATAAACATGAAGAGATACTTATTCCCTATGGAGATATTACTTCTGTCGTTGTTTCTATTTCTAACCCAGGTACTTATCATTCTATTAAACTTCAAGTTGGTGAGAAAACTTTCACACTTGCCTTCTTTACAGAACTAGAAGCAATCTTACAGCTTTTGGCTCATAAGGTTTCTGAGGATTGTCCTATCGTCCTAAAAAAAGACTACCTTATTACTACTTATAGAGCTGGCTTATTTAACTTATTATTATTGGTATTTAATCTTAATTTCATTATTTCTATCTTCTCACAGCAATCTTATCTTCCTTCAGAATTTCCTATTTTGATAGGTGTGTTTATTTACCTTTTCAGTTTTTTCCCTGAAAAATGTACTCGTTCTATCCCTACTTCTTATAGACCACTTCCTTCTAATGAAGAATTTATAGCAGGCAACAAAGTAAAACCTATCAAGACTAAACTGATGATTCTTCACAAAGTATTTGTATATCAGTTAGGCTTTGTATTTGCTATCTTCTCTGCCCAAATCCTTTTAGCTTCGCTAGATGCTGAGAATTCTTATAGCCTTCTAGCTACTTTCAGTGTACTTACTGTAACGCTCCTTGTCTTAATCCTATTGGCTTTCTACCATTATTTAAAAAAATATCTTGTTTTAGGTAGTACGCTTATAGTAGATGAGGAGGGAATGACATTCATCCATGACGATAAAACACAAACTTATCAGTATAAAGACTTTATTAAAGTAAAAGCTTATAGGCTTAAATCAGGCAAATTTCAAGGAATTCTATGCCACACGACTACTGAAACCTTCTTCTTATCAGAATTTGAAAATCTAGAAAAGGTTTTTGAACACTTTAAGCTCCGTTTACCTAGTGTCTGTGCAATCAATTCTCAGAAACTCTTTTTATCCTCCACCACTTCTTTTAGATGTGCAAACTTATTTTTACTTTTTTGCAACGTAAGTTTATTAGTGAACTACATCAGTAGTGTTCTAATGCCTTCTTCATACCCTGCAACAGGCCTTTTCTTCCCGGCAATAGTTGTTATCTTAGCTTTAATCGTCGCCCTTATAATTAAACTAAGCGAATCTAAGACTTCAACTAAGCTACTTACTATTGGTACCAAAATATATATCATCTGTATTTTATTACTTCTAGCAGCTATAATGACTTCTACCCTTATGTCATAATATTATTGTAGAATAGCATATACTACCTATCTTGAAAACGTTCATAGTTGTCTTCACAAGCACCATTCTATCCGTATACAAGTACTAAAGAACTATTGTCATGCCTTAGATTAGCATTTACTTAGGCAGCTATGGAGGTTGAACTAGAGTCTGGGGCAAAAGAGAAGGCGCTCATCATGTATCCGTTACATGGTGAGCGCCTTTTTCTTTGCTCCATTTATAGATTGCTATCTACTTTCTAGTTTTTACACTGTTTTTATAGATTTCCACTGCGTTTTATTATTCGCCTTTTCAAAAAAGAATAGTCTGTCTCCTAGTACATGTAAATTACAAATATAACCTTCATCTGATAGGTAGACTTCTTTTTTAGTTGATGGTGTATCTGGCGAAAATCTTTTTATTTGGTTTGTATAAAGACAATAAGCATAGGTATCATCTAGATTATCGTAGCGGATTATATCTAGTGCTACATCAGAACTTTTAGGTATTATATCACTTACTATATGGTTACTTAAATCGTTCTTCTCTATCTTGTCATAGTGCATATCCTTAAATAAGAATTTCTCTATGTAATAACATCTATAGTAAAGCTTATTATTAATAAACAGGATATCCTCATTACTACAGCTTGCACCACTGGTCTGGGCAATTTGCTCGGTGCTTTCAGTTGCTATACTATACTTGTAGAATTTCTTATAATCATTAAAGTAATAAATATTATTTTCATCAACATTGACTACCCCTTGGCATGTAAAGCACTTTGTAACTTTACCGTTTTGTTCGTCTATAGTATAAACATCTACACCTTGTAATCCCAATATAGTTACATTTTCCACTATCACAAATAGATGGCTACCCACTACCATCATAAAAAGCTTTGATTCTTTATTACGGTGTATAGGTAAACTTTTTTCTTTAGCTATTGGAATATCCTTTAAGGAACATACTTTAGTTCTAGAACCTCCATCTAAATCAACCTTATAAATCACATTAGCAACAATGTAATAGATGGCATTCCCTACTACATTTATGGATTTGGCTTCCTCTTCACAGATGCACTTTTTGTCTTCCCCATTTATTTTGGATCTATATAAGAAGTAATCATTTTCTGGTTCCGCAAAGAATAAATATTCTCCTTGCCTTGCCATATATCCCCCATTTGATAGGTTATGTAGTGTATTGCCCAGCTTATTGACTGGACCAGTATAGTGGAATTTGTGACTTGCTCCATTCCCACCCATTGCTGTGTCAGCTGGTGGTACATAGCCATAGTTTTCTGCTATCCCTTGTAAGCCTGTTAATCTATAAATATTATCAATCTTATCTTTGATTTCCTGGACACCTTTTCTATTGACACTAAAATACTCGAAAACATCTTCGTATTCGTCCATATAATCATGGTTTGCATGATCAAGGAATAGATACTCCATAATGGTCTGTAATATTGCTTTTTGGGAATTAATACTTTCAATATTCTCTATACTAGCTAGATCCACTTCGGCTTGTACATTCATTACACCTAAATAGTTTTTTACGGAACGGATAAATTGTTGTTGGTATGATGTAATCTGCTCACCCATATTGGCAATTGTATAAAGAAGCGCTACCAAGAATTCTTTTTCTGTCTCATCAAGCTCTGAAATATTCACGACAGTATTTAGATCATACAGTCTTTTTTTCTCCATCGCAGATAAATCGTCTAATATAGCATCCGTTACTTCATCAATCGCATCTAATCTCTCATTAAGCTTACGACTTACTCTATCTATGGCTTCGCCTTGTCTTCTAAACTTTTCCTCAAAAGGCTTCGCTCCTGCTACCATGCCTTTTTGAAAATCTTTTCTTCCCATATGTAATTCCTCCTTAGATGTTAAAACTCATAGTCTGTTCCCATAACAATAGTATGGAATTCCTTTTCCAAAAACTCCTCTTTAACTTGGTTTATAAATTTGGTATCTGTAATTAATCGATAAATGGTTACCAGTATCCCACCTACATCCAACTGTTTTAATGCGCTTTCATTTCCAAGAGAAACACTTATAGCTACATAAATCACATTACTTGCACTGGCAATACTATTAGAATAGCTTAAGATTTTTCGTGTTTTAACTTCATATATTTCTCTGCTACTATACTGGGCTGGATTATAGAACAATCCATGTATAGCCGCAATGAGCATATTAATGAAGCTAGAAACAGCAATCCCTCTAGTCACACTATAAACATCAATACCATTCTTTAAAAGCTTAGAGGATAAATCTGGAGATAAGCTATTAATGATAGGAATGGGTAAGCCCATTGTTGTAAATGCATCTGATGCTAGATGTACGGCATGTTTCATCACTGCTAAGATAAGGTCTTTATAGTCTTTCTGCACTCTATCTACACTTTCTAAGAAAATATGCCCAATGTTGGTTGCTTCACAAATCTTGTACTCATTCCCCACAAGCACTGTATTATAGGATTCTAGTAGGAAATTATTCTTCGTAACTGTGTCTGTTAGAATATTAGCAGTACCAAAAATCCAACCTAATAATGGATCATGCCCTAGAGTTGTATATCTATGGTTGGCTCCACTTATGCCAGTGTTGCCTATAAACCCTTCTTTTTTGAAAGCGTCATATGGCACGGGTCCTGCCAGAGATATTGGCACATATTTTTTCACAAACTTACTGGCTTCTTGGTCACCAACCCTTAAACTACCATTAGTTAGCCAGTATTGTCTAATGCACTGCAAAGCTGTTGCGAAGAACAAGAATTTAACATCTACACTATCTAATTTCGTTACGCTAGCAAACTTTTTATCTATATCATTCATTATATTTTGAGCATTCGCGGCAACATTTGCTACTCTATAAGATTCACTTGCAACAGTCTGCATATTGCTAATATCCTGTTTTGCTCCCTCTAGTGCTTGATTTTTCTTTGCTCTTAACTTTTCATACTTATTCATTTTATCTTTCTCTTCTCCACATCTTTTTCAAAATCGTTTCAAGCTCCATGCCTTTTATAAAGTATTTTTAATTTGCATGCTAAATTTCAGTTATTCATTACTCTACAATGACATCATTTGCAAAAAATATTTAGTTCATTATATCAAACTATATTATTTATTGCCATACTTCTCCCAATTAAGATTCTTATGCTTTTTAATTATTTATTACTAATAAATCAAATTATCTCGCTTTTTACTAGTGTTATAGTGTTTTATTATGACTCTATCACTTGTAATTCAAGACCACACTTTGGACATTTGTCAGCTCCTGGTAATATGTAATGACCACATTTAGGGCAGTATGTAAATGGAATAAAAAATCTATTAGCTTTCATCTCTTTTTCTCCTTATCATCATTCTTTAAGTTGTTTATGCTATAGGATCATTATAAAGAAAAAGGTGGACATCTTCTGTCCACCCTTTTCTTTATCTACTATTTAGTTGTATAGTTTAAACATCTGCTCTATGGTTTGCTTCATTTCTTCTCTAAAGCTTAGTGGTTCTAGTACTTCTATGTAATTTGCCTGACTTAAAAGCCACATCTTAACGCCTTTACCATATACCTCTGCTTGTATGATATAAGCTTCTCCCTCTTTCTCAACTATTTTAGCTGTTGGAAGTCTGTCTAACAGTGCTTCCAAAGATGGTCCCCAGAATCTTAGCTTAATAGTCATTAACTCTCCTGGGTACATAAACTGAATACGCTTTCTTATCTCTCCTTCTTCAAAGCGATTCTGCTCACTTAAACTAAAACCCTCTTCTAGTATCTCATAAGCTAATATCCGATCTATACGATACATGATAGGCTTTGTTTCATCCTTTAAATAGGCAATCAGGTAAAAATAGTACTCTGAAAACATAATGCTAATAGGTTTAACAAGCCGTTCTACTATCTCTTCATTTTGTTTAATGTATTCAAGCTTAACTTTCCGCCTACCACTAATAGCCTGTGCTAGATTTACCAAGGGTTCTATTCGTTTACTATTATTTTGAAGTTCTGTATAGTGGTACTTCTCACTCAGAATATATTGCTCTATAGACTCCTGACCTTGCCTTTTACTGTACCTAACAAGTTTTTGAATAATATGATCTAGTTCTTCTTTTTCTAAGGCTCTACTTTCTAATAAAATTTTAGCTAGTACAAGTATTTCCCCACTATTAAGATTTTCCTCTTGTCTTCCTATCATTTCGTAATGATAGTCTATGGGATTATTCCTAATATACACCCCACTATGAGGGTCAATATCTTCTAGATATGTATTAAGGATTCCAATATCTCGTTGTACTGTTCTTTCATCTATGTCCATTTCAGTAGCTAATTCGGCCTTGGTATATCTTTTACCACCTTGTAAATGGTTGTAAAGTTTAAGTAGTCGTTCTACTTTGCTCATTTTCTTGTTTTCTTCAGTCATTAGTCGTTCTTACTCCCTTTTCTTATAAAAGCTACAAAAAGTATATACAAAGAGGTAGACAGCTTTTATCCACTATTTATACCGTATGTCAAATTTATTATATCATCTAGTATCTCTAGTTTTAACTATCCCCAATTTAACATGGATTAGTTGAAGATATCCACATTTTTAGTCACATATCCCACCCCAAAAGAATTAGGTTGTTTCTAATATTATACCTTTTAGCAATAGAATAAGTCATCATTTACATGCTATTTGAACAGATTAGTCTTCCCATGTTATACTATAAGTAATAAATGGCAAGACTAAAATATTCTGGTTACTAAACTACCGTCAAGGAGGATGAACGATGGCACTTATTGATGATTATCATAAAGAAGAATGTATCCAAGGTGTAATTTATAATATGTCCCCCTCTGCACCTTTTGAGCATGCCACTGTAAATGGGAATATTTATGGTGAGCTATATGCTCAACTTAAACACTCTCTATGCAGCGTATTTATGGAAAATGCAGATTTGCACTTTGATGAGCAAAGCAAAGACTATGTTGTTCCAGATATTATGATTGTTTGTGATACTAAGGCCTTTAAGAAGGGAACTAAAAAGTACTACGGTATACCTAAATTCATAGTAGAAACATTAAGCCCTTCTACGGCTAAAAAGGATAGAACTGTCAAAAAAGACTTATATGCTAAAAAGGGCGTAAGTGAATATTGGATTGTAGACTATAAATCAAAATCTGTAGAGGTACATTATCTAAAGAACGGCACTTATGAACTGGTTAACGTCCTTATGCTTCAAGACGATCCTGAAGAAGATGATTATAATGCAAAAGAAGTTCTTGAACTAAGAGAATTTCCAGGTGTGAAACTTGTTTTAGAAGATATATTCCATCATGTTGATTTGGTATAAATATAAATTAAAGAAAAAGGTGATCACCCTGTATCCGTTATACATAGTGGTCACCTTTTTATTGTGCTTAAAAAATTTCATCTATATCTATGGTAAGTTCAGAAAAAATGCTTGTTTTAAATTGTTTTACAAACCCTTGCTTTTCATAAAGTCTCTCTTTTTCTGCTTCATCTAACTGAGTATAAACACCATTAAGTTTATATTTCCCCTCATGTAAAACAAACTGCTCTATAGATTTATTAAGAGGGTCTACTATCCAATATTCCCCCACACCATAAGCTTCGTATTTATGAAATTTGGTTTCTCTATCCCTTTTGATACTAGTAGGTGAAATCACCTCTACGATTAAGCTGGGTACGCCATTATACCCTTTATCTGTAAACTTATCTGGGTCACACAAAACAGATACATCAGGTATAACCTTGTCTGTGCCTTCTTCATTCAAAAATACGTCAATGGTGTCTGTAAATACTTCACAAGTTTTTCCTTTTAAATAACTTTTAAATATAAAATAAATGTTGCCTATAATTCTCCCATGTCTAGGATTGGCTGATGGCGACATATAGTACACCTTACCATCTATGATCTCTTCTTTCAATTCATTTAGGTTGTATACTGGACTCATCATCTTCCTCCTAACATCCTTTTTCTTTAGTATACCCTATCTCGGCACTGGCTAACAATCTCTAAAATAATTATCAAAACCTAAACGTTCATAAGCCTCAATATCCTGTATCAGCGTATTTCTTGATTGTTCTTTATTGATGGAACTCCCTTTTCCTGATTTTCTTTTTATATCTATCCCCAATTTAGCGTTTAGTAGCTAAAGATATTCACATTTTTAATCACATATACAGATTAATTCTTACTCGTACTCCTTACTTTTTGTGCGCCTAAAATCAGTTTAATGAGTTGAATAACCACTAAAGGCACCAATGATAGCACACCAATACTGATAAACTGTTCCTTACTCAAGCTTGCAATCTCAAATATACTCATGAGTGGTTTAATGGTCATGATCATTGCCCATAACACTACCCCTAATAAAGTAGCCAGCCAGCTTGCTTTATTACTAAATACACCTAATTGAAAGAGAGATGCTTTGCCTCTACAATTTAAGCCGTGGAAAAGTCTTGCTAAACATAGGGTGGAAAATGCCATGGTGCTTGCTGTTAGGTGATTCACTTGTTTCCCCATATAAAAGGCTACTAGGGTAACACAGCTAATTAATATTCCTTCAAATAATACCTCTAAAGCAAAGCTTCTTGATAAAAGAGGTTCATCCATTTTCCTTGGCTTTTCCTTCATAATATCTTTTCTATAAGGTTCTACACCAATTGCAATAGCTGGCAAGCTATCTGTTACTAGGTTAATAAATAATAAGTGAAGTGGTACAAAAGGATTAGGAAGTGCTAGTAATGAGCAGTATAAAACGGCTAAAATACCGGCTGTATTCCCAGAGAGTAAAAACTTAATGGCATTCTTAATATTTGCATAGATATTTCTACCATTTGATATTGCCTTTACAATAGTTGAGAAGTTATCATCTGTTAAAATCATAGAAGCTGCATCTTTGGCTACTTCTGTACCTGTAATCCCCATGGCTACCCCTATATCTGCTTGTTTAAGAGCAGGCGCATCATTTACACCATCTCCTGTCATCGCTACTACGTTACCATTATCTTGCCATGCTTTTACAATACGGATTTTATGTTCAGGAGAAACACGGGCATATACACTAATTTGATCTACCTTGTTTCTAAGTTCTTCATCTGATAAAGCATCTAATTCTTTCCCTTCAATGGCTTCATCCATACTATTAAGTATCCCGATTTGCTTTGCAATAGCTGATGCAGTGATTTTATGGTCTCCTGTAATCATAACTGGTTTAATGCCTGCCTTAATACAGTCTGCTACCGCCTGTGCACTTTCTACTCTAGGAGGGTCCATCATAGCAATTAAGCCTAAGAAGGTAAGGTAATTTTCGTCTTCAAGGGTTAATGCCTTAGTACTGTCATAAGGCCTATAGGCAAATGCCAATACTCTTAAAGATTGCTCGGAAAAGACTCTATTGATTTGCTTAATCTGCGCCTTATCTTCTTCTGTAATAGGCCTAATACCTGCTGCTGTTTGAATATGGTCACATCTACCTAGTATGACATCAAAAGCACCTTTTGTAATAGCTACTTGCTCTCCTTTAAGCTCATGGGCTGTAGTCATTAACTTTCTATCCGAGTCAAAAGCTAGCTCTGCTAATCTAGGATATTTTTCTCTTACTACTAATTCATCTAAACCATAGAGCTCTCCTAAATCCACTAAAGCCACTTCTGTAGGGTCTCCTATTTCTTTAGCTTCCCTGGTAATCGCATCATTACATAGTAAGCTCATTAAAGTTAAGGTATGTTCTAATTCATTTTCTTTATTCACAGCACTAGTTTCTATGACCTCTCCGTTTACAAAGAGCTTTTGTACAGTCATTTTGTTTTGAGTGAGTGTCCCCGTCTTATCTGAACAGATAACAGAGATGCCTCCTAGACTTTCTACTGCGTGTAATTTACGCACAATAGCATTTTCTTTTGCCATCTTTTGTGTGCCAAGTGCAAGTACAATGGTAACAATAGAGCTTAAAGCTTCTGGAATAGCTGCTACTGCAAGAGAAATAGCAAACATAAAGGCATCTGCTGGGCTAGCTCCTTTTACTATATTGAGGGTTAAAATAATCCCACAAATAATGAGTATAATAACGGCTAATTTCTTTCCAAATTGATCTAGACTCACTTGAAGCGGTGTTTTCTTTTCTTGGGCATTTTCTAATAAGTTGGCAATCTTACCAATCTCTGTAGACATCCCAATATTGGTGACAATAACCTCTGCTCTGCCGTAGGTGACAAAGCTTCCAGAGAACACCATATTCTTTCTATCTCCTAAGCTTATATCAGCTGTAGAAATAGTCTCAGCACTTTTGAGCACACTTTCCGCCTCACCTGTAAGAGAGCTTTCATTAACCTGCAGATTGTAGTTTTCTATAATCCTGCCATCTGCACTGATAAAGTCCCCTGCATCTAGGAGCATCAAATCTCCTACCATTAAATCTTTAGAAGAAATCTCAGTAGCATTCCCATCTCGCTTTACTTTTGCCATAGGGGATGCTAATGCCTTGAGCGCATCTAGAGATTTTTGAGCCTTTACATGCTGCACTGTACCTAGTATGGCATTGAGCATAATAACAACGATAATAACAATAGCACTTTCTAGTTTACCTAGAACCCCAGATACTATAGCAGCTACAATTAAAATCATTACTAAAAAGTCCTTGAACTGCTCCATGAAAACACGAAATATACTTTTTCTAGCACCTTCTACTAATTCATTGTTTCCATACTTCTCCTTTAAAGCTCCTAATTCCTCGGATTTTAGTCCTTCTCTTGTTGTTTGTAATAAAGAGAGAACCTCCTCTGATGATTTATTGTAATACCTATCCATTTGATTGAACCTCCTTGTATATTGTCTTAGCGGGCTTGCAACTAACTACCTATATCAAAAAAGACTCTATAGCTGAATAAATAATCCCAGCTATAGAGTCTCACAAAACAAATTACGTTATCATTGCCGGGAAAGTCTCCGAATTGACGACAATGAATCTAGATATACTAGCAGTTACTCCCTCTATATATATGTATATGATTGTAACTGAGTATAAATTTATTTTTTGCAATTGTCAATTATTTTTTATTATATTTTTATTAGTTCAACCATCTGCTATTCTCATTTTTTAAGAAATGCCTTCATTGCTTTGCTTTTCAATATGATACTAGGATCTATTCCATCATGTAGATTTGGTATAAACATTACATTAAATCAAAAGGTGACCACCGTGTATCTATTATACATAGTGGTCACCTTTTAAGTTAAAACATCCAAAATATATTATTATCCCTTTGATTGTACTACTTTCATCTTTCTTCTATTACTCCTCATCTTTCTTCTTCTACTTTCTTTTGTTGCTCTAGCCTTTGATTAAATACCTCTTCAGTAATAGGGGTAAGGGTGTAGGTTGTAGAACCATCCACATTTACTTCGCAGCTACCATTCATTGATAAGGTTATCTTGGTTCCTACTGTCATCACTGTGGTTATTTCATACGAATCATAAGGATTAAGATGGGCTATGATCCCCCCTTCTTCTACCATTAAGCTAGCTCTACTGTAGCCCTCATAAGTTTGCATACAAGAAACCTGCTCTACCCCATCACGATATAACCTAAATGTACCATCTGATTCCATTTTCACTAAGCAGTTATAGTCAGCGCAAGCATAGGCTCCTACAACTTCATCATATTTTAACTTTCTGATGTATGTTAACTGATTAACTAATACTTTATCGTAAGTATTGGCATCACCTAGTATATCAACGATACCAGTAGCCTTATTGTATGCTTTTATAGCGACTTTTTGCTCATTTCCTTCTCCTTCTAGACAAGCATAGGTAATATATTTTCCATATAAAGAAGTAGTATAATCCCCCTGTGCTTGATCTGTTAGTAAAATAGGCTGTTCTAATGCTTCAAGTTCTTTATTATTAATGTCTTGCTGAACAAAAATTTCATTTTTAGCAGTCCTATAAACCACATAGTCATTAAATAGATCTTCTTGCAGTGAGCCACTGGCTAATTTGAATTTCATGTTGTTTCTACATAAATAAAGTGTTCCATCTTGTGTACGTGCCATAATATTGCCATGGTTAGGGCTGGACTTGAAGTAACTGCAATTTTTTAATATTGCAGCTACTTTGCACTCTTCTAAGGCCCTTATAAAGTAAGTTCTATTCCCTAAATACTTTTTATTAACTTTAGGTACTGCTAACTGATAAAGTATCTGCTCAGAATTCAAATAATATAAACTATTATCTTCTTCACAATAACTATAGCTTGTTACATTTTCCGCCACTTTTATAGCTTCTTGCCCTTTTAATTTGACATATAGATGACTCACATTAGGTTCTGAAGAACTATGTCCTATAAAGCATAATAGCTTTTGTTTATTTGAACCTTCTAGCCGCGTTAAATCTATGTCATCTATATTTTCTATACGTTCTTCTTGTATTTTCTGTCCTCTAGCATGATAAATGACATAAGTTGGGTTACCTCTATTTAATCTGCACAGCACTTCATTTTTACCAATCACACTATACTCTTCAACATTGGCTGCAATTTGTTTTTTATCGCCGCCCTTACTTTTCTTGTACAAATGATTGCTTGCATCTAGATAATAAATATCTTCACTGTCTTCATCGATGTACACATTATTTTGCTCAGCATCAGTATATATTCCTTTAGAATTATTTCTAATATCATAAAAATACCATTGGCTAGAGTCTAGACTACTGTTAAAAAATAAGTACTTACCACTTTTACTAAAGCTAAGCCCATCGCCACTTACATTCTTACTTATTTGAATAGCTGCTACTCCTTGTTTAGCAATATATAGATTATTCGTATGATCTACGTAGGCTAAAGTTCCACTAATAGCTGAGTATACATATTGTTCACTGCCTATCTGTTTAGCTATTAATTGCTTTTCTTCCCCTATGTTCTTTATGTATAAATTTCCAACCCCTGGCGTGTTCCAGTTTGTATACTCGAATCCAACCATTGCATTTAATTCATAGTTTTCCTCAAACCCTGTACCTACTGTGGCATCCATTCCCTTATAGAAAATAATTCCTACGCTTAAACCTAGGCCTATGAGAACGAGCAAAGTCATAAAAACATAAAACCTATTCCCTCCATCCTTTTCCTTGCTACTAGCTTTACACTGCATTTTATTCCTCCCCACTTCTGACTTAGGCAGTCATTCTCAATAGGAAATTAACCTAGTAAAACTTCTTTTATGATAATTTTAAGCGATTACTAAGTAGCTTCTGATACAAAGTAATCGCTATTTTTGTTTTTTTAATTTGTCCTAGTAATAGTTGCTTCTTTTTTATTATTATCCCAATCTACAGTTACTCCTTTAGATTTAAAGGCCTTAGCAATTTGAGAAATAGGAAGCAAAATATGATTGTTTTGTGAAACAGCTGTGCCGTCCATTACAATTGTTTGGCTACCTATGGTCATTATATTGGAGTTTAGCTTCACCTTGATCACATCACTGCCATCAATAATGGTTGCTTCCTTGTTTTTTGAATCCCAAGTAATTTGATTCTCGTTGATACCTAAAGCATAAGCTGTTTGGCGAAGAGGTAAATACGTTCTTTGACCAATTATAGCTGGTGGTGTAACCATTGGAGATTGTATCGCACCATCCTTAGTCCAATTTCTCTCATTAAGTCTAAATTTAACCACCTGTTGTACTTTATTCTCTATAGCAATATAAATTGACTTTTCCTCTTTGTTACCAGCTCTATCTTTGACACTCACTAGGTAATTACCTGCTTGTGTAACAGGATAGTTTACAGTACCGCCACCCGTTGCTATACTTACTGCCTTGCCATTAACAGTAAGCTCTGTAATCTGGTCATTGTCCTTCGTTGTTATTACAAGATCTGTGCCACTTATTGTTTTGCTTTGTGAAAGTACTAAGGTTGGCTTTTCCTTATCAATTATTTCATTAACATCGACATAGATACTATCTGTGCTTTCCATGTTAAGGTCATCTTGTAAGACAACTTTATAGGTTCCTGACTTAGTAACTTCATATGTTACTTCGCCGCCTTTAGCAGCAATAGTAACTTTCGTGCTATTTACAGTTAATGTGCTAAGTTTGTTGCTATTGGTAGGCTCCCCCTTAATGATGAGATACCACTTCTTATCCTTATATTCTTTAGTCACCTTTAAGGTAGGCTTATTGGCATTGATACTTACTTTATACTTCTTAGTGGTCTCATTACCATCATTATCCGTTACAACTACTGTGTACTCCCCTGCTTTAGTCACTTCATATTCTCTGCTATCTCCACTTTCATCAAAGGTAATGCGTGTACCATCTACAGTTACTTTGGTAATCTTGCCATTATCAGATGCTCTTATCACCAAATAGTATTTGCTATTTCTAGTCGACTGCCAGACATCTACTGTCGGACTCGTTGTATCCTTGACTGTCACTTTATAAGATGTACTTCCAAAGTTCCCTAACTTATCTTGAAAGTTAATGTTATAAGTCCCACTTGATATCACCTCACACTTATATGTGCCTGATACAGCATCTCCACTAACTAATGTGGCATACTTGTCACCTACTTGTACATAATTCACGCCACTAGGATCATTAAGTGAAATCATGAGATAAGTCTTTCCATCCTTTTCTTCAGTCCATGCACTATTAAATTGAGGTGCCACTTTATCCACTACCTCTATAGCCCCAGGCGTTGTGCTATTTCCTTCGGTACTTGCCAGAGCTAATACTGTATAGTTTGCAGGACTATACGTCTTAGCATATAAACAAGATAATTGTCCAGTAAACACTATACTCGTTGCTAAAACACTTGCTACTCTTTTATTTAATTTCATATCTATTATCTCTCCTCTTATAGGTTATGTAACTACTATAAACCCATTTTATTACAAGAGCATCAAATTTGCACTAATTTTCTAACTATTTATTATTTTACAAAAACAAAGCACTCCGAAAGAAAACTTTTCCTTCCAGAGTGCTTTGTTAAAGCGCATCAAGCAATTTTGAATTCTCCTATAGCACTATCTAATTGCTCTGCTATTGCTGCTAGTTGTTTTGAAGATATCTCCATTTTTTCTATACCTTTGAGTTGGTCTTGTCCTGCCGCTGCTACTTCTTGCATGCTTGCTGCCGATTCTTCAGCTACCTTTGCCATATTTCGTGTACGATTAGAAATGCTTTGAGAATTTTCATTTACCTTTTGCATCCCATTAGCTGTTTTTTTAAGGCCTAAGACCATGTCCTCATAACAAGCTTTGATATCACTAAAGGCTCTTTCTGTAATCACTACACAATCCTCTTGCTCTTTCACAAGTGCATGAGATAATCCTATGTTTTCTACTACCTGACTAGCCTTATCTGTTGTTTTTTCTATCACTGCAACAATATTTTTTGAAGCTTTTTCTGACTCTTCTGCCAGGCTTCTAATCTCTGCTGCTACCACTGCAAAGCCTTTTCCTGCTTCTCCTGCTCTAGCTGCTTCAATAGCAGCATTTAGTGCAAGTAAATTGGTTTGATTAGCAATAGCTGTAATAACCTCCATGGTGCTTGCTACTTCTTCTATCATACTTTTTAATGCTTCCATGGACTCATTTAGTTCACCTGATAAAGCTACATGTTCTTTCATCTTATCTTCTTGCTTCTTAACAGCCATTTCTCCTTCTTCTATAATCTTTAAGGATTGACTTGCACCCTCTGCTGAGCTTGAGGTTTCTTTTGTGACCTGATCAATCAAGGCTGCCACCTCTAGAAGGGTTTGATTGATATCTTGAATAATCTGAGCTTGAGTGCTATTTCCTGATGCTACCTCATTAATGGCAGCAGACATTTGTGTAATAGTTGTAGCATTTTCCTGTGCCCTCTCTCCTATATCATGAGCCTGGGTATTGAGGACTCCTGCTGTATGTTGTAGTTTTTGAATAATATTTTTAAAGGCCTCAGTAGTATTTCCTAATGCTTTAGCTAAGATACCATTTTCATCTTGGCGCTTTGCAAGCGCTTCTAAAATATCTTTTTTAGTTAAATCAAGCTGTGCCATTTGCTTAGACACCTCGGTAATTTGCGTAATAGGTTTAGCAATGGAGCGGCCTAATATGTACGCTACCACAGCTCCTATGATTAGAGATACGATTAGACCTATTAAAATAGGAGTTGGCATCAAAGAAGTTAATTTTTTCATTCCCTGTCCTATATTTTCTCCAGCTTGTCCTGGTGGATTCGATGTCATCATATCCATAGTGTTATTCCTATTATTATTCATATAGATAGAAACACCTACATTAATCACTGCAATCACCACGGTATTAAGTAACGATAGACTCATAATCTTAGTTGCTATTTTCTTCATATATGTCCCCTTCATTTAAGTGTATTATTAATGCAATAGAATTATATTTCGGAAACCTTAAAACAATCTTAAATCAAAGATTAATATTGTTTTTTAAAATAGTTCACCATAAATACTAAATAAGCAAGGGGTTTTTAACAAAAAAGCGGCACCTTGTATCACATATACTTGGTTGCCGCTTTCTCTCATACCTATCTAACTAGCTGAATATTATTTATTTTTTTCTAACTGGATAACACACTTCTGTTACTAACTCATCTGGATTTTGTGTTTCATATGGGCTTACATGATAAATACAAAATGATACACCATCAAAGGCATAGTCATTATCCCTCACCCAATTAGCTACGGCTTCATTGACTTCATTTATCTGGTCATAGCTTCCTTTATAAGTAGCTGATGCCATTAAAATAGGCTCTACTGTTTTAAAGATGACATGTTCAGTATTAGAGTAATTTCCTTTTACTGATTTTTGTATCTCTACATCTACATTACTTTCCTTATGCTCAGCATCATGGAAGATTGCAAGGGTATAACAAGGGTCATCTGCTTGCACATTAAGCGGTCCACATTCCTCCATAAGGATTCCCCAAAGCATACCTTCTGCCTTATAAGATGGAATCACTTGTCTTACACTTGCTACTGTTCGTTTTGGTAACTCTTTTAAAGTAACATTATATTTCATAACTGCTTCATCCTTTCCTAATCGGTTGATAGTCGTTTCAAGGAGTCTTAGCATTCTACCCACTTCTTCCTGCTTCTCACACACTTCACGCTGTTTAATGATGAGATATTTCTTAAGTGCTTCTTGATCTGTGTAGCTTTCTAATATCTCAGCAATCATAGCTAGACTAAAGCCCATATCTTTCAGCGCTGTAATACGATTCACTACGGGCAGCTGCGCCTCACTATAATAACGATAGCCTGTGAAATCATCTATCATCTCAGGCATCAAAAGTCCTATCTCATCATAGTGCCTAAGCATACGAATACTAATCCTTGATAACTTTGAAAACTCCCCTATTTTTAACATTTATTTTTACCTCACATATATGTGTTTTTGAGCTCAATTTGAGTATAAAGTATACCACAGTGTAAGAGTCAATTGCCATTTTAATTTTTATTTAAAATTTTTATATTATTATTGACATTCTGCCGTCAAAGTCATACCATATGACTATAATTATATTTTTAGTCATACAGTGAGGAGGGCTTTTATGTTTTTAGAAGTAACTGATTTAGTGAAAACTTATGAAACCGGAGCTGGTAACTTTAACGCAATGGATCATGTCTCTTTTCATATTCACCAAGGTGAAGTAGCTGTTATCTTAGGGCCTTCTGGTTCTGGCAAGTCTACTTTAATGAATATTGTAGGTGGACTAGAATCCGCCACCTCTGGAAGTCTCAAAGTAGAAGGTAAGGAAATTTCTACACTCTCACCTAAGGCGCTTGGCCTTTACCGCAGGGATACTGTAGGATTTGTCTTTCAGTTTTACAATCTTATTCCCAATCTAACAGTGAGAGAAAACGTAGAAATCTGCTCTCACTTGGGAAAAGAGCCTCTAGACATAGATGAATTACTTACTAAAGTAGGCCTTACTGAACAAACACACAAATTTCCTTCTCAGCTTTCTGGTGGTCAACAGCAACGTGTGGCTATTGCTAGAGCTTTAGTGAAGAATCCAAAGCTGCTCTTATGTGATGAACCAACTGGTGCCCTTGATTACAAAACCTCCAAAGAGGTTTTAGCACTTTTTGAAGAAATCAATCGTAATTATCATACAACGATCTTGATGATTACCCATAATGATGCCTTTCAGGCTATGTCCCATCGAACCATTCGTATCAAGGATGGGAAGATTTTAAGTAATGAGCTGAATCAAACGAGAAAAACCATAGCGGAAATTGACTGGTAAGGAGGTACTAGCCTTGAATTTTAAAAGAATGCTACGCGATTTTAAAGCAAATAGAATCAAAAATCTAAGCTTTATTTTACTTATTATATTAAGCAGCATGGTCATTATAGGCTTTAATCGTTCATCTACCAGCTATATCCTGGCAGTAGATAAGTTCTATATGGACTACCATGCTGAAGATGGAGAATTCACCTTAGAAAGTCCACTCTCAGCTAAACAAATACGCACCTTAGAAAACCGCTTTCAGCTTACCTTAGAAGAGGTCCTATTGACAGATGTCAAGATAAAAACCCTTCCTAATGAACCTATTCTTCGGGTCTTTTCTCTGGACCGTTCTATTAATCAAGTGGCACTATTAGATGGTATCTTTCCTTCTTCTTCAGAGGAAATTCTCCTAGACTCTAAATTTGCTGAAGCCTTAGGGTATCAAATAGGTGACTCTATTACCTTATCAGGTGCCTCCTTTAGAATCAGTGGCTATGGTATATCTCCCGATTATGTCTATACTTTAAAAAATCCCGGGGACTTTATGGGGATGGCAAATAGTTTTGGCATAGCTTACTTAGCGCCTGATGGCTATGAACGCGTCAAACAAAAGAATGCAGAAGCAACCTTATACAGTTATCAAACTACCTCCAAAGATACGACATCATTTAAAAATTACCTTCAAAAAAATCTTTCTTTAGTTTCTTTTCTAGAACGCAAAGATAATAGCCGTATGACTACTGTTTATAATGATGCCAGTGCACCTAGCCTTATCTCACTGATTATAGGCGTCTTACTGCTTTGTATCATTGGTTTTATTATTTCTATTTCCATACGTAATACCATCCAAAGTGAAAGTCAAATCATTGGTATTCTCTATGCTCAAGGCATCAATGCCAGGGAACTTTTAAGCTACTATTTAATGCTTCCTACCCTCTTGGTTGTAATAGGCGCTGTTATTGGTTATTTACTAGGCCTTGTTATATCTGGCCCTTTACTTATCCTTCAATCAAGTCAGTATACAGTTCCTCATGTGATCCTGGTTACACCCTGGTATTTGGTGGTAATAGGCATTATCTTACCTATTGCTCTTACTTTGGGTATCACCTTTATCTATGTTAGAAAAGCCCTGCAGCAAACACCTCTTTCACTTCTGAGAGGCAGTCATTCCAATATGAAAGTGTCACGGGTCGAAAAGCTTTTCTCCTTTGGAAGTCTTTCCTTCTTTAAACGCTTTCGCTTGAAATCTATGATGAGAGAGTTTGGAAGTATCTTAGCTTTATTCTTAGGCGCTACTCTCTCTATGTTTATCCTATTTACAGGGTTGTACATGAAGGATTCTTGCGTGGATTATATGAATGAACTCCCCAACTCTATTCCCTATGACAATCTTTATACTTTTTATAGTCCAAAGGATTTACACAAATACAGTCAGCAAGGTGAGCTTACCGCGCTATACAATGTGAAATTCAATTATAAGGGAGTAAACAAAAACCTTACTTTGCAAGGCATTAACCCTCAAAGTGCTTTCTTCAACATGCCTGAGTTACAGACTTTAGGCCAGCATGAGATACTGATTTCCCCTAGCGTTTATTACAAATTTGGTATTCAAGTAGGCGATACCCTCACCCTTTATGATGACCAAGATAGTGATAAAACCTATCAGGTCTGTGTAAAGGGACTGGCTCCTTATGATTATGGTCTATACTTATATACATCGCTGCCTAATTATCACCATATCTTAGGCCTACATCAAAATAGCTCCAATGCTCTCATGACTTATAGTCCTCTAAACATAAAGGATACTAAAGTACTAAGCGAAACCAATAAGCAGAAAATGGTAGATGGTATGAAAAATTTCACCATGCTTATTACCGTCTTTACTAGCATTATCATCGTAGTTGCCAGTATCATCCTCATTGTGGTGATCTACATGCTAATGAAGATGATGATTGATAAAGGTAAGGTAAATATCTCTATGGTGAAAATATTCGGTTATCATCCCAAGGAAGTATCCGCTCTTTATCTAAAAGGTAATTACTGCTTCTTATTAATAGGCTATCTACTTGCTATCCCTGCTAGCTACAATCTCACCAAACTATTCTTTGATAGTATCTTTGAGTCCATGGACCAATACATCTTGCCTAGCTTAAATCCTTTTTCTTATGTATTAGGTTTTGTCATGATGACACTGAGCTACGCCTTTACCACCCTACTACTTAAAAATAATCTTAATCAAATCAGCCTTACTGAGGCGCTTAAAAATAGAGAATAGGAGGCTTTAACTATGAAACTTAATAAACTTTTTCTTTTAGTACTTAGTAGCTTGCTACTTCTTTCCGGTTGCAATACTGCTGAACCCACCTCTGTAGAAGTAGCTGCTCCCCCTGCTTCACTTGTCCTATATGGAGATGTTACTGCTGATAATCCTCAGCTTATCACCTTAGATTTTCCGGCTAAGATAACTGCTGTCCATGTGAAAAATGGTGACATCCTTCAAAAGGATGATATCCTATTTACCTTGGATTTCTCTGATTACCTCCTTCAAATTAGTTCTAAGGAAAAAGAACTAGAGGAAGCACAAATTCAATTAAAAAATCTAGAGCAAAGCCTAAACCCTCAGCTGCCCCAGTATGATGCTACTTCCGAAAATCTAGCTTTAAAGAAGAAGTATCTCCAACAAGACAGTGACCCTGAAATTATTCCTCTGGAAAGTGAATTAGAGCTTTTGGAAAAAGAGGCTACTACCGCTAAAAGCTTATATGAGACTAATCAAGAGCTTTTTACAAATGGGCTTCTTGCTCAGCAGGAATTAGAGGCCAGTGAGCAAGCTTATAAGGCTATCCTGCAAAAAATAGAAGCTACTTCTTCTGCCATAAAGCAAATAAAAGATGCACGCACATTAGAAGTAAACACCTTATCTAATGAGCTTAAGAGTCTTAGATCTCAAATAAGTAATACTGACCAAGAAAAATCTACTAGTCTTGAAAAGCTTCGTGTTCAAATAGCACTTCTTGAAGAAACCATTAGTAACATGAAAAGTAAGCTAGATGAACCTTATCTAAGAGAAAATACCATCATTGCCCCTGTTAATGATATGGTGGTTTATGACATTGCCGTTATGAATGGCAGTGATCTATCTAGTACTAATGGCATCCTTGGTAAGCTGCTCTCTCAAGATTCTCTTTATATTTTAGCTGATATTCCTGAGGAATCTTTAAGCTTAGTCAAAGAAGGTCAACCTGTTTCCATTTCTCTAGCTGGACATACGGATTCACAGCCTGTACTTGCTGGCACTATTTCTCAAATAGCAGGCTGCGCTACACTAAAAGATGGTGATACTGTTGTAGAAGCCCATATTCAAGTAACAGAGGGTTCTAAACACCTTAAAGCAGGCCTTTCTGCTGATATTATTGTCAGTTATTGACACTTGTTTTCATATGGTGTTACTATTTATATTAAGATTCAAAAAAATTTTCACTATTTTATATTAGGAAAAGAGGAGTTCATATGGCCACAGCTTTTTCAGAAAATGAAATACAGATTATCCATAAGCAGCTTAAAGCTTGTGCTAAAGAATGCCTTACTAAATACGGAGTCAAAAAAACCACTGTAGATCAACTGGTTGCAGGTGCTTCTATTTCCAAAGGTGCCTTTTATAAATTCTACGAAAGCAAAGAAATGCTCTTTTTCGAAGCGATTCATGAAATCGAAACGGAAATTTATGACCATGCCATAACTATCCTAAAAACGAGAATGGATCTTAGTCCCTCTGAACGTTTAGAAGAAGCTCTATTTTATGCTTGTCAGGTTCTAGAATCCTCCAACTTACTTCATTTTATGGAGCATGAACTTGATTATCTGATACGAAAACTACCTCCGGGTTTTATAAAACAGCATCTTGATGAAGAAGCCTCTTTAATTAATCAAATTATTAAAGACTCCGGTATTCAATTTAACTTAGACCCTAACCTCATTCTTTCCGTTGTACATTCTATTATTTATTTAGCTCCTAGAAGATCTATAGTAGATGAAGCATATTATGAGCCAGCTCTAAGATTTATTATAAAAGGTGCTTGCGAGCAGCTTTGCAAAAATGCCCTATGATAACATAGGGCATTTTTGTAACTTCTTCTATCTAATCAATAAGATTATTGTCCACTAAAAATTGTCTTGCAACTACCTCTGGTTCTATTTGCAATTCATCTACCTGATAATTCAGATTGATCATTGTTTCATTATTAAGGTAGCCACCTAATTCATCCAAAATGTCTACAATCTCTGGATAACGCTCTATAGTCTCATCACGTACAATAGGTATAGCATAATAGGGTGGGAAGAAGTCTTTATCATCTTCTAGTACAACTAGGTCAAATTTCTTTAATAAGCCATCTGTTGAAAAGGCATCAACCACATCAACTTCTTTATTCATCAAAGCTATATATCTAGGAGAGCCATCTAATCCGATGGATTCTTTAAATTTCAGATTATACCTCTTAGTTAATCCCATCATACCATCTTCTCTATTAAGAAACTCTAAGGTTGTTCCTGATACCAATTGGCCGCTA
This sequence comes from Cellulosilyticum sp. ST5, assembly GCF_046529625.1. NCBI lineage: Bacteria > Bacillati > Bacillota > Clostridia > Lachnospirales > Cellulosilyticaceae > Cellulosilyticum > Cellulosilyticum sp. ST5. The sequence continues at coordinate 3,524,824 of NZ_CP132338.1, forward strand.
TATTGGCTAAGATCACTAATCTTTTTAAGGTTATACTCATTAGCAACCTCCTTTGTTACAGCTAAAGCATAGGTATTATTAAAGTTCATCTGTTTTAAAACTTCTATATTATATAACTCTTTAAAATCTCTTTTAACCGTAGCGTATACCTCTTTCATATCACTAATAGGCGGATTGCCTAGGGTATCTCCATAAGCTGTTCCACTATATTCAATATACATATCAATAGCATTACTTGTTAGTGCACTAAAACACACTTGTGTTCCACCTAGATTAATCTTACGCTCCACCGTAATATCTGTCCTATCTTCAATTAAATCAGCTACCATATGTCCTAAGATCATTTGTTCAGTAAAATCCTTTGTGCCAATTGTAATGATTTTGTTACCCTTCTTAGGTGCTGCTATTGTACTAAATAAAAATAATATTACAAGCATCGCTGCTACTACCACACAAATCACTTTATAATATAACTTTGAAAGTCTACTCTTGGCCGCATCTACCTTTTGTAAACTAATGGGTGTTACAAGCTTTTCAACAGTTGCTACTAAGAAGTCTACTAAAAGTGCAAGTAAGCACGCTGGTATTGCACCTGCTAAAATCTGATTATTATTGACCGTTCTAATACCTGAAAATACAAGATAGCCAAGTCCACCTGCACCAATAAAGGCTGCCATTGTCATTAATCCTACTGCTGTTACAGCTGAAATTCTTACGCCTGCCATTATAACAGGAAGCGCTAATGGGATTTGTACTTTAAATAATATTTGAAGTTTTGTCAGACCAATACCTCTTGCTGACTCTATGGTTTGAGGTGGGATACTATTAATTCCCGTATAAGTATTTTTTATGATAGGTAATAAAGAATAGAGCACTACTGTCACTATGGCTGGTAATGTGCCAATGCCTAAGAAAGGAATTGCAAATCCTAAGAGTGCCATACTGGGTATAGCTTGTATAACGTTTGCAATACCTAGTATAGGTTTATTAAGTTTCTTGATATAGCAGATTAATATGCCTAATGGAACACCTATTAATATGGCAAACCCAACTGATAAAGTAGTGAGCTTGATATGTTCCACTAGTAATTCTATGATTTGACTACTACTCGATGAGATATATTCAAAAAAGTTCATCTTACTCCCCCTCCTCTATGTATTGCCTACTAAGTGTTGTTACTAAACTACTTCTTGTAATCACACCACAAAGTTTTTTATCTTGATTAATCACAGGAACGGTTGAAAGATTATTTTCATTTATCATTGTTAAAACATCAATCATGTTGTCTTCGCAATTTATTGATAAATAGTCGGTCTTCACAATGGACTCAATGCTTCTAGACTGATCCTTTATAAGTCTAAGTTGATTAGTATTAATAATCCCTTTTAAAGTTTTTATCTTTGAATCAATCACCATGAGGCTATCTACTTTTCGTGACTTCATCTTCTCTATACACCTAAAAACGGTATCCTTTTCATCACAAGTTACAGGTGTATCTAGCATGATATCTTGAGCCTTAATAAGCTCAGGTGAAGCCCAAATTCTATTTTTGCCTACAAACTCAGATACAAAATCATTTGCTGGACTTTTAAGGATATTCTCTGGTGTATCATACTGTACAATTTTACCTTTATCCATAATACAAATCTTATCTGCTATCTTAATAGCCTCATCCATATCATGGGTTACGAACACGATTGTCTTACGAAGCTTGGACTGCAACTGTACAAGCTCATCTTGCAAGCCATTTCTTGTAATAGGGTCTAATGCAGAAAAAGGCTCATCCATTAATATAATATCTGGATCTGTTGCAAATGCTCTAGCAACCCCAACTCTTTGTTGTTGCCCTCCACTGAGCTCTGTAGGATATCTATGTAAAAAGGTTTCACACTCTAAACCCACCATCTCCATTAACTCATAAGTTTTCTGAGTGATTTCTTTCGAATCCTTCCTTTCTACTCTTGGTATAATCTCAATATTCTCCTTGATAGTCATATGGGGAAATAAGCCTGTTTGTTGAATGACATAACCTATATTTCTTCTTAGCTTAATAACATCTTCCATACTAATATCTTTATTATCAATCAAGATTTTCCCCGTTGTTGGCTTTATAAGCCTATTAATCATCTTAAGCGTAGTTGTCTTCCCGCAACCACTGGCTCCGATAAGTACCACCAGCTGTCCTCTTTCAATTTCTAGTGAAATATCAGAAAGCACTTTTGTATCTTTAAACTTTTTAGTTACATTTTCAAATTTTATCATTTACATCCCCCTTTCAAAGTAACAACTTTATGATAACATGAAGTTGTTACTTTTGTCAAAAAACTTTACTTAATTCACAAAAAAAGCACACCTTGTCACAAGTGACTAAAGTGTGCTTTTTATTATATTTTATGAGGATATAAAAATATGCGAACCTTCTCTAGGGCGTCCTCATCCCCTACAAAATAATATATATCTCCATTACATAGAGTTGCATAGGGCCCAGGTGACATAAGCAGTCTATCTCCTCTTTTAATGCCTATAATCGTAGCGCTTGTGTTGTGCCAAAAGTTAATATCTGCTATTGATTGATTCAGATAAGGTGTATCTTCTGTAATCTCAAGCTCAAAAGGTACAAATGGATTGATTGCACGAAAACGATCTGTTTTATCAATCAGCTCCGATAGATGAGCATACAGTATTTCAACCTCTTTTTTTTGACGATTGATATCGTTCATGATTTCTTTTTTGAGATCATTAATGGTATGTACTTCTTGGTACTGTTTAACAAATTGTACTGCATTTTCATAAGATTTGATAACCACGCCACTGCCCTTTGTACTATCTACAATATCCAAATCAGCTAAAACACAAATGGCACGTCTTGCTGTTTCTGGTGATACGCCATACTGACTCGCTATAGAGGATCTTGCATATATTTTTTCCCCAACTTTATATTGCTGCTTCACAATTTTAAAAGCAAGATCTACTGCAATTTGCTGATATTTGGGTATATCTATCTTCACTTTTTCTTCCATCTTGGTCTCCTTTTGATTATCCTAAGCCCTACTCCATCTATTTAAGATTTATATTTAGGTATAATCGTTCTATCGTTAAATGATAAAAATAATAATTAAACGACAAAAATAGTATACCTAACTTAATAGTACATGGCAACACTAACCATGACACGCTATATAGCCTCATGCAATAAATGCCTATATTTCTAAACATGTAAAAAGCTGTTGCAGTAATAATCTTCCAATCACTACCACAACAGCTTTATCCTAATCACTTTTAATGATTATGCTTTTGTAACGTTTTCTACTTGAGTGGCACGAGGACCTTTTGTAATATCGAAAGTAATTCTTCCCTTATCTCTAGTTACAAAAGTCTATGCACCAACTACTTGGTATCTTCTCTTCAATAATGGACGCATTGAGATTGATCCAGCTTTCACACTTATTTAAAATAATAGCATCACTACTCACAACTCCTTTTAACCCTGAAAGCACTGCATCTACTTCATTAATCACTTCTACCCTTACTTCTAGCGGATATGCCTCACTCATTTCTAAAATCAGCTGCTTAAGTCTCCCCGAATTAGATACTGGCGCATCTAAGAAAATATGAGCTTTCTTAATCCCTTTCTCCTCCAATGTCTCCAATAAATACTGAATGGCTATCCTAGTTTTATCAATAAGTCTATAGGTTCCCCTTAAGCCTGCTAAATCTCTAATGGTCCCATCCATCCCCTTTACTAAAAGCGACCCTGACAAAGCTACTTCTAAGGTAATAATGGTGTTAAAGCCATCTATATTCACTTCTTCTATAGGACTCTGGCATTCCTTCATCTTTCTTATCTCTAAATCTACCTGCGAGGATATAGCTCTCACAAGAGCTAAACGCTGCCTTTCACTCAGCATATAATGATTGCCTATAAAAGTAGAAGCTCCCTTAATCTTATAATTTCTATTTAGCAAGTAATATAAATCTTCCCCCGCATTATTTAATATTTGAAGTGCTGCTTCATTAAACTCTTTGCTATCACTTGGTACATAGCCTCGTCTTACTACTTCACCCATGTTACAGCCTCTTTTCATCTTTGATTGACTCCTTCTAAGGCATTGACGTCACTTTCATTGTCTTAACATCTACATCATACCCTACAACAGTTGCCATATGTCCATCCTCTTTAATACCTTACTTTATTTCGGCTTATTTTCTCTTTTATATTTACATAGGTATTGCTGTTCTATGTATGTTATAATATTTTTATAATTTTCTGAATAAAACTATTATAACACTCGAAAGGATGTATGCTATGCATCATTTATTAAAATTTTCTTTATTAATAGCTTGTTGTCTCTTTGCTACAGCTTGTGAAAGAGACTATAATGATGATACTTATTACGAAACTGCACCTTATATAGATCCAGAGAAGGAGTCTTGGAAAGCCCTTAACGACTATACTGGGGAATTTGCTGATGGTTCTAAACTAGCTGTGGGCTATAGTGAATTAGAAGGTACTAATGATGAATATCCCGTGGGGACAGGTCTTATACGTGCTGACTTTATGGTGGTGGATACAGAAAATAACTATATTTCTGGCTTTCAGTGTCACTTAGAAAAATTAATTAATAATGAATGGTATGTAGTAGAGCCCTTGGGGCCTCTTGTACAAGCTAACAATGGCTTTGGTGAATTTTATAAAGAGACTCAGACTGGCAGAGAATCTATTAATCTAGACCTAGCTTGGTATCCCCTTCAAGAAGCAGGTACTTATCGCATTGTTAAACCTTTCTTTAACCGTGCTACAAAAGAAGCTTATGAAACCTACTATGAGTTTAAACTAGTAGACAAAGAACCTAGTAGGCAGCCTATTAAAGGGGAACTTACCTTAGAAAAAAATACATATGAACCTGACCCTATCTTAACTATTAAATACTTCTACGAAGATCCTTTTGGTGTAAGTAATGTTTTTGATATCGAATATAATGACAATGGCAACTGGGTTTCAACCTTTAATGGTGACATAGAAGCCAATTCTACTCGTCATCCTTACACTCTCTATCTAAAGGATACCATGAATCTAAATACCCTTCGCTATAATCTCATCAAAGAGGGAAACTATCGTATTAGATTCTCAGTATGCCTTCTCAATCTTGATAATGACTCCGGTCTTATGACAGATTATTTTGAAACATGGTATGTCCCTTTTACTATAAAAGAAAAGCGGCAACCCCTACCTACTAGGTTACCGCGTCCTTAGCTATTCCTATTAATGCTTCGACTTTAAGCAGCTCAATTACACTGTAAATTTAGAAATTTCTTCTTGTAGTACCAGACTACTTTTCATAGAATCTTGAACACCTGCAACTACTTCACTAGATGTAGTCATAATATTGGTATTCTTCTCAGCTATATTCGTTGTACCCATTGCACCTTCTGTAGCTGCTTTTGCTACTTCATCAATAGCCAACATAATGTTGTCAATAGAAGCTAATAGCTCCTCTGCTGTAGAGCTGAAATCAGTTACTAGATCATCTACATAATTAGCATCTGCACTATAAGTATCTGCTACCTCTAGGAATGTTTCATAGTCCTTAGAAACATCTGTACCTACATATTCTAGTAATTCTTTTGAGTTGTTAGCTAGATTATTAACCGCATTCATTACCTGCTCCGTAATCTCTTGAATCTGAATAACCGTACTTTTAGACTGATTCGCTAGATTAGTAATCTCAGAAGCTACTACAGAGAATCCTTTTCCTGCTTCACCTGCTCTAGCTGCTTCTATAGATGCATTAAGCGCTAAAAGGTTCGTCTGTGCGGTAATATTCATAATAGAATCCGAAAGTGTTTGAATCTGTTCCACAACTTGCGCATTCTTTAACGCCTCATTAAGCTTGTCTCGTATTTCATGATGAATCATTGCAGATTTTTCTTTTGCTTTTTGTGTTTCTAGCTTAATAGTTGCTGCACGTTCACTAATTTTTTCTGCTTGTTCAGCACCTTCCTGCGATTTTTCGGAAATACTCTTAACTGCATGCTGAATCTCACGAGAGGTAGCGGCCATTTCTTCTGAGGAAGCTGCTGTTTCTTCCATTCCTGCTGCTAATTCCTCAGTAGTAGAAGCAATCTCTTCTATCTCACCATTAAGTACGACTACCTTTTTATTCACCTCTTGAACTACTTCTCCTATACCTATGGCTTCACCTTTAACTCTACCAACGAGTAATTTTATTGCATTTCTCATTTCTTCCATAGCCGCAGCTAATTCTCCAAAATCATCTTTACGTTCTAAAAAACGCTGAGGTAATTCAGTTGTAAAATCACCCTTGCCCCATTTACCCAGTTGTTCTTTAGTAATTTTTAATACTTTTAAAATACCTGTAGTGATACTCATAGTAATACTACCCACAAGGATGATCATAAGGAGTGCACCCGCAAATAGCATATTTCTTGTTTGCCTCTCCTTATTATGGATTTGATCAGCATACTTTTGAACTAACTGGTCAATGTCATCAGTGTAATCACCTGTTCCTACTACCCAGTTAAAAGGTTCAAATGAAATGCTATAAGAACGTTTTGGACTCGGCTCAGTCTCTCCTTCTCTAGGAAAATGATAATTCACATAACCACCATACTCACCTAGTCCTGCATTAATGATGGCTTTCATATACTCAAAACCATTAACATCCTTTGCATCATAACGATTGGTACCCTCAGTATCAGATCCGAGTAACACGACATTCACACCTTCAACAGTATCAATCCAGAAATACCCACCATTACCATATCTCATGTCTCTAACTAAATCTGCTCCTAAAGTCTTAGCTTCTTCTAAGGTATATTCTCCTGCCTCATATTGCTTATAAATATGATCTAATAAAGTCACTACTCCTGTAACTTGCTTTTGAATATTATCATCATACTTTTCTCTAATGGATTTCTCTAATACATCTAAGGAAACCCTATTACTTATATGTAACTCTAAAAGTGAGTAGCCTGCTGTCAAAATAATCGTAATTAATACTAAAACATTCAAGATAATCATTTTAGTTTTTACTTTAATATTCTTTATCATCACCTTTTCCTCCATTTCCGCTACAGTTAGTAATTATTATCCGGTAAATTATACTATTATTTGCTAGTCTTTTCAATGTAATATTTACAATATTTGCAACCATCAATTAATTTCACAATAAAAGACATAGCCACTATATGAGACCACTTTCCTCCTATAATAACTATGCCTCTTATTATTTCATCCATTATCTAGAGCATCCACTATGTTTTTGGAAATAACCTAAACTTGCTAGTAGCACCATGGCACATAAAACTAGGGACGGTTCTGCCATAGTAGAAAAAGTATCACCTTCCAAATGCTTTTTGCCAGATAAGTATTCTTCTTGTAACCTAATTAACTCTTAAGTTTGAGTACAATCTGACGGTCGTGGTAGCTAATAGTTTGCTGCTTGATACCAGTTTCTCTCTCCAGCTCCATATGCATTTTCCTTGAAAATATAGGGCAAGGAGTGTAGTTCACGGCACTTTGGCAAAATGCTATAAATGCTGACTTTTTTATTTTGCAAGATTAAATTGTAGAGTTCATCATCCAGTCCTGCGCTGTGTCACTGGAAATTGCTAGCTCTACAAAGCAACGCAATGCCGCGGCTACCTCAGCTCCTATGGCTGTACCCTGCTGGTCGAAGAGATTGCCTTTTTTACCTCTGATTATGCCTGCCATCTGTATCTGCTTCACAGTTTCCTCTTGTCATGGCGGTGTTCGGGCTGAAGATAGTGTTGGAAGTGCCGCTGAATAATCCACGGCTTACCACAAACTCAATATCTTCCTTTGCCCAATGGCCTACAATGTCCGTAAATGCCGTATTGGACTGTTTATAGCCGATGCCGTAGGTGGAAAGTTCACTTTTTTGCACATAGAGTACCTCATTTCATGCTGAGCATATCCACCTTATCAGCCTGTTCCACGAGATACTCTCTTTGCTGAAAGCCTAGCATTCCGGCAATGATGGAAACTGGGAACATTCGGATTTCACGGCTCAGCTTGGTTACACTGTCGTTGTAGATCAGGCAGCTGGTGCGCACCATATTTTCAAAGGTCTGCACCGCATCCATGGTTTTGATATAGGCCTGATTTGCCTTTAGCTCTGGATATTGCTCCTTTACCATGGCAATCCTGCCCAAGGCTTCGGAAATAATCCCTTCCTGATGCATCACATCATCTGGTGTTGATTTTGCCATAATGATGATTCTTCTTGATTTGATTGTCTCAATCAGTGTTTCACTTTCGTGCTTGGCATAGCCCTTTGTCAAATCCAAAAGAGCCATCAGGGCGTCAAAGCGTCCTGAAAGTTGCACCCCTATCTGGTTCATGGCATTGTTGATATTCTCATCCAACACCACCAGTCTGCGCTGGATGGAGATAATCCATAAAACAATGGCTACAATAATTACGGCAATTGTGATGGAAGTTGGTAGCATAATAAATCCTCCTTTTTTATTTTTTTAATGGGCAGACAGACCACGATTTTGTCTGTCTGCCCATTTTGTAATTTGTGTGCATGATTATCTTAAAATCAGGAAATCTTAATCTTCGATTTCATCTAACGCGTCACTGGCTTCAGCGATGAATGTGCGGCCTACATCAATGGCTACCGTCAGGGCACCCATAACCTCAGGTGTGAGCGTTTCCGGACTGGCAAAGTATTCATCCGCCTTGATAATTTCATTGGAAAGGTCATTCATAGCAGTGACAAGTTCCTCATTGCTTAAAAGCTCCGGACTTGCATTTACCTTGTCAGCGACTTCATCAAATTCTTCGGCCATGCTTATAAATTCCTGGGCAAGGGCTTGCTGCTCTGCTGTAAATTCCTTTTCCTCGACTTGTGTGGTTTCGGAAGTAGCCCCTGCAGGCGTGATATTGTCTCCTTTGCAAGCTACAAGGCCAAGTGTCATTGTAAGTATCATTATAAGTACCAGTAATTTTTTCATTTCTAAATCCTCCGTTTTCTATTGAGTTATATAGGACAAATTCCCTTGGGTTCACTTTATCAAAAATCTGCTCTTAAAAATTATCCACTACATGAAACATGATTTTTTTAACATGAAATATAATTGGGATATGAACAGGCTTTACGCTGTTCTGATAGTCACTATGACGCTGACCCTCCATGGGTCTCGCCAGGCTGAATAACCGCTTGGGTGGTGGTATCTGTAGGCGTAGGTTGCACAACCGGATTGGGAATCCAACCAGACGTCTTCGGAATATCATCGCCACTCAATTCCCAAAAAATGACTTCAGAACGACCATAAGCTCCCTTCTGTTTAAACACAGTGATTGGATCTCCTAAAGTATAATCTACTGTGTAGGCTCTGAGTATCAATCCCGTGTCAGATGCCGAACGTAGGCTGTACTTGCGGTGGCTACTTGCTACACCGAGACTTTCAGAGTAGGTGTTCCAAAGAAATGGGCTTTTCACGGCTTCTACCTTCCATCCATAATCGGAAACGGCATCAGCACCCACTCCCAAATACCTTCCGTCAGCAAGTCTCAGCGTTATTTGATTGTTTCCCTTATTTTCTACATAAAATGCTCTAGTCCAAGGCGTTGCACAGCTCCAACTGTTAAGCTCCACTAGATTAGCTCTTATGACATCAATAACATTGTACGCTGCGTGAACGTCAAAACGAAGACTGTACCAACCGTCAGCGGGTGTTTGTGGGGTACCGGGAGCTATGGCTCCGACAGGGGCATCCGTGGGGATAAATCTGAACTCGCTATGTTCGGGCCCATCAGGGACGGGGGCACTCGGACAAACCCATTTATCTATATGTTTCCATAAAATAATAGCGGTTCCGTCCGCTTTTTGCTGACCAGAGGCATTTAATATCATATCTTTATTCGCCATTGGGCGAAGGCTACAAATATCCTTACTGGGTTTCTTTTCACCGCAGAGCTGCCAACTTAGCAAGTGCTTATTATTAGCACCACGCACCAATGCCTTTATTCGTGTTCCGTTGGATGTTTTTTCCACACCCAAATACCTTCCGTCCATGGTCTCCAAAGCATAGGCATCGCCAAGACCGCCGTTTCCTAGGTATTGCAGACGAAACTTTGCATTTCCTCCTGGGGTGTTGGTTTTGTTGCGCAATTCTGCATTGCCATTGGCATCAAGATTGAGATAGTTGCCCATACACCGAAGATAGTACCAGCCATCTTTTGGTGTGGGATTATAGGAATGGGCCGCAAACGCCTTCACCGGTAGCAAGGTCAGCACCATGCACAGGGTGAGTAAGATGCTCATAACTCGTTTTTTCATAATGTTGTTCCTCCTTTAGAAATTTTTCTTCCAATTCAAATTTTGTTTATATCTTCAAGCTATCAGAAATTCCCGTGAAAAACCGCCTGCTATATGAAACATGATTTTTTTGACACGAATCATAGTTTTGACAATTCAGTTTTTATGGTAAAATTAACTTGGAGAGATAGAATCCTAGGAAAAAGGAGGAATGCTTATGTTTCAGATTGCAGTCTGTGATGACAATATTGATGAGTTATCTAATATGGTACAGCTCATCAACCTATATAGAACCTCAAAAAATTTTAGCTGTGAATATGCCGTCTTTCCAAACGGATTGGATCTGGTTTCGGCCTTGGAAAAAGGAAAGCAGTTTGACCTATACTGTCTGGATATTATTATGCCAGGGTTTACAGGCATTGATGTCGCAAAGGAAATCCGCATGTTTAACAAAACCGCGCCGATTTTATTCTTTACCTCCTCGTCTGAATTTGCCCTAGAAAGCTACTGCGTGAAAGCCATTAACTACATCTTAAAGCCAATCTCAAAAGAAAAACTGTTCTTTACCTTTGACCAGCTGCTGGAGCAGATCAAATTGGAAAAAGATGAGGATGCGGTTATCGTAAAGAGTAATGAAGGCATTCAAAAAATAGTGATCTCCAATTTGGCTTTTGCTGAGGTCATCGGTAGAAATGTGCTTTATCATCTGCGCTCCGGCAAGGTTATCGAATGTACAGAAGCCTTTTCTGCTGTCTGCGATAATCTGATGAAATATGGGTGTTTTATTAAGCCCCACCGTTCCTTCCTTGTAAATATGCAGTATGTGGATATTATCAAAAACCACGAGATAATCTTGCAGACCCTTTCCTCTATCCCTATTGCACAGGGCAAAGCAAAGGAGATGAAGCAGCAATATCTGAGTTATCAAATGGAGGGGGGAACTTAAAATGGCAGTGACAATACTAGGACTCTTACGATTTGGCGTTTCTCTGGTCTTTGGCATAGTGGTGTCAGCTCTCTTTGCAGGAATAGAACCTACAAGGAAAAACAGGCTTGTCATCAGCTTACTTTGTATCATTTTTCTTTTCGTTCAAACCACCAGCTGGTGGCTTTTAGGCCTAGGTTTGACATCAAAGCTGTATCCGCTGATTATCCACCTACCGTTAATAGTAATCTTCTCCTTATACTATAGACATCCGTGGCTCATCTCCGCCGTCAGCGTGCTTTCCGGTTATCTTTGCTGTCAAGCACCGCGCTGGTTCGGTTTCCTTGCAGGAGCCGCTTTAGATAGTAGCCTTGCAGACCACATTTTTTATATTGCATCCGTGTTTTTGGCTTATTATTGCTTCAAAAAATATGTGGCTGGATCTGTCCGGAAGTTAATGGAAAAGTCATATAAGTCTTGTTTATTATTAGGTGGCGTACCACTTTTTTATTATCTGTTTGACTATATTACCGCTGTCTATACGGATATACTTTACAGCGGTGTAGAATGGGCGGTGCAGTTCATGCCCTCAACAGTATCTGTTTTCTATTTTATATTTGTTATCCTTTACTACACTGAGACACAAAAACAAGCAAGCCTCCAAAGAGAAAAGGATATGCTGGATACACAGTTTAGACTGGCGCAGACAGAGTTTGCTTCTCTGTGGCAGTTACAGCAGAATGCCGCATCCTATCGCCATGATATGCGCCACCATTTTGCACTTTTACAGGGACTGGCCTCCACAGGACACATAGAGGAAATCAAAGAGTATCTGAGAGTTGCTCAGTCCGACATAGATGCTATCACACCTATGCGATTTTGTGAAAATGAAACCGTTAATCTGATTCTGTCTGCTTTTGCCACCAAGGCAAAACAAGTAGAAATTCAGTTGACGATAGATGCAAAACTGCCTGACTCGCTTCCCTTTAGTGACACCGAGCTTTGTTCCCTCTTGTCAAACGCTTTGGAAAATGCCATACACGCCACAAAAAGTATAAATGATGGCAATAAACGCTATATTACGCTGCGAGTATATTCCAAGAATAACAAACTGTGCATTGACATTCGCAACCGTTATCAGTCAGAGCCCCTATTCCAGCAAGGGTTTCCAGTATCAAAAGAACAGGGACATGGCTTTGGCACAAAAAGTATGGCTCATATCGTAGAAAAGCATGGTGGTGTATTTCAGTTTTCAGTTAAGGATGGCTGGTTTATATTTCAGGCAACTGCATAAAATCAGCCGATTACTTCTTATTTTTCTACTCCAACTTTTTTAGTTGTTTTTCTCTTGTCGCCTGTCTTGTTGCTGAACAATTAGCTATTTCTTTGCTACTTAAACAGCCTATTAATGGTACTAGTAGTAAGGCTACCATTATCCTACTAATCACCCTATATTTATTGACCTCTTTACTATCAGTTGGTACATAGCCACGTCTTACCTAGAGCATCCTCTATGTTTTAGGCAATAACCTAAACTTGCTAGTAGCACCATGGCACATAAAACTAGGGACGGTTCTGCCATAGTAGAAAAAGCACCACTTTCCAAATGCTTCTTGCCAGATAAGTATTCCTCTTGTAGCCTCATTAACTCTTCTTCTTGCTCATTTGTTTCTACCACGATAAAAGCTGTTTGCTGAGTTAAAAGCCTAGTAGTGAAACTCCCTTTAACGACCTGCAATAACTCTTCTTGACTTAGACTTTCTTCATGATGGCTCATGGCTTCTAGTAAACACCCGTCTTTATAGGTATTTTGAGTAGACTGAAAAGTCTTTAATGGGCTTGTGTAAATGAATTGCTTTCGCCCCGTATTTAATACTGCTTGGTCTTCATAGCTTCTCACATCTGCTAGAAGCGGTGTGCTAGTCATTTCTGTATAAACTCTAGCCCCTTTATAAAGCACATGAGGCCTTAAACTCAAATCCTCATTTAACTCATAGTAGTAGCTACTTTGAGGATATTTTTGTGCTAGACCTCCTAGCTGATAAAGCCCTAATGCCTTTGAAAAGTCTGAAGTTACGGCTATTACTACAGGGTAATAACCTGCTTTTTCTTCTCTTAAAATCTGTTGAAGGGCACCATTAAAATTGTAGCCTCCATCACCAAACTGAGCCGCTGCTATATTCTCTATACCTTTGCTTAAAATACCTTCTTCAACCACCCATACCTCTGTTTCCTGCAAGCCTTGTTCTTCTATATAGCTTTGTGCTCTTTGAACTAATGTTTTTCTATCAGAATCCTTTGACCCATCTATTAAAAAGTAATAGCGTGGTACTAAATTATCTGCTTGAGGCAATGTCTTAATATAATCACCTGATAAAATAGTAAGCCCTTCTGTTTTTATAACCGAATAGTCTTCTTTTATAGGTTCAGAGGTACCTTTAAGTTCAAGCTGGTAATCACCTATAGCAAGAGTAGCCGCTCCTGTATGGATGACTTCAAAGCCTGTTTGCCTGATTTCTTCACTACTAAAAGGAAATACTCTTAATTCAAGAGTCTCATCATTAAAATATTTTAATATCCCTGGGTCAAGACTTCGGCTTACAATACTTTGATATAAGCTGGTAGCTGCTCTTTCATCTGCTAATATGCCTTTCTTTTTCTCTTCTCCCACCACTAAGTAGTAATCACTGACGTAAGCATTGTCTGGCATACTAATGGTAGTCGCATACTCACGTTGGTCATCCATAGAAATATTTTCTAAGGTCAAATCAATCCAAGAGCGATAAATGTCTTGCTTTTCATCATAAGTAGTGGAAACAGCTACATCCTTTAGCTTAATTTCTGAGTCCCCTACAGGAAGGGTATCTTCTTCTTCATTAACCAAGCCTTCTTCTTCCCCTAGGAAAAGTGCCTTCATTTTATTAAGGGTATTCTCATCAATATGATTTTCCTTTGTAAGACCTTGAAGGTAAAGATAGGATAAAATAGGTGTTGTACTTCCATCTACAACGTTTTCCCATCCCTCTACACTAATAGCATTTTCTAATATATCCAAACTTCCTGCTAGCCGCTCTTTATGGACAGTAGCTTCCATTTCTTCTCCACTTATATAGCGAATGGCTGTATTGAAATTTTCACGATCTAGTCCTATTTTTCCTACAAAAAGTAGTGGCAAAGTAAGTAGACCTGCTATGAGAAGAGCTATGCTACTTCTCTTATGCCCTGTGCCAAATAAGCTTTTTGCTTCTCTTGCTATATAGCATACTTCCCATAAACTCGCCAAGGTTGGAATAAAGGCAAATAATCCTAGTCCATAAACTATAATTCCAATAAACCCAATCGGCATAAGTGGAATGAAGCTCACAAAGAAGTATAAAATGAAAGTACAGCCCACGCACTTGATATAAAATAATATTTTCCTTAATACCAAAGATTGAGGGGGAATAACCATAAAAGCTAAGCCATTAATAAGGGGCATCAACCAGAAAATAGGGTGACTAAAATTGCCAACAATGCTCCCATTATTAAACATCCCTATATTATTAACGGCTAGCCCTAGATAAGGTAGCACAATAAGTACTAAAAAGGTACACACCCAATACTGTATTTTTACTTTTCTTGATTCCATCTCCCTTGGGAAGAAATAAACGCCCCTATCTCTTTTTAAAATAAATAAGACTTGAAGAATGAGTAAAAGTAAACTGTAGAATCCCCCAATCACAAATATAATTGCTAATAGTTCACCACCTATTTGGTTAGCAATACTTACCCCAATATATATAAAAAAGGGCAATCCTACTATAGCTTCAATATATTTACCCAGCTGACGCTCCCTTTTAATAGAATAAGAAAAAGCTATGCAGCTTATTAGATTAATAATGGCTACCACGGCTATATTTATACATGCAGCAGTAAAGACTTGATTATCTCCAACAGTTGACGCACCCCAACCCATCAACACCCCCATCATGCCCATCCCCAATACTAGACTCAGGCCCATTAATATTACAAATTCTATTTTACTTAATTCCTCTTCTTTCCTCCTCATATATCCCCACAGTGCTATACCACCTGAAATAGACATTAATACAATTCCTGTAGTAGTAAAGGTAGTTCCACCCTCCAAGTTCTTCACACCCATAAGCCAATAAAGGCCCAGTAATAAAATCGGTATTGCAATCCCTAAACATACTGATAGTGGTTTAAATAACCGTTTCATTTCATCCCCCTCTTTCTTAAATACCATTCGCCTATACCATTGACTACAATAAGTCCCCCTAAATAAAGCACAATGCCTATGGTCCCATGAATCAGTCCAAAAAAATGATTTCCTACAAAAGGTACAGAAGCTAAAATACGCACACTCCCCACTATATACCCTATTCCTATAGCCAGTACTACTCCCATGCCAAGCCATTTGCCTTGACTTATCACATGAGCTTTAAATCTAAAAAATAAAAGGACAAATACCATAGCCATAAATGTATTTCCTAAACATTCCTTGTTAATAGCAAAAGTAGCTGTATTGCATACGTAACCATATGTACTGTCATAAACAAAATAAACATTATAAAAAAGCTTACATAGCCCTACATAAGGAAGAAGTAAAACTTTTACTATTCCTTTTGGTAAAAAATGATCCCCTCCTAACAAAAGCAAAGTGAATATAATCCCTAACACTTCTAATATCCTCTTTTTAATCTGTGCATTAATCATAGCTCCCCTTCGTTTTTTCTCTAGCTTTTAAGCTATTTAGTGATTTTGCTTTTTCTATTTTACTAGCCCTACTCCTTTATATTTTGTTTGATTATTTAGAATTTATTTTACCACCTCTTATTCTGTTTTTCAATATTTTTTTATCGTTTATCAATATATACATATTGATTATGTCTTCTCCGTTCCTCATTATTTTTTTGCGACCTTTACTTCAACTTCTACAATCTGAAGTTTTTGCTTTAATATAAAAATGCAAATTATCTAACAAAAAAACTCTAACCTCATATCATCTACTAAGTTAGAGTTTTGCTTATCACTTTTTTCATCTTATTATTTATAAAGACTATAGTTTATCTGTGTTCCTAAAAATTCGTAGTATCTTACAAATACTTCTTCACACGGTCTGGATAATTACTAATAATCATATCCACCCCTACTTCTACCATGTTTTGAATATCCTCTTCCTCATTTACTGTATACACATTTACCTTCATATACCTTTCATGGACCGCCTCCACCATCTCTTTATTTACTGTACAATAATGTGGATGAAGTGCATCTGCCCCTACATATTTGCAATATTTTTCTGGCTGGACAAGGTTTTCTATATAAAGTAAACCGGTCATAATAGATGCCTCTATCTGCTTGCATTTCACCATGGATTGATGATTAAAGCTTGATAAGATGACACTCTGCTCCATACGATATTTTTTAATAATATCAATGACCTTTTCTTCTAGCTCCTTATATAAAACAATCCCATTTTTAAGCTCTAAATTAAGTACAATATGATTTAGCTTAGCTAAAATCATAAGTTGTTCTAAAGAAGGAATCCCCATATCCCGAAGCTCACTGCAAGTAAAATCCTTTACAAAACCAGAATTAGTTGTGGTTCTATCAACTGTTTCATCATGGATAAGTATAGGAATACCATCCTTTGAAAGCTGTACATCCGTCTCAATCCCATCACAGCCTAACTCAATAGCTCTTTCAAAAGCTCCCATTGTATTTTCTGGTTCATGTCCACTAGCACCCCTATGTGCCATATTAAAAATCATAACCATCTCTCCCTCTCATTTCTTTCCAGTAGGAGATTATATTCTACCGTTATTTCGTCTTATTATACTTCTCTATAGCTTTATTAATGGTCCCTGCACTATTTTCTACTGCTTGCTCAGCACTTATTTCATTATTGAGGAGCTTTTCAAGATTCTCTTCAATACAAGCTCTTGCTTCTGGGAATACAGCTAAAAGTGCTCCTGTAGAACCTGTACTAGCATGTAATTGATCAATAGCTGTTTTGAACTGTGGTTTTTCGTTTAAATGCTCTTCCATGGCTGGTAAATTATATGCTTCTGTAGTAATAGGGAAGTAGCCTGTTGCTTTAGACCATTCTACTTGTGCTTCTGGAGAAACCATATATTTGATAAACTCCCAGCTTGCTTTTGCCTTAGCATCGTCCTTTTTATCTAACATCCAAAGAGAACCACCACCTATGGACACGCCGCCTTTGTCACTAGCATTAATGCTTGGGAAGTAAGCTGTACCTAATTCAAATTTACCATCTATGCTACTTAATATGCCTGAAAGAGATGCTGTAGAACCTAAGAACATGCAAGAGTTACCAGAAGTAAAGGCTTCCTTATTCACGTCTCCATCACGGCCTAAATTAGCAATAACGCCTGAGTCTACTGCTTCCTTCCACTTATTCATAATAGCAAGTCCACCGCCATTACTATCAAAGCTTACTGCTGTTGCACCATCTGTTCTACCATTGCCATTATTAGCATACTCTAGCTGCTCTTTTACTAAGAATTGTTCAAAAAACCAACCATATACTTGAATATTAGCACCATATCTAGTTACCTTATCCCCATCTTTTTTAACAAGTGCCTTGGAAACCTCAATCATTTCATCAAGGTTAGTAGGGGCTTTCTCCGGATCGAGTCCTACTTCCTTGAAAGCATCTTTATTATAGTAAAGAATAGGTGTAGAACTATTAAACGGCATAGAGTAAAGTTCATTATTAATAGAGTAGTATGCTAAGATGTTTTGCTCTAATTTGCTCACATCATAGTTATCCTCATTAATCATATCTTGAATCTTATAAGCATAGCCACTATCAATCATCCATCTCGTTCCAATGTCATAAAGCTGCATAATATCAGGAGAAGCATCACCTATAGTAGCACTTTTAAGCTTATTAATGGCTTCATCATAAGAGCCTTGAAACTGTGCTTCTACCACAATTTCATTCTGAGAGGCATTGAACTGCTCAGTGAGTTTATTGATAGCTTCACCACCAGCACCTCCCATAGAGTGCCAGAATATTAGTTTAGTGGCATTAGCTGAAGCCACTGAAGCTGGCTGCGTAGTGGTTTGAGAAGAAGGACCAGCTTCATTAGCAGGTTTGCTGCCTGCATTATTAGCTCCTGTTTCTTCTGCTTCAATTGGACTGCAACCTACTGTGTTTGTTAATGCCCACATACATGCTATAGAGATCCCTACTATCTTCTTGAAATTCTTCTTTAAAATCTTCATTTCTTTCCTCCCCGTTTTGTTTAATCAAACTATATTTACTACCCTTTTATAGCTCCTGAAATCATGCCATCTACTAATCTCTTCTGGCCGATTACAAAAACAATAATAGAAGGGATAATAATCATTAAGGCTCCTGCCAAAATAACACCGTAGTTATTACCTTCTGAAAACTGCAACATACTAATGCCAATTTGAACTGTACGCTTATTGGGATTATTAATGGTTAAAAGTGGCCACATATATTGATTCCATGTATTAATGAACACATAAATCCCTAAGGATGCCATAACAGGCTTCGAAATAGGCACTAAAATAGTAGTTAAAAACTGAAAATGCCCACAGCCATCAATGACAGCTGCCTCATGTAAGTCTTTAGGAACAGTCAGGAAAAACTGCCTTACCATAAAAATACCCATGCCAGAAGTTAAAAAAGGAATAATGAGAGCTTTTAAGCTATCGTTCCATCCTAATTGACTGACCGTTAAATAATTGGACACAATAATAACTTCTCCTGGAATCATCACCGTTGCAAGCACAGCAACAAATAAAAGCTTTTTTCCCTTAAATTCAAAGAAAGAAAAGGCATAAGCAGCTAAACTACAAGTTAAGAGCTGCCCAAAGGTAACACAGATACCTACAAAAAGGCTGTTGGTCAAAAATCTACCAAAAGGCACCATGCTTAAGGCTAGTTGATAGTTATCCAGCCTTAACTGACTAGGTAACAGCCTTGGGGGAAACATAGAGATTTCTGCTGGTGTCATTAAGCTTAAAGAAAGTGCATACAAAATCGGTGCTATAATCAAAAGGCCTATAATGATACTTAAAAGGTTAAGTTGCCATTTCGTTTTTCTCATCATTTATAATGCACCCCTTTTTTCTCACAGGCGAACTGAGCCATGGTAATGACAAAAACAATAACAAATAAAATCATAGATTGTGCGCTAGCCATTTCGAATCTACCATTAAAGAAGGCATCACGGTAAATAGAATGCACCAGTACATTAGTAGAATCCCCAGGTCCACCTTGCGTCAGCAATTTAATTTGCCCAAAGGCTTGAAATGCACCTACTAGGTTCATAAAGAGTACAAAAAAGAGCTGTGGGGTAAGGAGTGGTAAGATAATATATCTTACTTTCTTTCTATAGCTAGCACCATCTATATTGGCACTTTCTATTAGCTCTTCCGGAATGGACTTAAGCCCTGTAAATAAGAAGATAAAATTAATACCAATACTTAACCAAACGGTTACCATTGCCACTGCGTAAATAGCATACTTAGGATCTGCTAGCCATTTAATATCTGAGTGAAGTACTGCATTCGCAATCCCATTAGTAGGATGAAAGATCATAATCCAGATTATTGCAGCTGGTGCTGAAGCAATGGCCATAGGCATAGAAAACATTAGTTCATAAGCTCTGCTGTATTTCAATTTATTGTGTGCCAAAAGGGCTAACCCAAGGCCAATGAGCATAGATGGAATAATAATAAGAAGTGCAAATTTAAAGGTGATGAGTAAACTATTAAAGAAGCTAGGTGAAGTAAATAATTCTAGAAAGTTCTCCATTCCTACGAACTCTACGGCCTCTCCTCTTCTATTAGTAAGGGTAAAGCTTAAATAAATCGTTTTAGCAAATGGGAAATACACAAAGACAGAAAATAAAATAAAACAAGGTAATAAGTACATATAGGGGACTACTCGATTATTTTTGAGCTTAGTATGCTTGACTTTCTCCTTAATGTCCTCTACGTTAACAACTGGTTCTGCCAAAGAAGGTTTTAATGCTTGTTCCACAATCAATAAGCTCCTTTCAGAAATAGTTTATAAAGTAAGATAGATATATAACTTATCTTTATTTTTCAAATTAAATGATAAACCTTTCATATTAAAGAGATATTGATTTTAGATTAAAATTAGTGTGCCAGTGTAAAATACTTGTTAAATAAAAAAACGAAATTATTAGTCGAATGGTGCCTATATAAAAGAAACACGGCGGCTTTGATTGTTATTTCAAAACCGCCGTTAGTCTATCTATATTCTGTTTACACATGAAAATCCTGCCGCCAACGCAACGTTTTTTATTTCCGTTTGGGTAGCAAATGTGTGCTTGCTTCATGTTCCATTTGATTGCTTGATTAGCGTCTGTATAGTGGATAGGCAATCGATTTGATTTACCTTCGTACAGGTCTGATATACTTAAAAAACCGTTCAGGATTATGATAAAAGTAAATTATCCTACCGGGGGAAGTATCAAAGCAGTAACCAGTGCCTGTAAAATCAAAAGTTGCCATTGCCTTTTCAATCTTTTCTTCCACGCTACAATTTTCCTGTTCATAATCGAATGGGCCATGTTCAAAAACAATATACTCAGCTTCGGGAACATCAATCATAAGCATTTGTGGTGGTATTTCGCCTTTATAATCAAGAGGAAGTCGTACACCATAACACTCTGTACGTGGAATACCCCAATCGCAGAGTCTGCCTTCTGGATCATTAATATATGCCATAATCTGACCACTGCTACTATTAGGCTCACTCCCACCATCATCATCCAACTTACCTTTGATACTATCAAGTAAGCCGCAAATTGTTTCGCAGTCCTGTCCTGGAATAAGACTTTGCTTTTGCCAAAAATCCCAATACCCATTACTCTCATAATTTTTAATGTGCAAAAATTTGTGTGCGGGAATGGTTACAAAATAAATTTTAATACCATCTGCAGATTTCATCATACCAATCTCTCCCAATCCTAAAAAGTAGCGGTCGAAAGGGTTTATTTTTGTACGAAGAACGACAGGCTTAGGCTTTTTTCGGTATTCACTTGGAGTTACACCATATGTTGCCTTAAAGGCTCTGGTAAAAGCTTCATGTGATGAAAAACCGTAATCAAAAGCAATATCTAAGAGGCTTTTTTCACTATCCCGAACCTCTTTTAATGCAAAGGCTAATTTTCTATGCCGTAGATAATCCCTAAATTGCATACCCGATATTTCTTTGAATTTTCTCGTTGTATAAAATTCAGAATAACCCAGCCTACGAGAAAGAAAGCGTAGTGTCAAGGCTTCGTCATTATAATTTTTAATACATTTGTCAATTTCATCAACGATTATTTGAATTTGCTTCTGCCACTCGTACATTCGTCTATTCACCTCGTTTCAATCACCCTACATTTATTATAAAGAAATCGAGAGATTACTACTTGACTTTACTTGCTATTATTTCGTTTTCTCTTTTAAGTACTGCATCTTTGTAAACTGCATAGTACCACTCGATCATATTATATCTCATAAATATGACAGCATAAAGTCTAAATCTTTGAAGATGTCAGATTATACTCAGACCATTAAACAACAAAGAAAAAGCAAGACAGCTTAGCTTTCGCTACGTTGCCTTGCAATTATCTTTTTACTCCCTTATCAGCCCCCAGCTTTAAGAGTCGTCGCTTAACCATTTTAGATTTTTTCTTATGATTTCTTCTTATTCTGCTGTTGCAGCTTCTCTTGTTGTTCTTCCTCTTGCTGCTGCTCTTCTTGTTCTATCTCCTCTTCTTGCTCTTGTTGTATCTCCTGCTGTTGTATCTCCTGTTGCTGCTGTTCTTGTTGCTGCTCTTGTTGTTCCTGTTGTTGTATCTCCTGCTCTTGCTGCTGTTCTTGTTGCTGTATTTCCTGTTGTTGTTGCTGCTGCTGTTGTATCTCCTGTTGTTGCTGTATTTCCTGTTGCTGCTGCTGCTGCTGCAGTTGTATCTCCTCTTCTTGCCGCTTCTGCTGTTGTATCTTCTTCAGTTGTTTCTGTTGGTGTTTCTCCTGGTGTTGTATCTGCTGCTCTTTTATCTTATCTTGTTGTTCCTGTTGGTGTTTCTCCTGCTCTTGTGTCTGCTCTGGTATCTTATCTTGTTGGCCCTGCTGATGTATCTCCTGCTCCTGTATTTGTTCTTGTAGCTGTTCTTGTATTTGTTGATGTATCTGTTGTATCTGCTTTTGTATCTGTTTTTGTAGCTCCTGTTGTTGCACTTCAACTTCTATCGTTGCTGAACAATTAGCTATTTCTCTGCTGCTTGAACAGCCTACTAATGGCACTATCAGTAATGCTGCGATTATCCTACTCTTTTTCATTCATACGTCTTCCTTCCTTTATTGATCTAAGACTAGAATTAACTCTTCTCTCAGTTTAACCATCTCATCGCTACTATATCCTACTAATCAATCATATATCTCTTGATACCCTTGCTTTTTATGTAATTGAACTTCTTTTAACGAGTCATTTTGTACCCAGTATACTGTCCTTAATAAATAAAGCTGCCCCTATAGATTTGGCATAACTAAAAGAGCCTTGAAAATATCATAAGAGTGATATTTTCAAGGCTTTTCTTTGACCTATTAACTATTTCCATGTGATAGTAGCAGGTTTTCTAGGAACAGTTCGTGCATATTTCACTTTTGGATAACCTATAACCATACACGTTACAATTTGATCTGTCCCAGTAATACCCAAGAACTGAGGAATTGCTTTATTAGCTTCAGCTGCACGTGTGAAGAAGCCACTGAAGAATGTACCTAGTCCTAAAGCATTTGTCATAAGTTCCATATTAGAAGACGCCAAAGAGGCATTAATCGGCGAGGAAGACACTGTTAAAATAATAGCAGGCGCGTTGAAGAAGAGGCTGTCATTTTGTTTAGGATCTTGTTTATAACTTTCAGACATATTAATCCACATCTGAGCATATCGCTTAATCAGTGGCGAAGCGCTTTCATCTGCAAGAGCATGTTGACCCATAGCCGATAAAGTATCAAAGGTCATAGCTTTTAAAGCATCTAAGTTGTCTTTAACTACAACATAAGAAACATTTTGTGCATTACCACCTGTTTGAGTAAATCTACCAGCTTCAATGATTTTTAGAAGTTTATCTGCTTCTACATCTTGTTTCTTGAACTGGCGAATAGTTCGTCTAAATTTAATAAAGTTAAGAAGGTGATCTGCATTAATGTTAAAGCTTTCCGCATCATAGTCTTTGACTTCATTCATATTGTATTCAGTAGTTGAAACAGCCTTTTGAGGGCAAATGGCAATACAATGACCGCATTTGAAACAAGTCTTGTTACTAGCTACAGCTTTTCCATCTACTAATGAGATATCTCTAGCAAAACAGTCCTTAATGCAAAGGCTACACCCTATACATTTTTCGGTATTTATGGTAATCATAATAAAATACTCCTTCTATTTTATAACTAGTTGTTATACTATTTTAAGTGGGATAAGTAGAGAGTACAAGTACGTTTATATATAATAGGTACTATGCTCAAAGATAGTATGCTATCTATATAGGAGGAATCAATGAGTAAGTTAAAGAAAGACTATGTATATCCTTTAGATTTAGGATTAGATTTAATAGGTGGAAAGTGGAAATTACGTATACTTTATCATCTAACCAGTGGAACAAAGAGATTTAGTGAGTTAAGGAAACTGTTAGAGGGCATTACAGAAGCAACACTTACCGTGCAGTTAAGAGAACTAGAAAGAGCTCACCTCATCGAACGTAAGATTTATCCAGAGGTGCCTCTAAAAGTAGAATATTCCTTATCCGAATATGGAATGGAATTGAAATCAGTATTAGCAGATTTATGTAAATGGTCTAAGAAATATGCCCGTGAGAATGAAATTAATATCCACTAATAAACTCATAAAGCAAAGGAACTATTACATGTGCAGATTAAAATCTGCTAGTGATAGCTCCTTTACCTTTCTAAGTCTACTTTCCTATAAATACTTTATGTATGTCTTATCAAATATCAACTTTGTTCATCTTTCTTTGCTAAAATCAAATGCTTAACTCTTTTAGGCACAACAAAAAAGCAGAACTTTAGTTCTGCTTTCTAGATAATCCATTATGAATTATGCTTTTGTAACGTTCTCTGCTTGAGCGCCACGTGGACCTTTTGTAATCTCGAAGTTTACTGTTTGTCCTTCTTCTAGAGATTTAAATCCATCTCCTTGGATTGCTGAGAAATGTACGAATACGTCATCTCCATCTGCTCTTTCAATAAATCCGAATCCTTTTTCTGCGTTAAACCATTTAACTGTACCTGTCATGTGCGGTACCTCCTAATTAATTTGAATTTCTGTAATGGTTGCAAACAAAAAAATTCACATACTATTACAGATTACATTGAGTGGTGCATATAATCTCTAATAACATGTGAATTTCACTATTTTTAAAAGCTATAAACGACTACTTAATACTCTCTTAGTATATACCGAATTTCATAACTTGTCAACATAATATTTGAAAATATGTCTTTAAATACTACTTTTATTTTTATTCTTACAAATTCACTCATCATAGAACCCATTTCCATCCTTCACATAAAATAATCTCAAAGAAAAACGATATCATCCTCATATTCGTACGGTTAATATCGTTTTTCTTAGTTTCTGTAATTCTTCTAATAAGCTACATTAATTAAATTTTCTATTTCTTGCTTTAAAAGCCCTTCTGTTGCAGTGATGGAATAGGTCATTTGTCCTTTTTGCCAAGTAGCCACATATACCTTGTCATTATTTCCTTTTAATGTAACATTACTTCCGCTTATAGTATCCACCACTACGCTATCATACACTGTGTAATCGCCACTAATGTCCTCTGTACCCTGAGCTGCTCTATAAGAAATTTCAGCATCTCCTTTCTTCCATCTTATATCTACCGTATCATTACTAATATCAAATAGCTTACTTAGTTCATATCCTTCTGGTAACTTTTCTGGAATACTAAACTGAAATCCTACTGCATTTGCAAGCTCTTTTAATGAGTTATGTTCAGTATATGGGTTAGTTATCTGCTGAGCTCCTACTTCCTCTGCTGTCCTTTTGATAAATGTTGCTGTTCCTTCTGCTATTGAAACAGCGTTTTCAGCATTTCCTAAAAGAGCACGAAACATCTCAGCAGGAACATAAGTCTGTCCATTAACCATTGTAGGACCAACACCAAAGCGTTCAGGTGCAGTCGTACCTATTGCTACTGAACTACTTGCGTAATAGAGATCTAGACCTAATGTTAGTGTCGTATTCATCTTACCATCATCTAAAGTAATTGTATGATCTTTGCCATTCCACTCCAGCTCAAAACCTAATTTTTCAGCCACCTCACGCAAAGGTATCATTTCACATCCTTCTATCGTTTTTGTCTTCATAGAAATAGTGTTGTTAGTTTGTCCTAACCCAGTCTTGTCAGAAATAGCTTCGCCTAGAACCGCCCCTGTCATAATAAATCCCATTATACATGCTATAAATGCTTTTTTCATAACTTATTACATCCTTTCTTTTATAAATGTCTTCTCATACTAAATACAATTGATTTCATCCTAATGTTGCATTGTTATTAAAATTAATTTTTATTATATAGCTCTACACTTGTAGCTATTTGAAGCAGTTCATCACTACTTAGCGGCTTAGAGCTTTGAAGCGCAAAGCTATACTCATCCTCTACCCAAGTAATTAAACTATATTCTCCACTTTCTCCTTTTAGGGTATACTCTGTATGTCCTATAATGCTATTTTTTATATCACTATACACCGTGTACACGCCGCTAATATCTTGCCCATTATTTATTCCTATTCGGTAATTTAATTCCTCTACTCCATCTGAGTAAACTATTTCTGCTACACTTTCAAATAAGTCATTGCATTCTACCACTTTAAACTCTGGAGAGACATTAGGCACTTTAAGCTGAAATTTCATTTTTTCCGAAAGTTCCTCTACTGTTTTAACACTCGTGATTGAGTAATTTTCTTCAAGTGGAGGGGTATCGATTTTAGATAATTTCAAGTGAAGTCCTAATATACAAACAGTAAAACAAGCAACCATAGTTCCTATCTGTAGGTATTTTCTTAGAGATGTTTTTGAATGTGAAAAAGCTTCTTCTTCAATGGACAACTGCTGTAAATTACTTTCTAAACGTTGCTCCAATTCTTCCGAAACCTTGATTTTATCCATAATTTCCTTATATTTAGTCCTCAAAGTCATAGTCCTCCTTTAAAATTTCCTTTAGACGCTTTCTTGCACGATATAACATCGAACGAACTGTGACTTCTTTCTTCTCTAATAACTTGGATATTTCAGCTGTTGTATAATCTTCCTCATAAAACAAATGAATCACCTCTCTATACTGAATAGGCAATTGACTAACCGCTTCCCATACATAACTTAATTCTTCACTTAATGGCTCTGGAAATTCTTCTTTCGTAAGAGGCTGTGTCTTCTTAAACCAAGCAGACTTTAACTTATTTTTACTCAAATTAATAGCCACCTTTAAAAGCCATGCCTTCTCATGTTCCGTACTTACAAAAGCTGGTTTATATCTGAGCAGCTGAATAAGGGTGTCTTGTAAAATGTCTTCTGCATCACTCATACTTCGTAAATAAGAGTAACTTACACGTAGAATACTATCCCCATATGATTTGATTATCCTGGAAAGTTCAGGTGTTTCTTGATTCTGAGACCCCAAAGTAGCCTCTCTATGCTCTGTATAACTCGAATCTGGCTCCATCAAAGACTTTTCTTTAATGAACTTCGTTCCCATACTCAATACTTTATAAATCCATAGTTTAATATCTTGCAAATAAATTAATCCTTCTTCGACTATATCCACTCTTCCTATCATATGTTTATCTCCTATTAAGTCGTTTATGTTCTTTCCAACAGCCACATCTATTATACAAGTTAGCAAGTTAAATTGTTGCATCCCTATAAAAATAAATCCTTTTTTAGCTAATTTTATTGGTATGAAAAGAACCTCCACATTAATGGAGGTTCTTTTCATATCAATCTTTTCTTAAGAGAAACGCTAAGGCGATTCTATGTCTATTTAATAAATTCTCATGATGATCATACTCATCCCATACGAGCTCTACATTTTCTTCTCCAATACGCTCCCTCATGATCTCATAGGACATAGCAGAAAACTTCGGTGTATCCTTCTGAATAGTAATCTTTCCATTGCCTTCCTTTTTCCCCGCAATCATTATCAGTTTAAAGTTCTCATTAATTAAATCCTCTTCTCTAATAAACTGAATCCAATTGTGATACCATTGAGAAGCACATATACTTGCTATCTTACTATAATGATTATTTTTAAAAATGGAATAGATAGAAATCAAAGCCCCAAGTGAATGGCCCATGATTTTCCTACCCTCTTTACGACTACTTACTCTAAATTCTCTTTCTATGTAATCTTGTAAATCACCACTTAGAAACTCTAAATAATCATCCCCTTGTCCCTCAAAATCATGAAATCTCTCATGATTAGACTTTGCAGCCCATGGGGTGTACTCATTTAGTCTGTCAAAAGGTGTAATGCCAACTATTATATGTTCTTCTAAATTTCCGCTGGTGAAACCTTCTTCTATTTCATCAATGATTCCTTTTAAAAACCTAATCAATTTATCACCATCATGGGCATAAACTACAGGATATGTTTTATCTGATGTATCATATCCCTCTGGTAAATAAATATAAATTTCTCTATTATCAACTGTTCTTGTTAAAATACTTCCTTTCATCTCTCCTACCCTTTCTTCAATTTACTTGGAGTAACACCAAAGCTTTTTTTAAATAGCCTACTAAAATAAAACTCATCATTATAACCAATTTTTTTAGAAACTTCTTTCACTGAAAAACCTTCATTTAATAATCTGCTTGCCGCAGCCATTCTACACTTAATTAAATAATCTATTGGACGTATATTTAAATATTTATTGAATAAATAGGATATTCTATTAGATTTCTCCGCATATCTTTCTGAAAGTATACTTAATGTAATTGGCTGCATATAGTTTTCCGCAATAAATTTACTCACCTCTAGAGTAAACTCTTTTTCACTTAATTCCTTTTTGTAATTGTAATCTGTAAAAAGTTCTCTTAAAAATAAAGAGGTTTGTATCTGAAGATTTACTTTTGACATTAATTGATGCCTTGAAGATATCTCCATAAGCTCATCTAAAGATTTTAGTATCTCACCATAATTACCTATCTTAAACTCGAAGGTTGAATTCATATATGAAGCAGGAGCTAGATATTCATCTGCTATATAATAGATATTGATATGTTCAAACTCTTCATCGCCCATGACCTTAAAGGATAATTGTTTATTCTTACAGCCATGAATGACCTTACCTGGCTCTGCCATAAAAACTTCATTATCAAACTCGACTTTAGCCCTTCCTTTAATAGGAAAAATAAATGCAGAAAGATTGGTCATGTAACTATTTTTAGTATATGTAGACCCCTTCGTAAATCTTTCTATTCTAAAAACTTCAAAGGTATTTTTTCTAAACTCCTCTATCAACTCACTTTTCTTAACATTCTTCAAATAAACAAGCTCCTTTCAACTACATTTAATGGTATTTAAATAATTGTCCATGTTTTTGTTTTAGTATATTCTACTGCTATTTTTTCTGTGCTATAATTTCCTTTGAAATTGATAATGATTATCAAAATATCCGTAATATAAGCTTACATTATTTTTAGTAATTGTTCAAGAAAGGATCTAAATATGCAAGACATCTTAAATACTTCTTATGAGAAAAGTCAGAAGCTCCAAAAATCCTTTAATTTATTTATATTGGCTCTGATTATACTACTGATTGTTTCTGTGATTTTATCAGTATCTTTTGGCTCACTCAGACTAAAACCTTCTGTATCCTATAGCATCATATTAAATAAGTTATTTGGCTTATCCTTAGGGGATCCTTCCCAGGTCAATAATCTATCAACTTATAATGTTGTTTGGTTAATTAGAATGCCTAGAGTTTTACTTGCCATTGCTGTTGGAGCTGGGCTGGCTATATGTGGAACCATCATGCAGGCAACCGTTCAAAATCCCTTAGCTGAACCCTATATTTTAGGAATTTCTTCTGGTGCATCACTAGGGGCAACCTTCTCTATCATGTTAGGATTAGGCTCTTTTAGCCTCTTTTCAGTTAGTAGTGTATCCTTTTGGGCATTTCTAGGTGCTTTAGGTGCTTCTGTTCTAGTTCTATTGTTATCCTCAATGGGAAGTAAGATATCCTCTGCTAAATTGGTCCTATCTGGAACTGTAGTTAGTGCTTTATGTACCTCTTTATCCAATTTCATCATGTCTATTGCTAGTAACGCTGAGGGCATGCAAAGCGTAAAATTTTGGACAATGGGTTCTTTAGCAGCAGCTAAATGGCAGAATATAGGCTTTGTCTTTTTAGTTGTAACTTTATTTTGTGTATTCTTCTTAACTCAGGGAAGGACATTAAATTTAATGTTAATGGGTGATGAAGCCTCTATGACTTTAGGCCTTAATTTAAGTCTTTACAGAAGAATCTACATGATTATTACTTCCTTATTAACAGGTATCTTGGTTGCTAACTGCGGTATTATCGGCTTTGTGGGATTAATAATCCCTCATATTTCAAGATCTATAGTTGGATCTGATCATAAAAGACTTGTACCAACTTCGATACTTTTAGGGGCTATATTCTTAATTTGGGCTGATGTTTTTGCCAGAATAGCTATACCTAATGCAGAATTATCTATTGGTATTATCACTGGTTTAGTTGGCGCTCCATTCTTTGTTTATATTCTATTAAGAAAGGGCTTCGGATATGGAGACAAGTAGGTGAGTTTAATGGATTTAAAAGTTAAAAAATTAAAGGTTACTTTATCTCAAAAAGAAATTGTTAAAGGTATTGATTTAGCCATTACTAATAACAAATTTATCGGGCTAATAGGCCCAAATGGAAGTGGTAAATCTACATTATTAAAGGCTATATACGGCGTTATAAAACCAAGCTTTGGAGAGGTCTTTATATCTGATAAAAATATGAAGGATTATAATAAGAAATCTCTTGCCAAAACCCTTGGCGTCGTTAGCCAATTTAATCATATTAACTTTGATTTTAAAGTGATAGATATCGTATTAATGGGGAGAGCTCCTTATAAGGGATTGTTAGAGCAAGATAACAAAAATGATTACGATCTAGCACTTAAAGCCTTAGCTCAAGTTGGCATGCTAGACTTTGCTCAAAAAAGCTTTAGTTTACTATCTGGTGGTGAGAAGCAAAGAGTGATATTGGCTAGAGCCATAACCCAAAGTCCTAAAATATTGATTTTAGATGAACCTACTAATCACCTAGATATAAAGTATCAACTAGAGGTTATGTCCATTGTTAAAAACTTAAACATATGCGTTTTAGCAGCTTTACATGACCTAACATTAGCTGCTCAGTTTTGTGATGAACTCTATGTCTTAAAGGAGGGCAGCATTGTATACCAAGGTGCTCCAAATGAAATTATAACCGAAGAAATGATTAAAAAAGTTTATGATGTTGACTCTCATATTTATATCAATCCAATCACTAATAAACTTTCAATTGAGTACTTACCACCAACTTTGTAATGAAGAAAAATGAATAACCATACTATAAATTCAAAATTAAAAGGAGAACGATTATGAATAAAAAATTTATGCTTTTACTTACAGCCTTAACACTAGCTACAACAGCCCTTGTAGGATGTGGCACTCAAGCTCAAGCTCAAACTGAAACTTCAACTGAAACTCAAGCTCAGGCCGAAACTCCAAGTACATCATCAAAGCAAGAGCCATCACCTACCGTGGCAGAAGTATCGGATAATCAAACAGCTTATCCAGTGACCTTTGAGGCTTTTGATTCTGAAGGCAATGTATACCCACAAACATTTAATGAAGCACCAAAGAAGGTCATTACTAATAACCAAACTTCAACTGAATTACTTTTAACCTTAGGCTTAAAGGATTCTATCATTGGAACTGGTGATTTAGACACGCCTATCCCAGAAGAGCTAAAAGCTGATTATGAAGCTATACCTGCAATTGCTAACAAAGGTGATGTGGCTAAAGAAGTGGTTGTTGGTTCTGATGCAGATTTAGTAATCGGCAGGGCTGCTTCATTTAAAGATGATAGATATGGCTTAATCCCTAGCTTAAATGAAGTTGGCATTAATACTTATGTTCAATTAGCAAGTAAAATGAATACTGATATCTCCCTAGATACGATTATTCAAGATGTTAGAAATGTAGGCGTTATATTCGATGTTCAAGATAAAGCTAATACATTAGCTGACTCCTTGAAGGCTTCCTTCGAGGATATTAAATCAAAGGTTCCAACTACTGGTGAAAGAAAAAAAGTGATGTTAATAGTTAATTATAACGGTGAATCCTTTACTGCTTATGGTGCTAATGCTTCATTACAATCAGAAATGTTAAATGTATTAAATGCAGATAATGTTATTGAAAAAGGTGGCTCTATCTCTCTAGAAAATATCATTTCTACTAATCCTGATCACATTGTTTATGTAACAGCGAACAAAAATGCCTCTGTAGATGGTGATGCCGTAGATAGAATATTAGCAGAACCTACTCTTCAAGATGTTAAAGCTATTAAAAATAAAAACATTACCTCTGTTGAGTATACTGAACTTATGGGCTATGGCTATAGAACCTTCGATTGTCTAGAAAAATTAGCTGAAGCTTTTTATCCAGAAGTATTTAAGAACTAATAAAAAAGCAAATGAGCTATCACTAGCAGATTTTAATCTGCACATGTGATAGCTCATTTACCTTTCTAAGTCTACTTGCCTATAAATACTTTATGTATGTATTATCAAATATCAACTTTGTTCATCTTTCTTTGCTAGAAGTCGAATGATTTTCTCTTTTAAACATAACAAAAAAAGCAGAACCTTAGTTCTGCTTTCTAGATAATCCATTATGAATTATGCTCTTGTAACGTTCTCTGCTTGAGCGCCACGAGGACCTTTTGTAATATCGAAGTTTACTGCTTGTCCTTCTTCGAGAGATTTAAATCCATCTCCTTGGATTGCTGAGAAATGTACGAATACATCATCTCCACCTTCTCTTGAAATAAATCCAAATCCTTTTTCTGCGTTAAACCATTTAACTGTACCTGTCATGTGAGGTACCTCCTAATTAATATAAATTTCTGTAATGGTTGCAAACAAAAATTCACATACTATTACAGATTACATTGAGTGGTGCATATAATCTCTAATAACATGTGAATTTCACTATCTTTTAAAGGTATAAACAACAACTTAATTCCTTCTCAGTATACATCACATTTCACAACTTGTCAATATAATATTTGAAAATGTATTTATAAACATTATTTTTTAAAAAGTATTATCATTCTAACACTCTGGCTCATCATGCACTCTCATGGGCACCATAGGATTTCAAAAAATGATGTTTTATAAAACGTTTGCTACTTCGTGGATTTAGTATAGCTGAAAAAGCCTTGAAAGTGTCTATAAGATCGATATTTTCAAGGCTCTCTCTTTATTTATTAGTCATTATAGCTGAGCTAAGCTTTGCTCAATGTCTTCAATACTATCAAGTGCGTTCTCAAACCCTACTGAGAATTTAAATTTTGTAACTATTATAAATGCATAGGTAGCCTAATACTTACTCGTGTTCCCTCATTCACTCTACTTTCCACTCTAATTTCTCCCCCATGAATAGCAACTGTAGACTGAGTTAAGGATAATCCTAACCCTAATCCACTGTTTGTATCTACATTAAACTTATCCATTCTATAAAAAGGCTCAAAGATACGATTCATCTCTTCTTCTCTCATCCCCTTACCTGTATCTTGAATCTGAATTTCTATGATATCCTTAGTCTCAATACTTCGAATATCAACTTGTCCACATGGAAAATTATATTTTATCCCATTTTCTACAACATTATAAATAGCTCTGTAAAGCAGTATCTCATTCCCCTTAATCAAAGAGTGCCTGCCTGAGGTATGGTAATCTAATGTAATATCTTTTTCCTTAGCAATAACCATCAGATCCTCTACTACATCTTCTATAATTTGATTAATATCCACTTCATCATCTAAAGGTGCATTTTCTTGTCTTACCAAATCTAACATAGTTTCAATCATACTATTTAGCTTATATACTGACTCCCGTACAATCTCTATAGTTTCCTGATACATTTCTACAGTTTTTTCTTCATACTCATTTAATACATCTATGTTGGTCTTCATAACAGTAAGTGGCGTTTTAAGTTCATGCGCTATACTGGCATTAAATCGTTTTTGAGAAGTAAACGCATGATTTAGTTTTGCTAGCATTTGATTGAAAGAAATCGTCAACTCCTTGATTTCATCTTGTGGTCCCTCTACTTCAAGATGGGATAGTAAGTTATTTTCATTAATACTTTTTACATTATCACTTAGGTCTTTGATAGGACTTAATGCTCTACCAGCAACAAAGTATGCACTTATCCCTCCTAAGAAAATGATGATGATTAATGTTATAATTGAGGTAGTATAAATGTTAGAAACAGCTGTTGTCATAGCTATTTCAAACTGCCCTGGAGATATAACTTTAGCTTCATTACTATGAATAGAACTAGACTGATTTTGTATCTCAGTCAGTGCTTCATCAAAAATACTTATAGCGAAGTCACCACTCTCTCCTGCAATTGTAGAAGGTGCCATGGGAATATTTCTTCCAATATCTATATTTATAGCAAGGGTAATAGCTACACTCGATAGAACAATGAGAAAAATGGTTAAAAGAGTAAATCGCCACTTTAGTGTAATTTTTATCTTATTCATCTCCACCACCTACAAATAAATATCCCACACCTTTTAGGGTGGTAATGATATTATCTTTACCTGTCGCATTGACTAATTTTTTTCTAAGTGAATAAATATGTACTCTAATCACTTTTGAAAAGGGATCTGAATGCTCATCCCAAACATGTTCAAAAAGCTCCTCGCTACTCACAGCTCTTCCTTTATTTTCAATTAGGTATTTTAAGATCCCATATTCTTTTAAAGTGAGGGGAATATCTCTTTCTTTATAAGTCACTTTAAGCGTAGATAAATTAATTTCAATCCCCGACTCTTGAAGAATATTGGGTTGACTAACAAATTTCCTACGTAATAAGCTGCGTATTCTAGCCTTGAGTTCTTGAAAATCAAAAGGTTTAACCAAATAATCGTTGGCTCCTAAATCCAATCCCTTAATACGGTCTTCAATCTCTCTATTAGCTGATATAATAATCACTCTTGTATCTATATCCTCTTTTCTCAAATTCCTTAATATAGAAAGTCCATCTATTCCAGGTAAATTAATATCTAGTACCACCAAATCATAACTGTTAAGCTCTAGATATTCCATAGCTTCATTACCATCTGATACAATATCCACAGCATAACCTTCTTTTTTAAGTCCTTTTTGGAGGGCTTCTAATATACTTATTTCATCTTCTATAATTAATAGCCTCATAGCAACCTCCTTATTCTTTACTTTATAAAAAATGCTAGTTATATTAATTATTATACTTTCTCACAATTAATATAACTAGCATTTGAATGTCATACCTATCTTCTATCCTATTATTCAACTTCTTGAGCTGGTACACTCTCAGTAGCGACTATTATCTCAATCTCTCCATTTGCTATTGCTTTTAAAAGCTCCTCATCTTCACTCTCAATTTCCACTCCGCCGACTTTTTGAACTGGTACACTCTTAGTAGTGTCTACACTGATCTCAACTTCTCCATTCTCTATTGCTTTTAAAAGTTCCTTATCTTGACTCTCGATTTCCACTCCGTCAACTATAACACTTTTATAATCTTCCGCTTTCTCTGATGCAAATACAGAACCTCCACCAATTGCTAAAACTGCTGCTATTGCTAATGTACCTATTTGAATTTTCTTCATTTTATTTTCTCCTTTATATTATGTATTTGATGTACTTCCTAAGCACATGCTTATAATAGCATGGTCAATGTAAAATAAATGTTAAGTTAAAGCACAGCATTTTTGTATTTATTATATTACTTATGATGCTTTGGATTACAACAAAAGAGGCAGAACCTAGGTTCTGCCGTGTAGATTGGGAACAAAAGAGAAAGCCATAAAAATACCCCTGAGGTGATATTTTTATGACTTTCTTTCCTATCCTTATAACTGAGCTAAGCTTTGCTCAATATCTTCAATAATGTCTTCCACGTTCTCAAGTCCTACTGAGAAACGAATCATTCCTGGATTGATGCCAGCTGCTACTAATTGCTCATCTGTTAATTGGCGGTGTGTTTCACTAGCTGGATGAAGTACACAAGTACGGATATCTGCTACATGCACTTCATTAGAAGCTAATTTTAAGCTGTCCATAAACTGAATAGCTTTTTCTTTACCACCTTTAATGACCATAGAAATAACACCACTTGAGCCTTTTAAGTATTTTTTAGCAAGCTCGTGGTACTCATCCCCTTCAAGTCCTGGATACATCACTTTCTCAATCTTATCAGAAGCTGCAAAATACTCAGCTACCTTAAGGGCATTTTGGCAATATCTTTCCATTCTAATAGCTAATGTCTCAAGACCTAAATTTAATAAGAAAGCTGAGTTAGCTGCTGGATACATACCATAGTCTCTCATGAGCTGCATTCTTGCTTTAATAATATAAGCTGCTTTACCATAAGTTTCAGTATAAGTAATACCATGGTAAGTTTCATCTGGCTCTGTGAACTCTGGGAAGTTGCCATTAGTCCAGTCGAAGTTACCACTATCAACGATTACCCCACCTACTTGCACAGCATGTCCATCCATATATTTAGAAGTAGAATGAACGACGATATCTGCACCATATTCAAATGGTTTACAGAGAATAGGTGTTGCAAAGGTATTATCAATAATAAGTGGCACACCATGGGCATGCGCAATTTTAGCGAATTTCTCAATGTCTAATACACAAAGTGCTGGATTAGCTAGTGTTTCCCCAAACACTGCTTTGGTATTAGGTTTAAAAGCTGCATGGATGGTTTCCTCATCAGCATTTTGATCAACAAAGATACATTCGATGCCTTGCTTTTTCAAAGTTGCTGCAAAGAGATTAATTGTACCACCATAAATCGTAGAGGTACTTATAAAGCTATCTCCTGCTTTACAAATGTTTAAGATAGATAAAAGAGAAGCACCTTGTCCTGATGTGGTACACATTGCCCCAATACCACCTTCAAGAGCAGCGATTTTTTCTTCTACTGCCATAACAGTTGGGTTAGCAAAACGTGAATAAATAAGCGCCTTAGTAGGTTCATCAAATACGTCCCCTATTTCTTTTGTAGAATCAAATACATAAGTCGTGCTTTGATAAATTGGTACTACTCTTGGCTCACTATTCTTAGGTGTATAGCCCGCGTGCAAACATTTGGTTTCGTCTCTCATATCTAAATCCTCCTGAAATAAAAAGCTTTAAAACTTTATTTAATGATTTTCCTGTTTATAACCATATGTTACCATAAAACTTTTGTTATTCTGTAATCTCAAAAAACTATAGTCTGATATAGTTATAAGCTATATCTATTGTTACACATTGATATATAGCAAGACTAATTACTTATCTCTAAGTAACGTTAATCCTAACTTCCTCCCCCTATAAATCTTAAGCAAAACCCTTTCATTGACTTTGTCGAAAAAATGAACTATTATACAAAATATAAAAATTTCAATTAATTATCCACCCACATTATCAATAAAACACTCTACTTTATTATCTATATAATAATATCTATAAATTAAATTCTTGCTTAGCTCTCTATATAGCATTTAATTTTTATCCACTAATAGTAATTTTAAAGATACAAAAAATATTTTATAATTTTAGGAGTTAATAAATGACAATTCAACTTAATATGATTCAATCTATAGGATTAGCAGTCATCTTTCTGTTATTGGGAAAGGCAATCAAAAATGCTATCCCCGTATTTTCAAGATACGCCATTCCTTCGCCAGTAATTGGGGGACTTATATTTTCAATTATACATATGATTTTTAGACAAAATAATATTGCTTCATTTGAATTCGATACAACCCTACAGACTTTCTTCCAGATTATGTTCTTCTGTACTGTCGGATTTAATGCCAGCTTTAAAATGCTTAAGATCGGTGGTAAGCAAGTACTCTTATTCCTTCTTATATCAACAGTTTTTGCTGTGCTTCAAAATGCATTGGCCGTTGGCCTTGCAGGTATTGTAGGAATTGATCCACTGCTAGCACTCCTTACAGCTTCTCCTGCTTTAACGGGTGGACATGGTACCTCAGCCGCTGTAGCACCTAGCATTGAAGCTCTTGGTTATCCTCAGGCTCTAACAGTAGCTTTAACAGCTGCAACCTTTGGACTTGTTGCAGGTTCACTACTAGGTAGCCCTATGGCAAATCGCCTCATTATAAAGGATAATCTCTTACATAAGAAAAAACTTCCATCTTCTAATGAAACTGAGTTCGACTTATCTATTACCCAAAAGAATACACCCCTATTAGATACTAATAAAATAAGTATGGCTTTCTTTCAAATACTAATAGCTATGTTCCTAGGAACTTATTTAACTGATGCTTTAAATGCATTCGTTAGTCAGTGGTCTACCGACATTAATTTTCCTGCCTACATAGGTGCTATGATTACTGCTGCTGTTATAAGAAATATTTCTGATGCTACCGGCTTTATTAAAACACCTTTAGAAGAAATTAAGGTAGTTGAAGAAGTATCCTTAAATCTATTCCTTGGTATGGCACTTATCACATTAAAACTTTGGCAGCTCATAGACCTGGCACTTCCAATGTTACTTTTACTTTTAGCCCAGTGCGTAATGATGTACCTTTATGGCATCTTTGTATCTTATCCATTAATGGGCAAAAATTATGACTCAGCTGTAATGGTGGCAGGGCTAACTGGATTTGCAATGGGGTCTACATCAAATGCCATGGCAAATATGAATTCTATTACTGAAAAGTATGTATACTCTAGAACTGCATTCTTCATCGTTCCAATAGTAGGCTCATTATTTATAGACTTTATAAACATTGGCATTATCCAAGGATTTATCAGTTTTCTTTCTTAGAAATACATCTATAGAAGGCCCTCGCAATTATGTATCATTAAGTTTATTTAGTATAATCATTGCAGCTAATAAAATTATCATGTATGGATAAAAAATAAATATGCATATATGTTTCCAAATAGGTGACACTAATATTAAATTATATGGTATACCTCTCCATCCACTATATAAAATGATTAAAGCTACTATACTCATCAATAAATAAAACATTTTGTTTTTTAAATCCAATAATGTTCCACTTAGCATCTTGATTAAAAATATGATATTTAATACCGAGGTTACGGTAGCTAATAATAATAAATTATTTCCCTTTACCATTACATCTATTGGTATTTCCCAAGAGGGTCCCCTTACAGCATTTTCTATGAATTTAAATATTAAGCTATACATCATCACAAATACAAAATAAAAAGTTTTTTTCACAGCATCACTTCATTTCTAAGAATTCTTTAACTTGATTATTACTCCACGCTGTAAGCATCATTAGTACGTCTTTTGATGATTTTACTCTACTTTTTTCTTTGGTATCAGATATAGGGTCATTCACATTAAATGGTATGGTACTTATATAACACATTTTGATATCTATAAATATACTAATTCGTTTAAAATGTCTTTAAAAAATAATTCCCTACTGTTAGATTTATGTAATTCCTTAATATTCTTTCCATCTTTCATAAATATAATCCGCTTACAATAGCTTGCAATTAACGGATCATGAGTTACAATGATTACTGTTTTATTCATTTCTTCATTTAATTTTTGAAGACTTTCTATCAC
Source organism: Cellulosilyticum sp. ST5 (assembly GCF_046529625.1). NCBI lineage: Bacteria > Bacillati > Bacillota > Clostridia > Lachnospirales > Cellulosilyticaceae > Cellulosilyticum > Cellulosilyticum sp. ST5. The sequence continues at coordinate 3,564,034 of NZ_CP132338.1, forward strand.
TATTTGACTTGATATAGAATCCAAATTTCCGGTGGGCTCATCAGCTAAAATCAAAGTAGGATTATTAGAAAGTGCTCTGCATATAGCTACACACTGCTTCTGTCCTCCTGAGAGCTCATTTGGATAATTTTCTAATCTTTCCTTTATACTAAACTTTTTTGCATAATTAATAGTAGTATTAATCATATCATCACTATTCTTTTTATATAAAATCATTGGTAACATAATATTTTCCCTTACATTTAAACTCTCCATCAAATAAAATTCTTGAAAAACAAAGCCAACTTCTCTTCTTCTAAATAGAGCGAGTTCACTCATTGATAACTTGCTTATATCTTTTCCCTTAAACTTAATGGAGCCTACTATGTCCTTATCAATACCACCTAAAGTTCTTAATAGAGTTGTCTTTCCGCATCCAGACTTCCCCATTATTTCAACAAATTCTCTTTCTTCTACAAAAAAATTCACATCATCCAAAGCTTGAGTTTTATAGTTGTTTTTACCTTTATTTAGATCCCTATATACTTTTGTTAACCCCTCCACTTTTATAAAATCCATTATGGTCCTATTTCCCCTTCTTGGTTATTCTAAATTTTCAAGTACTAGATTTACTAAATTCCTCTTCAACATCCTATAGTAAATATATTGCAATATAACGTATATGCTCACGACGGCTGTATAGCTTATTCCAAACATAATTAACTCTTGTATTACTGTATTATCCATACTCCTTATGCCTACCTTAATCTCAGCAAACAAGTACATATAACTCAGTATACAGGCAATTATAATGGGTAAAGAAAATATGAGTTTTATCTCATTACCTACATATGTCTTTATCTCTTTCTTATCCATTCCCAAGGTAAACAGAAAAATATATTTATTAATGACTGTCTGGGACTCAGCTATAAATTTAAAATACATTATATAACAATTGCAAGAAGTCAGAAGCATACCTAGAAACGAAAAAACAATGACAACAAATAAGGACTGACTATTAGCCACTTGAATATTTGTTCCCTTATTATATATCTTTGCTCCAGAATCATAACTTCTCATATGTTCTTCAAGTAAATTAAGTTCATTTACTTTCTCACCCATTATTCCTCGGAATGTTAATAGTGATATGTTATATATTTCTTTACATGTATTCTTTACCTCTAAATAGTCTTGATCATTAAATACTACTACATAGCTTAAATCATCGCTTACCTCTCCAAAAATTGACTCATAAAACATATCCTTTAGATTATACTTAACATATTCATTGCTTAATTCAAACCATATTTCATCCTCGCTTATTAACGATTGATCTATCAGGTTTTCTTTCTGTATAATAAATAATATTTCGCCTGATGCTAACTGTACATTTGAATTAGAAATTGAATTATACTGTTTGTTAGATACTCCCCAAGTCAGTTGATTCATATCCCTTCTAAACTCCCACTTATTAAAACTTCTAAGATATTGTCTAGCAGTTTTATAGATAGGTACGCTTTCAATCAAATAACCTACTTCTAATTCTAGGCCTGATTTTTGTATCATTCTGCTTTGCTCTGAACTTGGTACTTCATCTTTAGTAACAACTATAGCATCATAAGGATATCTTTCATCATAATAGTCTGTTCTTTGCATATCTATGTAAGAAGGAATTAGCCCTCCTATAATATATATTACTAAAAAACTCATTATAAACGACATGAAAACAACCTTTTTGTTTTGTTTAAATCTATAATAAACCTCATTATACTTCAGTATTCTTTTATAATATGTTTTCTTATTGTCCTTCAAAAGCTTTATCAGTGTATTTCCAAAATAATTATTAATTACATATATCCCTGCTATACATAAAGTCATAGAAATAAGTAACTTACCGTAACTATACTTACCAATAAATAAAATTGCTATAGCAAATCCAACTATTATTAGCCCTATAAATCCTATAAACCAATATTTAGCCTCACTAGTTGGCATTGATATTGATTGTTCCAACAACGTCAGGTCATTTTTTCTTGATATTTTAAACATATTAGATAAAGCTATAAATATAAGTGTACCTAAAAAATATACTGCTACTAATATACATACTTCCCTAGACATAAAATAATTAATATCAGGTATAATATTCCCTATTGTTAATGCTTTAAAAAATAATACACTTAAAATACTCCCAACACATATTCCCACAATAAAAGATAAGATACTTATAGCTAGGTATTCCACTAATATAAGAACCAATATCTGCTTTTTATCTATTCCTAGAATAGTAAGTATTCCATAGTCTTTCGTTCTCGTATTAGTATACTGATTAAAAGCGTAACTCATAAACAAAATCAAAAAAATTACAGCAAAAAATAATATAATCTCTATTATCTTTCCTGTTCCAGCTCCTGTACTAGTTAACTGTTCGACAAGTTTAGAACAATTATAAATAGAGGAAAATATAAAAAGCATTGCTACAGAAAAACTTATGGCGAATATGTATATATAATTTTTCTTTATATTTGATATAAAATTCTTTTTAATAATGTGCCAAATGGTCATTTTATAATCCCTCTTCTTGTGAAAAAATTCGTAAAGCCATCTTTATGTCTTATTTACTAATTGGTCTTTGACACATTATAGTTGGTAGAAATGAGTTTTCTCACATTCATCAAAAAAGTGAGACTTAGTGCTTCAAAAAATACGAAGCGGAATTCCGGAAGGTAGTCCTCATCCTCTCATTTCCACCTAGCAGCCATCAAGCTCATGCAAATCTAGGTAGTATCTACCTAGATTTCACCCCACTTTATTTTTTAAGTTCTCAGCAATTCTCTTTAATGCTTCTAGGTAAATCTCACCCAAATGAGTGAGGGTTGTATCCTTATGTATAATCGTTCCTACGCAGATTTTCTCATCTGCTTCCAAGGGAATAGATACAATATCTTCCCCATGAAGATATTCAGGAAATACCCCTGTTGAAAAGGTATAAGCATTAACACCTATCATCATATTAACTACTGCTGCTCGGTCGCTTACTTTAATGCTTTTTTTCACACTTCGAGTGCTTAATACCTCCTCTGAAAAGTAAAAAGAGTTTTGATCACCTTGCTCAAAGGATACACAAGGATAATCTTCTAATTCCTCTAGAGTAATCGTTTTATTTTGAGCCAGTGGATGATGCTTATATAAAAACACATGAGGTCTTGCTGTAAAAAGTTCGGTAAAAACTAAGTTACTTTCTTTTAAAAGTTTTCCAATGACTGGCGCATTGAAATCTGACAAATAAATAAGTCCAATCTCACTTCTAAGATTTTTCACATCATCAATAACTTCATAGGTCTTGGTTTCTCTAAAGGTGAATTCATACTCCTCACCTCCAAATTCCTTGATTAAGTCTACAAAGGCATTGGCTGCAAAAAGGTAATGATGAGTAGATACTGAAAAGCGCTGCTTCGCTGGCATTCCACTTAAATACTTTTGTTCTAATAGTTCCGATTGCTGAAGAACTTGTCTAGCATAGCCTAAGAATTCTGCTCCTTCAGAAGAAATTTGAATACCTCTATTGGTTCTAGTAAAAATTGTGATTTTAATTTCCTTCTCTAAATCTTTAATGGCATTAGATAAGCTGGGCTGTGAAATAAATAAATATTTAGCCGCTTCATTAATAGAGCCTTTATCGGCTATGGCCACTGCATATTTTAACTGTTGTAATGTCAAGAATCGTCCCTCCTCCTATTTTCTCTTTGTCATTATTCTTATTTCATTATAAAAAATACCTCACTATTTAGCCACTATTAAAAGGCGTTTAATACATTTATTCTTATTATACTCATCATTACTACAAAAGGGATTCTTTTATATTTAAATCTGAATAATCGCTCCCATGGTTGCCGTGGTTATATTGGCTATAATCACATAATACTTAATAATCTCTACTGGCTGGGTCTGAGAACAACAAATAAGGTATCTTTTATAAAACAAATATTCTAGCCAAACCACCAGAACCTCTAGCATTATAAAGGCCATACTAGTCCACTGAGCTAAACCTAGATAAAACAAACCAATGAGTACGGTATGTAATATAACTTGAGTGATTATATTGGCAACTATAATGACTGAATACGGCCCCACTCCAAATAGTTTTCCAATAATGCTTTCTACAATAATAGTAGAAATCATAGTAATGACTAGCATCTTTAAAAGCTCTAGTTTACTTCCTAGTATACTACTTTGCATGCCCTGTATGACTTGAACCTGCCTAGTATTGTAGTCAAAAAGCACCACTGCATTATATTCTCCAGGTGTGATTTGATTAGATATCAATAAACTGCCATCTGCCTTTTGTACAATAATCTTAAAGGTGTCTGGTAGTCCCATATACCCAAAATCATGTACCATAAGACCAGTGCTTTCACTTTTTTCTCCTGTTAAACCGCCATACATCCTAGGATTTCTTACAAAACCCGCAGCCCATCCATCCTCTTGATATTGGTATAATGGCAAGTCAAAATATTCTTCTCTTCCTTGATTGACTTTTTCTTCATCATCTGTGCCTTGCTTTATAAGAATATCTAGATAATAGTCTTCAGGGGCATTCTTGACATATATTTTTAATGATGGTTTAGGTCCCATATCTGCATAAGTCGTTATAGGAACAAGGAAAATTATATTGCATAGTCCTATAAAGCACATGATTCGTATGATCAATTGGTGTTTCATTTTAATGCTTCCTCCCTTCTTCATCAAATATGTCTAGCTCTTCTAATCTTTCTTTATTAAACCTAGTTATAAAATACCATATAACTACTGCCACGATTACTATTCCTAGCATCATTTTTCCTGTACTAGATGCAAACATCATACATATTAATAGAATGGTTACGAAAACAAAACTTGACCCATGCCCCCAAAACATCATTAGTCCTATGGTATTAATAATACCTACCACTATGAAAATGCCCCAGAAAGCTCTTTTGTCTTCCTCGTATAAATATCCTTTTTTAATGGCACGTTTTACTAGAAATAAAGAAATCCATGGTAAAATAAAATAGGTAATGACAATTAAAATATTTCTCATCATCTTATCTTTCCCCCCTTAAGCGTTCCCCTTTTATCCATCATATGCTTATAGTCTAATGATGAATCGTAAAAAGAAAAGAGGAGTTGCCCATTTCTAATACATCGCAAACTCCTCTTTTAAGTCACTTTTTTCTATTTATACTAGCTTACAATCGCTGTATGGTTATCATCATGTTGCTCTACATAACCTTGCTCTTTATTAGCTATTACTTTTTCATATAGTGCTTCAATCTTTTTACCAAAGATCTCACTACTATAAGATTGCACACTTTCAGCCGTATGTGCTTTTATTTCATTATATTTATCTGGATGATCCAATAAATCATTGATAATATGGATGAATTCCTCACTAGTCTCATAAGTATACCCATTATAGCCTTCTTTTAGGAGTGCCTTTAAGCAATCATCTTTTCTACAAACAATAGGCACTTCATTGATTAAAGCTTCAATATAAGTAAGACCTTGTGTTTCACTAGTAGAACCACTTACAAAAATATCACCTAGTTTGTAGTATTTATAGATTTCCATTTGATCAATCATACCTGCAAATACAACTGAGTCTTGAATCCCTAGTTGCTCTGCCATCTTTTCTAACTCTAGCCTGTATGGACCATTCCCTACAATCACCAAAGATATATTTTTTCTTTGTTCTACTAATGCTTTCATATTTAGCATGACTTCATCTAGATTTTTTTCTTTACCTACTCTACCCACAGTTACTATTACCTTATGACCCAGTGGTATGTTTAAAGTTTCTTTGAGAGCATGTTTTTCTTCCTGAGTAAGTGTTTTCATGAATCTAGTAAAATCAATACCATTTGGAATAACCTCTATGGGTGGTTCAATATGATAGGCTTCTAATATTCCTTTGGTTTTATTGGTAGGCACAACAACTGTGTCTACTGTCTTTAATATACGTCTTGAAAAAATAATAACTGCTTTTTTACCTAAGTTTTCATGTTTAGTAAAATAACTTGTATAATCTTGATATAACGTATGATAAGTATGGATAATTGGAATATCTAATTTCTTTGCTATCTTTCTAGCAAATAAAAAGGAACAAAATTCTGTTTGAGAGTGAATAATATCTGGTCCCCACTTGATAATTTCACTCACCATTCTACTCTTATAATTTACAGTTGCCCTTGCATCAGGATAGATATTGACACTAAAAGAACGAATCATATAAACATCGCCCTCTTGCCTAGAACAACCCTCATGTGCTAATGCTAAGATTCTCACATCATGTCCCCTTAACTTTAACTGAGTATATAATGTCATTACTGATGTTACTACCCCATTCACAATAGGTGCAAAAGCATCTGTCGTCAGTAGTATCTTCATAAGAAACTCCTCCTTAATATAACCCTTAACTCTTTATACTATTGTATAATAAACCATTTATATCCCCTAGTGCGTCATTTTTATTTCTTTTTAATCTCTCTTATGTTTTTTTAATCTTTCTTACATTTTTTTAATCCTTACTGAATCCCTATATGTATTGCTTTAAAGCCGTCTTCATCCTATTTAAATACTTCTTCTAACCTTAATAAAATATTAAGCTGCGATTTCCAGATAGCATCACTAAACATTTTACTAATCTCATTAACAGCTTCAGGGTTAATGGTAAGTACAATAACGAGTGCTACTATGATAATCAGGCTTATCCACACAAAATAATTCCATCTCGCTTCTGGAATTTTACCTAAGGTATCTACTAGCTTTGGTAATAATTGATTAAGTGCCCATCCCAGTAAAAAAAGCAAGAAGGTTACAGTAAATACCTTGGTTGCTACTTCCCAGAAATTTGTAGCGCCTATGTCAGCTACTAAGTTATTGAAATTTACACTTCTGTTAGTCGTATCACAATCTAAACTAAAGGAGAATGCTCCAAGCCTTGAAAATAGCCCTGCACTTAAACTTAAAATGGTGGCCACTACAAGTGTTTCTGCAAAACCTTGATTAAAACGAACACCTCGCCCTCTCCAATGCCTAAAGCTACTTAGAAGAATAACGCCTAAAACTAAAATCATCAGCACAAGAAAATAACTCCCTATTGGATTATCTAAATAAGAGACATTTTTCTTAAACCATGCCTCCATTGTAAAAAGCTCCATCTTTAGCTCCAGCAAGCTATTGGCATCTACTAAATAATCTATAAACGATACATGACCCGTTAATAAAGCACATAACAGCATTCCCATCAAGAAACAAAAAGTCTCTAAGAAAAGATGCAGCTGCGTAAAACTCATGGGCATATAAGCACCACTAAATACAATCTTTCCTGAAATCACTAAGGCTAAAATCACTACCGCTATAAAGATCATTCTTGCTATATAAATTAAAGTAGGCACTATTTGGTCGTATTTTTTAAATACCAGCTGCTTCCTTGCGAAAAAGGTTAGTGTAAAGAGCGTCAAAGTAAAACTCATTCCCCATAACCTTAAAAGGTCTACAGTAGAAATTATTTTTAAAGAAGGTCTAATTGCAGATGCCACATACTGTTCATATAATAAATTCAATCTAGAATCCTGCATAAGACCAGTAATTCCTTCTCCTCTTATGGTTAACTGCTTACTAAGCAAAAAAGCAACACCTGTCACTACTAGCCCATTGATCATCGCTATGGCAATATTACTATACATATCTCTGGTTCTTTTAGTAATGGCATAACGAAGCTTCTCCGAAAGCCATAACAGAAAAATAGTTATTCCTATAAAGAAAAGAGGTAACATGACTGTAAAACGGTATTCATCCATCTTATTAAAAACAAAATAAACCTGATTTTCTCCACCATACAACATGCTATACGCCATTAGCATAGGATTTGCTATAGTTTCTCTCATCTTATCATCAGCGCCAGATTTTTCAAACCAACTTAGGATGCGCTGAATAATCCCTGAATTTTTTAAATACATGGCTAATATACCACTTGCACCCATGCTTAACACAAGTGCTATACTTGAAAAAAGACAAGCTTCCTTGCACCAAGACCTTCTTCCTTGTTTAATTCTAGCAACAACGCTCTCCTTTGTTTGATGAAGTTCTTCTGCTATTTCTACTAGTTCTGGCTTTTTTTCCTCCACCCTTAACTGTTCCTCTTGCATAACCATGTCACTTTTCTTTTGAAACATCCAATCCCCCCATAATACTTTCTTTTATGTTGCACCCTTATCTCTCTATTCATAATAAATTCTATCAGTCTCTTTTTCTTCTTAGGAATCTACTATGCTTTAATTTAAAACTGAATATTTGAAATTCAACTCAGAATAACATCATTATATAACATACTGTCTTGTATTTATAGCATAAGCGTTAAATTTTATCACCTATATAATAAAAGTGGGGCATGAGACTAACTTAATTAGCTCCATGCCCCACTTTCTTATTGATTACTGCAAAACTTCACATATTGGTTAAGTGCCTTATGTAAAACATTCCCGCTTTCATTGTTCATATTAATATACACATGACTCTTTTTAATCGCTGAAATAGCACCTTCTAACTCACCGCTTTGATTCATACTGTAAAGCCTCTTATCAATAACACCATTCTCATACATAGCATCTGACAGGTGACTTACCCCTTTAATATAGCTCTCAATCGTCTTTGCCGGAATAGATTTTCCTGTTTTTGCTACCGTCTCATTTTGTAGCCATCTTCTAAAAGCCTCTTTTCTATTCATAAGAACCTCCCATCAAAGTAATATACTACTTACTTTAATGTATTCGGTCCAAGCTATTTCTAGCACTTTTTTCTAAATAGACTTTGATTTTTTCCCGAGACCTCTATAGGCTTTAACCGCTAACTTAAGCTCCTCACGACTAGGAGGTTGATGACCAAAGGTACTTTTTTCAAACAAACTTACTACTAACTCTATAGAAAAACCTTCATCTGCCATACGTTTTTGGTATTGACTAATAGTTTCCTTTTCCTCCTTTGGATAGCCCTTCTTTTCTAGGAGAAATAAGGTCCTTCTCATTAAGTTTTCTATTCCCCACTTAGTAGGTTTTAAATGCAGTAGCAGGAGCCAATAGATAGTCTTTACTCCGTGAACAAACTTAAAGCTTAAGAAAATACAAAGAACAAAAATTAAACTTCCTAGACCTAGCTGCATATAATCCGCTGCTATCATTTGTTTGGTTTTCTCAGGCTCTAGGTTGTCCTGAACGATTGGGGGAGTAGGGTCAAATAACATCCAACCATAGGCCGGAATATAAACTTCTGCAAAAGCATGGGCGTCCTTTTCTCTAACCACATAGGTATTGGTTGTTCCGGGCTTCTTTTCTGTAACTAAATACCCAGTTACATACCTTGTCGGCAAGCCTACAGAGCGGCACATGAGTACCATACTACTTGCAAACTCTTGACAAACGCCTTGCTTTTGATTAAAAAGAAAGTCATAAACATCGTCGCCTTGTTGGGCTGGTTTACTTTGAAGATTATAAATATAATTCTCTTTTAAATAGTTACAAATGGCTTCAGCTTGTCCCCAGTCAGATACTTCTCCTTTAATAACTTCTTTGGTTAACTCGTAAATTGGATATTCTATCTCTTCTGGTATCTGTAAATAGCTTTGTTGTACTTTTTGATACTGTACTAGGGGCGTATAGGTTCTAAGAAGCTTTGGAATAAGTTCTATATTATAGAGGCCATCTTCTCTGTAAGCTTGTAATTCTTTGTATAGGTTAATAAAACGATTATGACTTAAGCCCTTTAAAAAAGCATATTCTCTACTTCCTTGCTTTGGCGTACGATCGTAATAGCTGACCTGATACCAAGTAGGTTCAACGAGACGGTCACTATGAAAATAAATGTTTTCTAGATTACCATAATAATAGATTCTAGAAGCTAAGCTATCCTGAATGTCAGTAAAACCATTAATGGTAAAATAATTGACTTTATTAATAGGGTTTTGATTAATGGTATATCGCTTTTTCATAGTAATGGAGCTTTCTCTATTTAGAATTTGCTTATACTCTGAAAAAAGCTCCGGCTTTTGAGTCCTAAGCCATGCCATTTCATTTAAAATAGTAGCAGTCTGACTGTATTCTGCCTCTATATATGCCGGCCTAAACTCAATGTAGCTTTCATAGGAACTATCTCCTACTTCAAGCTCCCAAGCATTATTAATATATTTTTTATAAGCTACTTCTCTAAGGTAAATAGGTTCACTGGCATCCACTTCAAATAAAATAACATCCGATAAAACTAAATCCTTAGTAAGCTCAGAGCTAGCTGGCAAATTATTATCTAAATTTGCTTGTGTTCCAAAGTTACTTCTTAAGTTCTTTAGCCATCTAGTCCCCGGCAACTCTTGTACTTTGGGCATATTTGTTCCTAATCCCCAGAGCACTAAAACCATTATGGTAAAGGTAATGAAATAATGTCCTGGCTCAAATATATAGCGCGTGTGGTGCATTTTCCCTTCTGCTTTTCTCATAAATAGCACTAGAATAAGAACTCCTGAACCTATCATCAGACTACTAATTCTTGTAAAATGGTTAAACCCTTCTCTTGTATACACAATTAATATAATAGAAAAGATTAGAATCCAACTTGGTGGTAACCAACGATCTATTTTATCACCAAGCATCTTACTAAGAGGTTTTCCGTATAACACAACAGTCACAAAAAAATAGTTAACAAAGATATAGGTAGCTACTTCAAACTCTATAATAGATAGATTCTTATCAAAAAGATGAGAAAGCCAATATAAATAACTAATCTTCTCCGTATAAGCAGCCTGACTCATTAAATAGATAGCTATAGTAAATAAGCAGACGGTGATGATCTGAAAAAGAGGAAAAATGTAGCTTCTCTGCTCGCTATCTATCTGAGCTATAGCTAATAACTTTTTACAAAGACTAATAAGTAAGCCTTGTATTAACACTAAGAGAGTCAATCCAATAAGTAAATGAAAACCCCCGTATAAACTCATACTTAAAACTAGTAATATACTTACTAAGCTTGTACCTATAAACTTAGTTGTTGTAGGTTTACCCATCTTTATCCTCCTTTCTATAGCTTCTTCAGCTCATAATCCTTTGTTACTTGCCAGGCTTCTATGTCTACGGTGCTGGTTTTATTAATGGCTTTTCCAACACAAAGCAATTTAATATCCTCCGGCTTCTTACGCCATGCATCCAAATAATAAAGCACTGCTTGGTCTATATCTTGGGCAACTACTATTTTCAGACCTTGCTCCTTCTCTATTCCCTTTAGAAAGGCTCTTAAAGCCCCTCTATAAGTCCTATCCTTTGAAGATTCCAGTTGCTCATAGCTGGCTAATTTTTCTCTTAGGTATTGAATTTCCCTGGCATACTTTAAAGAAGCCTTAATCCAATTTCCTTTTTGATAATACATAAAAGCTACTTGATGCCCCTTGGCTACTAATTGATAACTTAAAGATAAACTAGCTGTTAAGCTTCTATCTTGTAATTCATAGCGTAGCTTTTCTTCCTCAATATGACTCCCTATTGGGTTTAAAATGAGGAGTACACTTTCTCCATCTTGCTTTCCTGTTTCTCTTTGTCTCACTAAAAGCTGATTCTTCTGTGCAAAGATTTTCCAGTGCAGGAGCTTTGGTGAATCGCCTGCTTTATAAGCTGTAAGATCCTCTGCTACTTCTCCTTCTCCGCCTAGCTTAGCACGATTTTGGCTTCCTCTACTATATCCTATTTCTGTGCCTGCACCTAAAAATTCATCTACTTCTAACCCTTCCCTAACTTCTGGTAATACCTTTATTTTCGGGTTATCAGGTAAAGTTATAGTTCTTCGATACAGACCTAAGTAATCTTTTAAAAATACATCTTCAAAACCCACTGTTTGTTTACCACTTAGCTGTGCTTCATAAACTAAAGCCAGCTCTTTAACAGATCCACTTCCAAGAAAAAGGCAGTAATTTTGTTTTTCCTTAAGACTTAGTCTATATCCATCTCGAGGGAAAATATGTAAATAAGGCGTAGGCCAAAAGCTATTATTTTTTACCTTAATAATAACTTCTAGCTGCTGCGCCTTTTGAACTTTGCTAGGAACAGGTTCTATAACCATCTCTATCTTTTTACTAACCAAGAAGAAATGAAATGTATCGAGTACGATGCTAATAAGAAGTAAACAAAAAAGGTCTATGGTGATATGATCAGGCTTTGTATAAGCTAGTACCCCAGACACTAATACGATTAAGATAAAGGGGACATTAGTCGTATCATCTTGGGGTAATTTGAACTTCTTAAACATGGAAAACAGGTGGTGTTATCTGCTCAAGTACCTCTTTTAAAATATCGCTAATTTGTGTACTTTTCCACTGAGCTTGAGTTTTTAACACTAATCGATGCCCAACAACAGCCTTTAATACTTGTTGCACATCATCTGGTGTAGCATAGGAGCGTCCCCCTACCATAGCTGCACCTCTTGTCGCTTTTAATAAAGCAATAGTTCCTCTGGGGCTTATGCCCACTTCTACCATTTCATGATGACTAATAGCTTCTGCTAAATCTAATAGATAAGCTTTAACTTCCTTACTTACTACAACTTCCCTTAGTTTTTTCTTGGTAGCCTCTAACTCTTGCAGGCTAACCACTTGCTTTAAAGCTTTAAGTGGTTCCACCCCTTCTGATTGCTCTAATATTTCCTCCCACTCTCCTCTAGAAGGATATTCTAGATGAAGCTTCATAAAGAAACGGTCCATTTGAGCTTCTGGAAGTGGATATGTACCTTGACTTTCAATAGTATTTTGAGTGGCAATAACCATAAAGGGACTAGGTAGTTCCCTTGTAACACCTTCTACGGTCACTTGTCTTTCCTCCATGGCTTCAAGTAAGCTTGACTGCACTCTTGGCGAAGCTCTATTAATCTCATCAGCTAATAAGAAATTACATAAAGCCGCCCCTTCTTTATATTCTAGCTCTCCAGTTTCTTTGTTATAAAGGCAAAAACCTGTTACATCTGACGGAAGCACATCTGGTGTAAATTGCACCCTCTTAAAGCTACCTTCTACACTACGAGATAAAGCTATAGCCAGCTTAGTTTTCCCTAGGCCTGGTGCGCCCTCTAATAAAATATGTCCTTCGCTTAAAAGACAAATCATCATTTGTTCAATGATATCATCTTTCCCTATAATTACTTTCTTGACATTGCTTATCATTCGTTCGATGATACCTTCCATCCGTACCTCCTGCGTCACTTTCATTAATTTATTTACAAATCATTTACAAAATTGCTCTTACACAAAAATCTCTCATATCAATAACCAAGGCTTCAAAAACACCTTGCTCACTTCTCTATAATTGGGGTATGTTCAATAATTAAGTTTATTATAGCATATAGTTTACACATATTTATTATTTTATAAATTACTATCACAAATTCTACTCTAGCTGTTTCAACACCGTATCAACCTAATACTGAGCGATCTGGGGCATAACGTAAAAATGAGAGGAAACAACTATCTTACGGTATTTCCCTCGCATTTCTATTAGCCCCATAATTGGTTCTTCTATTCTTTTAATAAGCTTAAGACTATATAAGGTATATACATTAATAAAAAAGAAAGCCTCTGCCATAGTCCGTTATAGATTAATAATTTCTTAATTCCACTGACTGATTGTGTCACATTGTCCCCAGATACAAATGCCCCAAATGTTAAAATAGCCATTAACCAACAAATAAGTAACCACCTAGCGGCTAAAGGATGATTTTTCCATAATAACATAGTGGCGAATAAACCTCCTAGAACAAATAATGTACACCCTATAGCTGATCCATAACCATGTAGTTTTTCAGCAAGGGTTAGCATCTCTTTTGAATCTCCTACCGAAAATATACTTGATACCAAGCAATCCAATATGGCATAGCTAATTGTAACCATTAGTAATAACATACTAGGGATGTACCATGTGCTTTTGTAGCTTGCAAACAATTTAAAGCCAATAATGATAAATCCTATCCCCAAACAAGCCATCCAAAAGTTATAAACCAGTCTTACAGGAGACTTCTTTGCACCCAGTACACTAAGTACCATCTTCATATGACTATACTTAGGATAAAATGCACCTAATATAAAAGGTGTTACTAGGCAGTCTAATAAAACAAGTGTTATTACAAACTGTGTCATTTTATTGATAGTCATCCTAGTCACCTTCCTTTATACTTAAAAGCATTCTATTAGCGCTGACTATTTCAGCTTCTACTATATCTTTCATACGTTCAATATTATCTATTATTAGTGGTGAAAGATTGGATTGCCTCAATTGACTAATATTTTCTTGTATCCCCCTTTTATATTCATCTAACATTTGTAATCTTTTATTTAACAACTCTATTATCTCATTTTTATGTAAAATACTTAAATAGCTTGCCGCTATTGAGAATGTCGTCGTATCATAATCCATATTAAGAAAAGCCCCATGGATGGAAGTCTCTAGAATCTCTTTTCCTTTTGATGATATAGTGTACACTGTTCTTTCTGGCATATTCCCATTTTTCTCTGTGCTACCAGTAATATATCTCTTCTTTTCTAAGACCTTAATGGTGCTATATACTGTAGAATCAGATATATTAAACCACCATTTTACTTGCATCACTTCTAACATTTTTGTTATTTCATACGCTCCTTTAGATGATTCATTAATCATACCTAAAAGCAGCATCCCTGGTTTTGATAACACAATCTTTCTCCTTTTTATCTATAGTACTTTATATATAAAGTACTATAGATAAAAATAATTATCAATATTTTTAATATATTTGAACTATTTTTTATTAAATCATCACTCAGTTATTCTTCAACTTCTAACGACCCGAAAATATCCAGTTTGGCCCTAATCTAAAAGAGCTATCCAAAAACAATTAGTCTTTGGATAGCTCTTTTGAGTTAATTTTATTTATTTGATATTCTAATATGACCTTACTTTTTCTATATCTCCAGAACAGTATCTTCCTCTACTAAATACATAACACCTTTAACTTTAATTTGAATACTTTGAGTAGTAAACACCTCTAAAATTGTCTTATCTTTTTGCATCTTCACCTTAATCTTAGCTCCCTTGTGAAGGAAGGTGAAGCTTAAGCCATCCCACTTAGCTGGCAGTTTAGGTTCTAAACTAATATGGTCTTTTTTAATTCTAAGGCCTGCAAAACCATAAACGATAGCCATCCAAGTACCACCCATGTTAGCAATATGCACACCATCTTTAGTATTATTGTGGGTATTATCAAGGTCTAATCTAGCTGTTTCAATGAAGTATTTATAAGCTTTATCTTCATAACCTATTTTAGAAGCAACTATACTATAAATCGCACAAGATAAAGAAGAGTCATGGGTTGTAATTTTTTCATAGTAGTCATAAGACTTTTTAATAGCCTCTAAATCTACATCGTCTTCTAATAAGAAGTGTGACAACACCACATCTGCTTGCTTAAGTACTTGATAGCGGTAAATAGTAAGTGGGTGATAGTAAAGTAATAACGGATAGTTTTCTTTTGGTGTGTTTTCAAAATCCCACACAGCCTTTGATAAGAAACTATCATCTTGGGCACAAATACCTCTTTCTTCATCATAAGGCAAGTACATATTTTCACTGGCTCTTTCAAAGCTATCTAGTTCTTCTTGTGTTAAGCTGATTTTTTCACAGATTGCCTTTAATGCCTCTGGGTCTGTTTCTTCTAATTCTTTAACCCATTTACCAACTGTACTTAAATTATACTTAGCTAATTGATTGGTATAGTAGTTATTATTTACAATAGCTGTGTATTCATCTGGACCTGTTACGGCATCTATTCTGAATAGACCCTTTTGGAAATGTCCAATTTCTAACCAGATTCTTGCTGTTTCACAAATAACTTCTAGGCCAAAGTCTTTAATAAACGCCTGATCTCCTGTTGCTAAATAATATTGAATATAAGTATAAGCAATATCACCATTAATATGGTACTGTGCGGTGCCTGCTGGGAAGTAAGCTGAGCATTCTTTCCCTGTAATCGTTCTCCAAGCATAAGCTGCTCCTTTACGGTGACCAAGTTCTTTAGCTCTAGCTCTGGCTTCATCTAGAATATGATAACGATATCTTAACAGTTGTTTTGCAATCTCTGGATTACATAGTGTAAAGAAAGGCATGACATAGATTTCTGTATCCCAGAAATAATGTCCCTCATATCCTTCTCCACTTAAACCTTTTGCTCCAATATTACTTACCTGGTCTTTTCCTACACCTTGTAATAACTGATAAATATTAAATCTTAAGCCTTGTTGAAGCGCCTCATCTCCTAAAATTTCAATATCTGCCACTTCCCAAAAAGTGTCCAAATAAACCTTTTGAGCTTCTTTAATAGTCTCAAAGCCTTGCTCACTTACTTGTTTAATTAAACATATACCTTCTGCTACAGGATCTGTATGCCTTCTTGTATCGGTATATACATTATACTTAGTAAATTCAATAACAGCATTGCCTTTATCAAAAGTATATCTTGCCGCAATGGATTTCTCAGCCACATCGACTTCGATGCCTGCCTCACAGTTTGTTCTATGAGTTGTAGTAAGGGCTACTTGTAACTTAGAAACCTTCGTTTCACCTACCACTTGTAAAACCTGATTTTCCTCTGCTACTTTTACAATGTTTAAAAGCTGAGCATGCGAAGCGCCTACCCTTGGGTCATTAGGGTTTGTATAGTTTTCTACGTTTCCATCTATAACAGACTCAATAATGACCTCTTCATCAAAGTTGATTTTTTCTATATGGTAATGGATAGCAAATAACTCAAGGGTTGTAAAAGAAGCTAGACGTGTAATGTCTATTTTAACTTCTTTACCCCTTGGAGAAACCCAGTGGATTTGTCTTGTGTAATAACCTTCTTTTAGATTCACAAAACGTTTTAGGTCTTTAAGCTCACCTTCAAATAGATTAACTCTTTCTTCCCCAATGGTTACAAATACTGTCTGCCCATCCATGACATTAACAATTTTTTGTAAGGTTTCAGGAAAGCCAAAAGCTTTTTCACCGTAAGTAATAGTTGCTTCTTCATAAAACGCATTGATATAGTTGCCTCGTATACTTACCTTATCAGCAGGATACCCTTCTTCAAAGTTCCCTCTAATCCCTATATAACCATTTGCCACATTAAAAAGACTTTCATTTTTAAGTAAGCTCACTTGGTCAATTTGATTCTCTTCTACAATCCATGCTTTAGTCATTTTGTTACACCCCATTACTTCTATTTAAAAGTGTCTATTGTAACTTGATCAAGCCCTGCTACAACTGTCTTTGCATTTGGTAAATTCTCTGCACTACCAATCCCGATGCATCCCATGCCCGCAATATGCGCTGCTTCTATACCAGCTACTGAGTCTTCAAAAACAACACATTTGCTTGGCTCAACCCCTAATCTTTGTGCGCCAAGTACAAAGACTTCTGGGTCTGGTTTTGCTTTAGTTACATGATTACCATCTACGATGGTATCAAAGTATTTAACGATTCCTGTACGTTCTAATATTGGAAGTGCATTTTTACTTGCTGAACCAAGTGCTACTTTAATCCCGTTTTCTTTAAGGGCTACAAGTAAGTCTTTCGCTCCGCTTAATAATTCACTTTCATCAAGTTCTCCTATAGATTCTACGTACCATTCATTTTTAAGGTTCGCTAATCTCTCACGTTCTTCCTGGCTCATGTCTTCTTTACCAGCAAGCTTACACATGATATCCATACACGCCATACGGCTTACACCTTTAAAGTCTTCATTTTGTTCTTCAGTAAAATCTATGCCTAATTCTTTACCTAGTCTTTTCCATGCTAAGTAATGATATTTTGCTGTATCTACAATTACACCATCTAAGTCAAATATCGCTAAATCGTATTTATTGCTCATCTTGTCACCCTTATCTAGTTATGTTTAGTCCGTTTTGTAATGTCACTTCTTCACCTTTTACAAACACAGTTACCGTTTCTTCACCTAGGTTTGTAAGGGTGATTTCTTCTTTTTCTATCTTAGCTTTTAAAGTCTGACCTTTATAAATCATGTTAAAGGTAATACCTTGAATTTCTTCTGGCAGTCTTGGGTTAAAATGAAGGTCCGTTCCAATCATTCTAAGCCCGGCAAATCCATTAATGACGCACTGCCAAATACCGCCATAAGATGCAGCATGAACACCAGCATCACAGGATTTCATATCTTGCCCCAGGTCTATAGTGGTTGCTTTTTTAAATAACTCATAGCTATAGGTTGTGTTACCAATATCATTTGCAAGTATGCAGTAAGTGCTAAAACTTAAAGATGAATCATGTAAACAATAAGGTTCATAATAGTTGAAGTTAGCTGCTTTTATTTCATTACTCCAGTTCTCACCAAAGAGTAAGAAAAGTACCATAATATCTGCTTGTTTAGATACCTTAAATTTACTAATTTGATCTAAGTTGTAGTCTTTTAAGATACCCATTACATTATTTCTATATTTAGTAAGATCAATTTCTTCAAGTGCTCTATAAGTCGTATCTTGATCAATAATTAAATCTTCACCTGGTACTGGAATATACACTTTGCTTGCACGCTCCGCAATAGTTGCCATCATCTCATCTGTTATTCCTATTTTTTTAGCAAGGCGCGCATACACTTCTGGTCTATTAGCTTTAATGTCGTTATAGCATTTTACTGCATAATCCATATTCCATTTAGCAAGATAGTTGGTATACGCATTATCATCTATGTGCTCTGTGTACTCATCTGGCCCTATAACATTAGTGATATGAAGTAAATCATCTTCCTTAGAAGTTTCAAGTCTTGAACTCCAGAAACTTGCTGTTTCAAGGAGGATTTCATAACCATAGTTATCCATAAACTCTTGGTCACCTGTAAAGTTGAAGTAACTATACACACCAAAGGCAACATCACTTGTGATATGAATTTCAATAAAGCCTGTTTTAATACGTTCTCTTTCTCCTGTATAAACGTCCATACCACCATAAATAGGTGTTACTTCTCCATCTTCTGGATTAGCTGCTTCCCAAGGGAACATAGCGCCTTCAAAGCCATTTTCCTTAGCTTTTTTCCTTGCCCCTTCTAAGCCATGATAACGATATTCAATAAGACTCTTAGCCACTTCTGGGTTTTGTACAATGTATCTTGGTAAAAGGAATACTTCTGTATCCCAGAAAGCATGTCCTTTATAACCTTCACCTGATAAGCCTTTTGCACCTATATTCATACGTGGGTCATGAGCTGGTGTCATAGCAAATAAATGATACATGGCATAATTAATAGCTAATTGGTCAAATTCATTTTTAGAACGAATCGTAATAGCATCTCTAGACCAAAGCTTCGTATCTAATGCCGCCATACTTTCTTTAAGAAGTGCTTCATAGCCCTCTTCCATGATGTCTTTTAAGATCAGATAACTTTTTTCATTATCTTCGCAGGCTACATTTTTATTATCAATGGAAGTGTAGTATGTAATATACTTCTCTATTGTTAGGGTACTTCCTACTGAAATATCAAAGCTATATTTTTGGAAAGCTTCTCTTCTGTTCATCAAAGGCTGTGGTAAAGTATGATCTTCTACGTCGTCTAAAAAAATACGGTGCGCTGCATTAATAAAGAAATCAATCTTTGACTGAGTCGTTGTTAGTTTCGTAAAGATAAAACGTTTCTCAAAAAATCTTCTTGTATCATCAATAAAATGTGCTTCACCTGAGTTAGTAGTCTTGCTATCAATACCAGAGATAATGACGATTTGAGCATCTTTATTAAGTGGTGTTATTTTCACCCTTTGCGCTGCTAAATGTAAATTATCTGCTGATACAAAGCGTGTAAACTCAAAACTAATGAGGTTATCTTTTGTTTGATATTTAAACGTTCTTGTTAATTCACCTGTTTTAAGGTTAAGTGTTTTATCATAATCCATGACATTATCTTCTGTTAAAAAGAATCTTTTGCCATCAATAATAATTTCCATCGAAAAGGTATCTGCTGTATTAGGAAGTTCTGTTGGCTCATACCCTGGCCCTTTATTAAAAGTACCTGCAATAAAAGTGTTTGCTGTCTTTTTAGGATAATTTTCTTCCGCAGCCCCTCTAATGCACATGTAACCATTCCCTTGACACATGATTGTTTCTGTCTTGCCTAAGTTGTATTCATCAAAACAGTCTTCTGTTATAAGAAAGTTTTGATACTCTCCAGTTCCTTTGTTGTATAGTATCATGGCTTTTCTCCATTTCCTTATTGTATCTCGAATGTATAATCTGCTCTGTCTTTCTCTACGCGCACAGTTACTTTGCCTTCTCTTACTTTATAAGTAATGTTGTAATGACATTCTCCTACAAGCAAGTTATTAAGTGTAATGTCTGTAAGTGACTCTGGTAAGTTAGGTTTAATAGTAATGTTCTTATTTGGTGCATCTACTTCAATTCCTAAGATATATCTTACAAATACATGGTGAATACCATAGCCTGACCAGAACTGCATAAAGCATCCCTGATTATCATTTGGCAAGATTTCACTAATAGCAGTTGGCATTCCTAATGCGGCACAATCCGTTAACTTTTTCAGTAATGCATACCCTCTATTGGCATCTTTATTTCTAGCAAATACTTCAGCCATATAACCCGTATTAATAGACATAGATTTGTTAATACTATATAAATCATCAGAAGGATCATTTGCGTCATCACACATACAACCAAGTTTCATACCTGATGCATTATAGAAGTTTGGTTTTTTCATTTCCTCTAAACCTTCTTCTAACATTTCTTCTGTTAAGAAATGCTCTGTGTAAGGCAATACTGTAATCCAATTTTTAAGTACTACAGGAATTAATTCATCTTGCTCACACTCTTTTTCAAGTAGCTTATCAAAATAAACTTTTAAAGCTTCATGTTGTGTTTTTGTATTCTTAACAGAGTTAATGAGAAGATCCTTGCTTGCCATAATCTCATCTTTTGTGCAAATAATATCTGCAAAGAATCTTTCTTCCTTGCTATAGAATTTTTCTACAATCTCTTTTGCCTGAGCTTCTGCTTTTTGTTTATAAGTTGTAGCTAAATCTTCTTCGCCAAAGATTGTAGCCATTTTTTCAAGGGTTTCATAAGCCTTATAGGTCCATATAGCAATATCAATAAGGCGTCCATCTACACCATTAATTTCAATAATACCTGCACCCTTTGGACAAATAATACCATCAATCGCTTTACTCTCTACCCATTTCATCCCTTTCTTACAGAAATCATACATTTCCTCTAAGAAAGCTCTATCTCCGGTCCAAGTATAAGCTTCATAAACAGCCGTAATGAACTGCGGTGTTTCTTGAAGATTACCTTTGTTATAAACATAGCCAAAAGGTGATATCTCATGCATCACACGTCCGTTGCCATCATTACATTCATGAGAGATCTGCTTAAGAAGTCTTAGACTTTGAAGTGTCATTTTGTGTTGTCCTACTGCTAACGTCCCATTAATGCCATAAGTAGTATCACATCCAAAGAACCAAGGATAATCAGGGAAGCCTGCTGTATAGCCTTCTCCAATGCCATCTATATTTTGAATAAGCATGTCATAATTGATTTTAAGAGCATTAAAAGCATCATCAAAAGCTTTATCATTTGTTTTAAGTTCTGACTTACCAAATATTTTATTTAACTTTTCGTTTTTATCCTCAAGTAAAATATTAAGCTGACTAAATAATTCTTGATGTTTTACTACTAAAGCTTCTTCACTTTCATTATTAGAAATCATAAGAAACTGAATTTCCTCATTAGTGATATTTTCAAAAGTTAAGGTAGCTAATAAATGATCTCCCTCTGCACGGAAAGCCTGCTCAAAACATAAGTTTGAGAAAAGACCTACATAATTAGGATGAATCTCACTTTTTACAATCACTTGTTTCTCATTAGCACTAGCTAAGATTGTGGCATCATTGATATGCCCACAATCTTCAGCTGTCCAACATCCCATAATATGAAAATCCATAGTCACTGTTAGTGTCTTTGCTTCTTTAAAATTAGGAGAAAGTTTAATAACAATTGCTTTTTCATTCGGCACAGCTATTTCACGACGTTCTAATGTACCAAAAGCTTCTTCATAACCAAATACGCTATCTCCATTATCAAAAGTATATTTTTTTCCTATTAACTGTTTTCCATCCATTTCCAAACCATAGCCATCTGCCATTTTAATAGGTTGGGCAATAATCCCTCCCATCTCTCCTGGCACATGAAAACCTAATTTTCTAAAGGTACCATCTTGTGAACCGATGATATAGATTTTATTTGAAGAAACAACATAATCATCATGTAAATCTTGTGTTTTAATTATTTTATCAATCATGGACATTCTCCTATTTAATTCCTGAAGTCGTAATTCCTTGGATGAAGTGTCTTTGGAATACTAAGAAAAAGATAATCATTGGTATAGATAACAACATCGCCCCTGCCATTATCTGGTTAGGATATGAGAAATATTGGCTATTTAATGAAGCCATACCTACTGGAAGCGTATACATATCTCTTGAAGTAATTAATAAGTTAGGCATTAAGAAGTTATTCCAGCTTCCCATAAAACTCATAATAGTGATTGTTGTTACCGCTGGTTTTGCTAACGGTAATGCTACTTTAAAGAAAATCTTAATTCTTCCCATTCCATCAATCTCAGCCGCTTCTTCTAAACTAGCTGGGAAAGATAAGAAGAATTGTCTCATCATAAAGATATTAAAAGCATTAAAGATGAATGGTAAAATAAGACCCACATAGTTATTTACTAGGTTTAACTCATTTAAAAGCATATATTGAGGAATCATTGTGATTTGAGCTGGTATCATCATTACACCAACGACAGCAATGAATAATATCTTTTTACCAAAGAATTCAAGACGCGCAAGGGCATATCCCGCCATTGTGCTTGTTGCTACTCCTAAAAAGGTAACGCAAGTAGCTACAAATATACTGTTTAAATACCATTTGCCAATGTCATTTTTTTGGAAAAGTGATTTGAATGCATTAAGACTTAAATCAGCAAAATCAAAAGTCAATTTATAGGCCTGACTTGTAGGTCTAAGGGCTGTATAAGCCCCCCATATATAAGGGAATATTGCAATGAGTGCATAGCTTATTGCGATCACATAAAATAATATTTTAGCCATTTTAGGTGTGCTCTTACGCATTATCTTCCACCTCTATTCTCTTGTCTTTTTTCACGGTCTTCAAAAAAGTATTTTTGTATTAAAGTAAGGGTTAGGATGATGACGAAAAGAAGCATTGCTACTGCTGAACCATACCCTAATCTATTTTCACCAAATGCTTTATTGTAAAGGTATAATACAACTGTTGTTGTTGAACCAAGTGGTCCACCTACTCCACCAGAGATAATAAATGCTTGGTCAAACATTTGGAGCGTTCCTATCATACCTACTACAAGTACGAACATCGTTTTAGAACTCAGCATAGGTACTGTAATTTGTATAAATCTTGTCCATGGGCCTGCGCCGTCCATGTCTGCTGCTTCATAAACTTCCTCTGGAATATCTTGGAGCCCTGCTAAGAAGATAAGCATCTGAGAACCTACTGTTGACCAAATCGCCATAATCATAGCAAGTGGCAAGGCAAACTTCGGATCATTAAACCAACTTACTGCTTCAAAACCAAATAGTCCTAGGAACTGGTTAGCAATCCCTTTTGTATTGAAAAGAAACATAAAAATGGAAGCTGCTGCTACAGCTGAAGTAACAGCTGGCACGTAATACGCTACTCTAAAGAAAGTTTTTCCTTTAATCTTTTGATTAGCAACCATTGCTAATAATAAAGATAAAATCGTTTGAACTGGCACAACGACAATAGAGTATTTAAATGTATTGTAAAGCGCCTGATGAAATGCTGGGTCTTTAATAACCTCTTTATAGTTTTCAAACCATGTCCATGTTGCTTGGTCTGGTTTAAGCATATTGTAATTTTGGAAGCTTAAAAACATAGAGTATATAGCTGGTCCAATTACGAATACAAGCATAAGAAGTACAATAGGAGCAACAAGTACTAAGCCTGCAATATTTTCTTGTGTCTTTCTGTGAGTAAGGTTTTTCACGCTTTCCACCCTTTCTAGTTTTATAACGATGGCCTACAGGTATGTAAACAATTCGTTTTTTTGGTAAATATCTTATTTTTGTCGTATTTTTCTACCGAAACGTTTTGGTAGCTTTATAGTTTTATTATACAATATATCTGCACTTTGTCAATTTAGTTTTGTATATTTTTATGCATTTTAAACTGTAAAACATCACCATTTCACTTTTTCTCCTTCTACTACTCGCGTCCAAACTCTCGACTAAGTTTTTCGTTATTTCCAAATCTACACAAAAAAGCAGACTCTCTTATCAAAAATTTAATAAGAAAGTCTGCTTTTTATTTAAATATCAATGTTTTATTGATTAGATAGTGCTTTATCAATGTTTGCTTGTGCTTCATCAAAAGCTTCTTTAACAGTAATTGATGAATCTAAAAGCAGTTTTTCCATGGCTTTAGCTGCTTCTGCTACAACTGTTGAAGAAATAACACCGTAGTTAAATTCACTAGCTACTGGTGCAGCTTCTGCGAACACTTTACGGTCTGGCCAAGCTTGTACAAACGCTTCTAATGATGATTTTCTAGAAGGCATAGCTCTACCAGCATCTGTGATTAATTTTTGTTGTTCTTCTGATGTTAAGAATTTGATTACATCTTTTGCTACATCTGGGTTTTTAGTTGATTTAGACATAGAGTAAGCTACTGTAAACTGCATAGAAGCTGGTTGTTCTTTTTGTGGAACTGGTACAACACCATATTCTAAATCAGGTGCAATCTCTTGTAAGTTAGCTATCATCCAAGTTCCTTCTACAGTCATAGCTACATGTTCACCCGCAAAAGCATCTCCATCCCAGCCTACACCAAGTTGTTGAGGTGTTTGAGCATAGCCATTTTTAAGTAATGATAACCAGAATTCATAAGCTTCAATGTTTTTAGGATTATTAAGTGTTGGTTTACCATCTTCTAACATAGAACCACCATTACTATAGAAGAATGGTTGTACACGATCGATTCCATTTTGTAGTGAAAGGCCTACTACACCGTCTTTTGTAAGTGCTTTAGCTGCACTTTCAAGCTCTTCCCATGTTGTAGGTGGTGTAATACCAGCTTCCTCAAACATTTTTTTGTTATAGTATAGTGCTAATGTGGAGAAATCTTTTGGGATACCATAAAGCACACCATCTTGTCCTTTAAAACCATTTACTAAAGCAGGTTCGAAGTCAGCTAATTCTTCTGGTGTAAAAAGATCATCTAAAGATGCTAATTTACCTGCATCAATAAACTGCGCCGCTTGGAAAATGTCCATATAGAAAATATCTGGCTCCGCATTAGATACCATTCTAGTTTTAAGTACTTCCCAAATATCACCTGCGATCGGCTCTACTACCAATTTAACATTTGGATTTTTTTCCATATAAGCTTCAGCTTGTTGCGTTACTAAATCAACCTCAACAGGATCCGCACTTATTCCGATGGTTAACTCTACTTTTTCACCATTATTTACGCCTGCGCCTTCAGTTGATGGTGTTGAAGTATCTCCTTTTGAGCTAGAGCACCCAGTTACAACTGAGCCTAGCATAGTTGCTGCTAACATTAAACTCATTGCTTTTTTTGTCATTTTCATAGTTGTGTCCTCTTGTTGTTAGATTTACCGAATCGATTTGGTTTTATACTCTTATTATACATTAGACAAAACTTTTGTCAATTACTTTATTTTTTGTTACATATTTTACAAAAAATATACACAAAAAAATATTGTTTATGCTTCAATTATGTCCACACAAACAATATCTTATTAGAAATTTGGTTTATTTCTTTACACTGAATCTCTTATTTTCAATTCACATTCCAAAGTAATAATCCTTGGTGTATTTTCTTTTCTTATGATTTCATGAATAAGTGTAGCTGCTGCATATCCCTTTTCGTAACTATTTTGAGCAACCGTGCTTAAACTAGGCATCAAATACTCAGACACCGGAATATCGTCAAATCCTACAACTCCTATATCCTCAGGAATACTTTTTCCCATTTCTCTTATACCTTCCATGCACCCAATTGCCATATAATCACTGGCACAAAAAAATCCATCTATGTCTGGATATTTCTTTAATATCTCCTTAGTACATTCTCTAGCAGTTTCTCGCTCAAAATTTCCCTTTAAAATAAATTCAGTATTCCAATCTATTTGGTGTTTAGCGAGTGCAATTTTATAACCAGTTTCTCTTTCCATACTTACTATGGCATTTTCTTTACCGGTGATCATTGCAATTTTCTTTTTACCTGCCTTTATAAGTAGCTCCACCGCTTCACTTGCATAGTAAGAATTATTAACGATAATACACCCATTATTTCCTGCCGTAGTAGGAATATCAATACATACACAAGGTATAGGTGACTCTAACAATTCGGATAAGTAGGGGTCATTGTATTCAAATCCAATTAAGATAGCACTCGTAATTCCCTTTGCATTAAAATAAGCTACATAAGATTGCATTTTTTCACGTATTGTATAAATAGTTAAATCATAATTAATCTTGGATGTATAAGCTTCAATACCTCTTATTACAGAATAAACTGCGCTGTATGTATTATATTTATTGTCATTCTCCATACCCTTAATAACAAGCGCAATTTGATTAGAACACTGAGTTGCCAATTTTTGAGCTGCCACATTTTTTATATATCCCATTTCATCAGCTAACGCTTTAATACGTTCTTTTGTACTTGCGCTAACATCATTATAACCATTAAGCGCTCTAGATACTTGTGTGACAGACATACCTGCTCTTTCTGCTACATCCTTAAGTGTTACCGTATGTTTTCCCATATTTTCTCCTCTTCATTCCCCTTATATCGAAATACGTTCCAATTCTGGCTATTATTATTTTTCTTTATTATACCTTATTTATATCCTCTGTATAACACCAAATAGATAATTTCATCGTTTTTGTAAATAACTTACAGTTTTTTCGGTAAAAAATTAGCTTAGTGCTCTCTATTTTATTATTCCCAACACTTCTTAATCCATCAAGTAACGAAACGAATGTTGACTATAATAATAAAAATTATTATAATTATATATAATATTACAAATATCAACAAATTATATGTAACTATTTACTAATCATAATATCTTCAATCTCGCCCATTTAGAATATGCTTGCATCTTCTTCGCTATTATTTTAATGAAGGATGTATTGCATAGATTATGTGGAGATTAATCCTCTTATTTTATTGTAAATATCATCACACACCCTAAATGTGCGAATAAAAATATGAATTGGGGAGGATGAATTATGGTACAAACTAATCCAAAGAGAAAAATGATGAACACTGTTGAAGCCATATTTGACTTATTATATCTTTTTACAGTGTTCATAGCCGCAGTGTTACTATATATGACTGCAGAACCTGGAAGCTTACGATGGCAATATGCACTTATGGCTTTTACTTTAGGAATTGGAGATGCCTCTCATCTTATTCCTCGTATCTACGCCATAACTGATAAAAATAATCATAATCATACACCTGTATTAGGAATGGGGAAACTTATTGCGTCCATAACAATGACCCTATTTTATATTTTCTTATGGGAAATTGGTAACGGTTACTACCCTTTTCATGCTAATAAATACCTTTCCATAATTGTTTATGGTTCTGCCCTATTACGTATTTTCCTATGTGTTCTACCTCAAAATCGTTGGCTAGATGAAAATCCACCATTGATATGGGGTATTATCCGAAACATTCCATTTTTTATTTTAGGAATGACCGTCATGCTATTCTATATGATAGCAGCCTTCAAATATGGAGGCAGTTTATCTCTTCTATGGCTTGCAATACTGATTAGTTTTGTCTGCTATCTACCAGTAGTATTATTTTCAAAAACAAATCCAAAAGTTGGGATGCTTATGCTCCCAAAAAGCTGCGCATATGCCGCTATTGTACTGATGGGGGTTTCACTTACTTGAGTATGAATGCAGCCCGATTATATTGATTGGAGTCCGCATTTCATATAAATACATAACTTTAAAGGAGGTATTATGATGGATGAAAACAAAAAACTAACAAATGAAGTAGGGGCACCAGTAGCTGATAACGAGAATTC
The DNA here is from genome assembly GCF_046529625.1 of Cellulosilyticum sp. ST5. Classification (NCBI taxonomy): domain Bacteria; kingdom Bacillati; phylum Bacillota; class Clostridia; order Lachnospirales; family Cellulosilyticaceae; genus Cellulosilyticum; species Cellulosilyticum sp. ST5. Next base: position 3,592,234 of record NZ_CP132338.1, read on the forward strand.
TATAACAGCCGGCCCTAGAGGACCTGTGGTTATGCAAGATGTATGGTTAATGGAAAAAATGGCACATTTCAATCGCGAAGTTATACCAGAACGTCGTATGCACGCAAAAGGTTGGGGAGCATATGGTAATCTAACCGTTACTGGCGATATTTCAAAGTATACTAAAGCAAAAGTTCTTCAACCTGGTGCCAAAACAGATCTTTTCATTCGTTTTTCTACTGTAGCTGGTGAACGTGGTGCAGCAGATGCAGAACGTGATATACGTGGCGTTGCTGTTAAGTTTTATACCGAAGAAGGTAACTGGGACCTTGTTGGAAACAATACACCTACTTTTTTCATTCGTGATGTTCATAACTTCTCAGACCTTAACCGAGCTGTAAAACGCGATCCAAGAACTGGTATGCGCTCAGCTCAAAATAACTGGGACTTCTGGACACTACTTCCTGAGAGCTTCCATCAAAGGACCATTGTCATGTCAGACCGTGGCATACCAGCCTCCTTCCGAAATATGCATTTTTATGGAGAGCACACCTTCTCATTCTATAATGATAAAAATGAACGCGTTTGGTGTAAATTCCACTTCCATACACAACAGGGAATTAAGAATCTCACTAACGAGGAAGCAACTGCTATTTGTGGACAAGACAGGGAAAGCCATGGTCGAGATCTTTTTGAGGCTATTGAACGTGGAGATTATCCAAAGTGGACTATGTATGTTCAGATTATGACAGAAGCGCAGGCAAAAAATCATTATGAAAATCCTTTTGATATCACCAAAATTTGGCGCCACAAGGAATTTCCACTGATAGAGGTAGGCGTTCTTGAGCTTAACCGTAATCCTGAGAACTATTTTGCCGAGGTTGAACAATCAGCCTTTACACCAGCACACGTCGTTCCTGGAATCGGATTTTCACCAGATAGGTTTTTACAAGGAAGACTTTTTGCTTATGGTGATGCTCAGAGATATAGACTTGGTGTCAACCATAATCATATACCGGTTAATCGTGCCAAATGTGAAGTCAATGAATACCACCGTGATGGTGCAATGCGCGTAGATGGCAACTATGGAAGGTTGCCTGCATATTCTCCAAATAGTGACGGCTATTGGTCACCACAACCAGATGTAGCAGAACCACCTCTTGAACTTGAAGGTGCTATGTATAGATTTGATCCAAAGGATGATCCTACAGATGATAATTTCCGAGCAGGAGGAGATCTTTATCGATTAATGACAGAGGATAAGCGTAAGCTTTTAATTGAAAATACTGCGGCTGATATTGCTCCTGTAACAGATAATGTAAAATACCGTCATGCTGTACACTGCTATCTAGCTGATCCTGAATATGGAGAACGTATTACAGCAGCTATGGGTCTTGATTTTGATAAAGTAAAAGAATTATCAAAACTAGACAATGATGGACTCATTCAGGCAACATTAAAACCATGAGCTTAAAAAATAGATTGCTCATTATTTTAGGTTTCGTTTTTCTTGTAATAGGAGCAATTGGCGTGTTTTTCCCGATATGGCCCACGACTCCCTTTGTCCTCCTTGCTGCCGGATGTTTCACTAGTAGTAAAAGGCTGTCAAACTGGTTAAAAAAGAGTAAGTTTTTCGGAGAATATATTACAAATTATAGGGAGCGCAATGGATTAAGTACTAGAACAGTTATCAAGAGCTTGAGTTTTCTATGGACTATGCTAATACTCTCTGCTATATGTGTTCATACTTTATGGCTAACAATTCTTTTGTTCTGTATAGGGATTGCTGTAACTACTCATATACTATGGATCGCAAAACCAAAGGTAAAAAGAACACCACAAGGGAATCTTAAGATGGATGAAAATTCGTAGTAGTGGTAACGGTTAAAATGCTAAAACAAGCATTAACTATCGAAACTAAAAATCAACGAGACAAAATTAATTTCATTTGAGAGATCAATACTTAGAGTATCATAATCTCAGATACTAATGAGCATGAAAAAAGATGGCTTCTAAACAATATAGAAGTCATCTTTTTCTTGCTTAATCTCTTTTCATCATATTGTTGACAAAAGGGACCGTTTATTTTGCCTAGCACCTTTATATATACTATTTAAGGAGTAACTACCACTTCTATTAGCTTTTCATACCATATGCGTGCATCTTTTCTAGTGACTTCATAGTTAAGCGTTCCTATTTTACCAGACTCTTTGCTACTTTTTTGGTCAGCTACTTTATAAATATCATTAATAAAGTCAGTCATATCAATCTCCTCACCAGCAAGTTCATTCACCATTCTTTGAAGTGGTTCTAACTTCTCTGGATCTAAGTCTCCTTCACTATAATCATCACTATTCATATACTGATTAACTATCATCCTCACCTTTTCTAATTTTCCTTCATTTGTTCTAAACATTTGGAAATATGAGGTGGTATTATGAAGGTTTACGAAATCATTTCTAATTAAATAACTTGGATAACTTACCTCTATTAAATGCTTATCTTCTCCTCTCGTAGCTGCACTTACTACTAGATCTTCACCGCAGATTGCTTTAAGCCAATTACTATCTATCTCGTCTTTCATTTGAATGCTTGATGCTACAATACCTAAGTGAACTTCCCCTGACTTTATTTTTTGTAAAATAATTCCTGTACCATCTATTACTTTTTCTTTAAAAAAATAACTATTACCTTCTGGAATCTCATTCAAAAAAACATCGAAGCTACTTCCTAACTGTGCACCTAAAACTTCTATCATTTCTTTACCTAATGGTGAGTATATATTTTCTATCATCATTCCACCATCTAGTCTTTTGATTCCAAGTTCATTAATATACCAACTTCTACTCATACTCCATGTGCCATCATCCTTCAAGTTTTGTATATCCACAAGCTTCTCCCAATTCGTTACATCCTGACTAAAATACTCATCTGTTTTACTTTGAACCCTGTACTCCTTCTGTAATTCTAATACACTTTGGCAGCCTGGTAGAAACATGGTTATACTTAATAAAAGGATCCACTTTTTCATGCGCTCTTCACCTCTTTTCTCTTTACCTGTCCAATAGAAGCAATATTCTTACTAATGATGAAGCTTATAACGGCTCCAATTGTTAAAGCAAACCATCTATCTCCACTAATACTATTTCGCAAAAGCCGCTCTACTAGTAAAAGGTATAAATCACATAATAAAAAACTTCCGCAAAGTGTAACACCAGCTATAAAAACCCATCTGAGCTCTTTCACTGGAATTAACTTATCAGCTTGCTCTAAAAGTTGACATCGACTCAATTTCCAAATCGCTAGGATCATTAAAGCAATGGCAATCAGATAAAAAGCAATTTGATATATTTCTATATCCTCTGCATAAAAATAGAGACTATAATTGTTTCCTCCTTCTTGTATAGCCATTCGTCTACCTGTCGGACCTCTTACCACCGAAACATACAGCCAACCAATTGCTCTATCAAAAATTTTTATATCAAACTGTGGAAAACAGTAACAAATGCTACCCAACAAGAATATAGGTGAAGCCAGTATACAAATTGCAATCAAAGTACTCCCCAGTTTATGTGATACTATATACTGTACTAATATAAAAAAGAGATATACTGCTAAAATAGTTAAATAAACAACTAGTAATCGTCTTGCCAGATCAGTTGCGCTCATGAATTGATCTTGTATCTGCCCAAACGGAAGTACATCATAAATCTCCTGTAATTTAACTACATAACTGCTTCGCATAACCATTACTATTAAGCTATAAAATCCAAAGCATATGGTAAAGCTCAATGTTCCTAATCCTACTTTAACTAAACTTCTTTCACCACTTGTATAAGGTAAACTTTTCAAAAATCGGCTTGTTTCTATACTTTTGTCATATCTGACACTTAAAATACTTAGGAATAGCATACCTATCAAATAAAAAATTAATAGGGTAGTTATTTCATTATTAAATATATTTCTTATTAAATCTATCCTATCTACTCGATTAACAAACTCCCCTATGCCACCTACTAGATAGTTTTTCCATACCTCATTCATCTCTTTGCTTAAAGTAATAAATCCGAAAATGTTAACCAGCATCAAATAAATGCCAACTCCTAACACAGGTTTTAACTCTAACTTAATAAGTGGTTTTAATCGCTTGATTGATTTCATATGCCTCCCCTTTCTATGCTTCTTCCCCGATATTTTCTCTAGAAATAGCTGTGTAAATAAACACTTCTTCTAAATTTAGACCTATAGTCTCTACTAACATAGCACCTGCTAACTTTAGGCGTTTTTCTAAAGCTGCATTATAATCATTGGTTACCACATAGTACACACTACCTACATGCTCTACATTTAAAATCCCATGCCATTTATCTAGGTCTTCTGGCGCTCCTTTGTCAAAGACTACTTGAAGCTTTTTCACCTTGCTCTTTAAGTCTTCTACTGAACTTTGATAGACCACCTCTCCTTTAGAAAGCATAGTAATTTCATCACAGATACGCTCTAATTCTGCTAAGTGATGTGAGGAAATAACAACAGTCATACCTGTTTCATCCACTTGTTCAATAATAAAGTCTAATACTTGTTTCTTTGCTAAAGCATCCAGCCCTGAAGTAGGCTCATCTAATACTAATACCTTTGGCATACTTGCCATATTAAGCATTAAGGAAAGACGCATTTGCATCCCTTTTGAGAGATTTTTTACTTTAGTCTTTGGATTTAATTTAAAGGTTTCATTGTAAGCATTAAACTTTTCTCTTGAAAATTTAGGATAAGTTTCTTCAAAAAAGGTCACCATTTGCTCTACACGGTAACTATTAAAGAACTGATTACGATCTGCTACATAACCTATTTGCTCTTTCACTAGATTATTTTCATAAACTGGTTGACCGTCTATTAAAATAGTTCCTTCATCTATTTTATATACTCCTGTTAAACATTGAATGAGCGTACTTTTACCTACCCCATTCTCCCCAATAATGCCGTAAATGCTCCCAGGCTTTACTTCTATCGAAACATCTTTTAGAACCTCTTGCCCATTAAGGCTTTTACAGACATGCTCTATTTTTACCATTTACTCTTCCTCCTTTGAGAGTTCATCGTAAATTTTTTCAATCTCTGCCATAACCTCTTGCTTACTCATCCCCATATAGTGCATAGCTACAAAACTACTTTTTAACGCCTTACGTACTTCTATAATCTGCTTTTCACTAATAACTTTACTTGGCATCATAGCAATAAACGCTCCCTTCCCCCTTATGGTTTCAATCACTTCCTGTCTTTCAAGCTCTGTATAAGCCTTCATCACCGTATTAGCATTCACTGTTAACATACTTGCTAGTTGTCTAACAGATGGTAGCTGATCTCCTGGCTTTAAAATCCCCTTCATTACCTGTTCTTTAATTTGATCAATAATCTGCTCATAAATTGGTCTACTATCCCTTGCGTCTATAGGAAACACAGCTTCACTCCTTTCTTAAACTGTACTATTCACCTTAGTACAGATAATACACTCAGTTTTATATTTTGTCAATATTCAAACAATAATTTTTCTGAAATTATACAAGCTAGTAGTTATCTAAAATATCCACAAAACTTCTACTGAAAATACTTCCGTTTAAAAGCTAAAGGGATTATATAAAAAACAAAAAAAGACTATTGCACATGAACTGCTCCTCCTTAAAGTAAACAGTATCATTCTTCAAACTGTCTACTTTAAGGGAAATCCATCATGCGCAATGGTCCCTTTTATCCTATTTTCATCATTTATATTGAGGCATACTCTATCTCATGGTTTTTTTCTTACATCTATTTAATCGGGCAACCCATTTGATTAGCTTCATTAAACATCTCTGCTCGTCTTTTTTTATTGAGATGATTAAGCACTCTCATTTTGAATCTGCCTTCTTCACCTGCTTTATAGAAATCCAGAAGATCAATGGCTAAGAACAGTGCATCTACTAATAAATATTTTAAATCCTTAAAGTTTGTTTCATCCGCTTCTCTAAGTTCAATTTCATTACTAGCCGCCATCAGCTCTTCAAATCCTTTTTTTGCCTGAGTTAATAGTTGAAGTATTTCCTCTGGCTGGTTATTTTTAAAATCTGTGTTTACGGTTTCTTCTATAAAGGTCATATAATCTCTATTGATTTCACTATAGCTTTGATAAAGCTCTACTAATCCCATATTCTTCTCCTTTTATACTTGCTGCTACTTTTCATCTGTCAATTAATTTTGTTTACGAACTATAGTATATTCATCACCTATTTTATAGTATGGACATCGTTTACTAGGATAGTAACTCATTCTTGCCATATCATCTTCATCCATAATAGGTGCAACACTGCACACATACTCTTTCGTGGCTTCATCATATTCTAAATGCATACAATCCTCACACATTTCACTTTACTCCTCTATTTCATCGGCACTTACCTACTTAATATAGCTTTATTATATCACTTATGGCTATCTCACTCACTATTTCTTTCATTTATATACGTGTATTTTATATTTAGTGGCAAAAAAGTTAAATCCTTTCACTAATCCCTTAAATCTATCATATTTTATTATGTGACTAATTGCGAGGTGAACTATGAGAAAGTATACCCGACAAACATCAGATTCCTATAAATATACTTTGGCTAATGTTAATCTAAGAGAAAGCAACACTACAACCTCTAATGTACTTACTGTAATCCCTGCAGGTTCAAAGGTTCAAGTTATTGATTCTGCAGAAGATTGGTATGAGGTCATCTATAACAACCAAAAGGGTTATGTCTATGCTTCTTATCTATCAATCACAAAATATACCTGGAGAGATACTCTTTTAAGGTCCTATCCAGCTGCTGAATCTAATCCAATAACTGTCGTCCCAGCCAAATCTGAAGTAGAGGTTTTATCTGTGGTTGGGGACTGGAGTCAGGTTATCTATAATGATAGAAAAGGCTATATATTTACCACCTTTTTATCTGATGATGGTAATCCTCCGACGGCATATGATTTCACCTATTTTTACACGGATATGACTCGGTTTGTAAATGATAACCAGATTAAAAGCCCAACCACAAATCTAATTACAACAGACTTAGAAAATAAGTTTACCTATATATATGAAAGAGGTAGCGATGGTCTATGGAAGCTACTTTATAAATGGGAATGTACTGTTGGAAAGCCTAGTACCCCTACAATCAAAGGTACTTTTTATGTCACTGGTAGAAAGCCTTACTTTGGAACTGACACTTATAGAGTCAAATATGCCACTAGAATCAAAGGTGCTTATTACTATCATTCCATCCTATATAACGCAGAGGGAACCGAAGTCATTGACGACCGATTAGGTATGGCTTTAAGTCACGGCTGCGTTAGATTGGCAACCAAAAATGCTCAGTGGATCTATGATAATATTCTAGATTCAACAGCTATTGTTATTAACTAAATAGCAGAAAATAAAAGTCTAATGATACGCTCTATAAACAGCTTTCTATGATTAATCAAATTCATAGAAGGCTGTTTTATACTGTATATTATTGCCTTAAACCAACTCTTTCCCATACGTTTATCTTTTAACAACAAAATAGTATTTTCTTGCTCTCTCATGCTAAATAATAACTTTTATTATACAATTATTTGTGTTGTTTTAAATTTTCATATAAGCGCTTCCCCTTAATTTCAATAGTCTTGTAAGTTTTAGTACTCATTTTTTACCACAATTAACCACATGACTAATACTTATCAATCGTTGCACATCAGCTCTATATCTTCTAAAATAAATTTAGTTATGACTTATTTTTTATTATAAAATATAAAAGTTCAGCTTCGTTTATTTTAGTATACGAATACTTTTTATGTTGATTCTAAACGGTTACACCCGACTTTATTCTTGACTATCTTTAGACTATATATTAATGGCTTGAAATGACTATATAAAGATTTTTTTGACTTGAAAGGAGCCCATAAAATGGAAAAATTATTATCAGAAGCAAATCGCTGCTTAAAATGTAAAAAACCACTTTGCCAGCAGCATTGTCCTATTAATACAGCTGTACCAGAAGCTATCACCCTCTTTGAAGAAGGTAAACTGCAAGAAGCTGGTGAACTTTTATTTAACAACAATCCTCTTAGTGCCATTTGCGCTATTGTTTGTCCTCATGAGGATCAATGTAAAGGAAATTGTATCCGCGGCATTAAAGGAGAACCTGTTCCTTTCTGCGAAATAGAAGCTTATATCTCTGCCGCTTATTTGGAAGGACTTACTACTCGAAAACCTGCTCCTAATGGAAAACGTGTAGCTGTTATTGGTTCAGGACCTGCTGGTATTACTGCTGCTATTTTATTAGCACAAAAAGGCTATGCTGTTACTATGTTTGAAATGCGTAACCGTATTGGTGGTGTATTATCTTATGGTATTCCAGAATTCCGTTTACCTAGAGTACTTGTTCAAAATCTAGAAAAGAACCTCGTTCAACTAGGAGTAAGCATTAAATACAATACGCTTGTAGGTCCAGTAATCACTCTGGATAAGCTCTTTAATGATGGCTATGATGCTGCATTTATCGGCACAGGTGTTTGGAATCCAAAAACATTAAATATTAAAGGAGAAACTTTAGGCCATTCTCACTATGCTATCGACTACCTTAAAAATCCAACTAAATATCAGCTAGGTAAAAAAGTTTGTGTGATTGGTGCCGGTAACGTAGCTATGGATGCCGCTCGTAGTGCTAAATATTATGGTAGTGAAGAAGTACATATCTGTTACCGTCGTGGTGAGGAAGATATGACAGCTACTAAGGCTGAGATTCACGAAGCTAAAGAAGAAGGCATTCAATTTACTCTTTATAAATCACCAGTTGAAATCACCGATGAAGGTGTCATCTTTGCCGATACTAGAAAAGTAACCTTAGAAGATGGCTCTACTAAACTTGAAACTATTCCTGGTTCAGAAAAGCTATTCCCTTGTAATTCAGTGGTAATTGCCGTTAGCCAAGCTCCTAAAAACAATATTGTAGCTGGTACAACTGGCCTTGAAACCAACCGTGGACTTTTAGTAACAGATGAAGAAGGTCATACTACAAGAGAAGGTGTCTTTGCTTGTGGCGATGTCGTAAGTGGTGCTAGAACAGTTATTGAAGCTGTTGTAAATGCTAAACATGTGGTAGGTAGCATCCATGAATATCTTCAAAATGCATAAACTTCCTCTAAAATAAATATTAACTTTACCAAATAGTAAAGGGCTATAAAACTAGTATGCAATCTCTAGGTTTATAGCCCTTGTTCTACTTAGTAGATACTGGTATCATCCAATGCTCTAAATATGAATATTCAGCAGTAGATGGATAGTACATTTCTCCTGCAAAATCAGTCGTCGTTAAATGATGTTCTCTCATCCATCTTTCCATGAATGTCTGTGCTTTGTAAACAGCAGAATTTGTTAATTCCTCAAAGTTTTCCGCTTCAAAACCACAAATAAGGTACTCGGCAGCAGGAAGTTCAAAAGTCGAATATCCCTCTGCACTTGCACCATATTCTGCCTCTGCTCCTGCCATATAGATGCAATGCCCCTCTTTAGCTTCTCCTATATAAAGTGCACCAAATTCATTTCCTCCCTTAACCAAATAAGGAATTTGCGATTTTACAGAATGAAAATCATCCCATAGCTTTCCTGTAACAGAAACACTTGTAGTCGTTCCGCCCATTAATTCTGCAATAGGTATTTCTCTTGCAATACCTATATAAGAACGTGGAACCTCTAATTTTTTTCGCTTAACCTCAATTACAATGCCATCCGTAATTAATGGGACATTTTCATCAACCATTACATAATTTAAAACCAGTTCTGGTTTCACAAATTGGTTAAGATGAATTTTACCTGTACGATATTCCTCTGGTGTAATGCCATAGGTTTCCTTGAATGCTCTTGTAAAATTAGCATGACTGGAGAAACCATAGTTTATTGCAATATCAAGTATTCTCACTTCTTTACCTTTTAGTTCGTTTACTGCTTGTGCCAGTCTGCGTAACTTAATGTACTCACAAACAGGCTTCTTAGCTAAACGTGTAAATAGTCGTTGAAAATAGAACGGCGATAATCCAGCTATACTTGCGAGTTCTTCAATTTGTATTTCTTGTGTCAGGTTTTCTTCAATGTACTCAATACTTTTTTGTATTGCTTCCCATGCGTGCATTTTAAACACCTCCTACACAAAATATAGCATAAGAATTTTGTATTGCGCTTTTCATACAATGCCCTTTTAATATAAAACATTTTATTTATCTTAGTTTATTGCTTATATTCCTTGGCTATATATCACTCTAACACCATTTTCTTCTCCTATATAGACAGGCTCGAAGTTTTTTTCTCCTCCTGCTTCACTCTCAATAAAAAAGGTAACTGCATAAGCCTTTAAAATCTTAGGACTGTGCTTTTCATCTTTTATTTCCTCAATAGAAATTATCTTAATGCCTTGATAGCCTGTACGCATTCCCTGTCTATTTTCCTTTTGGCTAAATAATTCCTTCTCTTCCTTATATAAGAATAGAGTCTGTAACCAAAGTTTACTAGCCCTAATTTCATAAAAGCGATTATAGTTTTCATGAACATTGCACTCTATATAAGCTGTAATGAGCTCCTCATCTGATAAAGAGGGCCTTTGGTAAGTATCCATAATCTTTTTATTGATATATTCTTCCTTTGTAATTCCTGTCAATTGCTCAAAGTTTTTTCCTGTTAGAGCATAATAATTTGCTGAGAAATCATTACTATCCAGATGAGCTCCTACAATATCTCCTTGATACCTTATGACTATTCCTCTTGGATTCATCTCCTGTTTATACTCGCCTTCTAAAAATGACTCTTTTAAATAATAGCTTTCTATAGTTACCAACTTGCCTAATAACGCTGTATAATCTAGTCCTATTACCTTAGACATTTCCAATCCTAGTCCAAAGTAAATGGTCTCTATTTCATCCACACTAGTTACTTTTAAATCCTTGGGTAAAGTATACTCGCATTTTTGAACTAGCATTACAGGTGTAAAATTATATTTTGAAAATAATGCTATAGCATCTTCCGATATTAATTCTTCATTAGGTTTATACCGCTTTAAGTCTTTAATAGTTCTAAAAAAATCACCGTCAACCTCATACTGGTTCCCTTTATATTCAGCCCAAAATGTTTTTTCTAAACTATTCTCTTTTAATGTTAAATCTCCCATGATGTTTCCTCTATCGTAAAATCTTAATATATACCCATCTATCCACTCACCTTCAGTCATTAACTTCGATTCTCTTTCTTGTAGCTGCTGAACTATTAGCTGAATCTGTTGGGGATTAGTGAGGGTAGTAAGTGAATCTACTAGCTCTGGATTTTCTTCGCTCTCTCCACATTCTATAATATCTAGAGCCTTTGCTCCCGTTGCTTTTTCTAGCAACTCATTAATATCTATAGCTTCAGCTGATTGCTTTTCTTTTTTCTCTTCATCATTAACTACAGCATCCTCTGTTTCTTTAACCTCTTTCTCCAATCCTTGTTTTCTTACAATAGATTCCTTGCTTCCCATGGATTGTTCTTGCTTATTACATCCTATTAATATGAATAAGCTATAGTAGTTTACTTTTACTGTCCCATTCATTACGTTCCCCCTCGTATATCCTGAACTACTCACCAGCAATACATTTATTATCTTCTTAATGCTATATAAATATCGTATCATTCTCTAAAATGTTTATCAATATTATCAAAACATTTAGTCTTTAAGACTCTACATGTTTTTTCTCTACATCTATCAACATCACAAAAAAGCTACATTAAGCAATCTGTGCTCGATGTAGCTTCTCTTTTATTCACTCTTTATTAGCTTAGTTTATTATCTTAATTTCTTATCACTACTACTTCTCCTACTAAACAGTTCCCCCCTGTATTTCATTCTTCAGGAGCTGCATTAACTCTTGTATGCTGTAGCTTTCTTGAGCATTTTCATCTCGCCTACGAATTGTAACAAGCTTATTATCTACTTCTTTTTGACCTACAACGATCATATAAGGCACTTTACCAAGCTGTGCTTCTCTAATCTTATAGCCTATCTTTTCATCTCTATTATCTATTTCACAGCGGATACCTTGTTTTTGTAATTCTGCCATGACAGAAGCTCCATACTCTGCGAATTTATCTGAAATAGGGAGCACTTTTACTTGAACTGGCGCTAACCAAAGTGGGAATTTACCCGCATAATGCTCAATTAGAATGCCTATGAATCGTTCAATAGAGCCAAAGACAACGCGGTGAATCATAATAGGTCTATGCTTCTTACCATCTGCACCAATGTATTCTGCTTCAAACCTTACAGGTAGCTGAAAGTCTAGTTGAATAGTACCACACTGCCATGTTCTACCTATAGAATCCTCTAGGTGGAAGTCTATCTTTGGTCCATAGAAAGCGCCGTCTCCCTCATTAATCACATATTCTAGCTGCATCTCATCTAAAGCCTTTTTGAGTCCCTCAGTTGCCACATTCCAATCTTCATCACTACCAATACTATTTTCTGGACGTGTAGATAACTCCACATGATACTTAAATCCAAACTTGCTATACACTTCATCAATAAGTCTTACAACACCTTTAATCTCATCTGTAATTTGTTCCTGTGTCATGAAAATATGAGCATCGTCTTGTGTAAAGCAACGTACACGCATAAGACCATGTAAAGCTCCTGACTTTTCATGTCTATGAACCAATCCCAATTCACCCATACGAATAGGGAGTTCACGATAAGAGTGAGGTTGTAATTTATAAACTAACATACCACCAGGACAATTCATTGGTTTGATGGCAAAATCTGTATCGTCAATAACTGTGGTATACATGTTTTCACGATAATGATCCCAGTGACCAGATGTTTCCCAAAGCTCTTTATTGAGCATCATCGGTGTGCTAATTTCCACATAACCTTCTCTCGTATGAAGCTTTCTCCAATAATCAATTAAGAGATTTTTAAGTATCATACCTTTTGGCAGGAAGAATGGAAAACCTGGTCCTTCGTCTAGAATTGTAAATAAACCTAGTTCTTTTCCTAACTTTCTATGATCCCTCTTTTTAGCTTCTTCAATGCTTTGTAAATAGGCTTCTAAATCACTACTCTTTGGAAAAGCTGTTCCATAAATCCTTGTGAGCATCTTATTTTTTTCGTTTCCTCTCCAATACGCCCCAGCCGTTGCTGTTAACTTAAAGGCCTTGATTAGGCTTGTATTAGTTACATGTGGTCCTGCACATAATTCCACATAATCTCCTTGCTGATAAAAGCTAAGCTGTGCCTCTTCAGGTAAGTCATTAATAAGCTCTATTTTATAAGGTTCATTTTTCTCTTTCATCAGTGCAAGTGCTTCTTCTCTATTTAAAGTATATCTTTGCAAGGAGAGACTTTCTTTAACGATTTTTCTCATCTCTTGCTCAATCTCTACTAAATTCGCCACTGTGAATTCAAAGTCAAACTCAAAATCATAGTAAAACCCATCTTCAATCACAGGTCCAATAGCACACTTAGTAGTTGGGTATAACCTTTTAACAGCTTGTGCTAAAACATGAGATGCTGTATGTCTAAAAGCATTCTTCCCCTCTTTTTCCTCGAACTTAAAATCTTTTACTAAACCATCCTTCATTATTACTTTCATTTCTTATGTCCTCCTTTTCAAACTTGAAATATATAACATAAGAAAAGCACCCTAAAACAAATGACCTTATAGTCATTTATTTAAGGGTGCAATTATAGTCTGTGCACGGTTCCACCTTAACTTTTCACTTCAGATTCTAACAAATCCTAGCCTTTAACGCAGACATACGGATGTACTTACTTATTGGTTCAGCACAACAGCTCAGGAATGGTTTTCAACTAAACGCTTTCATAAAGAACTTCCACCAAGTATTCTTCTCTCTGGATGATTTATAAAGTCTACTCTTTTCCATCTTTGCTTTTCCTATGTTATTAAGGTTATTATAACTAATCATCATAAAATGTCAATATATTATCTTTATTTCATAATATTTTCAACATTACTTCCCAATCATAGCTAATTGACATTTTTTGAATGGTCTCGATTTTCTTTACCAATGATCTATTTAAAGATATATATGTTATAATCGTTTAAAAATATGAACCATTATCATACTAGAATATATGGTCTTCTAGAAAGGAGTCACTAATGGAGAAAAAGGTAAAAGTGCATGTGTTTCATACAGGAGAAGTAAATGTTGACCCCGCTGTTCCCTTTAGAGATATATCAAGAAATCCCATAGCTTATACAGGCCTATTACGAAATCCAAAAAAACGTATTTGGCTACCTGTATCAGCTTATCTTATTGAACATCCAAAGGGATTAGTACTAATTGATACAGGATGGCATAAAGATGTAAGGGTTAATCAAAGAAAACATATGTCCTGGAAGCTTAATATAGCAAGTAAAGCTAGACTTCCATTAGGTGAAGCAATAGATGAGCAGTTGCAATCCTTGGGCATTACTCCTAAAGACCTTGACTATGTTTTTTTAAGCCACATGGATGTTGATCACATAAGCGGTGTAGATTTAGTAAAAGATGCCAAGCAAATTCTTACCTCTAAAGAAGAGTTACAAGCAGCAACTACGGGTGAACTTAGATATGAGAAAAGACTATGGAAAAATGTAAATATACGCACATTTGAGATGAAAAATTCATCATATGGGCCATTTGGAAGAAGTTATGACGTCTTTAATGATGAGAGTATATTAATGATAGATGTAGCAGGTCATACTAAAGGAAGCAGTGCAACGTTAGTACAAAACAACGGAAAATTTATTCTTTTAACGGGAGACTGTGGTTACTCAAAAGATTCTTGGAAAAAATTACGTTTACCGGGCCCTATATCTGATAAAAGAAAGATGAGAAAAACTCTAGAATGGGTAGGGGAAATGTCTCACAAAGAAGGATGTATAGAGATATTAGCTACACATGACCCCGAGGTAAAACCCCACATTATTGAATTATAGGAGAAGCTAAATGGAACAATGCAAAGAAAGGTTAGCAAATATTGCAACAGAATTTAGACAATGCAGCAAGGTCTTTACTGCTATTGGTGATGAAACTAGGCAGAAAATTATTCTAACACTTTTAGAGAGTAATTGTAACGGCATAAGAGTTGGTGAAATTACAGAAAAGACAAATCTTTCTCGTCCCGCAGTATCACATCACCTACAGCTACTAAAAGAAGCGGGCATTATCAACATGCGTAGAGTGGGAACTAAAAACTATTATTATATGGATTCAAACAAGGAACAATGGATGAAAATAATAAAGCTTATGAATCATATTTATGAAGTTGTTCAGGACTTTGCACCAATTGATACCCGAAGTGATGAGAGCTATTATTCAAAATAAGACAGTAAATAAATAATAATTAAAGGAGGTCATGATTAATGAATCTAGTTGAAGCAATGCAAAAAAGACATTCAGTACGTAGTTATAAAACACAAAAAATAGAAGGAACGGTAGTTAATGAACTTAGGGCCTATATAGATGAATGTAATAAACAAAGTGGTATGCATATTCAGTTATGTATAGATGAACCCAATGCCTTTAATAGTTTCATGGCACATTATGGTTCATTCAAAAATGTAACTAACTATATTGCTATAGTTGGAAAGAAAGGAAAAGATTTCGAGGAAATGTGTGGTTATTGGGGAGAAAAAACTGTTCTAAAAGCTACACAACTGGGACTTTCTACTTGTTGGGTAGCTCTAACCTATAGTAAAGGTAAAAGTACCTGTAAAATAGATAAAGGAGAAAAACTTTGCTGTGTCATTGCTTTAGGTTATGGTGAAACACAGGGTACAGCACATAAAAGTAAGCCAATAGAAACACTTTGTAAAGTAGACGGTCAAATGCCAGAGTGGTTTAGAAAAGGTATGGAAGCTACCATGCTTGCTCCTACATCAATGAATCAGCAGAAATTTCACTTTACATTAGAAGGAAACACTATAACAGCAAAAGCTGGAATAGGTTTCTATACAAAAGTAGATTTAGGTATTGCAAAATATCATTTTGAAATCGGTGCAACTGATGCTGACTGGAAGTGGCAAAGCTAAAGCAGCTCAAACTAACTTCAATAACTTTATAAAATAAACAATTATCCTGGTAGTACAAGAACCCTAGCTTATTTAGAGGTCTTGTACTATTTTTCTTTTTTCTAAGGTCATTTTACAAATAGTCTAAACTCATTCAAAAAATTACTTTACTTGTCGTAGTAGTTGTGCTACACTTACTTCATCAGACGTACTACTTCTGTCGTAGTACATCTATCGTAGTAATAGAACGGGGGCACAAAACATGATTAGTAGCGACGTAATTAGAGGCTATAATGACACCATCATTTTGTATCTCTTAATAGAAGGAGATTCTTACGGCTATGAAATTTCTAAAAACATCCGTACTTTAACAGAAGAACAATATGTCATGAAAGAAACTACTCTCTACTCTGCCTTTAATAGACTGGAGAAGAATGGCTATATTACCTCTTACTTTGGAGAAGAAACACAAGGAAAAAGACGTACTTACTTTAGAATTACCGAAGAAGGTCTCTCCTACTATAAGGAGAAGTGCAAAGAATGGGAACTCACCCAAAATGTTATCAATAGATTTATAAAGGAGTTGGATTAGTATGGAAATTATTAAAAATTATTTAGACAATGTTTTTCAATCTTTACCACAAACACAAGAGATTTTAAATCTAAAAGATGAGCTTTTGGCCAATATGGGGGATAAATATGAGGAGCTAAAAGCTAGTGGAAAAACAGAAAATGAAGCCATTGGCATCGTCATCTCTGAATTTGGAAATATCGATGAGTTATTAAAAGAAATGAATATTAACGTGTCTTCTGAGTCTCAGCTCAGCTTAAATAAGCCAGTAGGTCCTACACTTAGCTTGGAAGATGCTCGAAATTTTATTAGCCTTAAGCGAAAAAGTGCACGTTTTGTTGGTTTAGGTGTTGCTTTAATTTTATTAGGTGTTGCCACTTTAATTGGCTGTATTGCTCTTATTGATGCCGATATAATTCTCAAGCAAGCCAACTCTAACTCTAAAGGCATGTTCCCTGTCATTATGCTATTCTTATTTATTGTTCCTGCTGTAGGACTCTTCATTTTTTCAGGTACTCAGCTAGAACTATTTAAATTCATTGAAGAAGGTAAGTTTGAACTAAGCAATTCTGCTAAAGCTATTTTATCTAAGGAATATCCTAGTGTAAATGCACAAAAACCACTAGCCATTATTACTGGGGTTAGTCTTTGTATCCTTTCACCAGTACCTATTTTTATCGGTTCTATGTTTAGCGATAATCTTACTCTCGCTGGCGTATGTGTTTTATTAGTCATGATTGCTCTGGCTGTTAATATCTTTATTTACACAGGCATGGTTCCTGAGGCCTATAAAAGACTTTTAAAATTAGAAGAGTTTAGTCCTGAGAAAAAGCAAGAAGACAAACTCATTGGCGCTGTTGCTGGTATTGTATGGCCTTTAGCTACTGCTGTTTTTCTTTTCTTAGGCTTCGTCTTTAATCTATGGGGCATTTGTTGGTTAGTCTTTCCTATCACCGGCATGCTATTTGGTGGCTTTTGTGCTTTCTACAGTGCTCTTCATAGCAAATAGCCGTGAACAATTTTAATTTATAGCCGTTATGAATAGCAACAAAAATAGCTTCTCAAGTATTCTTTATACTCGGGAAGCTATTTTTACTTTATTTATTTCGCTTTACACTTATGTATATGTAATCAAAAAGCCGACTTCCTAATAAAACGTGAAAAGCAATTTTCCAGTTTACTATGTATTTTTTCTTTATTTTGTCGATATATATAATACAAAAAACAAAGAAAGGGTGATGCCAGTGTTCACAAAAACATAGTTATATAGGAGGTGTTTATTATGCTTAATCTTATTACTAGCATCGTTAATACTTGTAATGTTTCACCACCCACTTCTACTAGTTCTTCTCATGCCGATGAATTCAAAACTTCCTTGCATACAGAGATGACACGCGTTAGAAAAGTAAACTCTAGTTCAGCACTTAAAGGCTATAGTGAAGAAATGCATGCGTTGCCTACAGAAGCTCTTAAAACTAAGGTGACAACTAATGAAGCTGGTGAAAAATTTCTCATTATGCTGGCCAATACTTCTATTGTAAGACAAGTTGCATTAACAGAAGCTAAGCCACCTAAACCCAGTATTAACTATACTGCAGCTAAAAAAGCATATGATCTAGATTAAAACTTAAGAATATAAGAGAAAGAGGTACTAAATTAGTGAATATCGAAGAACAACCTATATAAACTCTCTGGGCTACAGGAATCTGTGACTTGGGGAGTTTATTTGCGTCTGTCAAAATAACCAGTTAATTCCTCCTCTTTTCTTTAGATATACATATATTAAACTCAGAAATCATCAGCTATACTTAGTATAGTTGTATAAATATATTTACAAATCAAATTTATTCATAAGCAACTAATTATTCACTCTTCATCGCCTTTCAATTTTCTCATTCAGTAGTTACGTCGCAATTCCAAAATATTTAGGAGGAATCCCAATGAACTTATCAATTGT
Organism: Cellulosilyticum sp. ST5; assembly: GCF_046529625.1. Taxonomy (NCBI): domain Bacteria; kingdom Bacillati; phylum Bacillota; class Clostridia; order Lachnospirales; family Cellulosilyticaceae; genus Cellulosilyticum; species Cellulosilyticum sp. ST5. The sequence goes on from NZ_CP132338.1 coordinate 3,610,824, forward strand.
AGAACAAATAGCTTCATCGCTTAAAGGTAATATGACAAAGGTTATTAAAGGTAAAGATACTGAAATTAGTAAACTCATTATGGCACTTTTATGCAACGGTCACATTCTATTGGAAGACATCCCTGGCACTGGCAAAACCACATCTGCTAAAGCTCTGGCTAAATCATTAGGTTGCCAATTTAAGCGTATTCAGTTCACCCCTGACTTACTTCCTTCTGATCTTATGGGTATTAATTTTTACAATCAAAAAGAACAAGATTTTATCTTTAAGCCTGGTCCAATTTTCACACATATCTTATTAGCTGATGAAATTAATCGTGCTACACCTAGAACTCAATCTAGTTTACTGGAATGTATGGAGGAAGCTCAAGTAACAGTAGATGGCATTACTTATCCTCTAGAAGCACCTTTCCTTGTTATCGCCACTCAAAATCCTATTGAAACTCAAGGTACCTTTCCTTTACCAGAAGCCCAATTGGACCGTTTTTTTATGCGCCTTAGTATGGGCTATCCTAGTGAAGCTGATGAAATAAATGTACTTTCTAGTCAAGCTAATGCCTCTCCTTTAAATGACCTTCAATGTGTTGTAACTAAAGAACAAATCTTAGAAGCCCAAACAGCCGTTAAAGAGGTCAAAGTAAGCGATAGTATTAAAGCTTACATAGTAGCTATTAGTAATGCCACTCGTCAGGATTCAAGGCTTAAACTTGGCCTGAGCCTCAGAGGTTCTTTAGCTATGTTTAAGGCTTCTAAGGCTTTTGCAGCTATGGCTGGTAGGGACTATGTTATTCCTGATGATGTAAAAGCTATTGTCAAAGATGTAGCTCTTCACCGTGTCATTTATAATGGCTATCAAATAGCTAGTAATGTACATACCCTTGAAGGGATTTTTGAGGACTTATTAAGCCAAGTACCTGTACCTATTGAATAGGAGGACTAATTATGGAAATCTTCGGCATTTGTTTTCTTATTATTTTAGGTATTCTTATTGAACATCAAATCTATTTAACTAAAGTTTTTCCTTACATAGGTTATGAATGTAAATTCAGTGTAGATGAAGTTTTTGAAGGTGCTGATATTGAAATCATAGAAACTGTAACTAATCCCACAGCCCTGCCCATCTCCAGCTTAAAATCAGAAATCTCTACTAGTAAATATCTCGATTTTGCTGGTAATACTTCCGCCGTTAATGATAAAACACGTTCTTTAGCCAGCTTATTTAGCATCGCTGGAAAAAAACGTGTTACTAGAGCTTGGAAGGCTAAATGTCTTAAAAGAGGTATCTATCATATTGAAGATACTACCATTGTGGCCAATGACATCTTTGGCTTTTGCAAATATAGTAGTTTATTTTTTGTTAAAGGCAGCTTAGTTGTACTGCCTACCCCTGTACTTTTGGACATTGCTCCCATTGGTTATAAGGAGCTTCAAGGTGATCAGGTAGTAAGACGCTTTATACTAGAAGATCCCTTTACCGTTTCAGGTGTTAGAGAGTATACCCAAAGGGATACTATGAATCAAATCCACTGGGGCATGAGTGCTAGACATAATCAGCTTATGGTCCGTCATCATGAAGCTACTACTCAGCAAAATATGACTGTTATTATCAATATGCAGCTAAACAAAGCTCAGCTTCGAGAAGAAATGACAGATGATAAGCTAGAACTAGCCATTCAAATCGCTGCTGGTGAACTTGAATATACACTACCTAGAAGCATTCCGATTAAACTCATGGCTAATGCTGCCACTTTGGATGCTCAGACAAGTTTAGTCTCTAAAGAAATGTGGGGCTATACCCATATTCATGACCTCTTTGTTTCCTTAGCTGGCCTACAAACAACTTTTACTTTGCATTTTTCTCAGTTTTTAAAGGAGTATGACTCAGAAATCACCTCTCCTTATGTCACTCTTATTACAGCTTTTATGGATGAAGAAATTGCAACATTTATTAGAGAAAAAGAACGTTTCGGGATTCACTTTAAAGTCTACTTTTTATCATTCTCTAAAGATGCCTTGCACTTTCCTGATTTAGAAATTTATTATGTATTAGACCACACTACTAGAAAGAAGGTGAGCTAAGATGAATACTTCTAGTTCTAAACTATTACCTCATTTAGCTTTATGGACTTTCTTTTTAACAGTCATCCCCATTTTATTTCTAGTAGCTTATATTGGTGAGATTAATTGTACCCTTACATCTTTTAGTATAAACGCTGTAACTTTATTGATAGGTGCTTACTTAGGTTACTTTCAGGCTAAGTTTAAATACTATATCCTCCGTAAAAATGGTCTTTCTATTATTGGAAAGTATCTTCTACTTATAGTTACTTACCTCCTAAGCTTTGGCCTCCCTTTTACTTACGCTCTCCTTATATATAAGGACTACATTGGCCTCATTGTTTGTTGGTATATTCTTTTTCTTATATTTTATGGCAAGTTTTATAAAAGCTATGGACTTCACTATACAGAGATTATTTCTTGGGAGATTTGCATTGTTGCTGCATTTATTGATTTGGGCGCTATGATTGCACAGAACTATAGCTTTATATCCCTTCTATTTGTTGCCGTCATTGCTCTTTATATTTTCTTACATAACCAAGCTAACTTAGATGATATGCTGGAAAGATCACGGAAAAATACACCTATGATAACAAACATTAGACGGAATAATACTAAGTGGCTATGTTTAGTCATGAGCTTTATTTTTATTGTCTATCCTTTAAGGAAGCTTATAGGTAACATTTTACTTACCATCATCAAAGTGTTTATATTGCTGATTGGCTATATACTAAACTTCATCAGCAGTCTCATGCCTAGAGGCGATGATTTGGCAACACAGACAAGAGAAAATACGGACGTTATTACGCAACTAGTAGGTGAATCTACTACTAGTCATCTCTGGGAAGTTATATTTTGGTGTATTATCATTAGCCTGATTATCCTTCTTAGAAAATATATCATAGCATGCTTACTAGATATTATTAAACTTATCAAGAGACTTTTCATAAAACTATATGGAATTTTATTTGGATTAAAAGAAGTCACAAAACCGCCTAATTTATTCTATGATGAAACGATCGAGGAGGTCTCCTTTACCACGACTCTTCAAAATAAGGCTCCATCTCTTAATAAAAACAGATGGAAAAAGCAGCTTAAGGAATTCCTTAAGTTGCCTAACAATGAAGCTAAATATCGTTTTGGCTTTAAACTACTTCTAGAAGGCTTCAAACTACAAGGACTAACCTTTAAAGCATCTCATACGCCAAAGGAATTAGCAAACTTAGCAAAGGATCAATCTCATTTACCATCTATAGATTCAGTTACATATGAACGTATTCGCTACGGAGAAAAATCTCTAGAAAAGGGGAACCTAGAAGAGCTAGAAAATACTCTTGTCACTTTAATAAAAAAATAGATACTACTTCACTTTAAGTTAAGCATTACATAAACTACTAGTGATACATGAATTCATAAAATAATAAAAGGAGCAATGAAATGAAAAAATCCATTAACCTCCTCCTCCTTACGCTACTACTAGTTACCTCAGGCTGTTCTAACAAAGAAATTATTGAACATCATTATACTTATTCAGGCGAAAATGAATCCTGGCACGTAGAATATATAGTAGATAATATCATAACCTTTACCGAGGGCAACGGAAAATTAGATACTACTAGCGAAAAAGATAAGCTATTAACAGCAACATATAAAAAGAATCTCTCTGATTTATCAGAAGTAAAAAATCTAAGTATTTCCTATGAATATAACCACGGTGGTGGCTCACTTAGTGAAAATTATGATGAGGCGCCCCCAACTGATACTATCTTCACAATACGATCAGGTAGTACAGGCGGTGTGGTAGAAAGCAAACAAGAATCTATTCAGGTTACTATTACTATGGATGGAAAAGAGCAAATTCTAGATTTAAAAAGTAATGACTAGTTATTTATAAAAACACAGGTGGCATTTTACTGAAATGCCACCTGTGTTTTTATAGGATATATATAGGATAAAAACTAGCCAATACGTCCTTTAGCAAGTTCGTAGAAAGCTCCTTGCTTTGCCATGAGTTCTTCATAGCTTCCGTTTTCAATATTTTTACCACCGCTTACGACAACGATGCGGTCTGAATCAATAATAGTAGAAAGTCTATGGGCTACTACAAAGGTTGTTCTACCTTTAATCAAATTTTTCATAGCTTGTTGAATATGCATTTCAGACTGATTATCAAGAGCTGAAGTTGCTTCATCTAAAATAATCACACTTGGATCCCTTACCAAAGCTCTTGCAATCGCAATACGTTGCTTTTGTCCACCTGATAGCATATCACCATGCTCTCCTACTAAGGTTTCTAACCCGTATGGAAGTTTTTCTATCACTTCTTTTAAAGCTGCTGCTTCTATAACTTCATTGAGTTTCTCCTCACTTACAGTAGGAATCCCATAGGTAATATTATCTCTAATGGTTCCTGAAAATAAAATAGTATTTTGAGGAACCATAGCTATCTTACGCCTATAATCATGTAGGTCTAAGGTCGTCATATCCTGTCCATCTAAGAGTAGTGTTCCTTTAGTCGGTTTCATAAAGCCGATAAGAAGATTTAATAAAGTCGTTTTTCCTCCCCCTGATTCTCCTACGAAAGCAATACATTCTCCTGGTTTTACATCTAAATTGAACTCATCTAAAACTAAGTCCAGGCCATCTTCATATTTAAAGCTCACATCATTAAACTCAAAATGCCCTTCTACTTGTTTGAGCTTCTTCTTACCCATATGTCTTTCTACATCCTCTGCTAGGAAAATCTCTCCTACTGAGTTAATAGATTCAAAGCCTTTTACAATATCAGGGTAGATATTAATCACCGCAGACACTTGGTTAAGGACTGTAGCAAAATAGGTTTGATAAAGTACAATATCTCCTACTTGTATCTCTTTTTTATAAGCTAAATAACCTGTAAAAAGTAAACATGCCACCTGCAAAACTTGAATAGATACCCAACTACAAGAACCTAAAAAGGAATTGAGTACATCTACTTTATAGCCTGTATCTTTTACCTTATGTACTGTACTATCAACCTTATCAATTTCTACCTGTTCTAAAGCATGAGCTCTTGTAATCGGTACCATCTCTACCATCTGAGATACAGTAGCAGACATTTCTTCTATATTCTTACGGAAATCTCTACTCGTTCTTCGGATACGTTTTCTAAAAAGCTTCACTATAAAGAAACAAGCAGGCATAGATAATGCAAAAAATAGGGCCACAGAACCATTTTTACTAATCGTAATCGTAAAAGCTACTGTTAGATTTAAAATAATAGGAACAATACTATTACAAAATTGTGTAGATAAAGTGGTAATGGCTTCTACATCTCTTAACACTTTGGCTTGCAGTCTTCCAGCTTGCAAATGTTTATGATAAGGAATAGATAATACTTGGAGTTTTTTTACGAGGTTAATACGAATATCTGATTCCACTTGTCTAGTAGCTAAACTGATGTAGCGTATATATAAATAATTAGATGGTATATTAATGAGTACTAAGACTAGTAAAATACTTACGTTAATAACAATCTTATGAAGCTGATCACCTTCTCCTGAGCTAATAATGTTAATAATATTAGTTGCCACAATCGGTGTAAACCATACTGGTGAGTGTTTAACAAAGAAACACACAAAAGCACGCAGTAGCTTTAAGTAATTTCCTTTGTATAAAGTTAAAAGCGTTTTTATCGGGCGATTATTATAAAACTTATTCTCTTTTTCTAATGCTGCCATAGTTTCTAAATTCTTCTCTATCGGCTCCATATCTATCCTCCTTATGTCTTTCACTTTTTAAGTTACCCCTATTCTACTTTACTTCTCCTACTTTGTTAATGTATAAAACGCTTATTGTTTTAATGTAATTTTCTATATTGTATTGACATTATCCAACGTTGGGTATAATATAGCATTATATTAACCAACATTGGATAAGGAGCTTTATATGGTACGCACACTTATTTTATATTATCTCAATATCAAAGCAACTCATGGCTATGAAATTCAAAAGTTCATTCAAGAAACAGGCCTAGAGCAATGGACCCAAATCAAATCAGGCTCTATTTACTACGCCCTATCTAAACTGGAAAAACAAGAAGAAATTACTTTAGTGAAAGAAGAAACGCATGGTTCTAGAGTAAGACGCATTTATCAAATTACTGACCTAGGAAAGAAAACCCTTCATACCTTGTTAGAAGAAAAATTAAATGAAGAACTCATGCCTTCTGCTTCTGAGAAGTTTGTACTTCCTTCTATGCTTAATCGCTTAGATAAAGAAACTGCCATTGAAATTATCAATCAGCATATTCAAAATCTTAAAGCAAGAGAAGACTACTGGCGCTATTGGCAAAATATGAAAGTAACGAAAGATAGCCTCAAGCTAGATAAGCTTACCTTCGAACTGCCTCTTGTTAACCTTGAATATGCTATTAAATGGCATGAAGCCTTAATAGAAGAGTATGATAGCATTATTGAGCTAGGTAAAAAACAGGAACAATTTATTGCTGGCTTTAACTTTGATGCACTTGAGGAAAGCCATTCTCTTACAAACCAAAATAATCGCATCTCTGAACTAAAGAAAAAAATTCTTGATCAATCTCAAGATTCTAAAATGGCCCTTGATGAGCTTATTACACTACTTTCTAATCCTCAATAGGCCACTAACTATAATACTTATGTGAAGCTTGATACATTATTGCTCTGGGCGCCTACCCCCGATTCTGAATGTTTTTTAACTGTCGTTACACCTTCTTTCCACGCTGCGTCACTGTCTTGGATGTTTATGAGGTCAATAATGTTTGTGAAAATAAGTGGATAGGGGTGTCTGGAGTAGTGACTTGGGAGCATTTTTTAGAAGCACTTAGTGAACGTTTTAGATGGGTTTTAGGCAGCTGTCTGAGCGAAGCGAGTTCTGCCTTTCATCTAAATAAGTGAGCTTAGTGCTCTAAAAATGTGAACCGGAACAACGGAAGACATTCCTATCCACTTATTTTCTCTCAGATGTAATTCTCATAAACACCGAGACAAATTTCAATTTATTATTTTTTAAGCTTTATATCCAACGTTGTATATAAAACATTGAGTAAAGGAGTTGTATTATGGAAAATTTATTAGAAGTTCATCAACTTTCTAAATGCTTTGGTGACAAAGCCGTCGTTAAAGATATTTCTTTCTCTATAAAACCTGGAGAAATCTTGGGCTTTTTAGGTCCTAATGGTGCTGGTAAAAGTACTACCCTTCATATGATCACTACACTTTTAGACCCTACTACAGGTCGTATTATCTTTGAAGAACAACCGGTAGCAGATTATAACTATGATTATAAAAGAGCCTTAGGTCTTGTTCCTCAAGATATTGCTGTTTTTTCAGATTTAACAGCTTATGAAAATGTGAAATTCTTTTGCTCGCTTTATGGCATTAAAGGGACTGCTTTAAAAGAAGCTACTAAGACTGCTCTTGATTATGTAGGCCTCCTAGAACATAAAGACGAATATCCCAATACCTTTTCTGGCGGTATGAAAAGACGTCTTAATATTGCTTGTTCTATTGTACACAAACCTAAGCTTCTCATTATGGATGAACCTACAGTAGGTATTGACCCTCAATCTAGAAATAAAATTTTAGAAGTAGCTAAGAAGCTCTGTGAAGAAGGCACAACTATTATTTATACTTCTCATTACATGGAAGAAGTAGAAGCTATCTGCTCTAGAGTTATTATTCTAGATCATGGTGAAATTTTAGAAGAAGGACCTTTGGAGGATATTAAAGCCAAATATTTACCTTATGGCGCAGATAACCTAGAAGCCATCTTTTTACACTTAACCGGCACGGCTTTAAGGGATTAGGAGGAGATAATGATGAACGAATTAAAAGTACTTTTTTCTTTTGGCCTTAGAAGAAGGATAAAGGACTCATTTTTAATAAGCTATGGTATTATAATGCCCCTTATTATGATTTTGCTTCTAGGCTACTTAGCCAGTGGTTACTATACAGGAATAGAAGGGATTTCTTCCTATAGCTATTACACTGTAGTCTCCTTACCTCTTTATACTTTTTTCTCCTCTATTACACTGATTTATGTTGCTAGAGAGGAACAACTTTTTAATGCTGGCTCACGTTTTATTGTGTCACCTATTCATAGATCCACCCTTGTACTTTATAAGATTTTACCTTCTACCTTGGTTACCTTTGCTTTCAACCTAATAGTCATGCTAGCTTGCAAATTACTGTTTAAAGTTAACTTTCAGGGGCAGTTCTTACAAGTTTTAGCACTCTTTGGTGTCTTTGGCTATATGTCTTGTAGCCTTGGTACTTTTATTGGATTATGTACTAAAAATTTTATGACCGTTAAAAACCTAGTAAGTACCCCTCTGCTCATTATGGGCTTTTTAGGAGGTAGTTTTTTCCCAATTGGTAGCTTAGGTAAAGGGTTTTTAATTGCTAGTTATTTTTCTCCTCTTACCTATGTTAACCAAGGACTATTTAAGCTACTTTATGATCACAATAACTTATTTTATATATTTGCTCTATGCATTACTCTATTCCTAGGTATTATCTTCACTGTAGGTTCTACCATAAAAATGCAAAAGGAGGCCTTTATCTAATGTGTACTTGGCTTATTTTCAAAAAAGAATGGACAAAAAATAAAAAGCACCCTGTTCAGCTTTTACTCACACTTTTATTACCTATTATCACTACTTGCTTAGTCATTTTATTTTCGAGTCAAATGAAACCTTCCATACATCTAGGCCTTATTAGTGAATCCTATCATTCAGATATTATAAAAAACCTAAAAGAACAGTCATTGTCTATCCCAAGGCTTACACTAACATCTGTTGATGCTGATTCTCTTTATTCAGATCTAATGACTTCTAAGTATGCTGCTATTATTAAACTAAAAGCTGATAACACCTTTGAAGCATTTAGCTTAGATGCGGGTCTTAGAGATCGATTAAATGCATTACTCAATCATCCTACTAACCTAGGTGAACTTCCTATTCTTAGTAACCTCTTAGAAAATCAGTCTGAGGCTTCTCTTTCTACTGCTAGTAGAAGTATGAGTTTTATCTTTTTAGTCATGATTATTACTGCCACATTACTAGCTGTTTCTATTCACAGAGAAAAAGCTGATGGCCTTTTAACACGCTATGGTTTATCTCCTCATCATGCATTATCTTATGTCAGTGGTTTCTTCTTGTATAACTTAGGTATGACCTTGCTACAAACTTCTGTAATAGCTAGTCTCATCTTTGTTTTTAAATTACCTTTAGATATTTCATTACCTTCATTTATCCTGATAGGAGGCTTAATCAGTTTCAGTAGCTCTACCCTTGCATTTTTAATAGTAGGCTTAACCTCCAATGAGCTTTCTGCTAGTACCTTAGCTTCTTCTATTGGATTATTGCTTTCTTTACTTGGTGGTGCTTTTTTACCCTTAACTAAAATGCCTTCTAGTTTTCAATTTATTAGCAAATTCACCTTTACCAGATGGCTTATCGAAGCCACAGACGCATTAACATCCCCTCCTCTTACTACTTCTAATTACCTACCTATAGGGGCCATGTTACTTCTCACACTGATTATGCTGTTTCTTGCATTTGCACTTAATGCTAAAAAACTCTCCACTCATCATATCAATCCTCAAAAATCAGAGTCCTGCATCAAAGCCTAGCCTCATAGGCTCGACTTTGTACTCATAATAAAAGCAAGCTACCTCACTATAAAGCCCATGTAGCTTGCTGTAATCTTATTTCTTTATTTCTAAAGCTTCCGCTAACTTAACGAGTTCTTCCTTACTAATTTCACCATTCTTTACATAAAGATCACAAAGGGTTCCTTCTTTAGCAAACTCTATAATCTTCAGCGGTGCTTGTTCTACAAAAATCGCCTCTACATCACCTATTTTTATCTTTTCACAATTAAGTTCGAAGCTTTCTTGAAGTTTGCTACTTGGCATATTCTGTACAATAAACTCTTCCCCTTCTGGAGTTAGATATGTAATTTCCACTCTTGCATAAATTTGATTGCTAGTTTCTATATAGCGTGCTTCCTTCATTTTTGCAACCTTCTCATCAGGTATATAAAAAATCGGAACTTTAAGCCAATCAACAGCTTCTTTCAGAGATACTTCTTGATTAACTATATCTAGATTTTCATCTAAATGAACTACCTTTGCATCTTTAGGAATATCCATGATAAACTTTTCCTTATCTATTCTAGGATTTAAGGTGAAATCCTTATATTCCTGCTCTACTATTAAATTTCCTATGGTACTCTTACTCTTAATAACCATCCAGCTATCTTGATCAATCCAAAGTTCCACAGTGGCCTCACCTAGTTTACCCTGCTTAGGTACCGCTAATACATATTGTGTTGTATAACCACCTATTTTTACATTATCTTTAATTGTAACATCATGACTACTACTCACTTCATTAATAAATTCCAGGGCATATTCCTTTAAACTTCCAGAACGAAGTACTTGATTAATACCTTGGCACACCGTAGGATTGACCTCATCTGCTAATGACACAGGTTTAATATAATAAATATCCTTAGCAGGCACATATGCAATGAGTTGATCCCCATTAGTTACATCGATTTCTTCATCAGCTTCAATTTCCCCCTTTATTAATCCGTTATCAACTGCTTCCTTATATGCATCTGTTATTGTAAATTTATACTCTATACGATACTTATTTTTATCGCCTTTCCACTCTTTGTAATTTGTCTTGGACAAAAGTTCCCCATCTTGATATTGATTAATCTCCGCTTCACCATAAAAGGTATTAATAGTTTCATCACCTTGCACCATAGCTTCTGCGACTCCCTCTGATGCAAAAAAACTACAACCACTGGTTATTCCTAACAGATTACTTACTAAAAAAAAATATAAGATATAATTCCAAGCTCTTTTACTCATTTTCTTCCCCTTTCCTATCCGAGGTAATACTTGGTAAATAACAAACCATCATATTACCCACCTCTGGAATTGGTACTACTTCTATTGCACCACCGTGCTTACTCATAATCATCTTAGAAATACTAAGGCCTAATCCCACACCTTTATGTTCTTTCTTACTACGTGCTTCATCCCCTTGATAAAATGGTTTAAACAAACTCTCCCTTTCTCTCTCTGCAATAGGTATTCCTTGATTTATAATCAGAAGCCACATACCAGGCGTTTTATACTTTTCTAAAGCTTCTTTTCCTACTTCATGAACCCACTCCGGTAATTTAACATTGGTAGAAAAAGCTCCCATCCAAATCTTTCCGTAATCTGGTGTATGCCGTATAGCATTACTTACAATGTTATCTACCACTCTAGTCATATATTTAACATTTACTAAATAGTCATCATGAACTTCTATGGCTTGCTCTAAACTTAAATGTTTCGCTTCGCACATACCCTCAATACCTGAGAAGAGCATATCACAGAATTCCTCACCTTCTACTTCTACAAGGCCTAAGTCATACTCCATAGTTAATAAATTATAAGTCAGTAAATCATCTAGCATATCTTTCATATAGTCACATTTATTTAAAATGGTTGATAAGTATTCCTCATACCTTACTTCATCTTTAACATCTCCTAGCTTAAACATCTCCGTATAAGCTCTTATAGCTGTTAAAGGCGTTTTTAAATCGTGCGAGATAGTAGCAATCATATATTCTTTAGCTTTTTGTTCCTGTTCCATTAAATGCTTATTCTTCTCTAAGTTATCCTTCATTTCATTAAAATGAGCACATAATTCTCCGATTTCATCACTCGCCCTATAAGTAATATGAACCTCACTATTACCCTTGGCATAGTCATTCATACTTCTAATAACTCTCTTAATAGGCTCATTAAATCTTTTATTAATCATTCTAATAGCTAGGCCAAATATCAAAATATTAACTAGTATAAAACAGCCACAACTTAATATAATATTATATCTTATAGTATTTTTTAGATTCTCCCTAGCAATAGTAATTTTATAGAAACCAACAATATGACCTTCATCAAAAACAGGTTTTTTCAACGTGTCGGTATTATAAGTATGCTGAATTTCATTCAGATTTTTATAAAGGCCTTCTCTAGACAACATGTACTCATATCCTGGCACAGTAGAATAAATAGACTTCCCGCTCGCATCATATAAGACTACTTCTACATTTTCATTAGCTTCTAGTTCTTCTAACTTCATATCTTGATCTGGATTTAAGTAAAGCTCAGGTTTGTCTAATAACTCCTCGTACTTAAAAAGCTCTATACTAGAAGCTAAGTAGTCTTTTACTTCTGTTCGTTTATTATAAGCGCTATTAGCTTGGTATAAAATGCATACCGTTAATATAGGAGTTAAAAGAACCAATAAGTGAGATATGATTAAATAGGTTTTTAGCTTCACTGAATCCTGCCTCCTATAAACCTATAGCCAATGCCCCACGCTGTTTCGATAAATTTAGGATTTTTACTATCTTCTTTTAGCTTGTTTCGTAGCTGTTTTATATGTACGGTAATCGTATTACTGCTTTCAATATCTTCTTCGTGCCATATATGTTCATAAAGTTCTTTTTTAGTAAAAGGTCGCTGAGGATTTTTTGCTAAGATGGTTAATAGCGCCCACTCTGTTGCTGTTAAATTTAATTCTTCTTCATTTAAATAAGCTTGCTTACGATTAAAATTGATACTTAATCCACCTTCATAATGATGAATTTCTTCCTGTTCCTCACTGCTATTCATACGTTTATAGCGTCTTAGCAGTGATTCAATGCGAGCTTCTACTTCAGGTAAACTAAAGGGTTTTGTCACATAATCATCTGCTCCAATTTTTAGCCCTTTAATCTTATCTAGTTCTTTATTTCTAGCACTAATAATTAAGATGGGGACATCACTAACCCACCTTATACTTTGACAAAGGCTATAGCCATCCATTCCAGGCAGCATAATATCTACAATAAGAAGATCATACATTTTCATTTTAAAATCTTCTAAACCTTCATTCCCTGTAGAAGCCCAGTTCACCTCATAGCCTTTATTCATTAGATATTCTCTTAAAATATCTGCAATTTGCTCATCGTCTTCTACTATTAATAAACGTCCAAGCATCTATATCTCACCCTCTCTATGCCCATTCTCCATTTTCTACTTTTATCATATACCGTAATTACCTTAGTTTAAAATTGTTTATAAATATTTTATTTATATACACCTACTATGTTCTATTATAATGCTTAAAATCTATTTATCAAAAGATATAGTCTATATGTTCACTATAATTATTTATTAATTACTTTTTACTATTAAGATTTCATGAAACCCCTTGATAATTTTACACTACATAAATTTGCATGCAAAAAGGACTGTTTATTGTAACAGTCCTTTTTTACAACAAGCTTTATTTAAATATTTTTTAGGGGGATCTTTTTTCTAATCTTATAGCTCACTTTACCATTTTCATTTACTTCTTTTATGCTATTAAGATAAAAAATGTATTCTTTATCAACCATTACAGGTTCATAACCGCCTTCAACAATCATACAAGCTCTACCTCTATAGCTACTTTCCATATAAGGTTCTTGTACTTTGATAATTTCCTGTTTATTTACTTCTCCAGCTATAATACCTGTGATTTGTAATTTTGCTTCTGTAAATCCAGATACTTCGCTAAGTTTGATAGTTGTTTTTTCTGGTAATACTGTTGCTATTACAACTATTTCTGCATTAATATCATTATATATTTTTTCTCTTTGGTTAATAGAAGGTCCGTTATAAACGCCATCTATTATGTTTCCTAGTATGCTATTTATATTCATATAGTATGACCTCCTTAACTTGAGTGGATAGATTTTTTATTTGAAGCTTCACATTATCAAGTATATACACTCATATCAAGGCTGACTATTAAATATTCATTCTGTAACATTACTATCAACTAAACGAAATATTTTGAAATCTAAATTTAACAATAAAAAAATACCCCCCAACTAAGCTTTCTTAGTTAAAGAGTACCTTTTCTTAAATGCCCAGAGCCGGAATCGAACCAGCGACACGAGGATTTTCAGTCCTCTGCTCTACCGACTGAGCTATCTGGGCATGTATTAGCGCCAAGTTCGCGCTAATCTTATGGTAGCGGGAACAGGATTTGAACCTATGACCTTCGGGTTATGAGCCCGACGAGCTACCTAGCTGCTCCATCCCGCGATATAGGTTATGGAGGGAGAAGGATTCGAACCTTCGAAGCTATCGCAACAGATTTACAGTCTGCCCCCTTTGGCCGCTCGGGAATCCCTCCATAGATACAAAATATTCATTTTGTAAAGCCGACGATCGGACTCGAACCGATAACCTGCTGATTACAAGTCAGCTGCTCTGCCAATTGAGCCACGTCGGCATATTCATAATATAATTGAAATCATTGACGATACTAGTCCTTGGCTAGGTTAGTCTTCTATACGTGTGCACCAATTAGCAATCCTCTTGATACCTTTGGTATCTGCGCTAGAATTGAGCCACATCGGCCTTCATCTACCAGCTTTTGAACAATCCAATTATATAATCACACTTTAATTATTTAAATATGCCCGAGACCGGAATCGAACCGGTACGAGGGTTAGCTCGCAGGATTTTAAGTCCTGTGCGTCTGCCAGTTCCGCCACTCGGGCACATTAATGGTCGCTATAGGGCTCGAACCTATGACCCCCTGCTTGTAAGGCAGGTGCTCTCCCAGCTGAGCTAAGCGACCTTATAATGGTAATATTACCACTTGTTAAAAATTTAAGCAATTACAAATCACTTAAACGACCCAGAAGGGACTCGAACCCTCGACCTCCGCCGTGACAGGGCGGCGTGCTAACCAACTGTACCACTGGGCCATATAAAAAAGTGAGCCACCCGGGAATCGAACCCGGGACAACTTGATTAAAAGTCAAGTGCTCTACCGACTGAGCTAGTGACCCACATTAGATCTAAAAGCCTACTTCTAAGGAAGTCGTTTTAGATAATCGGGGTGACAGGACTCGAACCTGCGGCCTCCTGAACCCAAATCAGGCGCTCTAGCCAAACTGAGCCACACCCCGGCTTTTGTTAGATAAACTAACAATGACCCATACGAGAATCGAACTCGTGTTACCGCCGTGAAAGGGCGGTGTCTTGACCGCTTGACCAATGGGCCTCATTATTATTTGCTGCGTTTGTTTCTTTGTTTCCTCGCCGCTGACTTTTACTATGTTACACCATATTGTTACATACGTCAACTCTTTTTTTATATTTTTTTCTTTCCTTCTACACATTTATTCTTAACCCCTTAAAATCCATCATATTAAAGGATTAAGAATAAATTTAGTTTATGCTTTTCATTAAATTTTATGCTTATCTATTTGTATTTTTCTTTTTAATAGTTATTTATCTTGGTACGCTCCCACTTATAAGCTTTCCTTCATAAAACAATGCAGGGCCCTTATTGTATGAGTAATCGTTGACCTGATTATAATTACTCCAATTTTGGTTGTACAATCTTGAATCTACACTTAAGATACTTTGTCTATTTAAGTATATTTCCATAGTGTTAAAACTAATTTCTATATAATGGTCTGCGTCTTCAGAAGATGTTATAGCAATAGATTTTGCTTTAGTCAAACTGGTTGTATCTACATACCAAGGTGCAACATTATAACTTATTGCTGAATGGTCATTAGAAACGGTTTGCACCGCTGCTGACTCTGCTGTGTAGTAATACCTGATAGTTAACTTGGAAAGATCATATTGTTTTTCATCACTTGCAGTTACTTGATATTTTTGAGCAATTGTGCTAGTTATAGCCCCACTGGTATTTTTTATAGATAAAGAAAGCCCTGTTTTATCACCTTCTTCTACATCTGTCCTATCTTTTGCAGCAACTTTCACCGCATATGGATATTTTGTTCCTGTAGCATTTTCATTAAACACTTCTAAGTCATTCATCTTATCTGGTGTAGCACAAACAACTAGGTATATCTCTGATTCATCACCTTGTAAGTTCAAGTTATTGATGCCATTACTCCACATTGTTGAATATCTTGTTTCTCCTGACTTTGTTTTGGCCACTATACTTACTCTCCAGTCAGCTCCTTCAATACCTTCTTTGCCTTTAAAATCAACTTCTACCACTTTTTTAGATAGATCTACACTTAGTGGTACAATATTATATCCACCTTGCTGAGGTGCTCTTTCATCTGATACATGTAACCAGCCATCTGATTCTTGCTGTAATGTAGTATAAATTTTACTTCTATTACTACTTTCTTCTAATAATTGATTCAAGAAAGACAAATAACTATCCTGCCTTTTATAATCCATTGTCACCATTCTTCTTGCATAATACCCCAATATGTCTTTAATGGGTTGACCTGATAATTTTTCTAGAACTTCGAACATATTTCCGGATTGGTTATTATGAACTAATTTCTGCATTAGCTCCAGTCCTAATCCATCTACTTGATCTGGATTTTCTGTTATATAAAGTAGGATTGCCCAATCATCATACCAATTTTTTAGATGTGGAAAATATAAATTTGAATTTAACACAACTGGTGCAAAGAAATCAGAAGCAGGTCCATATACATTATTACCATACTTATAATACTCACTTCCTAAGTACTGATCTCTATACCAATTAGCTATTGATTCATACCATTCACCAGGTATGTTTCCTCCCTGGTGATAGGTTACAACATGAGCATATTCATGAGGCACTACCCAACTTGGTGGATCAACTCTCATAGCTCCTGGTGCCATAACTACATACCCAAATCCGTCTTTATCTACAGACATATATGCCCAATCTGTTTCTATCTTCTCTAGTCCAGTTGCTGCAATATAAACATTTGTTTTATATTTAGTATTTCCAAAATAAGTACTAGTAGATGTAGCCGGATCACCCATTCCTAGTTTATCCAAATAAAATGTCCTTATGTTTTCTAAATTCTCTAGGTTTCCTAAAACAAATTGTCTGTTTACTGTTCCTGTTGTATCGCCATTTCCCCAAATGATTTGAAAATGTTCTGATTCTGCTCTGTTAACTGATGAATCATTTAAATCATATACTGGGTCTCTAGTTACATAGCTTTGAGTGGCATACTCGCCTTGTATAGTATACTGCTGTTCTTCTAAGCTAGTTATATCTGTGGCATAAATCATTCCTGTTCCCATACTTATGCTAAGCCCCATAATTAATAACCTATTCACTTTTTTCATTTATATCCCCTCCTATGTAATCTGCACTTTTATCTTATAGTTGCTCATTATTTACCTCAACACATTTGACATAAGATGTCATATTCCTTTTATCATCTTGTTATTTCTCCTATGACTTTTACTTTTATTTATCAACATTTTATTCTAAAAATACTAGGACTATCATATTAATTGATGATAGTCCTAGTTAATCTATTACTTAGTTGAATCTAATAATGTCTTATTAATAGCATTGATGAGTGCAATACCGCTTGCTTTCATTACATCTTTTTCAATTGCTTTTCCTTGATAAAGCTTTCCTTCGTGCTTAATTTGCACAACAACTTTTCCAAGACTTTCCTTACCTCTTCCTAGGTTATGAATGCGATACTCCATTAAATCAATACTTTGATCTACTGCTTTTATAATAGCACTATAAAGTGCATCTACAGCGCCTTCTCCGCTTTCACTTCGTATAATCATTTTCTCCAACTTTTGAAGCTTAACAGTGGCAACTTGCATCTGACTTGAAGCAGTTACTTGAAACTCCTTAAGCTGCCATAATTTTATCTCTTTATTATTAGTAATTTCAGTATAGCTTTCTAACAAAGTCATCACATCGCTATCGTAGACTTCTTTCTTTTGATCTGCCATAGTAAGGAAACTTTTATAAACTTCAGGCTCTATTATTTCTGGTATATTATAGCCTAACTTTTTAGTCACATAGCTAAAAGCATGCTTACCAGAACGTGCGGTTAATACAATCTCCATAGGAGGTGCACCTACTTCTTCTGGAGTGATAATTTCATAGACTTCTTTTGATTTAAGTAGTCCGTCTTGATGAATACCTGAAGAATGGGCAAAAGCATTTTCCCCTGTAATTGCTTTATTAACTTGAACATCTAATCCCATAATGGCACTTACCATTCTTGAAGTTTTATAAATCTCTTCTATATTAATATTAGTTTCACCTCTATAGTATTTTGGATGAAGTTTAATCCCCATGACGACTTCTTCTAAAGAAGTGTTACCAGCTCTCTCTCCTATTCCATTAATGGTACATTCAACTTTGTTTGCACCATTTCTAATAGCTGCTAAAGTGTTAGCTGTAGCAAGCCCTGTATCATTATGGCAGTGTACACTCAAAATAACATTGGGGTTAAGATTCATCAAACGGTCATTGATTTTACAAATCAGCTTTCCAAACTCTTCTGGAACAGCAAAGCCCACAGTATCAGGAACATTAATAATAGTTGCTCCTGCCTTAACTACAGCCTCTATAGTTTTCCACATATATTCGAAGTCAGACCTACTAGCATCTTCTAAAGAGTACTGTACCTGTGGCATCAAACTTTTAGCATATTTTACCGCTTCTACGCCCATTTCTAGTACTTGAGTGGGTGACTTACTAAATTTCTTTTCCATATGCACATTGGAAGACCCTAGTACAATATGAATCATTGGATTTGCTGCTCCTCTAAGACTTTCATAAATGGCATCAATATCTGATTTTACTGCTCTACCAAGTCCTGTTACCATCACATCTTTACCTGCTATTTGACCAATAGCTTTAACAGCCTCAAAATCTCCCTTTGAGGAGGATGGAAAACCTACCTCCATCATATCTACCTTTAATTTTACTAATTGTCTCGCAATCTCTAACTTCTCATTTAAATTCAACTTTGCTCCCGGTACCTGTTCTCCATCTCTTAAAGTGGTGTCTAATACATAGATTTTTCTTGACATATATGTCACTCCTTTATAATAGAAATAAGCCCCCTTTCATCTCAAGCTAATTGCTTGTAAGAGACGAAAGGAGGCTTTCCGCGGTACCACTCTTTTTCACATTAAAATGTGCACTTTTTTAATACAGGTAGAAAAATAAAAAACTCCTATCTCAAAAGAGACAGAAGTGTAATCTGCTATACCACTCTTAGGTGTTTCATTGATACAGGTTTCTACCGATATCTATCCCTTTTAACGGTGGGCCTCCGTCTAGACCTACTTTGTTCAGTCAGCAACTCCAAGGCGAGTTCACTATTTTCTAAATCCTGTTTCACACCAGCCAACAGGTCTCTGACATTTATCCAGTAGCTACTATTCCTTTTCTTAGTTTTTAATATATTAAATTAACATTAGTATATATACTTATCTTATATTTGTAAATACATTTTAGAATATTTGATCTTGATTACTTTTAATATCTTGCATTTATGTAATAATTTGTTACTTATTTTAATTTTTATAAATTTATAGTTGAATATATTAATTAAATATAATATAATTTTCTAATAATTATGCAGCATTTTTTGATAGCTTTTGCTATTTCTCTTTACTTTCTTATCAATCTTCATTTTACTAGTTTTAACTGCTTATCTCAAAACCTTTTACATCTCAATTTCCTCTTACTACTTCACTTTTCTTAAACTATTATTTTGATAATTTTTGGTAACGTTCCCGGCATTGTTACTTTTTGAATACATGATTTTCTATTTATATTTAACTAGAAGATCTGTAGATTATACATTACCTAGGTATATGCTTTTCATTTTTTAACAAAGGAGGTGTATTATTTCATATAGCTTTCTAGGGCAAAAGATTAGATTAAAAAGATAACTATCTAAAAAACAGGGGGAATAAAAGTGAAGAAAAAGTTTTTTACTAAAAAATTGGCTGCCTTTTTAGGTGCCTTAGGTATAGCATTTTCTGTTATACCTACCATAGCTTTCAATGAAGCTGTTATTTATGCTACTACGCAAACACCTAATTTAAACAACATCAAAACTAAAGATGGTATCATTATTCAAATGCATATGTGGTCCTTCAACAATATTAAAAGTAAATTGCCTGAATTAGCTGCAGCTGGTTATAAAGCTGTTCAGGTTTCTCCTATCCAAGGCTGTATTCGAGGAACAGAATGGTGGGCATTATACCAACCAACTAATCAAGCAATAGGTAATCCATTAGGCTCAAGAGATGATTTTAAAGCGCTTTGTTCAGAAGCTGAAAAATATGGTATTGATATTATCGTAGATGCAGTTATGAACCATATGGCTAACAATGGTAAGGGACGTGAAGATGAATGGTCTTCTCAAGTAGTAGATGAATTTAAAAATTGGGACTACTACCATCATGTTGGTCAAAACAGTACACCGGATTACAAGGATAGGTACCGTACTACTCAGGGTGGCATAGGTATGCCTGATTTAAATACCCAGCATCCTGCAATACAACAAAAAGCTATTAACTTTTTAAATGACTGTATTGCTTCTGGTGCTGATGGTTTTAGATTTGATGCTGTTAAACATATTGAAACCAATGTTGGCGAAGATGCTGGTAAGAGCTGGGCTGGTAACTATTGGACTAATGTCTTAGGTAATTTAAATAATAAAAACAATTTATTTATCTATGGCGAAGCTCTAGATGAAGCTAATAGCAATGCTGATAATATTGGAGGTTATGCTAGCTTTATGAGTGTAACTGACCATTATTATGGTAAAACTTTAAGAGATGCCGTTAGGAATTATAACCTACCTGCTGCACAAAGCTGGGATATTAATACTCTTCCTACTGGCACACGTGTTTCTTATGTAGAAAACCATGATAACTATGAGCATAACGAATCTAATATCACTGATGAACAGCGCACTTTTGCTTGGGGTATTTTAGCTGCTAGAGCTAATGTAACTCCTATGTATCTTTCAAGAAGAACAGGTTCAATTGGTTCTATGGGAACTAACGATTGGAATAATGATCAAGTAAAAGCTGTTAACTGGTTCCATAACGCTATGATTGGGCAGAACGAATACCTTCGCTATCCAAATGGTAACACTTGTATGCAAATCGATCGTGGTACTAAAGGTATCGCATTCGTTAATGAAGGCTCTGGTTTTAATTTAAATAATGCACCAACTAATTTAGCTAGTGGTACTTATACTGATAAAGGTGGTTCTGGCCAAAGCTATACTGTTTCAGGTGGTAAAATCTCAGGCTATGTTCCTAGTAATCGTATTATTGTTTTATATGATAACGGTGGTATTATTATCCCTCCTACTACCAAAGCTGTTACTTGTAACCCAGAAACACCTGTAGTATCTAGTCAAGCTACCATTACTTACGATGCCTCTAACACTGTTTTAAATGGCGCTAGTAAAGTAAATATTCATTGGGGATATGATGGTTGGAAAGGTGCTAAAACCGAAAGTATGACCAGTCTTGGCTCTAATAAATGGAGCTTTACTTTAACTGTTCCTTCTGGCGCTACCACAAATCTTGATTTAGTATTTAATAACGGCGGAAGTACTTGGGATAATAATAATTCTACAGACTATAGTATTACCATTACAGCTAAAGTAACACCTCCTATTCCAGCTAACAGAGTAGCTTATTTTGATAACTCGACTTTTAACTGGAACAACGTCTATGTGTATGTGTATGACGAAAGTGGAAGTACTGTAAAAGAAGTTGCTAAATGGCCTGGCGTACCTATGAATAGTAAAGGTAATAATTTATATGAATATACTTTAACTACTGATTGGACAGATGCTAGAGTTATCTTTAATAACGGTAATACTTCTGCTCAAATACCTGGTTCTGGTCAAAAAGGATTTGCTTTGACAAGTATCCAGATTTATCAAAATAATGCTTGGACTACTTATGACCCTATCGAAATTCCTTCTACGAAGACTATTGCTTACTTTGATAACTCTAGTTATAACTGGAGTAATGTATATATCTATGTTTATGATGAAAAGAGTACTAGCTCTATCCAAGAAGTCGCTAAATGGCCTGGTGTCCCTATGAAGAATGAAGGTAATAGTATCTATAGCTATGAAATCACACAAGACTGGGCGAATAAGAGAGTTATCTTTAATAATGGCTCTAATACCCAAGTTCCTGGTTCAGGTCAAGAAGGTTATCCTATCTCTATCAGTAATATGATCCTTCAAAATGGTATTTGGGCAACTAAATAAGGCTTTCTAAAAATAAGGAAAAGAAGCTACTTTATTATAAGTGGCTTCTTTTTTAATATTTAGGTGATTTATTTTTTATATCATACGATATATATATTGAAAGGAGGTGACACATATGAATATATCTAGCTTTAATTCTATGAACTATTTAAATAGCTATTCTAGTAATCTTTTTAACAGTACCTCTAGTAGCTCTAATGCGTTGACTTCTCTTTTTACTAAGGCAAACTATTATAACACTATTAATAAATATACTATTGCGAATAAATATAGTAATAATAGTACGGCTTCAAGTACGGATACTATCAAAGGAACTAGTTTTCTTTCAAATTTCGATAGTTCCTATAGTAGCTTAGAGAAGGCTTCCTCTAGCTTAAAATCTTCTCTTAAAGAAAATACGTCCGACATAAACTCTATTGTTTCAGCCACTCAAAAATACGTAGATGCCTACAATAATACTACTCAATTTTTAGAAGATAATTCTAGTACTAATACCTATCGTCTTAATCAGCTAAAAAGTTCTTTATCTGCTGTAAGTCTTGCAGGCGGCTCCGCTTTAAGTAGTATAGGAGTCACTCAAAATACAGATGGTACCTTAAGCCTTAATGCAGACCGTCTTAAAACTTCCTTAACTACTAATGCTACTACTACCAATCGCGCTCTTAGTAGCCTTACAAGCAGAAGTGATGTTAGCACTCAAATGGCTCAAAATTCTTCTAAATCTGCCTTACTCAAAGAGCAAAATAAAAAGCTAACCTCAAGTACAGGTATTTCTTCTGAGGATGACATTAGCTATACTAACTTCTTAGCTATGTCCAAGAATCAACTATCTCTGAGAAATTATTACTATGGTTTAGTTTCATCAGGTATATTCATGGATGTAAGTCTCTAAACACGAAAAAGCCCTTAGATTAATTAATCTAAGGGCTTTCGAATTATAAGAGCGCGAGACGGGACTCGAACCCGCGACCCTCTCCTTGGCAAGGAGATGCTCTACCAACTGAGCCACTCGCGCATAAATCTGGCAACCACTTACTCTCCCAGTCAGTCTCCCGACAAGTACCATCAGCCGCTTAGGTCTTAACCTACGTGTTCGGAATGGAAACGGGTGTTTCCCCTAAGCGCATCATCACCAGAAATATTGTCGCCACCTGACGACTTGTTTAGTATATAAGATTTTATTACATATGTCAACACCTATTTTATTTTTTTATTTTTCTTTTAATTCTCACAAAACCTTAACGTCTCCTCTCCCTTTCTTGTGCTAAACTAAAGTTGGAATGTATCTTTTAGTGATTTTATTTAAGAGGAGGCATGGCTTATGCTTAGTCCAAGAAGCAGAAATGCTGGGCAAAAAGTGACAGCTGGAGTTAATACTTTTTATTTGCTATTTGAAATTCTTACAAGCTCTATCGGTCTAGGTTTTACACTTTATATTTTTATAAGTGATCGTGATTTAACAACTCGTATCATAATGGCTTTTCTTATCCTATGTCTTTTGGTTGTGTTTCTTCGTAGTATCATTTTACTGATACTTTACTTTTTAGAACTTAAAATAGCCAAAATTGACCCCTTGGAATTATCAGCTACTTTGACTAATCGTAAAACTCAACTAATAAAAGCACAATCTATTCTTACTAAAATGGCTAGCATTACTTATCTTATTTATGATTATGGTATTTTTATTGTTTGGTTTATTCTTCTTGCATTCTTTGATTACATTTGCTT
Organism: Cellulosilyticum sp. ST5; assembly: GCF_046529625.1. Taxonomy (NCBI): domain Bacteria; kingdom Bacillati; phylum Bacillota; class Clostridia; order Lachnospirales; family Cellulosilyticaceae; genus Cellulosilyticum; species Cellulosilyticum sp. ST5. The sequence goes on from NZ_CP132338.1 coordinate 3,634,760, forward strand.
AAAGCAATTTAATACTAGCAGTTTTATAATTTTTATTATTTCTCTCTTCTTCTGGGCCGTTGGTATTGCACTACTATGGAAGAAGCTTAAGAAAAAATAAGAGGAGCTGTGCCTAGCTCCTCTTATCTCTATTTAATAAATCTTTAATCTATCTTCTGGTTTAACGTACATATCATCACCTTCTTTTACATCATAAGCTTCGTAGAACTCTTCAAATTGCTGTACAACTGCATTAGCTCTTACTTTACCTGGTGAATGAGCATCTAATTGCAATAATTGTTCAGTATATGCTTCTGATGATTTAATACGCCACACCTTTGCCCAAGACTCAAAGAAAGCCTTGTAATCTGGGTTTTTTTCTTTATTTAAAATGTCTAACATACACGAAATAGCTGTGATATCTGCAATATTTTCAGATACTGTCAAATCTCCATTTACCTTTTGCCCTGGCAGAACTTCTATTTGGCTATAAAAACTTCTTACCTTTTTAGTGTTTTCTTCAAATTTAGTATAGTCTTGTTCAGTCCACCAGTTAGCCACATTTCCTTTTTCATCAAAATGAGACCCATTTGTATCAAAAGCATGGCTTATTTCATGAGCAATAACTGCTCCAATACCACCTAGGTTAGCTTCTCTACTTTGATGAATATCATAATAAGGTACTTCCAGAATAGCTGCTGGGAATGTAATATCATTAGCACTTGGGTTATAGCAAGCATTAACGGTTTGTGGTGATATTAAGAACGTTGTCTTATCTACTGGCTGATTTAAGCTCTGTACCTGCTTTGCAAAAGACCAGTCTGCAATATTAAATACATTTTCTACTAAAGAACTTCCTTCTTCAATGGATTTAATATCAAGGTCAGTATAATCCATCCATTTATCTGGATAACCAATTTTAATAGTCATGGTATCTAGCTTTTTAATAGCATTTGCTTTTGTTTCAGGGCTCATCCATTCTACTTTTTGAAGCTTTTCTTTATAATTTGCAATGATTTCTTTTACTAAAGCTTCAACATCTTCCTTTTCTTCTTTAGAAAAAGTTTTCTCTACATAGAGTTTACCGATTTCATCTGAGAATATTCCACTAATAACATTTAGTGCTTGCTCTTCTCTAGAAGTCTCTCCTTCAACACCATATAAAGTAGCTGCAAGTTCCTTATTAGCATTTTCAAACTTCTCTCCTAAGAGTGTAGCTGTTGAGTATAAAAATCTTATTTCTAAAGCATCTTTAATGATATTTACATTTTCTTTTGTATAAATCTTATCGAGGGCCTTCAGCCATTCTGGTTCTTGAAGAATTATCTTAGTAGCCTTATCAAGTCCCATGTTTTTTAACATAGTAGATGGCTTAAGGTTTGGTGCTAATTGGTCTAGCTGTTCTAAAGTATAGACATTATAAATCCTGTCATAGATATTAGGATCAACTGTAACCTCATCTTGACCAATAATCGAAGGTGCTAACATGCTATCTAGTTTAAAAGCATTATCAACTTTCTTTTTTGCTTCCGTTTCTGAATAACCATATAAGACTGCTATCTTATTCAAATACGTATTTATTGCTGTTTTCATTGTCTTAGCCATTTCTGTATCTTTGGTATAGTAATCAGAGTTACTTAAGATTAAACCTGTAGAATTAATATAAACACAGTTTGTGGTACTATCCTTTAAATCTGCTCCTACACCTACATTAAGTAACCCTGTATTTTGTTGAATTCTTAAGTTGTTAAGTAACTTTGTAATCCCAAAAAGATCTTTAGCTGATTTAATTTCATCCATATAAGATTTAATAGGTGTGATACCTGTTTTATTTCTTGCTTCTACATTTAAGTAATTGTTATATAAGTTAATCATTTTCCTTTCGGTACTATTAGCTTTATACTGACTCTGATTTTCAAATAGTTGTTTGAAAATGGCATCTATTTGAACTCTACATTTATCTTCAAGTTCTCCAAAAGTTGAAACAGACGGATAACCAGGTTTAATCACAGCTTCTTGTAACCACTTTTCATTCACGGCTGTATAAAAATCATCCTGAATTCTTACCTGCTTGTTAGCTACTACTGTTGTCTGCTCAGCCGCTATAAGTTGTACTGAAGAAAAAGTCATAACAACAGCTAATAGCACTAAATTCATTTTTTGTCTTGCTTTTTTAATTAATTTCAATTTCTAATCCCCCTATATATCTTTATTATTATTTTTATATTGTAGCTCGTTTTTCCCAGAATAATTCCAAATATAATTATTTCTTTATTAACATTAAAAAAATATAAAGATGCTGTAATCATCTAACCACTATTGCAGAAGCAACTTTGTACCTACTCATTTCTTCCATTCACATTTCCTTCTCTATACCATATCTATCTTTCTTCATTTTTATTTCTTTATTACTTACGGATACTCAACTCTATACCATAATAAAGCTTTATGTATTGCTTCAGTACCGTTCTACAAACAAAATAAAAGACCATCGTCCTAATGATTAGGGCAATAGCCTCTTGCGGAGCATGTTATTTTTATGTTATCTGATAAAGCTTGTTGTTACTTTTTCTTCTCTTTCTGGGATGTTAATACCTACCTTTTTGCCAGCCTCGATAGCTTTTAAGATCCATGCCATGTTATTACCTAGATTTCTCATAATTTGCATACCTTCTAGATCTTGTTTTACTTCGTCTGGATTTGTTCCATGTACCATATTCCAGTAGCTAGAAGATATCACCGGCATATTAGCGATTGTAAAATACTTATTAAGTTGATCAAAAGTGGCTGTTGCACCACTACGTCTACAGCTTGCAATAGCAGCTCCTGGTTTGTATTCAAAAATAGGTTTCCCTGCATAAAAAGCACGGTCTAAAAATGAGGTTAATACGCCTGATGCTGCTGCATAATGTACAGGAGAACCAAATATAAATCCATCTGTTGTCTTAGCTTTTTCTAAAAAGACATTAACACTATCCTGATAAATGCATTTGCCATCTAATTTTCTACAGGCACCACACCCCATACAGCCACGAATAGCTTCTGTCCCTACATGAAAAATTTCAGTTTTAATCCCATTTTTCTCTAACGCTCCCGCTACTTCACAAAGTGCAGTATAAGTACAACCCTTTGCTTTTGGGCTACCATTCACTAATAATACTTTCATGATTAAATCCCCCTTTTAAGTTAATTTAGTTACTACTATTATAGAATATTCTATCTAGCTTGAATACATCACTTTAAATCCATATTTCTATCTCTATTCTTAGACCCTTCCAATAATTATATAGGGTCATTCCTCCTCATCTTACTTGTTTTAAAACCAAAAGCTTTTTAGTTTTAAAACACTTACAGACATTTAAAAATATCTATTCTATTTCTTTCATAATATGCCTTCTTAATATCACTTTACTTTTATTAGAGAATCTATTTTCTATGTAGATATATAATATACCGCATCTCTATCTTGCTATATCTATCCATCACTCTAAAGATATCTTCATATTCTTGATCTGTTTGTATAAATATAGGCACGTCCGTATCAACCCACTTAATTTAAAATGGAAAAGACTTATTTATAAACACCAAAAGAGGTCACTATTTTAGTTTTCAATAACTAAAATAGTGACCTCTTCTGATTGTAAGCTAAAATACGTATCCACAGGGATTCGAACCCCGGACCCACGCCTTAGAAGGGCGTTGCTCTATCCAGCTGAGCTATGGATACATATAAAGCGGGTGATGGGAATCGAACCCACGTAGTCAGCTTGGAAGGCTGAAGTTCTACCATTGAACTACACCCGCACGTCAAAATGAGCCACCCGGGAATCGAACCCGGGACAACTTGATTAAAAGTCAAGTGCTCTACCGACTGAGCTAGTGACCCGTAAAATTGACTGCTTAAGAATAATACCTTATTTCTAGCTTTAAGTCAAGTGTTTATTACTAATTTCTCAAAAAAACAGGCTTTTCCTCACATATTTGAGCTCATAATCTTATCCTTATCTGCTTTTTAATCTTTATTTGTTATCCTAATGACTGGTTTGATCTTAGCTATATTTCCTTCTAATATTATATATTTTCCTCTTGCTTTATGTCTACTGATTAATCTATTTCTGTAATAATGTTAATTTATTCTCTTTGAACTCTAAATATCTTATAGCTAAAAGGTTCAATAATGGAGTAATCCAAATTATATCGGTTACTAAAACCTTATCTATTGCCTTTATAGATAACCTGTATTATTTTACATATCCTACATACATTATATATAAGTATTTAAACACAAAAAACACCCTCTCGGGTGCTCTCTTCTCATACCTTCAAAAACAAATACTACAACTATTCAACCTTCATTATCTAGGTCAAACCCTCGAACCGTTAGTATTGGTCACCTCAATGTATTACTACACTTACAGCTCCAACCTATCTACCTCATAGTCTCTAAGGGGTCTTACTCCTTTCGGATGGGAAATCTTATCTTGTGGTCTGCTTCACGCTTAGATGCCTTCAGCGTTTATCAGATCCAGACTTGGCTACTCTGCTATGCCTTTGGTAAGACAACAGATGCACCAGTGGTCCGTCCATCCCGGTCCTCTCGTACTAAGGACAGCTCCACTCAAATTTCCTGCGCCCACGACGGATAGGGACCGAACTGTCTCACGACGTTCTGAACCCAGCTCGCGTACCGCTTTAATGGGCGAACAGCCCAACCCTTGGAACCTGCTTCAGCTCCAGGATGCGATGAGCCGACATCGAGGTGCCAAACCTCCCCGTCGATGTGAACTCTTGGGGGAGATAAGCCTGTTATCCCCGGGGTAGCTTTTATCCGTTGAGCGATGGCAATCCCACTTTCATACCACCGGATCACTAAGTCCTACTTTCGTACCTGCTCCACCCGTCGGTGTCGCAGTCAAGCAACCTTATGCCTTTGCACTCTTCGAATGGTTTCCGACCATTCTGAGGTTACCTTTGAGCGCCTCCGTTACTCTTTAGGAGGCGACCGCCCCAGTCAAACTGTCCACCTGACATTGTCCCAGACCCGGGTAACGGGCCATGGTTAGAAGTTAAGTATTACAAGAGAGGTATCCCACCGGCGACTCCACCTAGACTGGCGTCCAGATTTCTCAGTCTCCCTCCTATCCTGTACATGTAATACCCAACCTCAGTATCAAGCTACAGTAAAGCTCCACGGGGTCTTTCCGTCCTGTCGCGGGTAACCAGCATCTTCACTGGTACTACAATTTCACCGGGTGCGCTGTCGAGACAGTGCCCAAATCATTACGCCTTTCGTGCGGGTCAGAACTTACCTGACAAGGAATTTCGCTACCTTAGGACCGTTATAGTTACGGCCGCCGTTTACTGGGGCTTAAGTTCAAAGCTTCGTCCTTAGACTAACCTCTCCCCTTAACCTTCCAGCACCGGGCAGGCGTCAGCCCTTATACATCACCTTTCGGTTTAGCAAAGACCTGTGTTTTTGTTAAACAGTTGCTTGGGCCTATTCTCTGCGGCCTACCTAAGTAGGCACCCCTTCTCCCTAAGTTACGGGGTCATTTTGCCGAGTTCCTTAACAACGCTTCTCCCGTCGGCCTTAGGATTCTCTCCTCATCCACCTGTGTCGGTTTACGGTACGGGTACCTATCACGCAATAGCAGCTTTTCTCGGCAGTGTGGATTCAGCAACTTCTCTACTTTTATTTCGATCCCCATCACACTTCATCCTCGCCTAACGGATTTGCCTGTTAGGTGCGACTTTGTGCTTGGCCCAGGATACCATTCCTGGGTTTGCCTATCCTCCTGCGTCCCTGCAGTTCTGATAATAGGTAGTACTGGAATATGAACCAGTTGTCCATCGACTACGACTTTCGTCCTCGCCTTAGGTCCCGACTTACCCAGAGCAGATCAGCTTTACTCTGGAAACCTTGGATATTCGGCCTACAAGATTCTCACTTGTATCTCGCTACTCATTCCGGCATTCTCACTTGTAATTACTCCACAGCTCCTTACGGTACTGCTTCTGCGTCGTTACAACGCTCCTCTACCAATCCACTATTGTGAATTCCATAGCTTCGGTGGTGTGTTTTAGCCCCGGACATTTTCGGCGCAAGATCTCTCGACTAGTGAGCTATTACGCACTCTTTGAATGAGTGGCTGCTTCTAAGCCAACATCCTAGTTGTCTTCGAAATCTCACATCCTTTTCCACTTAACACACACTTGGGGACCTTAGCTGATGGTCTGGACTGTTTTCCTTTTGACCACGTGTCTTATCACTCGTAGTCTGACTGCTGACGGTATCTTGATGGCATTCTTAGTTTGATATGCTTCGGTAAGCTTGTGGGCCCCCTAGGCAATTCAGTGCTTTACCTCCATTAGACTCCTATCAACGCTAGCCCTAAAGCTATTTCGAGGAGAACCAGCTATCTCCGGGTTCGATTGGAATTTCTCCGCTACCCACACGTCATCTCCACCTTTTTCAACAGATGTGAGTTCGGACCTCCATTACCTTTTACGGTAACTTCATCCTGCACATGGGTAGGTCACCCGGTTTCGGGTCTACTAACAATGACTATTTTGGCGCCCTATTCAGACTTGGTTTCCCTTCGGCTTCGTACCTCCTGGTACTTAACCTTGCCACAGCTAGTAACTCGCCGGACCGTTCTACAAAAAGTACGCGGTTGCGCATCATATGGCGCTTCCACTGCTTGTAAACATAGAGTTTCAGGTTCTCTTTCACTCCCCTCCCGGGGTTCTTTTCACCTTTCCTTCACAGTACTATGCGCTATCGGTCACCGAGGAGTATTTAGGCTTGGGGGGTGGTCCCCCCGGCTTCCCACAAGGTTTCTCGTGTCTCGTGGTACTCTGGATACTGCTAGGCTTCACTTGGATTTCGCTTACGGGATTATCACCCTCTTTGATGAGACTTTCCAGACTCTTCAGCTATCTGCATTCTTGCCATGACGCAGTCCTCAACCCCAGATTACAAGTAATCTGGTTTGGCCTGTTTCCCTTTCGCTCGCCGCTACTTAGGAAATCGATGTTTCTTTCTCCTCCTGAAGGTACTTAGATGTTTCAGTTCCCTTCGTTCCCTTCCTATAGTTATGTATTGGCTATAGGATGACAGAGGTTTGCTCTGCCAGGTTTCCCCATTCGGATATCTACGGATCAAGGTTTATTTGCAACTCCCCGTAGCTTTTCGCAGCTTATCACGTCCTTCATCGGCTCTCGGTGCCAAGGCATCCACTCTACGCTCTTAGTAGCTTGACCTATAATGATTAACTTTCGTTAATCGGTCGTTTGTGCCTTGTTAATCAACTTTCGTTGAATACAAAGAATATTTATTATCGGTTAAATTGTAGATTTTACACCCTGACAAACATTTTTGCATTATACAATGCGTGTACATTTATCCATTTGGATAACGATTTCTAAATGCCATCTGCATAGTCATACATCTGTCATTAAGAACTCTGTTTATCGTTAGGCGCAAGTTATATTGCTATAACTTACAAATCTATAATTGTTGTAGTATTTGTTTTTCAAAGTACGATGATCACTTATTAAGTAATCTTTATTTTGCCGTTGCTTACTGCTGACGACTTGTATAATATTACACTATCACATTACATAAGTCAACACTTATTTGATTTTTTTTTTGTTTTAATGCCCTTTTCTCATTCCTCTATGCTTAATAGTTATGATAAAATTTATTTCTAAATAATACTTAACATATAATATGGGATTTACAAAAGTCAAATAATTATAATCATTTTTTATCTTATACGATAAAGACTACACTATTATTGCAGTCTTTATCGTACTCTTAAGCAACAAAAAAGCACTAAGCTTAATGCTTAGTGCTTTCCATAAACTTTCAAAACAAAACAGTAACTATTAAACCTTCGATTTCTATCCTTAGAAAGGAGGTGATCCAGCCGCACCTTCCGATACGGCTACCTTGTTACGACTTCACCCCAGTTATTGGTTTTGCCTTAGACGGCTCCCTCCCCGAAGGGTTGGGTCACCGGCGTTGGGCCCCCCCAACTCCCATGGTGTGACGGGCGGTGTGTACAAGACCCGGGAACGTATTCACCGCGACATTCTGATTCGCGATTACTAGCGATTCCAACTTCATGTAGTCGAGTTGCAGACTACAATCCGAACTGGGACTGCTTTTTTGAGGTTTGCTGACTCTCGCGAGATCGCTTCCCTTTGTAGCAGCCATTGTAGCACGTGTGTAGCCCTAAACATAAGGGGCATGATGATTTGACGTCATCCCCACCTTCCTCCAAGTTATCCCTGGCAGTCTCTCTAGAGTGCCCAACTTAATGCTGGCTACTAAAGATAGGGGTTGCGCTCGTTGCGGGACTTAACCCAACATCTCACGACACGAGCTGACGACAACCATGCACCACCTGTCACCAATGTCCTAGCAAGCTAGGAAAGAAGGCATTACCCTTCGGTCATCGGGATGTCAAGTTTAGGTAAGGTTCTTCGCGTTGCTTCGAATTAAACCACATGCTCCACCGCTTGTGCGGGTCCCCGTCAATTCCTTTGAGTTTCAATCTTGCGATCGTACTTCCCAGGTGGAATGCTTAATGTGTTAACTTCGGCACCGAGACCCGTAAGCCCCGACACCTAGCATTCATCGTTTACAGCGTGGACTACCAGGGTATCTAATCCTGTTTGCTCCCCACGCTTTCGTGCCTCAGCGTCAGTTATGGTCCAGAAAGCCGCCTTCGCTACTGGTGTTCCTCCGAATCTCTACGCATTTCACCGCTACACTCGGAATTCCACTTTCCTCTCCCACACTCTAGTTCATCAGTTTCAGAAGCAGCTTAGAGGTTGAGCCCCTAAATTTCACTTCTGACTTAACAAACCGCCTACGCACCCTTTACACCCAGTAAATCCGGATAACGCTCGCTCCCTACGTATTACCGCGGCTGCTGGCACGTAGTTAGCCGGAGCTTCTTAGTCAGGTACCGTCATTTTTTCTTCCCTGCTGATAGAAGTTTACAATCCGAAGACCTTCTTCCTTCACGCGGCGTCGCTGCATCAGGCTTGCGCCCATTGTGCAATATTCCCCACTGCTGCCTCCCGTAGGAGTTTGGGCCGTGTCTCAGTCCCAATGTGGCCGTTCACCCTCTCAGGCCGGCTATGGATCGTCGCCTTGGTGGGCTGTTATCTCACCAACTAGCTAATCCAACGCGGGTCCATCCTATGCCGATAAAATCTTTACTATAATAATCATGCGATTACCGATAGTTTATGCGGTATTAGCGTTCGTTTCCAAACGTTATCCCCCTGCATAGGGCAGGTTACCCACGCGTTACTCACCCGTCCGCCACTAAGTTCTAGGAGCAAGCTCCTATCACTTCGTTCGACTTGCATGTGTTAAGCACGCCGCCAGCGTTCATCCTGAGCCAGGATCAAACTCTCATAAAAAAGTTTGTCCGTGTAGTATTTCTACTACTGACTATTTTACTTAGTACAAGTTGTACTGATTCTCATCTCTTATTAGAGACGTAATGAATCGACTGGTTTATAGTTACTATTTTGTTTTCAAAGTTCATTTGTTACCTTTGGTTTTTCAACCGCTGACTCGTTTAATAATACAGTATTTCCTTACTTAAGTCAACCCCTTATTTATAGTTTTTTACTTTTCTTAATTCCTTAATATATAATTAATATATAAGAAGCTATTTGTCTTAATATTTAAACGAGCTTTAACTGATTCTGTATTCATATCTTTTACCAATCTATCAATCACTTCATAATTAAAGTACTATCTTTCTGATTTAATAATGATAGGCTACCTCTGCTATTACTAATATTTTATATTAGAGATACTATTTACATATACAAAAAAATCTCAGTTAGGAAATCCTAACTGAGATTTTAAATAATGACCCATACGAGAATCGAACTCGTGTTACCGCCGTGAAAGGGCGGTGTCTTGACCGCTTGACCAATGGGCCATAAACTTGGCAGCCACCTACTCTCCCAGTCAGTCTCCCGACAAGTACCATCGGCCGCTTAAGTCTTAACCTACGTGTTCGGAATGGAAACGGGTGTTTCCCTTAAGCGCATTACCACCAAAAATTTCGTCGCTACTTTGCCTAGCGACTTCTATAATGATACAGGAATTGTATACATATGTCAACTATTTTTCTTTAACTTTTACATATTTTTTATCTATATACTTTTTAAGCCTTTTTTATTTTAACAAGTAATTCCTGCTTACCTCAATTCTTTACTCCCCTTCATCAATTAACTTTGTAATGCTATAACTCTCCTAATCATTTGGGTCTTCTTTCCTTAATTAAGTATTGGCTCTCCGATAAGTATCGGGGTCTATGAAAAATAATTGAATAATAAGTTCAATAAATAGTTGATTTTCTTATTTTCTAATAGTACATAGTTTATAATTTAGCTTTATATTCTTAAAGCAAATACCACTTTTACTTTAGTTCCTTCGTTAGGCTTTGATTCAAAAGACAATCTTGCATGATGTTTTCTTGCAATCTCTTCACATAACGCAAGTCCTAATCCATTTCCTCCCTCAATTCTATTTCGTGATTTATCTACTCGATAAAATGCCTCTGTAATATGACTAATCTCTTCTTTTGTCATTCCCTTTCCATTATCTATTACTTCAATAATCTTTTCGGCCCCTTTTTTATAAGCCTTTAATGTAATAGATCCCTTAGTCTCATAACATGCTTTAATTGCATTATCTAATAAATTAACTAGCATACTTTCTATTAAATCTTCATTGCCATAAAGTTCTTTAATGGTACTAGAATATGTATATTGAATCCCTTTCTCCTTAAGTTTAATACTTTCAAGTTGTGCTATTCTATCAAGTAACTCGCCCATATTAATTATTCTCATATCAATTTCTACTTCTTCACGTAGAGCTGACATACCTAATAACATTTCTGATATACTCTTTAATCTCCTACTTTCATCCAAAATAAACTGGGTAGAGACATACTTATCTTCTTCTTGTAGACGTGTTTTTTGCATATATTCTGCATAACCATATATGGCTGTTAATGGTGTTCTTAATTCATGAGCTAAATTATCTATTAACATCTGCTTTTCTTTTGCATTTTCTTCAAGTGTCTGCATCTGATCCGTAATCTTATCGGACATAGTATTAAAGCTATGTACCACTTTTGCTATTTCTCCTTCTCCTTTTATATCCAATCTTTCCTCGTACTCTCCCTCAGCTATTTTCATAGAAACATCCGATATTTTCTCTAATGGTTTAAATAAATATTCAAAAAGAATTAACAAACAAATGCTTAAAATGACTGTAAAAATAATTGCCACTATAAATATAGAAACTGTATTTTTAATCCAGTCATCTACTATGTTTGTAATATCTGCATAGTAAACAATGGCATACTGACTATACTGCTCCGGTAAATAACCCGCTACTCTAATGTATTTTCTACTCTCAATGTTTGTGATGCCTACTTCCCTCTTATCTCTTACTTTACTAATCTTGCTCATATCTATTATGATTTCTTGTGGCATATTGGTATAAAGGCATTCTTTCTCTTTATAAACTTGTAAATAAATGCCTTGTCCTTCATATTGTTCTTTATAATCCTTATAGCATCTCTTAATGGACTCATCTACGGTGTAGTTTTTCCTTTCTAGTGCAAGCAAACTCTTTAAAACATTATTAGTTAAAAAGTAATGTTCTCTGAGATAACTTTCTTTGACTCTAGTAAAATCTTTTTTTACATTAAAGACACAAAACACAATAAGAAGCATATAAAAAAATGCTAAAAATAATCCTAAAACCCATCTATACGTTTTATTTTTCATACCATACCTCTAATCGATAACCTAATTTATATACTGTTGCAATTTGACCTTCTAGTTCTAACTTTTTTCTAAGCCTTTGAATATGAACATCTACCGTGCGTGTCTCACCCATATAATCATATCCCCATATCATTTCTAATAGTTTTTCTCTAGATAAAGCTACATTTCTATTTTTTATAAGCACTTCTAAGAGTTCATATTCCTTAGGCGTACAATCAATGAGCTTTCCTCTTAAATAAATCTTTCTACTCCCAAATTCGACTTTGACTTCCTTTACTTCAAAGACATCTTCCCCTTTTCTAGTTCGCCTTAGTACAGCTTCTACTCTTGCTAGAAGTTCTAACATCTCAAAAGGCTTAATAATGTAATCATCTGCCCCCATTACTAAACCTTTCACTCGATCCTCTACATTACTCTTAGCTGTTAGTAATATAGTTGGTGTATCTTTCATTTGCTCTAATACCCCAAATCCATCTAATTTAGGGAGCATGATGTCTAAAATTACTAAGTCAACGTTCTTACTTTTAATTAGCTCTAGTGCTTCCAATCCATTCATTGCAGAATAACATGTATGCCCTACTAAACCTAAGTTTCTTCTTACTAATTCATTAATGGCTATCTCATCTTCTACTACTAAAATTGCTGCCATCATTTCACCTCCATTAATACTGTTCTTATTCACCCATATATGACGCATTTATTTATATAAAAATCTACTTTTACTCTATCTCTATATTCTTCATATCTTCATAGCAAACCTTATTTATTCTATTATCTCATATATCGTTTGAAATTTTTATACTATTTTGATTTTTTACAACTCTGAAACAACTTTGTGATAAAATCTATATATTCCCTTTTTATAATCATTTTATCAATAACAAATTCATTTAGGAGGGTCAAATAAAATGATATTTTCAAAACAAATTTTTACAAACTCAATTAAAAAGGTTAGTGCCACTACATTGGTAGGTGTATGTGCTTTATTCGGCACACAGATGCTCATTTCTACCGAGCTCAACGCTTCTACTATAGTCCCTACTTCTTACAACCTCTCAGAATTACACACTGCTATGAATAGGCAAATTCCAGATGGCTATATTAAGACAAACTACAAAGTGAACTTCATTGAAAAAAGTGAAAAAAGTGAAAAACCTAGTGCATCAGAATTATCTCTAGAGGATGCTACTGAAATTATGGCTCAAGAAATCTTTAGATTTTCTAAAGAAGACCTTTCAAATCAAACCCTTACTATGATTTATGATCCTGCAAGTACCATGCATACCTTTGAAAAAAATAAGGGTTATAAAGATTATGAGTTATTAGCCTCTTGGGATTGTAGCCTAAAACTTTCGACTTATATCATAAATGTTTCTATAGATAGTAGCACTGGTGAATTACTTACCATAGGTATGCACTATCTATCTAAATCAAATGTGCCTTACTATGAAGACGAAGAATTTATGAGTAATGACATAGACCCAGCAATAACAAAAGCCATGGATTCTGCTGACAAAAATTTCAAATCCAATAAAGCTCAAAATCTTGAAAAAGTCAAAAAACTTATTTTTCAAGCAGGCTATCTTTCTGATTCTATTAAGTCAATTGAATATACAGGTGTTTATTATGAGGGCAATAGCAATCTTGTGATTTACTCTTTTAAAATTACTACTACTTCTGATAAGCAGTATCACTTCGACCTTTATGAAGGCCTAACTAGATTCTCAAACATTGCTACCCCTGCACACTTAAAACAATATAATAGGTAAAAGCAAAGAAAGGCTGACAACCAATTAATCTATAAGATTAGTTAGTTGTCAGCCTCAATTGACTTTTTACTATTTTATTATCTCGCTATATACTTTTTACAAGTTCACTCAATTCGCTTAAAATTTCAGTTACATCCTTTACAACTCCATCAATTAATCCTTTCAACTTTGTCATATGCTCACCAGCTTTTGTGAATTCTTTATCTGCCTCAACAATCATTTCATTTTGTTTACTAATATCTTCTGTAGTTATATTCAGAATATTTATTGTATCTTCTGTTACTTGAGATAATTTTTTAATGATTTCATAAATCTAATTACTGCTTTTGGTTACTCAATAGTTTTTCGTATAATCTAATGACGTATGGGTTTTGCACGAAAGCATCTAGCCTTATTGACTCAATATCATTTTCTAATACTTGCTTCTCTATGTATTGACTTGTACGATTTCCGATTTTCTGATTTTGAAACTTAGAGCTTACACATAGCCTATGTATAATCCAATAACTTGCCTCTGGATATTCCCATGTACCATTGCTGTATTGTTTATCACACTCTCCGTTTAATACATAAGCTACTACGATCTCTCCTCTAGAGTCCGTTTGGCAAAGCCTTCCTATATAAAGTTCTTGTTTTTTATATCCTCTTTTAAAATTTCTTTATTGGAATAGCGTTCATCCCACTGCAGAATATTGTATCTGTTGATTTCTTCAATATCTTCAATGCTAATCTAGACCAAAACCTTATGCCTACTATTAATCTGAGAATAATGCTATTACATATAACTAAGCCACTTAAAGTCATAAAAATTTAACTATTTCTCATAAGTACAAACAGGTATAAAGCAAAAAAACACCCTCTCGGGTGCTCTCTTCTCATACCTTCAAAAACAAATACTACAACTATTCAACCTTCATTATCTAGGTCAAACCCTCGAACCGTTAGTATTGGTCACCTCAATGTATTACTACACTTACAGCTCCAACCTATCTACCTCATAGTCTCTAAGGGGTCTTACTCCTTTCGGATGGGAAATCTTATCTTGTGGTCTGCTTCACGCTTAGATGCCTTCAGCGTTTATCAGATCCAGACTTGGCTACTCTGCTATGCCTTTGGTAAGACAACAGATGCACCAGTGGTCCGTCCATCCCGGTCCTCTCGTACTAAGGACAGCTCCACTCAAATTTCCTGCGCCCACGACGGATAGGGACCGAACTGTCTCACGACGTTCTGAACCCAGCTCGCGTACCGCTTTAATGGGCGAACAGCCCAACCCTTGGAACCTGCTTCAGCTCCAGGATGCGATGAGCCGACATCGAGGTGCCAAACCTCCCCGTCGATGTGAACTCTTGGGGGAGATAAGCCTGTTATCCCCGGGGTAGCTTTTATCCGTTGAGCGATGGCAATCCCACTTTCATACCACCGGATCACTAAGTCCTACTTTCGTACCTGCTCCACCCGTCGGTGTCGCAGTCAAGCAACCTTATGCCTTTGCACTCTTCGAATGGTTTCCGACCATTCTGAGGTTACCTTTGAGCGCCTCCGTTACTCTTTAGGAGGCGACCGCCCCAGTCAAACTGTCCACCTGACATTGTCCCAGACCCGGGTAACGGGCCATGGTTAGAAGTTAAGTATTACAAGAGAGGTATCCCACC